>NZ_BMWT01000003.1 GCF_014651375.1 Tateyamaria omphalii
AATTGACCGTGCGATGCGTCCGGATTGATCGGGACGGACAAAAAACACAAAATCCGACACTTTTGACTGGTCCAAACGGACGATTTCTGGAGCGAACAGATACCAGGATTGGACCGGTGATCGCGAAACACGGCGTTATCAGACCGTGCAAGCTGAACGGCAGTTCATTTACGTCGGTGTTCAAAGGCCAAGGACAGGTCATTGTGCCAAAACGGCGGTCATCGCGCCTGTGACGACAACGAGATCCACGGATTGAAGTGGACCTGTTTGGGAAGAAAAGCCGCCCGCTTCACTAGACGTACGGGAGGAGGTGTACGCTGGCAGAACGGGCGACCTTGCTTCTCTACCAATGACCGTATTGGCTGGCGCAGCCATCTCACAACAAGAAAATGGTGATCTGGCCGTGAAATCTTCTGCATTGCAGCATTTGCTGAAGAAATGGTCACACCGACAAAGAAAACGCAAAAGTTTGGCGATCACGTTGTGCGTTTGGCTCAAGGTCCTGCGTGCTGCAGTGCGAATCCGGTGGTCTGTTGCGTCACGGGACGGCAGTCCGACTGCGTCGTGCAATACTCGGAATGTCCAGTCACCCTTTGTGCAAGATCAGTATGAACGGGCCAAGATATGTCATTATCCGATGCAGCCCGGACCGTCGGGCCGAACACTCAAATGCCAGCGGTGTCCAACAAAGCTCTGGTGTGCTGAAAAAATTCACCGCACAGTTACGATCGGAAGTCCGAAAAACACGGGAAAGCGCCAAATGCCCAATGCACCGAAACACAGCACGTACGATGTAGTGATCGTTGGCGGCGCCATTATGGGGGCTTCGACGGCTTGGTTTTTGACAGACAACTCTGACTTTGACGGTCGTGTTCTGGTCGTTGAACGGGACCCGACCTATTCGTCATGCTCGACTGCTCACACAAACAGCTGCATGCGACAGCAGTTTTCCAGCGAGTTGAACGTCCGCATCAGTCAGTTCGCTGCGGAATTTGTAAAGAATATGCGTCAATACATGGGGGGCGACGATCGGATACCAGAATTGGGAATTCGTAGCTTTGGCTACATGTACTTGGCCGATACAGCAGAATTTGCCGACACGTTGCGCTCAAACCTCGACGTACAGCATGCAGCGGGTGCTGCAACGCAACTGATGACACCCGACCAGATCAAAGCGGCGTACCCTTTCTACAATGTGGACGACATTCTGCTGGGATCCATCAATACTGTGGACGAAGGGTATTGGGATGGCGCAGCGGTCTTTGATTGGTGGCGCAGACAAAGCCGCGAGCGTGGTGTCGAGTATGTTCAAAATGAAGTGGTCGCGATGGCGCGTAACGCAACGGGGACCTCAATTGAAAGCGTCACGCTGGCCAGTGGAGAGGTTGTGTCGTGCGGACACGTCGTGAATGCGTCAGGCCCCCGTGCTGCACGTACGGCGCGCATGGCGGGCATTGATGTTCCGGTGGAACCGCGCAAGCGTTATTCATGGGTGTTCAAGGCTGAGCGGCCTCTTGATCGCGATCTTCCGCTGACCATCGATCCGTCAGGTGTCCATGTACGTGAAAATGGCGGTGGCACATACCAGGCGGGCGGGCACTCGGACGTTGATCCAGCCGTCGACTATGACGATTTCACAATGGACCACAGCCTCTGGGAAAACCATGTCTGGCCCATACTGGCCACGCGCATTCCGCAGTTTGAGGCGATAAAGGTGACCAGTGAATGGGGTGGCCACTATGCCATGAACACCTTTGATCACAATGCGATTGTGGGGCCGCATAATGAGGTTGAGAATTTCATCTTCCTCAACGGGTTTTCCGGCCACGGTCTGCAACAATCACCTGCGATGGGCCGCGGCGTGGCCGAATGGCTGACATATGGGGCGTTTCGCAGTCTCGACCTGTCTCTGTTCAGCTACGATCGACTTGTCTCAGATGAGCCTATCTTCGAAAAAGCAGTGATCTGAACAACTAAGAAACGAGCCGCCCAATGCGCATCGACAACCTTCAGTACTGCAGATGGTCTGAGAAAATATTTCGCCAGATGCGTCAGGGCGACATGGATGCCGTGCATGTCACCATTTCTTACCACGAGAATTTCAGGGAAACCGTGTTGAATTTCGAGGCGTGGAACCGTTGGTTCGAGCTTTATCCTGACCTCATCGTCAAAGGGGTGTCAGCCTGTGATATTGATCGAGCTAAGGCCGATGGCAAAACGGCGATCTTCTTTGGATTTCAAAACCCCAGCCCCATCGAAGACGATATTGGTCTGGTCGAAATCGTTCACACGCTTGGCGCACGCTTTATGCAGCTGACTTACAACAACCAGTCCCTGCTTGCGACGGGTTGTTACGAGAACGAAGATACCGGCATCACCCGAATGGGGCGGCAGGTGATCAAGGAGATGAACCGCGTAGGGCTTGTCGTGGACATGAGCCATTCGGCAGACCGGTCGACGATCGAGGCGGCGGATGTTTCGGAGCGGCCTATCGCAATTACCCATGCGAACCCGCACACTTGGCACCCGGCCTTGCGGAACAAGCGCGACGACGTCATCCAGGCGGTGACGTCGAATGGCGGAATGCTCGGGTTTTCGCTTTACCCGCACCACCTCAAGGACGGGTCGAACTGCACCCTGCAATCCTTTTGCGAGGCAATTGCACGTGCTGCGGACAAGTTTGGTACCGACAAGATCGGCATTGGGTCGGACCTGTGTCAGGATCAACCGGATTCTGTCGTTGAATGGATGCGCGTAGGCCGGTGGTCGAAAGAAATCGACTATGGCGAAGGGTCTGCCGCCAATCCGGGATTTCCTCCGCAACCGGATTGGTTCCGCGACAACCGTGATTTCGGAAACATCAAGAATGGTCTACGAGCGATCGGCATGTCCGACGACGAAGTTGACGGCATCATGGGGGGCAACTGGTATCGGTTTTATTCCGAGAATTTTGGTCCGGCGGTTTAAACGGAACGGATGGTGACGGCCATCACAATCAGCTTGATCGGCCTGAACAGTGTGAGTTGGCAGCGGGTCCGGCCATCCGATCCGTGACGGGCATGATGTAAAAGCGTTCGATTTCTTTGCAGAAATGACCGAGGACCTGTCGAAAGAGCAGGGGACGGAGGTGATCGTGCGCCGCTAAGCCTCTTGTTCGTTTGTACTAGCCGAGCTAAGGGCGAACCATGCAAGGTTTGGATTTCAAAGAAGGCGAAGTTATCGCAACGATAGCGGCATCGCCTGGACGTCGCATCCTGGGGATAGGTTCGCTTTGGGTGCTTTCACTGTTGGTGATCTATGTAGGCGTCGTGAGACCACCCGAGATTGGTTGGCAACTGTTTCTCTTTGCCCTCGGTGGTGGCTCAATTTGGATTGCGGAAAAGATGCGACGGGCAACTGCCCTAACGCTGGAGCTGACACCGGAAGTGCTGCGAGACAGTTCGGGTGCGATGGTTGCACTTACCGCCGACATCCAATCCTTGGATCGCGGCATGTTCGCCTTCAAGCCATCAAACGGGTTCTTGCTGCGTTTGAATACCGCGGGGGGACGAGCGTGGCGTCCTGGACTGTGGTGGCGTCTTGGCAATCGGGTTGGGGTAGGTGGTATGACCCCGGGTCACCAAGCAAAATTCATGGCCGAGATACTCTCGGCCATGATTGCAGAGCGTTCGTCGGACTAGTCATCCGTCCGACCAAAGTACGCGGGGCGCATAGCGAGGACGTGTGAACACAAAGTTCTGGATCTCGCGGTTCTGTAGGCCCGTCGCAAACGGTGGGTCATACTTGACGAATGTTTCGACCACCATCACGTGCTCGTTGTGCGGCATGACGGGCAAAAGCGTTTTCAGCTCGCTTACGTCAGCGTCTCCGCGCGCCGGTCTCCACCCCTTGGCTTGAGACCAATCGCGCTTGTACACACCATTCTCGGCGTCGTATTTCACGCTTGTCACCCGGACTGCCACGTTGCCTTCGGTATTGGCTGTCAGGTAGGCAAGGACGTCTCGTGTACCATTCATATAGGCCGTGTCCAGCGGTGTTGTTTCGCGCGAGATGATGTCGCCGATTGTGTACGCCGCCTTCTGATTGATCGAATGCTGCCGATACGAGTCAAAGATGGCAAACATCGACAGATAGGCCCAGAACAGAACCGGAATAATGATAACCGTTTCAACCGCAAGGCTGCCACGCTCGTCGTCGTGGAAGGTTCTTAGTTTTGCGATAAAGCGTTTCATCAGCTTGGCTCCTGCACAAATCCGGACATCGAGACCATTTTAACGCGGCCTGCACCATCCTTGGTGAACGATGCCCCCAACCCGGTCATCGGGAACACCGGTTTGAAGCTGTAGCAAGCGCGCAGCATCATCAGCTGGTGTTCGGCCCCGTGCACGAAGGTTGTCGACGGTGTTATGGGCATTGACACATCCGCACAGTCGGGCTCATTCGGGAACACTGCAAAGTTGCGCGCAGATACTGGCATCATTTCCAGTTTCAGCGTGGTGTCACAGTCTTCCAGGAAGCCGGCATATTCGCACACCATCGTTTTGATGTCGCTGTGTGAATAATTGGCTCCTGTATTCAGCCGGACGTTGCGGACCGCAATGTCCAGGCCCCGATCCAGAAATCCTTGGCGGACTGAATAGATGCCGAGTTCGACCGATGTCATGAAGAGGGTGAACATAAGTGGGATTGCAAGTGCGAATTCCACCACCATCTGGCCATCCTCTTCACGCCGGAAACGGCGGAGGAACGATTTGGGATTGAAGGTCATTGGGTCAGCCTCAGTTGGTTGATTTGCTTGGCAATTGCCGCGAAGGCTTCGGTGATTTCGACGCCTTCCACCCGGAAGAAGTGACTGGGCGAAGACGCGCAGTCTTCCATGACACCTGCAGAGTAGTCGGTGACTTCGAAGCCGACGGACCACACGACGATACCTTGTTCTTTGGCGGCGTCGCAGATGTTGCTAAGCATGGAGTCAGCCTGTGCCGACGTATACTTGGTGTAGCGCCAATTGCTCCAACTGCCGCGCACATAGTTGTTTAGGTACCAGTGCAGCGGATAGCGGCTCCAGTGTGCGTAGTGTGAAGTGTTGGCATAATACCATGGCTGGATACGTGTCGTGTCCACGTTTTGACCATCGGTCATCAGAACGACCGTCTTGAGCGTTTCACCATCGGAGTAGGCAGCAGGACGATTTGCGAATACATCAGCCACGATGTTTTCATCCGGCCCGGCCAGCTCCTGGGTGATCGGGCGGAAGGTTGGGTCCAGCAGCGCCACGCCCCATTTCATACCAAGGTGGATCGATGTGTTGGCGCGTGCGCGGTAATCTTCGATCGTGTTCTTGAGAGACGTGGCGTTCTGGCTGAACGGAACGATCTCTTCGAAGCTTTGCTTGGGGCAACCAGGGTTGCTGACTGGATTGGAGTAGTTCCAACCTTCGTCAAAGTGCTGCATCTGCTCATATGTTGAATCCAGATCCAGACCAGTTGTCGAAAAGTCTGGAATTTCGAAGTCAACGCAATACGAGTAGTTGTGCAGGTGGTTTGTGTCCATCCGCGAGAAGATTTCATACCCGGCATTCACCTGCGCGGTGTATGGGATCAGAGAAATCGAGATCAGGTTCTCGTTTTCCTCTCGAATGACGGTGTCCACAAAAGTCGTGGCCGCATCCTGCAGGTTCTCCATCTTATTGTTCCAGCCCATCGAGCCGGAAATATCGAGAACCATTGAAATCTCAACATTGGACACACGCTCTTCAGCCTGAGCTAATGCTGGTACAGGCAGTTCACTTACGCCCATCAGGCGCATAAACTGCGTGTTGGTCGACATATTCGCCGATGCGGTAACCGTCCGAAAATTCAAACCTTGGTCAACGGTCACCGAAGAGAGGTACGCACTCATCCCGGACTTGTCGAAGTAGTCGCGTACCACGGCTTCAGGATCCAGAGGCTGATCCAGGTCGGCAGCCGCCAGAACGGCGCGGTCAACAGTTGCCTGCATCCGCGTGCGTTCCATCTCGTTCCGCATCAGGTCGACGCCGATGCCGCCAACCAATATCATCATAAAGAACATCGCGACGGCGAAAATGGTCATGGACCCCGAGTCGTCGCGCGCAAATCCGGCAACGCTGTTTTTCAGCCCCGCCTTTGTCGTCAGTTTCCGTGTCCACATCATTAACATAATGCACCTTATATTTTTTGGTCATCACAGGCCTTAACAGCCTTTTGTCCAACAGTCGGTGTGGCGTCCGAATGTGGCCGAAATCAGGCAAAAGGGGGAAACCTATGGGGAGATTTGGAATGGATTGTCATCAATCCGTCTGCGTATGTCATACTGTTTACAATTCATTAAGAAGTGACGCTAAAGCGTGTGATGTTCTCAATACGCACAAAAAATTCGCACTGGTTAACGGAACCGTCATAGGCTGGCTTCAATGACTCGAACTCAAGTGAGTCGTGCCGGAAAAAGGAGATCCCGGATGAGCACCCCCAATGAGCCCAGTTTCCGTGAAAGTGTGGACATCATGTTCAACCGCGCTGTTGCACTGATGGATCTTCCACCGGGCTTGGAAGAAAAGATCAGGGTGTGCAACGCCACCTATACCGTCCGGTTCGGCGTGAGACTGCGCGGACAGATACAGACGTTCACTGGATATCGATCCGTTCATTCAGAGCATATGGAGCCGGTAAAAGGCGGTATCCGCTTTGCCTTGGGCGTTAATCAGGACGAAGTCGAAGCGCTGGCCGCGCTGATGACATACAAGTGCGCACTGGTCGAAGCTCCATTCGGGGGCTCAAAGGGCGGATTGCATGTTGATCCGCGCGAATATGATGAGCACGAGATGGAGTTGATCACCCGTCGTTTCGCATACGAGCTGATCAAGCGCGACATGATCAACCCGGCTCAGAACGTACCTGCCCCTGACATGGGGACCGGTGAGCGCGAGATGGCTTGGATTGCTGACCAGTATAAGCGGATGAACACGACCGACATCAATGGCGTGGCTTGTGTCACCGGCAAACCGACCAATGCTGGCGGCATTCAAGGCAGGACCGAGGCCACTGGTCGAGGTGTCCAATATGCGCTGCGCGAGTTTTTCCGCGATGCCACGGGCGTCGAGAAGGCTGGTATGTCCGGTACGCTGGATGGCAAGCGGGTCGTCGTCCAGGGGCTGGGCAATGTGGGATACCACGCAGCGAAGTTCCTTGCCGATGAGGATGGTTGCAAAATCGTCGGCATCATTGAACGCGATGGTGCGCTTGTAGATGATCGCGGTTTGGACGTGGATGCAGTACGCAACTGGATTGCAGGTCACGGCGGCGTCTCGGGCTATCCCGATGGCACATATGTGGAAAACGGCAGTTCAGTTTTGGAGAAGGATTGCGACATCCTCGTGCCTGCCGCCCTTGAAGGCGTGATTAACCTTTCGAATGCGGCTCGGGTCACGGCACCGCTGATCATTGAGGCTGCAAATGGTCCGGTGACTGCGGGTGCCGATGCCATTCTGCGCGAAAAGGGAACGGTCATCATTCCGGACATGTATGCCAATGCCGGTGGTGTTACCGTGTCTTACTTCGAATGGGTCAAGAACCTCAGCCACATCCGCTTTGGTCGGATGCAGCGCCGACAGGAAGAGGCGCGGCACCAGCTCGTTGTGGATGAGCTGGAACGGCTTAGCCGCCATCTGGGCGATGCGTGGTCGATGACCCCGGATTTCAAAGATAAGTACCTGCGGGGCGCGGATGAACTGGAACTGGTGCGTTCGGGTCTCGATGACACGATGCGGGCAGCATATCAGTCCATGGCGTCAGTCTGGCACGATAGGGGCGATGTCGATGATTTGCGTACGGCCGCGTATCTCGTGTCGATTGGTAAGGTGGCCGACAGCTATAGGGCCAAAGGACTGTAGTTGCGCGATGACGAGCCAGCGCCGGAATGGCGGTGCTGGTTCGCCACCCGGTGCTTGACCGAATTGGCGTGGAGGCCCGTGTTTCAGGGTTGATGTCCTTTTCTGGTGTTTTGCGTGCAATGGTTCGCCACCAACGCTGCACATGGTATTCTGACCGTCCAATCAGATGGTACAGGTGCATCTGCAATCAATCGACACCAACGAACAATGGTGACCGCAAGTGTCTTGCTTGCGTGCTTGACCGAGCTGCATGCATCGGCTTTTGCCACTTTTTTTACCTTACACGAGAGGCAAATCCGATTGGGATAAGACCGTCGGCAAAGTCAAACATGGCCGGGCGTTAAACTCCTGATGGTTATCACCTGACAGCGTCGTAAAAAACGGGTCTGCAGCGCCGAGCCCCGGTTCGCCGACATTCGAGGCTGAAATACCTCACCTGTGACGTGAAAAACGGTGCGTGCATCGCAATTCGTCGCTGGCAGGCCAGCCCGTGTCGAAAAGCACCGAAAGTTGTGCCGCAGCTCTTGCTACACCCCACGGGATGGTGATGGTGGTGCCATGAAGGAGCGGAGGTGCGCATGCGCTTTTCAGGGCTGAAAGTGTTGACCGAAGGGCTGACCGGGAACAAGGGCTGGGGTCCGCATTGGCGCAGCCCGGAGCCGAAGTCAGAATATGATATTGTGCTCATCGGCGGCGGCGGCCACGGATTGGCCACTGCTCACTATTTGGCCAAAGTCCATGGATTGACCAACGTTGCGGTGCTGGAAAAAGGGTATCTTGGCGGCGGGAATGTTGGTCGGAACACAACCATCGTTCGTGCCAACTATATGCTGCCCGGAAACTCGGAGTTCTACTCCCATTCCCTGAAGCTGTGGGAAGGGTTGGAAGAAGACCTGAACTACAATGTCATGCATTCACAGCGGGGTATCATCAATCTCGTACACTCTGACGGTCAGCGGGATGCCTTTGTTCGTCGCGCAAACTCGATGTGCGGGCAGGGAGATGACGGAGCGATTCTGGACCGAGCGGGCGTAGAAAAGCTGCTGCCTTTCCTCGATTTCGACCAAACCCGTTTTCCGATCTATGGTGGCCTTTATCACAGGCGTGGGGGCACGGCGCGACATGATGCCGTGGCATGGGGTTTCGCACGTTCGGCCAGTGATCGCGGTGTTGACCTCATCCAACAATGCGAAGTGACAGGCATCGATGTGGTCAACGGTGTCGTGAAAGGCGTGCAAACAACCAAGGGCCCGATCCGTGCCAAGAAGGTCGGCATGATTGCAGCGGGGCGCTCCAGCCAGGTCGCTGCCATGGCCGGTCTGCGTCTTCCCATCGAGAGCCACGTCCTACAGGCCTTTGTGACAGAAGGACTGAAACCCTGTCTTGATCATGTTGTGACCTTTGGCATGGGCCATTTCTACATCAGCCAGTCGGATAAGGGTGGCCTTGTTTTTGGCGGCGATCTCGACATGTACGCAAGCTATGCCGCCCGGGGGAATCTGCCGCTTGTCGAGCACGTTGCCGAGGCCGCGATGACCCTGATGCCGGTGATCGGGAAGGCCAAGATGCTCCGCAGTTGGGGCGGCGTTATGGACATGTCCCCTGATGGATCCTTCATTATCGACAAGACCGAAATTGAAGGCCTCTTTGTGAACACTGGTTGGTGCTATGGCGGTTTCAAAGCAACGCCTGCTTCTGGCCATACGTTTGCGCATTTGCTTGCCACAGGAAATCCGCATCCTACCACCGTGCGTCACCGTTTGGATCGTTTTCGCACGGGTCGTGGGCTCATGGACGAAGAGGCCACCGGGTCTCAGCACAATCTGCACTAGGAACGGTTGAGATGATCAGAGCGACTTGCGGCGATTGTTGTGAAAAACGGAAGGTGTGGATGTTGCGCCCCTATGGAGAAGCCTGATGCGACTGCACTGTCCGATTTGCGGTGAGCGTGATCGACGCGAGTTTTACTATCAGGGTGCGGCTGTGATGCTTGAACGTCCTGGTCCCGATGCAGGCGCGGCGGCATGGGATGATTATCTGCATTTGCGTGACAATACCGCCGGGGATCTGGATGAACTGTGGAGCCATGACGCAGGTTGCGGCGCGTGGCTGCGCGTGACGCGAAACGTGTCGACACACGAGATCAAGACCGTGGTACTGGCACGGGAGATCAAGCGATGAGGGTTGATGGCAAAGGACTGATCGACCGGTCGCAACCGGTGACTTTTCGTTTTGACGGTACTGCGTACCGGGGATTTGCGGGCGATACGCTGGCATCCGCCTTGCTGGCGAATGATGTGCGGCATGTGGCACGGTCGTTCAAGTATCACCGACCGCGCGGCATTCTCACCGCCGGGTCGGAAGAACCTAACGCACTGATGACCATCGGACGCGGCGCTTCCGCCGATCCCAATGTGCGGGCAACGGTGCAGGAACTCTTTGAGGGACTTGAGGCGCGTAGCCAGAATTCATGGCCATCGCTGGGGTTTGATCTGCTGAGTGTGAATGACCTTGCCGCGCCATTTCTTGGAGCGGGGTTCTACTACAAGACGTTCATGTGGCCGCGGGTGTTCTGGGAAAAAGTCTATGAACCTTTTATCCGGCGCGCGGCGGGTTTGGGCGCATTGAGCGGCGAGCAAGACGCCGATCATTATGAAAAGGCCTATGCGTTTTGTGACGTTTTGGTGATCGGTGCAGGGCCGGCTGGCCTGATGGCGGCATGGACAGCGGCGCAATCAGGCGTTCGTGTTATTCTGGCCGACGAAGACAGCCGAATGGGCGGGCGCCTGAACGCGGAAACCTTGGCCATTGATGGAGCATCGGGCGCGGATTGGGCTGCGCGCATGGTGTCGGAACTGGCGGCCATGGACAATGTGCGCCTGATGCCGAGAACCACGGTAACGGGTGCGCATGATGGTGGTACATTTGGCGCTCTTGAGCGTGTGTCTCACCATTCGAATGGTGTGCCCAAGGGCGGGGTTAAGGAAACCTTCTGGCGCATCGTGGCCAAACGGTCCGTGTTGGCGGCAGGGGCGATCGAACGCCATGTTGCATTTCGGAACAACGACCGCCCCGGTGTTATGGCGGCAAGCGCAGTGCGTGCATATCTAAATCGATTTGGTGTCAGCCCGGGCAAAGCAGTGACAGTTTTTGCCAACAATGACGATGCGCACCGCACTGCCATGGACCTGCAGGACGCAGGCGTGCACGTCGCGGCGGTCATTGACAGTCGCCGGGATGCTCAGGCCATGGGAGACTATCGGTTGATGTCAAGCGCAATGGTGTCCGATGGCCATGGGCGACGCGGTCTGGAAGCGATTTCAGTTCGGACCGCTTCGGGTGTTGAGAAAATTGCCACGGATTGTCTGGCAGTTTCGGGGGGATGGAACCCGACAGTGCACATGACATGTCACATGAACGGACGGCCCACATGGCAGGACGACATAGCCAGTTTCGTCCCGACACCGGGCGCAATTCCGGGCATGGATACAGCAGGGGCTTGCAACGGAAGTTTTGCGACAGCTGCATGTTTGGCCGAAGGCGCCGCGGCAGCTATGCGCAGCCTCGAAGCGCTTGGCGCGACATCGACCGAGGTCGCAGTACCTGAAGCTGATGACAGCGCGTACAAGATAGAACCGCTGTGGGCCGTGCCCGGAAACGGCCGTGCGTGGCTGGATTTTCAGAACGATGTGAGTGTGAAAGACGTCAAACAGGCCGCGCAGGAGAACTTTGCGTCTGTCGAGCACATGAAGCGCTATACAACGCAAGGCATGGCGACGGATCAAGGCAAGAATTCGAACGTGGCCGCGTTGGCAGTCTTGGCCGATGCAACGGGTCGCGGCATCCCTGAAACGGGCACCACGACATTCAGGCCTCCGTACAGCCCAGTGGCGCTTGCAGCGCTGGGAGCAGGCGCACAAGGCAAAGGGTTTGCGCCTGAACGTAAAACCACAAGTCACGCCGCCACCGTTGCTGCTGGTGCACCGATGATTGAAGCCGGGCTTTGGTATCGTCCGTCGTATTACCCACTGCCTGATGAAACGACATGGAGGCAATCCTGCGATCGCGAGGTTGGGTGGGTACGAAATACTGTTGGCATCTGCGACGTCAGCACTCTTGGCAAGATTGATATCCAAGGGCCGGACGCAGCGCAACTTCTTGATTTCGTTTACACAAACATGTTCTCGACCTTGAAGGAAAACCGCGTGCGGTACGGTCTCATGTTGCGCGAAGACGGGTTTGTCATGGATGACGGAACCACTGCGCGGTTGGGGCCCAATCACTATGTCATGACCACCACAACCGCGGCGGCCGGCCAAGTGATGCGGCACTTGGAGTTTGTCACGCAGGCGCTGCGCCCCGATTGGGATGTGCGCATCATGTCCGTGACCGAACAGTGGGCGCAGTTCGCTGTGGCTGGACCGAAAGCGCGCACGCTTTTGAACGGTTTGTTGGATCATTCCATCGATGATGATCAATGGCCCTTTATGTCTTGTGGAACGGTGGGCGTGCAGGGTGTCGAAGGGCGCCTTTTCCGTATCTCGTTCTCTGGCGAACACGCCTATGAGATCGCGGTGCCATCCCGCTTTGGTGACAGTCTTTTCCGGTTGCTTGTCGCGCGGGCTGAAGCACTCGGTGGCGGTGCCTACGGTATGGAGGCTTTGAATGTTCTCCGCATTGAAAAAGGATTCATTACCCATGCTGAGATTGATGGCCGCGTGACGGCACAAGATATCGGGATGGAGCGTATGCTGTCCAAGAAGAAGGACTTCATAGGTGCCACCATGGCGCGACGTCCCGGTCTGACTGAAGACGGTCGCGCGCAGCTGGTGGGCCTGAAACCTGCAGGTGCGGTGAAACAGCTGACGGCGGGTGCCCATATCTATTCCGATGGCGAAGAACCGATGCACGAACATGATCAAGGCTACGTCACGTCGGTGGGTTTTTCACCAACGCTGGGCCACTACGTCGGATTGGGTTTTGTAAGAGACGGGCTGATCCGACATGGTGACGTATTGAACATGGTTGATCATGTGCGCGGTATCCAGACGCGGGTAGAGCTGTGTGATCCGGTGTTCTTTGATCCAGAGGGAGGGCGGACACGTGGCTGAATTGATGGCAAAGACCCCCCTTGACGATATGCCGCCGCGCGGCATTGGGTCCTGCACGCTGGAAGAAATTGACTTGGGTGCCCTGACATCGATCTCTCCCTATGCGGGGGCTCAGATAGACGCACCGTTCAAGGCGGCGCATGGCATGGCATGGCCTGCACCAAACCGTGCAACTGGTAAGGCCGGCGCGCGTGCTATCTGGTTTGGGCGAGACGTTAGCCTTTTGGCTGGGCCAAAGCCTGACCCGAAACTTGCAGAATACGCCGCACTGACAGATCAATCGGACGCATGGACCGCAGTGGCGCTGTCCGGTGACCGGGTTGAAGATGTCCTGGCCCGCCTTGTACCTCTGGATCTGTCAGTTGCGCAGTTCAAACGCGGTCACACAGCGCGCAGTCAGATCCAACACATGAATGCCTCGGTTACGCGCATCGGGACGGACAGATTTCTGTTGATGGTTTTCCGCTCTATGGCGGGCACGCTCTTGCACGATTTGGAGAGGGCCATGGCAAGCGTCGCGTCACGCGGCTAAAAACGACCAAATCGATTCCCAAGTGTCTGGAGCTGTCCATGATCCGTTTTGCCATAGTTGCCGCCATTGCGTTTTCCGCAGTCCCTGCTTTTGCCCAAGACAGCAAAGAGGAAAGCTGTGGATATCAAGCCCAGGTGGTCGGTGCCATCCAGCAAGCCCGACTGGACAGGGTCAAGGAGCGAGATGTGCAAAGCCACATTCTGGCGCAGAACCCTGACTGGCCCGCGCAGTACAATAACGCAATCCCTTTGATCACACCTTGGGTGTACGAACAAAAGCGCCGCGTATTGCGTAACGAAAGCCTGTCGGATGCGTGGAGTGAGTTGTGTCTTCAGCAGTGACTCGACTCCTGCGGCCACACCACCAATATTAAGGGCATGAGCCTGCCCCCCGGATTTCTCGATGAATTGCGCACGCGCCTGTCCCTAGGGCAGGTGGTGGGACGTAAGGTCATGTGGGATGCCCGCAAGTCCAATCAGGGCAAGGGCGACCTGTGGGCGCCGTGCCCGTTTCACCATGAGAAGACGGCCAGTTTTCACGTCGATGATCGCAAGGGCTACTACTATTGCTTTGGTTGCCATGCGAAGGGCGACGCAATCAGCTTTGTGCGCGAGACCGAGAATGTTGGCTTTATGGAGGCTGTTGAAATTCTTGCGGGTGAGGCAGGTATGCCGATGCCTGAACGCGACCCCCGCGCGCAGGAAAAGGCCGACAAACGCACCCAGCTTGCCGATGTCATGGAAATGGCCGTCCAGCACTTCCGCCTGCAACTCAAAACCGGCGTGGCTGGTCCGGCGCGTGACTATCTAGAGCGGCGTGGCCTTGATCCGGCAGCGCAAGACAGGTGGGAGATCGGCTTCGCGCCCGACGCGTGGCAAGGCTTGTGGGACACACTAAAGGGCAAGGAGGTCGAGGATGATCTGATCCTTGATGCTGGCCTTGCCAAACCCAGCCAGAAGGGTGGTAAGCCATACGACACCTTCCGGGGGCGCATCATGTTCCCGATCCGCGATGCACGTGGGCGCTGCATCGCCTTTGGTGGGCGGGCGATGGACCCGAACGACAACGCCAAGTATCTGAACTCTCCCGAGACGGAGCTTTTTGACAAGGGGCGCAGCCTCTACAATCATGGACCGGCACGGACGGCGGCGGGCAAGGGGCAGCCGCTGATTGTCGCTGAAGGCTACATGGATGTTATCGCGCTTGCGGAGCATGGGTTTGGCGCTTCCGTAGCACCTTTGGGCACAGCCGTGACCGAGAACCAGCTCGCGATGCTCTGGCGCATTGCAGATGAGCCGATCATTGCGCTGGACGGGGACAAGGCTGGGCTGCGGGCGGCCATGCGCTTGATCGATCTTGCATTGCCTATGCTGGAGGCAGGTAAATCATTGCGCTTTGCGTTGATGCCGGAAGGGCAGGACCCGGACGACTTACTTAAAGCCCAAGGGGCCGGTGCTCTGCAGAAACTGCTGGATGGCGCTATACCTATGGTTCAATTGCTCTGGCAACGCGAAACCGAGGGCAAAACCTTTGACAGCCCTGAACGCAAGGCTGCGCTCGACAAGGTATTACGTGACAAGATCAAGCTGATTCAGGACCCATCGATCCGCCAGCACTATGGGCAGGCGGTCAAGGACATGCGCTGGCAACTCTTCCGCCCACAACGCAGTGGCGGCGGACAAAAGCGCAACTGGCAGAAGGGTCGCGGTTGGCAGGCACCGCCTGTTCCAATGCCCAGCACTAAAACTTCCGCACTAGCGGCAGGTGATGCGCAAGTGACAGACCATCTACGGGAATCGGTGATCCTTGCGGCGCTGATATGTACGCCTGAGGTGGCTGAAGAATTTGAAACTGGGCTTGAAAGCTTGGCCTGTGATGATCGCGACCATGCCGTATTGCGCGACCTGATCTTACGCCATGGGCATGCTGGTTCTGATGTGTTGCAGGAAAAGATTTTCAGCGCGCTGGGCCCGGAAGCCCTTGATAACCTGCTCTCTTCACGCCATGTGGCAATTGTCCCATGTATCCGCACACCCGGCGATGCCGACATGGCCCGTATGACCGTGGCCGAAGAACTCGCAAAACTCAGCGCGGTGAAGGGACTGAATGCCGAGATCGCAGATGCGGTGCAGGACCTCGAAGGTGTGGCTGATGAAGGCGTGACATGGCGCCTCAGCCAAGCGGCTCAAGCCGCAGCTCAGGCCAGCCGTAGCGGGAAAGAAGATGATTCAGAATATGAGACGGGCGACAACGGCGCCCGAATCAGCCGCAGTGAGAGGGATGCTTTTGCAGCGCTCATGGATCAGATCAGCTTCTCAAAACGCGGTAACTGATGCGATTTGGTCTCAAAACATAAAGAAAATGCACGTACATGGGTGGCCGAATCACCCAAAGCACTAAATGTTTCTGGGAGTGATTCGTGGGGACGAATCACCAAGGAGCCCCGGTAAAGGAGCCCAGTATGGCCGCAAAAGACACGAACGAAGACGCGAAGACCGAAGATCAGGACGGCGCCCACTCGCTGGACATGAGCCAGGCAGCCGTCAAAAAGATGATCTCCGAAGCCCGCGAGAAGGGCTACATCACCTATGATCAGCTCAATACTGTACTGCCGCCTGATCAGGTCAGCTCTGAGCAGATCGAAGATGTGATGTCGATGTTGTCCGAGATGGGCATCAACATCATCGAGGACGAAGAGGCCGAAGAGGAAGAGCAGAAAGGCTCGACCGAGGTCACGACCACCGAAGGCACCCGCGACTTGACGCTGGGCGCGACCGGTCAGGAAAAACTCGATCGCACCGATGACCCCGTGCGCATGTACCTGCGCGAGATGGGTAGCGTTGAACTGCTGTCCCGCGAAGGCGAGATCGCCATTGCCAAGCGGATCGAAGCCGGTCGCAATACGATGATCGCAGGGCTTTGCGAGAGCCCGCTGACCTTTCAGGCAATCACCATCTGGCGCGACGAACTTCTCAGCGAAGAGATTTTGCTGCGCGATGTGATCGACCTCGAAGCCACCTTTGGTAACCAAATGGGCGAAGACGGCGAAGAGGTTTCCGAACCTGTTGTCGACACCAGTGCCAAGCCCGAGGAAAAGGCGGATGCAGGACCAGAGCTTGATGCCGACGGCAACCCCATCGCCAAAGACGACGACGAAGACGAAGACGAACAGGCCAACATGTCGCTTGCCGCGATGGAGGCTGCGCTCAAGCCGCAAGTGCTTGAAGCGTTGGAAGTCATTGCACATGATTATTCCTTGTTGTCCGAAATGCAGGACAGCCGGATCTCTGCAACGCTGAACGAAGACGGTTCGTTCAGTAAAGGCGACGAAGAAACCTATCAGAAGCTGCGGGCCGAGATTGTTCTGCTGGTGAATGAACTGCACCTGCACAACAACCGGATCGAGGCGCTGATTGACCAGCTCTACGGCATTAACCGCCGGATCATGCAGATCGACAGTTCCATCGTGAAACTGGCTGACCAGGCACGGATCAACCGCAAGGAATTTGTGGACGCTTATCGTGGTCGCGAACTCGATCCGAACTGGCTGGACGAGATGGGCGAAAAGTCCGGTCGCGGTTGGCAGATGTTCATTGAACGCTCTGCCGAAAAGGTCGAGGAATTGCGTGCTGACATGGCGCAAGTGGGCCAATATGTTGGCCTCGACATTTCCGAATTCCGCCGCATTGTGCAGCAGGTTCAGAAGGGCGAAAAAGAAGCCCGTCAGGCCAAGAAAGAGATGGTCGAGGCAAACCTACGCCTCGTGATCTCGATCGCCAAGAAATACACCAATCGCGGCCTGCAGTTCCTTGACCTGATCCAGGAAGGGAACATTGGCCTTATGAAGGCAGTCGACAAGTTCGAATACCGTCGTGGCTACAAGTTCTCGACCTACGCCACGTGGTGGATTCGGCAGGCGATCACCCGCTCCATCGCGGATCAGGCACGCACCATTCGTATCCCTGTGCACATGATCGAAACGATCAACAAACTGGTCCGCACTGGCCGCCAGATGCTTCACGAGATCGGGCGCGAACCCACCCCCGAAGAACTGGCCGAAAAGCTGCAAATGCCGCTTGAGAAGGTTCGCAAAGTGATGAAAATCGCCAAAGAGCCGATTTCGCTTGAGACCCCCATCGGGGACGAGGAAGACAGTCAGCTTGGCGATTTCATCGAGGACAAGAATGCCGTGCTGCCGCTCGACAGTGCCATTCAGGAAAACCTCAAGGAAACCACCACACGGGTCCTTGCCTCGCTCACACCGCGCGAAGAACGCGTGCTGCGCATGCGTTTCGGTATTGGCATGAACACCGACCACACCCTCGAAGAGGTGGGGCAACAGTTCAGCGTGACCCGCGAACGGATCCGTCAGATCGAAGCCAAGGCCCTGCGCAAGCTGAAGCACCCCAGCCGCAGCCGCAAACTGCGCAGCTTCCTCGACCAGTAGCGCGTTTTCAAATATCGCGGGCGGTGGCCGCCACGTCACCGCCTGCATCAACTGCCGCGCATTACAAACACGGAGTTGGCCCATGTCCCTTCTCAAAAAACTGTTTGGCGGCGGCGCACCAGCGGAGCCGGAAGGCGAAACCTATAACGGCTTTAGCATCATCCCAACGTTGCAAAAAGAATCCGATGGATACCGTATCTCTGCCCGGATCGAGAAGGAACTGGGCGGAGAAACCAAGATCCACAGCCTGATCCGTGCAGACACCATAGCGTCGCACGAAGACGCGACCAAGGCGACAATCGCCAAGGCCAAGCAGGTCATCGACGAACAGGGCGAAGCGCTATTTCGCTGAATGCGTATTGCGTCACTTGATCACGGTGCCAACACTTGCCTTTTCCCGTAGCGTTGGGACGTCAAGGACAGTCCAATGCCGCGCCCAAACCCTCTCTCACCCGACCTGATGTGCCATCTGAACCAACGCGACGTGATCGTGTTTGATGGCGAATGCGCACTGTGTTCAGGGTTTTTTAAGTTCATGCTGCATCACGACCGAAACCGACGGTTTGATTTCGTGCTGGCGCAATCACCTCTCGGCGCGCGCCTCTATACTGCGCTGAACCTGCCCACGGACGACTTCGAAACCAACCTCGTGATTGTTGACGGACTGGTGTATCAACGGCTCGACGCCTTCGCCGTCGCGATGAGCTGCCTAGACTGGCCTTGGAAGGCGTTGTCGACCTGCCGATTCCTACCGAGGGCAGTTAAGGACCCTCTCTACCATCTGATCGCGCGCAACAGGTATGCCATCTTCGGTCGCTACGATACGTGCATGATGCCTGACGCGGGGGTGCGGTCGCGGTTCGTTGCAGAGGGCTGGACCTGACCGGGGTTGTACTCAAGGTGTTGGGGAATCGGGCGCGGGAATTGCCCGGCCCCTTAGTGGCGTTTCACTCCGGTGACCGCAACGCCGTCTACGTTGGCGCCGTGACCGTAAAACAGGGCAATGCGTTGTTCAGGATTTTATGCCGCATGGGAGGGTTCCCTGCGCCGATGGCCAACCGCCCCATGCGCATGTCCATTACCTCGGATGCCAAGGGGGAACAGTGGCACCGCGATTTCGACGGGCACACCCTGTCCTCAACTGTCCGGCAAGTCTCGCCCACCGATGTTGCAGAGCGGTTCGGCCCCTTCGATGTGCACATGCGCCCCTCAGTGACCGAGGACGGGCTTGAAATGCCCGTCTCTGGGATACACCTGCTTGGCATTCCTATGCCAGCTTTCCTGTTTCGTGGAAGCGGCGGGCGCGAAACGGTGGACAAGACCGGGCAGATTACCTTCTACGTATCTTCACGTGTATGGTGGCTTGGATGCGTGATTGACTACAGCGGCACGCTTGTGCCGTCCTCTACGTCAACTCTGAGTCAACAAGGCTAAACTCCTAAGTCACATATGTGCGTTTGCAACCAATCCCAGCCCAGCGCAGGATGGCGTTATGCAAACCACATTTCAAATCCAGACAGGCGGACAAGGTCTCTACGAGTTTACTCGTGACGTCGTGAACTGGTGCCGCGGAGACGGCTTGCTTACGCTCTTCGTTCAACACACATCCTGCTCTTTGCTCATCCAGGAAAATGCAGACCCAGAGGTGCAAACCGACTTGCAAAACTTCTTTGCCCGTCTCGTGCCGCCCAGTACGCACCCTTCGATGTCTTACTTGACGCACACCTACGAAGGGCCAGATGACATGCCAGCACATATCAAGGCAGCGCTGCTGCCCGTCAGCCTGCAAGTGCCGGTTCAGAACGGACAGCCACAATTGGGGACCTGGCAGGGGATTTATCTGTTCGAACATCGCGACACCCCTCACCATCGACGGGTCGCTGCCTATCTTGGGTAAAGGACAAAGCATTTTTTTACTTGATCCCGTTCATGACGACTATGTCGCCGCAAGTTGATTTTCATTTCAGCCTGCACTGCCTACATCCATTGAACAAAGGAGACACCCGATGTTCAAACCTATCGCCCTTGCCTTCGCCATAACGCTGCCAACGTTGGGACATGCACAGGATTTCGTGCGCCGCGAGCGATTTACTATTCCGGTCAATCAGATCGACGGCACAACGTTCGAGGTGATTGAGGCGGATGCCGCAGGTGGGACGCAAATTTGGTGCGCGGCAGGAATCTACGCGCGCAACGTTTTGGGGTTGCGTGGCGGCGACTTGTACATTGCAGAAGGACGCGGGGACGCGCAGACTGCATCTGGTCGCAAGGGGGTAACTTTCAGCACGCAAGCTGTTTCCGACGCGTTTTCATCTGTCGGCCAGGGCGTGCGCCGTTCGGGCAAGGTATTTTCCATGGCCCATGCCTATGCCCTTTGTCGCAATTTGCCATTCCTGCGGGTGCGCACGTCAAACGATCAACTCGTACGGCGCTAGGGAAGGGACCGCTTATGTAGCGGTGTCATTTCCCCCCTACCCAAAACCTAGACAACCGCCTATAGTTTCGCGGAACGGGGGAAAACCCCCACTACAGGCGGGACTAGAACAAGGGGATGGGCGATGCGCTGTCCGTTTTGCGGGAATATTGACACACAGGTGAAAGACAGCCGACCGGCAGAGGATCACGTATCGATCCGGCGCAGGCGTTTCTGTCCGGCTTGTGGTGGACGGTTTACCACTTATGAGCGTGTTCAACTGCGCGATCTGGTGGTCATCAAGTCCAACGGCAAGCGCGAAGACTTTGACCGTGACAAGCTTGAACGATCTATCCGTATCTCGATGCAGAAACGGCCCATTGATCCTGAACGCATTGATCAGATGATTTCCGGTATCGTACGTCGTCTGGAAAGCATGGGTGAAACCGATATTCAGTCAAAGCAGATTGGTGAAATCGTGATGGAAGCACTGAACCGTATCGATACGGTGGCATATGTCCGATTTGCCAGTGTTTACAAGAATTTCCAGGCCGCGGACGATTTCGACAAGTTCGTGGCTGAGCTGCGACCAGACGCCCCTTCAGACGAGTGAGCGAAGCGGAGGACATCCGTTTCATGTCACTTGCGTTGTCTCTGGGACGGCGTGGAATGGGGCGAACGGCTCCAAATCCGGCGGTGGGATGCGTTGTTGTAAAAGATGGGCGCATTGTCGGTCGGGGGTGGACCCAACCGGGCGGTCGGCCGCATGCCGAACCGGTGGCTCTGGGGCAAGCGGGTGATGCCGCACGCGGGGCAACGGCATATGTGACTTTGGAGCCTTGCGCACACCACGGCCAGACGCCACCTTGCGCAAACGCCTTGGTCGACGCGGGCATCTCGCGCGTGGTGATCGCCACACAGGACAGCGATGCGCGTGTCGATGGCGCGGGTATTGCAATCCTGCGCAAAGCGGGTGTCGATGTGACCATGGGCATATGCGAAGCTAAGGCACAGGCGGATCACGTGGGCTTCTTTCTTCGTACTGAACAGGGGCGCCCGTTTGTCACCCTCAAGCTGGCCAGCAGTTTCGATGGTCGCATTGCGACAGGCACTGGCGAAAGCCAGTGGATTACTGGTCCTTTGGCGCGCAGACAAGTTCATGCTCTGCGGGCTCGGCATGATGCCGTTATGGTCGGGGGCGGCACGGCACGGCACGACGACCCGTCGCTGACCGTGCGAGGGTTTGGCGATGTACAGCAGCCCGCCCGCGTCGTGGTGTCACGCCGGTTGGACTTACCCCTTCTGTCGACGCTTGCACGCACGGCCAAAGACATCCCCGTTATTGTTTGCCACGGACGCGACGCTGATCCGGTTCTTCAAGACACGTGGCGCGATCTGGGGGCCACTCTCCTGCCTTGTGGCACATCGGGTAGCCAGCTGGATCCACATGACATCTTGCAGCAACTCGGCGGTCACGGTTTCACTCGTGTATTCTGTGAAGGCGGCGGGGCGCTTTCGGCATCACTGATCGAAGCAGACCTGGTCGACGAACTTGTCGGTTTCACTGCCGGCATCGTCATCGGCGCGGAAGGCTTACCAAACATTGGGGCGCTGGGAGTCGAGACGCTTGCTGCCGCGCAACGTTATGCTCTGAAATCAGTATCGCCGGTCGGGGAGGACATTTGTCACACATGGACGCGCGTTTAGCGCCATAAGTGAGCGCGACTGGCCAACAAGCCTTGTAGCTTCGACAGCATTCTGTTGGCCGGTCCCGGGCGTGGCAAAGGTCCGTCACGCAAACGCTCGACAACAACCTCGACGGGGCATGCCGTTCCCGTTACGGGGTCGAAATAGCGCGGGTAGTCTATGAGTGTTGCGTGCACCAATCCGTTCAACGGGATATTTTCGCGTCGGCGCGGCGGCACGTCTCCTAGGTCTTCGGTCAGTCCCCAACCGGCGTAAAAGGGCGCTCCGGTTGTGACGACGTGTACGCCACGCAACAGCGCTTCGAAGCCTGTCAGCGACGTCATTGTCCACACCTCGTCCACCTGCGCCAGAAGGGCGGCAATGTTTACATGCCTTGCAACGGCATTGGCCAAGTCATTGACCTCGAGATCACCCGGGCGAAGACCTGCTTCCACATCCGGGTGTGGTTTATAGATCAGGATGTCATTTGGCCGCGCTTTCCGCACCGCTTCAAGCAGCGCTCGATTTGTGGAAATCGAACCGGCGCCCAACCGGATGGATGCGTCATCCTGGACCTGGCCGACAACCAACACATGCCGCCCTGCGGGCAAGTCGGGTGGATCGCCAACCATGTTATACTTGCTCAGACCGCCCCCGGTCAGCGCGCCTATCAACCGTTCGACCCGTTGGGTTTGGTCGGAGCGTAAAGTGCGACGTGCACGGATCAAGTGCTCCAAGCAGCTGGGCGAGGATGGATCATAGTAAATCCCCAAGTCGTCGGTGACCAAAGACAATGGCGGCACCAGTTCCGCACCCAATCCGCGCGACCGCAAAAATCCGTCTTCGACCCGAATGGCACCTTCGTGTCTCGTATCTGCTTGACCGGCCCACACCATCCAAGGGCGGTTCATCGCGCGTGCCCGGTCAGCGTTGTCTTGAAATTGGACAGGCGTGTGGCGACCGAAGAACTTTTGCAGAGGTTTCCGCTTCCACAAACGCATACCGCTTGCGACCCATCCCTTGTGATCAGCCCGCCACGCACGCGTCTCTGCTCCCAACGCTTCCATTGCAGTTGTAAGGGCGCACAGGCAATCGCGGTGCGGGTCGTACCATTTGGGGTACAGGATCATGGCACCTGCAAACAATTGTGCACGGGTCAGCACCCGCTGTCGGCGCTGTACTGGAAACTCGTCAACTGTCAGTCCCCAACCTGCATAGAAGGGTTGCCCAAATACCCGCGGTTTGTGCCCTGCAATGATTGCTTCGAACCCCAGTCCGGATGATACAGTGTAAACGGCCACCGCCCCTTCCATTAGTGCCCACGGGCTGACCGGATCAGACATTAACGAAATACGGTCATTGCAGTCTTCGGGGTCAAAGTATCCTTCGCGAAAGCCCTGAATGGTTTCCGGATGGGTCTTGATCAAGATGCGAGCGCCTGGATGCTCATCTTGTGCGACGAACAGCATTTCCAGAAACCGATTCCGGTCGGCACCGCATGCCGTAACGGATGCATCCCCGCGCGTTTGATCAATCACCAGGACGTATCCCGGATCGGGCACTGGCAGTTCGGGATCGAAGCCGGTGTATTTGGTGAGATGTGCTTCTTGCATCCGCGCCATCGCTCCGCGCGCGGTATTCAGAATTGCGGTGTCGTCCAGCGGATTGGTTGCTAGTATCTCTTCCAGATCAGAAGGGGTTGTCGGATCAAAATGCACCCCTTTGTGATCGATCAAAAGCCCGATCGGAGGGCTGCCAGCACGTCCGGGTAAAACGGAGCGCAAGAACGCGTCTTCGACCCTTACCAGATTTGCGTCACGTCGCACTGCCACGGTTTCACCCCGGTGCGCCGTCGGAGAGTTCCCCCAGACACCGACCATCCCATCTGGGGCGGGCAAACCCAGGGTGATGTCATAGCCAGCCAGCTCGACAATGCGCCGTACGCGCCCACGACCAAGGAAGCCACCATTATACACGTAAAGCCGCCGGGCCTTTTTGGGTCCGGCGGCAGAAGCGTTTTCTCGAGGCATCCGGGTCAGTTGCCAGATACACCATCGGCAAGCGTGTTGACGCTCGAGACCGGCGTGGTGATCGAAGTGATGATCTTGGCGAACTGGGTATAGGGCGCTTCGGTCACATAGAGCGTGTCGCCGTCGCGGATCACGAAGTCCCGCGCTTGGAACATGCCGTTGGGCTGGGTGAGATCCAGTACGTAGACCAACCGCTGTGCGCCCACGAGATCATCACGACCCAGAACAACGTTGGCAACCGCGGCAGGCTCGTTACGGAAAACGAAGATGCCCGTCGGGTCCGATGTGTTGGTTTGCAAACCACCGACTTGCGCAATTGCCTCAAGTGCGCTCAGGTTTTGGCTTTCAAATGGCACGCGCGCCTGTCCACCGGTTGCACCCAGTGCGGTAAAGGCGCGGGTGTCTTCTTCGACCAGAACACGGTCTCCTCCACGCAGGGCAATGTCCAGTTCTGGATGGTCATAGATATCTTGAAACCACACTTGGCTGCGCATGCCGCCCCGGATGACCGTGACGCGCGCAATCTCTGGCACAATAGTGACGCCACCGGCGCGGGCAAGCATCGTTGAAAGGGTGCGTGTCGGACGTTCAATGGCATAGACGCCCTGCGCACCAACGGAACCGATCAGCGACACGGTTGATCCGTCACCGGCCACGCGCCGCACCTGCACCTGCGGGTCAGGTGTTTGGTCTTCGAGCTTTGTGGTGATAATTCTGCGAATGGCGTCGGGTGTGTTTCCCGCGGCCCGAATGCGGCCCGCATATGGGACAAAAATGAAACCGGCACCGTCAACCTGCACTTCTTCCAGGATAGTGGAATTCACTGACTCTCCGGCCAACAGGCCATCGTCAACGTTCTCCCAGATGGTCAGCCCCAGAACGTCCCCAGGTCGGATCGTGTCTGAGCCCAAAAGGCCTGCGTTCCGAAACTCATCAGAAAACCCCAGTGCTGGTGTGACGGCTGTGGCCTCGGTGACCCGGTCATTGACGGACACGATAAAGGCGTCGCCTTCACGCTGAACTGAGCCTGCGAAAATCTGACGTTTGTTCGGACCGATCTGCGGCAGACCGCAAGATGCCAGAATCCCCAAAAGGGCCAATGACGCAGCCACGCGCGCCCAGCGGAACGGTAGGAAAATCACTGCTCGGTCTCCTCGACCTATTTTTGTTCTGCCTCGGATGCGGTTTGGTCCGCACCAAATTTTGTGTATCGCGACGGTTCTCCGACGCTGACTTGTCGTCAAGCTACCGGAGTCTGGGGATAAAATCCAGCCATAGGGATAGTGGTGGTCAGGTCACCAACCGCAACTGTTGCCTTGGCGCCGCGGTGCCGGATGCCAGCGCGTCATAGGGATCGTCCGGTGAAAGCATCATGTCGACGACCTGACGCAGCAACTGGCGTCGCCCCCGCGCTGAGTAGTAGCCGCCTGGAATCTGGCTGGTTTCCAGCAGGTAGCGGCGATAATCGCGGTATGCACGGTTGTCGGGTCTGCTTGCCCCGGCAAAGAAAGCGGGCAGGGGTTGATCGCTTACAAATTCAGGTTTTGCAAAAACGGCTTTGCCAAAGACCTTGAGTGGAATACCGCGCCACAGCACCTGTTGTGCAGATGTTGAATTCACGGTGACCGCGCTTCGAGCGTCGTTCAGCAGTTGCGCAAGCTTCCCACCCCGCACAAAGTGAACCCGCCCTTGGAGACCAAGTTCCCGCGCCAGTGTTCGAATAGTCTTGCGTAGAGGCGTGCGACCGTCTTCCAAAGGATGCGCCTTGATAACAAGGTGATGGTGCGACAGGGCGCCTTCGGCAAAACCACGGATCACGAGATCCAGAAATTCTGGCATTGTGTTGAAGGGAGAGTGTTCTTGAAAGCTGCTGTCATGCTCAAGCTGGAGCAGTGCGATGTGATAGGGAAAGCCGCCATATCGGATGCGCAGAGTTGCTTGCATTCGGTCCAACGTCTGAACCGGCATCAAAAGCAATCGTTTGAGGTAGAGCTGAAATTCGCGTGTTACGCTTAGCGCGCGGTGGGGTTGGAAATTGCGATAACGTCCGTTTCGAAACATCACAAACCAATGATAGAGCGCGCCATAGAATATATGCTGGCGCATGTCGCCCCAAGTGCCGGGGGGCAAAGGGGCCTCCATATCTGACAAAGCCAATGCTTCCTGCATCTTGGTTACGGACATGTCCATCAGCCGCGAATGACCATTGGAACCACCGCGTTCGTAGGTGATCCAGTAGGGGCGCATGTAGCCTTCCTCGAAGACGTGTACGGTGACGCCGCACCGCTTGGCTTCGGCCACCGCCTGCGCGTGGATCGGGCGCACGTCGCCATAAAGGACGATATCGGTCACGCCTTTGTCAGCCAGCAATTCGGCAAACATGCTTGGCCAATCCGACGTTCTGCGGGTGAAGGGAATGTAGCTGTTTTTGTGAAACCAGAACGCCTGATCACCGGCATTGAACCCGACGCGCCAAACAGTCGCTCCTGCACGCCGCAGCATTGCGCCAAGACGATTGAAAAATGGCCCGTGCGGTCCCTGTAGAAACAGGAACACCCTGTCTTCGGGAGCGTGCAGTGTCATTTGGTCCCTGATACTCGGCAATGTCTTGATCTATGATGAACACCTGACTGGGGCAGATTTATGGCCCAATCGGCGAAATTCCGCAACGTGCCTGACACTTGCCCTTGCTGATGGGCAGAGTTACCTCGGGTCAGAACGGCAAGGAGAGCGATCATGTTCACGGGCATCGTCACCGATATTGGAACCATCACTGACCTGTGGCAGGAAGGTGACCTTCGTGTGCGCATCCAGACAGCATATGACACGTCCGGTATTGATATGGGGGCATCCATTGCTTCGGATGGTGTCTGTCTAACTGTCGTTGACCTTGGTCCTGACTGGTACGATGTGCAGGTCAGCGCCGAAACCGTCTCTAAAACCAATCTGTCGGGCTGGGCCGTTGGTCGCCGCGTGAATTTGGAAAGAGCGCTGCGCGTTGGCGATGAGCTGGGAGGGCACATTGTATCAGGGCATGTCGACGGCGTTGCCGAAGTGGTGTCCGTCGTTGACGACGGGGACAGCACGCGGGTGCAGCTGCGCGCTCCCGATGAACTGGCGCGTTTTATTGCGCCGAAAGGGTCCGTCGCGCTGAATGGCACGTCTCTGACGGTGAACGAGGTGCAAGGCGTCGTCTTTGGTATCAACTTCATTCCTCATACCAAGGACGTGACAACCTGGGGCGATGTGGCCGTCGGTGATGCAGTCAACCTGGAGATCGATACGTTGGCCCGTTACGTCGCGCGACTGGCCGAGGCCGGTTGATCCGGCGGACAGGCTACGCCTGACACCATCATTCCGCAGTCGACATGCGTGCTCGCATCACGACAGGTTGGGGTTCCTAAGTGAGCCAGGGCTTGAGGGACGGTTTTGCGCGAACGAACAGGCGCGCAGGAATTGTGCGCCGGGCAACACTGGCATTGCCGCGTCCGATCCTCTATGTCGCCCACAACGCTGCCACAGGTGACCCATGAGCTTTGAGACCCCAGGCCCGGTTGAGACTGATCTTGCCGCCGCCATTTCGCCCATCGAAGAGATTATTGAAGATGCGAAGTTGGGCCGGATGTTTATCCTGGTCGATCACGAGGACCGGGAAAACGAAGGTGATCTGGTGATCCCCGCCAATTTTGCTGATGCGGCGGCCGTGAACTTCATGGCGACCCACGGGCGTGGTTTGATTTGCGTGACTTTGCCTGCTGAACGTATCGACGACTTGGGCTTGCCGATGATGGCCATGCACAACTCCTCTCGCCATGAAACGGCCTTTACCGTGTCGGTCGAGGCGCGCGAAGGTGTCAGCACGGGCATTTCCGCAGGTGATCGTGCTTTAACAATTTCGACGCTTGTGAACCCGCAAGCCACCTCTGCCGACTTGGCGACCCCTGGCCACGTGTTTCCCTTGCGTGCGCGCAAGGGCGGTGTTTTGGTCCGCGCGGGCCATACGGAGGCGGGCTGTGATGTGTCGCGCCTGGCAGGGCACTATCCGTCGAGTGTCATTTGCGAGATCATGAACGAGGATGGCTCAATGGCGCGGTTGCCTGACCTCGTCGACTATGCGGCCAAGCACAAGCTCAAGATAGGTACGATTTCCGACCTCATCGCTTACCGTCGTCGCCACGACAACCTGGTGGTGGAAACGGACCGCCGCATGGTCACGTCCCAACACGGCGGTGATTGGGACATGCGCATCTTCACCGACCAGACCTATGGCATTGAACATGTCACGCTGTCCAAGGGGGATCTGACGACGGACGAACCCGTGTTGGTGCGCACCCACGCGTTGGCCGAAGTGACCGATATCCTGGGCCTTAGCGACAAACCGGTTGGTGAGTTGCCGCGTGCGATGGAGCTGATCGCGGCAGAGGGGCGGGGCGTTGTCTGCCTGTTCCGCGAGCCGCGCAAATCGCTCTTTACTGACGAAGAGGCAGGGCCGCGCATTGTGAAAAACACCGGACTCGGCGCGCAGATGCTGTCCAACATGGGTCTGTCACGTCTGGTCCTGCTGACAGACAGCCCGCGTACGACCTATATGGGCATCGACGCTTACGGACTTGAGATTGTCGGCACCCGCCCCATCCTCGGAGAGAAATGATGGCATCCATCGACCACCACGTGCTGGACCGCCCCAGCTTTGACGATCCAACCAAGTTGTTGATCGTCGTGTCCCCTTACTACAAGCAAATCGCGGAAAACCTCGTGGCTGGGGCAAAGACCGAGATCGAAGCCGCCGGCGCCACCTGGGATCTGGTCGAGATGCCCGGAGCGCTTGAAATTCCAACAGCTATTGGCATCGCCGAACGCCTTTCCAACTTCGATGGCTACGTGGCGTTGGGCTGCGTGATCCGTGGTGAAACCACGCACTACGAAACGGTCTGCAATGACAGTTCTCGCGCTATTCAACTTCTGGGCTTGCAGGGCCTTTGTATCGGCAACGGCATCCTGACGGTCGAGAACACCGAGCAGGCCGAGGTGCGCGCCGATCCTGCGGCTCAAAATAAAGGTGGTGGAGCTGCAGCAGCGGCCTTGCACCTGATCGCGCTCAGCCGTAAGTGGGGCCGCTCCAGCAAGGGGGTCGGGTTCAAACCGGCCACCGAGTATCAGCTGGCAGGCAAGACAGGATCCACCACCGCATGACCCTTTCGGGCAATCAGAAACGCAAGATGCGCTCGGCCGCGCGGCTATATGCTGTGCAAGCGCTGTTCCAGATGGAGCAGACGGCGCAGACCGTAGATCAGATCAAGGTCGAGTTTATGGACCATCGCTTTGGCGCGTCCTACGAAGGGGACGAGATGGCCGAGGGTGATCCTGACCACTTTGCCCGCGTCATGGATGATGCGGTAAACTATCAGGCCCCGATTGACCAAATGACCGACCGGGCTTTGGTTGCGAAATGGCCGATTGCGCGGATCGATCCAACGCTGCGGGCCCTGTTTCGCGCAGCGGGTGCCGAGCTGCGAGACTCAGGCACACCGCCAAAAGTGGTCATTGTTGAATATGTGGACGTCGCACGGGCCTTTTTTCCAAATGGGAAAGAGCCGAAATTTGTCAACGCAGTGCTTGACCATATGGCGCGAGAGGCTCGGCCAGAAGCATTCTGACGGTGGTTTTCGAATTCGAGTACTTTGACTGACAGGATGGTTTCCGTCTTTCGGTGACGTTCTGCTGTGTCCCGAACGGATTGTGGCTGGTTCAGTTTCGGGACGCGGGCGTTCGCAGTCTGACGTCTGCTCCATCGAGGCAAGTCCCTTTATTCGAATAAACACTCATTAGCATGTTGGCGTTGGCTGAAGTGGGCGCGGCATGTGTCGCACCGCGCGTCGCTTGAACTGTCACTTTGCAATCCCCAAGTCGACTTCGAGTGGAACACGCCTTCGAGTTGTATTGCTCGCGGGTGGTGCGCCCATCGCCTCTCAACCGCCCAAAGACGCAAAGGATGAATTTCATAATGGGTCGTGAATTTACCCTTTTCAGCAGCAAGGAAACAAAGAGCCGCAGCGACATAGCGACTTTCCTACACAGCCTCGCCGATCGCCTTGATACGGCAGAGGTGACCTTGCGGAAAGGTCAGGACGAGATCGTGCTAAACCTGCCCGACCAGATGACACTCGAGTTGAAGGTTGAGGACGAGGAGAAGCGAAACAAGGGCCTTCAACACAGCCTTGAGATCGAGCTGAAGTGGTTTGACAATGATGGGCCAACCGGGCCTGTCGAGTTGGGTTAGGGTGCCACATCAATCAGCGTTCTTTCGGGCGCATTTTACCAACTTGTTCTGATCTTGATATGGTGCTCACCCTTTTGATGGGCACCAGCCAGATTATGCTGTCTTGTCTTGCTGCCTGGATGCCGCATGATGTTACTCATTCGATGCGGTACCTGTGCTGTTTGCTGGACAATTTGCTTGCTTTGGCCGACAACGCGACCCGGACCTCAGTTTCGGAGCACCATGTCAGTTTTCCACATTTTGAAGATAGGTTGCAGTTCCCAGTTCAAGTGGGATGGGGCAAGCGGTCTGAACGGCATGAATCGAAACAATGCCAAACTGATGCGAGGGGCGGGATGACGGACATTCTGTTCAAAAACGCGAAGTTGGTGGACCCGGAGACTGACAAGGTGACGACCGGCGCCCTTATCGTGCGCGGCGGCAGCATCGCCGAAATACTGGCACAGGACGTTGATTTGACTGCAGATGCGTTCGCTGCGGCGAACTTCTCGCGAGTGGTCGACTGCGAGCGCAAACACCTTGCTCCTGGTATTGTGGATATCGGCGTTAAAGTGTGTGAGCCGGGAGAACGACATAAAGAGAGCTTTGGCTCTGCGGGGCTTGCGGCGGCGGCGGGCGGAGTCACCACGATGGTCACTCGTCCAGACACCGATCCGGTCATTGACAACCCGGAAACCCTGGAGTTTGTGATCCGCCGTGCCCGAGAAGCGGCACCCGTTCATGTGTTGCCCATGGCTGCCCTGACCAAAGGGCGGCAGGGACGTGAAATGACCGAGATCGGGTTCCTTTTGGATGCGGGCGCCGTTGCCTTTACCGACTGTGATCAGGTGGTCACCGACAGCAAGGTTTTTGCCCGCGCTTTGACCTATGCAAGATCACTGGGCGCGCTGGTGCTTGGGCATCCACAGGACCCGGGCCTAAGTTCTGGTGCGGCCGCCACGTCGGGGAAATTTGCATCGCTTCGGGGGCTACCTGCAGTATCACCAATGGCAGAGCGTATGGGGTTGGACCGTGACATAGCGATGGTGGAAATGACCGGCGCGCGCTATCACGCGGACCAAATCACTGTTGCCCGCGCGCTTCCGCCGCTTGAAAGGGCGAAAGGTAATGGTTTTGACATCACTGCGGGAACATCTATTCACCACCTCGCGCTGAATGCGCTCGACGTGTCTGACTACCGCACGTTCTTCAAGATCAAGCCCCCCTTGCGGGATGAGGAAGACCGGGTAGCGATCGCCGAAGCCGTTCGCACCGGCCTGATAGACATCATCAGCTCAATGCACACGCCGCAAGATGAAGAGAGCAAACGCCTGCCTTTCGAAGCGGCGGCATCTGGTGCGGTCGCTCTTGAGACATTGCTGCCTGCGGCGATGCGCCTGTTCCATGCTGATCAAATCGACCTGCCGACACTGTGGCGGGCAATGTCGCTGAACCCGGCCAAGCGCCTTGGCTTGGACTCTGGGCGGCTGGCCGTGGGCGCGCCGGCCGACCTCGTCCTGTTCGACCCACATGCGCCTTTTGTGATGGATCGTGCCACACTCCATTCGAAATCGCGCAATACCCCATTTGACGGGGCTAGGATGCAAGGTAAGGTTTTGGAAACCTTTGTCGCTGGACGATCCGTATACAAAAGAGACTGAATGCCCCTTCTTGAAAGTACGCAAGCCACGTTGGTCCTGTGGGCCGTGATTGGCTATCTTCTTGGATCGATCCCGTTTGGTATGGTCTTGGCGCGGGTGATGAACCTTGGAAATCTGCGCGAGATTGGATCAGGCAACATCGGCGCCACCAATGTTCTTCGGACCGGTAACAAGACCGCGGCTGCGCTGACCCTTTTGCTGGATGCGGGAAAGGGCGCACTGGCGCTGGTCCTGGCGCGCTTGATCACGGGGAGTGAAGATGCAGCCCAGATTGCCGGCCTCGCCGCGATGCTGGGGCACTGCTATCCGATCTGGTTGCGGTTCAAAGGCGGTAAGGGTGTCGCCACCTTTCTTGGCTTGTTGATTGCGCTGCATTGGCCGGTGGGTCTTGGAGCTTGCATCGCGTGGCTGGTCGGGGCTGGCCTATGGCGCATTTCCTCTATGGGCGCGTTGGTTGCCGCTGCGGCGTCGACATTCCTTATGATGTTTCTCGGCGGGCAGGACGGGCTGTTCCTTGGAGTTATCCTCACGCTTTTGGTGTTTTGGCGGCATCGGGAAAACATCCGCCGTATCAAAGCAGGTACAGAGCCGAAGATCGGTCAAAAAACACCGGGTCAGTAGTGCAAACAACAGCTCTCAGGTAACTGAGTTCCTCCGTCAGCTGGCAGCGCCAAGCAGTGCCGCATTCCCGCCGGAGGCGGTGGTATCTACACAAATGTGGCGTTCAACATGGACATGCGCTTTGTCAGGCTGTCCCGTGATCAACGGGATGATCGGTCCACTGCGTTTCGCGAGCGCTTTTTCCAGCGCGGTTCCTTGCTGCATATCAGTGCCCCACCAGAGTACCCCGCCATAGGCTGGACCATCGGTTAGCGCCTTGGGGTCAACTTGTCCTGTCGCTGGCACGGCAATGCCGCCCAAGGCTGTTACAGCTGCCATTTGCGCAGCCGTCGCCTCTGCGCCGGGGCCTGCGCAAAGCAACGCGGGTCGTGGCGAGCGGCTGTGCATATTGGATTCACCCGTTGGCCCAGGCAAAGCGGTGCTGTCCTGTACAGTATCTGAACCTGGCGGCAACGATGGGGGGGCGACCGTGCTAGGCCATGTGGTGCACGCCTGAACAGCTCTTTGCCCACGGAAACGCAGCAGATAATCCGGACCACCTGCCTTTGGTCCCGTGCCCGACAGACCATGCCCACCAAAAGGCTGACTGCCGACGATGGCACCGATCTGATTGCGATTTACGTAGATATTGCCTGCCGCGATACGGTCCGTAACATGTTGCACCCGATCATCAATGCGGGTGTGAAGGCCGAATGTCAGCCCATAGCCCGTGTCGTTGATCGCATCGATGATCGCGTCCAGATCAGTGGCGCTGTACGTCGCAATGTGCAGAACAGGGCCAAATACTTCGCGCTCAATATCCTTAATTCCGTTCACGCGGATCAGGGCGGGGGCCACGAAATGCCCGTGGTCCGGTGTTTCCAACTGATGCAACAGCCGCCCTTCCGCGCGCGCAGTGGCGATATGCGCATCTATGCTTGCTTGAGCCTCGGCATCGATGACAGGACCCACATCAGTTGCAAGGTGCCAAGGTGTACCAAGCTGCAGGGCGTCCATCGCCCCAATCAACATCTCAGTCAGGTGGGGCGCGATATCTTCTTGAACATAAAGGCATCGTAAGGCCGAACAGCGTTGCCCTGCTGATTGGAACGCGCTTTCAACGATGCTTCTCACGACCTGTTCCGGCAATGCGGTGCTGTCGACGATCATCGCGTTCAATCCGCCGGTTTCTGCAATCAACGGTGTGCCGGGTGCAGTATGATCGGCTAGGTTTGCCCGGATGCGCAATGCGGTTTCGGTCGAGCCCGTAAAGGCGACTCCATTGACGCTTGGATGGCTGGTCAGTGCTGCCCCAATGTCACCTGCGCCCAAAATCAGCTGTAACGCGGCGCGGGGAGCGCCAGCCTCGTGCAACAGTTCGACGGCCCGGTGTGCGACCAGCGATGTCTGTTCGGCCGGTTTGGCCAGGACCGCGTTTCCAGCTGCAAGCGCCGCCGCCACCTGGCCTGTGAAGATAGCCAAAGGAAAGTTCCAGGGGGAGATGCATACAAATTTACCCGCTGGGGCACCACCGTCCGCCTGTGTCGCATAGTAACGAAGAAAATCGACGGCCTCGCGCAATTCAGCCACGGCATCCGGCAGGGTTTTCCCCGCCTCTCGGGCGAGAAGCGCAAAGAGCTCACCGAACTGCGCCTCGTAAAGATCGGCGGCCACGTTCAGCACGCGGGCGCGTTCCGCAGCAGACGCAGGCCATGTCACCGCGTCCGCGATCGCTTGTGGCACCTGATCGGGCGTCGCCCAAGAGGCGCTTCCGACCACGTCCTGAGGGTCGGCAGGGTTCTTGATTGTCTGTCCAACACCGGTTCCCGCACTGACAGTCAATGTCTGTGCCGTCCACTGGTGCGCGGCAAAGCCCTTTCGTGCGGTTTCAATCCGCGACAGCGTAGGTGCATGTGTCAGGTCGAAGCCCTGTGAGTTTTGGCGCTCGGGTGCAAACAGCGAACGACCATCAGGGATTTTGATCACGCTATCTTCCAAGGCTTCGAACGGGTCCGCTGCCACCACTTCTGGCGGCACATCCTCGTCCACGATCTGGTTCACGAAGCTGGAATTGGCGCCATTCTCCAGCAGGCGTCGCACCAGATAAGCCAAGAGATCGCGATGCGCGCCCACCGGCGCATAAATCCGGCATCGTGTACCGTTTTCGCGCAGCACCATGTCGTGCAACGCTTCACCCATCCCGTGAAGACGTTGAAATTCGAAAGGTTGGTCATCGGCCATGTGGAGGATCGCCGCGACGGTATGGGCGTTGTGGGTTGCGAATTGCGGATAGATGCGGTCGGTTAGACCCAGCAGTTTGCGAGCATTGGCAATGTATGAAACGTCGGTTGCTGCCTTGCGCGTAAAAACGGGGAAACCTGCAACTCCCTCGACTTGCGCCCGTTTGATTTCAGTATCCCAGTAGGCGCCCTTGACCAGTCGGACCATCACTTTGCGGTCATACCGGACGGCCATCTTGTGGATTGCATCGATGGCGGAACCCGCACGCGGCCCATAGGCCTGTACCACCACACCGAACCCGTCCCAACCCGCAAGGGCCTCTTCGCGCAGGACCGCATCAATGACCTGCAGCGACAGCGACAATCGATCGGCTTCCTCGGCATCCACGTTCAGGCCCATTCCTGCGGAAGCCGCCAGAAGAGCAACTGATCGCAGACGCGGTACAAGCTCTCGCATAACGGCGCCCTCTTGAGCGCGTTCGTACCGGGGATGCAGGGCCGATAACTTGACCGAAATGCCGGCATTCTCGCGGATGTCGGCACTGTTACACGCACGAGCGATGGCAGAGATCGCCCGTGAATAGCTCAGGTGGTAACGCCGCGCATCGGCATCCGTCATAGCAGCCTCGCCAAGCATGTCATAGGAATAGGTGAAACCTTTGGCTTCCATTCCAGCAGCGCGATCCATTGCGCTGTTTATGTCTTCACCCAACACGAATTGCCGCCCCATCTCTTTCATCGCACGAGAGACGGCGACGCGGATCACTGGTTCGCCTAACCGTTTGATTGCGCCACGCAAATGGCCAATTGGCCCCGGTTGATCATCATCCAGTACACGGCCCGTCAACATGAGCGCCCAGGTTGATGCATTTACGAGTGACGACGTTGAATGACCCAAATGCTTGCCCCAGTTTGAAGGGGCAATCTTGTCTTCGATCAATGCGTCGATGGTATCGGCATCGGGCACACGCAACAGGGCTTCGGCCAAGCACATAAGTGCGATACCCTCATCTGTCGACAAGCCGTATTCGGCCAGGAATGTCTCCATCAACCCAGGTGTATCTTCACTGCGGATGGCATTGACCAAACCGGCGGCGTTTTCGCAAATTGATTTTCGATCCTCGGCAGACAGGTTGACCGTTTGGATCAGGTCCGCAAGGACGGCGTCTGGATCTGCATACATATCCGCGTCAAGCTGAGTGGCCAGTTCACGGTTCACTTCTTGTACCATGGCGCTTTCCTTTTCCATTTAGGTAAGTGTAACATCCTGTGAGCGGTTAAAATGATTGAAATTGATAGCAATGGCAGGACAAATGACGGGTTTGAGCTCAGCTTTAAGAGCGAAGGAACCAAAGGCACTGGACAAGCTGGATCAATCGATTCTGACAGCCCTTGCCGAGGATGGGAGGATCAGTATCACCGATCTTGCGATACGGATCGGTCTGTCCAAATCTCCGACACAGGCGCGGCTGCGGCGGTTGGAAAAAGACGGGATCATAATGGGGTATCGCGCGCTGCTTGACCCGATCTCCTTGGGACTTGATCATGTCGCGTTTGTTGAAGTGCGCCTGAGCGACACCCGAGAGGCAGCACTGCGTGCGTTCAATTCAGCCGTTCAGCAAATTCCGGAAATTGAGCAAGCCCACATGATTGCCAGTCATTTCGACTATCTCTTGAAGGTCCGCACCCGCAGCATGGCCCAGTACCGCCAGTTCCTTGGGGATGTGATTTCAAGCCTTCCGCATGTGGCATCGACCTCAACCTATGTGGCGATGGAGGCCGTCAAGGAGGTCATGCTGCCCGGGCTTGACTAACGTGTGGCTTGACCAGTGAGATCGCAGCATCATTCTTGACGTCATGAGATACGTGATTTTGTCCCTTCTTTTGTCCACGCCCGCATGGGCGGACAATTGTCCGCCAGCGCCGGATATTTCAGTCGAACTGCAAGCGCTGATCGGCGATGCGAACGCTGCGCCGGATGAACGCAACGGACGGGTTGCGTCCGACCAGATGTGGCAATTGTGGCTGCGTGCGCCCGATGAAGCTGCACAAGAAATTCTGGATCGTGGGATGCGCCAACGCAGCAGTTTCGACTTTGCTGGTGCCTATGACAGTTTTGATGCGCTTGTGACGTACTGTCCGGACTACGCCGAAGGATACAATCAACGCGCATTCATCAGTTTCCTGCGGGAGGACTTTACCGCTGCGCTAGTTGATCTGGATCGGGCGCTGGACCTGTCTCCTGATCATGTAGGTGCACAGTCTGGACGTGCGTTGGCGCTGATGAACCTTGGACGACGGGACGAAGCGCGGACGCAGCTTGAGAAGGCACTCGCTAACAATCCGTGGCTGTCCGAACGTCACTTGCTGGCCGATGGCGCTCCACTCGGCCCGGGAGGGCAGAAACTGTAGCTCTCATAGCCCGGCTGGTATGTGAAGAATGCCGAATTGTTTCAGTGAGATGTAAGCATTTCGCAGCGGTTGAGCATCGTACAAGCTGTGCCGGAATTTTGCGCCAAACCACCGTGGTCAAAGCTAAGAATCTATGGCAACGTCCTGACCAGATGCGGACGTGGTGGAATCGGTAGACACAAGAGACTTAAACCATGTTTTGAGTGCCCCGAGGGAAACCTCGGGAGTAGAACTGCTCAAATTCGGGGAAAGCTAACGACCACACTGGTCCATGCCAATCCCGAGCCAAGCCGACGAGGTGGGTGATTTCGTCGGAAGGTGTAGAGACTAGACGGGCAGCACCTAAGACCGGGCAACCGGAGAGGGTGAAGGGATAGTCCAGACCACAAACGGCGCGATAGCGTCGGCGGCGAAAGCCGTAGCAGGTAAGAAAATCTCTCGATCGTATGATCGTGCGGGTTCGAGTCCCGCCGTCCGCACCAGCACTCAGTCCTTGGCCTTTACATCAGGTAGACGGTGTCACGACGCTGGGTTGCCTTCATGCATGTGAAAGTGCCGTTCCACCCCTGTTCCCATGTGCTTCTTCAAATTTTCATAAGTTGGATGCGGCGTCGATACGACGATTTTTGGCTGTGTTAAGTCAGCAGTAATTGCATTGGCCTAAGGACATGGCTCAGCTCATGTCGCTGCAACACGTGTTGCTGCGCACAACGTCGAGGGTCATGCCATGCAAGTTACCGGTCGCAATTTGCCTGTTCTGCCTCGCCTGAACACTTTGATGGCGAAAGCAGTTTTGATGACGGCGTTGGTCACGCTATCGGTTCTTGCCGCAATGGTGTCCTTTGACTACTCAGCGCAGCGCAGCCTCCTCCATTCCGAATTGGAGGCCCGTGCGCAAAACGTCACTGAACTTCTTGCCATGCAAATGGGCGGGTCCATCAAGTTTGCAAATGATGTCGCCGTTTCCGAGATAACCGAAAGTGTTATTGCTGCCGCCGAGCCCGAAGTGCAGGGCGCAATGGTTGTCGCCTCGGATGGAAGACAAATGTTTGCGAGTTCTGGAATGGATGACCAGGCACTGGAGGCGCAGTCTCTTGCGGTGAACGCGATTGAGACGGGACAGGTGTCGGCAGCAGAGAGCGGATTGATGGTCGCATATCCGGTGATGTTCGGCCCGGAAGCAACTGTTGCCGGGGCGGTTGTCACAACCTGGGACGATGCGCAGATGATCGCCTTACTCGCGCGCAATCAGATCATGGCCATGGCTGTAGCAGCGGCGGTTTTCATTTTCGCGATGGCGCTGATCATTACATACACATGGTACGACGTGTCACGCCCATTGAACGGGCTTGCCGACGCCATGTCCGCAATTGCACGAAAAGAATACCAAACCGATGTGAGCGGAACCAAGCGTGGTGATGAAATCGGAAACATGGCGCGACGTTTGGACGGGTTCAGGCTGGCATTGGCCAAAGCGACGAAAGGCCAACGCGAAAGTGCATTCAAGGGCGCAGCTTTTGAAGGGTCCACAGCCGCGATGATGATGGTGGACGAAACCCACCAGATCATCTTCGTCAACCCGTCCTGCGCTGCGCTGTTGAACAGCCTGTTGCCGGATCTTGAAACGTTGTGGCCTGGGGTTCGGTGCGACGCCTGGATTGGGTCCAATTTGAGCGACATGAAAGACGTCGTGGGACTGCTCGACGTTTTGAGTCACCCGGACGGTCCTCAAGACAACAGTATGGTTCTACGGATCGGTGAACAGCATGTGCGTATCAATCTGAGCCAAACGAAGGATCATATGGGGCGAACCATCGGTGCCGTTGTTGAATGGTCGGATCAGACCACTGCGCATCGCGATGCAGCCCTGCTGGCGGGAATTGACAGCACGCAGATGCGCATTGAATTCGACAATGTTGGCCAATGCTCTGATGTGAACCAGGTCGCCGCACGGCGTTTGGGTTTCGAACCGTCTGCTTTGACAAATGTAACGCTGGGCAACTTGTTCGCTGCCGACCAGCCTGATCCGAAAATCCCTGGCGATGTTCTCTCTGCGTTGCGGAAAGGACAAAACTTACACGGTAAAATACATCTCCTGTCTCACAGTGGCCAACGCCTGGTCATTGATGGCGGTTTCGTCTGTGTCCGTACGGAAGGTGCTGAGATTGAACGCTGCATCTTGATTGGTACGGATGTGACCGACGCCGAGATGGAAGTGCAGGATGCGCGAGATCACCAAGCAAAAATTGCGCGTGAGCAGGCCGTGGTTGTCATGGCCTTGGGGCAAGGGTTGCAGGGGTTGTCTGAAGGCAACTTAACCACCGAACTGACAGACCCGTTTCCGGAGGACTATGAGAAACTGCGGCTGGATTTCAACGGCGCACTGATCAGTTTGCGCAATGCGATGGCGACAGTGATGCACAACGTGAACTCCATTCGCAGTGAAACAACCGAGATCACAAGTGCGGCCGATGACCTGTCTCGTCGCACAGAACGACAAGCGGCCACCCTGGAAGAGACAGCAGCAGCGTTGGATGAACTCACCTCTTCCGTGCGATCCGCTGCCGAAGGTGCAGATGCGGCAAGCAAAACGTCAGAGCATGCAAAGCGCAACGCGCAGCAGGGCGGCGACATCGCACGCCAGGCGGTGAGTGCCATGGACGGTATCAAAACATCGTCTCAAGAAATTTCCAAGATCACTTCAGTGATCGACGACATAGCGTTCCAAACAAACCTGCTGGCGCTCAATGCAGGCGTCGAAGCCGCCCGCGCCGGAGAGGCAGGTCGCGGATTTGCAGTTGTTGCGACCGAGGTGCGCGCTCTGGCTCAACGATCCTCAGATGCGGCACGGGAAATCAATACGCTCATCTCTACCAGCGCTGAACAGGTTCAACACGGCGTCGAACTGGTTGATCGCACGGGGACTGCCCTCTCGTCCATCGTATCTTCCGTGGCTGACATCTCCGAACGGATGATTGAGATCGCGACATCTGCCCGCCAACAATCCGCGGGTTTGAATGAGATCAACGCGGCCGTGAACGAACTTGACCAAGTCACGCAGCAGAATGCCGCAATGTTTGAGGAAACGACTGCAGCCAGCCATGCTTTGACGGGCGAAGCTGACACACTTGCGGACGCCGTCGCGCAATTCAGAATTGGATCGGAGCGGCACCGGGACAAGCAGTCTTCGGTCACCTGCAACGTCCCGTCAGAGGCAAATCCGGCGCTGGCCGTGAATGGTGCCCTTGCGATTGAGTTTCCGAAGCATGACGTGTCTGATCCAACAGGATGGGAAGAGTTTTAGTCCGTTGCGTTTGCTGTGGATTGTTTCAAACCTTCGCGGCACTTGTCGCGACAGTGCATCGCCGACAAGAGCGTGACACGACAAGGCGCTCATCGCCGGAAGCTCGCTGGTTCAGTGAACACGCCAGTGGTGCCAAACCAGCCCTACAATAAGGCGTTGGTGATCAGGCAAACGACGCGAGTTTGATCACTTTGTCTGGTCGGACCTGTAGGACCAGCTGCTTTCAAGCACGGCCGCCGGCGAACCGGTCCTGCCATACCTGCCGTTCTTCATCGCTGATCTTGGCAAAAAGGTTTTCCGGTACGGCAAAGCTTTGCCCAGCGGGCAGGGTGTCGAGCGCATCGAACGCACTGTCGGGCCATTGAGAACTTTCAATCTGCAGCGCAGCGTTCATCTTTTGGGCCGCATCTGGTATAAAGGGTGCTGAAAGGGTGGCATAGAGGACGATCAGGTTCAGACCAAGGCGAACCTGCATAGCAGCCGTTTCCGGGTCTTCCTTGATAGTGGCCCAAGGCGCTGCCGCTTGGAGATATTCGTTCCCTGCAACCCAGATTGCGCGAAGTTCTTGCGCGGATTTACGCACTTCCATTGCATCCATCATATTCGCATAGCGTGTGAGGCGGGTGTCCAGTTCGGCAATCAGCGCTTGTTCCCGATCGCCATATGTCCCACCGTCCGGAACGGTCTCACCGAACTTGGAGCGGCAGAACTTTGTGACGCGGCTTACAAAATTGCCAAGGACGTCTGCGAGGTCCTTGTTCACGCCTTGCTGAAAAAGTTCCCAAGTGAATTCTGAGTCCGATGTCTCGGGACAATTGGACAACAACCACCAGCGCCAATAGTCGGCGGGTAAGATCTCCAGCGCCTGGTCCATGAACACACCCCGCCCCTGGCTGGTCGAGAACTGGCCGCCATCGTAGTTCAGGTAGTTGAAAGACTTGAGGTGGTCGACCATCTTCCATGGCTCACCGGAACCAAGGATGGTGGCTGGAAAACTGAGCGTGTGGAACGGCACGTTATCTTTGCCCATGAACTGGGTATAGCGCACGTCCTCTGCGCCCTTGTCCGTCCGCCACCAGCGTTCCCAATCCACGCCTCCCTGCGCCCCGGACCATTCTCCGGCACAGGCTATGTATTCGATGGGTGCGTCGAACCAGACGTAGAAAACCTTGCCCTCCATCCCCGGCCAATCGGCGTCGCCGCGGCGTACGGGAATGCCCCAGTCCAGGTCCCGTGTGATCCCGCGATCCTGTAAACCGTCCCCATCGTGCAGCCATTTCTTGGCGATGGATGTGGTCAGCACCGGCCAGTCCGTTTTGCTGTCGATCCAGGCATCCAGATCGTCCTTGAGCGCGGATTGGCGCAGGTAGAGGTGCTTGGTCTCGCGCACTTCGAGGTCGGTAGAGCCGGAGATGGCGCTGCGTGGGTCGATCAGGTCAGTGGGTTCGAGTTGCTTTGTGCAATTCTCGCACTGGTCTCCGCGCGCCTTGTCGTATCCGCAATTGGGGCACGTTCCCTCAATATAGCGGTCGGGCAAAAAGCGTCTGTCGGCATGCGAATAGACTTGTTTTTCCTTCACTTCGCGGATCAGGCCCGCATCGGCCAGACGCCCGGCGAAATGCTGTGTCAATGCGTGGTTTTGCGGCGAAGATGAGCGCCCGAAATGGTCAAAGGACAGGCGAAAGCCCTTCGCAATTTCGGCCTGAACGGCATGCATCTCGGCGCAGTACTCGGCCACCGGCTTGCCCGCTTTGGCGGCCGCAAGTTCCGCTGGTGTTCCATGCTCGTCAGTTGCGCACAGAAACAGGACCTCGTTTCCCCGTGCGCGCTGGTAGCGGGCATATAGGTCGGCAGGCAACTGGCTGCCCACAAGGTTACCGAGGTGTTTGATCCCATTAATGTAGGGAATGGCGGACGTGATCAGATGACGCTGCATGGTGGGCCTTTGCATGATTGCGGCCCGTGTAGCAGTGCGATGCCCGGTGGAAAAGACCCGTTACTTGTTGTCGCGGCTCCTGCCCGTCAAACGTCCGATCAAGAAGGATGTGCGCGGGGCGTAGATATAGCGCGTACGCTCGATAGGGGTTGCGCGGGAACGCATCCGAGCCAGACCAAATATGATCAGAACACCGTGCCCCACAGCGATCATCGCAAAAAGCGCGGGCGGGCCGAATACGTCGATCAGCGCCGAAGCTGTCAACGGAGCTGCGATTGCGCCCAGGGCATAATAAAACATCAGCGCGGCAGACAGTTCCACTCGTTCTGAGGCGTCAGCAAAGTCATGGGCATGTGCGGCTGCAACCGAGTAGATGGGAAACGTAGTCAGTCCGAACAATCCAGCAGTCAGCATCACACCCGTTGTATCGAGGTCGGTTGCAAGGGCTGTGATGGCACAGCTTCCCATTGCAGCGGCTGAAAGCCAGATCAGCACCCACCGGCGGTCGTATTTGTCCGCCAGCCAACCGACGGGATACTGGGCGAGTGCACCGCCCAATACAAATGCAGCCATGAACCATGCAATTTGCTGAGCTGTCAGCCCCACCTCTTGCCCATAGATTGGGCCAACCATGCGGAAGGAGGCGCTGGACAATGCAGCCACAACGACACCCGCGGCGGCCAATGGAGAGCGTTCGATTGCCAATCTGGGTCGTAGACGCGGTGCGCTTGGGGTGTCGGGTTGTTTGACTTTGGTCAGTGTCAGCGGCAGCAAAGCCGCACAGCATATGATCGCCAACAGGTTGTAGCTGATATAGCTTGCCGGTTCGAGCACTCCGATCACGAGCTGCGCGGCCAGTGATGCGCCCATATCCATCAACCGATACACGCCCATGGTCCTGCCGCGTGTGGCATTCGTGACCTTGGATTGCAGCCATGCCTCAATAACGGTGTAACAACCCGCAACACACATACCTGATGCCACCCGCATGACCGCCCATGCCAACGGGTCTACAATCATCATGTGGGCGATCAATCCGATGGCTCCAGCCGCGGTAAAGGCTGCAAAGGCGCGGCTATGTCCGACACTGCCCATCAGTCGAGGCGCCCACCAACATCCGATGAAAAACCCGAGAAAGTGGGCTGACCCCAGCAGGCCGATCTCTTGCCGTGTGAAGGCAAGCGCAATGCCCGACAGTGCATCAAGCGGGCCCAAAGCGCCCGAGCTGAGTTGCAGGAGAATGACCGACAGAAACAGGGCCGCGAAGGAGATGAGCATGCGCATAGCCTGCTCCTTGTGGCGTGAGTCGTGATGCGTGCCTATCGGGTATTCGACGGAGCAGCGTCGTTTTTCAGCCAGCCACTGTGATTTCGGCAACGATGTCGATGCCGACGTTGTTGTCGACCAGATCGGCATAGCCCGTCGCGCCAAAATTGCGCCTGTCGATGCGGCCTTTCAACATGACGGTGAGTGTGCTGAAGTCCTCTGTGGTGCTGCCACGGGGGCGAAACAGCCCCGCATCGAAGCGAATGCTGCGGGTAACGCCGCGCAATGTCAGATCCCCTTCGAGCATGGCGCCGTTGGAGAGGCGCCCACCAGGACCCAGCTTTACACCTGTTGATCGGAAGCGGGCGTTAGGATGGTTTTGTGCGTCAAGAACCGAAGGTGATTTCAGCGCTTCCGTCGCAAAGATCAGCCCGGTGCGGGCGCGGCGCACATCTGCGCTGACGAGGGCGGTGGACTTGTCCAGATTGTCGGGGTCTACGGTCAGGTCGGCTTGGCTGACGGGCACCGTTCCTTTGACCGGCGCGCCGTTCAGCATGAATGTGTAGGTGATTGTAGCGCCGCTCGAACCCAGACGATATGGGATTGGGGCGGCCCATGCAGTGCGTGGTGCGAGCGTGGCCAGTGCACAAAGCAACAAGTGGCGGCGGTTCATGGCGATGTCCTTTGCAGGTCTGTTCTGCAGAGGTAACACGCCAGCGCCGGATTTAGTCGCAGGTCACGCAGCCTTGATCAAACCGGAGATGCGGGGAAGGGCGTGATCTGGATTGCGCGTGATTTCCCACGTCTGTTCAGGGGCCGCACGTGCACGCAGCCGTGTCAGGTGCCAGCGGCCTTGGCTGCCTCGGTGATCGGGGGCCAGATGCCAGCGGCTTTCGACCCCCTGTGCACCGCCCATTCCAGGGGTCAGCAACAGGCCCAGCGGGGCATCGCCCTTGCCTGCTCCTCCGTTTTCCGCTGCCAGATGCATGCGGCGAACGGGTGTCAGCCCCGGCAATCCGGGCATATCGGCGATGACAAGCGGGACGGTGCCACTGCGCAACGCTTCCTCCATATTCCACAACACATCATCAGCCCGCTTTGCATGAACCATGATCAGCCGTGCCGGGGCGATGGATGGCATCATGCCGCAAGGGTTCAGATGTTCGGTGTTCCAATCCAGGGTGATCCAGATCACCAGCCCTTTGGTATGTGCTGCCAGCCACATAGCAAGCCGGTGGCGGGCGGGGCCGCACGCCTCGTGGATCCGGCCCATGGCCAGCCCATGCCCAAGCCCATGTTGTGCCCCTTCGGACAGCAGGGGCAGGCAAGCGCGTGCGCGTGATTGTGTGTGGTGGACAAGTGACGTGGGCAATGGCATATCTATACGGTAGCGTGTTCTTGATATGTTCTCAATTCTGATTTGCACAAAACTGGTAGATTTTTGGCTTGTTCCCAAGGGACTGGTCGCTAGGGTCACCCGGACGCAATAGGAGGGCCTGACATGGAACGACGCAAGCTGGGACGCACGGGAATCGAGGTGTCGGCCTTATGTCTTGGGTCCATGACCTGGGGCACGCAGAACACGACCGAGGAAGGCCATGCGCAGATTAACCGCGCTCTTTCTACGGGGATCGACTTTGTTGACACCGCCGAGATGTACCCGGTGAACCCCATCGCCAAGGAAACCATTGGCCGCACGGAAGAGATCATCGGCAAGTGGTTCGAACGGGGCGGCGCGCGTGATCGGATGATCCTCGCCTCCAAACATTCGGGCGCAGGGATGCGCCATGTTCGGGACGGTGCCGACATTTCCGGCGCAACCATTCCGGATGCAGTTGAAGGGTCGCTGAAGCGGCTGCAGACAGACTACATCGATCTGTATCAGTTCCACTGGCCCAACCGCGGCAGCTACATGTTCCGACAAAACTGGGCCTATGACCCGTCGGGCCATGATGTTGCTGCCGTTCGTCAGAATATGGAGGACTGTCTGGGTGCACTGCAGCGCGAGGTGGATCGCGGCACGATCCGCGCCTTTGGTCTTTCAAATGAAAGTGCGTGGGGCACAGCGCAGTGGCTGGCTGCGTCCGAGCGTGCGGGTGGGCCGCGCGTCGCCTCGGTTCAGAATGAATATTCGTTGATGTGCCGGTTCTACGATACGGACATGTCCGAGTTGAGCCTGAACGAAGATGTGGGGCTTTTGTCTTTTTCACCTCTGGCAACCGGGCTTTTGACTGGAAAATACCAGGGTGGTGCCGTGCCGGATGGCTCACGACTGACGCTGAACCCCGATCTGGGCGGGCGCAAGACCGAGCGGGCTTTCGATGCGGTCGATGCTTATCTAGCCGTCGCGCGCAAACATGGTCTTGATCCAAGCCAGATGGCCTTGGCGTGGTGCATGACGCGCCCATTCATGTGCTCGGTCATCTTCGGAGCCACAACGATGGACCAGCTGGAGGTTGCCATCGGTGCGGCTGATGTGCGGCTGATCGATGAGGTGCTGGCCGATCTTGACGCCGCGCACCGTGCACATCCGATGCCGTATTGATCCGAATGTGCTGACGCATTCTATTTCCGGTGACCCCCACCCTGGCCCTCCCCTCGGGGGAGGGGAGCATGGTTGCAGGCCGACCCAGATGACGGTGGCGACCAGGCCAATTTAAAACTGTGGGTCAAATTGACAGGTTGTGCGCGTCGTACGGGGACTTGCCCCATACTTTTCCGAATGCGCCCGGGCGAGGCTGGATTGAGATCCGAACCCTGTTGCCAAGGCAATGCTGTGCAGCGGCGTTTTCGTATGCTTGATCAACCTGTGCGCTTCGGCCAGCCGCAGGGTCAGGTAGTGCGTTTTTGGCGTGATCCCAAGCACTTGCTGGAAGTGAAGTTGCAGGCAGCGGGTGCTTAGCCCAAGTTTCTTTGCGATGGTTGGGATTGGAATAGGGGTGTCCAGCGCATCCTCCATGATGGCATGCGCCTTGTTGGTCAGTGCACTGTGTCGGCGCGCGTCCGGGTGCCGAATCTGGGGATCCGTGGACGACGGGGCGCGTGTGTGGATGAAGCCGGCGGCGACGCGCGTGGACAATGATGTTCCGTGCTGAAGCTCGATCAGTTGCAGCATCATGTCGAGGGTCGGCGCAGCACCACTGCTGGTCCATCGGTTGCCGGATGTCACGAACCTTGCGTTTTGCAGAGTGATGTCCGGGAAGCTCGCGGAGAACTCCGCCAAATCCTCCCAATGGGTGGTGGCGGCGTGCCCATCCAGCAGGCCAGCCTTCGCGGCGAGCCACGCGCCGCCATCAATGGTCATAAGCACAGTGCCAGGTGCAGTGAGGCGCCGGATGCTCGACAACAGGGCCGGGGTGGCCTGTGGGATCACGTTGAACCCGGCCACGAGGATCAGAAGATCGCAAGAGACAACGCGTTGCAGCGGGGCAGCGGGTACGGTCAGGCCGCTGGTCAGCTGAACGTCTTCATTGGTTGGTGTTGCGAAGCTCCAATCATAGAGCTTTCGTTCGGATTGTCGGTTGGCGGCGCGCAGAGGGTCCACGGCTGCGGCAAGCGAAAGGGTATTCGTATCTTGTAGAACGAGGATTGCGGTTTTTGTCATTTCGTTTCGTTTTTTGACAAGTCTTGATCGCAATGGATGGCAGAGTGCCTTGGAATGCAAGGAGGAACACATGCCGCTGACCATGAATCGTGAGGTTTTCATCACCTGTGCCGTGACCGGATCGGGCGGTACGCAGGATCGCAGCCCCCATGTACCGCGCAGTCCTGAAGAGATTGCGAACAGTGCGATCGCGGCAGCCAAGGCCGGTGCGGCTGTTGTGCATTGCCATGTGCGCGATCCCGAGACAGGTGTTCCGAGCCGGAAACTTGAGTATTATCGAGAGGTTACGGATCGTATCCGGGATGCGGATGTTGATGTTGTCCTCAACCTGACAGCCGGAATGGGCGGAGACATGGTGTTTGGGGATACCGAGGCCCCGTTGCCGCTGAAAGATGACGGAACCGACATGATAGGCGCGTCAGAACGGGTGGCGCATGTGGCGGAATGCCTGCCGGAGATTTGCACTCTGGATTGCGGCACCATGAACTTTGCCGAGGCCGATTACGTGATGACCAACACGCCCGGCATGTTGACCGCCATGGGGCGGATGATGACAGACCTGGGGGTGAAGCCAGAGATCGAAGCCTTTGACACCGGGCATTTATGGTATGCAAAACAACTTGTTAAGGATGGTGTTCTGGACGCGCCCGCGCTGGTTCAACTGTGCATGGGCGTGCCCTGGGGTGCGCCGGACGATTTGAATACATTCATGGCGATGGTCAACAATGTGCCGGAGGATTGGACGTTTTCGGCCTTTTCATTGGGGCGCAACCAGATGGCCTATGTTGCGGCAGCGGTGCTGGCGGGCGGCAATGTACGGGTCGGTCTTGAGGACAATCTGTGGCTTGGGAAGGGCGAACTGGCTCAAAACTGGCAATTGGTCGAACGGGCGGGCACCATCATCGAAAACATGGGCGCGCGGGTCATTGGACCGGCGGAGGTGCGCGAGAAATTGGGGCTGACCAAGCGGTCGCCAAAAGGGTGATGACAGGGTGTCACCCCCCGTGCACCAGGCGTGCACCCCCTGTACACCCCCATCGGGCGCTTTGGCTCCTGATCGTTAACCTTTGCGCAATAGGATGGCTGGCTGCCTGCGCGCCCGCACCTACGAATGACCCTCAATTGCTGCGCAACCCGACTGTGCCAATCGGCGCCATCAGCAGGTTCGAACAGGCGAGGTTCGACGGACATTGGCAGGTCGAACGGGCGGGTGCGGGTGAGTGGGCGTTGGCAGGGTTCGACATTGCCAATGGTCGATGGCAGGAGCGGAGCGAGACCGGGGCACCACGCGACGGACGCGTGATGCCACTTGGGCGCGGTGTTTTGGAGATCACCTACGACGATAGGTCCAAGCGCGATCTGTGGGTCGTATGGATCGACCCTGATCACAACACGGCGGCTTTGGGGGACCCGGATGGACGGTTCGGCTTTGTGGTGACGCGCGTTGGAAAACGGTGGGCGGATCAGATTCGCGCTGCGGAGCAGGTTTTGGACTTTAACGGGTATCGCGTGGCCGATTGGCGTGATGGCAAGCCTGGTATTTGAAATGGATATGGTGGGTTCCCGAGGAATCGAACCTCTCGCGGAGACCACTCCAACGTTTTACCGCCACGGATTTACAGTCCGCCATGGAGAAGGGAACCCAAGTGGTCGCGATGGTTCTGAGGAATTCAGACGTCACGACATGGCAAAGAGGCCCATTGGAGCCTCAGAAAAGTTCAATAATAGAACCAGATATGCCGTGTCAGTTTGGTCATGTTTGGCGAGTTAGTCCGCCAAGGAAAAAGAAGCAATGAAAAGAATGAGAAAAGTTGCAGCGATCATCGGCGGCGGTGTGATTGGCGGCGGTTGGGCAGCGCGGTTCCTGCTGAATGGTTGGGATGTGCGGGTGTTTGATTCCGACCCTGAGGCGGATGCAAAGCTGGCCCCTGTTCTGGCGCAGGCGCGGCGGGCGTTGCCGAGCCTGACGGATGTGGCCTTGCCCGACGAGGGGCGGCTGACCTTTCACGACGATCTGGCGGAAGCCGTGGCGGGCGCGGTCTGGATACAGGAAAGTGTGCCGGAGCGGTTGGACATCAAGCACAAGGTGTTGGCGGGCCTGCAAGTGGCGTGCTCTGCGGATGCGATCATCGGCTCGTCTACCAGCGGGTTCAAACCCAGCGAGTTGCAGGAGGGCGCGGCGCGACCGGAACAAATCATGGTCTGTCACCCGTTCAATCCCGTTTACCTGATGCCGCTGATCGAGGTTGTGCCGTCATCTGCAACAGACCCTGCTCTGGTGGAGAAGGCCGAGGGCATTCTGCGGTCCCTTGGGCATTATCCTTTGCGTGTCCGCAAGGAGATCGACGCTCATATTGCGGATCGGTTCCTTGAGGCCGTCTGGCGCGAGGCGCTGTGGCTGGTCAAGGACGGTGTTGCCACAACCGAGGAGATCGACGAGGCGATCCGCATGGGCTTTGGCATCCGCTGGGCGCAGATGGGGCTGTTTGACACCTATCGCACCGCTGGTGGCGATGCTGGGATGCGCCATTTCATGGCGCAATTTGGCCCGGCCCTGCAGTGGCCTTGGACCAAGCTGATGGATGTGCCTGAGTTTACAGACGAGTTGGTGGATTTGATTGCCGGGCAATCGGATGCGCAATCCGGGCACATGACGATTTCCGAGATGTTGAAGGCGCGGGATGACAATCTGGTGGGCATGATGCGCAGCCTGAAGGCCAATGATTGGGGCGCGGGTGCGGTGATAAATGCCCACGAGGCGCAGTTGCGGGCAGGGACCGTTCTGGCGGCCCATGTGGATGATCTGGAGGATGTCTCTGCGCCCATCCTGACCGTGCGCCGGGCCGTGCCGCTGGATTGGACGGATTACAACGGCCACATGAACGAGGCGCGGTATTTGCAGGCCTTTGGCGATGCGACGGACCGTTTCATGGAGATGATTGGCTGTGACGCGGAGTACATCGCGACCGGCGGCAGCTATTTCACGGCCGAGACCCATATTCGCCACGTGGACGAAGTGCATGCGGGCGCCGTGATCGCAGTGCGCACGCAGGTTTTGGCCGGGGCGGGCAAGAAGCTGCACCTGTTCCATGAGATGTATGAGGGTGAGCGGCTTTTGGCGACGGGAGAGCATTTCCTGTTGCATGTGAGCCTTGAGACTCGGCGCCCGTCCGAACCTGCTGCCGCGATTGTTGCGGCTTTGGAACGGGTGTCGGTGGCGCATGCGGATTTGCCTGCGCCCGAGGGTGTTGGCCGGGCTGTCGGGCAGCGCCCATGAGCCGGGTTCTGATCACCGCCGGTGCGTCGGGGATCGGTCGTGCAATGGGCGAGGCTTTTGACGCTGCCGGGTACGAGGTTTGGGTGACAGATGTGGATGCGGCTGCGTTGAAGGCTTTGCCTGCCCAGTGGTCTTCGCACTTTTGCGATGCCTCGGACGAGGACGCGGTCGCGGGTGTGATGTCCCGGGCCGGGGCGTTGGATGTGCTCTGTGCAAATGCCGGGATTGCGGGACCAACGGCGCGGGTCGAGGATGTGGCCTTGGGCGATTGGCGGTCTTGTGTGTCGGTCAATCTGGAAGGTGCCTTTCTGGCCGTGAAACATGGTCTGCCTGCGATGAAGGCGGCGGGTCGAGGTTCTGTCGTGTTCACATCCTCGACCGCCGGGATACATGGCTACCCCAATCGTGCGCCCTATGCGGCGGCGAAGTGGGCCGTCATCGGATTGATGAAGACCGTCGCGATGGAGGCGGGGCCTTTTGGCGTTCGTGCAAATGCGATTTGTCCAGGCGCGGTTGAAGGACCTAGAATGGAAGGGGTCTTGGCACGTGAGGCGGCAGCCAAAGAGACGACCCGTGATCAGGTTTATGAGGGTTATGCTTCCGGGACATCCATGCGCAGCTTTGTGGAGGCATCGGATATTGCTGACATGGCCGTGTTTCTGGGGTCAGATGCTGCACGGCGCGTGTCGGGGCAAGTGATTGCGGTTGACGGCCATACCGAAAATCCGGACCCGAAGCTGTAGGCCGTCGGGCGGCTCTGTTTGCCTTTGGCAAAGGCGCCCGCCCGCCGACCCTTGCGGCGCTCTAGGTGATCAGATGGCGCAAGCCATCCAAATGGCTCGGAATATCTCGTGCAGTGAACGAGGCTTGCCGTATCAAGGTGTCGAAATGCAGGGAGAGTGTTTCTATTCTTTCCCGATCGCGGAAGGCCATGTAGTGACCGCCGGTATAGATCACCGCGAGTAAGGGGCCGAATATAGTGATCGGGGCTGAGTAGAGTTTGCGCTGATCAAAGAGGTAGATACGGAGCCTTGGATAGAGCTGGGTGCTTAGGTCAAGCAGTTGGTCGAGCTGGTCCTGTCGCGTGTCGGCCGGTAGGTCCGCGTAGTAGCCGGTTCCGGCGGCGAAGCTGTGCAATTCGTAGAGCGGCAGCGCGATTTCATAGTCAGACTGTGCTGCACGCATCCAGTTCAGCCGGTCGCGGGACGCGTTGATGGCTTGCGTGGTGGTGCGCCCCAGGTGGGGGCCGTATTCCCACTCCAGCATCTCTTGAGTCTTGAGCATGTCGGGCAGGCCTGCGGGGACGTGTCGGATCTTGTAGCCTGCCGCCTCCTGGTGCCACGAGAAGATGCGCTCGTCGATAAGCGCGCGTGGGGCTTCGGTGAGCGTCAGCGCGGCGGCGGTCAGTGCTGCAGCGCTTTCCGGGCGGTCTGAGAGGCCAAGCAGCCAATCAGCAGACACCCCGAGGGCCTGCGCACAGGCCCCGACCACCTGTGCGCCGGGCAAGCGTGCACCATCATCAGCAAGTGCTTGGCTGATCGTGGATCGGTCGGTGCCGATGTGACGTGCAAGAGCACTTTGCGACATGGATTTCTCAGCCATCGCGCGGGACAGGCGGGCGCGGAATTGGGAGGCGCGAAGGCGTTTGTCGATAATTTCATGCATGTGGTGATAAATATCTGCATCTGCTGGAATTGTTAACTCAATTCGGAATTCGCGGCATGCTCCGTTCACGGTAGCGTGAGCGCATCTTATCCCGGAGCCTTTAGCCAATGCCGTCACGCCGGTCGTCCCGACGTTTACCCTTTGATCGTCCCATGCAGGTCGAGTGGATCACCTTGGGGCTGTGGCTGGTGTGCATGGTGCTGTGGGTGTTTGCCCTAATGGTCTTGCCAGCGGGGTGGGCGTGGGGCGTGCTGGTGCTTACCCTTGTCCTGCATGCCTCGCTGACCCACGAGGTGCTGCACGGTCATCCGTTTCCATCCCGGTGGGCCAGCGAGGCCCTCGTGGTCGTCAATCCGGGGCTTTTCATCCCTTACCTGCGGTTTCGCGATACGCATCTGGCGCATCATCAGGATGCGAACCTGACCGATCCCTATGATGATCCCGAGACGAACTATGTTGATCCGGTGGTGTGGCAGCAGATGCCACGCCTCTTGCGGAGCGTGCTGGCGCTGAACAACACGCTTGCTGGGCGGATGCTGTTGGGGCCGGTCGTGGCGCAGGTCAGTTTCATGCGAGAGGATTGGCGGGCGATCCGGGCGGGTGATGCGCAAGTGCTGCGTGGGTGGTTGGTGCATCTGCCGGGTGTTTTTGCGACCCTGTGTGTCATTTGGGCAAGTCCTACGCCTATCTGGCTGTACCTGACGGCCTGTTACGCGGCGGTGTCCGTGCTGAAAATTCGGACCTTTCTCGAACATCAGGCGCATGAGCGTGCCCGGGGCCGTACGGTGATCGTGGAAGATCGCGGACTGCTGGCTTTTCTTTTTCTGAACAACAACTTCCACGTCGTCCACCACATGCATCCGCGCGTGCCATGGTACCGGTTGCCCGCGCTCTACCGGGCCAATCGCGACCGATACCTGACCTGCAACGAGGGGTACCGCTTTGCTTCGTACCGGGATGTGTTTGCCCGGTACTTCCTGCGGGCCAAGGATCCGGTGCCGCATCCGCTCTGGTCCTCGGACCGCTGAGCCGCCATAGAGGGTCATGGCCCTTTGGATTCCCATTTCAGTCGCTGCGGCGATGTTTCAGACGCTGCGGTTTATGCTGCAGCGGCAACTCTCCCTTGGCACTCTGAGCGCGTCGGGTGCGACGCTTGCACGTTTTCTGTATTCCGCGCCGCTGATTGCTGTTCTGATCGTGCTCTATATGCGCAGCACTGGCACCGTCTGGCCCGCGTTTGGACCGCAGTTCTGGATGTTCGCAGCCGTCGGAGGGCTGGCGCAAATCCTTGCGACGGTGGCCACGGTCAGCCTGTTCAAAGCGCGCAATTTCGCGGTCGGTATCACCTTCAAGAAGACCGAGGTTATCCAGGCCGTCCTTGTGGGGTGGATCGTATTGGGCGATGCGGTCAGCTGGCTGGGCTTTGCCGCCATCGGTCTGGGTCTTGTGGGCGTGCTGCTGCTGTCCGCCCCACCCGAACCCGTACGGTGGGACTGGCGCGACATGGCAAACCGGGCCACCGGGCTAGGATTGGCGGCCGGATTGCTGTTTGCCGTGTCCGGCGTCTCCTACCGGGGCGCTTCGCTCAGCCTTGGGCTGGATGATCCAATTGCGCGGGCCGGGCTGACGCTGGCCGCGGTGACCGCGATGCAGACCGTTGCCATGGTCCTTTGGCTGCGGTGGCGTGATCCGGGCCAGGTCAGGGCGGTGTGGTCCGCGCGCAAGGTCGCGGTCTGGGTCGGTTTGATGTCGATGGCCGGATCGTTCTGCTGGTTCTTTGCCTTCACGCTGCAAAGCGCGGCCTACGTCAAGGCGGTTGGGCAGATCGAACTGGTGATGAGCGCACTGGTCAGCGTTCTGCTGTTCCGCGAGGCCATCACCTCGCGGGAATGGATTGGCATGGCCGTCCTACTGGGCTCCATCCTATTGCTGGTGCTTGCGATCTAGTCCGTCATTGGATGGCCGCGCAGGCGGACGAACAGGCTCTCTTCATCATTGTTCTTGAAGTATGGCACGCTTGGCGGCGGGGCGGGGTCGGTCACGCGCGCCGCGATTTCGGCCAAGACCACTTCGGTGATGAAGGGCATGTCAAAGCCACGCACATCGTCGAGCGCGATCCATTGCAGATGTGACAGTTCATCCGAGGCACGGCTGAAATCGTCGAGGTCGGAGGCAATGTCCTGCGCGTCGATTAGGAAGAACCGGGCATCAAAGCGACGAGGGCGGCCGGGTGGTGTCAGTGCGCGAAAGACGAATTGCAGTGGGGCGGCGTGCGGGCGGTAGCCTGCAGATGCAAATTGTGTCCAATCGGGCGGGGCATCCGGCCAGTTGCCGGGTTGCCCGAGGATTTGCCCGGTTTCTTCAAACAGTTCGCGTATCGCCGCAGCGGCGAGGGCTGGCCCGAGATGGGGTTCCCCATCTTCTGCGAGCCGTGTGTCGTTGGGTGACAAGAGCGTCGATGCGAGCGGGATGGCGTGATCACCCGCATCGACCGCGCCGCCCGGAAAGACGAATTTGTTTGGCATGAAGGCGGCATTGGCGCCACGCTGCCCCATGAGGATACGTGGCTTGGTCATCCGGTCTCGAAGCACGATGACTGTGGATGCGTTGCGAATTTGGGTCTTGTCGATCGTGGTCATGTCACCCCTTTGGCCGATATCGGCGCCGGGGTGCAGGCGCTACCCGGCGCGGCCGAAGCCGCCCATCGACCGCGCCCACTGGAACCCGACGATGGCCCCCTTGAGCCTTGGAAGAAGGTAGAGGGACAAGCCCACGCAGCCAACTGCAAAAATCGTGAACAGCACCAGCGGCTCGGGTCGCCAATGGACAAACACCACGTGCAGGAGCGGCGCCATCAGGTGCCCGACCAGCAGGATCGTCAGATATGCAGGGCCATCGTCAGCCCGTGCATGGGTGTAGTCGAGCTTGCATACAGGGCACGTGTCAGCCAGCTTCAAATAGCCCTTGAGCAGCCGTCCATTGCCACAGCGCGGGCATTTGCGTTGCCACCCACGCATTAGCGCCGGACGCATTGGCCGCTCGAGTTCAGTTGGGATCGTTGTTTGCTCGGTTTGCATACATCTGCCTTTCTAGGACTGCGCCCAACATGTGAGCGACTGCCATAAAACGGAATGCCGCAATCTGTCCTTGCGTCCCGATGTCGCGTTCCATGCCATGCGCGACTCGACCAGGAAATTTTTTTCGACGGAATGTACGCACCCAGCCGTTTGAGGTTGCATAGGGCGGCGGGATCAACCGGCCGGACCTGAGGCAAAAACGGAGTATACACTATGCAACGCAGCACATTTATTGCGGCTATCGCCGCGGCAGCGGTTGGCCTTACCACCTTGTCAGCGATGGCACGTGATCGTGGGCCTGACTTTTCAGCGCTGGATGCGGACGGGAGCGGCGAAGTGACTTTGGAAGAGATGCAGGCAATTGGCCAGGCGCGCTTTGCCGAGGCTGATACGGACGGCGACGGCTTCTTGTCCGTCTCCGAGTTGGAAGCAAGCGCCAGTGAGCGCGCAAAATCTCGGGCAGAGCGTATCATGTCCCGCATGGACGCCAACGAGGACGGCAAGCTGTCACCCGAGGAAATGCAGAACAAGCGCCGCGATCCGGCCCGGATGTTTGATCGCCTTGATGCCGACAACAGCGGTGGGATTTCGCAGGAAGAGTTCGAGCAGGCCCGCGCTGAGATGCGCAAGCGTGGCCACAAGCCGCGCAACAATAACTAAGGGCGCAGGCCCCGCCCCTTGTTCGAGGGGGCGGGGCCGGGCAGGTTGCCGGAGTTATGACGATGCCGCTTGACGCACGCCCGGACGAGGATGACGCTGCACTGCTTGCCCGCTATGCGCGCGGTGATGCAGGCGCGGCCCGTGCCTTGACTGTTCGGTTGGCGCCGCGTGCGCATGCGCAGGCATTTCGCATGCTGGGCGACAGGTCAGAGGCAGAGGACGTGGTGCAGGACGCCATGTTGCGGTTGTGGCGCATTGCGCCGGAGTGGCGCTTTGGCGAAGCGCAGGTGTCGACGTGGCTGTACCGGGTCGTGTCGAACCTGTGTACGGATCGCTTGCGGAAACGTCGCCGGAGTGGCGTTGCACTGGACGATGTGGCCGAGCCGGAAGATCCGGCACCGGGAGCGGAAGCCAGATTGCAGGACCATGCGCGTCACGCCGCGCTGCGCGCTGCAATTGCCGCGCTGCCAGAACGCCAGCGCCTGGCCCTGACACTGCGCCATTTCGATGGGGCGTCAAACCCCGAGATTGCGGAGCAGTTGGGCATCAGCGTAGAGGCAGTGGAAAGCCTGACCGCACGGGCAAAACGCGCCCTTGCAGCGGCCTTGAAGGGGCGGGTGGCCGCCCTTGGATATGAAGGATGATGGATATGACAGTCGCGCCAGAAAAGCCTGATCCCGACGGGATTGACCAGATGCTGGACGAGCTGGCGGCCTTGCCGGTGCCGGATCCCTCGGGTGATCTGGTGGCCCGGGTGCTGGTTGACGCCGAGGCGCATTTGCCCGCACCCGGTGGTCGCGTGGTGGCTGCTCCCTGGTGGCAGCAGATTGTGCGCGGCATTGGGGGATGGGGGGCAGTCAGCGGATTGGTGGCTGCAACCGCAACCGGCTTTGTCATTGGCGTTGGCGCGGTTGGCGACACAGGTGTCGATTCATTTTGGACCCTTGGCTATGATGCGGCCTATGACGACACCAACCTCGGCCTTGATGCATTTGGTTGGGCATTGGAGGAGGGCTGAGCATGGCAGAGACACAAATCGAACGTCGCTGCCCAGTCTGGGTGAAAATCCTGTTGGGCCTGTCCCTTGCGATCAACCTGGGTATCGCCGGCCTTGTCGGAGGGGTGGTCCTAAGCGGCGGGCCGTTGGGCGGCAAAGGGCCGGGCATGGGGTATGCGATGCCGTATGTGCTTGCACTTCCAAAAGAAGATCGGCGTGCCGTGTTTGGCGCCGTACGTGACAACAAGGACCTGCCCGGTCGCGGAGCGCGACGTGCAGCTTTCAGTGAGATGGTGGCATTGCTAAGGGCAGACACGTTTGACCGGGCCGCCGTTGCAGCTGTTCTGGAACAACAGGCGCGTGGTGTTGAGCAGGTTCAGAAAGTTGCCCAAGGCGAATGGCTGAACCGGGTCGCTGTCATGTCCGCAGAAGAACGTCTCGCTTATGCGGATCGCGTCGAGGAACGGGCAAAAAAAGGTGGGCACCGCAAGCCGCGCAAGGGCGATTGAAGACGGTCTGATCAGTCTTGCATCGAAGCGAAAGCAAGGGGCGTAGTTCAGTTCACCAATGGCACGATAGGCACCATCGCTTCGCCATATTGAAAGAGGCCCTGCAGCGCGTCCATCCAACTGCTAACATGCAGGGATGTGTAGGTCGGACGGAGATAGACCGGAATGGACGAGGATGGCTACTTCGGCGACGCCGTTGCCAAAAGCTATGATGACGATCACGGCGGTGGCGATCCCGCGCTGATTGAACGGACGGTTAAGTGTCTCAAAGGGCTAACGGGCACGGGCAGCGTGCTTGAATTTGCCGTTGGAACAGGGCGTATCGCTTTGCCCTTGCGCGCGTCAGGCGTGGACGTGAAGGGCATCGAATTGTCCAAGGCGATGGTGGCCGAGCTCCGCAAAAAGGAAACCGGCCCGCCGATGGATGTCACGATTGGGGATATGACGTCTGCCCAAGTGCCAGGGCAATTTTCGCTCGTGTTCCTCGTGTTCAACACAATCGACAACCTTGTCACGCAAGAGGCGCAGATCGCCTGTTTCAAAAATGCGGCACGACATTTGGACAAAGGCGGGCGGTTCCTGATTGAAACCCGTGTGCCACCTCTGCAGCGCATTCCGTTTGGTGAGACCAAGATGGCCTTTGCCTGCAGCAGTGATCATTTCGGAGTGGACGACTACGATCTGGTCACGCAGCGTTACTCATCCAATCATGTCTGGATGAAAGGCGATCAGCATCAGCACTTGTCGATACCGTTTCGCTATGTTTGGCCGTCCGAGTTGGACCTGATGGCGCAACTGGCTGGGTTGGAGCTGGAGTATCGCTGGGCCGATTGGGAGCGGTCGCCCTTCACGCATCTCAGCGAAAGCCACATTTCGGTTTGGAGAAAATCCGAGGGGTGATTGCCAAATCCGGATAGGCCGCGTGAGTGCGTAACCTATCCGCCGATCCGGATCATCACCCAGGTCAGAAGCCCAAGCACAAGCAAGGCAATCATGGCGATCCTGCCCGACATGGCGGCATCGGATGGCTTTTTCTTCACCGTTTCGGGCGGGGCCGAGTAGGGTTTCGCACTGTCCGCCTCGACCGTTTCGGCCGCGCGCCAATCGGTCCGTATCTCGCCATAAGTGCCAATCAGCGTCAGCGTGGTTGCAGGATTCAACGCCGTTTCTCGATCCCCGAAGGCAAGTGAAAAGACAATCATCACCCAGCCGCCCAGCTTTGCCAGCTTGGCTTTGTCCGGCGACAGCTGCTCTGGTGGCACCGCGTTGCCCTCGACCAGATAACCAACAAGACCAATCCCTTCGAGGTCGGAGACACGGAACACCTCGACCTGCTCGGCGTCAACCGATGCCCCAAGTGCGGCATCAATCGCCTCTGGGTCGTCCTTGAGTGCCTGCGCCTCTTTGTCCGTCATGGACAGCGCAAAGACGCGGATCACGCCGCGTTCATTGGGTGGGACCCGCATGTCTGCGCTCATGCGGCACCCTGAATGGTGCGCAGGTTGCGGGCCAGAAGGTCCATGGCGGCCATGCGTACGGCAACGCCCATTTCCACCTGATCCTGAATGACTGACCGGTTGATGTCGTCGGCCAATGTCCCGTCAATCTCGACCCCGCGGTTCATCGGGCCGGGGTGCATGACGATGGCATCGGGCTTGGCATGTTTCAGCTTTTCTGCATCAAGGCCGAAGCGGTGATAGTATTCCCGCTCGGACGGGATGAACCCGCCGTCCATGCGCTCGCGCTGCAGGCGCAGCATCATGACCACGTCCACATCTTCCAGACCTTTGGCCATGTCGTCGTAGACCTCGACCCCAAACTCGGCGATGCCTGCTGGCATCAGCGTGGGCGGACCGATCAGGCGAATGCGGTTTTCCATCTTGCCCAGCAGGATGATGTTCGACCGCGCGACGCGGCTGTGGGCAATGTCGCCGCAGATCGCGATGTTCAGCCGGTGCAGCCGTCCCTTGGCCCGGCGGATTGTCAGCGCGTCGAGCAGCGCTTGGGTCGGGTGTTCGTGCCGCCCGTCGCCTGCGTTCAGAACGGCGCAATTCACTTTTTGCGCCAGCAGGTCCACCGCGCCCGAATGCGGGTGCCGCACCACCAGCAGGTCGGGGTGCATGGCGTTCAGCGTCATCGCGGTGTCGATCAATGTCTCGCCCTTCGAGATGGACGAGGCTTGCATCGCCATGTTCATCACATCCGCGCCCAGCCGTTTGCCCGCCAGCTCGAAACTGGCCTGCGTGCGGGTGGAGTTTTCAAAGAACATGTTGATTTGCGTCAGGCCGGCCAGCGCATCGCTGTGCTTTTGGGTCGCGCGGTTGAGGTCTACATATTCTTCGGCAAGATCGAGAAGGGTGACGATTTCCTCGGGGCGCAGGTGTTCGATCCCCAGAAGGTGGCGGTGGGTGAAGGTCATGGCGATCCCTTGGCGTGTCTCCGCGCTTATATGCGCCCGCTATGCGGCGCGGCAAGCGCTTGGGTGGGCATATTTGTTGAACACGGAATAGGCATTCCGGTTCGTGTGCGGCGCGCGTAGGATCGCGCCATGGAATCGGCGGAATACCATAGCGCCCTTGCGGCCCTCGCCTGGCAGATTGAGCTGGGCGCAGACGAGTGCATCGCGGATGCGCCGGTCAACCGCTATGAGGTGCCTGCAACCGTGCCGAAGGTTGCGAAGGCGGCAAAGGCGGCGCAAACCCCCGCTGCACCTATCCAGCAAAATACGGTTGATCCGGTTGTGGTCGCGCAGCAGGTGTCATCGGCGGCCCAGGACTTGGATGCCCTGCGCTCGGGCCTTGCTGCGTATGATCATTGCGAGTTGAAACGCGGTGCGCGGAACCTCGTCTTCTCCGATGGTGTGCCCGGTGCCCGCGTGATGATCGTGGGTGAGGCGCCGGGGCGGGACGAGGACATGCAGGGCAAACCCTTTGTGGGTCGGGCCGGTCAGTTGCTCGACAAAATGCTCGCCGCAATCAATCTGAGCCGGGACGAGAGTGTCTACATCACCAACGTTCTGCCGTGGCGTCCACCGCAAAACCGTGACCCGAAGCCCGAAGAAGTGGCGATGATGCAACCCTTTTTGCATCGGCATATTGAGTTGGCGAATCCCGATGTGCTGGTGGTTGTGGGCAACCATTCCTGTCAGGCGCTTCTGGGCAAGCGCGGCATCACCCGCCTGCGCGGCAATTGGACCGAGGCGCGTGGTAAGCCCGCGCTGCCCATGTTCCATCCGGCCTACCTGTTGCGCAACCCGGCGGCCAAGCGCGAGGCTTGGGCTGATCTGCTCAGCCTGCAGGCTCATTTGCGCGATGGTTGATCCGGTTCTCCTACTGGCCTTTGTCCCGGCAGGTCTGGCGCTGAACCTGACGCCCGGGGCCGACATGATGTTCTGCCTGGGGCAGGGCGTGCGCGCGGGTCCCCGCGCCGCGTTGGCCGCAAGTGCAGGGATTTCGGCAGGCTCATTCGTGCACACCACGCTTGCCGGTCTGGGGCTCGGGGCACTTGTGGCCGCCATGCCGCTGGCGTTCGAGGTGATCCGCTGGGTCGGTGTGGGGTATCTTCTGTGGCTGGCTTTGCAAACCCTGCGCCGCAGCGCCTCGCCCAGTGCCACACCCGTGGTGCCGCGCCGCGCCTTCCGTGCGGGACTTTTGGTCAACCTCACCAACCCCAAGGTGATCCTGTTCGTGCTGGCTTTCGTGCCGCAATTTGTCAGCCCCGACGCCGGACCCGTCCTGCCGCAATTCCTGATCTTTGGCGCTTTGCTGGCCCTGGGCGGTTTTGTCATCAACGGTGCCGTGGGCGTCTTTGCGGGTGGCGCGGGCCAACGTCTGGCGCGCGGCAGCCGCGTGCTCGACTACATCTCGGCCAGCGTCTTTGCCGCGCTCGCCGCCCGCCTTGCAATTTTGGAGCGTGCATGAGCCGTATCGACGAAAACCTTGATTTCATTGAGATCCGCATTGCGGTGCTTACGGTCAGCGACACCCGAGGCCTGGATCAGGACCGTTCGGGCGACGTACTGGTGAGCCGCATCGCGGATGCAGGCCACACGCTGGCCGACCGGAAAATCCTGCCAGATGAGCGCACCCAGATTGCGGACCAGCTGCGCGCGTGGTGCGATGATCCTAACATCGACGTCGTGATTTCGACCGGCGGTACGGGACTGACGGGCCGCGACGTGACGGTCGAGGCGCATCGCGATGTGTATGAAAAGGAAATTGATGCCTTCGGCACCGTCTTTACCATCGTGTCGATGCAAAAGATTGGGACATCCGCTGTCCAAAGCCGCGCTACGGGTGGCGTTTGCAACGGAACCTACCTGTTCGCGCTGCCCGGAAGCCCCGGCGCGTGCAAGGATGCTTGGGACGAAATCCTGGGCCGCCAGCTTGATTATCGGCACCGCCCTTGCAACTTCGTGGAAATTTTACCGCGCCTCGACGAACATCAGCGACGGAAATAACTATCTCACACGTAACAGCTTTGTTGCTTGGACATTTTCCGGGGCCAACTAAATTGTGCTAAGGTCCCAGAGGGGGCGGTTAACGGCGTGAAAGAATGAGATTTTTAAGGCAAAGCCTGATTGGATTGGTGCTTGCTGCACTCACTCTGGGGTTGCTCGCCTATGCGGGCTCCATTGTGAGTGGCGCTGTGCAGGAACGTCTGGCGCGCGATGCCAGAACGCCACCGGCGCGTGAACGGGTTTTTGCAGTGGGCGTAATCCGCGCCGAGGCGACCACGGAAACGCCGGTGCTTGAGGCGTTCGGAGAGGTGCAAAGCCGCCGCACACTTGAGCTGCGGGCAGCGGCTTCGGGTCGTGTGATCGAATTGGCAGACGGCTTCGAAGACGGTGGAGAGGTCGAACAAGACCAGATCCTCGTGCTTATCGACCCTGCAAATGCCGAAGCCGAATTGGCCCGTGCCGATGCGGACCTGATGGATGCCGAGGCTGCACTGCGCGACGCCGACCGTGCCCTTGTGCTGGCCCGGGATGAAGAACGGGCTGCTCAAGATCAGGCCGATCTTCGGGAACGGGCCTTCCAGCGACAGGTTGACCTGGCCGAGCGGGGTGTTGGAACGGCCGCCGCCGTTGAAGAGGCTGAATTGGCCGCATCATCCGCCCGGCAGGCGGTGCTGGCCCGCAGGCAGGTTGTCACCTCAACCGAAGCACGGATTGACCAAGGCCGCACACGGCTGGCCCGTGCACGTATCGCCCTGGACGAAGCACAACGCACAGTGGACGATACGACCGTCACAGCCCCATTTGATGGAACGCTGAACGAAACCGATCTTGTTGCGGGTCGTCTTGTCTCAAGCAACGAAAAACTGGCGGTGCTCATTGATCCAAATGCACTTGAGGTGGCGTTTCGTGTCTCAACCGCGCAATACATCCGTCTTCTCGGGGATACTGGCAGCGTGATGCCAGCACCCGTGACGGCGACATTGAATGTTGTCGGTATTGACCTGACGGCTACCGGGACCATCAGCCGCGCCAGTGCAGGCGGCGGCGACATGCAAACCGGTCGGTTGGTCTTTGCCCGCCTTGACAGCGCGGTTGGCTTCAAAACCGGTGACTTTGTGACCGTGGTGGTGTCTGAACCGCCGCTGGATGAGGTGGTGCGCCTGCCGGCCTCCGCGATTGATGCGGCAAAAACCGTTTTGGTACTGGGCGAGGACAGCCGACTGGAATCTGTTGAGGTGCAGTTGTTGCGCCGTCAGGGCGATGATGTGCTGGTACGCAGCGCGGATATTGTGGGCCGTGATGTGGTCGAAGCCCGCTCGCCACTGCTTGGTGCCGGCATTTCCGTGCGGCCCCTGCGTGGTGATCAGGCCGAGGCGCAGTTAGAGCCCGAGATGCTGGAGCTGACCGACGAACGCCGCGCCCGCCTTGTTGCTTTTGTAGAGGCGAACGACCGTATGCCCGCAGCGGCCAAGGAACGCGCATTGGCCAGCCTGAACGAAGCGCTTGTGCCTGCCCAGATGGTAGCACGGCTTGAAAGCCGGATGGGCGGGTAGATGGTGCGCGACATCCCAAAAGCAGCAGGAGGGATCCTCAGCTACTTTGTTCGCCACCGCACCGTTGCCAATCTGCTGCTGCTTGTGATGCTGGTGGCGGGCATCGCCTCTATGCCCAACATGCGGGCGCAGTTCTTTCCTGATGTGATCATCGACAACGTCACGGTCAGCGTGACTTGGGAAGGCGCAGGGGCCGAAGATGTCGATGCAGGTATCGTTCAGGTTCTCGAACCCGTCCTGCTGGCGGTCGAAGGTGTTGAAAGCACCGAATCCCAATCGCGGGAAGGTTCAGCCACGGTCACGCTTGAGTTTGAACCGAACTGGGATATGGGCCGCGCAGCAGACGATGTACAAACGGCAGTCGATGGCGTGACTACTCTGCCAGAAGACGCAGATGAACCGACGGTGCGCCGTGGTGCGTGGCGGGACCGTGTGACCGATGTGGTGATCACCGGACCGGTAAGTCCGCAGCAATTGGGTCTCTTTGCCGATGAGTTCATCGTACGTCTCTTTGCCGAAGGCATCACGCGGACGAACATTCGCGGTGTTGCTGCGCCGCAGGTGCTGGTCGAGGTCCCGTCACTTTCGCTGATCGCGAACGAAGTCACGATGGCCGAGATCGCCCAAGCGATCAATGCCGAGGTCGACACCGACCCTGCGGGAGACGTTTCGGGCGCCAACGCCCGCGTGCGCACGGGCACACAAAAGCGGACACCGGAAGAAATTGCAGGCATCGTTCTACGGTCCAACGCCGACGGGTCCAAGCTGCGTGTGCGGGACGTGGCAACCGTCTCGCAACTGGGGGCAGCGCGCAACCGCAGCTACTTTGTCGGCACCAACCCCGCCGTGTCGATCCGTGTGGACCGGACCAACAATGGCGATGCCATTTCCATGCAGGCGCAGGTGGAAAAGGTGGCGGCTGAGTTGCAGTCCACGCTGCCGCCGTCGGTGACCGTTGACCTGATCCGCACCCGGGCCGAGGCCATTTCGGCCCGCCTCAACATCCTCGTGGACAATGCGATTGTCGGCCTGGGGCTGGTGATTTGCCTGCTGTTCCTGTTCCTGAATGCACGCACGGCGTTTTGGGTGGCGGCAGGTATTCCGGCAGCCCTGTTTGCGGCTATTGCCTTGATGTTCCTTGGGGGGCTGACACTCAACATGGTGTCGCTCTTTGGGTTGATCATCACGCTTGGCATTGTCGTCGACGACGCCATTGTGGTGGGCGAACACGCCGACCACCGTCACCGAAGCTTGGGAGAGCAGCCGCTGGAGGCGGCAGAAAACGCTGCTCGCCGCATGGCGATGCCGGTCTTTGCCGCGACGCTCACAACGGTGATCGCCTTTTTTGGATTGGTTGCTGTGGGCGGGCGTTTTGGTGATCTGATCCGCGACATTCCCCTGACTGTGATTGCTGTATTGCTGGCCTCGCTGGTCGAGTGTTTCCTGATCCTGCCGCATCACATGGGGCACGCATTGGCCGTATCGGACAAACCGCGCTTCAGCAGGGTCAAGCTGGCCGTGGCGGTGTTGAGCGTTGCAGTCCTGTCAGCGGTGATCTCGGGTGCGTTGGGCTATGTGATCTGGTCCGGCAGCATCGCAACGGCGTGGGATGCCTCGCCCTACATGTTGGCCGGTCCGACGGTGCTGGCCGCTGTCTTCCTGTTGTCCCCACGCCGTACCAAGGTGGATTGGGTTGCCGGCATGGGGGCGAAGGGGCTCGACACACCGTCGGTGATCGTCAACCACGGGTTTGAGTGGATGCGCGAAAAGCTGTTCCGCCCCATGATGGCCGGTGTGATTGCCGCCCGCTACGTCGTGCTGGCGGGTGTTTGCGTGGTGCTGGCCAGCCAGGTGGCGCTGTTCATCCAGGGCGATGTGCAATGGCGGTTCTTCAACGCGCCCGAACGCGGGTCCGTTACGGGCAACTTTGCGATGCTCGAAAGTGCGACCCGCGACGACACCCTTGCCATGATGCAGGAAATGCAGCGCGCAACCGAGGCACTGGGCGCCGAATATGAAGACCGCTATGGCCGCAATCCCATTGACTATGTCATTGCCGAGATCGGCGGGAACGCAGGCCGAGGACTGTCTGGCACGGAATCCAAGGACACCGATTTGCTGGGCGGCATCTCGATCGAACTGATCGATGCCGACCTGCGCCCCTATACCTCTTTCGCATTCGTGGCCGATTTGCAGGATGCCGTTGTGCATCACCCCTTGGCCGAAACCGTCAGTTTCCGCGGCTGGAGATCGGGACCAGGCGGCGACGCGCTGGATGTGCAGTTCTTTGGCAACGACACCGACACGCTCAAGGCGGCGTCCGAAGACCTGAAACGCGCATTGTTGCAGTATCCCGAGGTCAGCGCGGTCGAAGACAATCTTGCCTATGACAAGGAAGAGTTGATCCTCGACCTCACCGCGCAAGGGCAGGCGCTGGGCTTTACCATCGACATGCTGGGCAGCGCCCTGCGCGACCGGCTGAACGGGATCGAGGCCGCAACCTTCCCGGACGGGCCCCGCAGCGCCGAGATCCGGGTCGAGCTGCCAGAGAACGAGCTGACCGCCGATTTCCTTGACCGCACGCAGATGCGCACGCCGGATGGCGGCTATGTCCCGCTGGCCGACATTGTCAGTGTCGAACGGCGCACCGGATTCTCGACGGTCCGGCGCGAGAACGGCATCCGCCTCATCTCGGTCACGGGCGACATCTCGGAAGACGACCCCGCGCGCGCATCCGAGATCGACCGCGCTCTCGAGGAAGAGATTCTGCCCAACATCGCCGCCGAACGTCAGGTGGATTTCCGCAAGGCCGGGCTCAGCGAACAGGAAGACGAGTTTCTCAGTGACAGCCTGACGGGTCTGATCCTGTGCCTGACCGGCATCTACCTTGTCCTGGCGTGGGTCTTTGCAAGCTGGACACGGCCAATTGTTGTGATGGCAATCATTCCCTTCGGCCTTGTCGGCACGATCTATGGCCACAGCGTGTGGGACATACCGCTCAGCATGTTCACTGTTGTGGGACTGCTGGGCATGACGGGCATCATCATCAATGACAGCATCGTGCTCGTTACAACCATAGATGACTACGCCAAGGATCGGGGCCTGTTCCCGTCGATCATCGACGGGGCGGCAGACCGGTTGCGCCCGGTCATGCTGACAACGCTGACAACAGTGCTGGGGATGACGCCGCTGCTTTATGAGACATCGCAACAGGCGCAATTTCTGAAACCGACAGTGGTCACGCTGGTCTACGGGCTTGGCTTCGGCATGGTTCTTGTGCTGCTGGTCGTGCCAGCGCTGGTCGCGGTGCAACACGACGTGGGACGACAGGTTCAGGCGATGCGGCGTGGGCTGGGATCACCAAACGCGTCTGTGCGCCGGGGCTTTGTGACGCTTTGGGTGGCTGTCTTGGGGTGGTTCGGGGCCACGATGGGATATGCACTTGCCACGGATACAGTACCACGTTTTCTGATAGATATGCTGCCACTATTGGCGGATGGTGAAGCAGTGCCGATGGCCTTTGGTATGTTTGCCGCCGGGGTCATCGTGCTGGGTCTTGTGGCCTACGTGCTGGCGGCTCTGACTTTCCAGATCGCGCGGCGCCGCGCGGCTTAGCCAGCCGTGCAACCCTGCACATCGACGGCATAGTTTCCGCCCAGAATGGTGATGCGCACGTTTGAGCGGTCGATGGCAAATGCACCACCCTCTGCATGCACCATCTCGCTCACGGCAACGATAGTGTTGCCGCTGCGCGTGGTGGCTGGCTCGCTCACCCATACGCCTGGAATGCCGGGCTCAATCACTGCAACCTCGGTTCCACCAGTGTGCGGCAGATCAATACGCGCCTCGATCTGCATGCCATGCTCGGTCGGGCGCAGGCGGCAGGTGGCAGATTGCACCTCGGCCTCGTCCGCAGAATAGGGCATATCGGCCAATGCGGCCACGATGGCAGGGGTCGGGCTCAGGTCCGGGCTGTCCAGCAAGGCATCAATCGACACCTCGTGGGGAATGCAGACATCGGAACAAACGCCCATGGAGAGTTTCGTGCGCAAGCGTATGGGCTTGCCCGGCTTTGCGGGGGTGATGTGTATGGGGATCACCACCTGCTCGGTATAGCCGATGGACCGCATCCCGTTCTGAACATGCACATCCGGGGTGGGCCAGTTCAGACCAACGGCGCTGATGTTGCGGGCACGCGACCAGTCGAAATGCGGCGGAATACCCGCATCGCCCGGTGCGCGCCAGTATGTTTTCCAACCCGGTGCCAGAACCAGACGTACAGCCGCCAAGCGGCGGCCATCGGGCAAATCCCAGCCCTGCAAAACTTCGGTTTGAACGATATCGTCATACCGACCCTGGGCCAACGTTGGCACAGCGGTCACGGCAGCCAGAAAGGCGGCAAGGGGCAGGGCGCTCTGTTTCATGGTTTCTAGATGCAACGCACGGCGATCAAAGCCAAGTCACGTCCCGGTCAACTTCCTGTAACGATCTGGTGCGCGGTGGCTTGCCTGCTGCACGTCTTTCGGTTGCTCACCGCGCAGACCGGCGGCATTCTGCCACCAGAAACAACGGAACAGGCAATGACGGGCGCCTCTCAACTTGATCTGACAGGGCAACTTCTGGTCGCTATGCCGGGCATGGGTGACCCACGCTTTGACCGCTCGGTCGTGTTTGTCTGTGCGCATTCCGATGAGGGTGCGATGGGGCTGATTGTCAACAAGCCTGCAACCGACATGTCGTTGGGCGAACTACTGGACCAGATCGAGATTGCTTGCACGTCGAATGAAAGGCACAAACCGGTGCATTTCGGAGGGCCTGTTGAAACCTCTCGCGGATTTGTTCTGCATGGTCCCGACTACACATCGCGCCTTCAAACACTCAAGGTTGGCACAGCATTTGGCATGACGGCGACACAAGATGTGCTTGAGGATATTGCCATCGGTGACGGGCCGGAACGGGCGCTGGTCATGCTTGGTTATGCCGGGTGGGGGCCAGGTCAGCTCGAGGGCGAGATTGCGCAGAATGGTTGGTTGACGGTTCCGGCTACTCCGCAACTTGTTTTTGGCACCGGTAATACATCGAAATGGATGAAGGCGTTAAATGCGCTGGGCATCGACCCGTTGGGTTTGTCAGGCGAGGCCGGCCGCGCCTAGGGCCTTGGGGCTGCGGCGCGCCGCAAGCGGTCATTGATGGCGCGCCCCAGACCACATTCCGGAATAGGGGCCACCGCGATGGGTTTTCCCAGTGCGTCCAACGCATGCAGGTGGTCAAACAGGTTTGCAGCCGCTTCGATCAGATCACCCGACAGGGACAGGTTCAGGTCCGACGCCATCGGCCCAAAACCCAACAGTACTTCGCTGGGATGTGCGGTATTGGCATTCAAACGGACAGCCGCTCCGGGGGCGTAATGGGATGCCAACTGGCCCGGCGCCGTGATGGCATCCCCTGCTTGAGAAAGGGGCCCGACAACGCGCTCGATGTCTTCCTGCGCCAGCCCACCGGGGCGCAACAGGGCGAGCGGATCGCCACCAACGATGGCCGATTCAAGGCCCACCGTGCAGGCGCCTGCATCAACAATGGCATCGATGCGACCGCCCAGACCTTCCATGACGTGCACGGCTGTTGTCGGGCTGATGCGCCCCGATGGGTTTGCGGATGGGGCTGCGACGGGCCCGTCAAAGACGCGTAGAACGTCCTGTGCCGCCGGATGGGCCGGCACCCGCAGCGCGAGGGTGTCCAGCCCCGCCGTGACCAGCGGTGACAGTCCATGCCCCTGCACAAGTGGCGCAACCAGTGTCAGCGGCCCGGGCCAGAAGCTTTGGGCAAGATCGGCGAGGGAACCGGTGATGTCTGCATATCGGAGTGCTATATCCAAGTCAGGCACATGCACGATCAGAGGATTAAAGCGCGGGCGTCCTTTTGCCTCGAAGATGCGCGCCACCGCCTGGCTGTTTCGGGCATCCGCGCCCAGACCATAGACCGTTTCGGTTGGAAATGACACCAACCCGCCCGTCGCCAGCACCCGCGCAGCCTCGGCGATCCCGCCCGCATCCGCGGGCAACAGGATTGTCTCGGTATTAGTCATTCGGCCTTGTCCGCATTGTCGTGACGCCGCGTTTGAGTTGCGGTACGCCCATCAGAAACGCATCTATGATTACAAACATGCCCCTTTAAGCGCCGTTGTTGCGCTTGCCAAGACTTTGATACCGGAGCTGACCCATGCCATATCGCGCCCCCGTGGACGACTATACCTTCCTTTTCGATCATGTCGTTGGACTGGATCAGGTCGCTGCCACCGACCGTTTTGCCGATGCGACGTCCGATGTCACAACCGCGATCCTGACCGAAGCGGGCAAGCTCTGCGAAGACGTGATCGCGCCCCTGCAACGTGCCGGTGACCTGCACCCTGCAACACTGGAAAACGGTGTCGTCAGAACCTCGCCCGGCTATGCCGATGGATACAAGGCCATCGCCGAAGGTGGCTGGGTCGGCATCGCTGCGGATCCTGAATATGGCGGCATGGGGCTGCCGATGACAGTGACCACCGCCGTGAACGAGATGATGTCGGCCGCCTGCCTGTCGCTGCAACTCGCTCCTCTGATGACACAGGGCCAGATCGAAGCGTTGGAACACCACGCTTCGGATGAGATCAAGGCGCTGTACCTGCCCAAGCTGATCTCGGGCGAGTGGACAGGCACCATGAACCTGACTGAGCCGCAGGCCGGATCGGATGTTGGCGCATTGTCGTCCAAGGCCGAAGACAATGGCGATGGCACCTACTCAATCTCGGGTCAGAAAATCTACATCTCCTGGGGTGACAATGACTTCACCGAGAATGTCTGCCATCTGGTGCTGGCCCGACTGCCGGGAGCGCCTGCAGGGACTAAGGGGATTTCGCTCTTCCTCGTACCGCGCAATATTCCGGACGAAAACGGCAATCCCGGTGTCGCCAACACGCTCAAGGTGGTCAGCCTCGAACACAAGATGGGCCTGCACGGCTCGCCCACCTGCGTGATGCAATACGATGGTGCCAAGGGCTGGATGGTCGGCCCCGAAGGCGGCGGCATGGCGGCGATGTTCACCATGATGAACAACGCACGGCTTGGCGTTGGCGGGCAGGGCGTTGGCGTGGCCGAAGGGGCGTACCAACATGCTCTGGGCTATGCGCTGGACCGTAAACAGGGTCGTACCGAAGGCGACACCGGCACCATCATTGACCACGCGGATGTGCGCCGCATGCTGATGACCATGCGGGCGGAGACGTACGCGGCGCGCGGTATTGCGCTGCTGTGCGCCAAGGCCATCGACATGACCACGGCCACCGATGACGAAACCTGGAAATCCCGTGCAGCCCTGCTAACGCCCATCGCCAAGGCCTTTGGCACTGACATCGGCAACGAGGTGGCGGGAATGGGTATTCAGGTCCACGGCGGCATGGGCTTTGTCGAGGAAACGGGCGCTGCTCAATACGCCCGCGATGTGCGTGTAACCACGATCTACGAGGGCACCAACGGTATTCAGGCCATGGACCTCGTGGCCCGGAAGATGATGGACGGAGGTGAGGCCGCGGCCCGCATCTTCGACGAAATCGAAGCGGCTGCGGAAGCGGCCCGCGATACGTTCCCCAGAATGGCAGATGCCGTCTGGCAAGCCAGCGAAACCCTGCGCGAAACTACCGAATGGATGATTGCGCAGAACCACCGCGTCCGTTTTGCCGGGGCTGTACCCTACCTGCGGGCCTTTGCCCGCGTGCTGGGTGGACACATCCATCTGCAATCCGCCCTCAACGATCAGGGTGGTGCGCATGAAAAAGTGGCCCGCTTCTACATCCAGCGGTTGCTGCCCGAACATGACAGCCTGCTTGCACAGGCACAGGCGGGCGACTACGACGTCTATGCATTGACACCAGAAGAGTTCGCCGCCTGATGAAAGACCTTCCGCCCACTGGACTGAGATACCCGTGGGCCGAACCGCCAGAGCACGGAACAGCCATCGAAGTGGCCCCAGGTGTGCTTTGGATGCGGTTGCCTTTGCCGATGAAGCTGGATCACGTGAACGTCTACGCGCTGGACGATGGCGACACCTGGACGGTGATCGACACGGGCTTTGCGTCGAAAAAGACCAAGGGCATCTGGCAAGCGCTCATGGACGGCCCGTTGGGCGGCAAGCCCATTGCGCGCGTGATCGTCACCCACCATCACCCCGACCACGTTGGGTTGGCGGGATGGCTGCAATCCGATTTCGGGGCGGAACTCATCACGACACGCACTGCGTGGTTGTTTGCACGTATGCTGACCCTGGATGTGCAGGAAAAACCCACGCAAGAATCGCTCGACTTCTACCGCAGTGCGGGCATGGACAAGGCGATCTTTGATCAACGCGCCAGCGAACGCCCCTTCAATTTCGGGGACATCGTGGCGCCCATGCCGCTGGGCTATACGCGGATCAAGCAGGGCGACACGATCACAATGGGGGGCCGCACATGGGACATCCACATTGGCAATGGGCACGCCCCCGAACATGCTACGTTCTGGAGCAGGGACGACAACCTTGTGCTGTCCGGCGACCAGATCCTGCCGTCGATCAGCCCTAATATCGGTGTCTACGCCACCGAACCCATGGCAGACCCGATTGGTGACTGGCTTGAGGCGTGCGAACGGCTCAAACTGCTGGCGCGCGACGATCATTTGGTTCTGGGTGGGCATAAATTACCCTTTACAGGGCTGCCCACGCGGATGCGGCAGCTGATCGACAATCATCACGGTGCGCTTGCCCGGCTGATCGACTATATCGACTCGCCCAAGGCGGCTTCGGAATGCTTTGCGCCGTTGTTCAAGCGCAAGATCGGCGAGGGTGAATATGGCCTCGCGCTGGTTGAAGCTGTCGCGCATCTGTCGCACCTTTACCAGGAGGGGCGGGCAAGCCGCACCCGACGGGAGGATGGCGCGTGGGTGTACCAGCGCGCCGAGTGACAGGAGCAGGTCATGACTGAAGAGATCAAAACGGCAGCCGAGGCAGTGGAGGCCGAAGCATTGCCGCGCGCGCACGAAGTGCACTGCGACCCCGATGCACGCAATGCAGCAGACCAGCCGGTGCCCAAGGGCGTCAGCAAAACACCGACCGAGCAGAAAAGCCCGGCTCAATGGGCCTATGAACGCATCATCATGTATCTCAAGAATTTCGAGGAAAGCCTCGATAACGAACACGAGGTGGCCATGGGCTTTACCGGTGGCGATGCCGGTGTGCTGCGAATCGAGGGGATGGGATATTTCCCGCCTGATGTTGTCACATTCTACGGGTCGGACCCGACCGGGTCGAAAACGCAGCTGATCCAGCATGTCAGCCAATTGAATGTCATGTTGCGGGCGCTGCCGAAGGCCGTGGAACAGGCGGAACCGAACCGGATCGGTTTTCGGTTGGCTCAGGACCTCGAAGAGGAATAGAACCGTGCCGCAAAGACGCAGTGACACGACACAGCGGATGCGCTAAAGCGCAGCGCAGCTATTTGGACAAGGGAACCGGATATGGCAGAGCATAAAGCGGGCGAGATGGACATTGAGGTCCAGGAGAAAACCTTTGAAGGGTTCATGTCGTGGGTCACATGGTCGGTGATCGTGATCCTCGTCCTGCTGATCGGTATGGCGATCTTCATTTCATAAAGCCTTTTGCAGTTTGACGATGGATTGGGGAGGACGGGTATGCGCTTGATTGCAGCCCTCGCGGTATGTGGCATGCTTGCCGGATGTGCGCCGCCTCCCACTGTGTCTTACGCGTCAAATGAACGTGTGGCCTCCGTCGCCTATCGCGAACCGGGACCGGCCACCATCACGGTGCTGACCATGGTCAGCAATCGCGACGGGTCGGGTGGCCATTCGGCCCTGATGATCAACGGCAGCCAGCGCGTGATCTTTGACCCTGCGGGATCCTTCGTGAATGAACGTGTTCCGGAACAGGAGGACGTGCTTTATGGCGTGTCGCCTGCCGTTCTGGCAGGATACAAGAGTGCACACGCGCGCAGCACCTACCACGTTGTCAGTCAAACCGTGGAAGTGACACCTGAACAGGCTGAGATTGCATTGCGGCTGGCCCAGCAGAACGGGGCGGTGGCCCGCGCTTTTTGCACTAATGCCAACACGACCCTTCTGCGCCAGGTGCCGGGCTTTGAAGACATTCGTACAACCTTCTTTCCGACCAACCTGATGGAACAGATGGCGGCGCGCGTCGGCGTGATGGAAGAGAAATACTACGAAGACGATGAAGGTACGATTGTCGACGGCATCGAAAACCTTGTTATTGCCGAGTGACGGGGTCGGACGCTCTTTGACTATGTCAAAGTCGCCCCGCCCACCGTCCCGTCAGAGCACGTAGATCAACAGGAACAGTGCAGCGGCCCCTGCACCGATGGCGGCAAACACGTTCCGGGTCCACATCCCCACAACGAGTGTCACAATGGCGGCCCCGACACGGGTGATGTCCGTGCTGCCCCCTTCTCCGGAATAGACCACCAAGGGCGCAACGAGCGCGGGCAGGATGGCAACCGCTGTATAGCGCAAGTGACGCAGCAACCATTCGGGCAGGGGCCGGTCCCCGACAAACCCCAGAAAGGTAAAGCGCAACAGGAAACTACCGATGCCAAGGCTGATGATCACGGTCCATAAGGTCGCAGTGTCTGTCATGGTGCCCGTCCCTTTAGCCAAAGCTCGGCCTGTGCGCCCGCCATCATTCCTGCCGCTCCGGCGATGATCAGCCCGAGCGAATAGGGAACGGCTACCGCCAGCAGCCCGACAATCACCGACACTGTCGCCGCGATCAGATGGGGCAAGGTCCGCACCATGGGGGCAACCATGGACAGGAACGCGATCGGCAGGGCAAAGTCGAGGGGCAGATCGGCAGGCAATTGTGTACCCAGGGCCGCACCGAGATAGCTCATCCCGAACCAGAAGATCATGACGAGCAGGCAGGTGCCAAAATAGTAGGCCATACGCTGCGGTACGGTCAGTTCTGGTGTGGCCTCGAACTTGGCATGGCTCAGGGCATAGCTTTGATCGACCAGCAGATAGGCGGCGAACACGCGCTGCCACAGCGGGGCGCGGCCCAGATAGGGGGTCAGGGCCGCCGAATACATTGCCACGCGCAGGTTCACGGCCAGCGCTGAAAGGATGGCCACGACTGTCGGCGCATCGTTTTCCATTACCTGCAACGCGGTGAACTGCGCGGCCCCTGCAATGACCGCCAGCGAAAAGGTCATCACTTCGAACACGTTCAGCCCGGCTTCGGTTGCAAGCACGCCGAACAGCATGGCAAACGGGCCAGCCACGAAAATAAACGGTGCGCCGTCGCGCACACCCGCCCAAAAAGCGGATTTGGTGGTGGTGATGGGCATGAGGGGGCCTTAGACTATTCGCCAAGACTTACGAACAACCAAGGGGGGATGCAATTGGCACGTGACAGCGATCAAAGCGGATACCTGATTGCACCCGATCCATCGGCGCACCGACTGACGCGCGCCGTAACGGGGTTCGACCACACCGGGGCCGAAACAGAAATCTCGGTGGTCGAGGAACGACCTCTGACCATCTATCTGAACGGGCAGGAAATTGTCACTGCGATGACCATCGGTGACTACCCCGATTACCTGGCGCTTGGTTTCCTGCGGAACCAGCGGATGCTGACCGATGCGGACACCGTGACGCGGGTGGACTATGACGAGGAACTGGAGACGGTTGTTGTTCGCACCGAAAACCCCACCAACCACGAAGACAAGCTTAAGAAAAAGACACGCACCAGTGGCTGCGCTGTGGGCACCGTGTTTGGCGACATGATGGAGGGGCTGGAGGATGTCACGCTGCCACAGGCGCAGGTCCGCACCTCATGGCTCTATGCCCTCAGCGCCGCGATCAACCGTACCCCCTCGCTCTACCTCGAAGCGGGAGCGATCCATGGCACCGTGCTGTGTCATCAGGATCAGCCATTGGTCTACATGGAAGACGTGGGCCGTCATAACGCGGTCGACAAGGTGGCGGGTTGGATGCTGCAAACCCGCGCCGATCCAGCGGACAAAATCCTCTACACCACCGGTCGCCTCACCTCTGAAATGGTGATCAAGACGGCGCTCATGGGCATCCCCGTTCTTGCCTCCCGCTCGGGCTTCACAGCCTGGGGGGTAGAGATCGCGCGCGAAGTGGGTCTGACACTGATCGGACGGATGCGGGGACAGCGCTTTGTCTGCCTGAGCGGAGAAGAGCGCCTGATCCGCGATACCGACCCGGCCAGCGTCAGGGATGAACCCAAGGGCGCAGGTCGCAAGGGGGCCGCGTGACGGATACTCTCACCCTGAACTACACGGTCGATGACGCCACGGCCCGTGACATGGTTGACCGAATGATGCCAGCCCCTGCTGCCATGCAACGGCTCAGCAAAGCAGCGTCCATATCGCTGTCGGCCATCGCGATGATTGTCGGCATGCTCACCGGTTTCGCGATCTCGTTCTACGCCGGGTTGGGCGAAACCGCTTTTGCTATCCTGCCCATCGGTCTTGGCATAGGGTGCGTTGTGGCCTGCTATGTCTGGGTGCGCCGGGTCAACAAGCAGATGCGCCAATCACAAATGGACCTGATGCGCCCGGGCTCTCCTGTCAGCTACACTTTCGACAACTCTGGCTTCCACCTCACAACATGGTGCCAGAACTGGCAGACCAGTTGGGCAGGGGTGACGGACGTCAAGACCTCGGACAAGGGACTGGTGATCATGTGTGGCCTTGTCGGGTTCCTCATCCCTCGCGCTGGGTTGGGCGACCATCCGGATGAGGCCAGCACACAGATCATAGACCTATGGACACAGCACAAATGACCCCACCCCTCGGCGTAATTCTCGCGGGTGGGTTGGCCACGCGTATGGGCGGGGGCGACAAGGGGCTGTTGCAGGCAGGCGGCAAACGCCTGATCGACCACGTGATCGACCGGCTCAGTCCCCAAGTGGCGGGCCTCGCACTCAACGCAAACGGCGACCCGGCCCGCTTTGCCGATCTGAACCTGCCCGTAGTCCCCGACAGCATCGAAGGCTTCGCAGGCCCCCTCGCGGGCGTCCTCGCAGGTCTCGATTGGGCGGCAGAGCAGGGGGCCGACACCATCGTGACCGCCGCCGCCGATACACCGTTCTTTCCCTGTGATCTCGTCCCGCGCCTGCAACTGGCCTCCGAAGGGATGCAGCACCCTCTGGCGCTTGCCGCCACCCCTGATCCCAAGCGGGGGCAGGCGCGGCACCCTACCTTTGGCCTCTGGCCCGTCGCCTTGCGCGATGACCTGCGCGCGGCCCTTCAGGACGGGTTGCGCAAGGTGGTCCTGTGGACCGACAAACATGATGGCCGTACCGCCCTTTTCCCGGACGAGGCGGCATTCTTTAACGTGAACACGCCCGAAGACCTCGTGCGCGCAAAGGACATGGCATGAAAATCTACGGCGTCGTTGGCTGGAAGAATGCGGGCAAGACTGGCCTCATGGAACGTCTCGTGACCGAGATCACAGGGCGCGGTCACTCTGTCTCAACCGTCAAGCACGCACACCATACCTTCGACGTGGACCATCCGGGCAAGGACAGCCACCGCCACCGGGTTGCCGGCGCGTCCGAGGTGCTGCTGTCCTCCCGCAACCGGGTCGCCTTGATGCAGGAGTTGCGGGATCAGGACGAACCGACGCTTGGCCAACTGCTGACCCGGCTCAGCCCGGTCGATCTGGTGCTGGTCGAAGGCTACAAGCGCGATGCCCATCCCAAGGTCGAGGCGCACAGGGCCGAGACGGGCAACCCGCTGATTGCCCCCGGCGATCCCACCATTCGAGCCGTCGCCAGCGATACGGCCCTGACCATGGACCGCCCGGTCTTTGACTTGAACGACACCAATTCCATTGCCGACTTCATCCTGTCCGAGGTCGGTCTTTGACAGGGTTCGACACCATACTTGTCGCTGACTGGTCCGCAGGCAAAAGGCGCCCCGCGCGACCCAGCAAAGACTCCATCTGGCTCGGCATTGCCTGCAACGGCGTGGCCGACACACCCATCTACTGCCGGTCCCGGCAAGAGGCCGAAACCCGGATCAACCAGATCATAGACGACGAAACTGCCGCGGGACGCCGGATGCTTCTGTCGTTCGACTTTCCTTTCGGATACCCGCGCGGCTTTGCCCGCCATATCACGGGTCAGGATGATCCTTTCGCGCTCTGGGACTGGATCAGCGCCCGCATCATCGATGCACCCGATGGCACAAACAATCGCTACGCCGTTGCCGAAGAGCTGAATGCCTTTTTCGACGGTCCCGGCCCATTCTGGGGAAAGCCAAACGACCGTGATTGGCCGGGCGTCCCCTATCGCAAGGCCGGTATTGCCTATGACACAGTGCCCGAACGCCGCAGCTGCGACTTGGCGGCCAAGGCGGCCTCCAGCTGCTTCCAACTGGCGTTCCCGCCCACGGTTGGCGGTCAAATCCTGATGGGCCTGCCCACGCTCAACCGTCTGCGCGCCCGCACCGGTGTCGCTGTCTGGCCCCTCGAAGACTGGACCGATGCACCGGTCGTGTTGGCAGAAATCTGGCCCGGCCTCATCGAACCGGCGGTCAAGGCCACGCAAACGGAGGATATCCGCGATGCCGTGCAGGTGCGCCTGCTGGCCACAGCTCTGTCGCGCCTGCCAGCGGCCACATTGCAGACTTGGATGGCCGACCTGCCGGATGTCGCGCGCGAAGAGGCGTGGATCCTCGGTGCAGGCCACAATGCAGAACTCGTTTCATATGCCGAGGACACAGATGCCGCCGCTTAAAAACGACTGTTTCGCCCTGCCGCCCGGTGTCCACTGGACCCCGGTGGACGAGGCTTTGGCCGACCTGCGCACCCGCTTGTCCTGTGTTGTGGGGGACGAGGTTTTGCCCGTCGCAGACGCGCTTGATCGCATCCTCGCCACTGACATCAATGCCCCACGCGCCCATCCGCCGCTGCCAAACACGGCAGTAGATGGTTACGGGTTCCTTAACGGGCGCGGGGAGGGGGACCACCATATCCCGCTTGTCGCCCAACATATGCCAGCCGGTGCAACCCCCGACGCAAGTGTCCCCGCGGGGACAGCCATTCGTATCCTCACGGGCGCTGCCCTCCCTCCGGGTGTCGACACGGTTATTCTGCAAGAGGATGTGACGGTCGAAGACGGGACCATTCACTTCACCGGGCCTATCAAGCAGGGGGCCAACACGCGCAAGGCAGGCGAGGATGTCGAGGCGGGCGATGTGGTCGCCCGGGCCGGGCGCAGTTTGACGCCTGCGGACCTTGCTCTGCTCTCTGCCGTGGGTGTAGCCGAGGTGTCCGTCCGTCGCCCGCTGCGGGTCGGTATCCTGTCCACCGGGGACGAATTGGTTCAACCGGGCGATGACGCCGGACCGGGTCAGATCTACGATGCGAACCGGCCCATGTTGCGTGGTCTGATTGCACGTCTCGGGCATGTGCCTGTCGATTTGGGCCATGTGATCGATGATCGCGAGGCATTGCGCGCGCGTCTTGATCTGGGCGCAGAACAGGCGGATGTCATCTTCACCAGTGGTGGTGCGTCTGCGGGGGATGCGGATCATGTGTCGGCCTTGTTGAACGAGGCGGGGGCGATGGCGTTGTGGCGCGTGGCGATCAAACCCGGACGCCCTTTGGCCCTGGGAATGTGGCAGGGCAAACCCGTCTTTGGACTGCCGGGAAACCCGGTGGCCGCGATGGTCTGCACACTTGTGTTCGGCGCGCCTGCGCTGTCCCTGTTGGCGGGGGCGGATTGGAAAAATCCGCAGGGGTTCATGGTCCACGCCGGTTTTGCAAAGACCAAGAAGGCCGGACGGCGTGAGTTCCTGCGCGCCCGTATGCGCGAAGGTCAGGTCGAGGTGTTTGCCTCGGAAGGGTCAGGAAGAATCAGTGGGCTCAGCTGGGCCGAGGGGTTGGTCGAGTTGCCAGACGAGGCGATGTCGGTGGAGCAGGGCGACCTTGTGCGCTTTATCCCTTGGGCGGGGTTCGGCGCTTAGTCGAACGTGCCCGCAACGCGGCCCAACAACATGAAGGCGCGGGCAGTGCGGGTGTCACTGAGGGCCGAGATTTCGGCATCCGTGGCCGTCTCGGCAAAGGTGGACACCGTCTGGTCAAAGCGTCGCAGGAAGTGGTGCGCGGCATCGCGGAAGATCGGGTCCTGTTTCATCCGTCCAGCTGACAGTGCCAGAGATGAACGATCCCTTACACCACCGAGCGGAGCCACAGCACGACCGCGTGCGCCTTGTGCAAACTGGCGCCATACTTCGGGTCGGGCGCGGTCAGGGCGCAGGTCGTCCATATAGATGCCGTCCTGGCTGAGCAGGGTCAGGATGTCCTGTGCGGCCTGCACGAGTTTCGAGGTTTCGCGGTCGCGCATGGCTTTGCGCAGAGCGGCGAACCCTTCTTCGTCTTCTGCTGTTTCAGGAAAATTCAGGGCACGGATGAAGTCTTCGGTCGCAAGTGGCGGCGCGATGTCTTCGGCACTGGTGCCGAGTGCCAGAGTCGGTTGGTCGCCACCGGCGGGTTGCGGTTGCGCCGCGGGCTGTTGCGCCGGGGCCTGCTCGCGGCGGCTTTGGAAAGTGGCGAGCGCCGTTTCGGTTTTGCGGGTAGCGGCGGCGATCTCGTCCAGTTTGCGCGCGACGGAGGGCTCGTCGGCCACGTTGCGCCCCTGGTTCTGGGCGATGTAGGCCTGCCGGATCGCGTCGATGGCGGTCTGCAAACGCTGGCTTTCCTCGCGCATCACCTTGCTGGAGCGTGCCGCTGTCGCGGCCACCCAGATCATCGCAATGGGCATGAACACCGCAAGCATCGTGATCAGAAAGCGCAAGCCTTCGCCCGTCCCCGCGGGGTCATCACCAGCCAGCAGGAAATAGGCCGCCGCCCCAACCAGCCAGATCGCGGTCAGGACCAGGGCAGCGATCTCGATCCCTGTAACACCCTCTGCGCTGGGTTTGTCGTAGATACCCAAGGGGGTCGGGCGCGCTTGTGGTTCGGGCTTTTCGGCCATGGCCTCAGCTATAGACGATTTTCAGGACTTCATAGGACTTTTCGCCGCCAGGCGTGCGCACTTCGACGCTGTCGCCCTCTTCCTTGCCGATCAAGGCGCGGGCGATGGGCGATTTTATGTTCAAAAGGCCCTTTTCGATGTTGGCTTCGTACTCACCAACGATCTGATAGGTCTTTTCCTCGTCCGTATCCTCGTCCACCAGCGTCACGGTCGCGCCGAACTTGATGGCCCCCGACAGCTTGGTGGGATCAATCACTTCGGCCAGCGAGATGACACTCTCAAGCTCTTTGATCCGGCCTTCGATAAAGGACTGCTTTTCCTTGGCCGAATGGTATTCCGCGTTCTCGGACAGGTCACCATGTTCGCGCGCCTCGGCGATCGCCTTGATGATCGCAGGGCGTTCTTCGGTCTTGAGGTGCTTCAATTCCGTTTCCAGTGCGGTCGCACCGGCACGGGTCATTGGGATCTTTTCCATTGGCGTCGTCCTAATAACAGGCGGCGGCCCGCGATGGAGCCGCCGTTGTTTGCGATAGGAGATACCTGACCCAATGGGGCGGGGGAATGCAAGGGGGAATGGGGGCCAGCCCCCGTCGCTGCGCGACTCCCCCATGGTATTTTCAGTCGGAAGAAGACTTAGCCATACTGCACGACTTCGTATTCGATGTTGTCGGCGTCGTGGAAATAGAAGCGACGGCCCGGTTCGTAGTCACCGTGGTTGCCAGTTTCAAATCCCTTGGCCTTGATCGCCCTTTCCATCCCGTCGAGGTCATCCGTGACCACGGCCAGATGGTTCAAGCCGCCGACGGTGTTGTAATTGTCATCTGTTGCCTTGCCCGGTGCGCCCGGTGTGTACAGCGCCAGATAGTGCGCGTCGGTTCCCACGTGTACGGTGCGCCCGCCCGCCATCGCGGCTCCGGCCCACCGGATATGCCAGCCAAAGAGGTCGCACATCCATGCTGCGGTCGCATCCGGGTCGGACACGGTGAGATTGGTGTGTTCGAGCATTGCGGGCATGGTCTGGTCCTTTCTTCATGCAGTCTTTCCTTTTCAGGTCGATGAGGGCATCCTGCGACCTCAAGCTGACTTGAGGTCAAGGTTTTTTTCATGGCTGCATCTGAGGGGTTGAGCATTGGCGAAATCGCGGCACGGACAGGGTTGGCCGTGTCGGCTATTCGTTACTATGAGGATGAGGGGTTGGTGGCCCCGTGGCGCAATGCAGGTGGGCAGAGACGGTTTCAGCGTGCCGACATCCGGCGGTTGAGCTTCATCATGGTGGCGCAGCAATTCGGGTTCACCTTGGCCCAGATCAAGGCAGAACTGGACCTGTTGCCACGCCACCGTGCCCCGAACAAGCGGGACTGGGCGCGTATCAGTGTGGAATTTCGGGAAGGTCTGGATGAGCGTATCGCACGGCTGAAAAAGCTGCGCGATACGTTGGATGGGTGCATCGGCTGTGGCTGCCTGAGCCTTGAGGTTTGCGCGCTGTACAATCCGAAGGATACGGCGGCGGACAAGGGGCAGGGGCCGCGCTATCTGATGGGCGATTCCCCGCCCTAGCCGTACATTTGCCCGATGAGCATCGTCGGCGTAACATTGGTGAAATTGGGTAAGTCGGCAAGCACGGGGCCCGCGCTTGCCAGTGTTGCGTCCAGCGCGCCCTTGTCGGCAAAGACAAAGGTGGCAATCGCGTGAAAGCCCGGTGGCGTGTCTGGGCCTCCGGCCAATCCCTTCGTCACGACTTGGCTTTGAATATGCGTGCCCATGTGTTCCGCCACAAGGTTCATGTGGGTCGATTGATAGTAGTTGTCGTCAAACGTGGTACCGTCGCTGACGGGGTAAAGCACTTGCAGGGTCATGGGCATTGTATGGTCCTCGTGTTGCCTGTGACCACCATGCGCGGCTGCACAGATTCGGCAAATCACACAGTCTGATGGTGACGCAAACGTGTCTGGCTGAAAGTGCATGAATTTGCAGCTTCGGTTTGCTTGACGTGATGCGCCGCCACGTCATTTCCCATAACGTGCCGTCGTTTCGTGAATTTTTGATGGATTTTTTCACGAAGACAGTACACCACATTGCGCAAAGCCTATCTGTAGGCTAGCGACACGGAAATTTGCGCAAAGGCGCGGGAGAATAGGGGAGCCGCCACATGGCAGAGATTGAACGCGAAGCGATGGAATATGACGTGGTGATCGTTGGGGCTGGCCCGGCGGGTCTGTCAGCAGCCATTCGTCTCAAGCAGCTGGACGCCGACCTGAACGTGGTTGTGCTGGAGAAGGGGTCGGAAGTGGGCGCCCACATACTGTCCGGCGCGGTACTGGATCCCAGCGGTCTGGACGCGTTGATCCCTGATTGGAAGGAAAAGGGCGCGCCGCTGAACGTGCCGGTCAAGGACGACAATTTCTACATGCTGGGTGAGGCGGGCCAGGTCCGTATTCCCAACGCGCCCATGCCGCCCCTGATGAACAACCACGGCAACTACATCGTCTCGATGGGCAATGTGTGCCGCTGGATGGCCGAGCAGGCCGAGGAGATGGGTGTTGAAATCTTCCCCGGCATGGCCTGTTCCGAGTTGGTCTATGGCGACAACGGTGAAGTGAAGGGTGTTGTGGCCGGTGTGTTCGGCCTGGAGGAAGACGGGTCCATCGGCGAGAATACCGAGCCGGGCATGGAGCTGCACGGCAAGTACGTGTTCCTGTCTGAGGGTGTTCGTGGGTCACTGTCGAAAGAGGTGATTGCCAAGTACGGTCTGAGCGACGGTAAAGAGCCGCAGAAATTCGGCCTTGGCATGAAAGAGATCTGGGAGATTGATCCCGAAAAGCACAAGGAAGGCTCTGTCACCCACACGATGGGTTGGCCGCTTGGGTCGAATGCCGGGGGTGGGTCGTTCATCTATCACCTTGAGAACAATCAGGTTTACGTCGGTTTCGTGGTTCACCTGAACTACAAGAACCCGCACCTGTTCCCCTACATGGAATTCCAGCGTTTCAAGCATCACCCGATGGTGGCGGATCTGCTGAAGGGCGGGAAGCGCGTGGCCTATGGCGCGCGTGCAATCTCCGAAGGTGGGTACCAATCGATGCCCAAGATGGTGGCCCCCGGTGTGGCGCTGCTGGGCTGCTCGGTTGGCATGGTCAACGTCCCGCGCATCAAGGGCAACCACAATGCGATGCTGTCGGGCAAGGCGGCCGCTGAGGCGGCGTTTGACGCGATCCAGGCCGAACGGTCCGGTGACGAGCTGACCGCCTATGAGGCCGAAGTGCGCGAAGGTGCCATTGGCAAGGACCTCAAGAAGGTGCGCAACGTTAAGCCTTTGTGGTCCAAATATGGTCTGACCGCATCGCTGGTGCTGGGCGGCTTCGACATGTGGACCAACACATTGGGTTTTTCGCTGTTTGGCACCGTTGGCCACGGCAAGAGCGATGCCGATGCCACCGAAGAGGCGAGCAAGCACAAGCCCATCGATTATCCCAAGCCTGACGGTACGCTGTCCTTCGATCGGCTGACGAATGTGTCGTTCAGCTTTACCAACCACGAGGAAAGCCAGCCTGCGCACCTGAAGTTGGCGGATGCGGCAGTGCCTGTGAATGTGAACCTTGCAAAATACGCAGGGCCTTCGGCCCGGTATTGTCCTGCTGGCGTCTACGAGTTTGTCGAGGAAGAGGGCAAGGACACGCGCTTTGTCATCAACTTCCAGAACTGCGTGCACTGCAAGACCTGTGACATCAAGGATCCGGCGCAGAACATCAACTGGACCACGCCGCAGGGCGGGGACGGGCCGAACTATCCCAATATGTGATCGGGGCGCGACCAAGCGCACAGTCTGACCAAAAAACGACGCTGGGCTTTGCGCCCGGCGTTTTTTCTGGCACGCAACCGCTGACCATTTCGCGAGGTTGCGTTGCACATGTGCGCAGACGTGCTAGCCTATCGCCCAACAACAGGCAAAAGGCAATGCATTCCGTGATCCGATCGCTTCTTTCCAGTGTCGCTTTGGCCGCCGTACTGGCGGCCACCCCGCATATCGCGTCCGCGCAATCCGTGGCCGGATCGTATCTGGCCGGACGGCACGCTGCGATCACCAGTGATTTCGAAGCCGCGGCCCGGTATTATCAGGCGGCGCTGGCCCGCGATCCGGGGAATGCGGAATTGATGGAGGATGTCATCGTTTCGCAGCTGGCGCTGGGCCGTTTGGATCGCGCCCTGCCCGTCGCACGCATCATCGAAGAGAAGGAAATACGTAGCCAGATCGCGCATATGGCTATCATAGCAGATATGCTGGCGCAGGAAGACTATGCTGGCTATCTCGCGCGCGACACTGAAACGCTGGGTATTGGACCGCTTGTCGATGGGTTGTTGAACGCCTGGGCCCTTGTGGGCATGGAAGACATTGAGGGCGCATTGGCGGCTTTTGACGCCGTGTCCGAACAGCGCGGCGTGCGCGGTTTCGCGTTGTATCACAAGGCGATGGCACTGGCGGGACTGGGGCAGTTCGAAGCCGCGGGCGAGATTTTTGAAGCCGAAGGATCAGGTCCCTTGCAGCAGACCCGACGCGGTGCCATGGCCCGTGCTGAAGTGTTGTCGCAACTGGGGCGCAACGAAGAGGCCATTGCCTCTTTGGAGGCTGCTTTTGGCACCGTCAGTGACCCTGAGCTGGATGCCATGACGCTCGCGCTCGAAGCGGGGGAAACGTTGGCCTTTACCCACATCACTTCGGCCCGGGACGGGATGGCAGAGGTGTTCTATTCGCTGGCAGGTGCGCTGCGGCAGGATGCGGGCGCTGACTACACCCTGCTTTATGGCCGGATTGCACGACACTTGCGGCCCGATCACGTGGACGCGCTGCTGTTGAACGCTGACTTGCTGGAAACGCTGGAACAGTTTGACCTGGCCAACGCTGCCTACAAGCAGGTGCCAGCGGATCATCCGGCGTTCCACGCCGCCGAACTGGGCCGCGCTGCGGCCTTGCGCGAATCTGGCAAACCCGATTCTGCCATCGAAGTGCTTGAGCAACTGGCGAAACGGTTTGGTGATTTGCCGCTGGTCCATTCGACCCTGGGTGATGTGCTGCGTCAGCAAGACAAATTCGAGGAGGCCGTGGCGGCCTATGACCGCGCTTTGGACCTGACTGACCCGGATGACGGTCGTGCCTGGTTCCTGCACTATGCCCGTGCCATTTCACACGAGCGCCTTAAGGAGTGGCCTGACGCCGAAGCGGATTTCAGGCGCGCGTTGGAGTTGAACCCCGGCCAACCGCAAGTGCTGAACTACCTGGGCTATTCACTGGTAGAAAAGCAGATCAAGCTGGATGAAGCGCTTGAGATGATTGAAAAGGCGGTCGAGGCGAGTCCGGACAGTGGCTATATCGTAGACAGCCTTGGCTGGGTTCTGTACCGCCTGGGTCGCTATGACGAGGCGGTGGGCCACATGGAGCGCGCGGTCGAGCTGATGCCGGTTGATCCGGTCGTCAACGACCACTTGGGCGATGTGTACTGGGCTGTTGGCCGTGAACGGGAAGCACGTTTCCAGTGGACGCGTGCCCTGAGTTTTGTCGACCCCGAAGACACGGATGGCGAGGCTGACCCCGACCGAATGCGCCGCAAGCTGGAGGTCGGGCTGGACACTGTGCTGGCCGAAGAAGGTTCGGAACCGTTGCAGGTCGCGAATGGCGATTGAGGTCTTTGCGCCTGCCAAGATCAATCTGACACTGCATGTGACTGGCCAACGCGCGGACGGCTATCACCTGCTCGATTCTCTTGTGGTTTTTGCCGATGTCGGTGATCGGCTGACCATTGACCCTGCGCCACGGATGCGTGTGGACGTATCGGGGCCATTCTCTGTTGGCGTCCCAAGGGATGAACGGAACCTCGTCTGGCGGGCGGCAGAGTTGGCGGGTGTCACCACGCAGATTTCGCTGGAAAAGAACCTGCCCCATGGCGCGGGCATCGGCGGCGGGTCATCTGATGCGGCTGCCGTTCTGCGCGCTCTGGGTGCCGAGGCGCATGCGCTGGTGCTGGGTTCGGATGTTCCGGTCTGCCTGCTGGATGCGCCGCAGCGGATGCGTGGGATTGGAGAGAACGTGGTGCCCGTTGGTGGCGTGCCCGCTTTGCATCTGGTGTTGGTCAATCCGGGCGTTCATGTCCCCACACCAGACGTGTTCAAGCGCTTGAAAAAAAAAGAAAATCCGCCGATGGACGCACATTTGCAATGGTCAGACCGGGCCGCCTTTCTGGCATGGCTGATCGAACAGCGGAACGATCTGCAAGCACCCGCGGCTTCCGGAAATCCGGCGATACTGGCGGCATTGAAGACGCTGAAAGGGGCCGAGCTGGCACGCATGTCCGGATCAGGGTCGACCTGTTTCGGCGTCTATCCCGACGCAGAGACGGTGCGCGATGCGGCTGCGGAGATTGCGGAAAAGCAGCCCCGGTGGTGGGTAGAGGCCGTTACGACGGTTGGGGCTTAGGCGGGGCGATCAATTGATCCGTTCGACGACGTAGTCCGCCAGATCGACCAGCATATCGCGCAGGTCATGCGCGGGCAGGGTGCCGAGTGAAGCCTTGGCCTTGTCCGCCCATGCGATGGCATCGCGCTTTGTCTCTTCCAGCGCATTGTGCTTGTGCAAAAGGTCCAGCGCGTGGTCGAGGTCGCCGTCGTCCTGCTGCCCCTTTTCGATGGTGCGTGACCAGAAGGCACGTTCTTCCGCACTCGCCTTGGCGACAGCCTTGATCACCGGCAGCGTCAGCTTGCGTTCGCGGAAATCGTCGCCCACATTTTTGCCCGTGGCCGAGGATTGGCCCTGGTAGTCCAACAGGTCATCGACAATCTGGAAAGCGATGCCAAGCGCGTCGCCATAGTCGAACAGGGCCCGCGTCGTCGCTTCGTCCTTGCCAGCGATCACGCCCCCCACTTCCATGGCGGCGGAGAAGAGGGCTGCTGTCTTGCCCCGCACCACCTGAAGGTAGATTGCTTCGTCCGTGGCAAGGTCTTGCGCCGCCGTCATTTGCAGCACTTCGCCTTCGGCAATGGTGGCGGCCGCGTCTGACAAGATGCGCAGGACAGCAATGTTGCCGGTTTCGGTCATCAGCTGGAAGCTGCGGGCGAACAGGTAGTCGCCGACCAGAACCGAAGATTTGTTGTCCCACAGCAGATTTGCGGTGGGCCGTCCGCGCCGCTGAGCGCTTTCGTCGACGACATCGTCATGCAGCAGCGTGGCCGTGTGGATGAATTCGACCGTGGCAGCGAGGTGCACGTGGTAGGGGCCGGGATAGCCGCACAGATGGGCTGACGCGAGCGTGAGCATGGGCCTTAGCCGTTTGCCGCCTGCTTCAACCAGGTGGCGGGTCACCTCGGGGATGCGCGGCGCGTGTTTCGAAGCCATACGGTCGCGGATCAGGTCGTTTACACCCTCTAGATCCGCCGCAAGATAATCCGCCAGCCGGTCATGCGGCTTTGCGATTGTGGACGCGTCCATCACTTTCCCCATAGCACCCCTCGACAGATAGGCCGGTGTGCCCCTACATCCATGATATGAAGGAACTTTTGCGCAGCACCGACCCGACGATCATCGCCTTTGCCTCCGCCCTTCTTGAGGGCGAGGATATAGACTGCTTTCAGATGGACGTAAATATGAGCATCCTCGAAGGTGGGATCGGAATTTTCCCCCGCAGGCTGATGGTGCGGGAGGATGACTATGACGCTGCCTTGCGCGTTGTGACCGACAATGACATCGACCTTGGACGCTGACCTGACCCACGATGCCTTTCTGGGCGGGCGATTGCACCTGTGGCAACCGCGCCATGGGTATCGCGCGGGCGTTGACCCCGTGCTTTTGGCGGCCTCGGTGCCGGCAAAGGCCGGGCAATCCGTGTTGGATCTGGGATGTGGTGTGGGCGCTGCGGCATTGTGTCTTGGTGCACGAGTGCCCGGGCTGGAGCTGGTGGGTGTCGAGCGGCAGGCTGACTATGCCGAACTTGCTGTTCGGAATGGATTACAGGCTCATACGGCTGACCTGACTGATATGCCCGCAGACCTGCGGGATCGCAGCTTTGATCATGTTCTGGCCAATCCTCCGTATTTCGATCGGGCGGCGGGCCATGTGGCCGAGGATTCGGGGCGCGAGGCGGCGCGTGGTGTCGAAACGCCCGTTGCAGCCTGGATCGATGCAGCCGCTCGCAGGTTGCGACACAAGGGGTATCTGCACATTATACACCGGGCCGAACGGGTGCCGGACCTATTGGCCGGTGCTGCGGGGCGGTTAGGGAGCCCGGAGATCTGGCCCCTTTGTCCACGGGTCGGAAAGGCGGCAGAATTGGTGATTTTCCGGGCACGTAAGAATGGGCGCGCAGATTTTCGCCTGCATTTTCCAGTCATATTGCACGAGGGTGCGCGACATGAACGGGATGGCGAAAGCTATACCCATGAAATTCAGTCGGTTTTACGTGATGGGGCTGCTCTGCACCTTTAATCGGACGTTGACCATACATACATTTTGTAGGTCCACATGCTGCGCCTGCGGCGTGACTTATGTGCAAAGCTGTGCTTGGCTGTGGAGGCAACTTTATCAGCAAGGAGGACTGCATGAGCGTGATCGCCCATCTCGAAGAGTTGAAAAAGAAGCACCAGACCCTGAGTGATCAGGTTGAGACGGCCCAACGATCGCCGGGCGTGGATCAGATGGAAGTGGCCACCATGAAAAAGCAGAAGCTGAAACTGAAAGAGGAAATTACCCGACTATCGAGTTAGGGCACACCCTTCAGGCTGGCGCGGGCTGCCAGGAGCGCTCCGCCAGTGATCAGGAAGGCCGCAAGGGCCAGTGACCAACTGGGCGCAGCAACGCCAGCCAGTACCAGGACGACAGTTGACAAGAGCGGCGCCGCATAGGATGCGGTGCCGAGCATCTGGATGTCGCCGCGTTTCACGCCGATGTCCCAGACGTAGAAGGCAAGCCCAACTGGGCCAAGGCCCAGCAGAATGGCGCTTGACCATCCCAACCCGCCCGATGGCCAGACCGTTTCTTCAAAAATCAGATGCATGGGCAGCGACAGAATGGCGCTCGCAACGCAGAACACCGCGACAGAGGCGGTCGGGACAGTGCCAAAACGGCGCGACAGGACGGAATAGCTGGACCACGTGACCGCACAGGCCATGGCAAGCAGATAGCCGGGCAGGGCCACCGCATCGAAACCTGCGGCCCCACCGGTCACGATCAGCGCCGCCCCTGCAAAGCCGACCAATGCTCCAAACACGTGACCCGCGCGGAGCGTTTCGCCCGGCAGAAGGCCGGAAAACAGAACAATCAACAGCGGCCAGAGATAGGCGATCAGGCTCGCTTCGGCCGCAGGGGCGAGTCGCAATGCCGAAAAGTACAATGCGTGATAGCCAAACAGTCCCACTGTGCCCATGAGATAGACATGCAAGGGCACGGCCTTCAGTTGGCCCAGACCACCGCTGGCCGCGGTCCAGATCAGGCCGAGCGTGCCGCCGATGGCAAAACACAGCGCGTTCAACAAAAAGGGCGGTGTGGGGGCCGAGCCAACGGTCAGGAGCGCCAGAACACCCCAAAGCAACACGGCTACAAATCCGACAAGGGTCGCGGTCGTGCGTGTCATTCGGTTTGGAAATCAGAAGAAGGTTTGCGGATCATGCTATCGGTGATGTGACTGGTCTTGTTCGTCTCGGCAATCATCCAGTCGAGAAATGCGGCAATATGGGGCCGTGTTTCTGCCCCCTGTGCACACAAAAACCGAAAGCGCACCCCGGTGTCCAGAGCGTTTGGCCAGGGAGCGACAAGGCGCCCATCATGCAAATCCTTGACAACAAGGGACCGGCGACCCAAGGCCACGCCCATGCCAGCCAAAGCAGCATCGACGGCGTGGTCGGCCTGACTGAACCGAACGCCATGGGTCGGCGCAAAGTCAATGTCCATCATGCGAAACCATGTGGGCCAGTTGGCGCTTGGGCGGATACCGGCGATACTGTCGTCAAAGATCAGCGGCGCTTCTTTCAGGCTTTCCGGTGATGGGTATTTCGCTGCCAGTTCCGGTGTCATCACTGGGCAGATCCACTCTTTTGCAAGCAACTTGCTGAACATGTCCTCGTCCTTGCCCGTCCCAAAACGGATGGCGACATCGACACCATCACGGTTGAGGTCAACCATCTTCAGGGATGCTGAAAACCGCAATTCGATCTCTGGATGCGCTTGCGCAAAATCATAGAGTCGGGGCGCGAGCCATTTGGCGGTAAACGCGGGGCCAGCTGTAACGGTCAATGTTCCCGTGTCCAATGTCCGCTCAGCAGCGCGCCATGCAGCAGCGAGGGCTTGGAACCCATCGGCCATACCGGGAGCCATGGCCCGACCGGCTTCCGTCAGTTCAACCGCGCGGTTCAGGCGGTGAAATACCTGGGTGCCCAGATGCTCCTCAAGCGATTTGATCTGAAAACTGAGGGCTGCCGGTGTGACGTTCAACTCTTCTGCGGCCTTCGCGAAAGACATGTGGCGGGCTGCGGCATCAAATGCGCGCAAGGCGGTGAGAGGGGGGAGGCGATCGGGCATATTCACTTAAGTATTACTTAAGTGAGGGCAGGGAAAGTCTCGTTTGTCGGTTTTATCAAAAGGGCGCATATTCGACTCAATTCAGAAACGCTGACCTAGGAGAGGACGCCGACCATGTTTGAGACATCTGCACACCCCGCCATCCGCCAAGGTTTGGAACGCGCTCACGCAGAGCGTGGTGCAGCCCTTGTAAATGCGTTGAACTGGCTTTTTGGGGGCAAAGCTTCCCGCTGATGCGCGCGCGGCATCTTACGGGATAAAGAGGGGCCGGTGCGTTACTGCACCGGCCCTTTTTCATGTCGAAATGGATGGGCGTCAGACGAAGAATTGTGCGCCGTTTGCCGAAATGGTCGAGCCGTTGATAAAGCCCGACTCGTCGGAGGCGAGGAAGACCACGCAGCGCGCGATCTCTTCCGGTTCACCCAAGCGGCCCGCCGGGATCTGGGCAACGATGCTGTCACGCACTTTTTCAGGCACGGCCATGACCATTTCCGTTGCGATGTAGCCAGGGCAGATCGCGTTGGCAGTGATGCCAGCCCGCGCGCCTTCCTGGGCCAGCGATTTCACGATGCCCAGATCGCCCGCCTTGGTCGCGGCATAATTCACCTGTGCGAACTGACCCTTTTGACCGTTGATCGATGAGATGACGATCACGCGGCCGAACTTGCGTTCGCGCATACCGGGCCAGAGTGGGTGCACGGTGTTGAACACACCCGTGAGGTTGGTGTCGATGACCTGGTTCCACTGCTCCGGTGTCATTTTGTGGAAAGGGGCGTCGCGCGTGATACCCGCGTTTGCAACGACGATTTCGATGGAGCCGAGATCCGCTTCGACCTGTGCGAGGCCGGCTTTCGATTCTTCGTAGTCCGCCACGTTCCATTTGTAGGTCTTGATGCCGGTCTCGTCTGTGAACTTGGCAGCGGCTTCGTCATTGCCGGCGTATGTTGCGGCGACAGTGTATCCAGCGTCTTTCAGGGCTTTCGAGATGGCCTCGCCGATACCGCGGGAACCGCCGGTGACAAGTGCTACACGGGACATGGGGAGAACTCCTTTTGGGTGCGTTTCGCATTGTTTCGCTCAAATGCAGTTCGGGCGCAACAATATTACACGCCTACTTTGGTCCTGAACGAATTTTGATGGGGGAGGGGTAGGCGGTGCCGTGTGACACCGCCTTGATCTGGATCAGTCGCGCTCAAGGCACATGGCAACGCCCATGCCGCCACCGATGCAGAGCGTGGCGAGGCCTTTCTTGGCGTCGCGGCGCTTCATTTCGAAAAGCAGGGTGTTGAGGATGCGCGCGCCCGAGGCACCGATGGGGTGGCCGATGGCGATGGCGCCGCCGTTCACATTCACGATCTCCGGGTTCCAGCCCATGTCCTTGTTCACGGCACAGGCTTGGGCGGCAAAGGCTTCGTTGGCTTCCACGAGGTCGAGGTCTTCGGGCTTCCAGCCGGCTTTCTCCAATGCTTTGCGCGACGCGTAGATCGGGCCGACGCCCATGATCGACGGATCGAGGCCGACGGTGGCGTAGCTGGCAATGCGCGCCAGAGGCTCGATCCCGCGCTTCTCAGCATTCTCTGCGCTCATCAGCAGCGCGGCGGCCGCTCCGTCGTTCAGGCCCGAGGCGTTGGCCGCCGTGACCGACCCGTCCTTGGTGAAGGCGGGGCGCAGTTTCTGCATGGCTTCCATGTTGGCGCCGTGACGGATGTATTCATCGCTGTCGACCACGATGTCGCCCTTGCGTGTTTTTACGGTGAAGGCGGTGATTTCATCGCCGAACTTGCCAGCCTTTTGCGCGGCTTCGGCCTTGTTCTGCGAGGCAACGGCGAATTCGTCCTGCATGTCACGGGTGATCTGCCACTGGTCGGCAACATTCTCTGCCGTCTGGCCCATGTGGTAGCCGTTGAAGGCGTCCCACAGACCATCACGGATCATCGTATCGATGTATTTCATGTCGCCCATCTTGTGACCGGCGCGCAGGGCAGCGGCGTGGGGGCTGAGCGTCATGTTTTCCTGACCGCCTGCCGCGACGATGTCGGCGTCACCCAGTGCGATATGCTGAGCGCCAAGAGCGACGGCGCGCAGGCCCGAGCCGCAAACCTGGTTGATGGACCATGCTGCGCTTTCCTTGGGCAGGCCCGCGTTGACATGCGCCTGACGGGCCGGGTTTTGGCCCTGTGCGGCGGTCAGCACCTGCCCCAGGATGGTTTCGGAAACCTCGGATTTGTCGATGCCTGCGCGGTCGACAATCGCTTCCAGAACGGTTGCGCCAAGATCATGGGCGGGGGTGTTGGCAAATGAGCCACCAAAGCTGCCAACGGCAGTCCGGGCGGCCGAAGCGATGACGATGTTGGTCATAGGGTCGGGGTCCTCTGTCAGTTTCCTTGAGGATCACTCCGAGACTTTGCACGTCAGTGCGGGCCCCAGAATGATCCCGCGCTGCGTGTGCAGTATCGGATTCGCTGTGAGGCGACAACGGACGTTATGTCTCAGGCCCGCATACCCGCTGTTTGATTGCTTGCGTCCTTGCCGAACAGCCAGTCGGGGCGCACCTGAGGGGCCTGGAAGTAGAACCCTTGCAAGCAATCAACACCCATCTGGGTCAGCATCTCGACATCTTCCTGTTGCTCAACCCCCTCGGCCACGACCAACATGTCGAAATGGTGCCCGATCTGGATGATTGCAGCGGTCAGGGCCTGTGTGTCCGGGTCATCTGCGATGCCATTGCAGAACTGCATGTCTATTTTAAGCACGTCAAAGAAGAAATCCTTGAAGTAGCGCAGGGCGGTGTAGCCGGCCCCGAAATCATCAAGCGCAAAGCAGATACCCTTGGCGCTGAGGCGATCCATGAAGTCCACGACCAGTTCAGGCTGGTCCATGGCTGACCCTTCGGTAATCTCAAGGATCAGCCGTTCGCCGACTGACGGGTCCTTCTTCAGCCAGTGGTTCAGGGTGTTCATCCAAGGCTGGTAGCCGATGGAACGGGCAGACATATTGATCGACAAGCGGATGGAGGGGTGTTCGTGCAATGTACGCAACCCCATTTTCAGTGCGACTACGTCGATCTCACGCCCCAACTCCGCACGCTCGACAACGGGCATGAAATCCTTGGCCGGGATGATGCGTCCAGTGTCATCCATGACCCTGATAAGTCCCTCGTAAAAGCCGATGCGGGACGGGTCGTTGGCGATGACCACTGGTTGGAATGCGAGTAACGTCTGCTGATGCTTCACCGCCTGTTCGACCATCGACAGCGTGCTGCGATCACGTGACGACACCGCAGCATTTAGCGGGCTGTCCGCCCCAGCGGGCACGTTCGAGAACCGGTGTTTCGTCATGGGTTGGCAGCGACCCTTGTGCTTGAAAACTGCTGTCAGCATTGCGTGCAAGCTGTAAAAACAGTCTTAATGTTTGCATTTTGTTCCAATTTTAGTTGTTAATCAAAACGGGGAGGATCTGGCATGTTGCACCGCTGTGGATGGGAAGGGGACGCCCCCGATTACGTGGCCTATCACGACACCGAATGGGGAGTGCCGGAACATGATGCACGGGCACTGTGGGAGAAGCTGATCCTTGATGGTTTCCAGGCCGGCTTGAGCTGGATCACCATCCTGCGCAAGCGCGATGCGTTTCGTGCGGCCTTTGCAGATTTTGATCCGGCGATCGTTGCCGAATGGGGCGAAGAGGACGTGCAACGCCTTTTGGCCAATCCCGGCATCATCCGGCACCGGGGCAAGATCGAAGCCACGATCAGCAATGCGCGCGCCTATCTCGAGGTTAATGAGACCGTCGGCTTCGATAAATTTCTATGGAACTATGTGGACGGCTCGCCGCTTCAGACCAATTTTGCCAGCCGCGATCAGGTCCCTCCGAAAACCAAGTTGAGCGAACAGGTGTCGAAGGATTTGCGGGCCAAAGGCTTCAAGTTTGTCGGTCCCACGATCGTCTATGCGTTCATGGAAGCGACCGGGTTGGTCAATGACCACATCACGCCCTGTTTCCGCCATGCTGAATGCGCCGCCATGGCTGGGCCGAGCTAGCCGTTGACTCTACCGATTCTCGTCGTATAAGCGCGGCTTCATTGGTGTTGGTGGCCTTCGCAAGAAGATCCCTGTCGTCCTGGCCAAATCCGGGGAGAGGACAACGCCCTTCGAACGCGCGCTTCATCCCGAAAAGTGGGAACCGGTTTTCGGACAAGATGAAGCGGCAAGAAACTGAACGAAGGAGATCAGCCGTGACAAAACGCACGTCTGCCAAGTACAAGATCGATCGCCGCATGGGCGAAAATATTTGGGGTCGCCCCAAATCCCCCGTCAACCGTCGTGAATATGGCCCCGGCCAGCACGGTCAGCGCCGCAAGGGCAAGCTGTCCGACTTCGGTATCCAGCTGCGCGCCAAGCAGAAGCTGAAAGGCTACTACGGCGACCTGACTGAAAAGCAGTTCCGCCGCATCTATGCCGAAGCGGTCCGTGTGGGCGGTGACACCGGTGAAAACCTTGTCGGTCTGCTGGAGCGTCGCCTGGACGCCGTTGTGTACCGCGCGAAATTCGTGGCGACTGTCTTTGCCGCACGTCAGTTCGTGAACCACGGCCACGTCAAAGTGAACGGTCGCAAGGTCAATATCCCCTCCTACCGCGTGAAAGAGGGCGACGTGATCGAGGTGCGTGACCGGTCCAAGCAACTGGCCGTTCTTCTGGAGGCAACCCAACTGCCGGAGCGTGATGTGCCTGACTACATCGACGCCGACCACTCGAAAATGACAGCCACCTTCACCCGCACCCCCACATTGGGCGACGTGCCATACCCGGTGATGATGGAACCAAACCTGGTCGTCGAATTCTACGCGAAAAACTAAGGCGCCGCGGGACTGTCCCGCTGCCGTCGGATTTCAAGGGCCGCCCGTCTTGGGCGGCCCTTTTTCATGCGTTTTCGACGGTGATCTGTTCGTATGCGATCTCGATGCTTTCGATGGCGACTTCGTTGCCATCTGCTTTCAGATCGCTGCTGGTGATCTTGGTGGGAAAGGCATTGGCCACGTTCCAGACCATTGTCGGCGCACCGCTTCCATCCAGCAGTGAAATGGTCAGGTTCTGACGCTTGATCGTGTTCATCTTGATCCCGCTGAACCAATCCCAAAATGTGTTGTCCCGCGTGAAGACGCCCTTTTTGAGGGTCAGGTTGCCGGCCTGGCGGAGGCCGGGCATCTTGATGGTTGAAAAGACCTTGTCGTTGCCTGCGCGATTGACGATAGGCTGGCGGTCGGCGTCCAGACCGCTCACCTCCTGAAACGTCATCTCTTCACCGTCCATTGTGACGCGGAAATAGAACGTCGGCATTGGCCAAACGCTTTGTGATTGTTCGCTGCCATCATCGGCCATGGGGCTTGTCCTGTCAGATATGGGTTGCGCGACTATAACGAGTTTTTCGCCCGGTTGTGGTTTCATGTCACAGAGCAAGAGGGTGAATGCGTCACTAGGGTAAGCGCAGACAGCCAAAGGAGTGCCTCATGTTTTCAGCACCACGCGTCACTGCCACCCAACTCTCTGCCGACAGCGCCTTGCATGGGCGCATGCGTCGGGGCGATTTTCTGGATTGCTATTCGGTTGCGAGTACGACCAGCCCGCGTGCGGCAGCCGAGATTATCACGGCCTTCCCGGGGTGGGCGCAGGTGCTGGTCAAGTTGCGCGGTCTGATCACGACTCCGTTTGGCCTGTCGCAGGATGGGCCGGAGGCAGCGGACAAACTGGGACCATTTCCGGTCGAAAGCGAGACGGGGACTGAGCTGATCGCTGGGTTCAACGACAAGCATTTGGATTTCCGCGTCAGCGTCCGGTCCGAAGATGGTGTGGTTTCTCTCGCAACCTGGGTGCACACGCACAATATCGGCGGGCGGCTTTATCTGGCGGCCATCATGCCCTTTCACATTCTGATTGCGCGTGATGCGCTTGCCCGTGTGGCCCGCGCGCCGGCGACACCGCCGCACCCCGCGTAAGCCGACCAGCTACGTGTCGTCCCAAAAAGTGGGGGGCATGTCATGCAGCAATTCTGCGGCCTTGTCCTCGATCCAGTCCTGCCGGGCATCGGCTGACCATGTATCGGCCTCCGGCTCGTCGGCGATAAGCGCATGGGCCAGTTTCATGGCCTGCGCGTATTTCAGGTCCTCAATTCGTTCCTCGGGCACAATCGCATAGACAAACCGCGCGCCCATGGCGGCGGCCAATTGTTCCATCTGCTTGATGGACACGGCCCCGTCCTGTTCGCTGCGTTCCGCCTGATAGACCGCGTTTCGGCTGACGCCCTTGCGTCGGGCCACCTGTTCTGCCGACATGCCCAGTGCATGGCGGACAGATACAATCCAACCCTTTTCAGGCATGGCAACACCGGACATCTGGCTGGCCGTACGATCAATCATCCGCGCGAGGCGGCGGCGGTGGAGAAAGTCCGGCATGGTCTGCGCTCAATCCCGTGTGAAACCGTGGCTGGTATGAATAGTAGATAGGTATGAATAAAAAAAATACAATTTCTGCACATAAATACCTAACAATTTTTTTATCAGTGACTATATGGATGTGGAAATGAAAGACTTGATTACACTTTTCCTATCGCCCGAAAGCGCCCCGTTTGCCATCGCACTTGCCGTGGTGGCGGGCTTGTTTGTCCTTGAAATCCTCAGTGCTGTCTTGGGCGGCACATTGATGGGGGTGGGCAGCGACGCGCCGGATATTGACGTGGATGCGGACTTTGACCTCTCGGCCGAGTTCGAGGCGGATATTGATCCCGGTGTGGATGCCGTTGACGCAGCAGAGATGCCCGATATTGATGCCGGTGCTCAGTCCTCGGGGCTGTTCACCTGGATCGGTGCGCGCGATGTGCCGTTCCTGATCTGGCTTGTGTCATTCCTGACGATGTTTGGCCTTGCTGGCCTCATCCTTCAGTCCTTTGTCGGCGGACTGTTCGGGCAGGGTTTCCCTGCCCTGATTGCCTCGGCTGTCGCCGCGGTCCCGGCCCTGGCCGTGACCCGCGTGATTGCCAACTGGGTGGCCCTGATCATGCCCAAGACTGAAACAAGCGCCACGCGCGCCCGGTTCCTTGGCGGCTATCACGGCACCATCACGCAAGGCACTGCTGCGCGTGGTCGCCCGGCCGAGGTCAAGATCAAGGACCGGCACAACAACATCCACTATCTGCGGGTCGAACCGCTTCACGATGATGATGTTTTCCCCCAGGGCAGCGATGTCACGCTCATTCGCAAGCGTGGTGACAAGTTCTTCGTGATCTGACTGGACTCGGCCCCCATCATACACGCTGTCTGTCCAACCTTACCTTTAGTTCATGTAGGAGTACTCATATGCAACTCACTGCAATCCTGACGATTGCCGCCATTATTCTTGGCCTTCTTGTTCTGATCGGCTTGATCATGGCGCGCCTTTACAAACGTGCAACACGCGAAACCAGCTTGGTCAAAACCGGATCGGGTGGGCGCAAGGTCATCATGGATGGCGGCACCATCGTGGTCCCGTTCCTGCACGAAATCTCCAAGGTCAACATGAAGACGCTTCGTCTGGAAGTGGCGCGGGTGGCGGAGCAGTCGCTGATCACCAAGGACCGGATGCGTGTTGATGTGGGCGTTGAGTTTTATGTCTCGGTCAACGCCACAGAAGACGGCATTTCGCGTGCTGCCCAGACACTGGGTGACCGCACCTTCCACGTCGAACAGCTGCGCGAGATGATCGAAGGTAAGTTGGTTGACGGTCTGCGCGCCGTGGCGGCCCAGATGACCATGGATGAACTGCACGAAAACCGTGCCAGCTTTGTCCAGGAGGTGCAGAATGCCATCTCCGAAGACCTGCTAAAAAACGGTCTGGAGCTTGAGGCCGTGTCGCTGACCGCATTGGATCAGACGCCGTTCGAGTCGCTTGATGAAAACAACGCGTTCAACGCGGTTGGTATGCAGAAGCTGGCAGCCGTCATTGCCACCTCGCGTAAGCAACGGGCCGAGATTGCGGCAGAGGCGGACGTGTCCGTCGCCCAGTCCGAGATGGAAGCCGAAAAGCGCAAGTACCAGATCGAGCGCGAGCAGAAGCAGGCCGAGATCGCTCAGATTGAGGAAATCCAGACGCTGCAGGCCGAGCAGGAAGCGCAGATCGCCCGCAACCAGGAAGCATCTGATCGGGCCAAGGAAGAAGCGCGGATTGAACGCGAAAAAGCCGTGCGTTCGGCCGAGATTGCACGCGAACGCAGCATCCGCGAAGCCGAGATCGCCAAAGAACGTGAGTTGGAAGTGGCAGATCAGGAACGCCAGATCATCGTGGCCCGCAAGTCCGAGGAAGAAAGCCAGGCACGTGCGTCCGCTGATACCGCGAGGGCAGAGGCCAAGAAGGCGGCGGAAGCCATTGAAACGGCACGCGCTGTGGCCGAGGCCGAGCGGATCAAGCAGATTGCGATTATCGAGGCTCAGAAGGAAGCCGAGCGTCAGGCCACCGGTATCCGCCTGACCGCCGAGGCCGAGAAAGACGCAGCCTCGGACCGGGCCGCCGCCAAGCTGGAAGAGGCACAGGCCGACGCCAACGCCCTGACCGTGCGCGCCGAGGCCAAGAAGACCGACTTGCTGGCAACCGCCGAAGGTCAGAAGGCCATCGCCAACTCGGAAAACGAGCTGAGCGCCGAGATCGTGGCGATGAAGATCCGCCTTGCCCAACTGGAAGCGATGCCTGCTATCATCGCCGAAATGGTCAAGCCGGCTGAAAAGATCGACTCGATCAAGATCCACCAGGTGACGGGCATGACCCCTGCCGGTGGCGGTGCAGACGGTGCCCCGAACGGTGGCACGCCGGTCAATCAGGCGCTTGATTCCGTGCTTGGCATGGCGCTGCAAATGCCCGCGATGCAGGCCCTTGGCAAAGAGCTGGGGATCAGCATGGAGAACGGGATGGCCGGTGTGGCTGAGGCCGCCGTTGGCAACACGGTCAAAACGGTTGATCAACCAACACTACCCAAGTCGATTGAAGACGCGTCCGCAAAACCGTCAGATGCAAACAGCATCCAAGAGCCTGCAAGCAGCAAGGAATAGGCGTCTGTTTGACCTGAACATGATTGCGGGGGCGCTGACATAGCGCCCCTTTTTCTTTTGTGCGCGAGCCTTCGCGCACGTCTGTGCCTGTTGCCGGGTTTTCAGTTTTTCACACCCGTGTCGTGTAACCTGTGGTAGCGTTCGCGCATTGATTGACGTGAATTGGAGACGACCATGGGCGCCCGCGACATTTCCTTTGCGAGCTTCAACCTCTTGAACCTTCAGACCCCCGGCGACGCCATCTATGGCGACACCGACGGTTGGGATCCTGACATTTACCAGCGCAAGATCGACTTCACCGCCGCCACTATGCGCCGTCTGGACGCTGATGTTGTGGGCCTGCAAGAGCTTTGGGCACCTGCCGCGCTGGATCAGGTGCTGGCCGATGCAGGGATGAACAGCGACTATACCGCTCTGGTCCCGACGGATCACGACGGGGACAAGATTGTCTGCGCTGCTGCCGCGCGTACCGACATGCTTGTGGGCGAACCCGAATGGATTGTGGATTTCCCTGACGAATATGTGCTCAAGACCGGCGGCGATGACCCACAGCAAGAGTTTCTCGAGGTCAATCTCAGCACCTTTTCCCGCCCGGTCCTGCATTTCCAGGTGCAGCCTGATCCGCGGACCCCGGTGATCCATGTGTTTGTCTGCCACTTCAAATCCCGGCGGCCAACGCAAATCTGGCGCGAACGCAGTTGGTACGACAAGGACATCCATGGCCCGCACAGCACCGCGCTTGGCTATGCGATTTCGACGGTCCGCCGCACAGCCGAAGCAGCAGCGCTGCGGGTCATCATCACGAAGCTGGTCAAGAAGACCGACACGCCCGTCGTTGTGATTGGCGACATGAATGACGGCAAATCCAGCAATACATTGAACATCCTGTCCGAACAGCCGACCTACCTATCCCCTCTGTCGTCGGGGGGAGGGGACAATGCACTTTATACGGCGCAAACAATACAGGAATATCGCTCGGTCCGGGATGTCTACTACACCCACGTCTACAAGGGGCAGCGTGAAAGCCTGGACCACATCCTGTTCAGTCAGGAGTTCTATGACAACTCCAAGCGGCGCAAATGGGCGTTTGACGAGATGGTGGTCGAGAACGACCACCTGAACTACGACGATCACAAGGAAAGCGGCACAAACGATCACGGTGTGATCCGGGTCGGGTTCAAATGGAAGCCCGCGCCTGATGTGACAAGCTAGCCGTGCCAGCGGTTGCCCGCGGGATGCCGCGCCTAGGTTGGTTCTGTTTGATTTATCGTGATCATTTGCCTGCAGAGGCTTTGTTGCGCGCCGACATTAATGTAGCGGCAGCCCGATGGGGCGGGCAGCCGCTGGCACGGCGGCCTGACGGCCTTGATCCCGTGCCTTGGTGTCAAGCCGATCGCGCTCTTTTGCCCCTAGCCACTGCGGCTCCGCAGCCCTAAAACCTCTCCAATGAACAGAGAGGACGCTATGGCCGCTATGACACCGCAACCCGGAATCATGGACATCTCGCTTTATCAGGGCGGGGCGTCGCATCTGGCCGGTGTGGACAATGTGCTCAAGCTGTCTTCGAACGAGAACCCGCTTGGTCCACCCCCCGCAGCCATCGAGGCGCTGACCAGCGCAGCCAAGGGTATGCATCTCTATCCCTCGACGGATCACGCGGCCTTGCGCACAGCGATAGCCGAAGTGTGGAACGTGGACGCAGATCGCGTGATCTGCGGGGTCGGCAGTGACGAAGTGCTGCAATTCGTGACGCAAGCCTTCGCAGGGCCGGGGGATGAGATCATTCACACCGAACACGGCTTCTCTATGTACCCGATCTTGGCCAACATGGCCGGTGCGACTCCGGTATCCGTGCCCGAACGGGACCGGGTTGTGGATGTGGACGCCATCCTGAACGCCGTCACAGATCACACGCGGATCGTGCTGCTGACCAACCCCGGCAACCCAACCGGAACGCGCCTGTCGGATGCCGAGCTTGTGCGGCTGGCCGATGAGCTGCCGCAGCGTGTGATCCTCGTGATTGACGGTGCCTATACCGAGTATGCCGAAGGCTATGATGGCGGTCTCGCCTTGGCCGAGGTACGACCCAACGTTCTGATGACACGCACCTTTTCCAAAATCTATGGCCTTGGTGGCCTGCGGGTCGGTTGGGGATACGGCCCCAAGGACATGATCGACGTGATGACGCGCATCCGTCAGCCGTTCAACCTGTCGACCGTCGCGTTGGCCGCGGCAGAGGCAGCGGCGCGGGACACCAAATGGGTCGAGGACTGCGCGGCACTCAATGCCGATCAGAGGGCGCGCTTGACGGGGGCTTTACGGCAGCTTGGCCTCGCTTGCGATGACAGCGACACGAATTTCGTGTTGGCGCGCGCAGCTTCAGTGCCCGAGGCGGACGCGGCAGAAGCCGCCCTGAACGCGGATGGCATCCTTGTGCGGCGTGTGGGCGGCTACGGCTTCCCCGAAGGACTGCGGATCACCGTGGGCAATGCCGAACAAACGGGCCGCGTCATCTCGGCCCTGACAGAATGGCGGAACGCATCGTGAGCGTGATCTACGACAAGATTGCCTTTATCGGCTTGGGATTGATTGCGGGGTCCATGGCGTGGGCCACACAGCGCGCAGGCGCGGCCACAACCATCAGCGGTTACGCGCGGTCCGAAGCGACGCGAGAAACCACACGGCGGCTTGGCTTTTGCGACACTGTGAGCGACACGGCAGCCGAAGCGGTCAAGGAGGCGGACCTTGTCGTCCTGGCCGTGCCCGTGGGCGCAATGGGGCCGGTGATGGCCGACATCCAGGACGCGCTGAAATCCGGTGCCACGGTGATCGACGTGGGCTCCGTCAAACAGGCGGTGTTCGATGCGGTCCAACCCCACCTGCCAAACGACGTGCATTTCGTGGGCACACACCCCATGGCAGGCACAGAGCACAGCGGACCGGAGGCCGGTTTTGCCGAGCTCTATGACAACCGCTGGACACTGATCGTCACCCCGGACGACGCTGACCCGGACGCAGTGGAGAAGGTAGAGCACTACTGGGCAGCGCTGGGTGCCATGACGGACCGGATGAACGTGCAGCACCATGACCGGGTTTGCGCGGTTGTCAGCCATATCCCCCACCTGATTGCCTATACGATGGTGGGCGTGGCAGATGACCTGCGGCGCGTGACGGACAGCGAGGTGATTAAGTTCTCGGCCGCCGGGTTCCGGGACTTCACCCGTATCGCGGCCAGCGATCCAACCATGTGGCGCGACGTGTTCCTGACGAACAAGGATGCAACGCTGGAAATTCTGGGCCGGTTCACCGAAGAGCTGTTTGCCCTGCAACGCGCCATCCGCACGGGCGACGGGGATCACCTGTTCGACTATTTCACCCGTACACGTGCCATCCGCCGTGGGATCATCGAGGCCGGACAGGACACAGATGCACCTGACTTTGGCCGGGGTGCGACACGATGAGGGCGCTGGCGCTTGGGCTCGTGCTTGCAGCCGGTTTTGCGGTTGCAGCCCCTGAGGCATCAAAGCGCCCCGTTGCCCGGGCGGGCACGGATGCCCGCAACGTCGTGCGTGACGCGGCCGTTGCGCCGGTGGTGCCAACCGTGGCATCCGCTGTGCCTTCAGCCGCCATCCTGCCTGAAAGCGCAACATCCCTGCGCCCTACGCTGCGTCCCAAGGCGATTGTCGAGAAAGCCATGGCGCGCCGGGCCGAACGCCGCCGGGGACAGGTCTGTGGTGATCCTGACCTGCAGGGGGATGTTGTGGGCTTTGTGCCTGGGCGCATCAATGGCTGCGGGATTTCCGAAGCAGTGCGCATTCGCTCGGTTTCGGGTGTGACTCTAAGCCAATCGGCCTTGATGGATTGCACGACGGCCAAGGCGCTGAAGAGCTGGACGGAACGAGGGGCCAAACCCGCATTGCGCGGCACCGGGGGCGGGCTGGCCAGCTACCGCGTGGCGGCCCATTACGCCTGCCGGACGCGCAACAACCAGCCGGGTGCCCGCATATCTGAGCACGGCAAAGGGCGAGCCATCGACATCTCGGGCTTCCAGCTCAAGGACGGAACCACGCTGACCGTGCTGAACGACTGGAACTCGCGCCATCGTCGGGCGCTGCGGTCGATGCACAAGGCGGCATGTGGGCCATTTGGTACGGTGCTCGGGCCAAATTCGGACCGGTTTCACCGCGATCACTTCCACTTCGACACGGCACGCTACCGGGGCGGAACCTACTGTCGGTAGACTCCGCCGCAATCAGCGCAGGATTAGGCGCGGTGCCGGGGCCAGTGGGATAAAGCCAAGGCGGATTGCGCCGTCCCTGACCGACAGTTCGACATCCAAAGTGTTTTCATTGCCTGACGCCCCGGCCAAGGCCTGCAAAACACCTTCCGCCTGACCACGCAATTGCGTCGGCAACAGCCCTGCCGCCTCGGACATGTCCAGCATGTCGCGCCAGTTTTCGGCCTGAATGGCAATTGTGCCTGTCGGGACACCCTGTACGTCAACGGTAAGATCGGCAGACAGGTTGAATTTCATATCGCCCCAGATCGCTTCAACCAGATGCAGGTCGACGACTCGGGGCTGAGGGCGACGCTGATCCAAGGCGCGCCGATCCCACGGCTGATCAAAGGTCACATCCGCGCGCAATTGCAGGCTGTCGAAAGCACGCGGGAAATTTTCGGGCAGGCGCAGCCCGCGCCGGGTCGCCGCGCCGGGAGTGAAGGTATCAGCGGTCGCCACAAGCGCATATTGCGCGCCCTCGACCTGCTCCATGGTCAACGTCAGGTCGTTGGCCTGCATCCGCAGACCATCCGCATCATCGACCTGCCAGGGGCCAGCGGTCCACCCCAGGGCTTCCAGCTCCAGCGCAGTGCCGGGATGCAGGTTCAGCGCCATCACACCATCTGCCATGGTCAGCGTCGACTGCCCAAGGGGCGAGGCAATCAGGATCGGGGCATCATCCAGGGTGACAGTCACGTCACCCGGCCACCATGCAGGGGCTGCGATATCCAGGGCTTCGGTTTCGATCGCCAGACCCGCTGCCGGGTCGGCGAGGGCGATGTCGCGCAACCCGGCCTGCAAGGTCAGGGGAAAGCCACCGCCCTCAACCGCGCCCACTTCCGCTTGCCACCCTTGGGCGCGTTGGGCATCGAACCATGTCTGTACCGCCCCGCGCAGCCCGGCCGACGCAAACCACCACCAGCCGCACCATGCCAACGCTGCCAGTGCAACGATCCACATCACTTTGCGCATGGGTGCCCCTTTTCCTTTTCTTCCAAATCGGGTCTACCCCACGGCGCAACAAAAGGACCAGTGACAATGACCATGTGGGTTTTCGGCTATGGCAGCCTGCTTTGGAACCCCGGCTTCGATGTGGCCGAAGCCGCGCGCGGCACTTTGCCGGGCTGGGCACGGTCATTTTGTATGCGCTCGATCCACCATCGCGGGTCCGAGGAAAAGCCGGGGCTTGTGCTGGCGCTGGACGCGGCTGACGAAGCCTCCTGTGACGGCGTGGCCCTGCGTGTGAAACCGGGCGCTGAAGATGATACGCTGGCCTATCTTCGGGAACGCGAGTTGATCTCGTCCGCCTACCTGGAAAAGAACCTGCATGTGGACCTGCTCAATGGCACGCGGGTCGAGGCGGTGACCTATGTCATCGACCCCGAGCACGTGCAGTACTGCGGCGGCCTGCCACTGGAAGAGCAGGCGCAGATCATCGCCCACGCGCATGGCGGGCGGGGGCCAAACAGCGAATACCTGTACAACACCGCCCAGCACTTGGCCGAGATGGGAGTGGCCGATCCCGACCTTGATTGGCTGTCACGCCGCGTCGCAGCGATACTGGCATAAATCCTTGGCGCTTGGGCACAAAAGCCGATAGTCTGCCGCAAAAGCAGAACAGAGCAGGGGTCAGGAGCCACGCCATGGCACAGACCACACCCAAGGCACAGCCGCATTTCTCGCAGCCGGTACAACAGATTTTCGCTATGGTCTTTGTACTTGGCATGTCGCTCTTTGGCGCCGTGCTGGCACTGCCGCGCGTACTGCCGGTGTTTCAGGCGAACCCCTATCTGAACGGCTTTATCCTTGTGGTGTTTGCCATCGGGGTCATCGCCTGTTTCTGGCAGGTGTTTTCGCTGATCTCTTCCGTCCGCTGGATCGAGGAGTTTGCAAGCGATCGGGCCGATGCGCAGACGAAAGCACCACAGCTTCTGGCCTCGCTTGCATCGCTGCTGCGTTCGCGAGGCGCGCGGATGCAGCTTTCGGCATCTTCGACACGCTCCATTCTGGACTCGGTGGCCACCCGGATCGACGAGGTGCGGGACATTACGCGCTATATCGTCAACATGCTGATTTTCCTTGGCCTTCTGGGGACATTCTATGGTCTTGCCACCACCGTTCCGGCGGTCGTCGACACGATCCGTAGCCTTGCGCCGCAAGAGGGCGAAGGTGGGGTGGAGGTGTTTAATAGGCTGATGACGGGCCTTGAGGCACAGCTGGGCGGCATGGGTGTCGCCTTTGCCTCGTCCCTTCTTGGATTGGCTGGCTCACTGGTGGTGGGATTGCTTGAGCTTTTCGCGGGGCGTGGGCAAAACCGCTTTTACCGCGAGCTTGAGGAATGGCTGAGTTCCATCACTCGGGTTGGCCTGTCTGACGGCGAAGGAGGCGGTGAACAGGGCGCGATGGCGGGCGTGATCGACCATTTGGCAGAGCAGATGGAAAGCCTGCAAACCATGTTCACCCAGTCCGATATCAGTCGTTCCATGGTCGATGAGAAACTGGGATTGCTTGCGGATTCCGTTGATCGGATGACCGCCCGGCTTGAAGACCAGGGTGGCGGTAACGAGGCGCTGGCGCGCATGGTCGAAGGGCAGGAACGCCTGATCGACGTGATCGAACGGCAAGGCACGGGTGACGGGATTGATGCCGAAAGCCGGATGCGGTTGCGGTCCATTGATGTGCAGATGCTGCGCATTCTCGAAGAAATCAGCGCGGGCCGTCAGGAAACGATGGCCGAGTTGCGGACCGATATTTCCGCCCTTGCCACGGCGTTAAGCCAACCGCGCGGGCAGGGGCGCAGGGCCGGTGGTAACAATCGCAACCGCCAGGGCCAATCCACAGGGGATAGCTGATCATGGCGCTGTCGCGACGCACAGGGCAAAGGTTCCAGGCGTCCATCTGGCCGGGCTTCGTCGACGCGATGACCGGTCTGCTGTTGGTTCTGATGTTTGTGCTGACGATCTTCATGATCGTACAGTTTGTCCTGCGCGAAACGATCTCGGGTCAGGAAAACGAGCTGGATCAGCTGGCCGGTGAGGTGGCTGCCTTGGCACAGGCACTGGGTCTGGAAGAACGCCGCGCAAATCAATTGGATTCCCGCCTGTCGGTGCTGAATGCCACTCTGAACGACACGCAGGCGCAAGTGGATGCGCAGGCCGCAACAATTGCGGCGCTTACAGCAGAGCGGGACGCACAAGCGACCGCGCTGGCCCAGGCCGAAACCCGCATCACAAGTTTCGAAGCGCAAGTCGCTGCGTTGATCGCGGATCGCGATACGGCGCTTGAGACGGTCGCAGGGCTCGAAGAAGAACAAACACGCCTTCTGTCGGAACAGGAAGCGCTGAATCTCGCCCTGGCCGCTGCAAGGGACGAGGTGGACGCACAAGCGGAAGAGGCGCGTCTAGCCGCCGCGCGCACGGATGCACTTCAGGCGCTGATTGCCGACTTGCGCAGCCGGAACGCGGACAGCGCGGAACAGTCCGCAGCCCTGCAAGCCGACCTTGATGCGGCGCAAGAGGCGTTGAGTGCGGAAGAAGCCGCACGGCTTGTCGAAGCCGCAGCCGCCGAAGCGCTGCGCGAACGGCTCGAAAATGCGGATACCGAGCTGACGGCGATGACCCTCGCGCTCGAAGCGCAGCGGAAAGAGGCGGAGGATACGCTCACCCTGCTTGCCGCCGCCCGCGCCGTAGAGCAGGATTTGAACGACCGTCTGGCAGCGGCACTACTGGCGGCGCAGGAATCCGGCAGTTCCGTGTCAGCCGCGCAAACCCGGATCGAAGATCTGGAAGCTGAGTTGGCCGCCGCCCTTGCAGCCCTCGATACTTCGAATGCGGAAAAGACGGCCTTGTCGGAGGCACAGGCAAGCCTCGAAGCGCGCCTTGCCACGGCGCTGATCGACGCAGAGCAGGGAACGGAAGCGGCCCAGACCCTCGCCGATGTCGAAGTGCAGATGGCCGTGATCGAAGAACGGCTGGCGGCGTTGAACCTGGAACGCGATGACCTGCGCGACCGCCTGGCAGCCGCCGTGGCTGACAAGGTGGCGGCCGAGGGGCAAGTTGCAGCACAAACCGCTGATCTCAGTGACTTGCGCACGCAACTGGCTGCCGCATTGGCGGCACGCGAGGCAGCCCTGGCCGATGCGCAGGCCGCGGGCAGCAGCAATGCGGATGTGCGAGAACAACTGGCGGCGGCGCTGGCCGCGAAACTGGCGGCAGAAGAAGAGGTGATCACCCAGACCTCAGCCGCCGAGCAGCGCGCGGCATTGCTCGCTGCAGCGCGCGAGGCTTTGAGCGCCGAGGAAGCGGCCACCCTTGAGGCGCAGCGCCAGACCGAGTTGTTGAACCAGCAGGTTGCGCAACTGCGCACGCAACTGGGACAATTGCAGGCCCTGTTGGACGACGCGGTCGCCCGCGATGCCGCGAAAGAGGTGCAGCTGAGCACGCTCGGTCGCGATCTGAACACGGCGCTTGCGCGGGCGGCACTGGAAGAACGGCGGCGGCGCGAACTGGAAGAGGAAGAGCGCAAACGGCTTGAGGCCGAGGCACAGGATCTTGAGCGGTACCGCTCTGAATTCTTTGGTCAGTTGCGCGACGTGCTGGGCGCACAGGAAGGGGTGCGGATCGTCGGGGACCGCTTTGTCTTTTCCTCGGAAGTTTTGTTCCCACCTGGTGGCGCTGAATTGTCGGCAGCGGGGCAGGGAGAGATCGGGAACATCGCAGGTATTCTGCGCGGTGTTGCGGACGACATTCCCGATGGCATCGACTGGGTGCTGCAGGTCGATGGGCACACGGACAACGTGCCGCTGTCCGGGCAAGGTGAATTTGCGGACAACTGGGAGCTGAGCCAGGCCCGGGCCTTGTCGGTTGTCCGCTACATGGTCAATTTCCTGGGGCTGCCGCCGGATCGTTTATCGGCCAACGGGTTTGGGCAGTATCAGCCCATCAATCCGGCGGACACTGTTGAAGCGCGGGCGCAGAATCGTCGGATCGAGTTGAAATTTACCGAGAAATAGGGCGCACGGATACGTGCGCCTTACGGATCAGTCTGGCGCGCAGAAGCATGCGTTGCAGTGGCGCAGTCAAACTGCGCCTTACTGGACAATCGTGCTGCCCTGGACCCGGCTGATTTCCTGTTGCCCCCGTCGCAATACAACTGTGCCTGTATAGCGTCCGCTGGGCCAACGCTGGCTTGTCCGTTTCTTGCCCAAAGCCCGGAAAAACTGGGCCTGATTGCGGTCTATTTCGACCACGTCATCAATCAGCGTGCCATCTGGGCCATCAATGCGCAGGTGCATATTGTCCCCCGCCTTGCCCCCAAATGCGTAGCCAAAAACGACGATCGCCGGTGCATCACCTGGCATGTTTACGGCAGCGGCGCTGCCCGCCTTGACGTCGTCGAACTTGGGCACCCTGTCCGAAAACCCCACTTCGAGCACGGCGCCCGGGCGGTATTGCGGGGGCGTTTGCCACAAGGTGTCGGTACTGGGCGCCCCGCATTGGACATTTCCATCCGGATCAAACGGGTCGATGACCCGTCCATCCTTGCGCAAGGTCATGTGCACATGAGGGAACTGGGTGCGCCCTGACAGGCCGACCTCACCCAGAACAGCGCCTGCATTTACGCGGTCGCCCGTCTTGACGGTAACGCTGCCCCGCTTGAGATGACAATACTGCGTGCTCCACCCGTCGCCGTGATCAATCCGCACGCCGTTGCCACATTCACGCCCTTCGATCCGATTGCTCTGTCCGGTCCGGAAAAGCCTGTCTTCCATCCCGTCGCGCGTGCCCTGAACCGTGCCGGGGGCGGCGGCAATGACGTTGACACCGCGGCGCATCTGCTCAAGGGAGCGCAGGGCGAAATCGGTGCCCTGATGGGTGTCGTAGCTGAGTGTGGAACAGCGAAAATCCATCGCTGCGCGCGATGGGTCGTGGTCTACATATTGCTGGATGAAGCAGTCGGTGCCCAGATCGCAGTCAATCGGCACATTCAATGTAAAATCCCTCGCCGCGAGCGGTGTCGCGGCGAGGGTTGAAATGACGGCGGCAAAGGTTGCCGCACGCATCAGTCAGCGGTCAGAAGCGGTGGCTTGTCGCCCGAAATGCGCGGCTTGTCCGGGCCGGAGAGCTTAAGGTCCAGCTCGCCATTCTTGACACCCACGCGGACAACGCCGCCTTTCATCAGCTTGCCAAAGAGCAGCTCTTCGGCCAGCGGTTTCTTGATGTGCTCCTGGATGACGCGGCCCAAGGGACGCGCGCCCATCTTGTCGTCGTAGCCCTTCTCGGCCAGCCATTCGGCGGCAGGTTTTGTCAACTCGATGGTCACGTTGCGATCCATCAGTTGTGCTTCAAGCTGAAGCACGAACTTCTCGACCACGGACAAGATCGTGTCCTTGCCCAATGGCGCAAAGCTGATCACCGCATCCAGACGGTTGCGGAATTCCGGCGTGAACGTGCGCTCGATGGCGGCAGTATCTTCGCCTTCGCGCCGCTCGCGGCCGAAGCCGACGGCAGCCTTTGCCATGTCAGAGGCACCAGCATTCGACGTCATGATCAGGATCACGTTGCGGAAATCGACAGTGCGCCCGTTGTGGTCGGTCAACTGGCCGTTATCCATGACCTGCAACAGGATGTTGTAGACATCCGGGTGCGCTTTTTCGATCTCGTCGAGCAGCAGCACGCAGTGCGGATGCTGGTCGACGCCATCGGTCAGCAGACCACCCTGGTCAAAGCCGACATAGCCCGGAGGGGCACCGATCAGGCGGCTGACCGCGTGCTTCTCCATGTATTCCGACATGTCGAAGCGCAGCATTTCCACACCCAGCGTGTCGGCCAGTTGCTTGGCCACCTCTGTTTTGCCGACGCCCGTCGGTCCGGCAAACAGGTAGTTGCCGATGGGCTTTTCGGGCTCCCGCAGACCGGCACGCGCCAGTTTGATGGCCGAGGACAGCGCCTCGATTGCCGGGTCCTGACCAAACACCACGCGTTTCAGCGATACTTCGAGATCCTTGAGCGTCTCGGCATCGTCTTTGGACACGTTTTTCGGAGGAATGCGGGCGATCTTCGCCACGACATTCTCGATCTCCTTGGTGCCGATGGTCTTGCGACGCTTGGCGGCGGCGACCAGATGCTGGGCCGCACCCGCCTCATCGATCACATCGATAGCGGAGTCAGGCAGCTTGCGGTCATTGATGTACCGGCTCGCCAGTTCGACAGATGTCTTGATCGCGTCCGAGGTATATTTGACGCCGTGGTGATCCTCGAAATAGGGCTTGAGGCCCTTGAGGATCTTTGTGGCATCTTCCACAGACGGTTCGTTCACATCGATCTTCTGGAACCGGCGGCTCAGCGCGCGGTCCTTTTCGAAGTGCTGGCGGAACTCCTTGTAGGTGGTCGATCCCATGGTGCGCAGCTTGCCGCCCTGCAAGGCAGGTTTCAACAAGTTGGACGCATCCATCGCGCCACCCGACGTGGCACCAGCGCCAATCACCGTGTGGATTTCGTCGATGAACAGAACAGCGTCCTTGTGCTCTTCCAACTCGGTTACGACGGCCTTCAGGCGTTCCTCGAAATCACCGCGATACCGCGTGCCAGCCAACAGTGCGCCCATGTCGAGCGAATAGATGGTGGTGCCAGACAGCACTTCAGGCGTCTCGCCCGCCACGATCTTGCGCGCCAGACCTTCGGCAATGGCCGTCTTGCCGACGCCTGGATCACCGACCAGCAGCGGGTTGTTCTTGCGGCGGCGGCACAGCACTTGAATGCAGCGCTCCACCTCGTCGGACCGGCCGATCAGCGGGTCAATATCGCCCTCGCGCGACTTCTCGTTCAGGTCTACGCAATACTTGGCGAGCGCGCTTTCTTTCTTCTCACCCTCGGTTACGCCCTGCGCCTCCTCTTCAACTTCTGGCGCGCCGGACACAGGCCGGGCTTCGCCGAATGCCGGGTCCTTGGCCACGCCATGAGCAATGAAATTCACCGCGTCGTAGCGGGTCATGTCCTGTTCCTGTAGGAAATAGGCCGCGTTCGATTCGCGCTCGGCAAAGATGGCGACCAGCACGTTGGCCCCGGTCACTTCCGTGCGGCCCGAGGATTGCACATGGATCGCAGCGCGCTGAATCACACGCTGGAAGGCGGCTGTGGGCACGGCCTCGGACCCGTCAATGTCGGTGACAAGGTTCGACAGGTCGTCGTCCACGAACTCCTCTAACGTGCCGCGCAGCTCGTCAATATCAACTGAACAGGCCTGCATGACACGGCGCGCGTCTGGTTCGTCAACCAGCGACAGCAGCAGATGTTCCAGGGTTGCAAATTCGTGCCGGCGTTCGTTGGCCAGCGCAAGCGCCTGATGAATGGCTTTTTCGAGTGTCGTCGAGAATGAAGGCACGGGCAGTGCTCCTTTCGATCGGGGTCGGGTGGGGGCGCCAAGGTATGTCGAGGCCCCGTACCAACCATGGCCTCATGTGTTTAAGTTTGGTTGAAGATCGCGCAGCTTCAAGGCTTTTTTGCACCTTGACCCTCACAATGTGCGTGAGAAACGTTACGATGGTGTCACTTTGGGCGCATTGGTGGACTGATCCGTCTCAGAAGTTGTCCTTCCGGGTGCGGATTTCCTTGAACACGTCGGTGGCGTTGGCGCCTTCCATACCCAAATGGGTCTGAATGGCGGGATCGTGGGCGCGCAAAAATGGGTTTGTTGCCAGTTCTTCGGACAAAAGCGAAGGAACGGTGGGGATATCCGATGCGCGTTTGTCGGCCACCTCGCGGAGTCGCGATATAAGCTCCGTATTCTCAGGATCAATGGTAAGGGCGAATTTCCCGTTGGCTGCCGTATATTCGTGGCCGGAGTAAACACGAGTATCATCGGGCAGGGCCGCCAGCTTTTGCAGGCTCTCATGCATTTGCGGTTTGGTGCCCTCGAACACGCGGCCGCAGCCCAAGGCCATCAGGCTATCGGCGGTGAAAACAGCCTTGGAGGCGGGAAAGTGGAACGCAATGTGGCCTACGGTATGGCCTGACACGTCGATGATCGCACCAGTTTCGGACCCGACGGTGACCTGGTCGCCTTCGGCCACCTGTACATCTAGCGCGGGCAGACGGTGCGCATCAGCACTGGCACCTGTGACACGGGCAGGGTGTTCGGTAAGGATATCCTGCAAACCGTCGACGTGATCATAATGGTGATGCGTGATCAGAACATCCGTCAGCTTCCATCCCGTCTCGGCCAAGGCTGCAAGAATGGGCGCGGCCTCGGGCGCGTCGATCAAGGCGGTATCCCCAGTGTCCGGGTCATGGGCCAGAAAAGCATAGTTGTCGGCGAGGCAGGGGATCGTGAGAATGTCGAGAGGCATGGCAATTCGGCTCTTTGTGCTTAGTGTTAGGGCCAAGGTGGTCCGAACGGGCCGGATGAACAAGAGACGATCATGCATCTTGATGTGCAGGACCTGCGCAATTTCTATTACCGCAGCGCGCTGGGGCGTGCGGCGCAGGCATCGCTGCGGCGGCGCCTGGTTGAATTGTGGCCGGAGGCCAAGGGCCAGACGGTTGCTGGCTTCGGCTTTGCCGCACCGCTCTTGCGACCCTACCTGAAAGAGGCACGCCGTGTCGTGGCGCTTATGCCGGGGCCCCAGGGAGTGATGCCGTGGCCCCCCGACATGCCTAACGTGTCCGTGCTGACCGAAGAGACCCTGTGGCCAATTGAAACCGGGCACGTGGATAAGCTGGTCATCCTGCACGGACTCGAAACGTCGGAACGTGCCTATGACCTGCTGGAAGAAGCGTGGCGCGTGCTGGGGCCGGGTGGCAAGGCGCTGTTCATCGTGCCCAACCGCGCAGGGTTGTGGAGCCGTAGGGACCGCACCCCCTTCGGCTATGGACGTCCCTATTCAGCGAGCCAGCTCGAGACTCAGTTGCGCAAACACCAGTTTTTGCCCGAACGGCATGTCGGCGCATTGTACCAGTTCCCGTCTAGCCGGCGGCTGTGGATGAAATCGGCCGCTATGTTTGAAAAGGTGGGGCGATTGATGCCGGGCATGGTGGCAGGCGGGGCGTTTATGGTGGAAGCATCGAAACTGGTCTACCCGCCCAAGGGCAAGGCCGTGCGTTCCAAAGCCAAGCGGCAAACCTTGCCGCAAGGTGTCACAGCGCCTGTGGCAGGGCGGGTTTGATGGGGGGCTCTAGCGCAGAGTACCCTGAATGATGATTTGATCTTCGGTCAGGTTTGGAACGCCATCCAGCCGAATGACCGACACCGTATCATCGATGAACGGCCCGTTGTCCAAGGTCACACGCACCTCGGTGTAAGATCCGTCGTCTGATGGAACGATTTCGATACCGTCGAAAAAGCCATAACTTCCGAAGGTGAATCCGTCACCCGTTTCGGAGTTGTCCAGAACAATCACATCTTCGTCGGGATCGAAATCTGTAATCCTAATCACGTCACGTATTGTTTCTTCTTCAAAGTCACTCAGGTAAATCTCGAACGTGTCGAAACCCTCACCTCCGGTGAGGGTCGAAATCCCGTCCTCCGCCGCGATTTCGTCGCTATATGAGCGACTGATCAACGTGTCGTCGCCCATTCCGCCATCTGCAACCCCGTCAATAGACACTGTCAATTGATCATTGCCATCGCCGCCCAGACCCGTCGCGTTTGCACCGATGAAAAGTCTATCATCTCCAACGCCGCCATCCAGCGTCACCGCGCCCCGCTCGGTAAGGAGGGAATTGGTGGTGGACTGTAGCGTGTCATCGCCTTCGCCACCCAATAGGGTTGTTTCCGCACTGGCGTCTTCATATGCGAATGCCGAGATTGAATCGTTGCCCTGACCGCCGTCCGCAAACCCATCCTGCACCAGCAGCATAATGTCATCGCCGTCATCGCCGAGCAGTGTCGCTGTGCTGGTTGCGACCAGCGTGTCGTTCCCGACTCCACCGGAGGCCACACCGTCCTCGCCTTCCAACCGGATCGAATCGTCGCCAGCATCTGTGGAGACAGTTACGTCGTCGCCCAACGCGGTGACCGTATCATTACCTGCCGCCGTTGAAATACTGTCACCGTCAGTGACAGACATAATGTCTTCGTCGACGGCATCACTCTCCGTCTCCGCGTCCTCAGTAGACGGATCGTCATTGTCGAACGCAGCCAACAAAAGCGCGCCCGACAGCAACCCAAGTAACGCCAAAGCGCCCATACCATTTCCTTCCCCGTTCGCCCCCGAACGCGCTCAGGTTGTATCTGACGCCAATGCGAGTCAACAAATGCGGTTGTTGCGCGTTTTGGAACAAAATGGCTCGTTGCGATTGTACCACATGTCACCGCACCAGACCCGGAATCGCCCCCGAACGCCCACGTTTTGTGACGGAAATTTTGCAATTCCTGAGGGCCAAACGGTCGCAGTTTTGTTAAGCCCTTGAAAACGCGAAATAACCACCCTACCGCCTGTTCGCGAACACATGTTGCGGGGTTGGAAACCCTCTGCTACATCCCCCCTGATTTTCACGCCTTGGCAAAATCAGGGCGGTCCAACACCCCGGGCCACGCATCCGTGTGCAGCAATCCGGGCCAAGACATCGAAAGGGTGGACGTGTCCGAACCAGCTTCGATCTCCACAGGTATTGCCGCGCGCTATGCCACTGCTGTCTACGAACTTGCCAAGGAAGGCAAAGCCGTCAAGAAACTCGAAGGTGATATTGAAACCCTGACAGCCGCCATGGCTGACAGCGGTGACTTCAACGCCCTGATCCACTCGCCCGTTTACAGCCGGGAAGAGCAGGCCGCCGCCATCACCGCGATCGCCAAGAAAGCAAAGCTGACAGATCTGATGGCCAACACGCTGTCGTTGATGGCTGAAAAGCGCCGTCTGTTTGTGCTGCCACAGCTGGTGCATGCGCTGCGCGAGGTGATCGCCGAAGACAAGGGCGAGCTGACCGCGGACGTCACGTCGGCCAAGGCGCTGACAAAGACTCAAAGCGACAAACTTGCCAAGACGCTCAAGGCCCGCATGGGTAAGGACGTCACCATCAATGCCACCGTCGATGAAAGCCTCATCGGCGGTTTGATCGTAAAAGTGGGCTCGAAGATGATCGATACGTCGATCCGCTCCAAGCTCGCTTCCCTCCAGAATGCAATGAAAGAGGTCGGATAAATGGGTATCCAAGCAGCAGAAATTTCTGCGATCCTAAAAGACCAGATCAAGAACTTTGGTCAGGAAGCAGAAGTGGCCGAAGTGGGCCGCGTTTTGTCGGTAGGGGACGGTATTGCCCGCGTCTACGGCCTCGACAATGTGCAAGCCGGTGAGATGGTCGAATTCCCCGGTGGCATTCAGGGTATGGCCCTGAACCTCGAAAACGACAACGTCGGTGTCGTGATCTTCGGGTCCGACCGCGACATCAAAGAAGGCGACACCGTCAAGCGTACCAACTCCATCGTGGACGTGCCCGCCGGTGACGAACTGCTTGGCCGCGTCGTGGACGGTCTGGGTAACCCGCTGGACGGCAAAGGACCGATCAAATCCTCCGAGCGTCGCGTTGCTGACGTGAAAGCGCCCGGCATCATCCCACGTAAATCGGTGCATGAACCGATGGCAACCGGCCTCAAAGCCGTGGACGCGATGATCCCGATTGGCCGTGGCCAGCGCGAACTGATCATTGGTGACCGTCAAACCGGCAAGACAGCCGTGGCTCTGGACGCGATCCTGAACCAGAAATCCTACAATGACGCAGCCGGCGATGATGAGAGCAAGAAGCTCTACTGCATCTACGTTGCCGTCGGCCAGAAGCGTTCGACCGTGGCGCAGCTGGTGAAGAAACTGGAAGAGTCCGGTGCGATTGACTACTCGATCGTTGTGGCCGCAACCGCGTCCGACCCGGCGCCGATGCAGTTCCTAGCGCCCTACGCCGCAACCGCGATGGCGGAATACTTCCGCGACAACGGCCGCCACGCACTGATCATCTATGATGACCTTTCGAAACAGGCCGTGTCCTACCGTCAGATGTCGCTGTTGCTGCGTCGCCCACCGGGCCGCGAAGCCTATCCTGGCGACGTTTTCTACCTCCACTCGCGCTTGCTGGAGCGTTCGGCCAAGCTGAACGAAGACAGTGGTGCCGGCTCGCTGACGGCCCTGCCGATCATCGAAACGCAAGGTGGCGACGTGTCGGCGTTTATCCCCACAAACGTGATCTCGATCACCGATGGCCAAATCTTCCTTGAAACGGAACTGTTCTATCAGGGCATTCGCCCCGCCGTGAACACCGGTCTGTCGGTGAGCCGTGTGGGTTCGTCCGCTCAGACAGACGCGATGTCGTCTGTTGCTGGTCCCGTAAAATTGTCACTGGCCCAGTACCGTGAAATGGCAGCTTTTGCACAGTTCGGTTCCGACCTCGACGCCGCGACCCAGCAGCTGCTGGCTCGGGGCGCGCGCCTGACCGAGCTGATGAAGCAGCCGCAATACGCACCATTGACCAACGCGGAAATCGTCTGCGCGATCTTCGCAGGGACCAACGGCTATCTCGACGGGATCGACGTCAACGAAGTGGGCAAGTTCGAAACCGCATTGCTGACCTTCCTGCGTACGCAGAAGGCAGACTTCCTCAAGTGGATCGCGGACGAAGACCCTAAGTTCAAGTCGGGTGAAAACGTCGACAAGATGAAGGCGGTTCTCGACGAGTTCGCGTCGACCTACGCATAAGGTAAGGAGGTAGGCACATGCCTTCTCTGAAGGACCTGAAAAACAGGATCGAGTCGGTCAAATCGACCCGCAAGATCACCAAGGCCATGCAGATGGTGGCCGCTGCAAAACTGCGGCGGGCACAGGAAGCAGCCGAGGCGTCACGCCCCTATGCCGAGCGGTTCAATGCCGTTATGGCGGGGCTTGCGTCTGCCGCGGCAGGCTCAGACAGCGCGCCCAAGCTGCTCAGCGGCACGGGCTCGGATCAAACCCACCTGCTGGTGGTCATGACGGCCGAACGCGGCCTGTGCGGTGGGTTCAACACGAACATCGCCAAACTGGCCCGCGCCAAGGCGGCAGAACTGAAAGCGGCAGGCAAGACGGTCAAGATCCTGACCGTTGGCAAGAAAGGCCGGGACCAGCTCAAGCGTGACTTCGAAGATCACTTCGTGGGTCATGTCGATCTGACCGAGGTCAAGCGCATGTCCTATGCCGACGCCCAGGGCGTGGCCAAGGACGTGCTGGGCCGCTTCGATGCGGGCGAGTTCGACGTGGCGACAATCTTCTACTCGAAGTTCCAGAATGTCGTGACGCAGATCCCGACCGCGCAACAGATCATCCCCTTCGCGATCCCCGAGGACTACGAAGCGGGCGACACGCTCTATGACTACGAGCCCGACGAAGAGGCCATCCTGGCCGACCTTCTGCCGCGTGGCGTGGCCACGGCGATCTTCTCCGGCCTGCTGGAGAACGGTGCATCTGAACAGGGTGCCCGGATGAGCGCGATGGACAACGCGACCCGTAACGCGGGTGAGATGATCGACAAACTGACCATCCAGTTCAACCGCTCACGTCAGGCCGTGATCACCAACGAGCTGATTGAAATCATTTCCGGCGCGGAAGCGCTGTAAGAGACCCGGAGACGAAAAATGGCAAACGCTAAAGGCAAAGTAACACAAGTCATCGGGGCCGTCGTTGACGTGCAGTTCGATGACCACCTGCCAGAGATTCTGAACGCTCTGGAAACCGACAACAACGGCAACAAGCTGGTGCTTGAGGTCGCACAACACCTCGGCGAAAATACCGTCCGCACCATTGCGATGGATGCGACTGAAGGTGTGGTTCGCGGTCAGGAAGTGGAAGACACAGGTTCGGCCATCATGGTGCCCGTCGGCACCGCGACACTGGGTCGTATCCTCAACGTGACTGGTCAGCCCATCGACGAAAAGGGCCCGGTCGAGGCAGACGAATTCCGCCCGATCCACGCCCCTGCACCGGACTTTTCCGATCAGTCGACAGAAGCCGAAGTGCTGGTGACCGGCATCAAGGTGATCGACCTGCTGGCTCCTTACGCCAAAGGCGGCAAGATCGGCCTCTTCGGCGGTGCTGGTGTGGGCAAGACCGTTCTGATCCAGGAACTGATCAACAACATTGCCAAGGTGCACTCGGGCCTGTCCGTGTTCGCTGGTGTGGGCGAGCGGACCCGTGAAGGGAACGACCTCTATCACGAGATGATTGAATCAGGGGTTCTGACGCCGGACAACCTGACCGACTCCAAGATCGCTCTGTGCTTTGGCCAGATGAACGAACCTCCAGGTGCGCGTGCACGTATCGCCCTGACCGGTCTGACACTGGCCGAGCAGTTCCGCGATGCGACGGGTACAGACGTTCTGTTCTTTGTCGACAACATCTTCCGCTTCACGCAGGCGGGTTCGGAAATGTCGGCGCTTCTGGGTCGTATTCCTTCGGCTGTGGGCTACCAGCCAACACTGGCAACCGACATGGGCGCGATGCAGGAACGCATCACCTCGACCAAGAATGGTTCGATCACGTCCATTCAGGCTGTCTACGTTCCTGCAGACGACCTGACGGACCCTGCGCCTGCAACCACATTTGCGCACCTCGACGCGACAACGGTTCTGAACCGGGCGATTTCCGAGCTGGGTATTTATCCTGCTGTGGACCCGCTCGACTCGACCTCGCGCTTGATGGACCCGCAGATTGTGGGTGAAGATCACTACAAAGTGGCCTCTGACGTGCAGCAGATCCTGCAGCGCTACAAGTCGCTGCAAGACATCATCGCCATCCTCGGGATGGACGAACTGTCGGAAGAGGACAAGCTGACCGTTGCCCGGGCGCGCAAGATCCAGCGCTTCCTGTCGCAGCCCTTCGACGTGGCGAAAGTGTTCACCGGGTCCGACGGTGTGCAGGTTCCGCTGGAAGACACGATTGCCTCGTTCAAGGCGGTTGTGGCCGGCGAATACGACCACCTGCCCGAAGGTGCCTTCTACATGGTTGGCGGCATCGACGAGGTGATCGCCAAAGCCGAGAAGATGGCTGCTGAAGCTGCCTAATCGTAAGGCGGGCTTAGAGCCCGCCCTACATCTCAATCTCCGGGCGTAGGGCGGGGTTCACCCCGCCGCCCCAAATAGGAGAAAACGATGCAATTTGATTTGGTATCGCCCGAGCGCAGCCTTGCGTCCATGGACGCCACTGCAGTGCAAATCCCCGGTGCCGATGGCGACATGACCGTGATGGCCGACCACGCCCCCACGATCACGACCCTGCGCCCCGGCGTACTCAAGGTCGAGGCAGGCAGCGACACTCATGAATATGTCGTGACCGGCGGTTTCGCTGAGATCGGCGCGCAGGGCGTGTCGGTGCTTGCCGAACGTGCGGTTGCGAAGGGTGACATGACCCAGGACCAGCTGGACGCAATGATCGATGACGTACAGGACGCCTACAATCGCGCCAAGGATGCGGCGCAGGGCGACACAGGCCCGGTTGATGATGCAGCCAAGCTGTTGGCCGACATGGCCACGATGGGTTCCGAGATCGGGTTGAGCCCCAAGCAGCCCAGCCTGTAACGCTCCGTAAACAAATGTGTGAAAGGCCTCGCATGTCGCGGGGCCTTTTTCGATTTTTGACCTTAAACTAGCGACGCGACGTGTTACCACGGCAAAGTCCAATAGAACGATCTGATGAAACGACTGCGCAACCACCTGATAGGCATCGACCAAGGCGATACTGTCCTGTTCTCTGACTTCGAAGACGGCGGGGACATGTGGACGGGGCGTGGTCAGCGCGAACGGCGACGCCGTATCGCCTTTTCCGAACCTTTCCGTACGGAACCAACGGTGCATGTGTCGATTTCGATGTGGGACGTCGAAAACGAAACCCCTATGCGCGCGGACATTTCAGCTGAGACGATCACGCAAGACGGGTTTGATTTGGTCTTCCGCACCTGGGGCGACACGCGTGTTGCGCGGGTGCGTGTTGCCTGGCTGGCTATGGGTGAGTTGCGGCAGGCAGACGAGTGGGACCTGTACTAGGCGGGATACATTCGGCTGCAAATGCTTGAGTCGGTACGCGCGCGTGCAGACTGTGAATATGATCAGGCACCACGCCCATTGTCGACTGTATGCAAGACCGGGGTCAGATGTCTGCCGCCTGCTTTCCGCGCCAAAGTATGAAAAGGCCGGACAGAACGATCAGGCATGTTCCGACCAGCATTGACGCACTCAATTGCTCACCAAAAACCGTCACGCCCAAACCCACTCCGAACAACAGTCGCGTGTATCGGAACGGGGTCACCGCAGATACCTCTCCGGTTCTCATTGCTTTCATCAGGCTTGCGTAGGCGACGGCGCCTGCAAGTATGGCGCCAAGAAGTGCAAGTGATACGCCAGCATTGGGCTGAACAAACGCTTTGTCTTGCCAAACCGACACGATCAAACCCGCAAAGAGCACGGACAAGAAACCATATACGCCAAGAATATTCGTACTGAGTGATGCAGGGGCTGCACGACTGGCCAGATCACGCCCAGCAAAACCGATCATGCCTACAAGAGCCAGAATGGACATTGCGGAAAAGCTGTTTGTGCCGGGTTGAATGATGACAACGACGCCGACCAGTCCGATGAGAATGGCGGCCCATCTCCTCCAGCCAACTCTTTCGCCAAAAAGCAAGGCCGCACCTGCAACAACAACGAGCGGGGTCGCTTGAAGTATGACAGTGGTCGAAGACAAAGCCGTCAACGAAATGGCCAGCACATAGAACAGGCGGCCAGTGATCTCGAAGATTACCCGCACAAGCATGGGCGGCGAAACCACCTCTGGTACGAACAGGGAATCGCCCTTCCACAGAGCCAGCGCAGTGAAGACAAAGACCCCGCCAAGCCCGAAGATGATCAGGATCTGGCCTACGGGCAATGCGACCGAAGCGGCTTTAACAAACGCATCTTCTGCCGCAAATGCCGCCATCGAAGCGACCATCCACAGGCTTCCAAGCAGATTGGCACGCTGGTTCGTTGCGATATCAGTTGTCACGAGAATTCCGCCGGGTTTCGAGATTTGACAGGCACCGGACGGTGATGTTCCCGTATCGGTGCCTTGGACGTCGATGCCCCAATGGCGTCGATCATGCAATGCGACACAGTTCGAATTATTCAGGTTGCCGACTGTAGCCTGGGCGCTCGTGAAGCAACGTCCTGGATGATTGCCGTTATCGCAAAATGCTTGCCAGAAATCGCTGTGTGCGTTCGCGCTCGGGGGCCGAGAATATCCGCTCTGGTGTGCCTTCCTCGGCAACCACTCCCTGGTCCATAAATACCACCCGGTCCGCAACATCACGCGCAAAGGCCATCTCGTGCGTAGCCAGCACCATTGTCATGCCGTCGTCCCGCAAACGACGCAGCACGTCTAGTACCTCTCCTACCAGTTCAGGGTCCAGGGCCGAGGTGATCTCGTCCAGCAGCATGGTTTGGGGGCGCATCGCGAGTGCCCGGATCACCGCAACGCGCTGCTGCTGCCCGCCGGACAACTGATCGGGGTACTTCTTCATGTGATCCGCCAGCCCGAACCGTGAAAAAAGCGCTTCAATCCGCGCGCGCGCATCTTCTCCCAGCACGCGGCGGGGGGCGAGGGCGACATTGTCATAGGCAGTCATATGCGGGAACAGGTTGAAGCTCTGGAACACGATCCCGATACGCTGGCGGATGGGCGTTAGGTCAAACCCCGGCTCGGCGATATCGACCCCGTCCAGTCGCACCTCTCCATTATCCACGGGCTCCAAACCGTTCATGCAGCGCAACAGGGTCGACTTGCCCGAGCCGGACGCACCAATCAGGCACACCATCTCGCCCGGCGCTATGTCCATATCAATGCCGCGCAAGACCTGCACGTCGTCAAAGCTCTTGGTTACGCCGCGCAGGCTGAGTCTAGGATCGGGCATCGCGGTCCCTATTCAACAAGTAGTCGGCATAGCGCGTGGCAGGCACCGTGACACACAGGAAGATCACTGCCGCGACCACATAGGGCGTGAAATTGGCCAGCAGCGACTTGAAGATGCCCGCCTGCCGCAAGATTTCCACGGGTCCGATGAAAGACAGCAACGCCACATCCTTTTGCAGCGCGACCAACATGTTCATATTGGCGGGCACCACGCGGCGGATGGCTTGCGGCAGGATGACATAGCGCATTGTATCCCGCTCGCTCAGGCCAAGACAGATGGCGGCGTTGCGCTGGCTGGCGTGGATGCTTTCGATGCCCGATCGCAGAACCTCGGCGATATAGGCCGAATACGTCAGGACGAGCGCCACCGTGCCCCAGATGTAAGGCGAATTCCACGGACGGGCGAGGCCCAGACCGGGAATGCCAAAGCCCACAAGGTAGACCAACAGGACAACAGGAATGCCACGAAACAGATCGACATAGACGGCACCGAAGATGCGCAGTGGAAACAGCGCCGGGTTGGTGTTGCCCCGTGCCAATGCGATGGCAAGGCCAAGGCCAAAGATCAGCGGCACCGACCAGGCGAAAATGGCCACATCAAGCAGAAAGGCGCGCAACAGGTCAGGAAAGACCCGGACAAACACCTCCCCATCAAAAAATGAGGCCCGCACCGCCTCCCAGCCCGGGGCCAGCGGCACAAGAAACACGATAAGGGCCAGCACAAGTGCTGTGCTGACCCCTGCAATCAGATTGGCGCGACGTTTCTGTTGCGCCTCATACGCGGCTCGTCTCGTCACTTGATCAGTGGAACTCCGGTGGCTTCCTGCAGCCATTGTGCTTCGATCTCGGCCAGCTTGCCGTTTTCGGTCATGGCGGCCAGCGCCTCATCGACACAGGCTTTCAGCTCGGACCCTTCAGGCATCAGCATCCCGAACTGGTCGGGGTTCTCGGCGGCTGACGGGTCGAACTGGCCCAGCACCACACCGTTGTCCATCAGGACGGCAGCGGTGAACAGGGCGGTGGGCAGGTCAAACAGGGCCGCATCAATCTGCCCCGCCTTCATGGCGGCCGTGATGTTGGCATTGTCGTCATAGACCAGCGGGCTGGCGTCGGGCTGGATTTGCTCCATCACAACGGGCAGGGCGGTGGTCGAGGCGACGACCCCCCATTTCAGACCCTTCAGGCTCTCCAGCGTCGGTTCCGCCCCGCCTTCAACCACCGGCGTGGTCGTTATCACGGCCTGTGGCGCGGTGTAATAGGGGGCCGAGAAGTCCACGACCTTGTCGCGCTCGGGTGTGATCGAATATTGCTGCATGTTCAGATCGAAATTCTTGGCGCCGGGCTGGATTGCCTCATCGAACGACGTGCGGACCCAGGTGACTTGATCAGCGGCAAATCCCATTTCTTCGGCCAGGGCGTAGGCGACGGCGGCCTCAAACCCTTCACCCTTTTCCGGAGCATCGTCAATGACCCACGGATAATAGGCCGGATTACCGGTCGCGATGGTCAGCGCGCCGTCGGCCAAGGTTTTGCTAGCCGCACAATGGCCTGCGGCAAAGGCTCCGGTCGCCATGACGGACAGAACGGCCGCGCTCAAAATTGTCTTCATGAAAAATCTCCCCATTGTTTTGCCCAGATACTCGGCCAAGGGGGCAGGGGTGTCGAGTCCCTAACCGCGCGCACCGCTCAGGTCAGCAAATCAAGCTCGCCATTGCACGCGGATTGAACAAAGCCGTCGGGGTCAGCGGCAAAGGACGCCCACAGGCTGAAATGCTCGGTCTCGCGCAGACCAACACGGGTGATCCCGCGATGTGTCAGCCTCAATAACGTCGCTTTGGGCACCGCCATCAATATGGGCGAATGGGTGGCCATGATGACCTGCGCACTGGCGTCTTCCTGAATCTCGGCCAGGAACGCCAGCAATTCCGCCTGCTTGCGGGGCGACAAGGCTGCCTCGGGTTCGTCCAAAAGGAATATGCCCTGCCCAGTCATCCGATCCTGGATCATGGCGGCAAATCCCTCGCCATGGGATTGGGACAAGTAGCCGCCGACGGTGACATCAGCGACAGCGGCAAAGCTTTGCGCCTTGAGGAACCAGCCCTGTTGCACCTTGGGCAACCACGCTCCGCGCAAGCGACCCGCCAATGCCGCGGATCCTTCCAAGCCTGCGGTACTCGTCGCACCGCTCCACGCGCCGCGGCTAGATGTCGAGAAGCCGGCAAGCACCGCAATTGATTCCAAGAGCGTGGATTTGCCCGATCCGTTCTCACCAACAAGAATGGTGACGGGTGTGTCGAAAGTCAGCTCGAAAGCCGCGTCCAGCCATGGCAAGTCAAACGGGTATTGATCGGGGCGCGGCGCGTCAGGATCATTTAGGAAAACGCGCTGCAAATATGGTGCAGGCAGCTTGGTATCCCGTCTCTTGTGCGCCAACTTACCGGCTTACTCCGCCGCGTACATCCCGTCGTAAATTGGGCTCAGCGTTTCGGCTTCAAACAGCGATGATACAGACGTGCCATGCCAGATATTCAGAATGGCTTGCGCAAAAACAGGCGCAGTGGGCACGATCCGAATATTCGGCGCGTTCTTGACCGCTTCGGTGGGTTGAATGCTGTCGGTCAGCACCAGCGACTTCATCACCGAATTGGTGACGCGTTCCACTGCAGGCCCTGACATGACGCCGTGCGAGATATAGGAATGCACCTCTTTCGCGCCGTTGTCCAAAATGACCTCGGCTGCCTTACAGAGCGTGCCCGCTGTGTCGCACATGTCATCGACAATGATGCACACCTTGTCTGTCACATCCCCGATCACGGTCATCTCGGCCACTTCACCTGGCTTCTCGCGCCGTTTGTCGACGATGGAGAGCGGCGCGTTCAACCGCTTCGCCAGCTCCCGCGCGCGCGCTACACCACCCACATCGGGCGACACGATCATCAATTCGTCCATGCGGCCAGCAAACTGTGTCTTGATGTCCAGCGCAAAGATGGGCGAGGCATAAAGGTTGTCGACCGGGATATCAAAGAAACCTTGAATCTGCGCGGCGTGCAGGTCCATAGTCAGAACCCGTTCGATGCCAGCGCCTACCAGCATGTTGGCAACCAGTTTCGATGAAATGGGCGTGCGCGCCTTGGTCCGACGGTCCTGACGCGCATAGCCGAAGTAAGGGATCACGGCAGTGATCCGCGCCGCCGACGACCGGCGCAGCGCATCGCACATGATCAGCAGCTCCATCAGGTTGTCATTGGCGGGGTTCGACGTAGGCTGGATGATGAACATGTCCTCGCCGCGTACGTTTTCGAAGACTTCAACGAAAATCTCACCATCGTTGAAGCGTTCCACGCGAGCATCCACCAGCCCCACCGTGACGCCTCGATGCATCGACATGCGTCGCGCAATTGCATTTGCCAATGGCAGATTGGCATTGCCCGAGATCAACTTGGGCTCTTCGATGTTTGGCATGTCGTGTCCCCGCGCAGCACGATTGTGACAGATTCGTGATGTTGACTCCGCTTAACACGGGCTTACCGTCGCGCGAAACAGTTGACCCCGCGACCGAGGACGAAAATGCCCCATATTGACTATTATTTTGCAACTCTCTCTCCCTACACCTACCTGGCCGGGAAACGGTTCGAGGCACTGGCGCAGCAGCATGGCGCAACCGTGACGTATAAACCGCTGGATGTGATTGCCCTGTTTGGGCGTACAGGCGGAACGCCTCCCAAGGATCGGCATATCAACCGCGTTGAATACCGCGCACAGGAACTGGTGCGGCAAGCCAAGAAATACGACATGCCGTTCAACCTCAAACCCGCGCATTGGCCCACCAACGCAGCGCCATCTTCCTACGCCATAATTGCTGCACAGAACGCGGGCGGTGGTGATCTTGGCACGCTGGTACACGCCGTCCTGCGCGCTGTCTGGGCGGAGGAAAAGGACATCGCGCAAGACGACGTGATCAAGGCGTGCCTGACCGAGGCGGGTTTTGACCCTTCCCTGGCCGACAGCGGGTTGCTCAGCGGTGCCGAAACCTACGCCGCCAATCTGGAAGAGGCGGTCGACAAGGGCGTCTTCGGTGCGCCCTTTTATATTGTCGACGGGGATCAGCGGTTCTGGGGTCAGGACAAGCTCGAAGATCTTGATCTGCATCTTTCCGGTAAATTGTGATCCCCCAGATCCACACCCGGACCTTCGGGTCCGGGCCGCGCCCTGCGCTCGCCATCCATTGCTCTCTGGGGCATTCCGGTGTCTGGCGCGGGTTGGCGCAGTCGTTAGATGATGGCCTGACGCTGCATGCCTACGATCTGCCCAATCACGGCAAGTCCGGCGATTGGGACGGGCATGGCATCATGCACGACACCGCCACCGCCATGGCGCTCAAGGTCATGGACGAGATTGGCGCTGACCCCATCGACATCATCGGCCACAGCTTTGGCGCTACGGTCGCCCTTCGGCTCGCCATTGAACATTCAGCGCGCGTGCGCAGTGTGGCGATGTTTGAACCCGTCTATTTCTCGCCCATCATCGCCGACGACCCGGATTTCGGCCCAAGCTACAAATGCGACACCGCCGATTTCGATGCTGCCATTGATGCAGGTGACAACGAGACCGCCGCGCGCGCCTTCAATCGCGCCTGGGCCGAGGGGCCTGCATGGGATGATATTCCGGCTCAAAGCCGCGCCTACATGGTGGACCGCATTCGCTTTGTCCGCAATTCCGCGCCGTTCCTGATCGATGACAGCGCCGGCCTGCTCAAGCCGGGACGTTTCGAACAGGCAAAAATGCCCGCGCTTCTGATGGGGGGCGCAACCTCGCGCTGGGCAGCGCCGGTCAACGGTGCCATTGCCCGACGTTTGCCACGGGTCACATCGCATACCTTCGACGGAGTGGGGCATATGGGACCGATCACGCATCCCGACGCGGTGGCGCAGGTCTGGCATTCCTTTTTGAATGGGATTTGATGCGCGCAGCACACCACCCGGGCTCACTCAGTTTTCTTAGCGTTGTCATGGGGGAAACGCGCAATTTCTGTCCGGGGTGGGCATCGACGGTAGTTATCCTGCAGTCGATCGCCTTTTGCGTACAGCACTGTGCCTCTCAAGTCGGTTCGTCTATGATATGCTCTTCCCAATCATCGTCAGCCACATCGAATTCGCTGAACGTGCGGCCCTGCATGGACACACCTGCGGCATGAACAGTTTCCGCCCGACCTGAAATCAACGGGTGCCAGTCGAACAGGGGTTTGCCTTCATAAACAAGGCGATAGGCGCAAGTCTGCGGAATCCAGTACAAGTGTTCTTCGATATTCTCAGGCTTCAACACAATGCAATCCGGCACGAATTGGTGGCGCGTCTCGTAATGAGCGCACCGGCACGTGTCGTCATCCAGCAATCTGCAGGCCACCCGCGTCAATGCGACTTCACCAGACTCTTCATCCTCCAGCTTGTTCAAACAACATTTTCCACACCCGTCACACAGTGCCTCCCACTCCTTGCGGGACAGTTTGGAGATCGGCTTTCTCTCCCAAAAACGGGATGCTAGACCGTCGCGGTCAATCGGATCACTCATAGGTCGGCCAGTATCGCGCGTGCCTGCACACTGTCCGCATCCATCTGGGCAACCAGCGCGTCCACGCTATCAAACTTCACCTCGCCGCGCAGATGCGCGACCAAGGCGACGGACACCGGGGCACCATACAAATCGCCAGAAAAATCAAAGACAAAGGTCTCAAGGTTGGGTTTGTTCTCACCAAACATCGGTCTCACCCCAAGCGACGCCACCCCGTGGTACGACCCCGCATGAGGGCCTTCCAACACATTGAAAAGAACAGCATATACGCCAAAAGCAGGCGGGTGCAGGCCGTCAATCGACATGTTGGCCGTTGGATACCCCAAGGTTCGCCCGCGCTGCTCACCGCCGATGATCGGCCCCTCGATCCGGTGCCAGTGCCCCAGCATGTCCGCCGCATCCTGCGGCCTGCCATCGGACAACGCTTGGCGAATGGCGGTCGATGATATCGTATTGTCCGCGCGTTCCAGCAAAGGGGCAACAGTCACACCAAACCCCATCTCCTGACCAAAGCGCACCATGTCCGCGGCGGTACCCGCACGTTTCTTGCCAAAGCAGAAATCGGCCCCCACCACGACATGAGACAGGCCCAGCCCATCGCAAATCACATCCCGTGCGAATTCTTCCGGGCTCAACCCCGCCAAGCCGGAATGAAACGGCAATTCAAAGAGATAATGGATACCCATCTTCTCCAAGCGGCTCGCGCGTGCGGCCTGGCTCATCAGCCGAAAGGGGGGCGCTTCGGGCGCAAAATACTCGCGTGGATGAGGCTCGAATGTCAGGACGCCCAGAGGCGCGTCAGGCGCGGCTGTCTGCGCCAGATCAATAACGGACCGATGGCCAATATGGACGCCATCAAAATTGCCGATGGCGACGCTGGCCCCCCGGTCGCCTGCATCAACAAACTGGTAGTCCCGAATGATCTTCATGCCCCTTGCCTAGCCAAGCGGCCAAACAAGGGCAAGGACCCGTTTCTTCTGACTGAAAATACCACGGGGGAGGCCGTAGGCCGGGGGCAGAGCCCCCAAAACCGCTTTGAAGCCGTGACTTAGTCGAACTTCCGCGACGGCGCCAACACCGTTGCTTCGCCAATCAGCACTTTCTTACCGTCCACAGCGCAGTGGCAGTCCAGCTTCACGCGACGCTTGGCAAAGTCGATGTCGATGACCTTGACCTCGGCATAGACCATGTCTCCTGGGCGAACGGGGGCGAGGAATTTCAACGATTGGCCCATGTAAACGGTGCCATGTCCCGGAAGTTGCTCACCGATGACGGCGGAAATCAGACCGGCAGTCAGCATTCCATGCGCAATGCGGCCCTGAAAGATCGTGTCGCGCGCATAGTCATCATCCAAATGCACTGGGTTCCGGTCGGTCGAGACCTGCGCAAACATCTCGATGTCTTCATCCGTGACGACTTTCCGCAGGTGGCGGGACATCCCCATTTCGATGTCTTCAATACAGATCGTGCCGCGGGGCATGTTGTCCAACATGAGCTTGCTCCGGTAATAATCCGAACGTTTGTTCGGTGTGTGCGCAATGTAATTACTTTGCGCGCGCAGAAAAGCAAGCTAAAAGTAGGTCAGCGTAAATGCCCTATCGCAAAGGTCGGCGCGCTTTTTTCTGTTTCTAAATAATCCCTTAGCGCATCCGGATCCGGTTGGTGCGACGTTTTGGTTTCTGCCGCGGCCAAACCACCCGAAATGAACAGAGAATCGATGTCCTCGCCCATCGCGCCCGCGATATCGGTCAAAACACCATCCCCAATGGCCAGAATACCACTGTCCGGCACATCCACACCAAGCTCAGCCAACCGCCGGCGGGCCAGATCATAGATCGGCGGATGCGGCTTGCCGAAATACAGGCTCTCGCCGCCCATCTCGGTATACAGCTTGGCCAAGGCGCCTGCACACCACTCCCGCACCTCGCCACGGTCCACAACGATGTCGGGGTTTGCACAAAGCAGCTTCAGCCCCAGTTGCTTGGCCATAAGAAACTCAGGGCGCATCACGTCTGGGTCTGCCATCGGGTCGCGCGGACCGGTGCACACAATCCCCTCGGCCTCGTCCAGAGGCACCATCTCGATCTTCACTGGATCCTTGATGACACCAATAGGCTCAAAGAATTTCTCCTCACCCGGCTGCCCAATGAAATGCACCTTGGACCCAACGATCCCCCGGAACATCGCCGCACGCGCGCTGTCGCCCGATGTGGCGATCGTGTCCCACGCATCATCCGGCACACCAAAATGCACCAACTGCTTCATCACACCGGCGCGGGGGCGGGGCGAGTTCGTGACCAACACCACCTTGCCCCCCTTGGCTCGGTAGGCATGCAATGCGGCCACGGCCTCCGGCAGGGCGTGTACGCCGTTGTGTACGCACCCCCAAAGATCGACGAACAGCGCGTCATAGCGATCCGAGATCTCGGACAGGGAAGTGATGATCTGGGCCATGACGCCTCCGGTCTGAATTGGTCAACCAGGGTGTGCCACAGCCGGGGCAGGGGCGAAAGGGCCTAGTCGGCGCGATGATCCGGGTCGTTCAACGGGTGGTTCCACGTCCAGTCATACAGGCCCTCGTCCCGCTCTTTCACCGCCTGTTTCCAGCCCATGGCCTCGGCCCGGACCTTGAAGTTCAACCCCTCGGGTGAATGCCGGGTGATCCCGTCAAAAACGGTGGCAAGACGCTGGGTCTGGTTGATCGTGGCCTCAAGTGTCTGGTTGATCACCATCTTGTTCATGGCGAGTTGATTGATCGGCACCGACGCCATGCGCGCGGCAAGCGCCTCAACCTCTGCGTCCAATGCGTCGGCAGGCACAGCTTTCAAAACCAAACCCATCTCAGCCGCTTCTGTCCCTGTGATCTTGTCACCGGTCAGCAGCATCCGCTTGGCCCGCTCCGGTCCCAGCCGGTACACCCACATGGCCGTGGTGGGACAGCCCCAGACGCGGGCGGGCATGTATCCAATCTGGGCCTCATCCTCCATCACCACCATGTCGCAGCACAGCGCAATGTCGGACCCACCCGCAACAGCAAAACCATGCACTTTGGCGATCACGGGCTTCATCGCCCGAAACAGCGACATGAAGCATTGCGTATTGGCCCACATGAACTGGTAGTCCTGCATAGGGTCCCAAGGCATCTCTTGCGTGATCTTGTTGTCGGGGTCCTGCGCATAGTGCGCGAGGTCATACCCGGCGCAAAAGGCGCGACCCGCCCCGGACAGCACCATCACATGCACGTCCCTGTCCGCATCAAACGCTTCGACCGCGGCCTGCAACTCGCGCGGCAGATCGTCGTCGATGGCATTCATCACGTCTGGACGGTTCAGAATGATCCGGCCAATCCGGCCGTATTTTTCGGTCTTGATGGTGCGCATGGTGTCCTCCCGCAACAACGGTTGCACAAAAAAGTAAGGCGGACCACTGGTCCGCCTGCCTTGCGCTTCTTCACCTGTAAGGCGGAGGTGCCCTCCGCCCCGCACCCTCAGACCTTGAGGTTCGGAATGATCTGCTTTTTCCGGCTCATGATGCCGGGCAGGACAACGGTGTCGCCCGACACGGTGGCATCAAAGCTCTTCTCCGCCACACCTTTCACCCGGTCATTTGGGATCAGCATGGTGGCTTCCTCGTTCAGGATATCCACCACGAACAACAGCACTTCGTCTGCGCCATCCTCTTTCGCCACGTCAACCATGGACGCCATCAGGCTGTCCTTGCGGTCCAGCACCAGCTTGGGTGCGGTCGTTTCCAGAACGGACACGCGGAATTGCGTGCCATCGACGGCATATTCCTTGCTGTCCATGCGCAGCAGCTCGGCATCCGAAAAGGCCGATACGTCGGATTTCGCCTCGAACATCTCAGACGCATAGGCGGCCAGGTCCACGCCCAGATCCTTCGCCAGATCATGGGCAATCGCCTTGTCTTCCTGCGTCGTGGTGGGTGAGCGGAACTCGAGCGTGTCTGACAAGATGCAGGACAGCATCGCGCCTTTCACACCTGTTGGCATCTGCGCCATGTCCTTGCCGATCATCTTCCACATGATGGTCGCGGTGCAGGCCAGCGGCTCGATACGGATGTCGATGGGACCCTTTGTCTCCAGACCACCCACCAGTTTGTGGTGATCGATGATGGCCGTGATGTCGGCATCGTTGATCGCGTCGGGCAGCTCGGCAGGGTTGTTGGTGTCCACGATGACAACCGGTTGGTCCGCATCAACCGCATTGATGATGCGGGGCTTGGGCAGGTCCCACTTTTTGAGAACAAAGGCGGCTTCGGTGTTGGGCTCGCCCAGCAGTACAGGTTCGGCCTGCACGCCCTTGATCTCATTCAGATACCACGCCCAGATGATGGGCGAGCCGGTCGAGTCCGTATCAGGCGATTTATGGCCAAAAACGAGCGTTGTCATAATGGGGATTCCTTTGGGAGAAGAGAATTTGGCGCCCTTATAGCAAGCTTTCCTTTGGTGTCACGGGGGCCGGTCAGAGTGCAATTGTCGCGCCTGACGATCCGTTGTATATTGTTCGAACACAAACCAAGGAGTGCTCTGAAAGTGAACAAGCTGGCCTGACTGCCCACCTGTTCCGCGCATGACATGCGCATCTTTTCAGAGGAGTGTTTTCCCATGGACAAGCCTGCCTGACCCGCATCTGTGGGGATCGTTCTGCACGTATGTGCAGTCCCATCCAATTCAGACAGAAGGGGCAGCCCATGCCCATATCCAAGAAAAAAGCCCGCAAGCCGGGCGACACCCGCACGACATCACAACCCCGCAAACCCGTTGCGCAGCGGTCCGGCATCAACCGACGCCCTGACCACATTCTGCACACGCAGGTGCGTGGCGGGCGTCCGCCGCGCTTCCCCGGCCGCACCGGCGGGCGATAGGGCTTGCCAACGGTCCCGTGCGTGGGGTTTCCTCGCACGGGCCAACTGCCCGGAAACACACGTGACAACCCGCGAAACCGATCTCTACCCACCTGTCAAAACCTTCCTTGAAGGGCAGGGATACGTGGTGAAGTCCGAGGTCGGGGCGGCGGATGTCGTCGCCGTCCGGGGTGGAGAACCACCGGTCATCGTCGAGTTGAAGCTTGGGTTCTCGCTGGCACTTGTGCACCAATGCATAGCCCGGCTTGGGGTCAGCGATGATGTCTACATGGCCGTTGAGCGTGGCAAGGGAAAGCGCTTCCTCAAGGCCACCAAGGACATGACGCGTCTGTGCCGCCGCCTTGGCCTTGGCCTTCTCACCGTGCGTCTGTCGGACGGGCTGGTGCAGGTCCATTGCGACCCCGGCCCCTATGCCCCCCGCAAGAATGCCAAGCGGCGGGGGCGGTTGCTCAAGGAATTTGCGGCCCGGCAGGGCGATCCGAATGATGGGGGGCAGACCCGCGTGGGGCTGATCACCGCTTACCGTCAGGACGCGCTGAAGCTGGCGCTTTTCCTGTATGAGGTTGGCGCCAGCAAGGGCGCGGACGTTGCGCGCGAAACGGGTGTGCCACGGGCCACGACGATGATGCGTGATGACCATTACGGCTGGTTCGAAAAGGTTGAAAAGGGTGTCTACGGTCTGACCCCAAAGGGTGCAGAGGCGGTGGATCGGTCCGGGGATGTACTGGGAACGTGATGTGGCTGATGGCTGAACACGTCACGCATTGGCGGGAACCAGCGTATCCGCCATCAGATCATCCAGAAACAAACTGAGAAGTTGCAGCCGCCCGGATACATCCGCTTTTCGATAGAGCGCGGCACATTGCGCCTTTACCGTGCCCTGAGCAGTGTCGCGCAGCTTTGCCATCTCCAATACGGAAAACCCCTTCAGCGCCAAAATGGCAACTGCGCGCTCTGCTTCGGTCAACTTCCACTCATCAAACCGCGTTTCAAGCAAGTCGGAAAAGGCGCCAGAGGCGATCTTCAACTGATCCGTTATCTGATCTTCTCGTCGCATCATGCGCCGCAGTTCCGAGGCCGAAAAGGCAAGCCCGAAAAACAGCGCAATTGTCACCAGCGCTTCAATCACATCACTTTCGACCACAGGATTGTTCAAGCCAGGCAAGAGCAGATCGAACGTGATGTCGAAGAGGAAATAAGCGCAGCACAAGGCTTGCAGCAAAAAGAGGGTCCACAAGGTTGTGCGGCGTGTCGGCATGGTAGCATCCATAAGGTTCTGCCCGGGTCGATCGGTCCCGGGCAGCGTCTTCAAAGTGGGGCGACTTTAGCTGTCGTCGTCATCCTCGTCATCTTCAAGTTCGATTTCGGTCACAAGGCCGGTGTCCATGGACACCTCAACTTCGTAGGCGACGCCATCAAGCATGACGTCCGCTTCAATCTCGCCGTCCTCAATCTCGACTTCCTGCACGGCATAGCCCATGTCGGTCAGGGCTTGCCGGACATCGGTCTCTGATGTTCCAAGGGTCTGGCCGATATCAACACCGGCAATGGCAATGCCGGGCACGATCAGGGCGGCCAGAAGGGCGGGTTTCATCAGGTTGGTCATGATCATCTCCAGTATGTTTATACGCGCCGCTTGTCGTGCGGCTGGAGATGATTTGCGGCGGTATCGCGCTGTTCTGAATTGGACTTTCGACCGAAATCAAAGCGCATATGCCGAAGGTTTATGACGAATGAAGGACGGATTACCGGTCAAAAGGGGAGCCGCTCCAGCGTAAACCCACGATCTGACAGTTGCTGCAACAAGCCGGATTCACCGGACAAATGCGCGGCCCCCACGGCGATGACAATATTTGCCTCGGTGCGCGCGTCGATCCGGTCCATCCAGGCCAAGTTCCGTTGAACCAGCAACTCCTCCATCATGTCGTCGAACAGAACGTCAAATTCGCCGTCGGGAAGATCGACTTGTCCCCGCGAAAACACGCGTGAGAACGCAAGAAGTTCGCCATGCTTCTCATCGAAATAGCTTTCGACCGTTGTTGCGGTCGAATCCACGATGAATTGTTCCATCTGCGCGATCATCGGCAGAAACCGCACCTGCTCCTCGATCGGCTCCGATCCAAGCAGGGCGATCAAATCCTGATGGGTTTCCAATTCGACGATGGGCACGTCCGCAGCCGTGGCCCGGGCCATGACCATCTTGTCCAGCCCAACCTTGCCGGCATGCAGATCAGCCATGGCGCAGGGGGCAATGCCCAGAGTAAGGGACAGGAACCATGGCTGGTACTTCGCGGCCATGAAGGGTGGTACGCCGCGCGCCTGTGCCGCCTCGGACAAAACGGTCCAGGTTTCGGGTGAAACAAGGTCAATCAGGCTTGGGCCGTCTGACAGGAACGCGATGGACGGGTCAGTTGCGATGGCATTCAGCAGTGCAGCTTCTTCCTTGGCCGTGATCTCGACCATCAACAGGTCGGCGGTTTCAACCACCGGCCCCAACCGATCCACAATAGGTTTCATACGCGCATCAAAGATGTGCATGGTGCCAACAAGGTTGATCACTTGGTCGTCCCGAGCTGCGCGCCAGTGGTTCCCCTCGGAAAACGGCAGGTCGCTCGCAATCGTAGCAATCTCATTTCGCGCTGCATCATCCAGTGTGGGGCGCAGATCAGTGCCGGTGCACGCTGCGTGCACCGTCAACGGCACCATGAACGATAGAGCCAACAAAAGTTGTCGAACCATCCTGTATTTTCCTTTTTTGTCTGCCCGCACCGAACGCTAAGTCAGCGCCGCTGCATTGCCAAGGATGTGTCAAAAAACCTTTGCAAAATTATGGCGGCATCACTGGTTGACTCATGCCGGGGGCTTCCTTACGTACGCAACGTTATCACTCGAACATGTTGAGTGCTAACGGTCCCCGACCCGGGGGCCAAGGGAGTAACTTTGAGCCTCAAGGAGCTGCAAAGATGGCATTGAAACCGCTTCATGACCGCGTGCTTGTACGCCGCACGGAAAGCGAAGAGAAAACCGCTGGTGGGCTGATCATCCCCGACAGCGCCAAGGAAAAGCCCAGCGAAGGCGAAATCGTCTCCGCAGGCCCCGGTGCCCGCAAGGACAGCGGTGAGCTGATCGAGATGGGCGTGAAAGCCGGCGACAAGGTGCTGTTCGGCAAATGGTCCGGCACCGAAGTCACCATCGACGGCGAAGAGCTGCTGATGATGAAAGAATCCGACATCATGGGGATCATCGAGTAAGCGGCCCCGCTTCTCTGATCTCTGGACGAAACTCTCACAGGAGAATTGAATATGGCTAAGGACGTCAAATTCGACACAGATGCCCGCGGGCGCATGCTGACCGGCGTGAACATTCTGGCTGACGCCGTCAAAGTCACCTTGGGCCCCAAAGGCCGCAACGTGGTGCTGGACAAATCCTTCGGCGCACCCCGCATCACCAAGGACGGTGTATCGGTTGCCAAGGAAATCGAACTGGAAGACAAGTTCGAAAACATGGGCGCGCAAATGGTCAAAGAAGTGGCCCAGCGCACCAACGACGAAGCAGGTGACGGTACAACAACCGCAACCGTGCTGGCGCAAGCCATCGTCAAAGAGGGCATGAAATCGGTTGCCGCTGGCATGAACCCGATGGACCTCAAGCGCGGCATCGACATGGCAACCTCGAAAGTGGTTGAAGCTGTCAAAGCTGCCTCGCGTGAAGTGAACGACAGTGCTGAAGTGGCACAGGTCGGCACCATCTCCGCCAACGGCGAAGCCGAGATCGGCCAGCAGATCGCAGACGCGATGCAGAAAGTTGGCAACGAAGGTGTGATCACCGTCGAAGAGAACAAGGGTCTGGAAACAGAAACCGATGTTGTCGAAGGTATGCAGTTCGACCGCGGCTACCTTTCGCCCTACTTCGTGACCAACGCGGACAAAATGACCGCCGAGCTCGAAGACTGCATGATCCTGCTGCACGAAAAGAAACTGTCGTCGCTGCAGCCGATGGTTCCGCTGCTCGAGAGCGTGATCCAGTCGCAAAAGCCACTGCTGATCATCGCCGAAGACGTTGAGGGCGAAGCGCTGGCAACTCTGGTTGTAAACAAACTGCGCGGTGGCCTGAAAATCGCAGCTGTCAAAGCACCAGGCTTCGGCGACCGCCGCAAAGCCATGCTGCAGGACATTGCGATCCTGACCGGTGGCCAGGTGATTTCCGAAGATCTGGGCATGAAGCTCGAGAACGTGACCATGGACATGCTGGGCACCGCCAAGCGCGTTCAGATCACCAAGGACGAGACCACCGTGATCGACGGCAACGGCGAGAAAGCGGAAATCGAAGCCCGCGTGACGCAAATCCGTCAGCAGATCGAAGAAACGACATCCGACTACGACCGTGAGAAGCTGCAAGAGCGCGTTGCCAAACTGGCTGGCGGTGTTGCCGTGATCCGCGTCGGCGGCATGACCGAAGTCGAAGTGAAAGAGCGTAAAGACCGCGTCGATGACGCTCTGAACGCAACCCGCGCTGCTGTGCAAGAAGGTGTTGTCGTGGGCGGTGGTGTTGCTCTGGTTCAGGCGGCCAAGTCGCTTGACGGCCTGACCGGTGTGAACAACGACCAGAACGTCGGTATCTCGATCGTACGCAAGGCCATCGAAGCGCCTCTGCGTCAGATTGCTGAGAACGCTGGTGTCGACGGCGCCGTTGTGGCTGGCAAGATCCGCGAAAGCGACGATGTGACCTTCGGCTTCAACGCTCAGACCGAAGAATATGGCGACATGTTCAACTTCGGTGTGATCGACCCTGCCAAAGTGGTTCGTACAGCTCTGCAAGACGCGGCTTCGGTTGCTTCGCTGCTGATCACCACCGAAGCCATGGTGGCCGACAAGCCCGCCAAAGAAGGCGCCGGTGGCGCGCCCGCAATGCCCGACATGGGCGGCATGGGCGGCATGATGTAATCACCGCACCCGCGCAGCGGATGCAATGATTGGGTGATGGTTTCCTCCGCAGGGGAAAATCCAAAACCCAAATCGCCAAGATTAAGGAAAGGCCGCCCAACAAGGCGGCCTTTTTGCTTACATGTTGGCAGTTCCCAACATTGCAAAGTATCCAGGCAGAACCTCGGCAAAGCGGTGTTCACCGTCCGCTGTCAGGCATAACTGCTTTTCCCGCTTGTCAGTGGATTGATCCGCGGCAAGCATGATCAAATCCTTGGTCTTCAGCGCGGCCAACGCTTTGCTCAGGACAGGCTTTGACACATCCAGACGATCAGAAATCTCTCCCGCCGACAGGCTGGTGCGACTTGGCTCGCGCACAATCATCATCAGTGAAAGAAACTGCGTTTGTGACAACCCATGGCCACGCAAGAATGCCTCTATATCGCGCAGCAGGATGCTCGCGCGTCGCAACCCCTCCAGCACGGTTAGAACATGCGTCGCATCAACATCGGGGATATCCGCAGTCACCCCTGTGATCATTTCCGGGCTTGGCAGGTCTTTCAGAAAAAACATCAGGCGTACCGGCGCATCCGCACAATCTCGACCGGGGCGGCCAGCCAATTCTCGTAGTCGGCAAAGACTGTTTTGACGTAGTCCATGTCATAATGCGCATCGAGTGCGGCGTCGTCCGCCCAATGCTCCACAAGATGTATCGCACCGGTGTCTTCTGCCCCCACATTCAACTCAAACCGGTGACATCCAGGCTCGGCGCGGGTGGCTTCCAAAATACCTTTGATCGCTGCAAGGGCATCTGATTTGTGCTCGGGTTTTGGGCGAATGGTGGCAAACAGGCTGAGTTCAGTCACGGCAGAATCTCCATAAAGTTAGCATGCTAATTATATGGGAACGTGCTGCGTTGTTGCAAGTGCGTGGCGCGGCCCCTTTGGGATGCAATTGTTCTCCCGCCTGCGCTTCCTATTGCGCCCGTCGAAACCTTGGGTCACGTTCAGTCACATGCAGCGCGTCATGATCATAGGACAGCCCGGATCGGGCAAGTCGACCCTGGCGCGGCATCTGGGGGACAAGACGTTTCTTCCCGTCATCCATATCGACCACATCCACTGGAAATCCGGATGGGTCGAGCGCGACAGCGCCGAGAAGACGCAGATGACCCTCGACGCCATTGAACAGCCCAAGTGGATCTTCGAGGGCGGACACTCGGTGACGTGGCCCGAGCGGTTGGCTCGGGCCGATACGCTGATCTGGCTCGACCTACCTGTCGGACTGCGCCTGCGCCGGGTGCTATGGCGGTCCTTGCGGTATTTCGGTCAAAGCAGGCCGGACCTGCCCAAAGGCTGCCCGGAACAGCTGGACTGGGAATTCCTGTCCTTCATCTGGCGGACGCGCAACAGCTCCCGCGAAAAGGCACGCGCTCTCTATGAAAACGCGCCTCTGGAAAAGACGAGGTATCACTTCACGTCCCCCGCCCAGGTGCACAACTTTCTGTCAAACCTTGAAACGGCTCTTGCCATTGGCAACCTCGGCGTTCCACACCGCTGATACCATGCGACTGATCCTTTTGACCTTCCTCACCATGATTGCCTTTGCCGCCAATTCGGTCCTGAATCGTATGGCAGTGGACAGCGGTGCCATTGATCCGTCCAGCTTTGCGATGATCCGTGTTTTTGCAGGGGCTATTGCCCTTTGTATGATCCTGACGGTGCGGGGTGGGGGGCTTCCCATCATGCAACGCGGGCGGCTTGTCGGTGCCACCAGCCTCGCCGCTTACATGATCGGTTTCTCGCTGGCTTACGTGACGCTGGACGCAGGCCTTGGCGCGTTGATCCTGTTCGGCACGGTGCAGGTCAGCATGTTCGGCTGGTCGGCCATACGCGGCGCGCGGCCAACGACGCGGCAGGTGACAGGGGCAAGCATTGCCTTTGCCGGGTTGCTGATTGCCCTCTGGCCCACGGACGGCGCGGGCGGAGATTTCGCCGGTGCCCTCTTGATGGTCATCGCAGGACTTGGCTGGGCCGCGTATACCCTTGCCGGCAAAGGGGCAAAGGACCCGCTGTCCGCGACGGCCGCCAACTTTGTCGTCGCAATGCCACTGCTGGCGGTATTGCTGCTTGGTTCGGGGCTGCACGCAGCACCATCCGGCATTGCCCTCGCCATCTTGTCGGGGGCTGTCACGTCGGGGCTTGGCTATGCGTTGTGGTATTCGGTCCTGCCACAGCTTCAGGGTCAGACAGCGGCGGTGGTGCAACTGAGCGTGCCCATCATAGCAATCGCAGCTGGTGCCCTGCTTTTGGGCGAATCCCTGTCGCTCACGCTTGCGCTGTCTGCGGCCCTGGTCATTGGCGGCATCGCCACAGCAGTTACCGCATCAAGGGCTCAATCGGGTCGTAGCTGACGCCTGAACCACCAAATGCAACGGCCCCAAGGCTGTCGGGCTTGTGCGGCACCTGTGACAGTTCCTCTTCCGTTAGCCAGCGCCGCTCGGTCACAACCGCTTCGGCATCGTGCCAAACCTCCGGGCGCAGCGTCCCCGGAACAATGGTGCAGCGAAAGAACACCTCGACCTGATGAAACTGGCTGGGCGGGTCGTGGTATTCGTTGACCAGACACGGTGCGCCAACCTCGACTGTCAACCCTGTCTCTTCATGCACCTCACGCGCCAGGTTGTCGGGCAGGCTGCTGCCCACTTCGACCCCGCCTCCGGGGGCGCACATCAACGCGCTCTTGGCCGTGTGCCACGCGTTGACCATCAACAGGCGTTCGTCCTCAACGATCACGGCGCGGACGGCGATGCGGGGGGATTTCGGGCGCATGGGCAAAACCTTTCCAAGGGCGACGACGCGTTATCATTCCATAAGCGGGCACATGGGGGTATCTCAAGGGTATGAGATGGATTGCTGCCCTTGTTCTGGTTCTGATGGCCGTAAGCGCCCGTGCTGATTGCGTGGTGTTGCTGCACGGGCTCGCCCGCACAGAGACGTCGCTGCTGGTGCTGGAACAGGCGCTACTCTCCGATGGCTACCGGGTGGTGCGGCCCGGCTATCCATCGACCAACGAAACGGTCGAGACGTTGGCACGGGACGTTGTGCCCAAGGCCATCGAAACATGCGGCAACGACACGGTGCATTTTGTCACCCATTCGATGGGGGGTATCCTTGTGCGCTATTGGTTCGCAAACCACTTCGTGCCGCCCAATCTTGGGCGTGTGGTCATGCTGGCCCCGCCCAACAGAGGCAGCGAAGTGGTGGATGAGCTGGGAGATCTAGAGGCGTTCGGCTGGTTCAACGGTCCTGCGGGTCGGCAACTGGGCACGGGTGAGGACAGCCTTCCGCGCAGCTTGCCCGCCGTCACGTACCCGGTCGGCATCATCGCCGGAGAACAATCCCTCAATCCGTACTTCTCATCGCTCCTGCCGGGGCGGGATGACGGCAAGGTGTCGGTGCTGGCCACGCCGGTGGCGGGTATGGCCGATCACATCGTGCTGCCTGTCACCCACACCTTCATGATGAACAACCCGAATGTTATCGCGCAGGTACTGACCTTTCTTGACAACGGCGTCTTTGACCGCGAACTGCGCTGGATTGATGCCGTGCTGGAACAGTTGGGATGTCCGGACGGGGATTGCCTGCAAGGACGCGATGATGCTGAAAATTGATCTGGATGGCGGTGCGGTTCTGCAGCCCTCCGGACTGGAAACCGCCCGCCTGTCGATGGCGGGTGGTGTTGTGGTCGATGCACCTACGGGCCGCTCGGTTGATCTGAGCGGGTATCGTATCCTGCCCGGCATCATCGACGTGCATGGCGACGGGTTCGAACGGCACATGGCCCCGCGCCGGGGCGCGATGAAACAGATGAACGAAGGGATCGTGGCAGCCGAGGCTGAGATTGCGGCCAACGGTATCACCACTACGGTCATGGCCCAGTTTATCAGTTGGGAAGGCGGGTTACGCAGCCTCGACTTTGCTAAGCAGGTCTTCAATGCGATGATCGCCACACGCGGACATGTCGTGACAGACCTGCGCCCCCAGCTTCGCTTCGAAACCCATATGCTCGACCTCTACGCGGAGCTGCCGCAACGCATTGCAGACTGGCAGGTGGGCTATGTCGTGTTCAACGATCATCTGCCACATGATCGACTGGCCGAGGGGCGCAAACCCCCGCGCCTGACGGGGCAGGCGCTCAAGGCCGGGCGGAACCCGGATGTCCACTTCCAGATGCTGTTGGACCTGCACGCGCGTGGGGGCGAGGTGCCCGAGGCACTTGATACACTATGTGCGCAGCTTCGGCAGCAAGGCGTGCAAATCGGCAGTCACGATGACCATACCGGTGATCAGCGCACCACGTGGCGCGCCCGTGGGGCCAAGGTCGCTGAGTTCCCCGAAACGGCAGAGGCAGCAGAGGCCGCGCATACCGCGGGTGACCTCGTCGTTCTGGGATCACCCAATGTCGTGCGGGGGGGATCGCACAAGGGCAACGCCTCCGCGCTGGATCTGATCACCATGGGGTTCTGCGACGCGATTGCGTCTGACTACCACTACCCGTCGCCGCGCCGTGCAGCACTGATGCTGGCCAAAAGCGGGTTGATGGATTTGGCCGGGGCATGGGCGCTTGTGTCATCCGGCCCTGCAAAAGTGCTGGGGCTCACGGATCGCGGCACGCTCACTCCGGGCAAACGCGCAGATATCGTGATCCTCGATGAAACGGACCGGGTGGCCGCCACGCTTTCGGGTGGGCGGGTTAGCTACATGTCCGGCGACATCGCGCAACGCTTCGTGGCAGCGGTCTAGCCGACCACCCGGTTCACATGGCCCATCTTGCGACCTGATCGGGCCTCGGCCTTGCCATAGAGATGCACGGCGGTGCCCGCCTCGGCAGTCAGTGCCGGAACGCGATCCACATCATCCCCGATCAGGTTTTCCATCACCACATCTGAATGACGCTGTCCGTCGCCAAGCGGCCAGCCCGCAATGGCGCGGATATGCTGTTCGAACTGGTCCACAACGCACCCGTTCTGGGTCCAGTGACCTGAATTGTGCACGCGCGGCGCAATCTCGTTCACGATCAGGCCCTGTGGTGTGACGAATAACTCAACGCCCAGCACCCCCACATAATCCAGAGCGTTCAGGATGTTGGCAGCCAGCAAGACTGCGTCGGTGCGCTGGCTGGCGCTCAGGCGGGCAGGGACGGTGGTGGTGTGCAGGATACCATCCTTGTGCACGTTTTCGCCGGGATCAAAGCAGGCAACAGCTCCATCCAGCCCACGGGCCGCGATGACGGACACCTCGTGGCTGAAATCGACAAAGCCTTCGAGGATGGCGGGTGCATCCTTCATCTCGGCCAAGGCGGCCCCGGCGCCGGCAAAGTCCATAATGCGCGCCTGCCCCTTGCCGTCATAGCCAAAGCGGCGGGTTTTCAGGATCGCCGGTATGCCTATATCGGCAATCGCCTTGGTCAGTGCGTCCACATCGGGAATGTCGGCATAGGGTGCCGTTTTCAAACCCAAACCGGTCAGAAAGTCCTTTTCAACCAAACGATCCTGACTCACCCGCAGCGCTTCGCGGCCCGGACGGATGGGCACGTGATCCTCCAACGCATCCAGCGTCAGTGTGGGGATGTTCTCGAACTCGTAAGTGACAGCGTCAACCTTTGTGGCAAAGGCATAGAGGGCGTCGTTGTCCTCGTAGGGGGCTGTCGTCACCATATGGGCGACATCACTCGCTGGTGGTTGCGCGGAGGGATCAAAGATATGCGTTCGAAAGCCCAAACGGCTTGCAGCAACCGAAAGCATACGGCCCAACTGGCCACCGCCCAGAATTCCAATGGTCGATCCCGGCGCCAGTGGCTCAGTCATCGCTTGGCACCTCTGGGATGGACGCGGACAGGGCGTCGCGCCACGCCTCCAACCGCTCGGCCAAGGCCGGGTCCGATACGGCCAGAATGCCTGCGGCCATCAGCCCTGCGTTGGCCGCACCTGCTGCGCCAATCGCCATGGTGGCCACGGGAAAACCGCGCGGCATCTGCAGGATGGAATACAGGCTATCGACCCCGCTCAGCGCCTTGGTCTGCACGGGCACACCAATTACAGGCACACGGGTCTTTGACGCCATCATCCCCGGCAAATGCGCCGCACCGCCGGCACCCGCAATAATCACCTTCAACCCCCGATCCACAGCCGTCTTGCCATAGTCCCACAGCCGATCCGGCGTGCGGTGGGCGGATACAATGCGCGCCTCATACGGCACCTCCAGCGCATCCAGCATCTCGGCAGCTTCACGCATGGTGGGCCAGTCCGACTGGCTGCCCATGATGATGCCAACGGGGGAAGGGGTGTCTGTCATCTCAATTCGCTCTGCGGTCAGAAAGCGCGCACTATAGCCAGATCGCGCCGCGGGGCAATGGCGGCACAACCGGTTTCATTTGACATGATGCTGCGCTGCGGCAACGCTGGAAGCATTGAGATCAGGAGATTGCAAAATGATGACCCCATTTGACGTCTGGGCGCCGATGTTCCGCGCCCCGTTTTCCGGCGATGTGACACAGGAAATCGTGCCGCGCATATTGTCTCCGGACATTGCAGGCAGCGCCGAGATCGAGGCCAGGATCCAGACCGACGTGGCCAGCTATGGCACGCAACTGGGCAAGGTGCTCGAAGCATTGCAAACCCTCGCGGCGGCCACCAAGACGGACCTGCCTGCGATCGACAAACTGGTCGCTCAGATCGAAGGTGTCAAAGATCAAAACCGGGACACGATCCGCGCTGATGCCGAACGCGCTCTGGCGCGGCTCAAGGCAGTGGACAAGGAAAGCTGGCGCAGCCTCACGCGCGGCGACTAGGGATCAGGCGATGATATCGGGGGTCAAGCGATCCTCGATGATCGCGATCTTGTCCTTCAGCATCAGCTTTTTCTTCTTCAGGCGCTGTATGGTGAGCTGGTCGCCCGTGGCCTTTTCCTGCAAGGCATGAATGGCCTCGTCCAGATCGCGATGCTCGCGCTTGAACACTTCCAGTTCAACGCGCAATACCTCGTCAGTCTTCATCGAGATATCAGAAGGAGCATTCATGATGCGATTCCAAGCAATTGCAGAGGCTTTAATATAATCACAACCCTGCGATACGCCTAGACCTTGTTCCCAACAAGGTTTCTGCCCATATTTACACTATCCGCTGCCGCATCAGGGGCGGATACAGACTGTCGCTTGACCAAAAGGACGTGTCGCATGACGAAGATGACCCTTGCCTCGTACCCACACATGCTGGGATTCGAGCAACTTGAACGGCTGCTGGAACGCACGGCCAAAAGCTCTGAGGGCTACCCGCCGTTCAATATCGAACAGACATCTGACTATTCCTATCGCATCACGCTGGCCGTGGCCGGTTTTGCGGAAAATGATCTCTCGATCACGGTGGAAGATCGCCAACTGGTGATCCGGGGACGGCAAGCAGAAGACACCGAAGAACGGGTTTTTCTGCACCGTGGTATTGCCGCACGCCAGTTCCAGCGCAGTTTTGTCCTCGCTGACGGCGTTGAAGTGGGCGAAGCCATCATGGAAAACGGATTGCTGCACGTCGATCTGACCCGGTCCAAGCCCGAAACAATCGTCCAGACGATCAACATCAGGAAAGGATAAGTCATGAACACGCCCTATGATTTGAACGCCGATGTGGGCCGGATGGTCTATGTAAAGGCCATCGACGTCGATGCGCTGCCGCAGGACGTGCAGGATCAGGCCGAAGGGCTGGATCAGCTCTTTGCCGTACACGATGCGGAAGGACAGCAATTGGCGCTTGTGGCTGACCGCAAGCTGGCCTTTGCACTGGCACGCCAGCACGACTACGCGCCGCAACCGCTGCACTAAAAACGTGCGTTGGCCCGACTCAGGTCGGGCCTCAGATCACCATGCTGAAGCAGGCAATTGACTGGATGGACCGTCGCAAACATCCTTACGTTGAGCGAGTGTAATCTGACACCTCGCCGCCCGCTTTGACCGTCAAACCGTTCGGCTCAAAACAGAAGCTCGAAGCTTCCCACAGTCAAACTCTTACAATCCTGCCCTTCATGTGCGGATGAAACACACAGAAGTAAGATGTTTGCATGTCATCAGTGACAACAACCTTGGCAACTTGGTTTTGCACAAGTTCGCCCGTGTCCCACTCAAAGTCGTCCGCGGTCGCAGTGTGCGGGGCAAGGTCTTCGTTGATCCACTGAATCGTATCGCCAACGTTTACCTTGATTTGCTCCGGAACGAAGGCAAAACGCTTGATCCGAACAATATGCGTTACGGGCCCAGATGCCGAAGCTGCTCCAGTTTTCAGGGCGGCTGCCGCTGCAGCCGCCCCTATCAAAACCGCGCGTCGTGTTGTCGACGCATTCATCAGTATTTCAAGCCTTTGACCATCATCTCGGCATGCTTTTCATGCGCCTTGAAGATTTCCAGCCCTTGTTCAAAAAGCGCTTTCACTTCAGCATTGTCGATGTTGGGGATCATTGTGCCCTCAACCAGAGCGTTGACTTCTTTATGGTAGGCCAGCTCATTTTCGGCATAGGCCATGTCGAATGCTTTGCTTTCAAGTTCGATGAAACCGGCAATAATCTTATCTGCACGTTCATTGAGTGATTGGCTGACGGCATTGTCCTGCGCGGTTGCACCAAGCTTGTCCAAAAGTCCCAATGCCGCTTCGCTTACCGCTGCATGATCCCGGATCATGGTGCGCGCAAACTCATGAATGTCGGGGTTCTTTGACAAGGCCAGGGCAAGATGCGCATACCGGATATCAATGTTGTCGGCAGTATAGGCGATATGAGCGAATTCCAGATCGTTCATCGCTGCGATGTCCTGTGCCCGCGCTTGCACACCCATCATTGAAGCCGCTAGGGCCAATGCAGATACGAGTTTCTTCACGACAATTCCTCCAGGTCGATAAGTGACGTGAATCCAATATCGTAGGCATGGAGGTGTGGCCTATGCTCCACAGTTCGTATTTTCATACAGATCTTTCAATCCTTTGAACAAAGGCGATGTCAGTTCGACAAGCGGTCGCGATTCAGTTGCGACCGCGCTGAACTGCAGAGTGTTGCGGCGCTTTCAGAAACTCAGCGCGATAGGACGGCAATGTCGTGTCTGGGTAGACGGTTTTCCAAGGGTGCCCTCGTATGGACAATAAAAAAAGCCCTCAAGGGCCCACCACGTTTGTCCCAGACAAGACCGCGAAAGTGATCAGTCGCCGCCGCCGTCTCCGTCCCCATCACTGTCCCACTCTCCGCCCGGCTCTGACGGGTCGGTCGCCGAACACCTCGTTCCTCCGTGCCATTCGACCCAGACGTAAATGCCGTCGTCCCTCTGGTGAAGCGTACTCCGTCGCCGGAAGTCCGCCCATGCTTGGAATGCAAGGAATAGACCGACCAGACCCATCATAGCGGGCTCCGTTCCAGAGAATGCCATAAAAGCAAGAAAAATAGTGGGGCCAATGACCGATTTCAGGCCAAGACCCAAGTGCGAGCAAGTGCTCGTCATCACAAGTCTCCATGTGGTTTGATGTGAAGTAGACACGAAGGACGCGATTTGATGTTTCGGGGTCAGATCTGTCCAACCCCCGCGCGTCATATCGACCTTGTCGTCAAATAAAGTGTCATGTCTGTGCCACCCGTAGCATCACAAAGGTAACAGTTATATGACGCCGGTTTGCTTCGCTGGCCTATGCCCGCGTGACCTGGTGTCATCTGGTGCAAACCAACCCTTCACTGCATGCATCCGATACCTTGACCAAGCCTCTGACCGATGCCTTCACTGATCTGGCCGGGTCACGTCCGTTGACCAAGGCGTCCCCAAGGAATGAGGAAAAGAACATGAGTTTCAATGTTGATTGGGTAGATGCCTTCACGGATCGTGCCTTCGGTGGCAACGGATGTGCTGTGGTGCATGACGGGGCAGGGCTGGACGATGCCACCTGCATGGCATTTGTCCAGGAAACGTCACTGGTGGAATGCACCTTCACCGGCCCATCGGACGTGGCCGACATCCGCGTCCGATACTTCCTTGCCAGCCGCGAGATTCCCTTTGCAGGTCATCCAACTGTTGCCACGGTTGCTGCCTTGCGCCACCGGGGTCTTGTGTCTGACGGGTCTCTGACGCTGGAAACAGGTGCCGGGATTGTCCCGGTGGATGTCGATGGCATGTCCGTCCGCATGACGCAGGTTGCGCCAAAATTCGGTGTGCGTCCTGATCCCGCACTGGTGGCCGCGGTTGGCGGAGTGCCTGTTGACGCGATTGTCCATCCACCTCGCGTTGTCTCCACCGGACTGCCGTTCACGATCACGGTGCTCAAGGATCGCGCAACCTTGGAACAGGTCCGCTTCAACATGGACGCGTTCCAGACTTATCTGGATACGCTGGGCGTGCACGGTACAGATGTGATGGAGCCGTTCTGGTGTACACGGGAAGGGGCAACTGATGCCGGTGACACCCTTGCCCGTCTTCTCATGGCACCACCCAGCCCTCCCGAGGATCCTTTTACCGGATCGGCCACCGGGGCCATGGCCGCCTATCTCTGGTCCGAAGAGCTGATTGACGATCCGGACTTCGTCGCGGAACAGGGCCACGTGCTCGGGCGTCCGGGCCGGGCACATGTGTCTGTGCAAGGACCCCGTGATGCCATCAGCGGTGTGATCGTGGAAGGCAAAGCCCACATCCTGATGAGTGGTCAGCTACATCTCTAGTATGGCCTCGTAAGGCGCATCCCGATGCGCCGCCCACCTTCGCTGGGCAGTCTGCCATTTGCGTGGTTAACACTGAAAAAGCGCACCGTACGCTGCGCAAGCAGCTGATATTCCAGCGCGAACACAGAGTGCTAAAGACCTCGTTAAAGCACCGCACAGGCTGTCCCCGCGGGGACAAACCGAAAAAGGCGCACCAGAAAGGTGCGCCTTACATCTTCTCGTAAGGCGGAGGTGTCCTCCGCCCCGCCTTATTCGGCGGCGATCAGACCCATGCTTTCCAGCTTCAACAGAACCTGGTGGGCGCAGTTGTCCACGTCCACATTCTCGGTCTCGACGCTCAGCTCAGGATTTGCCGGGACGTCATAGGGGTCAGAGATGCCGGTGAACTCCTTGATCTTGCCTTCACGCGCCAGCTTGTAGAGACCTTTCCGGTCGCGGCGTTCGCACTCCTCGATCGAGGTCGCGACGTGCACTTCGACAAAGGCACCAAACTGTTCGATATCCTCGCGCACCGCCCGGCGGGTCGTCGCGTAGGGGGCAATGGGCGCACAGATCGCGATGCCACCATTCTTAGTGATCTCGGACGCGACATAGCCGATGCGGCGGATGTTCAGATCGCGGTGTTCCTTCGAAAAGCCCAGTTCCGACGACAGGTTCTTCCGCACGATGTCACCATCAAGCAAGGTCACGGGACGGCCACCCATCTCCATCAGCTTGACCATCAGAGCGTTGGCAATCGTCGACTTGCCAGATCCGGAAAAGCCGGTGAAGAACACGGTAAAGCCTTGCTGCGAGCGTGGCGGCTTGGTGCGGCGCAGTTCCTTGACAACTTCGGGGAAGCTGAACCATTCGGGGATTTCAAGACCTTCGGCCAGACGGCGACGCAGCTCAGTGCCCGAGATGTTCAGGATGGTGACATTGTCCTTGTCGGCAATCTCGTCATTGGGTTCGTACTGGGCGCGCTCCTGCACATAGACCATGTGTTTGAAGTCGACCATTTCGATGCCCATCTCCTCCTGATGCTCGCGGAACAGGTCCTGCGCGTCATAGGGGCCATAGAAATCCTCACCCGCCGAGTTCTTGCCGGGGCCCGCGTGATCGCGACCGACGATGAAGTGGGTGCATCCGTGATTCTTGCGGATCAGGCCGTGCCAGACCGCTTCACGAGGGCCTGCCATACGCATGGCCAGGTTCAGCAGCGACATGGAGGTGGTCGATGCCGGGTACTTGTCCAGCACCGCCTCATAGCAGCGCACGCGGGTGAAGTGGTCCACGTCGCCGGGCTTGGTCAAACCCACAACGGGGTGGATCAGCAGGTTCGCCTGGGCCTCACGGGCGGCACGGAAGGTCAGCTCCTGGTGCGCGCGGTGCAGGGGGTTGCGGGTTTGGAAGGCCACGACCTTGCGCCAGCCCATCTTGCGGAAATAGGCGCGCAGCTCATTTGGCGTGTCGCGACGTGCGCGGAAGTCATAGTGCACAGGCTGCTGGATGCCGGTGATCGGACCGCCAAGATAGATCTCACCCGCAGTGTTGTGCAGATAGTTCACCGCCGGGTGGGCGCTGTCATCGGCGCCAAAGACCTTCTCTGCCTCATGGCTCTTGTTGGGGGTCCAACGGTCGGTCACGGTCATGGTGGCGAGGATCACGCCTTCCTGGTCGCGCAGGGCGATGTCCTGACCGATTTCAAGGCTGCTTGCGAATGTGTCGTTGACATCCAAAGTGATCGGCATGGGCCATAGCGCACCGTCGGTGGTGCGCATCGTGTCGACAACGCTGTTGTAGTCGGCTTCGGACAGGAACCCCTTGAGCGGGTTGAACCCGCCATTCATCAACAGCTCAAGATCGCAGATCTGGCGTGGGGTCAGATCCCAGCTGACAAGGTCAGCCGCATCCATCTTCAGCTTTTGCGCGCTGTCATATGAAACATACAGCTCGGGGATCGGAGCAAGGTTGTTTTCCATCAATTTTGTCCTGTGTTTCAGGGGGTTTAACCCGGACGTGGTGCCGGTCAGTTCGGCAAAAAGGGCATCATATTCCGCGAATTTGCGAGCGAGGAATTGATCGGTGAGCCGGTTTTTTTCGGCGGCTCCCCGTGTCGTGAGCGCATAGGAAAAGCGTTGCCGCTTGTCTGGACCGTCCATGTCATTGACCTGTACAAAGCCCGCCTCGGTTGCTTGCCGCAACAGAGTGTTGAGGCGCCCAAGGGACACGCCAATCTCTTGCGCCATCGTGCGTTGAGTGACACCGGAGGCCTGATCCAGCTGCCGCAACAGGCGGAATAACTGGTCGTCGCTTTCCGGTGTTGATTTGGGCGCGGTTGACATCACATGGGCTCGGCTGCGTTCACGGGTGAACACATTTCATAGAAAGTTTGTTCACGAAAGAACAAACTTTTCCCATGCGCGGATTTCCGCAGTTGTGGCAAATGCGTAACGGCTGTGTGCGTCCCGTCAAGCCTGTCAGGCAGGCGCCGTCATGCGTGGCGTAAAGGCGCTTACATCGGCGGCATTGATCAGGGGGACAGCTTCCAGCGGTGCTTCGCGCCCGCGCAGTGACAGCGACACCACGATATCCGCGGCGGCGTCCAGACCAGCGGCGTGCAATGTGTCCATAGACACAAGCACCTGCGCGCCACGTACCTTTGTTTCGCTCTCCAATCGCGAGGCAATGTTCACCGTGTCGCCAATCAGCGTGCGAGGGGCATGACCCGCCGCGCCGATTTCACCCAACACGACATTGCCCAGATGCACGCCGATCCCGATGGCCACCGGCGCACTGCCTTCACTGTCCAATCGTTGATTGAAGTCGGCAAGGGCTTTGCCGATACCCTCAATCGCCTGAATGGCGGAGCGGGCAGATATTTCAGCCGTGGCGCTTTCGAATACTGCCATCAGCCCATCGCCCATGTACTTGTCCACCGTACCGCCAGCGGCATTGATGGGGGGCACAATCTCGTCAAAAAAGCGGTTCAGCAAATGCACGACGTCATAGGGCAATTGCCCATCCGTGCGGGCCGTGAACCCGCGCATGTCCAGAAACAGAACGGCGAGCTGCGCCTCTTTGCCCTGGCTGGCATGGGCGCGCCCACGTTTGCCATCGCGGTCAAAGACGCGGAACACCCGAACCGAGCTTGTGGGACGCACCTGGCAGGCCAAGCGCGCATTGGGTGGCGCGTTCACAGCGATCAGGCTGCGTTGTTCCGCCTCTGACGGGGGAGGCAAGTCTTCCAACCCTTCCTCGACAATCACACGGCAGGTCGTGCATCGACCCCGCCCACCACACAAAGCCGTATGGGTGACGCCGCTGCTGCGGGAGGTTTCAAGAATGGTCTGACCACGCGGTGCCCGCACGCTGGGTCCGTCCACGTAATGGATACGGATGGGGCGCGCGATCGCCGCGAGCGCGCGGCGCGCCAGAAAAGCCGCAGTCGCAAGTCCCAGAATGGCCCAGACCGCCAACGTCATTCTATTGGAGGCGGCGGCGAGGGCCGCGAACCCCTCTGCTTCGGGCCAGTTCCATGCCGCATGCGCCACCTCTTCTGCGCGCGGATTGCTGAGCAATCCGTCGATCGTGCGGGCAAAGGTGACGTACCCGACCAGGGCCAGCGTCGGTAAAGTGACTGCGATGCCGATCAACCAAGGGATGGCCTGATGCCACCAGGATGTCAGGCGCAACCACATATGCAGGCCAATCACGCCATGGCTCCACGCCACAACCAAAAGCACTGCTTGTGCCCAGCCGTCTGTCGTGTCCCAAAGCAGCCGGGTAATGTATCCGAACATCGTGGTGACGCCGAGCATCTCGTGCGCGGCGCGGGTGTAGATCAGGTGATCCACCAGCATGATGGGGATCAAGAGGCCCAGTGCGATCTGCACCCATTCGCTCAGCGGCATCCGCAATGTGCGCGCTGCAACCACCTTGCCCAGCGACAGGAACATATGTGCGAGAAAGGCCGATATGATGATGACCGTGCCCACACCCGACCGGGTCACCCAAAGGCGTGCGGACTGAAACGTGTCAAAGGCCGTTGGTGAAATCAGGATCGTTGCGAGGTTCAGGATGTGCAAAGTCAGATAGAGCATCAGGATCAGGCCACTGAAGATCCTGATCCGTGTTGCCAAACTGCCGCGCCAGATCGCGTGCGCCATGACTGCCCTTTTTTGTGTTTACTTCAGCACAGGGTGGCCGTGACGATCCGTCTGGTCAAGCGCGTCAATGCATTGGACGTGTCGGGGGAGGGGGCGCTGCCCCCGCGGCTGTGCCGCTCCCCCGTGGTATTTTCGGTCAGAAGAAACTGCGGGCGTTACTCGGCCGCCAGTTCCTCGGCGCTGTTTTCGGTTTCCGCGATGAACCGTTCGGCTTCAAGCGCGGCCTGACAGCCCATGCCAGCAGAGGTGATCGCCTGGCGGTATTGCCAGTCGGTGATGTCGCCGGCGGCGAACACACCCGGGATCGAGGTTTCGGTGCTGTCAGGCTTGGTGACCACGTAGCCGCCCATATGCGTTTCCAGCACGTCCTTGACCAATTCGTTGGCAGGCGCGTGACCGATGGCGACAAAGACGCCCTTGGCGGGGATGTCGGTGATCTCGCCTGTCTGCACGTTCTTGACCTTCACGCCCTCGACCCCCAGCGGGCTGTCGGTGCCATAGACCTCTTCCAGCTGGTGGAACCACAGCGGCTCGATCTTGGGGTTCTTGAACAGGCGGTCCTGCAGGATCTTTTCGGCGCGCAACTCGTCCCGGCGGTGGATCAGCGTGACCTTGGAGGCAAAGTTGGTCAGGAACAGCGCTTCTTCGACGGCTGTGTTGCCGCCGCCGATCACGACGATCTCTTGCCCGCGATAAAAGAACCCATCACAGGTGGCACAGGCCGAGACGCCAAAGCCTTTGAATTTTTCCTCGGACGGCAGGCCCAACCATTTGGCGCGGGCGCCAGTGGCGAGGATGACGCTGTCAGCCACGTATTCGGTGCCGCTGTCGGATTGGGCGACGAAGGGGCGTTTGGACCAGTCGACGGACGTGATGATGTCGCCGATGATCTCGGTCCCCATCGCCTTGGCGTGTTCCTGCATGCGGATCATCAGGTCGGGGCCCTGAACCTCGGTGTCACCGGGCCAGTTCTCGACCTCGGTGGTGGTGGTCAACTGGCCGCCGGGCTCGATCCCCTGAACAAGGATCGGGTTCAGCATGGCGCGGCTGGCATAAACCCCTGCCGTGTATCCCGCAGGACCCGAGCCGATAATCAGAACCTTGGTGCGCTTCGTCTCAGCCATTTTGACCCCCGTCTGGTGTTTGAAAGCCTGTCTGATATAGACGCCCGATACACAGGATTGAACCCAGGAAATGGGCAGCCGGGTTGCAGTGGACGCAGGGCGTCATTTCGGAAAATTGCGCAATCGTGAAACATTATTGCGCGTCCCTGCGGGCGTGTTATAACAACCGCAAAATCACGGGGGCTTTGATGGCGAGCACGCGACTCGATCCGATTGACCGGAAAATTCTGGCAGAACTGCAGGCCGATGGTCGCATGACCAATGTCGAACTTGCGAAACGAGTCGGTATCTCTGCGCCGCCCTGCCTGCGCCGGGTGCGCACGCTTGAGGAAAGCGGCTACATCCGTGGCTACCATGCGGATGTGGACAGTCACGAGCTAGGCTTCGAGGTGCAGGTCTTTGCCAATGTGGGGCTGGCCAGCCAGGCCGAGGCTGATCTGAGCGCCTTTGAGGACAAGTGCCGTGCGTGGCCGCTGGTCCGCGAATGCCACATGCTGAATGGCGAGGTCGACTTTATCCTGAAATGCGTGGCGCCCGATCTGTCCAGCTTTCAAAGCTTCCTGACGGGCGAGTTGCTGACGACGCCGAACGTGGCCTCGGTCAAGACGTCGCTGGTGATCCGGCAAGCCAAGGATTCCCCCGGCGTGCCGTTCGATGTGTTGGAAGAGCGGCTGGCGAAATCAGCCTAAGCCGTCCGGTATCGCCTAATTGCTGACGCTGTCACGCTCGGGTGCGCGCGGATGCGCCAGCGGGCCGAAATCCGTCATATGGGCGATATGCGGGAACATCGACAGAAACAGGTCGCGCTGCGCGTGGGTCACTTTCCGTGTCGCGCCCATGCCGGGATGAAAAGTCTCGGCTTCGATCCCGCCCACATCAACGGCAGCGTGCCGTGTCAGGCAGATGTGAAACAGACGGATCGGAGTGGGGGGCACCACTTCGATGACATTCACATTGTCGACAAACTCCGATGCGGGCGTCAGCAAAGGTTGACCACCAGTTGTGCCACGCAGATGCGGCGGCGTTTGCAGCAAACGCGCGCCCGGTCCCACCGTGATGAACGAACTGGGGCGATGCTGTCCAAAGCTGTCGGCCATGATCCGGATCAGGGGCACGCGGCGCCCGGCGTCTGATGGCACAAAGCTTGATGATCCGATCCAGATCACCTGTGCAGGTTCACCTGACGAGGTGTTCAACCAATCGCCTGGCTGCAAATCCTCGATCGCGATGCCGCCATTGGGGCTGGCAAGCACCACGCCACGTGCAAAGGCGGAAAAAGCGGATTCAAACAAAGGCAGGGCAGGGGCCTTGAACGTGCCAATGCTGCGCGACCCGTCCGCGCGCAGTGCCGCAACCTCGAATGTGCGGAGTGGAGGATAGTCAGGCCGAGCCATGGGCGTCGCAAATCGTTCTTCAAGTGCGCGTGGTACGCGCAGGGCAGCAGGGGACGTCATAGATAAAGTGTAACCTCGTATAGTACCAGTCACATCCGTATCGGCCCCCACCGACGACGACAGACGGAACGCGTCCTTGTGTCAAGTTTATGAAGCCTAATTCTTAAAATTGCCGCAAATTGTCAAAGAATCGGAGATATAAACCAAGAACGGCGCACCAATGGCGCGCCGCTCAAGATATTGTTCACTCGGAACCGGGCAGAACTGCCACATTCCGATTCGTATGTCAGGCAGACTTGCGCAGCTCCAGCGCAGCCTTGCGCTTCGCGATAAACATCTCGCGCCGCTTGCCGCGCGCCCAAGGCATCTTTGACGCATCCTGCTTGGCGGCGTCGGTCACGGATTTGATGAAGCGTGCGTTTGTCATGGTCTGTCCTCTGCTCAATGCTCTGGGTCTGTTGCCCGTTGAGAAACAGAATGGCGGCGCAATCGGGCAAGTTTGGGGCCAATGGAAACATTTCTCAGAAAAATTCAAAGACCCGGATGCACAATTGTGGCGGGTCTGGAAGGCCTGTGTTTGTTGCCTGATTGACGCTTGATTGGTCCCGATTTGGAAACAATGGGACAGCAGGGTGGCAAGGTCCGCCCGATTTGTGCCCCAATCACAGAACGATGGTGGAAATCAGGCGTCCGTAATCGGGGTCTTTCTGATGTACAGACCGCCGATAGGAATAGAACCGCTCGGGGTCGAAATAGGTGCAATGCCGCGTCCACTCGGCTGATGCGATGCCAGCGGCGCGCAGCCGCATCAATCCGTATCCAGGCAGATCAAAATGCATCCGGTCCCCATCCCCACCTGCAAAAAAGCGGGTGTTCTCCGGGTCCTCTGTCAGGAAGATGTCAAAGAACTCGGGCCCGACCTCATAGGCGCGTTGGCTGATCGTAGGACCAATGACCGCGTGTATGTTTTCGCGTGCAGCACCAAGGGCCACCATGGCGTCAATCGTGGCTTCCATGATCCCGGCCTGCGCACCTTTCCAGCCCGCATGCGCGGCACCGATGACCTGTGCCTCGGCATCTGCAAACAAAACCGGCTGACAGTCCGCAGTCAGCACAGACAGCGCCAGCCCCGGTGTTGCCGTGACCAAACCATCTGCTTTGGGTTTTGGCTCGGGGGCGGTTTTGACGTGAAGGGCATCTCCGGAATGAACCTGGTGCACCCCGGCAAGCTTGTCAGGGTTCACACCCATCGCTTCGGCCACGCGCCCGCGGTTGATCGCCACGATTTCCGTTTGATCAGAGCTGCCCACGCCACAATTGAGGCCAGCAAAGATGCCTGAGGATGCGCCCCCCTTGCGAGTGAAAAATCCGTGCCGGACGGGTGCCAGGCTCTCGGCAGTCAGAATTTCCAACGTCATCGTTCCAGTCCGGGCGGTGGTGCGGCAGCGGTTGGGAAAAGCCCCAGAACCTTGAACAGGTTTCCCATTTCATCGGGATGCGTCAACCGTCGATGTGCTGCGATGTGCGCATCCAGTGCGGAACCGTCCAGTTTTGCGGCCAATGCCTGTGCACGCGCCGTGATGCCCAGCCGTTCAAGGAACACGCCCTGGGGGGTGATCCGGGAGAAAGCGGCGGGGGCGGCGGCCTGTGTCAGTGCTTCGAAGTCCACGTGGGCTGTCAGATCGGCCTGTCCGGGATCGGCCAGCGGGTCGACGGTGTTGTGATCTTGCAGGGCCTGCAAGGTGTCGCCCAGTGACCGCCAGTCGCCGTAGTCAATGATCAGCGCGATCCCGCCATGTGTCTCGATCCGGGTGCTGATGGCCGACAGGATCGGCGCCGCCGAGGGGCAGATCTCGACCAGCTGGCCGTCTTCGGTGTCTTCCAGCCGATGCTCTAGCATGGCTTGCGGGGCGGCGGGCGACAGGCCGAAGGACAGTGTGTTGTCGCTGAGGCCCACGCATCTTTCACGCCAGCCCGTGCCATCGCGCTGGAACTGTCGCACTGGCAATGCGTCGAAAAACTCGTTTGCGACCAGCCAAAGCGGGGCGTCGGGCAGATGATCGGCAGCGTGCACATAAGTAATGTCAAACCCGTCGAGGGTGCCGCGTTGCTCGTCCTGCAACGCGGGCGATGCTTCGATCAAGGTAATCTGTGCCGCGTCATGGAAACCGGGCACCCGCGCAGTTGCGCGCAGAATATCGGCCATCAAGGTGCCGCGTCCCGGTCCAAGCTCGGCCAGGGTGAACGGCGCGGGCGCCCCCTGATCCAGCCAGCTTTGGGCCAGCGACAGGCCCACAAGTTCTCCAAACATCTGACTGATCTCTGGTGCCGTGGTGAAGTCACCCGCCGCTCCCAGCGGATCGCGGGTGGTGTAGTAGCCATGCACCGGGTGCAGCAGCGCCTCGGCCATGTAGTCGGCGACGGTGATCGGCCCATGCGTCGCAATGCGCGCGATCAGGCCGTCCTTCAGGTTCATACCGTGGCCGCAACCCGGCGGCGGGCGCGGGTGATCAGCCACAGGCCAAGCAGGATCATCGGCAGCGACAGGATCTGACCCATGGTCAGGCCATAGCCGCCAATGTGCCATGCAAGGCCCAGCGGATTGCCCTCGGAAATGAACTGCGCGTCCGGTTGACGTACGAATTCAACAAGGAACCGGCTGATGCCGTAGCCCGCCAGGAACACGCCTGTCAGCAGGCCGGGTTTTTTGAACCCATCCCGCCGCCACGCCATCCACAGCAGGACGACGAGCAAGACAAACCCTTCGAGGAAAGCCTCATAAAGCTGCGACGGATGCCGCGCGCAGGCTCCCACTATTTCCGGGCAGAATTGCGCGGCCTGCCCGGGGAAAACCACGCCCCAGGGCAGTTCGGTCGGTCGCCCCCACAGCTCGGCATTGATGAAATTCGCCATCCGACCCAAGAGCAGACCGGGTGGTGTGCCGATTGCCACCGCATCGGCAGTGGTCAGCAGAGGTAGCTTGTGGCGGCGGGTGTACAGCCAGAACGCGAGGATCACGCCCAGCATACCGCCATGAAAGGACATCCCGCCCTCCCAGATCGCGATGATGGAGAGCGGATCGCTCAGATACGACCCCGGCTGGTAGAACAGTACATAGCCCAAACGCCCCCCCAACAGGACACCTAGAATGATCCAGGTCAGCATATCCTCGGTCTGGCCGGGGCTCAGCGGCGGTGTCTGGTTCGGCCACAGGCGCGGGGCTTTCAGTGCCATCACCACCAGCCGCCAACCGATGATGATGCCCACGATATAGGCCAAGGCATACCAGCGCAGGGCCAGTTCCATGCCGAAAAGCGAGATCGAAAAGATCTCGGGTGAGATGTCGGGGAAGGGGAGTGCGCCTGTCATCTGCGTCTCAATGCCTCTGCTTGGAGGGCAGGTCAACCTTGCCTCGCCCCACGTCTGTGCCCATATAGGCAACAGGTTTCAAAGGAACACGACATCATGCAAGCACGCGGCAAGATTTTCGACGACATCTCGCAATTGATGACCAACGCGATGGGCGTGGCCCAGGGCGCGAAGGACGAGGCCGAGACGGCGATGAAATCCATGATGGACCGCTGGCTGGCGGATCGCGATTTCGTCACGCGCGAAGAGTTCGACGCCGTGCGCGCGATGGCGCAGAAGGCGCGGGAAGAGAACGAAGCGCTGAAGGCCCGTATTGAGGCGCTTGAAGGGAAGTAAGCCTTCCACATTCGCGACACAGTGAAAGCCCGGCCTTCGCCGGGCTTTTTTGTTGGCCAATGATGCATGGCCCCACGCGTTCAATCTGCGTGTACACTTGCATGGTCATCTGGGGCAGTCACACGTGCTGCACGCTGGGCAAAAGGCGATACCGTGATAAACTCTCTGAGAGTTGTGTGACCAACAGCCCAAGAAGTGGATCCGACATGTCCTTCAAAACCTCTGCCCTTGCGGTTGCCCTGTCGCTTTTGGCGACGAGCGCCATGGCGGACCTGATCGTGATCAACGGGCGCTACGTCGTCGCCAAGGACAGCGTGCGCGCCTACTTCTACCGCCAACGCGATGACCGCACGGTTTTTGACGTCCGCTGGAGCGATTGGTCCACGCAGTACCGTTGCAATGACGAATACGACGGCACCCGGGTCGAGGCCGCCTCCCTCAACCTTGTCCTGCAAATCGGCGACGCGCGCGCACTGGATTTTGGGGACTTCCTGGACAGCGAAGGCTTTGAAGGCTGCGAGAAATTCTGAACGACACTGGACGTGCCGCGCGATGGTCATGCGTGTATGCTGCGGATCGTTGGCCTCACGTGTCCTCGATTTGGGCCGTATAGTGGCCTCAATCGACCCTGAGGCTCATGCCGATGGCGTCGATGATGACCGAGGATCAAGGGACCGGTGCGCTGAGGTTGCGAGCGAACCTGCACAGCCGTGCCCCCTCAAACCACAAGAACGAGGCGGCTACCGCTAGCTTGAAAGCAGTATTTGACCTTCCTTGACAGTGAGCGATCGTCTCGCTGCGGGTCCATAGCTTCCGTCGAACGCCCCGAGTTCAGGGAAGACCTCCAGTAGTTCGGACCGTGGCTTTTCGTCCAATATGCCAAGCCCAAAAGACCCTGGGTGAAAGCTCTCTGTCCACGCACCTTCCGAATTAACAATTTCATGTTGGTCGAATAGGATGTGGTAGTACCGGACAGCATCCGGTTCGCATACTTCTGCACTTTGATCGGTCACAAGGCTTTTGGCAGGCGCCAGCACCTCTGAACTTCCATACATCAGTTCTGCGTTGGGACCGCTCAATAGAAGCCTGTGCTGTGGTGAAACGAGCAAGTCATTCTCAGGATTGTTTGGACCAAGTGCACCGGCACGTATGCGGATCGGGGCAAGATGGGGGTTCTCCAAAATGTCGAAGCGCGAAAAGGACTTGCAGCCTATCCATCTGACTTTTTGATAACCATTGTCCCGTGTGACGATCAGGTCTCCAACCTTGATGTCCTCAACTGAAATCTGCCCGCTTTTTGTAAGGAGTTGAGTTCCATGCACAAAGCAAACGACGTCAAAGGTAATATCGCTGATGCCAACTTGACCCGTCCGAGACGTCCCGGGGGCTCTGAGGAAAGACACTTCCAGACGAACAATCGGTTGATCGATTGTAACAGTAACCGAGTCAGGCGCACCTGTTGTGTTGTATGCAGTACTTGATGCGCCGATTGCGCGAACCGTGTTTGCATCATCCAACACATGATACGATTCCAGGTCGGAAAACGTTATCGGAACGGAATTTCCGTCTGCGTCAAACGCAAGCACTTGAACAGTATCCTGAAACACCGTGCCGACAGCGTCGACATCAAAGATTTCAAAGCTCAGATTCTCAACAGGTGCATCGAATGAAAAGGATGAAGTCCGTGGATCAGTTGTAAAACTGCTTGCGGCTGAAATGTGGCCCCCAGCCCCTCGGTTGAAAATCCAATCTCCTCGTCCAATTGGATTGTCGGAATCGATATCGACGGTTACCGAATCTGTGCCATCCGTTATGACCACATCGTCTGCTGAGGGCGCTCTAATGGTCGCCCAATCCAAAACCAATGGCATTACAAACGCCCCCACGTTGATAAAACAATGGACATGGTTAACATGATTCGCGCATCAGTTGTGGAAACAATTTGACGCGTTTGTGGTCGATTGGGAAACAATGAGGAAAAAGATATGGCAGCCTATTTGATGCCAAGGGAGACGCGCAACGCTCTCTCGGAACCTCTGAAGCGTGTCGAAGCGAAAACAACTGTCGTTGAGACTTTGGCATCGGATTTGGTCTTTGCCGTGATATTCACCAGTGAGGAAAAGACAGAATTTGGGAATAACGGAGATGCGCCGTTGGCTTTGTCCACCCAAGACGCGGCAGAGTTCGAAAGTGTCATTCCAGAGTTCTCGGGCAAAACGCGCAACTATGTGCGGGTTACCTCAAAAAGGGCGCGTCGTGCATTTGATGCTTTTTTTGATGCTGAGGCAGATGGGTCAGATTCTTGATGAGCCAGGTTCATTGCGGTTGATCACCGGACTCTCCATTGGTGCCGTCAGGCAATTTCAAGTTTTCACCATCATCAATCCACGCGCTCTCAGTATCAATTAGCGCTTAAAAGGTTTGTGTCGGAATGGCGCCTATGGCTTGGTCCCAGTCTGATCAGCGACTTGAAACCACAGCTGGTTTCGTTCACGCATCTGCCATTCCGACCAACCAACCATCGGTCGTTGCGGGGCCTTCACCCAACTCCCCCATCTTGCCCCTGAATCCATCATATCCCCAACTTATTGCGGTTACCCCCAAATAAAGGGTTGCCAGATGGCCGCACCCTCGTCACCATATCTTGTAGAGGCACGGGGGATCGCCCCGGTTTCTAGAGCAGGCACCTAGCGCTTGGGGCGCTGCCAGCCCCCCGCGCTACTAGCGAATAAGAGGTGGCACCATGGCACTTTCCGAGCAGTTCCTGGAAGACGAGATTCATCCTATCGATATCGTCGAGCATCTGGCCGAACACCACGAATGGGATTTCGACCGCATCGCCGACGACCAGATCGCAATGGCCGTCGAAGGGCAGTGGCGCACCTATTCCATCACGCTTGCATGGTCCGGCTATGACGAAACGCTCCGCATGGTCTGCACCTTCGAAATGGAGCCGCCAGAGGAGAAACTCGGCGGTCTTTATGAACTGTTGAACCACGTGAATGATCAGTGCTGGGCGGGGTCCTTCACCTATTGGGCCGAGCAAAAGCTGATGGTTTATCGCTACGGTCTTGTGCTGTCGGGCGGCCAGATGGCCAGCGCCGATCAGATCGACACCATGATCGGCGCGGCGGTGATGAGCGCCGAGCGCTATTACCCCGCCTTGCAGCTTCTGGTCTGGGGGGATCGGACACCCAAAGATGCAATGCAAGTCGCTATTGCGGAGGCCTATGGCCGCGCCTAATCTGCGCCCCTGAGCAAACGGGGGATTTCATGAAAGACAGTCGGATTGCAGCCCGGGGCCTTGTGCTTCTGGGCTGCGGCAATATGGGATCGGCGATGCTCGCCGGATGGCTCGAACGGGGCCTGCCCGCCACTTCGGTCTGGGTCCAGGACCCAGCACCATCATCATGGGTGCAATCAACCGGCGTCCACGTGAACGCGGACTTGCCGACAGATCCGGCCGTCATTCTCGTCGCGGTGAAACCGCAGCTGATGAGCGACGCCTTGCCTGCCTTCGCGGCCTTTGGCGGGGGCGACACCGTGTTTGTGTCCGTGGCCGCAGGAACGCCCTTGTCGGCGTTTGAAGAGGTCTTTGGCATCGCCAGCCCCATCGTCCGCGCGATGCCCAACACACCTTCCGCCGTTGGCCGGGGAATCACGGCCATCTGTGCCAACGATGCCGGTCAGGGGGCGCTGGACGAGGCCGACATGTTGCTGTCAGCCGTGGGAGACGTTGTGCGCCTCGAAAACGAAGAGCAGATGGATGCAGTCACCGGCGTCAGCGGTTCCGGTCCGGCTTACGTCTTTCACCTGATCGAAACGCTGGCCGCAGGCGGTGTGGCACAGGGCTTGCCCGAGGAGTTGGCGATGCAGCTTGCGAAAGCCACCGTTGCGGGGGCCGGCCACTTGGCCATGGAAGCAGCGGAACACCCGGCTCAACTGCGCGTTAATGTCACGAGTCCCAATGGGACAACGCAGGCGGCGCTAGAGGTGCTGATGGATGAAAATTCCGGATTCCCCAGTCTGTTACCGCGCGCAGTTAAAGCAGCGAGTGAGCGGTCCAAGGAGCTGTCTCTTGGCTGAGATTTCCTTCGATGATTTCATGAAGGTCGACATCCGTGTGGGCCGTGTGGTGCGGGCTGAACCCTTCCCGGAGGCGCGCAAGCCGGCCATCAAGATGTGGGTGGATTTCGGTGGTGATCTGGGGGAACGCAAGACGTCGGCGCAGGTAACGGTGCACTACGATCCCGACGCGCTGGTGGGCCGTCAGGTGATGGCGGTCGTGAATTTCCCGCCCCGCCAGATCGGGCCTTTCATGTCCGAGGTTCTCGTCCTCGGGTTCCCCGATGACAATGGTGATATCGTGCTGGCCACACCCGACAAGGATGTCCCTGTCGGTGGGCGGATGCATTGATGAAACTCTGGATCACACGCCCTTTGCCGGACAGCGTGGTGCGGGCCGCACAAGACCGATGCGATGTCGAGGTGCGGACCGAGACCCTGCCTTTGACGGCGGAGGAGTTGCGACGCGCGCTTACAGATTTCGATATGGTGCTGCCGACTTTGGGGGATGCTTTCTCGGCTGACGTGTTCGCCGATGTTGCCGAGCCACGTTGCAAGCTGCTGGCGAACTTTGGTGTCGGGTACAATCATATTGATGCAAGCGCCGCACAGGCCAAGGGTATCGCAGTGACCAACACGCCCGGAGCCGTGACAGATGCGACGGCGGATATCGGGATGATGCTGATCCTGATGTCAGCCCGCCGTGCGGCAGAGGGTGAGCGGCTGGTGCGAGCGGGCGCGTGGCCCGGCTGGCATCCGACGCAGATGCTTGGCCTGCACGTGACCGGCAAGCGGGTTGGCATTGTCGGGATGGGGCGCATCGGGCAGGCGATTGCGCATCGGTGCCATTTTGGATTCGGCATGGACGTGGCGTATTTCAACCGGTCCCAGAAGAACCTCGGATTCCCGGCGGAGCGGGTCAAGGAACTGCCCGACCTTGCGGCGTCCGTCTATGTGCTGGTTGTCGCTGTCCCTGGGGGGACGGACACCCGCCATTTGATTGGTGCGCAAGTCTTGGAAGCGATGCAGGGGCACGCGCATCTGGTCAACATCGCACGTGGGGACGTGGTGGATGAGGCCGCTTTGATAGCGGCACTGGAAGCCGGGTCCATCGGAGGGGCGGGGCTGGACGTCTATGAACATGAACCGCAGGTGCCAGACGCCCTGCGGGCCTTGGACAACGTCACGCTGTTGCCGCATCTGGGCACGGCCGCGCTTGAGGTGCGAGAGGCGATGGGGTTGATGGCGGTGGAGAATATCGCGGCGTTTCTGGACGGAGAACCGCTGCCAAACGCGGTTTAAGGTGATTTGTCCCCGCGGGGACAAGGGGTACGGTCGCTTTGCCCGTTGTTTACCTTTGTCGTTTCTTTGCCTGCGATCAGTCGGTTGTCTGCCGAACGGTCAGGAAAGACGATTTTAACCACGCGCGACGCATCCTGCTTCCCGACGGCGGGCAAGCTTCGAAAAAAGCACGGCCATTTCTGCACTGATCGCCGTTGCATCAAAAAAACCGCTGTCGGAAGCCGTGACGGTGAGGCCGTACATCGTCCAGCTGCGGCCCACCATTCGTGCGGGCTGGATGGCGGTTCGGCGTATCCTTGCTGTCGGCGCTGACAGGCTTGATTTCGGCATTTCAACACGTTGGGACGGGCTCTAATGTCCGGATCATGCGGCGGATAATGAAACGACTTGCCAGTGTGGTTTTACTTCTGGTCCTGGGCGTGTGGGCGGCGAACACGTCGCTCTTTGTTGCCGGGGTTGATCAGCACCAGACCCGCGTGATTGCGCATCGCGGGGTTCACCACATCTACACTGGATCCGACAAATCGGGTGATGCTTGCCACGCCTCGCCTGTTGAACCGATTGAGCATGCTTTCATCGAGAATACGATCCCTTCCATGCAAGAGGCATTCCGCCTTGGTGCGGATGTTGTTGAGATCGATATTCATCTGACACCCGATGATGTGTTCGCCGTTTTCCACGATTGGACGGTGGACTGCCGCACCAACGGAGCGGGCGTCACACATGAACAGAGCCTTGCGGCGCTTCAGGCTCTTGATATCGGCTACGGACTTGATGACGGCACCGGCACCTATCCCATGCGGGGAAAATCGATTGGTGCGATTCCTTCGCTGGACCAGGTGTTCGCAGAGGCCATGGATGGACAGTTCCTGATCAATTTCAAAAGCCGTCGTCGAAAGGAAGGCGTGGCGCTTGCGCAGATGTTGCAACGGCCAGAGATGCGCGGGCAGGTCTATGGTGTCTATGGCGGGCAGAGACCGACGCGGGAAACGCTGGAGGCTGTTCCGGACCTGCGCGGGTTTGACAAGGCCGGGTTGCAGGACTGCCTTGTTCGATACCTCGCATTGGGTTGGAGCAGCTATGTTCCGGAAAGCTGCCGCAATACGATTGTTATGGTTCCGCAGAACTATGCGAGCTTTATGTGGGGGTGGCCGCATCGCTTTACCCGTCGGCTGGAAGCAGTGGGAACCGATGTTATTCTGGCCGGTGCCTATGACGGGTCGGGTTTTTCCAGCGGGATTGATGACGCGGACAGCTTTGCAAAGGTACCGGACGCTTTTGATGGCTATGTGTGGACCAACCGGATCGAATTGATTGGTCCGCTGAATGAGGCCAGACAGTAGGCATGTGACGCATTTGCGTCTCGCCCAGGTTGGCTATGCGTTGACCGCGTCACAGCTTTTTCAGTGACACCCGCTTGTGCACGTCTTCGACGCTTTCGACCCGTTCGGAATAGCGGTCAACGAGGTAGTCCTTGCGGCCCCGCACCATCCACGTGAATTTCACCAGCTCTTCCATCACGTCCACCACGCGGCGGTAGAAGGGACCTTCGGGCAGGCGCCCGTCTTCGAATTCCAGCCATGCCTTCGCGATGCTGGACTGGTTGGGAATGGTGACCATCCGCATCCAGCGCCCGAGGATACGCATCTGGTTCACGGCGTTGAAACTTTGCGATCCGCCCGACACCTGCATGACGGCCAGTGTCTTGCCCTGGGTGGGGCGGATGCCACCCTTGAGCGACAGGGGCAGCCAGTCGATCTGGGTTTTCATCAGGCCGGTCATGGCGCCGTGGCGTTCCGGGCTGGACCAGACCATGCCTTCGGACCATGTGGCCAGATCGCGCAGTTCGACCACTTTGGGATGATCCGCCTCTGCATCATCGACAAGAGGTAGGCCGGAGGGGTCGTATATCCGTGTCTCGCAACCGAGGTGGCGCAGGATGCGGGCCGATTCCTCGGCTGCGCGGCGAGAGTAGCTCACATCGCGCAAAGACCCGTAAAGCAGCAGGATGCGCGGGGGATGGCCCGGATCATCAGGTGCGCGTAGGGCGCCCGTATCGATTTGCGGCAATGCCTCGGCCACGAGGGCCGGAAGATCGTCAGGCACTTTCATCCTCGAGATGCAGTTTCATGTCGATCAGAACCTGCTGCAGCAAGGTCGTTTCCTTGAGCAACCGCTTGGCTTCGTTGACCGTGATCACGCCATCTTCGATCGACTGCTGGTATTCGGTCATCAGCATGGCAAAGCGTTGGCTGAGTGCGATCACGTCCGAGTTCACGCCGCCAGGACGGTCCGAGTTGGGGCGGCGGTCATCGTGGCTGAGCGTGATGCCCTGTAGTTCGGCCAGTGCGCCGGTGACATGGGGGTAGCTTGCCGCTTCTTCTAGTGCGATCACCGCGTCGACGGGCATGAAGCGGTCCGAGTGTTCTTCGTTATCGGAATAGTACCGGCCCAGGGTCGCTTTGGACTTTCCGGTCAGTTTGCATGCCGCTTCGATGCCGACATCCTTTACCAGCGACTCAGTGTGCTTTTTTAAATAGCTGCCAACGGTCATGAGTCTGCCCCTTACTACGTAACGCCTCAGTTCAACCGCCTGAGCGGGGGAACTTGGCCGATCTTTTCCCATTAATCGTCTAGCTTTGAAATGTCATTTTTAAAAGCGTCCCAAAGGTTTTCGGGATGTAACAAGTACCCGGTGCCCCCAAGTTCCGGGTTCGGGTGGGGTCTGCCACATCTTCTGTCCCGTGGGGGCGACAGGCCGGTCTGACCGGCAGCAGGGGTGGTAGATCCGTCGGAGGTTTAGTGTATCGGGAGGGGCATCATCCCCAAGTCGGGCGCGCGAGCACCCACGGCCCATCCCATTGTCACCCAGTGCCGAAGCGGTGCGGGGGCGTGCGACGCAGGCAACAAGATCATGCGCGCGGCCCTTGCACCCACCTGGTCTTGCCCAGACATGCGAGCCGAATTATGCAGCCGCGCATGGCCAAGCTCTATTTCCACTACTCCACCATGAACGCGGGCAAGTCGACCGTGCTGTTACAGGCTGCCCACAACTACCGGGAGCGAGGGATGGAACCCTATCTGCTGACCGCGTCCTTTGATGATCGGGCCGGGGCGGGGCGCATCGCATCGCGGATCGGGATCGGAGCAGAGGCCGACACGTTCACCAGCACCGATGATCTGTTCAAAGCACTTGTGGCAAGGCAGGCAGAGGGGCCTGTCGCATGTGTTTTTGTCGACGAAGCGCAGTTCTTGACCGAAGACCAGGTGTGGCAGCTGGCGCGGGCTGTGGATGATTTGGGCCTGCCGATCATGTGCTACGGATTGCGCGTGGACTTTCGCGGCAAGCTCTTTCCCGGGTCCGCCACGTTGCTGGCTCTTGCTGATGAGATGCGCGAGGTGCGCACAATCTGCCATTGCGGAAAGAAGGCGACCATGGTGATCCGGCAGGATGCCGAGGGCCGTACTATCACGGACGGCGCGCAGGTACAGATTGGCGGGAACGAGACCTACGTCTCGCTGTGTCGCAAACATTGGCGCGACGCTGTCGGGGACGGTTGAACCCGACGATTTCCTTCTTCGGCTTCGTCAAAAGTAACTAAAAACCCACCGATTTCCTTTGGTGCAACACCGGTCTTTCACTAGTTTTGACACATGTTCCCAGTATTGTTGCTGTCGGCATGAGAAGATGCTCAGCCGCATTCGACCGTATGTTTTTAGTGTCCTTTAGTTGCTTTGGAGGATTGTTTGATGCCCACCGTGTTCTATAATTTTTTTCAACAGAGCAATTTAGGCACCCTAGGCGGTACCATCACCAACGCTCATCTTGGGACGAACTTTCTGTTTGCGCGGGACGAAGTGGTTTCAGGATCTGACTACCAGGTCATTTCGGAACAGTTTGATTTCGGTGTTCTGCGCTATCCCGGTGGCACGATAACCGAGCGATACTTCGATCTGACCGATCCAGACCGGGTGGGCGAAGACTTTGAAAACCTGATCGGGGCAGTCAATGGAAACGGAGAGATTGCCAGGAGTGATATTGCAACCGGCCTGAGCGACTTTCTCGACTACGCGGACGCGCAAGTTGCCAGCGTGTCATTCGTTTTGCCCACGTTCCGCTATTTGAATGCGAATGCTGTCGGAACAACCAATTTGTTGACGCCTGGGGCAGAGCAGGAGATCAAGGCATTCCTCACAGATCTGCTGTCTGGAGTGTATGGCAACGCAACGATAAGCCACCTCGAGATTGGCAACGAGTTTTACAACGCAGACTATGACTGGACTGACGCGCAGTTTGGTGCGCTGCAGGCGCAAATCGCCGTGTGGATCAATGACGTGGTCACCGAGCTGACGGCCACAGGTCAATTGGCATCCGACCCGGTGATCCTCGCGCAAGGGTCAAACGGCACAAACCAGGCTACTGCGGACCAGCAAAACCAGATATTTATTGATGCTATCTTAGATGCACTGATCGCAAACGGCGTCAGCGCACCCGACGTCTCGGACCTGATTGATGGCGTTGTGGTGCACGGATATGGCGCATCATCCCAACCGTTGGCCATTGGTGGCGGGTTGGACAACCGCTTTACCAGCCTGATTGATACCTGGATGGATGGTGATCCGGACGCGCTTGAGATGGCTGTCACGGAATGGAATGTGGGGCAAAGCAGTACATCCGTGACGGGGATGGAACGCAATGCATCGGTGCTGCGCGTGTTTGCGGAAATGATGGAAGCAGGCGTGGACCTGGCCAACATCTGGACAGTGCAGAATTCCGCATATTCAACCCTTTCACGTGAAAGCCCCGCTTCGGTTGATTTACCAAGCACGAGCCTGACACCGACCGGATACATCTTTCGAATGATGTCCCAGTCGCTGCAGGGCACGCAGTTGCTGGACAATCAGAATGATATCCGTCTGGTGGACGGTTCTGCTGTCGCAAGCGGCTACACTTTTGCCTATTCGGGCGCGCAACAAACCGTCATATACATCGTGTCGGGCAGGGGCATTTCCTTTGATCTCAATATGGATCTGTCCGGTTTTCTATCGAATGGCATCGCTGTCAATGCAACGCGAATGACTGCTGTACCGGGGCAGGCACCGGATGCGTTAAATGTCGAGGCGCGGATAACGCTGTCAGACCGGGCCGATCTTGGACTGGCGACGGACAATGTTCTGAACGTGACACTGGATCCTTACGAACTCATTCAGGTTGTCATCACCCACAATGGCAATGGCGTTCTGCTGTTTGGCGATGATCAGAATGCAGTCAATGATGCATTGACGGGTACAGCCAACAACGACACGTTGATTGGCAATTCTGGAAACGACACGATTGTCGGGGACGGGGGGCAGGACATCATTGACGGTGGTTTCGGGAACGACAGTATCCTTGGCGGCACCGGGGAGGATCAAATCCGATCTGGGAATGGTGCAGACACCATTGATGGTGGCGCGGGCCATGACATGATCCGTGCAGGCACTGGCAATGACCTGGTCTATGGTGGTGCCAATGCAGACAATCTTTATGGCGAAGCTGGCAACGACACGCTTGATGGTGGCGCAGGACAGGACCGGTTATTTGGTGGTTCTGGCAATGACCTTTTGACTGACACCAGTGGCGCCGGTGGTCTGTTTGGAGAGGCCGGCAACGACACCATTGTGAATGGCGCATCTGCCAACCGGATTTTTGGCGGCGGTGGCAATGACAGCATTGATGGGGGAGGTGGCGCAGACACCATCTATGGCGGTGCCGGTTTTGATACAATGACTGGCGGTGCCGGAAACGATCTTCTTACCGGCAACTTTAACGCGGATGTGTTTGTGTTTGCGGATGGGTTTGGCAACGACACGATCACTGATTTTGACGTAGCCAACGCGTATGAGCGGATCGACTTTTCTTCTGTGGTTGCCATTGTGGATTTCGATGACCTGATTGCAGATCACGTCACGCAGAATTCAATCGGAGATGCCGTCATCTTTGATGGTGGCGGCAATTCAATCACATTGCTTGGTGTTTCCGTGTCTTCCCTCGGGGTCGGAGATTTTGTGTTTTAGCCCGTCGTCAACGGACACTGTGCTCGGGTGCCTTACCCGTGCCGTTCGACCAAAACAGAGCCTACGGAATAGCCCGCACCAAACGAACAGATGATCCCCTTATCCCCGTCGCCCAGATCGCCGGAATACTTGGAAAAGGCGATGATGGATCCGGCCGAGGAGGTGTTGGCGTAGTCCTGCAGGATGTTGGGCTGTTCGCCGGGTTCCGGTGTGCGCCCCAGCACCTTTTTCCCGATGAAGTCATTCATTGTCTTGTTGGCCTGATGCAGCCAGAGACGCTTGAGGTCCGATGCCTCAACCCCTTCATCCGCCATGTGGCCTGCGATGTGCTGGCTGACCATGGGCAGCACTTCCTTGAACACCTTGCGCCCGTTCTGCATGAACTGCATGTCGCGGCGGTCTTTCAGCCCGTCGGGGCGGGACCGGCGCAGGTAGCCGTTGTTGTTGCGGATGTTGTTTGAAAATGCGGTGCCGCAGCGGGTCGACTTAATTTCGAAGTAGGCGCCGGTGGCGTCCTCGGCCCGTTCGATCAGCGTGGCCGTTGCCACGTCGCCAAAGATGAAATGGCAGTCGCGGTCGCGCCATTCGAGGTGGGCCGAACAAATCTCCGGGTTCACCACCAGCGCTGACCGGATGGAGCCCGAGCGCACCATATCCGCCGCTGCCTGGATGCCGAAGGTGGCCGAGGAGCAGGCGACGTTCATGTCAAAGGCAAAGCCCTGAATCCCCAAAAGTTCCTGAATTTCGATAGCGACAGCAGGGTAGGCGCGTTCGAGGTTTGATGCCGCGCAAATCACCGCATCCACGTCCGCCGCCGTCTTGCCCGCCTGGGCCAGCGCCTTGTTGGCCGCATCGACGGCCATTTCCGCCATGATCGACGGTTCATCATCGCTGCGCTGGCGCAGCAGGGGGTGCATGACCTTGGGGTCGAGCACGCCGGATTTGTCCATGACATAGCGTCGTTCGATGCCCGAGGCTTTGACGATGAACTCTTCGGACGAGTGATCCTTGGCCTCAACCTCGCCTGCCGCGATCTCATCGGCATGTTCGGTGTTGTAGAGGTCCGCGTATGCGTTGAAAGCCTCGACCAATTCCGCGTTGGAAATGGATTGCTCTGGCGTGAAGACGCCCGTGCCGGTGATCGCAGGAGTGAAGGCCAAGGTGCGCCCCTTTCAGGCTTGTCGCATGTCGGGTGAACCTACAGGTGCCGCGCCCTTGTTCGCAAGGGGGACGGAGGGGTGCGCCGTTGCGGAAATCCCGAAATTTTGGCGTCATATGCCGCCGGGGTTGCCATTCCTGCTGTGCCAGTGCTTTCGTGCGGCAAAACGAAGGGAGAGGCGCGTTGAAACTGGGATGCATCGGGGACGATTTCACCGGATCAAGCGATCTGGCCAACACGCTGGCCAAGGAGGGGATGCGCACGACGCAATTTACTGGCGTGCCCGCAGGCAATGCCGATCCGTCCGTGGACGCAGGCGTGGTGGCGTTGAAGTCCCGTTCGATTGATCCGGCTGGGGCTGTGGCGAAGTCGCTCGAGGCGTTGGACTGGCTGCGCGCGCAGGGGTGCACTCAGTTTTTCTTTAAGTACTGTTCGACTTTCGACAGCACACCCGAAGGTAACATCGGCCCTGTTGCAGATGCGCTGGCGGACGCGTTGGATGCCCATCAGGTCATCGTATGCCCAGCTTTTCCCGGCACGGGGCGGTCAGTGTATCAGGGGCATCTGTTTGTGAACGATGTGCTGCTGAGTGAAAGCGGGATGCAGAAGCATCCGCTGACGCCAATGACTGATCCGGACTTGCGCCGCTGGCTGGCTCCGCAGACACGTTATGACGTGGGGCACGTGGCGGCTGCTTCGGTCTTTGCGGGCGCGGATGCGATCCGTGGTGCTTTGCAGTCCGAGCATGAGGCGGGCAAGCGTCATATCGTGGTGGACGCGATCCGGGATGAGGATTTGCGCGCCATCGGTGCCGCCGCGCGGGATTTGCCATTGATCACCGGCGGGTCGGGTGTGGCGCTGGGCCTGCCTGCGAACTTTGGCTGTGTGGCCGGTGCCGTGCCGTGGACAGGGCAGGGCGGCCGGGCCGTTGCCTTGTCCGGTTCTTGTTCAATCGCGACGCGGGCGCAGGTCGCTTATCATGCCGCCCGTCATCCCGCGCGAGAGGTTGTGGCGGCCGATGTGATCGAGGGGCGCTTGACCGCAGGTGATGCGGCGGCATGGGCCTTGGCGCAGGACGGCGTGCCGTTGCTCTATTCCTCTGCCGACCCGGAGGTGGTGCGACAGGTGCAGGATCAGTTTGGCCGTGACCGGTCGGCAGAGGCTTTGGAGGGCTTTTTTGCCGATGTGGCGCGCGCGGTGCGCGACGGCGGGGCAACCCGGATCATCACGGCGGGGGGCGAGACGTCCGGTGCGGTGGTCGAGGGGCTGGCGCTTGATACCCTCGACATCGGGCCAGAGATTGATCCCGGCGTGCCCGCACTGCGCGCTGGGCCTGATCTGGTTGTGGCGTTGAAGTCGGGGAATTTCGGGGCCGAGGATTTCTTTGAAAAAGCGGATCGGGTGTTGCAGGCATGAGTGAAGAAAGCGCGTTGCGCGAACAGATATGCTTGCTTGCCAAGTCCTTGTTCGACCGAGGACTGACGCACGGATCGACCGGCAACATCTCGGCCCGGACAGAGGATGGCGGGCTGTTGGTGTCGCCTACGGGCACCAGCTTTGGGCGGCTTGATCCGGGGCGGCTGAGCCGGTTCGATGCGTCGGGCGCTCATGTGGCAGGTGACAAACCGACGAAGGAAATGCCCCTGCACACGGCGTTCTACGACACGCGCAACACTGCCGGGGCCGTGGTGCATCTGCATTCCTGCCACTCGGTTGCGCTGTCGATGCTGCCGGGGGCTGACCCGGACAACTTCCTGCCGCCCCTCACGCCCTATGGCATCATGAAGCTGGGCAAGGTGCAGCTTTTGCCCTTCTTCCTGCCCGGTGATCCGGCAATGGGCGAGGCCGTACGGGGCCTCGCGGGCAAGCGGTCAGCGGTGATGCTGGCCAATCATGGTCCAGTGGTTGCGGGCAAGGATGTGGAGGCCGCCTGCAATGCCATTGAAGAACTCGAGGACACCGCACGGTTGGCGCTGATGACGCGCGGGATGCAGCCGCAGGGCCTGACCGAAGATCAGGTCCGGGCGGTGGTGACCAAGTTTGACGTGGCGTGGGATGATTGAGCGACGCGTTCTAGCACGGAATCAAGGCCAAAGGCCGCCGTGCCTACGCCGACCCGCCCCCCGGGGCGGCGTTATGTCGACGCCAGTGCGCTACCTTTGCGTCGCAATAACGCATCAACGATAAATCGCGCTGAACAATTGGTGCCAACGCCACCCCGCAGGTCGGCGTAGGCACTGCTCACGTGTTGATCGTGTTGCCGTCAGCATCAAAGAAATGCGTGCGCTCGGCATCAAAGCTGAGGCCGACCACATCGCCCACCTTCAAATCCGCATCACCGGAAATCCGCACATTGATCTGACCCGCTGCGCCACAATCCATCAGGACAAACGTGTCGGCGCCCAGATACTCGATCACATCGACCGTGCCATCACACTGCCCCATGCCCGAAGCGCCCACGAGGATGTGTTCGGGCCTGATACCCATCTGGGTCGCACCCGGTCCTACGGGGTACGGACCCGTCCGGCCCCCCGGCACAGTGTAGCTGTCCCCTGACGCCTCGCACCCGAACACATTCATCTTCGGGCTGCCGATGAACTGGGCGACGAAAACGTTGCCCGGATGGTTATACAGCTCGCGCGGTGTGCCGACCTGGATGATCCGGCCTGCGTCCAGCACCACGATCCGGTCGGCGAGGGTCATCGCCTCGACCTGGTCATGTGTGACATAGATCATCGTGGCCGACAGCGACTGGTGCAGCTTGGAAATCTCGTAGCGCATCTCGACCCGGAGTGCTGCGTCGAGGTTCGACAGCGGCTCATCGAACAGGAAGGCCGTCGGTTCGCGCACGATGGACCGGCCAATGGCTACCCGCTGGCGTTGCCCGCCCGAGAGGTCCTTGGGCCGACGCTCAAGATACTGATCCAGTTTCAGCGTCTCGGCAGCGGCATCCACCTTCTCGGCAATCTCGGCCTTGGGCGCGCCAGCGGTCTTCAGCGAGAAGCCCATATTGTCGCGCACCGACATGTGCGGATAAAGCGCGTAGGACTGGAACACCATCGACAGCCCGCGCTTGCTGGGCGGTTGATCGGTCACGTCCTGCCCGTCGATGAGCAGGGAGCCCCGGCTGATATCCTCAAGCCCCCCGATCATGCGTAGGAGGGTGGACTTGCCGCAGCCTGATGGGCCCACAAAGACAATGAATTCGCCATCGTTGATCGCCAGGTTGACGCCCTTAATGACCTGCACCTCGCCATACCATTTCTCGACAGCGTTGAGAGTGATCGCGCCCATTGCTCAGGCTCCTTGATTGTTTGGAGAGGCCCAGGCCAGCCAAACGGCCGCCGTCCATGTGAAAGTGCTGCCGCCTGCCGGTGACCCGTCGCGGGGGTCGAAGTATTCGGCAAAGCCGTGTTCGGCGATCAGGTCAGCCGTGTTGGTGCGCAACGCTTCGCCTTGGGGCAGTGCGAAATCCGCCAAACCTGTCCCGATCATCATGTTCATGATGGCCCAGACAGGCCCACGCCAATACCGCTTGCCGTCAAAGCGGTCATCATCCGGGGTCAAGGAGGGCACACCGTATTTCGAAAGGGCCATTACCTCGGCCAGACGGGTCCGCATATCCGGGTGGTCGATGCCGCCATACCAGCACAGGAAGGATGCGTTCGAAATGGATCCAGCCCAGCTGCCACCAACGACATCACGGCCATCAAAACATCCAAGCGTGGGGTTCCAGAGTGTTTGAGCACCGGCTTCCAGCGTTTTCACCCAGTCTTGTAACTCTGTCACATCCTCATCCAGCATCTCGCCAATGACGATCAGGTCACGCGTGGCACGCAACAGGATAAAGGTCATCGTCGGGTCAGCCACACGGAAAGGGGTATCCTGCAGCATAGCGGCCTCATCCCAGTGCAGTCGCGCGCCCCGTTGCACAAGCCAGATATAGCGATCGTAATCGTATTTCGTGGGCCGCATGGAGCCGTCCACATGGGTCGTGTCGCGGCGGGTGTATTCGCCGACGCCGTCGGGTGTGATCGCTGCCATCGCGGCATCCCAATCCGGGGCATTGTCGCGGCCTGCCTCCCACGGGTGGGTGATGCATACGGCCCCCTGATCCAACCGCCAGTCCATGAACCAGCGGTGCCAGGCGACCATCTTGGGATAAAGCGCGGCGACACGATCCCGGCCAACGTCCGTGTCTTTGTCCAGCATCATCCGTGCCATGGTCGCGGCCACCGGCGGCTGGCTGATGCCTGAGGACGGGATCGGTCCGGTTCCCTGCCACACGTCGTGATTGGGGAAGTACCCTTCATCCGGCACATGGAACAGGATATGCGGCACCATGCCGTTGTCCCACTGGCCCGAGAACAGGGTTTCGATTTCTGCCCAGGCACGTTCCACGTCGAACTCGGCAAACCCCACGGCAGCAAAAGCGCTGTCCCAGTTCCACTGGTAGGGATAGAGACCCGAGGTCGGGATCGTGTACCCGCCCTTGTCATTGCGTTTCAGAATTGCGCGCGCCTCTTCATCGCGCATGTCCGTGGATGTCATGTCTCGCATCATCCTTTTACCGACCCGGCGGTCAGCCCTTTCGTCATGAACCGTTCCAGCCCAAGGAACAGGGCCATGATCGGAATGGTGGCAATCACGGCGCCCGCCATCAGGTGCTGGCGCGGAATTTCAGAGGAGTTCAACATCGCGACCCCGCGGGTCAGCGTGAATTTTGACGGATCGTCCAGCAGCATGAAGGCCAGCAGGAACTCGTTCCAGGCGATCATGAAGACATAAAGCGATACCGACACCATCGCGGGCAGGGACAGGGGCAGGGTGATCTTCCAGATCACCTGCAGGCGGCTGAGGCCGTCCATAAGGCCCGCTTCCTCGACCTCTCCCGGCAGGCCGCGGAAGTAACCTTGCAACATATAAAGCGCCACGGGGATCGTGGTGACCGGATAGATCATCAGCAGACCCGGAATGGTGTTGCGCAAACCGGTCATGGAGAAAGCGATGTAGATTGGCAGCGCCAGAACGATCATCGGGACCATGTAGATCAACAAGATCGACCGCGAAAACGCCGCCCGCCCCTTGAACCGCAGCCGTGCCACGGCATAGGCGCCCGGGACGGAGAACAGCAGCGTGATCAGCACCGTCAGGACCGAGACATAGAAGCTGGTCCAAAGGTAGCTGCCGAAATTGAACTGGCCGAACAACTCGATGTAGCTGCGAAACAGGTCCCAGCCGCGGCTCAACTCGATGGAGAAATCGAGCGGGTTTTTCAGCAGCGCCTGCTGCGATTTCAGGCTGGTCATGACCATGACGTAGAAAGGGATCAGAACTACAGCGGTAAAGATGATGTAGCCGAAGCCTGTCAGAAACCGGATCACCGCATCCTCAAAGGCATGGCGTGACAGCGGACCTGGCTGCGCCTCGACCAGCATCAGGGTCAGGGGCCAGATCATGAAAAGACCAAAGGAGATGACGGCCATGAGCTGCCACAGAACCGGAACATTCTCCTGAAACAGGATCGGCGAGAGCGGCGTGAACATGATGACCACGCAAAGCAGGATGAAGCCGCCCATCACCAACCGCGCATCCCGCACGTAGATGGCCGCCAGCCCACCGCACAACCCAAGGATCAGGCAGCCCAGGGACCCGGGCCGAAATCCAAGACCCGAGGCGAAAGACAAGGTGACGGACACCGTGACAGAGATGACAAAGGCCCAGAACAGCCCAATCAATGCACCGGTCACAGCGCCATGACGCAGAATGCTCATGCCGATCCTCTTTCATCTTGCCAGATAAACTCCGGGGTGAATTGGCCGTCAGGCCAAGAGGGGCAGAGCCCCTGCGTCCCGCCCGCCGCAGGCGAGACGCAAACTTGTTTTGCGGCACCCACTTTCACAGCCCTTCCTCCTGAGAAATGTATTTGAAGAAGAAAAAGCTGAACAAAAGCAGGGTCGCAAAGATCACCACTGCCACAGCCGCGCCCGCCCCGATATTCGAGATCGCAAAGGCCTGCTCGTACACGTTCACGGTCAGTGTGCGTGTGCCCGCATTGCCCCCCGTGAGCAGGAAAATGTCGTCGAACTTGTTGAAGGTCCAGATGAAGCGCAGCAGGAACAGCACCGACAGGATGCCCAGGAGCATCGGCAGCGACAGGTACCAGAACTTCTGGAAGGGCGACGCGCCATCCATGTCCGCCGCCTCGTACATATCGGTGTCGATAGACTGCATCCGCGCGAGGATGAATAGGAAAGACAGCGGGAAATAGCGCCAGATCTCGAACACCGTGACCATGATCAGGGCAAGCGGGCGCTGGCCGAAGAAGTTGATGGGGCTGTCGACCACGCCCATCTGGATCAGCAGCGCGTTGAGCGAGCCCGAGAAGGGATCCAGAAGTGTGACCCAGGTGAAGGCAACGGCTATGATGGGTGAGACATAGGGAAACAGATAGAGACCGCGCAGCACACCTTTGCCGCGGAACGACTTGTTCAGCAGCAACGCGGCAAACAGCCCGATTACCAGCGCGCCGATGGTGCCGAAAACCGTATAGAACACGGTGGCCCAGAGCACGGACCAGAACTCGTCCCCGTCAAAGATGCGGGCGAAATTGTCGAGCGTGAATTCAGTATTTGTCAGGATGTTGTCGGCGGAGCCAAAGCCCTCAGGCTCGGTCCCCTCGACAATCTCTTCGAGCGTGTCCGGATCGCCGTCCAGTGTCACGGGAATGCGGATACGTTCATTGAACCCGCCCGGCACGTCGCCGAACTCACAGCGCAGCGCGCCGCTTTCAACGGAACATTGCTCTGGCAAAGCGCCCAGCGTCACACCGTCATGCAGCGTGTCGGTAAAGCTCAGCCCCGCGATCTCTTTCTGCTGGGACGAGTTGCGGACGCGATACTCGATCACCATCTCGCCGGATCGCTCGCGCAGGCTTTCGCGGATCACAGGGGCCACGGGGCGCAGGTCAGCCAGCCCCACGGGCTTGAAGCTGATCCAGAAGATCGCCAGCAGCGGCAGGATGATCACAAGGCTCACGATGGTGATCGTGGGCAGCAGCAGGGACCAGGCCAGCCGCGCCTCGCGGCGTTCAAGCGCACCACGGGTGGTCGGTGGAGTAGGGACCGTCATGGGATGTCTCTGAATGTGGGGTTGGGGGCGAGGGGGCAGGCGGACCCGCCCCCTCCAAGCCGAGCGACAGGCTTAGTTGATCGAGGACAGCTCGCTGTTCATCGCTGCAACGGCGGCGGCGGCGTCGATCTCTTCGTCAATGTACTGACGTACGATCCGGTTGATCGCCTGGCTGTTGATCATCTTGGAAGCCAGCGACAGCTGCCCTTCCTCGACGCCCCAGCGCTGGGCGACTTTCAGACCACCCACAATCTCGTCCAGCATCTCTGCTGCATAGAGATCTTTCATGGGCGCCTTACGGTCCACGCCCACCGGGATTTCCGACCACGCGGCCGAGAACTTGCCGGGCTCATCCGCCGTGCCAGTGCGGACAGGGAACTTGCCCTCGGCTGCGATGGACAGCGTTTGCATGTAGCCATCGTTCATCGAAAACTCGACAAAGGCCTGTGCCACTTCGGTGTCCGCGTCATTGGTGATGCCGAAGTACCGCACGTCACCCCATGCCGCGCCATCGGGGTTCGACGGTCCGGCAAAGTTGGTCACGATGCCGGTTTTGGCTGCCAACTCTTTGGTGGTGGGATCATCGTTGATCGTCGGGGCGGCGCTGTCACGCAGACCGGCCAGTTCATCCAGAATGAAGGGCGACCAGATGATCATGGCCGCATCGCCGGCGAAATAGATCTCACGCGATTGCTTCCAGAACAGCTCGCCCGGAGGCGAGGCTTTGGCGATGGCTTTGTAGAAATCCAGCACTTCCGTTGTGGCCGCAGCATCCAGTTCCTTGAAGCCATCATCGCCGACCGGGCTGACACCGTTGGCGAGGAAGACATGCTCCAGCACTTGCGACATGAAGTTCTCGTCCACCTTGGTGGCAGCGACAAAACCGTACATCTCTGGCGGATTGTGCAGCGCTTCAAGCGCGGCTTGCACGTTTGCGAACGTGTTCGGCGGCTCCAGACCTTTCTCTGCGAACAGGTCGGCGCGGTAGACGATCATCTGCGTCCAGCCGTCCACGGGGACGGACGCGATGTCGCCATCGTAGGCGGCCATCGACAGTGGGCCGGATGCGAATGTGTCGCGGCCCAGGCCGTCCACGACATCAGTTGCGGCTTCCGTGTCCAGAATGCCCGCTTCGGCCCAGGGCAGCGCGTATTGCAGCGGGTGGTAGATGACGTCCGGCAGGTCCCCGGCGGCAAAGGCGGCCGTGGTGCGTGTGCCGAGCTCGGTTTCCGAGACCGGGATGACTTCGACGCTGTTACCTGTCGCCTTTTCGAACTGCGCGGCCATTTCCTGCTGTTTGGCCAGGCGTTCAGGTTGCTCTTCGGTGGTCCAGAAGCGGATGTCTTCGGCCATCGCCGCACTGGCCCCCAGCACAAGGCTGAGTGCGGTGCCGGTGGCCAGTCGGGCTATCAGACCTTTGGTTGCGTACATGTGGTGTCCTCCCATTTGTCGTCTTTTGATCCGGTCGCCTGCGCAGCATCCGAACGGAACCTGCCATAAATGGTCGCAGATAATTGCAACGATGCAACAATTATTTTTGCTGCACCGTTTTTGAGAAAATCCAATAAATATCATGATTTTGCTGCGTTGCGGCGACGGAAGGAGTGCAAAAATTGCAACGATGCAACCCGATTCGGTGTTGATCGACATAGCGCCTCCTGTTCTGATAATCACAGTGTTCACTGACCCAAACCGCAAGGCAGGCCATGGCCGACCCGACCCGCAAACCGCCAACGCTCAAGACAATTGCCGAGATCACGGGCCTCAGCCTGTCGACCGTGTCATTGTCGTTGCGCGATGGGTCGCGTTTGAAAAAGGAAACCCGGGACAAGATCGCGGCTGCGGCTGCCGAGGTTGGTTATGTGCCCAACCGTGCGGGCGTACGTTTGCGTACGGGGCAGACCAATGTGCTGACGCTTGTTCTGTCACCCGCCAAGAACACGATCGATTACACCCGCCAGATGATCGAAGGGATCGGGGCGCATTTGTCGGGCACCAAGTACCACCTGAATGTCATTCCCGACCTGCAGGGCGCCACGCCCGAGGAATCGGTGCGCTATGTTCTGCAGAACCGCACCTCGGACGGCATCATCCTGACCCACACAAGCGCGCGCGACCCGCGAGTCCAGATGCTGATCGACGCCGATTTCCCGTTCGTGTCGCACGGGCGCACTGAATTCTACGCGGCCCATGCCTTTCACGACTTTCATGCCGAGCGCTATGTCGAGATGGCGGTGGAGCGCTTGATCGCGCGGAGGCGCAAACGCTTTGTCTTGGTGGCTGAAGACGATGCGACGACGAACTTCGCCAAGATCACGGGCGGATTTCATCGGGCGCTGGCCCGGCATGGCCTGACCGGAGAGGTGGCCACGGAAACCGGGATCCTGATTTCCACGGATACGGCACGGGAATTCGGACAGACGCTTGCGCAGCGCAGCGATCCGTTTGACGCGATCATCAGCAACAATGAGCTGGCCACTTTGGCCCTGATGGGCGGGATGGCCGATCAGGGACAGGTGCTGGGCCGCGACTATGATCTGATCTGCCGCCAGACGACGCCCATTCTACCGACGCTGTATCCGCAGATTGACACGGTGAGTGAAGATCTGGTGGCCACGGGTCGCGAATTGGCCCGTTTGCTGATCGACCGGGTGTCGGGTGTGCCGGTCGATCAATTGCAGACGTTACATGAACCAGAGCCTATGTGGCGCAGCCTTTAGGCGGTGCCGAGAATCAGATCTGATGCCTTTTCACCGATCATGATGGCCGGGGCATTGGTGTTGCCACTGACAATCTCTGGCATGATCGAACAATCAGCCACGCGCAGGCCTGTAATCCCGCGTACACGGAGCTGTTCGTCGACCACCGCCGTCTTGTCCTGACCCATCTTGCAGGTGCCGGTCGGGTGATAGATGGACGCCGTGTTGCTGCGTGCCCAGTCCAGCGTGGCATCATAGTCGTCCATGGGCAGATCCGCGTGTGGGCGGAATTCCTCCGAAATCTTGGACGTCAGCGGCGCATGGCGGGCAATACGTCGCGCAATATTGACCCCTTCGACCACCGTTCGGCAGTCCGTTTCCGTGCTGAGGTAGTTCGGAATGATCTTGGGATAGGTGCGCCCGTCCTTGCTGACCAACCGAATCTCTCCCTTCGATTCGGGCCGCAACTGGCAAACGGACATCGTAAATGCCGAGAATGGGTCAGCGCCTTTGCCGGGATTTTCTGCAGAAAGGGGCTGGACATGGAACTGAATATCGGGGGTCTCGAGGTCGTCCCGTGTCTTCATGAACCCGGTGGCGAGGCTTGCTGCCATGGTCATTGGACCGGCCCGGAACATCAGGTATTTGAGGCCGATCTTGGCCTGTCCGAACAGGCTCGACACCTCGTCATTCAGGGTGGGTTCGTTGCACTTGTAGACCAGCCGCGCCTGCAGGTGATCCTGCATGTTTTTGCCCACGCCGGGCAGGTCGGCAACCACGTCGATTGCGTGTTCCTGCAACTGTGCCGCTTCGCCAATTCCCGACAGCATCAAGAGTTGCGGAGAGTTGATGGAGCCCCCCGAAAGAATGACCTCTTTGCGGGCTTTGACCGTCTGCCATGTACCGCTTTTGTCACGGTAGGATACCCCTGTGACCTTGGTGCCATCCAGTTCGATTTTTTCGACCTGGGCATGGGTCACGATGTTCAGATTCTCGCGGCTGCGCGCGGGGTTCAGGAACGCTACAGCGGACGAGCATCGCCGTCCGTTGCGCGCAGTTAATTGAAAGAATCCAACACCTTCCTGATCGGCGCCGTTGTAGTCGGGATTGAATTTGTAGCCCGCCGATTGAGCCGCCGCGACCCACGCATCGGTGATGGGGCGCTGGATGCGCATGTTGGAAACCGAAAGGTTGCCTTTGTCTCCGTGAAATTCATCGGCACCGCGTTCGTTCTTTTCCGATCGCTTGAACAGCGGCAGGACATCGTCCCACGCCCAGCCGCGATTGCCCATCTGTGCCCAGCGGTCATAGTCCTGAGGTTGCCCCCGGACATAGAGCAAACCGTTGAGGGATGAGGACCCGCCCAGCACCTTGCCGCGGGGCCATTCGATAGACCGGCCGTTCAGGCCCGGATCGGGTTCGGTCTTGTAGCACCAGTCCACATTCGGATTGTGGATGGTTTTGAAATAACCGACCGGAATGTGGATCCACGGGTTCCAGTCCCGACCGCCCGCTTCCAACAGCACAACCTTGGTGTTCGGGTCCGCGCTCAGACGATTCGCGATCACGCAGCCGGAACTTCCGGCACCCACGATGACATAATCGGCTTCCAAAACGACCCCTCCCTTACTTAAAGTCAAAAAAAGACTAGGCAGATTGTTCAAGCTGCGCTAGCCTTTTCTGAGATAAAACGTCTCAATAATGCGCATCAGGGAGGATTGCATGAAACTTGGGAAAAATCTCGCGGGCATTTCGCGCCGCGATCTGTTCCGTGTGGCTGGTCGTTACGGCCTGAGCTCTACGCTGCTTGCAGCGGGCAGCTTTGGCGGTGCAATGAGCCTTGCCAATCTGGCGGCAGCCGCGGAATCAACCTACGATAAACGGTTCTCGAAAGAGCCAAAGCACACGCTGAAATTTGGCGCGGCCGGCTTTAACCAGCAGAACCTGCTGATCGAGCGCGCCGGTTGCCTTGAGTTCGCGCGCGATCTCGAAGAGCGCACCGATGGTGAGATTCGCATCGAGTTCATCGGCAACAACCAGATTTGTGGTCAGCTGTCCTGCGTTGAGAAGGCGCAACAGGGTATCGTCGACATCTACGCTGCATCGACACAGAACTCCGCCGGTGGTGCACCTTACCTGAACGTGCTGGACTATGCCTACATGTTCCGTAATCGGGCCGACCAGTACCACTTCATGTACAGCCCGGACAGCCAGCGCATCCTGCGTGACCCGTTCGAAAAGCGTCACGGCCTGAAGTTCCTGTTCACCCACGCAGAATTGCGCGGCATCCAGCTGGGTCTGGCTTGGGAAGACAAGCCAACGGTCGACAACATCGACGTTCTGCGCGGCACCAAGAACCGCGTGACGGGAACACAACTTGGCCGTATCGCCATGAACGCTCTGGGCCTGAACCCTGTGCCCGTGGCATGGGAAGAAACGCTCGACGGTCTGAAGCAGGGCCTGATCGATGGCGCGGAAACTTGGGCATCGGCCGTGGCCTATGCCAACATGTCGCCCGTCGTCAGCCAGTGTGTGGACCTGCGCTTCTTCTGCGGTACGGAACACACCGCGATGAACGCGCAAACCTTCGACGGTCTTGGCGGTGAGCTGCAGGATGCGGTTATGGAATCGTCCTACCTGACACAGGTGCACGTCCAGGCCGCAAACGAAGCCGCGCTGGTCAACACTGTTGGTTTCTCGCACCCACACCAAGGTCCGGACACCATCTTTGCCCAGAACAACGTGCGCGTTGCAGCGCTGTCCGACGCAGAGATCAAGAAAGCGGAAGAGCAGTGCTCACCCGAGTTCCAACCGCAGCTGTGGGAGCAGTGGCGCGAGCGGATCAACGGCTGGGCCGGTGGCATCGACACGTACCAGGAAATCTATGACAGCGTTCGTCAGAACACGCATACCCTGGCCGAGAACGTCGAACCTCGCCGCTGGTGGCGCGGTTAATCCGGAAGCGGATTTCTCACCAAATCAATGGCTTGGGCGTACATCGCCCAAGCATCTATCCATGTCGCGTAACACCGGCATGGATTTCCGTATCCTGACGCGACAAGATGCCGGAACGGATTTGCCAGGCACGAGGGAGGTGCAGCATGGACATGATTGCGGGTATGGGAGAAATCATCTCCGCCCTGATGACAGCGGACTCGTTCGAGATCCAAACCGCCCTGCGCGGCAACTCCGGAATATGGCCGCTGGGCTTCATCGCCACCCTCGTTGGTGGGGTGCTGGTGGCGCTGCTCTACCGTGCTATTCCATTCATCGAACGCAATCTCGAACCCGCAGTGATGGTCGTGGCTTACCTTGCCATCGGCTACATCATCTTTGCCGGCGTGATCCAGCGCTTCTACCTCAGCGGTCAGCCCGCGTGGTCGACGACGCTGCCGCCCTTCCTGTTCCTCATCATGACGTGGGTTGGGTGCAGTTATAACGTTAAGCTACGCACGCATCTGGCCTTTGCCGAATTCCGCCGCGGAGCGCCGCGCGCAGTTCAATTCGCCCTCCTGGTCCTCGACGCCATCCTGTGGTTCTGCTTTGCATGGATCGTGGTTGTCACCACCTCGCAGGAAACCGTTCGGGCTGCGGCCAACTTCGCCATCATGCTCGGCACCGACAATGTGATGCAGTGGTGGTTCCTGGGTACAGTGCCCATCGCCTTTGTCCTTCTGACCGCCCGCGTGTTTGAAAACCTGGTGAAAGACATCAACAAGTACAAAAAAGGTAACGAGATGATCGAAGCCGCTGTGATCGGAGGTGACGCATGAGCGATCCAACCCTCATCACGCTGATTTCCATCGGCGTTACTCTGTTCTTTATGATGGGTGTGCCGGTTTTCCTGGTCATCGCCTATTGGGTCATCGGCATGTCCTATGTGCTGGACCTGCAACTCCTGAACATGGGCGCGGCTCTGCAGGACGTGTTCACCGACGGTTTTGCGCTTCTGGCCATGCCACTCTTCATCCTGACGGGTGACCTTATCAACCGCTCTGGTATCGCCCGGCGTCTGTCAGACTTCGCCTATGCCTGTCTGGGCTGGATCCGGGGTGGCCTTGCCATGGCGTCACTCGGTGCTTGCGGCCTCTTTGCTGCCATCTCCGGTTCGAACTCGGCTACCACGGCCACAATCGGTTCGATGTTGCACCCTGAAATGGTCAAGGGTGGCTATGATGAACGCTTCTCTGCCGCCACTGCGGCCGCGGGCGGTACAGTTGGCATCATCATCCCGCCGTCGATCATCTTTATCGTTTACGGCTTCCTGATGAACCTGCCGATCTCGGAATTGTTCGTGGCCGGTATCATTCCCGGCGCGCTCATGGTTCTGGGCATGATGCTGGCGTGCTTCATCATCTGCTGGCGCAACGGCTGGGGCTACCTGATCGCCCTGTCCCCTTATCGCGTGTTCAAAACGGCTTTGGGCGCATGGCTTGGTTTCTTCGCCATCGGCCTAGTGCTCTGGGGCATCTACACGGGCAAATTCTCTCCCACTGAAGCGGCGGGTGTAACCGTGGGCTTTGGTATTATCGCTGGCTTGGTCAGCTGGGTGATCTCCAAAACGCTTAAGATGGATCAGACCAAGGACTGGTCGGAAAAGTCCGCCGTCTCAATGCTGGTGGTTGAAGGTTTCACCATCCCGCAGATCCCCGGTATCGTTATGCGCTCGGCCCAGATCACGGGTATCCTTGCGCCGCTGATCGCGATTTCGGTGGTGATGCAGCAGATCCTGTCGCTCCTGGGCGCGCAGGAGGTGATCGGCAACTTCGTGACATCGATGGGCGGGTTCTATCCGGTGCTGTTCACCGCGATGGCCATCGTGTTCATCTTCGGCATGGTTCTGGAATCGCTGCCGGTGACGATCATCCTTGCTCCGATCTTGGCACCCATCGCGGCCAATATCGGCGTGGACCCGGTCCACTTCGCCGTGATCTTCCTCGTGGGGGCCTCCATCGGCTTCATCACACCGCCTTACGGTCTGAACCTCTACGTCGCGTCAGGTGTAACAGGCGTTCCCTACTTCAAGCTGTTGCGCTATACGGTTCCTTATCTGTTTGCTCTGATTTCAGTGTGGATTCTGGTGTCGCTGGTTCCTGACCTCGCCTTGATCCTGCTGCCGGAAAGATAAGACGCACGCGCCATGCCTGACGATCACCGCCCCCGCAAGGACACCCAAATTCCCACCAATCTGCGCCTGCTGATGGTGATGGAGGAGGTCGCCAAGCGCGGGGTGGCCGTCAAACCGACAGACCTGATCGACGCATTGGGTCTGCCGAAACCCACCGTGCACCGGCTGTTGCAGACGGCCGAGGCCGAGGGGTTCCTGCAACGCGACCTTGATGGGCGCAGCTATGGACCGGGCCCGCGTCTGCGGGCCTTGGCCGTCAGCACTATGTCATCCGAGCATCTGCGCACCGCGCGTCTGACCATCCTGCGCAGTGTCGCCGAGGAGGTGGGGGAGACCTGCAATCTCGCCACGGCAGATCGTGAGGGGATGACTTATCTCGACCGGGTAGAAACCGAATGGCCGCTGCGCATTCAGCTGCCCATCGGCACGCAGGTGCCGTTCCACTGCACCGCATCCGGCAAAATGTACCTTTCGACCCTGCGACCCCATATCCTGCGGACAGTTCTGACGACCCGCCCGCTTGAGGCGCACACCGAAGGCACGCTCGTCGACATCGACAGCATCAAGGCCGAGTTGGAAACCACGCGTATGCGCGGCTATTCGACGGATAATGAGGAATTCATGTCCGGCATGGCTGCTGTTGCGGTCCCGATCTGGGACGGGCAGGGCAAGCTGCTGGCGACTCTCTCCGCTCACGCGCCTATTCAACGCCGCAGCCTGTGCGACCTGATCGACTTCCTGCCAGCGCTCCGCCGTGGGGCGGAAGAGCTGACCCGGTTGCACACGTCGTAACTTACAGCCCGTGAAACTGGTGCTTCTCGAGAAGCGCCACCAGCATGTCGCGCGCCGCTTGCCGGTGGGCGTGGTGCGTGTCATGTGCCGTCTTCGCATCCCCCCGCGCGATCGCCTGGTAGACGACCCGGTGATCCTCGTTCGACTGTTTGGGTTTGGGGCGCATGAACAGGGTCGTGGCACGGGCCCGACGCACCTGATCGCGCATCACGGACACAACCATGCTTAGCCGTGCATTACGACCCAATCGCACAAGCTCACGGTGAAACCGGTCATCCGCTTCGGCCCAGGCCCGCAGGTCATCTGCGGCCAGAGCAGCATCCATATCGCGGATGGCGGTGGCCAGAGTGGCAAGGTCCGCCTTGGAATACTGCGCCTCTGCGGCGCGGGCGGCGGCAAGGCTCTCCAACTCGGTCAGAATATCATAGATTTCCGCCATGTCGGTGGCCGATACCGGGCTGATGCGAATGCCTCGGCGCGGGCGCATCTCGACCAACCCTTGCGCCTGCAACATCAACGCCGCCTCGCGGACGGGCGTGCGGGACATGCCCAGCTTTTCGGCCAGTTCGGTCTCAAGATGGTCAGATCCCGGTGGCAACTCCCCGGCAAAGATCATCTGGCGCAAGGCCGACACGGCCCGTTCCACATTGCTCATGGCTCCCATTACTCCACCTCGTCCAAAGTGACTTTGCAGCCCGACCCCGCCGACGCATAGATCGCGTCCTTCACGGCAATGACGCGCAGGTAGTCGCGCGCCCCGTTCTCAAGCGGTGTGCCTTCTGTCATGGCGCGGATCACATGGGATTGCAGCGCGTGCACGCAATCACCGCCAAACCCGTCCCATGTATCGGGGCCGAGGATCGTTTCGACCTCTGACAGACCGAATGACCGGCGCGTGACAGACCCATCACCGTGCAAAGCAAGTATGCCCTTGTTGCCCTCGATCAACGCCTCGCCCATGGTGCGGCGTAAGTTGTCGGCCACGTGGTCCAAATGCCGATTGCCATCAAACAACGCCCGCACCGGCCCGTGGTCAAAGATCACATGGCCTGCGTCCTCACCCGCAATCACCGGATTGATCCGGCGCAGATCAGCATAGACAGCGCTGGCGGGGCCAAAGAGATAGGCAAAGGTGTCCACCCAATGGACCGCCGTTTCATGGACCAGAAAGCGCGGCATCTGCTGGAAGTAGGGCTGGCGATCCAGATAGGCCTCGGGCCCTTGCCCATCACCCGAGCGCAGACGAAAGGTGGCGTTCAGCACCTCACCAATCGACCCGGCCGCAAGTTCTGCCTTGATCGCCCGATACCATGGCTGAAACCGGAAATTCTCGTGCACAACCAAGCGCGCGCCTGCCGCTTCGGCCTCGGCCACGATGGACCGTGCCTCGTCGATATCCATGCAGAACGGTTTTTGACAAATGATCCACTTGATCCCTGCGGTCAGGGCCGCGCGGATGGTGGCGGCATGGGCGGGCGGGGGCAGGATGATGTCCAGCAGATCGGGCGCGGCCTCGGTCAGCATCACGCCCAGATCATCATAGGCGGGGGCGCCCGTGGCCTGCGCCTTTTCCATGTCCAGATCACAGGCCCCGACCAGATCGACTCGATCCATGCGGGTCCAGCTGCCATAGTGAAACTGGCTGAAATAACCCGCGCCAGCGCAGGCCACGCGGATCATGCCAAAGCTCCTTTTACAGCCGCGGCGACCTCCGCTGTCCCGGCACTTCCGCCCAGATCACGGGTCAGCACGTGGCCCTCGGACACCACCCGATCCACCGCCTCGCGCAGATTCTTGGCGTCTGCTGCCATCGCGGGCATGTCATGCCGACTGGCCAGCCATTCCAGCATCATTGCGCCCGACAGGATCATGGCCATCGGGTTTGCCACACCCTGGCCTGCAATGTCAGGGGCCGACCCATGGCAGGGTTGAAACACCGCGTGATCGGCCCCGATGTCTGCCGACGGGGCCAGGCCAAGCCCCCCCATCAACCCCGCGCCCAAATCCGAAAGAATGTCGCCAAACATGTTTTCAGTCACCATCACGTCAAAGGACCACGGACGCTCGACCATCCACAAGGCGGTGGCATCGACATAGGCGTGATCGGCTTCAATGTCGGGGTGTTTTGCCGCCTCGGCATCGAACATCTCGCGGAAAAAGGCAAAGGCGCGAAAAACGTTGGCCTTGTCCACACATGTCACCTTGCCCGACCCTTGTCCCGACGCCTTGCGTGCCTGGGCCATATCAAAGGCAAAACGGAACAAGGGCTCGGAAATTTCACGGGTGATGCGTAGTGTCTCGCGGGCCTCATCGGCCTCAACCTCGCCGCGGCCCTGCGTATAAAACAGGCCCTCGGTGCTTTCCCGGATGAGGACAAAGTCCACGGGTTTGTCTGTTGCCAATGGTGTCGGTTGGCCGGGCCGAATGGTAACAGGGCGCACCCCCGCAAATAGGGTCAACGCCTTGCGCAATTCGATCTGGGGGGCAATCTCTGTCCCGTCAGGATAGCGGATACTGGGCAAGCCCATCGCCGACAACAGGATCGCATCTGCCGCACGGGCCGCATCCATGGACGCGGCGGGTAGGCTGTCACCCGTTTTGGCGTAGTGCGCAGCCCCCGCAGGCAAGTCGATCCAGTTCAGACCATAGCCGCTGTTTGCCGCCAGATCACTTAACAGTTCAACCGTGGGCGCCATGATCTCGGGGCCGATGCCATCCCCCTGAAACACGGCGATATCGAAACTTCTGTGCATGATGCGGGCCCCTTTCGGCATAGGCTGGTGAAAAGCGACTCGCTTCTCGTATGCGTTTGTGTATACATTAACGCACGAGTTATCAAATACCCGTTCGCATCCACTGTGACCGGACAAATAAAAGGGGCACCCCATGCCATACGCCGTCACCGTCATCTTTGATCTGAAACCGGGCACGCAGGACGCGTTCATGCCGCACATCATCAACAACGCGCAGTGTTCGGTGCGGGATGAACCGGGATGCCGGCAGTTCGACGTCTGCACTGACCCCAGCCAGCCCGATACTGTGTTCCTTTATGAGCTTTACGACGACCTTGCGGCGTTCGAGGCGCATCAACAGATGCCGCACTACCTCGAAACGGGTCCCAAGATCGCTGACATGGTCGCGGGCAAAACCCTGCGCACGTTTGAACGGGTCGATCGATGACTTACGAGGTCTACGCTATCAAGTACGCCGAACAGACCGAGCGTGTGCGCGGTAACAACTATATGTTCGAGGACAATCACGACGCGCCCGATCCCATCGATTTCTACATGTGGCTGATCCGCGGTGAGGGGCGTGTGATCCTTGTGGACACAGGCTTTGACGCCGCCGAAGGGCAGGCGCGCGGGCGACCTATCCGCCTTGATCCGGGTGAGGCTCTGAAACCCTTTGGCTTGCAGCCCGATGACGTGACCGAGATCATCGTCACCCATCTGCATTTCGATCACGCAGGCGGTCTGCACCTGTTCCCGAACGCTCAACTGCACCTGCAGGTGGCTGAGATGGCCTATGCCACGGGTCCGTGTATGTGCCACGACGTGCTGCGCGACCCCTTCACAGTGGGCCACGTGGTCGAAGCTGTGCAGCGGCTCTATTCCGGCAAGGTGACGTTCCACGATGGCGACAGCGAGATTGCCGAGGGCATCACTGTGCACCGTGTTGGTGGGCACACCAAGGGCCTGCAGGCGGTGCGGGTGCGCACGCAGGCGGGCAGGCTGGTGCTGGCCTCGGATGCGGCGCATTTCTACGGCAACTTCCTGACCGGAACACCCTTTCCCATCGTGGTGGATATGCAGGATATGCTGGACGGTTTTGCCACGATACAAAGGCTTGCCAGCGCGCGGAAGCTGGTTGTGCCGGGCCATGACCCGTTGGTGCGCCAGTATTTCCCAACTGCCATGGCCGACCATATCACGCGACTTGATGTTGGCCCGATACAAGATCCCACACAGTAGCGGGGCACGTGCTGTTCCCTATGCTGCAATTCAGATGAAAGCAGCCAGGACTGGTTTGATTGACGCGGCACCCCCGCGTGACTGGCCAGATAACGGGGTCAGGCGTTTTCCAGGCCTTCGGTAGAGAGCCCTTCGAGTTTGGGCATGAGGCGCAGGAGTTCCTTGGTGTAGTCCGCTTGTGGCGCAGCAAAAAGCTGTTCTGTGTCCGCCACTTCGACCATTTGGCCCTGCCGCATGACGCCCACGCGGTCGCACATTTGCCGGACCACCGGCAGGTCGTGGCTGATGAACAGCATGGTGAGGCCAAGATGTTCTTGCAGGTCCTTGAGGATGTTGAGCACCTGCGCCTGGATCGACACGTCGAGGGCGGATGTGGGTTCGTCGCAGATCAGGAAGCGCGGTTGCGTGGCGAGGGCGCGGGCGATGGAGATGCGCTGGCGTTGACCGCCGGAGAATTCGTGCGGGTACTTGCGGCCCGCTTCGGCGCCGAGGCCCACGCGGTCCAGAAGTTCGTCGACGCGGTCCTGGATGGCATGCCCCTCAAGCAGTTTGTGGTGGAGCACCGGCTCGGCCACGATGGCATCCACCCGCATACGCGGGTTCAGGCTGGAAAACGGATCCTGGAAGATCATCTGGATCTGGCGCCGGTAGGCATCGCGTTCTTCGCGCGAGGCCAGTTGCGTGATGTCGGTGCCGTCGAAATAGATGTGGCCGCCGTTTGTCTCATACAGCGTGGCGATCATGCGCGCGACGGTGGATTTGCCGGACCCGCTTTCGCCCACAAGGCCAAACACTTCGCCCTCACGGATGTCGAAGCTGACCTTATCGACGGCTGTGAACATCTTGCGCCATGCAGGGATGATCGAGTCGCGCTGGACGAAGGTTTTTGTGATCCCGTCCACCTGCACCAGCGTGCCGGTTTTGGATTTGGGTGGCGTGGGCCAGTTGCGTGCAAGATCTTCGATCGCAAAGCGGGTGCTGCGGCCACCGTAGGAGAGTTGCGGGAAGCGGTGGACTTTGAGTGTCGCGCGGGGCACGGCGGCGATGAGTGATTTGGTGTACTCGTGTTCCGGCGTGCCCATGACCTGTTCAGTGGTGCCGCTTTCGACCACTTCGCCTTGGTACATGACCGTGACCCGGTCGGTCGTATCGGCGATCACGCCCATGTCGTGGGTGATCAAGATGACGCCAACCTGCCGTTCGCGGGCGAGTTCCTTGATCAGGTCGAGGATTTGCGCCTGGATCGAGACGTCGAGGGCGGTCGTGGGTTCGTCCGCGATGATCACATCTGGTTCCGAGCAGAGGGCGAGGGCGATGACCACGCGTTGACGCATGCCGCCCGAGAACTGGTGGGGGTATTGTTTGACCCGTTCCGCCGGGTCGGGGATGCCGACGCGGTCGAGTAGCTCGACGGCCCGGGCCTTGGCCGCTTTGTCGCCGAGATTCAGGTGCGCTTCGATGGTTTCGGTCAGTTGGTCCTCGACCGTGAGGAGCGGGTTGAGGGACGTGAGCGGGTCCTGAAAGATCATGGAGATCTTGGCCCCGCGCAGAGCGCGCATGCCTGCCGCGTCGCGACCGCTGATCGCCTCGCCCCGGAAGCTGACGGTGCCGTCGGCGATGTGACCTGGTGGGTCGATCAGGCCCATGACGGCGGCGCCGATGGTGGACTTGCCCGCGCCGGATTCGCCCACGAGGCCGTGGATTTCACCGGGGGCGACGGTCAGGTCGGCGCCGTTGACGGCGATGAAGGTGCCGCGGCGGGTGGGGTAGTGGACCGAGAGGTCTGAGATGTTGAGGAGGTGGGTCACTGCGTTCCCTCTAAGGCAGGTCTTGGCCCGCGTTTGCTCATGACTTCGAAAGCGATCTTGGCGAACGCTTCGACGCTTTTGTACTGAGGAATTGATCTCAGGCCTTGGACGCAGGTGGTATCTTCAACGTCCAGTTCATCGAAGTCAGACAGAGCTTTGGTGTAAGCTAAACATGCGGAAACCTCTTGATCTGTGAACACAGGAGCGGACATCCACGCACAATCAAAGTCTGTCCAGTCTTCCCAGATCATAACGAGATTGTCGGTTCCCAGTGTTTGGACGTATGAGCCGTCAGCGAAAGTCTCCATGTTGACGAAAATCGTTTCTCGGAGATTGATCAAAGAGTCATCTACCATCACCGCAACCTCGGGTTCAGCGCGTCGCGCAGCCAGTCGCCCAGCAGGTTGACGCTGAGCGCCAGAGCGAGAAGCGTGCAGGCGGGGAAGAAGAGGATCCACCATTCGCCTGAGAACAGGAAGCCCTGGCCGATGCGGATCAGGGTGCCGAGTGAAGGCTGTGTGGGCGGCGCGCCGACGCCGAGGAAGCTGAGTGTGGCCTCTGCGATGATGGCGAGGGCCAGTGAGATGGTGGCGATCACCAGCACTGGCGACAGCACGTTGGGCAGGATGTGTTTGACCATGATCGCGGGGCCGCTGCGGCCGATCAGACGGGCGGCTTGTACATATTCCTTGCTCTTTTCGACCAACGTGGCGCCGCGCACCACGCGGGCGAACTGGACCCAGTCCGACAGGCCGATGGCGATGATCAGCACCCAGATTGCCATCTGGTCGCGGTATTCGATGGGCGTGACCCCTTTCGCGATGCCGAAGATGAGCATGGCGACAAGGATGCTTGGGAAGGTCAATTGCACGTCGGCGATGCGCATGATGATGGTTTCGGTCCAGCCGCCCACGTAGCCTGCGATCAGACCCAGAGAGATGCCGAGGACCATCGCGAAGAGCACGGCAGCAACGCCTACGAAGAGCGAGATACGCATGCCGTAGAGGATGGTCGAGAACACATCGCGCCCCTGATCATCGGTGCCGAGCCAGAACGTGTCACCGGTGAAGGCGTTGGGCTCCATCGGCTTGGAAAAGCCGTTCATCAGGTTGAGTGACGCCGGATCAAACGGGTTGTAGGGGGCAATCAGTGGGGCAAAGATCGCTCCCAGCACGAGCAGTACCGCGACGGTGAAGCTGACGATGGCCACCGGCGAGTGTTTGAACTGGTAAAAGAAATCCGAGTCCGCCCAGCGTTGCAGGCGGGTGGGGGCTTTGGTTTGGGTTTGGGCCGTGTCGGTCATCTTAGTGTCCTCCCGCCCGGTCCACGCGCAGGCGCGGATCGATGGCGAAGTAAAGCAGGTCCACGATCAGGTTGATGCCCACGAACATGACAGAAATCAGCATCAGGTACGCGGCCATGACCGGGATATCGACGAACTGGATCGCATTGATGAACAAGAGGCCGACGCCGGGCCACTGGAACACCGTTTCGGTGATGATGGCGAAGGCGATGATGGAGCCCAATTGCAGGCCCGTGACCGTGATTACCGGCACGAGCGTGTTCTTGAGCGCATGGCGGAAGTTGATCGCTCGCTCTTTCAGTCCACGGGCGCGGGCGAAGCGGATGTAGTCCTGTCTCAGGACCTCAAGCATCTCGGACCGCACCAGTCGCATGATCAACGTCATCTGGTAGAGGCCGAGGGTGATGGCGGGCAGGATGAGGGCCTTGAGCCCACTTTCGGTCAGGAACCCTGTCGTCCAGTTGCCAATCCTGACCGTCTCACCTCGTCCGAAACTTGGCAGCCAGCCCAGTTCGACGGAAAACAGGTAGATGAGCAGGATACCGATCAGGAAGGTGGGTAGGGACACACCGATCAGCGAGGCGGACATGATGACATTGGCCCAGAGCCCGTTTCGTCGGATCGCGGTGAAGACGCCAAGACCGATGCCAAGCGCAATCGCGAGGAAGCCAGAAACGGCCGCCAGTTCCAGTGTGGCTGGTGCGCGTTCCAGCAGGATGTCGGACACGGGACGGCCCTGGCGATAGCTGACGCCGAAATTGCCCTGCACTGCCTCTTCGAGGAAGCGGTAGTATTGCACTGCAAAGGGCTGATCCAAACCAAGCTGCGCGCGCAGCCGTTCGACATCCTCGATGGTGCGTTCCTGTCCCAGCATGTTGTCGATGGGGTCACCGACAAAGCGGAACATGGAAAAGGCGACAAGGCCCACAACCAACAGTACGAGGGCGGATTGGGCGACACGTTGGAGAACGAAGGAAATCATTTCCTCGTCTCGCAAGATGCGAAGGTATGGTCAAGGGACTGAAACAGTGTTGTGGGCATAGCACCATGAGTTTTTCGCCCCGTGAGTGGCACTAGTCCGAGCGAGTGGCGTCCCACACCGTGATTTTGAGAATGTTGCCTTCACCGATCAGCGCCACCACAAACCGTGTATTGCCGAATGCGCTGTTGCCTGGCCGGATGACGGTCATTTCAAGATCAGAGTAGCGCTCGCCCAGTTCCCGAGTCGCCAATCTGGTAAACCCGTCGTCCAGTTCCCAAAGGTGCAATTGAAGCCTTGGCTTCAGGCTGCAGGGCTTGTCATAACCAAGCTACCCGGTGATGAACCGTGGCGAGGAGCCTGAAACGAAGCGGACAACGTCAACCTTGTGTGCCAAACCTTCCAATCCCGAAGACTCGTGTTCTGCAAGGCGGGAGAATTCAGCCGAAGCGGAAGGTTGGTTTTGCTCCCAGGCGATAAGCTTGCTGCGCCCTATTGGGCTGTAATGCACAACAATCGGGCCGTTGATACAGTGGGACGGGATAAATCGTCTTGGGTTGCTGACATAGCCTGAGGTGGTGAATGTGATCCATTGCCCGCCCTGAGTTTCTTCTAGCGGTGCGATGGCATGGTCCGTGACCTTGCCGCCGCGATCTGTTGCGCCCCGCACAATACCGTTGTTTCCACCGGACATAAGTGTCGTGAGGCGCAGGTCATCATTCCCAACACGCATGACAAGCGCGCCAAATGTGCCGCCCGCCATGTCCATGGTTTTGACTTCTCCAAAGTCCTGCCTGTTCGATATGGTGGGGAGGCCCGCGGTGTCCATGGTCACGCGCCAGATGTATAGGTCGTTGTCTTGAAGCTTGGCAGCGAGGCGGACTTCGCCGTCACTGGCGCCAGGTGACGATTTGACCGAGCGAATACGTGGGCCAGTGTCGGTGCCCAATCGGTCCAGCGTACGTCTATCGGATCCGACCTCGAACGAGATGACGCGCAGGCGGCCATCGCCGTCCCGCATTGTGACGAGGACGCGGTTTTCACCACCGGGAGAAATCGAAACAGAGGTGGCCGTCCCAGCATCATAAGACGCGCGCGCGGTGCGGTCGGTGCCCGCGAATGTCAGGGCCTTCAAGGTGTCGTTGGATGTTCTGACCACCACCACATAGACGTCGCTGAGGCCATAGTTGAGTCCTGCCACATCAACTTCGCGGACGGCGCCACGTTTAAAGTCGAGTGCCTTGGTGATCGATTGTGCGGTCGCTGTCTGAGCTGTGAGGAAAAGCAGAAGGATCGAAAGAATGGCTTTCATGGCAAATACCCAAAAATAGAAAAGCAATTTCATGCGCGGCGAAACAATGTCGCGCAATCACCGTACTTGAATGGGGGGGGCTGGGTGTCTCTGCCAAACCAAGGGGAGGCAGATTCTGGCAAGTCTATGCTTGTGGTATTTCTATAGTATTGCGGCCGCCCCGGTTTTGCAGGGCGACCACGGTCTGTTTTTTCCAGCTTAGTTCACGGTCACCCAACGCAAGATAAAGAAATTGTCCGGGCGTTGTGTGAGATCGACATTGGCTTTTGCACCCCAGACCAGAGGCTGCACGTACATCGGCACGTACGCCACTTCGTCCTGAAGGATCTTGGTGGTTTCGTCCAACATGGCTTGACGTTTAGCGTCATCGATTTCCGATTGGATCATCGGCAGCAACTCGTCCACACGCGGGTCCGAGAAACCTCCGAAGTTCCACGAGCCGAGCTTCTTTTCTTCGTTCGGCGTCGCGGCGAGGAATCGGATCGGGTGCTCAGCATCGAACGTGCCCGGCGACCAGCCCAGCAGGTACATGTCGTAGTTGTCAGCGCGCAGTTCTGGCCAGTAGTTCTGGACCGGCATCGCATCAAGCACGGCGGTGATGCCGACCTGCGCCAGCATGCCTGTGACCGCCTGACAGACGGCTTCGTCGTTCAGGTAGCGGTCGTTGGGACATTTCAGGCCGAAAGAAAACCCATCTGCATAACCCGCCTCGGCCAGAAGGGCCTTGGCCCGTTCCGGATCGTACGCAGGACGGTCTGCAAGCGGCGTGGAGTAACCACGCATGGCCGGGCTGACCAATTGGCTGGCGGGTTCCGCGTTGCCGCGCATGATCGTTTGCAGAATGGCAGGCACATTGATGGCGTGGGCCACAGCCTGCCGGACTTTTGCATCCGCAAACGGGTTGGCATCAGTGGTTTCGCTGGAGTATTTCAGCGCGTCGGCCTCATGCGGGAAGCCCAGCATGATGACCCGGGCCTCGATCCCCTGGATCACCTTGACGGCGTCATTGGCGGCAAGGCGTTCGGCGTCCTGAATCGGCACCGGGTTGATCAGGTCCACGTCACCCGATAGCAGCGCCGCCACAGCCGTGGCCGGGTTTTGGATTGGGGTCAGCTCGGCTCGGGTGATGTTGTGTTCGGCTGTGTCCCACCAGTCAGCATTGGGCTCAAGTACCGTGCGCAAGCCGGGTTCACGCGCGGTCACCTTGAACGCGCCGGTGCCGTTCGTGTTCAACGTTGCGTGGTTGCCGCTTTCCTTGTCAGGCAGGGTGGTGTTGTTCGTCTCGGCCCAGCCGCTGTCCATCATCATCCAGTTGGCGATGCTGTCGGGGAAGATGGGGTTGGGGGCCGTGGTCATGATGTCGACGGTGTAGTCGTCGACCTTGATGACCTCGGACACAGGCGCGAACCAGCTGCGCGTGTCCGACGCCTCGTCGCTTGCGCGCTGGTAGGAAAAGATCACGTCGTCGGCGCTAAATTCGGCCCCATCGTGGAAGGTGACGCCCTGGCGCAGGGTGAACCGCCACCCTTCGCCTGCACCAATCGGTTCCCACGATGTGGCAAGCGCGGGCTCGATGGTCATATCCTTGCCGCGGCGGACAAGGCCCTCATAGACGTTGTTGAGAAAGCCCAGAACGGCTGCCGAGTTCACGGCGTGCGGGTCCATGGTTTGCGGGTCGGTGGTTTCGGCCCACTTGAATTCTTCGGCGATGGCTGGTGCGGCCAGAACAGTGCTGGCCAGAAGGAAAGCGCGGATCATGTATTTTGGTCCTTGATGCGGTTTCAATGAAATCGGTGAAAAACAGGCAACACCCCGGCGCGCATTCGGGGTCAAAACGAAAGGGGGCCGCGCGTGCGGCCCCTGTCCATGATCAGTTCATGGTGATGTATTTGACCTTGGGCTGGTCTTCGGGGTCAACCTCGATCCCGACACCTTCGCCCATGCCCCAGTTCAGGACCTGGTGGTGCAGCGGAATATAGAGCTGCTCGTCCTGCACCACGCGCCAGATGGCGGCGATGTCTGCATTACGGGCCTCCAGATCGGTGTTTGAGGCCAGCGATTTGATCTTGGCATCCAGATCATCATTGTCGAACCCGGTGCCGTTCCATGTGCCGATGTCGCTTTCACGACCGTGGACCAGGAAGTTGAAGATGTATTCCGAGTCGTATGTCGGCACACCCCAACCCAGCATGTAGAAGTCGGTTTGCCCGTCGGTGATCAGCGGGAAGTGCTGTGCCTTGGGCTTGGCATCAAGGTTCACGGTGATGCCGATCTGACCCAGCATACCCACAGCCGCCTGACAGATCGCTTCATCGTTGATGTAGCGGTCGTTCGGGCAGTCCAGACGGATGGAGAAGCCGCTGTCATAGCCAGCCTCTGCCAGCAGGGCCTTGGCGCCGTCGATGTCGGTCGAGGATTCGCCGTCCATCGCCTCGGTCCAGCCGTTGACGAAGGGCGGTGCGATCATGCCCGCGGGCTGGGATTGGCCGCGCATCACGACCTGACGGATCGCATCACGGTTCATCGCCATCGACATCGCCTTGCGCACGCGCACATCGGCCAGCGGGTTGGCGCCGTCGACATTGTCCGCTTCGATGTCATCCGCACCCTGGTTCATGCCAAAGAAGATCACGCGGTTCTGCGGGGCCTGCTTGACCACCAGACCGTCAGCGGCATTCACGCGCTCAAGGTCCTGAACCGGCATGTCCTGAAGGAAGTTGATCTCGCCCGACAGCATGGCTGCGACGCGGGTCGCGGCGTTCTGGATGGGGGTGTAGACGATCTCGGTCACTTCCATCGGGAACTGGTCGATGCCCCAGTAGTTGTCGTTGCGGGTCATGACGGTTTTCACGTCAGGCTCGCGGCTTTGCAGGATGTAGGGGCCGGTGCCGTTGGCGTTCGTGGTGGCGTATGTGATCTCGCCCCCTTCAAAGTCCTGCACGTTGACGGTGTTGTTCGCCTCGGTCCAGTCCTTGTCCATGATGAACAGGTTTGTGAGGTTCGAGGGCAGGATCGGGTTCGGACCATCTGTGACCATTTCGATCGTGTAGTCATCGACTGCGCGCACTTCGGTGATCGAGCCGATCAGCTCTTTCATATCCGAATTAGTCGATTGGGCGCGGGTGAAGCTGAACACCACGTCCTCGGCTGTAAAGGCTGCGCCATCGTGGAAGGTGACGCCTTCGCGCAGTTTGAAGACCCAGACATTCGGATCATCTGCCTTGGGTGCCCATTCGGTGGCAAGTGCAGGTTCAAACGCGCCTGTTGTGTCGCGGATGATCAGAGGCTCGTACATCTGGTGGCGGATCGTGTGCGACGGCCCTTCGTTCTGCGAATGCGGGTCGAGGGTAAGCGCGTCGCCTGCGCGGGCCCATTTCAGCGTTTCGGCGCTGACCAGTGCTGTGCTGGACAGCAGAAGGGCCGCGGACAGGAATGATGTAACTCTCATGGAAGTCTCCCCATATTGCTTTTCTACCGCCGAGTGTTGGTTACTCCGAGGGGATTGGCAAGCAGGTAGCTCACGTTCGGCCACGCATAAATCTTCGGTCGAAGCCGAAATCATCACCTGATCTGACGGATCAGAAAAATTGTTCGCGTGATGTTTGGTCAGAGACCGCGGATTGCGAGCTGTTGGCAGCTTATCTGCCCATCACAGTCGATGCGAGGTTCCAGTGTCAGAGGTTCAGGCGTGTTGTTGCCTTGGTCCGATCCATTGCGACAAAGGTGTGAAATTTCCGAATGTTATCATTCGGAAAGAACAAACGCTGGGTCAGGTCCTCGTACTCGGACATGTCACCCACGATGACGATCAAGACAAAATCGACGACCCCCGTAACGTAGTAGCATTGCTGAACCTCGGGCGCGTCAAGGAAAGAGCGTTTTATGTCGTCAATGCGCCCGGCGGTCTCTGATCTCAGTTCGACCTCGACGACAATGGTGAGCGGCAGGCCCACTTTCTTTGGATCAATCTGGGCGGTTTGTGCAGCGATGATGCCCGCCTTCTCCATGCGCTTTATGCGTCTTTGTACTGAGGCGGTGGAGAGGTTGACCGCTTCGCCGATTTTTCGATGCGGTTGCGTGCAATCGTGCTGCAAAAGTCGGAGAATCGCCAGGTCAAACGCATCCGGCGCTTTTGATGAATTTTCGACGCTCATGCTGCAGTCATGCAAAATTTGCTTATTCAAAGCCAGTACAAAGAGGGCATTAGTCACCTTCAGCGGGTTAAATTTGCGCAAATGCAAAACAGGAGCCCCACATGTTCGCTTTACCTGAAACCCTGACAGCCGGATTTCACGCTTCGGAACCGCGTTTCGGACCCGTGATCCAAGACACTCTGCCGCGCGCAGGTTTTGATCGCGCCGAGGCCGAGATCACCACATGGTCTGGCTATCACCAAACACCACTGACTGATTTGCCTGGATATGCACGAAGTCTGGGCCTTGGCGCGATCCACTACAAAGACGAAGGACAGCGTTTCGGCTTGGGCAGCTTCAAGGCCTTGGGGGGCGCGTATGCCGTTTTGCGCGTCATTCAGCGAACAATATCCGGGCGCGAAGGGCGGACCGTGGGGGTTAATGAAATCCTGAACGGAGACTATGCCCAGCAGATATCAAACATGACCATGACATCTGCAACCGACGGAAATCATGGCCGGTCTGTCGCCTGGGGTGCGCAAAGGCTTGGGGCAAAATGCAGGATCTATATCCATTCAGGTGTCAGTCCGTTTCGTGCGAACGCGCTGCGCGCGTTGGGGGCGGACGTTATTCGGATTGATGGCGACTATGATGCGACGGTGGCCCAAACACGCGTCGATGCCGAAGAACATGGCTGGATGATCGTTTCTGACACCTCTTGGCCGGGTTACACGCAGCCTCCTGTTGATGTCATGGCGGGTTACGGTGTGATGGCGCGCGAGATTTTACGCGAACTGGCAGAACCGCCGACCCACGTGTTCCTACAAGGCGGTGTCGGTGGACTGGCCGCAGCGGTGATCGCCGTTTTCCACCAAGAGTGGGGAGCGAATGCGCCGCGCAGCATCATTGTTGAACCGGACCTTGCGCCGTGTCTGTTTGCCAGTTCCAAAGCAAACGCGATGACTCCTGTCAAAATCCAGGAGGAATCCTTGATGGCCGGACTGTCATGCGGTGAGCCATCGCAGCTCGCCTGGGCCATCCTTTCGCAGACTGTACATGGTTTCATGACGATACCCGAACATCTCGTTGCGCCCACCGTGCGCTTGCTGTCGCAAGGCTGCAATGGAGATCCGGGCATCGAAGCGGGTGAGAGCGCAGTGGCTGGTCTGATCGGATTGTCATGCGGGGCTTTGGATCGGCACCTGCGCAACGCACTCAGGCTGGATACGCAATCGAGGGTTCTGGTCATTGGCTCTGAGGGCATTACCGATCCAGAGGTGTTCAGCGCGATAATGTCTGGGGAAATCTGATCGATACTGTTGGTTTGGTCATGTCGTGTCACAGGTGTGACAGGGTTTCGTGACGCCATTTCCGGTGGCAGCTTTGCCTTGAAATGCTGCCATCGGTCAGTGACGTGACGCACGTGAAGTCATCTGGAGTATCGTATTTCGCTGCGGTGCTTTGAGCGCGCAATCCAGTCAAAATACCGGTTGCGCAAGTCAGAGGCGATCTCACCTGCCGCGCCATTCGAAAAACTCCGGTCGTCCACCCGCGCAACAGGAATGACGCCGCCGCCCGACGAGGACAGAAACACCTCGTCCGCCTCCAGAAACTCCTCGAGCGGCAGGGGCCGGGTTTCGATTTGCAGTCCGGCTTCAACGCACATCTCAAGCACCGTGCGCCGCGTGATCCCGTGCAGCACGCCGTGGTCGGAGGTTACGACGCGGTCGCCGAAGAGGGCAAAGACGTTGAAGCCCGGCCCTTCGGTCACGTTCCCGTCGTGGTCCAGCAGGAGCGTTGTTTCAAACCCATGCTCTTTGGCCTCGAACAGGCCCGAAGTGAAGTCGCCCCAATGGTAGTTCTTGACCCGCGGGTTCACGCTGTCTGCCGGGATGCGGCGGACGGATTTGGCGATCCAGACCGATGTGCCTTGCTCTGCCGCCTCTGGCTTGACGATGTGCACATAGGGCACGCACCAGGCGTAGAAATGGTTGGTGCAGTCGCGGGGGTCACGGCTGCCCGGCACCGGGTTGCGTCCGCGCGCTGCCACCATGGCGACATAGGCGTCTTGCAGGCCGCTGGCGGCGACCATGCGGTTGAGCGCATCACATATCGCTGCGTGGTCCATGCCGACGTTGTACCGGCCAGCCGTGAGCGACGCGATGAAGCGGTCAACATAGTCGTGCAGGCGAAAGAATGCACCGCGCCAAACCGGAACCACGTCATAAGCGATGTCGGAATGGGTCAGGCCCCAATCGGTGACGGGAATGGCCGCGTCCGAGATGGGGATGATGTTGCCAGCCATCCAGGCGGCACCTTGGGAGAGATCTATCATGCGCTCACGCTACTGAACCCGCTGCCCGTTGCAAAGGCAGGGTGGGCGGCAGTGCATCCCAACGCGTTGGGATGCAGGGCGGGTGTCAGGCGGCCTGTTGTTCTGTTGCCGTTGCCACGGCGGACAGCAGGGCCTCGGCCACAGCGTCGAGCGTGTCCTTGGTCAAGTGCACGGGCAGGCGCACGTCACAGGCGCGCATGAGCATGGTGCGGGTTTTCGGCAATTCCGGCAGGTTCGGGATGAACTGCCAGTTCCAGAAGGCGCGGGCGTTGTCCGTACTGGCCCCGAACACCTGCACCTTGACCCCGGCCTGGGCCGCGGCGGCGACAAAGCTGTCGACTTGCGCGTCACTCATGTCGATCAGGTTGAACTGGATGGAGTCCGGGGCACGTACTTCGCCATGCAACGGGCTGGGGACATGGATATGCGGGCTTTGATCCAACAGCGCGGCGACATGATCGTGGTTGCGCCGCCCGTCTTCGACCCTCCGGGCGAGGTGAGGCAGTTGCGGGCGGATCACGGCGGCACTCAGGTTTGACATGCGCAGGTTGTAGAGCGGCCACTTGTTCTGGTGCTTGGCAAAGGCGTCCTGCAGGACCGGGTGTTTCTTCCAGTTATGTTCGTATGCGCCTGACATGATGATGGCGCGGGCCACCAGATCGGCGTCGTCGGTGATCATGATCCCGCCTTCGCCCGCGTTGACCATCTTGTAGGATTGGAACGAGAAGCAGCCGATGGTCCCGATGGTCCCGATCTTGCGCCCGTTCCAGAGGGTGCCGAGCGAGTGGGCCGCATCCTCGATCACCGGGATCCCGGCGGCGGTGCACAGCGTCATGATGGCGTCCATATCGGACGTGTGGCCGCGCATGTGGCTGATGATGACGGCCTGTACGCTTGGTAGTTTGTCCACGAAATCGTCGATGTTGACGCGGTAATTGTCATCGACCTCGCACAGGACCGGCAGGCAGTCGGCATGCAGAACGGATGAGGGCACGGCGGCAAAGGTGAAGCCCGGGATCAGGACGCGGGCGTCGCGCGGCAGGTTAAGCGCCTTGAGCGACAGGAAAAGCGCGGCAGAACAGGACGACACGGCGAGGGCAAACTTGCTGCCCATCAATTCTGCGAATTCGGCTTCGAGAAGCGAGACAGGCGCGCCTTCGGTGGCGGTATAGCGGAAGAGATCGCCAGAGCTCAGCAGGCGGTCGATCTCTTGTCTAGCGGCGGCGGGGATGGGTTCGGCACTGTGCATGTCGGGGAGAGACATATTCAGAATCCTTATGATCGGTTTTCGTTTTTGTAAATCCGATAGGCGCAAAAGGAAACGGTTTTGTGACGTCTGGGCTGAATTAAGCCTGCCGTTAGAGGCCAAGGCGGTCGCGCAGGGCGTACCAGGTCATGGCGAGAACCAGGAGCGGGTTGCGCAGTTTTGCCCCACCCGGGAACGGTGTTGTTGGAATGGCGGCCATGGTGTCGAACCCATCAGGCTGCCCTTGGATCGCGTGCGCCATCAGCATGCCAGCATGTGTCGCTGTGCCGACGCCGTGCCCTGAATAGCCAGAGGCGCTCAGCATGTTGGGCGCCAGTCGGGCCACGTAGGGCAGCCGCTGCATCGTGATGGCAAGTGTGCCGCCCCATGCATAGTCGATCTGAACATCTGCAAGGTGCGGAAAGATTTGCGTCATCGGCTTGCGCACCTTTGCCGCGATGTCGCGGGGAAAGCGGTAGCCATAGCTTTCGCCACCGCCAAACAGCAGGCGGTTGTCGTGGCTGAGCCGGAAGTAGTTCACCACGAAGCGGCTGTCTGACACGGCGATGTCCTGTGTCAGCACGCTGGCGGGGTCGTCCAGCGGCGCGGTTGCGGCGACGAAGTTATTGATGGGCATGACGCGCGCTGCGACCGGGGCGTTTAGCCCGCCCAGATAGCCGTTGCAGGCGAGGATCACGTGATCTGCGGTGACAGAGCCTGTGTCGGTCCTAAGCGTGACCTGCGCACCATTTGTGATGCCGGTGACGGTGCTTCCTTCGTGAATTGTTGCCCCAGCAGTCTCTGCTGCATCAGCGAGCCCAAGTGCAAAGCGCAGAGGATGCAGGTGGCCGGACTTGTGATCAATGACACCACCGCGATAGGCCGGTGACGGGCAGATGGCGTGGAAAGCGTCCCGCTCCAGCACGTCAATGCGGTGGTCATAGTGCTTATCCATGTGTTCTGCATAAGCGTGCAGGTCCGCCACATCGCTGTCATCTTCCGCTGTCCAGGCGATGCCGGGGCGGTAGAAGCAATCGATGCGATGCGTGTCGATCAGCTGGCGAACGAGGTCTGTCGCCTCAAGCCCCAAGTCCCACAGACGTCGGGCATCCTCGGGTCCGACTATCTTCTCAAGATAGGGCTGCTCGACCCGTTGGCCGGTGCCGAGCTGCCCGCCGTTGCGACCTGAGGCTCCGAAGCCCGCGCGATGCGCTTCCAGCACAACAACCTTTCGCCCGGCTTGCGCCAGATGCAGCGCAGCGGACAGGCCTGTGTATCCCGCCCCGACAATACAAACATCGGCCCGCACGTCCCCCTGCAGCGGCGCGCGAACGGGGGGAATGTCAGAGGTCGCGGCATACCAACTATCGGGATAGCTCCCCGGTTGATCATTGGCGGTCAGAAGGTCCATCTTCCCTGTTTCCCAAAAATCCTCCCCGAAGGGCCGGGTTGCCAGTTAGACGTTCAACAGCAAATGCTCGCGCTCCCACGGGGAAATCACTTGCAGGAATTCGTCATATTCGGCGCGTTTCACAATCGAATAGACGCGGGCGAACTCTTCGCCCAATACCTTGTGCAGCTCTGTCGCTTCGTCAAATAGATCAAGGGCGGAACCTAGCACGCGTGGGATATCTCCGTCGCCTTCGTAGGCGTCGCCGCGGAACTGCGCCGACGGGCGTTGTTCTTGCACAAGTCCCAGGTATCCACAGGCCAGCGATGCTGCGATGCCTAGATACGGGTTGCAGTCCATGCCCGCGATCCGGTTTTCAACGCGGCGCGCTTGTGGTTCGGACAAGGGGATGCGGATGCCCGTTGTGCGGTTGTCACGGCCCCAGGCCAGATTGATGGGGGCGGCGTGATCCTTCACGTAGCGGCGATAGCTGTTGACGAACGGGGCCATGACCGCAAGCGCTGCAGGCAGGTGGTTCTGCAGGCCCGCTATGAAGTGGAAGAACGCATCTGTGTCGCCGTCTTGTGGTCCCACGAAAATGTTCTGGCCGGTTTCCATGTCGATGATCGAATGGTGGATGTGCATCGCACTTCCGGGTTCATTCGCGATGGGTTTGGCCATGAAGGTGGCGAAACAGTCGTGGCGCAGCGCCGCTTCGCGGATCAGGCGCTTGAAGTAGAACACCTCGTCCGCGAGTTTGACGGGATCGCCATGGCGCAGGTTGATCTCAAGTTGGCCTGCGCCGCCTTCCTGCGTAATGCCGTCAATCTCGAACCCCTGCGCCTCGGCAAAGTCATAGATGTCGTCGATCACGGGGCCAAATTCGTCCACGGCGGTCATGGAATACGCTTGTCGTGCAGCCGCCGGACGGCCGGACCGGCCCGTCATGGGTTTGATTTCCTGCGCGGGGTCCAGATTGCGCGCGATCAGGAAGAACTCCATCTCGGGGGCCACAACCGGTTTCCACCCCTTGTCGTTGTAAAGCCGCACAACCCGTTTCAGCACGTTGCGTGGGCTGAACGGGACAGGCTGGTCCTTGCGGTCATAGGCGTCATGGATCACCTGAAGCGTCCAGTCGCCGGTCCAGGGCGCCGCCGTTGCGGTCGACATGTCGGGCTTTAGGATCATGTCCTTTTCGATGAACCCGTCTTCATCCGCGGCCTCACCCCAATCGCCCGTGATGGTTTGGTAGAAGATACTGTCGGGCAGGTGGAAGTAGTCCTGCCTTGCGAATTTCGAGGCTGGCACCGCCTTGCCCCGCGCGATGCCGGGCAGGTCAGCGATGATGCATTCGACCTCGTCCAGTCGTTTGTCGTCGAGGTAGACACGCGCCGCGTCCGGCAGCTTGGATATCCAGTCGTCAGACATGTGTCAGCGCCCCCTGCTTGAGAAAGGCAGCCATTTCATCGGCGACCTTTTGACTGTGTATGGGGGCGTCCAGTTGCGCGCGGGCAGTGTCCAGCAGCCGGTCAGGCACAACGCCGGGACCCCGGTGCGTGGCCAGTGCATCCACCATGTCAGCGCCAAATTCGGGGTGGGGCTGTATCGTCCAGATGCGTTTGCCATAGACCAGCGCCGCGTTCTCGCAAAAATCGTTCGAGGCGATGACCTCGGCCCCTTCCGGAACGTCGACGACCTGATCCTGATGCCATGCGTTCACGGCAAGGGTTTCGCCTTTGTAGTCGTATTCACGTCGCCCGACCGACCAGCCGCCGTCGAATTTCACGACCTTGCCGCCCATGGCCTGCGCGATGATCTGGTGGCCGAAGCAGATGCCAACCATCGGACGGCTTGCTGCGTGGATGCCACGGATAAGATCCTCAAGCGGCGGGATGAAGGGGTGATCCTCGTAGGCACCGTGTTTGGAGCCTGTGATCAACCAGCCGTCGCATACCTCCGGGCCGTCTGGGAATTTCATGTCGACCACGTCGAAGGTTTCGAACTCAAAGCCGTGCCCGTCCAGCAGGCGGGCGAACATGGTGTCATAGTCACCAAGCGTTCCCAACACTTCGTCGGGTGCGTGACCGGTTTGCAGAATGCCGATTTTCATGGATCACCTGAGGGTTACGGGCCGAAGATAGTGCGCCGCCTAGACGGAGTCGAGGTAGATTTCCGTCTGCTCGTCCAGCGTGAGTTCGGCCATGTAGCGGGCTTCCTGCCGCTTGGTCATGTTCATGTTGCGGATCAGCTCTGCGTCGAAGATGCGCGCGATATGCGGGCTGTCGGCAAAGGCGACCATGGCGTCTTCCCACGTGCCGGGAACCTGCTCCAGTTCCTGTGCGTAGGCGTTCCCGGTGATCGGCGCAGGCGGGTCCTGTGCGTCCTCCATACCGTTCAGAGCAGCGCCAAGGACGGCAGCAATCGAAAGATACGGGTTCACATCACCCCCGGCCACCCGATGTTCGATCCGTCGGGCCGCTGAGGGGCCAGATGGGATGCGGATGGCTGCCGTGCGGTTTTCATAGGCCCATGCGATGCCGGTGGGTGCATGGGCATCCGGCACCAACCGGGCATAGGAATTGGCATGGGGCGCAAAGATCAGCATTGAGCCCGGCATGGCGGCAAGGCACCCCTGCACAGCATGGCGCAAGGTGTCTGTGCCCGCCTCGGTCCCGTCGTCAAAGATGTTCTTGCCATCCTTGTCCAGCACCGAGAAATGCATGTGCAACCCGTTGCCTGCATAGTCCGGATAGGGTTTCGCCATGAAGGACGCGGCAAAGCCGTGTTTGCGCGCCAGCCCCTTGACTAGCATCTTGAACAACCACGAGTCATCCGCTGCCTTCAACGCATCGGCCTGATGCATCAGGTTGATTTCGAACTGGCCGAGACCGCTTTCGGAAATGGCTGTGTCGGCGGGGATGTCCATCGCTTCGCAGGCGTCATAGAGCTCGGTAAAGAAGTCGTCGAAAGCATCGAGCGTGCGCATGGATAGGATTTCGCCGGCGACGCGCCGCTTGCCGGATCGCGGGGACGGAGGCACGCGCAGACGGCTGCCGGTGTCATCGATCAGAAAGAACTCCAACTCGACCGCAACAACCGGGGTCAGCCCTTTGGCAGCGAACCGATTTTGAACGGCAGCCAGTGCATGGCGTGGGTCGCCCATGAAGGGACGGCCATCTTCGTGAAACATCCAGATCGGCAGTAACCCCGTGGGCGTGTTCAACCATGGCATGGGGACAAAGCCGCGCTCGGTCGGGCGCAGTACGCCATCCCGGTCGCCGGTTTCCATCACAAGGGGGCTATCCTCAATATCTTCGCCCCAAATATCAAGGTTGAGCACTGACATGGGGAAGCGCGTGCCGCTGTCGGTGATCTTGTCGGCAAAGCGTACCGGCATACGCTTGCCGCGCGCCACGCCGTTCAGATCCGCGGCCGCCACGCGGATAGCACGGATTTCGGGATTGTCGACAAGCCAATCGTGCATGTGTTCACCGGATCAGGTTCATGCGCAGCTTCATCTTCTGGCGCGTGCTTGCAGGCAAGTGCCGGTTCAGGCGGCGGTTGACCAGACCAAACACACCGATGATCGCAAGCGAGCAGAGGATGAAATAGAATGCGAGGATCGGGTAGGGCACGAACGGGTTGAATGTCTTGTCCGCGAAGTAGTTTGCATAGTAAAGCGCGTCGCCGCGTTGCTGCCAGGCCGGGAAGCTTGAGAAGAACACAAGAGCCGTTGCGTGGAAGAGAAAGATCGCCTCGTTTGTATAGGCGGGCCAGGCCAGTCGCAGCATGGTGGGCCAGATCACCCGCCGGAACCGGGACCAACCGGACAAGCCGTAGGCGTCTGCCGCCTCTACATCCCCCTTGGGGATCGAGCGCAGGGCGCCATAGAAAATCTCCCCCGAATAGGCGGCCGTGTTCAGGAACAGGACAATCAGCGCCCCCAGCCATGCGGCTGTGAACGGATCAAAGAAGTCGTTTGTGCGTTTAAGGTTCAGGAACAGGAAGTAGGCAAAGAAGAACTGGATAAAGAGCGGTGAGCCCCGGAAGATGAAGATGAACCACTGCGCTGGTTTTCGGTAGATCGCGCGGGCCGACATCTTGCCCACGGCCAGCAGCGTAGCGAGGAAGAAACCGCTGACCAGGGCTATAACTCCGAAATAGACATTCCAGATCATGCCGGAGCCGATGAGCGTGAAATGCTCGCAAATGGTGAAGTCTGACCGCGGTAAGAGCCGTTCGCCAAACCCGATCGAACGGAAGGCATAGGCCTGGATTGTTTCCCAACAGCTCATGCGGCGACCTCTTTGCGCTGTTGTTCACCGCCGGTTGTGGCCTGTCCGTGAGTCAGCCGTTGCATGAGCCGTTCGAGCAGGATTTCGGACACACGGGTCATCATCAGATAAAACACCAGCAGACCAAGAAAATACCACATGCGCCAATCCCCATGTGGATACGCGGAAAAGCGCGATGTTTTGGTGCCGCCTAACTCGCGGGCCCAATAGACGATATCCTCAATCCCAAGCAGGAACAGCAGCGGCGTGGCCTTGATCAGCACCATCCACAGGTTTGACAGGCCGGGCAGGGCATAGACCCACATCTGCGGGACAAGCACGCGCCAGAAGGTCTGGCGGCGGCTCATACCGTAGGCTTCGGCGGTTTCCAATTGTGCCCTGGGAACAGCGCGCATGCCACCGAAGAGCACATTTGCTGCAAAGGCACCGAAGACGATGGCAAACGTGATGACGGCCAGTAGGAAGCCGTAGGTTTCGTGCACCCATTCCGCCGCGTTTCCCAGCGGCAGTTTCGCCTGCGCGCATACAAGGAATTCGCTGCCTTGCCGGACAGGTTGTGTCCAGTCTGGGCAGATTGCGCGGTGGCGCACATATTCGAACATCTGATCGAGAGCGATCACGAAGAACAGAAAAAAGGCAATGTCGGGCACGCCGCGGACGATGGCGATGTAGCTTTTGCCCAACAGGCTTACCGGAAGAAAGCTGGAGCGCGCCGCCATTGCACCCAAAAAGCCGACCCCCAAGGCCACAGGGCCGGTGACGGCGAGCAGAGCGAGCACCTTGATGAAGGATGCATAGAAGGACATGTGGACGCCCGTCGTCAGATAGCAGGAAAACCATCTGACCGTGTCCAGCGTATCGGGATCAGCGCAGTAGGAGAACATCTTGGGCCTCGCGCGGCGACCAGCCTCGAAGGCGATGCCGCGTGTAGGGGCAGGCGCGGTCGGTGCCGCACCTGCCGGGACCGTATCAGTAGGTTATGACTTCGTCGCCGAACCATTTGATCAGCAGTTCGTTCAACGTGCCGTCCTCTTTCATGGAGGTGATGGCTGCGTCGAACTTGCCGCGCAGTTCCGCGTCGCTTTCGCGCAGTCCCATGCCGACACCGCCGCCGAGCGGTACGGGCTCACCAACGAACAGCAGGTCGCCGCCGGATTCCTCGACCATCGGCACAAGGAAATCACGGTCGGCAAAGACGGCATCCGCTTCGCCATTGCGCACGGCTGCGATTGTCTCTTCCGGTGTGGCGAATTCGACCAGGGTCGCGCCGCTCTCTGCGATGTAACCAGCCTGGATCGTTGCGGTTTGTGCAGCGACCACGCCGCCTTCCAGATCGGCGTCTTCCGACGCGGCGACGTAGGCGGAGGCGGTTGGCGGATAGTAGTCTTGTGTGAAGTCGATCACTTCGTCACGCTCGGCCGTGATGCTCATGCCGGCGATGATTGTGTCGTAGTTGCCCGAAACGAGGTTGGGGATGATCGAATCCCAGTCGTTCTTGACCCATTCGCAGGTTAATTCGGCGCGCAGGCACAGCTCATCGCCCACTTCGCGCTCGAACCCGTCAATTTCGCCCGCGTCATTGATGAAGTTGTAGGGCGCGTAGGCGCCTTCGGTGCCCATGCGCACGACACTGTGGCCATCGGCCATGGCAAAGGTGGCTGTCATCGCAACTGCGACGGTCGAAAGAAGGATGGATTTCATGTGAGTTTCTCCCGTTGATTATTGGTTACGCGGCGTGGGTTGCAGACAGAAACCCGCGCAGTCGTTCTGATTTGGGCGCGCCAAAAAGCTCATCCGGCGGCCCTTGTTCTTCGATCAGGCCCTGATGCAGAAACACGACGTGGTCGCTTACATCATGGGCCAGTTTCATGTCGTGGGTGACGATCAGCATAGTCCGCCCTTCAGCGGCCAAATCCTTGATCACCTTGACAACTTCCTGTTCCAGCTCCGGATCCAGCGCGCTGGTCGGTTCGTCAAACAGCAGCGCCTCCGGCTCCATGCACAGCGCTCGGGCAATGGCTGCGCGTTGCTGCTGACCACCAGAGAGCTGAGCCGGGTAGACGTCGCACTTGTCGCCGATGCCGACCTTGTCGAGATATTTGCGCGCCGCACGTTCAACTTCGGCCGGGTCGCGGCGCAGGACGGTCACGGGCGCTTCCATCACGTTCTGCAGGATGGTCATGTGGGCCCACAGATTGAACTGCTGAAACACCATCGACAGGTTGGTGCGGATGCGCAGCACCTGTTTGGGATCTGCCGGACGGCGGCCATGGTCATGGCCTTTCCACGTCACCGCCTCGCCCTTGAATACCACATCACCTTGCTGGCTGTCTTCGAGCAGGTTGCAGCAACGCAAAAGGGTGGATTTTCCCGACCCGGACGACCCGATGAGCGATACGACATCGCCCCGCTTTGCCTTGATATCCACGCCTTTCAACACTTCCAGAGGGCCGTACGCCTTGTGCAGGTCTCGGATTTCAATAACGGAAGTGTCTGACACGTGGATTGGCTACGTTTGTTTCGATCAGCCGGTATAAGGGAGGAAAACATGTGCCTTGTCCACGGGCAAAAGGGACGTTTTGACTGCCATTTGCGCAAATTGACGTAGGGAGAACCCGGTTTGGTCAAGGCGCAGGCGGAATCGGTAAGGCGAGATACGCGGATGGCGGGAGGTTCACGATTCCCTTGAGGCGAAGCGCGCAGCGATCTTCGTGCGACAGGTTTGAAATAGCGGTTTCGATGGAATCGAATATCGGTTTGGGATCACGTTCCCGGGCCGTGATGTAGGGCAGCGCAGGCGTGGGCGCCGTGCGATCAAAAGCGTCCAGATATTCGGCAGCGTCGGTGTCCTCTGACGCCCATAGAAGCAGGGTCAACGCGTCAACGGCCGCATAGTCCGCCTTGCCATTCAGCACAGCCTTGATGCTTTCGATATGCGCCCCGGTCTGCAGGGTTTTCCCCGGCTTCAGCTTGCGTTCTTCTAGGTGCGCCAACGGGGCAGCCCAGCCTGATTGCGACAGTGGATCATTGAAGGCCATCAAACCTTGCCGCGACAAGTCTGCAAGGTCACGTGGATCGTCGCGTCGGAGAATGAGGTAGCTGAAGTAGTGCCCGGGCGGACAGTCGGGCAGATCGTAGTCGGGCGCACCAACAAGCGTGACACTATCATGCAATCGCGCCCGGTAGGGCAGTCCGCATGTCTGAGCCAAAAGCAGGTCAGGCGATTGCCATTCGGCCCACGGATCCCCACCACGGCTCAGCTGATCCGGCCCATACCCAAGGGAGGCGCGTATCGCATCCCAGAACCGATCATGGGCGCCGCGCAAATGCGGCATGTCGTACATGCCGAGCGATGCAATCACCCCGCAACCCGTTGGCGCGCCTTTGCGCTGTCCTGATCGGTGATGCCCAAAAGGTTGGTGACAAGACGCAAAAGCGCATCTTCTTCCTGCGCGCGTTGACCATCGGCCAGCACCACTTTCCACAGTGCCTCGACGACAGCCAGCCGGTCTTCGTACGCGACGGCCTCTTTGATCGCCCGGGTGAAGCGGACCGTGTCCGGTGCATCCGCCTCCATCGCCTCAGCTTCGGTGCGTAAAGCATTGGCTTCTTGGTGGGAAAGCTCATAGCGATCCTGTGTGATCTGATCGATCAATGCACGTTCGTCGCCGGAATAGTCGTAGTCGGAGCGGGCCACGCGGACCAGCAATGCGGTCAGGGCCAGCCGTGCGTCAGCGTCGGCGATCTGGGCGGGCTCGGGCTGGATCAGCCGTTTGAGGAGGTCTTGGAACATGGGTGCGGATATATGGCCGTTGTGCCTATTCGCCAAGCGCACGGGTGCGAATGTCCGCGCTGTCGTCTGCCGTGATGCCAAGTGCCGCTTCGATCTGGTGCAGGACATCCTCTTCGATGCCGGCATGTTCGCCGTCCGCCAGCAACACCTGCCACATCGCCATTGCGAGGCCGAGCCTGTCGGCATAAGCCACTGTTTCTCTGAGAATATCTGTGAATTCAGGTGTGCCGGGCGCGTGCCGTTCAAGCGCCTCGCACGTGGCGCGCAGTTTCGCCGCTTCCAAGGGTTTCAGATCGAAGGTGGCTGACAGAATTTTGTCAATCGCGGCCACTTCGGGTGCTTGGTATTCGCGGTCTGCCATGGCGACCCGGACCAGCAATGCGCCGAGGGCAAGCTGCGGCGTGGGTTCCGGCAAGGGTTTGGTTTCCTTGGGTCTTTTGGGGAAAAGGCGTTCGAACATGGCGTGTCACTTCAATTGGTCAAAGCGAGTTTTCAGATTTGCGGCCTGTTCGGCAAGACCGAAGGGCGGATTGATCACAAAAAGGCCAGAACCAACCATGCCGTGACCGGGTCGCGCGGGGGGAAAACGGACCTCGTGACGCAGTGCGGTCGGATGATCTTTTTCAAGCGCTTTCAGCATGTTGCTATGTGCACCTGATGTCAGGATTGGATACCACAAGACGATAATGCCTACATTCCACGCACGTGCGTATTTTTTTATGTGACCGGGTATCGTTGCGTAATCTTCTTTCACCTCGAAGCTGGGGTCGATCAGCATCAGGCCGCGCCTTGGCGTCGGAGGCAGGATCGAATGGGCCATGGCAAACCCGTCGGCGCGGTGAACCTTAGCTGTTGGCAACGCCAGTTCCAGCGCGTTGTGCTCTGCTGGGTGCAGTTCCGCCACCGTCAGCACGTCATTGTCCCGAAGCGTTTGCACCGCGATCATTGGAGAACCGGGATAGGCGTTTTCACCATGTAATTCATGGGTTTGCTGAAGGCATCTCATGTACACGTGGTTGCTTGGAAACCAATCCTTTACCCGCGCGATACCTTGCGCTGCTTCGCCGGTCTTGAGGGCTTCGTCGGCGGACAGGTCATAGAGCGCCCGACCGCCATGGGTTTCGATATAGCTGACCGGTTTGTCCTTGCGTGTGAGGTAGTCCAGCATCCATGCCAGAACGCTGTGTTTGTGGACATCCGCGAGGTTTCCGGCATGGTATATGTGCTGGTAGCTGAGCATGGGGGCTTATGGCCCGGAGGGCACCGTACGCGCAACGGTTAACAGGGTACTCCATGCATCGACATGGAAACCTGCGTTAACGCCTTCAAAAAAAGGGAAATCGGCCTGTCACCCCGCGTACACCCCCTGTGCACCCCCCGTACACCGGTTGTGCAGCTTTGGGCGGTTTAACGGACCGTGCGCTGCCAAATCCTGCCAGGTGGTTAACGTTGTCGGGGGCGGAGGCGCGGGGCGATCCGGAGGGCGGCCAAAAGGACCAGTGCGCTCAGGCCGTATTTGGTCACGGTTTCCATCGTGCCCTCGATCAGCAAGACGTGGATCACCGTGCCGACGGCAATTATCAGGGCAAGTGCCACATGCGCCCGTCGCCATGTCATCGGGCGGAGGGCGACGCGTTTGCGCAGCGCCGCCATGAGTGCTGCGGCGAACACGGCCCACATGGCGATGACACCCCAAGCAGAAAACGGCGTGGGCGAGGTGAAGGTCAGTGCGTCGATCACATCCGGCGGGCTTGTGATCCAGAGGCCTATGACATGCGTGAGAACTGCCATCAGCAGCAGCGTCCCTGTCAGGCGGTGCACCCGCCGCGCGCGGGCCGGGGACAGGTGGGGTAGATCACCGGCGGCCAGAAGGGGCTGCAGCAGCAGGAGCGTCATGCCGAAGATGCCAGCAAAACCCGATGCGATGTAGATGCCTTCGCGCCATTGCAGAAGGGGGCTGAACCCCGCCGCTACGAGCGGCGCAGCAATTGCGATGGCCAGCGCGGCCCATGGGATGATGCCGCGCATGGGTTCGGGGTCAGGCCTGTTGCAACACGAACTGAACGTCGAGCGTTGTGTCGGAGGCGCTGGACATGATTGGGCGCAGGAACACGGTTTGGAAGCCGCCCGCGTCAAACTCTGCATCGTAAGCGAGATGGCCGTGGGGCTGCCCAAAGGCCGGCACGATTTGCGGCATATCCATCTGGAACCGGCCTTGTGCATCCGTGAGCGTGGCGCCGTGGCTGCGTTCGTCCCGTTCGTGTCCTTCGGTTGTGTGTGCCCACATCTGGATGCGGGCGTTGGGGATTGGTGCACCGTCACCAGCGCGTAGAACGGTCCCGGTCATCAGGAAGCCACCGCCGCCGATGCGGTCAACGATTGGCGCGCCGGGGCGGTAGTTGTTGGCGCCGCCGCGCATGGTGAGGGTCGGGGCGACGCCTGCGGCGCGGGCGGGGATCGTCAGGCCGGAGGTCAGCAATGCGGCCGTGCCGGTCGCCAGAACGGTGCGTCGGGGCAAAGAGGTGGTCATAAGCATGTTTCCTCGGTTGGCGGTTGCCTATGAGGTAAGAGAGTATCACGTCGGATAAACCGGGGTCACGGGGTCGTGATAAATGTCCCAGACCAAATGGCGAAAAAAACGTGTGAACAGCTATTCGCTGATCGTGCTGCCGATGGCATCGAGGGGGAGAACCTCGGGACTGTTGCCGTCGTATTGAGACAGAACGGACGCGACGCCGAACATTGGTTTCCAACCCAATCGGGTGATGGCTCGTTTGGGATCATACACCCGGTCGATGCGGGGTGGCAGTGACCAGCCGCGGTTGTCAAAGGCCTTGGCAAGATCGGGCGCGCGGCGTCGGATGACGTGCGGTGCATCATGCCAGAGTTCTTCCTGATCGCTTTTCTGGAATGGGGTTTGGCCAGAGGCGATAAACACTTCGAAAGGCGACCCGGAATGGGACAGCGCCAGGGTGTGTGCATGGGCCACGTCGCGCGCGTCGATCCCTCGGTGCAGTCGGTAAACGGCCATCATCGGGGCAGGTTCGGGAAAGCAGCGCGACATGCGGATCACCCGCACCGCCAGATCGTCAGACGCCGCGCTTTGCAGCATGTCTTCGCCTTCGAGCTTTGTGCGGTGATAGATCGTGCGTGGTTGGGGTGTGGTGTTTTCGTTGATCCAGCTTGTCTGTCCCTCCTGTTGCGAGGCGTATCCATAAAGCGCCGTGGTGCTGGTGAAGATCAGGGATTTCACACCGTTTGTACGGACGGCATGTAATACGTTGGCTGTGCCCTCGATGTTGATCCTCGCAAATTCCGCTTCGGGCGTTGTGGGGACGTGGGGCGCATGGAGTGCGGCGGCGTGAAACACCGCATCGGCACCGGCACAGGCGCGTTGGAGCGCTGTGTGGTCGCAAATATCCGCAATCACGTGGGTGAAATTTGAGGGCGCGCGATCAACGCCCACAACCTCGTTGTTCTTAGACAGGTGGCGCACAATGGCGCTGCCAATCCTGCCTGACGATCCTGTCACGACGTATCTGCCCATAGGATTGGTGTGCCCCGTTTGCGCATTGCAGGCAACTGCGCGGCGTGGCTGTCGGCTTGGGCCTAGGGATGGATAGGATCCGTTAGGCGGGTCGATGCCGTGACACACGCCGTGCGACCAGAATCCGCCGAACGTGCAAGCGCGCAGAGATTTTGGTGGTCAGATCAGCATGCTTACATGATCTTGACGCGGAACAAATCGAGACAAAGCGGACCAGTTGCATGCCCCCTTCACGTCCGGCACCGGAAGCAATTGAGAATTTCATTTCTGCTTGCATAGCGGCCTACAGGCCGCTGGGCATGTTTCGTGCGCCATTGTTCGATGATGTGGCCGAAGTCATTGCGAAGCTGGATCAGGACTTCGACATTCTGGACCCTGTCGTGGGCAGCGAAACTGGCGAAATCTATACGCTCTTGCTGGCTTTGGACAGGGAAACGGCTGTTCACTTCAGTCTAAGGAATATCGGGACGTATCAGCAAACAGTGACCGATATGCTGAGGTGTTTTGCCAATGATGTTGCCGTTCAGGAAGCGGGGCAGGATGGCATTGTCACCTTGCACCTGACGGGGAATTTGAAAAGCAGGAGGCTCAATGCGGACGTCGCGAACTTCGCATTGACACAGGCCTTTGCGCCGGATTGGCCTTGGACGGATGCATTCTTTGTCGAGCAGATGTTGGGGCGCTTTCTGGGGGTCGGTGAGGTGCAGTGTTTTCGTGTGACCGGGGTGGACTTTGATCAGGCGGTCTATGTCTTCCCACCGCACGAGGATGCTGGCGATGTCCTGCATCGCTTTGAGGTCGAGCATCTTGAGGATTGGGAGCGTAGTACCGAGTTAAGGGCGGAGAACCTTCCGGAACTGCCGCAGCCCACGCCAGAGAACATCGAGGAGCTTTATGAAGAGCTGGGCATAGGGGCTGTGCGCGACAAGGACATGAACCTTGAACAGATTGCGTTGTTGACTGCCGACTACCTCGAACAGCGCCAGGTCAAGGCATCCATCTGGCAGGTTGGTTTTGACTGGTTTGTCCGGGCGCTTTGGGTGGTCGTGATCCTGTACGTCATCCGCACGGTATTGCTTCTTGCGTTCGGCTTCGGGTCGGACTGGCCCATCTAGCCATCCCAGACAAGCCTGTCCGTGAACGCAATGCCCGACCGTTTTGACAACGGCCCGGCGCGGGATCACACCAGCCGGGACATATCCTTGGCCGCGCGTACGAAATCCTGGAACAGCGGGTGAGGATCGAAGGGTTTGGATTTCAGTTCCGGGTGGAACTGCACGCCAATGAACCACGGGTGATCTGACCATTCCACGATCTCTGGCAGTCGGCCATCCGGCGACATGCCCGAAAAGCTGAGCCCCGCCTTTTCAAGCTGCTCGCGGTACTTGATGTCGACCTCGTAGCGGTGGCGGTGGCGTTCGTCGATCGTGGTGGTGCCATAGGCTTCGGCCACGCGGCTGCCCTCTGCTAGGGTGGCGTCATATGCCCCAAGACGCATGGTGCCGCCCTTGTCGTCGCCGACCTTGCGTTCGACCTTGTGATTGCCCTGCACCCATTCCTTGAGGTGGTAGACCACTGGTTCAAACCGTTTCTTGCCTGCTTCGTGGTCAAATTCCTCGGACCCTGCGGTTTTCAGACCAGCCATATTGCGCGCCGCTTCGATCACCGCCATTTGCATGCCAAGGCAGATGCCCAGGTAAGGTACCTTGCGAGTGCGGGCGAACTCGGCCGCCTTGATCTTGCCTTCAGTGCCACGCTCGCCAAAGCCACCGGGCACGAGGATGGCGTTGAAGCCTTCGAGATGGGGCGCAGGGTCTTCGTTGTCGAACAGCTCGGCATCGACCCATTCGACCTTAACCTTGACCCGGTTGGCCATGCCGCCGTGGGTCAGTGCCTCGGCAATCGATTTATAGGCATCTTCAAGCTGGGTGTATTTGCCCACGATGGCGACCTTCACCTCACCTTCAGCATTGTGGATGCGGTCGCTGACATCTTCCCATTTGGCCAGATCCGGCTTGGGGGCCGGGCTGATCTGGAAGGCGTCGAGCACGGCCTGGTCCAGCCCTTCGGCGTGGTAGGCGAGGGGGGCGTCGTAAATGGTGCCGAGGTCCTGCGCCGCAATCACGGAGTCGGGGCGGACATTGCAGAAGAGGGCGAGCTTCTCGCGCTCCTTGACGGGGATTGGCCCTTCGGACCGGCAGACAAGGATGTCCGGGGCGATACCGATGGAGCGGAGTTCTTTCACCGAGTGCTGTGTCGGTTTGGTTTTCAGCTCACCGCTGGCCTTGATCCACGGCAACAGCGTCAGGTGCATGAAGATGCACTGGCCGCGTGGCTTGTCCTGGCTGAACTGGCGGATGGCTTCAAAGAAGGGCAGACCTTCGATGTCGCCCACGGTGCCGCCGATCTCGCAGAGCATGAAATCGACTTCGTCATCGCCGATCTCGATGAAATCCTTGATCTCATTCGTGACGTGGGGGATGACTTGGATCGTTTTGCCAAGGTAATCGCCACGGCGTTCTTTTTCGAGGACATTGGAGTAGATGCGGCCCGACGACACGGAATCGGTCTTGCGCGCGGCCACGCCGGTGAAGCGTTCATAGTGCCCGAGGTCGAGGTCGGTTTCCGCGCCATCGTCGGTCACGAACACTTCGCCATGTTCAAAGGGCGACATGGTACCGGGATCGACGTTCAAATAGGGGTCCAGTTTACGCAACCGTACGGAAAAGCCACGGGCCTGCAAAAGCGCGCCAAGGGCAGCCGATGCCAACCCTTTGCCCAGCGATGACACAACGCCGCCCGTGATGAAAATGTAGCGTGCCATGTGGTGCAGTCCCCCGTGGTTCAATCAGGCCTTCAGGCCACTGTGAGCAGACGCATGAAAGCGTTCCCCACGGGACCTCAGTATAACAGGATTCGGTTTCACGGGGCAAGGATGCCGCAACATCATGTTGCAGCTTTTCCTATCTCCGCAAGGTTTTGTTTAGTCGGCGCTGGGGACCAGCGGTGCGTCGTCGTCAGCCGTGGGTGGCAACAGGTCGCTGCCAGGCGGCACCAGATCGTCTGCAGGCGCGTTCTGTGCGGGCGGCGTGATGCCCAGCTGGTCAATGACGGACGTGCCGGATGCGTTCTGTGCCGCAATGATCGTCAGCGTGATCGAGGTGATTGTAAAACCGATCCCGAGGATCCAGGTCACTTTACCCAGCGCGGTGGCTGCTGGCCGGCCCGTGGCCGCGCCACCTCCGCCGCCGCCCATACCAAGCCCACCCCCTTCGGAGCGCTGCATCAGCACAACGGCAATCAGGCCGAGGGCGAGGATCAGGTGGATGATCAGGACGACGTTTTCCATGAAGCGTTCAAGGCTCTTTGCTGCGCGATGGGCGGTATCTATGCAAGTTTGCGAAGCGGGGCAAGTGCGGTTTCGGCCTCTGGACATTTGTGTACGTGGGGTTCCATGATCGGGTCATGCCACATGACCATTCCGACCACGATCACCCGCATTCGTTGTTGCCCTCTGACCCTGCGTTGCGGGTCAAGGCGCTTGAAACCATCCTGACGCAGAAGGGGCTGATTGATCCTGCCGCGCTCGATGAGATCATAGACACCTATGAAAACAAGATTGGCCCCAAGAACGGTGCCCACGTGGTGGCCCGGGCGTGGTCCGATCCTGATTTCAAGGCCGCTTTGCTGGTGGACGCCGATCCGGTGCTGGCCGAGCTTGGCTATTACGGGCGGCAGGGCGAACATATGGTGGTCGTCGAGAACACCGAGACCGTGCACAACATGGTCGTTTGCACGCTCTGCTCGTGCTACCCGTGGCCGCTTCTGGGCATTCCGCCAGGCTGGTACAAGTCTGATGCGTACCGATCCCGCGCCGTGCGTGAGCCGCGTAAGGTGTTGGCCGAGTTCGGTGTGACCTTGCCCGAGGGGCAGGCGGTGCGGGTGTGGGATTCGACCGCAGAGGTGCGCTACCTCGTTCTGCCGCAACGGCCCGAGGGGACTGAAGGCATAGATGAGGCCGCGCTGATGGCACTGGTTACTCGTGACAGCATGATTGGCTGTGGTTTGGTAGTGTCACCATGACGCGCGTGCACGACATGGGTGGTCGCTTTGGGGACGGTACCGTCGTGCCAGAGCCCGAGGATGTAGTCTTTCATGCCGATTGGCATCCGCGTGCATTGGCGATCACGCTGGCGTGCGGATCGCTGGGGTTATGGAACATTGATGTCTCGCGTCACGCGCGGGAATGTCTGTCCCCCAAGGATTACACGCGCTTTTCCTACTACGAAAAATGGATGGCTGCGCTGGCTGATCTGCTGGTCGATACCGGGGCTGTGAGCCGCGAAGAGCTGGCAGAAGGGGCGGCACGGGAACCGAGCGATCTGGCGGGCAAGCGATTGGCTGCGGATGCTGTGGCCGAGGTTCTGGCCAAGGGTGGTCCTGCAACGCGCCCAAGCAATGTTGCCGCCCTTTTCGCTGCTGGGGACACGGTGCGCATTCGGTCGCTCCCGGAGAATCTACAAACGCCCGGTGGGCACACCCGGTTGCCCGCCTATGCTGCCGGTGCTGAAGGAACAATCGTGCGGCAGCATGGAACGCATGTTTTGCCCGACAGCAACGCGCACCGCATGGGCGAAGCGCCCGAACCGCTTTACGCCGTGGGGGTCAAGGCGCGGGACATCTGGGCGCATCCGGAACATCCCGAAGACGAGGTGATCCTTGACCTGTGGCAAAGCTATCTGTCAGCCAAATGACGCCCGAGCCGAGTTTCGAAGCCCCATGGCACGCCCAGCTCTTTGCGTTGACCGTGCATCTGAACGAAGCAGGTCATTTTGCCTGGCCTGACTGGGCCGCCCGCTTTGGCGCAACGTTGAAGCGGCATGGTCTGGCGAAAGAGCTGAATGGCGGGGACGACTATTTCATCGTGTGGCTCGAAACGCTCGAGGCGCTGATGACGGAAACAGGGGCCGCCGAGGCAACCGCGCTTTCGGATATGCGCGCAGCATGGGAAGCCGCCTATATGCGTACACCGCACGGGCAGCCTGTCACGCTGGATTGATCCTTCATCTTGCCAGATAAACTTCGGGGGTTTGGGGGCTGGCCCCCAAGGATGAGATTTTTCGGCGAAAAATCTTGGCGCCGTAGCTACTCGTCCACGTCGTCCATATCCGCCTGCCCCGACAGGCGCCGCCGTACATGGCTCCAGTTCAGGCCGACCCCCAGCACCAGAGACAGGGCGAACACCCCCAGCCATGTGTTGAGGTTCCCGTTGTCCAATGTGAGCAAGCCGAGGTCATAGAGCACCCAAAGCACCGCGCCGACAACAGCCAGCACCAGCGCCATGCCGAACCCGCCAATGGATCGCAGCGTGGCGCGCAAGTAGATGATGTAGCCGATCAGCAAAAGCAGCCCGGCAAGAACCGCAATTGAGAGATTGTTTGGCCCATGCTGCGCGGCCCAGGCCAAGTAGTTGTATTCCGTCGGATTGTAGGTGACGGCCAGAAGGCCAAAGGCGAAAAGCCAGCGTGCGAGAAAGCCCATGGGGGTTGGTCCTTGGATCGTGCTGATGCGTTGATGGCCTGAAACCTGCGCTAGTCGCAAGCGGCAGGAGCCTCCGGCGGTGGTATTTTTCGTCAGAAGAAACACAGATACCGGTTTGCCTCGGCTTCTGGTGTCGCTATACGGGCGCGGGTTTGCTTTCTGAAAGGGCATCAAATGGCCAATGTGGTGGTTGTCGGCGCACAATGGGGCGACGAGGGCAAGGGCAAGATTGTCGACTGGTTGAGCGAGCGGGCGGATGTCATTGCGCGCTTCCAGGGCGGACACAATGCCGGGCACACGCTGGTCATTGATGGTGAGGTCTACAAGCTGCATGCGCTGCCTTCGGGCGTTGTGCGTGGTGGCAAGCTGTCTGTCATTGGCAACGGCGTGGTGCTGGACCCCTGGCACCTTGTGTCCGAGATCGAGACTTTGCGTGCCCAGGGTGTAGAGATCACGCCCGAGACGCTGATGATTGCCGAAAACACGCCGCTGATCCTGCCCATTCATGGTGAGTTGGACCGTGCGCGCGAATCTCAGAACTCCGTGGCGAAGATCGGAACGACAGGCCGCGGTATCGGCCCGGCCTATGAGGACAAGGTGGGACGCCGGGTTGTGCGTGTGGCTGATCTGGCCGACCCCAAGACCCTTGAGCTGCGCGTGGATCGAGCCCTTGTACATCACGATGCACTGCGCCGTGGGCTTGGCCTTGATCCGGTGGATCGCGATGCGCTGCTTACCAAGCTCAGCGAGGTGGCACCCGCCATTCTCGAATATGCCGCCCCGGTCTGGAAGGTGATGAACGAGGCGCGCAAGGCTGGCAAACGCATCCTGTTCGAAGGGGCGCAGGGCGCGCTTCTGGACATTGATTTCGGCACCTATCCCTTTGTCACGTCTTCAAATGTGATTGCCGGGCAGGCCGCAACGGGTGTTGGCATGGGACCAGGCAGCATCGATTTCGTACTTGGCATCGTCAAAGCCTACACCACCCGTGTGGGCGAGGGGCCGTTCCCGACCGAGTTGGAAGATGCGGATGGCCAGCGTCTGGGTGAGCGCGGGCATGAGTTTGGCACAACGACCGGCCGCAAGCGCCGTTGCGGGTGGTTCGATGCCTGTCTGGTGCGCCAGACCTGTGCGACGAGCGGTGTGAATGGGATTTCGCTGACCAAGCTTGATGTGCTTGATGGGTTCGAGACGCTCAAGATTTGCGTGGGCTACGAACTGGATGGCGAAACGCTGGACTATCTACCGACCGCCGCTGACCAGCAGGCGCGCTGCACCCCGGTGTACGAAGAGATGCCCGGTTGGTCGGAATCGACCGAAGGCGCGCGCAGCTGGGCAGACCTGCCGGCCAACGCGATCAAATATGTGCGCCGGGTCGAAGAGTTGATCGATTGCCCTGTTGCCCTACTTTCCACCTCGCCCGAGCGTGAGGATACGATCCTTGTCCGGGACCCCTTTGCCGACTGAGGAGCCTCGCATGGCGCTGCGCTACAAGACCCGGAAACGGCTGGCTCTGCTGATCCTGATCGTGGCACTGCCGCTCTATATCGTGGCGGCTGTGTCCATCGTCGGGCTGTTCGAGCGCCCGCCGATCCTTGTTGAGTTGTTGATCTATGTCGGCTTGGGCGTCATCTGGGCGTTTCCACTGAAGTTTGTTTTCAAGGGGATCGGTCAGCCTGACCCGGATGCCTGACGCGCCCGCCATGTGGTTTTGCTGAGCCGGTAGCATTCATAGAGCGCCGTGCCGCTGCTGAGCGTCCGTGTTTCAGTTGCGACGTGATCAACGCCCAGTTTTGCGGTCGCCCTTTGTGAGCGGATATTGTCCGTGCCGATGTGGAACCAGACGGCATCCATGTATTGGAAGGCGTGATCCAGCATCAGCGATTTCATTTCCCAATTCGCCGCACCTCCCCAATAGGCGCGTGTCAGGAAGGTAAATCCGATGCCGTATTCCCCCGGGCTTTCCGGGGCTGGGTAGTAGCGTGAGCAGCCGATGATGTCATTGCTGGCCCGGTCGATGACGACAAGCGTGCCACCTTCGCTCAGAAGCATCTGGAAATAGGGCGCGAACACTTCTGGCTTATAGCGGTCAGGCGACGGGTGGACCGCCCAGATGGCGGGGTTGGACGCTGCCTGTGTAAGTGCACCTTCATCTTCGGTCTGCAAGGGGCGCAGGTGCAGCTTGGGGCCGTTCAGTGTGGGTTGGTCTGGAAAGCTCATATGTGCATCAGCCATCAAAAAAGGCGCCCGTGCAAGGGCGCCTTTCAAAAGTTCATTTGTCGGACTTAGCCTGCTTCGCGTTGGTCCGGGCGGTAGCCGATATCGCCTGTTACGGCAAAGCGGCCGCCTCTGATCTTTTCGATCTTGCCCGCGCGCAGCAGCTGGCCGAAAGAACGCAGCCCGTCTTCCCGGCTGAAATCGCCTTGTTCGACCTGACGCACCTTGGTCATCAGTTGTGGGCGCGAGAATTGATCGCGACCTTCCACAAAGCTCAGATAGCTTGCGGCGGCTTCCAACAGGGACGGCAGGTCATGCGCGCCCATCTCAGATGCATAGTCAGCGAAATTGCCCGCATCTTCGGCGTTAGCGCCGTCATCCATCGCGGCCACGCGGCGTGGTGTGACAGGACCCTTGGGCGCGGCTTCAACGTCGACCCGCTGTTCCGCAACCAGCTTGAGCGGTGCAGGGCGGTCGCTGCTCGGGCGCTTCGCACCTTCGTTGCGGGCTTCGGGACGGCGGGGTTTGACGACGGATGCAAGGTCCGAGCGGAAGGCGCCTTCCTCTTCTTCGTCCTTCTTGCCGATGTCTGCATCCGCTTTTTTCGCCATGACCGCAGCTTTGAGATGCTGGAAGGCGTTGCGGCGGCGCGACCCTTCTGGTTCATCCATCTGGTTCTCGGCTTCGGCCATCAGGCGCTGCACGTCATCATCTTTGACGGCTTCGGGTTCTGCTGGCGTGTCTGCCTCTGCTTCGACGTCATCAACGTGGTCGTCGTCGACGTCTGTGTCGGCGTCCTCTGATACCGGCAATTCCGCCTCGACCTCGGCCAGCTCTGCCAACAGTTCGGCTTCATCTTCCGCAGACAGCGTGCTTTCAGCAGTTGAGTCCTCGACCTCTTCAAGCGCGCCGCTTGCGATGGCGGCGTCAATGTCCGCGCGTTTGACCTTGATCACGCGCGCGCGGGGATGGGCGGGCGCCTCCTCCGCTTCGAGTGTATCGACCTCTGCGCTGTCGTCAAAGAGGTTGTCGGCCTTGTCTTCTTCCGATGCAGGGCCATCGTCATCGGCTGCCAACAATGCGGCCAGCGTATCGAGACCAAGATCATCGTCATCATCCGCTTGCGAATCGGGAGCGGCCGCGATCACCTCTTCTGCTTCTGCTTCTGCTTCTGCTTCTGCTTCTGCTTCTGCTTCTGCTTCTGCTTCTGCTTCTGCTTCTACCGGTGCATCAGATTGGTCGGATTCGAGGCGTGCAAGGATGTCGCCAATGTCGTCATCGTCGTCATCGGCTGTGTCAGGCAGTTCGTCCTGAGCCGCTTTAATATCTTCCGCTGCAGAGATGAGGACATCTTCAGCCGTGACATCTTCGTCTACTGCTTCGGTGATGTCTTCGAAATCGACTGCCGGTGCGAAGGCGTCGGCATGTTCGTCTTCGAACATCTCTTCGTCTTCTACCTCGTCCTGGCTTTGCGATACGACGGCGCGGATGCGCTGCAGCTTTGCCGCAATGCTGTCAGGTGCCGCATCGGCCATGGCGGCCGTGGTCGTGTCGTCGACCAGTTCGGCTTCGACAGGGGTTGCCTCGACGGTGGATTGGGCAAAGAATTCTTCGGCTTCGGCTTCGGCTTCGGCTTCGGCTTCGGCTTCGGCTTCGGCTTCGGCTTCGGCTTCGGCTTCGGCTTCGGCTTCGGCTTCGGCTTCGGCTTCGGCTTCGGCTTCGGCTTCGGCTTGAAGATCGACCGCAACATCAGCTTCTAAAGGATCGACTTGGTCGTCGTCAGCGTTGTTTTCCGCAGCCTCGTCTTCATCCTGTGCGATAACGTCAGTCGCCGCTTCATTCACCGAATCCGCGATCTGCACATTGGTGTCGCTGGCTTCTTCAGACACCGGCGCCAGTGTTTCGGCCTTGGGTGCAGGGGCGACAATCGGGGCTGCTGCCGCGGCAAGGGCAACCGGCGACACCGCGCTGGCTTCGGGTTGTTGCGTTTCTGCGCTGAGAACAATCCGGCCTTCTTGCTCGCGTGCTTCCACGCGGCGCGAAATCTCGCGCTCGGCAATACGGGCCAGCATCTCTGCATCGGGCTGTGGGGGCTCGGCCCCGAAATACCTGTCATCGGACGCCAGATCGCGGAAATACTCCGCAATCGCCTTCATGGTGCCGAAACTATCGTCGAATCCTTCCAACGTGCACGAAAAGGTACCGTAGGAAACTGTTAAAATTTTATTATTATTCATCATCGGATGCTCGTCCTCTGCTGATATGCAAAGGTCGTCCTATGTGGCGCGGCGGGCTAAAGCGGCCCGAATCTGTGGTGCTGAGGGTATCATTTTGTGTCGACATTGTGATCTGTTTCCGAAAATTGCATTAATCCGGCATGACTTCGTCGATTGTTTACAGTTCTGAGCCCGTGGCATTGTTCGGCGGTGGCGAGGCAACTCTGGCCGATGTGGCGGAGATTCAGGCGCTTTCCGGCCCCTGCGTTGCGGCGGATGGAGGCGCGAAAATTGCTCTTGAAGCGGGCGTCGATCTGGATGCTGTGATCGGTGATTTTGACTCGGTTACGGCGGATATCTTGCGCAAAATTCCGACGGATCGTCATCACCATATTGCAGAGCAGAACAGCACTGATTTCGACAAGGCGCTGCGCCATATCGCTGCACCCGTGGTGCTGGCCGCCGGCTTTTTGGGAGGACGGGTAGATCACCAACTGGCCTGTTTTACAGTGCTGGCGCGTTATGCGGACCGGCCATGTATTCTGATTGGACGAGAAGAGATTGTCTTTCTGTGTCCGCCGCGCTTGGCCTTGGCGACTCGGCCCGGCGATGTTGTATCGCTCTATCCGCTGGCAGCGGTTGAGGGCACATCAACGGGGTTGTACTGGCCGATTGATGGCCTCGCGTTTCACCCGACCTCGTCCATCGGCACATCGAACGCGGCGGAAGGGGCTGTCACCCTCACCATGTCGGATCCAGCGATGATCGTGATTGCGCCGCGCCGTTGCCTGCCAACGCTTACGCAGGCGCTGGTGCAGGCGCCTCAAGCCGCGCGATGGCCCGTTCGCGCAGCACGATGTACAGCCCCGCCGCAATCGTGATGCAAATCCCGATGGCGGCCAGCCCGTTGGGCAGGTCGCGGAACACGATGAACCCGATGATCGTGGCAAAGGGGATTTCGAGGTACTGCATAGGGGCCAATGTGGCCGAAGGCGCGTAGCGCAGCGACCACGTCATCAGCAGGTGCGCCAGCGTGCCGAGACCGCCGATTGCCAGCAGCAACGTCCATTCAAAGCTGTTCGGAGTGATCAGTTCGATACCCGGCAGATCGCGCCCTTGCAGCAGATAGACCAGCGGCCCCATGATCACCACGGCCATCACGCCGCTGACCGCTTGCAGGCCAATCGGATCGGTTTCCTTGGCGATCTGGCGCGTGACCAGCATGAAGACCGAGAAATTCAGGGCGACGAACAGGGGCAGCAGTGCGGGCCAGCCCACTTCAATAAAGCTGGGTTGAACCACCAGAAGTGTGCCACTGAACCCAACGATGCAGGCCCAGACGCGGCGACTGCCGACTTCCTCGCCCAGAACGTATTTGCCCAGAAGCATCATGATGAACGGCATGACAAAGGCGATGGCCACGGCATCTGCCAAGGGCAGGTACTGTAAAGCCGTGAACATGGCGCCGATCCCGAGGATGTGCAGCACCGTGCGGAATAGTGTCAGCCAAAGCACCCGCCCGTGCATGCGCCACAGCCGCCGTCCTAGCCAGACAATCGGGATCAGGATCACCGCTTGCACGGCGAAGCGGATCAGAACCAGTTGGGACAGTGGAACCGATTGCCCCAAGACCTTTGCCACTGCGTCCCCGACAGGGGCAACAACGCAAAAGCCCAGCATCAAAAGGATGCCGAGAAGAGGGCGATCGTGAGTCATGGTGCCACGCTACCCGGTGCGGAGCGGAGTGCAACACAAGTATTGAGACTTGAATGACGCCAATTGGCGTCAGATCATTTGATAATCTGCTTCGTTGGTCTGCGGATGCACTCTTTGCTGCGCAAATTCGCCCACCCGCCGCCCCCGGACCATGGCCCTTTGACCGTCTGTGTGTCAGAATCGCGACCGCATCAGCAGTTCGGCACGTTGACCGCGAGCCCACCGAGTGACGTTTCCTTGTACTTCTCGCTCATGTCTGCCCCGGTTTGCCGCATGGTTTCGATGCAGGCATCGAGCGGCACCAGATGCGTGCCATCACCGCGCAAGGCAAGACTGGCCGCGCTGACCGCCTTGATCGCGCCAAGCCCGTTGCGTTCGATACAGGGCACCTGCACCAACCCGCGCACGGGGTCGCATGTCATGCCCAGATGATGCTCAAGCGCGATCTCTGCCGCATTTTCGATCTGCTGCGGTGTGCCGCCCATGACGGCGCATAGGCCTGCGGCAGCCATGGCTGCTGCGCTGCCTACTTCCGCCTGGCAGCCCGCTTCAGCGCCCGAAATGGAGGCATTGTATTTCACAAGGCCGCCAATGGCGGCAGCCGTCAGCAGGAAGTCCTCGATATGCGCTTCGGATGCGCCGGGAACGTGATCGAGGTAGTAGCGCACGGTGGCAGGCAGCACGCCCGCCGCACCGTTGGTGGGGGCCGTGACGACCTGTCCACCTGCTGCGTTTTCCTCGTTCACGGCCATGGCATAGACGCTCATCCAGTCATTGATGGTGTGCGGCGCTGTCAGGTTCATGCCGCGCTCTTCTATCAGCTTGTCATGGATGCCCTTGGCCCGCCGCTTGACATTCAAACCGCCGGGAAGCGTGCCGTCGGTTGTCAGGCCACGTGTGATGCAATCGTTCATCACCTGCCACAGCCGTTTTGTGCCTGACCGCAGGTGCGGATCGCCGTTGCGGGACACTTCGTTGGCGCGTTTCATGGCTGAAATGGTCTTGCCCGACCTCTCGGCCATCTCAAGCATTTCGGCAGCCGTTTTAAAGGGGTAGGGGACGGGCGCCCCTTCGTCCGTTGCCTTGCCTGCGGCCAGCTCCTCTTCGGTCATGACGAAACCGCCGCCGATAGAGTAAAAAACCTGCTGCAAGGTGACGTCGCCCTGCGCATCGGTGGCCATCAGGATCATACCATTGGCGTGGCCTGTCAGGGGTGTATCGTAGTCGAAGATTAGGTCGGTTTTCGGGTTGAAGTGCAGGGCAGGCAAGCCATCAGGATGCAGTATGTGCGTGTCTGAGAGTGTGGCCAGTGCTGTTTCGGCCTGATTGTGGTCGTAGGTTTCGGGGACAAACCCAGCCAGACCTAGGATCGTCGCCCGGTCCGTGGCATGCCCGACGCCCGTGAAGGCCAGTGAACCGTGCAGCGACGCGCGCACTCCGGCGAACTGGAAGGGCGAGGCGCGCATCATGTCGAGGAACCGCGCGGCGGCCACCATCGGACCCATCGTGTGTGACGAGGAGGGGCCGATACCGACCTTGAACATTTCGAAGACGGACAAGAACATCTAGAGTGCGGATCCTTCGGGTGGGTTCGGGCGCTGTGGCGCTGTAAACGGTGCGGGGCCCAATCCTTCGGCCCGTATGGCGATCTCGGTGGCAGGCCATGCGTCCGCCCGTTTGCAGATGTGGGACAGGCGCGGGCTGTGGGCAAGGGTAAACCAGTCACGATTGTCCGGGCCATAGATTGCGCACCAGCGCAGCAAACAGGCCACATAAAAATCGATGGCGGTCGGTGTATCGTCACCAAAGGCTTGGTTGGCGGCCTGTTCAAGGATCGCGAAGTCCCGCATCAGTGCGCGTCGCGCACCATCGGTGACCGACTGTTTCAGGCCGGGGTCATCACCGACCAACTTGTCCGGGTAGAACAGCAATTGCATGTGCGGGTGCACCGTGTTGGCGCAAAAGAACAGCCACTTGAGGAAAGCAGCGCGCCCTTCATCACCTGCCTTTGGGCCGATGACGCCATGTGTATCGACAAGCCAAAGCAGGATGGCGCCTGTTTCAAAAAGGGTGCCATCGGGTGTTTCGAATGTCGGGATCAGCCCGTTCGGGTTCAGTTTGCGATAGCTGGCACTGCATTGCTCCCGTTTTGAGCGATCCACAAGGACGGTGGAGTATGCCAGGCCAATTGTATCAAGCGCCAATCGAATGATCAGCGACGCGTTGTCTGGCGCATAGTGCAGAACGTGGCTCATGCATGCCATGTACCTTCGATAACGGCGCAAACGATGTCTCAAAACGACCAATTCGTCGGAGAAAAAGCCACGATTAACGACCCGTTTACCTTGGTGCGCTTCCTTAAAGCACGGAGGATTTCAAATGCGCTGGATTCTATTGCTGATGTCGCTGGCGGTCTGTGCGTTGCCTTGGCGGGCCACGTTTGCGCAGGAATTGTCTGGGCAGTATTTGGTTGATGTGCTGGTTGCGCGGACACCGGGGGCGACGCTGGACCGGATGCGGGCGCGCCCCGACGCCTTTGTTCAAGAGGCGGCCGGGCTGATCCTTGGCTATGGCGGGACGCGGGGATTGACCGCTTCGGATATCGAGACCGCAATCGCAGCGGAGAAAGCGCGTCTGCGCGCGCGGGAAATCCGCCGCCTGCTCGAAGCTGACTTGAATGATGACCTGACGGTCACCCGCGACGAGTTGAACGTTCTGCTGCGGGCCGCGTCGGCGACAATGCGGGGGCGGCTTCTGGTCTGGCACCGAAGCGCGGACACGGACAGCGATGGCTCCGTCCAATGGGCGGAGTTGCGCAGCCATGCAGCCAAAAGGGCGGACGCCGGGATGTCAGAAACGGCTATGGCTGCCATGCGCGCGATGATGACCTTTGATCTGAATGGCGACGACCATGTGGTCCTCGACGAGGTGCTTGAGGCGATGGAACTGCTGGGTGCGCCTGCCTGACAATCTGTTTCCGTAGCACAGTGCAGCAAATTGCACCCTTTGGGGTCGCAACGACGGGCCCGCGTGCGTATAAGCCCAGCAGCATTTGGGGAGTCGCACACATGTCCGGAGAACTGTCGCCCATCGACAAGGCCAAATTCGTCGCTGCAAAACGCGCCGCCGACTATGTCGAGGATGGAATGCGCGTGGGTCTGGGGACCGGATCAACCGCCGCTTGGCTGGTGCGCTGCCTTGGTGAACAGGTCCGCGAGGGCGGCTTGCAGTTCAAGGGGGTGCCGACGTCGACCCGAACGGCAGACTTGGCCCGTGAGGTCGGGATCGAAGTGATCAGCCTGGACGAGGCTAGGTGGCTCGACCTAACCATCGACGGCGCGGATGAGTTTGATGGCGACCTGAACCTGATCAAGGGCGGCGGCGGTGCGCTCTTGCAAGAAAAGATCGTGGCGACTGCTTCTGATCAAATGGTGGTGATCGCTGATATCGGCAAAGAAGTCGAACATTTGGGCGCGTTCCCTTTGCCGATTGAGGTCATTCCCTTTGGCTGGCAGACCACGCAGGCGCTGGTTGAGGAAACCCTTGTGTCCATGGACGTTCTGGGCCGTCAGTCGAGCCTGCGCATGAACGGCGAGCGCCCCTTCATGACGGACGAGGGGAACTACATCCTGGACCTGCATTTGCAGCGCATCGGCAACCCTCGTCAGCTCAGCCTGGTGATCAACCAGATGCCGGGTGTGGTTGAAAATGGTTTGTTCATCGATATTTGTGACGCCGTTGTCATCGGCTACGGCGATGGTCGGGTCGAGGTGCGAGATATCAATGAAGGCACAGTGGAACAGGATCGGCTCGATTTCTTGGAAAGCGACAACCTGTTCTCCGACCTTGCAGACTAAGGACACGAAACATGGCGGACTATGACTACGACCTCTTTGTGATTGGGGGCGGTTCCGGCGGTGTGCGCGCGGCACGCGTGGCCGCTGGTGAGGCCGGGGCGCGCGTCGCACTGGCCGAGGAAGACCGCTATGGTGGGACCTGTGTGATCCGGGGCTGTGTGCCCAAGAAACTGATGGTGTTCGCCAGCGAGTTCGGTGAGATGGCAGGGGTCGGCAAAGCCTATGGATGGTCGATGACCGCTGGAACCTTTGACTGGAAAGGGTTCCGGGGCCACCTGAACACGGAATTGGACCGGCTTGAGGGCGTGTATCGCAGTCTTTTGAAAAACTCGGGGGTTGAGACCTTTGACGCGCGCGCCAAGCTGAAAGACAAGCATACGGTCGAGCTGTCGACCGGCGAGACCAAGACCGCCAAAACGATCCTTATCGCCACCGGTGGGCGTCCGGTGCGACCGGATATCCCCAATGCCGATCTCGGTATCGTCAGCGACGATATCTTTCACCTCGAAACGCTGCCGAAGTCGATCCTGATCATCGGTGGCGGATACATCGCGTGCGAGTTTGCGTGCATCCTGCACGGGCTGGGCGTGGAGGTGACGCAGTATTACCGTGGTGCCCAGATCCTGCGTGGCTTCGATGACGAGGCGCGGGGCCTGATCGCCGAGTCTATGCGAGATCGGGGGATCAACCTTCATACCGGCACTAACATTGTTCAGATGGGACCGGCATCGGAAGACCATTCCGGCGCAATTCCAACCGCATCTGATGCTGCAATGGGCGCAGGCGCACAGCAGGACAACGTCATGGCATATGGCAGTGCAACGACCGTGGAACACAATGGCGATCGGGATGGCCCCATCTGGGTGAAGTCCACAATGGGCCATGAGAATGTTTTTGATACGGTTCTGTTCGCGACTGGGCGTGACCCGAACAGCACTGACATGGGGCTTGAAGATGTCGGCATTGACGTCGGTCGCCGGGGTGAAATTGTCGTGGATGAGTTTTCCAAGACAGCCGCCGACAGTGTCTACGCCATTGGTGATGTGACCAATCGGGTAAACCTGACACCGGTGGCCATTCGCGAGGGCATGGCATTCGTCGAAACGGTGTTCAAAGACAACCCGACGGCTGTTGATCATGACCTGATCCCGTCCGCCGTGTTCACCCAACCCGAGATGGGGACCGTTGGCCTGAGCGAGGAAGAGGCCCGCGAACAGGAAGAGGTCGAAGTGTACTGCACGTCCTTCCGACCGATGAAGACGGCCTTTGCCGGGAAAAGCGATCGCGTGCTCATGAAACTGGTTGTGTCGGTGGCCACGCGAAAAGTGCTAGGGTGCCATATCGTTGCCCCGGATGCGGGCGAAATGATCCAGCTGGCGGGGGTCGCCATCAAGATGGGAGCAACCAAGGAAGATTTCGACAGGACGGTCGCGGTGCACCCCACCATGTCGGAGGAGATCGTAACCATGCGGACGCCAATGCGGACTGCTTGAATTTTTGGGTAAAAATCACAGGTAATGCACAAGGTGCGGCACATGTCGCACGGCAAAAGGAGAATAATACCACATGGCTGGCAATACAGGCGGCCCCTGGGGGGGTGGCGGAAACTCGGGCGGCGGCGACGATGATCGCGGCAAAGGCTCTCGCGGTCCCGGCCGCGGCAATGGCGGGCGTGGTCCCGGCGACGAAGGTCCGCAAATCCCCGAAATCGACGAATTGGTCAAAAAAGGCCAGGAACAGCTGCGTGTCCTGATGGGCGGTCGTGGCGGCGGCAGCAATGGCAGCGGTCGCGGTTCGGGCGGCGGCGGCGGTCCGTTTCTGACACGCGGTACGCTGGGCCTCGGGGCGCTTGCGGCCATTGTACTTTGGGGGATGGCAAGCTTTTACACCGTCCGGCCTGAAGAGCAGTCGGTTGAGCTGTTCCTGGGTGAGTTTTCGTCCATCGGAAACCCCGGTCTGAACTTTGCACCCTGGCCCGTCGTAACGGCCGAGGTTATTCCAGTCACCCGCGAACAAACCGAAGAGATTGGCGTTGGCGGTCGTGGTGGTGATGCCGGCCTGATGCTGACCGGTGACGAGAACATCGTCGATATCGATTTCCAGGTTGTCTGGAACATCAATGATCCGGCCAATTTCCTGTTCAACCTGCGTGATCCGCGCCCAACGATCCGGGCCGTGTCGGAATCGGCGATGCGTGAGATTATCGCGCAATCCGATCTGGCACCGATCCTGAACCGGGATCGTGGTGCGATTGCCGGGCGCTTGGAGGATCTGATCCAGTCCACGCTCGACAGCTACCAAAGCGGCGTCACGATTATCCGTGTCAACTTTGACAAGGCTGACCCGCCAGCATCCGTGATCGACGCATTCCGCGACGTGCAAGCGGCGGAACAAGAACGGGACCGTCTGCAAAACGTGGCGGACGCCTATGCCAACCGTGTGCTTGCCGAAGCGCGTGGTCAGGCGGCTCAGCTTTTGGAAGAGGCGGAAGCCTACCGCGCCCAACAGGTCAACCAGGCCGAAGGTGAAGCGAGCCGCTTTTCTGCCGTTCTGGAGGAGTATTCCAAGGCACCCGACGTAACACGCAAGCGTCTGTATCTCGAAACCATGGAACAGGTGCTTGGCCGCGTGGATAAGATCATTCTTGATGAAAACCAGGGTGCCGGAGGGCAGGGGGTCGTCCCATATCTTCCGCTGAACGAGTTGCGCCGTAGCGCTGGAGGGTCGAACTGATGCGGAGATCAACATTTCTTCTGCCCATCTTGGTTATTTTGGGTGCCATCGGCCTTTCTTCGTTGTTCATCGTGGATGAGCGTGAAAAGGCTCTGGTGCTGCAGTTTGGCCGCGTCGTCGCCATTAAGGAAGACCCCGGATTGGCCTTCAAAATCCCGCTCATTCAGGAGGTCGTGCGCTATGATGACCGTATCCTGAGCCGTGATGTCGAGCCGCTGGAAGTCACCCCTCTGGATGACCGTCGTCTCGTTGTTGACGCCTTTGCCCGATACCGGATCACGGATGTGAACCAGTTCCGGCAAGCTGTCGGTACGGGTGGCGAAGAGTCTGCGGATCGTCGCATCGACGGTATTCTGCGGAACGAGTTGCGCGAAGTGCTGGGCTCGGTGTCGTCAAACGACATCCTCAGCTCTGACCGTGCGGCCCTGATGCTGCGCATCCGCAACGGCGCCATCGCCGAAGCGCGTGCGCTGGGCATCGAAGTCATCGACGTGCGTCTGAAACGGACGGACCTGCCGACCGAAAACCTCGACGCCACCTTTGAGCGGATGCGGGCGGAGCGTGAGCGTGAAGCCACCGACGAACGTGCCCGTGGTAACGAAGCGGCCCAACGTGTCCGTGCCCAGGCCGACAGGACAGTGGTCGAATTGACGTCGGATGCGGAACGTCAGGCCGAGATCATTCGCGGTGAAGCAGATGCGCGCCGCAATGCGATCTTTGCGGATGCCTTTGGCGTGGATCCTGAATTCTTTGAATTCTACCGGTCTTTGACGGCCTACCAGCGGTCGCTTCAGGGGTCGAACTCGACCATGGTGCTGTCACCGGATTCCGAGTTCTTCAACTACCTGAAGTCGCCCACGGGCAATAACGCTGCCGCGGGGCAGTAATGGCTTGGGTCCTCTTGGCCCTAGGACTTGTGATGTTGGTGGAGGGGCTGGCCTATGTGCTGGCCCCTTCGCTTATTGAACGGGTGCTCGAGGTGTTGCGCACCATGCCGGAAAGTGCCCGGCGGCTGTTTGGCGCACTTGTTCTTGTGACTGGATTGATCTTTATCTGGCTGGCGTTTTTCATAGGTTTGTAAGGCAATAGGTTTCAGAGTGTTCACGCGCACATCACGCTGTGTTGAAACCACGGGACACTGATCCATCTTTAATGTTGCAAGGATGCAACCCTACATGCACGGTGTGCCCAGGTGCGCACATCCGTGTGCAAAATGACCGAAACGGTCAACAAGACTATGCAGGAGTAACCTGATGCAGCGACAGGCAATCGCCGTCTCCAGACGGCTTTCACCGCTTCCCTATTTTCGTGTCCTCTGGATGGGCGCTTTGGCGCTGGCCTTTGTTCTGGTGCAGGCGCTTATGGCGCACGCGCGCCCCGAAAGCCTGGCCCCTCTGGCCGAACAGATCAGCCCGTCGGTGGTCAACATCACCACTTCCACGGTGATCGAAGGGCGGACCGGCCCCCAAGGGATCGTTCCAGAAGGTTCTCCTTTCGAGGACTTTTTCCGCGAATTCCAGGACCGCAACGGTCAGGGTGACAGGCCGCGCCGTTCGTCGGCACTTGGGTCTGGCTTTGTGATTTCCGAAGATGGGTTCATCGTGACGAACAATCACGTCATCGAAGGCGCGGACGAGATCACGATCGAGTTCTTTAGCGGAGAGAAGCTGATTGCCAAACTGGTCGGCACCGATCCGAACACGGACATTGCGCTGCTGAAAGTCGAAGCGGATGAGCCTCTGCCGCACGTGCCATTCGGCGACAGCGACACCGCGCGCGTCGGTGATTGGGTGGTTGCGATGGGCAACCCGCTGGGTCAGGGCTTTTCGGTCTCTGCCGGTATCGTCTCTGCACGCAACCGCGCCCTGAGCGGCAGTTATGATGATTACATCCAGACGGATGCGGCCATCAACCGGGGCAATTCCGGTGGGCCATTGTTCAACATGGACGGTCAAGTGATCGGTGTGAACACGGCGATCCTGTCGCCGAACGGCGGTTCGATCGGCATCGGCTTTTCGATGGCGTCCAATGTTGTGACCCGCGTAGTCGACCAGCTGCAGGAATTTGGCGAAACCCGCCGCGGCTGGTTGGGTGTTCGCATTCAGGATGTGACCGATGACATTGCCGAAGCGATTGGCCTTGAAAACACCGCTGGCGCCCTTGTCACTTCCGTGCCAGATGGCCCCGCCAAAGATGGCGGCATGCAGGATGGCGATGTGATCCTGAGCTTTGCCGGTGTTGATGTGGCGGACACGCGCGGCCTGGTGCGTCAAGTTGGCAACAGCCCCGTGGGTGAAACAGTCCGCGTTGTCGTGTTCCGCGATGGTGAGACGGTGACCCTGCGCGTGACACTTGGACGGCGCGAGGAAGCGGAAGGCGCCGTGCCCGCCGCTGCGGCACCCGAGGAGGGACCGGCCGAAGCCGAAACCAAGGACGTGCTTGGTCTAACGCTCAGCACGCTGACGGACGAGCTGCGTGAACAGCTGGGTGCGGATGCGGATCAGGAAGGCCTTGCCGTTGTCGAGGTGGACGAGACCAGCGAAGCCTTCGAAAAGGGCCTGCGTGCGGGTGACATCATCACCGAAGCGGGGCAGCAAAAGGTCAACAGCATCGGTGAGTTCGAGACGCGCTTGGATGACGTAAAAGAAGCTGGGCGTAAATCGCTTCTGCTGCTGGTGCGTCGGGCGGGTGACCCGCGTTTCGTGGCGCTCAGTCTGGCTGAGTAAGTACCCTCATCGATCCGAAATAGGTAAGGCGCCCCTTGGGGCGCCTTTCTTTTGTTCAGGACTTGCAGTGGTGTGCCCAGCTGTAAGGCGCACCTGTGGTGCGCCCCGCCCGTCAGGTTGCGGCGGGATTGGCAACGGTGATCAGTCCCAGCTTGCGGGCGGCGGCGATGGAAAGGGTCTTGCTGTCCAGGCCCTCTGAGGCCTGGTATCGCCCGACTGCTGCTCGGGTGCGCGCGTCCATTTCGCCGGTGATCCGACCTGTATAAAACCCGCGCGCCTCCAGCGCCCGCTGGACCGATGCAATGAAGTCGGGCGTGATATCCGCTTCGCAGATTATCTCATACCAGGTTTCCCGGCGTGGCTGGACAACCTGTTGGCTTGTCTCGGTCTTGTAGATCGGGGGGGATTGGATCCGTCCGTCACTGCTGACCTGCGCGGGTTGCAACTGGACTTTTCGGGTCACGGTTTCGACGACGGCGGGGCTCACCGTCTTGTCCCAACACGTGTCCGGAGCAGCTCCGGGCGGGGCGGTCGCCAGCGAGATCGGGTCGACATTCGAAGACGATGTGACTGTGCCATCGTCGGCACAGGCTGCAACAATGCAGGCGGCAGCAAGGGCCGGGAAGAAGGGTCTGAGTGTCATGCTCGGGCCTCTGGCTGGGCTTTTGTGGGCAACATAGCTGCGGGTCCGGCCTCTGCCTAGCCCTGCTGCATCAGCCGCCCTTACGGCTTTCCCAGGTGTCGGTACGTGTCTCATTTCGCATATGCCGCCCGGTGCCTTCTGCAAGAAGCTGGTCGAGCAGGGACGAGATGTCCTCGATCTCTTCGGCCAGCACATGGGTGACGTTATGGGCCCGCTGCATCCGGCCCGTTACCTTCAACATGCGCCCGGCCACCACGGCACGGCGGAAGCGTTCGTAGATGTGACGCCAGACGATAATGTTCACCACGCCTGTCTCATCTTCAAGCGTGAGGAAGATCACGCCCTTGGCCGTGCCAGGACGTTGTCGCAGAATCACCAGCCCTGCCACCGCCACCCGCGCATTCACGGGCGGTGCGTCCAGTTCATTTGCGCGCAGGCATGCCGGGGGACGGGGCCATGTGGTCGTATGCCCGGAAGAGGAAGAGGAATAAGTCTGCATGAGAACAAAGATAGAACATACACTGTGTGTCGCAAGTGGGAAAGTTGGGGGTCGCAAAAGGGGCTGGCAGCCTTATCTCCTGCCCGGTAGAGATGTGCGGAATGCGGATTGAAGGAACCCAGACATGGCCAAGATTACCTATATTGAACATGGCGGCACCGAGCATGTTGTGGACGTGGCCAATGGCCTGACAGTCATGGAAGGTGCACGTGATAACAATATCCCGGGTATCGAGGCGGATTGCGGTGGCGCATGCGCCTGCTCCACCTGCCATGTCTATGTGCATCCCGACTGGGTCGAGAAGCTGCCGGCCAAGGACGACATGGAAACCGACATGCTCGACTTTGCATACGAGCCGGATGAGGCCCGCTCGCGCCTGACCTGCCAGTTGAAGGTCACGGACGCGCTGGACGGTCTTGTCGTTCAGATGCCTGAAAAGCAGATCTGATGCCCATCAGGGCGCCGCGTCTGCTGATGCGCCATTTGCGCCCGTCCGTTCGCGGCGCGGTGCAACCGCCGCGCCTGTTGCTGATCGCGCTGGCGTTCATGGTGTCCTCAGCGCCCGTACTGGCGGATGTCATCCTTGCCGCCCGCTATGCCGATCCGACCGACCGGTATGCCCACGGCATCCTTGGCGACGCGATCGAATGGGGAACGCTCGAGCTTGAGATGCAGAGCGGTGAGCAACGCCGCTTTGTCCTGCCCCGCGATCACGTTTTCGAAGACGTGGCTCCTCGACTTGCTGATCTGGATGGCGATGGCGCGCTCGAAGTGCTGGTGGTCGAAGCCGATGTGACCGCAGGGGCTGCCTTTGCAATCTACGGCCCGCAGGGTAAGATCACCGAGACGCCCCATATCGGGACCCGTAACCGTTGGCTTGCTCCGCTGGGGGCGGGTGATCTGGACGGTGATGGTGTGACCGAGATCGCCTATATCGACCGGCCGCACCTTGCCAAGACCTTGCGCATCTGGCGGTTTGCAGATGGCACGCTGACCCCCGCCGCAGACCTGCGGGGGCTTACAAACCACAGGATCGGAGAGGAGGACATCGCGGGCGGCATCCGCACCTGCGCGGGTGTACCCGAGATGATCCTCGCCACCGCCAACTGGTCGGACCTTGTGGCCATACGCTGGAACGGATCGCAGTTTCAGCGCATGTACTTGGGCACCGATACAACCCGCCCGGCCTTTGCCCGCGCCATGGACTGCGAATGATGCGACTGGCTGTTGCGTTGTTGTTTGCTGCAGCGCCAGCCATTGCGCAGGACCGCCTGACGCCCGAGCAGTTCCTTGATCTTGTTGCCGACCGAACGGCGTCTTTCGCAACGTTTCCAGACCGTCAGCCTGTCGGGATAGAACAGTTCCTGTCACGTGATCGCACCGTATGGGCCCGGGCAAACGGAACCTGCGCCTTTGGTCTGGTGACGGCGGAGAATGGTCAGGTCTGTTTCGACTATGATGATGACCCGCCCGGTGTGACGCACTGTTGGGTCCCGTTTCTGCGCGATGCGCGCCTGTTTGTTGCTTCAACCGATGATCTCGGAGAAGTGCAAGAGGTGGTGGACATCAGCGATGATCCGGTCGCCTGTACCCAAGCGCCGATGTCGTAAGCGATTTTCACACGCTGACCCGGTTGCTGGCGGTTGGAGCCTCCGGCGGGGATTTTTTTGAAACAGGGAAGGGGGGCCGGAAGGTCCTGGTCCTAGTCAAGCGCCCGCCATCCGATGTCACGGCGGCAAAAGCCTTCAGGGAAGTCGATGGCATCAATCATCCGGTAGGCACTGTCGGCGGCTTCTCGCAAGGATGCACCGCGGGCCGTTACGTTAAGAACGCGCCCGCCAGACGCGGTGATTTTGCCATCCCGCTGTGACGTTCCGGCGTGAAACACCATCTGGCTGCCAGTGGCGGGCAGTGTGTCAAGCCCGCCAATCACGGCCCCCTTCGCATAGTCGCCGGGATATCCCTCTGCCGCCATCACGACGGTGATGGCATGATCCTCAGCCCAGTTGACTTGTGCGGTGTTCAGCCGCCCCTCGGCTGCGGCGTGCATCAGGTCCATGGCTTGCGCCCCCAAACGCATCATCAGAACCTGACACTCCGGGTCGCCAAAGCGTACGTTGTATTCCACCAGTCGCGGCGCGCCATTTTCGATCATCAAACCTGCGTAAAGGACCCCTTGGTAGGGCATGCCGCGCGCTGCCATTTCGGCCATGGTTGGGCGAATGATCTCGTCCAGTGCGCGTTGAGCGATGTCATCGGTCAACACGGGCGCGGGGGAATAAGCCCCCATGCCGCCGGTGTTTGGCCCGATGTCGCCTTCGCCAACGCGCTTGTGGTCCTGCGCGGTGCCGATGGGCAGCACGTCGGTGCCGTCGCACAGGACGAAGAAAGACGCCTCTTCCCCCTGCATGAATTCCTCGATCACAACTTCGGCCCCGGCACCACCAAAGGCGCCCCCAAACATGTCGTCAATGGCGGCATGCGCCTGCTCAACAGTCTCGGCGATGATGACACCTTTGCCAGCGGCCAGCCCGTCTGCCTTGACCACGATGGGCGCCCCCTGGTCTGTGACATAGGCTTTGGCTGCAGCCGCATCCGTGAAATGACCGTACGCGGCCGTTGGTGCATTGGCCGCGTCACAGATGGCCTTGGTAAACGCCTTGGACGCTTCCAGCTGCGCTGCAGCCTTGCTCGGGCCGAACACCAGCACCCCTGCGTCCCGCAAACGGTCGGCGACCCCGGCGGCGAGCGGCGCTTCGGGGCCGACAATCACGAAATCAATGCACTCTTCTTCGACGAATGTCGCGACAACGCCCCCATCGTTGATGTCCAGGCTTGCACATTCGGCAATGGCTGCGATCCCCGCATTGCCGGGGGCCACGACCAGCCGGTCGCATTTCGGGTTCTGCAACACGGCCCAGGCCAAGCTGTGCTCGCGGCCACCGCCGCCTAGAATGAGAATGTTCATCGCTTGCTCCTTGGCCTTTGCTGGGCCGCGTTCTAAGCTGGGCGGACCTGCAGCACAAGGACGCCTCATGGACTTGCTTGACGATCCCGTTCCCGGTTCGAACACACCTGAGTTCTCTGTGTCCGAGATTGCGGGTAAGGTCCGCAAGCTGATCGAGGGCGAACTGGGCTGGGTCCGGATCAAGGGGGAGGTCGGGCGCGTCGTGCTGGCCCGCTCCGGCCACCTTTATTTCGACCTCAAGGATGATCGCAATGTCCTGTCCTGCATGACATGGAAGGGACAGGTGAGTGGTCTGGGCACCATGCCTGAAGAAGGGATGGAAGTCGTGGCGGAAGGGCGTATGACGGCCTCCGGCTTTCAGTCCAAATTCTCGCTGAACGCTGAACGCATCGCGATTGCCGGGCAGGGCGCGCTGATGGCGCTTCTGGAAAAGCGCAAGAAGGCGCTCGCTGCCGAGGGGCTGTTTGACGACGCGCGCAAGCGCCCCTTGCCCTATCTGCCCGACGTGATCGGGGTTGTGACGTCTTTGCAGGGTGCGGTGATCCGCGACATTCTGCACCGGCTACGGGACCGGTTCCCGCGCAAAGTGCTGGTGTGGCCGGTCGCCGTGCAGGGGGCCAATTGCGCCCCCGAGGTTGCGCGCGCCATCGCGGGCTTCAATGCGCTGACACCTGGGGGCGCCATGCCGCGACCCGATTTGTTGATCGTGGCGCGGGGCGGTGGCTCGGTCGAGGATCTGTGGGGCTTCAATGAAGAGATCGTCGCACGTGCCGCGGCCGCGTCCGATATTCCGCTGATCTCGGCGGTGGGGCACGAGACAGACACGACACTGATCGACTTCGTATCCGACCGGCGCGCACCCACCCCGACCGCAGCAGCAGAGATGGCCGTGCCGGTGCGCCATGAATTGCTGGCATGGGTCGAACAGGCTGGGGCGCGGATGACCGCTGCGGCAAGCGGCGGGATGCAGCGGCGCAATCAGCGCCTGCGCGATCTGGCCCGCGCGTTGCCCCGGGCGGATGCACTGGTCGAGGGGCCACGCCAACGGCTTGACGTGACGGGCGGCAAACTTGGGCCCGCACTTATCGCGGGCGTGCAACGGCGCAAGGTGCGGCTGTCGGACGTGTCGGGCAGCCTGCGTCCGGCCACATTGCGGCGCAGCCTTGATGCAGAGAAACGCCGTCTTGATGCCCTGTCCGCGCGGCTTGAACCGGCCTTGGCCCGTGTTGCTGCTGGCAAACGCGAACGGCTGGAGGCTCGCACGGCGCACCTGACACCGGCGCGGATTGGGCAGGATGCAGCGCGCAAATCGGAACGGCTGCGGGACGTAACAGCCCGAATGCAGGCCGCTGGTCAGAGACAGTTGGAGGGGTTGCATCGCAAGCTTGCGGCCATGGATCGTCTGCGTGAAACACTCAGCTACAAGGCGACGCTGGCGCGCGGTTATGCCGTTGTGCGGGGCGGGGGGCAGATATTGACCAGTCGGGCAGTAGCAGAACAGGCCAGCGGTCTTGAGATCGAATTTTCTGATGGTCGCTTGAAACTGGGTGGCGGAAAAAGCACTGCGCAGAAAGCTGTATCCAAACCGCCAGAACAGGGCTCGCTGTTCTAGGGCGCATCAAGATGCGCCTTACGGACCAGACCCACCGCATAGAACGCACAGAGATAAGGCGGAGGTGACCTCCGCCGTACAACGTCTCTGTGGCGCGATGATGCAAGATCTGTAAGGCGGACGTGTCGTCCGCCCTGCTCACACGCCGATCTTGGGGCCAAGGCAGATCATGTCCTCGCCAACATCCTGTGCTTCGTACAACTCGGTGCTGTCAGGGTCATTTGCGAAGGTTGCGATCAACCCACCGGCTCTCTTCTCGAAGGTCCAGCACTGCGGATCGGGGCGATCCTCGTAGACAAAGCAGATCAGCGGACCATCATTGTACCACGTCCCGTCCCTGCATTCACCATCCAGAAACGACCATGTGACGCGCCGGTTTTCGTGATAAATCTCAGCGCCATACGCTTCGCCCGAGCGCCCGTAAAACAGGGTCTTGCCCGTCACGTAGGCTTCGAACTCGGCCGCCGTCATCGGCTCGGCCATCGCGACGGAGCCTGCAAAGACAAGCGGGATCAGCAAGAGGCGAACGATCATGCGCGCACTGTGGCAGAGCCGCGCGAAACCTGCCAGAGGGTACGTCATTTCATGCGGATGCTGGCGTTATCCTGCTTTGGACCACGGCAGTCGCCCATCGTTCCGCCCGTTTGTCCATGATGCGACGCCACAAGGGTGGGACAAGCGCCAAAACGGCCATCACCGGCAGGGAGTGGGGCAATATGGGCATGGTCTCTGCATCCAGTTCCAGACGTGGAAAGGACTTCGCTGGACGGGCATGGTGAGCCGAGTGATGTGGCGCGTTCAGCATCATGGCCGCTGAATACCAATGTGGTGCGTTCCACGAATGGGCCGGCCCCATCGGCTCCAACTGGCCGTCTGACAGGCTGCGCCGCATGAGCCCGTAGTGCTGGACATAGTCCGACAACATCAGTTGAACCTGCGCATAGGCGCTGACGAGGATCAGCCCAAGAACCCCTGCACCGCCAGCCAGCGCATAAGCAACCGCAACGCTCAGCGCGGAGGCCAATGCATAGAAAAGATAGGGGCGCGGAAGCCGCGCACCGCCATGACGTCTGCGTTCCGCGCGCAACCCCTCGCGGCACCCACCCAACCATGCGCGCGTAAGATAGGCCCAGAACCCTTCACCCAGCCGGGCGGTGGCAGGGTCATCCATGGTTGCCGCGTGAACATGGTGCACCAGACGATGCGCACTGGTGTGGTGCCCGAAAAGGATGGAGGCATAGCAAGCCGCGCCCAATCGAAACGCCCAGCGATCCGCGCGGTGGATCAATTCATGCGCATTGGAGTTGGACACCTGCCCGAAATATAAGCCGGCCGCCACGACGATCAGCGCCTTGTCCAGTATCGCAAGGTCCGTGCCCATGGCCCAAACGGTCAGGCCCAACAGGGCAAAGTGGACAACGCCCAAGGTTTCGGACAGCCGATGACCAGACGTGTCAGTCGGCGCAGGGCGCACAGGCAGTTTGTCGAGAAAAAAGACAATAACCGTGATGACCAGCACAGCAGCAACCGGCCACGGCCCGCCCAACAAACAGGCCAGCGCCAGACACAACCCGGGCAAAAAGCTCGCGATCAAGAAGGGAAACAGCGGTGGCATCTATGCAGAATCACTCCGATTTTGGCGGCTGGACCGTAACATAGCCCGGCACAGAACGCGTTTAACCTGAATTTGCCGCCAAAAGCGTGACCCATTGGCGGCGACATGGTGACGATACGCGCGTCATTTGCGTAGCCGGGCGTCGCTTTTGGGCTGATCGTGCTTTCCCTGCGCTGATACTCTCTGCCCAAATCAGGGCAGGAGTGCGGGTGATGGCGCTGGACGAGTCGGCAAAGGGCAAAGGTGTCTGGAAATCGGGCAGGGGCAAGGGACGTGTCCGTCCCAAGGGCCGTGCGCTCGAGGATCAGGCTTGGCAAGAGGTGCAGGCGCTGCTTGGCGATCAACCGCGCCGCCGTGACCTGCTGATCGAATTCCTGCATCTGATCCAGGATACCTACGGCCACCTTTCTGCTGCGCATCTGCGGGCCCTGGCCGAAGAAATGCGCCTAAGCATGGCCGAGGTCTACGAGGTCGCGACCTTCTACGCTCATTTTGACGTGGTGAAAGAGGGCGAGGTCCCGCCCCCCGCGCTCACCATCCGCGTGTGCGACTCGCTCAGCTGCGAACTAGCAGGGGCTCAGGCACTCAAATCCGCCCTCGAAGACGGTCTTGACCCGTCCGAGGTGCGTGTCCTTCGCGCGCCCTGCATGGGCCGCTGCGACACCGCCCCGGTGCTTGAATTGGGCCACAACCACATCGACAATGCGACCCCACAAAAGGTGCATGCGGCAATCGCAGCCGGCGACACCCACGCGCATGTCCCGGAATATGAAACGCTGGATGCCTATGCTGCCGCCGGTGGCTACACCGCGCTCAAACAACTGCGCGACAGTGGCAACTGGGAAGACGTGCAGGCCAATATCAAGGAAAGCGGCCTGCGGGGGTTGGGCGGCGCGGGCTTCCCCTCCGGCACCAAGTGGGGCTTTGTCCGTGCCAATGCGGGTGCGCGCTACCTCGCCGTAAACGGGGACGAGGGCGAACCGGGCACGTTCAAGGATCGCTACTATCTCGAACGCACCCCGCATCTGTTCCTCGAAGGGATGCTGATCGCTGCCTGGGCGGTTGAGGCCGAAACAGCCTTTATCTACATGCGCGACGAATACCCCGCCGTGCTCGACATACTTGCTCGTGAAATCAAGGCGCTGGAAGATACAGGCATCGTGAAACCCGGCTATATCGATCTGCGGCGCGGGGCAGGTGCCTATATCTGCGGCGAAGAATCCGCGATGATCGAAAGCATCGAAGGCAAGCGCGGCCTGCCACGTCACCGGCCCCCCTACGTGGCGCAGGTGGGCATCTTCAACCAGCCCACACTGGTGCACAACGTCGAAACCCTGCACTGGATCGCGCGCATCTGCCGCGAAGGGCCAGAGGTGCTGAACAGCACTGAAAAGAACGGGAGGACCGGCCTGCGCAGCTATTCCGTCTCAGGCCGCGTCGCCAAACCGGGCGTTTACCTGCTGCCTGCAGGGTCCACGATCACGGACGTCATGGAGGCGGCTGGCGGTATGGCAGACGGCCACGTGTTCAAGGCATATCAACCGGGTGGCCCGTCTTCGGGCCTGCTGCCCGCGTCGATGAACGACATCCCGCTCGACTTTGACACGCTGCAACCGCATGGCACCTTCATCGGTTCGGCAGCGGTTGTGGTTCTGTCGGACCAAGATCGTGCCCGCGACGCAGCGCTCAACATGCTTAAGTTCTTCGAAGACGAAAGCTGCGGCCAATGCACACCCTGTCGGGTGGGCTGCGAAAAAGCGGTCAAGCTGATGCAGGCGGATACGTGGGACCAGGGTCTGCTGGATGAACTCTGCACCGCCATGACAGACGCCTCGATCTGCGGCCTCGGGCAGGCGGCGCCGAACCCGATCAAGCTGACGATGAAGCATTTCGGGGATGAAATTTGATATTGTCTTGGGCGACGTGATCAACGTCGCCCTTGCGTCGCCTCGAAGTCGTACCTTTTCATGCCCGCGCCCGCGTATTAGGTCAGGGGCAGAACGACATTCGGGGCATCATGGCATTTTTTAAGAAACTCAAGAATCGGCTGTTCAAGTCCTCGTCCAAGATTGACGAGGGGCTGGAGGCGATTGTCGAAGATGGCGGCGTGGAAGAGGCCGCGGCGCCCGATCCAGAGATCGTGCCGACACCTGACCCAACGCCGACCCCTGCACCGGTTGAGATGCCGCCAGTGTCCGATCCGATGCCCGAATCCGCGCCGGTCGAAGCGCCGGTGATTTCGGACCCGGAGCCTGTGTCTGAACCCATCGAAACACCTGTTGCACCCGATCCGGAACCGATAATCGTTCCTGAGCCTGAGCCTGAGCCTGAGCCTGAGCCTGAGCCTGAGCCTGAGCCTGAGCCTGAGCCTGAGCCTGAGCCTGAGCCTGAGCCTGAGCCTGAGCCTGAGCCTGAGCCTGAGCCTGAGCCTACACCGCGCCCGACGGATGTTGCGGCTGAAGCCCCTGTTGCCGAAGCGCCAGAAGCGGCTGACCCTAAACCGATGGCAATGCCCGCTGCCGTCGCGCCAGTGTCGCTGGTCGATGATGAACCGGAGCCTGATCAACCCAAGCGGGGCATCATTGGCCGCCTGCTGGGTCGTCGCGACGCGGCCCCGGTCATGCGCCGCACGCTTGACGACGACATGTTGGAACAGCTTGAGGAGTTGCTGATCGCCGCCGATATGGGCGTCGATACGGCCCTGCGCGTGACTGCCAACATGGCCGAGGGGCGCATGGGCAAGAAACTGTCGGTGCGCGAGATCAAGGAACTCATGGCGCAGGAAATTGCCCGGATTATGGAGCCAGTGGCAAAACCACTGCCGCTTTATCCACAAAAGCCGCAGGTCGTGCTGGTCGTGGGCGTGAACGGATCGGGCAAGACCACAACCATCGGCAAGCTTGCCAGCCAGTTCCGTGCAGCCGGCAAGTCCGTGGTGATTGCCGCAGGCGACACGTTCCGCGCTGCCGCCGTGGAACAGTTGCAGGTCTGGGGTGAGCGGGCAGGGGTGCCCGTGCTGACAGCACCCGAAGGCACCGACCCGGCCAGCCTCGCTTTCGACGCCATGACCAAGGCCCAAGCTGAAGGTGCTGACCTTTTGATGATCGACACGGCGGGTCGCCTTCAGAACCGCGGCGACCTGATGGAGGAACTGGCCAAGATTGTGCGCGTCATCCGCAAGAAAGACGAAAGCGCGCCGCACAACACCATGCTGGTGCTGGACGCAACGACGGGTCAGAACGCGATCAACCAGGTGAAAGTGTTCCAGGAGGTCTCGGACGTGTCCGGCCTCGTGATGACCAAACTGGACGGCACGGCCAAGGGCGGCGTGCTGGTGGCCTTGGCCGACAAGTTCGGCCTGCCCATCCACGCCATTGGCGTGGGCGAACAGATCGATGATCTGTCGCCCTTTGATCCCGAGGATTTTGCGGCAGCACTCACCGGGCTTGAAAGTGACTAGCTATATAAAACAATGGGTTAAACCTGTCCCCGCGGGGACAGATCCCAAATGACAGCGTGGCTCGCCAGCATTGAAGGTACAGAAACAGGACACACGGTTGCCCTGTGCCTCGCTATTTTGGCGGCTTTTTTGCACGCAGTCTTTGGCGCATTGCAGAAAGGGCGGCATGACCCTTGGCTGACACGTGGGGCCATCGACGCCTCATATGGGTTGATGGCCGCACCCTTTGCTCTATTCATCGTGCCTTGGCCCGAGCCGCATATGTGGCCCATCTTCGCCGTCGTGTTCGTGATCCACGTGGGCTACAAAGTTTTGCAGGCATGGGCCTACACCAAGGGTGACTTCACGGTCGTCTACCCGGTAGTACGCGGAACAGGCCCGTTGTTCACGGTAATCGGTGCCTATTTTCTATTCTCCGAAACCTTCACCATCGTTCAATGGCTGGGCGTTGGTGTATTGCTCGCGGGCATCTACGGGCTTGCGCTCTACAATCTGCGCTACTTGCAAACAAACCGCGACACGCTGCCGATGGCCCTTGGCCTTGCGGTGATCACCGGCCTTTTCGTTGCGCTGTACACGACCTATGACGCCTACGGCATCCGCGCGACCGAGAACCCGTTCACCTTTCTCGCGTGGTTCTTCATGATCGACGGCATCTTCATGCCGCCCATCGCCTACATGCGCTGGCGCCGGATGCAGGACGCGCCCGCATTGCCGCCCCTAATGTTACGCGGTGTGATCGGCGGGATCGTTGCCTTTCTCAGCTTCGGCTCCATCATGATGGCGACGCGGCTGGATAAAGTGGGCGAAGCGGCGGTGCTGCGTGAAACATCAACGGTCTTTGCCGCAATCATCGGTTGGCTGGTGCTGAAAGAAACGGTAGGACCGCGCAGAATTGCCCTGATGGCGTTGATCGCCGCCGGGGCAGTCATCGTCGAGATGGGCGGATAAAAAGGGCAGAGCATGGCAGACGCGCGCGAGATCAATCCCCTACTGAAACAGGTGCTGGAACTGGGACCACCGCTGGTCTTTTTCCTGATCTACCTGCGCATCCGCGACAACACCTATGAAATGGCGGGCACAGAGTATTCCGGCTTTATCGTTGCCACGCTGATCTTCGTGCCCATTATTTTGATCGCTATGGCCGTGCTGTGGGCCCTGACCGGCAAGCTGAGCCGGATGCAGATATTCACCGCGTTTATGGTCATCTTCTTTGGCGCGCTCACCGCGTGGTTCAATGACGAACGGTTCTTCAAGATGAAGACAAGCATTGTCTACGGTGTGTTTGCGCTGCTTCTGGGGATCGGCCTGCTGCGCGGGCAAAGCTGGCTGGCCTATGTGCTAAGTGATGCGGTGCCGATGCGGCACGAGGGGTGGATGATCCTGACCCGCAGGCTGTGCGCGATGTTCGCCACGCTGGCCATCGCGAACGAGGTCATCTGGCGGACCATGTCTACGGACGCATGGGTCAAAATTGAAACCTTCGGATTTCCGATCGCTATGATGGTGTTCATCTTCCTACAGTTTGCAGCCTTGCAAGAGCATATGATCAGTGAAGATGATGAAGACGCTGATCCTGATCCGCAGACCTAGGCTCGCACACCCTGAACCCTGTTCGCATCGTCCTGCCAGTTGGTTTGACGCGGAGCGACGGCAAAGGCGACCTTCAGCGCAAGATCACGTGAAATCATGGCTTCCAAGGCCAGCTTGAACCGAGATTTGCGCGCTGCACGCGCGCGCAAGTCGGCAACATCCCATTGCAATACCTCGGCACCCGCGCGCAGCCATGTGGTTGCTGCGCTGGGTTGCTGAGACAGATATGCAACCTCACCCACAAACAGGCGCGGTGGCATCGCAAAGGCTTCTCCGCGTTTCTCAATCTCAATGACACCCGAAATCACGTAATACAGAGATGCCAGAGGGCTGCCTTCGGATGTGACCTCTGTATCCTGATCCAGGGTGTACCGTTTTGCACGCATTACCAATTCGCGGAAGTCGCCTGGCGGCAGATCCTGGAATTGAGCATAGATGTCGCGATGTGCGTAGGGCACAGCCAGTGGTGAGCTGCGCCAGAACAGGCTACACAGGCCGATGATATTCGCGACCCCCATGACGACAGACGTGTAGATTGCCTCCCATAGCGGCACGTCCGATGCGACCGCATAGTACCATATGTAAAGAAGTGTGCCTGTCAGGATCATAAGGCGCAGGATGACCTGATTGATGATCAGGTAGCCCAAGGTGAAAACCGCCCCAGCCGCGAGCACAATCCACTCGGGTGGCACCATTTCGTTTAGTATTTGTATCATTCCAATTCCCCGGCGCGGAGGTTGGACCGATACGGTCAATTTTCAAAGCATTTTCTGAGACGGAACGCATCAAAACATGCGCGGGCTCAGCCTTTGCGGCCAAACAGGTTCTTCTGCCCCGCTTTGTCCTGCTTCGCCGTGCGCAGGTCCAGATGTAGCGCATGCCCCCGCTGCACAGCCGGTCGGTTGCCAACGGTGTCTAACCAACGCGCTAGGTTCGGCTTGTCTTCCAAAGTCTGCTCTTGCCCTTCCCACAGAGACGCCCAGGGCCAGATCGCCATATCAGCGATGGAGTAGTCCCCGGCCACGTATTCATTCTCTGCCAATTGTCGGTCCAGCACGCCGTAGAGGCGCGCGGTTTCGTTCCGATACCGGTCCTTGGCATAGGGAATATCGTGCCCCATCTGCGGCGCGTAGTTTAGAAAGTGATGGGTTTGACCGGCCATTGGGCCAACGCCGCCCATTTGCCACATCAGCCACTGATCCACGGCGATACGCTCCCGTTCGGACTTGCCCCCGAACCGGCCGGTTTTGCGCGCCAGATATTGCAGGATCGCGCCGCTTTCAAAGATTGAAATCGGTGCGCCGTCCGGCCCATCCGGATCGGTGATCGCGGGCATCCGGTTGTTCGGGGCAATCTTCAGGAAATCGGGTTTGAACTGATCGCCTGCGCCGATGTTGATGAGGCGGACGGTGTATGGAAGTCCAAATTCCTCCAACGCGATTGAGACCTTCCAGCCATTTGGAGTGGGCCAATAATACAGGTCGATCATGCGGTCCTCCGGGCAGTCCGGCGGTTATGATGCGGTTTTCTGCCAACCAAGCAAGTGTGATGGCATGTCTGGTATCGCAAAAATGCGCGACCAGCGGGGGGCAGAGATATCCGGAAGGGCGTCTTGCAGGGCTAGCAATTCTACGTCACGGGGGCGGCGCAGGGCGCGGGCATAGAATTGCAATGCGCCGGGCCGAGTATAGCCTGACCAGTGACAGACCCGGCGTCTGGTAATGTGGATGTGGCCACCAAACCGGGTGAGGGCGGCCAATGTGTGTGGACAATCCAGCTGCAACGTCACCGCATTTGGCAGGTTGATACCTGTCCCCACCGCGCGGTCGTGTGGCACATGCGCAGGGATCAGTTTTTCAAACATGGCATCGAAAGCGTCGTTTTCCCGACTGGTCACATTCAGCAATTCAGCAGTCCGGCCTGTTGGCGTTTCCATCGCCGCTTGCGCGACGCTGGCATAGCTTGCCCCTGTGATGGTGATGATGCGCTGCACCGCATGGGACGGCAGATGATGCAATGCTTCGAAGATCACCTCGGACCCCATGGAATGGGTGATGGCGTGGATCGGACGGTGGGGGGCAACGGTGTGGATCGTATGAATCGCTTGCGCCAATGCGACACCTGCCGCCCATGCAGAGCGTTGTGCCTGCCACAGGTTGCCGCGGGCGCGCCAGCCAAAGGCGATCGCCAAACCTTCGTCCGCATGACCGCAAGCAAAGCCTAACGGACGGGGCCACTGTGTGTGGTGCACGCTTTCGGGGTGGCGTGTGCGTCCGAAGATACGAACATGGGGGCAAAAGCGTGGTGTGCCCGGGTCGTATTTGAAGCCGTGGATCAGGATGATGATCGGGCCGCTACCTCGTGCTGCGTTCCGCAGGGCGGGCAGGGCCGGGGCCGGAGAGCCATGCAGCACAAGCCCGTCCGGGCCTGCATTCAGTCTCAGGATCGGCATGCTGCACCTCCTACCACATTTTGTGGGGCTCCTATGCTCTAGGCATATGACGCGGGCATGAAATTTAAGTTACAGCACCGTGACGGTGTTGACGCCCCCGGCGGGCGGGCGTAATCCACCGATGTGGCGATTTGTTACCGGATTGCGGGCCACGTTAAACATTTCCGCTAAAAGGTCAGGATGAAAGCCCCCCTTTCGCTTGACCCGCGTCTGGGGGTTTTTTGTGGCCTGACCCCTTTCAGGCCCGCGATGGAGTTTGAACATGTCCGATAAGTGGAATGCCCGCACCCGTGCCGTCCATGGCGGTGTCCGCCGCAGCCAGTATGGCGAAGTGAGCGAAGCGATCTTTCTCACACAAGGCTTTGTCTATGACAGTGCCGAGCAGGCCGCGCAGCGGTTCGAAGCGGCCGGCGAGGATGAGTTCATCTATGCCCGCTACGGCAACCCGACAGTGCGGATGTTCGAAGAGCGTATCGCGATGCTGGAAGGGGCCGAGGACGGTTTTGCCACCGCTTCTGGCATGGCGGCTGTGTCCGGCGCATTGATTTCCATGCTGAAGGCCGGGGACAGGGTTGTGTCGGCGCGGGCACTGTTCGGGTCGTGCCTTTACGTGTTGGAGGAGGTGTTGACTCGCTACGGGGTCGAGGTCGAATTTGTGGATGGGACCAATCTGGAGGCGTGGCGCGCGGCGATCACACCGGGCACCACGGCGGTTTTCTTCGAATCCATCTCGAACCCGACTTTGGAAGTCGTCGATATCAAATCCGTGTCGGAGCTGGCCCATGCCGTGGGCGCGACGGTCCTGGTCGACAATGTCTTTGCCACGCCGGTCTTCTCCAACGCGATTGCCGAAGGCGCAGATGTTGTCATCTACTCCACGACGAAGCACGTGGATGGGCAGGGGCGGGCCCTTGGCGGTGTGATCCTCGGGACCGAGGAGTTCATTCGCGAGACGGTTGAACCCTACATGAAACACACCGGCGGATCGATGTCGCCGTTCACGGCTTGGGTGATGTTGAAGGGGCTTGAGACCCTAGAGTTGCGCGTGCGTGCGCAGGCGGCGTCTGCCTTGCAGCTTGCGGATGCGCTGCAGGGGCATGATGCACTGGCGCGCGTGATTTATCCGGGCCATTCCAGCCACGCACAGCACGATCTGGTGGAACGCCAGATGGGCGGGGCCGGGGGCACGGTCCTGTCGCTCGATCTTGCTGGTGGGCAGGAGGCTGCGTTCCGGTTCCTGAACGCGCTCACGATCCCCGTGATCTCGAACAACCTCGGCGACGCCAAGTCGATTCTTACCCATCCGGCGACAACGACGCACCAGCGTTTGCCGGAGGATCAGAAGGATGCGCTGGGCATTACACCCGGTCTTGTGCGGATGTCCGTGGGGATCGAACATGGTGACGATTTGGTTGCGGATATCCTGCAAGCCTTGGAAAAAGCACAATAATGCACAAATGGGCGATGGTGCCGAAATCTGGCACCGCCCCCTTTATTTGTCATCCATGTTGCAGCGCCACACGTAACTGTTAGCAATATTGGAAAAGTGCTCGGGACGGCTTACCTACTTTGGGCACGCAGACAGAAAGGGGGGCTACTTTATGAACATTCATACGCCCGACATCACCGCAATACCCGAACGTGACGAGGCCGAAGCAGCACTGGATCTACTCCGACGCTGGGCCAAGAACGCCACAACAACAGATATCATTGAACTAGACCCCTCAGTCGCGCGACTTGTGCCGGGCAGCGATGGAGTCGAGTATCCGGCCTTTTCCCGCGAATACCCCGAGGGGTTCGACGTGGATGAAGGATATAAGGACACGTTGCCAGACTTGCAGAACGGGCCATCCAGCCTGATCCGAGGGGCAAAGACACGTATCCAACACGTTGGCATCTCGAATTTTCGTCTGCCGCTGCGCATTGAGAGCCGCGATGGCGCGCCTCTGACGTTAGAAACATCTGTTACGGGCACGGTCAGCCTTGAGGCCGACAAGAAGGGCATCAATATGTCCCGCATCATGCGCTCCTTCTACAAACATGCCGAAGCGACGTTTTCCTTTGGGGTGATCGAGGCGGCATTGGACGATTACAAAGCCGACCTTGATAGTTTTGACGCGCGGATCCAGATGCGGTTCAGCATGCCGGTACAGGTTGAAAGCTTGCGGTCTGGCCTGTCGGGGTACCAGTATTATGACATCGCGCTGGAATTGGTCGAGCAGGCGGGCGTGCGAAAGCGCATCATACATCTTGATTACGTCTATTCCTCGACATGTCCCTGCTCGCTGGAATTGAGCGAGCATGCCCGTGCCACTCGTGGGCAGCTGGCAACGCCGCACTCGCAGCGGTCGGTGGCGCGTATTTCGGTCGCACTCGAGGATGATGCTGACACGCTGTGGTTCGAGGATCTGATCGATGCTTGCCGTCGTGCCGTTCCGACCGAGACACAGGTGATGGTCAAGCGTGAAGATGAACAGGCTTTTGCCGAGTTGAATGCGGCCAACCCGATCTTTGTCGAGGATGCGGCGCGTCTGTTCAGTGAACAGTTGTTGGCCGATGTACGCATCGGGGATTTCCGCGTGGTGGCCAGCCACCAGGAAAGTCTGCACAGCCACGACGCCGTTTCAGTCCTGACTGAGGGCGACACGTTTGCGGTGGACAGTATCGACCCGCGCATGTTCCAGACACTGTTCCACGTTGGCTGATGATGGGCCAGGCGGAGGACACCTCCGCCTTACGAAACATACAGGCGCGCCGTTCTAGGCGCGCTTTTTTCATTTCGGCGGGGGACACCCCCGCCTTACAGCCCACAATTGCGCAAGGCGGCCATGCAGTTTCGGCATTGGTGTTTTTGCCCTTGGGGGCCTATGTTCCAGTCAACGGGAGGACACAGTTTAACGCATGATATGCGAGGTTTCCCAATGGCTTATGTCAGTCACCCCAACACATCTATCCTGAGTGCGATCCTTGATCGGATTACCGACTTCTTAGTTGCCCTTGGCCACTCTGCCGCCATGTCGGCCGCAGCGGAAAGCCGTTTCAAGCGCATTGAAGCTCTGAATGCCAAAACGGACGAAGAGCTGGCCGCCATGAACTTGCGCCGCGAAGACATTGCGGCATACGTGTTCCGCGACCTGATGCACCTGTAAGCTTGAATTCGGCCTGGCATTGTGCCGGGTCGTTTGCAAGCTGGCCACGTGTTGCGGTGTCACCTGCTTGACACCGCCCGCGCGGCCCGCCAACGCTGAGCGCGATGATCGACTTGCGCCCTGTTGGATATGTGATTGGCCTGCTTGTGGCTGTGCTTGGCCTGGCCATGATCCTGCCCATGCTGGTGGACTTGGCCGAAGGGCGTGGGCATTGGCCTGTTTTTGCGGAATGTGCGCTGATCACAGTCCTGGTTGGCGGCATGATCGCGTTGAGCTGCCAGAATGGCGTCCGTCAAGGGCTGACCATTCAGCAAACCTTTCTTCTGACCACTGGCGTTTGGTTGGCATTGCCCGTTTTCGGCGCGCTGCCGTTTTTCTTTGGCGCCACTGAGGCCCGGTTTGTCGATGCATTTTTCGAAGCGATGTCGGGCCTGACCACAACCGGGTCCACCGTTTTCTCGGGGCTGGATGAGTTGCCCAAAGGGCTGCTGTTGTGGCGTGGTATCCTCCAATGGCTGGGCGGCATTGGTATCATTGTTGTGGCCATGGTGTTCCTGCCAGAGTTGCGTGTGGGCGGGATGCAGATTTTCCGCACCGAAGCCTTTGACACCTTTGGCAAGATTCTCCCCCGTGCGACCGAGATCGCCAGCCGTATCTCGGTCATTTATGTGGCCCTGACCCTGATCTGTGCACTTGCCTATATCGCGGCGGGTATGGGCGCATTTGATGCAACGGTGCATGCAATGACCACGATCGCCACCGGCGGGTTCGCCAACTACGATATGTCTTTTGCTGCCTTCGGCCCTGCGCCGTCCTATGTCGCGACCTTGTTCATGATCTTGGCCGCGCTGCCCTTCGTGCGCTTCGTACAGCTCAGCGCGGGCACCGCGCGCCCTTTCCTGCAGGACAGGCAAATCCACGTGTTTCTTGTAACGGCTTGCGTCATCGTGGCCTTGATCGCAGGTTGGAACCTGCTGCAACAAAATGCGGTGAATGAAGGTGCCGTACGTGCAGCCCTGTTCAACACCGTGTCGCTGATGACTGGCACGGGCTATGCCAACGCAGACTATGGGCAATGGGGCAGTTTCGCGGTTGCGGTCCTGTTTTTTACCGGCCTGATCGGTGGCTGTGCGGGCTCGACTGCATGTTCGATCAAGATATTTCGCTACCAGTTGCTGTTTGCGTCGATCAAAGCGCAGTTGCAAAAGACCCGCAGCCCCCATGGCATTTTTACACCCCGCTATGCCGGCAGGCCAGTGGGTGATGACGTGCTGAACTCGGTCATGTCCTTTTTCATGTTCTTTGTGGTTACGCTGGGTATCTTGTCGGTGGCGCTGGCGATGACCGGGCTGGACTTTGTCACCGCTCTGTCTGGCGCGGCCACGGCCCTGGCAAATGTCGGTCCTGGTTTTGGAGACCAGATCGGACCATCAGGCAATTTCGCTGGCCTTAACGACACAGCCAAGTGGCTTCTGGCTGCTGCGATGCTAATCGGGCGGCTGGAGTTGGTGGCGGTCTACGTCATATTTACCATTCAATTTTGGAGAGCTTGATGGCCCAAACCCGCCCGCTTGGTGCGCAAATCTCGCACATGCTCAAAGACCGTGGCGTCGATGTGATCTTTGGCATCCCGGGGGTGCACAATCAGGAAATGTATCGTGGGATCGAAGAGGCGGGGATCACCCATGTGCTGGCCCGACACGAACAGGGGGCCGGTTTCATGGCCGATGGTTATGCTCGAGCGACGGGCAAGCCGGGTGTCGCCTACGTGATCACAGGACCGGGGCTGTGTAACATTATGACGCCGATGGGGCAGGCGTATTCTGACTCTGTGCCGATGTTGGTCATCTCGTCATGCCTGGATGAGATGGCTGCCACAAAGGGCCAGTTGCACCAGATGAAAGATCAACGCGGGGCAGCTGAAACTGTGTGTGATTGGTCGGAGGAGGCGCGTACTGCTGACGCGGCCTATGCGCTGGTTGATCGCGCCATTGCCGAGTTCAAAACCAATCGTCCGCGTCCAAAGCACATTCAGGTGCCAATACAACAACTGGAAACTCACGCCGAGGAAACCTTTGCGCGGTGGCGCCCCACGGATAAGGGTCGGCAAGAAAACAAGTTTTCGATCACAAGACTGCCCGGTGCGATCAAGCAGCCCATGCCATTGGATGTGATTGATACGCTTGCAATTCGGCTCTTGCAGGCAGAGCGGCCATTGTTCGTGTTTGGTGGAGGAGGCGCGCGGCAGCTGGGCGCATCCGGTTCGTCTGTGACATCTATTCTGGAATTGGCAAATGCGGCGGTATTCACAACATATGCCGGGCGCGGTGTTGCGCCGCCGGATTGGCCCCTCCTTTTTGGGTCGAGCCTCGCGCGCCCCGAGAGCGCCAAACTTCTTGATGCAAGCGATTGCGTCGTTCTCGTTGGAACTGATTTGGCAGAGGTTGATCTGTGGCGGTCTGAGGCTGGCCAACGGCCCGGTGCCTACATCGTCAACATTGATCCCGAGGTTTTGTCGCAATCCCACCCCAAAGACTGGTGTCTGCAATATGACGCTGCGACAGCGATGGCTCATTTGCACAGCGCGCTGGAAAAGCATTCCGCGAATGCTCTGAAGCGGCCCAAATCTGGTTGGTCTGCTGACTTAGTCGCGGGTTACCGCGACCGCTGGCGCGCCGAAGTTGATGCGGAACGCCCCGGCATCGTTCCCGTCTGTGACGCACTGCGAAGCTGCCTCCCTGAAGGAACCATGATCTATTCCGATATGACCCAATTCGCTTACACTGCGAAAGAAGTCTGGGACATGGAGATGCCCGGCCACTGGCATCACCCGACCGGCTTTGGCACCCTTGGCTACGCGACACCTGCCGCCATCGGCGGGGCTGTTGCACGCAAGGGCAAGCCGACAATGGCCATCATCGGTGATTATGGCTTCCACTACACGATGCAGGAACTTGGCGTTGCCGTTGAACTCGGCCTGCCATTGCCCATTATCCTGTGGGACAATGGTAAGCTCAAAGAGATCGAGGAAAGCATGGTCCGCGCCCAGATCGCACCCAATGCGGTTGTCGCGCGGAACCCGGATTTCTGCAAGCTGGCCGAGGCATTCGGCGCCTACGCGTGTGCGCCCAAAACTCTGGCAGAGATGCAGGATGCTGTCCGCGCTGCATTTGACGCGGATGGGCCAACCCTTATTTATTTGACACCCGAGATATCCGCGTAAGGCGCATCTTGATGCGCCATGCGAAGCTGACCGATATCTACGGGGACTGAGGAGGCGTAAGGCGCACCTGTGGTGCGCCCACCAGGCTACATCTTGGGACCTTGCGCGCGGTAGATGTCGCCCCACGTGTTGCCGGTAATGTAAGTGGGGCAGCCCTTCTTGCGGGTGTTGACGATCAGAAACCACATGGTTTCGCCGGGCCGCCCTGCACGGCTGTATTCGCAGCCCAGCGGATGTGTCAACCACTGCCCCTGGTACGCCGGTGACGGTTTCACCACAGCAGTGCTGGCCGAGGTGATGACGGCGGTTCCGACCAGGACTATGGCAGCAGGCACGACGATGGATATCGCCGCGGCGATGGATTTGAAGAAGGATTTGAACATGACACACTCCGATCACTGAAAAGGTACAGCGCCCCCACGCCTTGGCCTTAACCTGTGTTCATGCATGTTAATGCAATCCTAACGATCGCTGGCGAAGTGTGTCCGATTTGAGTGAAACCCGATCAGTCCCAGCAACTGACCAAAACAGTCATGCCGGTTGCCGCGGCTGAAAGGTCAACCGGATCAATCGGGGTCCCGCTGTCGGTGCTGGCCGCCGCCAGACCGGCCTCGGCAAGCACGCCCTGCAACGCTGCGCGATCCAGTGCAAAGCGCACACCTTTCGGCAGCGCCCGACCACCCTGTTCGTCCGGCAGCAGCATCCCCAAAACACCACCACCTGCATCCAAAACCGGGCCACCCACGTCACCTGGCAATGTGTTCAGGGCAAGACGTGAAAGATTTGGCTCACCGTCTAGACCGCGCAAATCGCTCAGGGTGCCAAAGGTCATGGACGGAGCGCCCAATACACCCTCGAAGCTGAAGCCGGCCGCGGCCACCTCGGATTGAAGCCGAGGTTGTGTGTCACTGAAGCGCGCAATCGCCAAAGGCGCCAGCGTGGATGTCGGTTTGAGTACGGCAACGCCCAGAGACTCGTCCACAACAGCAACTTCGGCATCCGTTTCGGAATCGACGGTCACGCGCGTGCAGCTGCTTACCGCCTCGGACGTGGTGAGGACGGTGCCCCGATTGTCCACAAAAAAGCCGGAACGTGACAAGCGCGGTTTGCGCACTTCAAGCCCTGACACAAGGTCAATCGCCTGCTCCTGTGTGCTGGCACTTGTTGGGATCACGCCGTCGGTCCGGACAAAGCTCTTGCCCATTTCGTCCAGCAAGCGCGTGCGGCGCTCTTCATCCCCTGCGGGCCACACGACAGTAAATCCCTTGATCTGTCCGTCTTCCAACGTCACGCGGGTTTCAGATACGTGTGCTGCATCTTCCCCTACCAGGACAAAGGAACGGTCCTTGCGCTCGCGTGCGCCGTCCAGTGGCACAATGTCCAGAGTCTGCATGATGTCGTAAAGACCAAACAAGGTTGTCTGGTCGCCTTCCTGGCTGATCAGAAGGACGGTCGCTTCAATGTCTCCGGTGCCTGTGTAGTGGGCGAAGGGGTATTCGTACTTGTCGAAAGCGACAACATCGGTGGGCATCAACATCTCGATCCCTGCGGTCTCGTCCCGCACGACCTCAAGACCCAGACCGTCCAGCACGGAATTGTAGTCCTGCAACAGAACGACGCGCTGCTGTGTTGTTAGAATGCCGGTGACATCAAACCCTTTTTGTTCTTGCCACTGCGCCATTGCGTTGCGGGTGCCACGACCAAATGCGCCGTCGATGCCGCCCTCATACGTCCCGGCCCATTGCAGGGCGATCTGCAAGTCTTCGCGCTCCGACCGGCTCAACTGCCGTTCACTGCGTTGTGCTTGTGCCGGGGTTTCATCAGAAGGCGGAGGGGCAGGCGTGTCCACGACGGGCGTGGTGTCTTCAGGTTCGGTCGGCACAGGGGGCTCCACCACGCCGCGGTTCAACACATTTGCGCCGATGGGCCAGAATTGCTGTCGGAAGGAAGATGTGAACGCGATGAAGCTGTCGCGCGGGATCACGCCTTCGGACCGGTACACGCGCAACACCTGTTCGGCATCCGATCGGGCATAAGGGCCAAGCGCGATACCATACCAGCCGCCACCAAGGGAAAACCCATTCACATCAGGCAGTTCAGCGGCATAGACGCGGGCACGCTCGGTTGCTGCGTTCAGGTTGGGCTGTGCCTCGATCTGGATCCAGACAGGGTCTTCCTGTGCACTTGCTGCAACCACCGACGCAAGCAGGACAACCCACGCCAGCACAATACGCTTCAACATCACCCGATATCCCCTTGGTTGGTCTTGGTGCCACTACTTTTCGTGCGCGGCAGATTAAGCAGGATTCCGCCCCAATGGAAATGGTGGAATACCCGTAAAAACCCACCTCGCGCGCAATTGACCATTTGGGGGCCGGGCCGTAGGTAAGTCACGCAATTCAACCGATGGCTTGACCCATGTCCGACACCGTTACACCGCCCCGTTCCTTTCAGGAAATTATTCTGCGTCTCCAGACCTATTGGGCGTCCAAGGGCTGCGCCGTGCTGCAGCCCTACGACATGGAGGTGGGGGCGGGAACCTTCCACCCGGCCACGACCCTGCGCAGCCTCGGATCACAGCCCTGGGCCGCGGCCTATGTACAGCCCTCGCGCCGCCCAACGGACGGGCGCTATGGTGAGAACCCCAACCGGCTCCAGCACTACTATCAGTATCAGGTGTTGATCAAACCATCGCCGCCCGACTTGCAGGACCTCTACCTTGGGTCTCTGAAAGCCATCGGTATCGACATGGACCTGCACGACATCCGCTTTGTCGAAGATGACTGGGAAAGCCCGACGCTTGGCGCATGGGGCCTCGGGTGGGAAGTGTGGTGCGACGGCATGGAAGTGTCGCAATTCACGTATTTCCAACAGGTTGGCGGGCACGATTGCCACCCGGTCTCGGGTGAGCTGACCTATGGGCTTGAACGACTGGCGATGTACATTCTGGGTGTCGATCACGTGATGGACATGCCCTTCAACGATCCACAAACACCCATCCCGCTGTCCTACGGTGACATCTTCAAGCAGACGGAAGAAGAATACGCGCGCTGGAATTTCGATGTGGCCAACACCGAAGTGCTGCTGCGACATTTCGAAGAGGCCGAGACCGAGTGCAAAGCCATCCTGGATCAGGCGCACGACGATCCCAAAACCGGCAAGCGCATCATCATGGCGCACCCGGCCTATGACCAGTGCATCAAGGCCTCGCACATTTTCAACCTGCTCGATGCCCGCGGCGTGATCTCGGTCACGGAACGGCAGGCCTATATCGGCCGGGTCCGCGCGCTGGCCAAGCAGTGTGCCGATGCGTTCGTGCAAACACGGGCAGGGGGCTGGCGGCCAGAGGATGCGGCGTGAGTTACACCAATGCCACCCCGGTTTTGCGCGTCTCTGACTATCAGCGCGCCAAGGCGTTCTACATGGACGTGCTCGGTTTTGAAGTGAAGCAAGAGGCGGGCGAACCTGTCACCGGCTTTGGCATCTACCGTGCAGGCCAAGCCCAACTCTTCCTCATCGCATGGAACGGACCCGAAGCGGCGTACGAAAACTGGCGCGTCTACCTTTACCCCGAAAACTTCGCGGCCACGGTCGACAAGATCAAAGCCACTGGCACCGCGATCAAAGGGCCAACCGTCACCGAATACGGCATGCGCGAGGTCGAAGTGACCGACCCTGACGGCAACGTCCTTTGTCTGGGCGAGGACGCGGGATGAGCGGCAAAATCATCGGGATTGTCATCGTGCTAAGTTCCATCATCGCGGGCGCGGCCCTGTACTATCTGCAGATCTACGGCTTCTACGAAGAGGTTGAGACGGCGGAGGTACAGCTTGTGTCGGTCGTTTCGGATGAACCCGAACCCATCCCCTTTGCTGATTTTCAAGCCATCGATGCCGACAGCTCCCCCATCCGCTACCGGGCCTGCTTCACAACCGAGATGTCACTGGCCCTACTGACCGAAACCTATGTGGGTCTGGAACAGGCAACCCCGCGCAATGCTCCGGGTTGGTTCGACTGCTTCGACGCCGAAGCCATCGCCTCAGAACTTGACGCAGGCACCGCTCTCCCGTTCCTCGGCCAGAAGAACGTCGATTTCGGCGTCGACCGTATCGTCGCCATCACCGAAGACGGGCGCGGCTATGTCTGGCACGAATTGAACGATTGCGGCGACAAGGCCTATGACGGCACCATCGTGGGCGAAGAATGCCCGGACCGTGACCAGATCACCCAATGACACTGGCCGTTCCAGCCTTCATCACCGCCACGCTGGGCCTTGCTGTCTTCCTGTTCGGGACCATCCTCAACGGGCGGTTCGAGGTCCTGCGCCGGTTCAACATCCCGGAACCGGTATCAGGCGGGCTGATTGCGGCGGTGATCGGGCTGCTCCTTTACTTGTTCCTCGACATTGAATTCGCGTTCGAGATGGACGCTCGGGACTTCTTCCTCGTCCTTTTCTTCGCTGGCATCGGCCTGAATGCACGGTTCGAGGATTTGCTCTCCGGCGGCAAACCACTGGCCTTGCTCTTGCTTCTGACGCTGGTGATGATCCTTGTTCAAAACGGGATCGGTACAGCCGGAGCGATCCTCTTGGGTTATCCCGCCGCCACGGGTGTCCTGTTCGGCTCCGCCGCCCTGATCGGCGGGCATGGCACGGCGATTGCATGGTCGCCCGAGGTGGCCGAAGCCAGCGGGCTGACAAACGCGCCAGAGCTTGGGATCGCTGTCGCCACGCTTGGCCTTGTTCTGGCGGCACTGATTGGCGGCCCCATCGCGCGCCACCTCGTCGAAGGCAAAGACCTGACCCCGGATCGCCCGGACGAAGGGCTCACTGTTGGTCTGCCCGCAGACAATGGCCCCAAAACACCCATCGACCCGGTGACCGTCTCGCGCGTGCTGCTCTATCTTAACCTTGCCATCATCGGCGGCTTCTCGGCGCATCTTGGGTTGATCGAAGCCGGCGTCAAACTCCCGCTCTTCGTGCCTTGCCTGATCATGGCCATCCTGATCGCCAATATCCGCGCGGTCCTGTTTCCGAATGCCATCCCCGTGGCCCGCACCCCCGCACTCGCCCTGATCTCTGAAATCGCACTTGGCGCCTTCCTCGCCATGTCGCTCATGTCCCTGCAGCTTTGGACATTGGTCGAACTGGGCGCGGCCATCGGCCTGATCCTTGCACTGCAAACACTGGCGACACTGGGCTTCGTGATCTTCATCCTGTTTCCGCTGATGGGTGGCGGCTACCGTGCTGCCGTTCTAGGGGCCGGGTTCGGCGGCTTCGCCCTTGGCGCCACCCCCACGGCCATCGCCAACATGACGGCCGTCACCAAACGATATGGCCCATCGCCCATGGCCTTTGTCATCCTGCCCTTGGTCTCGGCGTTCTTTGTCGATATTGCCAACGCCATCGCTATCCAATTCTTCGTCAATCTCTAGAGCGTCCCAATGCCTGACCTTCTGATCGAACTCTTCTCCGAAGAAATTCCTGCACGCATGCAAAAGCGCGCGGGCGAGGACCTGCAAAAGCTGGTCACAAACGGTCTGGTCGAGGCTGGGCTGACCTACGCCTCTGCCGCCGCCTTCACCACGCCGCGCCGCCTGACGCTGACGGTCGAAGGTCTGCTGGATCAAAGCCCCACCACGCGGGAAGAACGCAAAGGCCCCAAAGCGGACGCCCCCGAAAAGGCGATCGAAGGGTTCCTGCGCGGCGCGGGCCTGACCCGCGATCAGGTTGAGGAGCGCGAGACGCCCAAGGGCAACGTGCTCTTTGCCGTGATCGAAAAACCGGGCCGCCCCGCAGCCGAGATCATTGCCGAAGTGCTCGAGGCGACGATCCGCACTTTCCCTTGGCCCAAATCCATGCGCTGGGGCAGCGGCCCGCTGAAATGGGTGCGCCCGCTGCATTCGATCCTCTGCATCCTCACGGATGAGGCCGGGCACAGCGTTGTGCCGGGCGAGGTTGATGGCATCACCTTCGGCGACACCACCGAAGGGCACCGCTTCATGGCCCCGGGCCGCTTCCCCGTCACATCGTTCGACGACTACAGCGCCAAGTTGGCCCGCGCCCACGTGGTGCTGGACGCCTCCGAGCGCGCAAACACCATCTGGAACGACGCCACAAACGCTGCCTTCGCCAACGGGCTTGAGGTGGTCGAGGACAAGGGCCTGCTGGCCGAGGTTGCAGGCCTTGTCGAATGGCCCGTGGTCCTGATGGGCAAGATCGGCGACGACTTTTTAGACCTGCCGCCGGAGGTGCTGCAAACCTCGATGAAAGAGCACCAAAAATTCTTCTCGGTGCGGAACCCCAAGACAGGCCGGATCGAGCGGTTCATCACGGTTGCCAACCGCGAAACTGCGGACAACGGTGCCACGATTTTGGCGGGCAACGAAAAGGTTCTGAGTGCGCGTCTGGCGGACGCAAAGTTCTTCTGGGAGAATGACTTGCGCGTCGCCAAGTCCGACATGAGTGTCTGGACGCAAGCCCTTGAAAATGTGACGTTCCACAACAAGCTGGGCAGCCAAGCCGACCGCATCAACCGCATCGCGGCACTGGCCAAGGAATTGGCCCCCATCGTCGGCGCCGATGAGGCCCAAGCCGAGGAGGCAGCCCGCCTCGCCAAAGCCGATCTTAGCTCCGAAATGGTCTATGAATTTCCAGAACTTCAAGGGCTTATGGGGCGATACTACATCGGTGAAACTGAGAAAAACGCTGCAATCGCTGCCGCCGCGCAAGACCATTACTCGCCGCTTGGACCCTCGGATGATGTGCCGACCGCGCCCGTTTCGGTGGCCGTTGCTCTGGCAGACAAGCTGGATGTGCTTACAGGCTTCTGGGTGATTGATGAAAAGCCGACCGGTAGCAAAGACCCATTTGCACTGCGCCGAGCTGCACTCGGTGATGTGAGGCTCTTACTCGAAAACAAACATCGATTGAACTTGGCACAAGTCTTTGAACCAGGGATAGCACGAAACATTTCTGCTCGGTTGATTCATGATGACGAATACTACGCTAAACAGCTTGATCGGTTTCGAGCAGAACTGCCTGTCGAACTGCGCAACACACTAGACCGGTTGGACACTAAGATTGTGCTTGGTGATCCGAAAACTCAGTTGCGTTACCGGATTGTCATTGAATTTTTGTCGGGTGCTGTCTTTGCAGCTGATAAAGACGCAATTCGGCGCGACCTCCTCGCCTTCTTCCACGACCGCCTCAAAGTCTACCTCCGCGATCAAGGCATCCGCCACGACATCATCGACGCCTGCATCGCGATGCCGAACAACGACGACCTCACCCTGCTGGTCAAACGCGCCCGCGCCCTCTCCGAAACCCTCGCCACCGACGATGGCGAAAACCTGATCCAGGGCTTCAAACGCGCCAACAACATCCTGACCCAGGCGGAGGAAGCGGACGGCGTTGAATATTCCTACGGCGCCGACATTAAGTTTGCCGAGGAACCGCAGGAAACCGCCTTGTTCGAAGCGCTCGACACCGCCGAGGCCAAAATCGCTCCGGCGATGGAGGCACAGGACTTCACCACCGCCATGTCTGCCATGGCATCACTGCGCGGCCCCATCGACGCCTTCTTCGAAGCGGTCCAGATCAACGCGGAAAACCAAACCGTCCGCCGCAACCGCCTCAACCTGCTCAGCCGCATCCGCACGCTGTGCCTGAGCGTCGCCGACCTCACCAAGATCGAAGGCTGATCCTCCTTCATCTTGCCAAATAAACTTCGGGGGGGTCAGGGGGGCTGGCCCCCCTTTTCCCGCTCGAAAACCGTTGCGCTGACCCCGGTTTCTGCGCGCGCGCCCGGTGTACAGGGGGTGTACGGATGCTGCACGGGGGGTGCCACCCTGTCACAGGCCGAAAGTTGCACACCCTAAACCCTTGTGCGGTCAAGCTTTGCAGCTATGCTGCGCCTCGCAAAGGAGCGATGCCGCAGTGCAGAATAACCCGAACACCACCTTGGTCACGCCAACCGCCCCCATCGCGACCGAAACGCATGGCGGCCGGGCGAAATGCCTGCAAAGGCTGACCCGGCTTGACCTGCCGGTGCCTCCGACAGTGGCGCTGTCCTTTGATGCTGTGCACGACATTGCCAGCGGCCATCTTCCCGATGTGCCTGCGATTCTCGACCAATTCCCGGATGAGGCACTGCTCTGCGTCCGCCCATCTTCCGAAGATCCCGACTGGGGCGGCCCATCCGCGATCCTCAACATCGGCATGAACAAAACTCGCTACGCGGCGCTGTGTGACACGCTTGGAACAGATGCGGCGTCCAGCCTGTTCACCCGCTTCGTTCAAAGCTACGCCATCCATGTCGACCGGTTGGACCCGGACATGTTCGATGACGTCACCGGCGAAGGACCCGAAGCGCTCAAGCAAACCCTGGAAGCCTATGAAGTTGAAACAGAACTTCAGTTTCCGGCAACGCGTGTCGAGCAGCTTGCAGGCGTGCTGAAGTCCATGGCGCGCGCGTGGGAAGGCACCTCTGCCCGTCTGCTGCGGCAGGCCAAGGGAGCGCCCGCGGATGCCGGTTTGGGCCTGATTGTGCAGCAGATGGCTTTCGGTGTCGGGCAGGGCGAAAGTGGTTCAGGCGTCTTGCAACTCGTGTCGTCAAAGACGGGAATGCCTCAGGTCACCGGGCGGTATCTTCGCCAAAGCCAGGGCCGCGACGCATTGCGCAGCAATGCCAAATCCCTGTTCATCACCCGCGACCCCCGAGGCCCGTCCCTCGAGGAACTTGTGCCCGAAGGCTTTGCTCAACTGGTCGATCACGCCCGCCTGATGCGCACCAAACTGCGCGAAGAAATGCAGGTCGAATTCACGATTGAAGACGGGCGCTTGCACATTCTGGATGGTGTGCGCGTCGCACGCTCTTCCCGCGCAGCAGTGCGGATTGCCGTGCAACTGGCGCGCGACGGCATCATCCCCCGGCAAGAGGCGTTGATGCGGATCGAGCCGCGTGCGTTAAATGAATTGCTGCACCGCCAAGTCGATCGTCATGCCAAGCGCGATATTCTTGGCACAGGTATCGCCGCCAGCCCAGGCGCTGCCACCGGACGGTTGGTGTTTTCCGCAAACGAAGCACAAGCAAGCGCCGCGCGAAACGAAGACTGTATCCTTGTGCGCCGCGAAACATCGCCCGAGGACATTCGGGGTATGCACGCGGCCAAGGCCGTGATCACGGAACGCGGCGGGATCACCAGCCATGCTGCTGTGATCGGTCGAGGCATCGGATTGCCTTGCGTCGTCGGTGTGGGAGACATCCGCTTCCAGACCCGCAAAGGGCTGCTGACAACGAAGGATGGTCGTACGGTCGCCGAGGGCGACATTGTAACCGTGGACGGCACCAATGGGACGATCCTCGTTGGAGCGCCAGAGATGCAGGAGGCGGCCCTTGATGACGCCTTCACCGATCTGATGACTTGGGCGGACGCCGAACGCGACATTGATATTCGCGCCAATGCCGACACACCTGCGGATGCCAAAACAGCCAGTAATTTCAATGCCCAGGGTATTGGTCTGTGCCGGACTGAACACATGTTTTTCGAGCCGGGTCGTCTGCGGGTCATGCGCGAGATGATTTTTGCCGCAACCAGTGATGACAGGCGTGCGGTGCTCGAGCGGCTCCTGCCGATGCAGCGCGCTGACTTCAGTCAGCTTTTCCGCATCATGCAGGGCAAACCTGTCTGTATTCGCTTGTTTGACCCACCGCTCCATGAATTCCTGCCCACGGATCGCAACGGGCAGCGTGAGCTTGCCGATGCCTTGAACTTGCCGTTGTCGGATGTGACGCGGCGGATCGAGGCGATGACCGAATACAACCCGATGCTGGGTCTGCGTGGTGTGCGCCTTGGTGTGACGGTGCCGGAAATCTATGACATGCAGGCACGGGCGATCTTCGAAGCTGCTCTTGATGCCGGTCGCGACGGCGCGCCGGTTGTACCCGAAATCATGATCCCGCTGGTCAGTGCCAAACGTGAAGTCGAGTTGGTCCGTACACGTGTCGATGCAATTGCAGCAGCTGTGGCCGCGGAAAGGGGTGCGGAATTTGACTACCGCCTTGGCGTCATGGTCGAAACGCCACGTGCCGCGCTCCGAGCGGGTGACATTGCTCAGCACTGCAGCTTCCTGTCTTTCGGCACGAACGACCTGACACAGATGACATATGGGTTATCACGTGACGACGCGGGGCGGTTCATGTCAGATTATGTCCGGCAAGAAGTCTTTGTCGAAGACCCGTTCCACTCGCTCGACATTGATGGTGTGGGAGAGTTGCTCAAACTGGGTTCGGAACGGGGGCGCGCGGCAAGACCGGACGTGACGCTGTCCATTTGTGGCGAACATGGGGGCAACCCCGAATCAATTGCCTTTTGTCGACAGGCCGGATTCGACTATGTTTCGTGTTCTCCGTTCCGGGTTCCGGTCGCTCGGCTGGCTTCCGCTCAATTGGCGATTTCGCACAAAATCGGGTAGTTTTCGGTTCCATCCGCCACAGTATTCTGCGGTTCGTCACAAGCGATATCGCGCCCACGCATAGCGGCCATGTGCGACCAAATCGCCCAAAAACTGGACGAAGTGGTCAATTTTCCCTAAATGCCGCGGATCGGAAACGATCCTGGGGTGATCAATGCGACGTTTGGTAAAGGCGCTGCTGGCATGGTCCATGCTGGCAGGGACGCAGCTTGCTGCGGCTGACGCCGAGAATACGAGTGCAACGGGTGAGGCGTTGAGAAACGCAGAAAATCGTGGACTGCGCGGTGTGCCATCCACGCGGCTTGCAGCTTTGCTGACAGAGCCGGAGACGAAAACCGACATTTCTTTTTCGCGCAGCTGGCTTGATGCACAGCCCAAGGCGCAGGGCGGGGCACACTGGCGCTGCCTGAGCGAAGCGCTTTACTTTGAAGCACGTGGTGAAACGGTCAAAGGGCAGTTTGCCGTTGCCGAGGTTATTATGAACCGCGTGCGCAGTGCGCGCTTCCCCGACAATGTCTGCGGTGTGATCAATCAGGGCACCGGTCGCAAGTACCAGTGCCAGTTCACCTACACCTGCGATGGCGCGCCGGAAACAATCCGCGAGCAGCGCGCGTTTGAGCGTGTATCCAAAGTGGCCCGTACCGTTCTGGACGGTCGTGCGCCGGCTCTGACGGAAGGTGCCACGCATTATCATACGACCGCTGTCCGCCCACGCTGGAGCCGCGTTTACACCAAGACAGCTGCCATCGGCGTGCATATCTTTTACCGGCACACCTTCCGCACAGCTTCAAACTGACGTTTTCGGGTCCAAGGGTGGCGTCTTTGCACCTGTCCCCGCGGGGACAGCTTGGTTAGAAGTGCGCAACTTTGACTGCATAGGTCCGCATCATGGCGTCCGAAATCCGTCTTGCCTTTTCCCATCCATCTGAACGGTCAGAAGCGACTGCCACTTCTGCGCCGCTGGATCGCATCTCGGTCCGTGATCATACGGTCGAGGTTGAAATCGGCGCGTTTCAGGCCGAGCGTGGGGTCACCCAGCGCATCTGTTTCAACATCGTGGTCGAAGTGCGCCCGCTTACCGGGCCGATCGATGACGATGTGGACCGCATCCTGTCCTATGACAAGGTGACAGAAGCGATTGCCTATGAACTGGCCGCAGAACGCCTGAACTTGCTTGAAACCCTGTCTGAACGCGTGGCCGACCGCATCCTGATGGAGCCGCAAGCGATGCGTGTCTTTGTTCGCATCGAGAAACTTGACCGGGGCCCCGGAGCGCTGGGGGTCGAGATCGTGCGGAGCCGAGGTACGGCGCGGCCGGTCGCGGCAGAAGATCTGGAAGAAGATGTGATGCGCCCGGAACTGGTGTATCTGTCCAATGACGCCATTGTCTCGGACAATCTGAGTGGCTGGATAGATCAGCTAGAGGCGATGGGCCGACCGCTGATTTTTTGTGTCGGACCTGCGGACATTGATGCGCCTCAGGCCAGCCACCCACTGGCGCAGCGGCGCATCGACTTGCTTGCCATTGAACAGAATGCCTGGGTGCTCGCTGCCCGCGACGCACGGTGTAAGGTCGTGGACACCCGGACCGAGCTGGATTGGGCCATGCGCAACGGTCAGGCTTGCGTCTGGGCACCCTCCAAGATCGTTCTGGATGCCGTCGACGGTCCCTCGGCAAAGGGGGCGGATGCCGTTGCACTGGCGTCGTGGTTTGCCGCCACATTCGACGTTCTGGAAATGCTGGTGATTGGCGATGATGGCCCCAAGGATGCGCCGGTCACTCTGCGCGCCGTGCCTGTGGATCAGGCCAAGCTATAATGCGCTATGTCCGCCCGTTGATGCAGGTGGGACCAGCCCGTCCGGACGAGGCGATTGTCTTTGGTGCGTGCTGGTTCACACATGTTGAAACCCTTTCGCGCAGCGATGCGGCGCGCATCGTTCCGGTGTCTGACCTGACGGATGCAGAAAGCGCACCGTTTCGAAACGCGGGGTCTGCGCCGCAGATCATGGGCATCCTGAACACCACACTTGACAGCTTCTCGGACGGCGGAAAGCACAACACTCGTGCAGATGCCGCAGCGCATGGTCAGGTGCTGATTGGTCAGGGCGCAGACATCCTTGATATTGGGGGCGAAAGTACGCGACCGGGTGCGGCAATCGTGGACATAGACGAAGAGATCGCGCGCACAGCACCCGTGATCAGCGACCTCCGCGCCAAAGGCGTGACCACGCCCATCTCAATTGATACACGCAAGGCTGCCGTCGCAGTGGCGGCGTTGGATGCCGGTGCGTCCATTGTCAATGACGTGTCGGGCTTTACCTACGATCCTGATCTTGCCGCGCTGTGTGCTGAGCGCGGCGTGCCTGTTTGTGTGATGCATGCGCAGGGTGATCCACAGACGATGCAGGACAATCCAGTTTACGATGATGTTCTGCTGGACGTGTATGACTTTCTGGCCGCACGAATTTCGGCATTGCAGGCTGCGGGCATTGCGCAGGACAAGATCATCGCTGACCCCGGCATCGGGTTTGGCAAAACGCTGGAACACAACCTAACCCTGCTGAACCGGATCAGCCTGTTTCACAGCCTTGGTGTCCCGATCTTGTTGGGCGCATCGCGCAAGCGGTTCATTGGCACCATCGGCAATGCGCCCGAGGCGTCAAACCGCGCGCCCGGTTCCGTGGGGGTCGCGTTGGCGGCGATTGCGCAGGGAGTCCAGATCATCCGTGCGCATGACGTTGCCGAACACGCGCAGGCCATTGCGCTGTGGCGCGCTTCCGTGGCACATCGCTAACATGACAAAGCTTTTCGGGACGGACGGCGTCCGGGGCACGGCCAACACCGCGCCCATGACGGCCGAGATTGCGCTGCGCATCGGTGCGGCAGTGGGGCGGTACTTTCGCAGGGACGGCGACAGCGTACACCGCGTGGTGATTGGCAAGGATACGCGCCTGTCCGGGTACATGTTCGAAAACGCGCTGACGGCAGGTCTGACGAGTACCGGCATGAATGTCTTGCTGCTGGGGCCGGTACCGACACCCGCCGTCGGGTTGCTGACCCGGTCCATGCGCGCCGATCTGGGCGTGATGATTTCGGCCAGTCACAACCCCGCCCATGACAACGGCATCAAATTCTTTGGCCCCGATGGCTACAAGCTGAGTGATGCGGCGGAAGCGGAAATAGAAAACCTTGTATCCCAAGGGGTTGAGCCTGTCCCCGCGGGGACAATCGGGCGGGCGAAACGGATTGATGACGGTCGTTTCCGCTATGTGGAGCGGGTGAAATCCTCGTTCCCGCGCCAGATGCGGTTGGATGGGCTGAAGGTCGTTGTGGATTGCGCGAATGGTGCTGCCTACCGGGTGGCGCCGGAAGCCCTCTGGGAATTGGGGGCCACGGTCATTCCGGTCGGGGTGGCGCCGAACGGGCACAACATCAACGAAGGATGTGGATCCACACAGCCCCAAACGGCTGCAGAAGCGGTTGTGGCGCATGGCGCCGATGTCGGCATTTGCCTGGATGGGGATGCTGACCGCGTCATCCTGCTGGATGAAAAGGGGCGTGTGGGCAACGGCGATCAGTTCATGGGGCTGATGGCGGCCCGCTGGGCGGCCGAAGGGCGGCTCAAGGGCAATGCACTTGTCGCAACGGTCATGTCCAATCTGGGCCTTGAGCGCTTCCTGCAGGGGCGCGGTGTCGCGCTAGAGCGCACAGGTGTTGGCGACCGCTACGTGGTTGAACGCATGCGCGAAGGTGGGTTCAACCTTGGCGGTGAACAGTCCGGTCATATCGTGATGACGGACTATGCCACGACTGGTGATGGGCTCATGGCAGGGCTGCAGTTTCTGGCTGAACTTGTGCAGTCGGGCAAGCGTGCGAGTGAAGTGCTGCACGTGTTTGATCCGGTTCCACAACTTCTCAAGAATGTTCGTTTCGCAGTGGGACAGGCTCCGCTTGATATGGATAGCGTCAAGACAGCCATCACTGAGGCCGAAGGACAATTGAATGGCAATGGTCGCTTGCTGATCCGCAAATCCGGGACCGAGCCGTTGATCCGGGTCATGGCAGAGAGCGAAGACGAAACCGTATTGAACGCCAGCGTTGACCACGTTGTGCAAGCTGTCGAAGCCGCAGTTTCTTCTTGATCGGATATCGACGGGTCGTAGTGTTGCCGTATCTTTAACCTGATCGAGTACACATTATGAAGATTGTCGCCCTTTCCTTGTCTGTTCTTGCCCTGACCACCGGGGTCGCCATGGCCGATCTTAAGGCGAAAGTTGCTGCGCCCTGGAACGGGAAAAAGGTTCCTGCAGGACAAAACTGCGCTTTGGATGGTGGCAACGGGTCCACCCCGCCATTTCAGGTAACGGGCATACCGGACGGAACCGTTTGGCTGATCGTCGAATACAATGACAAAAGCTACAAGCCGCTTTCGCGCAACGGGGGGCATGGCACGATCGGTTATGCTGTTAACGGTGCATCAGGCAGTTTTCCCGCCGTTCCGGGCATGTCTGCGCGCATGCCGAAAGGTGTTCAGGTGATCGCGGCGGCGAAAAGCACCGGAAAATACGCATCGCCTGGCTATCTGCCGCCATGTTCAGGTGGGCGCGGCAACAGCTATGAGGCGGTGGTTAAAGCGGTTGATGCCAATGGCAAGGTGCTGGACAAGACGCGGATGTCGCTGGGCCGGTACTGAGATTATCCGCTGCGGCAGAACAATCGTCGCAGCGCGCCATATTGGCTGAGACCGACACCGGCAAGGATCAGCAGCATCGCCCAAAGTAGGCTTGGGGGGAGGGGTTCGTTCAGGATCACTGCGCCCATGACGACCGACCAGACCGGCACCTGGTAGTTCGTGATCGACATGAAGACTGGTCCCGCGCTGCGGATCACCAAGACGCGCAGCATGTTGGCCGCAGCCGTTGGGATCAGTCCGAGGAATGCGATGACCAAGAGCGTTTGCGTGTCTGGCAGCGGTGGCGGGCCCTCAACAATCCAGGCGGCGGGCAGCACGATGAGTGCGGCGATCAAAAGCAACACGGTAGACAGTCCGATTGGGTCCACGGGTGGCAGGCGGCGCATGAGGATGGACGAGATGCCATAGCAACTGGCGGCCCCAATACAGGCGATCCGTCCTGCAGTCTCCAACTGCGCGCCGCTCGCCTCAAAGGCCTGGCCACCGATCAGAATGCACACACCAACGAAGCCGATGACAAAGCCAAGGCTGCGGCGCCATGTCATGCGTTCGCCGGGGACCAGAAAATGCGCGAGCGGCAGTACGATCAATGCCACCGACGCCATCGAAACACCTGCAAAACCCGAGGTGACGTATTGCTGCCCCCATGCCAGCAGCATGAAGGGGATGGCCGAACTGAACCCGCCAATGGCGATCAGTGATGTCCATGTGCCCATCGGTACGGGGCTTTTGAACAATCGGGCACCGAGGGCGCTCCAGATGGCCACCATCAGGATGGCGGCAAAGCATATGCGTCCAGCGGCCAACCAGAACGGCGTGATCCCGGTCAGGGCAATTTCAGTGACCAGAAAGGTGCCACCCCAGGTGAACCCCAGGATGGCAACCATTGCCCAACTGATAGCCGTGATACGGGGGCTATCTGTCATGCAGCGCCCTGCTGTCGGCGGGTGCTTCATCCCGTTCCGTCATGCCATAGTTCCGGATGACCCCGGCAACACGCAGGCGGTAGTTGTCGAAATGGATGTCCCGGCCCGCAGATTGCGCTGAGCGGTGTTCCGGCAATTTGCGCCAGTGTTCAAGCGCTGCCTCATCTTCCCAGAAGGACAATGACAGGAGTTTGCCGGGCTCCACGAGGCTCTCGAATCTTTCGACGGAAATGAAGCCGGGGATGTCGTTCAGATGCTCCTTAAGCGCAGCAGCCCGGTTCAGATAGGGTGTGCGATGCCCATCCTTGGGCCAGACCTCGAAGATGACAGCGATCATTTGGAACCTCCCTGCGACATGGAAACGTTGGTGAGCCAAGTCCGATCTTCTTTGAGAATGAATTTCTCGGATTGTGCAAACAGGTAATTCTCACGTCCGAGTGGGTCGGCAGCGAGCCGCGCGCGGTATTGTTCGTAAGCTGCCAAGTTTTCAATGTGATAGATGCCGTAGGCAAGCGTCGAAGATCCTTCGTGTGGCGCAAAATATCCCACAAGGTCTGCGCCGCAACGCGGGATGGCTTCGCCCCACCGTTGGCCGTATTCGGCAAAGGCGGTGCGTTTGGTCGGGTCGATTTGGTATTGAATGATGCACGTTAGCATTTGCTTCCCTTTCATGTCTGAGCCTTGGCTAGCACTTTGACGAACGGGAATGCTTCGGTTACGATCGAACTATGAAAGAAGGTCCAGATATCTCTCACATCGCGGCGCTGATCGGGGATCCGGCGCGGGCGAATATTCTGACAGCGTTGATGGATGGTCGTGCGCTCACAGCATCTGAACTTGCCGAGGAAGCGGGTGTGGGTCTGTCCACGGCCAGCGGGCATCTGTCTAAGCTGGCTGAAGCTGAACTGATCGCGCCGCGCAAATCCGGGCGGCACAAGTATTTCAATCTGGCCGATGCCGAGGTGGCAGGCGTGCTGGAATCGCTGATGGGACTGGCGGCGCGGCGCGGTACCACGCGTGTCCGTACGGGGCCACGTGATGCGCAGATGCAGGTGGCGCGGGTGTGTTACAACCATTTGGCCGGACAACTGGGCGTGCAGATGTACAGCAAGTTGCTTGCGCAGGGCGTTTTGATGGAAGACGGGGAAGACGTGGCTCTGACCGCATCCGGGCGCGATTTCATGACAGCATTCGGTATCGATCTTGATGCTCTGGAAAAGGGGCGTACCCGTCTATGCCGCAGCTGCCTTGATTGGTCCGAAAGACGCACGCATCTTGCGGGGTCATTGGGGCGCGCGATGCTGACGTGTATGGAGCAGAAAGGCTGGATGTCCCGGGAGACTGGAAGTCGGGCAATCCACGTGACGAAGGCGGGGCAAGTCGCCTTTGCTGACATGTTTGGCGTCGATTAGCGCAGCGCGCTGTGCGCAATGATCCTTTACTATGAAGAAGGCTTTGAGACGTTTGTGTTGCACCTCTGAGGGTGACTTTGGAGCGGAACGACAAGCAGCCACTTAAACAGGTAGGCTCATTTTCATGTCGGAATTTAAGATCACGGTGGCAACAGAGAGCGTACTGGACAATGTGGAGAGCCTTGTTGCTGACGCAACGCGGGAACCGTTCTCTCACTCTGATTTGACGCCGGAGCAGTTGAAAGAAAACGAATGGGTGGTGTCGATTGCGAAATCGACTTGCCTTGCAGCACTTGGTCAGACGGACCGCGTATTGTTTGTGGCAACGGTCGACGCACGGCTTGTCGGGTTCGTTCTCGCGCTCAGAAAGACAGGCGACATTCCAGAAATCGACTGGTTGATCGTCGCGCCTGAATGCCATGGATCAGGCGTTGCTCATGCGTTGATGACTAGAGCGCTAAACTGGATAGGCTCGGGGGAACCGATCAAATTGGGCGTGATCCATTACAATCACCGCGCCATCGCGTTCTATGAAAAATTTGGATTCAGGAATACTGGCGAAATTGCGGGGCGTCACAAAATTCCCCGCCTTCTGATGATGCGAGACGGGTCGCCAATTTGAATGACCGTGACGCGATCTCAGTTCAGTTTCAAAAGAGCGTGTGGTAAGTCCGCTTAACGGCTGCCCGAGTCACATAAAGAAAACGGAGCGCAAATGCCTTTGCGCTCCGTATGTCTTTGTATTTTGACTTAGTTCTTGGACTTGTCGACCATTTTGCCGGCCGAGATCCATGGCATCATACCGCGCAGTGTTTCGCCCGTGGCTTCGATCTGGTGTTCGTCGTTGATACGACGTGTGCCTTTGAAGAAGGGCTGGCCAACCGCGTTTTCCTGCATGAAGTCACGCACGAACTTGCCGGTCTGAATGTCGGTCAGGATTGCCTTCATCCGCGCCTTGGTTTCGTCGTAAGGCAGAACGCGTGGGCCGGAGACATATTCGCCGTATTCCGCCGTGTTCGAGATCGAGTAGTTCATGTTGGCGATACCGCCTTCGTAGATCAGGTCGACGATCAGCTTCACTTCGTGCAGGCATTCGAAATAGGCCATCTCGGGCGCGTAGCCCGCTTCAACCAGCGTCTCGAAGCCCATGCGGATCAGCTCGACCAGACCACCGCAGAGCACGGCCTGTTCACCGAAGAGGTCGGTTTCGCACTCTTCACGGAAGTTGGTTTCGATGATGCCCGAGCGGCCGCCACCGATGGCGGAGCAATAGGACAGACCGATTTCCAGCGCGCGACCCGAGGCGTCATTGTCGACGGCCACAAGGCAGGGCACGCCGCCGCCTTTGACATATTCGCCGCGCACAGTGTGGCCGGGGCCTTTCGGAGCCATCATCACGACGTCGATGCCGGGCTTGGGCTCGATCAGACCAAAGTGGACGTTCAGGCCGTGGGCGAACGCGATTGCCGCGCCTTCGCGGATGTTGTCGTGGACGTATTTCTTGTAGGTTTCGGCCTGCAGTTCATCGGGCATTGTGAACATGATCAGGTCGGCCCAGGCGGCGGCCTCGGCAATGCCCATGGTTTTCAGGCCTTCACCTTCGGCCTTGGCGATGGATGCGGAGCCTTCGCGCAGGGCCACAACGACGTTCTTGGCGCCCGAGTCGCGCAGGTTCAGCGCGTGGGCGTGGCCTTGGGAGCCGTAGCCGAGGATGGCCACGTTCATGTCCTTGATCAGGTTGATGTCGCAATCGCGGTCGTAATACACGCGCATGTTGGTTCCTCCGGGTTTGGTTGCTGAGGTGCGTTATACGCAGGCTGTTGCCTCTGGTCAGCGTTGTGTTTTGGGTTTATTTGTCAATCAGAGAGAAAAGTCATGCGTCAAATAAACAGATTGTGGAAAAATCATGCTTGATGATGCGGATCGTCGTATCCTGCGGCAATGGCAGTCGGACCCGACGCTTGCCCCTGCGGAATTGGCGGAACGGGCACGCGTCAGTCCAGGGCAACTCGCACGGCGGCAGGCCAAGCTGCGGGAGGCGGGGTTGGTCAAGTCGGTACAGGCCGTGATTGACTGGGCTGCACTGGGGTATGCTGTCGAGGTATCCCTGCGCATCACACTGGACAAGACACAGGCGCGCGCCTTTGACGATTTCATCGAAGCGGCACGGGAGGTGCCGGAAGTGATCGAGATCCAGACCTTTCTGGGGCGCGTAGACGTGCGCCTGTCTGTCATTGCAAGGGATATGCCGCATTATCAGCATCTCTATCGCAGCCGTATCCTGACCTTGCCTCATATCGCGGATATCGAGGCGCTGATGCAGGTGGCAAGGATCAAGAGCGACGAGGCGCTGCCGCTGTGATCGACTTGGATGAGACAGACTTCGCCATTCTACGTTTGTTGGTCGAAGATGTAGGGCAGGGGGCAGGCGCCATCGGGCGGGCGTGCGGGTTGTCGCAGCCTGCCGCGTGGCGGCGCATCAAGCGGTTGCGCGCGGCGGGTGTGATCCGGGGGCAGCGGTTGAGCCTGGATGCGGAAAAACTGGGGTTCGGCGTGACCGTTTTTCTGGGTGTGAAACTGGCAACCAAGGGGCGGGTGAGCCTTGAGGATTTCGAGCGAGCTGTATCCGCCATTCCGGAAGTTCAAACCGTTGAACATGTGCTGGGGCTGTATGACTACCGCCTGCGGGTGGTGGCGCGTGACCTTCCCGATTTCGAGCGGGTCTTGCGGCGCCGGATCATGACGTTGCCCGGTGCGGGGGAGGTCGAGGCGAATGTGCTGCTGAGTGAAGAGCGCAGACCGGGGCCCATCGGTTAAAAACCGTTCCAATAGGCGACGCGCCGTGCCGCACTGCCGTGAATGTATACGGTGATAGGCTTTGTTCTGCAGGGTCCAAGCCGCTATGTCCTGCTGAAAGAGAAAGGACCGCATGATGCCCGCATTGCTTGATACCGTTGATCCGCAAGGTCTTGAGGAGTTTTCCGTCGTTTTCACTGACCGCTCACTCAACCACATGAGTGTGGCGTTTCAAGGCGTGATGAACGACATCTCATCAATGCTGAAAGAGGTCTACGCCGCCGATGCGGTGGTGGTTGTGCCGGGTGGCGGGACCTTCGGGATGGAGGCGGTGGCGCGTCAGTTTGGACGCGGTGCGGATGTGCTGGTGGTGCGCAATGGCTGGTTTTCCTACCGCTGGAGCCAGATTTTCGAAACCGGAGGCCTGACCGCCAACACGACAGTGTTGAAAGCACGACAAACCGGAAACACGTCACCATCGCCCTTTACCCCGGCCCCGATCGACGAAGTTGTGACCACCATTCGGGAGCAGAAGCCGGATGTGGTTTTTGCCCCGCATGTTGAGACAAGTGCAGGCGTGATTCTGCCCGACGACTATGTGGCCGCGATGGCGGCAGCTGCGCATGAGGTTGGTGCGTTGATGGTCCTCGACTGTATCGCGTCGGGCTGTGCTTGGGTGGATATGCGGGCACTGGGTGTCGACGTGCTGATATCAGCGCCGCAAAAGGGGTGGAGTGCGTCGCCTTGTGCGGGCCTTGTGATGCTGTCTGACCGTGCGGTGGCGCGGATGGAAGAGACGACCTCTGACAGCTTTGCCATTGATCTCAAGAAGTGGCACCAGATCATGCAGGCCTATGAAAACGGGGGGCACGCCTATCACGCAACCATGCCCACAGATGCGCTGCGCGATTTCCGCGATACGATGGTTGAAACGCAAGCGTACGGCTTCGACAAGCTGAAGGACGCGCAGTGGGCCTTGGGCAATGCCGTGAGGGCTATGTTGGCCGAGAAGGGTGTGACGTCGGTCGCAGCGGATGGATTTGGTGCGCCGGGTGTGGTTGTGAGTTACACCACTGACCCGGATGTGCAGACTGGTAAACGATTTGCGGCGCAGGGCATGCAGATCGCGGCAGGGGTGCCTTTGCAATGCGATGAACCCGCTGACTTCCGGACGTTCCGCATCGGGCTGTTTGGGTTGGACAAACTCTATGATGTGGACGGCACGGTTACGCGGCTGCGGCGTGTCGTGGATCAGGTGTTGTAAGGCGGAGGTGCCCTCCGCCGGGCGCACGGCACGTGCGCCTTACTATGGTGCGGAAACGTAAGGCGCACGTGCCGTGCGCCCGGCGGACCATAGGTCCGCGTTACCCCGCGCAGCGCACGCCCAACCCCAATTCCATCAGTGATTTTCGGATTGGCGTGATCTCATGCAACGCGTTCAGGCCAAGGGCTCTTGCATCGCGTGCCAGTGGCGATGTGGCCTGGCTTGCCCGGTTCAAAATGTCGATGCCTGTCACGCGCATGCGGATATCGCCATAGCGCGCCTTCTGGTAGCGGGCGAGCATTTCCGCGTCGCCGAGATTTACCGGTTGATCTATCGCCAGATCCAGCAGAGTCGTTGTATCGGCCAGCGACATGTTCAGTCCTTGCGCGCCAATCGGCGGCACCACATGGGCAGCTTCGGCAATCAGGGCCACCCGTGTACCGTTCAAACGTTCAGCGATCTGGCTGATAATCGGCCAGATCGTGCGGCGCGACGCGAGGGTGAGTGGCCCGAGTATGTGACAACTGCGCTCGGTCATCTCTGCTTCGAACTCTGCGGTCTCCAGCGCCATGCGCGCGACTGATTTTGCGCCATCATCCATCCAAACAACGGCAGAGCAGGGCATTCCCTCGTGATCGGGCAAGGGCACGAGCGTGAACGGACCCCCTGTTCGGTGTACTTCGGTCGAAATATTTTCGTGCTGGATCGGGTGGGTCACGGCAAAGGCCAGCGCCTTTTGTCCGTAGCGCGTGGTCGTCACCCCAATTCCGGCGGCTTGCCGCACGGGCGAGTTGCGGCCATCCGCGGCCACGACCAGCTTAGCTTTGATGCGCGTTCCGTCGTTCAGCGTGACTCGCGCCTCTGCCGTGCGACCCAAGAAACGGCTGGTGCCGGTTCCAGGTCGGAAATCCACGCTTGGAAGCGCATCAAGTCGCCCCACCAGTTCGCGCCGCAAGCGCCAGTTGGGAAAATTCCAGCCGAAGGGCAGATCAGACACGTCCGACGCACGGAACGATTTGACCTCGCGCGCTGCACCCGTGTCGGTGGCGGTGTCCGCGATGCGCATCACTTCAAGGGCCGCGCCATGCGGTGCAAGCGCGTCCCAAACACCTGCACGCTCAAGCAAGTCACGGGCGGGTTGCAGCATCGCGGTGGTGCGCATGTCGGAACCCTCGGCCTCGCGCTCGGTCACGGGTGGGGTTGGATCAACGCAGATGACGTCGAACCCGGCCGAACCAAAAGCAGCTGCGGCGGTCAGGCCCGCAATGCCGCCGCCGGAAATCAGAATGTCACAGGTTTCGGTCATATCTCACCTCCGATACAGGAAAAATATGCCGCGCGGTCCCGGTGCCAAGGTGGCATCCTGTCCTACCCGGTGAGCCGGGACAGAAAGTCAGTAAGGTCATCGGTGTGGTGATGGATGTGGCCTCCATCGGCGCGTGCCGCGGCAACGTGAACCGTGCGCATACCCATCGTATGCGGCACCGTCAGGTTCCGGGGATCGTCTTCGAACATCGCACCTTTTTCTGGCTCCAATCCGTCGCGGGCAAAGATGCGTTCAAACGCGGCATGATCCGGTTTGGGCTGAAAATCCGCATGTTCGATGCCATAGATCGCGTCGAACTTGCCCGATAGTCCGCGCGCAGCGAGCACCCTTTCGGCATAAGGGGCGCATCCGTTCGTATAGACGATCTTGCGGCCCGGCAGGGTGTCGATGCATGCGGCCAAGTCCGCGTCAGGCGACAGTCCATCAAACGAGATGTCGTGCACGTTCTCGAGGAACGGCAGCGGGTCGATCTCGTGTTCCCGCATCAGTCCGGCAAGGGTCGTGCCATGCGTGTGCCAATAGTGTTTGCGCAGACGATCCGCCTCAGGCTTCGAGATCTTCAAAGCCTCCATGACGTAGGCCGTCATCTGCACTTCGATCTGATCAAAGAGGCGCACGGCTGGCGGGTAGAGTGTATTGTCCAGATCAAAGACCCAGGCGCGGACATGTGCAAAATCATCAGCTGGCATGGGCTCGTGGATAGGCGCGGCGGGCAGGGTGCGCAAGGGCTTGGGGTTGCGTGACTGTGCGCGTGCACACTATGGTTTGGAAATTCAATGACTTGCGAGGATGCCATGCGCGCCGCACGCCCGACCCATACCGATGCTTATTCGATGATCCTCGAAGCGATCGACATCGGAACCTACCGGCCTGGTGATCGGTTGGTGGAAAGCGAACTGGCGGAACGGTTTGGTGTGTCGCGGACGCCTGTGCGCGAGGCATTGCAACGATTGGAAACGCAGTCCCTTTTGTCGCGGGACGGGCGCAGCCTGATCGTTGCATCGCTTGATCACAACCAGATGTCCGAGCTTTACGTCGTCCGGCGCGAGCTTGAGGGGTTGGCGGCGTCCTTGGCCGCACAACATGCCACGGTGGAAGAGGTGCGCATCCTGCGCGAGATGGTGGAGGCCGACAACGCGTTGGTCAACGATCCGCCTGCATTGGCACGCGCGAACCGGCGGTTCCATACTCAGATCCATCTTGCGTCGCACAACCGCTACCTGGTTCAACAGCTTGATCTGGTGCACAGGACCATGGCGCTGATGGCAACGACGTCTCTGGCCGCCGATGGGCGCACACGTATCGCACAGGATGAACATGACCGTATCGTGCGGGCGATCGAGGCCAAGGATCAGGTTGAGGCCGGGCAGGCGCTGCGTGATCATATTTCGGTCGCGTTCATGACCCGGTTGAAGCAGGATGCGGAGACGCGGCGCGACGAAGCCTAGTCTGGGCTTTTGATCGGTTCGACCATATCGCCGCTTGCGGTGCCGTGTTGGGTTTTATCCCAATAAAACGGTGCGCGCACCAGTTCGTAAATGGCCTTGTAGCTGGCGATGGCCCCAAGAGGGAAGTAAAGCGGTATGGTCAGCACCCAAGGCAGCAGATGACGGTGATCACGGTCCGACACTGCAAGTATGCCGATGGCCATATTCAACAACTCCGCTGCGATAAAGAAGGACACGGCAAACCAGACGACGGTTTCACCCAGTGTATCGGCGACGGGGTGTGGTAGACCCGTCGCGGGCAACCAGAAGCTCCAAAGCAACGGCAATGCTGCAAATTGGGATACTGTGGCCATAAACATGGCCTGTATGCCGATAAATTTTTTGAAGCCAAGATCCTCGAGAAGTTCCTTGGGGCGCCGCATGTGTACGCAATAGGTGATGAAAAAGCCTTTGATCCACCGGGATCGCTGTTTCACCCAAGGCCAGGCACGACAGTTGGCTTCTTCATAGGTGACGGTTGGGATCAACTCGGTACGGTAGCCACCGCGTGCCAGCCGTATGCCGAGATCCGCGTCTTCGGTCACATTGTGCGCGTCCCAACCGCCCAATTCGTCGAGGATCTCACGCCTGAAGAACAGGGTCGTTCCACCAAGAGGCAAGACAAGCCCAAGACGTTGAACGCCGGGCAACACCAGCCGCCACCAACTTGCGTATTCTATGGTGAAACAACGGGCGAGCCAGTTGTGACGTGCGTTGTAGTAGTCAAGTGTACCCTGCAGACAGGCAACGTCGGGACCTGCAGCCGCAAATTTCCATACAACTTTTTCGATCTGATCCGGTTCGGGCGCATCTTCGGCGTCCCACACTCCAATGATTTCGCCCTTACAAAAGTCCAGCGCATAGTTGAGAGCGCGGGGTTTCGTGGTGATTGTGCCATCATCCGGCACTTCGACGACGCGCATCCATTTTGGTAGGCGTGTGCGGGCGAGAGTTGTACGGGTCACGCTGTCCTTGGATTCGAGCACCAGAACTACGTCCAGAAGGGCTTTGGGATATGTCAGGCGGGACAGACGAGTGATCAGCGCCTCTGCAATTCGCTCTTCGTTGTACAGGGGGACCATGACCGACACGCGAGGCAGGCGACCAGCGAGCGGCATGGATACGGGTTCGGGTTGTGCAGGCAAACAGTGCATCAGTTGCGCAACGATCGCCGCCAGTTTGAGACCCGTGGTGAGTGCCAGCGTAAACACTGCCCAGCCAATCAATACGGTTGCTGTCCATGCGGGAAACAGCCAAAGAGACAATATCAAGAGAGCCAGTAAAGTAAGGGCGCCAACCATGCCCGGTGCCCAAGTCCGGCAACTCACTTCTTGTGGCACCTTGTACGCGGCCTGGTGTGCAAGTTGCACACCATGGATCGCGGTGATTTGATCGTGGATCTGGTCGATGGACGCGATGACCGGCAACAGCGTGATGGAGGGTTGATCCAGTATGTCATGGACGGCAGACAACTGATCTGGCCGTGCTGTCGCCACCAGAAGCGTATCGCCGATCCACCTCCATGGCACGACACCAAACTGTTGGCATATCTGTGCAGGAATAGCTTGTTTCATCAATGGATTGGGTGGATCGATGGTTAGGTCCACGCGGTCTGCATCGTGTTGCACCGCAAGGGCTGCCAGCACATCGTCCGGTTCAACATGCCCGTCGGCCACCAGTATCTCGCCCAGCGGGGCATCGAGCTGATGTTGCAGTGCGAGCGCTTCAAGCAAGGTTGTCTGGCTGATCAGTCCGGCGTTTACCAATTGTCGTCCCACCGGCACGGCAGGACGCACAGGTCGAGTGACCGGCTGCGGAAAAGACAGACGTAAAAGCGGATCGCTCATGGCGGGTCCCAGGTTCAGGAACCCTCACCAATGGCGTCTCATGGTTAACAGTCCGTTAAGACCATTGTATTCGCTTGGTTTTTAGCTGGCTCGTGCGGCCATTGCCTCGGCAAACCGTTCGAACAGATAGTAGCTGTCTTGCGGTCCGGGGCTGGCCTCTGGGTGGTACTGCACTGAATAGACTGGCTTGCCTTCGACACGGATGCCGCAATTGGACCCGTCAAAGAGTGACGTATGTGTTTCCACAACGCCTGCTGGCAGTGTTTGTGCATCAACTGCAAAGCCATGGTTCATCGACGTGATCTCGACCTTGCCGGTCTCAAGGTCCTTGACCGGGTGGTTTGCACCGTGGTGGCCGTGGTTCATCTTGATCGTCTTGGCGCCGAGGGCGAGGGCCAACATTTGGTGGCCCAGGCAAATCCCAAAGACGGGCACATCCTTGTCCAGAACGTCTTTGATCATGGGCACGGCATATTCGCCTGTGGCCGCTGGATCGCCGGGACCATTCGACAGGAACACACCGTCGGGTTCATGTGCCATTACTTCGTCTGCGGTCGCGCTTGCGGGCAGCACGGTGACATCACACCCGGCGGATGCGAGGCAGCGCAAGATGTTGCGTTTCGCGCCGTAATCCACGGCGACAACCTTGAATTTCGGATCATCCTGGGGCGTGTAACCCTCAGGCCATGCCCAGCGTTTTTCGTTCCAGCGGTAGGATTGGGCGCACGTCACATCTTTGGCCAGATCCATGCCTTCCAGACCTGCAAAGTCGCGGGCAGAGGCGACAAGCGCTTCGATATCGAAAACACCGTCGGGATTGTGGGCCAGAGCCACATGTGGGGCACCGGCCTGCCGGATAGCGCGGGTCAGGCGGCGTGTGTCGACACCGCCAATTGCAATGCGCCCTCGCGATGCCAACCAGCCCGATAGCCCTTCGGCGGCGCGCCAGTTCGATGGGTCGGTGGGCATCCATTTGACAACCATGCCGGATGCGACCGGATCACCCGTTTCATCATCTTCCGGGTTCACGCCGACATTGCCGATGTGAGGGAAGGTGAATGTAACGATCTGACCGGCATAGGAGGGGTCCGTCATGATCTCCTGATACCCGGTCATAGCGGTGTTAAAGCACAGCTCGGCCTGCGTTTGACCGGTGGCGCCGAAGCCTTGTCCGTAGAACAGTGTGCCGTCAGCAAGGGCAAGGCAGGCGGTGGGTTTGGCAGGGGTCATGGCAGGGCTTCCAGGTGCGGGCAAAGACAGCGGGTGCAGGCAAATTGCGCGGAAACTAATGTGCGGGCCTGTCTGGGTCAAGCCTATTGGTGAATTTACTTTATTGTTTAAAATCAAATAGTTGAATCGATGCCATTTCCTTGCTTCAACCTGACGTATGACGTACCTTTAACCTTCAACACGTGCCCATGGGGATGGACATCAAATGGATTTGCGCACCAAGATTTCGGCCGCGCTCAAGCAGGCCATGAAAGACAAGGATGCAGACCGACTGTCGACGCTGCGGCTGATCAATGCCGCTATCAAGGACAAGGATATCGACGCCCGTGCCGCCGGTCAGGATGACGGTGTGGGTGAGGGCGAAGTCCTTGCGATCCTTGGGAAAATGGTCAAACAGCGGAACGAGAGTGCGAAGACCTACGAGGAAGGTGGTCGCCTGGACCTGGCTGAGCGCGAGTTGGGCGAGATCAAGGTTATCGAAGAATTCCTGCCGCAGAAACTGGGCGCGGATGCGTCCGCCAAAGCGGTGGATGACGCCATTGCCGAGGTCGGAGCAGAGAGTATCCGGGACATGGGCAAGGTTATGGGTGTTCTGAAGTCCAAATACACCGGCCAGATGGATTTCGGCGCGGTGGGCCCGATGGTCAAGGAACGGCTCTGCGCCGCAGCCCACTAGGGGCGTGTCGGTCGCGTCGTGACACCAGCTTGGCGCGCAATTTGTTTGGTCACGCTGCATTGATGTTTGGCTTCATGCTTGCGTGCGAGTTTGTCGGCGGTAGCAAAGGGCTCTAGCGCCGCAGAGCACGCGTTAAGTCATCGTATAGCGCGATGCGTTCTTCCTCGCTCAGGAATGCGCCTATTTCGACTTCGCGCCCTTTCCCCTTGAGCGTGACGTAGTGGGGCACAGGCCCTTCGTCGTCGTACTTGGTGACCTTGGTCCAGTAGCGGTTGCAATCCCATTCCTGCACATCGCCATTGGCGTCGGTTCGGGTGAGGTGGGTTTCGTCTGCATCCAGTATCAGGACCTCAATGATCTGGCGCGCACGCCGGTTGCGGCGCAGGGCGACATACATCGCCCAGACCGCCCCCATGGCAAAAGGCAGAAGTCCCCACAACACGACAGAGCCCAGCAAAGGCAGGGCCGGGATCAAGATGAGGGTGAATGTTGCAAGGACGAAGGCCGCCATACCTCTTTGGGGGAGGGAATTGTGCGGCCAGAGATGCAGTTCCTGCACCTTTGCATCGGGTTCTGTGGTCCAGCGATACGGCATATCAACGTTATACGCCGCGATAAACACAAGTCGAAGGTCAGGTTGTCGCGGTTAGGGTGCCACCGCCCCCCTGGAGGAGTATTGGGGGCGGTGGCATAGCGGCGGGGGTGTTACAGGTCGGTATAGGAGGCCGACGGTTCGGGGCTCAGACGGCGCTGTTGGCTGCCGCCGGATGCAAGATCCTCACGGTAGAGTTTCAGGAGGCCGCGGGTACCGTCAGGCAGGCTGGCGATGTCCTGCAACGTGCGGCTGCCACCGGCTTCGGCGCGCAGATAGGACGACGTCAACAAGTGCTGCTGAAAGGTCGTGAGTGTGCCGGTGCCTTCATAGCCCATGTAGCGCTGATAGTCCGCGATGGCGTCGCGCGTTCTTGACCCAACCCGACCGTCCACGCTGCCGGCGTCAAAACCGAAGTAGTTGAGCGAGGATTGAACCTCGCGTCCTTCCTGGGTTGCGGGGATCGAGGGGCGATAGGTTTTCTTGGCGGGGGCCCGGTAGGTGCGCGGTTGCGCGGCGTAGGTGCGTGGGGCTACGGCGCGGCTTCGGGCGGCCTGGCGCTGCTTGTTCTTGCGCACTTCGTTGTTGATGATTGCGCCGCCGATGCCGCCGAGAATGGCGCCAGCGATGAAGTCCTTGCTGTCTGCGGTTGCGCGGGTGGCAGGCACAAGGGCAAGAGAAGCCGCGACAGCGGCAGACAAGAATGTTTTCGACAGCATAATATGCTCCTTTCGTCTGTTGTCCTGCGGGAAGCGGTCACGATGTTCGGGCAACGCGGTCCGCGGGCAGCAGTGTGGAAGTCATATGGGGCGAGGGTTAGCTTGTGGAAGATGGTTTGGCTGCCCCAAGCATAGGTGGGCGGCGATCTGCGCGTTTCAGACGGAGAGATGGGCGGTGAATGGCCATACACCGGGTTGTGATATTGCATAACAACCGGCATTCAGCTGCGATTTTGGCGTTAATCCTCTAACACCAATAGCCTCCTCAGTCAGACGAGACACGGCGTGTGCGATGGAAGATCAGCCCCACGATTGGCGCAAGAAACATCGCAAAAACCAGAAGCACATATGCGATGATTGCCATTCCGTGAAGGTTCCGGGCCTGCGAGATTTGAGCGAGAAGCGCCCTGGCATCCTCTGTGGGCATATCAGAAAGCGAAGGCTGTCGCGCGAATGCATTTGTGGGCTCAGCAAGGGCGATAACGAGCCATCCAAGAACAACGGTCCAGTGCATCAAGTACTATGTTTTCCGTCTGGCAGCACCGCGCCAGCTTCGTGCGAGACCATGCCACGGCCCCAGGCAAGCCAGAACCATCAACGGAACGGTCATGGATGCGACCAGCGGTGTATGTCGGTCTTGGGCCGAGTTGACTAGTGACGCAAGCCCTTCCACAGCCCGCCGTTCCAACAACACTGTTTGCAGGACAATTGAAACGCCTATTGAAAGCAATCCCAGAGCGACGAGGCTGGAAGCATGGAGGTGTGCCGAAACACCGCGCCGAAAAAGTATGACACTGATGCCTACCATTAGAAGCAGGCAAGCAGATGACGCGAAGTCGAGTGTAGGTAGAAGCATAGGAAAGCTGGTACTGATTACGTGTTTTTCCAGTGAAAAGGGCCCCGGTCGCCACCGGAGCCCCTTTTTGTTTTCAGGAAAGTGCAGCGCTTAGTGCGACGGCGCTTTGTCCCAGTCTTCCTGCTTAGGCAGGATTTCGAACGTGTGCTCTGGCGGCGGGCTGGGCAGGGTCCACTCCAGCGTGTCCGCATATTCGTTCCACGGGTTGTTTTCTGTCACCCGCGCACCGGCGCGCAGAGAATAGGCGATGACACCGAAGAAGAAGACGAACGAGGCAAAGCTGATGAAGGCGCCGATGCTCGACCACCAGTTCCAGTAGGCGAATGCCTCGGGGTAGTCGATGTAGCGGCGCGGCATACCCTGACGACCCAGGAAGTGCTGTGGGAAGAAGGTCAGGTTCGCGCCGATGAAGAATGCCCAGAAGTGTAGTTTACCAGCCCATTCGGGATACATACGGCCTGTCATCTTGGGGAAGTAGAAGTAGATGCCAGCGAAGATGGCAAAGACTGCACCCAAGCTCATCACGTAGTGGAAATGCGCAACCACGTAGTACGTGTCGTGGTAGTAGCGGTCCACGGCAGCCTGACTGAGAACGATGCCCGTCACGCCACCCACGGTGAACAGGAACAGGAAGCCAAAAGCCCACAACATGGGGGTTTTGAACTCGACCGAGCCGCCCCACATCGTTGCGATCCAGCTAAAGATCTTCACGCCCGTTGGGACCGCGATAACCATGGTTGCCAGCATGAAATAGGCTTGCTGGTTGAGGCTCATCCCGACCGTGTACATGTGGTGCGCCCAAACCACGAAGCCCAATGCGCCAATGGCGATCAGAGCCCAAACCATCGGCAGGTAGCCGAAGATCGGTTTGCGGGCGAAGGTTGCAATCACGTGGCTGATGATGCCGAAGCCGGGCAGGATCACGATGTACACTTCGGGGTGACCGAAGAACCACAGGATGTGCTGATAGAGCACGGGATCACCGCCACCGGCAGGATCAAAGAAGGTGAATCCGAAGTTCCGATCCATCAGCAGCATGGTGATCGCGCCTGCCAGAACGGGCAAGGACAGCAGGATCAGCCACGATGTGACAAAGATCGACCACGAGAACAGCGGCACTTTGAACAGTGTCATGCCTGGTGCACGCATGTTCAGGAAGGTGGTGATCATGTTGATCGCGCCCAGGATCGACGAGGCGCCCGAGACGTGGACCGCGAAGATCGCGAGGTCCATGGACATGCCCGCTTCGTTCGTGGACAGCGGCGGGTAAAGAACCCAACCAACGCCAGAGCCAAGCTGGCCGTTGCCACCTGGTGCAAGCACCGAGCATACGGCCAGCGTTGTACCAACGACATACAGCCAAAAGGACAGGTTGTTCAGCCGTGGGAACGCCATGTCCGGTGCGCCGATCTGCAAGGGCATGAAATAGTTGCCAAATCCGCCAAACAGGGCGGGGATCACCACAAAGAACATCATCAGGATGCCGTGGCCGGTGATCAAGACATTCCAGAGGTGACCGTTGGGCGTACATTCACCCGCGGCAGCGGCAATCAGGCGCGCGCCTTCCATACACATGTACTGAACGCCAGGGTCCATCAGCTCGAGGCGCATATACACAGTGAATGCGACCGAAATAAAGCCGGCGAGGGCCGAGGTGACAAGGTACAGAATACCAATGTCTTTGTGGTTGGTGGACATGAACCAACGGGTAAAAAATCCCCGTTCTTCTTCGTGCTCGTGCCCGTGAATGGCTGCGTCTGCCATGCGGTGCCTCCTGGCTGTTGGTTACTTCGCGCGCGGGGTTCCCGCTTCGCGCACGGATTCTTGAGTGGTTCTAGAGTTTTGACCCGCCCGCATCAATGGAAGATACGCGCAAGAGCCGGGATGAATTGTCGCGTGTGAAACATCCTGCATCCATCACTCTGACTTCATGATCAGAACTCAGGGTGAGGTGAGGGCGTTTCTGACCGAGAAACAGATCGGCAGATTATCGCTGTTCGTCTTCTCAATTCGTCGTACTGCCCCCTAAAAGCCGCAATAAAGGGCGATTGAGGGCGCTTTTCATCCTTCGTAACGCCTGAATCCACAGCCAAACCGAGCGCAAGGACGCATCAATGCGTCGAGCAGTGAGTGCAGACCATGGCAACCAACGACAACACCAATCCGGGGACCGAAGGCGATCAGGTCATATCGGGCACAACTGGGACCGACACGCTGACCGGCGGGCTGGGCTCTGACACCATTACTGGCAGTTCGGGCAATGATGTATTGCGCGGGGATGGCCCGGTTGAAGGTGCCTGGCATTTCGAGACATTTGATTTTGATTTTTCGTCTGCGGCGGGGCAAGCCTTTGACATCGAAAGCGGTGTGCGCACCGGGTCGGGTTATGTCACGGATTTCAACGAAGGGGGCTTAACCAACACGGTGCGCGGCACCACAGGCAACCCCGAAGACTTTGGTGTCATCTACACCAGCACCCTGAATGTCACGAACGGTGGCACCTATCGGTTGACCACGTCCTCGGATGACGGGTCGACCATCCAAATCTTTGATTCCAATGGTAATCCGCTTCAGTTTAACAACCAGACCGGCGGCACGCTGGACTATCTGAACAACGACTTCCACCAAGGCACGACGACACGTTTCGGTGACGTGACGCTGGACCCGAACGAAACCTACACCATCCAGATCCGCTATTGGGAAAACAGGGGCGGCGATACGCTGTCGGCCACGATCAGCGGGCCGGATACAGGCAATGTCAGTGAAAACCTTCTGACCTCGCCCATGATCGGCATACCACCTGGACCAGAATATTCGGTGACCGGCATCCCTGCGGGTGTTGAAGGCGATGATGTGATCGACGGCGGGGGCGGCAATGACACGATCCTTGGCGACGGCGGCAATGACACTCTGTCCGGTGGGGCCAACAGGGACAGTGTCGATGGGGGCAGCGGCGACGATGTGGTCCAAGGCGACGGCGGGGCCGACACCCTGATCGGCGGATCGGGTGACGATTCGATGGATGGCGGCAGCGGCCGCGACAGTGTGGGCGGCGGCACGGGCGACGACACGCTTCTGGGCGGCGGCGGTGCGGACACGCTTGAGGGCGACCAGGGATCGGATAGTCTCGCGGGCGGCGGTGGCGCCGACAGTCTGGTTGGGGACGACGGCTCGGACACCACGACGCTGTACGAAGATGATTTTGAAAGCGGTGCCAGCGGCTGGACCAACAACACGACCGAGTCGGATCCCGGCCTTGGCACGTCGCTGGGGCGCTTTGGATCACCGGACGGTGTCATCGCGACCGAACGCAGTTTTGATCTGGGCGCCGACGCAGAGCAGGTGAGGGTCGAATTTGACGCGCTGCTGCTGGACAGCTGGGATGGCGAAGATTTCGTAATCACGCTGAACGGCGAAGAAGTGCGTTTCAGCCACCTTGCTGGCGATACCTCGTCCCCGGCCAGCCAGAGCTTTGTCGGGGCGGATGGGGCGACGTATACGCTGGATTTCACGAATACCGCGACCGGAGAGCTGGGCTATACCTCCGGCGGATCAGTCTCGAACTCACAAGATACGATCATGAATGTCGTGATCACGATCGACAATCCGCCCGCAACGCTGGATCTGGGGTTAGGCAGCACACTGAATTCCATCATCAGCAATGAAAGCTTTGCCATCGACAATTTCAGCGTTGTGCGGGTGGATACCGCAAATGACACGCTGAGTGGGGGGACGGGTGACGACACACTAACGGGTGGCGCGGGTGATGACGTCTATATCTTCAACCCCGGTGATGATGACGATGTCATCACCGACTTCAATGCCGGCAATACGGGCTCGATCACGGATGGAGACCAGACCAACAACGACTTCATTGATCTGAGTTCATACTACACCAATATCTTCGAGCTGCGTGACGACTTGGCAGATGATGGCGTTCTGAACCAGTCGGTGGGCGATTTCGGCGACAATACGGCTCTGGGCGGGTCGATCACCATGACGGGTGTGGCCGGGGGTGATCTGACCTTTGACAACACCAACGTGGCCTGCTTCACGGCAGGCGCGCGGATCGACACCGTTGATGGGCCGGTCGAGGTGCAAGACCTGCGCAAGGGCATGCGCTTGCGCACATTGGACAATGGCGACCGGCCTGTCAGGGCTGTCCTGCGCCGCCGCGTTGATGGGTCAGGCGCGCTGGCCCCGGTCCATATCTCGGCAGGGGCGCTGGGCAATGATCGTGACCTGATCGTGTCGCCTGCGCATCGCATGCTGATCTCGGACTGGCGGGCCCAGATGCTGTTTGGCGCCGACGAAGTGCTGGTCAGCGCCGCAAACCTCGTGCGCGGGGACCTGATCTACCGCACGCCGATGCCAGAGGTGACCTATTACCATATCCTCTTGGACCGGCACGAGGTGATCTTTGCCGAAGGGGCACCGACCGAAAGCTTCCACCTCACACGCGACGCGGTCGAAGCCGCTGAATATGGTGACGGTGAAGAAGGAGAGGTGGCAGCCGAAATCGCGCGCTTGTTCCCGGAACTGCTGATGTGCGCCAGTCGCTGCATACGCCCTGTCATGAAAGGGTACGAGGCCCGCGCCCTTGCCGGGATGGTCGGCTAACCCCTTCTTCTGGCTGAAAATACCTCGGGGGTGCCCGAAGGACGGGGGCAGAGCCCCCTGAAACATGGTGTCGCGCAAGCGGCCTTTGGATCACGGTTGCGCGGAAAACACGCTGTCAAAGCTTTGGCGCAGTGCCATGTCCACGTCTTCCATCGTCACGGGCAAGCCCAGATCGACCAGCGACGTGACCCCGTGTTCGGCGATGCCACAGGGCACGATCCCGTTGAAATGGGACAGATCAGGTTCGACATTGATACTCAGGCCGTGAAAGCTGACCCATTTGCGCAGCCGGATGCCAATGGCCGCAATCTTGTCCTCGGCGGGCGCGCCGTCGGGGCGGGTGGGCTTTTCCGGTCGCGTGACCCAGACACCGACCCGCCCTTCACGGATCTCTCCCTTGACGTTGAAGCGGTCAAGCGTGGCGATCACCCATGCCTCAAGATCCTGAACAAAGGCGCGCACGTCGTGCCCGCGTTTGCCCACGTTCAGAAGGGTATAGGCGACGCGCTGACCGGGGCCGTGATAGGTGTATTGCCCGCCGCGCCGCGTTTGGAACACTGGAAAGCGGTCGGGATCGGTGAGGTCTTCGGTCTTGGCCGAGGTGCCCGCCGTATAAAGCGGGGGGTGTTCCAGCAGCCAGATGCATTCATCTGCTTCGCCCGCAGCAATCGCGGTCGCGCGCGCCTCCATCCAGGCTTCCGCCTGCCGGTAGTCGGTCAGCCCGGGTGTCGTGATCCATTCGACCATCGCGCTAGCCCGCCGCGTCCTCGGCCGCCTTGCGGAGGATCTGGGCGTAGTTCTCTGCCCCTTGGGCCCCGGTGACCAGATATTTGCCGCCAAAGACCATCGACGGCACGCCCGAGATGCCGTGCGAGGTCCAGAATGCCTGTTTCTCGCGGACACTTTCCTTCAGTTTTCCTGATTGCAGCACGTCTTCGGCGTCGGCCCGATCCAGACCAACGCTTTCTGCGACATCCAGCAGGACGCTGCGGTCCGAGACATCGCGCTGGTCTGTGAAATGCGCTTTGAACAGGGCCAGTTTCAAAGGGTGTTGCAGCCCCAGCGCTAAGGCGAAGTCCAGAAGCTGATGCGCATCGAAGCTGTTGACGATGCGGCTGTCTGGGGAAAAGACAAAGTCGATCCCAAGGCTGGACCCCAGCGCCTGTATCTGGGCTCGGTTCTGTTTGGATTGTTCCGGTGATGCGCCATATTTTTCGGCGATGTGTTCGGTCAGGTTCTGACCTTCTGGCGGCATGTCAGGATTCAATTCAAACGGGTGCCAGCGAACGCGCGCGCCTATGCCGGCGGTCCCTAAGGATTGCTCCAACTGTCGGAAGCCCACGATGCACCAAGGGCACATCACGTCTGAAACGATGTCCACGTCGACAACAGGTGAGTCGGTATCTGGCATGATTTGCGCTCCTGTAGCGCTGTTTGTTCGGCATACATCACCTTCATGGGACCAAGTTTCAAGCTTTTGGGCCCCTGAACGGGCAGGTATGGAATTTGTGACTCCCCAATACGCACGAAATTGATAGCATATGCCCATATTCTGGAGGGTTATTCATGTTCACAAAATCCATTGCTGTTTCGTTTGTTGCACTGTCCATGGCGATTGTTCCCGCAACGCGTGTGACAGCCGATGCCGGTGACTTCGTCGCCGGTGCCATTATTGGCGGCATCGTCGGTCACGCGGCAACCAAGCAGAACCAGCGCAGGAAGGCGACGCAGCGCACCTACACAAAGAAAACCTATAAGCCGCGGCTACCATCCACGCAGGAAGGGCGCGAGATTCAGGCCTCGTTGAACTATTTCGGTTTCAACGCGGGCAGCGTTGACGGGCAGCTGGGGCGTCGGTCGCGCAATGCGATTTCGTCCTATCAAGCCTATCTCGGTTATCCAGCAACTGGTCAGCTCACCCCGTTTGAGCAGAACCTGCTGATCACGTCCTATAATCGCGCGCAGGCCGGCGGCTATGCCGTGACGCAACAGATCGCGACGACGCCGGATGGCACGCGCGGTTTGCTCAAGACCTACCGGGCTGAACTGGCGGGCCAGCAGCCTGCGGTGCCACTGGCACCGAACACGACTATTGTCGTTGCCCCGCAGCCAGTCACCCCCACTGTTGGCACAACTACGACAACCACAGTTGTGGCGGCGGCACCCGAGGCGGCGGCGCCTGCGGCACCAACCGCAGCGGCAGCACCAGCCTTGCCGAACTTCCTTGGTAGCGGTTCAACTGCATCGCTGGCCTCGCATTGCAACACCGTTTCACTGTTGACCAACACCAATGGCGGTTTCACCACGGCGGCGGCGATGACCGACCCTGATGTCGCGCTGAACGAACAGTTCTGCCTTGCGCGGACTTATGCCATTGCGACAAGCGAGGACATGATTGCCAAGGTGCAAGGCTTTACCCCGGATCAAGTCGCTGCGCAGTGCGAACAGTTTGGTCCCGCCATGCAGCCCTATGTCGCCTCTCTCGCGCTCAAATCGCAGCCCGAGGTCGTGCAGGACGTTGCAGGTTTCATCCTGACAACAGGTATGTCCCCCGCGCAGTTGCAGGGCACTGCCAAGATTTGCATGGGCGTTGGCTACCGCACGGACAACATGGACGTGGCGCTGGGGTCTGCCCTGATGCTTTTTGCCATGGGTGATCATGTCTATGGCGAGATGATGGGTCACCATCTGGCGCAGGGCTTTGGCACCAGCAAGCGGATCGATTCTGCGCGTGTCTGGTATGCCGAAGGATTGAAGGCTGTGGATTCCGGCGCGCCTGCCGTGTTCGCACCGGGCCAGCCCGAGCGTGTGGAATTGCTGCGCCAGGCATCGCTGCGTCTGGGTACGTCGAATTCCGGTCTGGCGGTACCTGCGCAACCCACAGTCCAGCCTGCTGCACTGCCCACATTCGGTCTGAGCAGCGACTGATAGACACCTCGTTTGAGGATAGAGACCGGGGCCGATCTGCGGCCCCGGTTTTTCTTTGAGTTTTCGGTCTTGGCAAGGGGCGCGTTCATCGCTAAACCCCGCTCACCAAGTCAAGGCGTGCGGCCGTGGCGGAATTGGTAGACGCGCAGCGTTGAGGTCGCTGTGAGGTAACACTCGTGCGAGTTCGAGTCTCGCCGGCCGCACCACTTTCTCCGACATCCTGTTTTGAGACCATCGAAACGATGGCAGAGGCCTGTTTGCTTTGTGGGCTGGTGCGTCTGGAACGTCACGTGCCTTTGCCGCGTTCCGTATCTCTGGCATATCGCGGGGCATATCCCTGAAAGAGATATGCCCCGCGTGGTTTTGTCAGGCTGCAAGCGTCTGGCGCTGGCGCAGTGCGCGATAGAGGCCATCTTCGCGCGCCATCAACTCGGCAGGTGTACCGTCTTCGACGATTCTGCCGCGGTCGAAGACGAGTATGCGGTCCATCCGTTCGACCGTGGCAAGCCGGTGGGCGATGACGAGCGTGGTGCGCCCTTCCATCAATCGCTCGGCGGCCTCGGCAACGCGCGCTTCGGCTTCGGAGTCGAGCGAAGACGTCGCCTCGTCCATTACCAGAACGGGTGCATCGGACAGGAAGGCGCGTGCGATGGCCACACGCTGACGCTCACCGCCCGACAGCTTCACGCCGCGTTCGCCTACTTCGGTGCCGTACCCTTTGGGCAGGCGGGCGATGAAGTCTCCCGCACCCGCGCGCTCTGCCGCTTCGCGCACCTCATCCAAGGTGGCCCCGGGACGTGCATAAGCGATATTTTCGGCCAGCGACCGGTGAAACAGCACGGGTTCTTGCGGCACCAGTGCAATATGACGGCGCAGTTCGGCCAGAGAGACCTGTGCAATGTCCGTATCTCCCAGTGTGATCGCGCCATCCGTCAGCTCGTGAATCCGCTGGATCAGTTTGACAAAGGTTGTCTTGCCCGAGCCGGACCGCCCGACCAGCCCCACCTTTTGACCAGCGGGTATTTCAACGGAAAGATCGTTGAACAGTGGGCTGGGCGCGCCAGCATAGCCGTAGGTCACGTGGTTGAAAGCCAGCGTTGCCGCATGCGGTGGCAATGCGGTGGCTGGCAGGCGGGCGATGTCACGTTCTGCAGTGGCAGACATCAGATCGACCAGCTCTTCGGCATCGTTCACCGATTTCTGCAATTGGCGCACGTGATTGCCGATCTGGCGCAGGTAGCCATCCAGCATGCCAAGCGCCGACACGACATAGGCAATCTCGCCCGCGCCAGCGTGTCCCTGGACAAAGGCGAGCAGGGCACCACCAAGCACACCGGCCCGCAGGACCCACAGCGACAGGTCCTGCGTCAGCCCGGACCATGTACCGCGCTGCCACGTCCGGCGTGTTCTGTGCGCCCACTTCGACAGAACGCAACCCAGTCGGTCATCCTCACGTATTTCGCCCGCATGGGCGCGCACAACTGCATTTGATGTGATGGCATCAGCCAGCGCACCGGACACCCGACTGTCCTGCGCATTTGACAGCCGTGCGGCTGGGGCGACCCAGAACAGGGTGAGGATCAGCGATAGGGTGAGAAACAGCATGGCGCCCAAAGCCGCGACAAGGCCGACTTGCCATTGGAACGTCGTCAATGTGCCAATTGTGCCTAACAACACCAATGTCGACGGCAACAGTGCAAGCAGTAATACGTCGGCCATATCGTCCAAAGCCCAGGCACCCCGCGTAATTTGACGCACTGTCGACCCGGCAAAGGCGTTGGCATGCCAGTCTGCGGGCAACCGCTGGACATGGGCGAAGGCTTCGGATTCTGCCAAGCGCATTGTTGGAATGGTGAGCGCAATGATCGAGAAATAGCTGAGAATTTTCGCAGTAATCGACACCGCGCCAAGCCCAAGCAGCATCGCAAACGCACCCCAGGGGGAAGCACTTTCTGATACCGCGGCGACAAGGTGCCCGGTCACAACAGGGATGGCCACGTCGGCTGCCGTTGAGATCAGGACAAGAAAGAGAATGGCCGCGAGGAGGCCACGTCTGCGCAACCACAGACGCAGGGCAAAGGTAAGAACGCGCGCAAAGGCGCCTTTGGCTGACATGCGGGACATGAAACGTTCGCGGACAGTAAAGCCGCGCCTATTCTTCAAATGAAAAGATGTCCAAAGGTTGGACGTTAGCAACTGACGTATTTGGCTGGGTTAGCCGCGTGCTGTCAGGATGGGAAAGCTCCGACACGGACGCGTCCCGGGAGGAAATACATGCTGATAATCATAGTTGCCCTCCTTGCTAAACGACACCTTGGGGTTGAACTACTGGCAACTGAATATGCGAGTCAAGCGCGGCATCTGCCTTTGGGCAATTCTGCGCCGAGCGATGGGCCGACGGGCTGGTTCGGGAGGGCGTTGGCGTGCAGCTTCGAGTGGCTTCAAGCCGCGGCCGTCGCTTGCGCTGTGTTGACCGGGTCGAAACCCCTCGCGCCTTACATCATGTCGGGCCTTTTTGCCGTCGCGATCGGCGAATGTGTTGGTGGAAAACGGGCGTCTCTGTCGCTTGCACCACCGCGCCGATATGTGCCGGGAGGTGGTCCCAACCTATCACAGAGGATCGAAGGATGGCGCAAGAGGATTTGAACCGGTGCCTTGTCGTTTCCTGAACTCTCGGCCTGACGGCGACGCGCGCGTCCTTGTTCGTGTGAGCAATGTCAATCGTGATCGCATTGTAGATGGGACACTTGAGTGGTTGATGCTCCTCGACAAAGGCCTTGCTGATGCAAAAGTGGCTGTCTACCATAGTGGTGCTTTTGGGAAAGCATCCAGGTCCGCGGAAAGCTGTCATCGGCACCCCAGTACAAAGACCGACACACTTATCTCGGTATGTCTCATGCTCGTACCCAGCGGACCGTCGAGCCGAAAGTGAGAATTCCGATGACAAAATCCCTTGAACAACTGCGCCGTGATGCCAAGGCGCTTCGCAAAGACCACGAGGCTGGTGATGTCCGTGCGCGCCAGCGCATTGCGAACTACCCGCCACGCTCCGACGATGTTGCCCTTAAACATGCGGACTATCTGCATGTGATTGCGCGCGAAAATGGCTTTCTGTCGTGGCCCGCGCTCAAATTTGCTGTCGATATGGTTGGGATGGAGACGGCGGCCAAGCGGCAGCGTCTGAAGGCGGCCCTTTATAATGGTCAGTTCAGTGTGGCCGACCAATTGCTGGACGATACGCCAACCCTTGCGGAAGGCGATTTTAGCCTGTGCGTGGGTCTTTATCGCAAGGTGGATGTGCTGGCGTTTTTGCAGGAAAGCCCTGAGATGGCGACGCAGTTGGTTGGCAACATCGCCCCTCCGTTGACCGTTCTGGCGCGGTCAAAATGGATTCATCATGCGCCCGAACTGGTGGACGAAATGCTGGACATTGCGCGTGCGCTTGTCATGAATGGCGCAGATGTCGACCTGGGGTCACCCATGTATGATGGCAATCCCCACAAGCTGTCGCCGCTCTATTTCGCGATTGGGCACGCAAACAATATGCAGCTTGGCCGCTGGTTGCTTGAAAACGGTGCCAACCCCAATGATGACGAGAGCCTGTATCACGCGACCGAACTAGGACATCACGAGGGTTTGCGGATGCTGCTCAAGCATGGGGCTGACCCAAAGGGGACCAATGCGTTGCTGCGCGCGATGGATTTTCAGGACACAACCGCGGTTCAAATGCTGATCGACCATGGCGCTCAGGTTGATGAGTTCAATAATGCGTATGTTGGGGGCGAGGCGCCCTGGGTCGTGCCAGCCCTGCACCAGGCGGCGCGGAGGATGGCCAACCCTGACATGATCGAACTGATCTTGCAGAACGGCGCCGATGTGAACCGTCGCTTTCAGGGGGCAACACCGTATGCCTACGCCCGTGTTTTTGGCAACAAAACCTTGGCCCGGATGCTTGCGGACCGGGGGGCTGATACGACGCTAAGCGAAATTGAGCAGAGTCTTGCGGCAGCAGCGGACGCAGCACCAAGTGTGAAACGTCTCGATCCCGATCAGATCCCCGAAGCGTACCGCAACATCATTCGAATGATCTTGCATATCCCGGGCAAGCTGGAGCATGTCAAAAGACTAGTTGCATTGGGAGCAGCCTTTGATCTTCCGGACACGGAAGGATTGACCCCGGTTCACGTTGCGGGATGGGAAGGGCTGCCGGATGTTTTGGAGTACCTGTTGTCGCTAAAGCCCGACCTCACGCACGTGAACAGTTACGGTGGCACGCTTCTGTCCACGATCCTGCATGGGTCGGAAAACTGCCCGCAACGAGGCGAACGCGATTATGTGGCTTGCCTACGCCTTGTGCTGAGTGAGGGAGTGGCCCTGCCGCGCCGTGCGGTCGAAATGGCCGGGCCAGAGCAGATATCGGAGTTCCTGATTGACTGGGCCGACCAGCATCCAGAGCAGGTGGTTGACGGTGGTGTGGGCTAGCTCGGTCGTTTCGACATGTGTTCGAGGGTCGTAGTGGTTTAGGGCGGCGCCGGATTCTGACATTGGCGGCAATAAAGTCAGGCCGCGTTTTGTACGCGGCCTGACCAATGATCAGCGTTTCAGCTCCATCTGCGCGTTTTCAAATGGCAGACCGTCGTCATCCACGGCACGTCTTGAAAGTTCTTTGAACCCGAGTGCGTTGTAGAAATCCAGCGCTTGGACGTTTTCGGTGTAAACCTCTAACGACAACGCGCCTTTCAGGTCCAATGCGTGCGTAATCAAGCGGCGCCCGATCCCGGTACCTTGGCAATGTGGTGCAACGAACAAGCCGCCAACAAAGGTGTCGAGCAAGCTGATGAAACCAACCGGCACTTCGTCCTGAATGGCAACCCAAGTCTCGGCGTTAGGCAAGTATTGCGTTTCGATCAAGTAACGCTGCTCCAGCAGGCGTTCATGGCCGACAAAGGCATGTGCAAGACTGGACGCGTCAAACCAGATGTTTGACAGTTTTTTCAAGTCCGTTGCCGACTGGTAGGCACGGATGCGTATTTCCATGTTTTTCATGATGGTCCCAAAGGTGTTTATGCATAGAAAGAAAGCGCCCGACAGGCGCTGAGGCTTACCGCGTCTTGCGGTTCAAAAGCGGCTTCTGTGCATAAATCTCCTTCTGTCGACGCCGAGTAGATATTGGCTTCTGCCAATGACCGCAAGGCCGATGCCGGGCCGTCCAAGTGGCCTGCAGTGTTTTTCCATTTGAAGCATCGGTTTGAACTGGGCGGAAGTGTTGAGAAACACGTGCGGGTTCCATACCCTTGGTCGGACATGACGCACCAGGAAACACAAAACAAACCGCCCAAGGATGTTGCCCTGTGGTGGCGGGCTATTACCCATGTGGCGAGATTGAACGATGAAAAGCATCTGGGCTTGATTGCCGCTGGTGTTGCTTTTTATGCCATCCTTGCGGTGTTTCCGGGAATTGCCGCAACTATCGCTCTTTGGGGGATCATTGGCGATCCAGCCCTTGCGCTGGAGCAGATCGAGGAGTTCCGGCCCCTGATCCCGTCTGATGTCTATGGTCTGCTCACGGGGCAGTTGACGACCTTGGCGACGACGGATGGTTTGACGCTTGGATGGGCGTCACTCCTGTCTTTTGGCTTTGCATTGTGGTCGGCGCGGGCGGGCGTTGCTGCTTTGATGCAAGGGCTGAACGCAATCTATGATGCGCCGAACCGGTCAGGTTTGTCGCATTATTTGCGTGCATTTCTGTTGACGCTCAGCCTGATTGGGGTCGTGCTGACCGCCATGGCATGCATCGTTGTGGTGCCAGTCATTCTGGCCTTTTTACCGCTGGGGCCTTGGGCGAACCTTGGGGTTGAGCTGTTGCGCTGGGGTGTTGGCATCGGCGTGCTGCTGGTGGGTTTTGCTGTGATCTACCGGCTGGGTCCGAACCTTGAAGGCAAACGACCGCGCCTGATTTCGCCCGGGGTTGTTTTTGCTGTCATTTGCTGGATTGCTGCGTCCAGCGGGTTTTCTGTCTATTTGCAGAACTTCGGTCGCTACAACGAGATCTACGGCTCGATCGGCGCGGTGATTGTCATGCTCATGTGGCTCTTCATCAGTGCCTATTTGGTGCTGCTAGGGGGCGCGTTGAATGCAGAACTGGCCCGCGCGCGCCGGGCCAAGCTGGCTATCCCAGAGCCATCAGCCACATCCACGCCGTCAGGATCGTAAGAGCGGTTGCCACAAGCACCGAGGTTGCCGCCACACGCTTGGCCCGTCCGTACATGTTGGCAAAGATGTAGCCATTGACGCCGGGGGCCATGGCCGCTGTCAGCACGGCAGCCTTGTAGGCGTCGGTTGGCACAGACAATGCGCTGCCGAGCGTAAATGTGATGGCCGGGTGGAGGATCAGGGAGATGGCGCAGACCATCGCAATGACCCGTGCGTCACCTTCCGGTTTGTACTGGATCAGCACACCGCCGAGGGCAAAGAGCGCGGTGGGCAGGGCGGCCCGGATCACGAGGTCGAGCCCGTCGCTGAGCACGCCGGGCAGGGTGATCCCGCTGAGGTTCACGACAAAGCCTGCCATGATCGCCAGCACCAGCACGTTGCGGAACATGGCGCGGGCCACGCCGCGCGCCATCACAAGCGGGCTTTGGCCCCGGTTGCGCGCAATCTCCATCGCGGTGATGCCCAGCCCGTAGCAAAAGGGCGAATGGAAGGCGATGATCGCATAGGCTCCGGCCAGTGCGTCAGCGCCGTAGGCCCGTTCGTTGATGGCGAGCCCCAAAAGGACCGAGTTGGAGAAGAGGCAGCAGAAGCCGATGGCGATGCTGTCTTCGATGTCGCGCTTGAACAGGTAGTAGGCCCCCAACGTGCCCAGAACGAAGCCGCTGGCCGCACCTGTGTAGAAGCTGCCCAGCAGGCGGATGTCGAGGCTGCTCGACAGGTCGAGATTGGCGATGGCCGAAAAGAGCAGGCAAGGGATGGCGAAGTTCTGGCTGAACTTCATCAGCGCGTCGATGCCCTGTGCGGTGAAAAAACCGCGCCAGACGGCAACGTAACCGAACCCGATCACGAGGAAGACGGGCAGGATGACGTCAAGAAGCGCTTGCATGATCTGGCCTTTGCGGCGGTGTCAGAGGGCGGGAGCCTCCGGCGGGGATTTTTTTGGAACAGAGAAGGTCAGGACACGGGGCGCGTTACCGTCAGCCCGTCATAGGCGGGTTCGATGTGGTCTGCGGTTTCTGCGAGGACCGTGTCGTAATCGAGGTCAATATGCATGTTTGTGAGAATGGCGCGGCGTGGTTTGACCCGCTCGATCCACTGGAGCGTGTTTTCGAGGTGGCTGTGGGTCGGGTGCGGGTCGCGGCGCAGCGCGTCGACGATCCATGTGTCGAGGTTGGCCAAGTGGTCCCACGCGGCATCGGGGATTTTGGCAACGTCAGGCAGGTAGGCCACATCGCCGATGCGGAAGCCAAGCGCGTCGATGCTGCCGTGGTTGACTTCGAACGGCGTGAAAATGATCGGCCCGCCGGGGCCGTCAATCACCGTGTCGCCGTTGATCGTGTTGAGTTCGAGGATCGGGGGATAGGGCGAGCCTTTGGGTTGCACGAAGGCGTAGCCGAAGCGGCTGATCAGGTCGTGTTGCGTGTCGCCATCTGCCCAGACCTGTAGCCGTTCGCGCATGTTGAAGACGATCATGCGCAGGTCATCGATCCCATGCACATGGTCGGCATGGGCGTGGGTGTAGATCACGCCGTCGAGCCTGCCGGTGTTGGTGTTCAGCAGTTGGTTGCGTAGGTCCGGAGATGTGTCGACAAGAACCGTTGTGGTGCCCGCATCGCTTTTGCGTTCCACCAGAAGCGAACAGCGCTGGCGGCGATTTTTCGGGTTTTCGGGGTCGCAGGCGCCCCAGTGACCGCCCAGCCTGGGCACGCCGCCGGAGGAGCCGCAGCCCAGGATCGTGAAGGTTAGCGTGTCGCTCATGCGGGCACTGTGTAGGCCGCCGCCTTGGAGAACAAGCGGTCAAAATTCTTTTGTGTTTGCGCGGCGAAGTCGGCGTAGTCGAGGTCCATGGTTTCCGCCCCCTTGCGCGCCGTGTGTGCCGTGTAGGCGGGTTCGTTGCGCTTGCCGCGGTGGGGCGGTGGGGCGAGGTAGGGCGCGTCTGTTTCCACCAGGATGCGATCCATGGGCGCGTCGGCAAAGACGTCCCGCAGTTCTTGCGATTTGGGGAAGGCCGTGATGCCGGACATGCTGAGGTAAAAGCCGAGATCGAGAGCCGCGCGGGCCAGTGCCTTGGACGACGAAAAGCAGTGCATGACGCAGGTATAGGCACCCTGTTTATACTCTTCGCCCAGAATGCGGGCCATGTCGTCATCGGCGGCGCGGGCGTGGATGATCAGGGGCAGGCCTGTTTGCCGGGCAGCGTCGATGTGGATGCGCAGGGATGTTTTTTGGATGTCGGCCGACTCGGACGTGTAGTGATAATCTAGGCCGGTTTCACCGATGCCGACGAATTTCGGATGGTTTGCCAATGCGATCAGTTGGTCTGTTGTTGCCAGAGGTTCATCCGCCGCGCTCATCGGGTGGGTGCCAGCGGCGTAGAAGATCGGTGCATATGCTTCGGCGATGGCGCGCACCTGCGGTTCGAGCCGCAGCTTGGTGCAGATCGTGACCATGCGGGTGACGCCCGCTTGGGCTGCGTTCTGGATGATGTCGGGCAGCTGACCTTCGAAATCTGGGAAGTCAAGGTGGCAGTGGCTGTCGGTGATTTCTGGCGTCATCGGGAGGGGGCCGTCTCGGTAAGCTTGAACAGCGTATCTAGGACGAGGGCGGCAGGGTCAAGGTTGACCGCCCGACCGTGGCGCGCCCGGGCAAGCGCCTGCTGTGCGGTGTCGGCCCAGGCGCGTGCCTGTGCGGCGTTTGGGGCGAGCCGGGTGAGGATCGCCGCCTCGTCCAGGGCTGCTTCGACATCCGGTGGATGGCCCAATGCCCCGGTGCGGGCGAGGCGGCCAAGAGCCACGTCGATGAGCGTGTAGAGAAGGTCGAGTTTTTCTTCTGCTCCGCGGCCTGCTGCCGCTTCGGCAAGAGCCAGTGCGCGGGCGCGGTCGAGATTTGGGAACGTGCCGAGCAGGTGGATGACCTCGCGATAGAGTTTGAGCCCGTCGAGCAGGGACAGGCGCAGAGCATCGCCGACCGATCCGGCGCTAAGCTCGGCCAGTGACGCAGCATCTGGGCCGGGATCAATGCCTGCTTGGGCCATGGCCTGTTCCATCTGGGTGGAACTGAGCGTGCCGAGCCGGAGTGTACGGCAGCGCGACCGGATGGTCGGCAGAAGGCGGCTGGGCTGGTGACAGATCAGAAGGAGCGTGGTGCGAGGGGGCGGCTCTTCGAGCATCTTCAAGAGCGCGTTGGCCGCGTTCACGTTCATGTCGTCGGCTGCATCGATGATGACCACCCGGCGCCCGCCATCGGTCGCCGACAGCTGGAAGAAGGCGCCCAGGGCGCGGATGTCGTCGATGGTGATCTGGTCGCGCAGCCGCTTGGTTTTTTCGTTCTCGGTGCGGTGGACAGATTTGAGGCCCGGATCGGCCCCTGCTGCGATCCGGTGCGCGACCGGGTGGTCTGGTGAGACGTCCAGTGATGTGGGCACCGGTGCACCGAACATGTCGTCGGGATCGGGGTCAGGTGTGGCCAGCAGGAAGCGTGCGATGCGCCAAGCCAGCGTGGCCTTACCCACGCCACGCGGGCCCGTCAGCAGCCAGGCGTGGTGCAGGCGGCTTGTGTTGAACGCATCGAGGAACGCTTGTTGCGCGGCGTCTTGGCCGATCAGCGTTTCCGTTTCACGTGGATGTGGTGCGCCGGGAACGCGGGTGGGGTCTTGGGTCTCGTCGGCCATGAGGTTGCTCTAGCACCAGAGCGGGGAGGGGGGCCAGCCCCCTGGCGCATCCGCGCCGCCCCCCGTGGTAATTTCAGTCAGAAGAAGACAGATGCGCCGTGACAACCGCTTGTACTTCGGCGGCCACGTCGTTGATTGCGCGTCCGCCGTCAATGATGCGGAACCGGTTGGCGAACTCTGTGGCGAGGGCAAGGAAGCCCGCACGCATCTTTTCCTGAAGGTCGGTGCCGAAATCCTCGAACCGCTCTTCGGTGCCCTGACGGCCCTTGGCGCGGGCAAGGCCTTGGCCCGGGTCCATGTCGATCAGGATTGTCAGGTCGGGTTCGCGGCCAATCATCAGGTCGTGCAAGGTGTCCACTTTTGACCTCAGATCCCCGCGGCTCAGGCCCTGATACATGCGGGTGCTGTCGGCAAAGCGGTCGCAGATGACGATCTGGCCCGAGTCGATGGCGGGCTGGATCAGTCGCTCCATGTGATCCCGGCGGGCGGCGGTGAACAGCAAAAGTTCGGTTTCGGCCGACCAGCGGTCTGGATCCCCTTGCAGGACAAGCGCGCGGATTTCCTCGGCCCCCGCACTGCCGCCGGGTTCGCGTGTCAGAATGACATCGTAGCCTTGGTCGCGCATGTGATCTGCCAGCATCCGCGCTTGGGTGGACTTGCCGGAACCATCAATGCCTTCGAAGGTGATAAAGTGCCCTTTGGACGTCACACGTCACCTTCGGTTGCACGGCCTGCATTTATCCGATCAATCAATGACAGAGCTGCCGTGGACAATTTGGCAAGGAAGCCGCCATGGGGAACATCAGTTTCTGCCACAAGAGGAATGCGTACTTCGGGCAAACCATCGGGTTGAATGACCAACTCGGCCAACTCTGCCCCTTCGGCAATGGGCGCTTGGATTGGGCCGGTGTAAACCACCTCTGCATCTACGGTCTTACCGGCAAGAACGGGCACCAGGATGGTCACGTCTTCTTGCGGGACAAGTCCCACTTCGGGTTCTGCACCCTCCCAGACACGTGCTGTCGCGACGCGTGACCCACTTTCGACCACTGTGCGCTCAGCAAACTGGCGAAACGCCCAGTTCACGATCGCCTCGGATTCTTGGGCCCGTCCTGCGGTTGTATCGAGGCCAGAAATTACGAAAACGACGCGGCGGTCCCCCTGCTTGGCTGAGCCTGTCAGGCCATAGCCTGCTTCTTGCGTGTGGCCCGTTTTCAAGCCGTCCGCTCCGATGCCGAGCGTGAGCAGAGGGTTCCGGTTGTACCGGTTCGAGCTCTCCTCTTCGTCGAAAAGGAACTCTGTTTCCGAGAACATTGGGTAGTATTCAGGGTAGTCCGTGATCAGGCGTTGAGCCAGGAGGCCCAAGTCACGCATGGACATACGATGCCCAGCTGCAGGCCAGCCGCTGGAGTTGGCGAAGGTGGAATTTGTCATCCCCATCTCTTGTGCCCGGCGCGTCATCAGGCGGGCAAACCCTGCTTCGGTGCCGTCGGGGCTAAGCGCCTCGGCGATCACGACACAGGCGTCATTGCCCGACAGCACGATGATGCCGCGGATCAAATCCTCGACCGTGACGCGTTCGCCCTGTTTCAGAAATAGGGTCGATCCGCCAAAACTGTTGGCATGGGCTGACACAACCAGCTCATCCGTCATCGCCAGCTGTCCGCGTTCAATTGCCTCGAACGCCATATAAAGCGTCATGAGCTTGGACATGGATGCTGGCGGCAGCGGATCATCCGCGTTTTTGTTCAGCAGTACCGTGCCGGTCGTGTGATCGATCACATAGGCGGCCGAGGCGCGCGTTTCGAACGCGGTGGTGGGCAGCGCAGTGGTTGCGATCAACAGGGCGGCGGCAGCAATAGGGCGGATCACGGGGGTATGCTCCTGATCAATTGGTGACGGCGTATGCGTCCGTGAATCCTTCATCCTTGATCTTGGTCAGCAACTGGCTGCGTTCCGAAGACGTGCCGGCTGGGCCGACCACAACGCGCCAGAACGACTTGCCGTCGCGTTCAAAGGTTTTCACGGTTGGAATAACCCCTGCATTGCGCATTTGCGCGGCTGTCCGCTCGGCGTTGGCTTGAACCGAGAAGATGCCGATTTGGATGAAGGGTTTGCTCAGTTTCGAAGCCGAAGGCCGCGTGGTGGCAGCCGCAGGGATTGCGGTGGGTTTCGGGGCCGGCTGTATGCCCTGCGCGGCAGCGGATGTCGCAGATGGGGTGGGCTGGGCAGGTGCGTCAAGCACTGCAGCGGCGCTTTCGATTGGATCAAGTGTTGTTTCTGTGATTTCGGTCGGCGCTGCCACGGTGGCGTCGGTTTCAGTCAACTCGGGCTCTGCAGCCACTTCTTCCTTGCGCAACGCTGTCACGTTCAGTTGGGAGGGGGCACCAGCGAGCATACTGAGCGCTTCCGCGGCATCCGAGCTGATCTGCAGGCGTGGGCCCGGAATATCACGTTCGCGGCGGAACAAGGCGCCAACAACGAACTTGTCGTTTTCAGTGTTGCGAATGATGACGCGCTCCGGCTCAGTCACGTCAGGGTGCGCGACCCAGACGCCGCCCAGCGACGGGCGTCCATCCCAAAGGCCTGCCTCGGTGGCAGAGAACACTTCAGGTGCTTCGACGTCCCGTTCGATCGTCTTGATCGACTTGGCGTCCGGTGCGTTGCCCTCGACCGAGGTGTTGGAGCGTTTGAATGCATCCATCGCCACGAACTGACCGTTTTCGTTGCAACCGGCCAACAGGCCGACAGCGAAGAAAAGGGCAGTGCTGCTGCGAAGTGTGAAACGGGAAATCTGTCTGCTCATGGACCGAGTCCTTGCCTGCTGTTGCCTGTATGCCCGTTTTCGGGCTGTCGTTGGTGCCGCGTCCGGCACAAGGATTTGCCCCGCTGCAGCAGGGTTCTAGAGGAACAATAGACTGATCAGGCCAATCTGAAAAGCGTGTGATTCGTTTGTCGGCGATTTTTCCCTTTCATGTGGGGGTTTGCCGAATCACGCTTGCCCGCATAAAGCGGGTTCACCGGAGGTTTGGCAGAGTGGTCGAATGCGGCGGTCTTGAAAACCGTTGGGCGTGAGAGCGTCCCGTGGGTTCGAATCCCACAGCCTCCGCCACACCTGCTGTCCACTGCTTGTTGTTTTGCTTCGATTTACCGTTTTGCGTGTCTTGGGGGCGCTTTGGTCCGTGAGTATGAACGTCTGCTCCGAGCCAAATCTAACCCATTATGCACCCCGAGCAAATGTCGCTTCGGATACGTCAACCTCGCCTTGGCGCCGGTCATGGTGTGCGCATTTTGGGTGGGTAGTGAGGTGCCCACGCGAAAATAGAAGGAGCGCCATTCCGTAAGATGGCGCTCCAAACGCGCTGGTCTGAGGTTGGTCAAAAAGGCGGCCCCTGGTAAAAAGGCGGCGGGCGTTCAACCTCTGAAGAAAGGCCAACGTCCTTCTTGAGATAGTCCGGTAGCTCAACACGTCCGCGCGGAACAGAACGCGCTTTGTCGGGGCGACGTGCCAAAACGGCGGCAAGCCGCAGCAACAGCCCATGCGACCGGCTGAGTGGGATATAAAGGGATAAGCTTGGCATTGTTCTCTCCGTGATGATGGAAAGCCGCCGCATGAGGAAAAACACAAAAAAGGCCGCTCATGAGGCGGCCTTCAGATCGGAAACCTGTCAGACCGCGTTAACGGGCAACTGCGCCTGATGCGCGAAGCATTGGGGTCTGACAATTGATCATATCTGATCGCTCCTGAAACAGGGTTTCCATGCTCGCAATCTACTAACCAGATAGATATCACTCAACAACTTATGCGCGTATCGGTCGATTTCTGCCGGATCGTGAATTCAGGCCAATGCCACGGCTGATGCAGCGTGCGTTCCGACGTCGGCTTCGAGCCCATTGCGACCGATGCTGCGCCCCACCTGAACTGTAGCGATCCATCCGAAGCGGAAAATGACACCAAAAGAGATTTGAACAAAGATGGCTACTCTCGGTTCATCGAGATGCTGAGGAAGCAGGCCGTATCGCCCAGATCTGAATCCACGGCACAATGGGCGAAGAGTCTAGTACAAAGCTTCTGCTTAGATCCTACGCTACACTTTTCATGCGGTTCAGATAACCAATCATTGGGGAGTGCCTCCTCCAAGTTCAATTTTCGCCCAAGGACTAGACGACGGAGTGACGTCAGCTAGCTTTCAGTGTACGTAGGCATGGAAATGCAACTCATTCAAAAAATAAGTTTATGGGCTACTTTTGCTTAGTGATCACATGCGGGTACAAAAATAGTGAAGCCACCAGTTTATCTTCCCCAACCACTTGACCGGAGTGTCGCCGCTGTCAGTGTCGGAACTAAAACAAATAATCTTACTGATTTCTTTGATGTGGATTTTTCAGCCACCTTTGGTGAAAATAGAATACGAGTACCGCTTCACGAAGGAGGCTATCTTGATTTGCAGTGCAAGATCAACCAATCGTTAATCCAATTCCATTGGGTAAACTGCAGCCTGGAAAGTATAATGAGTTTCGATGAAGCAAATGGTGCATTCGAAACACGAAAAGTTTATCAAAAGAAAACTACTGAGACACAGGCTGCAGGGAGTGGCAGGGGTGAAGGTAACACGCCCGGTATTCTCCCAAAATGGATTACTCTCACTGGATCGTTTTCAGCAAAAAAAGATAAGTCTAGAACCCATACAATTGAGGGTTCGAGGGAAGATAGGCAAGTCTATCCTGTCGGAAACGATGCGGTATTCATCAGTCCCAACTCGGATGAAACACCTCTACGTGGGCCGGTGGTTTCGAACACAACTTTTGGTCGGTTTAGGCCAAACACTGCCTTGGATTCATGCCTTGTTGCTGCCGAAATACTTGTTACCGAAGACTGGGTAGATTATTTGGATCCTAAACCTGTTGATCTGCGGCCAGATTTACACGCTCGGTGGAGTCGCAATCGAAGCCACCGGAGCAATAGATCGGTGAACTTTCAACGTGATGCGTTTAGGCTGTTGCTCTCGCACCTAGTTAATAAGGGTTTACAGCGAGACCCAGACTCTCCATACGCGACTTTTGCAATGGATGCATTACTATTGCTGCCAACAGATATTGACGGAGAGTTGGGTATGTCGGTAGCTCATTTGGAAACGTCACGTGAAAAAGACACAAAGCCAATCTCCTTTAAGAAACTCTTGGAAGTTACGCAGCAAAGTCCAAGGAATACTATTGAGGCTTTACGCAGTGAGGGAGTTCCCGACGAACGTGTTCTTGGGCTGACACAAAAATACGAACTTTCGCCTGAGGGTCTTGGCGCCGACTGGAAATATATAGATAGTGATGGAGACGAGCTTGCAGAAGCACCTGAAGGATTTGGCATAGCAGCTAAAGTCTTGCATATGTGGAAAATCTATTTACCTGACGGTTCGATGCTTGACATTGCTGGCCGCCTTGCAGGAATCCAAAACGGTGTCATTGTCGCCTATTCTGCAAGCGGCAACCGCGCGACAGTATTAAAGATCTATAAAAACCATGCGCTTACCAAACATGGACATCTACAATCCCAAAAAGAACTTAAGGAAGAAATCTACGAACTCACAGAGTTTCTTTTCGCTAGCAGGGATGAAAAAATCTTGCCGTTTTCAGTATGGGTACAGTCAATTGAGGCTTTCTACCTAGGCCCGAAACCATTTTTTCCTGAGCTCCTTGACATGGATCGTCAGGCTATTCAAAGATTGTGTCAAGAACACAAGCTTGAAGTAATCCAATCAAGAGATGGCGACGAACTCTTGGTTTCTAGGCTGGTTCCCAAAGGGGCTTCTGTTTCTTCGCACGAGCTCAAAGAAGCTGCTTACCAATTGTTACAGGGCGGAAAAGAGTCTTTGCCTTACACGAATATGGCGCAGGATCTATCACGTTCGTTGGGTTTCGTTGCGGGATCGAAAAGAGAAATTGGTGTTGCAGGTAGTTGGCGCACACTGTTTGAGTCTGATGACAGGTTCGAGACAGATCAACATGGAATTAGGTTGAAAAGCTAGTTTAGCATTTTTTTGCGTGAACCAGCTGAGGACCACACTGATCGCGCTCGATGGGTTTTAGTGTTCCAGGCGAATTTCTCCTGGTGGCATATGAGCGGTAGACTATTTCAATAGCCGCGAAAGGCTATAGTCCAACGTTGCGGATTTTCATTGCGGGCACGAAATGCGCAAAGCAGACTTAAGGTCGAAGAAATTGAACGGCAGCTTTGTCCGCATTGCCATCGAACAGGATGAGGTACGATAGACCGCACCTCATACCGCTATGGACATCGCCGCGTGCCTGCACATTATCAGGCAGCGGAGGTAAGCGATGATCCACGATGACGAACACCACGGGGCACAGCTCGATTTTAAGGGCGACATGTCTTACGGCGATTATCTTGGGCTGGATGCGCTGCTGACTGCACAACATCCTTTGTCGGATGCCCATGACGAGATGCTGTTCATCATTCAGCATCAGACATCCGAGCTTTGGATGCGGCTGGCCATCCACGAGTTGAACTCGGCCCGTGATGCCATTGCGTGCGGCGATATGGCCCCGGCTTTCAAGATGCTGACGCGCGTGGCGCGCATCTTTGATCAGCTGAATGGCGCATGGGATGTACTGCGGACCATGACGCCCAGCGAGTACACCACCTTTCGCCCCAGCCTAGGCAATTCGTCAGGGTTTCAATCGCACCAGTATCGGCTGATCGAATATGTTCTGGGCAACCGGCAGCTCGCCGTATCCAAAGTGCATGAACACCGGCCTGAGGCATTTGCGACCCTCTCCGAAGAGTTGGAGCAGGCCAGCTTGTACCAGGTGGCCCTCGCCCGATTGGGTGACCATTTTGAAGTGGCTGACTTGGCGGGCGCGCTGCACACGGGACCATGGACGGCACAGGATCACGTACAGGATTTGTGGCAACGGGTTTACGAAGATCCCGCAACACATTGGGAACTCTATGAATTGGCGGAAAAACTGGTTGATCTCGAGGATTATTTCCGCCGCTGGCGCTTCAACCACGTGACGACTGTTGAACGCATCATAGGTTTCAAGCGTGGGACTGGAGGAACAGCCGGGGTCAGCTATTTGCGCAAGATGCTGGACGTCGTTTTGTTTCCAGAGCTTTGGAACGTGAGAGGAGCCCTGTAGATGGTTTTGAGAAAAGAGTTTTTCGATCTGCCCGAGGGTGTCATCTATCTGGATGGAAATTCGCTGGGTCCGTTGCCCAAGGGGGCCAAGGCGCGCGTGGCCGAAATGATGCAGGACGAATGGGGCGCGCAGCTTATCAAGGGCTGGAACAGTGCCGGTTGGATGGCGCAGCCGAGCCGTGTGGGCGATATGGTGGGTCGGTTGATCGGTGCATCTGCAGGTACGGTCGTGATGGGTGACACGCTATCCATCAAGGTTTATCAGGCGCTGGCCGCGGCATTGAAGATGCGGCCGGACCGAAAGGTAATATTAAGCGATTCCGGGAACTTCCCGACTGACCTTTATATGGCACAGGGCCTGATCCAGATGCTGGATGGCGGGTACGAGCTGCGCGTGGTTGAGCCTGAGGCCGTTGTGGACGCCATTGATGACAGCGTAGCGGCTGTGATGTTGACGCAGGTCGATTATCGGACCGGACGGGTGCATGATATGGAGGCGATCACCGAACTGGCGCACAGTTCGGGGGCGGTGATGATCTGGGATCTGGCCCACAGCGCGGGCGCGTTGCCCGTTGATCTGGCCGCTTGCTCTTGCGAGTTCGCTGTGGGTTGTACTTACAAATACCTGAATGGTGGGCCGGGTGCGCCCGCCTTTATCTATGTGCGACCTGATCTGGCGGACAATGTCGATCCGGCGCTGGCTGGGTGGTTGGGACATGAGGCACCTTTTGCCTTTGATCCCGACTATCGCCCGGCGCCGGGGATCGAACGGATGCGGGTGGGCACACCGCCTGTGATCCAACTGACGGCGCTGGAGGCGGCGCTGGAGGTTTGGGAAGGCGTTGATATGCAGGATGTGCGTGCAGCATCAGTGGCTTTGCAGGAGGTGTTCATACGCGAGGTTGAGGCGTGCGTACCCGAGTTGACCCTTGCCAGCCCGCGCGAGGCAGCGCGGCGTGGTAGCCAGGTGTCGTTCCGTTTTGAAAACGGCTATGCGGCGATGCAATCCCTGATTGCGCGGGGCGTGATCGGGGACTTCCGTGCGCCCGATATCATGCGCTTTGGCTTTACGCCCCTTTACCTGGATGAGGCAGATGTTTTGGCGGCCGTGGGTCACATCGAAACCGTCATGCGTGATCGTTTGTGGGACGATCCAGCCTTTATGGCCCGCCAAAGGGTGACCTAGGGCTTGACAGAACGGGGGCGGATAAGCGCCTGATAGATACGAAAGACGGGCCGCAAGAGCCCGGCAGACAAGGGAGAGACTTCAATGACATTCAAACAGCTTCTGGCTGCGACCTGCGTCGCGGCCCTGGGCGCAGGCGCGCAAGCCGATGGGGTAAAGGTGGGGATGATCACCACGCTTTCCGGTGGCGGAGCGGGCCTTGGAATCGATGTGCGCGATGGGTTCATGCTGGCCGTAAAGGGCAATGACGACATCGAACTGGTGATCGAGGATGATCAGCGCAAGCCTGACATCGCCGTGCAACTGGCTGACAAGATGATCCAGTCCGAAAAGGTCGACGTGATGACCGGTATTATCTGGTCGAACCTCGCCATGGCGGTGGTGCCTGCGGCGACAGCACAGGGCAAATTCTACCTGTCACCCAATGCGGGCCCATCGGCGCTGGCAGGTAAGGGATGCCATCAGAACTACTTCAATGTCAGCTGGCAGAATGATGCATTCTCCGAAGCGGCGGGCACGGCGCTGAGCGGTGAGGCGGGCAAGGTGTTCTTGATGGCGCCAAACTACCCGGCGGGTCAGGACATCATGGCGGGCTTCAAGCGCACCTTCCAAGGCGAGATCGCAGCCGAGGTTTACACCAAATTGGGCCAGACCGATTATGCCGCCGAGATTGCGCAAATGCGCGCAAGCGATGCCGACCAAATCTACTTCTTCCTGCCGGGTGGCATGGGGATTTCGTTCATGAAGCAATACGCAGGCTCGGGCGTAGACAAGCCTGTGTCCGGTCCGGCCTTCAGCTTTGATCAGGGTATTCTGGGGGCCATTGGTGACGCAGCAGTTGGAGCCAAGAACACCGCGCACTGGTCCAAGGATCTGGATGTGCCGGGCAATGCTGAATTTGTTGCTGCATTCGAGGCTGAGTATGGGCGTCTGCCGTCCATCTATGCGGCGCAAGGGTTTGACACTGGATTGCTGCTCGCATCGGCTGCGGCCAAGGCGGATGTGGCGGATGCCGATGCATTCCGTGCTGCGCTGAAAGCGGCGGACTTCCAATCGGTGCGTGGCAAGTTCTCGTTTGGGTCAAACAATCACCCCGTGCAGGACATCTACATGCGCGAAGTGATCAAGGAGGGTGATCTGGTCACCAACCGGATCGTCGGCACGGCGGCGACGGATCACAGCGATCCTTATGCGGCGGATTGCAACCTTTGATGTGATAGGCCCCGGCGGGTCCGGGGTCATCTCTTCCATAAAAATGAGAGGCTTGCGGGGCAAAAGTGATCTCGCAAGGCAGGGCGGATGACGACGCTGCTGTTGATCGAGCAGGTGCTGAACGGGCTGCAATCGGGGATCATGCTGTTCCTGATGGCGGCTGGTTTGACGCTGATCTTCGGCGTCATGGGCCTGATCAATCTGGCGCATGGCTCGCTTTACATGATCGGGGCATTTGCGGCAGCTGCGGTTGCCGGGGCCACCGGGTCTTTTGTTCTGGCTTTGTGCGCAAGCCTGATTACGGCTGCTGCGGCGGGGGCCATAATTGAAGTCGGAGTGATCCGACGCCTCTATGATCGGGATCATCTGGATCAAGTGCTGGCGACCTTCGCGCTGATCCTGATCCTGTCGGAAGGGACGCGTTGGGCGTTCGGGTCCTTTCCGCTTTATCTGGATGTACCAGCGGCGTTGGCGGGGCCGGTGACGCTGCCGGGCGGCATTCGGTACCCAGCCTATAGATTGCTGATCATTGGTGTTGGCTTGATCATCGCGGCTGGGCTGTTTCTGCTGATTGCCCGCACGCGCATCGGCATCCAGATCCGCGCGGGTGAGAGTGATCGTGAGATGATTGCGGCACTTGGTGTAGACATATCAAAGCTGTACACGCTGATCTTCGCATTGGGCGCCGCGCTTGCAGGGTTGGCTGGAGCCTTGGTTGGGGCCATTCAGTCCGTGCAGGTCGGCATGGGTGAACCGGTTCTGATCCTTGCCTTCGTTGTGATTGTGATCGGAGGGATCGGGTCCATCAAGGGTGCGCTGGTTGGGGCCCTTCTGGTGGGTTTGACCGACACGCTGGGCGGTGTTCTGCTGCCACTTGCCCTGAGCGGAGTGATGGATGCGTCTGCCGCGACCTCGGTTGGGTCCGCGCTGGCGTCCATGTCGATCTACATCCTGATGGCGGTGGTTCTGATCTTTCGCCCGACAGGCCTTTACGGGACGGCATGATGCAGCGCGAGACGGTTCTGAATACCCTTGTCTTTCTAGCGTTGCCTGCAGTCGCCGCAATCGCGCTTGTGCTGGACGAGCCGTTTACGATCACCCTTGCGACAAGGGCGGCAATCCTTGCCCTCGCTGCTGTTGGACTGAACCTCGCCCTTGGTCTGGGTGGATTGGTCAGCCTTGGGCATGCAGTGTTCTTTGGGCTGGGCGGATATGCCATGGGCATATTGGCGAGCCATGCGCAAAGCTATGCGCCGCTGGACCTTGGTCTGTTCGTGATCGAGGGTACCAAGTCCATGCCGGTGATCTGGCTGACAGCAGTCGTTGTGAGTGCGCTCGCGGCATTGCTGATCGGTCTGCTGGCCCTGCGCACGGCGGGTGTTTACTTCATCATGATCACGCTCGCCTTTGGGCAGATGTTTTACTACTTCACCATTTCCTGGCCTGCCTATGGCGGCGAGGACGGGTTGAGCATCTATGTGCGCAACAGCTTTCCCGGCCTCAACACGCTTGATCCAATCCAGTTCTTTGGTCTCGTGTTCGCTGTTCTGGCCATTGTGCTGTTCATCATGGGGCGGATCGAGCGGTCGGCCTTTGGCCTTGCCCTTGGAACTGCCCGACAGAATGCAGCGCGGGTGGAGACCGTGGGTCTCAGCCCGTTTCACCTGCGCCTCGTGGCTTTTGTCATCTCGGGTGCAGTGACGGGGCTGGCGGGGGCACTGTTTGCTGACCTCAACCGTTTTGTGTCGCCGACCATGTTCAGCTGGCAGATGTCGGGCGAGTTCATCGTTTTCATTGTTCTGGGCGGTATTGGCCGGTTGTTCGGGCCGGTGGTGGGGGCCTGTCTGTTCGTGTTGCTGGAGCATCTGCTGAGCGGGGTCAGTGAGTTCTGGTTGATCTATCTCGGCGCCATCCTGCTTTTTGTGGTGCTCTTTGCGCGGGGCGGTGTCATCGGAGCCTTGGTTGGGCGCGGAGGTCACCATGGCTGATCCGTTGCTGGAAATTCAGGCGGTGTCCAAGTCATTTGGGGCCTTGCGTGCGACAGACGATGTATCCCTGACCCTGTTGCCGGGAGAGATTCATGCTCTGATTGGGCCCAATGGCGCGGGCAAATCAACTTTGATCCAGCAAGTGGCGGGGGCGCTGGTGCCGGATACGGGCCGTATCCTCTTTGACGGGCGTGATGTAACGGCCCTCGGGACAGCAGAGCGTGCCCAGGCAGGTCTTGGCCGTACTTTTCAGATCAGCGCGCTCGCCATGGAGAATTCGGTGTTGCAGAACGCTGTTCTGGGTGCTGTTGGCGCGTCGCGCCGCGTGTGGCGTTTTGCACGATCAGTGATGCGGGACAGCGACGTGCGCAGCCATGCCGAGGCGGCTTTGAACCGTGTTGGGTTGTCTGACGTGGCGAACATGCGTGTCGGGGAATTGAGCCATGGGCAGCGCCGTTTGCTTGAAGTTGCAGTCGCGCTGACGCTGCGCCCCAAGGTGTTTCTGATGGATGAACCGATGGCGGGGCTGGGGGCCGAAGGGTCTGCCCGGATGACTGGGTTTCTGGATGGCTTGCGCAGCGAAGCGCCCATTTTGCTGGTTGAGCATGATATGGATGCCGTCTTTGCCCTCGCCGATCGCATTTCGGTTCTTGTGTCGGGCAGGGTGATCGCAACGGGCACACCCGCTGATATCCGCAGCAATGCCGAAGTGCGCACGGCTTATCTGGGTGAAGAGGGCTTATCATGACCCTTCTGAGCCTGGATAGCATCGAAGCGGCCTATGGTGCAGCGCAGGCTCTGTTTGGGGTTGATTTGTCTGTGGAGGAGGGCGAGGTGCTGGCCCTTATGGGCCGCAATGGCATGGGCAAGTCCACGACGATCCGTGTGATTTGTCGCTTGATGAAACACTCCGCAGGGGCGGTGCAGTTTAATGGGCAGGACATGGCCCGCGTTCCGTCGCATTTGGCCGCCCGTGCGGGGCTGGGACTGGTGCCCGAAGGGCGGCGCGTCTTTGCCCGGTTGACGGTGCGGGAAAATCTGATCGCTGCTGCCCGTCCTGGGCCGTGGGACTTGCGCAAGGTGACGTGCCTGTTCCCGCGGCTGGCGGAACGGTCGGGCCAGCTGGCGGGTCATCTTTCGGGCGGCGAGCAACAGATGCTGGCCATCGGGCGCGCCCTGATGACCAATCCCCGTTTGATGCTTCTGGACGAAGCCACCGAAGGTTTGGCCCCGGTTGTGCGGCAAGAGATTTGGATCGCCCTTGATGCTGTGCGCCGCGACAGCGGGCTTTCACTGCTGGTTGTCGACAAATCTTTGGCCGAACTGGGGCGTGTCGCAGATCGTGCTGTGATCCTGGAGCGTGGCCGCTCGGTTTGGAGCGGGCCGATGGCGGATGTGTCCGGCGATATTGCAAACACGTATCTTGGTGTTTGAACCGGGCATCGCGGATGCCCCGGTCCGGCTAGATGAGCCCCTCCACCGTATGCACGCCGCGCAGCCCTGCCAAAAGGGTCGGGATCTTGTCTTTGAATCGAAAAAAACCATGTGTCGCATTGGGCCACGCAGCACTGTCATAGGTACGCCGCAGCCTGTAAAGCGGCGGGGTATCCTTGGTTGCTGCAAAGCGCGCCAAGACATCCGCCGCGGGTCCGACTGGTGCATAGGCGGCCACAACCTGTTCCAATCCGGCCTCTTTCGCCCATGAGGCGATTGCCTCTGCTGTCGGCGCGGGCTGCGAAATGATACCGAGGTGTGGACGGAAACGGTCTGCTGCATCCTGTGTTGCGACTGTCGCAAAGTCCATCACATGGCTTGATACCGTCAAAGGGGAAAGGCCGGACCGTGTTGTTATGATCGCAGTGGCCGTTGGGGTGATGCCACGATCCAGAATGAAGCCTGGGCTCAGATCGTCATCGTGTAGGATCAGACCGGTTCTGGTCGCTTCGCTCGGCAGATCAAGGTCCGTCAGCGGAACCGGATCGGGTTTCGGTGGCCCGGACAGAGCAGAGGCATCTCCTGCCAGTTGCCATTTCGGGGCAAAGCGGCCTTCGGTATATTTTGAGACGTTCGATGTGCGGGCCAGATAGGTTTTCCCCGGCGTTTGAATGCCTGCCACCCAGCGCCAACTGAGCGTGTTCGAAGCGGGGTCTCCGTCCAGCAGATGCCGAAGGAAGAAGTCAGCGCCAAGTTCCCATGGCAAACGCAGGGTGAATATCCAGATCGAGGCAAACCACATGCGCGCGTGGTTGTGCATATATCCTGTTTCGACAAGTTCTTGTGCCCACGCATTAAAGCAGTCGATGTCCGTTTCGCCTTTGCAGGCCGCCTCCCATCTGTCGCGCAATCCGGATTGTGTCTGAACGTCATCAAGCGCCGCCTTGAGGGCCGTTTTGTATTGGCCCCAAACCGCCGGGCACATTTCCAGCCACCCTTTCCAATAGGTGCGCCAGTACACCTCTTGAATGAATTTTGCGGCCGATTTTTGGCTGTGGCGCACCAGCGTTGCTTCCAGAACCTCGGCTTCGGTCAAAAGGCGCGCACGGATATAGGGAGACAACGTAGACACGCCGCTGTGTCCGTCGCGGCCAAGATCATAGTTTCGGCGCGCGGCATAGTCCCGCCCTGCGCAAGGAACAAACCTGTTCAAGCGCTCAAGTGCTGCGATGCGGGTCGGGGGAAATCGTGTCAGGGCTTCGGTCATGGAGGCCCAGCTAGGTGACGATGTGACCGCTTCAAGCGTCCGCGTGCCCTTGCAGCCCCCGAAAGCCGATACTAAGACTCGGGTAACTTCTCTGCGGGTATGGTCTCGCGGAAGTCTGACGAGGCAGAATATTATGCGCGATCCCATCGACCAATACGCAAACTTCACGAACAACTTGGTGCCCATGGTGGTTGAACAAACCAGCCGGGGCGAGCGGGCCTATGACATCTTTTCGCGCCTCCTGAAGGAGCGGATCGTGTTCATCAACGGCCCGATCCACAGCGGGATGAGCCACCTTATCGTGGCCCAGCTTTTGCACCTTGAAGCGGAAAACCCGTCCAAGGAAATCAGCATGTACATCAACTCGCCCGGTGGCGAGGTCACGGCCGGTTTCTCGATCTACGACACGATGCAGTACATCAAACCCAAGGTGTCGACATTGATCTGCGGCATGGCGGCGTCCATGGGGTCAGCCATTGCCATCGGCGGTGAGCCTGGCATGCGTTTTGCGCTGCCAAATTCGGAAGTCATGGTGCACCAACCGTCGGGCGGGTCTCAGGGTATGGCGGCTGACATCCTGATCTCGGCGCGCCATATCGAACGCACGCGCGAGCGTATGTACCAGATGTATATGAAGCATTCCGGCCAGGACTATGAAACGGTTCAAAAGGCGCTGGACCGCGATACATGGATGACCCCGGAAGAAGCCAAGGATTGGGGGCATATCGACGAGATCGTCGAAGAGCGCAGCAAGTCTGGCGACGATGATTGATTGATCAAGTGATCGCGCACCTCACAAGGTGCGTGATCTGACCGCGAGGTCAGGTAAAAAGACGATTGTGGACCCCGCGGGCCTGTCCTAAGCTGACGGTCAACGCGGGGCGCGCCGGAGATTTCCGGCACCTGGATTGGCGGCATCTGCCGGGAAGGACGCGACATGGCCACGAACTCGGGCGGCGACAGCAAGAATACCCTCTACTGCAGCTTCTGCGGGAAGAGCCAGCATGAGGTCCGCAAGCTGATTGCGGGACCAACAGTTTTCATCTGTGATGAATGTGTCGAGTTGTGCATGGACATCATTCGGGAAGAGACGAAGGCGTCGGGCCTGAAATCCACCGATGGCGTGCCGACACCCAAGGACATTTGCGAAGTTCTGGACGACTACGTGATCGGTCAGGCCATGGCCAAGCGCGTGTTGTCGGTGGCCGTGCACAACCACTACAAGCGCCTGAACCACGCCCAGAAGGGCGGGGATATCGAACTGGCGAAATCCAACATCCTGCTGATCGGTCCCACTGGCTGCGGTAAGACACTATTGGCCCAGACACTGGCGCGCATTCTGGACGTGCCGTTCACGATGGCGGACGCAACCACGCTGACCGAGGCTGGATATGTGGGTGAGGATGTCGAAAACATCATCCTCAAACTGCTTCAAGCATCTGAATACAATGTCGAACGCGCACAGCGCGGCATCGTCTATATCGACGAGGTCGACAAGATCACGCGCAAGTCCGAAAATCCGTCGATCACCCGTGACGTGTCGGGTGAGGGCGTTCAGCAGGCTCTGCTGAAACTTATGGAAGGTACTGTTGCCTCTGTTCCGCCACAGGGCGGGCGCAAGCACCCACAGCAGGAATTCCTGCAGGTCGACACCACGAACATCCTGTTCATCTGCGGCGGCGCCTTCGCGGGCCTCGACAAGATCATCGCTCAACGCGGTAAGGGCTCGGCCATGGGCTTTGGCGCTGATGTTCGTGACAATGACGAACGCGGCGTGGGCGAGATTTTCACCGATCTCGAACCTGAAGACTTGCTGAAATTTGGTCTGATCCCTGAATTTGTTGGCCGCTTGCCAGTTTTGGCGACCCTCGAAGATCTGGATGAAGACGCTCTTGTCACTATCCTGACCCAGCCCAAGAACGCTTTGGTCAAGCAGTACCAACGCCTTTTCGAGTTGGAGGATACCACGCTGACCTTCACCGAAGACGCTCTGAGTGCGATCGCCAAACGCGCCATTGAACGCAAGACCGGCGCGCGGGGTCTGAGGTCGATCCTCGAAGACATCCTGCTGGACACCATGTTCGAACTGCCAGGCCTCGAATCCGTGACAGAAGTTGTCGTGAACGAGGAAGCGGTGACATCTGACGCTGCACCACTCATGATCCATGCCGAGGCGGAAAAGGAACCGGCCTCCGCAAGTTGATGTTGCCATAACGGTGCAAAAGTAAGGCGGGTTTCAAACCCGCCTTTTTTTGGTGACCATTGTTCTGTGGCACCAGACCAGAACCGTAAGGCGCACTTGCATGTGCGCCATCAAGTGGGAGAAAAATGGAAATTTCGCGTATTCATTCCGGTGGAGCGTTTGAGCCCAAGGTCGGCTATTGCCGCGCCGTTGTCGCTGGTGGCTGGATCCACGTGGCGGGGACCGTGGGGCAAGGCGATACCGTGACCGAGCAGTGCCAGAGTGCGCTGGACACGATACACGCCGCTTTGACCGAGGCTGGCGCAGATTGGAAAGATGTCGTGCGCGTCACTTACATGCTACCGGATCGGCACGAATTCGAGCCGTGCTGGCCCATTTTGAAAGACACTTTCGGTGCGCACCCTCCGGCGGCAACAATGATCGAATGCGGTTTGATCGATCCAAAATACAGGATCGAAATCGAAGTCACCGCTTTCGCGCCAAAACAGGGCTAGGCCGCCTTCTTGAAACGCTTCTTCAAAACGGCTTGAACGTCATCAGGGTCCAGCTCCTTCCAGGGTTTCCCTGGTGAAATTAACCCGGCCTCGACAAGGGAGGCTTGGATTTTTGCCATTTCAGGTTCTCCCATAGCCATACGTCCGCGCGATGTGTCGGGATGATCCCACACGGATTTGAGGTGAGAGATGACAAACGGCGCGGTGCCTGTGAAGGATTCAATGTGCCGGGTGATCATTGTCGTTGCTTTTGATTTGCGGCGCGCAATCATGGCCACACGTTGGTCGGCAATACCGCAAAACGCCATCAGGTGCAGGGCTGAACCCTCGCAGGCAATCACGTGTTTCGCGGCCTTGTAGCGGGCGATCTGAGCAGGGATCGGATGCTGCTGTGGGTGGAAAATCTCGTACCCTTGGGCGCTCAGGTGCTGTTCGATCTGCTCTTCGCCAAGCAAACCACCGCGTTCCAGGGACAGTTTTGACCGCGAGATATACAGTCTTTCTCCACCATCTGCTGTGATGTCTTTGGCAAAGTTGTTTTCGCGATACTGTCGGAAGGACGCAGTCCCTGCGATGATCGCGCCCAAGCCAAAGCCCTGGCCGGGGACAATCAACTGCTCCACGCTATGCGGCGTGTCGATCACTTTGATCGGCACGTTGACCCCCAAGACGTCGAACATGTCGCGCTGGAACGATTTCAGTGACAGGGGGACACCGGTGCGTCTTGGGGTGAACAATATCCCGTCGATATCGCCCTGAACGGTATCCAGCGCCCATAAGCGACCAAGAGATTCAGCGATGAAATGCGCGAAGTTTCGGTACAACACACCGCCCCAGATCCAGCGCCCTTTCAACGGCTCAGTTGTTTCGTTCAGAGGACCGAATGGCAAAGTGGTGCGGCCCCGATTTCGCCAATGCGCGGCCATGGGGACATCATGGCCTTGGGCAGTTTGCACACCGGACAAGCTGATGAAACCATTTGTCTCGCTTGGTTTCACGATGGCGTTTTCGCATGTCTGCATCCGCTCAGACCAGCCCCCGGTCGGGTCCGGCCAACTGGCATCCGGGTGTGACCAGATTTCATCTCGTGTACAGGTCCAGACAAAGCGCGTGGACAGCTCATCATTCTTTGTAAAGTTTGCCTTGCGAAGGATCGCTTTGCATTCGCGTGTACCGGCTTTGCCATATGCGTCAGGGTGGAATTCCAACACAATGGCTCGAATACCGCGCAGGTTTGCATGGCGCAAAAGCTCGAGCTCGCCCCCTTCGATATCGATGATCAATACGTCGGGCCGAAAGCTGTTGATCACCTGGTCATAAGGCACGGTCTCGACATCGACAGGTGTCGTGCGGCGCCGTTCATTCTGGATCAGGGATGACCCAAGGAAAGACGTGCGCAAATGGAAGGTGACATGATCCGGCTGATCTTCGCCTGCTGTGACAACCTGGTGGCGCACTTCCATCACGTCCTCAAGCCCGTTCAGACGATGCAGCGTCTTGATATGTGGGATAAGGTTCGGGTTCGCTTCAAACGACAGAACGGCGTCGGGGTGTGCATTCTTGGCAATGACGGCACCGACCACGCCAAGGCCGGCACCCAGCTCAAGCACACGATCGCCAGGTTGGACAACGTCCAATGCGCCCTGAATCTCTTCACCCTCGTAACGCCCTTCATTCATGCGGCGTATGCGGGTTTCGTTCAGGAACGGGGATGCGGGGACATGCACCCCAAAACATGTGGCCGCGATCTCTGCGGATGGATCATTCGCGTCGATGCTGTCCTTCATGATGTGCCTCGGTTTATCATTTGTTAGGGTTTAACTACACGTCGGGGTAGTCACTGCCCACTAAAATTTGAGCGAGATTCCAGATGCTGTAGACCTGCGGCACGCGTGCCACTGGACCTCGGTGCACTATTGCGGCATAGACTTCTCCAAACGTCGGAGGCGAAGCATGGGCATTCTCAACACGCTGTTGCGCACGGTGACTTGGTGGAACGGCCAAACGCTCAACACGCAACTCTTTACCGCCCGCAAAGGTGTAAAGGTTGGTGAAGATAGTCAGGGTAACGTCTTCTACAAAACACGGGATGATGCTCGCCGCTGGGTTATCTACAACGGTGAAGCAGAAGCCAGCCGTGTGGATCCTGAGTGGCACGGATGGCTGCACCGCACATGGGATGAGCCGCCCACCGACAAGCCCTTGAAGCGGAAGGATTGGGAAAAGCCGCACCAGCCGAACCTGACGGGCACAGCGATGGCCTATGCCCCGGCAGGTTCCATCCGGCGTGCCCAACCGGCTGATCGGTCCGACTACGAAGCGTGGACGCCTGAATAGATGGCTGAGAACACGACCGAGGTTCTGGTTGGCGGCGTTGTCATGGCAGCAGCCATTGGATTTGCAGTCTATGGCGCGCAGGTTGCGGGCTTGGGTAGCGCCAATGGGACTGCGTACCCTCTGACCGCCAGTTTTCGTAGCCTTGAAGGGGTGAGCGTTGGCACGGATGTGCGGCTTGCAGGCGTCAAGGTGGGTACTGTGACAGACGTTGCCTTGAACCCCGAAACATACCGCGCCGACACGGTCGTGTCTGTGCGGTCCGATACCCAAATCCCCGATGACAGCGCCATTGTCATCAGTTCGGAAGGACTGTTAGGGGGCAACTTTGTGGAAATCATGCCAGGCGGTTCACCGTTCTACTTCGAAGCAGGGGACGAGATTACCGATACCCAAGGCTCTGTGAGCCTGATTTCCCTTCTGCTCAAGTTCGTCTCTGGGGGTGAAAGCGAATGATCCGGCGCGCCGCACAAGTTGCGGCGCTCGCGTTTGCGGTGCTGGGCACCGAGATCGCGGCGCAGGAACAAACGGAAACTGCAACGGGGGCAGTGCTGCGCGGATTGGACAAGTTCAGCGGTCAGGTTGTCGATATTCAGATGCAGGCAGGCCGGACGGTTCAGTTCGAACGGCTGAGCATCACTCTGACTGAATGCCGTTATCCTGCGGGTAACCCATCAGGCAACGCCTACGCTGGGGTACAGATTACCGAGGCTGGGCGCGACGGCGTTGTTTTTTCAGGGTGGATGATTGCGTCAGCTCCGGCGTTGAACGCTATGGAACATCCGCGTTACGACGTCTGGGTTATACGCTGCACAACGTCGTAGAGTGTTCCGACAGGAACGGAATTGAAATCAGCCGTATGTACATCAAGTGCCCGCTCCAGCCGCGCATGGTAGGTGTCTCGGGTGATCTCGACCGCGCCCAGACTGGCGAGATGTGTCGTCAGAAACTGAGTGTCGAACAGAACAAAACCTGTGCGGCGCAGGTGATCGACGGCAGCCGCAAGGGCCATCTTGGAGGCATTTGTACGGCGCGAAAACATGCTCTCCCCAAAGAAGGCACCCTTCAAGACAACGCCATACACGCCACCGACCAATTGTGAGCCTTCCCAGACCTCAATCGAGTGTGCCTGGTTGCGGTCATGCAAGGCTTTGTAAAGCTCTCTGATCTCTGGATTGATCCACGTGTCGATCCGGTCCGCACACCCATCGACGACGCCTTCGAAATCGTTATCAAGACGCAATATCCAGTCGCTGCGCCGCATCGCTCGGGCGAGCGAGCGTGACATGTGAAACCCGTCCAGCGGTAGAACTCCGCGCATCCGTGGATCAACCCAGAAGACTTCTGGATCGTCACGCGACTCTGCCATTGGAAAAATGCCAGAGGCATAACCTTGCAGCAGCAAATTGGGTGTCAGTCGAACATCGTCTTTCATGTGCGCTTCCGCCGGGAGTCAGGACAGATTATCCCCGTCACCGGACATAAAAAAGGGACCGCGTTCAGCGATCCCTTTCGTCTTTGTGCCAGGACGTCACTCGGTCTGTGATTCCAGCCACTTTTCCAGCCAGTGGATGTTGTAATCACCTGTGTGGATATCTTTCTCGGCCAGCAACGCATGAAACAACGGAACGGTTGTGTCGATCCCGTCAATAATCAACTCTCCGAGAGCCCGGTTCAGGCGCGCCAATGCTTCGGCTCGGTCGCGGCCATGCACGATCAATTTCCCGATCAGACTGTCGTAATAGGGCGGGATCGAATACCCGTCATAAAGCGCCGAGTCGATACGCACCCCAAGACCGCCGGGCGCATGGTACTGTGTGATCCGGCCAGGAGAGGGTGAGAAATTGGGCAGTTTCTCTGCATTCAGACGCACTTCGATCGAGTGGCCGTTGATCTCCAGATCGTCCTGCTGGAAGGACATGTCCATACCGGATGCCACGCGGATTTGCTCGCGCACCAGATCGACGCCAAAAATGGCCTCTGTCACCGGGTGTTCCACCTGAAGGCGGGTGTTCATCTCGATGAAATAGAACTCGCCCTTTTCGTATAGGAACTCGATGGTACCTGCACCGATATAGTTAATCTTGGCGACGGCGTCCGCGCAGATGCGTCCAATTTCGGCCCGTTCTTCGGGGCTGATCGCGGGGCCAGGGGCCTCTTCGAACACCTTCTGGTGGCGGCGTTGCAGCGAGCAATCACGCTCGCCCAGATGCAGGGCCCGGCCCTTGCCATCGCCAAAGACCTGGATTTCGATATGACGTGGCGTGGTCAGGTACTTCTCGATATAGACTTCGTCATTGCCAAAGGCGGCCTTGCCCTCGGCCCGGGCCGTCATGAACGCGCTTTCCATGTCTGCGGCCGTTTGCGCCACTTTCATGCCGCGCCCACCACCACCTGCCGTGGCCTTGATGATGACTGGATAGCCGAACTCTTCGCCGATGGCTTTCGCCTCTTCCAAGGTGGCCACGCCACCATCGGAACCTGGAACGCAAGGCACACCTAGCGCCTTCATCGTGTCCTTGGCGGTGATTTTGTCGCCCATGACGCGGATGTGTTCCGCGGTAGGGCCGATAAATGTCAGTCCATGATCTTCGACGATCTGGACGAATTGGGCGTTTTCAGACAGGAAGCCGTAGCCGGGATGGATGGCCTCGGCACCCGTGATCTCGCAGGCCGAGATGATGGCCGGGAAGCTCAGGTAGGATTGCGGCGACGCAGGAGGGCCAATGCAGACGGATTCGTCGGCCATGCGCACATGCATCGCGTCGGCGTCCGCGGTGGAATGAACCGCCACAGTTGCGATGCCCATCTCACGGGCCGCGCGAATGACGCGCAGGGCGATCTCTCCGCGGTTGGCAATCAGGATTTTGTTGAACATGCGCCGACCCTTATTCGAGGATCACAAGCGGTGCGCCAAATTCCACGGCGGCGCCGTCATCGACCAGAATACGTTTGATCGTACCCGCGCGCGGGGCAGGGATGTGATTCATGGTTTTCATCGCTTCCACGATGAGCAGCGTGTCGCCTTCACTGACCTGCTGGCCAACCTGAATAAAGGACGGTGCACCTGGTTCAGCTTGCATATACACGGTGCCAACCATGGGGGATGTGACGGCGCCCGGGTGGTTGGCTGGATCAGCGGCAGGTTCAGTCGCCAGTGCTTCGACCGCCGGTGCAGCGGGGGCAGGGGCAGCAGTGGGCGCCGGCGCAGCGACCTGGGCCACAACCTGTTGCGCCATCTGACGTGACACACGCACATTTAGGCTGTCGTCTTCGCCATATTCGCGTTTCACCTGCAGTTCCGTCAGATCATTCTCACGTAGCAGTTCAGCCAGTGCCTGGATAAAGGCCACGTCCGCGTCATGGTTGCTCTTTGTCATTCTTGTCCTCAACCGTTTGGTCGTAGCCGCGCACAGATGCGCGGCCCGTAGTGCTCTTCGCTGCTTATAGCGGTGCAATGACGCAGAGGAAAGCGCTGTGACATTTCGCTGGTGCATGTGGAACAGTGCTGAGGACTGGACCTGTTCCCAAACGAAAAAACCGGCCCCACAAGGGGACCGGTTTGCGCATCTAACCTACTACCCAGGTTTGGTCAGATGGCGAGGTACTCGGCCCGCAATTCTTCGTTCTCAAGCACTTCTGCGGCCGTACCGTCAAACACGATCCCACCCGTGTCGAGGATCACGGCCCGGTCGGCCAGTTGCAGCGCACGCACGGCATTCTGCTCAACGATCACGGTCGTGATTCCCTGTTCCTTGATGACGGTCAGGGTCTTTTCGATCTCGTCCACGATGACGGGCGCCAACCCTTCATACGGTTCATCCAAAAGCAAAACCTTGATGTCACGCGCCAAGGCGCGGGCGATGGCCAGCATCTGTTGTTCACCCCCTGACAAGGTCGTACCCTCTTGGGTGCGGCGTTCGCCAAGGCGCGGAAATAGGTCATACAACCGTTCTATGGACCACCCGATGGGCGGGGCGATCTGGGCCAGTTTCAGGTTTTCTTCGACCGTAAGGCCCGGAATGATGCGCCGATCCTCCGGCACCAGGCCCAGTCCAGCTTGGCTGGCCTCATGGCTCGACATCTTGTGCAATGGCTGATGGTCCAGCCAAATCTCACCATGGGTGACTTCCGGGTCGCCGATGCGCGCAATGGACCGCAAGGTCGATGTTTTGCCCGCGCCGTTGCGGCCCAGCAAGGCAAGAATTTCACCCTCGTGCACGTTAAAGCTGATGCCCTGCACGATATAGCTTTCGCCGTAGTAGGCGTGCATATCCCAGACACTCAGAAATGCCGGAGCGGTGGCGGCGTGGTTCACGCCTTTAGAAAAGTCGGGTTTGACGTTCATCTGCTCAGCTCCTTATGCAGCATCTTGGGATTCACCCAAGTATGCTTCACGTACCTTCGGATGGCCCTTGATGTTGTCGGGCGTGTCTTCGACAAGCGGTGTGCCTTGCGCCAAAACAGTGATCCGTTCGGCAAGGCTGAATACCACGTGCATATCGTGTTCGATGATCGAGATGGTGATGTCCCGTTCGTCCTTGATTTGTTTCAGCAGGTCGATGGTGTTGTTGGTGTCGGCCCGCGCCATGCCGGCCGTTGGTTCATCAAGCAGCAGCAAGCGGGGTTCTTGCGCCAGGCACATGCCGATCTCGAGCCGCCGTTTGTTGCCGCGCGACATAGTCGCCGCGTTGTCGTTGCGCGCGTCCGCCATGTCCATCTCGACAAGCATCTCTTCAGCCCGCTCTACGATTTCGCGGTCTTTCATCATGCTGATGAACGCGTTGGGTGTGAACGCGCCGTCCCGCTTGGCAAAGCAGGGGATCATCATGTTTTCCAACACGGACAGGTCGCCGAAAATCTCGGGCGTCTGGAATACGCGGGAAATGCCCATTTGATTGATCTCATATGGCTTGCGTCCCAGCACCGACTGGCCGTCGAACATGACGGACCCCGTGTCAGGGATCAGCTTGCCCACCAGGCAGTTCAGCAGTGTCGACTTGCCTGCGCCATTCGGCCCAATGATGGCGTGTACGGTGTTCTCTGCGACGCTAAGGTTTACGTCCCCCAGCGCTTGCAGGCCACCGAACCGTTTGCCCACGTTTTTGACTTCAAGGATACCCATCTTGTCTCTCCTTATTCCGCAGGTGTGGTTTTGCCATCAGGCGTGTCAGTAGACTTCTTCTTGCGGCCAAAGAGACGCGCAATCCGTTGTCCCCCTTCGACAAGACCACCGGGCAGGAAGATCACGACCAACATGAAGATCAGGCCAAGTGTCAGGTGCCAGCCCTTGCCGATGAAGGGGTAGATCAGCGTGACCACGAAGTCTTCGAGCCCGTCCGGCAAGAAGGCGAACCAGGTGTGCAGAATGTCCGAGTTGATCTTGGACAGGATGTTTTCCATGTACTTGATCGCACCGGCACCGAGGACCGGGCCGATAAGCGTGCCAACACCGCCGAGGATCGACATCAGCACCACTTCACCCGAAGCTGTCCAGAACATGCGTTCGGCGCCGACTTGCGTGTCCATTGCCACCATCAGACCGCCTGCCAAACCGGCATACATACCTGAGATGACGAAGGCTGCGAGCGTGTAGGGTTTTGCGTTGAGGCCGGTGTAGTTCAGGCGCTGCTGGTTCGATTTTACCGCCCGCAACATCATGCCAAAGGGTGAGCGGAAAATGCGGATCGACATGTAGAAGGCCAGCAGCATCACTATCGCTGCCACGTAGTAGCCCGCGTTGAATGTGAACAACCAACTGCCCACGCTCCATTCGATGCTTGATCCCATCTCAAGCCCAAACAGGTTGGCCTTTGGTGTCGCGCCATCGGCAAGTGACCCGTCCAGAATGCGCGGATCGTTGACCTTTGGCTGTAAGCCCGTTTCGCCGCCCGTGATCGGTGTCAGCACCGAATAGGCGAGCGAATATGACATCTGTGCGAAGGCCAGCGTCAGGATCGAGAAGTAGATGCCGGAGCGACGCAGGCTGATCCATCCTACTGCGAGACTGAAAACACCCGCCACAATGACCGACACGATGATGGCCGGTACAACATTCATGGTCAGCAGCTTCATCATCCAGATAGCGGCATAGGACCCGACCCCCAGAAAGGCGGCGTGTCCGAAGGACAGGTAGCCGGTCAGTCCGAACAGTATGTTGAACCCGATGGCGAAAATGCCAAAGATGACAAAGCGCTGCATCAGGTCGGGGTAACCCGCGTTGAACTGCGCCATGCCGGACCCTTCAGGGAAGGGGTTCAGGATGAAGGGGGCCAGCGCAACCAGTACAGTGACCAGAAGCAGAAGGCGGAAGTCTTTTTTGTCCAGTCCAAACATGGATCAGTCCTCCATCACGCCCTTGCGGCCCATAAGGCCCCGAGGACGGGTCAACAGAATGATAATTGCCACCAGGTAGATGATGATCTGGTTCAGGCCCGGCAATACGGCGAGGACTTCGCGCATCGAGGCAAAGCTTTCGAGGATGCCCAGAAGGAAGCCCGCGGCGACAGCGCCGGGCAGAGAGCCCATGCCGCCCACGACCACAACCACAAACGACAGCACGAGGAAGTCCATGCCCATATGGTAGTTTGGCGAGTTGATCGGCGTGTACATCACGCCCGCCAGCCCAGCGACGGCGGCAGCGATGCCGAACATCAGGGTGAAGCGGCGGTCGATGTTGATGCCTAGCAGCTGCACCGTCTCGCGGTCGGCCATACCGGCCCGCACAACCATCCCGAAGGTGGTGAACTGCAGGAAGGCGAAGACTGCACCGATTATTACGGCAGCAAAGGCAAAGTAGATGATGCGCCAGTAGGGATAGATGATCGTGTTGGGATCAAAGCCCATCATGGCCCCGAAATCGAAGGACCCTTTGAAGGCTGCCGGGGCAGGGGTCGGGATCGGGTTGGCACCGTAGTAATACTTGATGATCTCTTGCAGAACGATGGCGAGGCCGAAGGTCACCAGGATCTGGTCCGCGTGAGGGCGCTTGTAGAAGTGTTTGATCAGCCCACGTTCCATAATGACCCCGATGGCGATCATCACCGGGATGGCAAACAGGATGGACAGCGGAACAGCCCAATCAATAATGGCAGCCCCGGTGCTTTCACCGAACCAGTCCATCACGTAAGGCACGTCGACTTTCAACGGATTGCCAAGAAAGTCCTTTTGGGTTTCGTCCACCACGGTGTGGCTGAGTGTGAGGATCCGGCTCAGGGTCACGGCGCAGAACGCCCCGATCATGAACAGGGCCCCGTGGGCGAAATTCACCACGCCCAGAGTGCCGAAAATCAGCGTAAGACCCAGCGCAATCAGCGCGTAGGCCGAGCCCTTGTCGAGCCCGTTTAGAATTTGAAGGATGATCGCTTCCATCGGCCGAACCTCTGGGTTGGGGACATCTGTCCCCGCGGGGACACATTATGTTGAATTTTGGGGTGCCTGGGATCAGGTGCCAGGGAAGGGTGGGCCACAATGGGCCCACCCTTGGTTTCGCGGCTTATGCGCCGGGGTTGCAGGACCCCAGTTCGCCACCAAAGATCGACGCGTCGTAGGTGACCTGGCTTGTCGGCGTGACTTCCACGATCTCGAGAAGGTCGAACTCGGATGTCGGGTTCTCTTTCCCTTTCACGACCAGCACGTCCTTGAAGCACTGGTGGTCTTCGGCGCGGTACAGAGTTGGACCGTTGCCCATGCCGTCGAATTCGAAGCCTTCGAGAGCCTCGGCCACGGCGCAGGGGTTGAACGACCCGGCACGTTCCACGGCATCCGCATAGAGCATCGCCTGCACGTAGCAGGTGTGCGCGGCCTGCGAGGGCGGGAAGCCGTACTTGGTGCCGAAGGATTTGACGAATGCCTTGGAACCTTCGTCCTGCAGCGACCAGTGCCAGTTGGTGGATCCGAAGATCCCCTTCACGTTGGCGCCCGCACCCTTCGCCATCAGGCGGGAGTAGAGCGGAACAACGATCTCGAAGTTCTTGTTGTTCACCAGCTTGTCACGCAGGCCGAACTGAACCGCGTTGGTCAGCGAGTTCACCATGTTGCCGCCGTAGTGGTTCAGAACCAGAACGTCCGCACCCGACTGCAGAACTGGCGCGATGTAGGACGAGAAGTCGGTCTGCGTCAGCGGCGTTTTCACGGCTGCAACAGTTTCCCAACCCATGGCTTCGGTCGAGGTGCGCACGGCTTCTTCGGTCGTGTAGCCCCAGTTGTAGTCAGCCGTCAGGTGATAGGCTTTGCGATCCGTGCCGTAGTTGTTGGCCAGGATGGGTGCGAGCGCAGCACCGGACATGTAGGAGTTGAAGAAGTGGCGGAAACCATTTGCTTTCTTGTCCTTGCCGGTGGTGTCGTTCGAGTGGGTCAGACCCGCCATGAAGATCACGCCCGCCTCTTGGCAGAGCGCTTGCACGGCCACGGCCACACCCGAGGACGAACCGCCTGTGATCATGACGGCGCCGTCTTTTTCGATCATGGAACGGGCCGATGCGCGGGCTGCGTCAGATTTGGTCTGAGTGTCGCCTGTGACGTATTCGACCTTCTTGCCCATGATGCCGTTGCCTTGCAGGGCCTTGGACGAGAAAGTGTTCATCAGGCCGCCGTCGCCACCACCGTTCAGGTGCTCGACTGCCAGTTCATAGGCGCGCAGTTCGTCTGCGCCTTCGTCTGCATACGGACCGGTCTGTGGTACGTTGAAGCCCAGTGTCACGCTCGAACCTGTTGGTTCGTTGGTGAATGCTGCGGCCGACTGCGCCGTGAAGATCGTTGGAGCGGCTACACCGGCGCCCGCGATGGCACCGGTCTTGAGCACGCCACGACGCGTCAGATTCATTTTGGACATGAATATCCTCCCAATTGTTGAAAAGCGCGATCCTGCTCCTCAACCGGATCGCGCATGCACTTTTCGTGCAAAGGCACTATCGCGCGGGTTTGGAAAATTGCGCAATAAGCCCCTTGTTTTGCAGAATTATTTTGTAAACATTTGCACAATACGACGGTATGCTTTGTAAACTTTGTTATGTCGCAGCGCAGAAACGCGTTGAAATGACTTACAAACGGGTGGGAATGGCGATGGCGCGAGATGCACTAACAGGCACGCGGATACGTGAGCGCAGGACGATGGAACGGCTCAAACAGTCCGATTTGGCGCGTCAGATTGGCATCTCGGCGTCTTACCTGAACCTGATTGAACACAATCGCCGTAGAATCGGAGGCAAGCTGTTGCTGGATATTGCAGCGGCTTTAGGTGTTGAACCTACCGTATTGAGCGAGGGCGCAGAGGCTGCGCTGATTGCTTCGCTTCAAGAGGCCGCTCAGCGCGCGAGTATGTCGGAGACAGAGAGCGGGCGGGCCGAAGAATTCGCCGGTCGCTTCCCTGGCTGGGCCGATGCGCTTGCAGCGGCCCATCGCAAAATTGCTGACCTGGAACGGACCGTCGAAACCCTGAGTGATCGCCTAGCCCACGATCCCGAACTTGCGGCCTCGGTACACGAGGTTTTGTCTACGGCGGCGTCGATACGGTCGACAGCCTCCATCCTTGCCGAGGATAAGACGATCACCGAAGAGTGGCGCAACAGGTTCCATGCCAACATTGATGCAGACAGTCGCCGCCTCGCGGACAGCTCAAAGGCGCTTGTTGGTTTTCTGGATGCTGAAACGGGGGAGGCGGCGCCGTCCGGGTCCCCGCAGGAAGAGGTGGCCCAGTTTCTGGCAGCACATGACTATGGGTTTTCGTCGCTTGAGGATGGGGCCGAGGATGTTGATCGCATCGTTAGCAACGCATCCGAATTGGTCTCGGCTCAATCTCGGCACCTTGCCCGCACAGTGCTTGATCGCGTCGTTCGCGACAGTGCACAGGTTTCAATGACCGATCTGAAGGCAGCGCTGACCGAGGATGGGCTGGACGTGATCGCCCTGTCCAACCGCTTTGGGGTTTCCGTTCCGCATATGATGCGCCGCCTTGCTGCCGTGCCGGGGTTGGACGCAGGGCTGGTCGTGTCTGATCGCGCGGGCAGTTTGCTGTTCCGCAAGGATATCGAAGGATTCACTATTCCGCGTCATGGGGCCGCTTGCCCTTTGTGGCCGCTGTTTCAGGTTTTGGCTCAACCGGGGCAAGCAATCCATGCGCGGGTTCAGATGCCATCTCGGGATGGGGCTGTCTTTGATTGCTATGCGGCTGCCCAGCCTGTCGGACCGCTGATTGTGAACACGCCGAGACTGGTGGAAGCGGCAATGCTTATTCTGCCGGTTCCCGATGGTCCTGAACCCAACGGTCTCACAATACAGGAGGTGGGTCCTGCCTGTCGGATTTGCCCGCGTGGTAGATGTGCCGGGCGGCGCGAGCCGTCGATCCTCAGTGATGGGTTCGGAGGCTTTTGACAGCTTGACCAAATACGCACATAGTTGGGCGCGCCAGCCAAGAGGCGAAACTGCTGCGGGTTGGTGCGATTTTGGGGAGGAGTCGCAGACATGGGCAAGCACGTTTTGCTCGTTGAAGACGAGACTAACATCATAGAGGCAATCCAGTTCCTGCTGAGCCGCGAGGGTTGGCAGGTTGATACGCATTCTGACGGGGCAACGGCAGTCGAAAAGGTGCGCAACATGCGCCCTGATCTGGTCGTGCTGGACTATATGTTGCCGGGTAAGAACGGCATCGACATTCTGACCGAACTACGAGCCGATCCGGATTTTGAGCGGTTGCCGGTTCTGATGCTGACTGCGCGAGGGCAAAGCAGGGATCGGGACCTCGCAGAGCGGGCAGGGGTCAGCCGTTTCATGACCAAGCCATTTTCCAATACAGAGGTGGTGACAGCCGTTCGCGATCTTGTTCAATTGGCGCAATGACGGACCACAACACAAACACCACCCTTTTTCTTGAGCGGCGCAGTTACCGCCGCCGCAGGGTGATGGATGCGTTGCGTCTGTTACCGATTGTCGGGCTGTTGTTGTGGCTGTTTCCGGTCTTCTGGCCAAACGCCAAGGATGGCCCGGACGCGCCTGCATCCGTATCCATGTCAGGTGCGGTCACTTATGTCTTTTTGGTCTGGGTCGTCCTGATCCTGTCGGCCCTCGTTCTTTGGTGGGTCTTGTCCAAACATTCGGGTGAAGCATCCGACCCGCCGGAGCAGCAGCGATGATATCCGTCAACCAGCTGGTTGCTGTCAGTCTGGTTTATGTCGCATTTCTGTTTGCAATTGCATTTTTTGCCGAGCGCGCATCGGCGCGAGGCCGGAGCGGATGGTTACGGTCACCGCTGGTCTATACCCTGTCTTTGTCCATCTATTGCACCGCCTGGACGTTCTACGGTGCGGTTGGCTATGCGGCGCGGTCCGGTATGGAGTTTGTCACCATCTATCTGGGCCCAAGCTTGGTAATGATCGGCTGGTGGTGGGTGTTGCGCAAACTGGTCCGTATCGGGCGCGCGCAGCGTGCGACGTCGGTGGCCGACTTGATTTCGGCGAGATACGGTAAGTCCAATCTTTTGGCCATTGTTGTGACGCTCATGGCCGTCGTGGGGGTTACACCTTACATCGCGTTGCAGCTGCAATCGGTGACACTGTCGGTATCAATCTTTTCCAATCCGACTGATGCAGACGTCCTGAGCCAGTCCACAGCCACGTTCTGGGTCGCCTGTGGCCTTGCCATCTTTACCGTGCTTTTCGGGACCCGGAATCTGAATGCCAATGAACGCCATGACGGCGTGGTGATTGCGATTGCCGTTGAAGCAGTCGTGAAGCTGATCGCTCTACTGGCCGTTGGTATCTTTGTTGTTTGGGGTATTGCCGGTGGCATCGGGCCCATGCTGGACCGCATCGATTCATCACCTATTGGCGAATGGAGTATGGACCGCAGCCGCTGGGTGGCTCTGACAGCCCTGTCCGCAGCCGCTTTTCTGGCGCTGCCCCGCATGTTCCAAGTCATGGTGGTCGAGAACGAGGACGAGCGCCATTTGCAGATCGCGAGCTGGGCCTTTCCGCTTTACCTGATGCTGATGAGTCTCTTCGTCGTGCCGATTGCTGTGGTTGGCCTCGACATTCTGCCTGCCGGTAGCAATCCGGATTTGTTTGTCCTGACCGTCCCGTTGGCTGAGGGGCGAGGTGGGCTCGCAACATTATCCTTCCTTGGGGGGTTTTCGTCTGCGACATCTATGGTCATCGTTGCCACACTCGCCCTGTCGACAATGGTGTCGAACCATATTGTGATGCCCATTTGGCTAAGTACGCAGGCCGAGGGAGCCCAAGTGTCGGGGGACGTCCGGAATGTGGTGATCCTGGCTCGGCGCGCGTCGATTCTTCTGATCATCTTCTTCGGGTATCTATACTATCGTTTGTCCGGCGGTGGCGCTGCGCTTGCGGCGATTGGGCTTATTTCCTTTGTTGGCGTGGCGCAGTTTCTCCCCGCCATGCTGGGCGGTATCTTTTGGCGGGGTGCCACGCGTTGGGGTGCGCTTGCAGGGCTGGTCGTAGGTTTCACTGTCTGGGTCTTTTGCTCGCTTCTTCCGAGCTTCGGGCCAGACGCTGTACTCAGTGCCGCCGTCTTTGACCATGGTATTGCCGGTCTGGGCTGGCTGAGGCCACAGGCTTTGTTCGGGGTCGAGGGGATCGACCCGACCGTGCACGCAATCGTCTGGTCCATAACACTGAACATGGTCGCTTTCCTCGGCGTATCTCTGGTCACGTTTCCGCAACCTCTTGAACGGTTACAGGGTGCTCAGTTCGTCAACGTCTTTGATCATTCTACGCAGGCTCGTGGTTGGGATGCGGCCCCGGCAACATCCGAGGACCTGATGGTTATGGCGCAGCGTATCCTTGGTCCGGCCGATGCATTGGCATTGTTTCGTGCTGAAGCCGAGCGACAGGGCGTGACCGGCCATTTGCCTGAGCCGACACAGGGCTTCCTGCAGGCGCTCGAACGGGAACTGGCCGGGTCCGTGGGGTCGGCAACGGCGCATGCGATGATCAGCCAGTTGGTGGGCGGCGCATCTGTTTCGGTCGAGGACCTTATGGCTGTGGCCGACGAGTCGGCTCAGATCCTTGAATACTCCAACCGGCTGGAGGCCAAGTCAGCGGAGTTGAGCCGTACTGCCCGCCAGTTGCGGGAAGCCAACGAAAAGTTGACGGCGCTGTCGGTCCAAAAGGATGCCTTTCTGGGGCAGATCAGTCACGAGTTGCGCACTCCAATGACGTCGATCCGATCATTCTCAGAAATCTTGCGCGACACGGACGAATTGGAGCAGTCGGAAAAGACCAAATATGCGTCGATCATTCACGGAGAGACGATCCGTTTGACCCGACTGCTGGACGATCTTCTGGATCTGAGTGTGCTGGAAAACGGGCAGGTCAGCCTGAACCTGGATACTGGCAACCTGAACGATGTGATCGGTCAGGCCGTTTTATCGGCGGGTGGGGATCGGAGTACACGATTGTCGGTCAGGCACGAGAATGCCGAGCTTGATCACCCGCTGACAACCGACCTTGACCGGCTGCGGCAGGTATTCATCAACCTGATCACCAACGCGCAGAAGTACTGCGATGCACCGCAACCCGAGTTGCATATTGACGCAATGGACGGTGGCGATGGATTGCGGGTTGTTTTTCATGACAACGGGACACCCATTCCAGCCGAGTCCCGATCGCTCATCTTTGAAAAATTCTCACGCATCAATGACAAGGATGGATCGGGCGCTGGTCTGGGCCTTGCCATATGTCGAGAAATCATGGCGCGTCTTGGGGGCGATATTACGCACGAGCCACGTTCGGACGGGAACGCGTTTATCGTGCACTTGCCCGTTCGCGCGGCCATGGCTGCGCAATAGAAGTAGAAGTTTTGTCGTCATAAAGTGGTTGGTAACCTATGGCCCTTAAGCAGTGAGTGCACCTGCAGGCCGTAGAAACGGCGGAGTTTATGAGCGAAACCGCAACAAACAGTATCTTGGGACGCATGGCGACAGCGGGCCGGGAAGAGCGTCAGGCGCGGGTCATGACGCTGGCCAAAGCGTTGCGTCTGACTTTGGCCAAGGTTGCAGATGCACTCATGGAACTGCCCATTGCCGTGATTGGGGCGGTGGTGGAAAAGGTCGACGGCGAGGCGGTCGAAGCACAGTTGAAGGATAATGCACTGCTGCTGCTGCTTGATGGGCCAGGCGGCCGGGCTGGGGCGGCGATTGTGGACCCCATCGTTGTAGGCGGAGTAATACAACAGCAGACCATGGGTGTTGTGCTGGCCGATACCGGAGCGACGCGCACGATGACCCGTACCGATGCGGCCGTTTGCGCGCCCTTGATCGACATGTTGCTGGAGAAGGCCTGCCCGATCCTGGACGATCCTGATGATGCCGCACTGCTTGACGGTTTTCGGTTCGGGGCAAAGGTGGACGATGCGCGCACGCTGGCACTGGCCTTGGACGCGCAGGAATACACCTTGATCCGTTTGACGGTCGATTTGACGCGAGGTGCGCGGCAGGGCGAAATCACCTTGGTGTTGCCACTAGCGGATTCACGCGATGCGGAGCCGGGCGAGGATGACACCGAGGCTGAGCCCACCGATGCGCCCTCGATGACCGACACGGTTATGGGGCTGAATGCGGATCTGAACATGATCGTCTGTCGCTTGCACTTGCCTTTGAACGCTTTGCAGGCGCTGAACATCGGGGATGAGTTGCCGCTGACACCCGGCGCATTTCCAAATGTCCAGATTGTGACCAATACTGGCCGAGTGGTAGGGCGTGGCGTTGTCGGGCATGTGGAGGGCGTACGGGCTGTCAAACCACAACGTGCGCCGTCTCATGCGACGCAACCATTACGCCGGGCCTCGGACGAACCGCATGTCGAGATGCCAAAGGTCGAAGAGATTTCCGGGCTTGCACGGCGTGAGGAGGATACAGGCGATGTACCTGCAGCTGACGAAGACGCCAATGTGACAACACTTGGAGACATGCGCGAGTCTGAAGGCGAAACCGACAAGTCGAAAGCAGATACGTCAGGCGATGACGACTTGCCTGGGTTGGATCAATTGCCCGATCTGGATGCTCTTCCTGATCTTTCAGAACTTCCCGACCTTGCGGAGTTGCCCGATCTGGCGGTTGGCTAGTCTCTTCGCGCTGTACCGGATTGTGCCGCAATAGCATCGAGGGTGGGCCGCAAACCATCCAGATCGTAACCGCCGTCACGCGCGGTGCGCAGAATGTCGTCGGTTGGTACGCGCCCCGCTTGACCCAGGCACCATACCACGGTCGACCGTGTCCCAGACGCGCAATAGGCCAGCACCGGTGTTTGCGTATCTTCGGTTAAAGCCATGTGCTGTGCCACATTTTCGGCGTTCATCGTCTGATGTGTCAGTGGCAGCCTGTGAAAAGCCAGACCCGCGGCCAAGGTGGCTGCTTCAATTGCGTCGGCCTGCAAAGCCGGTGGGACTTCGCCATCGGGACGATTGCAGATCACGGTTTTGATCCCCGCAGCCGCGATGTCCGGCAGGTCGGCAGGATCGAGTTGAGGGGCTACGAAATAAGTCGGCGTGATCTGTCGAATGTCCATCCTTCCGATTTATGTCGTGGATACAACTCTGTCCAGACCGTGTCACGTTGGCGGAACGCTCGCGGGCGGGTGGGCACCTTGCCTGTGTCTTGTTGGCGCGTGCCCGCCGAGCTGTCACGGATCTTTCCGTCTATTTCGATCAAGCAAGTTTTGCCGAACAACCGCTGCCCGGTCCGTCAATCATGTCGTTCACGACCCCGCGAAAGACAGCAGCTCGGTCAAAACACTCCCATCCCGGCGTCAAGCCCACCCCGATGGTGTGGGGGTGTTCCCTATCAGCTCAGAAAGATACCGATGATGACAAACATCAGGCCAATGACAGATACAAACAATGCCCCCAAATTCAGTGGTAGCACCCGTGCCATGACTGCGCGCATGTCTGCATCATCAAGGCCTGCCGCGCGTGCACGCCATACTTTGATGATGCACCAGACAAGGCCAATCAGGCCGAGGACGGACAATGTCGCACCGCCCCAAATCAGACCATCCCATAGGGTAAAAGCTGTCTTTTGTTCCATGACTTCCGGCTATCCGAGCAATGGCGTGATGGCAAGGCGCCAACGCCTCTTGCAGCACTGGACGCGCCCCGCTATCCAGCGGGCTGATCTGATCCTAAGGAGTGCGCAATGACCGACACAGCCACAAATGCCGAAAGCTACCGTGTCACCGCGGATGAGTTGCGCCAGTTCGTAGAACGGTTCGAGCGGCTCGAGATGGAAAAGAAAGACATTGCCGATCAGCAAAAAGAGGTGATGGCCGAGGCCAAGGCCCGCGGGTACGACACCAAGGTGATGCGCAAGGTGATCGCGCTACGCAAACGCGATAGCGACGACATTGCGGAGGAAGAAGCCGTCCTTGAGATGTACAAGGAAGCGCTTGGCATGAGTTAAGCGCGATCAGTCTGGGCTTTTTGCGGGGTCTTTTTTGTGCGCTGGAGCAAAGCTTAGCCAGCGCAACGGCAATGCACCGCCCTTGTGAACAATGCCGATTTTCACGGGGTTGCCCGAGCGTTTGTCGGTCAATTCAAGCGCGGACTCGCCGTTCTTGATATGCTTGTCGCCCCATTGCATGAGCGCAAGGATCACCGGCGCCAGTTCCCGGCCTTTCTGTGTAAGTACGTAGGCATGGCGTGTGCGGGATGATCCGTCGCGATACGCTTTTTTCTTTGCCAATCCGTTTTCGACGATCTGAGTCAACCGACCAGACAAAACGGATTTGGGTATTCCGATGTCTGCCTGAATATCCGCGAAACGACCGACACCATACAGCATTTCCCGCAAAATCAACCATGTCCAACGGTCCGGGACCTGTTCGATGGCAAGGGCTGCACCGCATTCGGACATCGGTATGGGGCTTTCGCGCACTGGCGAATTTTCTGAGTTTGACATTTGGACTCTGCTCTGTCAGTTTTTTGTTGTTGTCCGCAAGGTAGACTGAAATGACGTTGCAAGCCACTGAAAACACATTGAACGCTGGCGGTTGTTATTGCGGCGCGGTCCGATTTGCCGTCTCGCAGCGACCAGTGGTCAAGGGCCAATGCCACTGTCACGCGTGCCAGCGAATGTCTGGTGGGGCACCTCACTATTTCATGCTCGTGCCGCCAAACGGGTTTCACTGGACCGCCGGAACACCTGCGCAATTTACGCACCCCGATGTAGAGGGGGCGGTCACACGGTATTTCTGCGATGGATGTGGCACGCAGCTTGTGACAACACGACCGGACATGCCCGGCACGATCGTGAAAATAGGCACATTGGACGACCCGAGTGGTTTTGCCCCTCGCGTTGCCATTTGTCACGCTGATGCATTGGAGTTTCACACCGTACCCGATGGGGTTCAAGTATTCGAAGGATTGCCGGTCGCCTAGGGCGCGATGAGCGTCACTCCGGGGATGCGGGCGACCCGCTCCATGTCTTCTTCGTACATGTCTGTCAGGGTTTCGACAGTTTCATCAGTCCAGCCTGGAGCATTCAATTCTTCTTCGATCTCGTCCTGGATAGCAAACTTGTCCAGAAAGGCCGCAATGACACGGCGTTTTTGCATCTCCGTCATGTGCGGGTGGGATTTCAGGTAAGCCCGAAACCTTTGCATACCTTCCTTCGACATGATGTCTGACAGCAGATCGAACCCACCGATGATTTTTTCCCCATGTTCCAAGCCGGCGAGCTCTCGGACGATCTGTGCCCACAGCATTGGCATATCCTCAAAGCACCAGGTGGTGATCGTCACGTCGGGCGCGGCCGCTCGTATAGAGGATAAGGTTTCGGACCAGCGAATGCTGTAAGGGTCGGCGCCCCTCAAAAACGCCGCCATGTCTTTTTGCGGTGCGTTGTCGAACAGCGCTGGCAGGAACGTTGCCGGGTTGCGTATGGCGAGAAAGAGTTCGAATTCATCATGCGCGAACAATGCGGAAAGTTGGGCCACACGTTCGGCTGCGCCACGATAAATCTTTCCATCACGTATGCAGGCCCGCGGTGCTCCGAACAGGAACATGTGACTCAGGATCATGCGATCAGCGTTTTCTTCATCGAGGATCAAGTCCATCAAAACGTCGCGTGCATCCGGGGCAGGCTGCGCATCTTGCAGGGCCGCAAGCGTGTCTTTCAAAAGCGGCCGGTACTTGCTGGGACCCGGAACCGCGACACCGCGTTTTGAAAACTCTTCCTTGTTCCGCAACAAGCAGCGCATCAGCCTGTCTTCTTCGGTGAAATGCGCGCCAGCGTGAAGGACAATTTGCATGTAGTTCGACCTGATGGGCGTGAATTCCTGTGTTTTAGGTATACCTGTTTTGCGCTGGGATAAAACCTCTGACGGATAACGAAAAACGCGCTTGCCACAGCGCGAATCTCGGAGTAAGTGCTGCGCCCACGGCCCCTATAGCTCAGCTGGTAGAGCAACTGATTTGTAATCAGTAGGTCCGCGGTTCGAGTCCGTGTGGGGGCACCATCACTCTTTCCTGTGGCATCAAAGTCTCGTACAGACGTCTTTGATTTACAGGTGTTTTTTTGCAGCTACCTGACCGTACCATGTCATTCCAGCTCAGTGTTTTTCCAGATATCGCACTGGCAGATTGGGTGTGCTGGAGCTGGCTTCCAAAAGTGCAATTTGTCAATGAAGCGCCAGAGACGTGTAGGATAAGATACTGTGACGTCAGTTGCGCAACGATTTCCGGGACCACATGCTCGATACGCTCCTCCGCCGGGACATGTTTTTCGCAGACCTCATCAAACGTTTACTTGCCAATGAAAACCACTTTGGATCGGCGGGTGAGCCTGTGTCTGATCGATTCTGCGGATCTTGACCGGTTGCTATGTGGCCTACCCATTGAAGGGGGCGAGCGTAACCAATGCGGGAGCCACCTATCTTCTTCCAATGGCAGCAAAATTGGCAGGAGAACCATCGATATGATAGGCGGCTATGATGAATTTCATCTGATGCTGAACCGATCAAGCACCGCTTCGTTGTGACAGAGGTTCATAGTTTGGTGCACCTCTGTTTCTTGGTCAAAGAGCGGTGGAGCATGTTGTATTTGTTGAAGATTGTGCAATGTATGATGCCCGGCGGCGTTTTAATTGAGAGCCGCTGGTAAGTGCGATAGCTCACACCATGCGTGTCCGGACACAGCACGGGACATTTTTCTAACATGGGTGATAGAGCGATTGGGCGGCTTGATCTTCCCAAGTTTATTGTAGTGCTACTTAAGCTTGTGGATTATCGTTGATCGTTCGGTTAACAGATGACTTAAAGTTGGGATGGGGGACAACTTGTGATTTGTCGGCTGCAATGGCGAAAGTAAAACTAGGCGCGCTGGTTTTCGATACGGTGCAGCAGGAGCTTAAAGACGAAGTAGGACGACGAGTTCATCTCCGCTTGAAGTCAGTTCTTGTCTTGAACGAACTCATAAAGCACGCTCCGAATTTGGTGACACGTGATGATCTCATCCATGCAGTTTGGGGAGATGTATGTGTCACTGACGACAGCCTGACCCAATGTATTTCGGAAATTCGCCGTGTTCTCAATGATCCGGAGCGAACACTTGTCCGAACGGTAACAAAACGTGGATTCCTGCTGGATTTGCAACTGCCAGAGATCGGTTCAGAAAGACAGGAAGAGCGGAGCAATTTCGCGGTGGCGATTTTTGAGCCAGACCCATTCAGAGCCACCGAACTGTTCTCCAAAATCTCCATCGCGTCGCAGGACCTGAACCTGATCCGCGAAGGTCAACAAACCGTTGTCCTCGAAGGTCCCGATCTTGATGTGCTTCTAGATATTGCAACAGATGCCAATCAAGCGCGCCTTGGGGTTGCTCTCACTTCGGAAATGGCCGACGTCGCCAGCAAACTGGCGCATATTGCTGGCAGCGGGCAGATCTTTTCGACAATTGGCGCATGGGATGTTGGCAACCTTGGGCCAAATTTTGATTTGGAAGATCATGGTGAGCTTGACATGCCTGTTGAAGGTATGACCGTTCGTGTCGTGCGGATTATTCGCCGCCGGCAGCGTTCCATGCTTGGTTATGCGGCCCACAAGCCGGATCCTCGTCCCACCATCACGATTCTGCCACCGGTTGCTAGGCTCGAACAGCCGTTTGGCGAAGTGCTTGGTTCGATCATTGCGGATGATCTTGCAGCAACCATTACCGCGTCCCCCGAAGTAAACGTCACCTCTCGCCTGTCTACGGCAAATTGGCGAGGGAACAACGGGACACTGTCGAACTTGTCTGACCTGTTTGGATCGGACTTTGTGCTTTCGGGCCATTTCTTTCAAGTCGGCGAAGAGACGAAACTGAGCCTGGAGTTTGCTGAAACACGTAGTGACAAGGTTCTGTGGATCGAAACAAGAACCTGCCCAACGCAGGACATTTTGCATGGGCAGTCCGCCCTGGATGAGATCGCCGCAAAAGTGCAGAACGCCGTGATCAGAAACGAGGTCCGGAAGTTGCAATTCCAACCATTGGAGACATTGGAGAACTTTACTCTTCTGTTTAGTGCAATCGGCCTGATGCATCGCTTGTCCGTCTCAGATTTTTTTCGCGCACGGACGCTGTTGAGTGCTTTGAATGATCGTCTGTCTGATCAACCGGTGGTGTTGGCTTGGCTGTCGCGATGGTTCATCCTTCGAGTCCATCAAGGATGGTCTGATGACCCGCAAAAGGACGCCCAAAGCGCGCTTGATTGCACGAGGCGTGCGCTTGACATTGAACCTGAGAATACGTTGGCGTTGTCCAGCGAAGGGCACGTATTGACCAACTTGTTCAAGCGGTTTGATTTGGCGGAAAACAGGTTTGAGGCTGCGCTGTCTGTCAATCCCAATGACGCAATCAGCCACCTTCTGCGCGGTACGTTCTATGCTTTCCAGGGACGAGGTGAACAAGCCGAACGAGATGCATCTCGTGCTTTGCAATTGTCGCCCTACGATCCGCACAGGTTCTTTTACCTCGCCCACGCAGCAGGCGCCTCGCTTGCTGCGGACAACAACGAGCATGCGCTTGAACTGACAGAACAGTCATTGCGCTACAATCGTTCGCACGCTCCAACCTTGCGAGTGAAAACGGTGGCTCAAGTGCGTTTGGGAGACGTGCAAAGCGCGCGCGAAACGGCATCCGAACTTCTCAGAGTGCAACCAACGTTGCGAACGAATGAATGGCTTGCCAATTCGCCCAGTGGGCAATTCGATATCGGAACTTCATTCGCCCGAGACATGCAACTGGCAGGAATCCCAAAGTAGTGGGCAATTTTTTGGAAAGGAAATTTCAATGACAAAACGCGGTACAGGTGGACCTGAAAGCACGTTTAGCACGTTTAGCACTTTCAGTACGTTCAGCACTTTTTCGACCTTCGGTGGTGGCGGCGCGATCGAAAACCCGTTGCTGGCAGCCGCGTTGATGACCAACCGGGATGGCATCGCAGGTGCTCAGCTGCCAATCGTTGAAGGGATTAAACCCAATCCAGCGAACAGCACCAAAAACCTGCCCCGCCTCTCGCCAGAGGTACGTGCCGCAATTTTCGATTCCGAACTCGGCACGCGTGTGGCCTTCACCACGTCAAGCAATGATGACACACCCTCAGTAAATGTCTGGAGTGCAGCGATCATTGAAGCGGAAGAGCCGGAATCGGACTTTGACCCTTTGGTCAGCGTATCCGCGCCCACAATCGACCAGCTTCGCGCGCAGATGGCATTGGTCAGCAGCTACGCTGATATCCGGCCTGACCGCGCCGAAGAAATTTTGGTTCAGATGCCAGCGATTGCACCATTTTATGCGAGCCTGGAATTTATGGATCCGGCACGCACGCCTCATACAATGGAGCTGTTGGCCGCGGCTGGGCGGTTCTCAAACTACGTCGTGCAACGCATGAAGTACGCTCTTGCTATCAAGCGCCCCATTGAGTTTTCACCACAAGTGCAACCAATGATCCCAACGCCTACACATGGCACTTTACCAAGTGGGCACGCAACAGAAGCGTTCATGGTGTCCCGTCTAATGTGGGAACTGCTGTTAGCTTCGAATAACTCAACCTACACCGCTGGGTCTGGAGAATGGGGGCAAATTCTGATGCGATTGGCTTCTCGGATTGCCATAAACCGGACTGTTGCGGGCGTACACTTTCCGGTCGACAGCGCTGCGGGCGCGGTGTTGGGGCTATCACTGGCACAATTCGTGCGTACGCTTTGCTTGGGCGAGCGGAAATACACAAGCGCTACCTTCACTGGCCCCAACTTCAACGAAAATGCAGATTTTGATTGGACTCAGCTCTACACCGTGGAAGGCGACAAGCAGGCCAAGCATTCATCGAACCTTCCGAACGGAGAAGACTATGCCACATCGTCTTCGGCGAAAATCCCGAGCGGTGCTGTGACGTCAGAACCGTTGAACTGGCTTTGGCTTAAAGCCGTGAACGAATGGGTGGATCTGACAAATTGAAAGGCGGAGGTTTTTAGATGACTTTCAAATGGTATTTGACGAACCGTCCACCCGTAACGGATGCGCGCACGGATCATCGGCTGCTGCATCTTGAAGCACTTGAGCAAAACCTAACCGCTGATTGGTTCTCGGTTCTGATCAAACTGGAGCAGACCAGTATTGATGCTTTTCTGGATTCTTTGCCTGCGGAGATAGCAGACTCTGTTCATATTCCTGAGCTGTATGATAGCGATGATCGCGCCGAGGTGCCGACCATACAGCATGTAAGTGGCTTTGCCCGTGGTGCTGCGCTGCGCGCGCTGAACGAAGTCGATAACACTTTCGGAGTTTCCGCGTTGCGGTTGGGCGGACAAGTCCTTGGCGGTTTAAACCTCGATGCGACTTTTGACGAAATGCCTTTGGCGCATGTACCGGAAGATTCAATTGTCACTGCAGTGATCGATGATGCAATCGCATTGGGTCATAATCTGTTTGCCAGCGGAATCTGTAAAACCCGGATTGCCAGTGCCTTGGTCATGAGCGCGCCAACGCTGTCTGGCGGCAAGTTTTCGCGCGGGCAGGTATTCCACAAAGCCAAACTGGATCGGTTTTTGAAAGAGTGCACGGTTGCGGGGCTGCTGGATGAAGACCGCTTCTATCGCCTGACCGGACAGATTGACCATTCTGCCCCCGGTGCATCTTTGCTCGCGCATCGACGGACACACGGGACACATGTCGCTGGCTTGGCAGCGGGCTTCCCACGAGAGACGGCTCCAGATAACCGTCCCATCCTGTGCGTTACGTTGCCTGCAGAGGTGACGCGCGATGTTAGCGGACGCAACCTGCTTCCTGATCTCGCCTACGCGCTGATATTTGTAAGTCGCCAAAGCAGACGCATTCGCGCAGGTGATCGGCCAGCTCCGGTCGTGTGCAACTTCTCTTACGGGTCGTATGGTGGCCCGCACGATGGAACGGGTGACATTGATCAATTGTTCGAAAGGTTCGTCAACAGTGTGCCCAAACAAAAGCGCCGCGTCACGCTTCCTGCCGGCAATGCTTACGAAAGAGATATCCACGCCAAACTTTCCTTTGACGGCTGTTCCAGACAGACATGCAGCGTGGGGCTTAATGTGCCGGTTTCAGATCTGTCGGCGAGCCATGTCCAGTTCTGGTTGCCTGTGTCATCCAGTTCAACGCCCGACGGACAACCTGCATTTTCAGTTATCTTGCCATCCGGATATCGCAGCCCGGAGTTCAATGCTGAACCAGGTGCAAGCATGGTTTTGCAGAACGCAGAGGGACAAGTGGTAGCGCAGCTCAGCTATAGCTACGAACGCCGTCCGACCCAGCGTGGTGTCGTTTCATTGACCGTTTATCCGACTGCAACGTTCAATAGCAGTGACCCTGTCGCTCCTGCGGGACACTGGCGTGTCGAAATGGCGTTGTCCACCGAAGCCGAGATCCACGCTTGGATCGACCGAGACGAAGACCTGCCAGGCTATCGTCCACGCGGTCGCCAGATGCATTTTGATGCGAACGACACCGATCAAGTCAGTTCTGACAGCACGCTTAGCGGCTTTGCTTGCGGTGTGTCACCCGTTGTTGTGGGTGCGGTTGACTCGCGCATGGACGCGATGTCTGCCTACTCGGCTGCAGGGCCGATTACACCGACCGTCAATTCTCCCGACATCCCACGTCCGGGGCCAGACACGGCGTCAGTTAGTGACACCAGTCCTGTTTTGGCGGGAATTTACAGTGCTGGCTCCAGATGCGGTTCAATGGTGCGGATGAGTGGAACAAGTGTTGCCGCACCACAAATCGCACAATTTATGGTCAACGGTTTGGCTGCGGGGCAGCAAGCAGATCGCCCATGGGTGCAGTCTCAGGCACGCCAACGCAACCCCAACATTGATCGAACTGCTTACCCTCTTGGAAGAGCCGGTGAAGGCCCGATCAAGGTTGCAACAGGCATCAGATCAAGCAAAATCCTGTCTGACACAAGTACTTGAACATGGCGTATTTGATGCCAGCGCACTATCTTGCAGGAAGCAAAAAAGGACAGTTCTTGCCCCAGATGGCAGCGGGCATGAAGGCGCTTTGAGCAAGGCGTGAGCCGGGGATCGACAGCGTCTTGCGCGACGCTGAGCCAAAGCCCCTGCGATTTTACAAGTAGGGAAACGGTCCTGGGTATTTGGTCTGCTCGGCTCGGTCGGTGGACACGGTCCATTCAGAGGTTCTGCTGGGCCACCATAGGTACAGCAGGTGCCTGAACAGAGTGCGACAAGGCGCTTCAGTTGCTCTGTACCGGAGCCTTCAAGGTTGTGCTGGACATAGCAAAGACTGATCTCGGCTTTTCCCCTCATCCATCAAGGCACAGTCTTGCACGCTCACACGGCTCGGCGATGAGCTATCACACCATGATACGGTCAGGGTTAAGGAGCGTAAGCGTCTGGGATCAATGGCTTTCGACCAGCACCTGCTTTGGTACCGACACGTCACGGAGTTTGCCTGGGTGGGTTGCACAGACGACGAAATCGCCAGCGACAGCGGACACACATCCAAGAAGATGATCATCAAGTATGCGGGGAAAGCACGCCAAGTCATGCGAGCGCGACAAGCCACAGCCAAACGGAGATAGCCAAGAACAGAACCGTCACAGCATGGGAAGCTGATACCCCAATACGCGGAACAGATCATAAGGCGTTGCAAATATTGGAGGCGAGTACCGGAATCGAACCGGTGTACACGGATTTGCAAGAGTGGGCATGTTTCTGAAAGTATTGTATAAGTTGCTTAGACATCATACCCAAAATGGCGGAACAGAGCGGGAATGTTTAGACCGTAAAGGGGCCGCTTTTCCAACCAGTTGCTTTACAAAAAATGACTACAGCAACGACGCTTGAGTTATCTGCTGAGAGCATCGAAACTAGGGTCAGCCGTGCCCGTACGCCTGTTTGACCGAACAAAGGAAACAATGCCAGATGATCGATCAGAAACAGCACATTCTTTGTGATATAGAGCTACGTGTGTCCGGACCGACGGAAAAAGCGACAGCAACTTTTGCTGCCAACACTTTACGTACGATTGCCAATAAGCTGGAACAACACGGCTATGCTGATGGTCATCACGAAATAATGGATTTAGCCGGTCAGACCATGGGCACTATTTATCTCGACTTTTCGGAGGTCATAAACATGCAAAATTAGTGAGCGCGCTTTCGGTGAAATCAGCTCAATGCGTATCTCTTAGCAAAACGTTGCAAAGCTCGTTAGTTAACAAAACAAACCGAGGACCTGTAGCTTCTGCGGGCTCAGTTCCTCCTCTCATCAGAGGGTTAAGAAGCGGTCCATAGCAACAGAGTCAGTGAGGTAAGAACCCTTTCAGTCTAGATCATTGGACGTATTTGTGCGCCTATAGCGAGAATTGGAATCTCAGCTTATTGCGTGATGGTCATGGAAACACTGATTGGTTTATTGGTTGTCGCGGGCATTTTCGTACTTGTCTTGCGCTCGGCGTCTTCGCAAAACAGTGCATCTTTTGACCGCCGCGCTGGAGATCAGTCCTTTAAGCCAACGCGCACTTCGTCCGCAGGCAATCCTAAGCGACAGCCAGCATCGTATGACGCGAAAACCGCCGAACCGTTGCCTCTAAAACGGGTTGTGCAGGGCGCAGCTTACGTGACTGACGGAGACACCATCGTAATCAACAAGATGCAAATTCGCTTGTTTGGAATTGACGCACCTGAACTCGATCACCCGTATGGTCAGAAAGCCAAATGGGCGATGGTCAAGCTTTGCAAGGGTCACACAGTGCGCGCAGAAGTAACCGAAGAAGATCAGTATGGCCGCACAGTTGCACACTGTACTCTACCCGATGGGCGAGACCTGTCAGCTGAAATGGTTAAATTGGGGCTAGCAATTGACTGGCCGAAGTTTTCTGGCGGCAAGTACAAAACAATGGAGCAGTCCGGCGTACGGCGGAAACTTTGGCTGGCAGACGCCCGTCAGAAAGGACGGATGCACGTTTGGGAGAAATTTGAGGCCAAGAATGCTACCAGCAAGTAGGTAACAAACCGTGCCGGGTGAGGAAAGGATCTAGGTACGCCCCTCAGCCCATAGGAGACATTGGTTCTCAGTGCTCAGACGAGCAAGTCGCGGACAGACCGGCCTGATCTTGACGCAGCGAAATTTCCTCCTTTGGTCAGCCAAAGCATGTAAAAAAACTCCGCGTCGTAGGGCGATTTCCTAAATGCAGCCAATCAAGACGAACAACCCCGTCAGAAGCCAAACTGGTCGATTGCGGCGTCGCCGACTAGTAGAGTACATCGTCGTATACCGTCAAAGGGCTGAGGGATTTCGCGCTTATTTAGCCGCCTTGCCGAGCATCAATTTATCTTGCGAGACACTATTGACGCTTAGGCGGAACTGCATTTTAAGGCCAATCAGGTGTCATGGCTTTTGAATGAACAACGAGTGGCGCCAACCTTATAGATGCGCGAAAGCCAATAAAGTAACGATGCAATCTGACGCAAAGCCCATCGACACCCGGACTCGTGTCCATGGGCTGGATGCTCTGCGGGGATTGGCGGCGACAGGTGTTGTTGTAACGCACGCGGTTTTCATTCACCCCTTGGGCGTTGAGTTCAACAGGTGGTACGCCGACTATTTTTCGATGGGCGTGCCACTGTTTTTCATTGTCAGTGCGATGTCGATGTCCTTGGCGTATTCCGATGGTATTGGTCTACGTAATGCGTTCAGTTACGCGCTGCGCCGGTTTCTAAGGATCGCCCCGCTGTTCTACCTGCTTTTGGCAGCATGGCTGCATGTGGGAATCGAGAGAGACGCTGCCGCCTTTTGGCAAAATATTACGTTCACCTTTGGTTTTTTTTCCGAAAACCAAATAAGTCTCGTTCCGGCTGGTTGGTCTATCGGCGTCGAAGTGATTTTTTACCTTCTGTTTCCCATCCTTGCTATTTTCAGAAGTATTTGGGCAGCGGTCGCGATGACAGTGATTGCGTTTGGTGCCGCGTATTTCGTCAATTACACTGTCGCAGTGCCTCAACCAGACTATTTTTTTTGGACACATTTCGGCACGAACGCACCTTACTTCGCACTCGGGTTTTTGGCCTATGAGATTTACCGTCGTGTCCCTGAGAAACAGTATCAAAACGCAGGGCTGTTCTGTTTGACGGGCGGCCTGACCACTTTGGTGCTCTCATTTCTCTATGGCCCAACACTGAGCGCGGAACTCGTTTCCATCGAACCGGTTCCACTTAGCCTGATCGCAGGGTGGGGAACCGGATTCGCTCTTCTTGCATTGTCTCAAGCACTGTTCCCGGTTAGGGCGCTTGTGAACCGCGGTTCTACATACTTGGGCAAAATCAGTTACAGCGTGTACCTTTTGCATCCCTTGATCATCTGGGTGAGCTTTATCACACCTTGGGCCGCCGCATATGCACCCGACGGAAATTGGGTTGTGCCTTTCGTATCTGCCGCGACACTAGCACTCGTTCTTCCGATCGCAGCCATTTCTTTTCACGTGTTCGAGAACCCTTTCATCCGACTTGCGAGGAATTTGACGAGAAAAAAGCGGGCAGCACCGCAGCGAGACAAATGGGTGGAGAAACCGGGATCCTCAAACTAGGGGCTAGATCTCGGTGATTTCCAACTAGCTTTGCTTTTGACGGTTCGGCAATGAGCGGTAAAAATGGCTAGTCTTTTTTAGATAGGAGATGCGCAAATGGTGTATCTTGAAACCCTCTAAAAATGTCCCACGGCAAAAGGCGCTGAGTTGACATCAGGACAGACTTTGCAAAGTCAGCTTTCTGCGCATCTCTGACGCTAGCGAACGTTCGAACTCGAGTAGCACGCCGGTGTTACTTGGCCGTGCAACATCACGGGTCCAGTATGACGCGTAAAAATCGCTCGCAGAGACGCGGAGAGGCGTTTAGATCGCGCGTTTAGCGTCTCTCGGCACCCCACCCAACAAACCGCAATTGCGGTCGCTCAGTGGGGCGCTCCGAAGCTTGATCCTGCCGAAACTCCACATCGTGGAGGCAGGATCGAGCGGGCCAAACCTCACCCTCTTGTTAGGATATGCATTTAGTGACACCCAAAACACCGGCAAGACTGTTCGAGCTTCGAGGTTACGAAGCGTAGCCACACCGGAGATTAGTCGTGTTAGGATCGTGTCAACATTTAAGTTTATGTAGGCGCTTAATTTGCGGGAGCTGTGTTTTTGGGGTCTCGGATTGATATATGCATTTAGTGACACGACGACATTGAAAATTCTGAGAGCACCAAAGCGATTGTTGTGCCGTGAATCCGTCGTAGCTAGATTCATCCAAGAACCATACTTGCATGCTCCGCCCAGCGGGCATTCGACCAGAGTTGGGCGCGCAAGTGGTTGAAAAACGTGGTATTGGTGATCGTGGTGGCTAGGACGAAGATCGAGAAAAAGGCACTTGAACTGCACTCAGAATTTGAGAAAGCGGGTAAGACGGTTTGTAGAGTCATCGTCGAAGGTCGCCGGATCGAACTAGAGCTTGCTTTGCCAAGTGACGATGCAGATGAGTTCGCGGGGATAGAAATGCAGCATGGCAAAGCGTGAACTTCCAAAACACGTATATCGGCAGAGGAACGGAATTTATTTCCCGCGGCGTGGGTGGCCGTCGCAGAAGTTCGAAAGTGAGTTTGGAACCCCTGAGTTCTGGCGGGAGTATGCAGGAATTCTCGCGCAGAAAGACAAGCCGCGAAAGGTAGTCTCTCGGAACTTCGGCGGTCTCATCGACAGCTATCGGAAATCGCCGCGCTATCGGAACTTGAAGCCGCGCACAGGGCTGGACTATGACAAACACCTGGACTTCTTCCGCCAGATCATGGGCGAGATGAATCCAGCAAAAATGCAGCGAAAAGATGTGATCCGCCTGCGCGACTCAAACGCGCACAAGGCGTATTTTGCCAACTACTCTTTGCGTGTTCTTCGCGTTCTCATGGAACACTGCGTAGACCTCGGTTGGCGTGACACTAACCCAGCGAGGGGTGTCTCCGAGCTTAAATCCCAAAAGCGGCCCGAGCGCGAGCCGTGGCCGCGAGACCTCCTCGACGCTTACAGACTTGCCTGTCCGCTTGGCACGCGTCAGCGGTTGGTGATGGAGCTATGCGTCGGCACCGGCCAGCGGATCGGCGACGTTCTCAATATGCGTTGGTCAAATATTGAAGATGGCTCGGTCTGGGTGCGGCAGAGCAAAACCTCGAAAGAACTCTGGGTGCCCATTCTTCCTGAGCTTCAATCCGCGCTAGACGCCGCTAGTAAACACTCATTGTTCCTCCTGACCAACGAGCATGGCGTGAACAAATGGTCCTACAGAGGCGCTTCAGCCGCCGTCAGAAAGGTTCGCGAGCAAATTGGGGCCTTAGACTACGATATCCATAGCTGGCGATACAACGCGGCCTGTGAGCTCCTAGAGGCTGGCTGCGGCGACGACTTGATCGCGTCCGTGACCGGCCAGAGCCCTGCGATGGTCCAGCACTACACCAAAAAGGTGCGGCAGAAGATCAGAGCAGTACGGGCGCAACAGATGCGCACAGAGCAAGGTCGTTCCTGAAAACGCACCCATTGCAGCACAGCATTCTAGTAAAGCGCCCTCCCACAACAGATGTTGCACAACGCAACCGCGCTTCATTTGCGCGTGTTTTTGCTGTTTCCGAGCACCCAAAACAGGAACAGAACAAAAACAGAATGTTTAGACAAATGTTTAGACACTCGATCCACTTCGAGCCAAAAATCCGCTAAGTCATTGATTTTGTTTGGAGGCGAGTACCGGAATCGAACCGGTGTACACGGATTTGCAATCCGCTGCGTCACCACTCCGCCAACTCGCCATCCGTGGTGTGTGAGCGGCGATAGACCATTCGCTCGGGCCGTGCAAGGTCGTCTGCCAATGAAGTGCTGGAATTTTGCCACTTCGCACACCTGCCGCGTTGCCCACACGCTCCGACTGTGGCACATGTAAACGAAATAACCTGAACGAATGAGTTTAGCTGTAATGCCTGACTTCTCAACCCGGCGCACCTTGATGGTGGATACGCAAGTCCGTCCGGCTGATGTGACAAAATTCCCGATCATCGACGCAATGCTGACCGTTCAACGCGAGGACTATGTTCCAGTAGCGCAGCGCGAGACTGCTTACATGGGTGAAAACCTCGATTTGGGCGAGGGGCGGGTTTTGCTGGAACCGCGCACGTTGGCCAAAATGTTGGACGCGCTTGACGTTGCCCCAGATGAATTGGTGCTGGATGTCGGATCTGCCCTAGGCTACTCGGCAGCCATCATCGCTCATATGGCGCAGGCTGTTGTTGCGTTGGAAGACAACGAAGCGATGGCTGCCGAGGCCCAGGAAACACTGATGTCTGCTGGAGTGGACAACGTAGTTACACATGTCGAAGCACTGAAAGCGGGTGCCGCCGAACATGGACCATATGACGTGATTGTTGTTGAAGGGGGGGTGACCCATGTGCCCGACGACCTACTTTCGCAGTTGAAAGATGGTGGACGTATTGCCGCTGTGTTTATGGATGGTCCACTGGGAGAGGTTCGAATTGGGTACAAGATGGACGGCACGATCTCCTGGCGCCGCGCATTCAATGCCGGTGCTCCGATTTTGCCAGGCTTTGAGAAACAAGACGCATTTACGCTGTAACCCGTGATGCAGCGGGCACACAAAAAAAGAGGCATGTTGAGATGATAGGCAAGTCGGCGCGGAAATTTCTGACGACAACGGCAGTTACAGCGGCCGCTTTTGTGGGTTTTGGAATGCCTCAAGCGACCGCTGATACCCTCGCGGACGCGATGGTAGGTGCCTATACTCACAGTGGGTTGCTGGATCAGAACCGTGCGCTTTTGCGGGCGGCGGACGAAGATGTCCCGATTGCATTGGCGGCGTTGCGTCCCATCATCAACTGGTCGGCGAGCGTCACACAGGAATTCGGTGACGTGACCTCAGTGGCAGGCACGTCTTCCAGTGCAGAATCTACTGACGTAGTTCTGGCGTTGAGTGCATCCCTGCAATTGTACGATGGTGGTGCAGACCGGGCGCGGGTCGAGGCGACAAAAGAGACTGTTTTGGCCACGCGCGCGACTTTGTTGAACGTCGAGCAGGGAGTTCTTCTGCGTGCCGCGACAGCTTTCATCAACGTTGGGCGGCAGCAGAATTTTGTTGCCTTGAGCCAGAACAATTTGCGGCTTCTGCAGGAAGAACTGCGTGCTGCCAATGATCGTTTTGAAGTTGGGGAGGTCACGCGGACCGATGTGTCTCTGGCTGAAGCTGCTGTTGCGCAGGCACGCAGCAACCTTGCCAATGCACAACGCAACCTGATCCAAGCGCAGGCTGAATACACCAACGTAGTTGGGCGACGCCCTGGGCGTTTGGCGCCGCTGCCAGCACTACCGCGCACCGAGGCGCGCACAGAGTCAGCTCAGGCTGTTGCTGTGCGCAACCACCCCGACATGGAAGCTGCGCGTCGCCAAGTATCAGCGAATGAGCTGCTGGTTACAGCGGCCAACAAAGATACGCTGCCTGTTGTGACACTGGAAGGGACATTGGGAGTTCGGGAGGATATTGGCAATCCGGATGACGGAAGAACCGGATCGATTGGGGTTGAAGTGACGGGTCCAATCTATCAGGGTGGCCGCCTTTCTGCGCTTGAGCGTCAGGCTATGGCGTCCCGTGATGCGTCTCGCGGCAACCTTCATAACGTGCGGCACGGTGTGCAGCAGGATGTCGTAAACGCCATCTCGGACCTCGAAGCAGCTCGCGCCAGTCTCACCGCATCCGAACGTCAAATCCGCGCGGCTCGCATCGCATTCCAGGGCGTACGAGAAGAGGCAACGCTTGGAGCTCGGACCACACTGGACGTTCTTGATGCCGAACAGGACTTGTTGGATGCGGAAACCAACCGTATTGCGGCACAGGCGGATCAATACATCGCGGCTTACTCGGTGCTTGAATCCATGGGCCTGCTCACGGCGCAACGCTTGAAATTGCCGGTCCAGCTTTATGATCCGGCGGCGTACTACAACTTGGTCAAGAACGGCCCAGCGAAGCAATCAAAGCAGGGTAAGCAACTGGACAGGGTTCTTCGGGCACTTCAAGTAGACGATTAAGGTTTTCAGCATAGTATTGTGCGACTCTCACCCGCGGGGTAAGCTGAGGCCGAGGTTGAGAGTGGTACTTTGACATGTCTGATCCAATGACCAACACCGAGGTGGAGGACGTCTTGGCGTCCATTCGTCGTCTGGTGTCCGATGATAATCGTCCGGCACCAGAGAGCGCGGCGACTGCGTCATCCGACAGACTGGTTCTGACGCCAGCCCTGCGCGTGACCGAAGAGGTTGAAGAAGGGCGTGACCTTCCCGAAGATGCAGAAGCGGCTGCCGACGAAGCCATTGATTCCGTGGATGTATTAGAAGATGACTTGCCAGAGGATGGTGAAGTTGCATTTCAGCCAGCGGATGAAATGTCCGCGCCGACCGGGGATGAGGTTGAAGAAGCCAGCTTTGGTGACGATGACATGGGGCAGGCAGATGCTCTTGCGCCGGAAGAACATCCCATAGCGCTTGACGCAGTCGACCTGGATCAGGACACGCTGATGTCCATTCAAGATGCATTTGATGATGTCGACGACAGTGCCTCTGCTGACGAGACTGTGGAAGCAGAACCAGCACTGCAAGATGAATCGACAACTCTCAGCGCCAAGATTGCGGCACTGGAGACGCTGATTGCCGGGCAGACCGAAGAATTTGAGCCCGAGAAGGCCGGCGACGGAGCGAATGCGGGTACCGAGCCACCGGCGCTCGCCTGGGAAGATGCAGATGACGAGGTAAGCACGCCGGATCCGTCCCCGGATGTCGAGCCTGTGCCAGAGGCTGCCAAAAGCGACGGCGCGCAGATTTTCTCTAGCGACGAAGATGTACTTGATGAAGAGGCGCTTCGTGATCTGGTGAGCGATATTGTACGCGAGGAACTGCAGGGCGCATTGGGCGAACGCATCACACGCAATGTGCGCAAGCTGGTGCGGCGCGAAATTCACAGGGCACTTGCGGCGCAAGACCTAGAGTAGGGTGGTCAGTGTTCGGGTCCAATCGCTGTACTGACTGTCGGTGAATACGCCCGCTCATTTGCTTGTTGGCGCCGCTGTCTTCGGCGGACGGGGACGTCATGGCCTCCTTGTCGCTGCTTTTACCGGAGCGATCCTGCCGGACCTGTCTCTGTATGTCATGGCGGGCGTGTCTCTGTTCATTATCGGGATTCCGCCGGGAGTTGTCTTTAATGATCTGTATTTCTCGAACGCTTGGCAAACCGTATTCGCCATCGACAACTCGTTTGTCGTCTGGGGGGTATTGTGTGGCTTGGCCTGCTGGCAACGGTCCTCTTGGGCGATTGCACTGACTGGTGCGGCGTTGCTGCATGTGATGCTGGATTTCCCACTGCATCACGACGATGGCCGCCCGCATTTCTGGCCCTTCAGCTGGTGGGTGTTTGAAAGTCCAGTCAGCTATTGGGATCGTGGGCACGGTGCCGCATGGGTTGCGCCGGTCGAGGCTGCGCTTGCCATGTTTTCTGCGATGGTCCTTTGGCGGAGGGGGCTGCCAGCATGGGGCATTGCCTGTGTCCTGGCCTTGCTGCTTGCCGAGCTTTGGGTTGTACGCCAGTGGCTATTTTTCTTTTCAAGCGGATAAACAAAAGAAAACGCGCCCCGTGGGGCGCGCTCTCTTTGTAGCAGCGGTGACTGCGATCAGGCCGCTTCAGCCTGCTGTGCCGCATTGCGGCGCTCTGATTCTTCGCGGCTCAGGGCGACAGATGTACGGACACCTTTTCCAACGAATTCCATCAGGCCTTCCACAACCCGTTCGTTCGGGTCGATGCCTGCGCAGCTCAACACTTCGCGCCCATCGCGCGAACGTGCCCAGCGGGCAATCTGCTCTGGCCCGTTGCCATATTTCTTGTCATCGGCGATTGCATCGTCGAGTGCAGCCAACACAACGGCTGCGAATAGTTTGCGTGCACGGTTGCCTTGCTCATTGTTAAAGGCAGTGCCGTCAACGAAATCTTTCATTCGTCGTCCTTCCTTTATTCTTGCTCTTGTCTTTCCGGCGTGGCGCCCGTTATGGACGAACTGCTCCGATTCGGATACCCCGTAAATGCATGGCTGCCTTGCAATCAGCGCATATCAGGCTGCTGGCGCAGCACAGTATTTCGTTGTCTTGCCGGGACCCAATACGCGAGATATAGGGATCAACAACTTTACATCAACCTTTCGTCAAGGTTTTGCCACATGCCAAAAATCAACGGAAACGAGATACGCCCCGGTAACGTCCTGGAGCACAACGATGGCCTTTGGGCCGCTGTGAAGGTGGATCATGTGAAACCCGGCAAGGGTGGAGCCTTTGCCCAGGTCGAACTGCGCAACCTGCGCAATGGATCCAAACTGAACGAACGGTTCCGGAGCGCCGACAAGGTTGAACGGGTGCGTCTGGAACAGAAAGACCAGCAGTTTCTATATGAGAATGACGGAATGCTGGTGTTCATGGATGCCGACACATACGAACAGATCGAACTGCCAGCAGAGCTTCTCGGTGATCGACGTCCTTTCTTACAGGACGGCATGACGATCGTTGTCGAGTTTTATGAGGAAGAGGCCTTGAACGCGACGGTTCCGCAGAAGGTCACTTGCAAGATCGTCGAGACGGAGCCGGTTGTAAAAGGCCAGACTGCCGCGAATTCATTCAAGCCCGCGATCCTCGACAACGGGGTCAAAGTCATGGTGCCGCCCTTTGTCGGTCAGGACGAAGACATCATAGTGAATACTGAAACCATGGAATACGCAGAACGCGCCTAGGGCGTTGTTTTTACGTCACCTCCCATGGGGGTGTTGGTCGGGGCGCACAGCGCCCCGTTTTTTTACCATATGCGCATAGCTGCCCACGCGCGCGAGACCTTGGCCGAGAACGCGATGAACACGGTTCTGGTCGCCTTTCTGGAACTCAGGTTGCGCATGTATCTGCCACCGCCGCCCAATGTGGTTGATCACCGAGAAAGGTATGTTCTAGCTGCGGGAAAAGCGCGGTCCTGGCAAATGTCAGATTGAACCGGTCGGGCTTTGTAGAACGGTTTTCAGAAACACCGCCCATGATGGATACGACGCAATCTCATTTAGTAGCGCGGCCCAGCCTTTGGTTGCACGGTGCCAGCCTGACGTGCGCGACATGGCGCAGCATTGTTGCGGATTTGCCGTTGGCCCAAACACCGAACTTGCCCGTGGTCGACACCGCTGCGCGTGTCGAAGCGTACGCTGACCGTCTGCAACCTCTGGCTCCTGATGGGGCAGTGCTTGTCGGGCATTCCTTAGGCGGGATGGTCGCGCTGGAGTTGGCCGCCCGCACGCGGCCAGCAGCACTGATCCTGATTGAAGCGGTTCCGACAGTCGTCGACACCTTTGCCGGACGTTTGGCTGGTCGTACTCTTCCTACAATCCTCGGTCGGATGTCTCCGCGTCGTCTTGCCGGTCTGACCGGATTGGGTGAGCCAGATATGGTTGCACAGGAGTTGCGCGCCCAAATCCCGCACTGGAGCGCAGGCGAAATTGCCGATCAGATGCGCGCGGCTGCCGCTTATGATGGGCGCAGCCGTCTCAATAGCATTGCGGCACCAACGCTTTTGGTGCGTGGCTTGCGCAACCGGGGCACGCGTCGCGGCATGATCATGTTTGAAAATGGGATCGCGGGTTCGGAGCTGTTGGAACTTGACGGCGGGCACAACCTGCCATTGGAAATGCCAAATACACTCCGACAGCATATCGACGCATTCCTGGGGCGCCGGCTTGGGTGAATTCATCCGCAGGTAAGTCCTGGGGCCGTGCCGTCAGTCGTTGCTGCGCGTTACGGTGGCGGCCCCAGCCTGCATAGTGCCGTCGGCGCGGTCAAAGCGCAGATAGGCAATCGCGCGATCTCCGGCACGTGACAACAAAGTTCCGGCCGCTTTACCATCCGCAATGATTTCGGTGCCGGGTGCTGCATCGCCAGTGACGTCGACCTTCGCCAATCCTTTCCGCAAGGTTGTCTTGTGTTTCATCCGGGCGGTCACCTCTTGCCCGACATAGCATCCCTTGCGGAAATCTACGCCGTGCAGGGCCTCGAAGCCGGCTTCAAGGATGAAGGTGTTTTGGGTCAATTCCACATCGGTTTCCGGGACCAGATGTGCAACCCGCAACGCTGTCCAATCGACGTCGTCTCCGTTTTGCGGGGTTTCGCGATAGGCGCGCCACCCCAATTCCGCGTGCCGTGGGTCAGCAAACCCGTCTTCGGGTGCCTCACCAAGCCCTCGATGCAGGTGCAGGGCCGCATCCTCTAGCGTCACGTTCGCCCGCAGTTTGTACATGCTCAACCGCTGGCGCAGCATGTCGGTATGATCGCCATGTGCATCTAAAAGTATCGTTTTGCCATCGGGCACAAGAAAGAAATCCGAGATGTATTTGCCCTGCGGCGTCAGCAATGCAGCATAGACCAAACCGTCTGTCAGCCGATCCACATCATTGGTCACCAAGCCCTGCAAAAAGCTGTGTGCGTCAGGTCCTGAAAGGCGAAAGATGTGGCGCTTGGACATGGGTGTTCCTTTTTGATCTGCCCCTTGTCATATAGCAGTGCAATCTCCATCCGAAAGGGGCCCAATGCCTGCGCCGATCTCTGTCATCATTCCAACACTGAATGCCGAGACTGCGCTTGGTCCCACTCTTGCAGGGTTGATGGAAGGGGTGGACGCAGGGCTGATTGCCGAGCTGATTGTAAGCGACGGCGGATCAACGGACGAGACGCTGAAACTGGCCGATGCCTGGGGGGCCAATATCGTGAGCGGCCAGCCGTCGCGTGGCGGACAACTGCGCCGTGGCTGTGATGCGGGGCGTGCCGAATGGTTCCTTGTCCTGCATGCTGACACAGTATTGTCCGCAGGCTGGGCTGATGCTGTGCTTGCCCATCTTGGTCAGCCGGGTGCGGCATATTTCAGGCTTCAGTTTGATCGTGGTGGCCGTGCCGTTGCTGCGTGGGCTAACCTGCGCGCGCGTCTGTTTGGTTTGCCTTATGGCGATCAAGGGCTATTGCTGAGCCGCGATCTGTATGCCCGCGTCGGCGGCTATCGTGATATCCCCTTGATGGAGGACGTCGCAATCGCCCGTGCATTGCGCGGACAGCTTACCCAGCTTAAGGCGGCGGCCATCACAAGTGCTGAGAAGTACCGTCAGCAAGGGTGGGTGCGCCGTGGTGCGCGCAACCTTTGGACGCTGATCAAATATCTTGCAGGTACTGATCCCGAGGTTCTTGCTGCAGCGTACCGGCGTTAGCCGAACAGACGCGACCGTAGACCTGTGAACAGCCCCCTTAACGCGTTGTTTTCACCTTGTTCATCCAGCATTTCCTTAAGGTGCTTGTCACTCATGTCTGTGCGGCCAAGTAGGATGTCCTCACGAACGGACACATCAAAGAGCAGGGCTTGTTGAGCAACAACAAAGTATCGCCCCGCGATGCTTCAAGATCCATGTGAGCCGTCAGCGTATCACCAGTGAGGGCGGTTCCTGCCTTGGGGCCAATAAGCCGTGTCAGCACGTTGAACATCGTCGATTTTCCTGTGCGCGACACGCCGAAGCTTGGCGGTTGTCTGGCCAGATTTCGCTGTCAGCGAAGTGCCCCGCAATACAGGTGCATCACCGTACGCCAGCTCGACACTCTCAAGAGTGATTTCCAGCACGCCCTCCGGCGCTGGTTTGGCGTTTGGAGGAGAGGTCAAAGCCAAGGGCTCTTTGACATGCTCGATGAATGGCGCGGCGCCTGCGATGGACCTGAAATTGCTCCGAGCCGCCACATCGATCAAAAGCGAAACCTATGGCCGTGAACCAGATCATGAACTGATCGATGGTTTTTTCGTCCGAGATGATGTCGATCATTGCCGGGATGACTGCGCCGCCCAATGCCATGCGCGTCTTGGCTCCAATCGATTGATTGGTCAGGCCGGGATAGTGTCGCGCCTGGTAAGCTCCTCAGGCATTCGGCCCAACTTGAAAAATTCCATGAATAACCTCGTCCAATCGCGTTGAAAGACCTACGCGCATGCCGCGCGATTTGTGCGCTTGCTTCCTCACATATCGATACCCGTCAACGCAAGCATCGTCCAAACCGGGTCGACACTGATCGCAATACCAATAAGAACGATAAATCCCAGGAAATTTCGGTCTGCCCCGTTGATTACGGTCCGCCAGACATCGCAAGCGGCGCGACGGCGCCTTGCATGCGTTGGGTCAGGCAGTTGGGGTGCGACTGGTGAAAGGCACCATCCTGCAACATGATCCGGCTGAGAAGGTCCATGCGAAGGGCGGCCGAGGTTTAAGCGCCGTGCGCGTCAGGATCAGCTTTTGAATGACGGATGATGCGGCGCGTAAAACGAAAATTGCGATGATATAGTTACCGACCCAGATCAACATCCCCGAGTTTCCCTCAACAAAAAACTGGTCGAACATGGGCCGCATCAGGTCACTGCACGCGCCCAGCATATATCCTTCGATCAGCATGAACAGGACGGCCACGTTCATCAAGCCGGTGTGTTTCTTGAGATAGCCGTGCCAAATCCGACGCAGCAGCTCACGGGAATCTTGGGTCGAGGTGAAGGGAGCTTTGGGCTCAGTCACGCGTTGTGTCGGTCGGCGTTCAGCCGCGCTCCGGTAAGGTGGGTTGTGTTGAAGATCTGGCGCGGCAGACGTTGCGGGGCAAGTGCAGCAGATTGATTGACGCTGGGACGCGGCGCGTTACGGTGCGCCGGTCAATTACATGGCGGAGAGCATTCATGACATCACCATCCAAAGGTCGTTCGGGGCGCGAGTATCTGGCTATTCCCGGCCCCTCGGTGATGCCTGACGCGGTTTTGCAGACGATGCACCGCGCAGCGCCGAACATTTATGCGGGTGAAATAGTGGACATTGCGGCTAGTCTGGTCCCGGACCTCAAGCTTGTGGCCCGCGCAGAAGGCCATTTGGCCATGTATATCGGCAATGGTCACGCCGCGTGGGAAGCAGCACTCGCCAATGTGGTTGCACCCGGTGACACGGTGCTGGTGCCTGCAACGGGTCGCTTTGCGCATGGATGGGCTGACATGGCCAAAGGGCTTGGTGTAAGAACGCAAATCCTCGATTTCGGCAAGCGTGCGCCTTGGGACATGGATCAGATTGCAGACGCTTTGCACGCGGATGCATCGCACAAGATCAAGGCCATTTTGGCCGTGCATGTCGATACATCGACTTCGGTGCGCAATGACGTTGCTGCATTGCGCGCCTTAATGGACGATGTGGGGCACCCAGCCTTGTTGATGGCCGATTGCATTGCTTCGCTGGGTTGTGATCGCTTCGAAATGGATGCTTGGGGTGTCGATGTGATGGTGGCCGGATGCCAGAAAGGGCTTATGGTCCCGCCAGGCATGGCTTTCGTCTTTTTCAACGATAAGGCAGACGCGGTCCGCCGCGCAATGCCGCGCGTCAGCCGCTACTGGGACTGGTCACCGCGCGCCAACCCTGAAGAATTCTTCATGTATTGGAACGGCACTGCACCCACGCATCACCTCTATGGCCTGCGTACCGCACTCGACATGATCCACGCCGAGGGGATGGAGGCGATCTGGGCGCGCCATGAACAGCTTGCCCGCGCAATCTGGGCCGCGTGCGAGGCATGGGGAGAAGGCGGGCCACTGGAGCTGAACGTGGCGGATCGTGTCAACCGGAGCTGCGCTGTGACCGCCCTGCGTCTGGAAAGCCCGCACGCCACGGCGCTGCGCGACTGGACCGAACAGAACCTGGGGCTGACATTGGGGATCGGTCTGGGTATGGCCCCACCCGGAGACCCGGCATGGCACGGCTTCTTCCGCCTCGGCCATATGGGGCATGTGAACGGGCATATGATCATGGGCCTGCTTGGCGGGATCGAGGCCGGGCTGTCCGCACTCAGTGTGCCGCACGGATCCGGCGCGTTGGAGGCCGCGGCAAAAGTGATTGCCGAAGGCTGAACGACAACACGCATGGCAAGCCACAGGGGCGAAAGGCCAGCGCATATGGATGAGCACTACAAGGATCAGGCGCTCGTTGCGCTCTATGACACGGTCAACACATCGCGGGACGATTTTGACTTCTACCGCGCCCGGCTGCCCAACCTGCCTTGCCGCATCCTTGATATTGGATGTGGGACAGGAACGTTCGCGGTCGAACTCGCTGACGCAGGTTATACCGTCACTGGGATCGATCCCGCCGCCGCAATGATCGCTGCCGCACGCGCCAAATCCGGGGCGGACAAGGTGAATTTGGTGGTCGGCGAGGTGTCGGACCTGGGTCACGACACGTCCTTCGATGCTGCCGTCATGACCGGCCACGCCTTTCAATGTCTGCTGCACGACGATCAAATCGTGGACCTGTTTCAAAACGTTGCGCAGCGCCTGACAGGACGCGCATCATTCTGGTTTGAAACGCGCAACCCATCGGTCAAACCATGGACGCGTTGGACTCCGGACCGCGCTGGGCCACCGATTGCACTTGCAGACGGGCACCGCCTGCAGGTCACGCATGATGTCCAGGCGGTTGAAGGTGAATACGTCACCTTTTCCGAGACATACACGATCAACGAAGGCCAAGAGATGGGGTCGACGCAAAGCTGCCTCCGCTTCCTCACGTTGCCGGCGATCAAAGCGTTGGCCGAACGTGCAGGCCTGTTTGTTCACACGGCGCGTGGGGACTGGACCGGAGAGGCGTTTGACGAAAGCAGCCCCGAAATTATCGTCGAACTCAAAAGATCGGGCACATAGTCACAGCGCTGTTCAGACCTGTTTGCCCCGCCGGATGGAGGCGGCCTGCCGCCGCGCGGCCCAGACCCTGCCACGCTCGATCAGGTGGTTCACGCCAAGTCCCAGAAGCATCGCGGCAATCAGGCCCCAGATGGCCCAGATCGCAACAAGGATCCACGTGATGTTTACCCCGAACATCACGATACAGGCATTTGTGTAGTTGGGCGCGGTTCCGATGTTGTGATCGTCCATTGCAGCCTCCGGGTCTTCACCCTCGACTATAATGCGGCAATCGGCCCTGTCAGCCCTTTCTCGCGTGATTGAGAGCGGTTGGGAGCGCAGCCGCAAAGGCGTCGAGATGTTCAGCCGTGCCACAGCTGATCCGGATGCAGCGGTTTTGTGGCGCGGCAAAGGGCATGCGCACAAAGATGCCTTGTGCAATCAAACCATCCAGAACGGCCTTGGCAAAAACACCATCAGCGCCGCAATCGAGGGCAACAAAGTTGGTGGCCGAGGGCAGGGCGCTCAGCCCGTTGTCGCTTGCGATCCGGGCAATCCGATCCCGCGCTGCGCCAATCTGCGCCTGCACGTGAGCCAGATAGGATTGATCGTGCAGGGCGGCCAAGGCGCCAGCTTGGGCGGCGCGGTTCATGCCGAAATGGTTGCGCACCTTGTTAAACGCATCAATTAAGGGGGCCGCCCCAATGGCGTAACCAACACGCGCCCCGGCAAGGCCATAGACTTTTGAGAAAGTGCGCATACGGATCACACGCGGGTCGGCGGGATCAATCTCCGGTGCCGTGCCATGCGGCGCGCATTCAATATAGGCCTCGTCCAACACCAGCACGCAACCATCCGGCAACGTGTCCAGCGCGCGTTCCAGAACCGCGCCATCATGCCATGTGCCCATCGGGTTGTCCGGGTTGGCAAGGTAGACCAGCTTCGCACCGGTCTCGGCCGTCTTGGCAAACAGGGCAGCGGGGTCCTCGTGATCGTCTTTGTAAGTGACGGTGTGCAACGTGCCGCCATGGCCAGCGACATGGTAGTTGAAGGTTGGGTACGCCCCCAGGGATGTCACCACGTGATCACCCGGCCCAACGAACAGCCGCACAAGGTAACCCAGCAAACCGTCGATCCCTTCACCGACCATGATATGCTGCGCGTCGATGCCATGATGTGCCGCAACAGCCTCACGCAGATCGTGGTTTTCCGGATCACCGTATTTCCAGATGTCCACCGCGGCCATGGCCTCGGCCACTTTGGGCGAGGGGCCAAACACGCTTTCATTGGCGCCCAGCCGCGCCGCGAAGGTTGCGCCGCGCGCGCGTTCCTGCGCTTCGGGGCCAACAAAGGGCACGGTGGAGGGCAGGCTGGTGGTGAGCGGTGTCAGGCGAAGATCGGTCATGGTCCGAGGGGTAGCGCGGCACGCCATGACGGGCAATGCCCTTACGTTCTGCTGGTGCGCCACGCCGGTTTGAGGTTCTCTGACTGCAAAGGAGATTGCTCATGTCTGATCGCGTATCCGTCACCTACGAAAACCACATCGCCCATGTCCGCCTGACCCGCGCCGAAAAGATGAACGCGGTCGATCAGGCCATGATCGACGGGATCATCGCCGCCGGGAACGAGGTCGCCGCCAGCAAGGCCCGCGTCTGCGTGATCTCGGGCGAGGGCAAAGGGTTCTGTGCAGGCATCGATATCGGCGGCCTGGGCGCCATGATTGGCAAGGATCCGGTCGAGTTGATGATGCCGCGCACCCATGGGATTGGCACCACGAACCAGTGGCAAGAGGTGTCCATGGTCTGGACCCGTCTGCCCATGCCCGTCATCGCTGCCGTGCACGGCGTGTGTTTCGGCGCGGGTATGCAACTGGCGCTGGGCGCGGATATCCGGATTGCCGCACCAGATGCGCGCTTTGCAGTGATGGAGATGAAATGGGGCATCGTCCCGGATATGGGTGGCATGGTTCTGATGCCACGGCTGTTGCGGTCGGACGTGATGCGCAAGCTGACCTACACGGCTGAACCGGTTGCCGCCGAAAAGGCCGAGGCTTTGGGCCTTGTCACCGAATTGGCAGATGATCCGCTGGCGGCGGCTATGGAATTGGCTGAGGCATTGACGCTGAAATCACCAGCCGCCCTGCGTGCCGCCAAGGCCCTGATCGGATATGCCGAGACGCATGAACCTGATGACATCCTGCTGGAAGAGAGCCGGGCGCAAGCGGGTCTGATGGGCACGCCCGAACAAATGGAGGTCGTCGCGGCGCAGATGCAAAAGCGGGCGCCTGTGTTCAAAGACTAAGGTGTGATACCGCGCCTGCAAACGCATTGACTGCGGGATGCTGGCGGTAAGTTCCAAACGATGTGCTGTTTGGGCGCTGCTCCGGCCATACAGCGATGGGTCAACGTCACCTGAATGCCGCACTGACCTCGCGTTTTCAGACCAGTGCCGCGTCCACAGCCAGGCCGTACACGCATCTAGTTTTCTGCTGTGATCGGTATTTGAAAGTGCCGCGCAATCTTGGTGGCAGTCTCCGCAGGTGCTGTCTTCTCCGTGGACAGGCTCAGACAGTTGTCCCGCGCTATTGCCGTGAAGTTGCTGCTCTCCAAGTAGGTCCTGAGGGTTTCGGGGCTTGCGATCTTTCCTTTTTGCGCACGCTCGGGTGCAGATACGCGAGACAACAAAGTATCTTCGGAGCAAAAGAGATGAACGGGTACGAGCACGCCCCCATATTCCTGAACCGCGCGTTCATAATCACTTACAAGGGGGGCGTCCTCGGGATGGCTGTATGCGGCAGTTGTAATAAGCCGCGGCACATCAGCTTTCGCAGCGCCGCGCAACGTTGTGACACGAAGATCATGCACGAGGTCCCAAAAGCCTGGCGCAGCGAAACCGAATACCATTCTCGCGATATCGATGGCCGCATGATTGTCAACGAGCGGTGAGCCGGTCAGCAATGCCAGCGCTCGCGCAACCGTCAGCTTACCAGTGGCGGGCGCGCCATGAATAAGAAACAGTCTCATGTCTGCGCAGGATAGGGGCGGAGCGGAGGCGCATCAATGCCGTCGCGGCCCAATCGCAAAAGCTCTGGCGCCTGTGTTCAAAGACCGAGGTGTGAAAGCGCCTCGGTGCGTCGTTGGATGCTGAATTCCAACGCGTGCGTTCAGCCGCTTTATTGGTGTTTCTCTTGTGCCGTCTCAGGCATGATAAAGCGATCCAGTGGGATCTCGGCAATGCCTGTAATCTCGACCATCAGCCTTTGATCATAAAGCGATGACACTTCCAGCGTCGTGGTAACAGGAAATGGTGCTTCAAAGAATTTCGCCCGCACCTCGCCACACCCCATGAACGCTTGAATGTCCGTCGTGAACTGCTGAAGAGACACGATGTCGCTCATCTTTCCGCCCATCGCCTCCAGGATGGCCGCAATATTGCGCAAGACCTGCGCCACTTGCGCCGCCATATCCCCGTCACCCACAACCTGACCGTCAGGGTCGAGCGCGACCTGTCCCTTGAGGTAGATCGTCTTTCCGTCTCCCGAGATGACGGATTGAGAAAACGCGCCAAACGGGCTCCAGACATGTGGTGGGTTGAAACTTTTTGCCATGTTGCATGTCCTGTCTGCCGCTCAATGCGAAGCCATTGACCGTTATTCGACACACTAGCGCCTCCAAGCCGATCAAGCGACAACAAGTCGTCGATGGCACCTCTACCCGGCAGTGCGTCTTGCTTGGGGCGTGCGCGGAATGCTCTGAACCCGCTTCTATGTGCTGCATGAAATGTCGGTGGGCCACCTATGGCCTTGTCACTCAAGCGACCAAACATGCGTGCTTGATGGCCCTACCTCAGCCACCATATGTATTCCCGCTGGAACGAATGAGGGACGTCAAGACATGGTCCTCCCATACATCTGCGATCTTTAGATACTTGCGGGCATAGCCTTCTTTCTCAAACCCCAGGCGTTCCAGCAACGCGCCGGAACGTGTGTTGGCGGGCATGTAGTTTGCCATCACACGGTGCAGCCCATACCTGTCGAAGACAGCCGGTATTGTGACCGAGAGTGCCTCATACATGAGGCCCCGACCTTCGTGGTTGTGATCAATTGAATACCCCAAATAGCACGCCAGAAAGGCACCGCGCGTCACGTCGTTAAAGTTGCAGAGACCTATGATCTCTGCGCAGCCGGTCAGCCTAATGGCGAAATGATAGGACGAACCAGACGCGTTGTTGCTTTCCTGCGCAGCCGCACGCGCCTGCCAGGCCTCAAGGCTGTGATGGTCGGGAACTCGCGCAGGTTCCCAGGGCCGAAGATGTGTTTCATTGCGCTGGTAGTAAGCGAAGATTGGTTCTGCATCGTCGGCTGTCACAAGCTCAACATGTGTTCTGTCAGAAACAATCATGTGGTGAACCAACGCTGCTCGTGCTTGCAGCGCGACCTTGGATGGATCGTGGACAGGGGTCAATACGCGTGCCGGCTAATGGTCTCTGAACACGGCGTCGGCTGTGAGTGGAAGCATTCACGACATCGATCTGGCTGACGACAGGCGTCAAACTGCAGCTTCTGAAAGGGCACAGACAACATGCAATAACCCTGTCCCCGGGCTTGCGCTGATCAGCTCGAAATATTGCTGCATCCAGCCAGTGCGTCAGGATCATTGATCACTTTGATCTTGCTGCTGCCTTTTCATTTGTTGCGCAGGTGCGCAATATTGTTGCGCCGATGCCACAGGGTTTCCCCAGCGTCATTTCCACTGTTGAACGAATCTCCAAACCCCGCCGATACAGCGCCTCCCGACAGTTCAGGTCGGACCCTAGCGGCAAGAGGTGATCACTCTTCCGGTGCGGGCGGCGCTGCCGACCTCGTATGCCAGGGCCGGGTTGACCAAAGGGACGTGGTTTAGGTCCACGCACGATGTGTAGCTCAATCGGTAGAGCATCAGACTGTTAATCTGAGTGTCGCGGGTTCGACTCCCGTCACAACGACCATGGGTCAAGTGGAAACACTTTGGGTTCGACTCCCATAGGGGCCTGCAAGGGCTTCACCATTTTCGGATCCGGGGTTGTCCTAGCAGGGGTGGACCTCGTGGCGTGGTCGTTTCGGCGGCTTTGCCAAAGGGTCCGCACCTGCTCTGATCGATAGTCGGGCGCGGGGTTGATGATGTTTGACGTGCCGGTCCGGGCCGGGTGGATTTCGATCTGCCCCATGCCCCGATTTGCGCTGCGGCGTCCGCTCCTCCCCGGCTCCACCTTCGGTTTCGGCGCGGGGCGGCTCCGGGTCTTTTCTGCCCTTCACGGGGCTTCACACCTGTCAGCCGTTCTGGCTGCAACCCCCTGAAAACCAAAAAGGAGTTCGCGCTTTGCGACGACGATGATCCGAAAGATATGAAGGAGAGACGACATGACACTGATAGATTTTGTGATGGGCCGGCGGATGCTGACCCTGACGGAAACCGAGCGGGCGCTGGTGATGCGCAAGGGCCGGTTTGACACCATTCTAGGCCCCGGACGGCACGGTGTTGCACGGCGCAATACGGACGTTCTGGTGTTCGACATGTCGGACCCTCATTTCAAGTCGGACTACATCGACGCGCTTGTGAAAACGCGGCCCGATCTGGTGGAGGCGCATCTGACTCAAGTGCGGACCGGTGCGGACGAGGTGGCGATCCTGAACCGGGATGGCCGGGCGTTCGAGGTGGTGACACCGGATCACCGGACCTTTGTCTGGACCGATGCGGGGCCCTGGACGGTGGATCGGGTTGATCTGTCGGACGGGCACGAGGTGCCGCAAGCGCTGGCGCAACGTCTGATGCGGTCGGGTCTGACCCGGGCGCTGACCTCGACCGAGGTGTCTGCTGGTTACGTGGGCATCCTGTCTGTTGACGGGGTGGTCACGCGGCAGGTCGCGCCTGGCACGCACTGGTTCTGGATGCTGGGTCGGAAGCACCTGATCAAGCTCGTTGACACCCGGTGGCAGGCCCATGAGGTTGGCGGGCAGGAGATCCTGACCCGGGACCGGGTGTCGCTGCGGGTGAACCTGTCGGCGGATTACCGGGTGACCGACCCCATGCGGGCGGTGGCCGAGGCTAAGGATTTTGTCGCCGCACTTCACCTGTCGCTGCAGTTGGCGTTCCGGAAAACCCTTGGGGCGCTGACGCTGGACGAGGTGCTGGCTGACAAAGTGTCGGTGAGCGCCGAGGCTGCGGCCGGGGTCCGGTCTGAGATGGCTGGTCTGGGCATCGAGGTGGGTGAGATCGCTCTGAAAGACGTGATCCTGCCTGGCGAGATGCGGGACATCCTGAACCAGGTTGTCGCGGCCCAGAAAGAGGCTGAGGCCAACGTGATCCGGCGGCGGGAGGAAACGAACGCCACGCGGTCGCTGCTCAACACGGCTAAGGTGATGGCGGAGAACCCCGTCATGCTGCGGCTGAAAGAGCTGGAAGCGTTGGAGACGATTGCCGGCAAGGTCGAACGGCTGACCGTGCACAACGGGGCCGAAGGGCTGATGCGGGACATCGTCAGGCTGCAGGACTGAAGCAAAGGGCCGATCCGGGTTTGTCGGGTCGGCCCGTTTTTATGCGGACGCGGCAAGCCGCGACGCGATGTTTTAGGGGGCGCTGCCCCCGCGCGTGCCGCGCTCCCCCGAGGTATTTTCAGCCAGAAGAAGAGGTTAGAGTTCCTTGAGGCGGGTGAGCGCTTCCTGGAGTTTGGCTTCTTCCTCTTCGCGCAGGGCGAGGTTGGCTTTGGTTTCTTCGACCACTTCGGCGGGTGCGCTTGTCGCAAATTTGGGGTTTTTGAGCCGTCCGCGCAGGCCGCCGAGTTCCTTGGCCAGCTTGCCGAGGGTCTTTTCGAGCCGGGCGATTTCTTCGCCGACGTCGATGACATCCGCGAGGGGCAGGCCGAAGGTGCCGCCGGAGATCGCCAGCGCCACGGTGCCTTTGGGGAAGTCATCGGATTCTGTGAGCGATTCAAGTCGTGCGAAGCGGTGGATGAGCGCCTTGTTGCGCTCGTAAGACGCTTTTGCGTCGGGTGAGAACCCTTTGACAACGCAAGGGATATAGGCCCCGGCGGGGACGTGCATCTGGGCGCGGGCGGAGCGGATGGCTTCGATCAGTTTGATCACCCAGTTGAGTTCGGCGTCGGCGTCCGCGTCCACCAGATCGGTGGTGTAGGTCGGCCAGTCGGCGTGGATAAGCCGTTTGGGCCGGTCCTTTTGTCCCCAAAGCTCTTCGGTGATGAAGGGCATGATCGGGTGCAGCAGGAGCAAGCATTGGTCGAGGACCCAGGCATAGGTGGCCTTGGTTTCTGCGATGTCTTCCGGCGTGCCTTCGTCGAAGATGGGTTTGGTGAACTCCAGATACCAGTCGCAGAAGGTGTTCCAGGTGAATGCGTAGAGGGCCGAGGCCGCGTCGTTGAAGCGGTAGTCGGTGAGGGCCTGGTCCACCGTTTCGCGCGTTTTGGCGATTTCGCCTTTGATCCAGCGGTTGAGCGGGTGTTTGGTGTCAGGGACGTTCGCGCTATGCGGCAGGTCGAAGACGCCCCGCATCTCGCCATAGCTGGCGGCGTTCCAGAGCTTTGTGCCGAAGTTGCGGTAACCTGCGATGCGTTGGGTGTCGAGTTTGAGCGTGCCGCCGAGCGAGGCCATGGCCGCGGAGGAGAAGCGCAGGGCGTCGGCCCCGTATTCCTCGATCAAATCGAGCGGGTCCATGACGTTGCCGGTGGATTTCGACATCTTCTTGCCCTTGGCGTCGCGGACGAGGCCGTGCAGGTAGACGGTGTCAAACGGGATTTTGTCGGTGATCGCGAGTTGCATCATCATCATGCGGGCGACCCAGAAGAACAGGATGTCCTGACCGGTGATGAGGTCCGAGGTGGGGAAGTATTTGGCAAGTTCCTCGGTGTCCTCGGGCCATCCGAGGGTGCCGATGGGCCAGAGGCCGGAGGAGAACCAGGTGTCCAGGACGTCGGGGTCGCGCTCGATACCAACCTGCACCAATTCACCTCCATCTTGGCCGTCGGCCCATTCGGCAGAAAACAGGTGTGTATACTCGACCGGCACCGTGTAGTGCCTACGCGCCATTTCGAGTGCCTCTTCTTCGGTTGAAGCACAAAACAGATAACTGTCCCCTGACGGAGAAAGCTTCCCAGGTCCTTGCGCAAAAACCTCGTCAACTACCGGACCCATCCAAACCGGGATCTGGTGCCCCCACCAGAGCTGGCGCGAGATGCACCAGGGTTCGATGTTTTCCAGCCAGTGGAAATAGACCTTCTCCCCGCTCTCGGGGAGGATTTTGACATCGCCATTGCGCACCGCATCGAGCGCGGGGCCGACGATCTTGGCGCTGTCCACGAACCATTGGTCCGTCAGCAGGGGTTCGATGACCACTTTGGAGCGGTCGCCGAAGGGTTGCATGATGGGTTTGTTTTCAACATAGGGGCGCGTTTCGGGGCCGTCTTCGGTCTCGACCGTTTCCATGACCGCATTGCCCTCAGCCGTGATGTCTGCAACTACGCGCGCGCGCGCTTCTTCGCGGGTGAGGCCGCGATAGGCGTCGGGCACGAGGTTCATGGCGGCGATCACGGACTCGTCCGGCAGGGGCACATCGCCATTGGCGATTGCTTGCGCGGCGGCAGCCTCTTCGGAGTAGGGTTTGCCGTCGGCGCGCATCGCGGCCTTCGTGTCCATCAGGTTATACATCGGGATGCCGCCGCGTTTGGCGACCTGATAGTCGTTGAAGTCGTGCGCGCCCGTGATCTTGACCGCGCCCGAGCCGAAATCTGGGTCGGGGTATTCGTCGGTGATGATCGGGATCAGGCGGCGGTGCTCTTTCGGCCCGACCGGGATTTCACAGAGTTTTCTGACGATTGGGGCATAGCGTTCATCGGATGGGTGAACCGCAACAGCCCCATCGCCCAACATCGTTTCTGGCCGGGTCGTAGCGATGGAGATGTAGTCGCGTTCCTCGGTCAGCGTGACATTGCCGTCTTCGTCTTTCTCGACATAGGTATAGGTCTCGCCCCCGGCGAGCGGGTATTTGAAGTGCCACATGTGACCGGCAACTTCGAGGTTTTCGACCTCGACATCGGAAATGGCTGTTTCAAAATGCGGGTCCCAGTTCACCAGCCGCTTGCCGCGGTAGATCAGGCCTTTGTTGTACATCTCCACAAAAACCTTGATCACGGCATCGTGGAAGTTGCCTTCGTTGCCTGCAGGCGCACCCGGCGCGCCAGACATGGTAAAGGCCTCGCGCGACCAGTCGCAGGATGCGCCGAGGCGCTTGAGCTGGTCGCGGATGGTCCCGCCGGATTCCGACTTCCATTCCCAGATCTTCTGGGTGAACGCGTCGCGCCCCAGTTCGGTACGGGAGGGTTGTTGGGTTTCAGCCAGCCGCCGTTCGACAACCATTTGCGTGGCGATGCCTGCATGGTCTGTGCCCGGCTGCCAAAGCGTGTCAAATCCGCGCATCCGGTGCCAGCGCGTCAAGATGTCCTGCAACGTGTTGTTAAAGGCGTGGCCCATGTGCAGGACGCCCGTGACGTTGGGCGGGGGGATCATGACGCAATAGGTGGCCGCATCGGTACGCGCGTTGGCGCCCGCCTTGAAACAGCCCGCCGCTTCCCAGTCGGCATAAATGCGGGCTTCGGCCTCTTTTGCGTTGAATTTACCCAGTGCCATGGCGCTGATCCCTCTGTGTGATTGCCGCGTGAGATAGCGGTGTGGGGGGGTGAAGGGAAGGGGCTTTCGGGCAGGTAGGCCGTGCGATAAGGTCCACGGCATGAAGGACTACACGAATGGCCCCGCGCCTGGTTTTTTCATCATGTGGTGGAACAAGGGCGCGCTGCTTCCAGTCGCTTTGACCGTGTTCGTGCTGTTGCTGACCTATGGCAGCTATCAATCACTCAAGCTGGGCTTGGCTTTCGATGCACGAGGTGTCGTTATTGAGGCGACCGCTACGGATCGACGTGAGCAGCGCGTGCGCCGAAATGATCGGACGGAAACAGATTGCTACGTGACATTTGAATACAGGGCCGAAGGCGCGATTCAATCGGTCGAACGTAAGGTTGACCGAGGCCTTTATCGATCGCTTGTTCCAGGCACTCCACGCGACATTCGCTACCTGCCGGAGCGACCCCGCCGGATGGAGTATACCATTGGCAAGACCTGGCGGGACGGGCAGGTCAGTCGGTGGATTGCGTTGGTCTTTGGACTTGGGGCACTGGGGGCCTTCTGGTGGACGGCGCGGCCCGCTGTCGAAGCGTTGCGCGCGCGCAAGTTCGGGCGTGTGGAATGGGCCAAGGTGCTGCATATAGATGAGCGGATCACGCAAACTAAGCGTGGCAAGAAGACAAGGTATGTACTTGTCTGGGAAGACAGCCAGGGCGCGCGCGGCGAAAGCTTGGCGTCCAGTCTGCAAAGCCGATATTTCCGGTATGATCCGGGTTCGGATATCGAGGTTTATCGCGACAGTCGGGGCAAGACGTGGTGGGTCGGCGATGTCGGCCCTCGGGCAACCGCACCAACGGTGCCGGATGCAGGAAAGTCCGTGTCGTAACTGGTGCTGGACACCGCGCACGCACGCGATAGGTTCGCCCGTAACAACGCCCCCAGGCAGACAGGAGTGCTCCCATGGAAAAGTTTGGTAAATCCCAGCCCGTGAAACGTCGTGAAGATGTGCGGTTCCTGACCGGAGAGGGGCGTTACGTGGATGACATCGCTCCAGCCAATGCGTTGCATACATTCGTGTTTCGGTCCCCGGTTGCTCATGGCGTGATCACGGAACTGGATGTGAGCGACGCGCGCGAAGCGGATGGGGTGCACGCGGTCTATGTGCTGGCGGACCTTGAAGTGGCAGGCATGAATGTCGGCATGCAGGGGGCAACGGTCAAAAACCGCGATGGCACGGATGGGGCCGCCCCTGAACGTCCCATCCTGGCGCGGGGTCGCCTGCGCTTTGTGGGCGAACCTGTGGCTGTGATCGTGGCCGAAACACTGGTGCAGGCCCGGGACGCGGCTGAGATGATCATGCTCGACTACGATGATCTGCCAGCCAAGATGGACATGGCCTCGGGGGGCGAGACGGTACACGCCGAAGCGCCCGACAATGTCGCCTATGACTGGCATATGGGTGATGAGGCTGCGACCCAAGCGGCCTTTGACGCCGCGGCGCGCGTCGTGTCGCTGGATGTGGGGGACAACCGCATCATCGTGAACTCGATGGAGCCGCGCGGCTGCTACGCAGAACCCGAAGGCGACCGCGTGCATGTGGCGATCAACGGGCAGGGCGTGTGGGGACCCAAAGACCAACTTGCCAAGGCGCTGAACATCCCTGCGGATGATATCCGCGTCACCAACCCGGACACGGGCGGCGGCTTTGGCATGAAGGGGATGATGTATCCAGAATACTTCGTGGTGGCCCATGCCGCGCGCGACCTGAAGCGTCCCGTGCGCTGGATGTCCGAACGGACCGAGGCGATGTTGTCGGACAATGCAGGCCGCGATCTGACTTCGCTGACCGAACTGGCGTTTGACGAAAACCACCGCATCATCGGTTACCGCGTCTTCACCGAGGCGAATATGGGGGCCTATAACTCCCAATACGCACAGGCCATTCAGACCCAACTGTTCAGCCGGGTGCTGACAGGCGTCTACGATATGCCCGCGGCCTATCTGCGGTCTGTCGGCTACTACACCAACAGCACCCAAGTGGATGCGTATCGGGGTGCGGGTCGGCCCGAGGCGATCTACATCCTGGAACGTGCCATGGACCGCGCGGCGCGCGAGTTGGGCGTGGACCCGCTCGAGTTGCGCCGCATTAACTTCATCAAGCCAGACCAGTTTCCCTACGCCACGCTGGTGGGCGAGACCTATGATGTGGGTGACTTCGATAAGGTGCTGCGCCGGGCCGAGGCCGAGGCGGATATCCCCGGCTTTGCCGCGCGCAAAGCTGCCGATGCGGCAGAGGGGCGCCTGCGCGGTCTGGGCCTGTGTTACTATATCGAAAGTATTCTCGGTGATCCTGCCGAGAGTGCGAAGGTCGAATTTACGGATGAGGGCCGTGTGAATATCTATGTCGGCACCCAATCGAACGGGCAGGGGCATGAAACTGTCTATGCCCAGTTCCTGGCGGATCAGACGGGGATTCCGGTCGACATGATCGACGTGGTGCAAGGTGACAGCGACCGCATCAAGCAGGGTGGCGGCACCGGCGGGTCCCGCTCGGTGACCGTGCAGAACACGGCAACGCTGGCGACGGTATCGGCGATGACCGACGCGTTCGTGGCCTTTCTGAGCGAAGAAGAGGGCGTGCCTGCCTCTGATATCGCCTTTGATGATGAACAATTCCGGATCGAGGGATCGAACATGACCCCCACCATGCTGGAGGTTGCTGACATGGCCCGCGAGAAGGGGCGCGAGGACCTGCTGGTCCATGAACAGCGCACCAAGCTCGAGGCGCGCAGCTTCCCCAATGGCTGTCATGTTACAGAAGTTGTAGTGGATCCCGACACCGGCGTTGTGACAGTTGATCGCTACGCGGTCGTTGACGATTTTGGTAATCTTATCAACCCGATGCTGGCCGAAGGGCAGGTGCATGGCGGTGTTGTCCAGGGCATCGGACAAGCGCTGACCGAGCATGTTCAGTTCGATGAAGACGGCCAATTGCTCACGGCAACGTTCATGGATTACGCCTTGCCCCGTGCGGATGATGTTCCCTACATCGGGTTTACGTCCGAGCCGGTTCCGTCAACCGCGAATGTCATGGGCATGAAGGGCTGCGGTGAGGCTGGCACGGTTGGAGCGTTGGCTGCGGTGTCCAACGCGGTGCAGGATGCGCTGTGGGAGCACGGCGTGCGGCAGGCAGATATGCCATTCACACCGATGAAGGTTTGGGACTTGATGAAGGATGCTCGGATCGCGGCTGAATAAAACCATCTCGAACTGGCTGAAAAGCCGGTTCGGGGCAGGTCTGCCAAGGGTGGCTCCGCCGACGCGGGGCCAGACGATCCATGTCATTATCATCGACGGAACCATGTCCACCCTTGATCCCGGCGACGAAACCAATGCCGGGTTGACGGCCAAGCTGCTGGGCGAAATGGGCAGCGAGGTGTCCCTCTACTATGAGCCCGGTTTGCAATGGTCCCATTGGCGCAAGGCAGGGGATGTGATCTTTGGCCGTGGCATCAACCGTCAAATCCGGCGCGCCTATGGCTATCTGGCGTCGCGCTACCGGCCCGGGGACAAGGTGTTTCTGCTTGGATACTCGCGTGGGGCCTATGCCGTCCGGTCTCTTGCCGGGATAATCGATCGCGTGGGCCTGTTGAAGCCGGAGGCGGCGACAGAACGCAACATTCGGGACGTCTACCGTCACTATGAATGCAGCCCGGATGGCGATGCGGCGCGCATTTTCGTGCGCAACAATTGCCATGGTCAGGTCGAGATCGAGATGATCGGGGTGTGGGACACTGTGAAGTCTCTTGGCCTCAACATGCCGTTCCTGTGGCGGCTGAGCGCGCCACGCCACGCCTTTCACAACCATCAACTGGGCCGGTCCGTGAAACACGGTTTTCACGCAATCGCCCGGAACGAAACCCGCGTCGCCTATGCGCCTGTGATGTGGGACACGACGCAGGATTGGGACGGGCATCTCGTCCAGATGTGGTTTCGCGGCGTGCACGGTGACATTGGCGGCCATCTGTCTGGCCGGCGTGCATCGCGTCCGCTGGCCAATATCCCGCTGGTTTGGATGCTGGAACAGGCCGAGGCCTGCGGTTTGCCCTTGCCTGAAGGCTGGGCAGCACGGTTTCCGCAGGATGCCGAAGCGCCGTCCATGGGAACCTTTGCAGGGTTTGGCAAATGGTTCATCACGCGCAAGCCGCGCCGTGCCGGGTTGGACCCGTCCGAGCGGGTACATCCATCCTTGGCTCAGGCTCCGCCGCCACGGTCCTGGTCGGAATGGGTGGCCGATCTACGGGGGACGGGGGCGGACGCTCTTTGACCCTTGGGGTCAAATTCGCCCCACCCACCGTCCCGTAGCGATCAGCGCAGTTTCATGATGATGCAGGTTGTGGAGCCGGTCGCATAGAGCTTGCCGTCTTCCACGCCGCGGATTTCGCCGGTGGCCACACCCGTGCTGCGCCCTGCGTGATCGACGCGCCCGGTGCACGCGATTTCTATTCCCAGCGGGATGCCACGCGTGAGATTTATCTTGTATTCCAGCGTTGTATAGACAGATCCGGCGGGCACCTTTGTCATCACGGCGCAAGCCATCGCGCTGTCGAGCAGCGTGCCGTACCAGCCGCCATGCACTGTGCCCATCGGGTTTGTGACATCGAACTCTGGCGTGCCGCGAAAGGTTACTTCGCCGTCCCGTACCTCGTGCAAAGCGTACCTAAGCGTATGGCCGATGGGTGGTCCCGGGACAGTGCCGTCCAGAATGCCCTGCATGAAGTCCAGACCGGACATCGACAACAGTTCTTCCTGGCTGGGCAGGTCTGCAAGGTCTTTGGCGAGGCGGGGCATCTGTTTCTCCGGCTTGATTTGCCGGAACGGTAGTCAGATCAGACCGATTGGTCTAGTGGCAAATGAAGCTGGAGGTCATCCCCCGCCCGTCGGGCCTCGAAGTTTATCGGTGAGAAGAAGGAGATCAGGCGACGTTGCGCATCTGCCTGGGCCGGACAAGTCCCAGGGCGCGGCAGACTTTGAGCGTCAGGTCGGGGCGGTTGAGCGTGTAGAAATGAAGTTTGTCCACGCCCTCGGTGACGAGCGTATCGCACAGGTCAGCACAATGCGTCAGGGCAAAGAGTTGAGCCCGATCTTCACGGTCGGCTCGATCGAACGCGGTGGCAGTCGCCACTGGGATGGGTGTACCGCATTTTTCCGCAAAGCTGCGCGCGCGCGTCCAATTCGCCACGGGGAAGATGCCGGGTGTGATGGGCGCGGTGATGCCAGCGGCAACACATGCATCGCGAAAACGCAGGAAGCTGTCTGCTTCAAAGAAGAACTGGGTGATCGCCTCGGATGCGCCTGCATCAATCTTGGCCTTCAGCCAATCGATATTCTGCTGGGCCGAGGTCGCATCCGGGTGGCTGTCGGGGTAGGCACCCACGCGGATCGTGAATTGGCCCATATCCGACAGAGCACGGATCAGATCGACGCTGTGGGCAAAGCCGTCTGGGTGCGGCTCAAACGCACCGCCGCCCTGTGGATCACCACGCAGGGCCACGATGTCCTTGACCCCACTGGCTGCATATTTCTCCGCCGTGCGCAGAACATCATCCCGGCTTTGACCTGTGCAGGTCAGGTGGGCCGCAACAGGCAGGCCGGATGTCTTGCGCAGGGTCCGGGCTGCTTCCTGAGTCAACGATTGCGTCGTGCCACCGGCGCCATAGGTCACCGAGACAAAGCGCGGATTCAGCGGGGTCAGTGCCTGTACCGTGTCCCACAGGTGGAATGAAGCGTCGAGGGATTTAGGGGGAAACGTCTCGAACGACAGGGCGACATCGGGCGTGGGCATGCGGCAGGCTCCTTTGGGCTTGTTGCACCATGCCTCGATGCGTATCTTGAGGCAAATTCATAACTCTCAAGATAAAGATGAGTTTCATATGCATATCGAATTTCGCCACCTGCGCACGATCAAGGCCATTCACGAGGCGGGTGGCCTCGCACGGGCGGCTGATCAGCTGCACATCACGCAGTCCGCACTGAGCCATCAGATCAAGGGGCTCGAAGATCAGGCAGGCGTTGAGCTGTTTGTGCGCCGTTCAAAACCGCTCAGGTTGTCTGCTGCTGGCCTGCGCCTGTTGCGTCTGGCCGAACAGGTCCTGCCGCAGGTCGAAGCGGCGGCGGCAGAGTTTTCCGCTTTGCGCGATGGCTCTTCGGGCCGCTTGCACATCGCCATCGAATGCCACGCCTGTTTCGAATGGCTGTTCCCGGTGCTTGAGACGTTCCGCAAAAGCTGGCCGGATGTGGACGTGGATATTCGTCCCGGCCTTGCTTTTGATGCGCTGCCTGCGCTGATCAAGGAGGACGTTGATCTGGTCGTATCGTCTGACCCAGAGGATCTGCCGGGTGTCACGTTTGTCGAACTCTTTGATTATGCACCGGTTTTTGTGGCGACCTCCTCCCATCCGCTGGCGCAGAAAGCCTATGTCGAGGCCACTGATTTTCGGGACCAGACCCTGATCACCTATCCGGTGGAGCGCACGCGGCTGGATGTATTCAGCCAATTGCTCATCCCGGCCAAGGTCGAACCCGTGGCGGTACGGCAGGCGGAGCTGACGGCCGTTATCCTATTGTTGGTGGCGTCAAATCGGGGCGTGTCGGTGCTGCCTGATTGGGTGGTGCGCGAGGTGAAATATTCAAGTGACTATGTCACCCGGCCCCTGACCGCACAGGGTTTGACGCGGCGGCTCTATGCCGCCGTGCGCGATGACGATCTGGGCAAGCCCTATATGGGCAAACTTATCGAACTGGCGCGGGTCGAGGCGAAGAAACTGCAGGCGGCCTAGGGTCGAGGGCGGCTCTGTTTGCTGCGCAAATGCGCCCGCCCACCGACCCCGGCGCACATCACGCCATCAGTTTCACGATCTGTTTGCCGACATTCTTGCCCTCCAGCAGGCCCATGAATGCCTTGGGTGCGTTTTCCAGACCCTGTGCAATGTCTTCGACCACCTTGATCTCTCCGCTTTGCACTTTTGGTCCAACTTCGGTCAGGAAGGCGGGGAACCGGTCCCAATGGTTCGAGATGATGAAGCCGTTCACGCTGAGGAAATTCACCAAAATGGGGCGCCACAGGGCGGGGGCGGACAGTGCAGTATCCGCGCCTGCGCCCAGACCACCGGCATTGTACCAAGAAATCATGCCGCAAATCGGAATGCGCCCATGCGGGTTCATCAGCGGCATGACCGCTTCCAGCACCTTGCCGCCGACATTTTCAAAGTAGATGTCGACGCCCGTGGGGGCAGCGTCCTTGATGGCAGCGCGCAAGGACCGCGCGGTGTCATGAGCGCGGTGGTCGATACAGGCATCAAAGCCGAACGTGTCGGTGGCCAGGGCACATTTCTCGGCACCACCCGCAATTCCAACCGTGCGCAACCCCAGTGCCTTGGCAAGTTGTCCCACCATGGATCCAACCGGGCCGGTTGCAGCAGCGACCACAAGGGTTTCACCCTCTTTGGGGCGCCCGTACTCCATCAGCCCATGCCATCCTGTGAAGCCCGGCATGCCCAAAACGCCAAGTGCGGTGGTCACTGGCGCAATCTGCGGGTCCAGTTTGCGCAGGGTCGACGGGTTGGCCACGGCATGGGTCGTCCAACCGAACATGCCCAGCACCATGTCGCCAACCGCGAACCCGTCCGCAGTGGACGCGATCACTTCGCCCACGCCGCCGCCCTCCATCGTCCCGCCAATCGGCACCGGGGCCGCATAGGATTTGGCGTCATCCATGCGCCCGCGCATGTACGGGTCAAGCGACATGTAATGCACCCGCACCAGCACCTCGCCTGCACCCGGAGTGGGAATCGGGGCTGTTTCCAGCGCAAAATTGTCTGCTGTTGGCGCGCCAGAGGGGCGGCTGGTGAGGGTGATGTGCTGCATCTGGTCGGTCATGGGGTTCTCTCCTTGCGTGTGGGGGCAGGTGATCAGTCTCTTGCCCCCTTGGCAACCGTCTGTGGGCGGCGTATAGCGCGCCCTTGATCTTTCCCATCCCCGGAGCGTCCCGATGCAAGGCAGCGCAAATCTCAACATCATGATGAAGGCCGCGCGCAAGGCAGGCCGTTCGCTGGTCAAGGACTTCCGCGAGGTAGAGAACCTGCAGGTGTCGATGAAGGGTGCGGGCGACTTCGTGTCCAAGGCTGATCTTGCCGCCGAAGAGATCCTGCGCGAAGAGCTGCGCACAGCGCGCCCCAATTATGGGTGGCTGGCCGAAGAGGGGGGCGAGGAAGACGGCGAAGATCCCACGCGCCGCTGGATTGTCGACCCGCTGGATGGCACCACGAACTTCCTGCACGGGTTGCCGCATTGGGCTGTGTCCATCGCGCTCGAACACAAGGGACAAGTTGTGGCGGGCGTCGTCTATGATGCCGCCAAGGACGAAATGTTCTTTGCCGAAAAGGGCAGTGGTGCCTTCATGAACGACACCCGCCTGCGGGTGTCTGGCCGCCGCCAGCTGATCGAAAGCGTGTTTGCGACAGGTCTGCCTTTCGGTGGGCGCTCTGATCTGCCCGAGACGCTGAAGGAATTGGCACGCTTGATGCCAACTTGTGCCGGGGTGCGCCGCTTCGGCTCTGCCGCGCTGGATTTGGCCTATGTCGCAGCGGGCCGCTATGACGGCTATTGGGAACGTCGCCTGAACGCGTGGGATCTGGCTGCTGGCCTGTTGATCGTGCGCGAGGCAGGGGGTCTGGTTGAGCCGCTAACCGAAGGTGGAAGCATCCTTGAGGATGGTGAGATCATCTGCGCCAACGAACACATGTTCGCACCTTTGGCGAAGATCATCCGCGTCTAAAGCCGTAAACCCTCCGGCATCGGCCCACTAGCTTTCCGACGGTGCATCCGACGGGTGATTCACGCCGTCATTCCATTGGATCGGTTCGTGTTCTGCAGGGTTCACACCCTCGAGCGCGCCCATGTTGACGCCGATCTCGTCCGGGTTCGAACGGCGGTTATGGTACATGTAGATGCCGCAAATATTGCAAAAATGGTGCTTCGCCGTCTTTGTGCCCCACTGATACGTGGTCAGGTGCTCGGCGCCCTTTGCGATCCGCACACCATCCTTGGGGGCGGTCACTGCCGGCGCAGCCCGACGGCGGCAAAAGGAACAATCGCACCGCCCGGCGGTGGCAAGGCCATCACTCAGCGTGACCTCAAGCACGACAGCACCGCAATGGCAGGACGCTCTCATCGCCGCACCCTCGGGATGCGCGAGGCGGTGTAGCGTACTTCCGGATGCGGCGGGTGCCCATCCGTGCGCTGCCAGAACCCCGGTCCCCCAAGCCGCAGCCAAAGCGGAATGGTCAGCAGAACACCGGCGATAAACCCGCCTGCATGGGCCCAATACGCTACGCCGCCTCCATTCGGGTCACTGCCGACACCGCCCACGAATTGCATGCCAAACCAGACGGCCAGCATGATCCACGCAGGGATCGGGAACACCCGGAAGATGATGATCAGGATCAGCAGAATGTCGATGCGCGCCTTGGGAAACAGCAGCAGATAGCCCCCCATCACACCCGCAATGGCGCCCGATGCCCCCACAACCGGCACCACCGATCCCGGAGCAGACAGAATGTGGATCGCGCTCGCCGCAACCCCGGTGGTCAGGTAGAACCCCAGAAAGGGCAAATGGCCCATCTCGTCCTCAACATTGTCGCCAAAGATGTATAAAAACAGCATGTTGCCTGCCAGATGCAGCCAGCCACCATGCAGGAACATGGATGTCAGCAGCGTCGAAAACCCGTCCCCCGACAGGATGCGCGCCGGGATCGCAGCATAGTCGAAAAAGAACCGGTTCAGGGCGCGGTCATCGGCAAACAGACTGACGTAGCTCAGGAACACCACGACATTGACCGCCATCAGCGCGTAGGTGACATAGGGCGTGCGGCCCGAAGGGTTATGATCGCGGATCGGAAACATGGGGGCACAGTTGGGGTTGGAGCAGCAGGCGTCAAGCACTCAGGAGGCTGGACATGTCATTTCCAGCCAACCGATCCGGGCACAACAGCGCAATTTTTCTAAGCAAACGGGAACACTTCGCCAAACAATTGTCTTTTTTCCCCGGTAACACGTCAAACAACACGCGCATTGCTGACTGGAAAAATGTAAGATGGCCACAGACCTAACGTCGAAGACACCCCCAGCTATGTTCCTTGAACAAGAGGCGGGGCGCTATCACTACAACCGTGTCTTCACATTCTTATCCTGGGGTATTTTTGGTGTGGCGATGCTGACGCCGCTGGCGACGCTCCAGGTTTTTGCAGATCCGTCCAGCTCTGACATGCAAAACCTATTGGCACTGATCGCACTTTTGATCAGCCCGGTTCTGGCGTTGACGACCTATAACCTCGCCCGGAATTTCAAAGAGATCAGGATTGATCGCGCGGGCATCAAGGTGCTGCCCTATGGCTTGCACATCGCGTCCGAAGATATCGATGACATCCGTTATGGCAAAAATTTCGCGGGCGTCAGAACGATTGAGATCAAGGTGAACAAACCCTACAGGGTGTTCCAGATGGTGCTGTGGTCGCTGGGCCGGAAAATTACGCTGGGTTTCAACCCGAAACTGTTCACCCATGCCCATGGTGAAGCGAACTAGCCGCACAGACCGGCGACGATTTGATCCGCTACGGGGCGAACGCCCTTGCTACCACGCATTGGCAGTGTGGCGCCCATGCGGCGATCTCCCCGATTGGCGTCTTTGGCGAAGAGCGCTACCTTTTTGATATGCAGCCCGAGCAACCCAATCCGCTCATCCGCCTTTTTCTCAACGGCACCGCCGTGGGGTTCGCCCTCTCGGCCCTGTTCGTCACGGGCATCTGGTTGCTTGATATCGCGGGCATTCACACCCGCGCCGCGCAAAGTGACGATGCGTTCCTGATCCTGTTCATCCTGTGGTTCTTTCATGGCCTCCTGTTCGGGGCCGTGCAGATCAGTTATGTGGTCTGGCAAATCGGTCGGGACGGCCAGTAGATCAAGGGAACCACCATGCGCGCTATGCAAGTCACCGCCCTCGGGCAACCGCTCGAGCTGCGCGAGATCGACACGCCAAAACCCAAGGCAGGCGAGGTGCTGGTGCGCATCCACACCTGTGGTCTGAACTTCGGCGATACGTTGATCGTCAAAGGGACCTATCAGGAAAAACCGCAACTCCCCGCCACGATCGGGATGGAGATGTGCGGCACGGTCGAAGCACTGGGCGAGTGCGTCACACATCTCAAGCCGGGTCAACGCGTTGCCGCCTATGCAGGTTTTGGCGGGCTGGGCGAATATGCGTCCCTGCCTGCAAATATCTGTGTGCCCATCCCCGATGACATGACCGAGGTGGATGCCGCCGCCTTCCTCGTGGCTTATGGCACCAGCCATGTCGCGCTTGACTACAAGGCGCATCTGCAACCGGGCGAGCGGTTGCTTGTGCTTGGGGCCTCCGGCGGGGTCGGTTTGACCGCAGTCGAACTGGGCAAGCTCATGGGGGGCGAGGTGATCGCCTGCGCGCGTGGTGCGGACAAGTTGAAAATCGCCTCCCATGCTGGGGCGGATCACCTGCTGGACAGTGACACCTGCGATCTCAAGGCGGATGTCAAAACCCTTGGTGGTGCCGACGTGGTCTATGATCCTGTCGGCGGCGACCTCTTTGACGCCGCCCTGCGCGCCTGCAACCCCGAGGCGCGACTGCTGCCCCTAGGCTTCGCTTCGGGCACTGTACCGCAAATCCCGGCCAACTATCTGCTGGTGAAAAACCTGCACGTGCTTGGCTTCTACTGGGGCGGTTATATGCGGGTGAACCCAAAGGTGCTGACCGACAGTTTCGAGGTACTTTTTGGCTGGTTTGCCGAGGGTAAGCTGAAACCTCATGTCAGCCATGTACTGCCGCTGGAACAGGCTGATGAGGGGCTCGACCTGCTGCGCACCCGCAAGGCGACGGGCAAAGTCGTGATCCAAGTCGATGGCTGACGGTTCACTCAGGCACACTTTCCGGTTTTAACCTTGGCGCGCGTTGGCTTTGGAGAAACCTGACCGAGACCAGAGCTAACCACTGCGTCCCCGGACGGGTCTGCGGCCGCTGCTTCGTGACTTCTGCCGCTCACGTAGAAACACAAACAGACCGGCACCGAGGATCAATAGAATGCCGATCCAGACCTCCAACACCGGCAGGTCCCCGAACACCGCCCAGCCCCAGAACACAGCCAAGGGCAGGCCAACATATTCAAAGGGCGCAACTGTCGCCGCATCGGCCAATCGGTAGGCTTGGCTCAGGCAGTAGCCGACAATGGCTGAATTCAAGCCCAAACCTAAAAAGACCCATATATCAGTGCCTTGTGGCCAGACCCAAGCGCGCAGCAGAAAGATGACCGATCCATTGGTTGCGCCCTCAGCGTAGCGTCCGTCACCTGCCGCGACAAAAAAACCAAGGGACACGATGATAAAGGTTGTCTGGATGTAGACCGCCATGGCACTGGCCTTGCTGGCCACGCCCAGTTTCCGCGTAAGTATTTGATTCAAAGCGTAAGTCAGCGCCGACAAAACTGGCAGCAGCAAAACGATCCTGCTCACGGAAAGCGTATCCGCATCTGCCCAGGGGCGCTGCATGATGAGCACCCCGGCAAATCCGATGGCAACTGCGGACAGGCGCAACACGCCAACCCGTTCGCCTAAAATTGGTATAGATAACAATGTGATAAACAGCGGCGCGACAAAGAATAGGGCGGTCACGTCCGCCAGAGGCAGCACCGCCAGCCCCACGAAAAAGGTCATGTTGGCGATGACGATCAGAATGCCCCGCAACGCGTGCTGCCAGGGCGTGTTGGTGCGTAGAATGCCAAAGCCACCTTCATATTGCACGATGATCAGGCTGATCAGAATCCCAATTCCCGAACGCGCAAACACGATCTGGTGCAGCGGGTATTCCCTCGATAACTCCTTGATCAGCATATCATTTATTGAAATGCAGAATACACCGATCAGCACGCACAAGATACCCAGCCCTGCGATGTTCTGACGCGTGTTTTCCATGATCTCTGCCTATCACACTGTGGCACGGAGTGGCTTGCGAATAGCGCATAGCGCAATTGCGTGCACTGAGGTATCAGGGGCGAAAGAGCAAGGGAGCCTCCTCATGCAAATGTCCGATACCCGCCAGATCGCCGCCACCCCGTCCGAGGTCTATGCGGCCCTTCTAAGCCCCGATGTTCTCAAGGCATGTGTTCCCGGCGCGACCGAGGTGACAGGCAGCCCCGAAGACGGCTTCGAAGCCACGGTGACGCAAAAAGTTGGACCGGTGAAGGCAACCTTCAAGGGCAAAGTGACGTTGTCCGAAATGCTTGAGAATCAAAGCCTTACGATCTCGGGTGAAGGGAAGGGTGGAGCCGCCGGATTTGCCAAGGGCGGGGCGGAGGTTCGCATGGCCGAAGTCGATGGAGGGACCGAATTGTCCTACGATGTTGAGGCAAAAGTGGGCGGCAAACTCGCCCAACTTGGTAGCCGCATCATCGACGGTTTCGCCAAGAAGATGGCAGACCAGTTCTTCACCAATCTTCAAGAAGCATTGGAAGGACCGGCGAACTCCGAGGGCGAAGCGGAGATGGAAGACGCACCGAAAAAGGGCTGGCTGGGCCGCTTGACGGGCAAAGAGTAAACACGCACATGCGGCTGTGCAGGGGCGCGCTGGCGTGGTGTTCCGGCTCGGCATAATCCTTTTCCACCCGAAAGACCCGGAGCATCCATGGCGGCGATCCTGAGTATCCAGAACCTGCGCAAATCCTATGCGGGTGGCTTTGAAGCGCTCAAAGGTGTCAACCTCGATATCGAGGAGGGCGAGATCATTGCGCTGCTCGGTCCGAACGGTGCGGGTAAGACAACCTTGATCTCAACGGTTTGCGGCATCACCATGCCAACTTCCGGATCGGTGACGGTTGCCGGATACGACATCTTGGATAACTACCGCCAAGCCCGCAGCCAGATTGGCTTGGTGCCGCAGGAAATTGCGCTGGAGCCCTTCGAAAAGGTCATCAACACGGTGCGTTTTTCCCGTGGCTTGTTCGGCAAAAGCCGCAAGGACAGCGCGGTCGAAGACATTCTGAAACGCCTGTCATTGTGGGACAAACGCGACAATCAGATCCGCGAATTGTCAGGGGGCATGAAACGGCGCGTGTTGATTGCCAAGGCGTTGGCTCACGAGCCGCGTGTGTTGTTTCTTGATGAGCCCACGGCGGGTGTCGACGTAGAACTGCGCAAGGACATGTGGGAAATTGTTGAACAATTGCGAGCCGACGGTGTCACGACAATTCTGACCACGCACTACATTGAAGAGGCCGAGGCTATCGCGGATCGAGTTGGGGTGATCAACAAGGGCGATATCTTGTTGGTTGAAGACAAGGATACCCTGATGGCGCGGATGGGAAGAAAGCAGTTGGATGTCCAGTTGACGACTCAATTGGACGCTGTGCCGGATGCTCTGTCTCTGTATGACTTGAGATTGGCCGACGATGGTTGGACTTTGAGCTACAGTTACGACGTGAATGCAGAGCGAACCGGTATCACCAAACTTCTTAACGATGTTCAAGAAGTGGGCCTTCAGCTTCGCGACGTTGTCACGCGGCAGTCCAGCCTCGAGGATATCTTTGTGTCACTGGTGAACGAACCGGAGGAAGTGGCATGAACTGGGCAGCGATCCGCGCCATTTACGTCTTTGAAATGGCAAGATTTTTCAGAACCATCGCGCAGTCCTTGATTTCGCCGGTACTGTCCACATCGCTTTACTTCGTGGTCTTTGGCGCTGCCATCGGTAGCCGTATTGATCAAGTCGAGGGTGTCAGCTACGGCGCGTTCATTGTGCCGGGGCTGATCATGTTGACGGTGATGACGCAGGGCATTTCCAATGCGTCATTCGGTATCTACTTTCCCAAGTTCATCGGGACGATCTACGAATTGCTGTCGGCTCCTGTAAGTTTCCTCGAGATTGTCATGGGGTATGTCGGAGCGGCGGCCACCAAGGCGATGTTTATCGGTATCGTTATCCTGACCACCTCGTTTTTCTTTGTCGATATCGAGATACAGAACCCAGCGGCCATGATCGCGTTTCTGCTGCTCACCTGCATCAGCTTCGCCCTTTTCGGTTTCATCATCGGCATCTGGGCGGGCAACTTCGAGCAGCTTCAACTCGTTCCATTGCTGGTGGTTACACCGCTGGTTTTCTTGGGCGGGTCTTTTTATTCCATCTCGATGCTGCCGCCTGTTTGGCAAACGATTTCGATGTTCAATCCGGTTGTGTATCTGATTTCTGGTTTTCGGTGGGCGTTCTTCGGGGTTGAGGATGTGCCGATACTGACGTCACTGGCAGCCATTGCACTCTTCACTTCACTGTGCCTGGGTACGGTCTGGTGGATTTTCAAGACAGGATGGCGCATTCGGCAATAACGTAACGGCGGGCAACTCCTTTCAATTGCGGCCTTGTTCTGCCGGGGGCTGCATTCTACATGGGCTTGGATGAAACGCTGGATCCCCTTCATGAAATCCGACCCGACAGTCGCCGTAGTGCGGCTGCAAGGGGTTATTGCCGGTGGCTCCCGTGGCGCCCTGAATGATCAGTCTTTGGCCAGTGCCATTGAAAAGGCGTTTAGTCGGGGCAAGCCCGTCGCTGTTGCACTTGAAATCAACTCGCCGGGCGGAAGCGCTGTTCAATCGTCTCTGATCGGCGCTCGCATTCGCAGGCTGTCCGTTGAAAAAGACGTGCCGGTTATTGCCTTTGTCGAGGACGTTGCCGCGTCGGGAGGGTACTGGTTGGCTGCAGCCGCTGATGAAATCTATGCGGATCCGTCATCGATTGTGGGATCTATCGGTGTGATCTCTGCCAGTTTCGGCGCACATGAGTTGCTGACGCGGCAGGGTGTCGAGCGTCGGGTTTACACCGCAGGCAAGTCCAAAAGCATGTTGGACCCATTCCGCCCAGAAAAACCTGAAGACGTTAAGCGCTTAAAGGGGTTGCTGAACGACATCCACACGAATTTTATAGATCATGTGAAAGCCCGCCGCGTGGGTAAGCTCGATGCGGAAACCGAGTTGTTTACCGGCGAGGTGTGGTTGGCGGAAAAAGCCAAATCGCTGGGTCTGATTGATGGGATCGGGCATTTGAAACCGATGATGCAGGACCGGTTTGGCGATAAGGTTACATTCCGCCGATATGGCGTACGGCGCCCGTTCTTTACCCGGTTGGGTGCGCAGGTGATGGATGATGCCGTATCGTCCATTGAAGAGCGCGCGGCCTACGCCAGGTTCGGGCTGTAACCATGATGTCCAAGATTGTCCTTCTGTTCCTTGCCTTCATCGCGGTGTTGGCCGTTTTTGGCAAGCTGCACTGGATAGGGGGCAGGCGCCTTGCCGCAGCCAAATGCACGTGCGGACGGTACCGAATTGGGAAGGGCAAGTGCAGTTGTGGACGGGGTGGCACCTGATGGCGGTTGCAATGCCGTGGCTTCTCAGCGGGCTTGGTCTCGTCATTCTTTTGCTGGCGGGTGACTCGCTGGTCAAAGGCGCGGTGAACCTTTCGCTCCGCCTTGGTGTACCTGCCCTGATCGTGAGCCTGACCATCGTTGCATTCGGGACATCCGCGCCTGAGCTCTTGATCGCTATCCAAGCCGTTCTGGAGGGCGCCCCGGGCATCGCCATAGGGAATGTGGTTGGTTCAAACACAGCCAATATCCTTCTGGTGCTGGGCATCCCTGCCTTGCTGGCGACAATGCACACGTCCGAATGTGAAACGAAAAAGACGTATAATTTCATGATCGCAGCGTCGATCTTGTTCATCGCGTTGGCATTCAGGGGCGTATTCGATTGGATCGCGGCGATTGTTTTACTGGCGGCACTTGCGTTCGTGCTGTGGGATGCCGCTCGCGAAGCCAGCGGCCATCGTGCGGCTTGTGCCGAGGCCACAACAGATGAAGAAGAAATCGAAGGTGTAGACCCGGACCTTCCCGGATGGCGCATTGCGATCTTTTTGATCCTTGGTTTGATTGGCCTGCCGCTTGGGGCGGATTTGTTGGTCGACAATGCAACGATCATTGCCAAGATGTATGGTGTCAGTGACACCGTGATTGGCCTTACCCTTGTGGCTGTGGGCACATCCCTACCTGAGTTGGCCACGACCGTAATGGCGGCACTTCGCAGGCAAGCGGATGTTGCGCTTGGCAATGTCATTGGGTCGAACATGTTCAACCTGCTCGCCATCATCGGTGTGGCCAGCTTTGTTGGATCTATCCCCGTAGACTCCGCATTCCTGAGGTTTGATCTGTGGGTGATGTTGGGGGCTTCGATCCTGCTGGTGCCATTTGTGTATTTGCGCCGCGATATCACGCGGGTGTGGGGCGTTGTCTTGACCGTCCTTTATCTGGCCTATCTGGCTATCGTACTAAGCTGATCTCAAAGGGGAGGGTGCGAAGATGCGCGCACTAGTAACAGGGGCAGGGCACCGCCTCGGCCGGGCCATGGCTGTGTATCTTGCTGGCCGCGGATATGATGTTGCCGTGCATTATTCCAGCTCTGACAAGGGCGCGCGTGAATCCGTCGCCAAGATCGAAGCCAAGGGGCAGCGCGGCGTTGCATTGCAAGCCAACCTGCTGGTCGAAGCTGATACACAAGCTCTGTTCGGGCGCGCCGTCGATGCGCTGGGTGGCCCAATCACCTGCCTTGTGAACAATGCTTCCATTTTCGAATATGATACCGTGGAAAGCGCCACCCGGGACAGTTGGGATCGGCATATTGAAAGCAATCTGCGCGCGCCGTTCGTGCTGACGCAAGCAATGGCAGCCCAGGGATTGGCGCCTACACATGATGACAAGAATGAGCCAGTTGCCAATGGCTTGATTCTGAACATGGTGGATCAACGTGTGCGCAAGCTGACACCCGAGTTCATGACCTATACCATCGCCAAGATGGGGCTTTGGGCGTTGACACAGACCAGCGCGCGGGCACTTGCGCCCGCGATCCGCGTAAACGCGATTGGGCCGGGTCCGACATTGCAGGGCGGCCGTCAAAGCGCTGAGCACTTTTCCAAGCAACGGTCGGCAACAGTTCTCGAGCGCGGATCCAACCCGGCCGACATCGTCGCTGCGTTGGGGTACTTCCTCGATTCACCCGGCATCACGGGGCAGCTTTTGTGCGTTGATGGTGGGCAGCATTTGGCGTGGGAAACGCCCGATGTGATTGGCGTCGAATAGGTGACGTTAGGTGAGTTTTGCACTGGATTCATTTTGGTTACAAAACTGTTACCAAAAGCCTTTTGATTTCAGTGACTTGCTGTGCGTGGAGTAAAAAAGTGTTTTTAAACAGGGGGATAGATATGTGCCTAAAAATTAGGCATTTCAGTGAACCGTCCAAAAAACAAAGAAAAATCCGGAACGCCCAGAAGTTACCCGCACACTTATCCACATGATCCGTGGATGCAAGTATGCTTGATTGGTCAGTCAATTCAGTGCAGCCAAAAGAGAAGAGACGGCACGAATCGCATGGTGAACAACGAGCCCCCCACACCCGCCCAAATTGAACATCCCGCGCCGGTTGGGCACGAGGTGATCCAAAGCTATCTCAAGACACTGGACTCGTCCCCGGGCGTTTACCGAATGCTCGATCGCGAAAGCCGGGTGCTTTATGTGGGTAAAGCGCGCAATCTGCGCGCGCGGGTGTCCAACTACGCGCGCGCCTCGGGTCATAGTGCCCGGATCGCCCGAATGATCTCGATGACCGCGTCGATGATGTTTCTGACCACGCGGACCGAGACGGAGGCTCTGCTGCTTGAGCAGAACCTGATCAAGCAGCTCAAGCCGAAGTTCAACGTGTTGCTGCGCGACGACAAAAGCTTTCCCAACATCCTGGTGACTGGTGACCATCCCTTTGCCCAGATCAAAAAGCATCGCGGCGCCAAAAAGCAAAAGGGTGCATATTACGGCCCCTTTGCCAGTGCGGGGGCGGTCAACCGAACGCTGAACCAGCTGCAAAAGGTATTCCTGTTGCGCAACTGCACGGATTCGATGTTCGAAAGTCGCACTCGCCCATGCTTGCTGTATCAGATCAAACGGTGTTCGGGTCCTTGTGTTGGGCTGATCTCGGAAACTGACTATGGCCAATCGGTCAAAGACGCTGAGCGTTTTCTGACCGGCAAGTCCACGGACATTCAGGCGAAGCTTGCAACACAGATGCAAGAGGCCTCTGAAGCAATGGAGTTCGAACGCGCCGCGGCAGTACGCGACCGTATTCGAGCGATGACGCAAGTACAGTCGGCGCAGGGCATCAATCCACGCGGTGTGACCGAGGCAGATATCGTTGCTCTTCACATGGACAGCGGGCAGGCTTGTGTGCAGGTGTTCTTCATCCGGGCGAACCAGAACTGGGGCAACCGCGATTTTTACCCTCGTGTCGGTGCGGATGTGGACGCAGCAGAGGTTCTCGAGGCATTCCTCGGTCAGTTTTACGATACAAAGGAACCGCCGAGACAGCTGATCCTGTCGAATGAGATCGAGAACCCCGACCTGATGGCAGAGGCGTTGACCCAAAAACTGGGCCGCAAGGTCGAGTTGTTGGTGCCGCAGCGCGGGGAGAAGGCGGAACTGGTCGACTCGGCGCTGCGCAATGCTCGGGAAAGCTTAGCACGCAAGATGGCCGAGAGCGCGACACAGGCCAAGTTGTTGCGTGGTCTTGCCGATGCGTTTGAGCTGCCCGAACCGCCCGCCCGGATTGAGGTTTACGACAACTCGCACATTCAAGGCACCAATGCTGTGGGAGCGATGATCGTCGCTGGCCCGGACGGGTTCATGAAAAACAGTTACCGCAAGTTCAACATTCGTGGGGACGACCTGACGCCCGGCGACGATTTTGGCATGATGAAGGAAGTGCTGCACCGCCGCTTCAAACGCTTGTTGTCTGAAGACCCCGATCGGGCCAAGGGCATGTGGCCCGACCTTCTGTTGATTGATGGCGGGGCAGGGCAGGTGAGCGCCGTTGCCCAGATCATGGCCGAGCATGGGGTCGAGGATATCCCGATGGTAGGCGTCGCAAAAGGTGTGGATCGGGATGCGGGGAAAGAGGAATTTCACCGCGTCGGCCAACGCCCGTTCGCCCTGCGTCACAACGATCCGGTACTCTATTTCGTGCAACGCATGCGCGACGAAGCGCACCGATTTGCAATTGGTACGCATCGCGCCAAACGTGCCAAGTCAAACATGAAAAACCCGCTGGACGACATTCCAGGTGTGGGTGCGTCGCGCAAGCGCGCCCTTTTGGCTCATTTCGGCTCGGCCAAGGCTGTCAGCCGTGCCAACCTCGCAGACCTCAAGGCAGTGGATGGTGTGTCGGAAGGATTGGCGCAGAAAGTCTATGATTTCTTCCACGATCAATAGGGTTCGTCTTTGCGACCCTCCATATGATCCATCGGCTCTTCCCGCTCCCTCAACTTCAGGCTAGACCTGCCACATGATCTGGAACATTCCCAACATCCTGACGACACTTCGTCTGATCGCAGCGCCGCTTGTGGCGGTCATGTTCCTCTATTTTACGCGGCCCTACGCGGACATTTTGGCCGTGATCCTGTTCGTGGGGGCTGCCATCACGGACTGGTTCGATGGCTACCTTGCCCGAGCTTGGGGCCAGCAGACAAAGCTTGGTACAATGCTTGACCCCATCGCGGACAAGGCGATGGTGGTGATTGCCCTAATGGTCATCATCGGCTTTTCAAGCTGGTCGCCGTGGCTGGTGCTGCCTGCAACCATGATCCTGTTCCGCGAAGTGTTTGTGTCAGGCCTGCGTGAGTATCTGGGCGACACGGCTGGGACATTGAGTGTCACGAAACTCGCGAAGTGGAAAACCACCCTCCAGATGATCGCAATAGCGGTGCTGTTTTCTCAAGGCGTGTTTGAGCATTACTTCGGTATGTCTGTTTGGGGCATGGACGACGAGATGGTCATCGCCATCCTGAATGGGGACGAACCGGATCACCTGGGGCTGACGTGGAAGCTGGCCGGTGCCGATTGGTCAGGCCGTATAGGCCTTTGGTTGCTGTGGATCGCCGCCGCACTTACCTTTATCACCGGGTGGGACTACTTCCGTAAGGCCATGCCGCATTTGAAAGGGTGACAAGGATGGATGTGCTGTATTTCGCCTGGGTCCGCGAACGGATCGGCATTCCGCGCGAAGCGGTCGAGACCAAGGCTTCGACAGTGATGGACCTCGTCGACGAGTTGCGCGGACGCGAAGAACGTTACGCCGCAGCCTTTGCGGACATCTCGGCCCTGCGCGTCGCAGTGGACCAGCAATTGACCGATTTTGACACGCCTTTGGCGGGTGCGCGCGAGGTTGCTTTTTTCCCGCCGATGACAGGCGGCTAGCGCCATGCGGATCGTTGTACAGGACATCCCGTTTGATTTCGGAGCCGAAGCTGCCGCGTTTGCCGAAGGTCGAGCTGAGTCCGGGGCTGTTGTCACTTTCACAGGCATCGTTCGTGACGTGGACGGCGGGTTAAAGGCGATGGAGATTGAGCATTATCCCGGTATGACCGAAGGCGCCCTGAGCGAAATTGCGGGCCAGGCGATGAGCCGTTGGTCGCTTGAGGACGCGTTAGTGATCCACCGGCATGGACGGCTTGAAGTGGGCGAGATGATCATGATGGTCGCAACAGCGGCGCGGCACCGAAAACATGCGTTCGAGGCCGCGGAGTTTTTAATGGACTACCTCAAATCCCGTGCACCCTTCTGGAAGCGAGAGATTACGAAGGACGGCGCCGAATGGGTCGCGGCGCGGGACGAAGATGAAGATGCCCTGACACGCTGGTAACGGCGGATCAAGATCCGCCTTACGACGTCAATCGAATGAGAAGAGACAGAAGAAGGTTTGGGGCAGCGAATTGAAATCCGCGTTACGAGCAACCTGGTAACGCGGATCTTTATCCGCCATTGTCCTCAGCTCGCCTGCTGCCGGTCGATCCAGGCGCGCAGCTCTTCTGCCTCATGACGCGCGTCGCGCAACCCATCCATCGCAGCACGCAATTCGGCTTCTGTTTGGCTCAGCTGGTTTGTCAACTCAGCTTCGCGCTGCTGCAGGTAGGTGATGGCTTGATCACGTGTTTCTTCAGCCTCGTGCAGCTCCTGGCTCATGCGGTCCAGTTCGGCGACGTCACCAGCTGCCACGCGGGTAAAGCGATGTATCAGCCAGTTGGCGAACCAGCCAAGGCAAAACGCAATGAAAAGAATGATGGCTGTCGCAATGACAAACTCAGTTCTGCTCATCGTCCTGTCCTTCGGCGCTGTCCTCGGTGCCCGCCTCTGTATCGCCTGTTCCGGCAAGGGTTTCCAGCGTTGTTTCGCCTTCTGGTAACGAAGGTGTGGGTCGAATGAGCTTGAATTCGATGCGCCGGTTGGCTTCACGGCCTTCGTCGGTGTCATTTTCGGCGATTGGATCGGTTTCGCCATACCCTTTGGCTGAATAAGTTGATGTCAGCACGCGTCGCGCACGCAACTCGTTTAAAACTGATTGTGCCCGCGCCTGACTGAGGTTCAAGTTCATTTCTTCGCGGCCCTGGCTGTCCGTATGGCCCTGGATCTCCAGTCGTATGTCTCCGCACTGACGAAGCACTTCGGCTATGTCATCCATCGTGCCAAGGGCGCTGGCATCAATCGTGGCGCTGCCTGGCTCGAAGCTGATCTTGGAGGAAGACAGGATCGTCGCAATCTCTGCCTCGCATTCGTCCGGGGTCGGCAACGCTGCCACAGGGTCGAGCTTCTCTTGGTAGATGACACGGATGTCGAACTCTTCCGCTTCTCCCAATTTCGAAGCGAGCAATGAGGCGATGTTCGTGCTGGCTTTTGGATTGCCGGTGTTGCCAGACACGGTCAACGTATCGGGTGTCACCGTCACTGCACCGTTCGAAAGCTTTGACAGGGCCTCAAGCCCGGTGAGCACGCGAACGGGCCAGTTCGATGGAAGGTCGTTCACGATGCGCGTTGCGGTATACACGCTGTCAGAGCCGAACGCGGCCTGCGCGTAGCTGTCCACCAGTGAGCGCAGGTTTTCATCCGAAATTCGGCCGCGCAATTGTACGAGTCCTTCCGGGCTGAGCGTGGCGATGAATTCCGGAGGGCCTTGGCTCGGGTCAACTGTTTCCGGCAGTTTTGCATAGAGCGCGAAGACCTCTGGCAGTTCATTCTCCAATTCGCCGACCACGCGATCAAAGTTGGCCTGCGGCGTCCCCTCGGCAGCAATTAGGGTGATGTCGGCGTCCGAAAACGTTACCGATCCCGCGCCCAACTTGGAAAGTGCAGCGATTGACTGTGTAACGGCGACGCTCCACTTCGGGCTAGGCACGCCCATTCCAACGGTGCACGTCGCAGACCCGGTCAATCCCGCGTCGAGAGCCGCGGACACAATTTGTGTGCGGGCAGCTTCTGTATCGGCAGAGCATGCGTCAAATCGCGTTCCGCTGTCGTCCTTTACCAGCCGCAGCGTGAATGGCGTGATCACAGGGCGGGGGGCCGCAATGTCAAGAGCAACACGGAGCCCGGGCGGCGCGGCGCGATTCAGTTGTTTCTCGAGCTGCGCCTTAGCCTCGGCGCTGTCCGTAATGGCCCGGATGGATACGCGCCCCGCCGTGACCGATACCTTGGCGCGCGGCAAACGCTCCATTGCCGCAAGCGCAAATCCCAGGGAATCTTCCCAACCGCCTGGCGCAGGATAGTCTGCCACTTCGATCAGGTCTGTTACGGGTACATCACCGGCAATCGCTGTGATGCGATCTACTATCGCTGTTCGATCCGTCGTGGCGGGTATCAATCCGATAATGGAAAACCCGGCGTCATTGCGGAGAATTTCGGCTGAGAAACGGGGCGGGGCGATAGCTGCCGCTGCTTCCACTTCCATCTCGTCGATAACACGGGCGGCATCCACAACGCTGCCAGCTGTCGAAAGTGCCGCAAAACGAACCGCTTCAGTAGGGGCAATGCCTGCCAGAGTGACTTGCAGGCCATCAGCTTGGACCTCGGCCCATGTCAAACCTGCTGTGTCAAGCGCGTCCCGTACGCCAATTTCCGAATTTTCTTCGATCAATTTGACTGAGAGGTTGGCTGTTACCAATGCGAGTACAGCCGCCACGGCGAACGTGGTAACAACGATCAGAAGGGACGACAAACGCATGACATGCAACCCTTTCTCAGGTCAGGTGCGCGGCCCGGTTTACGCGGCTTGGCGCGAGGGTTCAATCATACGAGTAGCGCCGCACAGAAAAAGAGGAGCGGAATCGCGCCCGTATCCCGGTTGGCCCGAAACAGTTGCAGGCATTTTTTCGGGTCTTCAATGTCCAGTCCGCGCAGTTGCCATGCCATGTGCCAGCCCATGGCCCAAGGTCCCGTAAGGGCCAGTACCATTGCCAGCACATTGGCCGCATCGACAGCAGCAAAGATCACCGCGATCCCCATGAGGCCTACGGTCGCCATCAGGAATCGGCGCAGCCATGGCGCAGTGTTCTCTCCAAAAAGGCGCGCGGTCGATTTGACACCGATCAGGGCGTCGTCTTCGGTGTCCTGATGGGCATAGATCGTGTCATAAAACAGGGTCCATGCAATCCCGGCGAGGTATAGAACCACGGCAGGGGCTTCCAACTGCCCCGTATGGGCGGTCCAAGCCAATAGGGCGCCCCAGTTGAAAGCAAGTCCCAGAAACACCTGCGGCCACCAGGTAAACCGCTTGGCAAAGGGATAGACCGCAACAGGCAGCAGGGCGAGAACGCCCAACAGGATGGCGGCGGCGTTGAAGGTCAGTAGAATGGCAAAGGCAATCAGTGATTGCAGGAACATCCAGATCATGGCGCCGCGCACGGTGACCTGACCAGACGGAATGGGGCGCGACCGCGTGCGCTCCACCTGTCCATCAAAGTCACGGTCGGTGATGTCGTTCCACGTGCAACCCGCGCCGCGCATCAGCCACGCGCCCAATGCGCATCCAATTGCAATCCACGCATCTTCCCATCGCGGGCTTTGATCGTGGATCATAGCCAACGTCAGTCCCCACAAGCAGGGCAGCAGCAGCAGCCATGTCCCAATGGGCCGATCCGCACGGCTTAGGCGCAGGTAAGGGCGGCTCCAAGCTGGGGCCAGCGTATCAACCCAATTGTCTGATACAGCGTCGGCGACTTGTCCATCTGGTGATGGCTGCGAGTTGGTCATATGTAGGGGCCTATGAGTGAAGCCAAGATCCGCCTTTATGTAGAACACCCCTTGGGACAGGGGCAATCGGTTCAACTGTCGCGGGATCAGGCCCATTATCTCTTTGGCGTGATGCGCCTGACCCTGGGGGCAGCAGTCTTGCTGTTTAACGGGCAGGATGGGGAATGGCGGGCCACGGTAGTCGAAGCAGGCAAGCGTGGCGGCGCACTTCATTGCGAGGTTCAGACCCGCCCCCTGCAAGTGCCGCCGGATTTGTGGTTGATGTTTGCCCCGATCAAGAAGGCACGCACGGACTTCATTGTTGAAAAGGCGGCCGAGATGGGCGCGCGGCGGATTGTGCCAGTTCAGACCGATTTTACCAACGCGGGGCGCGTGCAGCGCGACCGTCTGCAGGCCCACGCGGTCGAGGCGGCAGAACAATGCGGTGGCACCTATGTGGCAGAGGTCACGGATATGGTGCGCCTCGACCGCGCGCTGGCCGATTTGGGCGAGCGAAAGGTGATGTTTTGTGACGAGGCCCTGGCGGAGGCGGAGGACACCTCCGCCTTACTGGACACTCCCGGGCCTTGGGCGATCCTGATCGGGCCAGAGGGTGGGTTTTCTGAAAGAGAACGTGCCCGGTTGCATAGGCTGGAGGCAGCGTATGCCGTGCAATTGGGACCACGTATTCTGCGCGCCGATACGGCGGCTGTCGCCGCACTGACAGTCTGGCAGCAGACGTTGGGGGATTGGCGGTGAACGTATTGGCTCCAAACGGTCTTTGCCGCGCTAGACCCGACGATGCCCCAGCCATTGAACGTTTCCTGTCCAGGTATTCCGAGACATCCATGTTCCTGCGGTCCAATCTGGCCGAATGGGGGATCGGAAATGCGGACAGCGCGCATGCAACGGACTATGTTCTTTGGCGCGATGATGGTTCAAAGATCAGTGCCGTCTTTGGTCTAACGAAATCTGGTTATCTTTTGGTGCAGATGCCGGATCAGATCTCAGATCTCAGATCTTTGAAGCCCTTCTGGTCTGGGCGCAAGGTTATCGGTATGAGCGGCGCGTCGGATCAGGTCACGCATGTTTTGTCCGCATTGGGTTTTAGGCCTAGTGACCAGGATATGGCCGAGGATGAGCCGTTGCTTGCTCTCGACTTGAACAAACTCGAGCCGGCGCACGACACGTTACGATCGCCACGCATGGGGGATCGGAATCTGCTTTTGAAATGGTTCTCGGGTTATGGCGCGGATACTGGACTGCCCTTTGCCGACGCGGACATTGAGCATCGAGTCGAGCGTGCTCTGAGGGATGGGCATGTGCAAATACTCGAAGAGGATGGGCGCCCGGTTGCGATGACATCGACGAATGCGGTTGTAGATGACACAGTCCAAATTGGAGGTGTGTTTGTGCCCGAGTCGCTGCGAAACCGGGGCTATGGCCGCAGGGTTGTTGCAGCACAGTTGGCCCAGGCGCGGGATAACGGGGCGCGCCGCGCAATTCTGTTTGCCGCGAGCAAGGCGGCTGAAGCGGCCTATGTTGCCATTGGGTTTCATCGCATCGGCACATATCGCGTCGTGATTTTAAAAACACCAAAGACAATTGGGAAGGCTCATTGATGTTCTTCAGATCCGAAGCAAAAGCCACCCTGTGGCGCTGGCGCGAGGTGCTGGCGGGTGTTGCGCTGGCGATCCTAGCGCTTTGGTGGCTGGCCCAGGCGCGAGGTGTGCTGGGGTATATTGCTCCGGTCATGCTGGTGGGGGCAGGGGCGTTGATCATGGTTGGTCTTCAACGCGGCCGCTTTCGCGGGGCAGGTGGCGGGCTTGGCACTGTGCAGGTGGACGAAGGCGAGGTGACGTATTTCGGCCCTCTCAGCGGCGGATCGGTGTCCTTGCGCGAAGTGCAGCGTGTGACATTGGACGGGGCACAGTCCCCTGCGCATTGGCGTCTCGATCAACCACATCACCCGCCGCTGATGATCCCGGTGGACGCCGACGGGGCAGATGCGCTGTTTGACGCCTTTGCCGCGCTGCCAGGGTTAAGAACCGAACGGATGCTGGCCCAGCTTCGAGCGGGTGCGGGCGAACCCGTCCTGATATGGGAACGCAGCGCTCCTACGCTGGCGCAAATGCAGCCGCGCGGGCGGGCATGATGTCTTGCGTCCAAGGGGGGACCTGCGCGCGGATGCGCACGACCCCGTGATTTGGTGCACGGCTGCCGTGCATTGACACCCTCGGCAATTCGCACCATCCCTTGCAGCCTGAGACAAAGAAATGCGGAGCGCCCCATGTCCATTCCTCAGTCCGGTGGCGGGCCAATCGAACATCATGACCAGCTGGCGCAATACCTGGCAGATGGATGCAAGCCCAAGGCAGACTGGCGCATCGGCACCGAACACGAAAAGTTTGGCTATTGCCGTGACACGCTCAAACCGCTGCCCTATGAAGGCGCGCGATCGATCGAGGCGGTACTCAGCGCCCTGCGAGATCGTCATAACTGGGCGGAACTGCGTGAAGGCGGCAAACTGATTGGTCTGGAAAAGGACGGGGCAAACATCTCGCTCGAACCCGGTGGTGCGCTTGAACTCTCTGGTGCCCCGCTCGAAACGATCCATGAAACGTGTGACGAGGTTAATCAGCACCTACGCGAGGTGATGGACATCGCCAACGAGATCGGCGTCGGTTTCATCGGACTTGGTGCCGCACCGATCTGGACCCACGAAGAAATGCCGCTGATGCCCAAGGGGCGCTACAAGCTGATGGATGCCTACATGGGCAAGGTCGGCACCATGGGGCGCACGATGATGCGGCGCACTTGTACCGTGCAGGTCAACCTGGACTTCGAGTCAGAGGCCGACATGGTTCAAAAAATGCGCGTTGCCGTGGCCTTGCAGCCGGTTGCGGTGGCTTTGTTTGCCAACTCACCTTTCTTCGAAAACAAGTTGAACGGTCACAAATCCTGGCGCAGCCGAGTTTGGCGTGACCTTGATCCGGCGCGCACTGGCATGGTGCCATTCGTGTTCGAGGATGGCTTCGGTTTTGAACGCTGGGTAGAATACGCGCTGGATGTGCCGATGTACTTCGTCTACCGCGACGGCCAATACATCGATGCGCTGGGCCAGTCCTTCCGCGACTTTCTTAAAGGTGAACTGCCTGCGTTGCCTGGAGAAACGCCGCTGCTCAGCGACTGGGCCGATCATCTGACAACGGCTTTCCCCGAGGCACGGGTCAAGAAGTTCATTGAAATGCGCGGGGCGGATGGTGGCCCTTGGCGGCGCCTGTGTGCCTTGCCCGCTTTCTGGGTTGGCCTGACCTATGACCAGACGGCTTTGGACGCGGCATGGGAGCTCGTTAAGGGGCTCGATGCCGAGACACGTGAAGGATTGCGCGTTGCAGCCTCGGTTGACGGGTTACAAGCCGAGGTGAATGGGGTCAGGATGCACGACCTTGCTCGTGAGGCGGTTGCGATTTCCCACGCGGGGCTGCAGGCGCGTGCCCGTCCCGGTGCCGGAGGTTTGGTGCCGGACGAGACCCATTTCCTGAACGCTCTGCAGGAAAGTGTTGAAACGGGCAAAGCGCCTGCGGACGAGTTGCTGGATCATTACCATGGAGATTGGAAGGGCGACATCAGTCGGGTGTTTTCTGAATACTCTTATTGACAGCCATAATCCTGCCGCAAGACGCAACGACAGGCCTCAAATCAATGTGAAAACAGTGCCTTGCCCGCTTGAATGAAAGTGACATGCCGTTGGCGCAGTTGAATTCAGTCGCCCACCTCGCGCACAGACATCCGTGAGGAGTCGTCTGGTAATGCCATAGCGCTGAAAGGGATCGCCGTTCAGGCGGCAGGGCGGCTCAGGATCACGCGATTGCGTCCCTTCGCCTTCGCTCCGTAAAGTGCCTTATCTGCGCGGTCGAGCAACGCCTGAGGTGTCTGGGCAACCGATGTCTTCGTGCCGCCGACGGGGTCCACGACGGTCATGCCTATTGAGATCGTGGCATCAACCGGCGATGTTCCGTCTGGCAGCTCGAAAGGCGTGGTCTGGATGATTTCGCACAACCGTTTGGCCGCCTTGCGCGCGTTTACGAGATCTACTCCCGGCAGCACGATCAGGAACTCTTCGCCTCCGATCCGCGCCACAAGGTCGACCGCCCGCAGGTTCTCTTTCAACCTGCGGCCTGCTTCGATCAAAACAGCATCGCCTGCTGCGTGGCCGAGCGTGTCATTGATACGTTTGAAGTGATCCATATCAGCCACCATCACCGCATACGGCTTGCCTGTGCGCGCCGCCCGCTCAGCAATGCGCGCCAGGTGCGGCATTGCATAGCGGCGGTTGTGCAACCCGGTAAGCGGATCGATGACCGCCGCTTCGATTCCGGACCGAACGGTATCACGCAGTGAATCGGTTACCAGCTTCCTGCTCAGCAAAGCTTCGAGCCGCAGTGCCAATTCCTCCGAAGACCGAGTGCAACGCATCAGATCATTGGCGCCCATATCCAGCATTTGTGCGCCGAGTGTTGCTTGCTCTCCGTCGAGCATCACAAGGATCGCGCAATGGCGTGTGTTGGCTTGACTGCGTATCGTGGCCAGCAATTGCAACATCTGTGGTCCTTCATCTGGACCGATCACCAGAACAAATGCGTCGGGTGTGCGGCCTGGCGCAGTCTCTGACACAGCAGTGGCCGGCTTGGTAAAAACTGTTGTTGCACTGATCCGGTTGGACAAGGCGTCAATCCAGGGATCCGCTACTGCCGGGTTCTCGGCGACGATGCGCACGGTTTGTGCCGGTGAGAAATTTGCGACCGCTTCCCCAAAACCCAGAGCGCGAGAAGTTCCTTCGCGAAGGATCCATTCGCTTGCAGTCGCATACGCACGAATGATCGAGCGGGTTCGAGCCAGAAGCAGTGCGTCGTTGATCGGCTTTTGCAACACATCATCGATGCCGCCCGCGAGCAAGCGCAAGCGTTCGGCTTCGTTGTCGACGCAGTTCAGCACAATGATTGGCATTTTTCCGGCCAAACCCATCTTGCGAACCCGTGCAAGCAGACCCAGCGGATCACCGTCAGGAAGAACTCCGGCACACAGGATCAAGTCAGGCGTCTCTTGGGATAAAACGTTAACGGCTTCCGCAATCGAGCTTGCTTGCAACATGTTGTAGTGGCTGGCCGCCAATTTGACGCGCAGCACAATGCGATTTGTCGCAATTGGGTCTATGACGAGGACCTTACCGTGCATGAGACGCTTCCAATTCATTGCAAAAGCCGTGCATTCGGTTTTTGATCGTTTAGGTTAACAAAGCGTTTCCATCAGACTGCAGAGGCCAAACTTGATGTCCCGTTCGCAAGAATCCGCCGAAACTGTCGGTCTACAGGCCGTTGCCTGGATGGTTGGGAACGAAGAGCTGCTTCCCGTATTCCTGGGGGCCACCGGCGCCAGCGAAGCCGACATGCGCTCCGGTGTGGGTGATCCGGCTTTTCTGGGGGGCTTGTTGGATTTCATCATGATGGACGATGCATGGGTCACCGCGTTTTGCGATGCACAGGGATTGTCTTACGATACGCCAATGCGCGCGCGTATGGCTTTGCCTGGCGGCGGAGAAGTGCATTGGACGTGACACTCTCCGGTTCCTCTGTACGCGGGATCATTTTCGACAAGGATGGAACGCTTTTTGATTTTTCGACCACCTGGGAAGCTTGGGCCGCTGCATTCCTGCGGCGGGCGACCGGTGGGAACGATGCGCTTGCGCAGCGGGCCGGTGCTGCAATTGGGTTTGATCTGACGGGTGCGCGCTTCCTTCCCGGAAGTATTGTAATCGCAGGCACGCCGACCGAAATTGCCGTCGAGCTAAGTACGCATTTCCCTGAGTTGTCGTTTGACGCGCTGGTGGCGCTCCTGAATGAAGAGGCGGCCCGTGCACCACAGGCAGAAGCCGTCGCCCTCAAGCCGCTTTTGACGGGGCTGCGTGCGCGCGGTCTGGCTCTGGGAGTTGCCACCAACGATGCAGAAGCACCCGCGCGTGCCCACTTGCAGTCGGCCGGTGTGGATGGCTTCTTTGATTTCATTGCCGGCAGTGACAGTGGCTTTGGTGGCAAGCCAGCGCCCGGACAATTGCTTGGGTTCTGCGCCGATACTGGGCTTGATGCGGCGTCAGTTGTGATGGTGGGTGACAGCACCCATGATCTGCACGCAGGCCGAGCTGCAAGAATGCGAACGGTTGGTGTTTTGACGGGAATGGCACCGTTCGAAGAATTGGCGCCATACGCAGATATCGTATTGCCTGATATTGGCGCGCTGCCGGATTGGCTTGATCAGACGACGATGACCTGAGGGCGACAAATTCGGCCCTTCACCCCGAAAAAACGACACAGCCGGTCGCAAACGGAGATGTACCCAGCGGCGCGCTGCTGTGTCGTGTTTTGCATAAGCAGGTCAAAGGGGTAACACGATGGCACATACAGCGATACGACGCAGGACGCGTGGCGGTGGCCGGGCCGGGGCAGCAGCCCGTCGAGGCGCCGCTGTGATCGAGCAGATGCCATGGAATCCACCAGTCATTGTTGATCCTCCGGTGGAACCCTTAAGCCCCGAGGGCGTGGAGGCAATCCACGATGGGGCAATGCGGATTCTCGAAGAGATCGGCATCCAGTTTCTTAATGAAGAAGCCCTTGGCATTCTGCGTAAGGCGGGCTGTCAGGTCGATGATGACATTGTTCGTATGGACCGCCATTTCGTGATGGAGATGGTTAAAAAAGCGCCGTCCGAGTTCACCATCACACCGCGCAATCCGGATCGGTCGATAACGGTTGGTGGAAGGAATCTGCTTTTCGGCAACGTGTCATCTCCGCCCAACTATTGGGACATGGAGATCGGCACCAAAGTGCCCGGCAACCGCGAAATGTGTGCCAACCTTCTGAAGTTGACGCAGTACTTCAACTGTATCCACTTTGCGGGAGGATACCCGGTTGAGCCTGTCGATCTGCACGCCAGCGTACGGCATCTGGATGTGTTGTATGACAAGCTTACTCTCACGGATAAGGTCATGCACGCATACTCGTTGGGTAAAGAGCGGGTCGAGGACGTAATGGAAATGGTGCGCATTGCGAGCGGACTGAGTCATGCGGAATTCGATGCTGCTCCGTGTATGTACACCAACATCAACTCGACCTCTCCGCTTAAACATGATCACCCGATGATTGACGGGTGTCTGCGCATGGTGCGCCGTGGCCAAGCCGTTGTGGTAACACCATTCACATTGGCGGGGGCGATGGCACCGGTGACAATGGCCGGGGCGGTGGCACAATCAATTGCCGAGGCATTGTGTGCAATCGCGCTGTTTCAATATGTGAGGCCAGGTGCGCCTTGTGCGATTGGCACATTTACGTCCAATGTTGATATGAAGTCGGGCGCACCCGCGTTCGGTACGCCCGAGTATATGCGCGCAACTCAGATGACGGGTCAATTGGCACGGTTCTACGGTTTGCCGATGCGCTCCTCGGGTGTGTGCGCTTCCAACGTGCCCGACGGGCAGGCCATGTGGGAAACGTCGAACAGTTTATGGGCGGCGGTGCAGTCCGGAACCAATATGGTTTATCATGCGGCCGGATGGCTTGAGGGCGGATTGATCGCAAGTCCAGAGAAATTTGTTATGGATTGCGAAGTTCTGCAACAAATTCAGCGTTACATGGATCCCGCTATCACGGGAACTGGTCCTGAAGACGTTGCCTTGGATGCCATCAAGTCGGTGGGCAACGAAGGACATTTCTTTGGCATCCAGCACACGCAGGATCGCTACAGTACAGCTTTTTACCAACCGTTCCTCAGCGATTGGAAGAATTATGAAGGGTGGGAGGCCGCCGGCGCGGTATGGACGCCGGAACGTGCTCACCGTGTGTTCAAAGACATTATCGGAAGCTTTGAGGCGCCAGCCATGGACGATGGCATTCGCGCGGAACTTGCTGATTTCGTTGCGCGCCGAAAGGCGGAAGGCGGTGCGCCGACCGATTTCTGAGACTCCCGGGCCCGATGTTTAGGTCAAATTGCATCTGTTAGAGGATTGTTTAGAGCTGGTTGTGCATGGTGCTTCCGTGGAAATGGGAATGTCGTGCAATGCATGGGCTGATCAATCGAGCAATTCAGTGTTTCGTAACAGACAGTTATGGGGCGGACAAATGGGTCGAAGCGACCCGGTTTGCTGATCTCGACTTTGTCGAATTCGAGTCGATGCTGATTTATGGTGATGACATTACGCCGCGATTGCTGGACGCAATCAGTCAAATTCTGAACCGACCGCGAAGCGATGTCATGGAAGATATGGGCACATATCTCGTGTCCCATCCCAATGTCGAAGCATTGCGTCGATTGCTGCGCTTCGGTGGCGTGACATTTGTTGAGTTTCTACATTCGTTGGATGACCTGCCAGACCGCGCACGACTGGCTGTATCAGACCTGAACCTGCCGCGAATTGAGTTGCGTGACCACTCCCCAACCCATTTCAGCCTGATCTGCGAAAGCCTCATGGACGGATATGGGCACGTTATGATGGGGATTTTGCGGACCATGGCCGATGATTACGGTGCGTTGGCACTTCTTGAACATACGGGTCGCGGCAATGGGATTGAAACCATTTCAGTCACTCTGGTCGAGACTGAGTTTGCCGAAGGGCGCGTGTTTGACTTGGGGGCACGTGCATCATGATGGATCAGACGGCTCTCACGCAGGCTATGGACGTGCTTTGCCCAATGCACCTTTTGTTGGGGCCGACGGGGCATGTGATTCATGTGGGTCCTACGCTACAGAAACTGCGCCCGGATAGTCCTATGGTGGGTCGGCGGTTCCTAGAGATTTTTGACTTGAAGCGCCCACGCGCCGTTACAACCATTGACGGGCTGCGGGCTACGGCTGGTACCAAATTGCACTTGCAATTGCGTGATAGCCCCAAAACCGAGGTCAAAGGGCTGTTGGTGGCGGGGCCGGACGAGGGACAAAGTATTATCAACCTGTCATTCGGTATTTCTGTAGTCGATGCCGTATCCGACTATTCGCTCAACAGTTCAGACTTTGCTGCAACGGATCTAACGATTGAAATGCTGTACTTGGTCGAGGCCAAGTCAGCCGCAATGGAGGCGTCGCGCAAACTGAATTTGCGGTTGCAGGGCGCAATGATCGCTGCGGAAGAGCAGGCGTTTACGGATACGCTCACAGGCCTCAAGAACCGCCGCGCAATGGATCATGTGCTTGCGCGCCATATGGACTGGGGCACGCGTTTTGGTTTGATGCAGATTGACTTGGACTGGTTCAAGGCGGTGAATGACACTCTTGGGCACGCAGCTGGCGATCACGTATTGCAGACGGTCGCTCGGGTCATGGTTGAAGAAACGAGAGAAAGTGACACCGTTGCGAGGGTGGGTGGGGACGAATTTGTCGTCATTCTACCGCATGCAAAAGACGGCGATGCTCTGGAGGGTATTGGCCGGCGAATCATAAAGCGGCTATCACAACCGATTCCATTTCAAGGCGATGTCTGCCGCATCTCGGCCAGCATTGGGTCAGCCATTTACGATCCAGAGTCGGAACAGTCGATTGCAGAAGTCATGGATGATGCTGACGTGGCGCTTTACGCGTCCAAACACGGCGGACGTGGGCAACAGACCCACTACGTACCGATTTTGCGACAGCATGCTCAGAACCTGTCGCCGCCAGTCGGACGGAATACGGCACGCAGCGCGTGACCGGTCGCGTTGTTGCGCACATGCAGGTTGATGACTGTTGCATCGTGTCCAAAAGGGCGAGTCCGTTCAAACGTCCGTCAAGCCTTGGAAAACACTGCAGAATGACAAAGTTTGCACATGCCATCGTCGACGATTGTTCGGCCGGGCCATGCAAGTGAAGAAGACTAGGTTTTTCAAAGAAACTGGCAGCCCGTAGGGGAATCGAACCCCTCTTTCCAGGTTGAAAACCTGGCGTCCTAACCGATAGACGAACGGGCCAGCGCTGGTGTGAGCGCTCAGATAGGCAATTCGACGATGTTGCGCAAGCGGAAAAAACGTTCGAATGGCGATATTTCTGCTGAAATCCGAAACCCGTCGATTTTACGCTCGAGCTGCATCTTCGAGCCGCAGTTGAACCGACTGTCGACCGCGAAATGAATTGATCTCAATTCGCCCACCCAGATGAAATGGCGCACCGCCGTGATCAAGCAATGCTTGCCCCAAAGGACCCTCGAACGCGCCGAATGCAATGGCATCAAGGCGCTCGCCACCGGGTTCGCCAAACGTGAGCTTCAGATGTGTCTCGCCGACGCGTCGGGCCTGTAAAATGCGCATCGCGGCAAAGGCATATCGCGGGGCAGGGGCGCTCGCCCCAAACGGGCCGGCGGCATCGATTTGGTTTAGCAACTCAACTGTCGCTGCTCCGGGCATCAAAACACCGTCCAGGCGCAAGTCAGAAGGACCAAGCGTGTCAGCCCCTTGTTTACACAAAAGCTGGGACAACCGTTCCATGGCAGCCTCAATTTTGTCTTCGGCGACGGTCAAACCCGCAGCCATCTTGTGGCCCCCGCCCTTGATCAACAGACCTTCGGACACCAGCCTCTGTATAGGAGCGCCAAGATCGATGCCCGAAACCGAGCGGCCCGACCCCTTGCCGATCCCATCCTCGACCCCGATGACAATGGACGGACGGTTGGTGGCTTCTTTCATGCGGGACGCCACGATTCCAACGACGCCAGGGTGCCATCCCGGCCCTGCAGCCCATGCCAACGCGCCGTCTGATCCACGCGTTTCGCATTGCGCGATGGCTTCTGCGCGCACCTGCGCTTCGATCTCGCGCCGTTCAGCATTGAGGTGATTGAGGCGTTCGGCAAGTGCGGCCGCCTCGTGAGGATCTGTGGATGCCAATAGGCGCGCGCCCAAATCCGCTTGCCCGATGCGACCGCCCGCGTTGATCCGAGGTCCCAGCAGATAGCCCAGATGATACGGTGTTGGCGCGGTATCAAGGCCCGCGATGTCCGCCAAAGCAACCAACCCCATGCGTTCTCGCCGAGCCATCACTCTGAGGCCTTGCCTGACAAAGGCACGATTTACACCGATCAAAGGCGCGACGTCTGCAACGGTTGCCAACCCGACGAGGTCCAGCATCGCCATCAGGTCCGGGCCCTGCATTTCGCGCGCGCGCAATTGTCGCCCCGCTTCCGCCAGTGCCAGAAACACGACCGCAGCCGCGCAAAGATGTGCCAACGCACCATCTTCATCCTGTCGATTGGGGTTCACTACAGCAAAGGCGTCAGGCAGAGTTTCGGCGCCCAGATGGTGATCCAGTACGATAACATCGGCATTCTCTGCGGCAGCGATTGGGCCATGCGACAGGGTTCCGCAGTCGACACAGATGATCAGGTCATGTGTGGAGGCAAGCTGCGCCATCGCTTGCTCGTTCGGCCCGTATCCCTCGTCGATGCGGTCGGGGACATAGAGTGTTGCGGTCAATCCCATCTCTCTGAGCCACGCGATCAACAAGGCGGCTGAGCTGCCGCCATCCACGTCGTAGTCAGCGAAAATTGCAATGTTCTGTCGCTGTTGCACAGCGTTCAGAAGGCGAGTTGCCGCAACCTCCATATCCCGCAAGGACCGTGGATCTGGCATCAAGTCGCGCAAGGTGGGCGCCAAGTAGGGCTCTGCCGCCTCGGCGGGTACGTCCATACGCGCGAGAATCTGGCAAACCGGGCGCGGTAATTGTGTGTGCTGAACCAGGGCTTCAGCCGCGCGATCGGTTGCAACGTCCGGGCCGATCCAGGCCCGGCCGGTCAGTGACTGCTCAATACCCAAGAATGCCACAATGCGCCTCCCCCCTTGCGCAATACTGCGTCAGTTTAGGCGCGGCTGCACCCGTGGCAACATCAACACGGATGTCGAAGCTGCTGCCTTTGGTCCGGCGGGTCAGACCGTGTGTGTTGGCGTCCGGTAATTGATCCGGCGTACCGATCCTGTCTTGGATCGCATCAACAGCGTTTCGCATGTTAGCCAGCCGGGCTCGCGTTGAACGGCATGCAAAAGCGATCCGCTGGTAACACCCGTGGCTGCAAAGATCACATCCTGCGTGACCATTTCGTCACGGGTGTAGATGCGGTTCAAGTCGGTAATCCCGGCCTTGGTTGCGCGACCCTTTTCATCGTCATTTCGGAAGAGCAAGCGACCATAAATCTGCCCGCCCATGCACTTGAGGGCCGCCGCCGCCAATACACCTTCTGGCGCGCCACCCTCACCCATGTACATGTCGATGCCAGTGGTTGGGTCAGCGCAATGCATTACCCCAGCGACGTCCCCATCCGTGATCAGGCGGATGGAGGCACCAGTGCCGCGGACGGCGTTGATAATGGTTTCGTGACGGGGGCGTTCCAGAATGCAAACGGTGATATCCGATGCGTCGCAGCCTTTGGCCTTGGCAAGTGCTTGGACACGTTCCGCCGGGTTCATCTCCAGTGTGACCGTGTCGGGGGCAAAACCCGGGCCGATGGCTAGCTTGTCCATGTAAACATCCGGCGCGTGCAACATGCTGCCGCGCGGACCCATCGCGATGACAGTCAACGCATTGGGCATATCCTTGGCGGTAAGGGTTGTGCCTTCGAGTGGATCGAGTGCGATGTCGACGCCGGGGCCGCTGCCAGTTCCGACTTCTTCACCGATGAAGAGCATGGGCGCTTCGTCGCGCTCACCTTCGCCGATGACAACGACACCCGCAATGTCCAGCATGTTCAATTGTTCGCGCATGGCGTTCACAGCAGCTTGGTCTGCCGCCTTTTCATCGCCGTGACCGACCAGACGTGCTGACGCGAGCGCAGCAGCTTCCGAAACGCGGGCGAGACCCAGCGAAAGCATGCGGTCCTGAAATTGTGCGGTTGATGTCATCGTGGAAAATCCTTTGGGGAAGTATGAAGTGTCAGACCGACTCGATACGCAGGACAACGGGGTCCGACGCAAGCACACCGGTGCCCTGCATGGCTGCTATCGCCTCGTTTACAGCAGAGCGCGTGCAGGTATGGGTTACGATCAAGACCGGAGCAGTTGTGTCACTGTGACCGTACTGGCGCATCCGGTCGATGCTGACGCCAGCCTCGCCAAGAACTGTGGCGATCTTGGCAAGTGCACCGGGTTTGTCGACCAATGCCATGCGCAGGTAGTAGGGTGCTGGTAGCACAGAGGCCGCGCGAGGCGCTGTTTCAAGCGTTCCGGCGGGTTGGCCAAAGACTGGCAGTGAATGTCCTCGTGCAATATCGCAGATGTCGCCCATGACGGCCGATGCGGTGGGGCCTTCGCCTGCACCAGGACCGCGCAGCACAACTTGTTCGACAGCATGCCCTTCGATAGCGACCATATTCGTGCCACCCTGCAGCTGGCCAAAGGGCGAGGTGTCCGGCACGAGGCACGGCATCATGCGCTGTTCCAGGCCGCGCCCGGTTTTCTGAGCAACACCCAGCAATTTGATTTTAAAGCCCATGTCGGCGGCATGGCGGATATCGTCAATGCTGATGCGTTCGATACCCTCAAGTTCAATGCCGTCAAAATCCACGCGAGTGCCAAATGCGATGGACGACAGGATGGCCAGCTTGTGTGCGGCGTCGATTCCGCCGACGTCAAGTTGTGGGTCCGCTTCAAGATATCCAAGCCCGTCTGCCTCGGCAAACACCTCTTCATAGGTCAACCCGGCGCTTTCCATACGAGTCAGGATGTAGTTGCAAGAGCCGTTCATGACACCGACGATGCGCGTGACTTCATTGCCCGCCAACCCTTCTGTCAGGGCTTTGATCACCGGAATCCCGCCGGCCACAGCGGCCTCGTAGCGTAAGCTGATCCCCTTCGCTTCGGCAGCTTCGGCGAGGGCGTGCCCGTGAATGGCAAGCATGGCCTTGTTGGCGGTGACCACGTCCTTGCCCGCTGCAATTGCGGCTTCGACAGAGGCTTTGGCTGGACCGTCGGTGCCGCCCATCAATTCAACATAAATGTCGACATCGTCACGTGTTGCCAGGGCAACCGGATCGTCTTCCCATGCATATGCGTTCAGCGGGACTCCGCGATCCTTGTCGCGCGACCGTGCGCTGATTGCACTGATTTCGATCCGGCGACCAGTGCGCGCTTCCAGCAGGGGGGAGTGTTGGCGAATGATCTTGATCACCCCGATACCGACGGTACCCAACCCTGCGATGCCAAGCCGAAGCGGTGCGTTCATGTCGGGGTCCTTTGAGCGATCATCATCGCGGGCGATGTAACGGGTTCCTTGGGCAGGTGCAATTGTCGTTGATTGACGGACCTAGCCAAGGCGTGCGCGCATCCTCGCCCGCGTGGCGGGGTCTACGATACTCTGTTGTTGCAGTGCCCGTGCCCGTGCCCGGAGCGCAGCAACCCGTGCGGCGAGCGCATCGGATGTCTGCACTGGGTCGCTCACGACAGGTGCCGATCCAGCCAGAAGAGGTTCCAAGGGCACAAGTGCAGGAAACTCCGATGCCCCGACTTCGGGGGAAATCGTGTTGTCTAACTCCGGAAACTGCGTGCAGGCAGTCAGGGTCAGGCAAATAAGTGCTGTCGTTGCGCGCATGGGCGAGACGCTCCGCAAATCTTGTGTTGCCTATGTGATGCACCAAGCCCCTGCGCCGTGCAAGCGTGGCTTGGTTTTGAACAGCTGTTTGGATAAGTCTCGCTCATGGCTCGCACCACCGGTTCCCACTCTGATATCACTGGTCCGCGCGTGCGCGATGCGGCGCTGCGTCTGTTTGCACGACATGGCTATGCCGCTGTTTCCATGCGTCAAATTGCAGGCGAAGTGGGCGTGCAGGCCGGGGCGCTTTATAACTACACACCTGACAAGCAGAGCCTGTTGTTTGCATTGATGCGCGATCACATGGTCGAGTTGTTGGAGGCCGTGCCGGTCATGGACACGGACCCGCCTGCGGGCCAGCTTGAAGCTTTTGTGCGGTTTCACATCGAGTTTCACCATGCGCGACCGGATGCGGTTTTCATTGCATATATGGAGCTGCGGAATCTGGACGCGCACAACTTTGCCGAGATCGAAGGGCTGCGGGGACGCTACGAGGCTGTTTTGGAACGGATTTTGCGGGATGGTGCGGGTTCTGGAGTGTTTGATGTGTCGGACCCAAAGATCGTGACCTTGGCTGTCATCGCAATGCTGACCGGGGTGACGACATGGTTCAGGGATGAGGGGAGGCTCAGCCTGTCTGATGTACAGGACCAATACTGGGACATGGTGCGCAAAGCCGTAATGACGTGACAGCGGGTCGGACGCTGTTTGGCTGCGCCAAATGCGCCCCGCCCGCCGTCCCGTTTAGTGTGCGGGCTGGATGAATGTACCGTTGCGCAGGTCGCGCATGGCCTGCATCAGTTCCTCTTGCGTGTTCATTACGATGGGACCGTGCCAGGCCACCGGTTCGTTGATGGGTGCGCCGGAAATCAGCAGGAAGCGGATGCCATCAGGGCCTGCTTGAACGGTCACTTCATCGCCCGTCCCGAAGCGGACCAAGGTGCGGTCGCCTGAGAGGTCGCGGATGTTAAGCTCTTGCCCTGCCACCTCTTTTTCCAGAAGCACGCCGGACGGGGTTGAGGCGTCTGCAAACGCGCCTGCACCCTGGAACACATAGGCGAAAGCGCGCCTGTACGTGTCTATTTTGAAGGTTTTTTTGACGCCTGCGGGCACCGAGATGTCGAGGTATTGGGGATCGGCCGCGATGCCATCGACGGGTCCCTTCTGCCCCCAGAATTCACCGGTGATCACGCGCACGCGGGTGCCGTCATCGTCGACGACTTCGGGAAGGTCGGTCCCGGCGATATCCTGATAGCGCGGGGCGGTCATTTTCTGGCTTGAGGGCAAGTTGCCCCAGAGTTGGAAGCCGTGCATTTGCCCCTTGGCGTTGCCGTGTGGCATCTCCTGATGGAGGATGCCGGACCCGGCGGTCATCCACTGGACTGAGCCTGCGCCGAGCGTGCCGGAATTGCCCAGGGAGTCGCTGTGTTCGATTGTCCCTTCGAGCACGTAAGTGATTGTTTCTATTCCTCTATGTGGGTGCCAAGGGAATCCTTTTTCGAAATGTGCGGGCACATCGTTACGGAAATCATCAAACAACAGAAATGGATCGAGTTCCGATGGGTCCTGGAAGCCGAAAGCGCGGTGCAGATGCACGCCAGCCCCTTCGAGGGTGGGCTGGGCCTGACGGGTTTCGAGTGTGGGTCTGAGGGACATGGGTGTCTCCTTTCATCCTTGCGTTGGGGCAAAGATAGACCTGTGCCGAGGCGGTGCAATTTGCGCCTGCGAACCGGGTCTGTGCAGATCTGCGACACAAGATGATGGGTGAAGTGACGGGACCACCACAACCGTTTGGTTCTCTCATTCCCGAGGACCTGTATATACAGGTGGGCGCCAGGTAACCGGACCAGGGTCCGGACAGAGCCAGCTCCCTCGGAATTGCTTAAGGCCACCGGAATGCAACCTGTCACGAGAAGGGCAGAACCCGCCACGCGCCTACATAGGGGTGGGGGCGGCGCGCGGCAAGGCTTGCTGTCCGGACAGGTGGTGGATCGGCCCTTCGGGGAGGATTTTTTCAAACAGGGAATTCGGACCGTCCCTCTCGCGCGCCACTTGGTGGCACGCTGCCGGGTATCGCGCGCCGCTGCGCGTCACGTTTGTTGCGGTCCGAATGGTCGGAGCCCCGGACCGGGGACCGTACGGTGTGTTAACGGGCGATTTGGCGGCTGGTTTGTTGGCGACATTTGTTTGTCGCAGGCGCAAACTGCGATGTTTTGGGCCGAAACTGCGTATTTTGAGGCCCGCGAAGCTGGTCTGTTTTGGGCAGGTTTTGGCAAAGTGCACAATTTGAGCCCGAAACTGCGCATTCTTCTCCGCGCGCCAGGTGTGAGGCGCGCGGACGGGTTAACGCGATACGTTATGCCGCAGGTTGGCTGGTCTCGGGCCGGGCAATTTCGCCGTTCAGATGGTCGCGCAGGCTGGCTTCGAAAAAGTGTTGCCAGCCCCGTTGGCAGATGTCGAAACAGGCGATCTTTGGCGAGAGCCCTTCGTGGGTCAGCGTGACCGTGCTGCCGCCCGGGGCGGAGGCGATCCGCCAGACAAGGCGGGTGCCTTTCCATTCGGCCGGATCGTCCACCCCCTCCATGATCATGTGGGCGTCGGTGCAATTCCATGCGAAACTTTGGGCCGTGCTGTCGGGATCGAGGGCAAAGGTCGCGTGGCTGCTGTTGAAGCGGATGATGAAGCCCTGTGTGGTGCGGTCCACGCGGGTGGACCACCAGAGTTCAAGATCGTCCGCAATCAGACGCGCGGCCTGTTCAGGTGGCGCGCTGGTGGTGATCGTTGCGGTGTAGTCCATCAGTCCTCTCCATGAATGTCGTTGCGCATGCGCATAAGGTGTTCATCCCAGCCGTTGTCGAGCGAGAGGATGAGGTCGAAAGCGGCTTCGTCCTGTGGCAGGCCTTCGTGGGTCAGCGCCAATTGCGTACCACCCGGGACGTCCGAGAGGGTCCACTTCACAGTGCTGACCGCATCGCCCATCGGGCGGACCGTGAACGTGTATTCGAGATATGTGGGCGCGTCGGCCTTGATCACTTTGCCCCAGATCAACAAGTCGCCGCTGGTTGTGCCATACATTTCCAGCTTCGCGCCCTCGGTCAGTGGGGTTTGGGGGGCGTGGAACCATTTGGCGAGCTGTTCCGGTTGCGTGAGATAGTCCCACACCATCTGGCGCGGTGCCTTGAGGAAGATGGTTTTCTGCAGCGTCGTTTCGGTCATTGGAGGTCCTTTTCAATAGCAGTTTTGAGAGCGTCGAGGCGGTCGTCCCAGAAGCAGTCGAAATATTCGAGCCAGTTGAGCACCGGTGCGAGCCCGGCGGGGTTGAGCGTATTGATCCGTTCGCGACCGCGCGCTTCGACCGTGATGAGACCGCCATCGCTGAGCACCGTCAGGTGTTTTTTCACCGCCGCCCGCGTCATGTCGAAACGGTCGGACACTTGTGCGATGGTCATGTCCTGTGCCGAGAGCATGCGCAGGATGTCGCGCCGGGTCGGGTCGGCCAGCGCCCGGAAAGCGTTTTGGGTCTGGTCCGTCATGGCGTCACCGGAAGGAAGTCGAACGCGCCGTCCTGATAGAGCATGGTCACGCAGGGGCTGTCAGAGATGCAGGCCGAGACATGGGCCATGTTGGCCGGGATTTCGTAATAGCCGCCCGGGCCGATGATGGCCGGGTTCTGTGCGTCAGGTGCAGCGTGTGTCATTTGCCCTTCCAGCATGACGCCGAACATGGTGGCGGACTTGGTGTGGGGCGGGCTGACTGTGCCTGCGGGCAGGCGGACCATCGCAAAGTAGGGTTCCGCCATGCGGTCGCCTGAGAGGGGGGCGAAGGCCACGCCTTCGGGTGTCGTGTCCCATTCAAGCGTGTCGGAGGGCGTGAGTATAATCGCTGGGTCAGCGAGCGCTGGTGTGGTGGCTAGCAGCAGGGCGGCGAGGGGTTTCATGGTGTGTCTCACATATGATGCCATTTGGTATCATATTAATGAGATACCATATGGTATCATGTCAAGCCTGCTGGCATCCGTTTGATCCGCCGTTGAGCAAGTCATTCAGATTTTTGGATAAATCCGTATGTTTCCAGCTCTTCCGGCAGCAACACATAGATCTCGTCGGGTGGGGTGCTGAGCGCGTGTTGCATCACGAGCGGGTCGATTCCCATCTCGTCGAGATATGTCATCACCTCGGCCTGGCCGCGCTGGATGTCTTCGACCGCGAAGGCGGCTGGCAGGAACGTGTTTTGGCCGAAATAGTGCTGGTGTACGCCGACCGAGGCTTGCGTGTCGATCGTGCGCGTCGTGCCTGATGCCAGCAGGTAGGGGCAGGCGGAATAGCAGAACTCGCCCGCCAGCATTTGGGTGCTGATCCCCTCACGCCGGATCACGCGCCCGAGCGCGAGTGCGTCCTGAACCGAGCCGCCGGGGCTTTGCAGGATCAGCGTGTCGGGGCGGGGGTCGGCTTGGGTGATGAGGCCCGCGAGCCGGTCGGCGTCGCCTGCGCTGATCTCGCCTTCGAGCCGGTAGGTGGTGCCGTCTGTTTGTGTCAGCACCAGTCGGTTGGGCAGTTCGCCGGGGTCGCGGGCCGGTTGTGTCACGGGGCGGTCACGGTCGGGGCGGAAGGTGCGCCGCTGGTCGCCGGGGCGCACCGGTTCCGTCAGGCGTGGTGCGTCGGGGCCGAAACTGGGCAGGCGCAGCCCTTGCATGTCGCCGAGGATCAGGAGGCCGCCGATGCCAAGTTGGAAGATCAGGACCCCCATCAGCACGCGCGCGATGGGGTTGCGGGGTTTGCTTTCTGTATCCGCCGTGTCGGTCATTCGGCGACCCGTTTGGGGGTGCCGGGTGCGTTGATCTGGCCGGGGGCGGTCATCGTGTCTTCGACATCGCGCAAGGCGACCATGGCGGCGCGCAATTCGGCGAGGGTCATCGTGTCTTCGACTGCGGCCCCTTCGCGTCCGCCGCGGATGGCGGATTGGGTGATGGCGAGGATGAAGACCAGCACGGCAGGCAGCAGGTCGATGGCGATGGCCCCGGCCCAGGAGGGCACGAAATTGCGGGCATAGAGGATGACTGCATCGGCGGACGAAATGGGGGTGTAGGTCACGTCTGTGGTTGGTGCCATGGCCTGTACCGCTTGTGCGGCCCGTTCAAGCGTGGTGGCGCGCTGTGCCAGCACTTCGAGCACCGAGGTGATGGTGGCCGCCTGATCGGTGCGGCCCTGTTCGGTGCTGCTGTCGAGTTCCGGTAGGACGACCGAGGCGGCAAGGTCCTGGGCTGCGCGTTCGACAAGTGGGGCGACCGAGAGTTGACGGATTTGGGTGATCAGCCCCGCAAGCCGGACCGCTTGTTCGGAGAATTCGACGCTGCGTGCCTCGACCGGGCCGGGTTCGACGGTCAGCGCGCGCATGCGGGACAGGATCACGTTGCCTTCGGCAAAGGCGCTTTCGACAAGCGGGGTCTGGGCGCTGATTTGCCCTTCCAGCCCCGAGAGTTCGGCAGCTTTCTGGCGGAGGACACGGAAGACCGCACCACGGCCTGCAAGGCCCGAGAGTGCGCCGGCGGCCTCCTGTTCGGAGAGGTCTTCGAAGGACTGCCGGACGCGGGCCACGTCGCGTTCCAGAGATTGGCCGGTCAGGGCCACTTCATGGGCGCGTTCGAGGCTGTTTTGATAGTCCTGCACTGTTTTGGCGAGGTGTTGTTCGACCGCCGCTGAGCCTGCAAGCGCTGCTGCGTTGAGCCACGAGGACATGGCCACAATCGCAAGCGAGCCTGCGCCCATCGCCACCATCAGTCCGATGCGGGCACGGGCCGAGCGGACGGCGGGAAAGAGCCGCATCATGTAGGACCAGAAGACAAAGATGCCCACGGAAACCGCGACCGAGTAAGCGATGGCGGCAAAGACCGACATCGCGCCGTTTTCGTCGAGGAGGGACGACACCCCGAGATAGGTGTAGATGCCCGAGGCGGTGGCGAGCACCCCGAGGGCTGTGCCGGAGAAGGTGTCGAGCCAGCCGAGGTGCCCCTCAAGCTCGCACGCATAGCGCACGCCGCGCGCCTGTGTCTGGCTCAGCCTTGTGTCATTGGTCATATGTCAGCTCCCACCGCTGTCGGCCAAAGGTAAGGGCAGAGGCGCGGAACGCCAAGGGGGCAGGGGTCTCTTGCTTTTGTTCAGGTTTTGTTCATATTCTCGATCCCATGCAAACCGCCCCTGATCTCACCACCATGATGCCCGGCCAGTTGCTGGCCCGTGGCGTGTCGCGGCATCTGGCCAGCCTTGGTCTGGCGGCCGTCGAGGAGTTGGTGCCTGCGCGCGGCCTGCGGGTCGACGTGATGGCGCTGGGCGCCAAGGGCGAGATCTGGGTCATCGAGTGCAAGTCCAGCCGTGCCGATTTCATGTCGGACCACAAATGGGACGGATATCTGGAGTGGTGCGACCGATTCTTTTGGGCCGTAGACGAAGATTTTCCTGTTGATCTGCTGCCCGAGGGGACGGGGTTGATCATCGCGGACGCCTATGATGCTGAGATCATCCGCATGGCCCCGGAGGACAAGCTGGCACCTGCACGCCGAAAGGTGATGGTGCAAAAGTTCGCCACCCATGCCGCGCGGAGGTTGCAGGCCCTGCGTGATCCAGGCGCAGGGCTGGGATGGTAACGACCCGGTGACTTCACGTGATCGCATAAAGTAACCCCTTTGCGGTTTTGTCTTTTGTCACACGCTTACAAAGGACATTTAAATGACACAGAAAAATCGGGGCCGAAGTGCGAGGGTCGCTTTGGTTTTGGCGCTTGGTGCCGCTTTGCCAACGGCTGCGGCGGCAAATGACACCTATTTCTTTGCGTTCGGCGGTGCGGTGCTGAACGGCAGCCAAGATGCGGACGGGATCATCGGGGGCAATCCACAATCGGTCGATACAGACTATGACGACGGTTTCCAGTTTGGTTTGGGCGTCGGGCGCAGCTTTGGTACGTTTGGCAATGTTGGCGTGCGGGGCGAGATCGAACTGTCCTACTCAGACACGGACGCGGACACGATCGCGTTTTCCGGCAACGGCCCGGCTAACGAGATCAATGTGGCGGGCGGTTTGCAGTCCACCACGCTGTTCGCAAACATATATGCTGACTTTGAAACCGCGGGAGCGGTCACCCCGTTTGTTGGGGCCGGTGTTGGAATCGGGCGCTTTTCCCAAGATCTGGTCTATGGTCCCGGTGTTCGGGTGAGCGAAAGTGATACAGCCTTTGGAGGGCAACTGATTGCCGGTGTGTCCTGGGCGGCTTCTGACACGGTGACATGGACGCTTGATGCTAGGTACCGCGAATTTTTCGACATTGAGTCCAACAGGTTTGCCCCATCCGGCGCATCCACCGGTGTGGTAAGCGGTGACGCAAGCGCCTTTTCCATCAATGTGGGCGCACGGATCGCGTTCTGATGGGGCAAAACAACGCCGCGTGCATCAGGTAGCCCCCATCCCAGTTGTACTTGGTCACGAGACGTGGTGTGCAGGCCATCCGGCAGCGGATGGCCTGCGTTATTTCTTGAGCGCACCAGCCGCCTTGGCAGCCGCTCTGATCTCGTCAGCGATTTCCTCGGCCTCTTCCGGGTCAAAATCCATTGGAATTTCAACGCCCTTCGCCTCGACATAAATGCGCACCATGCCCGCGTCGGTTGGCCCGATCTGCAGGTTGGCCTCGATATCGCTTTCTTTGTTGATGCCCATGGTCATCTCCGGCGGAAGTTGAAGCGGGGTGCTAGCCTGATCGCCATTGAAAGGCAAGCTGCCGTCAGCCATGCTTGGACCATGACAGATGTTGCTTTGCGCCCGTTTCGACCCGAAGATACTGATTGGCTGGTTGATCAGCACGGCGGTCTCTATGCGCGCGAAGCGGGTTTTGATGACAGTTTTGGTCCCTTGGTTCGGTCCATTCTCGAGGCGTTCAATGAGGGGCATGATGTATCCTGCGAGCGTGGGTGGATTGCTGAGGCGGACGGGCAGCCGTTGGGATCCATCTTTTGCGTCCGCCATGACGAGATCACAGCCAAGCTGCGGTTATTTCTGCTCGTGCCAGAGGCGCGAGGTCGGGGTGTTGGGCGGTTGTTGCTGGATCAGTGCATGTCTTTTGCGCGTGAAACGGGATACGCAGGTATGACCTTGTGGACCCATGAAAGTCACCAAGCGGCCTGCGCGCTTTATGCCCGCACGGGGTGGTCGTTGGTTGCGTCCAAACCTGTCCATTCATTTGGGCAGGATTTGGTGGAACAGACGTGGGTTTATCGCTTCTGACGGTCTTGCATTCGGTCGGCGGCATGGGTATTTGACCCTCAGTGCCGCCTTAGCTCAGTTGGTTAGAGCGCCTGATTGTGGATCAGGAGGTCCCCCGTTCGAGCCGGGGAGGTGGTACCACTCTTTCGCGCAACGAAAGAGTGGTGGTGGGATAAGAGTGTTTTCGAAGAAAACGCGCGGTCCCACACCTCTGAACAGCCAAGCGGTTCCAAACCCAATTGAGCGCCTTGCGGCGCGTTCCATTTTGATTTGCCGCTTCGAACCCACCAAGACAAAGACTTTGTCGCGCATCCGTTCCCGCGTGATCTTTGGCGTGACAGTGCGCCGCCGTCTTCCCAAGAAAAATAGCCGTCTCCCCGCTTGCGGGTCCCCTCGGCGATTTTTCTTGGCAAGCCATCGTCGCCCCGTCTCTTGAAGATCAGGCGAGAACGGCTCCGAGACAAAGCGTTAGTCCAGGGTGATGGTTTGGCGCAGGGTGCCGGTGACCTGATCATAGATGAGGATTTCGTCGTTTTCGGTCACGATGCCGAACCAGTCGGAGCCGATGGTGAAGGCAGTCGCCGTGGCGCCGTCGGGCAGTGTGACCTGATCGGGCAGGGGCAGGGGCGCGGGGTCGGCATTCAGCCGGATGACAAGCAGGGCGACCACCGTTACAACGCCCGCGATCATGATGATCGTCAACACCGTCACCAGCCGCCGCAGAAAGGTCAGGTTGGCCGGCATTTCTGGGGTGTCCATGTCGTCCACGTCCGTCTCCTTTGTCATTGCAGCCGATCCGCCTGCGCGCCTTGATAAGGCCATCGCCCGCGACGTGCCAGAGGGCGCGGCGCTGTCCCGGACCCGTTTGGCTCGGCTCTTGGCGGAAGGGGCTGTGAGGGTTGATGGTACCGTTGCATCCGATCCCAAGGCGCGTGTTGTTGAAGGTGCATTGGTTGAGGTCACAGTTGAGGCCGCGGAGGAAAGCCATATCGGGGCCGAGGATATTCCGCTGGACGTGGTGTTCGAGGATGCCGATCTGATTGTCGTCAACAAACCGGCGGGCATGGTGGTGCATCCGGCGCCCGGGTCGCCCTCGGGCACTTTGGTCAATGCCTTGATGCATCATTGCGGCGACGATCTGTCGGGTGTTGGGGGTATGAAGCGCCCGGGCATCGTGCACCGGATCGACAAGGACACGAGCGGACTGCTTGTCGTTGCCAAGTCCGATGCGGCGCATCACGGGCTGGCTGCGCAATTCGCCAAACACACGGTGGAGCGCTACTATCGCGCGCTTGTTTACGGTGTTCCGGATGGCAATGATCCACGTTTGCGTGGGGTGAAGGGGGCGTCCTTTGAACCCGGCAACGTGTTGAAGCTGACAACGCAATTGGCCCGTCACAAGACGGATCGCCAGCGGCAAGCTGTTTTGTTTCAGGGCGGGCGGCACGCTGTCACGCGGGCGCGCTTGGTTGCGCGCTATGGCACGCCGCCGGTTTTGAGCCAGGTGGAATGTTGGCTTGAGACGGGGCGTACGCATCAGATTCGTGTGCATATGGCTCATGCTGGGCACGGGTTGGTGGGCGATCCGACCTATGGTGGTCGGCGGAAACTGGCCCGCGGGGCGCTGTCAGAGGCCGCTGCGGCGGCTGTTTCCGGGTTTGATCGGCAAGCACTGCATGCTGCCGTTCTGGGATTTGAGCATCCGGTGAGTGGCCAGATGTTACGGTTCGAGGCCCCGTTGCCGCGGGATTTTGCCGATTTATTGGCTGTTTTGGAGGCCTGAGGGCCAAAAACGGGCCTGGTCAAACAGTCTTTACATAACCCTGTAATGAACAGCACATGCGCGTGACCGCACGGATCAGGCCCTGCCGAAGTGTGGTTGTGCATGTCATATTGAGGGGGCGTCGACCCCCGCCTCTTGAATGCGGGTGATCGCCGTCCCATATGGAATGTTAAGCCCGTAAACATGAAGCGGGGATACTGGAGGGACAATATGGCTAATTACGCAAATCTTCCCGCACCGACACCGGAAGGCGGCCTGAACCGCTACATGCAGGAAATCCGCAAATTTCCCCTGCTGGAGCCGGAAGAGGAATACATGCTGGCCAAGGCCTGGGTCGAGAAAGAAGACACAGGTGCGGCCCACAAGATGGTCACCAGCCACCTGCGGCTCGCGGCGAAGATCGCCATGGGCTATCGTGGTTATGGCCTGCCACAGGCCGAGGTGATCTCGGAAGCGAATGTTGGCCTGATGCAGGCCGTCAAACGCTTTGATCCGGAAAAAGGGTTCCGTCTGGCGACCTATGCGATGTGGTGGATCCGCGCATCGATCCAGGAATATATCTTGCGGTCGTGGTCGCTGGTGAAGCTGGGCACGACATCGGCTCAGAAAAAGTTGTTCTTTAACCTGCGCAAGGCCAAAGCCAAGATCGGTGCGTTGGAAGAAGGCGATCTGCACCCCGACAACGTTAAGCGAATTGCTACTGACCTCGGCGTGACAGAAGCCGAGGTAGTCAGTATGAACCGGCGCTTGTCAGGTGGTGATGCGTCGTTGAACGCGACCGTTGGCTCCGAAGGCGAAGGGACCATGCAATGGCAGGACTGGCTGGAGGACGAAGACGCCGACCAGGCGGCCGATTATGAGGCCCGTGACGAGCTGGAAGTGCGCCGCGAGATGCTGGCAGAGGCGCTGGACGTGCTGAACGAGCGTGAGAAGGACATCCTGACCCAGCGCCGTCTGGCAGATGCGCCTGTGACACTAGAAGATCTTTCGGGTGAGTATGGCGTGAGCCGTGAACGCATTCGCCAAATCGAGGTGCGCGCCTTTGAAAAGCTGCAAAAGAAGATGCGCGAGATCGCCAAGGCCAAGGGGCTGATGACCCCCGCTTGATAACGGCTAAACCAATGTTTGAGACACCCCGCCGGTTTCGGCGGGGTGTTTTGCTGTGTGCCCCGATGTTTCGCCGCGCTTTGAGAATTCGGCAACTTGCGGTAGGCTTTGATCATTGTTTGAGGTCATTGATCAAAGGGCGGACACGCCATGCTTATTTTGAAACGATGGAGCGTCATTGCAATCATGGGCGTGATTGGGCTCGCTTTGCTTGCTTATCTGATCGGCTCGGATGCCGGAGATGCCATTTTCATGTCAGAGACGCCGGACGGTGTTGTGCCTCAAGGTTCAGACAAGAGCGGAGACATCGCCGGTGCGATCACCGCCGTTGCAGGCGCTGTCACCACGCTGGGTGCGGCTGTCTTTGGACTGCTGGGCAAGTGGACTGACTATCGCAAAGCGCAGCTTGAGGTCGCGGCCAAGGAACTGGAGCTGGAGCAGAAGCGCCAAGCGGCCAAGCCCGAATGATGTGGCGGCTGGTGGTCGGTCTGGTCCTCGTGGCATCCTCGCTCTGGGCGGATGCAGACGGTTTGGATGAGGCGACCATACGACCGGATGATCGGTCTATCACCGAACGATTGTTGGTCCGTGCCGGATTTCGTGACTTGCAGAAAAGCTATGCTCTGATTGTTGGTGTCAGTGACTTTGACGAATTTGCCGATCTGCCAACCGCCAAGGACCCGATACGTATGCGGAACTATCTCGTGGACGAGGCGGGCTTTGACCACGTTCACATCCTGACCGGTGACAAGGTAACCAAGGACCGGTTGGAAGAGTTGATGCTGGACGATTTCCGCCAGCTTGTGGGCCCCAATGACCGTTTTCTGTTCTATTGGTCCGGGCACGGAGAGACCTTGGGGCAGGGGCCGGGTGCCCGGGGCTTTCTCCCCCTGAAATCCAGCCGCAAGGGCCGGTTTTCGACCATGGTGTCGATGGACGACATCGCCGATTGGGACAGCTACATCACTGCGCATCAGGTGTTGTACCTGATGGACAGTTGTTTTTCCGGGCTGGTGGGGTCGGCACCGCAATCGGATCTGGCTGACATCACGCGTGCGCAGTTAAGCGGACCGGCACGCCATGTCATCACCGCCGGCCGCGGGGATGAACAGACCATTGCAGTCGATCAACTGGGCGGTTCGGTGTTCACCCACGCACTGCTCAAGGGTTTGCGCGGGGCGGCGGACGCCACCAATGCGCTGGGCAAGGATGACATCGTATCCGTGGGTGAACTGAAGTCCTATGTTGGCCAGGAGGTGACCCGCCTGCGCACGCGCTTTGGCTGGCAACGTTCGATCACGCCGCAAATCCGGGATCTGACCGGATCGGACGGGGCGTTTTTCTTTCCCATTCCTGCCGCCTTTGCTCCGGAGGAAGATGACCCCGAGCCTGATCCGCCCGGATCCGACGACGTTGCCGAGTTGCAGCAGGCGCTGATTGATCTTGGTTATGACACGGGCGGTGTCACGGGCGTTTTGACCCTGCGGACGCAGGTGGCTCTGGTCCTGTTTCAGCGGGATCAGGGGTTGGAGGAAACCGGGCAGGTCGATGATTTGACGCAACGCGCGATCATCAACGCGCTTGTCGGGTTGGCGCAGCCGCAGGGGGATGGAGATGCGTCTGACGATGACAGTTTGCCAGACACTTTGATGGCCATCGAGCGTCGTGAGCAGGCTGCGATACAGCCTGCGGTACCTGCACCTTCGCCCCTGACGGATGTTCGCGTCCGACCTTGTGAAAATTGCCTAGAGTTCATCCGCGTGCCCGGCGGAACGATGGCCTACGGCCCGCGCCCAGTGGACGATCCGATCCCGTCAATCACGGAGGAGGTTGCGCCGTTCTTTGTCTCGAGCACCGAAGTGACCATTGGCCAGTTCCGTGCTTACGCGGAGCATACGGGGATCGCCTTTGTGGATGGCAAGACGTCTGAGGGGCCAAGTTGCTTTGACTGGCAGGAGGGGGACAAGCTGCGCAAGACCGCGCAAGCCTTCAATCAGGACAGCGATCTGAGCGGCGATCATCCGGTGGCCTGTGTCAGCCGCATCGATGCGATGGGGTATATTGATTGGCTCAATGAGCAGACCGACGGTCCACGCTATCGTCTGCCGACCGAGGCAGAGTTCGAGTTGTTGCTGGAACGCCAGTTGAAACATCGCATTCAGGCCGAGGGCTTTGGTCGTGATCTGAACAACGATGCGGACGTGGTCTGTGCGCTGGGCAATTTCGGCGATGCGACATCGCAATTCAGTTGGCGCAACACGTCCTGCAATGATGGCAATCCGGGTGTGGCGCTGGTGGCGTCCTACCCGGCCGATGCGAATGGCGTACATGATCTGGCTGGCAACCTTTGGGAATGGGTGGCCGATTGCTGGCGGGGCAACCTGTCTTTGCCGCGTGCGCTGGACGGGTGCGAGAGCGGGACGCTCAAAGGCGGCTCATTCGATGATCCGATCAAGAATGCGGCGCCCGAGACGCGGCAGCCGGTGCCCGTGAACCGCCGTCAAACCAATATCGGCTTCCGCGTGGCGCGCGATCTCGACTGATCAGTTCAGCCGCGTGCGCAGAACACGCACCATATTGCCGCCCATAACCTTGCCGATGGTTTCCGTGCTCAGCCTCGCTTCGAGTAGCGCATGGGTCAGGCTGGACAGCTTGGACGTGTCGAAGTCGGTCTTGACCGACCCGTCGAAATCCGAGCCGAGCGAGACGTGATCAGCGCCCACGGTGTCCTCCGCCTTGACGATCATGGCGGCAATGGCTTCGGGTGTGGGGGCGCGGCACAGGATAACACCCCAATACCCCAAACCGATCACACCACCCGCGGCCGCGACAGCCTTCATGATCGCATCCTCGAAATTGCGGGTGACGGGGCAGCGCCATGCAGCCCTGTGTGGCTGACAATCACCGGCATGTCGCTGAGCGTCAGCACGTCCTGCGCCACCGCCGGGCTGGCATGGGCAAGGTCCAGAACCATGCCACGCACCTCGATCTCCGCCACGACATCACGTCCGAAATCGGTCAGGCCCATGCTGCACGTGCAGTGCAAGGGGCCGCCCAGTTCCTTGTCGAAGAAGTGTTGCAGGACGATGATGCGGTGCCCTGCTGCTTTCAACCGGTCGAGATTGGCCATCTCCCCTTCGAGCGCGTGTGCCCCTTCGATGCACATCTCGTTCCGCGTGGTGATGACGGTCAGCCGGTTGGGAATCTTAGCGGCGACCTTGTGCAGGCGTTCGGCCTGATACAACGCGCGTTCGGCCAGCAACCCCCCCGGTGCGGGGCGGCCTGAGTTGGCCGATGACAAGGGGCGTGATGTTGTTAAAGGCTTCGGCGGAATTGGCTTCGTGGTTGTGACCTGCGGGTGATTTCGTGACGGCGGCAAAGACTTGCAGTGCCACGCCGCCTCCGATCAGGCGCGGCACGTCGACATAAGGTCGCGTGCATGGCGCTGGCCAGACTGACGAAGCGAAAGGCTTCGCCTTGTGCCGGGCCAAGTGCACGATATGGTAGCGCAAACGGTACAGCGCGCAGAGAAGGACATGGCCATGACAGATCCGATCCGGTGGGGTATTCTGGGGGCCAGCAACTTTGCCCGCAATGACATGGCACCCGCCATTCATGCCGCGCAAGGGGCCGAGTTTGCGGCCCTTGCCACCTCGTCTCCAGAAAAGGCTGAGGGGTTTTCCGCCTTTGCCCCGGGTCTGCGGGTTCATGACAGCTATGAGGCGCTGCTGGCGGACCCTGAGATTGACGCCGTCTACATTCCGTTGCCCAACCACTTGCACGTGGAATGGTCGCTGAAGGCGCTGGAGGCCGGCAAACATGTGCTGTGCGAAAAGCCGATGGCCATGGCGGCGTCCGAATATGATGCGCTGATTGCAGCACGCGACGCATCGGGTTGTTTTGCAACCGAGGCCTATATGATCGTGCACCACCCGCAATGGCAGCGCGCCCGCACCCTTTACGAAGAGGGGGCCATCGGGCGCTTGATCCATGTTGAGGGGGTGTTCGGCTACGACAACTCTGGCGAACCCGGCAATGTCCGCAACCGCCCCGAGACGGGTGGCGGCGGCATTCCCGACATCGGCGTTTACACCTATGGCTGTACCCGTTGGCTGACCGGGCAGGAACCGGACGAGATCACCCATGCGGATGTGGATTTTGAAAACGGGGTGGATGTTTTGGCCCGCGTATCGGCCCGGTTTCCTGGATTTTCGGCCCATTGGGTCAATTCGATGCGAATGCACCCCATCCAGGAGATGACCTTTGTCGGATCGGAGGGGATCATCAAGCTGACCGCGCCCTTCAACCCGGCGCGATTTGCAACGGCTCGGCTGGAGGTGCAGCGCAACGTGCATGGTCGTACGGGTGGGGCCACTGTGACCGAAGAACGGTTTCCCGGTGTGGACCACTATGTCCTGCAGGTCGAGGCGTTTTCGGCCCATGTTCGGGACGGAGCACCTTACCCTTGGCACCTTGAAGATGCGCGGGGAACGCAAACGGTTATTGACGCGGTGTTTTCCAAAGCCAAAACTACCGGTGGTTGATCGACCTTTTTTTGGGGATTCTTTCGGATCGGATAAGGGAACGGGATCATGGCAGGGGGATGGGCCAAGGACGGCGCTGTGTCTGAACAGATCGAGGCATCGATCTCGGATGAGCTTGCGCGCATGCAGGCCCGGAGAACCCCTGTTGGTGACAGCCTGACCCATTGTGCCGATTGCGATGAGCCGATCCCGGAAGCACGACGTATTGCTGTGCCCGGGGTCAAGCTTTGCGTGGATTGTGTCGCAGAGCGGGATGCAGTGCGTATTCAGCGTGGCGGCATCAACCGGCGTGGATCGAAGGATAGTCAACTGAAGTAACTTGGCCAGATGCCATTGAGAAAGGAGTTTTAGCGCTGCGAGGCAGGCAGCATCTTATAAATTCAAACGATTAGAGAGTATGGTTCGCGTGTATATTCAACTCGATACTGCCCGACTTTTTTTTGACACCGTGGGGGCCCAGCTGGAGCCTGGTCCCGATAACATGCAAGAGCGGCCAACGCTGCTGGTGCTACATGGGGGACCTGGGTTTGACCACTCGACCTTGCGCCCCTATTTCGACCGATTTGCCGATGATTTTCAGGTGATCTATCTGGATCATCGCGGCAGCGGACGGTCGACCGGAGACCCCGACACATGGAAGCTTGACCAATGGGCCGATGACATTGCTGCCTTTTGCGAGGTTTTGAACATTTCGCACCCGGTGGTTTTTGGGCAATCCTTTGGTGGTATGGTTGCGATGCATTACGCAGCGCGGCATCCACAGGGGCCGTCCAAGCTGATACTGTCGTCGACCTGCGCGCAATTCCGCCTGGATGAAACCAAGAAGATGATGCGCAGGCTGGGCGGGGATGTTGCGGCAGAGATGGCGGATGATTTCTTTTCCAACCCGTCGAGAGAGCGTTTTGACCAGTATGCGCAAGTGTGTCTGCCGCTCTACAGCCAATCGGAAAACCCGGATGCAGCCGGATTTCGCAACCGTGCCATCCAACGCCCCGAAGTGGCGGTCCATTTTTTTGGTCAGGAAATGAAGGATATGGACATGCGGGGCGAGGTGGCGGGGATCACGTGCCCGACCCTTGTTCTGGGCGGCGCGCTTGATCCTGTCACGCCGCCGGTTTGTTCAGAAGAGATCGCGCGGGCCGTCGGGGACAACGCTACGCTCGAGATGTTCGATGGGTGCGGGCACGGCGTGCACCGCGATGATCCCGACGGGGCAGAGCGTGTCATGCGGGCGTTTTTGCTAGCAGCGTGATCTGACGCTTGCCGAGGCGTTCGGCGTCGGGCTTTGGGGATATGCCGCCTGCCTGCGCAACTGGAGCAGGCGGCTTCTTAAACCCACGCGCCAACAAGGGAAAATGCCCACGCCTGTGGAGCAAGCGTAGGCATCAAACCGGCAAGGTTCAGGAGGCGTTTCACCCCTCCATGGCTTCCAGTTCGTCGATGAAGCCCGAGATCATGCTGAGACCTTTGTCCCAGAATTTTGGATCCGACGCATCGAGACCGAAGGGGGCCAGAAGCTCCTTGTGGTGTTTGGACCCACCCGCCTTGAGCATGTCGAAGTACTTGTCTTCAAAGCCTTCCGTCCCCTCTTCGTAAACCGAGTAAAGCGCGTTCACGAGGCCATCGCCGAAGGCGTAGGCGTAAACGTAGAAAGGCGAATGAACGAAGTGCGGGATGTAAGCCCAGAACGTTTCGTACCCGTCCATGAATTCGAAGGCGGGGCCAAGGCTTTCGCCCTGCACGCTCATCCAGATGGCGTTGATGTCTTCGGGGGTTAATTCACCACCCCGCCGTGCTTCGTGCAGTTTGCATTCGAAGTCGTAGAAGGCGATTTGGCGCACGACCGTGTTGATCATGTCCTCTACCTTGCCCACCAGCATGACCTTGCGCTGGGCATCGTCCTTGGCGCCGTCGAGCATCGTGCGGAAGGTGAGCATTTCGCCGAAGACGGAGGCCGTTTCCGCAAGCGTCAGTGGTGTCGATGACAGCATTTCGCCTTGCCCTGCGGCGAGGACCTGGTGAACGCCGTGACCCAATTCGTGGGCCAATGTCATCACGTCGCGCGGTTTACCGAGGTAGTTCAGCATGACGTAGGGGTGCACGTCCGTGACCGTCGGGTGAGCGAAGGCACCGGGGGCCTTGCCCGGTTTCACGCCCGCGTCGATCCAGCCCTTTTTGAAGAACGGTTGCGCCAGCTCACCCATGCGTGGATCGAAGGCATTGTAGGCGTCCATGACGGTCTTTTCGGCCTCGTCCCAATTGACGATGCGGGGGTCTTCCATGGGCAGGGGGGCGTTGCGGTCCCAGACCTGCATCTTTTCCAGCCCCAGCCATTTCCGTTTCAGTTCGTAGTAGCGGTGGCTGAGTTTTGGGTAGGCGGCAACGACGGCGTTGCGCAGCGCTTCGACCACTTCGGGTTCGACCTGGTTGCTGAGGTGCCGACCGGTTTGGGCCGTGGGCATCCCGCGCCAACGGTCTAGGATTTCCTTTTCTTTGGCCTGCGTGTTGTGCACACGGGCGAAGGTTTTGATATTGCCGGAGAAGACTTCGGCCAGTTCCCGTGCTGCGGTTTCGCGTTTCTTGCGATCGGGGTCTGTGAGGAAGTTCAGCGTGCCTTCGATATTCAGCGCTTCGCCGTCGATGTCGAAGGTGAGACCCGCGATGGTTTCGTCAAAGAGCCGTTCCCAGGCATCGCCCACGACACCGAGGTCATGCAGGAATTTCTCAAGCTCGTCGGAGAGCTGGTAGGGCTTCATCGCGCGGATCTTGTCAAAGACCGGTTTGTAGCGGGCGAGGTCGGTGTTCTGGTCCAGCAGGCCGCTGAGGTGATCGTCTTCCAGTCGGTTTAGTTCGAGTGTGAAAAACACCAGAGGCGTGGTGAAGTTGGTGATCTTTTCCTGCATGTCCGACATGAACTTGGCCCGGTCCGCATCTGTGGTCAGCTGGTAATAGCGCAGGCCAGCATAGGACATGATGCGACCGGCCACCTGGTTAATCCGTTCCTGGCGTTGGATGCAGTCGAGCACGCCCTTGGCGTCGAGATCAGCCAGATTGCCTTCGTAATCGGTGGCGAAGCTCTTGCAGGCTTCTTCCAGCCAATCGAGGTCACGTTTCAGTTCGGGCGCGTCTTCGCCGGTGTAGAGGTCATCAAGGTTCCATTCGGGCAGGTCACCCAAGGGCTGATCCCCCGTGCTTGCGTTGGCATCGCGGACGGGGAAGGGGAGTTGGAACATGTGTCAGTACCTTTGATTACGTGTTGCGCCCATAGGTATGGGGCGACGTCGGGAGGGGCAAGGGTTTCGCCGCGCTTCTCCGTGGCGACTGGCTGGGGCTCTGCCCCAGACCCCGAGGTATTTTTAGCCAGAAGAAGGGTTATGGCATAAAGAGGCGGTTGGGTGTGTCGACGAAGATCTTTTGGCGCTCGTCTTCGGTGGTGATGCTGCTGAGACTGTCGGCAAGCGCAGCCGCATGGGGCATTTGTGCGCCGCTCAGCATGATGTGCGGCCAGTCCGAGCCCCAGAGGCAAGCATTGGGGTTGGCGTCGATCATGCGGCGCATGAGGGGGTGGGTTTTGGCGATGTCATCGGTCAGCCGATAGGGGGCGGAGAGTTTGACGTAGGCGTGCCCCTCTGCCAACAGCGCGCAGAGCGTGTCGATGGCTTTTGTGTTTGCGTCGAGGTGGACGGGCCAGCCGCAATGATCGATCACCAGCGGAACGGGCAGGGCGCGGATGTCGTCGGCCAGTTGTTCGATATGTTTGTCAGCATGCAGCAGCATCTGGATATGAAGCCCATGATCGGCAAGTGCGGGGGCCATCGCCTTGGCCCCGTTCCATGTGAGCACACCGCCATGGACGTAGTTGAGGCGCACGGCGACGATGTCCGCGTCGGCGAAGTGTTTGATGTCAGCGTCTGAGGCGCCATCGGGGAGGAGGCCGACACCTTTGAACCCTTTGCCCATCGCGCGGACGGCTTTCAGTGTGACCGTGTTGTCAGTGCCGTAGAGGATGGAGTGCACGATCAGGCCCCGCGCGCATCCCAGTGCGTCGAGATGGGCGCGGTAGAGGTCAAGCCAGCCTTCGAAGTCGATGCCTTCGGGTGGGTTTTGTACGCGTCCTTCCCAGAGTGGGTGTTCGGGACCGCCAAGCAGGTGGACATGGGTATCCCATGCGCCGTCGGGCAGTGGTGTGGTGGGGGATGTGGGCGCGAAGGGCGGCGGGGCGCTATCCATAGATCTTGAGCATCTCGTTCAGGTCGTCGAGGCTGTTGGCCTCTTGCACGGGTTTGTCGTGGCGCCAACGTGACATGCGGGGAAAGCGGAGCGCCACCCCCGATTTGTGCCGGGTGGAGGCCTGGATGCCTTCGAACGCAATCTCGAACACGTGATGCGGCGTGACCTGGCGGACGGGGCCAAAGCGTTGCTGGGTGTTCTTTTTGACCCAGGCCGTGATCTTGCGGAATTCCTCGTCGGTCAGGCCGGAGTACGCCTTGGTAAAGGGCACGAGGTCGTTGCCGTTCCAGACGGCGAAGGTGAAGTCGGTGAAGAGGTTGGCACGCCGTCCGTGGCCGGATTGGGCGTAGATCATCACCGCGTCGATGGTCAGCGGATCTAGCTTCCATTTCCACCAATCGCCTTTCTTGCGCCCGGTCAGATAGGGGCTGTCCATGCGTTTCAGCATCAGCCCTTCCGCTTGTGCATCACGGGCTGTGGCGCGGGTTTGAGCGAGTGCGTTCCAGCTTTCGAAGCCGACGGTGGGCGAGAGTTTGACTGGGGCGTCGTCAGGCAGCGACTTGCAAAGAGTTTCCAGCGTCGCACGACGTTCCCTTAGGGGCGTTTGCCGCAGGTCCTTGCCCTCCCATTCGAGCAGGTCATAGGCATAGAGGATCACGGGCGCTTCGGTCAGCAGCTTTTTGGGCACCGTCTTGCGCCCGATCCGTTTTTGCAGGGCGTTGAAGTTTTGCGGCGCGTCCTCACCCCAGGCCAGCAGCTCGCCATCGAGCACGGTGCCGTCAGGGATGAAATCGCGGGCGCGGGCGAGTTCGGGAAATCGGTCGGTCATCAACTCTTCACCACGGGACCAGACGAAGTGGTCGCCATCGCGCAGGATCAGTTGGCCGCGGATGCCGTCCCATTTCCACTCCGCCTGCCAATCATTTGGTTCGCCAAGGTTTTCTGGCTCGTCCTCCAGCGCGTAGGCGAGGTAGAATGGGTATGGCCGTGACGCGTGCGCAGCGGGGTCATCTTCGAGGATCAGATGTGACCATGTGGTTGTGGCCGGGTCCCAATCGCCCATCAGGCGGTGGGCCATTTCGGCCTCGTCCTTGCCAGTGGCGCGGGCCAGCGCGCGGGTCATCAGCTTTTGACTGACGCCGATGCGGAAGCCCCCGGTGAGCAATTTGTTGAACAGGAAGCGTTGGGTGGGGTCGAGCGAGGCCCAAGCGTCCAGCACGAACGTCTTGCGTTCTGGTTCTTCGACTTGAGAAAGATCACGCAATGCGTTGATCCAATGCGTTAATCCGTGATCTGTTTCTGTGCTTGGCGGAGGCAAGACAAGCGCGATGGTTTCGGCCAGATCACCGACGATTGGGTAGGCTTCTTCGAACAGCCACAGGGGGATGCCCGCGACCTCGGCACCCCATTCGCGCAGGCGTGTGGTGTTCACGGCTCGTTTGGGGCGACGGCCCGAGAAGATGGCGATGGTCCAGATACGGTCCTCTTCCGGGGCCTCTTGGAAATACTCCGCGAGGGCTGCAACCTTGACCGTGGTTTTTGTGGATTGGTCGATGGCGTTGAAGAGCGCGGCGAAGCGTTTCATGCGGCTTCGTCCTCGGCATCTTCTCCGCCGAATTCGGTTTGCAAGACCTGTGCGTTCCAGCCTTGGTCATTCAGATAGCGTGTGAAGATTTCTGTGTAACCATGCGTAACATATATGTTTTCCGCACCGGTATCTGTGATGGCTGACAGTAGCCCGGACCAGTCGGCATGGTCCGAGATGACAAAGCCACGGTCACCTGCGCGTCGCCGCCGAATGCCGCGCAGGGCCATCCAACCGGAGGCGAAGGCGTTTTCCTGCGGCCCAAACTTGCGCGCCCATGCAGAGCCGAGCGCCGAAGGCGGCGCCAGCACGAGGCCACCGGAATGCGCCTTGTGGTCGAAATCCGCACTGGCTTGGATCGTATCCGGCAGGCTGACGCCCTGCGCGCGCATGACCGCATTGGTGTTCTCAATGGCGGTGTGTGTCAGGATAGGCCCGATCTCGGGGTTCAGCATGGACATCAGCCGCTGTGCTTTGCCCAATGCATAGCAGCCGAGGAAAGCGGTTTTGCCGGCCGAGGCGCAACCTGCCCACCATTCGTTGATCTGTGCCGCGATGACCGCTTGGTCCTGCCAGCGGAAGACCGGCAGGCCGAATGTACTTTCGGTGATGAAGTGGTGGCACTTGACTGGCTCGAACGGGGTCGAAAGGCCGTCATCCACAACCTTGTAGTCGCCGGATGCCACCCAAACCTCACCGGCAACTTCGACGCGGATTTGGGCCGATCCGGGGACGTGACCGGCTGGGTGGAACGACACGGTTGCGCCGCCGATCTGGAGCCGCTGACCATAACCAATGGTCTCTATGGACACGTCCCCAAGCCGGTGTCGCATGACGGGTGCGGCAATGTCGGTGGCCAGATACGACTCCATGCCCCAGCGTGCGTGGTCGGCATGGCCGTGGGTGATCAGCGCCCGGCTGACCGGTTTCCACGGGTCGATGTAAAAATCGCCTGCAGGGCAGTAGATACCTGCCGGAGTGAAGGTAAGTGCGCCGCTCATGGGGGCGAACCTAGCATGTCTGAAAAAGCAGACCAGCCTTAGGCTGCGTCGGCGAACCGGGCTGTCATCGTGTCAAAGATGCTGGCGCGTGTCTTGGCATCTTCCATGAGCACCTCGTGCTCTCCGCCCTGGATCAGGTGCAGGTTGCCGTCCTCCCAGCTGTCCATCCGGTTGTGGATGCGCCCCACGTGGACAATGCGTTCATTAGTTCCAAGGAAGGTGTCGCAAGGCAGTTTCGGGGCCGCCATGCGGGATAGGGCCAGTGTTTCATCCAGCGCCTCGCGCAGCCAGACGAAGCTGGGGCCGCCGAGGGCGAGGTCGGGATGTGCGCGCAGTTGATCTCGCATCATGTCGAACATCTCGAGGTCGGTGGTCAGCAGATTGTCTTCGAACGGGGCCGTGAGAACATAGGAGTCGATGATCGTCCCAGGGGGCAGGCGGTGACCCTGGCCGATGGCTGGCATCATGCGGCCCAAGGCCCATGCGACCGGGCGCAGATGGGCCGAGATGCGGATACCCCACATTGGCCCAGTGAAGGCTGCGGCACTGACAGGCAATCCGTCGTAGAGGGAGCGCAGACCGATGCAGCCACCCATGGAATGGCCCAGCAAGAAGAATGGCTCTGGCAGGCCCAGTTCACGCGCTGCGGCGAGCGCTGCTGTGGCATCTTTCTGATAGTCGGAAAAGACTTCGACATGCCCCATACGCGCGTCGTCCAACAGCCGGTCAGCCAATCCCTGACCGCGCCAGTCGATGGCGAGTGTCGCGAAGCCGCGCTTGGCTAGTTCACCTGCCGAGGGTGCGTATTTCTCAATATACTCGGTGCGGCCGGGAAACAGCAGAACCGTTCCCTTGGCCGCATCCGGCTGCCACACGCCCAACCGGATGCGCACCCCGTCCGCCGCGGTCGCCCAGTAGGCGGCGCCGTCCAGCGGTGCAGGATGCACATCGGTGAAAAGGGGGGCAGCCGTCAGGGTCATCAGGCCAGCACGGAGGCCAGTTTCATCGCCATACCCATGTCGCCATCGACCTTGAGCTTGCCGGTCATGAAGGCAGATGTCGGGTTCGTGTCGCCTTCGAGGATGGAGCGGAACGTGTCTGCGTCGGCCGACAGTGTCACGTCTGCGTCTTCGTCGGCTGCACGTGCGCCGTTTTCGTCCATCATGATCGCGCCTTCGCCTTCGATGTCGAATTTCGCGGTGCCGGTGAAATCTGCGCCAGCCAGCTTTTCGTTCAGGACGGCCACGGCCTCGGTCACTGTGTCACTCATCTTTGATGCCCTTTTTGGTCTGTGGACGGGTGCGGTCTCTGGAATTTGCGGCCCGGCCTGTTACATTCATCGTTATGGGCACTCACTTGCGTAAACTCTACCCTGTCGTCACGGCACTTTTACTTACAGTAGGGAATTCCTTACCCGCTGCCGCGCAATCATCGCTTGACGAGAAATTGCAGGCGTTGCGGGATGCGGAACCTGCCGAAGCCACCCGGCTCACGCGAGAGATTGAGCGGGAGTGGTCGCAATCGGGGTCTACCGCGCTGGACATGCTGCTGCGACGTGGGCGGGATGCGCTTGAGAACCAGAAGCCAGACATCGCAATCGAGCATCTGACTGCGCTGATCGACCATGCTCCGGATTTTGCCGAAGGATGGCACGCCCGTGCCACTGCCTTTTACATGAAGGATTTGTATGGTCCGGCGATCAGCGATCTGGAAAAGGCCCTGACCCTGAACCCCGACAACTACAATGCCATCTTCGGTTTGGGCGTCATGTTTCAGGAGTTCGGAGACAACGTGCGGGCTGAACGGGCGTTTCAGCAAGTTCTCGACTTGCATCCGCATCATGAAAACGCCACCAAGGCGCTTGAGCAGTTGAAGGCCCAAGGCATCGGCCGCACACTCTGACGAGTTACCGGGGGACAGCCCATGTCGGGCGACGCGCGGGTGGTTGCCGTTCTCGGTCCCACCAACACAGGCAAAACCACTTATGCCATCGAAAGGATGCTGGGCCATCGCACGGGTGTGATCGGCCTGCCTCTGCGTTTGCTTGCGCGAGAGATTTATGACCGGATTGTCGCTCTGCGCGGCCCGTCCGTCGTGGCGCTGGTCACGGGTGAGGAACGGATTGTTCCGCCTCGCACGCAATACTGGGTGTGCACGGTCGAGGCGATGCCCGAGGGGATGGGCTGCGATTTCCTCGCTGTGGACGAGATCCAGCTTTGCGCCGATCCGGAGCGCGGACATGTTTTTACCGACCGGCTTTTGCGGGCGCGTGGTTTGCACGAAACGCTGTTCTTAGGCTCTGACACGATGCGCGGGCCTATTGCAGCGCTGGTTCCGCAGGCGCAGTTTATGCGGCGCGAGCGGATGTCGCAGCTTGTGCACTCCGGTCAGAAAAAGATCAGCCGGATACGGCCCCGGTCGGCCATCGTCGGATTCTCGGTTGATAACGTCTATGCCATTGCCGAGCTGATCCGCCGTCAGAAGGGCGGGGCGGCTGTGGTGATGGGGGCTTTGTCCCCCCGCACGCGCAACGCCCAGGTGGACATGTACCAGAATGGCGAAGTCGACTTTTTGGTCGCCACCGACGCCATCGGCATGGGGCTGAACCTTGATATCGACCATGTGGCCTTTTCCTCGCTCACCAAGTTCGATGGGCGACGTATGCGCGCGCTGGCCCCCAATGAGTTGGCGCAGATTGCGGGCCGGGCCGGACGCGGACAGAAAGACGGCACTTTTGGTGTGACTGGAGATGTTAGCCCGCTGGATGACGGTGTGGCGCAGGCGATCATGGACCACCGCTTTACCCCGCTCAGCAAGCTGCAATGGCGCAACCATGCCCTGCAATTCGGCACCATCGACGCGCTGGTGCGCAGCCTTGAGGCGCCGTCGGATCATGAGGTTTTGGTCAAGGCGCGAGAAGCTGAAGACCTGCAAGCCCTGAAATCGCTGAGCGAAAGCGCCGAAGTGACTGCCCGCTGCACCGATGCTCAATCGGTCCGCCTGCTCTGGGATGTGTGCCGCGTGCCGGATTTCAGGGGTATCAGTCACCAGGAACATTCCAGCCTGCTCGACGTGATTTTCCGCTACTTGCACGAACGCGGTTTGATCCCAAATGATTGGATGGCCCGCCAGATCAAGCGCATTGACCGCGCCGATGGCGACATCGACGCGATCAGCAAGCGATTGGCATTTATCCGCACATGGACATATGTGGCGCAACGCAAGGGGTGGGTGGATGACGAAAGCCATTGGCGCGACGAGACGCGCCATGTAGAAGACCGCTTGTCAGATGCTCTTCACGAAAAACTGACACAAAGATTTGTAGATCGGCGCACGAGCGTGCTCTTGCGCCGGCTAGGCCAGAAGGAGGCCATGGTGGCCGAAGTAAATGACGCAGGTGAAGTGACTGTCGAAGGCGAGTTCGTCGGCAAGTTGGACGGGTTCCGGTTCTCTCAGGACAAGGGGGCGGGTGCGGCCGAGGCGAAGACGATCAAGACCGCGGCGCTGCAGGCGCTGGCGCCGCATTTCCACCTGCGGGCTGATCGGTTCTACAACGCACCGGACACCGAGCTGGATTTCACCGAGCAGGGTGGCCTGATGTGGGGCAGCTCTGCCGTGGGCAAGCTGGTGGCGGGGCAGGACCCGTTGAAACCCATGGTCGAAGTGTTTGTGGATGATGTTGCAGGCCCCGAGGTTGCACAGAAGGTGCAGCGCCGCCTGCAACACTTCATCGACCGCAAGGTCGCAGCCCTGTTCGAGCCGCTTCTGGCCATGCAGAAGGACGAGGCGCTGGCAGGTCTGGCCAAGGGCTTTGCCTTCCAGATGATCGAAGGCTTGGGCGTGCTGCCTCGCGCCACCGTTGCTGACGATGTCAAAGCGCTGGACCAGGATGCACGCGGGCTGCTGCGCAAGCATGGCATCCGCTTTGGTCAGTTCACCATCTTTATGCCCTTGCTGCTGAAACCCGCGCCAACGCGTCTGCGCCTGGTGCTGTGGTCGCTGGCGCAAGGGCTGTCTGAATTCCCGGAATCCCCGCCTCCCGGCCTGGTCACCGTCCCGGCAATGCAGGACGGTCCCCGAGGCACCGACACGATGTCGGGCTATCGCAATGCGGGCGAGCGTGCGATCCGCATCGATATGCTGGAACGTCTCGCGGACATGCTGCGCGCCGAGGATTCGCGCGGCGGGTTCGAAGCCAAGGCTGACATGCTGTCGATTACCGGCATGACCCTTGAGCAGTTTTCCGGCCTGATGGAAGGTTTGGGGTACAAGTCTGAGAAGGGGGAGCGGGAAAAGGTCAAATCTGCTGACACAAATCCGGTACCGGACGCAATGCCTGAAAGTGAAGCGACGGCAGAGGAAACCGTGGCTGAGAAGGCCGCGGACCCCGAAAAAACCGAAACACCACAATCGGAGAGCGCCGAGGCGGCGGAGGCCACCGACGCCAAACCCGAAGATGCCCCTGCGACCGACGGCGATGCCGAAGATACCGGGCCGGAGATGGAGGTCTTCTATACCTTCACCTGGGGCCGCACCGCAGGGAATCGTCGCCCGCAGCAAGGTGGCAAGCCCCGGGGCAAAGGTGGCCCGAAGGGCGGCAAACCCAAGGGCAAAGGCCCGCGTCGCGACGGTGGCAACAAGCCTCAGAACTTCTCGGCCCGACCGCCGAAGAAGGAAAAGGCGATTGATCCCGACAACCCCTTTGCAGCAGCCCTTATGGGGTTGAAGGACGGGAAGTAAGTGGCTGATGAAGCGGACAAACTGCGGCTGGACAAGTGGCTGTGGTTTGCGCGCTTCTTCAAGACACGGTCGCTTGCAGCAGCCCGCGTTGCGGCAGGTGATGTGCGTGTGAATGGCGACCGGGTTACCAAACGATCTACGACAATCGTGCCGGGGGATGTGCTGACCTTTTCACAAGGTCGTGTGGTCCGGGTGATCGAGGTGAAAGCCATCGGCACGCGCCGGGGACCGGCTCCTGAAGCGCAGGCGCTTTACAACGATATGTCCCCGCCACCGCCACCAAAAGAAACGCCCGTTCCGGAAAACCCGCGGTTCGAAGGAAAAGGCCGTCCAACCAAGAAAGACAGGCGGCAAGCTGATCTTTCCCGGTCGCGCCATCTTGAATGATGACGCTCACTCCTTTAGCTAAACAATGCCCGATCAGATGAGACACCCCTTATGACCTATATCGTCAACGACGCCTGCATTGCCTGCAAATACACCGACTGTGTCGAGGTATGTCCGGTCGATTGTTTCTATGAGGGTGAGAACATGTTGGTGATCCATCCTGATGAATGCATCGATTGCGGTGTATGTGAGCCAGAATGCCCCGCCGACGCCATCCGCCCCGACACCGAGCCGGATATGGAGAAGTGGGTCGAGTTCAATCGCAAGTATTCCGAGATGTGGCCGGTGATCATCACCAAGAAAGACCCATTGCCCACTGCCGAAGAGATGGATGGCAAGGAAGGCAAGATGGAACTGTTCTCAGAAAATCCGGGTGAGGGCGGTTAAGCCAGCGAATCGTTTTTTCAAAGGCTTCTGTCGAAGAAAACGAGACATATAGGCTTGGAAAATATAGGGGTTTCGAAAGTTTCCTTTAGGGCAGCTTTCGAAGCAGCCGTTTTTGTGTTATAGTTCTGTTGCAATTGACAGACGGACGCTGCCTTGGCCCGCAGCAATGCTACGGGCTGGACCAAATTTTTTGACCTGAACCGCACCAAGACGTGGCAGTGAATGCCTCGCCTAATGCGGTTTTGATTGTCAAAAGGCTGGCCAACCCGGAGTCGCATGAGGATCAGGAATGACAAAATCTAAGAAGCTCGACTTCCGCCCCAATGAATACGTCGTCTACCCCGCGCACGGTGTGGGCCAGATCACATCGGTGGAAAAGCAGGAAGTCGCAGGTATTGAACTGGAATTGTTCGTCATCTCGTTCGAGAAGGACAAGATGACCTTGCGTGTACCCACCCACAAAGCGACCGACATCGGGATGCGCGCATTGTCGAGCCCCGACGTGATCAGCCAAGCGATGAAAACCCTCAAGGGTAAGGCCAAGGTCAAGCGCGCCATGTGGTCCCGCCGGGCACAGGAATACGAGCAAAAGATCAACTCGGGCGACTTGATCGCAATTGCCGAGGTTGTGCGCGACCTGCACCGCACCGACGACCAGCGCGAGCAAAGCTACTCGGAGCGTCAGCTGTATGAAGCGGCCCTTGAGCGTCTGACCCGTGAAGTGGCTGCTGTCTCCGGTGGTGACGAGATTGCTGCCGCCAAGGAAGTGGGCGACGTGCTCAGCAGCCGCATTGCTGCCTAACATCCGGTTAGCGAAGAACGTAAGCCGCTGAAAACAAACGTGTCCCCGCGGGGACACGTTTTTTATTGGGCTATCGTTGCCAGTGTCAGCAGAACTGCAATCTCGGTCAGGATCTGCGTCGCGCCCAGAATGTCACCGGTTTGCCCCCCGATCTTTGCGTTTGCAATCAATCCCACGCAGAGCGTCACAGCCCCTGCCACGAGAGCAGCAAGCAGTCCGGCGCCCCCGGTCAGCAGCATTGCACCCACGATCCCGATCAGCAACGCAACTACAACGGCGCCCATGTCCGGAGCCCCCACGCCATGTGAAAGGCCTGTGCTGCGCGCGTGGGGCAGGGCCAACATGAGTGGCGGCATCATTGCGCGGCTCAGCACCAGGGCGGCGATCAACGCAGTCCATGACACTTCGGTCAGTCCAAGCCAGCGCAGGCCCATCACGACGATCAACGCCAGCACGCCGTAAGCGCCGATGCGGCTGTCCTTCATGATCTCAAGCCGTCGTTCTTTGTCATGCCCGCCCCAAAGCCCGTCAGCGGTGTCAGCCAGCCCGTCTTCGTGCATGGCGCCGGTCAGCATGACCAGCGCGCCGAGGGTTAAACCGGCGATGATGGGCCAGGATAAACCAAGTGTATTGAGGGTCGCGGCGAACAGGGCAAGGAGACCGCCCAGAACCAATCCGACAACCGGGTAGGCCCAGACGGCCCGAGCACCCTGGGCAAAGGCATGATCAGGCAAGGCGGGCATGGGTAGGCGCGTCAGCAAGACCAGTGCGGCCGGCACGTCCCAGAGGCGTGCCGCAAGGGCAATGTCGGAATCATTCTGTGCCATGTCCGGTCCTGACTTGCGGGTGCGTTCCGATTGGGTAAAGAGCGTGAGACCAACAGGCAAGGACAAGACCCATGAGCTTTGAAAGTTTGGATGCGCTGCGCGCTCTATTGGCCGATATGCCGGGCCCGGATCAATCGGCACTGGCGGGCGCAGAAGAGCGGAATGGGCAATTGACCAAACCCCCCGGCGCTTTGGGTCGGCTTGAGGATCTGGCACAGTGGTATGCAGGCTGGCGGGGCGATGTGCGGCCGTCAATTGACGCGCCTCAGGTCATCGTTTTTGCGGGAAACCACGGGGTCGCGGCGCGCGGCGTGTCTGCCTTTCCGCCGGAAGTGACCGTGCAGATGGTAGCGAACTTCGAACATGGTGGGGCCGCAATCAACCAACTGGCCAAGGCGTTTGGTGCGCGCATGGATGTCGTTCCGCTGGATTTGGATACGCCGACGGCTGATTTCACCAAAGGCCCGGCCATGACCGAGGCTGAAGGTGTGGCCGCCCTGCGGGCGGGTTGGGACGCTGTTGCCGAGGATGCTGACCTGTTGGTGGTCGGCGAGATGGGGATTGGAAACACGACTTCTGCCGCTGCCATTGCTGCCAAGCTATTTGGTGGTGATGCGGCTGAGTGGACGGGGCGTGGAACCGGGGTTGAAGGCGATGCGCTGGCATTCAAAACGCAGGTGGTTGCGGATGGGCTGGGCTTGCATAAGGCTGCAACCGACGGGCTGGATGTGTTGATGCGTCTAGGCGGGCGTGAATTGGCAGGGATGGTTGGTGCCATGGCCCGGGCGCGGTCCTTGCGTATCCCGGTGATCATGGATGGGTTCATCTGTACGGCTGCGGCAGGGTGCCTTGCCAAGACGCAAGAGGGTGCGCTGGATCATGTGGTGGCGGGCCATCAGAGCGCTGAGGCGGCACATGGTCGGATGCTTGAGGCACTGGGGAAGGCACCGCTTTTGTCCCTTGGCCTGCGTTTGGGCGAAGGGTCCGGTGCCGCGCTTGCCATCGGCGTGCTAAAAGGGGCCATTGCGTGCCATTCGGGCATGGCGACCTTTGCCGAGGCGGGCGTGTCTGACGGCTGACGGGTGCTCTCTTTGCTGCGCAAATTCGCCCACCCGCCAACCCTTGTACGGTGACGTGTTAGGCCCGTTTGGGTTCTTCTTGGCGGGCAGAGAGGGCTGCTTCTAGAGATTTCTCTAGCGACTTGGCGCGTTCGACATAGGCATCGTTCTTTGACGCCGGAATGTTGGGATCCCACACTTCGGCCAGTTGGCGTACCGCGTCCCGGTCATGGGCATAGAACACCCGCTCTGCTTCGGCGGCTTCGTATTCGGTGAGACCGAGGTTTTCGAGCGCGTAGCGCCCGGCACGCAGGGAGCTGTCGAACATTTCGCGGACGATGTCATTCGCGCCCGCCTGGTAGAGCCGGTAGACATGCACGCGGTCATAGGCGCGCGCGATGATGTGGATGTCGGGCCGCGTCTTGCGTGCATAGGCGACCAGCCGTGTCGACGCATCTTTGTCATCCAGGGCGACAACCAGGATGTGTGCGGTGTCCAGACCGGCGGCATGCAGGATGTCGGGGCGGCTGGGATCGCCAAGAAACCCTTTGAACCCGAAACGACGCATCAGAGCGATGGTTTCCATGTCATGGTCCAGAACAACTGTCTTGAACCCGGAGCCTTGCAACAGGCGGTTTACGATCTGGCCGAACCGCCCGATGCCCGCGATGATCACGGGGCCATCTTCGTCAATCTCGTCGGCTTCGATTTCAACGCCACGCTTGGCGATGCGGCGTGATTGCAGTTCATAGAGTATAAAGAGTAGGGGAGTGATCAGCATCGTCAGTGCGATGACCAGCAGTAAGGTTTCAGCTACAGCTTGCGGGATCACGCCCTGACCGACTGAGAAGGCGACGAGGACAAAACCAAATTCGCCCGCCTGTGCCAGCCCCAGGGTAAAGAGCCATCGATCACGTCCCCGGATATTGAAGGACACGGCCAGAAGGTAGAGCAGGAAGCCCTTGATCCCGATCACGAGGATCGCCATCGACAGGAGCGCGGGCCAATCGCGGAAGAGCAGATCAAAGTTTATGCCCGCGCCGACCGTGATGAAGAACAATCCCAACAACAAGCCTTTGAAGGGCTCGAGGTCCGATTCAAGTTCATGCCGGAATTCCGAACTGGCCAGCACGACACCGGCGAGGAAGGCGCCAAGCGCAGGGGATAGGCCCACAAGCATCATCAGGAAACTGATCGACACCACGATCAGAAGGGCGAGCGCTGTGTACATCTCGCGCAGGTGGGCCGCGTGGATGAACCGGAACACAGGCCGGGTGAGGAACACACCGGCGAGGATGACGGCAATGACCGCCGCGATTGTCACCAACGTGACACCCCAGGCGGGTAGGCCCTCGACCAAGCTCATCGTGGCAGCGTGCCCATGGCCGCCATGGTCGTCGCCATGTGCGCGGGTGATGGAGCCATCGCCGGTGATCTGTACCGGCAGGGTCACCACGAGTAGGGGCAGGAATGCGAGGATTGGGATGACGGCGATGTCCTGCGTCAACAGGACAGAGAACACGGATCGGCCACCGCTGGTCTGCATAAGACCCTTTTCTGAAAGTGTCTGCAGGACGATAGCAGTTGAGGACAGCGACAAGGTCAGACCGATGGCAAGTGCGATACCCCACGGCTGGTTGTAGGCCATGGCAACGCCCATCAGTGCCAGTGCGGACAGAACGATTTGCAACCCGCCCAGACCCAGCAATTTATGCCGCATGTCCCAAAGTGCCCTGGGTTCTAATTCCAGACCGATCAGAAAGAGCATCATGACCACGCCGAATTCGGCGAAATGCTGCAAGTCCTCTGTTTCGGCGCCGACAAGGCCCAGAACGGGACCGATGGCAATACCGGCAGCCAAATAGCCCAGAACAGAGCCAAGCCCCAAGCGCGACGCCAGCGGCACGGCGATGACGGCAGCGGCGAGGTAGATCGAAGCTTGGTAGAGAAAACTTTCCATGGTGGACCCTGTACGTTTCGGTCTGTTCTCAAGATGCCTCGGTGTCGCCGAAATACAAGGCGAAGGAAACAACTTGGCCCGAATTGGCTGTGCAGCACAGTGGATGCGCAGTCTGAATGAGCGAAATCATTCTTACGCGTCATCGAGCGGTGTTGTGCGGCGCACTGCACAGGGTGGTGCGATCGCGGTTCTTGCCGGTCTCAGGTGGGTAGGGGGCCGTCGCGTTTCAGTTGATCCATGACGATCTGGCTGTGCACCCGTGCGACGGCCGGATGGGGCAGCAACACATCGTGGATGAGCGTGTTCAGCGCTGTCAGATCGGCACAGTAGACGCGGAGCAGGTAATCGGCCTCACCGGTCATGGTCCACGCGCTTGTCACCTCCGGCTGGGTGTTGATCAGGCGGGCGAAGCTGGCGGCATGCTCTGGCCCGTGCACGGACAACTGGACCTGTACGAACCCCTGAACGGTTAACCCCAGCCGCTTGGCATCCAGGCGGGCGACGTAACTTTCGATGTAGCCCTCAGCCTCAAGCCGTTGGCGTCTGCGCCCCACCTGGCTGGCCGACAGGTGCAGCATGGCGCTGAGTTCCTGTGCTGTCAGATGTGCGTTTTTTTGCAAGGCGGCGAGCAGGCGGGTGTCGATGGAATCAAGCATCTGCGGAGTTTTGTCTGGTTTTCCCTATATTATGCGCAAAGAACGCGTAAATTGAAAGTTTTGCGCGAAACTATGCGCAGATACCGCGCGTTTGTGGCCCTATATCTGCATTAAACCTGTTCAAGGAGGTATTCCCATGGGCCCTTTCCCGCATAACGCACCGAAATCGACCATCTCCGCTGACAACCCGGTCGGCACAGACGGGTTCGAGTTTGTCGAGTTTGCACATCCTGAGCCGGAGGAGTTGCGCACGCTTTTCACCCGGATGGGATATGCGGAGGTGGCCAAGCACAAGACGAAGGACATCGAACTGTGGCAACAGGGCGATATCACCTATGTGCTGAACGCCGAGGCGGACAGCTATGGTGCGCGCTTTGTTGAGGAGCATGGACCCTGTGCGCCGTCGATGGGCTGGCGTGTCGTGGATGCGCAACATGCCTTTGAACGCGCGGTTCAAATGGGGGCAAAGCCATATGAGGGTGACGGCAAGGTGCTGGATGTGCCAGCCATCTACGGCATCGGTGGCAGTCTGATCTACTTTGTCGACCAATACTACGACACCTCACCCTATAACGATGAATATGAATGGTTGGCGCAGTCCAAGCCGCGCGGGGTCGGGTTCTTCTACCTCGACCACCTGACCCACAACGTGCACAAGGGGAACATGGACACGTGGTTTCGGTTTTATGGGGATCTGTTCAACTTCAAGGAAATCCGGTTTTTTGACATCGAGGGCAAGTTCACAGGTTTGTTTTCCCGCGCGCTGACGTCCCCCTGTGGCCGTATCCGCATTCCAATCAATGAGGACCGGGGCGAGACCGGTCAGATCGTGGCCTATCTTAAAAAGTACAAGGGCGAAGGTATCCAGCATATCGCGGTGGGGTCGGACGATATCTATGACAGTACGGATGCGATTGCCGAGAACGGTTTGAAGTTCATGCCGGGGCCGCCCGATACCTACTACGATCTGTCCAAGGACCGGGTTATCGGTCATGAAGAGCCCATCGACCGGATGAAGAAACACGGTATCCTGATTGATGGCGAAGGGGTTGTCGACGGAGGCGAGACTAGAATCCTGCTCCAGATCTTTTCAAAGACGGTGATCGGCCCGATCTTTTTCGAGTTCATTCAGCGTAAAGGCGATGACGGCTTTGGTGAGGGGAACTTCAAGGCGCTGTTCGAGAGCATTGAGCAGGAACAGATCAACAATGGCGAGCTGGTGGCTGAATAGCGCCGCGCACCCGTTTTCTTACATAGCAAGCAGCACGGGCATCGGATCGGTGCCCCTCTAACCTTTTGGCATTTTCAGGACGAGGTTGCGGTTGCCTTTCTGGTACCGCAATTCGCTGTCACCAATGGCAGACACGCGCCCGCCGTCAAAGCGGTCACCAACTTTGACCTTCTGATAACGGCCGTTTTTCAGCCGCACCAATGCGCGACGGTTGGACGGTGTGCCATAGACGCCGATCAGGTTGACACGGCTGAGGTTGATGGCATTGCGCACAGTTGCTTCGCGCGTGACCGAGGCAGACGAGGGTATGGCAGGTGTGACCGTCCTTGGGGCCACAGCTGCGACGCGCTGTGGTGCAGGGGCGGCGCGGCTGGCGCGGGCCACTACGCGGTCAAAGTTCCGGGGTCGTGTCTCGGGTCGGATGGATTGTGCGACAGCAAGCGCGCTGATCGGTTCTGTTACAGCGTCAGCCGCAAGGTCGGTGGTATCGACATCCTGAACCGGCTCAGCCTCCTGCGGCGCAGCCGGTCGCAGACGGGGCCGCAGCAGCGCCAATTCAGATCGCGAAAGACCGCCTAGCGTGGCGCGTTCATTCTGCTCCACAAGGTCGTTTGGACGTTCGCGAGGACGAACCTGTGCAAGCGCGACCGTGTCAGGAGTATCCCTTGTCTCGGGCGCGTCCTGCTGCTGCGCGCGCGCCGTCGATGGAGGTTTAAGTGGTGGGGGACCCAGGAACACGGTGAACCCATCTGGGCTGAGGGCGCCGTCTTCGGTTGGGACAATGCGACCACTGTCGTCCAAGGCAAAGCGCGTGCCAGCAGCGGGGGGCGATGTGACGTCGGGCAGAGCGGCATCTGTCAGGTATGATTGGGTGCCTGGCACCGCGATGGCGTCCAATGCCGGGCTGACAGGATCGATGCCCGTGACATAAAGGTCTTCCAGTACAATCAGGCCCGTTGGCGATGGTGGAACCTCCGGTGCTTTGGGCCAGATGCCGGTCACAGCATATCGTGCCTCGAGAGCGGCAGTGTCGAGTTCGTCTTGCGCGGTGGGGTCGGGTTGTGGGTCACGCAGCGCATCCAGCACAGCAGCGTCTTCCGCGGTCAGCCCATCATCGCTTAGGCCTTCGTTGAGCGAGGCGACAATCAATTCGTCACCCGTTTGTTCAGTTGGTTCCAGCTCAACCGTCGCACCGACACCCTCGGCCAGAGATTGTGCCGCATCCGCGGGCAGGGTCGAGGCAAGCGTGCGCTCACGTTTGGGAAACAGTTTGGCAAACCCATCGTCAAGGAAGACCGAAGCCCAAGCCGCGACACCGGCCAGGAAGACAAGCAGGATGACCGTCAGGATAAGGCCCAGAAAGCGCGGTTTGCCCCCTACTTGCGCATCCGCCCGTGCGCCGAACACGGTCATGCGTTGCGCTTCGGCGTCTGTCGTTGCCGCGACGGCCGGCGCGGCTGAACCCACAGGCGCTGCCTGCGGGCGCGCAGGCTGGATCGAAGGTGGCGCCGGTGGTATCCGTTTGGGCTTCCGCCGCGACAGGAATCCGCCTTTGTCTTCAGGAGCTGTCTGCGATGAAGGTGGCGTGTCTGGTGGCAGGTCTTCAATGGGTGGGGCAGCGCGCAGGCTTTTGGCCGCGGCTTGCTGCGGATTGAGAGCAGGCGCTTTTTCAGCAGTGGCGCTGGCTATGTTCAGCTTGGCGGCGGGGCGGGGCGGCGGAGGCTCTCGGGTGACGCCGCCCAGCGGCGCTGCGGAGGCGCCTTCGGCGGTTGCACGGCGGCGGGTTGCGAAGCCCATAAGAGCGGAGGTTTCATCCGGCGCGCTTTCTTTTGAAGGTACAGTCGCTGCATCAGCGCCTTTGTCCTTGGCCAAAACCTCCTTGGTGTTTACCGCAGGTTGCTCGGCCTTGTTCTCTGATGCCGGTGTTTTGGGGTCGACTTCTTCCTGCGTCGCCTGCACGGCATCCGCCTTCTCAGGTTCAGCCGGTGCAGTAGCGTCTTGCAGCGCTTTCACATCGTCTGTCGCTGCCTGAGCGTCATCTGAAACGGGCGGATCGCCCTTGTCGGTGGCAGGTACCTTTGCATCATCGGATGCAGGTATTGTCTCGGGTTTTGGCGCGCTGTTCGTGTTGGGTACAGGCGTGTCTTCAACGGGTGCCGCGGTTTTGGCCTCGATAGTTTCCGAGGGGACCGGAACGACCTCATCCGCTATTGCATCCTGGTCGGAGACGGTTTTCTCTGGCTCTGGCTCTGGCTCTGGCTCTGGCTCTGGCTCTGGCTCTGGCTCTGGCTCTGGCTCTGGCTCTGGCTCTGGCTCTGGCTCTGGCTCTGGTGCGTGCGATACGATCACGACGCGAATGCCATCAGGCTCGACCTCCGCACCGTCGGGCAAAACGTTCTCGGCATGCGCGGTTTGTCCAAAGAACGGTTCGCCCAGAAACCCGTCGCTTTCGGGGGCTGCGACAAAGCTGACCGGGTGAAAGCGGTGCTCGACGGCGAACGCTTCGGCCTCGGCAAGGGTTTCTCGAGCGACGGCGGCGATGTGGGTTTTGCTCCCATCAACCGAGATGTCGAACGCCAATGCATCGACAGTGTAGGGGGTGGCTCCATCAAGCGCGTGCCGTGCCGCTTCGCGACGTGCTTCGGGGTCGACGTCTCCGGTGTCGATAGTCAGATACTTGATCTGATTGTCCGGAATAATCAGTTTTGTACGGACCCGTTTGGTCTTGACCTCGTTGGCTTGTTTGCGCAGCGCCTTAAGGCTTCCTGTCAGGTCGTCAGTGCCGACATCCACTGCGCCCACTTCACGCCACCCTCCTGCCGCGCGGTGCAGCAGGCGGATCCCGTCAAAGGACAAGGATAACGCAAATTCAGGCTTCATGTTTTGCCCATAGCAATTGTGCGTTCCGAACGGAACACGGGGGAATGGTTGTATGAAGAATAAAGCAGGTCTTTGCCCATGCAAACAAAAAGCCGCGTGACCGGGTTGTACAGGCGCCACTTACGCGGGAAGTGTTGAGCCAGTATAGACATTGGAGATTGCTATGAAATTGTCTTTATTAAGTGCTGCGATCTGGATCGCCGTGGCGGGTGTAGTTGCCGCGCAGGATGACGGCCCCGTTTTGTCGGTATCAGGTATGGGCGAGGTCGCTGTTGCCCCTGATATGGCCGTGATCTCACTGGGTGTCGTGCATGTTGAAGAAACGGCTGGAGATGCGATGGCCAAAGTGAGCGCTGACGCGACCGCACTGATTGCTGTTCTGTCGGAACAGGGGATCGAGGCACGGGACATTCAAACCTCCCAGCTGAGCGTCCACCCGGTCTGGAGCAGCTACGATTCGAACGATCGCAAAATTACCGGGTTCGAGGCGCGCAATGCGGTGACAGTACGCGTGCGAGACCTGGATGGTTTGGGCGGAGTACTGGACCAGGTGCTTGAGGTTGGGGCCAATACGTTCAATGGGCTGCAATTCCAATTGCAAGACCCAAGTGCGGCTGAGGCTGAAGCGCGGGCCGGAGCAGTCCGGGACGCCATGGAGAAGGCGGCGCAATTGAGCGAAGCGGCCGGCGTTGGCCTTGGACCTGTCTTGAGCCTGAGCGAAGGTGGACAAGCGCCGCGTCCCGAGATGTTTGCGGCAGCCCGATCCGCCGATGTACCCATTGCCGCAGGCGAGTTGGTGGTGACGTCACACGTGTCGATGAGTTTTGCGCTCGAGCCGTGATCCAAAGGCTGCGCTGCGCGCGACGACCTTGTTAAAGGGGGCTCTGCCCCCGGCCTTTGGCCTCCCCCGGGATTTTTGGAAACAGGGAAAGGGCGCAGCAAGAGCCGCTGCGCCCATTTTTTGTATCAGCTGGCTGCTTTGGACAACGCCTGGTCCAGATCAGCGATCAGGTCGTCTGCATCCTCGATACCAATGGAGACGCGTACCACTTCGGGCGCGGCCCCTGCGGCGCGTTGTTGTTCTGCCGTAAGCTGGCGGTGCGTGGTCGACGCCGAGTGGATGATCAGCGAGCGCGCGTCGCCCAGGTTCGCCACGTGGCTGAAGATTTCCAGCGCGTTCACCAGTTTCACACAGGCATCGTAGCCACCCTTGACCGCGAAGGTGAAGAGGCCGCCAGCGCCACGCGGGCAGATCTTGGCTACTCGGTCATAGTAGGGGGAGCTTTTCAGTCCAGCGTAGGTGACGTAATCGACGCGGTCGTCCTTTTCGAGCCATTCGGCGATCTTGATCGCGTTTTCGACATGCCGATCCATGCGCAACGACAGCGTTTCGGTGCCCATGAGCGTGTAATGCGCCGCTTGTGGGTTCATCGTCATGCCGAGGTCACGCAGACCGATGGCGATGCCGTGGAAGGTGAAGGCCAGCGGGCCAAATGTCTCGTGGAACTTGAGGCCGTGATAGGCGGGCTCGGGCTGGCTGAGCGACGGGAACTTGTCGTTGGCAGACCAGTCGAAGGTTCCGCTGTCCACAACGCAGCCACCCGTCACTGTGCCGTTGCCTGTAAGGTATTTCGTCGTCGAGTGTACCACCAGCGTGGCCCCATGTTCGATGGGGCGGCACAGGTATGGGGTGGCCGAGGTGTTGTCGACGATCATCGGAATTTCGGCGGCGTCTGCGATGGCCGCGATAGCGTCGAGATCCGTGATGTAACCGCCTGGGTTGGCGATGGCTTCGCAGAATACGGCGCGTGTGTTGTCGTCAATCGCGGCCTTGACTGCATCAAGATCGTCGAAGTCGACGAATGTCGCCTCCCATCCGAAGCGTTTGATGGTCTGGCTGAATTGCGTCACCGATCCACCGTAAAGCCGGGTCGACACGACGACGTTCAGACCGGGCGCCATCAGCGGGAACAGCGCCATGATCTGCGCGGCGTGGCCGGATGAACAGCAGACCGCACCGGCGCCACCTTCGAGTGTGGCGATGCGTTCCTGCAGCACCGCAACCGTTGGGTTGGTCAGGCGGGAATAGATGTAGCCAACCTCTTGCAGGTTGAAGAGGGCGGCGGCGTGTTCCGCGTCACGGAAGACAAAGGCGGTCGATTGATAGATCGGTGTTTGCCGCGCGCCCGTGGCCGGATCGGGCCGTGCGCCCGCGTGAATCTGAAGGGTGTCAAAGCCGTATTTGGGGCCGTCGGTCATAGTGTTCTCCCACCTCTGGCGGCTCGCGCCAGCTCAATTGCATCGCCTGCATGGTTAGGCAATGCAACGGGTGTGGGCAAGGGCGGGGCGGCTTTGCCGGTTCAGGCCGTTTGCAACAGGGGCATCGATGCGCAGACCTCTGGAAAGCCAATCGATGTGTAGTCGATCATTTCGATCTTGGGATGCAGGGCCATCTTGTCCTGAAAGATCGCGTACCGAACCTGACTGGTGCATTTCAGGATGCCCGTGTCATCGAAGTGGTCCCATTCTGTCCAGACCTGGGAATATCCCTTGTTCGGGATGCCTGTGGCGACCACCCGCGGCGTGACTTGGGAAATGCGAGATTTGCGGGCCGCATTCCGATACAGTTCAAGGGCTTCCATCAGGACACCGGGCGAGCCGAACACCAGCAACTCGCCCCGCGTGTAAAGCGGCAGTGGGTAGGTGAAGTGATCGGCCATCAGGTCCAGCCGGTTATTGCAGAATGCGTGCGAAAGTGTCGTCAAAAAACGGGTCAGGGATTGCGTCATCTCAGCCATCCGAATGTGGGGGATCAATTTTTATTGACTGCCCAGTTAATGTCCCGAGATGCTTTTGTAAGGGAGAAAACGACACATTTCGTCTCAAAATTGCCGCGCGCAAAGTTTTGACGCAGCGTAACGGGTCAGCGCATCCAGAACCCGTTGGATTTGATCCGGTTGCGGATCGCTTGTTCCCGCCGCGGCATGTCGTTCTGATCGAACAATGCGCGCACCTTTGCCCCGCGTCCCTGGAACACCATCCGCTTGATCGGATCGTAGCCTTTGAGGACTTTTTTGATCTTGTTTGGAGCCGTGACCTCTTCGAGCGTGTCGATCACATTTTGGCTTTCACGCGCGTAAAGAAGGGGGAAGATACGGTAGTGGCAGGTAACGCTGCCATCCAGCAGGCCATGCACAGCGCTGTTGCGGCCGCCGCCGAGGCTGTGGATCACAAGGGGCAGGGCCACCTGGTCAAGCCATGGATCAAGCGGTTGGCAGACCAGGGGAGGCGGTGGCGTGTTTCGGATCGCCAGCGCATACTCCAGAAAGCGGGTCCCAAAGGTGTGTGGGCAAGCACCGAAAAAGAAGCCCGCGTTGAAATACAGGTAGCGCTTCCAGTATTCGTCTGGCTCGGTCATATCGAGGCTGGTTTCGAAATCCAGACCGACCATATCGTAAAGTGACTTCCAGATTTCAGCGTAGCCGGGGCCATAGAGTTCGATTTGCGGCCACGTGCCTTCCCGCCTCAGCGATGCCGAGGGGTAGTCGAAATCGAAGGGCACCTTGGTCATGTCGCCCAGGACAAGCGTGTCGCTATCAAAGAACACAAACGGTTCGCCCTTTGGCAACGCGGTCAGCATTTCGATCTTGTTGCCGTATGGGTAGTGTGCGCCGAAATGCGTGTTCTGGAAGCTGACAACTTCTGCGCCAAGGGTTTCCAAAGCCTCCCGCACATCGCCGGTCATGCGCGGGTCCTTCGGCCACATGGGGCCGGGCTGCGGTTCTGCCACCAGCACACGCCCCGTAAAGTTGGGGCTTTTCGCTCGCAGGGAGGCTGCGAACAGCAGCGCCTCGTAGCCAAGCCGCCCGGCCTGACCAACAAGGGCAATGTTAAACGTCGGGGGTGTCGTTTTCTTGGGTTTGCGTACCATGTGCCTGTCGAGATGCGTTTTCGCTATTTTGCCCGCACTATACGCGGCACACGGGAATGGCAAAAGACCCAGATCCGGTCATTCCGGCGGTGGGTTCAAAAGATCGTAGAGTTTTTGCAGACCGGTCAGGATCACAAAGGCACCCACGGCCCAGATGAGCAACTCGAACGGGGCGAAATCCGTACCACGCAGCCATTGCCCGACCAGCCCGCCTTGGGGGCGTAGCGCATCGACGCCAAACAGACCATCACGCGGCCACAGGCGCAGGTGCCAGAACCGGGACACATAGAACAGGATGGCGGCCGTAAGCCCGGCGATGATCAGCCAGATGATGCGCTTCATTCCGTCACCTCGATCGTGTCCACGTCGATTTCCCAGATCAGCAGATCGCCGTGTTTCGTGATCTCGCCTTCTGCCGTGATGAACTGCGCTACATGATCATAGGCTTCGCGGGGCAGTCGGGTGTCATCAGGGCCGATGACCAGCAGGAATTCCTCGCCCAGCACGGGTTGGGTCGACACGAAAATGGGCGGCACGTCCCCCAGCAGACACAGGTTGGCGCAGGCCTTGTGGGCCAGTCCACGGCCGGGGCGCATGGCGCCTGCAAGGCATTTGCCGTCGCAGATCTCGCCCGCCAGTTTCCAGCGGCCTTGCGGCTCTGGCGTGATCTCTGGCGCGTCACCTTCGGCGGCTTGCAGACCGTTCCGGCCACCGCGCAACTGCATCATGTAAAGATCGCCGCGTTCCAGCACGATCCCCGACACCTGCGCCAATTGGCCATCGAGCGGCATGGCGCGGCTATCGACACCGGACTTGCCACCTGCGGTCATCATGAAGCTGTCACCGGGTTTGATCCGATCATTGCCCTCTGTCACGTGGATGACGGGGTAGGGTGTCATCTCGACCACGCCGGTGACGGTCTGACGGCCATAGTCAAAGCGAAAGGCCCCGGGGCCGGGATCATCTTGTGCCGCCCCCATGAGAAAACCAGCGCCTGCGAGTCCTGCAATCAACAGGACGCAGGCAGTCAAAAGGAACGTGCGCAAGGGGCCCGGTGCTGGCAGGTAACCGACGAAGAAGGGTTTGTCGCTCATGCTGTCACCCCTTCTTCGTGAAGGTCCGGTTCGGGGACTGGCAGCGGGACCGGTTCCACATAGGTGCCGGGTGGATTGGCGTCTGGATGCACTTCGACCATGTCGCCCATCACGCGGACACGGTAGGTGGGGACCTTTTCGGTAAACGGTGCGGGCGAGCGGCCACTGCGCACGTCATACTGAAAGCCGTGCCAAGGGCAGGTGACCAGACAATCGATGATCTTGCCTTCACCCAATGGCCCGTTCTGGTGGGCACAAGCGTTGGAAATCGCGCTCAGCTTGCCCTCCATCAGGTAGACGGCCACGCGGTCGCCATTCGCAAGCTTGGCGATCTTGGCATAGCCGTCGCGGAAATCACCAACGCGCGCCACCTCGGCCCATGCGCCATCCTTGCCAGCTGCCTCGGACCGTTCCTGCATCCATGCGGCAAGATGCAGGACGATGACTGCCCCAGCACCAACAAGGAACAACACCGTGAACACATGGTTCTGCTGATCCTGCAAGATGCCCAAGGACACATGCGCCGCGACGGAGAAATAGGCGGCATAGATCAAGTAGTGCAGCCGCTTCCATATGGGCGGTGTCAGGAACTTGAGCCAGAAGTCGTGGGATGTCGCGGCAAGGATCAGCAGGCAGACCAGCGCAAAAATTCCAAAGACCTCAAAGGGAAAGCCTGCGATCTGGCCAAAGCTGGAATTGGCATAGAGCAGGCCGACATATTTGTCCGAACTGGAAAAGGCGAAATACCAATTCAGGATGTAGCCTGCGTGCGTCATGGCAACAAAGGCTGTCATCACGCCAAAATGGCGACGGTTGTAGAGCAAAGGCAGGAACCGCTTGTCCAGCCGCGCGGCAGGTCCGATGCACAGGATTACCGTCAGCATGACGAAGGCGCATGCCCCAAAGGCGCGGGCATTGTGGATTTGCGGATTGATCGGGCGCTCGTGGCTGAGTGCGCCGGGCGTGACATACAGAAACACCCACAGGAATGCGGCGACGCCAGCCAGCATCACAGCGTCATAGATCCACTTGTTCGGGTTCCATTGAACGGGGATGTACTTGACGCTCATTGGCCTGCCCCTTCGGTCAATTGCACGGGGGCGATGTCAGCGGGCCAGGTCTGGCGCACGCTCAGGCCGGTGATGACGATGACCACGATGCCGATGCTCATGGCGATGATGGCCAGACCGTAAGAGGCACGCACCGGGCGGTAACGGTTGGCCCACGGCGCGCGTTCGGTTTCGATCTGCCACCAGCGCCACAGGACAATCGGCCAGATCAGCAGCACGCCGGGGATCAGGAGCGGGCGGAAAATGTAAGCGCCGCGCGCATCTTCATCAATTCTGTCGATCCCGATGGTCAGGAACACCGCAGCAACAAGTGCGCCGATCATCCCCCATGTTTGCATCGCCATCACGAGGGCCTGTGCCACGTCCATGTGGTATCGTCCTTGCGTCAGTTCGTTCGTTCCGCTTTGACCCTAACAAGCTGATCCCTTTCGGCCCAAGCCCAAACTGTCACTTTTTCCTGACAGAGCGAAATTGTGATCAGCGCGTGTCGAGTTGGGTGCCGAAATTCGCGGCACGGGCGGGTTTGGACTGTAAGTCTGTGTCGGTTTGGGTCTATCACTTGGCCCATCTTCTGCGAAAATGCCGCCAGAACAGGGAGCAAACTCATGAAAAAACTCGCATTTGCCGCCACTTTGATGCTGGGCACCTCAGCCGCATCCATTGCCGCTGCCGACTGTGGCGAGGTGTCGATCACCGAAATGGACTGGGCCTCGGCCGCCGTCGTGACCAATGTCGCCAAGTTCCTGCTCGAGCAGGGCTATGGCTGTTCGGTTACCGTCGTCCCAACGACCACCGTGCCCGCCATGGCATCCGTGGCCGAGACGGGCGAGCCGGACATCCTGACCGAGCTCTGGACCAGCTATACTGAGGTTTACGAAGAGCTGCGTGGCGAGGGCAAACTGGTCGAGATGTCCAAGGTCCTGTCCGATGGTGGCGTCGAGGCCTGGTGGATCCCCGACTACTTGGCCGAAGCGCATCCCGAATTGAAAACCCTTGAAGGGATCAAGGCGAACCCGCAACTGGTTGGTGGCCGATTCCACGACTGCCCGTCGGGTTGGGGCTGCGACATCACCAACCACAACAATTTCAAGGCCTCCGGTCTGGCTGATGCGGGTGTCGAACGCTTCCAGCATGGCTCGGGCGAGACACTGGCAACGGCGATTGCCGCTGCTTACGAAGCGAAAGAACCATGGTTCGGCTACTACTGGGCACCCACATCCGTGCTGGGCAAATACCCGATGGTGCAGGTCGAAATGCCCGCCTATGACGCCGACACGCACACTTGCAACGGTCTGGAAGACTGCGCCACACCCGGCCTGTCCGCATACCCTGTGTCGAATGTGGTTACGGCCGCGACCCAAGCCTTTGTCGACCGTGAACCGGACGCCGCAGCACTGATGGGCAATGTCACGTTCACAAACGCTCAGATGGGCGAAGTGCTGGCGTGGCAGGAAGCCAACGAAGCCTCGAACGAAGAGGCTGCCGTGTACTTCCTGACCACCTACAAGGACGTCTGGGGTGGCTGGCTGAACGACGAGGCACGCGGCAACCTGTCGGCCCTGCTGCAATAAGCTCGGGCGCCGGGGTTCGCCCCGGCGCAACCCTCGCCCCTTGGGGCGCAAGATCAAGAAACTGGGGAACGACATGGCAGCCTATGATGGCATCTTCGACGGCCTTGGCCTGCGGGAGTGGTGCGACGTCGGCAAGGAAGATGCGCCCATGTCCATGGCGCAGCTTCTGGCTCAAAGCGGCGGCAACGACGCGGTGGCAGAGGAAGGTGGGCTGCCGTTTCCGTCCCTCGACGTGCTGCACGAGGCCTGCGGGCGTATCGGCCAGACCCGTGACCTGACCGCCGGGATTGAACAGGGGTTCCTGTCAATCCGGTCCGAGTTGAAATTCGTCCTCGATCCCATCACCCAACCGCTCAGCTGGATGCTCGACGGCACACTCTGGGTGTTCCAAAGCGCGCCGTGGTGGCTGATGATTCCAGCTTTGTTGCTGATCTCATGGCTGGTCAGCCGCTCCAAATCCGTGACGGCTTTCGTCGGCCTTGTCCTGCTCTTTTTTGGGTTCATCGACCACTACGAGGTGGCGATGCAGACCCTTGCCATCGTGTTTGTCTGTACCGGGCTTTCGGTCCTCTTCGGTGTGCCGATCGGCATCGGCATGTCGAAATCCGACACGGCTCAACGCACCATCGTTCCCATCCTCGACCTGCTGCAAACGCTGCCCACCTTCGTGTACCTGATCCCGCTGATCTTCCTCTTTTCGGTCACGGAGTCAAAGCTCTATGGCATTGCCATTATCCTCTACGCCATCGTGCCGGTCATCCGTCTGACCGACCTCGGCATCCGCCTAGTGGACAAGGACGTGATTGAAGCAGCCAATGCTTTTGGCCTGACTGCGTGGCAAAAACTTTCCCGTGTGGAACTGCCACTGGCGCTGCCCAATATCATGGCAGGCGTGAACCAGACGATCATGATGAGCCTTGCGATGGTGGTCATTGCCTCGCTTGTCTCAGCCCCCGGCCTTGGTGTGTTGGTCCTGCGTGGCATCCGCAACCTCGAACTCGGTGTGGGCATCGTTGCGGGCCTGGGCATCGTGTTGCTCGCCGTGATCCTTGATCGCGTGTCCAAGGCCGCGCTGGCCCGTGTTGATACCGGACGCAAGGAACACTGAGATGACCGCAAAAGTGTCCCTGCGCGGGCTGTACAAGATCTTTGGCCCCAACGACGCGGCCATGGTGCCCCATGTCCAGGCGGGCATGGACAAGACAACCCTGCTGGAAAAGCACAAGCACGTGCTGGGTCTGCAAGATATCAATGTCGACATGCAGCCGGGCGAGATCACGGTGATCATGGGCCTGTCCGGGTCGGGGAAGTCCACCCTGATCCGGCACCTCAACCGCCTGATTGACCCCTCTGCCGGTGAAATCCTTGTGGATGGGCAGGACGTGATGAAGATGGGGCAGGCAGCCCTGCGCGACCTGCGCCAGAAACAGATGTCGATGGTATTCCAGAAATTCGCGCTGTTGCCGCACAAGACGGTGCTGGAAAACGCGCAGCTTCCGCTCAGCGTGCAGGGCGCGGACAAGGCGACCTGCGATGCCGAAGGGCGCAAATGGCTGGCGCGCGTGGGGCTTGAGGGGTTCGAAGACCGCTATCCGTCACAACTCTCCGGCGGCATGCAGCAACGGGTCGGCATTGCTCGCGCGCTGACAGCCAACACCGACATCATGTTGATGGACGAGGCGTTTTCGGCCCTCGATCCACTCATTCGCACCGATATGCAGAACCTGCTCTTGGAGCTGCAAAAGGAACTGCACAAGACCATCGTCTTTATCACGCACGATCTGGACGAGGCGCTGAAACTGGCCGATCATCTCGTGATCCTCAAGGATGGGGCTGTGGTGCAGCAGGGCGAGCCGCAGGGCATTTTGCTCGCCCCATCAGACCCTTACATCGAAGACTTCGTAAGTGACATCAACCGCGCCCGCGTGCTGCGTGTCCGGTCGGTGATGAAACCCATCCAAAGCGACAACTTCGACGGAGAGGTCGAGGCCTCCCGCAACCTCGAAGATATGATCGCGCTGACAGGTGGGGATACCAATCACGTCTACAAAGTGACGGATGGGGGCGAGGTTGTGGGTCAACTCGACATGAAAGATCTGGTCAAGGCGTTGGTGCCACGGGTGTCTGGGTCATGACGGGTGGTTTTTAGTTGGAGAACCTGCCGCGCAGCGCCGCTGCTTGGCATTCAAACCTAAAATTGATCCCCCGGATCAGTTTTGCAGCACAGCTGCCGGTTTGAATGGTGGGCGACCCTGGAATCGAACCAGGCGTGCGTCTCCGCGAGGGAGTTACAGTCCCCTGCCACACCTTGCGGCCTGTCGCCCACTACGCCATTAGGGCCTGAACCCCGGTGGCGTGAGCGCGTGATTACCGGGACGTATATCAAGGGTCAAGGCACAAAATCAGACCCCAAGGGCCAAAGGTGCAAAGATGAAAAAACCCAAATGGGTCGTCGAAAAGGAACAGGCGAAAAAGGCGGACGCGGCAGCGACGGTCTGGCTGTTCGGTTTGCACGCGGTACGCGACGCGCTGCTAAACTCCAAACGTGAAAAACTGCGCCTGATGGTCACGCTGAATGCAAAGAACAAGCTGGAAGACGCCATTCTGACCGCCGGCATCACGCCCGACGTGATCGACCCACGCAAGTTCAAGCCGCCGATTGATCCGGGTTCTGTCCATCAGGGCGCAGCGCTCGAGGTCAAGCCGTTGGACTGGGGCAGCCTTGCCGATGTGGCCATTGGGGCGGAAGCGCCGCGGCTGATCCTGCTCGACCGGGTGACGGACCCGCACAATGTGGGGGCGATTCTGCGCTCGGCCGAGGTTCTGGGGGCTTCTGCTGTCATTGGCACGCGCCATCACGCGGCACCAGAGACTGGTGCGCTCGCTAAAACGGCTTCGGGCGCGCTTGAACGGCAACCCTATGTGCGAGTGCGCAACCTGGCGGATGCCATCGTGGAGTTGCAGGGCATGGGCTACATCGTTCTGGGACTGGACGGAGAGGCGGACGCAACGATTGAAACCACCCTGAGCGGCCAAAAGGATCGCGCCGTCGCTCTGGTTCTTGGCGCCGAAGGCCCCGGCTTGCGACAGAAAACCCGCGAAACTTGTGATGCACTGGCGAAAATCGACGCGGCGGGCGGGTTTGGGTCACTCAATGTCTCAAATGCTGCCGCACTTGCCCTATATGCCTCCAAGGACCATGGATAGGAGGCGACCATCGCCCACCCCACGAAAATCGCCACCTGCTGCTATTGCGGCACCCGTGCCGCGCTCGTTCTGACAGGGCGCGAACGCCACGAACTGGCCTGTTCCAGTTGCGGTGCGCCTTTGCACGACCTCAAGATGTTGCCCAAGAAACGATCCGGTGACCGTGAGACGGTCCGACCCTCTGCCATCCGGCACAAAAGCAAGCCAAAGCCCGCCAAGAAAAAGTACAAGAAACGCAAGTCGCGTTGGGCGGACATGTTCGAGGACGCATTTGATATCATTGAAGATATCTTTGACTAGGCGAGGTGTAGACACCGGGGTGTCAAATCCGGCCTTTAAGTTTTCGTTCACAGATTTGCGAGAAGGTCTTTTGCAAGACGTGAGTGATCATATCTTAAGTAGTGAACCACAGGTTTGGAACTCCTGTAGGTTATTTCACTGTCCCTCGTTCCGCACCTGCGCGCCCCTTTCGCTTTGCGATCGGGGCGTTTTTTTGGGAACGTGACCGGGCAGGGGGAAATCATGTCCGAAACCTATACCGATGCGCATCTGAAACAGGTCCTGACGGGGACCAAGGTTGTCGCCGTCGTGGGCGTGTCCACCAACCCGGTGCGACCCAGCTACTATGTGGCGCGGTACCTCGCGCTCAAGGGCTTCACCGTGATCCCGGTGAACCCGGTCTACGCGGGCGAGACGCTGTTTGGGCGCCAGATCGTGCCTGATTTCGATTCGATTACTGAGCCCGTCGACATGGTGGATATCTTCCGCCGGTCCGAGGCGGTGCCCGAGATCGTCGATGACGCCATGGCGCGCATTCCAACCCTGAAAACAATCTGGATGCAGATTGGCGTGGAACATGCCGACGCCGCAGCCAAGGCGCGTGCAGCGGGTCTGACGGTTATTCAGAATCGTTGTCCCAAGATCGAGTACCAGCGCCTGTTCGGCGAGCTGCGGATGGGTGGATTCAACACCGGCATCATTTCATCCAAGCTTTAGCCGCAGAAAAGCCCCGTGCAGAACTGCACGAGGCCGCATGCTTCGTCAGTGCAAAGGGTCAGTTGACGCGCGTCCAGGTCTGACCTCGGCAAATCGGTCCGACGCAGCCGGAAACCTTCAGCGCGTTTCCATTCAGTGACATTTTCGACCGGTATGTCTTGTCAACATCTGGTGCCCAGATCTTGCCACCAGAATAGCTGCCATTTCCCTTGGACTTCATATCCCAAATGATGGGTTTGCCTTCTGACGACGTGTTGTCGCTATTGAAGACTTTGGCAATTGTGCCGCAGACATTCGATCCGCAAGATGCGATCGTGACGTGCAGATAGCCGCCGGTTTCGCCCGTTTCTGTTTTCCAGGTTCCGTGCACTGGGTCGGCTGCGGCGACACCTGCGCCAGCAACGGCCAGACATGCGGCTGCAATCAAGTGTTTCATGAGTGGTCTCCTCCGTAATGCGCAGGACTGTGAGCCATTGAACCGCATCAAAGCAAGAATGACCTTGGGTCGCGTTGCGAATCTTGACGATAGGTGCAAGGACGCGCGCAGACAGTGAAAGGCCCAACAACATGATCCTGTATCCCGCCATCGACCTCAAGGACGGCCAGGCCGTGCGCCTCGTACACGGGGACATGGACAAGGCCACCGTGTTCAACGACGACCCGGCGGCACAGGCCCGCGCTTTTGTCGAGGCTGGATGCGAATGGTTGCACCTTGTCGATCTGAACGGCGCCTTCGCAGGTGAGCCGTTGAATGCGGCCCCGGTTGAGGCGATCCTGAAATCCTGCGCCGTGCCCGCGCAACTTGGTGGCGGCATCCGGGATATGGCGACAATTGAGATGTGGCTGTCCAAGGGCTTGCAACGGGTCATCCTTGGCACCGTTGCGGTCGAGAACCCCGATCTGGTGCGCGAAGCGGCCAAAGCGTTTCCCGGTCACGTGGCTGTGGGCATCGACGCGCGGAACGGCAAGGTCGCGACCAAAGGCTGGGCGACCGAAACAGACGTGGACGCCACTGATCTCGCCAAATCCTTCGAGGACGCGGGCGTGGCCGCAATCATCTACACCGACATCAACCGCGACGGGGCCATGGGCGGACCAAACATCCCTGCCACGCAGGCCCTGGCCGAAGCGGTGGATATTCCCGTCATCGCAAGCGGCGGCGTGTCGTCACTGGACGATCTGACGGCGCTTAAGGCGACAGGCGTGATCTCGGGGGCCATCTCGGGCCGTGCGCTTTATGACGGAGCCATCGACCTCAAGGCCGCGCTTGAGATGCTTGCATGATACGCTGGCCCTTTACCCCATCCTTGTTTCTCTGCTTGGGGTCTGCGCCTTGCCCATTTTGGGCGTCGTGATGTCCATCTGGCTGGCAGAGACGCACGGCTGTAGGTTGCACGAAGGTGGCACCAATCCCTGTATCATCTAAGGAAAAGACCGGGGCGAAATGTTGTATACCATGTTCGTCTCGGGATGGTTCATGCTGATCACGGTCCCCGCAGGGGCCGTGATTCTTTTGATCTTGGCGATCCAGATCAGCCGTGACCTTGTCGCACGATGGCGCGGCTAGCGCTTACTGCGCAGCACCGTCGGTGAACTTGCCCAACGCGCCAGTCATGGTCTGGACATAGGCGGCATCCTCAGCCACTCCACCCAATTTACCCAGCATTGCCGCCGGGTCTTCGTAGGCGATCATGGTCTTGCCTGTTTCGTCCTCGAACACCGCGATTTTCATCGGCAGGAACAAGGCAGAGGTTCGGTCATCCAGCATCGCCTGCGTGCCCAATTTGGGATTGCCAAAGATCAGCAGCTGCGAGTTGCCAATGTCTTCGCCAACGCCTTGGGCACCCGCCCCGTGATCCACGCGCGCAAAAATGGTCAACCCGGCCCCTTCCAGCGCGGCCTGAAGCGCATCCATCGTCTCCACCACGCCATTCGCCGATTCCTTGCGAACAATCCCGTTGTCACCAGCCATTGCCGTACCTGTCAAAAAAAGGCTCGTTACCAGAGCCATCAAAATCCGCATCACGCGTCTCCTCGTTTGCAATAGCCCGAACCTGTCATATGCGCGAGCGAAGGCCATGCACCTTTCCGTGAATGAGTGAAGATGGGCGGAAATATTCCTTCATCTTGCCGGATAAACTCCGGGGGAGGCCGCAGGCCGGGGGGCAGAGCCCCTTTCCCCGCTGCCAAATCCACGCTACCAGACGCGCATGTTAAAAACCCGCATCATTCCTTGCCTTGATGTCGCCGATGGCCGTGTGGTCAAGGGCGTGAACTTTGTCGACCTGATCGACGCCGGCGATCCGGTCGAAGCCGCCCGCGCATACGACGCTGCAGGCGCGGACGAGCTGTGTTTTCTCGACATCCATGCAACCCATGAAAACCGGGGCACGATGTTCGATCTGGTGCAACGTACGGCAGAACAGTGTTTTATCCCGCTGACGGTGGGCGGTGGTGTCCGTACGGTGGCGGATGTGCGGGCGCTGTTACTGGCCGGGGCCGACAAGGTGTCGTTCAACTCCGCTGCCGTGGCAGACCCCGATGTGCTCGCGCGCGCCGCCGACCAGTTTGGCAGCCAGTGCATTGTCTGCGCCATCGACGCCAAGACGGTCGAGCCGGGGCGCTGGGAGATATTCACCCATGGCGGACGCAAGCCGACGGGCATTGATGCGGTCGAATTTGCCCGCACTGCAGCCGAAAAAGGGGCAGGGGAGATCCTTCTCACCTCCATGGACCGCGACGGGACACGCGCGGGGTTCAACCTGCCTCTGACGCGCGCCATCTCGGACGCCGTGCCGATCCCCGTGATCGCAAGCGGCGGCGTCGGCACGCTTGATCACCTTGTGGATGGCGTGACCGCAGGGGGCGCCTCCGCCGTGCTGGCGGCTTCCATCTTCCACTTCGGTGATTATACCATTGCCCAAGCCAAGGCCCACATGGCGGCGGCGGGCATCCCGATGAGGCTGACATGACACTGGACGATCTATTTGCCACGATCGAAGCCCGTAAAGGAGCCGATCCCGATAGCTCCTGGACCGCCAAGCTGCTGGCCAAGGGGCCGGAAAAATGTGCCGAGAAATTCGGTGAGGAAGCAGTCGAAGCCATCATTGAGGCGGTGAGAGATGACAAGGTCGCCCTGACATCCGAGGCGGCGGATGTGCTTTATCATCTGTTGGTGATGCTGGCGTCGCGGGACGTGACGGTGAGTGACGTAATGGAGGAACTGGCGCGGCGCCAGGGCACATCTGGTATCGCCGAAAAAGCGGCGCGGGGTTAGGCGGAGGATACCTCCGCCTTACGAATCTGAAATCTGTCCCCGCGGGGACAGCCTGTTAGCTGCTGTAACTCTTTCTTGGTTGATCTGTGGTTTGTGCGCGTTTTCAAATGCTTGTGCGCCGTGCGGTGTGTTTTGGCAATGTTAACCAGGCAAATGGCACACTGCCCTTCGACGGCGGACGGCGCATTGAAATGCGCCTTACGCGCGTAAGGCGGAGGTGTCCTCCGCCCCGCCTGTCAGGGCGCCCAGGTCAGGAAATTGCGGATCATGCGCAGACCGATGTCTTGGCTTTTCTCGGGGTGGAATTGCATCCCCAGCATCGTGTCTCGCCCAACGACGGCAGTAACATCTCCACCGTAATCCACATGGGCGAGCCGCATGTCAGGGTCTGCGACCTCGAAATGATAGGAGTGTACGAAATAGGTGTGATCGCCGGTCGACACCCCTTCAAACACTGGGTGTTGCGCCTCCAGAACAAGGTCGTTCCACCCCATATGCGGCACCTTCAAAGCTGTATCTGACGGCGTGATTGGCACCACTTCACCATCGACCCAGCCCAAACCCGGCGTGTCGCTATACTCACGTCCCCACGCGGCCATCAACTGCATGCCCACGCAGATGCCCAGAAAGGGTTTCCCCTTTTTTTCAACGGCTTCGACAAGTGCGTCATACACGCCTGATCCACGCAGCGCTGCGGCGCAGGCGGGAAAGGCGCCGTCGCCCGGCAGCACGATCCGGTCGGCCTTGGCCACGACATCCGCGTCTGAGGTCACCACAACTGTGCCTGCATCCGCCTCACGCGCCATGCGTTCGAACGCTTTTTCAGCCGAGTGCAGGTTGCCGCTTTCGTAGTCGATTAGGACTGTCAGGCTCATAGGCTGCCCTTGGTCGACGGGATGGCGTCTGCGGTGCGCGGATCGACCTCAAGGGCCACGCGCAGCGCACGCGCAACCGCCTTGAAGGCCGCTTCGGCAATGTGGTGGCTGTTGATCCCGTGCAGCATGTCCACATGCAGCGTGATGCCGCCATGGGTGCTGAGCGCTTGGAAGAACTCGCGCACGAGCTCAGTGTCAAAGGTTCCGATTTTGGGCGTCGGCAGGTCCACGTTCCACACAAGGAAGGGCCGCCCCGACAGGTCCAGTGCCGCCCGGACAAGGGCATCATCCATCGGCAACAGGCAAGACCCGTAGCGCTGGATTCCCTTCTTGTTTCCAACGGCTTGGCTGAGCGCCTGCCCAATGGCGATGCCCACATCCTCGACCGTATGGTGGTCGTCGATATGCAGGTCCCCTTTGCACCGCACCGTCATGTCGATCAGCGCGTGGCGTGCCAGCTGATCCAGCATGTGGTCAAAGAATCCGACGCCGGTTTCGTTGTCGTATTGCCCCGTGCCATCAAGGTCGAGAGACACCGAGATATCGGTTTCCGCGGTGGTGCGGGTGAGGGTGGTGCTGCGCATCGCGCGCCTCCTGCCAATGGGTTCGCGTGCTTCTATAGGCGGGCAGAGCAGCGCCGCCAAGAGGCGCCCATCACGCTTGCAGGGACCTGTGCAGACGTGCCACTACGGGGGCATGCACCTCAGTTGCCCAAGGCCTTGCCCATGACCACTTGTGTTTTCATCCAAATCCGCTGTCGCCCCGGTTCCACCTACAAGGTCGCCGAAGAGATTGCGTTGCGTGAGATCCATTCCGAGCTTTATTCGACCTCGGGTGACTATGACCTGTTGATGAAGGTCTACATTCCTGAAGGTCAGGATGTCGGCAAATACATCAACGATGAGTTGTTGGGTATCGACGACATCGAACGGTCGCTGACCACCATGACTTTCAAGGTATTCTAGGCATCTTTTGGGGCACGCCTCACGAGGTTGGGATGTGTTGCCAGGTGGAGAAGGGCCGATTGATGTAATCGATCTGCTGGACCTTGGCGTGGCAACGCGTCGGTTCAATTGCATCCAAAACAAAAAAGACCGCCAAGCGGCGGCCTTTTTGTCACTCCCGTCAAGGAGGATTTTGGAGCGGGCGAGGCGATTCGAACGCCCGACCCTAACCTTGGCAAGGTTATGCTCTACCCCTGAGCTACGCCCGCTTCCTTGGGTGAGGCGTGGAATACTTTTACCCGCTTCGCGCTGCAAGCGGAAAATGGACAAGATTGCAAAAAATTTGCGAACAGGCGACGGAAGGCCGATGACCTTGCGTAGAAGTCATATGATCCGCCACTCACGCGACACAATTGCGGTCCTTGCCCTGCTTTCTGCCTGTGCTTTTTCTCCGGCAGCCCAAGCTCATGACGGGCCGCATGGTCCCACCATGATGGCCCAGGTCGAGCGGGCCGTCATGGTGGGGCTTCAAGTGAACATACGGCTTACCCTCACGGGGTTGGGTGGTCCGTTGGTCCTGCAGGCAATGTACGTTCCTGGCGCAACCGTACAGTTTGATGCACCGGTTGCCGTCAATTTCGCGGAGGATGTTCCAACGCGCGCAACCGTGACGTTCGCCACGCCGCCTCCGGCCAGCTTTATCCTGTTTCTGGACTTCGGCGTTGCGGGGCAAGGCGCGGTCACTGTCATTCCGTCACCTGTTTAGAACCAGCTCAACAGAAAGGATCCCAGATGCACCTCAGCCTGTCCGCCGCCAAATCACTGACACTGGCCTTTGCGATTGTTCTTGGCTGTGTCGCATCAGGCGATGCAGAGCCGCGACTGGGGCGTCATGTAAGTGCTGGGATTGAGGTGGTCGGTAGCGTTCTTTTCACGGCCTCTGCCATCTTCGATACGCAGATTGATACAGTGCGCTAGGCGCGTTGGATCAGGTCCCAGCGGTTGCCAAAGGGGTCACGGAAGACAGCCACGGTTCCGTAAACCTCGTGCCGCGGTTCTTCTTCGAAATCGATCCCGCGTGCCGTTAGCCGTGCATGGTCTTGGGCAAAGTCATCCGAGTGCAAAAACAACCAGACCCGTCCACCGCCTTGGGCGCCGACGCTGGCGATCTGATCTGCGCCGTCCGCCCGCGCAATGATGATTGACGTTTGCGCACCGGGTGCGCGCACTTCGATCCAGCGTTTGCGCCCTTGATCGATGTCGGCGACCAGTTCGAAACCCAGCGTGCCACAGAAAAAGTCCAGGCCTGCTTGGTAGTCCGGGACGAGGATGGAGAAGGATTGGATGTGCATGTCGGTACCGGGTGTGTAAGTTGGGCGCGGGCGTTGCGCGTATGTGTTTAAGCCTGATCCGGAGAGGTCGCAATTGTGTGTCAACGCTCGCCAGACTTCAGCGCCGACGTGAACGAAGGCACAAGCGATCGCGCATGCTCAGGCTCAAGTTGCCAAGAGCACGCGATTTCCCAGGCGAGTGCGGCTTGTTTGATGATCGGCGTAGGTGCGTCGGTCCAAGTGACTGTGTCAAAGAGGGGGTGATCGCGGCGTGCTTCGTCCCAGTCAATCACTGTCACATTGCCGTCCGTGTCGGTGAGGATGTTGTCCGGGTTCAGGTCGCCGTGCACAAGCGTGGTTTCGAGGCTGATGGCCGACCAAGCGGCCCTGAGTTGGAAAACAAGATCCGTTGGCATTCCGGCCAGATCAATATCTCCCCCCGACGGCTCGGTCAGAAGATCGCGGGCGGATGCAAACCCGTCGCGTTGGGGCAGGTCAGCGGCGACGTTGTGAAGGCGGGAAATTTTATCGGCAATCGTCTTAGGAGGTGTGGAGCCCCCTTCGCATAACGGTTCGCAGGTCCAACCGTCGACCAAGAAGGTGCCAAGGCTGGATCGCAATGGCGTGGGCACGCTCAGCCCGCAAGTCTCTGCATGCCGTGCGACAGGTAAGAGCCACGTTATCGCGGCCTCTGACCTCCGCGTGGATTTGAGCACGTGTTGGCCCACCCGCAGCACAGTGTTGCGGTGTCCGCCGGGCAGGGGGACGGGCGTACCCGTCAGGCCCCATGCGCCTAGCGGCGGGGTCACTCCAATTCGACCAGCAGATCCTTGGCGTCGATCTGGCCGCCGGCCGAAACGTGCACGGCTTTGACAACCGCGTCGCGCTCGGCGTGGATGCCGGTTTCCATCTTCATGGCTTCGATGGTCAGAAGAAGGTCGCCTTCGCAAACCTCTTGTCCGGCTGTGACGCCGACGCTGGCCACAACACCCGGCATGGGTGCGCCAACATGGCTGGCGTTGCCATCTTCGGCCTTGGGCCGAGAGATTGTCTGCGACTTCACCAGACGGTTTGGTACGCGGATCGTGCGCGGTTGGCCGTTGAGCTCGAAGAACACGCGCACTTCGCCGTCTTCGTTGGTTTCACCCACTGCTTGCAGACGAATTTCCAACGTCTTGCCCGGATCGATTTCTGCCGTGATCTCTTCGCCGGGCTTCATACCGTAGAAGAAGGTTTTGGTCGGCAGAGCCCTGACAGGGCCATAGGTGCGGTGACGCCCCATGTAATCAAGGAACACCTTGGGATACATCAGGTAGCCCGACAGATCTTCGTCATCGATGGCCTTGCCTTCGAGTTGGCCGGACAGGTCGGCGCGTGTGTTTTCCAGGTCGACCGGCGGCACATCTGCGCCGGGGCGGGCCGTATTGGGCTCTTCGCCCTTGAGCACTTTTTGCTGGATGCCATGCGGGAAGCCGCCGGGAGGTTGGCCAAGATTGCCGCGCATCATGTCGACAACGCTGTCGGGGAAGGCTACCTCTTTGTCAGGGTCCTCGACCTCGTCACGGGTCAGCCCCTGTGACACCATCATCAGGGCCATGTCACCAACCACTTTGGATGATGGAGTGACTTTCACGATGTCGCCGAACATCTGGTTCACGTCTGCATAGGTGCGCGCAACTTCGTGCCAGCGTTCTTCGAGGCCAAGACTGCGCGCCTGTGCCTTGAGGTTGGTGAATTGGCCGCCCGGCATTTCGTGCAGGTAGACCTCGGAGGAGGGGGCCTGCATGCCACTTTCAAACGCCGCATAATGCGCGCGCACTGCCTCCCAGTAGTCGGAGATGTCGCGGACCGCGTTTATGTCGAGCCCGGTGTCGCGGTCGGTGTTTTCCAGCGCTTCGACAACGGTGCCGAGTGTGGCTTGCGACGTGTTGCCTGATAGCGCGTCCATTGCGCAATCAACTGCGTCCACGCCCGCTTCGGCTGCGGCCAGAATCGTCGCAACCGCTACACCGGCGGTGTCGTGGGTATGGAAATGGATGGGCAGGCCGACCTCTTGCTTCAGGGCGCGGATCAACTGCTTGGCCGCAGCGGGTTTAAGGAGGCCCGCCATGTCCTTGAGGCCCAGTACGTGGGCGCCTGCATCTTTCAGCTGATTGCCCATGTCGACATAGTATTTCAGGTCATACTTGGCCCGGTCCGGGTCCATGATGTCGCCGGTATAGCAGATCGTGCCTTCGCAGATCTTGTTCTGCTCTTGGACCGCATCCATGGCGACGCGCATGTTTTCAACCCAGTTCAGGCTGTCGAAGACGCGGAAGACGTCGATGCCGGTGTCTGCGGCGACGCGCACGAATTCCTGCACCACGTTGTCTGGGTAGTTGGTGTAACCCACACCATTGGCCCCGCGCAGCAGCATCTGGGTCATCAAGTTCGGCATACGCTCGCGCAGATCGCGCAGGCGCTGCCACGGGCATTCCTGCAAGAAGCGGTAGGCGACGTCGAAGGTCGCACCGCCCCAGCATTCCATCGAGAAGAGCTGCGGCAGGTTGGCGGCGTAGGCGGGTGCCACCTTGATCATGTCATAGCTGCGCATCCGCGTGGCGAGCAGAGACTGATGCCCGTCGCGCATGGTGGTGTCAGTGATCAGCAATTGCTGTTGCGATTTCATCCAGTCCGCAACGGCCTGAGGGCCCTTTTGTTCCAGCAGATTGCGTGTGCCCATCTGGTGGGACGGATCGGCCTGCAGCGATGGTGGCTTCGGGTCCTTGATGTCGGCGCGGGGGCTGGGGCGGTCCTTGACCTCCGGGTGACCGTTCACGGTGATATCCGCGATGTAGGTCAGAACCTTGGTGCCGCGGTCGCGGCGGCGGGGGAATTGGAACAGTTCAGGTGTCTCGTCGATGAACTTAGTTGTGTATTCGTTCGACAGGAAGGTCGGGTGCTTTAGCAGGTTTTCGACAAAGGCGATGTTGGTCGAAACGCCCCGGATGCGGAACTCGCGCAGGGCGCGGTCCATGCGGGCGATGGCGATCTCGGGTGTTGGGCCTTTGGATGTCACCTTGGTCAGCAGGCTGTCGTAGTAGCGGGTGATGACGCCGCCCGCGTAAGCCGTACCGCCGTCGAGACGTATGCCCATCCCGGTGGCCGACCGGTAAGCGGTAATGCGGCCATAATCGGGGATGAAGTTGTTCTGTGGGTCTTCGGTGGTCACCCGCGTTTGCAGGGCGTGGCCGGTCAGGACGATGTCCTTTTGGCTGGCCTTGCCAGTCGCTTCGTCAATCGGTTTGCCTTCAGCGATCAGTATCTGGGCGCGTACGATGTCGATCCCGGTGACCTCCTCGGTCACCGTGTGTTCGACCTGCACACGGGGGTTCACTTCGATGAAGTAGAACTTGGACGTTTCCATATCCATCAGGAACTCGACCGTGCCCGCGCATTCGTAGTTCACGTGCTTACAAATCTTGTAGCCAAGGTCGCAGATCTCGGCCCGCTGCTTGTCCGTCAGGTAGGGGGCGGGGGCACGTTCCACGACCTTCTGGTTGCGGCGCTGGACCGAGCAGTCGCGTTCAAAGAGGTGATACATGCCGCCGTGTTTGTCGCCGAGGATTTGTACTTCGACATGGCGCGCGCGGGTGATCATCTTTTCCAGATACCCTTCGCCGTTGCCGAAGGCTGCTTCTGCCTCGCGGCGGCCTTCGAGCACTTTCTCCTCGACTTCCGCTTCGCCCATGATGGGGCGCATCCCGCGTCCGCCGCCGCCCCATGAGGCTTTGAGCATCAAAGGGTAACCGATTTCCTTGGCTTCTTTCCGGATGGCGTCCATGTCGTCGCCCAGCACTTCGGTAGCGGGAATGACAGGAACGCCAGCAGCGATGGCGACCTTGCGAGCGCTGGCCTTGTCACCAAGGGCACGCATGGTTTCGGATTTGGGGCCGATGAAGGTGATGCCGTTCTTTTCGCAGGCATCCACGAAATCGGGGTTTTCCGACAGCAGGCCATAGCCTGGGTGGATGGCGTCAGCCCCGCTTTCGCGGGCGACGCGGATCATTTCGTCGATGCTCAGATAGGCGGCAACTGGCCCGAGTCCCTCGCCGATACGGTAGGCTTCGTCCGCTTTGAAGCGGTGCAGGCCCAGCTTGTCTTCCTCGGCAAAGACGGCGACCGTCTTTTTCCCCATTTCGTTGGCTGCGCGCATGATGCGGATTGCGATCTCACCGCGGTTGGCGATGAGAATCTTTTGGAAATCGGGCATGGTCGCTCCCCCCGGGGCCGTATTTTGCAGTCGCGGCATTCTCTATGATGTTTACGTGACGCAAACAATACGTGGTTGTGGGTAGATTGACCGGCAGGAGAAAAGGTGCCCGGTGGATGACCGGCTGTGACGTCTGGGCACTCAGTCAATACTCACCTGATGCCGACCTGTGTCGCCGCTAGGCGTGTTGGAAGGGTTTAGGCAGGTCCTGCAGCGTCCGCGCTCCGAGTTGGCCCATATTGGCCTTCAAGTCTTCGGACAGGATATGGCAGAGATGATCGATGCCATCCGGTCCGAGTGCGGCAAGCGCGTAGTGCCATGCGCGACCCAGCATGATGAAATCAGCGCCCGATGCCATGGCGCGCAAAATGTCCAATCCGCCTTCGACACCGCTGTCAAAGATGATTGGCAGGCGTGTAGCGCGGCGTACGGCTGGCAGGACCTCGATTGTGGCGGGGGCGGCATCGAATTGTCGGCCGGCGTGGTTCGACACCCAGATCGCATCGACGCCGAGCCCTTCGAGCCGCTCGGCATCCGTGCCTCGCATGACGCCCTTTACGACGAAGGGTCCGTCCCAAGCATCACGCAGCCACGACACATAGTCCCAATCCGGCGAGGTACGCAGCAAGTATCCGACATGCGCCGTCACAGGCAGGTTCTTGGTTGCCGCTGTGGCATAGGCATCCAGCATTCGCATATGTGGCATGCCCTTGCGCGCCATCGCCACTGCCCATGCTGGTCGCATGGCAACCTGAGCCATCAGGCGCGGTGTCAGACGAGGTGGGTTGGTAATGCCGGACCGTGTTTGCCGTTCCCGCCGGGATGCCACGGGCACATCGACGGTCAGCACCAATGTCTTGAACCCGGCAGCGCGGGCGCGGTCTAGCATGTCCTTGCGAATGCCCTCGTCACGCGGCGGATACATCTGGAACCACGCATCCTCACCCAGAACTGGAGCGACATCCTCGGGTGATGCTGCCGCCACTGTGGACAAGGTGTAGGGCATGCCCAAGCGCGCTGCACCTTGCGACAAGTGGCGTTCGGCGTCGGGCCACATCAGTCCGGACATTCCAACTGGAGCGATGCCAAAGGGCAGGGCGCGCTGTTGTCCCAACAGGTTCGTTGAAAGATTGGCTTCGAATTCGCCATGCAGAATGGACGGTAACAGCCCCACGCGATCAAGCGCTGTGCGATTGCGACAACGCGTGGCCTCGTCCCCGGTTCCGCTGTCCAGGTACTCCCAAACGAATTTCGGGATTCGTTGGCGAGCGCGGTCGCGCAGATCGCTGAGGGCGGGATAGCGGCTGTTCAGATCCATGCGCGGGACTATGGAGATGGGCGCGTAGGGCTGCAAGGCGTTGAATTTGCGAACGCTCTGCCTGTTGGGCTTTCCGAACTGCGGTTTCGAAAAGGGCAAAAGAGGGTGGAACATGGCGTGAACATCAGTCTTTTCCTTTGAGCGCTGTCGCGATACATTGTGGCATGAGCAGCTTTGATGATCTTGACGCCTTTGAAGGGGCATCCCTGTCCGCACGCGCCATGGCGGCGCGGCCACAGCCCTATCTGGATGGTTTGAACCCGGCACAGCGTGCGGCAGTCGAGCAACTTGATGGACCGGTTCTGATGCTTGCTGGCGCGGGGACCGGTAAAACGCGAGCGTTGACTGCGCGCATCGTGCATCTGTTGAACACCGGGCGGGCGCGCCCGAATGAGATTCTGGCTGTGACCTTTACCAACAAGGCCGCGCGCGAGATGAAGAACCGTGTGGGGCAGATGCTCGGGCAGCCGATCGAGGGTATGCCTTGGATGGGCACATTCCACGCCATCTGCGTAAAACTGCTGCGCCGCCATGCCGAGCTTGTGGGCCTCAAGAGCAACTTCACCATTCTGGACACGGACGACCAGATACGCCTTTTGAAACAACTGGTTCAGGCGGCCAACATAGATGACAAGCGCTGGCCTGCGCGGCAGCTGGCCAGCATCATTGATGGGTGGAAGAACCGGGCGTTGACGCCCGACAAGGTTCCTGCAACAGATGCAGGGGCTTACAATCACAAGGGCGTTGATCTTTATGCGCAATACCAGCGCCGCTTGATCGAACTGAATGCCTGTGACTTTGGCGATCTGCTGTTGCACATGGTCACCATTTTTCAGGCGCATCCGGACGTGCTGCAACAGTATCAACGCTGGTTCGCGTTCATCCTCGTGGACGAGTATCAGGATACCAACGTGGCCCAGTATCTGTGGCTGCGGCTGCTGGCGCAGGGGCACAAGAACATCTGCTGCGTGGGGGATGACGACCAGTCGATCTATGGCTGGCGCGGGGCCGAAGTGGGCAATATCCTGCGGTTTGAAAAGGACTTTCCCGGCGCGCATGTGGTGCGGCTGGAGCAGAACTATCGGTCGACCCCGCATATTCTGGCGGCGGCCTCGGGTGTCATTGATGGCAACGAGAACCGTCTGGGCAAGACGCTGTGGACCGACAAGGACGAAGGCGAGAAGGTGCGCCTGATCGGCCATTGGGATGGTGAGGAAGAAGCGCGCTGGATCGGGGAAGAGATTGAGGCGGCGCAAGCCGGCACACGAGGTGTACGGTCTATGTCGTTGGAAGACATGGCTATTCTGGTGCGGGCCTCGCATCAGATGCGTGCGTTCGAGGATCGCTTCCTGACCATCGGACTGCCGTATCGCGTGATTGGAGGGCCACGCTTTTACGAGCGGATGGAGATTCGGGATGCGATGGCCTATTTCCGCGTTGTGGTGTCGCCTGACGACGATCTGGCCTTTGAGCGGATCGTGAACACACCCAAGCGAGGCTTGGGGGACAAGGCGCAGCAGACCATCCAGATCACGGCGCGGGCCAACGGGGTTTCGCTGGTCGAAGGGGCGCGGCTGGCGGTTGATCAGGGTTTGATAAAAGGCAAGGGTGGCAAGGAGTTGGGCGCGCTTGTTGATGGCATTGCGCGTTGGAATTCCAAACTGCGCGGACCGCGCATCGAAGTGGCACAGGACGACTCGGTGATTGACGAGGGCGTTGCCCCGTTGCGTGTCGAATACGGCCCGCCGCCGGTGAGCCATATCGAGTTGGCAGAGATCATTCTGGATGAATCGGGCTATACCGCGCATTGGCAGAATGACAAGACGCCTGAGGCTCCGGGGCGGCTGGAGAACTTGAAGGAGCTTGTGAAAGCCCTTGAATCTTTTGAGAATTTGCAAGGGTTTCTTGAGCACGTTTCGCTGGTCATGGACAATGCGAGCGAAGATGCCGAGGCCAAAGTGTCGATCATGACCCTGCACGCGGCCAAGGGTCTGGAGTTCCCGCAGGTGTTCCTGCCGGGCTGGGAAGACGGGCTGTTTCCGTCGCAACGGTCGATGGATGAAAGTGGGATCAAGGGGCTCGAGGAAGAGCGCCGCCTGGCTTACGTGGGCATCACACGCGCTGAGGAGGTGTGCACCATTTCCTTTGCCTCGAACCGGCGGGTGTTTGGGCAATGGCAATCATCCATGCCGTCGCGCTTTGTTGATGAGCTGCCCGAGGATCATGTGGATGTGCTGACACCACCGGGCCTGTATGGGGGCGGCTTTGGTGCTGCGGCCCCAAATATGGGGGGTGAGTCGCGGCTGCACCAAGCGGCAGCGGAGGCGAATGTCTACAACTCGCCCGGATGGAAGCGGCTGCAGGCGCGGGCCGGAGAGCGGCCCATGAGTCAGCCCAAGGAGAGCCGGAACACGGTGATCGACCTAAACGCCGTGTCGGCTTTCACGGTGGGCGAGCGCGTGTTTCACCAGAAATTCGGGTATGGTGTCATCGTCGGGATTGAAGGTGACAAGCTGGAAGTGGAGTTCGAGAAGGCGGGCACCAAGAAGGTTGTCTCGCGTTTTGTGTCGGGAACGGATGACATTCCTTTCTAGGATGTGACAATACCAAGAGGATCGTTTTGTCTAGGATTCAGCGCTCCTAACTTGTCGGGGTTGCGCATCATATACATCCAACAGATCAAGCCACTGGTGTTTAGCGCCACAGTGACAAGCGCTTCGGTCTGACCGTCTTTGGTCATCAGCACCGCCGGGTGGCCATTCGCCGTGACCTGTGTCGGCACCAGACGCCCGGCATTTTTCAACGTAACCGCGTGCGAGACCTGAACGATATCGTCCGGACCAACGAGCGGGCGGCGGGCCGCGCGTGCCTTGGCGCCGCCATCCGAGATCGAGACGGCATCGTCAGACAGATAAGCCTTGGCCGCGTCAAGATCGTTGCTGGCAATGGCGGCAAGAAAGCCGCTGATCTGGGCGGCGCGTCTGCTTGCGGGTTGGGTCAGGTCCGGGGCCGATTGCGCAACGCGGCGGTGCGCGCGGCTGACCAATTGGCGACAGGCGGCTTCGGATTTGCCCAACGTCTGGGCGATGTCGGCATAGGACGCATCGAACGCCTCGCGCAGGACAAATGCGGCGCGTTCACTGGTGGGCAACGTGTCCATCACCCAGAGCAAGGCGAGTTCGCATTCTTGCGCTTGGGCAAAGCTGTCTTCCGCCGTGTTTTCATCTACGATCAATGGCTCGGGCAGCCATGGTCCAACATAGGATTCCCGCCGCGTTTTGGCCCGTCGCAGGCTGTCGATGGCCACCCGTGTTGCGGCGGTGCGCAACCATGCGGCCGGTGTTCGGATGGCGGCATGATCCGCTGCGGCCCACTTGAGCCACGTGTCCTGTACTGCGTCTTCGGCGGCGGCCCTTTCACCGAGCATGCGATAGCACAGGGCCGTCAGCATCGGCCGCTGTGCTTCGAATTGGTCGGTCCACGTCATGCGGCGACCGGTTGGGTAAGTGTGATGGACGTGCCATTCACATCCAGCCGCTGGCACAGTTTGCCGTGGCCCATGCCACGCTTGAGCACTGGGTAGGTACGGGTAAAGGCAGCGGCGAAGGAGGCGGCCACGACGGCGCGGGGTCCATGGGCTGCTTCGATCCGGGTGCGCAGTGCATCCAGCGTGTCATCGCCCCGAATGGCCGCCCATGCGAACTGGTAGCCGAGGCCGAAGTCACCTGCCGCATCCGGTGCGCCATTCAGACTGGCCTGGATATCGGCAGCACGGGCCCCAAAGGCCAAGGCCATGTCCACGGTCAGTTGGGCGCAAGGGCCGCAATCGCCCTCGACGGCTGAGCCGACCATGGCCCCCATCCGGACGTGATGCGCGGATTTGGGGCCGGCATAGGCGCTGACCTTCTGGAACAGGGTCATGCGCAGACCGGCGCGTGGGTCGATGTCGATCAGGTCATGCATGTACTGCGTATTGTAGTTGAATTGTTTGCCAAAGCGGCGGGCACCGGAATGAAGAAATGCGCGGATCATGAGGTTTGCTCCTTGGGTTGCATTGAGAAAGCGATTGCAAGGCATGTCCAGACTGGAAGCTGGATGCCTAACAGGTTGACGAAAGCCACCAGATCAAAGGCAAAGCCCCGGTTGGCCCATGTGACGAGGTGATAGAGAGCGTGGAGGGCGAGCCAGCTAAGGCCCACGATCAACACATCGTGGTTACGCGAGCGTGCTGCGTACAATACCGCGAGGCCGCTGGTGCCGAACACCAAGGCGAAGTCGCGAACGAAATGCATGTTGAAGGGCCTCATGGGTGCAACACCGGGGGTGTTGGAGTACCAGAGCTGCGGCTGCGTCCACATCAGGATGCCCAAACCCACTAAATAGATCCCTACGATCCAGAGAACACGGTCCATGCCATAGTATCCTTGCCTTTGTCATTGGGATGACGTGGCAGGTCAGGCCGGTGTGACATTTGCGGGCAAGTTAATTGAAGATGGGAATAAAAAAGCGGCGGTCCCCAGGGAGGAGGGGGCCGCCGCCTTCGTCATGCCGGCCGGTCAGGGAGGAGGAGGACCGGTTCAGCAATCTCTGCACCCTTCGGTGCGGTATTCGTGCGACGACATTCGGGAGGAGGTGAATGCCGCCGCTCTTGCAACATCGCGTCGGTCAGGGAGGAGGAAGACCGAAAGTGCGACGTATTGCGGTGTTAAAGTGCGGCGACGCCAGGGAGGAGGAGGGCGCCGCCGCCAATTTCAGATGCCCCAGGGAGGAGGAGGGGGCGATCTGATCCTTGTGTTCTTGTGTTACGCTGTCAGGTCGTTCGCGGATTCCCAAGCGACGCGCTTCAGTTCCGACCGGTGCAGGCCCAGATCGGCCAGTTCACGGTTGGACAGAGCGTTCAGCTCGGTGAATGTGCTGCGGAAGATACGCTGTTTTGCGCGACGCTCTGCAGCGGCTTCGAACACGCGGGCAACCGTGCCGAGGATACGTTCCACGAGGTCGCTGCGTCGTGCTACATCATTGTAATAGGCCATGTTCTTTGCCTCATGCTCATTTCGTTGACCCAAATATAAGCCAATGCTGCGGGTGCACAATGGACACCAATTCAATGCTGCTATGCAGCAATTGCATGGGGTTGTGGTCCAAAGCCTGGGCAATGTGCACAAGGAAACAGCGTTTCGGACGGTGCTGTTTTCAAGCTCTTGTAAGACGCGAAAATTATGCCATTTCTTTCATCATAAAGCGGGGAAATCGAGCATGGCTGTCACGAAACAAAATGTTATGGACGCGCTGGCGCGCGTGGGGATGCCGGATGGAGGTGACCTGGTCAGCCGGGATTTGATTCGAGCGGTTCAGATGCAGGGCGATGCCGTGCAGTTCGTGATCGAGGCGCCCAACCCTGAGCTGGCGGCCAAGATGGAGCCCGTTCGTGCGGCTGCCGAAGCGGCGGTGCGGGCGCTGGACGCAGTTGGAGAGGTGCGCGTGGCCCTAACGGCGCATGGCCCGGCCAAGAAGCCTGCTGCGCCGCCAAGCCTGAAGATCGGGGGGCACCCCAAGCCCCAGGACGGTCCCACGAAGCCCACTGGCGTCAAACGCATACTTGCCATTGGGTCGGGCAAGGGCGGTGTTGGCAAGTCCACCGTTTCATCGAACCTTGCTGTGGCGCTGGCCAAGCAAGGGCGCAAAGTGGGGCTGCTGGATGCGGATATATATGGTCCGTCTCAGCCCCGCATGATGGGGGTGAACAAGCGGCCCGCGTCGCCGGATGGCAAGACCATCATTCCCTTGCACGCCCATGGCGTCACCCTGATGTCCATTGGGTTCATGATGGAAGAGGGCAAGGCCGTGGTGTGGCGTGGCCCCATGCTGATGGGCGCGCTGCAGCAGATGCTGGGGCAGGTGGAGTGGGGCGAGCTGGATGTTCTGCTGGTCGACCTGCCGCCGGGTACCGGGGATGTGCAACTGACCCTGTGTACGAAATCCGAACTTTCAGGGGCCATTGTTGTCTCGACCCCGCAGGATGTGGCGTTGATCGACGCGCGCAAGGCGCTGGACATGTTTGCGACGCTAAAGACGCCGGTGTTGGGCCTGATCGAGAACATGTCGATGTTCGTGTGTCCCGATTGTGGGTCGGAGCATCAAATCTTTGGCCAAGGGGGCGTTGCGGCGGAGGCCGAGAAGTTGGGCGTGCCCTTGCTGGGAGCATTGCCAATTGATCTTGAGACGCGCCTTGCCGGAGACGGGGGCACGCCTATTGCTGTTGGCGACGGGCCGATGGCGCAGGTCTACGCGCGCATCGCCGAAGGGCTGATCAAGGGCGGTATGGCCTGATCAAACGTCGCGCCCCTCGACAGCGATACCATAGAGAGTCGTGAGTATGCTGGCGCTGACCAACGCATAAAACACAGAAACAATTATGGAGATGAGACCACTGACGATATTGTCTGTCAGAATGGTGCCAAGAGCGAAGTTCAGGCCGAAATCCACTGCGGCCAGTATAATCATGATCCCGACGATGGTGAGTGCCAAGGGTTTCGACGCGTCCCAGCTTTCGCGGAAAGTCATCTTGCGCCCAATGGTGCAGGCGGGAAGGATCAGGCTCCATCGGAACAACAACCAGCCCAGCAGCACGACCAGCGGTATCGCAACGATTCCCGCCATCACTTCACCGGCTCCCGCGCCGACGAGACCCACGGGAACGAAAAGTGGAAGGGCGATCAGGGTGATGAGAAGGCCCAACAGGATGCTGCGGCCGAGATAACCCAGCACGATGCCAGCGCTTGGGGTGTAACCTTCGTCCCGCTGTTCCAGCGGGAGCAACACAAAACGGTGCCAGGCCGCAATCATCATCAGGTAACCGATTGCCATCAGCAGGAACGCCGGGATGAGAAGACCGAAATTCGAAATGGTCGACAGTGCTTCGGTGTCGTCAAGGTTTGTCACGCCACTGGCCAGACCGGGGGCCGTTGCGATCAGCAAACCCGCACCCACTGCAATCAGCACAATACCTGCAGACGTGGCCCGAAAGGTTGCGCCAAGGTCACGGAATACCATGGAAACGGCGTGAACAAAGATGCGGATGGCGTAGGACATGTGTGCTCCTGTCTGGCTTTGGGGTGCTGTTGCCGCGTTCGCGCGCCCTTCGCAAGGGATTTCATGGGACGGGCGGGGCGATATGGGATGCGGCATGGGAAACCATGGGCAAGAGTGGCCAAAAGTTGTGTGATTCGAATCAATCTACCTAAGTAGCACATATTTACGCCGGAACAAGTAGAGAACATAAGCGATGCCATACAATTGGCCCAAATTTTTTTGGGAAATTGTGGTGCGGTAATGCTATCTGATCATCGCCACAATATATTGTGTCATATCTTCTTCATCTTACAGCATGTTCCTGAAATCTGGTGAAATCATCCGCAATATGTTGTTTTCGACTGCGAGGGGAAACCAGTTGTAGTGTGTTGTGACCTCAAAAAACCATTGCGTCCCATGTTTTCCCACGTCATACCTAATGACATCAGATGAGAACGAGCACGGGGCAGCAAACGACCCCAAGCAAAAAACAAAACTCTAGCAGGTTTCATACAGGCACCTCGCTTTCATCAGACCAGAGATCCGGCGCGCGAGCGAGCAGACATCCCCCCAGGTGGCGCGCGCAGCTGGACATCCCGCGAGGCGGGACGAGGGCGGCGGGTTGATCAGTGGCAGCAGATCAACCCGCCGTTTCATTTCAAGGCCCCGAAAAGAGGGCGCAGGTGACTGGGGAACGAATTTGAAGCGCTGCGGCGCGAAGGTGAAATAGGGACGGGCCAAAACGGTGGCACGCAGGTTCAGAGGCGAAAGCGACCACAAGGTGGACGCAAAGGGGCGGGTGTCTATCCCGGCCTCGTTTCGTCGTGTGATCGAAGCCTGTGACCCCGACTGGACCGAGGGCCTGCCGCCCCGCATTATCATTGTCTATGGCGGCGCGACGCGTGACTACCTTGAGGGCTTCACGGTCGAGGCCATGGATGAGGTGGACGAGAAGATTTCGAAATTCCCGCGCGGTTCGGCCAAGCGGAAGGCGATGGAGCGTCTGTATAGCGCGCAATCCATCGAGACCGTTGTTGATGATACCGGCCGCATCGTGTTGCCCGCCAAGCTGCGTGAGAAGATCGGCCTTGATGGCATGGCGCGGTTTGTATCCTCGGGCGACACATTCGAGATTTGGCAGCCCGATGCTTATGACGAGAGTATCGCCGCGCTGCATGATGATGGGTTCGATCCTGATCTGGACCCGTCAGCTTACCTTGACGGGGACTTGGAGTAAGAATGGCTGGGGGGCCACATATTCCGGTTCTGATCGACGCGATCCTGCGGGAATGCGCGCCCATTCATGGCACATGGCTTGATGGCACCTTTGGGGCCGGGGGCTATACGCGCGCCTTGCTGGAGGCCGGGGCTGAGCAGGTGATTGCGGTGGATCGTGACCCTTTGGCCTTTGAATTGGCTGGAGAGTGGGCTGCGACCTATGGCGACCGGATCGTGATGCAGCCGGGTGTGTTTTCGAAGCTGGATGAGTACGGGCAGGGGCTGGACGGTATTGTTCTGGACCTGGGCGTGTCGTCGATGCAGTTGGACCGCGCTGAGCGGGGGTTCTCCTTCATGCAGGACGGGCCGCTGGATATGCGCATGTCGCAGGACGGACCCTCTGCCGCGGATATTGTGAATGAGGCCGAAGAGGGCGTGATGGCGGACATCCTGTTTCAGTACGGCGAGGAGCGGGCGTCGCGCCGCATTGCGCGTGCGATCATCACGGCGCGGCCTATCACCACGACGCTTGAGCTGGTGGGTGTCATTGAGAAATGCCTGCCGCGTCCGAAGCCGGGGCAATCGCATCCTGCGACCCGCAGTTTTCAGGCTCTGCGCATTGCGGTGAACAATGAATATGATGAGCTGTATCAGGGGCTTATGGCAGCTGAGCGGGCTTTGAAACCCGGTGGGCAACTGGCCGTTGTGACCTTTCATTCGGTCGAGGACCGGATGGTGAAGCGCTTCATGACCGCGCGCGGTGGGCGGCAGTCGAACCCGAACCGCTATGCGCCCGAGGTGGAGGCCGTGCCCGCGCAGTTCGAATTGCGGACCCGGAAGGCGATTGGGCCCGACAAGCAAGAATTGGAGATAAACCCGCGCAGCCGGTCGGCCAAGCTGCGGGTGGCGGTGCGCACGGACGCGCCTGCCGGAGAGATTGACGCAAAGAGTATTGGTATGCCGCAGGTCAGGGGGGCCATCTGATGCGCACGGTTTTGTATATTTTGACGACATTGGCCGTGATTGGCCTGGCCTTCTGGGCCTATCGCGAGAATTACGCGACGCAGGAAGCGCTGTCGAAGACGGACAGGCTGCACCGTGACATCCGCATGGCACATTCGCGGCTGGCCGTTCTCAAGGCCGAATGGGCCTATTTGAACCGCCCGGACCGGCTGCGCGATCTGGCCGACATCAACTTTGACCGGCTTGGCCTGTTGCCGTTCCGCCCTGACCAGTTTGGGCATGTGGACGAGGTGGCCTATCCCGCGCCACCGCAACTTGTCATCGACAACGCGGTTGAAGTGTCCGGCGAGTTGCCCGGCGATGGAGAGCAGCCATGACCCGCACCCCTTTGCGCCCATTGGCCCGTATTCTGCCCGCCCGCGCCGCCGGTGAAAGCACCGAAGCCATCGAGCGTGAGAACCTGCGTGCCCGCCACGAGGAAATGCGCGACCGCTCGCGCCAGCGCGCCGAGGGCCGTTTGCTGGTGTTGGGCCTGTTCTTTTTCTGCGCCTTCATGACGGTTGCCGTCCGCATGGGAATGCTTGCCACATCGGAGCCGGTTGAGCCCCGAGCGAGTGCTCAGGGCGCTGCGATTTCGGCGGCCCGCGCGGATATCGTTGACCGTCAGGGCCGTCTACTGGCCACGAATTTCGAGACCCATGCGCTCTATGCCCAGCCGCCGCAGATGGTGGACCCGGCAGCGGCGGCCCAGAAGTTGGCCGAGATTTTTCCCGATCTGAAGGAAGAGGAGCTGCTGAAGGATTTCACCGGCAAGCGTAAGTTCCTGTGGATTCGCAAGAAAATCAGCCCTGAGCAGATGCAGCTGGTGCATGAGATCGGTGATCCCGGTCTGCTGTTTGGTCCGCGCGACATGCGTCTTTATCCCAATGGGACCTTGGCTGCCCATGTTCTGGGCGGGGCCAGCTTTGGCAAGGAAGGTGTGAGCGCCGCCGAGGTCATCGGTGTTGCGGGTGTTGAGAAGCAGTTCGATGATTATCTGCGCGATCCGGCAAACGGCCAGAAGCCGCTGCAGCTGTCCTTGGACCTGACCATTCAGGCCGCCGCCGAGCGTGTGCTCTATGGCGGTATGCGGTTGATGAATGCCAAGGGCGCGACATCCGTGCTGATGGATGTGAAGACGGGCGAGGTGATCTCGGTCGTGTCGCTGCCAACATTTGACCCCAACAACAGACCCCGACCCGCGACCAAAGGGGATCAGTCGGACAGCCCGCTGTTCAACAGGTCTGTGCAGGGCGTGTATGAGTTGGGATCTTCGTTCAAAATTTTCACTGCAGCGCAGGCCGTTGATCTCGGGCTGGTGTCACCTTCTACGATCATTGATGCGTCGGGCCCTATGCGTGTTGGCGGTTTCAGCATCGGTGAATTCAACAACAAGAACTACAAGAAGCTGAGTGTCGCCGACATCATAGTTAAGTCATCGAACCGCGGCACGGGCCGCATGGCCTTGCAGATTGGCGTTGAACGCCAACAGCAGTTCCTCAAGTCGCTGGGATTTTTCAAACCAACGGATTTCGAAATTGTTGAAGCACGAACAGGGCGGCCGCTTTTGCCCAAGCGTTGGACCGACTTGAGCGCGGTGACAATCAGCTATGGTCACGGTCTGTCGTCGTCTCCGATGCACCTTGCCGCTGCCTATTCTGCAATTGCGAATGGCGGCCGGATGGTTAAGCCGACCATTGTAAAGCAGCATGGTCCGCGTCTTGGTGATCGCGTCATGAGCGAAGGAGCGGCCCGTGCTGCGCGTAAGATGTTGCGCAAGGTTGTGACGGATGGCACCGCTAGCATGGCAGAAGTACCGGGATACGCCGTTGGCGGAAAAACAGGGACTGCCGACAAGCCCAAGCCGCGCGGTGGTTATTATGATGACAAAGTCATCGCCACCTTTGCCACCATGTTCCCGGCGCATGATCCAAAATACGTTTTGGTGGTGACACTGGACGAACCGGTCGAAACCTCTGGTAGCAAACCGCGCCGTTCTGCTGGTTGGACCGCCGTTCCGGTTGCCGCCGAGATGATTGGCCGGATTGCACCGCTACTGGGCCTGCGCCCAAGCGTTGAACCTGTCACCCTCGCTGATATAACGCTGACCAGCAGCAACTGAGGTGCGCATCGCACCCGAACCGTAGGGCCAACAATATGGGCGCGCAGGCACGATCACTTTCATCGCTGGGCCTGACCGCCCGAGGTGGGGTCAATCCCGATATCACCGGCATTGCCGTGGACAGCCGCGAGGTGACGGACGGGTTCCTGTTCGCCGCCATGCCGGGCAGCCGCGTGCATGGGGCGGAGTTCATCCAATACGCGGTGCGCATGGGCGCGGCCGCCGTTCTGACCGATGCAGAAGGGGCCAAACTGGCCGCGGAGTGGTTGGACGATGTGGCCGTTGTTGTCACCGATGCCCCGCGCGAGGCGCTCAGCCGGACGGCTGCCCTGTGGTTTGGCGGTCAGCCTGACGTGGTGGTCGCTGTCACCGGGACCAACGGGAAAACATCCGTGGCGACCTTTGTGCGTCAGATCTGGATCGAGATGGGCTTGCCTGCCGTCAACCTGGGCACAACGGGGGTGGAGGGCGCATGGACGGCCCCCTTGGCCCACACCACGCCCGAGCCGATCACACTGCATCGCACCCTTGCTGAGGCGAAGGCGAACGGGATTACCCATGCCGCGATGGAAGCCTCTTCGCATGGTCTGGACCAGCGCAGGCTGGATGGCGTGACGCTGAAAGCGGCTGGGTTCACGAACTTTACCCAGGATCATCTGGACTACCACCACACATTTGAGGCCTATTTTGACGCCAAGGCGGGTCTGTTTGCACGTGTGCTGCCCGAGGACGGGGTGGCCGTGATCAATATGGATGATGCACGCGGCGTGGACATGGCCGCCATTGCACGGGCGCGGGGGCAAACCGTGATGGCCGTGGGCCGGGATGGCGGCGATCTGCGCCTGAGCGCGCAGCGGTTCGATGCGACGGGTCAGGATGTGCGGTTCGAATATGAGGGCAAGGCGTATACCGCGCGTCTGCCCCTGATTGGAGGTTTTCAGGCCGACAACGTGATGCTGGCCTGCGGGCTGGTCATTGCCTGCGGGGCGGAGCCCGCGCGGGTGTTCGAGACGTTGCCCCATCTTGGCACCGTTCGAGGGCGTATGCAGCTGGCCGCCACGCGCGAGAATGGCGCGGCGGTGTTCGTGGATTACTCACACACACCTGACGCGGTGGCCACCGCGCTCAAGGCGATGCGCCCGCATGTGATGGGCCGGTTGATTGCCGTTGTGGGGGCAGGCGGGGATCGCGATGCGGGGAAGCGTCCGTTGATGGGGCAGGCCGCGGCTGAGAATGCTGACATCGTCTTTGTCACCGATGACAACCCGCGCAGCGAAGACCCCGCACTGATCCGCGCTGCGGTCATGGAGGGCTGCCCCGAGGCAACCGAAGTGGGGGACCGGGCCGAGGCAATCCTGCGCGCGGTCGATGCGCTGGGGCCCGGTGACGCGCTGCTGATCGCGGGCAAGGGGCATGAGACGGGTCAGATCGTGGGCGATGATGTGCTGCCCTTTGACGATGTGGAACAGGCAAGCGTGGCCGTGGCCGCCTTGGAAGGACGGTTGACATGACGCTTTGGACCGCAGCCGAGGCTGCTGCCGCAACGGGTGGGCGCGCCACCACGGATTGGGTGGCGACCGGGGTGTCGATCGACACCCGCACGATTCAGCCCGGCGATATCTTTGTGGCCCTCAAGGCGGCTCGGGACGGGCATGATTTTGTGGCGCAGGCGCTTGAGAAGGGCGCGGCCGCGGCGCTGGTGACCCATGTGCCGGACGGCGTGGCCGAAGATGCGCCCTTGCTGATCGTGGATGATGTTCTGGAAGGTCTGGAAGGGCTGGGTATCGCGGCCCGTGCCCGCACAGAGGCCCGCGTGGTCGCCATTACCGGGTCGGTTGGCAAAACCTCGACCAAGGAAATGCTGCGCGCCATCCTGACGGATCAGGGGCGCACACATGCCTCGGTTGCCAGCTACAACAACCATTGGGGTGTGCCACTGACACTGGCGCGGATGCCGCAGGATACGGAGTATGCGGTGATCGAGATCGGGATGAACCATCCCGGCGAGATTGCGCCGCTGGCCAAGATGGCGCGGCCGCATGTGGCGATGATCACCACGGTTGCCGCTGCGCATCTGGAAGCCTTTGAGAATATCGAGGGGATCGCGGTCGAGAAGGCATCGATCCTTGACGGTTTGGAGTATGGCGGTGCTGCGGTTCTGAACAACGACTGTTCGACTGCGGCGATCCTGCAGGCCAAGGCGCATGACGCCAAGCGTCGCGACATCGGCTTTGGCGAACACGGCTTTGATTTCAAATTGAAATCCGTTGATTTGAAGCGTGATACAACCGTGGTGCAGGCTGAGGCGCATGACGCCCCGCTGCTGTTCAAGATTGGCGCTGTCGGCAAGCACTATGCCATGAACGGTTTGGGCGCGCTGGCCGCCGCCGAGGCGCTGGGCGCCGACCTTGCCCTTGCGGCGCAGTCGCTGGGCCGGTGGTCCCCCTACGAGGGGCGGGGTGCGCGCGAAGTCATCGTTTTGGACCCGGTCGAGACCCACATGACGCTGGAGCTGATCGATGACAGTTACAACGCCAATCCGACCTCAATGGGCGCTGCACTTGAGGTTCTGGCCGCTGCGGAAGTGACCAATGACATCGGACGTGTCAGCAAGGGGCGGCGGATCGCTTTTGTCGGTGACATGAAGGAGCTGGGCGATGAAGGACCCGCGATGCATGGCGGGATTGCCGATCTGCCCTCCATAGCATCCATCGACGTGATCCACTGCATCGGCCCGCTGATGAAGCATCTGCACGAGGCGCTGCCTGCAGACAAACAGGGGCAATGGGCAGAGACGTCCGAAGAGATGGCGGCACAGGTTCCGCGCCGCCTGGACAGCGGGGACGTGGTTCTGGTCAAGGGATCGCTGAGCATGCAACTGGCACGGGTCGTTGACGCGATCCGCAAAATGGGCCATCCGGTAGACAAGGGCGAAGACCCAAAAGATAAGGCCCAAAAAGAATAACGAGGGACAGGCAGGCATGCTTTATTGGTTGACGGCACTTTCGGATGGCGGGGACTTTTTCAACCTGTTCCGCTACATCACCTTTCGGGCCGGGGGTGCGTTCCTGACTGCGCTGGTGTTTGGCTTTCTCTTTGGCCGTCCGCTGATTGCGGTGTTGCGCAAGAAGCAGGGCAAGGGCCAGCCGATCCGCGATGATGGGCCGGAAGGGCATTTTTCCAAGGCGGGCACGCCGACCATGGGGGGGCTGCTGATTGTTGGGGCCCTGGCCACATCAACGCTGTTGTGGGCGCGCTGGGACAACCCGTTCACGTGGATTGTCTTGGGCGTCACGCTGGCCTTTGCCCTGATCGGTTTTGCCGACGACTATGCCAAGGTGTCCAAACAGACCACGGCAGGTGTGCCCGGTAAGGTGCGGCTTTTGCTGGGGTTTCTGATTGCTGGTATTGCTGCCTATTTTGCCACGATCAGCCACCCCGACGATCTGCAGAACCAGTTGGCGGTGCCTGTCCTCAAGGATGTGCTGATCAATATGGGGGTTCTGTTCATTCCCTTTGCCATCATCGTCATTGTGGGGGCCGCCAATGCGGTGAACCTGACGGATGGGCTGGACGGGCTGGCCATCATGCCGGTGATGATCGCAGGCGGCACGCTGGGCATCATCGCCTATGCCGTGGGCCGCGTTGACTTCACCGAGTATCTGGATGTGCACTATGTGCCCGGTACGGGTGAGTTGCTGATCTTTACCTCGGCGCTCTTTGGTGGGGGCTTGGGGTTCCTGTGGTACAACGCGCCGCCTGCTGCGGTGTTCATGGGTGATACCGGATCCTTGGCGCTGGGCGGTGCTTTGGGCGCGATTGCCGTGGCGACGAAACACGAGCTGGTTCTGGCCATCGTAGGCGGTCTGTTCGTGGTCGAGGCGCTGAGTGTGATCATTCAGGTTCTCTACTTCAAACGTACCGGCAAGCGCGTGTTCCTGATGGCCCCGATCCACCACCACTATGAGAAAAAGGGCTGGGCTGAGCCTCAGATCGTGATCCGGTTCTGGATCATTTCCCTGATCCTGGCGATGATCGGCCTTGCCACCCTGAAGGTGCGGTGATGCCACGGGCGCTGGTCACTGGCGGCAACCGTGGGATCGGGTACGCGATGGCGCAGGATCTGCTTGCGCGGGGATGCGATGTTGTGATCGGGGTAAGAGATGCGCAGGCGGGGGCAGCTGCAGCGGCCGCCTTGGGCTGCGATTGGGTCCATCTTGACCTTGAGGATACATCCACCTTTGCACCGGCCATTGAGGCCGCAGGTGGCATCGATATCCTGATCAACAACGCAGGCATCCTGATTGAAGACAGCATGGTGACCCATCCCAAGGGTCTGCGGCGGTCCATGCAGGTCATGTTTCACGCGCCCTTCGAACTGATCCTGCTATGCCTGCCCCATATGGCGCAGACGGGACAGGGCCGCATCATCAATGTCAGTTCCGGCTGGGGCGCCTTTGACGAGGGTCTGGAAGGTCCGGGCGGGTACGGTGTGGCCAAGGCGGCGCTGAATGCACTGTCCCATGCCTTGCCACGTGATCTGCCGAAGGGTGTCAGCATCAATGCGATGTGCCCGGGCTGGGTGCACACACGCATGGGCGGTCAGGCCGCGCCCCGCACACCGGAAGAGGGCGCGGACACGGCCATCTGGCTGGCGCTTGATGCGCCTGCAAACGTGACCGGCAAATTCTTTCGCGATCGTCAGGAAAAGGCGTGGTGATGATCTTTCTTCTGGCTGAAAATACCTCGGGGGAGGCCGCAGGCCGGGGGCAGAGCCCCAAGGGAGCAAGGACATGATCCCGGTGCAGGGTCTGAACGGCGCACGCGTTGCGGTTCTGGGGCTTGGACGCTCGGGCCTTGTTGCAGCGCGTGCTTTGAAAGCAGGCGGTGCGACACCGATCTGCTGGGATGACAACCCCGAGGCGCAGGCCAAGGCCGAGGCGGAAGGGTTTACCTGTCTGAACCTGAAAAAACAGGGTGCGTTTGACGACATTGCGCGGCTGATTGTCAGCCCGGGCATTCCGCATCTTTACCCGACCCCCAACCCGGTGATCGCTGCGGCATGGGCTGCCGGTGTGCCGGTGGACAATGACATCGGGCTGTTCTTCCAATCCTTTGCCACTTCCGATTGGAACCGCTTTGACACCGTGCCGCGGGTCATTGCCGTGACCGGGTCTAATGGCAAATCGACGACCTGCGCCCTGATCCATCACATCATGGAGGTCGCGGGCCGCCCCAGCCAGCTTGCGGGCAATATCGGGCGCGGTGTGTTGGACATCGACCCGCCCCATGATGGTGAGATCGTGGTGCTGGAACTGTCGAGCTACCAGACTGACCTCGCGCGCAGCCTGACGCCGGATGTGGCCGTGTTCACCAACCTGTCGCCGGATCATCTGGATCGGCATGCGGGTATGGGTGGATATTTTGCCGCCAAGCGCAGGCTTTTTGCCGAGGGTGGCCCGGACCGGGCTGTCATTGGCGTGGATGAAGACGAAGGGCGATCCCTTGCGGGGCAACTGAGCGAAGGCCCCAGCGATGACCGCGTGATCCGTGTGTCTGTGGCGGAAAAGCTGACCGGACCCGGCTGGCAGGTCTTTGCGAAAAAGGGCTTTTTGGCCGAGTACCGCAAGGGACGTCAGGTTGCGTCCATTGATCTGCGCGAGGTTGCAGGCTTGCCCGGCGCGCACAATCACCAGAATGCCTGTGCCGCCTATGCTGCTGCGCGTGCGGTTGGTGTGGCGCCTAAGGTGATCGAACAGGCCTTTCACAGTTTTGCGGGCTTGCCGCATCGCAGCCAGACCATCGCCGAGGCAGATGGTGTGCGCTATGTGAATGACAGCAAGGCCACGAATGTGGACAGCGCGGCCAAGGCGCTGATGGCGTTCAAGAACATTCGTTGGATTTGTGGCGGGTTGCAGAAAGAGGGCGGGCTTGATCCGCTCAACGACGCCTCGTCCGGTGTGCGCAAAGCCTATGTCATCGGGCGAGAAGCGGCGCAGTTCGCGATGCAACTGAATGTCGAAGCGCAGGTGTGCGGCACGATGTCGGCGGCAGTGGACGCTGCGATGCAAGAAGCTGAGGCCGGAGATGTGGTTCTGCTTGCGCCTGCTGCAGCCAGTTTCGATCAATATGACAGTTTTGAGCGGCGAGGCGATGACTTTGTCACTGAGGTCACGAAGCGGCTGTAATCCAAAGGCGCGCCTACGGCGCATTCCATTCTGATTTTGAAAAAGCCTTTTGGCTTTCCCAAAAAGGGGTGTGATCAGCTCTGAAGCGCCCGTGCAGCGGCCATGGCGGATGACCAGGCCCATTGGAAGTTATAGCCCCCCAACCAGCCGGTGACATCAAGGGCTTCGCCGATGAAGTACAGGCCCGGTGTGATCTGCGACTCCATTGTTTTTGAGCTGACCTGACCCGTTTCAATACCGCCACGGGTCACTTCGGCGGTGCGGTAGCCTTCGGTGCCGCTTGGGGTCAGGGCCCAGTGGTGCAGGTCATGGGTCAGGGCTTCAATCCGCGCGTCGGACAGATCGCCAAGGCGGCCCGACATGTCCAGCTGCGTGGACAGATGATCGACAAGCCGGGCGGGCAGGTGGCGTGCCAGTTCGGTTGTCAGCGCTTTCTTTCCGTCGCTGCGCCGTTTGGCCCGCAGGATGCCGGCGAGGTCCGTTTCCGGGGCGAGGTGAACGGTGATGTCCTGGCCTGTGTTCCAATAGCTGGACGCCTGCAGGATGGCCGGACCGGAGAGGCCGCGATGGGTGAACAGCATCGCTTCGTCAAAGCTGGTGCCGTTGGCCGTAACCCGGGCCGGGCAGGAGACGCCCGAGATGTCGGCAAAGCGGCGGTCTGTGAAGGTGAATGGGACAAGCGCCGGTTCGGTTGTCGTCACGCGGTGCCCAAACTGGCGTGCGGTATCGTAGGCGAACCCGGTTGCGCCCATTTTCGGGATGGATTTGCCACCTGTGGCGATCACCAGGTTGCGGCATGTGATGCGACGGCTGTTGCTGAGAAGGGCGACAAAGCCATTGCCGTCCCTGGCGATATCGGTGACCGATGTTTGCAGGAGGAGGTCAGCGCCTGCCTGGTCCATGAGGCCCCGGAGCATTGCGATGATGTCCTTGGCCGAGTGGTCGCAAAATAGCTGTCCCAGCGTCTTTTCGTGCCAAGCGATACCATGACGGTCCACCAGTTCGATGAAATCCCATTGCGTGTAGCGGGCGAGAGCCGATTTGGCGAAATGAGGGTTCTGGCTGATGAAGGCGTGGGCGTCGCAGTGAAGGTTGGTGAAGTTGCAGCGTCCGCCGCCGGAAATGCGGATCTTTTCCCCCGGCGCCTTGGCGTGATCAATCAGCAGCACGCGCCCGCTTGCATGTGCTGCGCACATCATGCCTGCGGCTCCGGCCCCTATGACGAGCGTGTCGTATTCCATGAGGTTCCCGTGCAGCATCGCACATAAAGGGTCAAGGTGTCGGGGTTGTGTGGGCCTTTGCATTTCCTAGGTCGGTGACAATGTCGCAAGCAAAGAAGGATCTGCAGAATGACAGTTTTGGCCGCCGGGAGCGTTTTTCCGAAACTTGATGTTGCCAGATTGGGCGGCGGCACGCTGACCCTTGGTGCGCCGCGGGGCGGGCATGACTGGCAATTGGTTGTTGTCTATCGCGGCCTGCATTGCCCGTTGTGCAAAACCTACCTGTCGAAGCTGCAGGTGCTTGAGAGTGACTTCAACGCGCTGGGCGTTGATGTTGTGGCTGTTTCCGGTGATCCGGAAGCCAAGGCGCAGGCCATGGTGGATGAGAAAGAGCTGAGCCTGGCCATGGGCTACGGCCTGAGTGTGGCGCAGATGGATGCGCTAGGTGTCTATATCTCGGACCCGCGCAGCCCGCAGGAAACCGATCAGCCATTCCCGGAGCCGGGCCTGTTTGTGGTGAACGGTGACGGCGCGATCCAGATGGTGGATGTGTCGAACGCGCCGTTCCTGCGCCCGGATCTTGAGAGCGTGGTCAAGGGTATCACCTTTGTCCGATCGAATGACTACCCGATCCGGGGTATGCACAAGGCTGCCTGACCGGGCGGCGTAACCCCGCTTGCGGGCCAGTAAACTAAGGCTGGCCCGCTTGATCATTTGTCGCTATGCTATCGCGCAGCACCTCGGATCAACCGGGGGCATGAGGCAGTACAGGCAGCAAGGCGGCAGATCATGACTGAGATGGTCTATGGTGCGGTCCCGGTGCGGGACGGTGAACCGATTCTTCCAAAATGGTGGCGCACAGTCGACAAGTGGTCACTGAGTTGCGTTCTTTTCCTGTTCGCCATTGGCCTGTTGCTGGCGCTGGCGGCCTCGGTTCCACTGGCTGAGAAGAACGGCTTTCCCCCGTTTCACTATGTTGCGCGGCAGGCGTTCTTTGGATCGGTTGCGCTGATCGTGATGATCATCACGTCGATGATGTCCCCTGGGGTGGTGCGTCGGCTGGCTGTGCTGGGTTTCCTCGTGTCCTTTGTGGCGCTGGCACTATTGCCGTTCTTTGGAACCGATTTTGGTAAGGGGGCCGTGCGTTGGTATTCGATGGGCTTTGCCAGCATCCAGCCGTCTGAATTTTTGAAGCCCGGATTTGTCGTGGCAGCCGCATGGATGCTGGCGGCGAGTCAGGAGTTGAACGGCCCACCAGGCAGGACCTGGTCCTTTGCGCTGTGCGTTTCGATCGTTTTGATGCTGGCCTTGCAGCCGGACTTCGGGCAGGCCTGCCTTGTCCTATTTGGCTGGGGTGTGATGTATTTCGTGGCTGGTGCGCCCATGATCCTTCTGGTCGGCATGGCCGGGCTGGTCGTGTTCGGCGGTACCATTGCCTATTCCAATTCCGAGCACTTCGCCCGGCGGATTGATGGCTTTCTGAGCCCGGATGTCGATCCGCGGACACAGCTGGGCTATGCCACCAACGCCATTCAGGAAGGTGGTCTGTTCGGCGTGGGCGTGGGTGAGGGGCAGGTGAAGTGGTCGCTTCCCGATGCGCATACCGACTTCATCATTGCCGTGGCGGCCGAGGAATACGGTTTGATCCTCGTCCTGTGCATCATCGCGCTTTATACAGGGATCGTTGTGCGGTCGCTGATGCGCCTTCTGCGTGAGCGTGATCCGTTCATCCGCCTTGCGGGCACCGGGCTGGCCTGCATGTTCGGGGTTCAGGCGATGATCAACATGGGTGTTGCCGTGCGTCTGTTGCCTGCCAAGGGCATGACGTTGCCCTTTGTAAGCTATGGTGGCTCGTCCGTGATTGCGTCTGGTATTGCCGTGGGCATGTTGCTGGCTTTTACGCGGAGCCGCCCGCAGGGCGAGATATCTGATCTTTTGGGGCGCCGCCGATGACGCAACAGCCGCTCCTTCTCATCGCTGCCGGTGGCACCGGCGGGCACATGTTCCCCGCTCAGGCCTTGGCCGAGGCGATGCTGGCACGTGGCTGGCGTGTGAAGCTGAGCACCGATGCACGCGGCGCGCGCTACACGGGTGGCTTCCCCCACACGACCAAGATCGAACAGGTGTCATCCGCCACCTTTGCGCGTGGTGGGGTTCTGGCCAAGGCAGCAGTGCCATTTCGCATTGCGGCGGGTATTGCCGCTGCAAAGATCAAGATGCTGCGGGATCGTCCCGCTGTCGTCGTGGGCTTTGGCGGCTATCCGACTATTCCGGCGCTTGCTGCTGCTACGATCCTGCGTGTCCCGCGCATGATCCATGAGCAGAATGGTGTGCTGGGCCGTGTGAACCAGCTTTTTGCCAAGCGCGTCGATGCGGTGGCTTGCGGGACATGGCCCACTGAACTGCCCGAGGGCGTCGAGGGCACCTTTGTCGGTAACCCGGTGCGCAATTCGGTGCTGGAGCGGGCCGGGGCGGGTTACATCGCGCCCGGTGACTACCCGATGGAGATTTTGGTGATTGGTGGCAGCCAGGGTGCGCGCATCTTGTCCGATGTGATCCCGCCGGCGATTGCCAGCCTGTCGATGGATCGTTTGCGCAACATCCGGGTCAGCCATCAGGCGCGGGGCGAGGATGAGGAGCGTGTGCGCGCCTTCTATGCTGAAAACGGGATCAATGCCGATGTGCAGCCGTTCTTTCACGACGTGCCGCGCCGGATGACCGAGTCGCAGTTGATCATCTCGCGCTCGGGGGCATCGTCGGTTGCGGACATTTCGATTATTGGTCGTCCGTCGATCCTGGTGCCGCTTGCGTCTGCCATTCGGGATGAACAGACAGCCAATGCGCGTGGTCTGGTGGATGCGGGGGCGGCCATCCTGATTCCCGAAAGCCAGTTGAGCGTCGAGGCTGTTGCCGAACAGATCAACACCGTGCTGGACAATCCCGATGGGGCGTTGCAGATGGCCAACGCCGCGCTGACCGTCGGCAAGCCGGATGCCACTGAACAGCTTGTCTACATGGTCGAAACCCTCAGCCAGAAAGGGGCCTGACAATGAATGCCGCAACCAAACTGCCCGGAGACGTTGGTGCCATCCACTTTGTGGGGATTGGCGGGATTGGCATGTCGGGCATTGCAGAGGTTCTGCTGAACCACGGCTATGTTGTGCAGGGCTCGGACCTAAAGCGAACACCGATCACGGATCGGTTGCAGGAACTGGGCGCGCGTGTGTTCGTGGGCCAGACTGCGAAGAATATCGAAGAGGCTGAGGTCGTTGTGATCTCGTCCGCCATCAAGCCGGGCAATGCTGAGCTGGACGCGGCGCGGGCGCGGGGCCTGCCCATTGTGCGGCGGGCCGAGATGCTGGCGGAGCTGATGCGCTTGCGGTCGAACATTGCGGTGGCTGGGACACACGGCAAGACGACGACCACGACGATGGTTGCGGCCCTGCTAGATGAGGGCAAGTTTGACCCGACCGTTGTGAATGGCGGCATCATTCATGCCTATGGCTCGAACGCCCGCAAGGGTGATGGCGAGTGGATGGTGGTGGAGGCCGACGAGAGCGACGGCACTTTCAATCGGTTGCCTGCGACCATTGCCATCGTGACCAATATTGACCCCGAGCATATGGAGCATTGGGGCACTGAAGAGGCTCTGCACAAGGGCTTTTACGACTTTGTGTCGAACATCCCGTTCTATGGTTTGGCCGTGTGCTGTACTGACGATCCGGATGTGCAAAGCCTTGTGGGCAAGATCACGGACCGTCGCGTGGTGACCTATGGCTTCAACGCGCAAGCGGATGTGCGGGCGATGAACCTGACCTACCAGAACGGCGTGGCGCATTTCGACATTGCCTTGCAGGCCGAGGATCAGGTGATCAAAGGATGCAGCCTGCCGATGCCCGGGGATCACAACGTGTCGAACGCGCTCAGCGCTGTCGCCGTTGCCCGCCATCTGGGTATGAAAGCGGATGAAATCCGCAATGCTCTGTCCAGTTTTGGCGGCGTTAACCGTCGGTTTACCCGTGTGGGCGAGGTTGAGGGCATCACGATCATCGACGATTACGGCCACCACCCAACCGAGATTGCTGCCGTTTTGAAAGCTGCGCGCCAAGCCACGTCAGGCCGCGTGATCGCGGTCCACCAGCCGCACCGCTACACGCGGCTGCATCATCATTTCGATGATTTCTGTTCCTGTTTCAATGACGCGGATGTCGTGGGGATCGCGGATATCTTTGCCGCAGGCGAGGACCCGATTGAGGGGGCCAGCCGAGACGATCTGGTGGCGGGGCTGATCCGTCACGGTCACCGCCATGCGCGGGCCGTTGTGGATGAGAACGATCTGGAGCGCTTGGTGCGCGAACAGGCCCGCCCGGGTGACATGGTTGTCTGCCTTGGGGCAGGGTCGATCAGCGCCTGGGCCAATGGTTTGCCAGCGAGGCTGCACAAGGGGGCTGCGTGAGCATCGTTGAGTTCATCCTGCAGTTTGCGGTGCACGGCATTCCTTTGATCGCGTTCCCGGTGGCGCTGGTCTGGGGGCTGAAGCCTGTGGTGTACACCCTGGTGTTGCTTGCATGCGCGATGCTTGTGGGGCCGTACCTGTTTTTTGGTGCTTGGGCGCTGATTGAAGGTATCTCTCTTTCAGACACGATTGAGCAAGTGCGCCAGACCGGTATCGGTATGGTGCTGTTGGCTGGCTATATGATGGCTTCTTCGATGGTGTGTGCGCTTTTTGCTGCTGCGGTGCGTTTTGCCTGGACCAAGTGGAGGGCGGCGTGACGACACTCGCCATCGTATTCAGCCTGCTTTTGATGCCTCTGGGTGTAATCCTGCGCATGCGCAACCTGCCCATGGTGTTGGGCGTGTTGATCGTGCTGTGTGTGATCTTGAGCCTGTACAATCTGTTTGCAGGGACACCCGGATCACCGTTGTTCTTTGCTGGCCCGGCGGCCCTTGCGCTTATGCTGGGCTGGACCTTGGGCAAACGGTTCGGGGGACGGGGCTGATGTTGCTGTGGGCCTGCATAGGCTGGGTGTTTGCCGCGACGATTGTTGCGATGCTGCCTATGCGTCATCAATACATTCCTGGTATTGCCCTGCTGATCGCGGCGCCTGTACTGATTGCGTGGGTGGGCATCACCGTGGCCTGGTGGGCCGGTTGTCTTGCGCTTGCGGCCTTTGTGTCGATGTTTCGCAATCCGCTGCGCTATTTCATGGCCAAGGCCCGTGGCCAGAACCCTCAACTTCCGCCGGAGTTCCGTTCATGAGTCTATCCCTGATCCTTGCGTGCCTGTGGGGCGTCGCGGCGAACGTGCTTGCAATGATGCCCAGCCGGGATAACCATTGGACAAATGCCTATGCGCTTATTGCGATTGGTATTCCCATTATTGGCTATGTCACGTGGCAGCATGGTCCGTGGTTGGGGCTTATCGTCATGGTTGCGGGGATGAGTATCTTGCGGTGGCCAGTCATTTACCTCAGCCGCTGGGTCAAAGGGAGGTTGATCCGATGATGTATGCAATTGCCTTGACGGCACTGGGTCTGGGGATCGTGGCGGGTTGGTCTCTGGCTGCCCGGTTCATGTTGCGCAGTTTGGTCGCTGTGATCATTGTTCTTGTATCGGCGGTGTTGTGGGTTTCTATGGCACCGAACACACTTCCCGGCGATGGGTTTGCGGCAGTCGTTGCCACCTTTCTTGTGGCAATGCCGATGGCGGCGGGACTGTTGGGGGGCGCTGTATTTTGTGGGTTGATCCGGCGTCACAGCAAGGCGACTTGACCTCTTGCATCCATGGCGGCATTGCAGCGCCATGACGTATGACCTGCCAGCCGTTCGCGGCACACTGACTCCGAACAAGGATCTGTCTGGCCTGACATGGTTGCGTGTCGGCGGCCCGGCGGATTGGTTTTTTCAGCCTGCCGACGTGGAGGACCTGAGCGCCTTTCTTGCGGCCCTTGATCCTGCCGTTCCGGTCTTTCCCATGGGGGTGGGCAGCAACCTGATCGTGCGGGATGGCGGCCTTCGGGCAGTGGTGATCCGTCTGGGTCGCGGGTTCAACGGCATCGAGGTAGAGGGCGACACGGTTACCGCGGGTGCGGCGGCTCTTGACGCCCATGTGGCGCGCAAGGCGGCTGATGCGGGCGTTGACCTGACATTTCTGCGCACCATCCCCGGTGCCATTGGTGGCGCGGTGCGTATGAATGCGGGCTGCTATGGCAGTTACATGGCGGATGTGTTTGTGCAGGCGCATGTCGTGCTGCGCGATGGCACGGTCACGACACTGGATGCTGGCGATCTGAACTTCCAGTACCGTCAAAGCGCGCTACCGGATGGCGCGGTCCTGACCCACGTGACGCTGCGCGGCCCCATGGCTGAGCCACAAGAGCTGCATACGCGCATGACCGATCAGCTGGCCAAGCGGGATGCGACCCAGCCCACCAAGGACCGTAGCGCGGGGTCTACATTTCGAAATCCGGCCGGGTTCTCGTCCACCGGGAAAGACGATGATGTCCATGATCTGAAGGCGTGGAAGGTCATTGATGACGCGGGCCTGCGCGGTGCGCGGCGGGGTGGGGCACAGATGAGTGAAAAACACTCGAACTTCATGATCAACACTGGGCAGGCAACCGCCGCCGATCTCGAAGGTTTGGGCGAAGATGTGCGAAAAAAGGTTTACGATTCCAGTGGCATCACGCTAGAATGGGAAATCATGCGCGTCGGCGATCCGGCTTAGGGTTTTCCGCGCAAGGCAGGCCGATTTTCGGCGTATAAATCGAGGGTTCGCAAAAGAACCCCGGGACTAGAGGCACATGGCGGGGCAGTCGAGCAGACGTTCCAAAGTGGCGGTGTTAAAGGGTGGCCCCTCGGCTGAGCGCGAGGTGTCGTTGTCAACGGGACAGGCCTGCGCAGCCGCGCTGAGGGACATGGGTTATGAAGTGGTCGAGGTCGATGCTGGCCGCGATCTTGCTTCTGTTTTGCAGGACATTGCACCGGATGCCGTTCTGAACTGCCTGCACGGCCGTTGGGGCGAAGATGGCTGCGTGCAGGGTGTCCTTGAATGGCTGGGCATTCCCTATTCGCATTCCGGCGTTTTGGCCTCGGCCCTGGCGATGGACAAGCAGCGCACGAAAGAGGTGTTTCGCGCGGCGGGCTTGCCGGTTGTCGACAGCGTTATCCGGTCGAAGGAAGACGTCATGGCCGACCATGTCATGCCGGTGCCCTATGTCGTGAAGCCCAACAATGAGGGATCGAGCGTTGGCGTCTATCTTGTGCAGGAGGGGGCCAACAGCCCGCCACGCCTGAGTGACGACATGCCCGCCGAGGTTATGGTCGAAGCCTTTGCCCATGGCCGCGAATTGACCACCACGGTGATGGATGGTCGCGCGTTGGGTGTGACCGATATCATCACAGATGGGTGGTATGACTACGACGCCAAGTACAAGCCCGGCGGATCGCGCCACGTGATCCCGGCGGATGTGCCGAACGAGATTGCCGAGCTGTGTCAGGATTATGCCCTGCGTGCGCACCAGGCACTTGGATGCCGGGGCGTGACACGCACCGATTTCCGCTGGGATGAAAGCAAGCGCACCGCAGGTTTGATCCTGCTTGAAATTAACACGCAGCCCGGAATGACCCCAACCTCGCTGACGCCCGAACAGGCACAGGCGGCTGGTATGTCCTTTGGCGAGTTTTGCGCCTGGATGGTGGAGGATGCGTCATGCAACCGGTAAGGCGCGCTGATCCAGCCCCGTCGCGCTGGTCGTGGCGCATGCAACGCCTGATGCTGACGCCGGGCATCCGTTTGATGCTGCGGGCAGGTATCCCTTTCGCGCTGTCTTTTGGTGCCGCGACGTGGTGGCTTTCGAACCCGGACACGCAGGCGGCCATTCAGGCCACCGTGGCCGAAGCGCGTGCAAGCATTGAGCAGCGCCCGGAGTTCATGGTCAACCTGATGGCCATTGATGGCGCGGACACTGAACTGTCCGAAGCTATTCGCACGGCTGTCCCACTTGATTTCCCGATCTCATCCTTTGACCTCGATCCTGCGGCCATCCGGGCCACCGTGCGCCAGATGCCCCCGGTCAAGGAAGCGTCCGTGCGCATTCGTCCGGGCGGGGTTTTGCAGGTGGACATCACACCGCGCGTCCCGGTGGCCATCTGGCGTCAGCCCGAGGGCCTGACCCTGATTGACGAGGCCGGCGCGCTTGTACGGCCCATTGCGCGCCGTGGGCTACGCCCTGATCTGCCCGTGATCGCGGGAGAGGGGGCGGCGCAACATGTGGATGAGGCGATGCAACTGGTTGCCGCCGGTGCGCCCCTTGGTGACCGTCTTCGCGGTCTGGTCCGCCTCGGTGACCGCCGTTGGGATGTTGTGCTGGATCGCAATCAACGCATCATGCTGCCGACTGACGGCGCGGTGCAGGCGCTTGAACGGGTGATTGCCCTTGATGGTGTGGACGAGGTGCTGAAGCGCGATATCGCGCGCATCGATTTGCGTTTGGCCGACAGACCCACCGTGCGCATGACAGACAATTCTACCGCCGAATGGCGGCGTATCAGACAGTTGACCCCGGGGACCGAGTAGTAGTGATGACCGACCTTTATGCCAGCCAGCGCAGCATGCGGAACATGCGCAAGATCGCGATGCAACGGGGTGTGGTGGCGATCCTTGATGTGGGCAGCTCGAAAATTGCCTGTCTGGTTTTACGTTTTGATGGAACAAACCAGCTGGGCGAAGAGGGCGAGATCGGGTCGCTTGCCGGGCAATCAGGGTTCCGGGTGATCGGCGCTGCCACTACCCGGTCGCGGGGTGTGCGCTTTGGCGAGATCTGCGCCATGCAGGAAACCGAGCGCGCCATTCGCACCGCGTTGCAGGCAGCACAGAAGATGGCTGGCATCCGGGTCGATCACGTGATTGCATGCTTTGCCGGGGCTGAGCCACGCAGCTATGGCCTTGATGCGCGGCTGGACCTCGAGGGCGGCGTCGTGTCCGAACAGGATGTGGCCCGCGTGCTGTCGCGCTGCGATGTGCCGGACTACGGGGAAGGGCGCGAGGTGCTGCACGCGCAGCCCGTGAACTTTGCGCTTGATCACCGTTCGGGTCTGTCTGATCCGCGTGGCCAGCTGGGCAATGAACTGGCCGTTGATCTGCACATGCTGACCGTTGATGCATCGGCGGTGCAGCACTTGGCGCATTGCATCAAGCGCTGTGATCTGGAGCTGGCGGGCATTGCCTCCTCGTCCTATGCGTCGGGGATTGCTGCGCTTGTCGAGGATGAGCAAGAGCTGGGTTCGGCTTGCATTGATCTGGGTGGCGGATCGACTGGCGTATCGATCTTTATCAAGAAGCACATGATCTATGGCGATGCGGTACGCATGGGCGGCGATCATGTGACCAGCGACATTTCGATGGGTTTGCAGGTGCCGATGGCGAATGCCGAACGGATCAAGACATTCTATGGTGGGGTGCATGCCACCGGTATGGATGATCGCGAGATGATCGAAATTGGCGGTGACACAGGCGACTATGAACATGATCGTCGCACGGCATCGCGGGCGGAACTGATCGGGATCATGCGCCCCCGTGTGGAAGAGATTCTGGAGGAGGTACGCGCCCGTTTGGACGCCGCCGGGTTCGATCATCTTCCTAGCCAGCAGATCGTGTTGACGGGCGGCGGTAGCCAAATCCCGGGTCTGGATGGTCTGGCCTCGAAAATCCTTGGCCAACAGGTGCGTCTGGGTCGACCTTTGCGCGTGCACGGCTTGCCTCAGGCGGCAACAGGACCCGGCTTTGCGTCGGCGGTCGGCCTTGCGCTCTTTGCCGCGCATCCGCAGGACGAGTGGTGGGACTTCGACATTCCCGCGGACAGGTATCCGGCGCGCAGTCTGCGCCGCGCGGTCAAGTGGTTCCGCGACAATTGGTAGGCCGTTGGCTGGTTGCGTCTGTGCTTGTGGCGCTGTTTGCGCTGCCGGGCATGGCACAACAGCGGATTGCGCCGGAAGAGTTTATGGCGCGGGTCACGGGCGAAACGGTTTCTTTCTTTGACCGCAAGTTTGGCAATCTGGTTGGTGTCGAACAGTTTCTGTCCCCGCGACTGTCGGTCTGGCGGGGGTCTGAAAACAAATGCGTTTACGGCGAGATAACGACGCCTAACGGTCAAATATGTTTTTTGTATCGCGATCTCGACCCAGTCGGGCCGGTGTGCTGGGTTCCTTACGATAAGGACGGAAACCTGATGGTCTTGGGCGTCGGGAGAGCATTTGGCGAAAGCCAGCTCGCGCGGTTCAACGATAGGGATCTGGGATGCCCAGAGGTGCCGCTGAGCTAGGGAATCGCTTGATTCTCAGGACGTTATGGATCACCCTATGACCAACGCCCGAAAGAGGCGCGCGGCACAAGGCAGGCCGCACTATATGGCAGACCGAGCAGTTTGCACAAAAACCCGTATTTCGCACGCCCTCGTGGCGCGCGCTGTAGTTCTGCTTGTGCCATTCCCATGTTCAACCGCAAGATATCCACGCCTCGGCGAAATTTTGCAGATCGGTGTTCAAATGTGCCTATATTTTGCGGCAAGTTTGCGATTTGAGGGTGACGTTCTGACCCTAAAACGCTAGAGTCGATGCAATTTAGGCACAAAAACACCCGCAAATGCGGCAAATCAGACAGGCGGACCTGACTTATGACCCTCAACCTTTCCATGCCCGGACATGACGAGCTGAAACCCCGCATCACCGTCTTTGGTGTTGGTGGTGCAGGTGGCAACGCCGTCAATAACATGATTGAAAAACAACTGGATGGCGTCGATTTCGTTGTCGCCAACACCGACGCGCAGGCGCTGCAGCAATCTGCGGCGACCAACCGGGTCCAGTTGGGCATTAAGGTTACCGAAGGTCTTGGGGCAGGAGCGCGCGCATCCGTAGGGGCAGCGGCTGCCGAAGAATCAATTGAACAGATCGTGGATCACCTGGCCGGTGCCCACATGTGTTTCATCACTGCCGGTATGGGCGGCGGTACCGGAACGGGCGCTGCGCCGATCATCGCACAGGCGGCCCGCGAACTGGGCGTTCTGACCGTTGGCGTTGTCACCAAACCCTTCCAGTTCGAAGGCGCCAAGCGGATGCGGCAGGCCGAGGACGGCGTTGAATCGCTGCAGAAGATGGTCGATACATTGATCATCATTCCAAACCAGAATCTGTTCCGTCTGGCGAATGAAAAGACCACGTTCACAGAAGCCTTCAGCATGGCGGATGACGTGCTGTATCAAGGTGTTAAGGGCGTGACGGACCTGATGGTGCGTCCGGGCCTGATCAACCTCGACTTCGCAGACGTGCGCGCCGTGATGGACGAGATGGGCAAAGCCATGATGGGCACGGGCGAGGCCGACGGCGAAGATCGCGCCATCCAGGCCGCCGAAAAGGCCATTGCCAACCCGCTGCTCGACGAAATCTCGCTGCGTGGTGCGAAAGGTGTTCTGATCAACATCACCGGCGCCCACGACCTGACCCTGTTCGAACTGGACGAAGCGGCCAACCGCATCCGCGAAGAGGTGGATCCGGACGCCAACATCATCGTTGGTTCGACGCTCGATACGGCGATGGAGGGCAACATGCGCGTCAGCGTGGTTGCGACAGGTATTGACGCGTCCGACGTCCAAAGCGAAATCCCGGTCCCGCGCCGGTCGATGGCAGCACCGCTCAGCCAGACCGTGACCGCAGAAGAGCCTGCGCCTGCTCCGGCGGCAGAGCCCATGCCTGAGCCTGCACCGGCTCCAGTGGCCGCTGCTGCAGAAGAACCTTCACTGTTCCAGGAGATGGATGTTCAACAGGTCGCCGCGCAGGACATGGCCGAAGACATTTTTGCAGATGAAACTCCGGCCGCTGCAGAGGATGATCTACCTCCGCCTGCCTACCAACCGCAGGTGGCTGCGTTCGAACCAAAGCCGGATCCGGCAATCACGCCTGCGGAAGAGTTCGTTGCCCCACGTGCGCCAGCGCCCGGCACCCCATCACCCGAAGCATTGGCGCGTTTGCGCGCGGCTACGCAAAAAGCGGCACCCGCCGCAGCACCTGCGCCTCAGCCTGCCCAGCCGGCGGCTGCCGCAGAGAAGCCGCGTTTTGGTATCAATTCCTTGATCAATCGCATGACAGGTACAGCGGAAGGTGCGCCAGCAGGGCAGGAGCGCCCCGCACGCCAGCAGCCTCCGGTCCAAGGGAATGGTGCGGCCCCGGCGCCTGCACCTGCACCTCGCCCGGCCGAAGCCGTCGATCCAGATCAGGAGCGGATTGAAATTCCGGCCTTCCTGCGGCGTCAAGCGAACTAAAATCCGGTCACAAACCGGCATGAGGGCTGCCATTTGGCGGCCCTTTTAATTTTATATTTTCAATAGGTTAGTGAGTGATGCGCGCATTGCTGCGCAGCTGTTACATACATGTTTCATACCGTTGCAAAGAGTGAGTTGTGTGTTTGACCACTCCACCTTAGCTCTGGCGGTGTCAGAAACTGTAATGGGTGGGCCCCGTGCAAACGACCGTCAAAGGACCAGTTGTTTTTACCGGATGCGGATTGCATTCTGGGAAACCTGCGCGTTTGACTGTGCGCCCTGCCATGGCGGAACATGGCATCTGGTTCCGACGCACTGACGTCACCGATCGCGATGCGCTGATCCCGGCGCGCTACGATGTGGTGCGCCAATCGCCGTTGTGTACCACCCTTGTGAACGATGCTGGCGTGTCGGTCGGCACAGTGGAACATATTATGGCGGCCATCGCCGGCTGTGGCGTTCACAATGCCCTGATTGAAATTGACGGCCCTGAAGTGCCGATCGTCGACGGCTCGGCCCTGCCGTTTGTGCGCGGTATCATGCGGCGCGGTTTGCGCAGACTTCCGGCGCGCGTACGTGCGTTCGAAGTGTTGAAATCGGTTACCGTGACACAAGGCGATGCAACAGCAACCATTGCGCCGTCGGATGTTGTAAGGATCGACTTCCACATTGATTTCGTGGATCCGGCTATCGGGCGCCAGTCGAAGTCGCTGAATATGTCCAACGGCAGCTTTGCGCGCGAACTAAGCGACAGCCGCACCTTTTGCCGTCAGGATGACGTAAAGCAGATGCAGGCCAATGGTTTGGCTTTGGGCGGTGCGCCCGGTGTCAATGCCGTTGTCTTTGATGGTGACCGCGTGTCAAGCCCGGGCGGTTTGCGCCACTCGGACGAGCCTGTGCGCCACAAGATGCTGGATGCACTGGGTGATCTTGCCTTGGCCGGTGCGCCGATTGTTGGCCACTATACAGGCACGCGGGCAGGGCACACGTTGACTAACCAATTGTTGCGCGAACTCTTTGCAACGCAGGGTGCCGTACGCATGATCACATGTGACGAAGAGATGACGGCACGCCTACCTGGATCGGGCCTTGTATGGGACGAAATCCCCGAAGTTGCCTGATCCGCGTCATCCGGGCAAATCGTCATTTCATCCTTCCGAAACTTTGTGCTAGAGACGGGCAAACAGCCTGAAATGGGCGGTGCTGAGCATCTTGGGGGTGGCAAGGAATGACCCGCGGAAAATCCATTACGCGCCTGGCGGCTGTCGTCACAATAGCGACGTTGGTTGCGGCATGCGGCAACAGCAATGGGCGACCGACTACGGGCGGGTTCTTCAATCGTCAGGAAGTGCCGCTCGAGAACTTTACCGCAGAGCAAATCTTTGAACGTGGTGAATTCGAGCTGGAAGGGGGGCAGTTGACTGAGGCTGCTTTCTACTTTTCTGAAATCGAACGTCTCTACCCTTATTCGGATTGGGCCCGTCGCGCCCTGATCATGCAGGCTTTTGCCCATCACAGGGACAAGGACTACCCGAACAGCCGGTCTGCTGCGCAGCGTTTCATCGACTTTTATCCGGATGATGATGACGCAGCGTATGCCCAGTACCTGTTGGCCCTTAGCTATTATGACCAGATCGACGAAGTTGGGCGCGATCAGGGGCTGACTTTTCAGGCACTGCAATCGCTGCGCGAGGTTATTGAGCGGTATCCGGACAGTGAATACGCAAGATCGTCGATCCTGAAATTCGACCTCGCCTTTGATCATTTGGCAGGTAAGGAAATGGAGATCGGACGCTACTACCTGCGTCGCGATAACTTCTCGGCCGCGATCAACCGTTTCCGTGTTGTGGTTGAGGATTTCCAGACGACCAGCCACACACCCGAGGCGTTGCACCGCCTGGTTGAGGCCTATCTGTCGCTTGGCCTGACGGATGAAGCGCAGACTGCAGGGGCGATCTTGGGGTACAACTTCCAGTCCACAGAATGGTATCAGGACAGTTTCAACCTTCTGACCGGGCAGGGGCTTGAACCAAACGCGCGTGGAAACAACTGGCTGTCACAGATTTACCGTCAGATGATCAAAGGACGGTGGCTCTGATCTCAGGGCGGGGCGTGCCGGACTTAGTGAGGGTCTGTTGATGCTGCGCGGGTTGGATATCTCCGACATGCTGATTATCGACCGGTTGGAATTGCAGTTCCAGCCGGGTCTCAACGTTCTGACCGGCGAAACCGGCGCGGGTAAATCCATCCTGCTGGACAGTCTAGGCTTTGTACTGGGGTGGCGCGGTCGTGCGGATCTGGTGCGTCAGGGGGCTGCGCAGGGCGAGGTGACGGCGTGGTTTGACCTGCCTGATGATCACCCCGCGCGGGCCGTGTTGGATGAGGCGGGGCTGCCAGCCGAAGACGAATTGATCCTGCGACGCGTCAACACGGCGGATGGGCGCAAGACGGCATGGGTGAACGACCGCCGCTGTTCCGGGGAAGTGCTTCGGGCGTTGTCAGACACTTTGATCGAACTGCATGGTCAACATGATGACCGCGGTTTGCTGAACCCGCGCGGTCACCGGGCAATTCTGGATGAATTTGCCAATCTCGACGCCGCACGGGGCAAGACGCGCAAGGCGTGGCGCACCATGGGGCAAGCCCGCAAAGCCATGGCGGAAGCCGAAGCAGCGATGGTCGCCATACGCGATGAAGAGGATTTCCTGCGCCATGCTGTCGCCGAGCTGGATGCGCTTGATCCCAAACCGGGGGAAGAGGCCGAGCTCGACACCCGCCGCAGGTTGATGCAAGGGGCCGAGCGCATTCGCGGAGATGTGCAGCGCGCGCACCAAATCCTTGGCCACGAAGGGGCGGAAGGGGCCATGAGTGACGCCATTCGCTGGCTCGATGGTGTGGCAGACAAGGCCGAGGGTCATCTGGATATTCCGCTTGCCGCGCTGGCCCGTGCGATGGTCGAACTGGATGAGGCAACAGACGGTATCGTCTCCGCGCTGGATCACCTGACATTCGACCCAACCGAGTTGGAAGATACTGAGGAACGGCTATTTGCCATTCGCGGGCTGGCCCGCAAACACGATGTCGTGCCCGATGAACTGGCCATTTTTGCAGATGGGCTGCGCGCAAAACTGTCGGCTCTGGACACCGGGGATGCCGATCTGGGCCGTCTGCAATCTGCTGTGGCAGAGGCCGAGGCGGCCTATGACACGGCAGCGGAAAAACTGGGCGCTGCACGTCGGAAGTCAGCCAAGGCATTGGACAAGGCCGTGATGGCGGAACTGGCCCCGCTCAAGATGGAGCGGGCTGTTTTCGAAACCCAGATCACCGAGGAGGAGCCGGGGCCTGATGGCCGCGATGCCGTGGCGTTTACCGTTGCCACGAACCCAGGCGCCCCATCTGGACCTTTGAACAAGATTGCATCCGGCGGTGAGCTTAGCCGCTTCCTGCTGGCGCTCAAGGTCTGTCTGACACGCGAGCAGTCCGGGCTGACCATGATCTTTGACGAGATTGACCGGGGTGTTGGTGGTGCTACTGCCGATGCAGTGGGCCGCAGGTTGAGCCAGATTGCCCAAACGGGTCAGGTGCTCGTGGTCACTCATTCACCGCAGGTGGCAGCGCTGGGTGCGCATCACTGGCGCGTGGAAAAGCAAGTGTCGAAAGGCATGACCACCTCACAAGTTGTGCCGCTTGCTGCTCCTGAGCGGGTGGATGAGATCGCGCGCATGCTGGCCGGAGACACCATCACTGATGAAGCGCGTGGCGCGGCGCGCGCTTTGCTGAGCGGTTAAGGCCACAGTCGCCGTACTGTGATGCTGCGGGGGCTTTCGCAGGCGCAGCAAAGGGCGTAACGCTGAAATAGCCACGTATCTTTGTAGCCCGGCCCCATGTCCGCCTCCGACCGATCCATCTTGTCCCAGCAACTCGACCTCGCGGTCACCGCGTGCAAGGACGGTTGGCATGTTTTGCGGCACCGTGGGCCGAGCCAAATCCAGTTCTGGTTCATCGCCCTTGCCATCGGGATTGCCGCCGGATTTGCGGCGCTGTTTTTCCGTAAAGGGATCGAGGCGCTGCAGGCATTTCTGTATGGCACCGAGGATGTCCAATACCTGCACACATTCGCGTCCTCACTGCCGTGGTACTGGATTCTGATCATTCCAATAGTGGGTGGTCTGATCACCGGCCTGATCCTGCATAACTTCACCAAGGATGCCGTTGCCCGCAGCGTTGCGGATGTGATCGAGGGCGCTGCCCTGCGCGACGGGCGGGTGAGCACACGCGCCGGGGTCGCCTCTGCCTTTGCCAGCTTCATCACGCTCTCTACTGGCGGCTCGACAGGCCGCGAGGGGCCGGTGGTGCATATCGCCGCCGTGATCTCGACCAAGGTGTGTCGCTGGATCAAGGCCGATGGTGTCACCGGGCGCGACCTGCTGGGCTGCGCCGTCGCGGCTGCCGTCTCTGCCAGCTTCAACGCGCCCATCGCTGGTGCGCTTTTTGCGCTGGAAGTGGTGTTGCGCCATTTTGCCGTTCACGCCTTTGCCCCCATCGTCATTGCGTCGGTGGCGGGCACCGTCATCAACCGGCTCGAATTTGGCGACGTGACTGAGTTCATGCTGCCCGACACCAACGAGTTGGTGTTCTATCAGGAATTGCCCGCGTTCCTGTTGCTTGGCCTGACATGCGGCCTCGTTTCGGTAGTCCTGATGCGCTCGATCTTCTGGACAGATGACGTGGCCTCGCGGTTTCAGCATCGTACAGGTATGCCGCGCTGGTTGCGTCCTGCGGTTGCTGGCGCATTGCTGGGCGGCATGGCAATCTTTTATCCGCACATCATCGGGGTCGGTTACGAAACCACATCCTTGGCTCTGACCGGGAAACTGGCCTTGAACGAGGTGATGGTGTTCATTGTGCTGAAGACAGCAGCGGTGGCCGTTACCATGGCAGGGCGCATGGGCGGCGGCGTCTTTTCCCCGTCGCTGATGATCGGGGCGTTGACGGGGCTCAGCTTCGGCCTTGTGGCAACCGGGGTTTTTCCGGATGTCTCGGGGTCTGTAACACTATACGCGCTTGCCGGCATGGGCGCCGTGGCCGCCGCTGTCTTGGGTGCACCGATTTCCACGACACTGATTGTGTTCGAGCTGACGGGCGACTGGCAAACGGGTCTGGCTGTGATGGTGGCCGTATCTATGTCGACGGCGCTGTCATCACGGCTGGTGGATCGGTCATTCTTCCTCACCCAGCTGGAACGGCGAGGTGTGCACCTTGCTGCTGGTCCGCAGGCCTACCTGCTGGCCATGTTCCGGGTGGGATCGGTCATGCGCAAGCCGGGGGACGCCCGCATGGCGGACGAAACGCGCTGTTGGGAGATGATCACCGACGGCATCTATGTCGATGAAAGCGCAACGCTTGAAGCGGCCCTGCCGATTTTTGACACCACAATGGTGCCCTTTATTCCGGTGGTCACGCTGACAGGTGAAAACGCCGCCCCCGAGCTACAGGGGGCTTTGTTCCACGTCGATGCGCTCAAAGCCTATAACCGTGCCCTTGCCGCCACGGCAGCAGAAGAACACAGTTAGATCAGATCTGTTCGACAGTGACGCCGTCCTTGCCGTAGAACGCAAGGTGATCCTTGATCCTGGCGACGCCATCAATGGGGTCCTCGTAGGTCCAGACGGCGTTGGCCAGTGTTTGTGATTTCGTGACAACGGAAAAGTAGTTGGCATCGCCCTTGTGCGGACAGCGCGTTGTTTTGTCCGTGCGATCAAGAAACGCCATCGCGATGTCATCGCGCGGGAAATAGATGACGGCGGGGTAGTCCCCTTCGCTCAGCTCAAGCGCATTGCTGCTTTCCCCCAGAACGGCGCCTCCTGCACGTACTGTCCATGTGCCGGGTGCCTTGCGGATCTTGATGTGATCAGCCATGCCTGCGCCTCCTGTCGTCAGTGGTCCTACCGTGATGAAGGGCAGGTGTAACAGATCAATGAAAGTGCTGCCAGACTTACAAAGGTGCACAGGCCTGTACGAGCCATTCCCGGGTTTCATCCGAGACGCGCGGGCCGATTTTTTCAAGCGTTTCAGCGTGGTAGGCGTTGAGCCACGCCCGTGACGTTGCGTCCAGCATGTCCGGTACAATAAGGCGCCGATCAATGGGGGCGAAGGTCAGCGTGCGCCAGCTCAGCATCTCGCGATGGGCGTCGCCGCCGGGCGGGCAGTCCGCCTTTTCAACTACGATCAGGTTCTCGATCCGAATGCCAAACCCGCCTTCCCGGTAGTACCCCGGCTCGTTCGACAGGATCATGCCAGGCTTAAACGGCACGGTGCTGACGCGGCTCAGGCGCTGCGGCCCCTCGTGCACGGAAAGATAAGCACCGACACCATGGCCCAGCCCGTGATCGAAATCCTGATGCGCATACCACAAGGGTGCGCGGCCAATCGCCTCGATATCCCGTCCGGCCAGCCCGACCGGCCAGATCAGGCGCGACATCCCGATCATGCCCAGCAATACACGCGTAAAGGCGGCACGCGCCTCGTCAGGAGGCGTGCCAATCGCGATTGTACGCGTGATGTCCGTGGTACCGTCCAGATATTGGCCGCCGCTGTCCAGAACGATCAGGTGACCTTCTTCAAGGGTGCTGTCCGTCTCTTCCGTCACGCGGTAATGCATGATCGCACCGTTGGGGCCTGTGCCCGCAATAGTCTCGAAACTGATGTCCTGCAGGGCGTTGTCACGGCGGCGGTATTGTTCAAGTTGCGTGACGACTTGGGTCTCGCGCAGGCTGCCGAGGGCCTGCCGGTCCAGCCACGCCAGCAGCTCGACGACCGCGGCACCGTCGCGCAAATGGGCTTCGGCACTGCCCGCGATCTCGGCAGCATTCTTGCACGCCTTGGGCAGCGCACAAGGGTCGTCGCCCCATTGCACCCGATCCCCGATGGCATCGGCCACAATAACGGGAACCGAAGACTTCTCCAACCGCACCGGACCTTCCAGACCGGTGAGCGCATCCAGGAAAGTATCAGGCGCATGGCAGGTCACGTCATCCCCAAGATGATCGTGTACCTCGATCAGTTTGGCGGGATCCATAAACAGATCGACCGCACCCGTGACGTGCAGGATGGCAAAGCCTTGAGCAATCGGGTTCCGGGGAATGTCAGAGCCACGGATGTTCAACAGCCAGCACAGGCTGTCGGGCAGGGTAATGATCGCTGACTTCGCACCTGCATCCGACAATGCCTGGGCCAACCGGACCCGTTTGTCGTCATGAGACTCGCCCGCAAAATCCAGCGGATGAACCTTCGCCGGTTCTGCTGCAGGGGCAGGTTGGTCATTCCAGATGCGGTCCACAAGGTTGTCGCATTGTACAAGCTCAATGCCTGTGCCTTTCAGCCCATCCTCTGCCTGTACAATCTGTCCGGGTGTGTGCAACCACGGGTCAAAACCGACCTTGCAGCCGTCGGGCAATTGATCTTTCAGCCAGTTCGCCAAGGACACGTCGGGCCATGGCACAGGGGTGTAGTCCGAAGCGACCTGCGCCTTCACCTGCGTCCGATACCGCCCGTCAATGAATACACCTGCGACATCGCGTAGAGCGGCACAAAACCCGGCTGACCCGGTAAACCCGGTCAACCACGCCAACCGCTCGTCCCGGGCCGAGACATACTCGCCCTGATGGGCGTCGGCGCGAGGGATCAGAAAACCGTCCAGACCGTCCCTGTCCAGTTCAGCGCGCAGTGCAGCCAGCCGAGGCGGCCCTTGTTCCGGACGTGCAGTGACCTCAAAGCTCTGGAACATCGCTCAGCCTTTTCCCTGTTTCAAAAAATCCTCCACGAAGGGCCGATCTCAACTCGCCTTCCGCATGCCCATGATGCGTGCCCGTGCCCTTGGGTCGCTGTCAAACAGCGCGGCAAGCTGTTCGGTCATTGCACCGGCCAGTTGCTCAACATCGGTGATGGTCACCGCGCGGTCGTAATAGCGCGTCACGTCGTGCCCGATGCCGATGGCCAGCAGTTCCACGGCGCGCTTGCGCTCGACCATCGCGATCACGTCGCGCAGGTGTTTTTCAAGGTAGTTGGCCGGGTTGACGGACAAGGTGCTGTCATCGACCGGCGCACCATCGGAAATGACCATCAGGATCTTGCGCGCCTCGGGGCGTCCCACCATCCGGCGATGCGCCCATTCCAGCGCCTCACCGTCGATGTTTTCCTTCAGCAAACCTTCTTTCATCATCAGGCCCAGATTGGGCCGGGTCCGGCGCCACGGCGCGTCGGCGGATTTGTAGATGATGTGACGCAGATCGTTCAGACGCCCCGGTTGGCTTGGACGTCCATCATTCAGCCACGCCTCGCGGGCAAGACCGCCTTTCCAAGCGCGGGTCGTGAAGCCGAGGATTTCGACCTTCACATTGCACCGCTCCAGCGTGCGCGCCAGAACGTCGGCGCAGATAGCCGCAATGGAAATTGGACGCCCACGCATGGACCCGGAATTATCGAGCAGCAAAGTGACAATCGTATCGCGGAACTCGGTATCCTTTTCGACCTTGAACGACAGTGGCGTTGTTGGGTTCGCCACCACACGCGCCAAACGGCCCGCATCCAGCATCCCTTCCTCGCGGTCGAACTCCCAGCTGCGGTTCTGTTGTGCCTGCAACCGGCGCTGCAACTTGTTGGCCAGACGGGACACGGCGCCTTTCAATGGCTCCAGCTGCTGATCCAGATAGGCGCGCAACCGTTCCAACTCGACCGGTTCGGCCAGATCCTCGGCCCCGATCTCCTCGTCATGAGTATCGAGATAGATTTGGTAGTCCGGATCAGCCTCGGAAACTGGCTGAGGGGCAGGGGGTTCCAGCGGCGCCTCGCCCTCGGGCATCTCCGCCTCTTCGCCCAGTTCCTGATCGGCCATGTCATCCATGGACACCTGGGCCTCGGACGCATCCTGCGTCTCGTCCTGCGAGCTTTCGGGCGTGCCTTCGGCGTTTTCCTCGTCCTGGTCGTCCTGGCCGGTGCTGTCGGGTTCCTGTTCTTCTTCCTGACCTTCTTCGGCCTGATCTTCCTGATCCTCGTCCAGCTGATCAGGATCATCCCCCAGCTGATCGCCATAGCCGAGATCCGTGATCACCTGCCGTGCGAATTTCGCAAAGGCGGCCTGATCGTCCAGAATGTCGCCAAGATTTTCGAGCGTACCGCCCGCCTGATCCTCGATAAACCCGCGCCACAATTCCATCGCGTTCTCGGCCCCTGCGGGCAGAGGGCGACCGGTTGCCAAATGGCGCACCAGATAACCTGCCGCAGCCGCCAACGGCACATCCGATGCTTGCTTGCACTGATCATAGCCCTTGCGCAGAGCCTCATTGGCAATCTTGGCATCAATGTTACCAGCCGTGCCCGGCATGTCCCGCGCACCCATCGCCTCGCAGCGGGCCGTCTCCATGGCTTCGTAAAGGTCCCGCGCCATCTCGCCCTGAGGAGAGTAGCGCGCATGGGTCTGCCCGTTGTGATAGCGGCGGTGCAAGGCCAATGCGTCGGCGGTCCCGCGGGCCAAAAGCACCTCTTCCCGCGTCATGCGGCGCGACACCTGCGGCAACCGCATGGAATCGCCGGACACACCCGCCGGATCGACGGAGTAAGAGACGTTCAACTCGGGATCATTCGCCATGACCTTCGTGGCTTCGGCGAGGGCCTTTTTGAACGGATCGGCGGGGTTGTCGTTTTGGGTGCTCATGCAGAACCGCCTACGGAATGATCAGACAGGGTGGCGCGCCCGGTTGCGAGGGCAACCAGCACATCCACATGGATATCAAGCGCATCGATGACTTCATAGCCCACGTCGCGCCCGTCAAAAGCCAGATTCAGATCGGTCCCCGCCAGAACAACGGCCTGTGCGCCTGCGTCAACCAGCTTGCGGCCCTCTTCGATGAAAAAAGCGCGCTGGGCGTCTGTGCAGCGTCCAGCAAGGGCCATGTCGGTATAGGCCGTTCCAACACCATCGATATCTTGAGGCGCAACAGCCTTGGTCTGCTCAAGTTGACCATATAGTTGCGTCCGCATCACGACACCCGTTCCGAGTAAACCGACGGTTTCAAAGCCTTGTGCAACGAAAAAGGCGTCAAGCGGGTTGACCGCGCTGATCAGTGGCAACGCAGACAGTGCAACGGTTTCCCCAAAGCAGAAGTGTCCGCCGAGCGAGGTGATCGCAGCACAGTCCGCACCCGCCGCCTTCAACCGTTCAATGAGCACGGCGTAAATTTCCGCCTGCGCCGCCCTATTTCCGGCCAGATTGTTTTCCAGCAGCGTTGACGCCTCGGTGTTTACAATCGTCAGGTCCAAAGGTGCATTCAGCGCCCGCATGGCGTCGGTCAGGCGTTGGTAATATACAACGGTTGCCGCGGGACCAATGCCGCCAATCAGGCCGATATGCATTTCTCCGACTCCCGTCTTATCTTACTGTTTCCTGTTTCGGTTGGACCAACCGTCTAAGTTGGAAAAACTTTCCTTTGGAAGCGTCGGGGAAAAATCCATTTCTGTTCCGTGCTTGCCTTCGTAGGCGTCACTTGCAACGTAGAGTAGTCCTTCAAGCCAATCTGTTGGCCAACGGCGCGTCCAAAAGGGACGTGCGGCAAACCTTTCATAAAAAGCTTGCCCTTGGGCGACGATAGCCAGTCTTTTGTAAAGAAAAGGGTCTGCAGAACCGGGCTGCCAGATCAGTTTTCGGTAATGAGCATATGTGTCGATGGCATACAGTTTGGCAGTTAGCGCCTCTTCAAATCCAAAGATTGTGTTGTCGTCGCAGCTTTGCAAGCGGTTGATCAGCGGCGAAAGGTCTGTTGACCTGTCGTTCCACCCTGAGCCTTCAATCGAATTGATCAATGACCAGAATTTAGGAGCGGGCAGGTTACGCATATCATCCCAAGCTCACACTCGCCGCGCTTTCCGGCAGTTCCTCGTCAAACAAACGCTGGTAGAATTCCGCCACTGTCTGCCGCTCCAGCTCATCACACTTGTTCAGGAAGGACAGGCGGAAGGCGTAGCCGACATTGCGGAAAATCTCGGCGTTTTGTGCCCATGCGATCACGGTCCGGGGCGACATCACGGTCGACAGATCGCCGTTCATAAACGCAGTCCGCGTCAGGTCAGCCACTGTCACCATCTGCTTGATGGTTTTGCGCCCCTCGGCCGTGTTGTAATGCGGGTTTTTGGCCAGCACGATTGCCGTTTCAGCGTCGATCGAAAGGTAGTTCAGTGTCGCCACCAGCGACCAGCGGTCCATCTGGCCTTGGTTGATCTGCTGCGTCCCGTGGTAGAGGCCCGTGGTGTCGCCCAAGCCCACTGTGTTGGCGGTCGCAAAGATGCGGAAATAGGGGTGCGGGTTGATCACCTGGTTCTGGTCGAGAAGAGTCAGCTTGCCGTCCACTTCCAGAACGCGCTGGATCACGAACATCACGTCGGCTCGGCCGGCATCGTACTCATCGAACACGATGGCGGTGGGGTTGCGCAAGGCCCAGGGCAGGATACCCTCTTGGAAATCAGTGACTTGCTTGCCGTCTTTCAACTTGATGGCATCCTTGCCGATCAGGTCGATCCGGGAGATATGGCTGTCGAGGTTCACACGCACGGCGGGCCAGTTCAGGCGCGACGCAACCTGTTCGATGTGCGTCGACTTACCCGTCCCGTGATAGCCCTGGATCATCACACGGCGGTTGTGGGAAAACCCTGCAAGGATTGCCAGTGTGGTGTCGGGATCAAACTTGTAGGTGCTGTCCAGTTCCGGCACGCGGTCGCTGCGGTCGGCAAAGCCCTTGACCACCATGTCCGTATCAATGCCAAACACTTCACGGACCGAGATTTCCTCGGTTGGTTTTGCATTGATGTCCATTCCACCGTCCGCCATCTCAAATTGTCCTTCAGCATAGAAAACGCGCCCCGGATGGGCGCGCTGTCGGTGGTGCAACATATGGCGGGAAAGGGCAAGGGGAAGGGCGTATGCCTGAACAGAAAATGGCAGCGCTGTGTTTACCTGCTGACGACCGTCCGCAATAACTTGATTGATACGGTTCAGACGCACCAATGATCGCCCGCGATTTTTGACATTGAGGAACAAATATTGGCGCAGAAAAGACAGTTCCTGATGGGTGGTGTTTCGTTGACAAAAGGCCGGGTGGTCTCTTTTGGCCCAGTGATGCGCGAGATATGCGATCAACTGGAAAGCGACATTGCCAATTGGTTTGCGGCATCTGACTTGCCATTTGGCTGCATCCATCTAGTCATTAGACTTGGCGCGACTGCAGAAAAGTTGCCTCAATATCAGGCGGTTGACGCTCTACACAACGAGTTGCCAGTTTCGTTTGTTGCGTCGATGGATGACTTGCAGTCATTGGATCGTGCGGCTTTGAAGGTAGCTTTGCTCGAAGTTTGTGCCAGAACGCTGGAAGATATCGGGCGGCGCTATTCGGCCCCGCTGCCCGAACACTTGCACCACAATCATTTGGTTAAAGGGTCGTATCAGATCAAATCGCGTGGAGGGAGCGATTTGGAGTAAGCCGCGCTTGATCGCCTAGCACCCTTGAATTTGACGCAAGGCGATCCATCACTTGAAATTCCTGCTATCTTTGATCTGATCCCAAGCCCAGACGACCTCTTGCAACTGCTCTTCTTGGCTGCGATCCCCGCCGTTCATATCGGGGTGCAGCACCTTGATCAGCTTCTTGTAAGCCTTGCGTACCTCGGCTTTTGTTGCGTCGGCTTTTGCTTCCAGAATTTCGATGGCCCGCTTTTCGGTCGGGGGCAGACGGCGCGAGGCTGCTGAGCCGCCACGGCCGGGGTTCTGGGTCGCGTTCTTGCCCAAGACCTGATGCGGGTCCTCGATGCCCAGACGTGCCCATGCGCGTGCCTCAGGGTCGCCCATCGGCTTGGTCTGGCGTTCCCATACCTTGTCCTTGGATTGTTGGGCGTTGATCTCGGCCTCGGTCGTGCCGTCAAAGAAGTTCCACTTGTTGTTGTACTCGCGCACGTGCTGCTGGCAGAACCAGTAGAAATCATCCAGAACGTCCGGCGCTTTGGGCGCGCGAAACTTGCCCGGCTCGTTGCAGCCTTCGTGATCGCAGATGCGCGTTGATGTCTCTGACGCGCCGGACATACCCCTCCGTCCGCGCGGATTTTTCTTCTTTGCAGAAGACACGGACATATCAAAACCAAAAGGATCAGGTTTAGGCATGGAGGGGTCCTTTCCGACTCAGGCCCACAAGTTTAGAGTCTGAGTGCAGAGATTGAAGGGGGTGCATGAAAAAAATGTCAGTTGAAATGACTGTTCGGCAAGAAATTGAAGACAAGCTGCGCGCTGCCTTCAACCTACGTGATATCACCGTGGTCGATGACAGTGCAAGCCATGCGGGCCATTCAGGGGCCCCGGCGGCCGGCCAAAGTCACTTCAATGTCATGCTGCGAGCTTCTGAGTTTAAAGGGAAAAATCGTATCGCGCGACATCGCGCTGTTCACGCGGCCCTGGGTCCCGAATTGATCGGGCGCATTCACGCATTGGCGCTGGATCTGGATGTCTGAGAGACCCTAATCCTTTGTTTCTGCACCGCTGCGCTGGCTGGCCAGATTCTTGAGGGACGTGGTCATTCCAGACACAGGGCTGGTTTCTTCGACGCCGTTATCAGATGCCATCTGTGTGGCGCCCTCACCGGGCGAAAATGTCGCATCCTCTTCGCCGTCTTCCGCTTCGCCTTCGGGGGTTTCGTTGTCGGTCTCAGGGGTGTCAGCAGGCGGCGGAAGCAGCTCGGGTTCAAACTCGTCAATTGGGTCGCTGACCGGACGGCGAAAGACCAGGAGGTTGCGCCATTCCGTTGTGCTGCCCGTCAAGCCAGATCGTTCGATCGAAGGCAGCGTTTCCGCGCGCTGAAACTCCCAACCATCACGGCCCATATCGTTCATCATCGATTCCAGCGCATGTGCAAACCGCGCTTCCGGACCTTTGACGCCCTTGCTTTTCACGCCCTTGGTGGGGGCGGGTACAACCTTGTATTCCCAACCTGACACGACTTGTTCCCTTATCATGTTTCGCGCGGATATAGCCGGGCGGGTCACGGGTGAAAAGCCCGTCAGTCAGGTGCGGCGAATACCGATGCTGGCATGCACACCCTCTGGTTTGTTCAATGACGCATGTGCTTCGGCCACATCCTTCACCCGCGCCAGCACGCCACCGGGCATCGGGGCAACGCGTGGTCCTGATTGGTCCACATGCAATGTCATCGTCTCGCCTGTCGCTGCAAGCCAACCATCGGCGTGGCGCAACTCCTGAAAGGAGTGCAGCCGCTTTTCGTCAAAATCCACAAGGTGATAGCTGACAATCACCGGATCATTCACGTGCAATTCGCGGATATATCGGACGTGGAACTCGGCCGCATAGGTCGTGTTGCCGGTGCGCGACTGGTAGTCGGGCCCGAACCCGAAATGCTCAAACATCTGGTCTGCACCCATGTCGAACAGCACGCCATAGTAGGCCATGTTCAGGTGTCCGTTAAAGTCGATCCACTCGGGTTTGACGGTCATCACGGTCGATTGAAACGGGGCTTGCATGTGATCTCCTGCTGGCGCGTCCCTTCGGATTGCATGCGCGGGCAGGGGTGGTAAAGCTGAAAACCATTGTTTGAATGGATAGGCCATGACCGAAACCGTGCGCGCCCAGTACGAGGCGTTCCCTTACCCCGAACGTAAACCAACGGACGAACGCAAACGGCTGATCACAGGCTCGCCGTCCTTGCCGGTCGAAATGGACCATTGGCTGTGGGGCGGGGCGCGGGACTGGTCGCAGCCGCTCAAGGCTCTGGTCGCGGGTGGCGGGACAGGCGACGCCCTGATCCAGCTTGCGCAAAAGCTGACCGATGCCGGGCGATCCTATGACATCACCTATCTCGACCTGTCCCAAGCCTCGCGCCGGATTGCCGAGAAGCGGGCCGAGGTGCGCAAACTCAGTGGTATCACCTTTGTCACCGGGTCTTTGCTGGATGCGGGTGACTATGGCCCCTTCGATTATATCGACTGCTGCGGGGTGCTGCACCACCTGCCGGACCCGCAGGCCGGGTTCAACGCACTGGCCGGGGCCCTCAAACCGGACGGAGGGATCGGCCTGATGGTCTATGCCCCGCATGGGCGATCAGGTGTTTACCCGCTGCAAGACGCCTTCAACGTGCTTCTGCAAGACCTGCCGCCCGAAAAACAACTCAAAGCGGCCAAACGCATCTTTGACCGTCTGCCCGATGCGCACCCGTTCAAGCGCAACCAGCGCCTGGTGGATCACAAGAACGGGGACGCAGGGTTCTACGACTTGTTGCTGCACAGCCAAGATCGCCCGTACAGCATTACCGAACTATGGGCTGCGCTGAGCGCTGCAGGCTTGGACTATGCAGGCGCACCTGAGCCACAGCTTTATGATCCTGCACCCCTGCTTGACGATGTCCCCGACATGGAGCGCTGCGCGCGCATGCAACTGGCCGAGGACTTGCGTGGGACATTCAAGACGCATGTGGCCTATGCACGCCACAAAGGTCAGGTGATTGCGCCACCGATGTGGCAGGCGGATGCGATCCCCCACCTGCGCGACCTCGATGCCAAGGCGCTTGCGACGCATTTGACCAAAGGCAAAGGGCTGACCATCGATACCTCTGGCGAGGCGTTCCACTTCGAAATCCCGGCACAGGCAGCCGCGCTGGTGGAAAGGGTCGACGGGACGCGAAAGGTGGCAGAGATTGCGCCCTCATTGGAGGAGCGTGATGTTTGGAATATGGTTGAGGCTGCGCTGTGCAGCTCTGGAATGATGCACTATTCGGGAATTTTGGCGAAGGGTGAGTGATGAAAAAGCTGGTTGCAAGACTGTCATTTTTAGTCCCGACTTCGTGGCTTTCCACCGCATATCTCTTTGAAAGAATAGATATTTTGTCCGCTGATGCGGCAACATGCGACCATGAGTGGCACGTCGTTGCATCGATTCTAAGTAGCGTTGAATTGCAGGTGCATTGCTACAAATGCAATACCTACAGTGAGGTCCCGGACCCATCTAAAAAGGAATGGGACGAAAGCTACAATGCTATGGAAAACCCATATCCTTGGCGTGATCACTCGCGCATTAGATATTATCAAAACGAACGCGCAGATCAGAATTTTCAACCGCTCTCCAGATTGAACTAGCCTTTCAACCGTTCAGCTTCTTGGCGACGATCTCGTTCACAGCCTTGGGGTTCGCCTTACCACCTGTCGCCTTCATCACCTGACCCACGAACCAGCCAGCAAGCTTCGGGTTTTCCTTGGCTTTTTCAACTTGCGCAGGGTTGGCCGCAATCACTTCATCCACGGCGGCTTCGATGGCACCCGTGTCCGTCACCTGTTTCATACCACGGGCTTCGACGACCTCGGCCGGGTCGCCGCCTTCGGTGTAGATGATCTCGAACAGGTCCTTGCCAATCTTGCCCGAGATGTCGCCCTTGCCGATCAGGTCGATGATGCCGCCCAGCTGCGCGGGCGAAACGGGGCTTTCGGTGATGCCCTTGTCATCGTCGCGCTTCAAACGGCCAAACAGCTCGTTGATGGTCCAGTTCGCGGCCTGCTTTCCATCGCGGCCCTCGGCCACAGCTTCGAAGTAGGCGGCGGTGTCCACGTCTGCGGTCAGTACGGACGCGTCATAATCAGTTAGCCCAAAATCACCAATAAACCGGCTCTTCTTGGCATCCGGCAACTCGGGCAGGGAGGCTGCGATGTCATCCACCCATGCCTGTTCGATCTCAAGCGGCAGCAGGTCGGGATCAGGGAAATAACGATAGTCATGCGCTTCTTCCTTCGAGCGCATCGACCGGGTTTCACCCTTTTCCGGGTCATAAAGACGCGTTTCCTGATCGACCGTACCACCGGCTTCAACAATAGCAATCTGTCGCCGTGCCTCGACATCAATGGCCTGCTGGATAAAGCGCATCGAGTTCATGTTCTTGATCTCGCAGCGCGTGCCCAGATGGGAAAAATCCTGCGTTTCCTGATACTTCTCATAATCGCCGGGACGGCAGATCGACACGTTCACATCCGCGCGCAGGTTGCCGTTCTGCATGTTGCCATCGCAGGTGCCCAGATAGCGCATGATCTGACGCAGTTTGGCGATGTAGGCGGCGGCTTCCTCTGGGCCACGAATATCGGGACGGCTGACGATTTCCATCAGGCACACGCCGGTGCGGTTCAGGTCCACGAACGACATGTTCGGGTCCATGTCGTGGATCGATTTACCGGCGTCCTGCTCCATGTGAATACGCTCGATGCGCACCAGACGGGCGGTTCCATCGCCAAGCTCAACCAGCACTTCTCCTTCACCCACGATGGGGTGGTACAGCTGCGAAATCTGGTAGCCCTGTGGCAGGTCGGGGTAGAAATAGTTCTTCCGGTCAAAGGCCGAATTCAGGTTGATCTCGGCCTTCAGGCCCAGCCCGGTGCGCACGGCCTGTTCCACGCAGTATTCGTTGATGACAGGCAACATGCCGGGCATGGCCGCATCCACGAAGGCGACGTTGGAATTGGGTTCGGCACCGAACTTGGTCGAGGCACCCGAAAACAGCTTGGCGTTGGATGACACCTGCGCGTGCACCTCCATCCCGATCACCAGTTCCCAATCGTGCTTGGCACCGGCAATGGTCTTGGGTTTGGGAAGGTCGTACGTCAGGTCAAGCATGGTCTCACCGATCTCCATCAAGGGGCTATCGCGCGGTGTAATGCGCCGCCGCACGGCTCGCAAGAGGGCGCGACGATCCGGCGTCTTTGCACATGTGGTACGCTATGCAAGTTGGAACCATGAAGATTGATGAAATTCCGGTGCCCCAAGGCACACTGATCGCACCCTATGCTGACAAAGAGGCGCACTACACGGATTGTTTTGAAACGGTAGTTTCTGGCCCGGTGTCGCTGGCCGCCTTTATCAAAGCATTCTACATCCAGCCACTGTTCAAGGCGGAACGTATCGTTCTGCGTGTGCTGGCGCGCCAGGCATCGACGGATGCCGAAGTGCTGGCACTTGCCAGTGGTTCGATAGACCGTTTCGCGGTTTGGGAGGTGGAGGAACGCACAGCGGAAGAACTTCTGATGGTTGATAAATCAGGGCGCACGATGTCCTGGCTCATGGCGACCGAAGATCGCTTGCGGTTCGGAACCATTGTGGTCCCTCAACGCAACAAGTTGGGGAAGCTGACACTCGGTCCGGTGTTCCACAGCCTGACCGGTGCGCACAAAGTCTACTCTCGTGCGCTTCTGTCCGGGGCAGCACGCCGTGTTCAGAAAGACTGAAGCTCTGGCCCATCCATCGTGAAGACCACGTTGTTTCCCGCCGCCAGTTCGCGGCGAAAGAGTTGGTTCAAATAGCGCAACGCGTCTGCCCGTCCTGATGCGGCAAATCTGTCTGCGCACCGGACGCGCAATCCATTGTCGAATCCACGCGCGGCATGGGCCCAGACCATCGGGTGCAACTCGGTCAGATGTTCGCGCGTTACCTCATCGGCAGCGGCCGCAATCTGCAGTCTGACGTAGTCGGTTTCATCATCCCCGGTTGGCGAAGCGCCCATCGTGCTGGCGCAATATGCGGCAATCAGGTTTGTTGTGTACTGGTCGGGGCTTCGATTGAGGATGTCTTTCAGGCCATCCAAAAAGAAATCGAGATCCAGACGGGCGCAGGCTTTGCTGTCTTGTGCAATCGCGTCGAACATCACCCACGCATAGGCGCCGGTCCCCCACAGATCGGCCGTGTTGCCAGCGGCGCGGCGGGCCTCCATTTCGAGACTCGCATATGTGCCACGCCAGCGCGGCAACAAATGCGTGCCCATCGCGCGAAAGGCGCGCGGATTTTTGGGGTCCAGCTGAATCCATGTCTCGTAGTGGGACACCACGCGCGCTGTTGCGCCGCCCTGACCTGTGATCAAGGCACAATGGGCAGCGGCTAGAAACGGTGATGCGTGTTCCTTTGGATCGAATTCCAGAAGGATGTCCGCCGCCCTGTCGAAATGGGCGGCAAACGCCTCGCGATTGCGAACGGGTACTTCCACGTCCCAACCGGTGCCGCGCCATGCCCAGCCCAAATCCATATGCGTGTGCGCAACGATCGTGGCGATAACCGGGTTGCACGGATGATCCGCCAAAACTCTCTCGAGGGCTTCGATGCCTGCCAAAAGCGGAGCTTCCGGGTCGGGACGCCCCGAGATCAAGGCGTGTTCAGCTGCACTCACCACATCGGCGCGCGCGCCAAAGGCCAATAGTTCTGCAACGGGCGTGCCGCCCAGGGTCTTGTCTCTGGCTGCGTCAGCTTGATTGATCTCGGCCGTCAGCCGGGACCATTCGTCCAGACGCGCCAGTTTCAACCCACGGGCCTGATGCGTGTCACGCGCGCGTTCTTCTGCCGTAGGATTGGGGCAGGGGATCGAAAGGTGTCCCAGAGGTTTTGCCGAACGCGTGGGGGCGTGGCATTTGGTCTCGTCGGGCGCGTTTTGTCCCACCTGCAGAACGCCATCCGGGGCCATGGTCAAATGTGGCGTCGCAAGCAAGTTGCGAATATGCGACCACGGAACCCTGAGGCGTTCTGCAAAAGCCATCGTTACTTGTCCACTACTCGTTACATTCTCAAATTTGCCGTCTAAATGGGTCACAAAAGGGGCGAAGCCGGGACAAGTTCGCGCCTTGTATGTAGTCATTTTTGGCAAACTCTCGCGCTGGTTCTGCTAATGTACGACATCCGTGCAGATTGTTGCCAATGCGGCCACAGAACGCCAAATCTGGTTCCTGTAGCGACTGGACAGAGTCGTCAGGAAACGCGCATATTTGGTATCATGTTTGGTCTGCGCATCCTGCTGGTTCTTATCGCTTCACTTTCGATGCCGAATCTCTCGAAGGGCCAAGACAGCGGTCCCTATGATGGTCTGCGCCCGCCCGTCCGAACCAGCGACGTGCCACGGACCCGATGGTCGCATCAACCGGGCCATGTTCTCTGGAATCGCGCCGCTCTGTCTGCGCTTAAAGGGCATGGCAAACCACTGGTTGATCTGGTGCCAGCGGACATCTCGGACTGGTGTCCGCGCTATCCGGACGCGAATGATGATGACCGCCGGGCGTTTTGGCTTGGGTTCATGTCAGCCCTCGCCAAGTATGAAAGCACGTACAAACCGCGTGCCGTCGGAGGCGGCGGCAAGTGGTATGGCCTTTTGCAGATACTGCCGGCAACCGCGCGCGGTTATGGCTGCACTGTGGGGACGGGTGAGGCACTGAAAGACGGGGCCGCGAACCTCAGTTGCGCTGTGCGCATCATGGCCACGACGGTCCCTCGGGACGGCGTGATCTATGGCCGTGGCGGTAAAGGTGTCGCAGCCGACTGGGGACCGCTGCGATCTTCGTCCAAGCGCGCCGATATGGCCGGGTGGCTCAAACGCCAACGCTACTGCGCGCCTCTGGATTCGGTGCGCCCTGTGCCCCGACCCGCGCGCAAGGTGGCGCTCGACTGAGCGGAGCGCCCTGACGGGCGCACATGATGTTTTGCAGCCCCCTCCGGTGGCTGCGTTTGTGCGAGGCTCTGCCTCGCGCTCCGTGGTATTTTCAGTCAGAAGAAGATTGGATCAGGGTTTTTTCGATGCGATCCCAGACATGTGGATAGGTCAGCAGGATCAGGTGGCCGTGCCCCTTGATGAAAGCCACCCGCGCATCGGGAAGCGTGTCGACAAAGCGTTGTGTTGGCCGCGGAGGAAAGACCGGGTCGACCGCCCCGTGATAGAAGACAATGTTCGTCCCTGCCAATGCCTCTGGGTCCGGGTTTGTCCAACGCCGCAGGTCACGGGTGTGGCGCCGGTAGAGCCCGTTTTCCGGCAATTCGATGCGGCTGTCATTGGCGGCGACCAGTGCGTCTGCAGCCGCCACCGTTTCCGGGCGCGTTTCGACATCGGGACCGTAGGCGAGGCGGCGATAGTATTCGAGCCACACCTTGCGCGGGTTCAGGCTGCGGGCACGGGCCGCTGCGGCGGCCGTTCCTGCGGCACCACGCAGGCCTGCCAGAACGGGCTGGGGCGCGGGTAGGGCGGTTGAAATGCCGGTCACATGTACGTCCACGTCGGGAGAGGTTGCGCGAATGTCCTTGGCCGCTTCCAGTGCAATCACGGCGCCGGTGGAGTGGCCGATCAGATCGATGCGTTTCAGATCGTGGGTTTCGACAAGGCGCGCGATGCGTGCTGCCGCGCGGTCCAGCACGATGCTTTCTTCTGCTGGTCGTCCGTCAAAGCCCGGTAGGCGAAAATAGGCGACGGCCCGGTCTCTGGTTTCCAGATCGTCTATGGGGCGCAACACACGGATCGACGTCATTGCACCTGGGATGCCGATCACGATGCTGTCGGCGCGTTCCAAGGCCTTTGGGTCGAATAGAAGCGGGTCGGAGGGCGGGGCGGCCTCCTGAACGGCACAGGCGGTCAGCCAGAGGCTTGCTGCGAGGGCGCCGAGCCACCTCATCCCAGCAACGAGAAATGGTGCCGCTTCACGGTGATCCCCCGATCTGTCAGCACAGTTTCGAATGTGTCTGCGGGTGGCGTCGCTTCGAGTGGGACACGCACTTTGCGACCCGATGTCAGCACTGCGCTGGCTCGCACGGAAAAGTCGAGACGGGTATCGAGGCGGATATGGTCGATCTTGTCCCACGCGATGTCTCCGGCGCGGCGGCCCGCAAACCAGCTGAGCCCGTCCGATGCCAAGGCAAGGCCCGCGCTGCGCCCGGAGATCAGGTCATAGAGCGCGGGTGCCGTGCACAGTGCGATCAGCGCCATGAGGATCAGGGATGCGTCAAGCAGCGCGATGGCCGCAAGGATCAAGGTCCACACAACCACTAGCGCAACCAGCGTCCGCCGGTTGCGCCCGGTTGCTTCGTACCGGTAAGGCGTCATCGTCCGCCGGTGACGTCAAGGGTCGAGCCTGTGACATAGCTCGCCCCGTCTGACGCGAGCCAGAGGATTGCCTTGGCCACTTCCTCGGCCGACCCTTCGCGGCGCATGGGTACCATATGGGCCAGCTTCTGCGCGCGCCCGGGCTCGCCCCCTTTGGCATGCAGCTCGGTGTCGATCAGGCCCGGGCGGACCGACATGACGCGAATGCCATCGGGTGCCACCTCGTCCGATAGGCCCTTGGTAAATGTGTCGATCGCGGCCTTGGACGCGGCATAGTCAATATATTGATTGCCAGACCCCAGACGCGCTGCAGCAGAGGAGATGTTGATGATCACACCGCCCGTCCCCTGCGCCTGCATCCGGGTGACCGCTTCCTTGGCGACGAGCATCGCACCGATCACGTTGACATTCATCATGCGTGTCAGACGTGCATGGTCGATGTCGGTCAGCTTGGCGGTCTGATCCACGATACCGGCATTGTTGATCAGCACGTCGACACGGCCAAAGGCGTCGTCTGCGGCCTGGTAGATGCGGGCGATGTCTTCGGGATCGGCTACGTCCCCTTGCACGGTGATGGCGGTGCCGCCAGCCGCTTCGACCGCAGACTTTGCCGCGTTTGCGCCGCCCAGATCAGACCGGTAGGCCAGCACGAAATCATAGTCAGCGGCACCAAGCCGGACACATGCGGCACCAATACCGGCGGACGCGCCAGTGATCAGGCAGACAGGGCGTTTGGACATGGAATAACCTCTCAAATTCAATCAGTTCAGGGGGGTGTCAGACACGAAGCTCGTGCCGGGACTGTAGATGTGGAACCCATCCAGATCACCCTTGCCGACCTTTGCGCCAGCCATCCGTGCGGTGGCATAGGCGAGGGTCAAGTGAAACTGGGCGTTGGGCAAGGCATAGAGCAGGGCGTAGTCGCGGCCCGACTGAGTCAGCTCTGCCTCGCCCGCAACATGGGTGATCTCGCGCGCGTCAGCATCGTCAAAGGCAGAACGATCCAACTGATCCAGCAAGAACCGCATGTCATGGGCCAACGCAAGAATTGCGCCCGGATCGGTGTCCATCGGCATCTCGGGCACCTCGTCGCCCATCAAGGGCATGACCGTGCGTGCGACATAGCCCAAGGCCACGCAGAAATGCTCGGCCGCGGAAAAGCTGTCGGAGGCCAGCCGCGCCTCAAGCTGAGCGGGGTCGTCAAGGCAGGCCAGAAGGCGCTGCACCGCATCGGTGAGCCGCTTCAAGGGCGGGATCGTTGCGTCGTAAAGGTCCATGGTCGGCTCGGTTGTAGGGTAAGACCCGGGGGCTCTGCCCCCGGACCCCCGGAGTTTATTTGGCAAGATGAAGGCGGATCAGTCTTCACGAATACGGGTTATCATCTCGGTTGTGTCGCGGCTCAGGTTCGGGGTCGAGGCGATGCGCTCCAACTCCTTGCCGATCATCGACTGGCGGATCGCATCATAGCGGCGCCATGTCTGGAAGGCGGAGCACATGCGCGCAGTGGTCTGCGGGTTCACCGGATCGAGGTTGATCAGCCAGTCGGCCAGCAAGGTGTAGCCCGAGCCGTCCTTGGCATGGAAACCAGCGTGATGGGCAGCAAACGCCCCAAGGGTCGCACGGAAGCGGTTGGGGTTCTTCCAGTTGAAATCGGCGTGTTTCGTCAGTGCCTTGGCCGTGTCGGCGGCATCATCCGGCTTGGCCTCCATCACCTGCAATCCGAACCATTTGTCCATCACCAGTCGGTCCTGTTTCCACTGCGCCTCGAACTGGGCCAGGCCCGCATCGCCGCGGCCCGCACGGATCAGGTAGGCAAGGGCCGCCAATTGCTGGGTCATATTGGTGGCGCCGTCGAACTGTGCCTGTGCCATGTCCCCGCCATCAAGCCGCGTCAGCAGCGACAGCGCCGCGTTCCCGAGGGCCCGTTGCCCTGATTGCTCTGCCTCAGGGGCATAGGTAGCGTTCACCTGATGACGCTTGTACAAGTCGGGCAGGGCATCTGCCAAACGGTCTGCCAAAGCTTGTCTGTGGCGTTCGCTGGACTCCCAGATTGCATCAGGGTCTGGCGTTGTGCCATTGGCGTGCAGGTCTGCGGCCAGCTGCGACTGACCGGGCAGGGCAAGGCAATAGGCGCGGTAGGCCGGGTCGAGCGTGTCGTCGATCAGCAGGCCTGCTGCCCCGTCAAGCCACGCGGCGTCGGGCGCGCTGCCCTTTGTGACCGCGCTGATCAGGGACGCTTTGCCAAGGTTGCGCGCGGCTTCCCAGCGGTTGAACGGGTCGGTGTCGTGGGCCAGCAGGAACGCGTGGTCGGGCGTATGATCCAATTCGATGGGCGCCGAAAAGCCACGCAAGATCGACGGAACAGGCTTGGCGCCCAAGCCCGGAAAGCTGAAGCTCTGGCTGTCCTTGGTCAGCTCCAGCACCTGCGTTGTTAAAACCTCGTCTCCGTTTAGACCCAACAGGCCGACGGCAATCGGGATCACTTGGGCTTGCGGGGCAGGTGTCGCGGAAGACGGTGGCGTATGCTGTTTAAAGGTTAGCGTGTAGGTGCCGTTTTCAAAGCTGTCCGTGACAGCAACCCGTGGCGTGCCGGCTTGTGAATACCAGCGCTTGAATTGGGTCAGGTCACGACCCGTGGCGTCCTCGAACACCTTCAGCCAGTCTTCGATCGTTGCGGCATCGCCATCGTGGCGGTCGAAATAACGATCGAGGGCCTTCTTGTATCCCTCATCGCCCACCAGAGTCTTGAGCATGCGGATCACTTCCGCCCCTTTCTCATAGACAGTGGCGGTGTAGAAGTTGTTGATTTCTTGAAAGCTTTCGGGCCGCACCGGGTGCGCAAGCGGGCCTTGGTCCTCGGGAAATTGGCGTGCGCGCAGATCGATCACATCGCTGATCCGTTTGACCGGTTCCGACCGCATATCGGCGGTGAACTGGCTATCGCGGAAAACGGTAAGTCCTTCTTTCAGACACAGCTGGAACCAGTCGCGGCAAGTGATCCGGTTGCCCGTCCAGTTGTGGAAGTATTCGTGGGCGATGATCGCTTCGATCCGTTCGAAATTACCGTCCGTGGATGTCTCGGGCGACGCCAGCACAGCCGAGGCGTTGAAGATGTTCAGCCCCTTGTTTTCCATCGCGCCCATATTGAAATCGTCCACGGCCACGATGTTGAAAACATCAAGGTCATAGGCACGGCCATAGACATCCTCGTCCCATTTCATCGAATCCTTCAGCGCCTGCATGCCAAAGGCGCATTTGCCTTCATCCCCGGGCCGGACATACAGGGCGAGGTCCACCTTGCGCCCCTCCATGGTCGTAAAGCTGTCGCGATGGGCGACCAACTCTCCGGCCACCAGTGCAAAAAGGTATGCGGGCTTGGGCCACGGGTCGTGCCATTCGGCCCAACCCTCGCCAGACGCAACCGGATTGCCGTTGGACAGCAGCACCGGGTGCGGTCCGTTGATCCGGACCGAGAAGGTCGACATCACGTCTGGCCGGTCGGGGTAGTAGGTGATCTTGCGGAACCCTTCGGCTTCGCACTGGGTGCAATACATGCCGTTCGACAGGTACAGCCCTTCAAGCGCCGTGTTGGCAGCCGGATCGATCTGCACCTCGGCTTCCCATGTGAAAGGCACGTTGGGCACGTCGCAGGTCAGCCCGTCATCCGTGAGGGCTGGTTTGACCGTTTCGCCGTCGATCTTGGCCGAGACCAGTGACAGGTTTTCGCCGTGCAGGAAAAACGTCTTGTCGGTGGCTTCGGGGTTTGGCGAGAACTTGATGCGCGATGTGACCCGTGTGGCCGACGGGGCCAGATCGAAGGTCAGATGCACCTCATCCACAATATAGCCGAAGGGGGTGTAGTCCTTGAGGTAGATCGTCTGTGGGGATGCGTCGCGCATGGGGTCGCCTTTGTGGTCCAGGGTTGCGCGGACGGTAGGCCGATGGCGCGGCAGCGGCAAGAGTGTCGCGGGCGGGTTGGCAAGGATGTGTTCACTGCTAGCTTTGGGCGCATGATGACTGTGGTTTGGTTCAAACGGGATTTGCGGGTGGCAGATCACCCAGCGCTTGCACGGGCAGCGGTGCAGGGGGATGTGATTCCACTTTATGTGTTTGAGCCGGAGTATTGGGCGGAACCTGATGTGTCGGGCCGCCAGTTCGCGTTTGTGCGTGAGAGTGTTGATGACCTGACGAGCGATCTGGCGGGGCTTGGTGCGCCTTTGGTGGTGCGGGTCGGGCGCGTCGTGGATGTGCTGGCCGATCTACATGCGCGTGTTGGATTTGATGGGGTGATCAGTCACGAGGAAACGGGCAATGCTTGGACCTTTGCCCGGGATCGCGAGGTGGCTGCCTGGTGTCGCGTCAACGGTGTGGCGTGGGAAGAGCTGGCGCAGTCCGGCGTGGTCCGCCGCCTGAATGGTCGCGATGGGTGGGCCAAGCAGCGCAACGCTTTTTTGCGCCTGCCGCAGGTGGATGTCCCCGCGGGGATCACGGGCCCTGTGGTGCCGTCGGATGATGTGCCGACCTTGGTGGCAAGTGATCATTGTCCGGAGCGGCAGTTGGGTGGGCGTCAGATGGCGTTGTCCCTGTTGGGGTCATTCCTGACAGAGCGGGGGCAACGCTATCGCAAGGACATGTCGTCACCTGTGACGGGCGAGTGGTCCTGTTCCCGGTTGTCTCCGTACCTGGCCTTCGGGTGTTTGTCGGGGCGCGAAGCGTCTCAGGCTGCTGCCGCGCGCCAGCGTGAGGTGAAGGGAACGCGCGAAGGGTGGGGTGGGTCTCTGAAGTCCTTTCAGGCAAGGCTCGCCTGGCGGGATCACTTCATGCAGAAGCTCGAGGACGAACCGGCGCTTGAGCACCGATGCCTCCATTCGGCCTATGAGGATATGCGCCCAAAGGTGCCGGATGCGGAACGGCTCGCGGCTTGGGAGAAGGGAGAGACCGGTCTCCCATTTGTCGATGCTTGCATGAGGTATCTGGCGGCGACGGGATGGATGAACTTCCGGATGCGGTCGATGTTGATGGCCGTTGCGTCCTATCACCTGTGGCTGGACTGGCGGTTGACGGGCCTGCATCTGGCGCGGCAGTTTACCGATTTTGAGCCGGGCATTCACTGGCCGCAAAGCCAGATGCAATCGGGGACCACGGGCATGAACACCATCCGTATCTACAACCCCGTCAAGCAGGGGAAAGATCAGGACCCGACCGGTGTGTTCACGCGAAAATGGTGCCCTGAACTGGCGCGCGTGCCGGATGCGTTCTTGCAGGAACCATGGACATGGGACGGGGCAGGGACGTTGCTGGGCAAGACCTATCCTGCGCCTGTCGTTGACGTTTTGGAGGCGGCCCGCGAAGCGCGGGACAAGGTCTGGGCCGTGCGGCGCGGCGGGGCGTTTCGGGATGAGGCGCAGCGTGTTGTGCACAAGCACGCCAGCCGCAAGGACCCGCAGGGACACTTTGTTGATGACCGCGCCCCAAGACGGCGCAAGGCATCGGTGTCGCCAGCCAAGGATGGCCGGCAGATGGGGTTCGATTTCTGATGGGCCGGATGCGCAAGAAGGCGGACTTGCCTGAAAAAACCTGCCCGGTTTGCGATCGTCCTTTCACGTGGCGAAAGAAGTGGGAAAAGGTCTGGGACGAAGTCAAATATTGCTCGGATCGGTGCCGTCGCGAGGCGCGCACAAAGGCGTTGAGACGGCCTTGAGCCGATTTGTCCCCGCGGGGACACGCTTTTCGGTCAGCTCATTGAATTTTCATGGTTTTGTGAAAGTGCCGATGGATCAACGGGTTGACCCATCGCACGGCGTGTTTTGCAGATTTTAACCACCGGGAACGCACACTGCACCCCGAGAGGGGGCGGCACTTTGTTTGGTCGAGACAGCGGCCGCTCATCCATCAGCGATGATCGCCTTGTAAGACGCCGCCCGGCGTTGATCCGAGCGACGTACGGTTCGAGCCAAGACGACATTGCAGGGTAGGGCCTATCACTGCGGTCTTGGACCTGTGCCTTAATATATGTCCGACAAACGCAGCCGCCTTCCGCCATACGGCCTAGGCAAAAATCTCCTTGAACCTGTCGACACAGAGCCGAAACCCGTCTTCGAAGTAGCCATTGCCGGGATGGTACACGCTTTCAAAGGAAATCACGCCGTCATAGCCATCGTCTCGCAGGGCGTTTGCCATCGGCTCAAACTGGTCGGCGAGCTGGCCTTCACCCATGCGGCGCACTTCAAGGGTGGCGCGCGGTGTGTCGACCATGACATCCTTGATATGAACATGGCCCAGATAGCCCCCGCGCATTTCTTCATAGCCATCGGGGTAGGCGCGTTCATGACACCAGCAATTGTTGCCCGGGTCCCAAAGCACTTTCAGCGTGTCCTTGGCATCCAGATCGTCAATGAGTTTCCGCGCCGTGTAGCAGGAGTTCACAAGCGTGCCGTTGCCCGTCTCTACAACCAGAACCACCCCTTCGGATTTTGCCAGTTCAACGGCTGGTGCGATCAGAGGCGGCATCGTGTCCCAGACCCCGTGGGCGACATTCCATTTTTCGGCGCCATGGCTGCCCCAAAGGATCTGTTCCTTGCGTTGGGTCATGATGCGGACCAGCGGCGCGCCAACGACATGTGCCATGTCGATGACCCGTTTGAGCGCATCCATATGTTGGGTGTGCAGCGCGTCACCCGGTCGGTTGGCCGCTGTCATTCCCGCAAATATGTGACGCGAGAGACAGGATACAGGCTTGCCCCGGTCACGCAGAAGGCTGTCTATCTCGGCGACCTCCGCCTTTGAGTGATCGCCCACCTCGGTGTCGCCGACGAATTGCAGCTCGGCATATTCGAGGTCAAATTCATCCATCACGTCGATGGCGTGCCCAAGATCACGGCTGATGCCGTCGCAAATTACACCCAGTTTCATGTCGACCCCTCCGGAGTGCGGTGCAACTCGGCGCCGACGATGTCTTCGATGACGCGGGTGCATACCCAATTGTCACCGTCCGGATACTTCGATTTGCCCGCCTGAAAAATCTGCATGGCGGCCGAGGCGGTGTGCATGGGCACGCCAAGATCGGAGGCCAGTTCAAGCGATATGGTGAGGTCCTTGTGCATGGTCGAGATATGACTGCCCGTGCCTTCGAATTGCCGGTCGATGATGTGTTCCAATGCCGTGTTTGCCACGCCACAGCCTGCGCCAGAGGTGGAGAAGACGCGCAACAGGGCATCGCCGGGTACGCCCGCTTTTGCGGCAAGGGCGCTGGCTTCGAACGTGGCGGAGAAGATCGACCCGATCAGTGTTTGTAGGCAGGCCTTCATGGTTTGCCCATCGCCTGCCTTGGTGCCGACATGATGGATGGTTGCCGAGACCGCCTTCATGACCGAGACATTGGCCTCAATCACCGCGGCATCGGCTGCGGCCATCATGGTGAGCGTTCCGTTCTGTGCGCCTGCGAAGCCGCCGGATACTGGGCTGTCAATCAGATGCACGCCTGACCCGTCCATGGCATGACCGATCGCCTGCGCCTCGGCTGGTTTTATCGTCGCCGTCAGGATGACTGATCCGCCGGGGGACATGTTGGCGACCAGCCCGTCGGGCCCGAGAATGACCGATTTGGCCTGATCGCCGTTCATCACCATCACGAAGGCACAGTCAGACTGTGCCCCGATCTCTGCCGGGCTGTGTGCCGGGGTGCCTCCCATCTGTTCAAACTGGGTCATGCGATCCTTGCTCAGATCGAGACCCCAGGTTTGAAATCCATTTCCAATGAGGTTCTTGGCTAGGCCACTGCCCATATCGCCAAGTCCCACTACGCCTACGGTTTTCATAAAAAACCTCCCGCTGTTTTAGGCAGCCGCATGCGAATGCGAGCTGACATTTCGAAAAGACGCCAAGGGGCATCCAATTTCGCGGGGATTTCACACGCCGATGTGCGGCGTTGGGCGAGTCCGGAAGACACCCCGCTGCCCAGTTAGGTGGGGTGAGGGAAGCCTGAATCGTGGATTTCTGCAAGGAAAATTGGGGGTGAAACCGAGGCTGGCATTCTGAACGCGAACCGCGTTTCCGCTGCAATGGACTCTGCCGCCGGCGTTTCTGGGGTGTGTCGCACCTGTGTTTGAGGGCGCGGGGCGAGGTGTTTGCGATTATTGGTAAAAATTTTTGACCAATGATGTTTACGATAGGAAACTAATTCTCTAAGCCTTCCTGTGAATCGAATTCCAAGGCCAGAGGGGCATTCAATGACAGCTTATGTGGACCGCAGTGATTTGAAGGTGGCGGACAGCCTCGCGCATTTCATCGAAACGCATGCCCTGCCGGGTACGGGGGTTGCGTCGGCCGATTTCTGGGCTGGCTTTTCGGCACTGGTGCATGATCTGGGGCTAAAGAACCGGGATCTGTTGGCCGAACGGGAGAGCATGCAGGCCAAGATCGATGACTGGCATGTGGCGCATCGCAGTGCGGACCATGACCCGGCGGCCTATCGCGCGTTTCTGGAAGAGATTGGATATCTTGTTCCGGAAGGGCCTGATTTCGAGATTGAGACCCAGAGTGTCGACCCCGAGATTGCATCGACACCGGGTGCGCAGTTGGTGGTACCGATCATGAATGCCCGCTTTGCCTTGAACGCCGCAAATGCGCGTTGGGGCAACCTCTATGACGCGCTCTATGGCACAGATGCGCTGGGCGATTTGCCGGCGGGCAAGGGCTATGATCCCGCCCGTGGCGCGCGTGTGATTGCTTGGGCCAAGGCGTTTCTGGACGAGGCTGTGCCGTTGACCGGTGGGTCATGGGCTGATGTCGCGTCTTTGGGCGTGTCTGGCGGGGCGTTGGATCTTGGGGCGTTTTCCTTGTCCGACCCGGCACAGTTTTTGGGCCATGGCGGGGACGAGGAGGCGCAGACCTTCTTGTTCGGTAACAACCATCTGGCCATCGAGATCGTGGTGGACCGCAATGATGTGATCGGTGCCTCTGATCCTGCAGGCATTTCTGCGGTGAACCTTGAATCCGCCCTGTCCACCATCATGGATTGCGAGGACAGCGTGGCTGCCGTGGATGCCGAGGACAAGGTTCTGGCCTATGGCAACTGGCTGGGCCTGATGAAGGGCGATCTGGAAGAAAGCTTTGAGAAGGGTGGAAAGGTCATCACCCGCCGGATGGCCGGTGATCGTGCTTATACCGCGCCTGACGGGTCGGCCCTGAGCATGAAGGGCCGCAGCCTGATGCTGGTGCGCAATGTGGGTCACCTGATGACCAACCCGGCCATTCATGACCGCGATGGTAACGAGGTGGGTGAGGGGCTGATGGATGCCATGATCACCACCCTGATCGCCATGCACGACCTGCAGAAGACCGAAGGGCTGCGCAATTCGGTGTGCGGGTCGGTCTATGTGGTGAAGCCCAAGATGCATGGGCCGGTCGAAGTGGCATTTGCTGACGAGATTTTCACCCGCGTTGAGAAGGTGCTGGGCCTGCCCGCCAACACCGTGAAACTGGGGATCATGGATGAGGAGCGGCGCACGTCCGCCAACCTCAAGGAATGTATCCGGGCGGCGAAGGCGCGTGTGGCCTTTATCAACACCGGTTTCCTCGATCGGACGGGGGACGAGATCCATACCTCGATGGAAGCGGGGCCGATGATCCCGAAGGGCGAGATGAAGGGGGCGGCCTGGATCGCCTCTTATGAGGATCGCAATGTGGATATCGGTCTGGCCTGCGGGTTGAAGGGCAAGGCACAGATCGGCAAGGGCATGTGGGCCATGCCGGATCGCATGGCGGAGATGCTGGAACAGAAGATCGGGCATCCGCAGTCGGGCGCGACCTGTGCCTGGGTGCCGTCGCCAACGGCTGCGACTTTGCATGCCACGCATTATCACAAGGTGGATGTGATGGCCCGTCAGGACGTGCTGAAAGCGGGTGGCGCGCGTGGCACGCTTGAGGATTTGCTGACTATTCCTGTCGCTGTGGGCCGCAATTTCTCCTCCGAAGAAATTGCGCGCGAGATGGAGAACAATGCCCAAGGCATCCTTGGATATGTTGTGCGCTGGGTGGATCAGGGCGTTGGCTGCTCCAAAGTGCCGGACATCAATGATGTGGGTCTGATGGAGGACCGCGCGACATGTCGGATCAGCGCACAGGCCATGGCGAACTGGCTGCATCATGGCGTGGTGAGCGAGGATCAGGTGATGGCGTCCCTCAAGAAGATGGCCGAGGTTGTCGATCGCCAGAATGCGGGCGATCCCGCGTATTTGCCGATGGCCCCGGGATTTGATGGCGTGGCCTTTCATGCCGCCTGCGATCTGGTGTTGAAGGGCCGGGTGCAGCCGTCGGGCTATACTGAGCCTGTGCTGCATGCACGCCGGTTGGAGTTCAAGGCGGCCTGAGCCGCGTTTTGAACGGGCGGGACCGAGGGGCGCTGCCCCTCGTGCTCCCCGTGGTATTTTCAGTCAGAAGAAACTGGGGCGAGGGCCCCGATCAGGAGACAAGACATGGCGATTTCGTTGCGCAAGGCGCGGACCATCATTCGCAAGGCATTGGAGAAGGGGCGGGAGATGGAGTTGAAGCCATTGTCCGTCGTGGTGCTGGATGCCGGTGGGCATGTGCAGGCCTTTGAGCGCGAGGATGGGGCGGCACCCGGTCGGTTCGCGATTGCGCAGGGCAAAGCCTATGGCGCGGTCATGTTAGGTATGGCGGGCACGGCGCAGATGGCGCGGGCCGAGCAGCAGGCCTATTTCATGGCGGCGGTGAACGGCGTTTATGGCGGGCAGGTTGTGCCCGTGCCCGGCGGTGTGCTGGTCCGTGACAAGAAAGGCGCCGTCATTGGTGCTGTGGGTGTAACCGGCGACACATCTGACAACGATGCCGTTGCAGCCGTTGCGGGCATCGAAGCGGCGGCTTTGGTGGCTGAAATTTAGGCACTGCCCACATCTGCGGCTTTTTGCACATGTCCTTGCGCGCCCGTCTCTCTGTTCAGGAGGCGGGCGTCTGCGTATATCGGGTGAAATGCAACCACTGCAGAGGACCCTATGGCGCGGCCCATTATCGGCATCATTTCGAACCACCACGTGATCAATGACGAGTACGAGGTACAGGCGGCTGGCCTGATCAACGTATCGGCTGTTGCGGATGTGTCCGAAGGTTTGCCCATGCTGATCCCGGCAGAGCCTGCGAAGGTGCGGATTTCCGATCTGTTGGAACATTGTGCGGGTTTCGTGTTCACCGGCGGGCGCGCCAATGTGCATCCGGAGGAGTACGGGGAAGAGCCGACCGAGGCCCATGGGGCGTTTGACCGTAACCGGGACAGTGTGACTTTGCCGCTGATCCGCGCCTGTGTGGAGCGGGGGCAGCCATTTCTGGGCATTTGCCGGGGCTTTCAGGAGGTGAACGTGGCTATGGGCGGGTCGCTTTATCCTGAGATCCGTGATCTGCCGGGCCGCGACAATCACCGCATGCCACCCGATGGGACGCTGGAAGAGAAGTTTGCCCTGCGCCACGACGTGACTTTTTCCGAGGGCGGTGTTTTTCACCGTCTGATGGGGCGCCAGTCGGTGCCCACCAACACGTTGCACGGGCAGGGGATCAAAACCGCCGGTCCGCGTGTTGTGGTCGACGGGCATGCGCCTGATGGGACTGCAGAAGCCATCTATATCGACGGCGCACCCGGTTTTACCCTGTCGGTACAGTGGCACCCGGAGTGGAACGCAAAATGCGATCCTGTCTCGCGCCCATTGTTCGAAGCTTTTGGCGAGGCGTGCCGCGATTGGGCGGATGGTGGGCGCGCGCGTTCGGTTTTGCGCTCGGCTTAAACGCCTGTTAACCACGGTGCTGGCAGGGTGGCGGCATGCCACGTTATGTCCGCTCTGATCGCCCCGGTTCCACCTATTTCTTCACAGCCCGTGCTGCGCGCCGCGGCACTGATCTGTTCTTGCGCGAGATTGACCCGCTGCGTGCGGCCATGCGCAAGACGCGGGAGAGGTATCCGTTTTCCATAGAAGAGATCGTTGTGTTGGGGGATGTCATACACACCCTTTGGCAGCTGCCCGAGGAGGATGCAGATTTCTCAACTCGGTGGCGGATGCTAAAAAGCCTGTTCTCCCGATCTGTGGAGGCGCCGCAGGATGTTGGTGCGCTGCGGTTGCGTGCGGGCGAGAAAGGTCTGTGGCAGCGGCGGTTCTGGGAGCACGCCATCCGGGATGCGGATGATCTGGCGGCCCATCGGCATATGATTTTCTCTGCCCCTGTACAGGCCGGATTGGTGAACCGTCCGGAAGATTGGCCGCATTCATCAATACACCGGGCGATTGGGCAAGGACGCTATCCGGCGTGTGGTCCTGTTGGCCGGGCATATCGTCCATACCCAACTCCGGTGGCAGGGCGCACGACACGTGCGCCTTACGATACCGGAACCGTCGCCACGTAAGGCGGGGCTGTGTCCCGCCCACGGGCATTTGAATGGTGCGATGACGTGATCTGTAAGGCGGAGGTGTCCTCCGCCATCGGCGGATCAGGATCCGCCTTACGCCGTCTGCCCGCCAGAGATCTGGATGCATTGACCGTTAATGCTTTGCGATCCGGGGCTAACGAGCCAAAGCGCCGCAGCAGCCACTTCATCGGCATCGATCAGCCGTTTGTGTCGGTTCGCGTCGATCATCACTTGCCGTGCGTCTTCAGTACTCATTCCCGTCCGTTCCGCAATGGCGACCTGATTGCGGTCGACGATCGGCGTGTCGACATATCCGGGGCAGAGCGCGTTGAAGGTATAGGGCTGGCCCATGTAGTCTTCGCTGAGGCTTCGGACCAGACCGATCAACCCGTGCTTGGATGCTGAATATGCGGCACCACCCGGCAAACCTCGTAGCCCGGCTATCGACGACACAGCAATCACGCGGCCCCAATCCGTTTCGCGCATGCCGGGCAAACAGGCACGGATGGTCAGAAAGGCACCATCCAGATTCGTGGCCATCATGTTCCGCCAAAAATCCAGTTTGGTTTTGTGCAGGGCGCGCCCCTCGGCGATGCCGGCATTGGGAACGCAAATCTGGACGGGCCCGCGTTTTGCGACAGCATCGTTGACTACAGCATTGACCGAGGCTTCGTCCCTGACATCCATGGCAGCACCCCAGATCCCGTCACCCGCGACTTGGTCCAGAACCTCTTGCCTTCGTCCGGTGATCGTGACCTGTGCTCCACGCTCCTGCAGCGCATGTGCGATCGCAAGACCAATGCCGGTGCCGCCGCCAGTGACCAGGGCATGTTTGCCGGTGAGAAATGTGTCGGATGTCATGAGGCTGTTCCCTTTGCGCCAAGGAGTGGGCCAACACTGCGTGGTCCGTGCCGAAGGATCAATCACAATTCATCGGATGCCTGCGCCATTCGTCGCGGTCTTTCTGCAACGCATTGACAGGCCTCCGTCTTTTCTTTTCAGGTGCGATCAAAGTTAACGTGTGTCAAATGATTAGCCTGCTCCATATTCCCCCAGTCTGGCTTGTGTTCTGCGTCTTTCTGGCGTGGTGCCAAGGGCGCTATCTGCCGCTTGGGATGAGCGTTGATCACCCGGTTACGCATATGATGGCGGGCCTTTTGATCGGCGCGGGTGTGCTGTTGATGATCGCTGCCCTGCGCGCGTTTTGGCGGCACAAGACAACGGTGATTCCGCACCAGGAACCGCAACGGCTGATCACCGATGGTGTGTTTGCCCGCACCCGGAACCCCATTTATCTCGGCGACACACTTCTTCTGGCCGGTCTGATCCTGCGCTTTGATGCGGTGCCGTCATTGGTGCTGGTCCCGGCCTTCGTTTGGTGGATCGAGCACCAGTTCATCATCCCGGAAGAGGACCGGATGCGGCGCATCTTTCGGATGGAGTTTGCGCGCTACGAACAAAAAGTGCGCAGGTGGGTCTGAAAATTTTCGAATATTACTTTTATGACGCAGGGGCGCTGCTTGTATCTCGGAGATGGGTTGGGTAGGGGACAGCTTACGGCGCTGCGCCACATCGCCTTTGGGTTAAGCGTGAAATTGACTGCCACGAACGGATGGGGGTTCTTCGAATGAAGATCGGAACACCAAAAGAGATATTTGAGGGAGAGCGCCGCGTCGCCATGACGCCAGAGAGCGCCGCAGCCCTGCAAAAACTGGGCCACGACTGTGTGGTCGAGACGGGCGCGGGGGCCGAGGCCGGTTTTTCCGATGCCGACTACAAGGCTGCTGGCGTTGAAGTGGTCAAGACCGCTGCTGCCCTCTGGAAGGCCGCTGACATCGTTGCCAAGGTACGCGCGCCCGACGCGACCGAGATGAAGCGCCTGCGCGAAGATCAGACCCTGATTTCGTTCTTCAGCCCCGTTGCGGACGAAGCCAAGATGCAGTCGGCTGCCAAGAAGGGCGCCACCGTCGTTGCGATGGAGATGATCCCCCGCATCAGCCGTGCCCAGAAGATGGACGCGCTGTCGTCCATGGCGAACATCGCGGGTTACCGCGCGGTCATCGAGGCCGGCAACAATTTCGGCCGCTTCTTTACCGGTCAGATCACGGCGGCGGGCAAGGTGCCCCCGGCCAAGGTTCTGGTGGTTGGCGCAGGCGTGGCCGGTCTGGCGGCCATCGGGACATCGACCAGCCTCGGTGCCATCACCTATGCCTTTGACGTGCGTCCCGAAGTGGCTGAACAAGTCGAGTCCATGGGCGCCGAATTCGTCTATCTAGACTTTGAAGAAGAACAGCAGGACGGATCCTCGTCCGGCGGCTATGCCTCTGTTTCTTCGCCTGAATTCCGTGAGGCGCAGCTGGCCAAGTTTCGGGAACTGGCGCCCGAGATGGACATCGTCATCACCACGGCCCTGATCCCCAACCGCGAAGCGCCGGAACTGTGGACCGAGGACATGGTGAAGTCCATGAAACCCGGTTCTGTCATCGTGGACCTTGCGGCAGAGAAGGGCGGCAACTGCAAGCTGACCGTCGCGGATGAAAAGATCGTAACCGAAAATGGTGTGACGATCATCGGCTACACTGACTTCCCAAGCCGCATGGCAACACAGTCGTCGAGCCTGTATGCCACGAACATCCGTCACCTGATGACGGACCTGACGCCGGAAAAAGACGGTGTCATCAACCATGACATGGAAGATGACGTGATCCGCGGCGCGACCATCGCTCATGCGAAGGAGGTCACCTTCCCACCACCGCCGCCCAAAGTGGCTGCGATCGCCGCAGCTCCGAAAAAGGAAGCGGCAAAAGAACTGACGCCTGAAGAGAAACGTGCCGAGGAAGTGGCTGCGTTCAAGGCGCAGACGAAGAACCAGGTCACTTTGCTGGCCATTGGCGGGGCGCTGGTACTGCTCGCTGGGCTTTATACCCCGGCCAGCTTCATGCAGCACTTCATCGTCTTCGTGCTGAGCGTGTTTATCGGTTTCCAGGTGATCTGGGGCGTGGCGCACAGCCTGCACACGCCGCTGATGGCGGTGACGAACGCCATTTCTTCCATCGTGATCCTTGGCGCTCTCATACAGATCGGATCGAGTTCAGGGGTCATCACGTTCCTGGCGATCTTCGGGATATTCATGGCGGCCATCAACATATTTGGTGGCTTCCTCGTGACACGGCGCATGCTCGCCATGTTCCAGAAATCGTAAGTAGGGGCGGGAACTATGGAACTCGGATTTACTACCGCCGCGTACGCTGTTGCGGCCGTTCTTTTCATCCTGTCCCTGGGCGGTCTGTCCGGTCAGGAAAGCGCCAAGCGGGCCGTCTGGTACGGCATCGTGGGCATGTTCATCGCCGTTGTGGCGACGTTGATCGGACCGGGATCGGGCCTGTGGCTGTTGTCGCTGGTGCTGATCGCAGGTGGGGCCGTTGTGGGTTATCAACTCGCCACCAAGGTCGAGATGACGCAGATGCCCGAGCTTGTGGCCGGTATGCACGCCCTTGTGGGGCTGGCGGCCGTCTTCATCGGCTTCAACGCCCATATCATGATCGGTTACGTGGACAACCACCTGGCCGAGAATGGGGCACAACTGGGCGGTGCGCTGGCAAATGGTACGTGGATTCAGTCGGTCGAAAAGGCTGTGCTTGAGCCGCTGTCGGCCTTTGGTCAGCTGATCGCCAAGAAGACGACCGTTGAGATCACCATTCTGAAAATCGAACTGGTGCTGGGTGTCTGGATCGGTGCGGTCACGTTCACCGGGTCTTATGTGGCCTGGGGCAAGCTGTCCGGCAAGGTGGACAGCGCGGCGACCAAGCTGCCTGGTGGGCACATGCTGAACGCCGCTGCTGCCGGTGCATCGCTGATCCTTGCCATCATCTACTTCAGCACTGGCGCGCTGTTGCCGCTGGTTCTGCTGACGTTGCTGGCCCTGTTCATTGGCTGGCATTTGATCATGGGCATTGGTGGGGCGGATATGCCTGTCGTGGTGTCGATGCTGAACAGCTATTCCGGCTGGGCGGCGGCGGCCATCGGTTTCAGCCTTGGCAATGACCTGCTGATTGTTGTGGGCGCGCTTGTGGGCTCCTCCGGTGCGATCCTGTCCTACATCATGTGTAAGGCGATGAACCGGTCGTTTGTCTCTGTCATTCTGGGCGGCTTTGGTGGCCCGGCAGGAGAGCAGATGGCCGTTGAAGGTGAGCAGATTGCCATAGAAGCTGACGGTGTGGCCACGGCCCTGAATGAGGCCGATAGCGTCATCATCATCCCGGGCTACGGCATGGCTGTGGCGCAGGCGCAGCAAGGCGTGGCCGAGCTGACGCGCAAGCTGCGCGCCGCTGGGAAAGAGGTGCGCTTTGCGATCCACCCCGTTGCGGGTCGTTTGCCCGGGCACATGAACGTGCTCTTGGCCGAAGCCAAGGTGCCTTACGACATCGTGCTGGAGATGGACGAGATCAATGATGACTTCCCGGACACGGATGTTGCTATCGTCATCGGGTCGAACGACATCGTGAACCCGGCTGCGCAAGACGACCCGAACAGCCCCATCGCGGGTATGCCGGTGCTGGAATGCTGGAAGGCCAAGCAGGTGTTCGTGTCGAAGCGCGGGCAGGGCACCGGTTATTCCGGGATCGAGAACCCGCTGTTCTTCAAGGAGAATACGCGCATGTTCTACGGTGATGCCAAGCAGTCCATCGACAAGCTGTTGCCGATGATCGACTGACGCGGCAGGTGTCATACCAGTTTTGAAAAGGCGGGCCTTCGGGACCGCCTTTTTTTGGTTTTGTATGGATTGGGCCGATGTTGGTAGTCTCGGTATACAATTGCATCCTATTAAGCTGTTGATAAGATGTGATAATCTGCGTTGACTTTGTTCGATTTGTGCTTATTTGGGCATAACAGATCATCGGAGCAGTCATGGCCCCCATCGAAGACCACCCGTTGCGATACCAGCTTGCAAACGAGCTGCACGCCCGCCCATTTCCATCCATGCGCGCACCATGTGCTGCGGCCTATGTCGCGTTCAAGCAGCCGGAGATGGCGGTCAACCGTGACCGTGCCAAGGACGTGGCGCACTTGCAGGCATTGCTGGATCGCTACGGTGCGCCACATCCGCAGCCGGGGGCCACGCATTACTATGGGCAGATCGGGCGGCATTGGCTGAAATGGGAACAACATACCGAGTTTGTGACCTACACCATCTTTTCGGATGGGGTGGAGGATCGCCCTTTCGATACGCGCGCATTTGAGCCCTTTCCGCCAATGTGGTTGGAGCAAGCGCCCGGGCAGAGGTTTACGTCGGTCCTCATTCGGATCGAACCGCGACCTGAAGAGGCGGGTATTCGCGATCGATTGATGGACTGGTTTGTGCCTGAGAGTCTGGCCGTAAGCTCTGTTCTGGACGACGCTGCGGTCATCGCGGGAGACTTCCGGATCGATCAGAATGGCCATATGCGCTTTGCGGCGTTTATCTCGCAGGAGACGGGCGAGCGTCGCGTTGGGCGCATCGTTCAGCGGTTGTGCGAGATCGAGACATATAAATCCATGTCCATGCTTGGTTTTGCGCGGGCGCGATCGTTGGGGCCGGACTTGAATGCGCTGGACGCACGCCTGACCGAGTTGATTGAGCGCATGTCGGGCGAGGATGCAGAAGCGGAAGAGACCTTGCAGGCACTGCTTTCGATTTCGGCTTCGCTCGAGACCATGTCGGCGCAGTCTTCGTTTCGGATCGGGGCAACACATGCCTACGAGGCGATTGTGGATGAGCGGATCGGAGCGTTGCGCGAGGGCCGCTATCAGGGGCGGCAGACATTCGCAGAATTCATGATGCGCCGATACCAGCCCGCAATGCGGACGGTCCAGTCGGCTGAGAATCGGCTGGCCGCTATGTCGGCTCGGAGCGTGCGCGCGGCAGAGTTGCTGCGGACGCAAGTGGACGTTGAGCGATCGGCGCAGAACCAAGCGCTGCTTGAGAGTATGGACAAGCGTTCTGATCTTCAGATGCGGTTGCAAAGAACCGTCGAAGGGTTTTCGGCTGTGGCGATCAGTTACTACTCAGTGTCGCTGTTGTCGTATCTGTTTTATTCGCTGGAAGCGTCGACAGGCATTTCCAAGAACCTTCTGACCGCTGTGATCACTGTGCCCGTCGTGGTCTTGGTCTGGACAGCAATCAAGCGTTTGAAGAGCAAGGTGGAGCGGTAGGGACGGGGTCGGACGCTCTTTGCCTTTGGCAAATGCGCCCCGCCCGCCGTCCCTCAGCCTGCGTGCCACAGTGTCTGAAACCGCGGAGAGGGGGCGCTGCCCCCGCGGCTTTGCCGCCCCCCGTGGTATTTCCAGTCAGAAGATGTCAGCGGCCGCGAATGCGTGGATCGAGTGCATCGCGCAGGCCGTCGCCAAGATAGTTCACACCAAGCACGGTGAGCGAGATCAGGATGCCCGGCAGGACCACGCGTTCCGGGTATTGCTCCATCCGTTGCACTGCGTCGGCCAACAGTTTGCCCCATGTGGGGAAGTCGGACGGGAAGCCGACGCCGAGGAAGCTGAGTGCGCTTTCAGTGATGATCGCCGTGGCGAGGCCCAAAGTGGCCGAGACCATAATGGGTGAGATCACGTTGGGCAGCAGGTGCCGCCGGATGATCTTGCCTGAGGTGGTGCCGATGGAACGTGCTGCGAGGATGAACTCGCGTTCTTTGAGCGCCAGGATATCGCCGCGCACGATGCGCGCTGTTTGCATCCATGACGTTAGACCCACGACCCCCACGATCAGGATGAACATGCCACCCTCGGGGCCGAAATTGGCCCTGAGCGGTTCGCGGAACAGGGTTACGGCCACCAGCAAAAGGGGCAGGATGGGGAGGGACAGAACGAGGTCCGTGAAACGCATCAGCCAGAAGTCGGCCTTTTTGAAGTACCCGGCGACGACGCCAATGGACGTCCCGATCAGCAGCGCCAGCACCATTGCGGCCCAGCCGACGGCCATGGAGGCGCGTCCACCGGCAATCAGGTTGGCCAGAATATCTCGGCCCAGGTTGTCGGTGCCAAGGGGCCGGAACCACCCGACCTTGGCGTCACCATTCCACAAAGCCACGTAGATCGGCCGCATATCCTTGTTCCGGATATCCAGCTTTTGCGGATCGACCTGCCAAACATACGGCCCAAGGATCACGGCCAGCGTGATGAACACCAGGAACCCGCCGCCAAAGAGCGCGCCCTTGTGCCGCTTGAATTGGTCCCAGACGTCCTTCCATTGGCTACGGGGCGCTTTTGGCGGCTCCTTGTCCTGGAGCGCGGCATAGGGGTCTGTCGCGCCAGAGGCGGGCATATCTTGCGTCTGATCAGTCATAGCGGATCCTCGGGTCGAGCACGCCGTAGAGCACGTCGGCAATCAGGTTGAAGAGCACGATCAGGATCGCGAAGATGAAGGTCAGGGTCATGACCATCGGGATGTCGTTGGCGAAAAGGGCTGTCAGCAGCAATTGCCCGATCCCGTTCACCTTGAAGACGTTCTCGGTGATGATGGCGCCGCCAAAGATCGAAGGCACACCAAGCGCAATAACGGTGATAACCGGGATCATCGAGTTCCTCAAAACGTGCTGCATCACGACGACACCTTCGCGCAGGCCCTTGGCCCGCGCCGTGCGCACATAGTCCTGACCGAGATTGTCGAGCATGGACGACCGCATGTAGCGGCTGATCTGGGCCGTGGTCTGCAGTGCCAGAACCATCACCGGCATGACCATTTGCATGAACTGCACTTTGAAACTGGCCCAGTCGGTCACAACGTGCGTTGTGTCATAGATCGAGGGCAGCCAGCCGAGTTGGACCGAAAAGACCACGATCAACAGGGGGCCGGTAAAGAAGGGCGGGATCGAAAAGCCGATCATTGTGATGAACGTGCCGGACTGATCGAAGACGGAGTATTGCTTGTAGGCGGAGTAGATGCCGATCGGTAGGGCAATCAGGATGCCAACGATGTAGGACAGGCCCACCACCCAAAGTGTTTGCGGGATACGCTGCACCACGATGTCCATGACTGGGCTACGGGTCTGCCAGGAAATCACGCGTTGCTTGCCTTCGGCGAAGGTTGTGCCGAACCAATGATCCATGAGGACCTGGGGTTCGATCCAGAAGAATTGCACCATCCATTTCCAGTACTGGACATGTAGTGGTGCACCGAGGCCGAGCGCTTCGCGCATCTTTTCTTTGACTTCGGGGGGGACGGTCAGTGGCACTTGCGCCATAGGGTCGCCCGGGGCGAGCTGCAGAAGCAGGAAAATAACAAGGCTGATGAACAAAAGCGTCGGGACCGACAGGATCAACCGGCGGATTGTGAAGGTCAGCATATGAGGCCAATCCTTTTGCGGAGGTCTTTTTGTTTTTGGTCAGAAAAGAGGGTGGGCGATGCCGCCCACCCCGAGAATCTGATCACTTGATACGGTACCAGTCCGCAGTGTTCCAGATTTCGCTGTCCCAAACGTTCAGCTTTACGCCGCCCAGTGTGTTCGAGTGGGCGGACACGCGGCCACGGTGCACAAGCGGCACAATGGTGAAGGTGTCTTTGGTCAGCATGTTGTTCATCTTGATCGCGATTTCGGCGCGCTCTTCGATGTCGCCTGTGCGGGCAAGTTCATCGATCAGCTCGTCATATGCGGGATCACAGAAGCGGTTGATGTTCTCACCCTGCCATTGGCTTGCCGGGCGAGGCTCGTTGCCGCACCGGTACTGGGCCAAGTATTGCTGAGGGTCAGTGCCGTTGAACGTGTTGGCGTACATTTCAACATCGGCATAGAACTTCTGGAACGTGTCGGGCGAACCCGGGTCACCGCCGAAGAACACGGAGGCGTCGAGGTTGCGCAGTTCCGTTTCCACGCCAATCTCTTCCCACCATGCCTTGATCAGCGCCTGGAAGTCCTGACGCACAGCGTTGGTCGACGTCTGGTACAGGATCGACAGCTCGACGCCGTCCTTGTCGCGGATGCCGTTGCCATTGCTGTCCACCCAGCCTGCTTCATCCAGCAGCGCCTTGGCGCCTTCAATGTCCTGTGTGGCACAATGCATGTCACCCGAGGCGAACATGTCCGGTGCTGGAACAAGGTCACAGGTCACTTTGCCTGCTTTGCCATAACCGACCTCAACCAGAAGCGGACGGTCGATGGCCATGGACAGGGCCTGACGCACCGCCATATCGCTCAGGAAGGGGTGCGGTTCGGCAACTGTAGCACGTGTTTCTGGTGGCAAATCCGGTGAGGGGTTCGTCAGGTTCATTTCCAGACGTTCCACCAGCGGGCCGAAGCCTGCGATGGCTTTGCCTTTGCCGCCTTCTTCCATCTTGGCGATGACGTCGGGGGCCAGTTGCAGGTTCCAGGCGTAGTCAAACTCGCCCGTTTCCAGGACGGCGCGGCCAGCAGCGGTTGCGTCACCGCCACCTTTAAACGTTACGCGCGCAAAGGCGGGTTTCGCCGGATCGCGGTAGTTGTCATTCGCGACCATCGTGATCACGTCATTGGGGCGGAATTCTTCGACTTTGAAGCCGCCGGTGCCAATGGGGTTAAAGTTCGCTTCGGTGCATTCGGGGGCCTTGGCGCCCAGGCAGTCTGCAAATTGCGCGGCCTGAATGATCGGCGACTGGCCACCCACGAATGGGCCATACGGATTCGGTTTGGGTTGGTTGAACGTGACCTTCACGGTCAGATCGTCCAGCGCCTCGACATTCTCGACGCCATCGAAGAACGCAAGCTGCGCGCAGCCGCCTTCGGGGTGCATGCAGTAATCTGCGGTGAACTTCACATCCGCCGAGGTGAATGGGGTGCCGTCAGACCAGGTGATACCTTCCTTGATCTTCCAGGTGATGGTGGTGAGGTCTTCGCTCACGCCGCCGTTGCCGACGGTTGGAATTTCTGCCGCCAGCCACGGTGTCAGGGCGCCGGTTTCGTCGTAGCGGGCGAGGGGTTCGATGATCATCGACGAGGATTCGATGTCCTTGGTGCCGCCCGAAAGATAGGGGTTCAGAATCGATGGCGCCTGCCAATAGATGATCTTGAGTTCGCCATCCGAGCCACGCTCGGCAAAGGCTGCCGGGGCAAGTGCCACCGATGCCACAGCACCCATAAGAAGGGTTTTGAGGGTCATATCATACTCCTTGTTGGACGGCAGGTTTGGCCTGCTCGTCTAATGCACGCCACACTGAGTGTGACGCAAGTCTGGCCTGAGGGGAGGATACGTGTACGCGATAACCTACGGTTTCCCCGTAGTTTTTACTCTTGGCCCCCAAGCGCACGGCGATATCGAAACAGCTTTTGGGGAAAATGCAAGCGTTGCATGCGTTCAACGATAAATTTCGTAGGTCAATGTTTGACAGTGCCTGTGCCTTCGCCCACTCTTTGGAAAACCTGAGCCAAAAAGGCTCGATTGCGGGGATACGAATGCTCGACCAAACAGATACGTCGCCGATTGCCAACATTCAGAATCTGCGGGTGCAGTTTCAAACCAAGGACGGGCCGGTGCTTGGTGTCGAGGATGTTTCCTTCCAGGTGCATGCGGGCGAAACCGTGTGCATTGTGGGCGAATCCGGATCGGGCAAGTCGGTGTCGTCGCTGTCCCTGATGCGCCTTGTGGAATTCGGCGGAGGCGAGATTGCTGGCGGCCGTCTGCTGTTTGACCGCAAGACATCCGATGCCGTTGACTTGGCTGACACGGATCAAAACCTGATGCGGACCATTCGCGGCAACGAAATCGGCATGATCTTTCAAGAGCCGATGACAGCTTTGAACCCGGTCTTTACCGTGGGCCGCCAGTTGACCGAAGGACTGCGTCTGCACAAGGGGCTGAGCAAAGCACAGGCCGAAGAACGGGCGTTATCTCTTTTGCAACAGGTGCGCATTCCCGAACCGGCCCGCAGGATGAAGCAATACCCGCACGAGTTGTCAGGTGGCATGCGGCAGCGTGTGGTGATTGCCATGGCCCTGGCCTGTGAGCCCCGTTTGCTGATCGCAGACGAGCCGACAACCGCGCTCGACGTGACCATTCAGGCTGAAATCCTGGCGCTTATGGACCGGTTGAAGCGTGAAACCGGTACAGCCGTGATGTTCATCACCCATGACATGGCAGTTGTTGCGCAGATGGCAGATCGCGTTGTTGTCATGTTCCGTGGCAACAAGGTCGAGGAAGGCCCGGTTGCCGAGATTTTCGAAAGCCCGCAGCACCCCTATACCAAGGCACTGCTGGCCGCGGTGCCCAAATTGGGCGAGATGCGTGGCAAAACCTATCCCGAACCGATGAAGCTTTTGGGCCGGTCGCAGGGTGAGATTGCCCCGATCCCTGGCACCGAGGAAAAGCTTTTGGAAGTGCGAAACCTGACGACGCGTTTCTCGGTCAAGGGTGGCTTTTTCCGGCGCACAGTCGCCAATGTGCATGCGGTCGAGGATGTGTCCTTTACCATCAACAAGGGTCAGACTCTGAGCTTGGTTGGTGAATCGGGATGCGGCAAGTCTTCGGCCGGTCGGTCGATCCTGCGTCTTGTCGAGCCTCAATCGGGGCATATCGTGTTGGATGGCACCGACATCATGGCGCTGAATGATCGTGATTTGCGCGATGCGCGGCGTGACATGCAGATGATCTTTCAAGATCCGTTTGCCTCTCTGAACCCACAGATGCAACTGGCCGACCAGGTGGCCGAGCCCATGCAGAACTTTGGGATGTTCAAGGGCGAGGAAGGCACCAAGCGGGTCGAGATGCTGTTTGATCGGGTCGAGTTGCCCCGCAGCTTTATGCGTCGTTACCCGCACGAGCTATCGGGTGGACAGCGCCAACGTGTTGCGATTGCACGCGCGCTGGCATTGAACCCCAAGCTGATCATCGCGGACGAAGCTGTGTCGGCTCTGGATGTGTCCGTTCAGGCGCAGGTTTTGAACCTGATGATGGAATTGCAGGCCGAGATGGGCCTGTCCTTCCTCTTTATCAGTCACGATATGGCCGTTGTTGAACGGGTAAGCCACCAGGTTGGTGTAATGTATCTGGGCCGTATCGTTGAAATGGGTCCGAGGGCGCGTGTGTTCGAAAACCCGCAGCACCCCTATACGCAAGCCCTGATGAAGGCGGTACCGATTGCCGATCCGCGCCAGCGAAAGGCAGAGAAAGACCTGAACTTCAAACCGATTCCGTCGCCCATTCACCCGGTTGACTACGTCCCGGCCCCGTCTGAGTACAACGAGGTCGAACCGGGCCACTTTGTCCTGACGACCGACAGTGGTTACTGATTTCGCCTGCCCACAGCACTGACACTTTTTTTGTTTGATTCGCCGGCTTTGCGCGGCGCAATCCCGTTGATGTGATTGCGTCGATCAGCAGCACTGGAAGTCGGTCAGTACTGCGCCTAGGTTGGCCCGGTATCGAAAGAGATCCACATGACACCCAGACTGACCCCGCTTGAACTGATGACCAAGCTCATCAGTTTCCCGACCGTAAGTCGTGACACCAACTTGCCCCTGGTCGATTGGGTCGAGGGGTATCTGAACGATCACGGCATTTCCGCACATCGGTACCATCACCCGGACGCGCCCAAGGCAGCGTTGTTTGCCCATGTCGGCCCTGAGATCGAAGGCGCAGTCGTGCTGTCCGGGCACACGGACGTCGTTCCGGTTGACGGACAACCATGGGACACGGATCCCTTTACCGTCACCAAACGGGACGGCAAGTATTTCGGGCGGGGCACGTGCGACATGAAAGGGTTTGATGCGCTCGCCCTTTGGGCGTTGGTGGAGGCGCATTATGCCGGTGTGAAAACGCCCCTGCAGCTGGCCCTGAGCTTTGATGAGGAGATCGGCTGTTTGGGGGCTCCGCCCATGATCGAAGCCATGCAAGGTGTCGTGCCCAAAGGGGGCCCGGTCATCGTTGGTGAACCTTCCATGATGAAAGCTGTGACGGGCCACAAGGGCGGGCAGGGGTTTGACACGCATGTGATTGGCTTCGAAGTGCATTCCTCCCTTCTGCCCCAAGGGGTGAGCGCGATCCTTGAAGGGGCAAAGATCATCGACTTTGCCAATCATCGGAACGCGGAGAATATGGTGGCTGAACCCTCAACGCTGGCCGCCATGTTCGATCCGCCATTTACAACCTGGCATGTCGGGCAGGTGAGCGGCGGAACAGCGCACAACATCACCGCCAAGGACTGCTTTTTCGCCATGGATTTTCGTGCAGTGCCCGGTGACGATGTCGTTGCTTTGAAAGAGGCGTATCTGGCCCATGTTGCCGAGGTCGAAAAGGGGATGAAGGCCATACATCCCGAGACGCGCGTCGATATCGAGACACGCTTTGACGTGCCACCGCTCACACCCGAGGAAGACGGGGCTGCCGAAGGCCTAGTGCGGGCCATCACGGGCGACAATGGGACCCATGTGGTGAGCTATGGGACCGAGGCCGGGCAGTTTCAGGCCGCCGGTTATTCCGCAGTGGTCTGTGGACCCGGCGATATTGCGCAAGCGCATCAACCCAACGAGTTCATCACGGTCGCCCAGTTCGAGGCGGGACACGCATTCATGCGTGATCTTGTGGCCCGCCTTGCTTAAGGCGCCGGGGCACGCGGTCAAAAGTGGGCCGACGCCAGTGCGGGGGCGCCTTTTGCACACGAAGTCCGCGGTAACTCCGATTGGCATGATGTGACCGGTTTTCCGTTCCATGATGCAACGCCGGTGACTTGGTCCGGCCCGCCGCCGGAACAGGCAGATGTGGTTGTGATTGGCGGCGGTGTGATTGGTGTCTGCACTGCCCTCTATTTGGCTGAGGGTGGGCAGCGCGTTGTTCTATTGGAAAAGGGACGCATTGCCGGGGAACAGTCCAGCCGCAACTGGGGATGGATTCGTCAACAGGGGCGGGACCCAGACGAATTACCCATCATGGTCGAGGCCAACCGTTTGTGGCGCGATCTGGCGCAACGCACAAACGTTGATATTGGCCTGACGCAGGGCGGCGTGACCTATCTGGCAAAAACGGATGCCGAAATGGCGCGCTATGCCGATTGGCTACCGCATGCTGCGGCCAATGATGTTGATAGTCGTCTGCTGAGTGCCGGCGAAGTTGCTGACCTGATCCCGGGGATGTCGCGGAGCTATGCCGGTGCGCTTCATACCGCATCCGACATGCGGGCCGAGCCGTGGGTGGCCGTGCCAGCGCTGGCGGGCGTTGCGGTGCGTGCAGGTGCGACCATTGTTGAGAACTGCGCGGTTCGGGCACTCGATGTGCAGGCGGGTCGCGTCGCGGGGGTTGTCACGGAACAGGGCCGGATCGCTGCGCCTGAGGTTGTTCTTGCGGGGGGCGCGTGGTCTTCGTTGCTGCTGCGCCGACATGGTATTTCGTTACCGCAATTGTCGGTGCGTGCGACGGTTGCCGCAACCGAGCCGTTGCCGATGGTGTTTCCCGGCGGTGCTGCCGATGATGAGGTCGCGTTTCGACCGCGTCAGGATGGGGGCTATTCACTTGCTGCCGGAGGGTTCCACGAACTGTTCATTGGCCCGGATGCGTTCCGGGCGCTGCCGAAATACCTGCCGCAACTGCGCGCTGATCCTTTTGGAACGCGTTTCCTTCCGGCCGAACCGCGGGGTTATCCCGATGCGTGGTCAACGCCGCGCCGTTGGGATGCCGATGGGCCAAGCCCGTTCGAAGAGATGCGCATTCTCAATCCCGCTCCCAATCGCCGCAAGGTGGCGCAATTGACCAGCAGATTTCAGGCGTTGTTCCCGCATATTGGCCCTGTGCGGATCAAGACCGCATGGGCGGGTATGATTGACACCATGCCCGATGTGGTTCCGGTGGTGGATCGCGTGGAAGCATTGCCCGGACTGACCATCGGCACAGGAATGAGCGGTCACGGGTTTGGCATTGGTCCGGGCATGGGAAAGGTGCTGGCGGCTCTGGTCATGGGCGACGATCCGGGCCATGATCTGACACGGTTCCGCCTGAGCCGTTTTTCCGATGGCAGCAAGATGCGCCTCGGCCCATCTGTCTGACAGGATCACACTATGCCCATCAAGAATCGCCTTGCCGAGACCCACGCCGAGATCACGGGCTGGCGCCGCCACCTGCATGCGCATCCGGAATTGGATTTCGACGTGCATGAAACGGCGGCCTTTGTTGTGGAACGGCTGCGGGATTTCGGTGCTGACGATATCGCAACAGGTATTGGCAAGACCGGCGTCGTTGCCGTCATCAAAGGCCGTACGGACACGAAGGGTCGCGTAGTGGGGTTGCGTGCCGATATGGATGCACTTCCGATCGAAGAGGCGACCGGGCTCGACTATGCGTCAAAGCACCCGGGCAAGATGCATGCCTGTGGCCATGACGGGCACACGTCGATCCTGCTGGGCGCAGCGCAATATCTGGCCGAAACGCGGAACTTTGACGGCACGGTGGTGCTGGCCTTCCAACCTGCCGAGGAAGGCGGAGGCGGGGGCCGTGAGATGGTCAATGACGGGTTGATTGATCGGTGGGGCATTCAGGAGATCTATGGCCTGCACAACATGCCGGGTCTGCCCACCGGCGCCTTTGCCATTCGTCCGGGCGCATTGCTGGCCTCGGCAGATGAATTCGAGGTGACGGTGACGGGCAAGGGGGGGCATGCGGCAGCTCCGCACCAGTCCATTGATCCCAATGTGGCGGCGGCGCATATCATTCTGGGCCTGCAAAGCATTGCGAGCCGCAACGTGGATCCGTTGGCGTCGGCCGTTGTGTCAGTGTGCGCGCTGCATTCAGACATCGACACCCACAACATCATCCCGCAAGTGACACGCATGACTGGTACAGTTCGTGCATTGGATCCAGAGGTGCGGGATTTTGTTGAGGCGCGTGTGACCGAGATCGCGACCGCCACGGCACAAGCCTACCAATGCGAGGCCAAGGTGGACTACACCGTCGGGTATCCGGTCACAATCAACCATGGTGAACACACAGAGTATGCAGCGGCGGCCGCGCGTGCCGTCGCCGGGGACGTGATCACCGATTATCCTCCCATCATGGCAGCAGAAGATTTCTCGTTTATGTTGAATGCCTGTCCCGGTGCCTACATCATGCTCGGGAACGGGGACGGGCCGATGGTTCACCACCCCGAGTATCAATTCGATGACGAAGCTATTCCCGCTGGCGCCAGCTGGTTCGTGGAACTGGTCGAACAACGCATGCCTGCGCAGTAACCAAAGGACGCATTAATGCCCATCAAGAACCGTTTTGCCGAAATGCACGCTGACATCACCGCGTGGCGACGTGACATTCATCAGCATCCTGAAATTCTGTTCGAGACGCACCGCACAAGCGCACTGGTTGCCGAAAAGCTGCGGGCCTTTGGCTGCGATGAAGTTGTTGAGGGCATCGGCCGCACGGGCGTCGTGGGTGTGATCAAGGGAAAGGCCGACGGGTCAGGCAAGGTCATTGGCCTGCGCGCTGATATGGATGCGCTGCCGATCCATGAGGCGACAGGCGTTGAATATGCGTCGAAAACCGATGGAGCCATGCACGCCTGCGGCCATGACGGTCACACGGCGATGCTGTTGGGGGCTGCGCAGTATCTTTCTGAGACGCGGAATTTCGATGGCACGGTTGTGGTCATCTTCCAACCTGCGGAAGAGGGCGGCGGCGGCGGTCGCGAGATGTGTAACGATGGCATGATGGACCGTTGGGGAATTCAGGAAGTCTATGGTATGCACAACTGGCCAGGCATGCCCGCAGGCGAGTTTTCCATCCGCCCGGGGCCTTTTTTCGCGGCAACCGATCTGTTGGAGATAGAGTTCGAGGGGCTTGGGGGACACGCCGCCAAACCGCACGAGACAATCGATACGACCCTGATGGCGTCGCATGCGGTGACGATGTTGCAATCCATTGCCAGCCGCAATGTAGACCCAATCGACCGGATGGTTGTGTCCGTTACATCTTTCGAGACGTCTTCCAAAGCCTTCAACGTGATCCCGCAGAAGGTACAGATCATGGGTACCGTGCGCACCATGAGTCCCGAGGCGCGTGATCTGGCCGAAAAGCGGGTGGTGGAAATCTGCGAGGGCGTTGCCAGCACTTTTGGCGGTGTGGCGCGGGTGAATTATAACCGGAACTACCCGGTGATGGTGAACCATGACGAGCAGACGGAGTTTGCGGCCGATGTGGCGCGGTCGGTGTCAGGCCAGTGCGAAGAAGCGCCGTTGGTCATGGGCGGTGAGGATTTCGCCTTTATGTTGGAAGAGCGGCCCGGGGCTTACATCCTTGTGGGCAATGGTGACACGGCGATGGTTCACCACCCGGAGTACAACTTCAATGACGAGGCCATTCCTGCCGGCTGTTCCTGGTGGGCCGGGATTGTCGAGCAACGGCTGCCGCTGGCGTCGTAACGGCGGGTGACGCTCCTGCCTCTGGCAGATCGCCCCACCCGCCGTCCCTTCAAGCGCTTAGAAGATCTTTGTAGATCGCAATGATGGCGTCCGCTTCCTGCTGAATCTGGAAGTGGTCGACCATGTGCTGGCGAGCGTTGTTGGACCATTCCTCTAACGTGTCCGCATTGGTCACTAGTGAACTGGTCGCGCTTGCCATTTGATCGACATCGCCTGCATCGATCAGTGTTCCGGTGCGTCCATCGACGATCAACTCTTCGAACGCGCCGACGCGGGTTGCGATGGTGGGAGCACCGCACGCCATGGCCTCAAGTGGTGTAAGGCCAAACCCTTCCCAACGCTGCGGGGCAATGTAGATGTCCAGAGCCTGATAGAAACGAGGAGTTTCCCAGACCGGAACCTCGGGCAGGAACAGTAGTCGATCAGCCAGATTGGCAGCCTGCACACGCGCTTTGAGGTCATCGAGAAACCCCTGATCCTTGTCGACTGTTCGACCCATGACAATCGCAACGGCGTCGGGCTGTTCGTTCAAGACGCGGATCATCGCATCCACAAACACATCGGTTCCCTTTTGTGCACGAATACGTCCGAAACAGCCTATCAGTGGTCCGCTGGGCAGTCCGAGCTCAGTCCGCAACGCAGCCTTGTCTGGATTCGGCACAAAGGTATCCGTATCAATGCCATGGTGGATCACCGTTGCCTCGCGTTCGAGGTAGCCGGCTGTTTTGGCCGAGGTGGCGATGACCCGGTCCATGCGCGCAATAAGCGCCTTGGTCAGACGGGTGTGGTGGCGTTGGCTGGCTGAGGTGAAAAGCAGTTTGAGCCGCTTGCCCAGCACTCCACGCAGTGTGAGACCCGCAATCATCTCGACATTGCGCCGTGCGTGCCAGACCCGTGCCCCAGACGGGCCGCTGCGGGGCATCGTCAGAAGGCGGGTCCACGACACGTTTGGAACATCGTCGGGCATCTCCGGTGCACAGGCACTGATGGCGATGGACTGCGCTTGCAGCGGTACCAGTCGGGCCACGGTGGCTGTCACGCCTGAAAGCCGTCTTTTAAAATTTGGCGCAATAACGTCGATATCAGCAAGATCAGGCATGCGCGCCCACAGCCTGACCATCCGCCAGAGAGAAGAGGCGGTGCGCAATCGCGTCCAGCGCTTCTGTGCCAGTGGGGGCAAGAGGGCGAGCGTTGGCGGCGAGTTGCGCGGCGCGGCTTGGGTGGGTGAGGAGCGTGTCGATCTCTGCCGCGAGCATGGTGCCATCTGTGATTTGTACGCTCGCGTCCTTCATCTGGAACGCGGCATAGGCCTCTGCGAAATTCGCATAGTTCGGTCCGTGCAAGATCGCCGTATGCGCAGCAGCCGGCTCGAATGGCGTATGGCCTCCGACATCCGAGAAAGAGCCGCCAAGGAACACGATAGGGCTAAGCGCATACCACAGGTCTGTCTCGCCCATTGTGTCGGCAAGGTAGACTTGCACGGGGGCATCCAGAGTCTGCCCCGTACTGCGCTGCGCAACGCTCAGGTTCGCATCATGTATTATGGGCAGGATATCATTGGCCCGTTCCGGGTGGCGGGGAACGAGGATCAGGCAGAGGTTCGGGTGCGACTTCAACAGTATGTTGTGCGCGGCCAGCACTTGCTCTTCTTCTCCGGGATGGGTCGAAGCAGCGACCCAGACGGGCCGTCCTCCAAGCGTGCTGTGCGCTGCGTCCAACTCTTCCGGTTTGACGCGTGGTGCGCCGAGGATGGATTTGAGGTTGGTGCCCTTTTCAGCCTCGGTCAAACCCAGTTCCCTCAGGTGGTCACGGCTGCGCTTGTCCTGACAATGGGCCCAGGTTATCCCGCGCAGAAGATAGGACGCGGTTGTTGGAAACTTCTTCCAACCGTCTGCGCTGCGATCTGATAGGCGGGCATTGAGTAGGGCAACGGACAAATCCCATTGCGCACAGATGTCCAGCAAGTTGGGCCACAATTCGGACTCGACCAGCACGCATAGGTCGGGCCGCCAGTGGTTCAGAAAGCGGGTGAGGGGACCAATCCCATCCAGTGGGCTGAATTGGTGCAGGACGCCCGGCGGTAGTTGGGGCCCAACAGCCTCAGCCGATGTGGCGGTGCTAGACGTCAGCAGCACCTGCATATCCGGAGCCACGTCGCGGATGCGCTTGATCAGCGGCAGGACCGACTTGGCTTCACCTACCGACGCGCCGTGTATCCAGATCAGTGTTCCCAGAGGGCGCTCAGCGCTGGCATGGCCCAGTCTTTCATGGGCCCGATCTACCGTAACACCACCTTTGCGTAAACCGTTCACGGCAGTGCGTGCGACAAAAGGCAAAGCCACCGTGCTGAGGGCGCGGTAAAGCAGGAACAGGGCGGTGGGCCGCATGGGGTGCCTAGCCGCCCGTATGGCTCATGTGCCGGGGCATCTGCCCATCCAACCGTTGCCGGGAATAGTCGAAATCATGCCCCTTGGGCTTGAGTGCGATGGCCGCGCGAATGGCTTCCTTGAGCGGGCCGTTGTCCTCGGGAAAATCACGCAGCGGCGGGCGCAGGTCCGCCATATCTTCCTGGCCAAGACACATATAGATTTCGCCCGTGCAGGTGATCCGCACGCGGTTGCAACTTTCGCAGAAATTGTGGCTAAGCGGGGTAATGAAGCCGATCTTCTGGCCTGTTTCTTCCAGTCTGACATAGCGCGCCGGGCCGCCTGTGCGTTCTGCTAGATCGGTGACGGTGTAGTGCTCGGCATAGCGCGCGCGGACATCCTTCAATGACCAGTATTGGCCCAAACGGTCCTCGTTGCCGATGTCACCCATGGGCATGACCTCGATCCAGGTCAGGTCCATGTCGCGGTCGGCGCACCATTGGGTGATGGTTGGGAGTTCTGCTTCGTTGAAACCTTTGAGAGCGACGGCGTTGATTTTGATGCGCAGACCGGCGGCCTGTGCTGCATCAATGCCGCGCAGTACTTGCGGCAGGCGGCCCCAGCGTGTGATGTCTGCGAATTTACCTTCGTCCAGAGTATCCAGCGATACGTTTACACGACGCACGCCAGCGGCATAGAGGTCCTTGGCAAACCGTTCCAGCTGACTGCCATTTGTCGTCAGCGTCAGTTCCTTGAGCGATCCAGCTTCAAGATGCCGACCCATGCTGTTGAAGAACGTCATGATGTCCCGTCGCACCAGCGGTTCACCGCCGGTAATGCGCAGCTTTTGCACACCGAGGTCGACAAAGGTCGAACACATGCGGTCGAGTTCTTCCAGCGTCAGCAATTCTTTCTTGGGCAGAAAGGTCATGTTTTCCGACATGCAATACACGCAGCGAAAATCGCACCGGTCGGTGACGGAGACGCGCAGATAGGTGATTGCGCGCTGGAAGGGGTCGATCAAAGGGGCTGTCATAGGTTAATTGGTATGCATCGCGCGGCCCACCTGCAAGGGGCATTGCGCGACAATGGACCAAAGTCGAGGTGTGGGAATGCGCTGGTTAATATTGAGTGTCTGCGTTCTGAGTGTGGCGGGATGCGATGCGCTGCCCAGATGGGCGGGCGGGGCACAGCCTGCGCCCGTCGTTGAACAGCCGGCGGAAGATCAGGCTGGCGAGTTGGAAACAGGTTTGGATGATGTGGTTGAGGATCAACCCCTGCCAGACCCCGATGATGCGCAAGAAGTTTCGATTGGCACACTTGGGCGCACCGTTGCATCCCTTGGGAATGCTGCGGAACCGGGACTGTGGTTGAAGACGCCTTTGGTGTCCGTCGAACAGTCCGGGCGCGTGTACTATGCAGAAACCAACACGACCGTGGACGTCACATTGATCCCTATTGATGGCCCCCGCACAGCCGGAAGTCGCTTGTCCCTTCAAGCGATGCAAGCGCTGGGTGCGCCGTTGACCGGACTGCCGGAAGTGGATGTCTTCGGCGCGTAGCGCTTGGGCCGTCAGAGGTACTTTCCCGCCTCACGCCGTGCAAAGGGCTTCATCGCATCACCGTGCGTTGCCAGGAACTTCGTGGCGCGCGGGATGTCGTGTTTTGAAAGCTCGCGGACCCACCAAGCAATCGCTTTCTGGATGAACCATGTCTGATCCGGCACATAGGCCGCGGCCCAGCCTAGCACACGGTCACGTATTTCGATGTCCTGAGGCTTGGGGTTGTTCTGCTTGGTCCATGGGAGGGTGATGACGAGAGCGGCCCGACGCGTCCACATGTGATCCGAGACTGTCCAGGCTTCGACTTGGTCGATCCGCGTTGGATCGGCGACCAGCCGTTTTTGACCCGCCATGCAGGCGTGATCAGCGATGGCCCAGCTGTCGAAGTCGGGCACCCAGGATGCGATCAGGGCCCAAGCAGCTTCGTCGGGGCGGATCCGAGCTTGTGTCAGCAGCTTGGCGGCTGCCACACGCGCCTCGTAAATGTCTGTCTGCCAAAGCCCATCTGCCAAGGCGACACGCGTTGGCACGTCCAATGCCTGCCGCCACTGCTTGGACAGATCGTTCAATACCGGATTTGGCACGCCCAAATGCAATCGATCGGACTTGTGGTAGGCTTTTGCGCCCGCTGCGCGTTCGACATCGGCATGTGCCTTGATCTGGTCGAGGGCTTGTTCGGGGGTCATTCCACGGTCACGGACTTTGCAAGGTTGCGCGGCTGATCCACATCAGTGCCCTTGGCGACGGCCGTATGATAGGCCAGCAACTGCGCAGGCAGGGCATAGAGAATGGGTGCGATGATGTCCGGACAGTCCGGCATGGCGATTTCGGACCAGACGCCATCCCCGGCCTCTGCAATGCCAGCCGCATTTGACACCAGAACAACCTTGCCCTTGCGGGCCATAACCTCTTGCATGTTCGAAACGGTCTTGTCGAACAGCCCGTCCTTGGGGGCCATGACAACCACTGGAACGTGTTTGTCGATCAATGCGATAGGGCCGTGTTTTAGCTCACCTGATGCATAGGCCTCGGCGTGTATGTAGCTGATTTCCTTCAGCTTCAGGGCGCCCTCAAGCGCGAGCGGATACATCACTCCGCGGCCTAGGAAAAGAATGTCTCGCGCTTCCGCCAGCTTGCGCGCGGTGCGCTTCATCACCGCGCTGCGGTCAATGCCATGAGTCATCAGGGCTGGCAAGCTGCGCAAAGCGGACACGTGATCGGCGAAGGTGGCGGCGTCAATCTCGCCGCGGTCGCGGGCTGCACGCAGCGCCAACATCAGCAGAACGGTTAACTGGCAGGTAAATGCCTTGGTCGAGGCCACGCCAACTTCGACGCCTGCATGGATGGGCAGGGCGAGGTCGCTTTCACGCGCAATCGAGCTTTCGGGAACATTGATCACCGATACGATCTTGTCCGCCTTGCCCTCGCAATAACGCAATGCCGCAAGCGTGTCGGCGGTTTCGCCGGACTGGCTGACAAACAGGGCCAGCGTTTTGCCCGGGATGGGTGGTTCGCGGTAGCGGAATTCGGACGCAACATCAACCTCGACTGGCAGGCGGGCGATCTGTTCGAACCAGTATTTTGCGGTCAGACATGCATAGTAGGCAGTGCCGCAAGCGACCATCGTCAGACGCTCGATGTTTGCAAAATCGATGCCGGGATCGGGCAGGGTGATTTCGCCATCGCTGCCGAGATAGTTGGCCAGCGTGTTGTTCAGCACATTGGGCTGTTCTGCGATTTCCTTTGCCATGAAGTGCTTGTGCCCCGCCTTGTCTACGCGGGCGGCGTCGATCTGGATTTGGCGCACTGCCCGGTTGGCCAAAGTCCCGTTGGCATCGCGGATTTCGACGCCTTGGCGGGTGACAACAGCGCGGTCGCCTTCCTCCAGATACGTGATGCGATCGGTCAGCGGGGCCAATGCAATGGCATCTGAACCCACGAACATTTCACCGTCACCATGACCGATGGCGAGGGGCGAGCCTTTGCGCGCAGCGACGATCAGATCGTCATGACCGTCAAAAAGGAAGGCGAGGGCGAACGCGCCTTCCAACGCATCCAGCGTTTTGAAGGCGGCGTCCACAGGCTCTGCGCCCTGCTGCATATGGTGGTGCGTCATCAGGGCGACGGTTTCGCTGTCTGTCTCAGTCTCAAAACTGATCCCGGCGTCGGCCAGTTCGGCGCGCAATTCGCGGAAGTTTTCGATGATCCCGTTGTGGACGACAGCAACGGGGCCAGCGCGATGCGGGTGTGCGTTGCCCTCGCTCGGGCCGCCATGTGTGGCCCAGCGTGTGTGACCTATCCCAGCTTTCCCGGCCAAAGGCTCATGCACCAGCTTGTCGCTGAGGTTCACCAGCTTGCCGACCGCGCGCCGCCGATCCAGTGTGCCGCCATTGATCGTTGCGATCCCGGCACTGTCATAGCCGCGGTATTCAAGCCGCTTCAGCGCTTCGACCAGAATGGGGGCAACTTCATGATCGCCCAGAACCCCTACAATTCCACACATTTAACTGCCTCTGCTCTGGCGGGCCTTTTTGGCCTTCAACATTTCAAAGAGTTTGCGGGCCATGCCCGGTTTCTCGACCTGTGGCGCGCGGGCAATGGCGAGTGCGCCGTCCTCCACATCGGATGTGATGACCGAACCGGAGCCGGTCATCGCCTCGTCCCCGACGGACACAGGCGCAACAAGCATTGTATTGGAACCGATAAAGGCGCGCGCGCCGATCTCCGTCCGGTGTTTCATGACGCCATCGTAGTTGCAGGTGATGGTGCCGGCACCGATATTGCTGGCCTCGCCCACAGATGCATCACCGATATAGGATAGGTGATTGACCTTTGCCCCGGTGGCCAACGCCGCATTCTTCACCTCGACGAAATTGCCGATGCGTACATCCTCCGCCAGTTCCGCGCCGGGACGCAGGCGGGCATAGGGGCCGACGATCGCACCACGTGACACGTGGCAGCCCTCAAGATGCGAAAAGGCGCGGATGGTTGCGCCGCTTTCAACGGTCACGTTGGGGCCAAAAACTACATTTGGTTCAATCAAAGCATCCCGCCCGACGACAGTGTCAAAAGACAGGTAAACCGTGTTCGGGGCCATCATCGTCACGCCGCTGTCCAGCAATTCGGCGCGCGCGCGGGCCTGAAAGATGGCATCCGCCGCCGCAAGGTCAGAGCGGCTGTCGACGCCCAGTGTTTCTGCCTCATCGCACTTCACCGCCGTGACCTTCAGTCCGCGGGCATTTGCCAGTTCGGGCACAGCGGTAAGGTAGTATTCGCCCGATGCGTTGTCGTTTGTGACCTCAGACAAAAGCTCGAACAGCACCTTTGCGTCACAGGCCATCAATCCGCTGTTGGTAAAGCGGATGGTGCGTTCGTCTTCGGTGGCATCCTTATATTCGACGATCTTGATCAGGCGATCCCCGTCCATGACCAGACGTCCGTAACGCGGTTGCACCTCGGCAATGTCAAAGCCCAACACGACCACATCGTGGGTGCGCCGCGCCTCAACCATACGAGTGAGGGTGTCGGGTTGCAGAAAGGGCGTATCCCCAAAGACGACAACCACATCACCGTCAAACCCTTCAAGCGCCTCGCGGGCCTGATCCACCGCGTGGCCAGTGCCAAGCTGCTCGTCCTGCAGCACCACCTGAACGCTTGGGTCAAAATCCATTGCTGATGCATGCACCTGATCGCTGCCATGGCCCGCCACCACGATAGTGTGCTCGGGCTCAAGGACTGAAGCGGCCCTGAGCGCATGGTGCAGCATCGGGGCGCCAGCGATGGGATGAAGGACCTTGGGCAGGTCCGATTTCATCCGTGTGCCTTTGCCCGCGGCCAGGATGATTAGTGCAACGCTCATGGCTTTCTCTTTGTATTTTTGTTTGGCCCTGTTTATCCGCTGGGCGCAAAGGCGCAAGCGCGCGGTAATCAAAGAAGATTTCGGCTTGCAACAGGAACGGGCGGTGATCCGCCAGAAGGGGCGACGCATGGCGGCAGTGATTTTCGATCTCGATGGCACATTGGCAGACACCAGCGGGGACCTGTTGGCCGCAGCCAATCACTGTTTTCGCGACATGGGTTTGGGTGATGTTCTGGGGCCGGATGATGCGGGTGTGGCGCTGCGGGGGGGACGGATGATGCTGCGCACTGGCCTGACACGTGTCGAGCAGATGGATGATGCGTTGGTCGACAAGTACTACCCGATACTCCTCGAAGCCTATGCGGCGGATATCAGCAGTCTTACAACGCTGTATCCGGGGGCAATGCAGGCCATCGCGGCCTTGTCCGATCAGGGCTATGCCATCGGCATCTGCACCAACAAACCCGAAGGCTTGGCCGAACAATTGATGCAGGACCTTGGTGTACGGGATGCCTTTGGCAGCCTGGTCGGCGCGGATACACTGTCAGTGCGCAAACCTGACCCGGAACCGTTGTTCGAAGCGACCCGTCGTCTTGGGATCGATCCGCAGACCTGCATTCTGGTGGGTGATAGTGACACTGACCGGAACACTGCGCGCGCGGCGGGTGTGCCATCGGTCCTTGTCACCTTTGGTCCGTCTGGCGACGACATGGCGGCCTTGGAGCCAGAAGCATTGCTCGATGACTACGCCGCTCTGCCGAGCGTAGTCGCGGCGCTTCGCCCACTGGCGTAATCCCGCAGGTTCGCTTTCGGAACATGAAATAAAGACAGGATGTCTTGACGGGTTCTGCGCCACATCCCACAAACGCTCGCATGACAGAGCATTTTACCGGCAGTTTCACCCAGCAAGAGCCCATTCCCGAAGAGGGGATCGAGGCCGCGATTGCAGTTATGCGGCATGGCCGCCTGCACCGATATAACACGGTTGAAGGCGAATTGTCGGAGACGGCATTGCTGGAACAGGAGTTTGCGAACGAGGTTGGCGCGCAATACTGCCTTGCCGTGGCATCGGGCGGATATGCCATGGCGACGGCCCTGCGGGCCGTCGGGGTGCAGGCAGGGGACAAGGTGTTGTCGAATGCCTTTACCCTTGCGCCGGTGCCCGGAGCGATTGCATCGCTGGGTGCCGTGCCTGTCTTTGTCGGCGTGACCGAGAGCCTGACCATCGATCTGGATGATCTCGAGGGCAAACTGGGCGAGGCGAAGGTACTGCTTTTGAGCCACATGCGCGGGCATATCTGCGACATGGAGCGCCTGATGGCGATGTGCAACGCGGCAAGTGTAACAGTGATCGAAGACTGCGCCCACACCATGGGGGCCGCATGGAACGGTGTCGCCTCAGGGCGTTATGGGGCCATTGGGTGCTATTCCTGCCAGACCTACAAACATGTCAATTCGGGCGAGGGCGGATTTCTGGTCACCGATGACCCGCATCTTGCTGCCAAGGCCGTGATGCTGTCCGGCAGCTACATGTTGTTCGAGCGTCACCTTGCCGCCCCGCCGAAAGAGGCGTTCGATGACATCAAGTACCACACGCCCAACATCTCGGGTCGTATGGACAACCTGCGTGCGGCCATCTTGCGCCCTCAGATCGCCGATCTTGCAACGCAATGTCAGCGTTGGAATGACCGCTACAATGCGATTGAAGACGGTTTGCGCGACACGCCCGGCCTGACCGTGATTGACCGTCCCAAGGCAGAAACCATTGTTGGGTCATCTATTCAGTTTCTATTGTTGGATTGGGCTGCATCCGCGGTGCGCGAGGTCATCAGCCAATGCGCTGCGCGGGGTGTCGAATTGAAGTGGTTTGGCGCAGCAGAACCCGTTGCGTTCACCAGCCGCTATGACAGCTGGCGCTATGCGCCTTCAAAGCCAATGGCGGCAAGTGACCGGGTTTTGGCGGGCATTGTGGACATGCGTGTTCCACTGACCTTCAGTCTGGAAGACTGCGCGCTGATTGCCCGGATCATTCGGGACGAAGTCACACGCATCAACAACAGAATGACCGCTTAATACGCTGCCGATAGGCGGATGAGCGCCGCAATTGCGGCTCAAACGCCTTGTCCGGACACGATTTTGCGTGCGTCCCGGCAAGCTGATGATAGCAATCGGCGTACTCTGTGCGGCCTATGGCGGGCAGCACGACATTGATCAAAAGTAATCAGCTATGCGTACAGAAAAGAAATCTGAAACACTCGAAGTCCGGGTGAGCCTGAGTGAAAAATCCGCCTTTGCAGCCCGTGCGGCTGCGCGTGGAGAGTCCATGAGCGCAGCCTTGCGCAGGCTGATTGCCGAAGATGCCGTGCCTCATCTTTTATCCAATGAGGTTCCCATGTGGCGTAAATTCATCATTGCCGGTGCGCCGGCTGCAATCACTGCTTCTGTTTTCATTGCCGTCTCACTGGCCGGTGCGGCCGCCAATACTGACTTCAAAGGCGGGTTTCGGTCTTTGGACGCCAATCGAGATGGCATCGTCGACCACGCGGAATTGGTGGCGGACATGACCCATCAAATTTCCCAAGCAGACGTCCCGCCTGAATGCGAAGGCACGCAGTGGGAAGAACGATGGTCAGCAACACCTGAGAAATTGGCCGACGGGCACATGGAATTCTACGATGCAAATGGCGACGGGGAAGTGACGTTAAAGGAATACATTGCTTCCTACGAGCGCCAGCGTGCGAGCGATTTTGTTGAGGCGGATACCGATGACAGCGGATTTGTCACACTCGACGAACTTGAGGCGGCCTATCGTCTGGATGAGGCCAAGGTGAGTGCCGAGTGTCGTGCGGCGATTGGTATGCAAAGCGCGGCCAAGGCCCCCGAGATCATGGCGTTCCTCGATGCTGACGGTGATGGGCGCGTGAGTCTTCGGGAATTCGTGGACCACTGACCGGGACTCGACACCGAAATCCTTCCTCGCTATTATTGAACGTGCGTTCAATTTACGTGCGAATGTCGGGGGAGGATCCATGTTCCACGCATCAATGACCTTTGATCTGGGTGACGAGATCGGCGCGCTGCGCGACATGGTGCATCGCTGGGCGCAGGAACGCGTCAAGCCGATGGCAGCCAAGATCGACACGGACAACAGTTTCCCACCCGAACTTTGGCCCGAGATGGGCGAACTTGGTCTGCTGGGGATCACCGTCTCGGAAGACGATGGTGGGGCGGGCATGGGCTATCTCGCCCATACCGTCGCTGTCGAAGAAATCGCGCGCGCCAGTGCTTCTGTCTCTCTCAGCTACGGCGCGCATTCGAACTTGTGCGTGAACCAGATCAAGCTGAATGCAACGCCCGAGCAGAAGGCAAAATACCTGCCCGGATTGGTCAGCGGAGAACATGTTGGCGCGCTGGCCATGTCTGAGGCGGGGGCCGGTTCAGATGTTGTGTCGATGAAGCTGCATGCCGAGAAACGCAATGATCGCTTTATCCTGAACGGGACAAAGTACTGGATCACCAACGGGCCGGATGCCGATACGCTGGTTGTCTATGCCAAGACCGATCCAAACGCGGGCCCGCGGGGCATGACCGCGTTCCTGATTGAACGGGATATGGTCGGTTTTTCCACGTCTCCGCATTTCGACAAGTTGGGCATGCGGGGGTCGAACACGGGCGAGCTGATCTTTGAGAATGTCGAGGTCCCGTTCGAAAACATTCTTGGTCAAGAAGGGCACGGCGTGGCGGTCCTCATGTCCGGCTTAGACTATGAACGGGTAGTGTTGGCGGGAATTGGGCTCGGCATCATGGCGGCCTGCCTGGACGAGGTCATGCCCTATGTCACCGAACGCAAGCAATTCGGCCAACCCATCGGAAACTTCCAACTGATGCAGGGCAAGATCGCCGATATGTATGCGGCGATGAATTCGGCCCGCGCTTACGTTTACGAGGTCGCCAAAGCCTGTGATCGGGGCGAGGTGACACGGCAAGATGCTGCGGCGTGCTGCCTTTATGCATCCGAAGAAGCCATGAAGCAGGCGCATCAGGCCGTTCAGGCCATGGGCGGTGCAGGCTTTCTGAACGATGCGCCCGTTGCGCGGATATTCCGCGACGCAAAGCTGATGGAGATTGGTGCCGGAACGTCAGAGATCAGGCGCATGCTCGTGGGGCGCGAGCTGGTTTCGGCGATGGCCTGATGCCGCGCCAAATTGTCATCACAACAGCCAGTTTGGTTGTTCTGGCAGCATTCGGTGGCTTCTGGTTGGGCCAGCGGCAGGTGAATGTTGATGCCAGCGACGTCATCGCGGCTGTGGCTGACGCACATGTGGCAAAGCATGGCGGTGACAGGCGCCTCTGTGTGGGGTGGCCCGGGGACGACGGTGTTGTATTTTTTGTGCGGTGTGTGGCGTCGCTCTATGCCGTGGACCGGTGGGGCCGCGTTTCCGAAATAGATCAGGAGGGTGCCATATGAACATGGCCGCCCAATGCCTGGCGCATCCCAAAGATCAGATTGCAATCATTGATCTCGCATCGACTGCGCGCGTCGAAGTCACCTACGCCGATTTGTCCGAGATGGTGGATGGTTTGGCGCGGGCTTTGCAAGTCGAGGTGAAAAAGGGTGATCGCGTCGGCGTGTTGTTGTCACAGTCGCCCTGGTGCGCGGCGGCGCATCTTGCAATCTGGAAAATCGGCGCGATTTCAGTGCCTTTGTTCAAGTTATTCAAGCACGATGCATTGCGATCCCGTATCAATGATGCAGATGTTTCCTTGGTGCTGACCGACCCTGAGGGTGCTGCACTGGTCGGGGAACTGGCCCTGTGCTGGCAGGCTGATCAAGCAGGCATCCCGGGCGATCCGGTGCCTTTTGCTTCTGCAACTATGAAAACGCCTGCTGTTCTCATCTATACGTCCGGCACCACTGGTCACCCGAAGGGTGCACTCCATGGGCACGGGGTTCTGGATGGCCACTTGCCCGGTGTCTCGCTCAGCCATGATGAGCTGGGCCAACTGGGCGATCGCTTGTGGACACCAGCGGACTGGGCCTGGATTGGTGGTCTCTTTGACGTGTTGATGCCCGCGCTGGCCTTGGGCGTGCCCGTTGTCGCGGCACGTATGTCAAAGTTCACAGTAGAAGGCTGCCTGAGAACCATCGAACAAGCCTCTGTACAAAATGTGTTTTTCCCGCCAACGGCTCTGCGGATGTTGAAGGCCGAGGGCGCCCGGATTGACGGATTGCGGTCGGTTGCTAGCGGTGGCGAACCGTTGGGCGCAGAAATGCTGGCGTGGGGTCGGGACGCGCTGGGTGTCACGATCAACGAGTTTTACGGCCAAACGGAATGCAACATGGTGGTGACGTCCTGTGCGGCACAGTACGAGACCAAGCCGGGATGCATGGGTCGCCCGGTGCCGGGCTTTGACGTGGCGATCATTGATGAAGATGGCAACATGGCAGAAGGTGAGGGCGATATAGCGGTCAGGCGCGGCGCTCCCTCAATGATGCTTGAGTATTGGCAGCGCCCGGAGGCTACGGCGGACAAGTTTCGTGGCGAATGGATGCTGACCGGGGATCGTGGTCAACAAGATGGGCCCGATATCCGGTTTGTTGGACGCGATGACGATGTCATCACGTCGGGAGGTTATCGTATTGGACCGGCCGAGATTGAAGACTGCTTGCTGACACACCCAGACGTCGCAACGGTCGGCGTCGTGGGCAAGCCCGATGCACTAAGAACCGAGATCGTCAAAGCCTTTGTTGTGCCAAAACCGGACAGGCAGCCGGACGCGCATTCGCTGCAGACCTTCGTGAAAGAGAGGCTCGCAAGCTATTCATACCCAAGGGAAATTGAGTTTCTGGAGGCCTTGCCCATGACTGTCACGGGCAAGGTTATTCGCAAAGAGCTCAAGGCGCGCGCAATCCGCGAGGTGCAGGATTGATGCGCGCCTTGGCCTCAGAAGCGCCGCACGTAGGCAAAGTTCAGAACGATCGGGTCAATTTCGGCGGTGCCGACATTTGCGCCATTCAGAGTCACATCGCTGTCGATGTCGATCCAGCGGATGTTGGCGCGGAAAGCGTCACGATCGCTGATCGCATAGTCAATCCCGGCCTGAACGGCTACGCCCCAACTGTCGTCCAGCTCCAGGTTTCCGAGGCCGGAGGATTCATCCGAGAAGGTGGTGTAGTTCACACCGACACCCAGATATGGCTTCCAAGCGGTCTGGGTCGGGAAGTGATAGTTGACCGACAGGGTTGGCGGCAAATGCTTGACCGACCCGATTTCACCACCGTTCAGGGAAACGTCGTGTTTGAACTGGGTCGCGGCGAGAAGCTCGACACCCCAGTTGTCGGCAAAGAAGTATTCGCCGGTGATGGTCAGGGCATAGCCGTTGTCAACATCTGCGGCGGCCCCTGCGAGGGTCCCATTGTCGGAGTCGGGGAAGACACCTCCCAAACCGACACCAAGGGTCCAGTCCCCTTTCGATTGAGCGGATGCGCCTCCGGCAAGGGCCAGGGCAGCGCAGGCGGCGATCACGAATCTGCTGGTGTGTTTCATCTCTTTTTTCACCTGTTATTAAGTTCCTGCGTATCTTTTGCGCGCGCAGCATTTTCGCGCGATGATCCAGATCAATCGCGGACCAAATTCGATTGCGACATTCCGTCCACCCGCCGTCCTACATGTGGAGTTCTGCCATGCGCCTGACATCTTCGGTCCTGACCGGATCCGATGACTTTCGTTCCAATCGTGCGGCCCATCTCGATGCGTTGCGCGTTGTGGAAGAGGCGGCGCAGGCTGCGGTGCAGGGCGGTGGCGACCGGTCACGCGACCGGCACGTCAGTCGCGGCAAAATGCTGCCGCGTGATCGGGTGGCAAATCTGTTGGACCCCGGTTCGCCTTTTCTCGAGGTCGGGGCGACGGCGGCGCACGGGCTCTACGACAGCGCGGCGCCCTGTGCCGGGGTGATTGCAGGTATAGGCCGTGTCATGGGGCACGAGGTCATGGTGGTGTGCAATGACGCGACGGTGAAGGGCGGCACGTACTACCCGATGACCGTCAAGAAGCACCTGCGCGCCCAAGAGATCGCGGAGCAAAACCATCTGCCCTGTATCTACCTGGTCGACAGCGGCGGGGCGAACCTGCCCAATCAGGACGAGGTGTTTCCAGACCGGGATCATTTCGGTCGCATCTTCTTCAACCAGGCGCAGATGAGCGCAAAGGGCATTCCCCAGATTGCGGTCGTCATGGGGTCATGTACGGCGGGCGGCGCCTATGTCCCGGCCATGTCCGACGTGACCATCATCGTCAAGGAACAGGGCACGATCTTTCTGGCCGGGCCGCCGCTGGTCAAGGCGGCCACCGGCGAGGTTGTCAGCGCCGAAGACCTTGGCGGCGGCGACGTACACACGCGCCTGTCGGGGGTGGCCGACTACCTGGCCGAGGACGATGCCCATGCGCTGGCTCTAGCGCGCCGCAGCGTTGGCAACCTGAACCTGCGCAAGCCGACAACCGTCACGCTGCATAGTGTCGAGGAACCTGCCTATGACCCAGAGGAAATACTGGGTGTCGTCCCCGCGGATTTGCGCACGCCGTATGACATTCACGAGGTAATTGCGCGCACCGTGGACGGATCACGTTTCGATCCTTTCAAGGCGCGGTTTGGCGAAACGCTGGTCTGCGGCTTTGCCCATATCAAGGGCGTGCCTGTCGGCATCATCGCCAACAATGGCGTGCTGTTTTCCGAAGCCGCCCAGAAAGGTGCGCACTTCGTTGAACTGTGTTCGCAGCGCAAAATCCCACTGGTGTTCTTGCAGAACATCACGGGGTTCATGGTCGGCCAGAAATACGAAAACGAAGGGATCGCGCGCCACGGGGCCAAGATGGTGACGGCAGTGGCGACCACGTCGGTGCCCAAGGTGACGATGCTGGTGGGCGGATCCTTTGGCGCCGGTAATTATGGCATGGCCGGGCGTGCCTACTCGCCGCGCTTTCTGTGGTCTTGGCCCAATTCGCGCATTTCCGTCATGGGCGGCGCGCAGGCGGCGGGTGTGCTGGCCACCGTGAAACGGGACGGGATCGAGCGGGGCGGGGGCACTTGGTCAGCCGAGGAAGAGGCCGCGTTCAAGCAACCAACCATAGATATGTTCGAGGAACAGTCGCACCCTCTCTATGCCTCTGCGCGGCTTTGGGATGATGGCGTGATCGATCCCCGCAAAGCGCGGGATGTCTTGCACCTCAGCCTATCTGCAGCCCTGAATGCACCGATTGAGGACACACGCTTTGGCGTGTTCCGGATGTGAGGCTTGATGATCAAACCCAGTGACATTGCCAGCCGGATTAAGAATGCATTGCCGGACATCAGTATACCAACGCTTGGGCGCGAGGTGAAATTGCCAGTTTATGTGATTCACAACTCGCTCGATTCCGAGGACTATTTCTTTATCTTTGATTTCGAACAGTTTGTTGAACAGACTCGCGCGGGCGTGTTTGTCCGACCTGCATTGACTGTCTGGTCCGGACGTTCTGATTTCCGGCGGTCATTGTTTGCGCGCCAATTTCGCGAAAGCTTCGCACGCGAGTTTGACATTGCACGCGCGCAGTTGGCGCACAGCGATAAGAAGCCAAGAGGTTGGTTCGGTTTCTTGTCTGGCACATTCTTAGAATTGCGCGGCGCAAACCTTTCGGCCTTTCTGGCCAACCTCGTCCTGCTCGTGGCGACATCAGCAGGGACCAAAGTTCTGTCGCACATTCTTCCCAAGAGCTGGCTCTCTGGGAAATCTGACACCTCGAAGTTGGAAGAAAGCATCGAAGCCACCCAATCAAAGGTGGATGTGGCATTGGAGAACATACAAATTCGTTTGCATGAGGAACTGTACAATCATGCGTACCGGGATGGCGGGCGCGGCAAGCGCGCGCAATTGGAATATGACGCTTGGCCGCTGCCAGGATATGTGCGCCAACACCTAAATGATGGCGCTTCGGGAGCTTGGTGGTAAATGTTCGACACAATCCTCATAGCAAACCGGGGCGAGATTGCGTGCCGTGTGATGGAGACGGCCCAAGCCATGGGCGTGCGTTGTGTAGCGGTGTACTCCGAGGCCGATGCGGCAGCAAAGCACGTACAGATGGCCGACATGGCTGTGTCCATCGGTGGCGCGGCCCCTGCTGACAGTTACTTGAAGGGCGACGTGATTGTTCAGGCTGCGTTAGACACAGGTGCGCAAGCCATCCATCCCGGTTATGGTTTCCTGTCTGAAAACCCGGACTTCGTGGAAGCTGTAGAAGCGGCGGGTCTGACCTTTATCGGACCATCGGCGCAAGCGATCCGGGCCATGGGCCTCAAGGACGCGGCCAAGGCCCTGATGGTTGAAGCGGGCGTGCCTGTTGTGCCCGGCTATCACGGCGCGGATCAGTCCGATGACCTGTTGGCGACCGAGGCGGACAAGATGGGTTATCCCGTTTTGATCAAGGCGGTTGCAGGCGGTGGCGGCAAGGGTATGCGCCTTGTCGAAAGTGCAGCCGACTTTGCCGATGCGCTCGCCAGCGCCCGGAGCGAGGCGCAGACCGCCTTCGGCAATCCGGATGTGCTCGTCGAAAAATTCGTAACGCACCCCCGGCATATTGAGGTGCAGGTGTTTGGCGATGGTACGAACGCCGTGCATCTCTTTGAACGCGACTGTTCGCTGCAGCGCCGTCACCAGAAGGTCATTGAAGAGGCGCCAGCCCCCGGCATGACGGACGAGATGCGGGCGACAATGGGGGCCGCTGCCGTGCGTGCTGCGGAAGCCATTGGCTACAAAGGGGCAGGGACGGTTGAGTTCATCGTCGATGGCTCAGGCCCGCTGCGCCCCGACGGCTTCTTTTTCATGGAAATGAACACACGCCTGCAAGTGGAACACCCTGTGACCGAAGCGATCACCGGTGTTGATCTGGTCGAATGGCAATTGCGCGTCGCGGCGGGGGAGCCTTTGCCTGCCGCGCAGGAGAATCTATCGATTTCGGGCCATGCCTTTGAGGCGCGGCTCTATGCCGAGGATGTGCCGGCCGGTTTCTTGCCCGCCACGGGGACATTGACGCATCTGACTTTCCCGGATGCAGCACGCGCGGACAGTGGCGTGCGGGCAGGGGACGAGATCAGCCCGCATTACGATCCGATGATCGCCAAGGTCATTGTGCACGGGCCAACGCGCGATGTTGCCCTGAAACGCTTGTCGCAGGCACTGGAAAAGACACAGGTGGCAGGGACGGTGACTAACCTTGCCTTTCTGGGCGCGCTGGACGGGCACGCGGGTTTTGCTGCTGGTGAAGTGGATACTGGGCTGATTGCGCGCGACATTGATATGTTGACCACGCCAACGGAGGTTCAGCCAAGACACGCCATTGCGGCTGCGATGATTGCATCCGGTTTGGACGGCGTTGTTCCGGATGCTGGGTTCTCTTTATGGCAACCATTGCGCCGCTCCGTGCCGTTGATGCATGGCGACGACGTATTGGACGCTCGTGTTGAGGTTCTCAATCAGGACACGCAACGCTGGTATCTTGATGGAACCGAAATGTTGGCTGAACGGCGGCAGGGACAATGGACGATCGCGGGCCATCCCGCCCCGGATGTCCACTTGGCTGGCGGTATTGCCACGGTCTTTGACGGTTACGGGATTGCGTTCCACATCGTCGACCCGCTGGACGTGAACGCCACAGAAGCGGGCGATGGCAATGTGGTCGAGGCGCCAATGCCCGGTCTGGTCAAGGCGGTGTTTGCTGCACCGGGGGCAATTGTCGCCGAAGGGGATAGGCTCGCCATTCTCGAAGCGATGAAGATGGAGCATGTCCTGCTGGCAGCCCGCGACGGCACGGTCGCCGAGGTGCTGGCCGCCGAAGGCGATCAGGTGGTTGCGGGTGCGGCACTGGTCCGGCTGGAGGATCAGGCGTGATCACGCTGCATCACTGTCCCCAAACCAGGTCAATGCGGTCGCTATGGTTGCTGCACGAACTGGAGGTGGAGTTTCAGGTCCAGGTGCATCCCTTCGACAAGTCGCTGCGCGCGCCCGAGTTCCTGAGCCGCAGCCCTGCAGGGCGCGTTCCGGCGCTCGAGATTGATAGCCACTGCATGTTCGAAACCGGGGCCATCACACAGTATCTGTGTGAGCAGTTCAGCCCCGAAGGGCTTGGCCGCAGCCCCGGCTCGCCGGAGCGCATGGAGTGGCTGGTCTGGGTGCACTTTGCCGAAACAGTCAGTCAACACTCGGCGGCGCTGACACAACAGCACGTCGCCCTCTACGATGACAGTATGCGCAGCCCGACCGTGATGAAGCTGGAAGCGGCGCGTCTGGGAAAATGCTATGATGCGATCGAGGCGCGCTTGTCCGAACGGGATTACCTGTTAACGTCTGGGTTCTCTGCCGCAGATGTGTCCGTTGGACAGGCTGTCTATATGGCGCGCTACTTCCGCAAGCTTGACGATCATCCAACCCTCGCGCGTTGGTTTGAGCGGATCACCAACCGTCCCGCATTTCAGGCAAGCTTGCCGGATGCATCAGCGCGGCTCTATGATCAAGACTTCTACCCTGCTTGGGAGGCATGAATGGACGCGGTTGAAATCTACGAGGTTGGACCGCGCGATGGTCTGCAGAACGAGGCGGGTGAGATCGCGATTGCCGACAAGATCGCACTGGTCGACAAGCTGAGCGCTGCCGGCTTTCGGCGGATCGAATGTGCAAGCTTCGTCAGCCCCAAATGGGTCCCACAAATGGCGGGCAGCGCCGAGGTGCTGGCAGGCATTGCCCGTGCCCCGGGTGTTCGCTATGCCGCGCTGACCCCGAACATGCGCGGGTTTGCTGACGCGCGTGCAGCTGGCGCAGACGAGATTGCGGTGTTTGGCTCCGCCAGCGAAGGGTTCTCACGCGCCAACATCAACGCCAGCATTGACGAGTCGCTGGATCGTTTTGCGCCAGTCATTGATGCCGCGCGCGCCGTCGATCTGCCCGTGCGGGGTTACGTGTCTTGCGTGGTGGAGTGTCCCTATGACGGTGCGGTTGATCCCGAGGCGGTGGCGCGCGTCGCGGACCGCCTGTTTGCCATGGGTTGCTATGAGATCAGTCTCGGGGACACCATTGGGCAGGGCACGCCGGACGCGGTCGCACGCATGCTGCTTGCCGTGCGCGACGTGGTGCCGGTGGGCCGCCTTGCAGGGCATTTTCACGACACCAATGGACGGGCGCTCGACAACATCGACGCCTCTCTTGCGCTTGGCGTTCGAGTTTTTGACGCCGCTGTTGGGGGGCTGGGTGGATGCCCCTATGCGCCGGGGGCTGCGGGCAATGTTGCGACCGAAGCGGTGGCAGCGCATTTGGCGCGTTTGGGATACGAGACCGGTCTTGATCAGTCGCTGATCGAAGAAGCCGCCGAATTGGCACGCAGCATGCGCATCACCGCATAAGGCAAGGAACAGAACCGTGACTGACACTCTTTCGATCACTGTTGATCCACGCGGCGTTGCGACGCTGCTGCTGGACCGTGCGGACAAGCACAACGCGATGAATGCGGCCATGATTGCGGACCTGCACGATGCAGCCCGTACGCTGGGCAGCGACGACGCCGTTCGTGTTGTCGTTCTTGCCGCCGCTGGCAAGACCTTCTGTGCGGGTGGCGATCTGGGATGGATGCGCGAGCAGATGCAGTCGGATGCGGAAACGCGGGCGCAAGAGGCGGGCAAGCTTGCCCATATGCTGCATGCACTCAATACAATGCCAAAGCCGCTGATCGGGGCGATCCACGGCAACGCCTTTGGGGGCGGGGTCGGGATGGCGTCGGTCTGTGACATCGCGATTGGGGCTGATCACATCAAGATGGGACTGACGGAGACTCGGCTTGGCATTATCCCAGCCACAATCGGTCCCTACGTGGTCGCACGGATGGGCGAGGGGCGCGCGCGGCGCGTGTTCATGTCGTCGCGGCTGTTTGATGCCTCCGAAGCGGTTGAGCTTGGCCTTTTGGCCAAAGCGGTCCCGGCGGACGATCTGATGCAAGCCGTCGAGGCCGAAGTAACCCCATATCTAAGCTGTGCCCCCGGCGCGGTCGCCGCCGCCAAGGCACTGGCGCGGGAGTTTGGCCCCCGGATCGATGACCAGACGATTGCAACATCCATCGGCGCCCTGAAATCGCGCTGGGAAACCGAAGAGGCTGCGGAGGGCATTGATGCATTCTTTGCCAAGCGCAAGGCAAGTTGGGCACGCACCTAACCCTCGGTCTCACCGGCAAAAGCAGAACGCTTCCGGCGCAGTGCCGTTGAAACAAATTCGGTAAAGGTGGCAATACGTGGTACCGCCCGCAAATCTGCGTGGGTTAGCACCCATATGGGCAGGTATGGCATAAGCGGAAGGCCGGGCACGCGCGCAAGGTCCGGATCCGTGTCGCCGATAATGCACGCCACACGCGAGGCGCCAAGACCAGCACGCATCGCCCCCAACATGGCCACCATGTCATCAAGGGCCATTGCTGTTGTCGTATTTGGATATACGGCCATCACTTCCTTGGGCGTCGGTTGCCAATGCAGGAAGCGCAACCACCGCAACGCGCGATTAGGGTCGTTTTCAAGCTCTGCAATATAGGTTTTGCTCGCGTAGACAGCCGATTTCTGCACCGCCACCTGCCGTCCGACCAAATCCGGATCAGGGGTGTCAGAGATCCGAATGGCCACATCGGCCTCGCGTTCCGCAAGGTTCAGCGTTTCGATGCTGCCGATAATGGTCAATTCGATGTCCGGGTGCGCTTTCGCGAAATCACCAAGGATCGGCGCAAGCACAGACTGCACCATCAAGTGGGGTGCAGTGACGGTCAATGGCCCGCTTAAAGCAATATCACGTGCGGCAATCACGCGCGTCAAACTGGACTGTTCGGTTTCAAACGCCTCGGCGGTACGAGCTGCATCGCGACCAGCTTGGGTGGGCACGTACCCGGAAGGCCGCCGGTCAAAAAGTGATGTCCCAAGCGCTGCTTCCGCCGCTGAAATCCTGCGTGAGACGGTGGCGTGATTGACGCCAAGCGACCGCGACGCACCGCTGATGCCACCATGTCGTACGGTCTCAAGTACATATTTCAGATCGTTCCAGTCCATATCGATCTCTTGTCAGCCGATCTGCTTGATCATTTTTGCACAGGTGTGTCGAAAATATTCTCATTTTCGTCACATGGCCGGCATGGTCAAGATACTGGTGGACTTCATATGCAAAGGACCCAAGCCATGACCACCCATGCCGTTGTAATGCTGCGGATCACAAACCTCGAAAGCCTGACGCAGTATCGGGAAAAGGCGGCCGAGGCACTTGCGCGCCACGGTGGGGAAGTGCTTCAAGCCTCTCCTGATCCTGTTGTGCTTGAAGGCGCACCTGTAATGCCGGACATGATTGCCATTTTGCGGTTTCCTGACCGGGCGAGGGCAGAAGCATGGAAAACCGACCCGGAATTACAGAGCATACATGAGCTCAGGCGAGGCAGCGGGACATCAGATATTATTCTTATGTGACGACACGTCCAAAATCCTTATTTGTGTCTGCACTTGCAACGCAATTCTTACCCCGGTTCGAAAGGCAGCCAGCCTTTCGAACCGTACTTGTTTACCCAAGGTCAGTATTTCGATATTTCCCATCGAGTTAGCTGCGCTATACTGCGCATGAAGAATGGCGCAGTGGACCCCGAACAATGGCAGAATTTGCATTTGATTTTAGCCATACGGACGAGTTTGACAAACTGGCGCGGGCCGTGAAGGCAAAGTTGAGCTGCCGAACCGTAATGATAAGCGTGAAGCAGGATGACGCGCTGCTGGCATTGGGCCATTCCACGCGGTTGATACAGCTTGAGGATCGCTTATTCCCGGCACAGGACACGATTTGCACATATGTGATCCAAACCGGGGCACCGCTCCGGGTGGTTGATGTTCCAAGTCACAGCTGTTGGCGCCATGCACCGGTGTCTACAACACTTGGGATCGGCGCCTATCTCGGGGTGCCCGTGCGATTAAATGAAGGTGAACCCATTGGAACCTTGTGCGCACTGTCAGATGCGCCGCGTATCTGGAACGACGAAGAGTTCGCCTATCTTGAGACAATTGCTGATCTGATCGGCAGCAAGATCGAGCGGCTTATGCTGCGTTACGAACAACAGGCGCTGAGCGATGCGCTGGCCGAAAACGATGCGATCCTGACCACTCTGGCGGAGACTAGCGGCAAGGCCATCACCGTTCACAATGATGCAGGCGAATTGGTCTTTGCCAACGCCGCGCTCAGGGCAGAGTTGGACCTGACGTATCAGGAACTTCTGACGCTGCCCCACGTTGCGCAACGGCTGGCTGACGACGGATCACGCTCAGGCGCGGTTTCCGTCAGCGCGCCGGGCAGGCCAAGTCACGCGTTGCACGTGCAGCTTTATGCGCCAAAGGAAGGACTGACCCTGGCCGAGTGGAGCCGGTCGGACGCGTCGATCACATTGATCTGAATACGCTGCGGCGAAATCACCCGGAGAATTCGGTCACTTCCGGTCCTGGCTTTATTGACCCTGCCGGGTGGCGCGCGTAAACCCTTGTAAGCCAAACCTGCCACTTGACCTGGCGCATTCACACCCGCGCCAAGAAAAGGAGCCCACCGTGGAAGAGATGTTGCGGGAGTATCTCCCCATTCTCGTATTTCTGGCCGTTGCCATCGGCCTTGGACTTGTCCTTATCCTAGCTGCTGTGGTCCTTGCGGTACGCAACCCGGACCCAGAAAAAGTGTCCGCTTACGAATGCGGATTCAACGCGTTTGACGACGCTCGCATGAAGTTTGATGTGCGGTTCTATCTTGTGTCGATCCTGTTCATCATCTTTGATCTCGAGATCGCGTTTCTGTTCCCCTGGGCCGTTGCGTTCCAAGATGTAAGCATGGCCGGTTTCTGGTCCATGATGGTGTTCCTGGGCGTTCTGACCATTGGCTTTGCCTATGAATGGAAGAAGGGGGCGCTGGAATGGCAATGACGGATACGGCTGGTCCCGCCTATGCAGGCGGCGACAAGGACCACGCAACCCAAGCCCTGAACGCCGAGCTGCAGGACAAGGGGTTCCTGCTGACATCAACGGATGACATCATCAATTGGGCCCGCACCGGTTCGCTGCACTGGATGACATTCGGTCTGGCCTGCTGCGCGGTCGAGATGATGCACACGTCCATGCCGCGCTACGACCTTGAGCGGTTCGGTACAGCGCCGCGCGCCTCCCCACGCCAGTCGGATTTGATGATCGTGGCGGGCACGCTGACGAACAAGATGGCACCCGCTCTGCGCAAGGTCTACGACCAGATGCCCGAGCCACGCTATGTGATCTCGATGGGGTCCTGTGCCAATGGTGGTGGCTACTACCACTACAGCTATTCCGTGGTACGCGGCTGCGACCGCATCGTGCCCGTCGACGTCTACGTGCCGGGCTGTCCACCCACGGCTGAGGCGCTGCTGTACGGCATCCTGCAGCTGCAACGCAAAATCCGCCGTACCGGGACGATTGTGCGGTGAAAATACTGCGGCGATGGATAGGTCCCGTCATGGTTGGTGCAACGGCTGTGATCGCAATACCGGCCGTATCCAAGCCGGGAATCGTTTCGGTCGAAGTGGACCGAGTGTCCGGCGTACTCACCGTTTTCAACTATACAAACTGTGATCTAACCGCAGTTGCTGCGACCGCGAATGCAACGATTGCTCCGAAATCCAAATTCAAAGCCAAGCGCGAAGAACCTAGCGACGCATATCTCGGGCAATTCTGGTTTTGGGGGGAGGACACACCAGCCGTCGGTGTTCGCTTTGACGAAGCAGAAGCAAGCGTACGTCGGTTTCCCCCGCATAAAGAGCTGACTTCCCCTTTTATCCCCGCGGGATACGAGGCGGACGATCTGACGCTTGATCGTGTTGAGGTTTATACTGGTAAAACTGCGCTGCATGAATCTCCGCCGAGTTTCGCGCACTTGCCGGGGCTTAACGACCCGAATACATCAAACTGGACTTCCAACGTTCTGTTGAACCAGTGGAGTTGGAAAGACATGTCGGCAAACAAAGTGCGTGGGGAATGGACCATCCAAGCCACGAATGCACAGTTGGAAGTGGAGGCTTGTAAGCCATGAGCGAAGCAATGACCGAACTTGGCACCTATCTCGAAGCCAAGCGCCCCGATTGCGTGCTGGCCTGGGATGTCACCCATGGTGAACTGAACGTTGACGTGGCGCCCTCCAGTCTGACCGGCTTCGTCGAGTTCCTGACCAGCGACAGCACCTGCCGGTTCTCGACACTCGTGGACATCACCGGCGTGGACTATCCCGGCCGGGCCAAGCGGTTCGACGTCGTCTACCACTTCCTGTCGATGTACCAGAACCACCGCATCCGCCTGCGCGTGTCGATCCGCGAAGATCAGATCGTGCCGTCCCTGGTGGACGTCCACCCCTCGGCCAACTGGTTTGAACGCGAAGTGTTCGACATGTTCGGCATCCTGTTCTCCGGCCACCCGGACCTGCGGCGCATCCTGACGGATTACGGCTTCCGCGGCTATCCGCTGCGCAAGGATTTCCCGACGACGGGCTATACCGAAGTGCGCTATGACGAGGCCGAAAAGCGCGTCGTCTACGAACCCGTCAGCCTCGTTCAGGAATACCGCCAGTTCGACTTCATGTCGCCCTGGGAAGGGGCCGAATACATCCTTCCGGGGGACGAGAAAGAAGCGGAGGCGAAGTAGTGGAAATGCTCTGGTGGCTTTTGATCGCAGCGGCAAGCATCATCCCGATGTTCAAGCTGCTGCCCCATTTCGGGCTCAACCAATACTGGGCTCTGTTCTGCATCCTGCCGGTGGGCACCATCGTGCTGCTCTGGGTGATGGCGATGAAGCTGCAAGAGTTGGAGAAGCGGTAATGGTGCCTCCATCTGGCGTATTTTATCTTTTCGGCGTCATAATCCTCTTGGTCATATTCGTCGGCATAATTGCGGTGTTTCTTGGCATCGCGCGCCTTTCTCGCCTACTCGGTTCTAGATTTTGCCTAGGAGACAGACAATGATGGACGGCTCCAAATTCGACGACGCTCTCACGGGCGAGCAGAAAATCCGCAACTTCAACATCAACTTCGGCCCGCAACACCCTGCGGCGCATGGGGTTCTGCGGCTTGTGCTGGAACTGGATGGTGAGATCGTGGAACGCTGCGACCCGCATATCGGCCTGCTGCACCGTGGCACCGAAAAGCTGATGGAGTCGCGGACCTACCTTCAAAACCTGCCCTATTTCGACCGGCTCGACTACGTGGCGCCTATGAACCAGGAACACGCCTGGTGCCTGGCCATCGAAAAGCTGACGGGCGTGGAAGTGCCCCGCCGCGCATCCCTGATCCGCGTGCTGTTTTGCGAGATTGGCCGCGTCCTGAACCACCTCCTGAACATCACCACCCAAGCGCTCGACGTGGGCGCGCTCACGCCGCCGCTTTGGGGCTTTGAAGAGCGTGAAGAACTGATGATCTTCTACGAAAGAGCGTGTGGCGCACGTCTGCACGCGGCTTATTTCCGGCCCGGCGGTGTCCATCAGGATCTGCCGCCCGAACTGCTCGATGATATCGAGCAATGGGCGCACAAGTTCATGTCGGGCTTCATGGTCGACATTGACGGGCTGTTGACAGAAAACCGCATTTTCAAACAGCGCAACGCCGACATCGGTATCGTGACCGAAGACGATATCCTGAAATATGGCTTCTCGGGCGTCATGGTACGAGGCAGTGGGCTGGCTTGGGATCTGCGCCGGTCGCAACCCTATGAATGCTACGACGAGTTCGATTTCCAGATACCCGTGGGCAAGAACGGCGACTGCTATGACCGGTACCTCGTCCGCATGGAAGAAATGCGCCAGTCGGTGTCGATCATCAAGCAGGCCATTGCCAAATTGCGCGATTGCCCCGGTGACGTGTTGGCGCGCGGCAAGATCACACCACCGTCGCGCACCGACATGAAAACGTCGATGGAAGCGCTGATCCACCACTTCAAGCTCTACACTGAAGGGTTCCATGTGCCTGAAGGCGAGGTCTATTGTGCGGTTGAGGCCCCCAAGGGCGAGTTCGGCGTGTACCTTGTGGCCGACGGCACCAACAAACCCTACCGCTGCAAAATCCGTGCGCCTGGTTTCCTGCATTTGCAGGCGATGGACTATATCTCGAAAGGGCACCAACTGGCAGACGTGGCCGCGATCATTGGCACGATGGACGTGGTGTTCGGAGAGATCGACCGGTGAAGATCGCAACTATTTTTCTGGCCTCAGTCCTTGCGTCGCCAATTCATGCTCAAGCTCCGGATCGATTGAAGGAACGCGTACGGTCTGTGGATCAGGCTGCTGTACAGAAAACGTACTTGCAGGTTTTGCGCGATTTTGGCTGCCAGGTTGATAATTCGGATGTTTCAGAGCGGGTTGCACATGGGCGCTTGATGGTGGACGAGGTGTTTGACTTGGCGAAAATACCGAAACGACATCGTGACAACCAAGACCTTCGCAATATCGCGTTGGAGCCCGTCGATGATGCCGTATTCGCTTTGGAACGAGCAGGGCACCTCAAGTTCAATGGGGCAACTTCCGTGATTTCTGTCACGGAGTGTTAGGCCACTCAAAGGTACTTACAATCCCGCGCCCGATATGGGGTGGATGAGGAAAAAGAACATGCTGCGCAGACTACATTCTGACCAACCTGATAGCTTCGCCTTTACACCAGACAACAAGGCGTGGGCCGAAGCACAGATCACCAAGTATCCCGATGGCCGTCAGGCATCGGCCATCATTCCGCTGCTCTGGCGTGCACAGGAACAAGAGGGTTGGTTGACCCGCCCGGCGATCGAAACTGTCGCGGACATGCTTGACCTTGCCTATATCCGTGCGCTCGAAGTGGCTTCCTTCTACTTCATGTTCCAGCTGCAACCCGTTGGCTCTGTTGCACATATTCAGGTTTGCGGCACCACGTCTTGCATGATCTGTGGCGCCGAAGATCTTGTGGCCGTTTGTAAGGAAAAAATCGCCCCAAAAGCGCACCAGCTCTCTGCCGACGGCAAGTTCAGCTGGGAAGAAGTCGAATGTCTTGGCTCCTGCGCCAATGCGCCCATGGCGCAGATTGGCAAGGACTACTACGAGGACCTGACCGCTGCTCGCATGGGTGAAATGATCGACGAATTGGCGAAGGGCGAGGTGCCGACCCCCGGCCCACAGAACGGTCGTTATGCGTCTGAACCTCTCGGCGGTCTGACCAGCCTCAAGGATTTCGATAGCGGGCACACCAAATATAATGCATCTGTCCAACTGGCGACGGATATTGGCGACACGGTTAAACGTATCGAGGGGACCGAAGTGCCGTTGCTCGCCCCATGGGGCAAGGCGAACGCGTCGGCAGATGCCAGTAACGCCAATGAAAAGCCTGCTGCCAAGGCTGTGAAAAAGACACCTGCGAAGGCGGCAAAACCTAAGGCAAAGCCCAAAGCGGACGCCTCGGTAACCAAAAATAAATCTGATAAGAAACAATCAGATACGGCTGTCCCCGCGGGGACAAAACCGGCGCTGCTTTCAGAAGCCCGCGAAGGTGGGGCGGACGACCTGAAGCTGATCAAAGGTGTCGGACCGGGCCTTGAGAAAGAATTGAACGCGGCGGGCGTGTTTCATTTTGACCAGATTGCATCTTGGACTGCAGACGAAGTGGCCTGGGCCGATCAACACCTCGTGCGCTTCAAGGGACGGGTCAGCCGTGACAGCTGGGTCACGCAAGCACAGGCCCTCTCACGGGGAGAAGACACAGAATTTTCCCAACGCGCGAAAAAAGACGATATCTATAAGGAATAACATCCTTAAACGGGAGAGGTATCGTAATGAACAAGAACGAGGGAATGATCAGCTGCGCCGTGGGTTGCTGGCTGGTCGCGCTGCTGGGCGGCGTTTTGGCAGCAATGCTACTAATGGTGCTGGGCGGTTGGACCTTTATGCAAGGCGTGTTTATGGGCGTCGTTGTGTTTGTGGTCGCCGGAGCGCTTCTCAGCTGGATTATTTGCAAGCCGTTGCCCGCAGCTGGCGAAGCGTCGATTGAGCAGGCCAAACCAGCCGATGCGGCAAAGCCCGCAGCGCAAGCGGCAGCTCCGGTTGCTGCAACATCGACAGCTGCAGCGGCAGAACCAGAGATAAAACCTTCGACCCCATTGCCGGGGGAGGCCGATCTGGCTGAGCGCAAGGGCGAATGGAAGTACGAGGCGGAGCCCAAGGCAAAGGAAAAGCCGAAGGCAAAGAAAGCTGCCAAAAAACCGGCTGCCAAGAAAGCCACCAAGTCAAAAGCTGAAACACCTGCCTCCGCTGCGGGCGAGGGAACCAAGCCCCAGACACTGTCCGCTGCGCGCGACGGTGGGCCTGACAATCTGAAAGAGATCAAAGGCGTTGGGCCGAAGCTGGAAGCGCTTTTGCACTCAATGGGCTTCTACCATTTCGATCAGGTTGCCAGCTGGGGTGCCGACGAGGTGGCTTGGGTCGATCAGAACCTGCAAGGCTTCAAGGGGCGTGTCAGCCGCGATGATTGGGTTTCGCAGGCCAAAATCCTTGCCGAAGGGGGCGAAACCGAGTTTTCCAAGAAAGTCGGTAAGGGCGACGTCTACTAACGCATGTCCGATCATCTTGATCCAAAACTGGCCCGGCAGGGCCGTATCGCGGCCCTTGTCATAGCAGGGGCCGCTTTGTTGTCGGTGTTCGCACCGGTGATTGTGCAGGGCTTTGGTTTGCCCGCGCGTTACGAAATTCTGATTTTGCTTTTTGCCTTGGCTGCGTTCATTTGGTCTCTGGTGGTTGCCATCAGGATTTGGCAAAAGAGCCGTGACAATTGATAGCCCCGCGCAGGGCTTGCGAGGCAAAGGATAATACCCATGCTGGCTGACAAGGATCGCATCTTTACCAATATCTACGGCATGCATGATCGCACGCTGAAAGGTGCGCGGGCACGTGGGCATTGGGATGGCACGGACAAGCTGATCCAGAAGGGTCGTGATTGGATCGTGCAAGAGATGAAGGACAGCGGCCTGCGCGGTCGTGGTGGTGCTGGTTTTCCCACCGGTCTGAAATGGTCCTTCATGCCCAAGGAAAGTGATGGTCGCCCCAGCTACCTTGTTGTAAACGCTGATGAATCCGAGCCGGGCACGTGCAAGGACCGCGAGATCATGCGCCATGATCCGCATACACTGGTCGAAGGGTGTTTGATTGCGTCCTTCGCGATGAATGCAAACGCCTGCTACATTTACATCCGCGGCGAATACATCCGGGAAAAGGAAGCGCTGCAGGCGGCTATCGACGAAGCCTATGACGCCGGTCTGGTGGGCAAGAACGCCGCAGGCTCCGGTTGGGATTTCGACATTTACCTGCACCACGGGGCAGGGGCCTATATCTGCGGTGAGGAAACCGCACTGCTTGAATCGCTTGAAGGCAAGAAGGGCATGCCTCGCATGAAGCCGCCATTCCCGGCGGGCGCGGGTCTGTATGGCTGCCCGACCACGGTGAACAATGTTGAATCCATTGCGGTTGTTCCGACGATCCTGCGCCGTGGTGCGTCGTGGTTCTCTGGCTTTGGTCGTGCAAACAATGCCGGGACCAAGCTGTTCGCTATCTCGGGCCATGTGAACAACCCCTGTGTGGTCGAAGAGGCGATGTCCATCACCTTCGAAGAGTTGATCGAAAAGCATTGCGGCGGCATTCGCGGTGGCTGGGATAACCTCAAGGCCGTGATTCCTGGTGGGTCGTCTGTTCCCTGCGTGCGCGGGGAGAAGATGAAAGACGCCATTATGGACTTCGACTATCTGCGGAATGATCTGCAGTCGGGTCTGGGCACGGCGGCGGTGATCGTGATGGATCAGAGCACAGATATCATCAAGGCGATCTGGCGGTTGTCCAAGTTCTACAAGCATGAGTCTTGCGGTCAGTGCACGCCTTGTCGTGAAGGCACGGGCTGGATGATGCGCGTGATGGAGCGGCTGGTGTACGGCGAGGCGGATGTCGAGGAGATCGACATGCTGCTGGACGTGACCAAGCAAGTTGAAGGCCATACGATTTGTGCGTTGGGTGATGCTGCCGCGTGGCCGATCCAGGGGCTGATCCGGAACTTCCGGGATGAGATCGAAGATCGGATTGCAGGCAAGCGGATCGCGGCAGAGTGATGCTGCGCATACTGACCGTTTGCGTTGGGCTTGTCGCAGGGTCTTCCGCCGTTGCTTTGGAAATGAACTCCACCGAAAGAGCTATGGCTGGCCTGATGGTCGCGCGAATGCTGCAAAACGATTGTAAACCGGATGTCACTTGGGCAGGTCAATCCGGTGCGACAACCTTCTACGCAAAGAACTTCAATGTTCTTGTCGCCGAAGGCCATTCGAAATCGGCGCTGCGGAAGTTTGAGCGACATAGGACGAAATGGTTGCAAGCCTCCATCGCTTGGATGGAAGACGCTGGTATCAAACTCGCAGGCCTATCCCGGGAACAGGTACGAGATGCAGGTTGCGATTGGGCGTCTTCAATCTCTGGGACCAATCACCCAGCCGGGCGGTTTCTTAAAAGCAAGTGACACAGAGCGTTGTGTGTGAGCGGGTTCTGAACAATGCACCTGGCTGAGTTCAACATCGGCACTCTGAAGTACGATTGGGAAGACCCGCGCGTTGCAGACTTTCTGAACAACCTCGATCGCGTCTATGACATCGCGCGTCGCTCGCCGGGTTATGTCTGGCATTTGGAAGGCGAGGAGATGGAGGCGGCACAGCTTGACCCCCATGGCCCGCTGGGTGGCAATCCACGCACGGCTAGTACGCTATCGGTTTGGAAAGACGTTGAAAGCCTGCGCAATTTCACCTTCAGCACCGTTCATAAGCAGTTCTATGACCGCAAAGGTGAATGGTACGATCCAGATCAGGGTTTGCGCTTTGTCATGTGGTGGGTGCCCGACGGGCACAAACCGACAGTCAAGGAAGCAATCGACCGCTTCCATCATCTTGAAAAGCATGGCAATACGGACATTGCCTTTGGCTGGGACTACCCGGCACATCGAAGCGTTGACCCCGGGGGGAGGAGACTGCAGTGACCAAGACAAAGACCCGTGCACTGCCGGATATGCGGCCAGCATTTTTGACCTTTGTTTTGCTGATCGCGGTTTTGCTGCTGTCAGCCTGTCAGGAACGGCGTTCGGAACGCGTTGCCTTTGACGGCGTGTTTTTCCGGGCAAGCTCGGGCAAGGTTGATAAGCAGCGTGATCAGTTCGAGATCGGTGTGAGCCCTGTCTCTGCCTCTCTTGAAGGTGCGCGCGAAGCCGGGCGGTACGAGGCTGTGCGGTATTGCATCAAGGAGTTCGGTTCATCGGATATCACGTGGATCGAAGGCCCGGATGCCGAGGATGGACGCCTGCGCATTTCAGGGGACAAGCTGCTGTTGCGGGGCACCTGTACACCTGTGTAGTAACAACCCGTTTTCAAGGCGACATTTTGCGTCCTGACGGGTTGTGTCGGCCCGTGTTATTGCATAGCACAGACCTGCTTTCCCACATGGCATCAAAGTGATGCAGCACGTGGAGAGAAAATGATGCGCGCGATGACCATGGCCTTGATCCTTAGCCTGACTGCCGGGATAGCCTCGGCGAAGCCACACCTCCGGGATGTGCCCGAAATCGACGGTACGATTCTGGCCGTCGGAATTGCGGATGAAATCCGTAAGAATTGCCCGGATATTTCGGCCCGTCTGTTGCGGGCGTATTCGGTGGTCAACGGCTTGAAGGCACGGGCCCGCACTTTGGGCTACTCGGACGAAGAGATTGACGCATACCGCAAATCGGATACCGAAAAGGCGCGCCTCAAGGCCAAGCGCGCAGAGTATCTTCGAAGTGCGGGCGTGACCCCTGGCCAATCGGCAAGCTATTGTGCCGTCGGCCGGCAAGAGATTGAAAAAGGCGGCCAGATCGGCGCCCTACTGAGGATGAACTGACGCATGAGCGACCTCCGCAAGATCATCATCGACGGTAACGAGATCGAGGTGGACGGGGCAATGACCTTGATCCAGGCCTGTGAAGAGGCCGGGATCGAGATCCCGCGGTTCTGTTATCACGAGCGTCTGTCGATCGCAGGCAACTGCCGGATGTGTCTTGTGGAAGTTGTGGGTGGTCCACCCAAACCTGCCGCGTCTTGCGCGATGCAGGTGCGCGATTTGCGCCCCGGGCCCGAGGGGCAGCCACCGGTTGTGAAAACCAACTCGCCCATGGTCAAGAAGGCCCGCGAGGGGGTGATGGAGTTCCTGCTGATCAACCACCCGCTAGATTGCCCGATCTGCGATCAGGGCGGTGAGTGCGACCTGCAGGATCAGGCCATGGCCTACGGTGTCGATTTCAGCCGCTTCCGCGAACCAAAGCGTGCGGTGGATGATCTGGATCTTGGTCCATTGGTCGAAACACATATGACCCGCTGCATTTCCTGCACCCGCTGCGTGCGCTTCACGACCGAGGTCGCTGGCATCACTCAGATGGGGCAGACGGGTCGCGGCGAGGATGCTGAGATTACCAGCTATCTGGGCGAGACACTGGATTCGAACTTGCAGGGCAACATCATCGACCTGTGCCCGGTGGGCGCGTTGGTGTCGAAGCCATATGCCTTTACGGCCCGTCCGTGGGAACTGACCAAGACCGAGAGCATCGATGTGATGGATGCACTTGGGTCCTCCATCCGCGTGGACACCAAGGGGCGCGAAGTCATGCGGTTCCTGCCGCTGAACCACGATGGCACGAATGAAGAGTGGATTGCGGACAAGACGCGTTTCGTCTGGGATGGTTTGCGCCGTCAGCGTCTGGACAAACCTTATGTTCGTGAGAACGGCAAACTGCGCCCCGCAACGTGGGGGGAGGCCTTGGGCAAAGCCGCCGAGGCCATTAAGGGGGCATCATCCTTGGCCGGTCTGGTCGGTGATCTGGCGCCGGTCGAAGCCGCTTACGCTTTGAAAGAGTTGATTGAAGGGCAGGGTGGGTTTGTCGAGTGCCGCACCGACGGCGCCAAGCTGCCCTCGGGCAACCGGGCTGCATATGTTGGCACCGCGGCGATTGAGGATATCGATAGTGCAGAAGCCATCATGCTGATCGGTACCAACCCGCGTCTGGAAGCGCCTGTGTTGAACGCGCGTATCCGCAAGGCCTGGGCACGTGGGGCCAGTGTGGGTGTGATCGGTGAGATGCCGGACCTGACCTACGAGGCCAACCACATTGGGACAGAGGCGACCGTCATTAACGATCTTCTGAAGCGTGACCATTCAGGGGTGCAGGAAAAGCCGTCGATCATCATTGTCGGCATGGGCGCGTTGACCCGTGGGGACGGCGCGGTAATTCTTGCCGGGGCGCAGGCGCTGGCGGAAAGCACCAAGTCGGGCCTGATGATCCTGCATACAGCCGCGGGCCGCGTGGGTGCGATGGATGTTGGTGCCACAAACCCGGATGCAATGGCAGCCGTTGAGAAAGCGGATGTCATCTACAACCTGGGCGCCGATGAAATCGAAATCGGTGAAGGGGCCTTTGTGATCTATCAGGGCAGCCACGGTGATCGTGGAGCGCACAGGGCAGATGTGATCCTGCCGGGGGCGGCCTACACAGAAGAAGGCGGCCTGTTCGTCAACACCGAAGGGCGGCCACAACTGACGCAACGCGCTGGTTTTGCACCGGGTGAAGCCAAGGAAAACTGGGCCATCCTGCGTGCTTTGTCGGGTGAGATCAGCGCGGCCTTGCCCTATGACAGCCTTGCTGCTCTACGTCAGAAACTGGTGGGTGACCATCCGCACCTCGGCGATGTCGATGTGGTGGCTGAGAACTCCGGTGATGCTCTTGAGGCGGGTGAGATCGAAGGTGGCGTGCTGACCTCGACCATTAGCGATTTCTACCTGACCAACCCGATTGCCCGTGCCAGCCAGTTGATGGCGGAACTGAGCGCCAACGCGAAGGCCCGTAAATCCCAAGAGGTACTGGCAGCAGAATGATTGTTCGCAGCATAATCAAGGTTGTTGCACTTGGCGCTGTGGTGACCCTGTCTGCCTGCGCGTCGCAGGTGTTGGACGGCTATGTTGGCAAGTCCATCACAGAGCCGATGCTAGATTATGGTCAACCGGCCGCGGTTTTTGACCTTCCTGACGGGCGTCGTGCCTTTCAGTGGTCGATCAGTTCTTGGGGCTCTGTTCCGATTGTCAGCACCGAAAGACAAACGTCTGATGGGCTTCACGATTGGGCGGATGTGACAAAAACACGGACCATCAGCATTCCGGTGGAAGAAACGTGCCTGTACACGCTCTACGGCGTTCCGCGTGGCAACGATTGGATCGTCACCGGGTACCGGCAGCCGTCGTTCGAGTGCGAATGAAGGCTGCGTGGATCATAGCCGCGTTGCCGCTTGCGGCCTGTGACCCTGTGCCGACGGCGGAACAGTTCATTCCCGACTACCGAGGCGTGGAAACGCAGTTGTTGGCGGATGATCTGGTTCAATTTAACGTGGAAATGAGCAATGCCCTATCCGCGGCGGATGTCGAAGATTACGCCGAATGTGCTGCCGCTGGATACACATTGATCCGGGGGTGGGGATTTGCGCGTCATTTGCGCACAAATGTGAATGAAGAGGCTGGCGTGTGGAGAGCGGATGCTGTTTACACCATTTCGCCAGCTCTGCCGCGTGGAATACGGACCATCGACGCCGAAGTCGTGGCCGCAGCCTGCGCGGAGAAGGGAATACCGACGGTGTGAGGACTGATGGCTGAATTCTTTACCACTCCTGGCGGCATCGCCGTCCTTGTTCTGGCCCAAGTGCTGGCCGTCGTGGCGTTTGTCATGATCTCGCTGCTGTTCCTTGTCTACGGTGACCGCAAGATCTGGGCCGCGGTCCAGATGCGCCGTGGACCGAACGTGGTGGGTGCCTTTGGCCTGCTGCAGACGGTGGCGGACGCCCTGAAGTATGTTGTGAAAGAGGTTGTGGTGCCTGCTGGGGCAGACAAGACCCTGTTCATGCTTGCCCCGATGACCAGTTTTGTGCTGGCGATGGTCGCATGGGCCGTGATCCCGTTCAACGACGGCTGGGTGCTGTCCGACATCAATGTGGCAATCCTGTATGTCTTTGCTATCTCTTCGCTTGAAGTTTATGGCGTAATTATAGGCGGTTGGGCGTCGAACTCAAAGTACCCCTTCCTTGGCTCGCTGCGGTCTGCAGCACAGATGATTTCCTATGAAGTCAGCATCGGCTTGATCATCATCGGTGTGATCCTTTCGACCGGGTCGTTGAACTTCGGCGCCATCGTGAATGCACAGGATACCGGCTACGGGTTCTTTGGCTGGTATTGGTTGCCGCACCTGCCCATGGTGTTCCTGTTCTTTATCAGCGCATTGGCTGAAACGAACCGCCCGCCCTTCGATTTGCCGGAAGCGGAATCCGAATTGGTTGCTGGCTACCAGGTTGAATACTCGTCGACCCCGTTCCTGCTGTTCATGGCGGGCGAGTACATTGCCATCTTCCTGATGTGTGCGCTGATGTCGCTGCTGTTCTTTGGTGGCTGGCTGTCGCCTATCCCGGGGCTGCCCGACGGTGTGCTGTGGATGGTCGCGAAGATGGCATTCTTCTTCTTCCTCTTCGCAATGGTGAAGGCGATCACGCCGCGCTATCGCTATGACCAGCTGATGCGCCTGGGGTGGAAAGTGTTCCTGCCGTTCAGCCTGGTCTGGGTCGTGTTCGTGGCCTTTGCCGCCAAGTTTGACTGGTTCTGGGGCATCTACGCCCGTTGGGCCGTGGGGGGCTGATATGGGATTGGCTGCCGCCATCAACGAAGCGCCGGAACACCATCTGGATGACCTTGTGTCATTCCTGGGCTCCGAGTTCGCTATTGGAACGACCGATGAAGATGGGAAGCTCGACAGAGCGGATCCCGGAGAAGTCGTCTCGGCCCTCAAAGCCTGGGCGTACATGCACCTTAACGATGGAACACAGGGAGACTAGCAATGACGCAGATCGACTACGGCCGCGCCGCCAAATACTTCCTGCTGCAGGATTTCTGGCAAGGCATGAAGCTGGGCTTGAAGTACTTTTTCGCCCCTAAGGCCACTGTAAACTATCCGCACGAAAAGGGGCCTTTGTCCCCACGTTTCCGTGGTGAACACGCGTTGCGCCGTTACCCCAACGGGGAAGAACGCTGCATCGCATGCAAGCTGTGCGAGGCGATTTGCCCGGCGCAGGCCATCACCATTGATGCTGAACCGCGCGAGGACGGCAGCCGCCGCACCACACGCTATGACATCGACATGACCAAGTGCATCTACTGTGGCTTCTGTCAGGAAGCGTGCCCGGTCGATGCCATTGTCGAAGGTCCGAACTTCGAATTCGCCACCGAAACCCGCGAAGAGCTTTTCTATGACAAGGAAAAGCTGTTGGAGAATGGTGAGCGTTGGGAAGCCGAGATCGCACGCAATCTTGAACTGGATGCACCGTATCGCTGATGGGAGCCTGGGGACCACATAGCTTCGACAACGACACGGCAGCTGATCTGCTGGACACGTTGAAAAACCTCGATCAGCCGGTCGAGCAAGCAGGAGCCGTGTGCGAAAGCTTTGAGGCCGTGTTTGAGGCGCCAGCCGGTGATCTTGATGCGCATCTGGCATCGACAGCGGTGGCCGGAGCCGAGATCATTGCAGCGTGTTTGGGCCAACCTCGGGACGGGGCCGAGGCGCCATTTGATCTCGAAGCCTCCTTCAAATTCTACGATGACGCTGTTGGCATGGCACTGGCCGCTTTGGACCGCGTGACCGCCGAAGGCTCGGAACTGGCGGAATTGTGGGACGAGAGCGAAGAAGCGAGCACTTGGCGAGCCAGCATTGCTGATTTGGCCGGGCGCTTGAAGGCTGCGGCGAAATCCCATGACCTTGGGACTGAGTTTGCACCCGACGCGCCCGAGGCTGATCCCGAGCAGGCGCTGCGGAGCGACGTGGACCAAGTCTATGCCGATATGATGGCCGAGATTGAGCGTCTTGCCGACGCCGGCGGGGGCGAGGTTCAGGTCGAGGTACTGCGTCATTTGGTGCGCAAGCTGCATCTGATCCACAGCGACATCAGCAACATGCGGTATTTCATTGCGGATAGCCTGGATGCACTGACCACCCGCATCGAAGGTCTCGAGGGGCAACGCTCATGACAGATGACAAGAACAACCCTTTTGCGGCGATGCTGGCTCAGATGCAGGAGATGACCAAAGCGTTTCCGCAAATGGCGGCGTTCGACCCGTCGAAAGGGTTTGACCCCAAGATGTTCGAAGCCTTGTGGCCCACCATGCCCAAGGATTTGATGGAGACGTGGTTTGGCAACAAGCTCAACGAGAATGGGCTGGACGCCAAAACCCGGCTGCTGCTGACACTTGCCGGGCTGACCATGCAGGGCGCCCAGGCTGATACAGCCATTCGCCAGACCGTGCGACACGCGCGTGAGGCGGGGGCCACCGACCAACAGATTTCCGAGACTTTGGGCATGATGGCGATGTTTGCCGGTGTGCCCGCGATGACTCGCGCCATGGGATTGGCGCAAGAGGTCATGGATGACGACGAGGACGAGACATGACTGTATTTGCCTTCTACCTCTTTGCGATCAGCGTGATCGCGGGCGGCCTTTTCACGGTGATCAGCCGGAACCCCGTCCACTCGGTTCTCTGGCTGATCCTGTCTTTTCTGAGTGCAGCAGGCCTGTTTGTGCTGTTGGGGGCCGAGTTCGTCGCGATGCTTTTGATCATCGTCTATGTAGGCGCGGTCGCAGTGCTGTTCCTGTTCGTCGTGATGATGCTTGACGTGGACTTTGCCGAATTGAAGGCGGAGATGGCGAAATACATGCCGCTCGCGTTGCTTATTGCGGTCGTGATCCTGATGCAGTTCGTGATGGCCTTTGGCGCCTGGGAGTCGAATGCGGCAGCAGAAGGCCTGCGCGCGCAGGTGACGCCGGTGGATCGTCACAACACTGAAGCGCTGGGGATGATCCTGTATGATCAGTATTTCCTGCTGTTCCAACTTGCAGGGCTGATCCTGTTGGTCGCCATGGTGGGCGCCATTGTTCTGACCCTGCGCCACCGCTCGGATGTGAAGCGTCAGGATGTGATTGCCCAGATGATGCGTGATCCCGCAACGGCGATGGAGCTGAAGGACGTCAAACCGGGGCAGGGGCTCTGATCATTGAAGACCCGGTACGCATATCTGGCAGCGGTTGTCGCGATGCTTGGGGGTGAGGCTGTGGCCTTGTCGCTAACCGATTGCGACCGTACCACGCATATCAGCCACGGTGGTGAAGCGGATCATGTCGATCTGGGCGAAGGCCGCGTGATGTGGCGTGACTGGTGGAGCCAGGAAGGGACGGCGACGTCCTTCTCTGTTGTTGACTGTGCGCCCGGCACGGCGATGACATTTCGCACACAAGAAGAGAACATGGGCAACCGCTTGCCTTTCGACCGGACGGAGAAAGCGCTTGCCGTGATCGAACGCCACGAAACTGGTGCACGCGCTTTTGCCACCTTGGACCGCATGGCCGCCGATCTGGACGGCATCGCGCACGACATAGACATCATCACGCTGGACGCAGAGCCTTGCGCCTGCGCCGCACTCTACCCCGAGGCTCGGGGCGAGAAGACAGAATTCATGCTGGGCTGAGCCCAGCAACAGACGACAAGCGGGGACACACCCCGGAGGGACGACATGATAGGACTTGAGCATTACCTGACCGTCGCGGCGACGCTGTTCGTCATCGGTATCTTCGGGCTTTTCCTGAACCGCAAGAACGTGATCATTCTGCTTATGAGCATCGAACTGATGCTCTTGGCGGTGAACATCAACCTTGTGGCCTTCTCAAGCTTCCTGGATGACCTTGTGGGGCAGGTTTTCACCCTGTTCGTGCTGACCGTCGCTGCGGCTGAGGCGGCAATCGGCTTGGCCATCCTGGTCTGTTTCTTCCGCAACCGCGGCACCATTGCCGTCGAAGACGTCAACGTGATGAAGGGCTGATCGGATGAGTCTCGCACTATGGATCGCCATCATCGTGGCCGGGGTCGGAGGCGCAGCGGCCGTGCTGTACTTTGCATGGCCTGACGTTGCCGCAACCAAAGAAGACAAAGGGTAGCGCACAATGGAAACCATCATCCTCTTTGCCCCTCTGGTTGGCGCACTGCTGTGCGGGTTCGGCTGGCGCATCTTTGGTGAAACAGCGGCCATGTGGATTGCCACGGGCCTGTTGTTACTGTCGGCCATTCTGTCGTGGATCGTGTTCCTGACCTTTGACGGCACGACCGAGCAGATCCAGATCTTGCGCTTTATCGAAAGCGGATCGCTCAGCACCGATTGGTCCATCCGCCTCGATCGTTTGACAGCCATCATGCTGATTGTGATCACCACGGTGTCGAGCCTCGTCCACCTTTATAGCTTCGGCTACATGGACCACGACCCGCAATGGAAAGAGGGCGAAAGCTACAAGCCGCGCTTCTTTGCCTACCTGTCCTTTTTCACTTTTGCGATGTTAATGCTGGTGACGGCGGACAACCTTGTTCAGATGTTCTTTGGCTGGGAAGGTGTGGGCGTCGCCTCGTACCTGTTGATCGGGTTCTACTATCGCAAGCCATCGGCCAACGCGGCGGCCATCAAGGCCTTTGTGGTGAACCGTGTTGGAGATTTCGGTTTTACGCTGGGTATCTTTGCACTCTTTTTCCTTACCGACTCCATTAAGTTCGACGATGTCTTTGCTGCCGCACCCGAATTGGCGCAGACGCAGTTGTCCTTCCTCTGGTCGGAATGGAATGCCGCGAACCTTGTGGCCTTCCTGTTGTTCATTGGCGCCATGGGGAAATCGGCGCAGTTGATCCTGCACACGTGGCTGCCTGACGCGATGGAGGGCCCGACACCGGTGTCGGCCCTGATCCACGCCGCGACCATGGTGACCGCGGGTGTCTTTCTGGTCTGCCGCATGTCGCCGCTGATGGAGTTCGCGCCCGAGGCGATGGCCTTTGTCACCGTGTTGGGGGCTTTGACTGCATTTTTCGCTGCGACCGTCGGTTTGGTACAGACCGACATCAAGCGCGTGATCGCCTATTCGACCTGTTCGCAGCTTGGCTACATGTTCGTGGCTGCTGGCGTTGGCGTCTATTCGGTCGCCATGTTCCATCTGTTCACGCACGCGTTCTTCAAGGCGATGCTGTTCCTTGGTGCGGGCTCGGTCATCCACGCGATGCACCACGAGCAGGACATGATGAACTACGGTGGCCTGCGGAAGAAGATTCCTTACACCTTCTGGGCCATGATGATTGGCACGCTTGCCATCACCGGTGTGGGCATCCCGTTAACGGGGTGGATCGGTTTTGCAGGGTTTGCGTCCAAAGATGCAGTGATCGAAAGCGCATATGTCGGATCGACCTTCGCATTCTGGGCGCTGGTCATCGCGGCGCTGTTCACGTCCTTCTATTCCTGGCGTCTGATGTTCCTGACCTTCTACGGCACGCCGCGCGGCGACAAGCACACGCACGAGCACGCGCATGAAAGCCCGATGGTCATGCTGATCCCTCTGGGCGTGCTGAGCCTTGGCGCGATCTTTGCCGGTGCAATCTGGTATGGGTCTTTCTTCGGCAAGCCGAACGAGGTCATCAAATTCTTCGGTGGTCACTACGAAACGCCTTCGGAAGAGATCAAGAAAGCTGTGGCAGAACGCAGCCCCAAAGCCTCTGAACTGAAATACGTGATGGAGGATGGACCGGGCGAGGCCGGTATCTATATCGTGCCCGAGAACACTGTGCTGCACGAAGCCCATTACGTGCCCACATGGGTAAAGCTGTCGCCGTTCGTGTCGATGCTGCTTGGGTTCGTCGTGGCCTTCTGGTTCTACATCAAGAACCCGTCGCTGCCGGGCCGTTTGGCCGAAAACCAGCGCCCGCTCTACCTGTTCCTGAAGAACAAGTGGTACTTTGACGAGCTCTACGATTTCATCTTCGTGCAGCCCGCCATGTGGATTGGCAAGAAGCTGTGGAAGAAGGGCGATGGCGACGTAATTGACGGGACCATCAATGGTGTGTCGATGGGCATCGTACCCTTCTTTACCCGCCTCGCTGGCCGCGCGCAGTCCGGCTACATCTTTACCTATGCCTTCGCCATGGTGATCGGGATCGCGGTCCTTGTCACTTGGATGACGCTCAGCGGAGGAGCGAACTGATGGACAACATTCTTTCCATCACCACGTTCATGCCCGCGCTGGCGGCCCTGATCCTGGCCGTGTTCCTGCGTGGTGAAGATGAGGCTGCGCAGCGCAACGCCAAGTGGGTGGCCATGGCCACTACGGTGATCACCTTCATCGCGTCGTTGTTCATCCTGTTTGAGTTCGATCCGAACGATACCGGCTTCCAATTTGTAGAAGAAGGCACGTGGATCATGGGCCTGACCTACAAGATGGGGGTCGACGGTATCAGCGTTCTGTTCGTAATGCTGACCACCTTCATCATGCCGCTGGTCATTGCCGCGTCGTGGTCCGTGACCGACCGGGTCAAGGAATACATGATTGCCTTCCTGCTTCTGGAAACGCTCATGCTGGGCGTATTCATGGCGCTGGACCTGGTGCTGTTTTACCTGTTCTTCGAGGCCGGTCTGATCCCGATGTTCCTGATCATCGGCATCTGGGGCGGGGCGAACCGTATCTATGCAAGCTTCAAGTTCTTCCTCTACACCTTCCTTGGCTCGGTGCTGATGCTGGTGGCGATGGTCGGGATGTATGCCGATGCGGGCACCACCGACATCGAGACGCTGTTGAACCACCAGTTCGGGACCGAGACGTTCAGCCTGCTGGGTATTCAGATCGTGGGCGGGATGCAGACCCTGCTGTTCCTCGCGTTCTTTGCCAGCTTCGCGGTCAAAATGCCGATGTGGCCGGTGCACACATGGCTGCCTGACGCACACGTGCAGGCCCCTACGGCGGGTTCAGTTGTGCTGGCGGCCATCCTGCTGAAGCTGGGTGGCTACGGCTTCATCCGCTTCTCCATCGGCATGTTCCCGATCGGCTCTGACGTGATGGCGCCGCTGGTTCTGTGGATGTCGGCCATTGCCATTGTCTACACCTCGCTTGTCGCGCTGGTGCAGGAGGACATGAAGAAGCTGATCGCCTATTCGTCCGTTGCGCACATGGGCTTTGTAACCATGGGCATCTTTGCGGCCAACCAGCAGGGGCTGGATGGTGCGATCTTCCAGATGCTGTCGCACGGCTTTATCTCTGGCGCTCTCTTCCTTTGCGTCGGCGTGATTTATGACCGGATGCACACGCGCGACATCGACGCCTATGGCGGTCTGGTGAACCGGATGCCGGCCTATGCGCTGATCTTCATGCTGTTCACCATGGCCAATGTGGGCCTGCCCGGCACCTCCGGGTTTGTCGGTGAATTCCTGACGCTGATGGCGGTGTTCCAGGTCAACACCTGGGTTGCTGCGGTGGCGACCACCGGTGTGATCTTCTCAGCCGCTTATGCCCTTTGGCTGTACCGCCGGGTGGTCATGGGCGACCTGATCAAGGAAAGCCTGAAATCGATCACGGATATGGGCCGCCGCGAGAAGGCGATCTTTGCGCCGCTGGTGGTGATGACGATCCTGCTGGGTGTTTATCCTGCGCTGATCCTCGACATCATAGGGCCTTCCGTGGCTGCCCTTGTGACCCAATACGATACGGCACTGGCCGCGGCCGAGGCCGCGACACAGTTCGCCGAAAACTAAGGACACGTTCTTTCATGTCCTACCACTACGTTACTTGAGGACGTTTATATGTCTGCTGATCTGACCATCATCCTGCCCGAGATCCTGCTGGCCGTTTTTGCCATGCTGGGCCTGATCGGGGCGGTCTATACGTCCAAGGACGGCCTCGCGTCACCGTTGCTGTGGGCCACATCCGCCGTGTTCTTGGCCGTTGCCGCCTGGATCGGGTTTTCGGGCGAGGGGACGAATGTCGCCTTTGGCGGCATGTTTGTGGATGACGGATTCTCGCGCTTTGCCAAGGTGACGATCCTTGTCTCCGCCGCTGCCGTGTTGTTGATGAGCGAAGGCTATATGTCCCAACGCGGCTTGCTGCGCTTTGAATACCCGATGCTGGTGGCGCTGGCCGCGGTTGGCATGATGACCATGGTGTCCGCCGGTGATCTTATGGCGCTCTACATGGGCCTCGAATTGCAGTCGCTTGCGCTTTACGTCGTGGCATCGCTGCGTCGTGACAGCGTGAAGTCGACCGAGGCGGGGCTGAAGTATTTTGTACTGGGCGCCCTGTCTTCCGGTCTTTTGCTCTATGGCGCGTCGCTGGTTTATGGCTATGCAGGCACAACGCTGTTCTCGGGCATCGTGCAGGTAGCGGAAGAGGGCGTGTCGCTTGGCCTGCTCTTTGGCCTTGTGTTCCTGATGGCAGGGTTTGCGTTCAAGGTGTCCGCCGTGCCGTTCCACATGTGGACGCCGGATGTTTATGAGGGCTCGCCCACGCCAGTCACGGCCTTCTTTGCAACGGCGCCCAAGATGGCGGCCATGGCCCTCTTCGCTCGTGTGATGCACGACGCCTTTGGCGGTGCAGTCGCTGACTGGCAACAGGTCATGGCGCTGCTGTCCGTTCTGTCGATGTTCCTTGGGGCATTTGCCGCCATTGGTCAGACCAACATCAAGCGACTGATGGCTTTCTCGTCTATTGCTCACATGGGGTACGCCCTCATGGGATTGGCGGCGGGCACCGTGCTGGGTGTGCAGGCGATGCTGGTCTACATGGCGATCTATGTGACCATGAATGTCGGCACCTTTGCCTTCATCCTGATGATGGAGAAGGACGGCCAACCCGTTGTCGAGATCAGTGCGCTCAGAATGTATTCCAAGCGTGAGCCGGGCAAGGCGCTGGCAATGCTGGTGTTGCTGTTCTCCCTTGCTGGTGTTCCGCCGATGTTGGGTTTCTTTGGCAAGCTCTATGTCCTGCGCGCGGCCTACGAAGGCGGGTTAGCATGGTTGGCCATCGCGGGTGTGATCGCGTCGGTGATTGGCGCCTATTATTATCTGCGCATCGTCTTTTATATGTACTTTGGCGACACGGATGAAGAGCGCTTGAATGGCGGCAAGTCGCCCATCCTGTGGGCCATGCTGATGGGGTCGGCTGCCGTCATGGTGCTGGGGATCATCAACATGTTCGGTGTCGAAGGGGCTGCGGCTTCGGCTGCGCTGACCTTGGTGAACTAGGGCGCATTTGGCAAACCGACCCTTCGGGGAGGATTTTTTGGAAACAGGGAAGTCATGACCGCTTGGCCCGCAGGATATGGGCGACGCGTGTTGAGTTCTGTGGATTCAACGCTGAGCGAAGCCGCGCGTATTGCGCCGGATCTGGCTGGGCCTGAATGGCTTTTGGCACTTGAGCAGACTGCAGCGCGTGGGCGGCGCGGGCGGGCTTGGGCGATGCCGGTTGGGAACTTTGCAGGCACGTTGGTGTTGCCGTTGGACGAAGCGCCAGGGCAAGCCGCATTGCGGTCCTTTGTGATGTCGCTGGCCCTGCGCGATGCGTTTGTAGCTGCGACCGGGCGCGAGGATGTTTTTGCGCTTAAGTGGCCGAATGATGTGCTGCTGCGCGGTGGTAAGGTAGCCGGTATTTTGCTTGAGAGTGTTGGCCGTGGCGCGCGGGTCACTCACCTGGCAATTGGCGTAGGCGTGAACCTGGCGGCGGCACCTGACGCATCTCAGGTCGAAGAGGGCGCACTGCTGCCCGTGGCGCTCAAGTCGACGCTCGGGACGGATATCTCGCCGGAGAGTTTCCTGGATTTGCTGGCGACGGCCTACGCGCGCTATGAAGATCAGTTTCGCACCTATGGCTTTGACCCGATCCGCACCGCCTGGCGTACCCACGCTGCCAAAATGGGTGAGGTCATCACGGCTCGTACCACGCGTGACACATATGTGGGGACCTTTGTGGACGTGGACGGCGATGGGCAACTTGTTCTAGAGACGGCCAAGGGCCGGATCACCATTCCGGCGGGCGACGTCTTTTTCTGAAAAGGGGCATGTGATGCTTCTGACAATCGATTGCGGCAACACGAACACGGTCTTCTCGATTTGGAACGGGACGCAGTTCCTTGCCACGTGGCGCACCTCGACCGAATGGCAACGCACGGCCGATCAATACTATGTCTGGCTATCGACCCTGATGGAGTTCCAGAAGCTGGATGTTGAGATAACGGATGTGATTGTCTCGTCCACGGTGCCGCGGGTTGTCTTTAACTTGCGTGTTCTGTGTGACCGTTACTTCAATTGCCGTCCTTACGTTGTCGGCAAACCCGATTGCCTGCTGCCCGTGCAGCCACGGGTGGATGAAGGGACGCAAATCGGGCCGGATCGCTTAGTCAATACGGCGGGGGCCTATGATCGCTGTGGCGGCGATCTGATTGTTGTGGATTTTGGCACCGCGACCACCTTTGACGTTGTAGCCTCGGACGGTGCCTATGTCGGCGGGGTGATCGCGCCGGGTGTGAACTTGAGCCTTGAGGCCCTACATAGTGCTGCAGCTGCGCTGCCACATGTGGACATCACCAAGCCGCAAGCCGTTGTGGGGACCAACACGGTCGCCTGTATGCAGTCTGGCGTCTTTTGGGGTTACGTGGGCCTTGTCCGTGAGATATGTGCCCGAATTAAAGCGGAGCGCGACCGCGAGATGCGCGTGATTTCGACCGGGGGGCTGGCCCCTCTGTTTCAACAGTCCGAAGCGCTGTTTGATGACTTTCAAGATGATTTGACGATGCATGGCCTGACGGTCATCTATCGCTACAACAAGGAAAACAACTGAACTTATGAGCAGTGAACGTTTGATCTACCTGCCCCTTGGGGGGGCGGGTGAAATTGGCATGAATGCCTATGTTTACGGTTATGGCACCGAAGATGCCGAGCGGTTGATCGTTGTCGACCTGGGCGTGACCTTTCCCGATATGGACAGCACGCCCGGTGTGGACCTGATCCTGCCCGATATCACCTGGTTGGCTGAGCGGAAGGACCGCATTGACGGTATCTTTGTTACGCACGCCCACGAAGACCACATCGGTGCCGTCGCGCATACTTATGGCCAGCTTGGCGCGCCGATCTATGCGCGACCTTTCACGGCCAACATCGCGCGGCGCAAGATGGATGAGCATGGGCACCCCGAGGATGCAGTGCGGGTGGTCGCGGGTTGGCCGGACCAAGTGCAGGCGGGACCGTTCAAGGTGGGGTTTCTGCCGATGTCCCACTCGATCCCCGAGAGTGCTGCGTTGATCATCGACAGCCCCGAGGGCCGTTTGATCCATTCGGGCGATTTCAAACTGGACCAAACACCTGTTGTCGGAGAGCCGTTTGATCCCGACCTGTGGGCCGAGGTCAGCAAGGATGGGGTCAAGGCGCTGGTCTGCGACTCGACCAACATCTTTTCCCCGCATCCCGGACGATCCGAGATTTCGGTCGGGCCCGAAATCGAAAAGCTGGTGCGTGGCCACACCTCAGGGATCGTGGTCGCCACAACATTTGCGTCCAACGTTGCGCGGGTCAAAACACTGGCCGAGGCCGGTGAACGGGCAGGGCGGTCCATCGTGTTGTTGGGGCGCGCCATGCGTCGGATGATTGAAGCGGCGATTGAAACAGGTGTGCTGACCGACTTTCCGTCTGTTGTCAGTCCGGAAGATGCCAAGAGCATTCCACGCGAGAACCTGATGCTACTGGTTACGGGCAGTCAGGGGGAACGGCGTGCGGCATCGGCCCAGCTGGCGAATGGTAAGTACATGGGGTTGGAGCTGAAAGAGGGAGATCTGTTCCTGTTCTCCTCCAAGACCATTCCGGGCAACGAACGTGGCGTGATCCGTATCATCAATCAATTGTCCGAAAAGGGCGTGGATGTGGTGGATGATTCTTCGGGCCTGTATCATGTTTCAGGTCACGCCAATCGGCCTGACCTTGAACGCCTGCAGGACATCGTGAACCCTCAGATCGTCGTGCCCATGCACGGCGAACACCGGCACTTGCGGGAACATGTCAAGCTGACCGAGAGCAAGGGGCGCACCGGTGTGCTGGCGGTCAACGGGATGATGATTGACCTAAGCGGTAATGCCCCGAAGGTTGCAGAGTACATCGAGACCGGGCGGACATATCTGGATGGGTCCGTGCAGATCGGTGCGCTGGACGGTGTGGTCCGTGACCGTATCCGCATGGCATTGAATGGACATGTGCTGGTCACGCTGATCCTGGATGAAGAGGATGAGCCACTTGGTGAGCCATGGTGCGAGTTGATGGGTCTGTCCGAGGCCGGGCGCAGCAATGCCGCGCTGGTTGAGGTTCTGGAAGAAGATCTGAGCCAGTTCCTTGGGCGCGCGGATGCCAAGACTTTGCGTGATGATGACAGCTTGATCGAAGCGTTGCGGCGGATCGTGCGCAAGTCAGCGCAGGACGAGATCGGTAAAAAGCCGGAAGTGACAGTTGTGATCAGCCGGATGCACTAATGCACACACACTACCGCGACATTCTTGACCGTGTTTCTGACCCAGTCCTGTGGTTCGATGAGGCAGCGGTGCCAAGGTTCGAACCGTTTTCGCCAAAGCTAACGGCGAATATCTATGCACAGGAGGCAGTGCTCGTACGTATTGAATGTCAAGGCTGCAGGACAGAGTTTGATGTAGCTTTCACCTCGCCTGCAGCGTCAAAGCCAATAGAGCCGGATGACACGCGCTACCGGAAATACCCTCTACTGCAGGACTATATTTCCTCACGAAAGCTGCACTATGGTGACCCTCCAAATATTCGATGCTGTGCGGCTGGTGCCAGCATGAACAGCATTCCAAAGACAGTTCTTGAATACTGGGTCAAGCCTTATGCCTTGGGTGAAGGCTTAGGGTGTAGTTGGCCGAACCGACTAGACCTTGAGAACCCAAAACATGTTGAGCGCGCGCGCAAAGGTGATCTGATTTTGGCCCCGGGTTCAATGCAGTTCCGCCGAAATCCCGCGTTCGAGGGAATTGACCTTACTCCGGAATGGGCAAGCTAATCAGCTTGCCATACGCTCTTCAAAACTCAGGCCGATAAAACTGGGCGTGTGATCCCCCAACCCAACCACTTTGTTGCCACCGCGATCGTCGCGGGACGACCGACTGCGGCTGGAGGATGAGCGGCTGCGCGATTTCGATGAGGTGTCTTCGCGCGGCGTTTCTGCCTTGGTTTCGGTGGTTGCTTCGACCGGTGCTTCGGTTTTCGGTTCGGACTTTGACCGTGTCGACCGGCTGCGTGTCGACTTTGGTTTTTCTTCCGCATCCGATGTCTTTGAAGCGGCAGGTTTGGACGACTTCACCGGGTTGTCGAGGCGTGGGATTTCTTTCTGGATCAGCTTTTCAACTGCATCGAACTGCTTTTCATCGCGGGGCACACATATGGTGATCGCTTTGCCCTCGCGGCCAGCACGGCCCGTCCGGCCGATACGGTGCACGTAATCCTCGGGGTGGCCGGGAACGTCGAAGTTGAACACATGGCTGACCGACGGAACATCGAGACCGCGCGCTGCCACGTCGGAGGCCACAAGGATGCGCAGTTCACCATTGCGGAACCCGTCCAGCGTACGTGTCCGTTGCGACTGGTCCAGATCACCATGGATCGGTGCCGCGTCATATTTGTATTTTTTCAAAGACTTGGCGACGATATCCACATCCGTCTTGCGGTTGCAAAAGATGATCGCGTTGGTCAGTTTTTCACCTTCGACATCGATCAGGCCACGCAACACCTTGCGCTTTTCGGATGCCTCGCGGTCCTTGCGTGACCCTTTGAACATCACGACACCCTGTTCGATCGTCTCGGATGCGGTGGCCTGACGGGCCACTTCGATACGTTCCGGGTTCGACAGAAAGGTGTTGGTGATGCGCTCAATCTCGGGCGCCATGGTGGCGGAGAAGAACAGCGTTTGGCGGGTGAAGGGCGTGAGGCCAAAGATGCGTTCGATGTCGGGAATGAACCCCATGTCGAGCATACGGTCGGCTTCGTCCACGACCATGACCTTCACGTCGTTCAGGATCAGCTTGCCGCGCTCGAAGTGATCGAGCAGGCGGCCGGGCGTGGCGATCAGCACATCGACGCCTTTGTCGATCAGCAGGTCCTGCTCTTTGAAGCTGACGCCGCCAATCAGCAGCGCCTTGGTCAGCTTTACATGCTTGGCATAGGTGTCGAAGTTTTCGGCCACCTGCGCCGCCAGTTCGCGTGTCGGGCACAGCACAAGGCTGCGTGGCATACGGGCGCGGGCGCGGCCACGGGCCAATGCGGTGATCAGGGGCAAGGTGAAGCTGGCAGTTTTCCCGGTCCCGGTCTGGGCAATCCCCAAAACATCGCGCCCGTCAAGGGCTGCCGGAATCGCACCGGCCTGAATAGGTGTTGGCGTTTCATAGCCAGCTTCATCGATGGCTTTCAGCACCTTGGGATTCAGGTTCAGATCAGAAAATTTTGTCATGTATGTCCGTTGGTTGCGGACACTGACTTGGCCCGCGGCGTCTGATGATGTCAGCCCGAGTGGCCCAGAGGGGGCACCGTGCCCCGACATGCTGCGCGTCCATAGCAAAGGCGCTGCTTCGCGTCAAACTGCGGCATTCGGGAAATGCCGTGCCGTCATTGCGTCAAGGTTCAAATCCACCTTGCGCAAAAGCCCTTTGGCTTCCAAACGGGCACGCAAGTTCGGGCCGTCGCCGATCACTTCGTCGTAGAACGCACGCAACCCGTCTTCGCCTTCGGTTGATTGCAGGTGCTTGAACAATTGGTGCAGTGTCTTTCCGCCGCGTTCGGCAGGCAGGGCAGGCTTGAGTTCGGCCCGGTAAGACCCCTTTTCCAGCCGATACAAAAAAGTGGTCCGCCACGCCTCCCACGATGTTGCATGACAATGCGCAAGCGCCATCTCGGACAGTTCAGTTGCGTTTGGAAGCATTTGATCGTCCTGAAACGCGTTGTGTATGCGGATTTGTATATCTGGCTGTCCGGTGCGCACAAAAACCTTTCCCGCAACGTGGCTGAGGAACCCGCCAGTCAGGTAGTTTCCAAAGGTGGGGTAGAGCGCACGCACGGTTTTTGCACGACTGGGTCCTGGCGCTACAAATGCCTTGAACGCGTTTTGTGATCCGCCAAGCAGTTCCATAGGGCGGATGCGGGCGTTGAGGTGGTTGCTGTCCAACCCCTCCAAACGCTCTGAGACGGAGTGGTTGCCTGTGACGATGAATTCGTCGACGTCCATGTGAATGAGCCAATCAACCTCTGCCCGACGATGATAGGCATGTGTCGCGTTCATCGTTTGGCGCAACTGATGCTTGGCAGGACGTCGTCCGTACAGTTTACTCCAATAGGTAGCGTCGCATATCTGGACCCGCACCTTTGGATGCTGCTTGAGCGGTGCGAAGGCTGCCTGATTGTCGTCATCAAGATAGATGTAGAGGCGATGGGCCCCCAGTTCGATATGATACGCTGCAAAGCGCAGGATGTCCGCCGCGGGCGCCAGAATGGTTGCGGACAGGCCCCAGGTCATATCTTGTCCTTGTAGGCCTGCATCCGCGCAAAGATCGTTGCCTTATCTTCCATCAGCATGTGTAGCATTCGCATGGCGAGAGGGCGGATCGTGGCATCCCGTTCTGCCAGTTGCCAGAACCGTGCGAGCATCACCTTGTCCGCGTCCCCGTTCTCTATGGAATAAGGGGGCATGCTGAGCCCCAGCGGGGGACGCCGTTTCAGACGCACAAACTTTGATTTCTCGTTACCCGGTTTGCCGGTTGAACGGCGTTCACTGTCGTGCAGTTTGACGAGGTCAAAGAGGGTAGACAGCCCCATACCAAGCGCCCGCTGATCACCCGTCTCACCACAATCCGCAAACGTGGTGGCTGCCGAAATCAACCAGCGCACATTTAGCGTCATTGCCAGCGCGTGACCTTCTTCGCGCCACATACGAAAGAACAAGGGCATCGCGCCCGCGGGTGGGGTGTTGCGGCGCGACATGGCAATCAAAAGCGCGTGCAAGAGCAGTATTTGTGGCGCGCCTTCGAATTCCATCTGTAAACCCAGATGCTTATGCCGAATGTCGTACCGCGGAACATCGGAAAAACTGAGCGTTGTCGCCGGGACCTTTGTATCCCAAAGCACCTTGAGATCAGTATCGACCGGCGGCACCAGATCAGCCGCGTTCTCGAAGGGGCGTTGCCGTTTCTCGAGGAATTTCATCAGGCCGGCATACCCACCACGGTGGATAGGAGTGTCGTCCGCTCCCATGACCCTAGACCATCATTTCCTTGGTTGCGCTGAGTGTTACATCCGGATAGTCACGTGCGACGCGGTCAATATCCCACTGCAAACGCGTCAGGTAAACGATGTCGCCATCGTGGTCATGGCTGATGTGTTGTTTGTTGCTTTCCGTAAACTTATCAACGGCTTGCTTGTCGCCGCTCACCCAACGAGCAGACGTGAACTGCGATTGTTCGAAGCGCACGGGCAAGCCGTACTCCAGCTCAATTCGGCTGGCGAGCACTTCGAATTGCAGTGCACCCACCACGCCCACGATAAAGCCCGATCCAATGGACGGTTTGAATACTTTGGCCGCCCCTTCCTCGGCAAATTGCATCAGCGCCTTTTCCAGGTGCTTCGCTTTGAGAGGATCACCGGCGCGCACGCCTTGCAGTAGCTCGGGGGCAAAGCTGGGGATACCTGTAACACGCAAAGCTTCACCTTCGGTTAACGTGTCGCCGATGCGCAGTTGGCCGTGGTTCGGTATGCCGATGATGTCGCCCGCCCAAGCCTCTTCCGCGAGTTCGCGGTCGGAGGCGAGGAACATGACAGGGTTTGAAATCGCCATGGGTTTCTTGGACCGTACGTGGGTCAGTTTCATGCCGCGTTTGAAGTGGCCGGACGCCATGCGGAGGAAGGCGACGCGGTCGCGGTGCTTGGGATCCATGTTGGCTTGCACTTTGAAGACAAAGCCGGAGACCTTTGATTCTTCAGGGGAAATCTGGCGCGGTTGGGCAGACTGAACCTGGGGTTCTGGCCCGTAATTCGCAATCCCTTCCATCAATTCTTTGACACCAAACGAGTTGATGGCGGAGCCGAACCAGATGGGGGTCAAAGTGCCTTGCAGCATTGCTTCGGCGTTCAGCGGCGGCAGCAATTCCCGGGCCATTTCCAGCTCTTCGCGAAGCTGGTTCAACTGCGCTTCGGGCACGTGTTCGGCCAGTTTGGAGTCATCCAGGCCGTTGATTTCAATGCTTTCGGCAACTTTGTTGCGGTCAGCGCGGTCCATCAGTTCGAGCCGGTCGCGCAGGATGTCGTAGCAGCCGATGAAGTCGCGACCTATGCCGATGGGCCAGGACGCGGGGGTCACGTCGATCGCCAGGTTTTCCTGAATTTCGTCAATGATCTCAAAGACGTCGCGGCTTTCCCGGTCCATCTTGTTACAGAAAGTTAGGATCGGCAGGTCACGCAGGCGGCAGACCTCGAAAAGCTTTTGCGTCTGGCTCTCCACACCCTTGGCGCCGTCGATGACCATGATGGCCGCGTCCACTGCCGTGAGCGTGCGATAGGTGTCTTCGGAGAAGTCGGAGTGGCCGGGTGTGTCGACAAGATTGAACCGGAACTCTTTGAAATCAAAGGACATCGCCGAAGCGGAGACAGAGATGCCGCGGTCCTTCTCCATCGCCATGAAGTCGGAGCGGGTGCGGCGTGCTTCGCCCTTGGCCCGGACCTGTCCGGCCATCTGGATGGCTCCGCCGAACAGCAGGAACTTTTCGGTCAGGGTCGTCTTGCCCGCGTCAGGGTGCGAGATGATCGCGAAGGTGCGGCGACGGGCGATTTCGGGGGGCAATTCAGGGCGGTTATCCAACATGGGCGCCGTATATCCGGCGTCTCAAACCGGGGCAAGCGTGGCATGTTCTGAGGCCAGCAGCAGGGTGCCATCCCCCGTGCAGCATCCGTACACCCCCTGTGCACCCCCAACGCACGCTTGGGTCAGGGCGCGTTAACCCTTTGGTGACAGTCTTGCCCCTGTGCGCAGATAGCAAACAGGAGCCGACGCCATGCACCAGAGCCAACGCAAAGCCCAACTGGACCTGATGGTGACGCTGGACCGTCATCAGGGCGAGATGCGGTACAAGCATATTGAGGACTCGATCCCGGCGGCATGGAACGGGCTGGACAGTTTCGATGGCGTCAAACCGCACAAGACGCGCGTCACCATTCGACTGGATGCGGACATGGTGAAGTGGTTTCGCAAGCTCGGGCCGAATTACTCCCAACGAATGAATGACGTGTTGCGCATCTACTGGTCCGCATTGATGGGCGGGCAGATCACGGCTTTTGTCGGGGATGACCCGATGCCACGGATGTCGCTGGAGATGAATGCGCTGAACAAGCGGATGAAAGAGCTGAGCGCCGAAATGGGGATCACCTGAGGCTTCGTGACAAAAACTGTCAGTGGGGCGGCGTAGGGTTGGGATATTCATTCCAATGAGGATATCGCCATGACGTTAAATGAAATCGCCGACAAATTGGTCGAAGGCTGCCGCAACAACACCTCGGCCGCAAATCTGGACATGCTGTATGCGGCTGACGCCGTTTCGGTCGAGGCCATGGACAATGGCATGGGGCGCGAGGTTCAGGGTATCCCAGCAATCCGCGGCAAGCACGAATGGTGGGAGGCCACGTTCGACGTGCTGGATGCGTCGGTGTCCGACGCGATGCTGCATCCGGACGACCGCTTTGCCGTGATTTTTGAGCTGAAGGCCAAGCACAAGGAAAGTGGCGAAGTCACCGACATGAAAGAGGTGGCGCTGTATACGGTCGCGGATGGAAAGATCGCACGGGAAGAGTTTTTCTACGCGGTCTGATCAGTCTTTGCGACGCAGCCGAATGCTGTGAAACAACCCTTTCTCCGTGTTTCCCCGCAGCTCGATCACCGTCGTTCCTTTGTTGTATTTGGAACTTGAACGGGTTGCGGGGTCCCAGCCGTTTTGCTGCAGGAGTGTTTTCGCGAGTTTCAGCGATGTTGCATAGTTGAGGTCAGGTCGAAACAGGAACACGGCACAGGAATCGGTTGTGCCGACCGGTTGATAAATGGTGCGTGCCGCCGGGTTGTCCAGAAATTCCGACCCTTGACCGGTGTCCCGTTGCCAGGTCACAGAAGGCCGTTCCGGGTCGATCAGATCAATACCGGCGGCGACAAGTGCTTGACGCTGCATCGCTCCGTCAGTGAGTTCGGATGTGCAACTGCCTATTGCTGTCGCCAATGTGCGTTCAATTTCGTCTTGCCCGAGCGTTTGCGCCATTGCAGCAGAGACCAACAGGTTTAAAGCAATCACGAGTGCGGAGGCCATGGCAGGGCGGAGATGCATTTTGAACATGCGGGCACAATAGCTGTCATCCAACCTCGCGCAAGACGGGAAATTGGGGCAAGCTGTGGGGTTTTTAGGGCCTGGCGATCAGCACATCACACAGGGGCTCCCGCATCAGATCGGTCGCAAGAGAACCAAGAATGCTGCGGGCTGCGCCGACCCGTCCATGGGCGCCAACCGCAATCAGGTCCACGTTGCCCGTGTCTACCTTGCGACGGAGAATAGGATAGGGCACGCCTGCCAGAATTTCGAGTTGTTCCATCCGCTCTTTTGGCAACTCCTCAGTTCGCATCCACGCCTTGGCCGCGCTTTCAGCCTCTTGTCGGAACGATGCTTCGATGGCGTCGGCAGCGGCCTTGGTTTGCGACAGCATTCCAGAATAGGGGATGTGCAGCGCATGGACCGGGTTGATCGTCGCGGTCGGGGCTAGGGTGTGCGCCATCCGGATGGCTCCGCTAGAGGCTGGGGAGAAGTCGCAGGCAGACAGAACCGTGGAATAGGCATGATCGACACGGTCCGTCACCAGAAGAACAGGAGTCGAGATGCGCCGCACGATGCGTTGCATCGTCGTTTCACGTACCGCGTCCAAAAACGGTCGTTGGCGATGCGTGCCCATGATCAGCAGGTCCACATCGTCCGTGCAGGCGCGAATGATGTTGGCGCACGGATCGCCTGGCTCGGCCTTTATTGTGACATTCACCCCATCGCAGACCGTATCGACGAACCGGTCCAGAGTTGCGCGGGCCTTGGCGTGGAGCGTGTCGATGATCTCAAGCGGCATGGCATCATCCAGCACCGTCAGGACGGTCAATGCTGCGCCATGTTCCCGCGCAATTTGCGCGGCCCGTCGCACGGCCCGATCAGATCGAATGGACAGGTCGGTGGCAACAAGGATCGATGTCAGCTTGGTCATTGAAGTCTCCGTTTCAGATGCATGAACCTGATGTGGAGATTATGGCCCTCGCTTGCCTTGATATGCGTCAAGCGTCGGCGGATTTTAGCGCGTTGATGCCCGTTTAAGCAATTCGGCAGCGTCCGGACGGTTCAAGAGGCTCTCGGTGACATCGAGCCCGGACAGGCTTGTGTTGCTGTGCGACACAAGTTGCGATGACACTTCTTCGGGTACAACCGGAATGGTCCGCGTATCGATCAGCATGGATTCTGCGGCGATCCCTTCGGCATAGATGATTTGGTGCGTGTCAAAGAGCAGTTCAAAGTAGTCGACGAATCCGCCGTCCTGCACGAACACGCTGTCATTGTTGACGAGGTGCCGCGCCTTGATGAGGAGCTCGGACCGCCCCGCGCCAAGGCGATCTTTGCGTTGATAGATAAACAGCCGGTGATCCGGTGACACGATCAGGTCACGTTCATTGTTCAACGTACCGGCACGGATGCAGATGGGGGCGAAATCACCCGTGGCCCGCACGGTGGACTGCCCGACCCATCGCACCTGCTGAACGCCGTCATTGCGAGTCAGCACACGGTCTCCAACCGACAGGTCCTCAATCGGTATTTGTTTGCCAGATGCCATGGTTATATGGGTGCCGCGCGTGAAACGGGCGCAGGTGAGATGCGCAAACTTGCTGCGTGCATCCTCGCGATCAATGCCAACAAGGGCGTAGTCCGTTCGCGGTTCGAGCCGGGCCAGTGGCAGCAGGTAGACCTGATCAATCGTGCCGACTGTGTCCACTTCGACCAATACGATTGCATCCGTGATCTTGCCATCCGGCGACATCAACGTCAGAGCGCAATCGAGGTGAATGGCGGCGCCGGGTGTTCCGCATTCGCTGCCTTCCGCGACGGTCAGGTGTGACGGGTCCCCGGCATGTGTCGACAACCGTTCTGGCTGAGCAGAGGCGGCCAAGGCATAGATGTCGTCAAGCATCATATCGTCGGCGCAGGCCAGAGGATCGCCCAAATTGGCCCCTTCGCTTACCACAAAGCTTTCTGCCCGGAAGACGGACATGCTTTGCGCGGGGGTGTCTGCAATCATTGTCATTGTTGTGCTGCTTGGGCCTCGGAGGAACTGCTAAAATAGAATTGTGGCGCGGGTCGGTCAACGGCTCGGCGTTTTACTGGCGCATTGGTGAACGTAGCGTTACCAGTTGGTGTGACAATAGGCACAGGAGAGCGGTGATGGACCTTGGAATTGCGGGAAAACGGGCGGTTGTATGCGCGTCGTCGAAGGGACTTGGATTGGGATGTGCAGAGGCTTTGGCGGCTGCAGGTGTTCATCTGGTGATGAACGCCCGCGGCTCGGACGCGCTTGAAGCGTCGGCAGAGGCGATTCGCGCGGCCCACGGCGTAGAGGTGCAAACGATTGCCGCAGATGTGACAACGGCTGAGGGGCAGGGTGCATTGATCGCCGCTGCAGGGGATGCCGACATTCTGGTCAATAACGCCGGCGGCCCGCCTCCCGGCATGTGGCATGATTGGGACCGTGATGATTTCATCAAGGCGTTGGATGCCAACATGCTGGCCCCCATTGCTCTGATCAAAGCCCTTGTGCCTGGCATGATGGATCGCGGCTGGGGCCGTGTGGTGAACATCACGTCGCAATCGGTGAAAGCTCCCATTCCCGTGCTTGGTTTGTCCAATTCGGCCCGTGCGGGTCTGACCGGCTACGTGGCAGGAACCTCGCGGCAGGTGGCGAACAAGGGCGTGACCATCAACAACCTGCTTCCCGGCATTCACGCTACGGACCGGGCGGATGCGCTGGATGGGGGCGTGGTTGCGGCCAAGGGGATCACGTTGGAAGAGGCGCGGGCTGAACGCGCAGCCACCATTCCAGCGGGCCGCTATGGCACACGGGAAGAGTTTGGCGCGGCTTGCGCGTTCCTATGTTCACAGCACGCGGGCTTTATTGTTGGGCAGAACCTGCTGCTGGATGGCGGGGCGACTGTGGCGACAATTTAAGGCGCGGTTGCATCGGCAGACGCGACCAATGGCAAGGGTCGCTTCTGCTGTCAAAAATTGTCAGCGTCCTGGGGCTATTGGGACTTTGCACGCAACCCTCTTTGCATTGAAGGATAGACCCAATGGCCAAGGCGCAGCCGACTTTTTCGCTGAAAGACCAACTGTTCAACACGGAGTCCTTGGGTGACTTGGCGGACGAGTTCGTAGCGGGGGTTCCCGGCTTCGACCGTGATGCCTTTCATGCGGCTGCCTTGTCCGGCATTGCCGAGCGGTCACTGATGGAGTGTCTGGATTGGTTTGCGGATTGTCTGGAGCCGCATCTGGCGGCTGATTTCCCAACGATGGCGGACCAGTTGCAAGCGGCGATGCCGCCCCGGCTTGACCCCACGCTGCGCGATGACGATTTTGGTCGCTTCATTCACGCGGTACCGGGGGTGTTGGCGGTCCGGCATGGGCTGGAGGATCATCGGGAGCGCGCGTTGGACCTGCTTTATGAAGCCACGCAGCGCTTTTCCATGGAGTTTTACATCCGCGCCTTCCTGAACCGGTGGACAGATGAAACACTGGCCCGCCTCGAGATGTGGGCGGGTGACGACAACTACCATGTCCGGCGATTGGTCAGTGAAGGGATGCGGCCCAAACTGCCCTGGGCACGGAAGGTGGAGCTGACGCTGGATCAAACCTTGCCCCTGTTGGATCGCTTGCAGGCGGATTCCACGCGCTTTGTCACCCGATCTGTGGCCAACCATCTCAATGACGTGGCCAAGACCGCGCCTGACGCCGTGTTGGAGCGGTTGGCCGTCTGGGAGGCGCAAGCCACGCAGGATGCCAAAGAGAGGGCGTGGATGCGCCGCCATGCCCTGCGGACGTTGGTCAAGGACGGGCATCCGGGCGCGATGGAGATGCTGGGCTATCGCGGTGATGCGGACCTGTCGGTGTCCGTTGATGTGGCCTCGCCAAAGGTGCCGTTGGGTGACGGGCTGGAATTCACCGTCACATTGCAGGGGCCTGAGGCAACCCCTGTCCTGGTCGATTATCGCATCCGGTTTGCGCGGCCGGGGGGTAAAACCGGTGAAAAAGTGTTCAAGCTGAAGGTGGCCGAGGTGAAACCCGGCAAGCCGCTGGTGCTGAAAAAGGTACACAAACTGAAGGCCAATGCGACGACCTTTGAACTGCATCCCGGTGCACATGGGTTGGTAGTTCAAGTGAACGGGGTGGATCGGGCGGAGGCGTCATTCGACATCGTTTAGGGTTGGTGTGTGCACTCTTTGCTGCGCAAATTCGCCCACCCACCAACCCGGTCGTCCATGGACGGTCAGGCGGATGACATGTGAAAACGCTTTTGCGTCAGGTATGGATGTCTCGTGTTTTTGTGCGCAGCGCCCGTGATCGGTTCGGTCGAGGCGTTTTCAAGGAGTAAGAACCGGTGAATGTAATATGGCTGTCTGACCCACATTTCACGCATGAAGGTGACGTGCTTGGCCATGACCCCCGTGTCCGGCTTCGGGCCGCCATTGATCATATCAATGCGCACCATACCGATGCGCGGTTCTGCGTCATTTCCGGTGACATGGTCAATCGGGGTGCTGAGGATGACTACACCGCGCTGCATACCCAGCTGGACAGACTTTCGATACCGTTTCTGCCCATGGTGGGGAACCACGATAATCGCGCTTTGCTCCGGCAGTTTTTGCCTCTGCCTGACACTTGTATGTCCCGCTTTGTCCAGTACCATGTTTCGACGCCCGAAGGGCTGATCGTTTGTCTGGATACGCAGAAAGAGGGATCGGATGGCGGAGAGTTCTGTCGCGAGCGCCGTGCGTGGCTGACCGATGTGCTTGAGAAGGCGGAGGGCGTGCCAGTTTATCTGTTTATGCATCACCCGCCGCATTCTTTGGGATTGCCAATGCAAGACACCGGGAAAATGGAAGAGGGCGCGGCGTTTCTTGACCTCGTTTCGAAGTATGAGTGCGTGAAGTACATGTTTATTGGTCATGTTCATCGCCCCATCACCGGAACTGTGCGCGGGGTGCCATTCGCGACGATGCGGTCCGTTCTGTATCAAGCTCCGGCGCCGCGGCCTGACTGGGATTGGGAGTCCTTCAGCCCCGGTCAGGAGGCCCCGAACCTTGGCGTGCTTACTATCTCGGGCACATCAGTGACCCTTCAATACGAGCAATTCTGTTCGTACCAGCGCGGTGTGCGTGACCAGTAGGTCCGTACTCTGACCGGATGGTGTTCGTTGCGCGTTTGCTTGCTTGGCTTGAATCTTCAAGTGATCTGAGAATCGGTGCCTTCGACACAAACGTCCGGATCCGCAGGGAACCAATTGGTTCACAAAGCTGTCAGGCGGGCTGGATGGGGCTGAGCGCGCCTGTTACCTGCCGGTAAACCCTTACCGAAAGGTCCATAAATGACTCCTGTTGCCCTGATTGCCCTGTTCGTCGTTCTGATCGGGGCGAGTGTGCTGGCGGCACCGCGTCGCGTGTCGGTCGATGGCTTTTATTCGGGTCAGGTGGCGGGGCAGGCCCCCGGTTTGTGGGTGCTGGTGTTGAGTCAGGTCACGACCTGGATTTTTGCCCGGAGCCTGATGAATGCCGCCATTCTTGGCTATTTCTATGGGATTGCAGGTACTTTGGCCTACGCCGCATACTACGGCAGCTTCCTGACTGGTGGCTTCATCGTGGCGCGATTGAGAGCGCAGGGGTCTATGTCTGTTCAGGATTGGTTGCACGACCGGTTCGGTGCGCGCGGCACTGCGGCCTACAACCTGGTCATTGCGCTGCGTCTGTTGTCCGAGGTGTTTGCCAATCTGCTGGTGGTTGGTTTGATTGCCGGTGCTGTCATTGAAGGCAGTGGCGCGTGGGCCATCCTGATCGTCGCTGTTGTTGGCTTGGCCTATTCCGCCTGGGGTGGGTTGAGTGCCGCCTTGCGCACCGATGTCGCCCAGATGTCTGTTTTCCTTGGTGTGTTTGGTATTGCCTTCCTCTACCTTTTGCTGAGTCCCGGTTTCTCGTTGGGGGCGGTTCTGACTGCCCCGGGCACGGCAGGCGCTTGGAATGGTTGGGTGTTGCTGGTTGTTGCGGCGCTGCAGGTTTTTTCCTATCCGGCCCATGATCCGGTGATGATGGATCGCGGTTTCATTGCGGATGAAGAGACCACCCGCCGGTCTTTCCTGCATGCGTTCTGGCTCTCGACCTTTTGCATCATTGGGTTTGGGTTCTTTGGTATCCAGGCAAGCCTTGTGGGGGCGGAGTATGAGGGGGAGTTGATTGGCACATGGGGGAGCATGTTCCCGATGTGGGTCTTTGCCCTTTTGATGCTGTCACTGCTTGTGTCGGCCCTGTCGACGCTGGATTCAGCCTTATCCTCGTCGGCTCGGTTGGTGGTTGAGGAATTGGCGCTGGCGCCGCGCACGCTGATGGGTGGGCGTGCGGTGATGGTCGTGTTCATGGCTCTGGGGGCTGCACTGACCCTTTGGGGCAATGCGACTTTGTTTGATGCCGTGGCTGTCAGCGGCACGGCGTCGATGTTTCTGACACCGGTGTTGATTGTCGGCCTCGTGATGGGGCTGCGCGTGCCGACATGGTCCTACCTTGTGGCGTTCGTCGCCGCGATGCTGGGGGCGCTGGCGTACTTTGGGCGCGCTTGGCCTGTCTTTGTTTCTGTCTTGCCGGACGGGCACAAGTACGAGCAGTTGCTGGTGATCTGCGTCTTTGTTCTGGTGGCTGGATTTGCGGCAGTGCTTGCGGGGGCGCGCCGGGCCTGATACGTCCCGACTGTTTTGATCGGGTATGGGGACGCCGTGACTGCACCTCGGCTGGAAATTCGCAATCTCGTGCGCAGCTTTGGGGGCCGGCGCGTGGTAGATGGGGTGAGCCTGTCGATCCAGCCCGGGCAGGTGACTTGCCTGCTGGGGCCGTCCGGCTGTGGCAAGTCCACAACCTTGCGCATGATCGCAGGGGTCGAGATGCAGGACTCGGGCGAGATCTATGTCGACGGCAAGCTGATCTGTGACACGCGGTTTCGTGTGCCGCCTGAGCGGCGCGAGATTGGCCTCATGTTTCAGGACTTTGCTCTGTTTCCGCATCTGAGTGTTGAGGGGAATATTGCCTATGGCCTCTCGGGAAGTCGTGATGAAAAGCGCGCGCGTGTGGTCGAGATGCTGGAGCGGGTGCGTATGTCACGCTTCATCGACATGTATCCGCACCAGTTGTCGGGGGGTGAGCAGCAGCGTATCGCATTGGCCCGCGCCTTGGCGCCGCGTCCACGGATCATGCTGATGGACGAGCCGTTCTCGGGCCTCGACAATCGTCTGCGGGACGGTATTCGGGATGAGACGCTCGCGATCCTTAAAGAAGAAGATACCGGTGTTCTGCTGGTCACGCATGAGCCGGAAGAAGCCATGCGCATGGCGGACGAGATTGCGCTTATGCGGGACGGGCAGATCGTTCAGCAGGGCGCGCCCTACAACGTCTATACCCGCCCGGTGGATCGTGCATCTGTTGCTTTCTTCAGTGATGCCAACAGGTTGCGGTCCGTTGTTGAAGGGGCGTTGGCGATCACTCCCTTTGGTCACTTTCTTGCGCCCGGTGTGGCGGATGGCACGCAAGTGGATATCGTGTTTCGTCCCCAGCACGTGAAGATCGACTTTGACCGTGCGGGTGTTGGGCCTGGTCCGACTGCAGCCGAGGGGACAGCGGCGCGGGCCCATGTGGTGCGGTCGCGGTTCATGGGCAATGAGAGCCTTGTGGAGTTTCGTCTGGATGACGGTGTGGCCGTGATCAAGAGCACTGTGCCGGGTGTGTTCTTGCCGCAGCCCGACACCGTGATGTGGCTGCGGGTGCGGCGCGACAAATGCTATGTATTTCCAAGCGCGGAGGCTGCGGAATGAGCGGACCGATGATTGTGGAGTTCGGCCTGGGCACGTCCTTGCGCCGGGGGAGCTATACCGAGGCGGCGGCGCGGGCCGTGCGCGCGGCCTTGTGGCGCAACTCGATCAACCTGGCCGAATATGTGGGCGTTGGCAAAGAGGATATGCGGATCAAGGTGCATATTGGGTGCGCCAAGCCGGAGCTGGTGGAAACGGCTGTGCTGGCTGAGGTGTTTCCTTATGGTGAGACCTCGTTTGTCGTTGAACACGGTGGCCTGGATGTTGCGCGGCCCGAGGGTGAGGGAAACCCGACGGTGATGGCGCAGGCCGCGTTGATCGTTTCGGTGGAGGTGCCACATGCCTGAGCAACGGTTGATTATCGAGATGGCGCAGGGCGTGGACCTGCATGGTCGTGATGACACGAAGGCAGCAAAGCGCGCGGTGGAGCAGGCGCTGCAAGGGGCATCCTTGCCGATCTTTGGCACGTTGGGTGTCGACCGCGAGACGATGCGTGTTGTGGTGCACGTGGCTGTGCCGCGTCCGGACGCTGTGGACGTGGATGCGATTGCAGGTCTTTTGCCTTACGGCGCCGTTGAGGTCATTGCGGAAAAGGGTGGGTTGGAAGTTCCGGTAGCCGGTGATGTTGCACTAATGGCAGTGGCTGCTATTGAAGTGTTCCTGCCGGTCCGGGGCTGAGATTTTTCTGCGAAAAATCTGGCACCATGTGTCATAGGTTCGGGTCGTAGTCGCCGAGCCGCTTGCCCGGCTCGTCCACGAACATCTCTGGCAGGGCCTCGGCCGATTGGATCAAGTCGACGCGAAACACTCTGAAATCATTGCGTAATTCACACCATGATGTCAGCGTCCAGACCCGCCCCCAATATTCCATATGCAGCGGGCGGATGATGCGGGTCGTGATCCTGTCCCCCTTGGAGTGATAGGTGAGTTGCAGCTTTTGCTTGGCCCGAATGGCGGCGCGCAATGTGGGCATCTGGGCAAAACCACGGACGGCATCAGCAAAAGGGTAGACTGCGAATTTCCACTTGTCCGCCTCGGCCACCATGCGTTCGGGCAGCACGGCATCTATCTTGTCCGAAAGCGTGCGCGCGGCGGATTTGAGCGTGTCATCCGCCGCTTCGGCGACAATCGCCATGCCGAGGTTCAGCGCCTCCAGTTCTTCGGTGGTGAGGGTGAGAGGCGGCAAGCTGATCGCCTCGGTGATCATATAGCCCACGCCGCGCTCACCCTGCACGGGCACGCCGGAAGCCACCAGCGTGTCCATGTCGCGGTAGATGGTGCGCACCGACACCTCGCAGACATCCGCGATTTCCTGCGCTTTGTGCAACTTGCCGTCGCGCAGGATCTGGATGATGTCAAAGAGGCGGTCGGTGCGGCGCATGTTACTCCTGTTGCAACTGGATAGGAGCGTGGCGCAGGTCGATACTGTCATGGTCGATCATCGACATGACGGGCTGTGCCTCGGGGCGTGCGAACATCTCTTTGGCGGCGGACTTTGCCGCGTCCAGAGAGACCCACGTGATGTGATCGGTCCAGAGGCCGCTGTCATCCGATGACAGGGTGCGGGTGATCATGGCGCCTGTGCTGCGCAGAAAGGGACCCATGCCGTCAGCAGCGGCAATGAAAGAGGCCGGATCAGTGCCGTCGACCAGCCGGAACGTCACGATTTCAGCAACGGGGTGCGTGCTGCCTGCGCCTTCGCCGGCGGCTGCGTGGGCAATGGTGGCTGCAAAGAGGGTGGTTGTCAGTGCGCGCATCGGTTTCTCCTGTGTTCGAGCGGTGATGCGCTGGGTTTAGGGATGGACAACTGACATTAACCTGTCAGTTGAGTGCAAGCCACAGTAATTTTCTTTCGGATTTAGCGGCTTCATGACCGCCAAATCAGCCATCAGCCTTTTCGCAACTGCGGCAAAACCGTAAAACAGGCCCCGACAGGCGGCATTCCGTCGCCAGAGATGGGAGAGACACCATGGGAATTGGAAACATCGGACTTCCGGGCCTGCTGCTGATCGCTGTTGTGGTGCTGGTGCTGTTTGGCCGCGGCAAGATTTCAAGCCTGATGGGTGAAGTCGGCAAAGGCATCACCAGCTTCAAGAAGGGCATCAACGAAGGCAAGGAAGAGCTGGAAGCGGCCCAGGCCGAAGAGGCCAAGGACATCACGCCCGAGTCCGAAAAAGACAAGGTCTGATCCATGTTTGACCTTGGCCTGGCCGAGCTGCTGATCATCGGGATCGTGGCGCTGATTGTCATTGGCCCCAAGGACCTGCCGATGGTGTTTCGCAATGTCGGCCGCTTCGTCGGCAAGGCGCGAGGCATGGCGCGCGAGTTTTCAACGGCCATGAACCAGGCAGCGGATGAGGCTGGCGTCCGGGATATACAGCGCACGATCAAGACCGCCACCAACCCTGTCAAAAGCGCCATGGATGGGGTCAAGGACGCAACACGCGATATGACGTCTTCGCTGACCGATCTTGATCCTGAAAGCGAGACCGGAAAGCTGGCTGCTGAGAAAGCCGAGCGGGCGGAAAATGCACGCAAGATCCAGGCCGCAACAGCCCGTGCGCAAGCCGAGCGCAAGGCCCAAGAGGCCGCGGATGCGCTGAAGAAAGCCGAAGAGCTTGAAGCACAGGCGCCGAAAGAGAGCTAGATGAGCCAGACCGAAGACCTTGATGACAGCACCGCGCCATTAATCGAGCATTTGGCCGAGCTGCGCACGCGGCTGATCCGGTCGGTGATCGCGTTTATCATTGCGATTACGGTGTTCTTTATCCCCATCCAGGGCGAATTCATCGCGGTGCACGTGCTGAATTTCCTGATGGCACCCATCGTGGACACGCTGCGCGAGCTGGGCGATCCATCACCGACGCTGCAATACACGTCACCGCAGGAATACCTGTTCACCTTGTTCCGCATCTCGATGGTTTTTGGGTTTGCGCTGGCTTTCCCCGTGATTGGGTTCCAGATGTGGCGTTTTGTTGCGCCGGGGCTGTACCGGCAAGAAAAGAATGCGTTTCTGCCCTTCTTGGTTGCTTCACCGGTTATGTTCCTTCTTGGCGCAAGCTTTGCTCAGTTCGTTGTGACGCCGCTGGCGATGGCGTTCTTCCTCGGCTTTGCAGATGTGTCATCTGTTCTGGCCATCGTCTTCGGCAATCCTGAAACATTGCCTGATGGCGCCGTCATCACTCCGGAGGCAGCGACCGAAGGCCCGACAATCACCTTCTTTGGCAAGGTCAATGAAAGCCTCGATATCACGTTGAAGTTCATCATGGCATTTGGGTTGTGCTTTCAGCTCCCCGTGCTGCTCACCCTGATGGGCAAGGCCGGTTTGGTGAGCTCCGAAGGCCTTGGCAACGTGCGCAAATACGCGATGGTCGGCATTCTGGTGCTTGCGGCTGTTGTCACGCCGCCCGACGTTATCACACAGCTGATCCTCTTCACTGTCGTTTATGGGCTGTATGAGGTGTCGATCTGGCTGGTCCGCGGCGTAGAGAAGAAACGTGACGCGAAACTGCGTGAAGAGGGGTTTTTCGACGATGAGGACGACCTTGGTGATCTGCCCGAGGAAGACCTGAAGTGATCGACGACCCCATGGACCGCATCGCGGCGGCGCTTGAGCGGATGTCTCCTGCGCCGCTGGATACTCCCGATTTTGATGCGGCAGCGGCCTTCGTTTGGCAGACGGGCCCAGATCGGCTGGAGCCCGTTGCGCATGTGTCGCGGGTACCATTGGATTTGTTGCTGGGTGTCGAGCGATCACGCGACACTTTGCTAGCCAATACTCGGCAATTTGCCCAGGGATTGCCGGCGAACAACGCGCTGTTGTGGGGTGCGCGCGGCATGGGTAAATCCAGCCTTGTCAAAGCGATACATGGCGCACTTGAAGTCGATTTTCGGCAGCTCAAGATCGTCGAACTGCATCGCGAAGACCTGCCGTCCGTTGGGCGCCTGCTGAATGTCTTGCGGCAGGCGCCGGATGCACGTTTCATTCTGTTCTGCGATGATCTGAGCTTTAGCCACGATGATCAGCACTACAAATCTCTCAAGGCTGTGCTCGATGGTGGTATCGAAGGGCGGCCCGACAATGTGATCCTTTATGCCACGTCGAACCGCCGCCATCTGATGCCCCGCGACATGATCGAGAATGAGCGCGGCAATGCCATCAATCCGTCCGAGGCGGTGGAGGAAAAGGTGAGCCTGTCCGACCGGTTTGGCCTTTGGTTGGGCTTCCACGCATGCGATCAGGACCAGTATCTGGCAATGATCCGTGGGTATTGTGCCGCCTACGGGGTCAAGATCGATGATGATACGCTTTGGGCCGAGGCCATTGAATGGCAGGCCACGCGGGGTTCCAGATCGGGGCGCGTGGCATGGCAGTACTTCTGTGATCTTGCCGGGCGACAGGGCGTGGCGATCTAGGCCGCCAGCAGATGCGCCTCGAACCCTTTGAGGCAAGGTGCGCACATCGGGCCATAGCTGGCGAGATCGGGGAACAACCGTTCGATTTCAAGGCGGGCATGGTCTCCCACTGCGCCCATTGTAATTGAACCGGGGTAGAGGGTTTCGCTCCAGATTCCGTGCGACTCCACCACGTTGTGGGCAGACAGCAGGATGTGATGATAGGTCACGCGCCCTCCGGCCTTGCGATAGACTCCATCCATGCACAACAGATCCTTGGCGCGCACCAGAACCTCGTCCTGTCCAAACAGCAACTCGGCCCGCCAATCCGTCAGCATGATCGCGTGCTGCGGCGACACGACAAGGTCACGGTCGTTTCCAAGGGTGCCAGCAGAGATGACGATAGGGGCCAGATCGTCGGTGGCCAAAACGGTCGTTTGACCCACCCAGAGAATGGGTTGTGGGCCTGACGTGCCAGTTGTGACCAGGTCACCTTTGTTCAGAGTCTCGATTGCGCGCGCGCCATCAGGTGTTTCGATCATCATGCCTGACGCGAAGCAGACGATTGTGCCGCCCAAGCTGGTGTGGGGCACCAGTTCTCCGTTGTCGGTAATTCCGCCGATTGTCAGATCGGTGTTGGGTGGTGGCATGCCGTCCGGAAAGACAAGGTAGTATCCATCCTCGTCGGTCGCTGAGGCGTCGGCACCATCGTTCAGGTCGTTGTCGTTGTTGAGATCGACATCAATGACGGCAACCTGCCATGTCGTCGTGCCGTCTGTGACTGTAAAGGTGTAGTCCCAGATGATCTGCCGTTCGGTCCCGTCGATGAAGACGGTTTGCTGGCCAATTTCGCCGAAACGCTCCTGCACCTGAACGGTTTCGTTGTTTGCCCCGTCACCGTTGAAGTTCGTAGCACCGTCGTTTTCATTAACGACGAAATACGTTGTATCGCCCGTGTATTGCCACGTGCCGGACGGGGCGAAAGCATAGTTATTCGCCGCGCCGTTAACGGTCGTCTGAATGCCCCTCAGAGCAAAGCTGTATCCGTAAAAAACAGGCATCGGCCTGAACCAATCCAAACAGTTTCGTTGGATTGTTTCTGATCTCTCAACCGGGCGGAGTTAGGGCCATACGTCGTCGTTTACGGAGAATTCGGGGAATGTTTGCGGCAATTGCGGCGTATCCACCCGTGTGGGTGGCAATCGGCCACATTTGCCCAATGCCTGCCTTATTCGAAAAACGGGTTGGGGTTCACACTGTCGAACCCGTCACGCACTTCGAAGTGGACATATGCCGTGTCGCTGGTGTCGCGCAGCTTCGCGATGGATTGTCCGCGCGATACCGTGTCGCCCTTGGCAACAGTCACGTCCGTGACGTTGGCATAGACGGTCAACAGGTTGTCTGGGTGCCGCACAACGATGATGGGCACACCTTCGGCGCTTTCCGTAATTGCAGCGACAGTGCCCCCAGCTGCTGCACTGACAGCGGTGCCTGGTGCTGCCTGGATGTCGATGCCTTCGTTCCGACCCTTTGCATAGTCTCGAATGATCGTCCCCTGAACGGGCAGGGACATTTCTCCGGACTGGGCAGGGGCGCTGGTCTGGCCAACATCCGCAATGGGTTTGGCTGGGTCCGGGGTTGCCGCAGGTGGGTTTGCGGTATCGTCCTCTGGCAGCGGTTTTGCAGAACTGGGGGGCAATGGGGTCGGTGAACCCGCTCCCGGCGATGTCGTGGCCGTAGTGGCCGGTGCTGCTGCGGTTGGGTTTGGCGCATTGGTGCGTGCGACAGGTATCAGCAGATATTGACCTTCGCGCACCGCGAAGTCTGCGCCGAGGCCGTTCCATTCCGCCAGCGATTTTGCAGGCACCTGGTAGAGACGCGCGATTGTAAAGGCCGTCTCGCCGCGTTCCACCCGGTGGCGGATGGGCTCTTGTCCCGTTTGTGGCAGCGGCGTGGTTGTCGGGGCAGTGGCTACAGGCGTCGGCGCGGCGTTGTCGATGGCGTTACCCGCCAGTGTCGTGACATCCACCGAAGAGGGCTGGATCGCGCCGGTTGCAAGCGAAGGTTCTGCCACACGGCGGGGCAGGGCGATGATCTCGCCGTTGCGCAAAGGCACGTCTGGTTCCACGCCGTTGAACTTGGCCAACTCCGAAGCCGGCAAACCGACGCGCGTTGCCACATCCTGCAGCGTATCTCCGCGTCTGGCGACCGCGACCTGGTAGTTTGGATAAGAGATGACGCCGCGATCATCCGGTTCAGGTCTGTCCGCCGTCGCGTTCTGTACTGCATCAGCCGTTGTGAAACCGCCTCCAAGACCGCGCAGGTCAAAATCCAGCGGCTCGTCACAGGCGGCAAGCACCAGCAAGCCACAGGTTGCTATCATGAGAGGCCCACGGGGGCGCTGTCGGGTCGGGATCATCTGCGTCGTCCTCTGCCTGACCCCTCGTACATGGGGGCCTTGTCGGTTGCGCGATGTTTACACCAGTTTCAGTCTTTGCCCAAGCCCTCGAGCAAGGGAACAAAGCGCACATCGCGCAATTCGTCATATTCGAGGCCGTTTGCTGTCTTATGCACACGGATCAGGCTTTGCACGGCATCCGATTGACCGACGGGCAACACCATGATCCCGCCCTCTTTTAACTGCCCTAGAAGGGGGCCGGGCGGATCCTCGGCCGCGGCGGTGACGATGATGCGATCAAACGGCGCCTGATCCTGCAAACCAAACGACCCATCCCCGGTGATCGCGGTGATTGTGTGCAGGTTCAGTTCTTCGAAGATGGCGCGCGCCTCGTGGACCAGCCGTCTGTGCCGGTCGATGGTGTAGACCCGGCGCGCCAGCTTGGCGAGGATGGCCGCCTGGTAGCCGGACCCGGTCCCGATTTCGAGCACCTTGTCCCGCGGGGTGACATTCAAGGCTTGGGTCATCAGACCCACGACGGATGGCTGGCTGATGGTCTGCCCACAGGCAATGGGCAAAGGCATATCTTCATATGCACGCTCGGAGAACAGCCCACGTACAAAGGGGCCGCGGTCGATCTCTTCCATCGCGCCCAGCACGCGCTTGTCGGTCACCCCTTTGGACCGCAGCGCATAAAGGAACTGCATCTTGCGCGTGGCCAGATCGGTGTCCTCACTCATGTGGCGATAGACCCCAGCTGGTCCAGCATATCATGCGCTGTGAAATCCGCCCGCATGGGCGTGACAGAGATATAGCCATCCAGATTCACCGCGGCATCCGTGTCGGGGGCTGTGGGAATATGTTGGTTGCCGCCACGAATCCACAAAAAGTTGCGTCCGCTGGGGGATTGCGTCTGTTCGGTATGGAAGCCCACGCCTGGGCGCAGGCCCTGTTGCACAATGCGGGTCCCTTTCACATCCGCCGCCGCCACGGGCGGGATATTGACGTTATAAAAGAGCTGGTAGCCCGGCTGATCCTTTGGCGTTGCGGCAACAATCCGCCCAACAAGTGCCTTGCAGTGGGCAGCCGATGCCTCGAACGGGTCATCCAGTTCACGGTTCGCGGGGCCAAAATACTGCGACAAAGCGATGGATAACACGCCTTGCAGTGCCCCTTCGATGGCCGCGCCAAGCGTGCCGGAATACAGCGCATTCTCGGCCGAGTTGTTGCCCCGGTTTACGCCGGACAGGATCAGGTCGGGCGGGCCGTCCAGCACCTGGTGCAATCCGGCCAGAACACAATCTGCCGGGCTGCCTTCGACGGTGTACCGGTTGGGCGCGATCTGCTGGAACATAAAGGGCCGCGCGTAGTTGATACAATGTCCTACGCCCGATTGCTCAAAGGCGGGTGCGACAGTGGTCACATGCCCGTCCGGTCCGGCCAAATCAGCTGCAATCTTTTCCAGCACCTGAAGGCCGGGGGCCGAGATACCGTCGTCATTTGTGATGAGAATGCGCATGTGATGCCCCTTTGCGCCTTACTATGGGGCCGCGCGTCGCGGGGCAACTGTCGCGGCCTCCGACGAGGATTTTTTTGGACGGGTGACACGGGACCGTTGCGTACCCGCTACGGGCGAGTGGCGATGTATCCATGTGACACGCGGCTGGGTGGACCGCTCTTGAATGGGCACAGCGTGATGTCCGCAAACCCGGCCGCCTCTAACATCAGTTTGGCCTGCGCGGGGTGATACGCGGCATTGCCCCACCGCCATCGCACAAGTGCCGTGCACCAGTGGGGACGAGAGAGGGCAAGGACCAACATGCCGCCGGGTGCAACTTGATCATGCAACCAGGTCAAGGCCGCCTGCGGGTCCTCCAGATGCTCGATCACGTGGGCGCACAACACGATATCCTGTGGCGGGATATGATCCAATTGCCCACCCAACGGGGTTGCAATCGTGACGGCGCCGGGCAAACGGGCCGCGGCTGTGTCGAGCATGGATTGTGAAATGTCCGTCAGTGTCAGGGTGGCGGGTGCTCCGTGTGCGTCCAGCCAAGCCTGTGCAAAGGCCCCTGTGCCGGTGCCGACGTCCAGTACTCTTGGTTCGTTTCCAACAACCGGAACCGAAGACATCAGGTCGGCATAGGCCGCCAGAAATCCCAGCTTGGAAATACCGTCCTGCCAGCCTGTCGCCGCCGCATCGTAGATGGATTGCAGGGTGCCGGACCGCGCAGGCGGTCGGGGCCGGTCAAATCGGGTCAGACGGGTCAGCATGATCCTATTGGGTCATGCTTGCCTGCTCTGTTCAACCGTTGATTTCGGACAGGATACGGGCTGCTTCATCCGCTGGGTTGGCGAGGGGAGTGCGATCTTCGCCCGGATGAAAGCGTGCACGTGTCGCGGTCGGCATGGGCTGCGGCGTGGCGACATGCACCTGTGGGCCGGTCTTGACTGTCTCGGCCTGCCAGCTGCGGGCCAGTGCGATTTGCGCTGCCTTGGTCGCGCCGTATGCGCCGTAGAACGATTGCCCGGCAACCGGATCGTCCATGAATACCGCCTTGCCGGATGTGCCAAGTAGGGGGGCAACATAGGTGATCAGTGTTGCCGTGGCAGTCACATTGCCTGCGATGGACTTTGACATGTCCTTGGCGTCAATCATGCTGGTTGGGGCAAGCGGTGCAGCATGGATCGCACAGTGCACCCACATATCGAGGCTGCCCCAGCGGTCAAAGATGCCACGGCACAGGGTCTGCATGGCCGCGTCATTTCCGATGTCCATGGGCGCCAGAGTTGCTGCACCACCCTTGGCCGTGATCTGGTCATCCAACTCTTCCAAAGCGCCGGTCGTCTTGGCCACCGCGATGATGTGATATGTCGGCGCAAGGGCCAGTGCCATGGCCGCGCCAAGGCCGCGGGATGCACCGGTGATAAGAGCGGTCTGTGTCATGGCCCGCTCATGCCTTGTGGCGGGCCAAGGGTCAAGCTGCAGCCTTTGGCCGGTCCGGCAGAGTAAGCGTGCGTTGGCCGATGCCCCCGGTCAGAACCACGCGATCTTCGCCAATGGCTATCACTGTCCCTTGGCGAAACGTGTCGCCGATCCGCACCATGCGTGTCTGTCCACCGGCTGTCCGCAAGAGCGCGCGCCGGCTGTTTTCAGTGCCCACTACGCCCAGCAGTTGCAGGTTGCGCAGCGGCAGCACACCGTCCTGCGTGGCAAGTTCGGCAGTGGTCTCGTTTGTTTCTTCGGCCATCTGTGTGTTCATCCCCATGAAGCAAGGGGCGCGCGTAACATGGCCTTTTGGCAAGGTGAATGGACCGGCGCCGCGATACGCGAGCCTTTGCCCAGTGACGTGGGGGCATTCGGCGGCGGTGCGCTGATCAGCCCTGACGTTTGGACCTGTGGTAGGTCAGCGTGATGTGGGCAAGGTGCCAAACGGCATCCTCGTCCAATGGCGCATCAAGGTCGAACCCCAACGCACGGCGCCCGTCATTGTGGAATTGCTGTGGATAGCGGTTGTCCATCCGGGCCGCCAAATCGGTCTTGCAGTCGACAAAGGCGAGCAGACGATTTGGCGCTACTGGCGACCAATCCACACGCAACGTTGAGCCGGTGCGCGCGCGCTTTGGACGCCACGCGGGTTGGCCCCATTTCAGGCTTTCATCAAGGGGGCCTATGTCGGCTTGGGTTGCAACGTCGTGAACGATGCCGCGAAGCTGCGCGAAACACGACTGGGCTTTTTCCGGCCAAGTCGCTGTGCGGTCCAATATCTGAGAAGGCGTCGTATCCATGCCAGAAGTATCACCCGACTTGATGACATGATTTGGCAGCAGCGCTACTCAGCCGCCTTCATCTCGAAACCCTTTTCGATCATGTCGGCGGGTTCGACCGGATACTCACCCGAGAAGCACGCGTCGCAGTATTGCGGGCTGGAGGGGTCGCGGCCTGTGGCTTCGCCCACGGCTCGGTAGAGGCCATCCAGCGAGATAAATTTCAGACTGTCGACACCCAAATGCTGGCACATCTCTTCCTCGCTCATGGTCGCGGCGAGCAGTTTTTCCCGCTGGGGCGTGTCAACGCCGTAGAAACAGGGCCAGGCCGTGGGTGGAGACGCGATGCGGAAGTGAACTTCCTTGGCGCCCGCGTCCAGGATCATCTCCTTGATCTTGCGGGACGTGGTGCCGCGCACAACGCTGTCATCGACGAGGATCACGCGCTTGTCCTTGATCAGGGCCCGGTTCACGTTCAGCTTCAGACGCACACCCATGTTGCGGATGCTTTCCGTCGGCTCGATGAACGTCCGGCCCATATACTGGTTGCGGATGATGCCCATGGCGTAAGGAATGCCCGATTCGAGCGAATAGCCGATGGCGGCCGGTGTGCCGCTGTCCGGAACGGGGCAAACAAGGTCGGCTTCGACTGGCGCCTCTTTGGCCAGTTCGCGTCCGATGTTTTCGCGCGTTTCGTACACAGACCGACCACCGAGGATACTGTCGGGGCGGCTGAAATACACATGTTCAAAGATGCAGAAACGCGGCTTTTGCGGGCGGAAGGGGAAGCGGCTGTCGACACCCTTGTCGGTGATCACGACCATTTCGCCCGGTTCGATCTCCCGCACGAACTCAGCGCCGATGATGTCGAGCGCGCAGGTCTCCGAGCTGAGGACATAGCCGGTGTCGAGCTTGCCCAACACCAGTGGGCGCACACCCAATGCATCGCGCACCCCGATCAGCTTGGTGCGGGTCATCGCGACGACGGAAAACGCGCCTTCCACCCGGCGCAGCGCATCTTCCATCCGCTCGGGGATATTGCGCTGCAGGCTGCGCGCCATCAGGTGAATGATGCATTCGCTGTCTGAAGAGGATTGGAAGATCGAGCCGCGCTCAATCAACTCGCGGCGCAGCGCGTCGGCATTGGTGATATTGCCGTTATGGGCAATCGCCGCCCCGCCCATCGCAAACTCACCAAAGAAAGGCTGCACGTCACGGATCGCGGTTTGTCCCTTGGACCCGGCGGTGGAGTAGCGCACGTGGCCGATGGACAAGGACCCGGGTAGCGTTTCCATCACGTCCTGGCTGGTGAAGTTGTCGCGCACATAGCCAAAGCGGCGAGCCGAGTTGAAGCCATGGTCGGGGTGGAAAGCGACGATCCCACCTGCTTCCTGACCCCGGTGTTGCAACGCGTGCAGGCCAAGGGCTACGAAGTTTGCGGCGTCCATTGTCCCAAGGACCCCGAATATCCCACATTCTTCCTTGAGTTTGTCATCATCAAAGGGGTGGGCCAGAGGCATCTGCGCGGGTGCGGCAAGGTCGGACAAGGGGCAGCTCCGAATCCGTGAATGGGATATGGGCGCGGTGTAACAAGACAGGCTGCCCCTGTCACGAAAGGATCACAATTGATCGCGTATTACGCAGCGACCGTGTCCGGTTGGCCAATCTTGCCAGCAGACAGGGCCAGCATGGCACGTGCATCACCGTAGTTGAGCTTGGGAAAGAAACTGTACCCGGTCGCAGGCGCCGCATGGATCAGCAAGCCGGATTGGGCATAGATCATCTCTTCGTCTGCGAAATGCAGTTCAACCAAGTCTGGCCCATGGAACAGGGTGGGGCGGATGCCTGACCAACCGCTCAGCGCTTTGACCGGAACCGAGACCACAGGGGCGTCGATCCAGCGGGCAGGGGTGTGCAGGGCGATGTATGCATCCGCTGGCAACGCGATGTCGGAGCATGTCGAGAGAACGCCGCCGGGGATATGAACCAGCGGTGCGGAGCGATCGGGGCGCGTGATTGCCGTGACTTCAGAAAACCCACCATCCAATGTGGCCACTGCATCGCCCGCTTGCAACGTATCTACTGATGCCCAACCCTTTTCGGTTTCAAGCATTGTATGTGCCGTGACTGTTGCGCTGATGCGTGGTGCGGTTTGCGTCTTGATCGGAGTGATGTCGGCGAAAGCGGCGTCGTGGTTCAGAAACATGGGTGTGTCCTCTGGTCGATCTGTGTTCGTGTTCTGAGGTCAAGAACGCTCCACAAATCTGCCGCTTTTTGGTCACAACCACGGCCAAAGCCGGGCGCTGTTTCGCCACAGTCACCAGTGAGGCGCAGGTTACCCTCACTCTCCGCATCAGGGCGACGCGATTAACCCGCGCTTAACTATGATCGCGTGCAGACGGCACTGCGCGCGCCTTCCAAATGTCTGATTCCCGCTTGGTTGCGGCGCGTTATTCGCCGCAGGCGCCCACAAGGCTCTCGTATTGGCGGGTGATCCAGCCAAGCGCCTCTTCCGGGTTCTGCTCTTCGATCTGGCCCGTAAAGCGGCCAAACACGGCGGCCGACCGGCTTTCGTCAACAATCGTAAATTCCTGACCCGTGATCACCGTGTCGTAGACAAAGAAGGCGATGGCAACCAGAAGGATGCCGCGCGCCACGCCAAAGAGGAAACCAAGGCCCTGATCAATACCGCCAAGGGCAGACCGCTGCACGATGGATGAAAAAAGCGGGGTGAACAGGGACACCACGATCAGCGCAACGGCAAAAACAAGGGCAAAGGCGCCGATGATGCTCAACTCGCAACTGTCGGCGATGAATTCGCCCACTACCGGTATCTCGCGCACCAGCGGTTCGACGCGCGGGGCAAACAGGAATGCGAGGATCGCGGCTGCAATCCAGCCCGCAATTGCCATGGCTTCCCGCACAAAGCCGCGCCCATAGGCCAGCAGGGCCGACAGGATGATGACCACGGCGACAACGCCGTCAATGATGGTGAACCCTTCCATGGTCCTGCCCCTTATGTTCTGCCCGTGCGGCGTCTAGCCTGCGCCGAATACGTCGCCTACAAATCCGGTCAGGTCGCTGAAACGCTTCAGCGCCATTCCCGGTGCACCTTGGGCTTTGCCACCCTTGGGTGCGATGGATGACGAAAAACCAAGTTTTTGGGCTTCTTTCAACCTGTTTTCCGTCTGAGGGGCGGGCCGAAGCGCGCCAGACAGGCTGATTTCGCCAAAAACAACTGTATCTGCCGGTAATGCACTATCCTCGCGTGCAGACAAAAGCGCTGCAGCCACGGCCAGATCGGCGGCAGGCTCGCTGATTTTCATGCCGCCTGCGACATTCAGATACACATCAAGCCCGGCAAAAGGGATGCCACAACGTGCCTCAAGGACGGCAAGGATCATGGCAAGGCGCCCTCCATCCCAGCCCACCACGGTCCGGCGCGCCTGAGAATGCGGGGAGGGCGCAACAAGCGCCTGCATCTCGCACAGAACGGGGCGGGTGCCTTCAATCCCGGCAAAAACGACGGAGCCGGGCGAAGGCTCGCCGCGCTCTGACAGGAACAGGGCGGACGGGTTCGTGACCTCTGCCAGCCCTTTGCCGGTCATTTCAAACACGCCAATTTCGTCTGCCGGGCCAAAGCGGTTTTTGACCGCACGCAAGATGCGGAACTGGTGTCCGCGCTCGCCTTCGAAATACAGCACCGTATCGACCATGTGTTCGACCACCCGTGGGCCTGCGATCTGCCCCTCCTTGGTGACGTGGCCCACAAGGATGATGCTGATGCCCTTCCGTTTGGCAAAGGTTGTAAGCTCATGCGCGGCAGCACGAACCTGAGATACAGAACCGGGCGCGCTGTCCACAGTGTCCAACCACATGGTTTGAATGGAATCGATGATGGCAAGGCCGGGGGCTTCGGCTTCGAGCGTGGTCAGGATGTTGCGCAAGTTGGTGTCGGCGGCCAGTTGCACTGGCGCATCGGACAGCCCAAGGCGCTGGGCACGCATCCGGACCTGCGCACTTGCCTCTTCGCCGCTGACATAGATCGTTTTCAGGCCGTTGCGTGCGAAACGTGCGGCAGCTTGCAACAGAAGGGTGGACTTGCCGATGCCCGGATCGCCGCCCACCAAGATGGCAGAAGCCGGAACCAGTCCACCGCCTAGTACTCGGTCAAGCTCCGCCACCTTGCTTTCGGTCCGTGGCGGCGGCGTTTCCTGCGTCGCCAGATCGGTTAGTGTGACCGTGCTGCCGCGTTTCGTCCCAAGCCCCTTGCCGGATGGCCCGGTCGACAGGCCGGTGTCTTCGCTGATCGTGTTCCATTCACCACAGCTGTCGCAGCGTCCTGACCACTTGGAAAAGGACGCGCCACAGGCGGAACAGGAGTAGGTCGTGGTGGTTTTTGCCATGCGCGTTGGTCTGCCAGTGGGGGCGTGGGTGGGCAAGTCCTTTTCGATGTCACCGGTTGGCGGAAGCCAACGCAGTTTTTTCCGTTCGAAAGCCGACCCACAGCGACGCCAGAATGCAGGCTGTAAACAAGTACAGCCCCCAAGCCACTTCCAGCCGCCCAACGCCCACGCCCTTGGCCACGGTGATGTAGATGGCGATCAGAAAAATGTCCGCCATTGCTAACTTGCCCATCAGGCGCAACCCGGGTGCAAGGCGTGGACTGGCCATATTCCAATGCAGCAGCGCCAGCCCGATGGTCTTGGCCATCGGCGCCACCAGCGCGAACAGGGCAACGACGAGGGCCAGAAAGATATCCGTGCCCCAAAGCGACTGAAGCCCGGTCAGCACTGAAATCTCTTTCAACTTGAACAGAGGCAGCAACCCGGCCTTGAGCAATGGCGCAAACCACGAGATCGGGAACAGGATAAGCAGGGTCAGGTTGATCCAGCGATGCATGATGGCAAGTGGCCGCGCCGGAATGCTGGTGTCAAGCGCTGCGCGGCCTAGCGCACCGTCTCGATCGGCCCTTCCGCCCGTCCGTGAATGAACTGATCCACGTAAGGATCCGTGGCTGCGTCAATGTCCGCGACCGGGCCGGTCCAGCGGATCTTGCCCCCGTGCAGCATCGCCACATTGTCGGCAATAGTGCGAACGGACGTCATGTCATGGGTGATTGTCATCGTGGTCGCGCCCATCTCGGTCACGATCTCGCGGATGAGGTCGTTGATGACGCCCGCCATGATCGGATCAAGCCCGGTGGTCGGTTCGTCAAAGAAGATGATTTCAGGCTCTGCGGCGATGGCCCGCGCTAGCCCAACGCGTTTCTGCATCCCGCCGGACAACTCAGCAGGCAGACGATCCGCCACGTCTGGCGTCAGGCCCACACGCCGCAGCTTTTCGATGGCGATCTCGTGCGCCTCTGCCTTCGGGCGCGCAAGGCTGCCGCGCAACAGGCGAAAGGCCACGTTCTGCCAGACGGGCAGGGAGTCGAATAAGGCTGCTCCCTGAAACAGCATCCCGAACCGGGCCAGAAAGGCATCCCGATCCCCGGTCTGGCTGACGTCCTGCCCGTCCACCGTGATCGTACCCTTCTCGGGTGTGACAAGACCAAGGATGGTCTTGATCGCGATGGATTTGCCGGTGCCGGACCCGCCGATGATCACCATTGACGTGCCGCGCGCAACATGCAGATCGACGCCGCGTAGAACGTGGTTATCGCCAAAACTTTTGTGGATGTTGTCGAGTGTGATCATCTGGCGGGGCCTGTAGCAGACAAAGAAGAGGGCGCGTTCTGGGTCATACGGAAAAGAACACCCCCGTGAGCACGAAATTGGCGGCAAGGATCAGCACGGCAGCAGCCTCAACCGATCCCTTGGTCGCCCGGCCCACACCTTGCGCACCCCGGCCCGAGTTCATGCCGAAATAACATCCCATCAGGGCGGCGATGCATCCGAACACTGCACCCTTCACCAAGCTGGATGTAATGTCCCGCGTTTGCAGGAAATCAACCGTGTTCTGGATGTAGGCCGCGGCATTGAACCCAAGGGTGCCTGTGGCGACGGCGTAACCACCAAAGATGCCGATCACATCACCAACGGCCACCAAAAGCGGCACAACCAGTGTGGCAGCCAGCACGCGGGGCACCGTCAGGTATTTCATGGGATGGGTCGACAGGGTGACCAATGCGTCAATCTGCTCCGTCACCTTCATCGTCGCGATCTCGGCCGCGATGGACGAGGTGACGCGCGCGGCGATCATCAGACCCACAAGGACCGGCCCTAATTCGCGTACCATGCCGATGGCAACAATCTGAGGCACCACGGCCTCAGCGTTAAAGCGGGCACCGCCCGCATAGATTTGCAGCGCCAGCGCGCCGCCTGTGAAAATGGCCGTCAGCCCGACGACAGGCAGGGACAACCACCCGATATTCAGCAGGGCCAGGGCCAGCTCGCGGGGATAAAACGGAGGCCGCAACAGATGGGTGACAGCGCTGCCAAAAAACATCGCCACCCGGCCAATGGCGGCCAGCAGGCCCAGCGTTGCCCGCCCAAGTGCTGCAATCCAACTCATGCCAACAGGCTCCGCTGATAGCGCATGCCAAGGGAGGTCAGGATTTCATAACCGATCGTACCAGCGGCTTCGGCCACCGTGTCGACGGATTGATGGCGACCCATAAGCTGCAACTCCGCCGGATCATGTCCCAGTGTGGTCACATCGGCAGTGATCAGGTCCATGGACACACGGCCCACCACCGGGCAGGGCGTGTCACCCGCGTATAGCGTTGCCTTGGGACCCATTGCGCGGATCAACCCGTCAGCATACCCACCTGAAACGGTGGCGACGCGGCTGTCACGCGGGGCAATCCAAGTGTTGCCGTAACCCACGCTTTCGCCCTGCAAGACATCCCGAACCTGAATAACGGGCAGATCAAGAGTGACCACCGGGGTCGCGTCCGCAAAGGGCAACCCGCCATAAAGCCCAATCCCGGGGCGTGTCATGTCAAAGTGATAGTCCGGGCCAAGAATGGTCCCACCCGTGGCGGCGAGAGAGCGGGGAATGTCCAACCCGTCTGTCATTGCTCGAAACTCGGCCAATTGGCGCGCATTCATGGGATGATCGGGCTCATCCGCACAGGCCAGATGTGACATTATCAAAATAGGGCCTTGGGCGATGGCAATGTCGCGCACGGCGGACCATTCGGCAGGCTCCATACCCAAGCGGTTCATCCCGCTGTCCAGTTGAATGCCAAAAGGGGCACCCGGCAGCGCTTCGACATGGCGCAGCATCTGATCGACAGAGTTGAGCAGCGGGGTCAAGGCTGCTTCGCGGATTGCGTTAGTATCGCCCGCCATGTGACCGGAAAAGACATAGATCGCGGGCCCCTGACCAATCGCCCCGCGCAGCGTGTTGCCCTCTTCGGCCGTGGCGACAAAAAAGCTGCGTACGCCGGCGCGCACAAGTGCACGGCCCACGACAGGCGCGCCCAGGCCGTAGCCATTGGCCTTGACCACCGCACCAGTTTCGCAGGCACTGAGTGCATCAAGAGATTGCCAATTGCGCACAAGCGCGCCGAGGTCGATAGAGAGGGTCGCAGATGTCATGACCGGCTGTTTGGCAGGACGACGCGGATTGGTGAAGGGGAAAATGTGATGTCGGCTCAGGGCAGCGCAAAGATGTCGCGGTTTCGTTCCCAGATTTCCTCCCCGATCAGGCAGTTGTAGGGCACGCTTGCCTGCGCCCGCCACAGCCGTGCAGGCTGTCCGGCAATCTCCAACACCAGCTTGCGCCGCACCGCATCCTCAAACTCCGCCCAATCGGTGACAGGCAGCACAAAGGCGCCGGTGCCGCCAATGACACAGGCGGTGTAGTAGACATCAAGGTCAGGTATGTTCCACCGGGACGTAAATCCATCATCCTGGGTCATCAGCGGCAGCCCATTGATCGTGATGCCGCGCGCCAGAACGGCATCTCGGGCCTGCGTGACCGGGCGCCCCATGTTGTTCGGGCCGTCCCCCGATACGTCGATGACACGGCGCAAACCATCAAAGGCGTTATCATCAATGCTGTCGGCGGCGTGGATTAACGCCCCGGAAATGGAGGTGCGGCGCATCGCATCGTCAAAATGGGCCGTGATCTGATTTGCGATTCTGGACGCATCATCGGGCATCGCCAAGACGGTCCAGGGGACAATTACCCGTTGGTCATGGGACCCGGCCCATTCAACATAGGTGATCGCGATGCGGCCCAGAAAACCACTATTGATGGCGGCCTGCACCTCTGGCGACTGTAGCGCAGTTGCATAGCCACGCCGCTGGATTTCCAACTCGTAAGGCTGCATCGAGCGGCTCACATCAACGGCGAGGAACAGCTCGACATCAACCTCGGTTCGCTCCTGCGCCTGCACGACCGAGCCAACACACACCAAGAAAACAAGAAACCAACGCATGCTGACACTGTGCCGGGCGCGCGTAACGCTGTCCAATCACAACCCGGCCATGCAGCATCTTCTGACAATAAATACCACGGGGACGCCGCAGGCGGGGGCAGAGCCCCAAAAACTTTGGCGTCGCGCGCAGCGCGTCCTTTGGATCAGAACCCGGTGTCGCCACCGCCGCCTTGCTGCCAGGGCTGCACAAGGTTGCCGAAACGGGTAAAGCGGCCCTCAAAGCTCAAGTCCACCGTACCGATGGGGCCGTGACGCTGCTTGCCGATGATGACTTCTGCGCGACCATGCAGCCGTTCCATCTCTTCCTGCCACTTGGCCATCGCTTCCAGATCGTGATCGCCGGGTTTTTCACGCTCTTTATAATACTCTTCGCGGAACACGAACATGACCACGTCGGCGTCCTGCTCGATCGAGCCCGATTCCCGCAAGTCGGACAGTTGCGGCCGCTTGTCTTCGCGGCTTTCGACCTGACGCGACAGCTGGGACAGCGCGATGACCGGGATGTTCAATTCCTTGGCGATGGCCTTGAGGCCCATGGAGATCTCGGCAATCTCCTGCACCCGGTTGTCCGCGCCGCCGCGCACCAGCTGCAAATAGTCAACCATCAGCACATCCAACCCATGGGTCCGCTTCAACCGCCGCGCGCGGGCGGCAAGCTGTGCAATCGGGATGGCGGGCGTGTCGTCGATGAACAGTGGGCAGGCCTCAAGCTGCTTGGCCGCGTCCACAAAGCGCCGGAACTCCGCCTCGGTCATGTCCCCACGGCGGATGTTTTCTGACGGCACCTCTGCAGCTTCGGAGAGGATACGCGCAGCCAACTGCTCGGCGCTCATCTCGAGTGAATAGAAACCGACAACACCACCCTCGATGGCGCCCTCGGACCCGTCCGGCTTAAGCCCCTTCTTGTACGCCTTGGCAATGTTGAAGGCGATATTGGTGGCCAGCGATGTTTTCCCCATCGACGGACGACCTGCAAGGATCAGAAGATCAGACGGGTGCAAGCCCCCAAGCTTCTTGTCCATATCGATCAGACCGGTCGAGATGCCCGCAAGCCCGCCCTCGCGCTGATAGGCGGCATTGGCGACGTTAACTGCGTCCGTTACGGCCTTGAGAAAGCTTTGAAAACCACCCTCTGAGGTGCCTTGTTCGGCCAGCTTGTAGAGCGCCTGTTCGGCTTCGACGATCTGTTCCTTAGGCTCTGACGCCACATCGACTTTGGCCGCTTTCGCGCTGATGTCGCGGCCCAATTGGATCAAGTCGCGCCGCACGGCAAGGTCATAGATCATCTGCGCATAGTCGCGCACGGCAAAGGCACTGATGGCCGCCCCCGCAAGGCGGGCAAGATAGGCCGGACCGCCCAGCTCCTTCAGCCCCTCATCGTCTTCCATGAACGCCTTGAGCGTCACCGGAGAGGCAAGGTTGTTCTTGGCAATCCGGGCCGCCGAAATCTCGAAAATGCGGGCGTGAACCGGGTCATAGAAATGGGTCGGATTGATGATCGCCGCGACACGGTCATAGATGTCGTTGTTAGTCAGGATCGCGCCCAGCAACTGCTGCTCTGCCTCGATCGAGTGGGGCATGGTCTCGGCATCCTGAACCGCCACCCCGGTCGGATTGATTGCTGCAATCTCGTTCATCGCCCCACTCTCTGCTCGTTGTTTTATTGTCCCCGCGTTCCGGGTGTCTTGCCACAAGCGCATAGGCGTTGAAAACCGGGAGCAAGTCTGTGGAAAACCCGGTGGATGCTCCAAAAACGCGGTTTACACTTTCCCACATATGGCAATGGCGTCTTGTACGCATACCACATCTGCGCAGTGCCATGCAAAAGAATCATGGTTTTGCACACTGTTCCACAGCCAGAAGCCGGGTGGAAAAAGCGCAAACGGAGCCGTATCGGCGAAGTTCCGTTACGTCCGGGCGGCCTGCCACGCGCGCGGGTCGTTCAGGAACGCCTCGACACCGTCCAAAGTTGCGGCGTCGAATGCGCCGGATGCCTTGGCCTCGGACAATACATCCCACCACGTGCACAGGTGATGCAGCGCTACGCCATGATCGCCGAGCGTCTTCTCGGTCTCGGGGAAAATGCCGTAGTAGAAAATGACGGCTGTGTGTGCGCAGGTGGCTCCGGCATCGCGGATCGCATCCACAAAGCTGAGTTTCGATCCGCCGTCCGTCGTCAGATCCTCGACCAACAGGACGCGCTGGCCATCGGTCATGTCGCCTTCGATCCGGGCGCCTTTGCCATATCCCTTGGGTTTCTTGCGCACATAGGTCATGGGCAGCGCCATGCGTTCGGCCACAAAGGCGGCAAAGGGAATTCCTGCAGTCTCTCCGCCCGCGATGTTGTCGAATGCCTCAAATCCCGCATTGCGCATGACGGTCACCGTCAGAAAATCCATCAATGTCGACCGGATGCGCGGGTAAGAGATCAGCTTGCGGCAGTCGATATAGGTCGGGCTTGGCAGTCCGGAGGCCAAGGTGAACGGCTCGGCCGCGTTGAAATGCACCGCCTTGATTTCCAGAAGCATGCGGGCCGTCAGGCGGGCCATTTCTTCGGATGTCGGATAGCTTGTTGGGATCATGGCGTTTTGCTTTCGGGCTGGGTGCTGCGTGGAGAGGGCGGGAGCCTCCGGCGGGGATTTTTTGAAACAGGGAAGTTACTGGACGGACCACATCAGATCAAAGCCGGGATCAAAGACGGTGACGGGGCCTTCGTCTGTGTCCACGTGGCTGGGCAGTGTTGGTGCGGACTTGACCAGCGTGACCGTGCCTTTGTTGATCGGTAGGCCATAGAATTTGGGTCCGTTTCGTGACGTGAAGGCTTCCAGCCGATCCAGTGCGCTCTCTTCTTCGAAGACCTGCGCAAGGATTGGCAGTGTGTTGGGGGCAGTGAAGCAGCCGGCGCAGCCGCAGGGCAGTAGCTTGTTCGCATCCGTGTGCGGTGCGCTGTCCGTGCCCAGAAAAAACCGTGCCTCGCCGCTGGTGGCAGCGGCCCGCAGGGCAAGCCTGTGTTCCTCGCGTTTGGCAACAGGCAAACAATAGTAGTGCGGCTTGATCCCACCGGCGAGGATGTGGTTGCGGTTGATAACAAGGTGGTGCGTGGTGATGGTCGCACCAAGACTGTCATCCTGTGCGCGGGCGTAGTCGACCGCGTTCGACGTGGTGATATGTTCCATCACGACGCGCAAACCGGGTGTGGCACGGCGGATCGGGTCAAGAACCCGGTCAATGAACACCGCCTCGCGGTCAAAGATGTCGATGTCGTGGTCGGTCACTTCCCCATGCACACACAGGGGCAGGCCAATCTCGGCCATGCGCTCCAGCACCGGGCGTATGTTGTCGAAGTTGGTCACACCCGAGGCGGAGTTGGTGGTCGCGCCTGCAGGATACAGTTTGACGGCTTTGACCAGCCCGCTCTGATGTGCGGCAGTCACGTCGTCTGCATCCGTATCCTCGGTCAGATACAGCGTCATCAACGGATCAAAGTCCATGCCGTCGGGCAGGGCGGACAGAATGCGATCGCGATAGGCCGCGGCCTGATCCCCTGTGACAACCGGGGGCACGAGGTTGGGCATGATGATGGCACGGGCAAAGTCGCGTGCGGTCCAAGGCAACACGGCGCGCATCATTGCGCCATCGCGCAAGTGCAGATGCCAATCGTCAGGGCGGGCAATGGTCAATGAAGTCATGCGCCGCCGTTAACATGGGCGCAGGGCCGGTTTCTAGTCCCCGTCGTCGCTGGGGAATTGTCGGCGCGCTTCGATCTCGGCCAGACGGCGCTGGAAACGTGGGGCGCGCTTCATGCGCTCCACGACATTGCGCGCCATCATATAGGTCAGATCAATCCGTTCATCACGGTCCAGCGCGGCCATGACCCTGCGCAAATAGCCCGGATAAGTGCGCCGGGCACGATAGACCTTGGCAAATTGCAAATCGTCCAATGCACCTTCGGCGGCCATTTCCAGAAGGTCCGGCAGCACATTCATGTTGACCAGATCGCTCTGGATTGCATCGCCCATGTTGCGCAGCTGGTACTGAGTGACACCTGCGCGGGTAAACAGCGCTGCGTGCATGGCATCCAGCCGTTCAACAGGGTCATACAGGACGTAAGCCTGTGCACAGGCGTCCAGCATGTCCGGTGCATAACCGTAGCGCGACGTGAAATCAGTGCGCCGCATCTCGATGAACCGATCATCCCATTCCGTCACGCGCGGGTCCAGCGTGGCCTGCGGCTGAATGAGAAGCACATGCGACCCAGGTGCAGCCACGGAGTAGGCCGCTGCGGCGTACCCACAAGGCCCCGCACCGTAAAACAGTATGGATTCGAAGTCGTCAAAAAAACCATCGTCGATCATCTGATCAAACAAGGCAATCACGTGCCTGTCGCGAAACCAGGTATCACCGTCCGAGGCGATACACAGATGTGACCAATCGTTGTCGCGTACCATCGACCAACCCAGCGGCTCGGCGCGGTCAGACAATGCGCGCATGCCCTGTACCGATTCGAACGTCACCACCAACGTTTCGCCTCGCCGAATATGGGCAGCAAAGTGCTTGCGCCCAAGCTGTCGAAAGAAGCCTTGTTTTTCAACGGTTTGTGCCAGACGGGACAGCCACTCGGCTTTCGGAAGATCAGCCAGATCCGACTCGAACGGAATCTCTTGGTCCTGCATTGCTCTATCCTCATATCCCGCATTTGAACCACGGGTTGAGGAACGGGGTACTGCCGCAATGGGGCAAAAATGGGGAAAATTTGAGTGACTATTGCGCCGAACGACGCGCAAGGTTCGCGTATCGCACCATAAATTGTGCAGCCTTTTGCGGCACCGGCCGTGACGGCGGCGTCATCAACAGACGGCCAAACAGGGCGCGAAATGGTTCTTGCTGCATCAATTCGTCAAACCGGGATTTGCGCCAGGCAACGGCACTTTCGTGCAGTTCTGCCACGATTGCGTCGGACTTGAGTTCCGTGAGATAAACATCGCGCTGCTCTGTATAGCGGCCAATGGACCGGTCTTCCTCTACGCTGAAATTCCGTTCGACCCAGTAGTCGATATCGAGCATGTCATCCGCGTGCACGGCGCGGCCTCTGTCCGCCTTCAAAACGTAGCTTTCCATGGACCCAAGAGGGTAGTGGTTAAGCTGCGCCAACCCGTAATTCGACTGACCAAAGTTCGAAAACAGCCGGCGGGTCTTGAACAAGTCCGGCAGTAAGCGCCCGTGCCCATCAAACCACCGCGCCTGCGCAATCTTGCGGTCATCCACATCGCGTGGCCGGTGCACGCCCGGTTTGCGATAGGTGCCATCATTCGCATAGAGCGTTTTGAACATGGACGCGCGCCATGGCCAGTACAGGATCTCAGGCGCGGCCTTCGGAAACATATCCGTAACCGGTTGGTCCAGATATCGAACCTGGCCATTATTGCCGAACAATCGCCATGTCAGTGTGATCGCTGTGGCTTCGGGCAGGGCCGCATGAAGTGCGGCCAGCGTTCCGTCGCCGGTGTGGATATTGACAAACTCATCTATATCGAGCGGCAAAATCCAATCCGCTGTCTTGACCTGCTCCATCTTTGCAGCGGCTCTCAGTGCCGTGAATTGAATGCCTCCATTGTCGTAAGGGCCTTCATTCCGCACATGGGTCAGCCGGCCAAGCGCGGCCAGCCGATCCAGCATGGTGTCGGTGCCATCATCACAATCGTTTGAAAAGACAAGGAAATCGTCAAACCCGACAGCGCGGTGATGGGCAAGCCACTCCAACAGGAACGCGGCCTCATTCCGGACAGTCAACAGCGCAAGATGCGTCACCGGAGCGGCCAAGCCCTGCGGAATGTCACCACTTTCTGGGTCGACAGCTTGGGGTAATAGGCCAGGCCAGCTGCCATCAACGCCCCAAAAACCGCATTCACACCCTCGGGACCAATCCATTGCGGATGCAGTTCAATGACGGCGGCCCGCAGGGTGCTCAGGTCCATCTCCGGCAGCAACTCCGCTTCACTGCCTTCGATATCGCAGACCAGAACTGTCGGTTTGATCGCCTTGGTCTGTTGACCTGCATTCACCACGTCCACGGTCTCAGTCCGCAGGATGCCTTCGCCATTTGTCTCTTCGACAGACGACGCCAGGATGTTGCCACGTACGTGGAAGTCCTTGGTGCCCTTGCGTTTGCCCAATATGGCGTGGTTTACCGTTGCGTTCTCGACACCATTGGCGGCATGCACCCGGCGGATGTAATCAGCCAACATGCCGTTGGCTTCGTAGACATGAACGTGCGCCGCCTTGCTTTTCTTGGCCACAAGGGTCGAGATGAAACCAACCCCACCGCCCAATTCCAAAACGATGTCGTCCGGCTGGATGATGCGCAAAACAGCATCACCCTCCTTGTTCTCATAAAGACCGCGCCGCAAGTTTCCCGCAAGACGCGGCTTCAGCACATCTGTATCACGTGGAAACAGCAACCCGCGCGGGGTTGTGATCACGTCATTCTCGATCCGTGCACCATCCATCTCAACTCTCCATGTCGAGGGCGAGGGCATACGCCACCCGCTCTGTCTCGGTCAGTTTGACCTTGAGGGCCTGATCATACAGGTCTTGGAACTCCGGATTGGCGTGGAGTTCATCCGCCTTGGTCCGATGCCACGTCAGACCAAATTCGTGCCACTTGCGCAGCTCCGCATCCTGCATCAACGTTTCGTATTCGGAGCGCATACGCGGCAGGTTTCGTTTGATTGTGATGTCACGGTAGTCAGACCAATCCATGCGAATCCAATAGTTGATCCCGATGGATCGATCCACGTGCAGCGCGCGGCCGCGTTGCCGCTTGATCAAAAAACTCTCAGCAGACCGCAACGCATAGTGATTGAGCTGCAGCAAGTCATACCCGATCGACTTTTTCGAACTTCTCCATCCGTTTTCGGCCGCTTCACTGGTCATATCCTTGCCCGAGCCATTCACCCAACGCACCTTCTTGGCAAATTGGGGGTCCAGCTTGTTCGGCCGGTGGCAGCTGATCTTTTCGTAAGCACCGATGTTCTTGAACATCGTTTTGAAGCCCCAGACTGTGTGCGGTTTCGGGCAGAATTTCGGGGCACAGTGATCGAACTGATCAATCACGAACTCGTCCTTCAACTCCGTCACACCGTTGTGGCCAAACAGGCGCCACGTCATGGCAACATTCGTGGCATCGGGGACGGCGTCAAAGAAATCCTGCAACGTCCCATTGCCCGTGCGCACATTCATGAACTCATCTACATCGATGTGGATGATCCAGTCGGCGTTCTTGATCAGCGGTTCTTTCAGGGATTGGTTCAACGCATACTGTTGGGGCGAATTGCCCTTCCAATTGTCATTATTGCGGTGCTGGATCACGCCCATATCTTGCAGACGGTCCAGAATCTCGCTTGTCCCATCCTCACAGCCATTGGTGTAGATCAGGAAATTATCGACCCCCATGGCGCGGTGGTAGGCAACCCATTCGACGATGTAAGGCGCCTCGTTCTTCATGCAGCCGACAATGACATTGCCAGTTGATCCCTTGGGTAGATCGCGCTTGCCCAAGGGCGTGTAAGCAGCTGCCAGTTCCTCTTCGTTGACGGCGCCCAACTTGTTGTGCGGTGCAAAGGACGACGTGCGCAATTTTTCAAAGTTCTGCACCGCCAGCGGTGGCATCAATGCGCGGGCCGTGTCGGTCAGGCCATCGTTCGGTAATGGGTTCGGCTCCGCCGGTGTTGGGGCAGGGGTGCCGTTTAGGCGGGCCAGATCAGCCGCTTTGGTCTTGCGTTCTTCCTGTGTCGCCTTGTCAATGCGCCACAGGAAGCCCAACAGGTATTGCGAAGCGCGGAAACCGCGCGTCGGATCGGCTTCCTCCCACGCTTTCGTTGCCCGCGGTGCCTTGAACAGGTCAGCAGGCAGGTCATGCGCCTTTGCAATGGCGGCGTTTTGCTTGGTGAAAGTTTTGGAAATGGTGGACAGCGATGCAGGATCGATAGGATCGCCGTCCACCTTGATCTCATTCACAAAGGATCGCCAAAGCTGCCGGGGCAGAATGCGTTTTTTGGTGGCGAGCACTTGTAGGATCAGGTCGTTCAACTGGCGCCCGCGCGCCAACCACGCCGCAGATGGTTCCGCAGGCACAGTGGCTTTCGCGGCTTTTCCAATGGTTTGTTTGACTTCAAAGGCAGCGCGGATTTCATCCGTGACCGTTTCGGCGGCAAACCCCTCGGCGTCATAGCCCCGGAACGTCACAGCACCTTCGCCAAATACTGCGTTCCAGTGTTTTTCCAACGCGCTATAGTCCAGCCAACATGGTGCGGCCTGGTTTTCAATGAAAGACCCGGCTTGGGGGTTGATCTTGGGGGCCTTCGCCAGGGCGTCAGACCACCATGTCTTGCTGCCCGCCAGTTGCAGTTCCTGATCGAGAGACGCACCGCGCCCCTCCATGATCTGCTCGCGATAGTGGCGGGCCAGCAGGCGTGCAGGCTCGTCAATATGCGCGATGACACGGATGTCGTCCGACAGCGGTGTCAGCAAGGCTTTCAACCGCTCCAGCTCTGACCGGGACACGAGGCTGACGCCCAGTTGCGATGCCGACAGGATCAGGTGATCGGGCGAAAACTGCGCGACTTCCTTGGCCAGATCAGCAGCGACCGCGTCATGTAGCACCTTTTGCTTGTCACCGGTGATGTAACCGCGGTTGTACCGCAAAGGGTCCACATGCGCGGCTTCCGTCACTGCCATGTAGAGCCTTGTGTGGTTCTTGTTGCCGGGGCTGCGCGCATACAACACACCCTTGCTGATCATCTGGTCCCGCTTGGCGGCCAGCACGTTCTGCAGGCGGTCTGCACCCACCTGTTCCAACCCGATATGCAGGTGGATTCGCATCAGGCAACCTCGTTCAACTTGTTCACGTTGGTCTTACCCCACCAATTCACCGGCATCTCAATGAAACCACTGATCAGGTCTTTTGCTTCGGGGTCGGCTACGTCGTATTCCAGAAAATCATCATCATCCCGAAAAATCGCGCGCAGATGGGCATAATGCGCTTCGATCCACTGCATCCGTTGGATGCTCGTCTCGCCAAACCCCTCCGGTAGGCCGGGTATGTTGTTGGCGGGCAGGCGCGACGTGCCCAGATCGGACCACGCCAGCATGGATTGCGACATCTCGAAAGGATCACGGTTCGATGCAAGAAACTTGACGCCGGGATTGTGTTCGCGGATCGCCATGATCAGCCCGAAATCCATTTGCGGCCACAGGGACCGTCCTGCGCGCAGCACGCTCATCTCAGAGATCGCGTCGAAGTCGGCAAAGTACGCCCCCGGGTCCCCTGTCTCGAAATATCCTCGATACAAAAGGTCGGCGACAAATTCGTTGTGCAACTGCGTGTTCTTGGTTTGACGCGGCCGCACGCGATGGTCCGCAACATGCAGCCCCGCGCGGCGCAAGGCACGGGCCAGAGTCGTGGTGCCAGTCTTGGGCAGGCCAAGGTTCACAACACGCAAACTCATGCCGCGGGCTCCATCAATCCCAGATCGATCAGCATCGCCTCTTCCTGCGGCGGTAGGGTCGAGGCGGCATGTAACTGTGCCTGCATCGCCTGATACTCCGGCTTAGCCAGCAATTCGTCCCGCTTGGCGATGTGCCGCTGCACGCAGTCGTTGTGCAGGGCCTTGATTTCCTTGTCTTTCTTTAGCTCGTCCAACGCCTTTTTCAGATCAGGCAAATAGCGCTGAATGCTCTTGTCTTCCCAGGCGGGGTCATTCCGCTCGCGCCAGTAGGTATCGTCAAAGGCACGGTTTTCGCGGTTCACATCACCCCGATCATTCTTGACCAGATAGCTGTCGAGGCTGCGCAGCGCATAGTGGTTGAGCGTTGCGAATACCCGCGCCCCATGGGCAGGAAAGCGGCGAATGCGGCGTGGATTGGCGGCGACAAGGAATTTGTGCGGCACCTTGCGACCCGATCCATCGGTCCACGCGGGCTTGGCCTTGCCCTTCTGAAAGGGGCGATGCGCGCCGTAGTACTGCAAGGGAAAATCGTGGCGCACCAGCGACTTGACCTCGATTGCAGCCTCACCACACCACAGGTCCGGATTGTGCGAGCGGTGGAACTGCCCAATCACCGGCGCGTCGACAAACGTGTCCACGCCATCATTGGCAAAGAACTGGAATGTGACCGAAATCGCCTGCGGATCCCCACAAGCCTCGATCAGGGCCGGGATTGTGTGATCGCCGACATGGATGTTCATAAACTCGTCTACGTCCGCAACCCAGACCCAGTCCGCCTCGGTCACGATGTCCTGACGGCGCGCATCCTTCAGCGCCTCCATCTGGTAGTTCCGCCCCTCTGCCGGGTTTGGCAAATGCTGGCACAACCCACGATCGGCCAAGGCGTCCAGCAGGGTATCGGTCCCATCGGAACAATCATTGGAATAGAACAGATGATCGGTCACCCCGATCAGGCGATTGAAGGCAATCCACTCCAACAGAAACGGGCCCTCGTTTTTCACGCAGGTCACAGCCGTAATGCGCATCAAACGCCAGCCTTTCGTGATCGGGTCATTGCCCACCGCCTCTGTTCCGGGTCCCCGTATCTATGCCGCGAACCTCATTCTTATCCCGTTAACACCATGCCATTTCTCGCGAATCCCGTCAACGCACAGGACTTTAGGAGGCCTTGACGACACCGCCCAGCGATGCAGTTTGGACGCAAGGAAGGAAACCCGATGCACACACCCACCTCCATTGACGCCGTCCAGACGATGCTGGCCGACCAAGGCTATGTCTGTGACCGCGCACTCGGGACCGTCGTGTTCCTCAGCCTGTCGCTTGGCCGCCCTCTGTTCCTGGAAGGCGAAGCAGGTGTCGGCAAAACCGAAATCGCCAAGGCACTGGCAGCCGCACTGGGCCGTCGCCTGATCCGGCTGCAATGCTACGAAGGGCTTGATGCGTCCTCGGCCGTCTACGAATGGAACTTCCCGGCACAGATGGTCGCGATCCGCACGGCGGAAGCATCCGGCGGGGCCGACCGCAAGGCACTGCAAACCGAGCTTTTCTCGGATGATTACCTGATCGAACGCCCGCTACTCGATGCTATGCGACCCGATGAAAACGGTGCACCTGTCCTCTTGATAGACGAACTGGACCGCACGGATGAACCTTTCGAGGCCTTCCTGCTCGAAGCGCTCTCGGACTTTCAGGTCACGATCCCCGAGCTGGGCACGATCAAGGCCCCGGAACCACCCATCGTCATCCTCACCTCCAACCGCACGCGCGAAGTGCACGACGCGCTCAAACGCCGTTGCCTCTATCACTGGGTCGACTACCCCAATTTCGACCGCGAGATGGAAATCCTGAACGCTCGCGCCCCTGAAGCGGCCGCAGAACTCAGCCGCGAGGTGGTGGCGTTTGTTCAACGCCTCCGGACCGAGGATCTGTTCAAGAAACCCGGCGTCGCCGAAACCATCGACTGGGCCAAATGCCTGCTGGCGCTCGATGTGTTGACACTCAGCCCCGAGGTCATAGCAGACACGCTCGGCGCCATCCTCAAGTACCAGGACGACATCCAGAAACTCCAAGGCTCCGAAGCCAAACGCCTGCTGGACGAGGCCAAGGCATCGCTGGAACCAGCATGATCTGATGGCCGTCGCACCCGTGATCCATATTGGTGGCTGGCCTGGCGCGGGTAAGAAAGCCATTGGGCAGCGGGTTGCCAACCGCTTGGGCGGGAGACTGATCCACAATCACCTGATGCTGGATGCCGCGCGGGCACTCTATGCGCGCGATACGCTGGAAAGCATCGCCATGCGCGAAGAGGTCCGAAGCCTCATCCTCGACCATGCGCGTCGGTTGCCAAACGATGTGCCCATTGTCCTGACCGATGCTCTGGCGGATGAACCGGCTGCGAAACCGCTTTTCCAACCCACGCTTGATCTTGCGCGCGACCGAAACGCGCCGTTGCATCTGTTTGTGTTGGACCTGTCGATTGACGAAAACCAACGTCGTCTGTCGGACCCATCTCGGGCAGGGGGTGACAAGCTAACGGATGGTGACGTGCTGAAAACCATTCGAAGCCGGGACAAGCTGTTTATTCCGGCTGCTGCAACCGTACTGGATGTCACGAACCTGTCTGCTGACAGCGCGGCAGACAAGATTTGTACGCATCTGGAGCGTCCACATGCCTGAATACGCCCCGCTCGAACTCCCCGAAAACCCGAAGCTCGCGGGCAACATCACCCATTTCGCCCGCGCCTTGCGCCGCGCTGGCCTACCTATCGGCACGGGCCGGGTGATGGATGCCATCACTGCCGTCACCAAGGCGGGTTTTACCGAGAAGCGCGACTTTTACTGGACGCTCCATGCCTGCTTTGTCTCAAAGCCGGAACACCGTGCGGTCTTTGCCCAGATTTTCCGCCTCTACTGGCGCGACCCACGCTATCTCGAACATATGATGGCTGCGATGCTGCCTGCAGTGCGTGGTGTGCAGGAAGACCGAGGCGGGCAAGCCGCCGAAAAACGCGCGGCCGAGGCACTGCTTGACGGCGCAGGCGACGACATCGACCTGCCCGACATGGAAGAGGGCGGGACCGAGATCGAAATCGACGCCTCGCTCACCATGAGCAACGAAGAACAGCTCAAATCCCTCGATTTCGAGCAGATGAGCACGGAAGAAATGGCGCAGGCCAAGGCCATGCTGGCCCGCATGGCCTTGCCGGTCGATCCCATGCCGACGCGCCGCACACGCGCTGCGGGGTTGGGCCGTGTCGATCCTGCCCGTACTTTGCGCGCAGCGATGCGCCAGGGCGGAGAGATGCGCGACCTGAAATGGAAAACGCCCAGGGTCCGCTATCCGAACCTCGTGGCGCTTTGCGACATCTCCGGGTCCATGAGCCAGTATTCCCGCGTCGTGCTTCACTTTTTACATGCGGTGGCGAATGCAAAAGGCGCAGGCTGGGCCAAGGTTCACGCCTTCACCTTCGGCACGCGGCTGACAAACATCACGCGGCATCTGGCACAGCGCGACGTGGATGCGGCGCTGCAAGCCGCCGGGGCAGAAGCGCAGGATTGGGAAGGCGGCACGCGGATTGGGTCGTGCCTTGAAACGTTCAATCGCGACTGGTCCCGCCGCGTATTGGGGCAGGGCGCCGTGGTTCTGCTGATCACCGACGGCCTTGACCGTGACGACCCGGATGCGTTGGCAAAACAGATGGAGCGCCTGCACTTGTCGGCGCAACGCCTGATATGGATCAACCCATTGTTAAGGTGGGAGGATTTCGCGCCGCGCGCCCGGGGCATCGCGGCAATGCTGCCCCATGTGGACAGCTTCCGCGCCGGCCACTCAATCGCGTCCATAGAAGAGCTGGCGCGCGTCATCTCTATCCGCGACGATGTCGGCGATCGCGACCGCTTGCTTCAGATGATCACGGCCTGATCCGGGTAAAGATTTTTCGTACGAAAAATCTCGCAATCATCCCCCGTCAGGCGAAAGTATCGGCAAAGCTGTTGCGATAGATGTCCGACAAGTCCGACAGCGGGGCCGAGCTGTTGCCCATCCACACCGTGTCGCCCGAGAACTTGCCAACAGAAACGATAGGCACACCTGCCTTGCCCGCAGCGATCATCAATGCTTCGGCTTTGTCAAAGGAACAGGCTACCAAGTAGCGCGCCTGATCTTCGCCAAAGAAGCTGCCCATCTCACTGGCGTCGACCCATACGCCGACATTTGCTGCCTCTGCCAGTTCAAAGGCGGCAAGGGCGAGGCCCCCGTCACTCAAATCGGTGCAGGCATTAATCAAGTGTCTGTTTTCACGAATGAAATCGCCATTCCGCTTCTCGGCATCAAGATCCACATGTGGCGCGTCCCCGTCGGTACGTCCAAACACTTCCGCAAGGATTGCCGACTGGCCCAGATGCCCACCGCAGTCCCCGACCAGCAAGGCCACATGGCCCTCGCGCACGTCGCCCCCGATGATGTTGTCGGGGTGGTCGATCAGCCCAACTGCCCCGATGGTGGGGGTGGGCAGAATGCCGGTGCCGTCTGTTTCGTTGTAGAGCGACACGTTGCCCGACACGATGGGCATGTCGAGCGCTTTGCAAGCCTGACCAATTCCATCGAGCGCAGCTACAAATTGCCCCATGATCTCGGGCTTTTCGGGGTTGCCGAAATTCAGATTGTCTGTTGTGGCCAATGGCTTGGCGCCCACCGCTGTCAGGTTTCGATATGCTTCGGCGACTGCCTGTTTGCCACCCTCTACGGGGTTGGCCTTGACGTAGCGAGGGGTGACGTCCGACGTGAAGGCAAGGGACTTGTCAGTGCCATGCACCCGCATGATCCCGGCCCCCAGACCCGGCGTACGGGCGGTGTCGGCCATGACCATCGTGTCATATTGTTCAAAGACCCACTGCTTCGCGGCGTAGTTGGGGCTGGCCAGCAGCGCCTTGAGGCCGTCGATAGGGTCGATGCTTGGGATGTCCCCGAGGGGACCAGCCTCTGGGGTGGGTTCCCAAGGGCGGTCATATTCCGGCGCCTCGGAGGCGAGTTTGGACAGCGGCAGGTCGGCTTTGACCTCGCCGTCGTGTTCGATCAGGAAGCGGTCTTCGGGAAGCGTTTCACCCACGATGGCAAAGTCCAGATCCCATTTATCGAACACGGCCTTGGCCTCTGCCTCCAGTTCCGGTTTCAGAACCATGAGCATGCGTTCCTGGGACTCGGACAGCATCATCTCGTAGGCGGTCATGTTCTCTTCGCGCACAGGCACATCGTTGAGGTTCAGTTTGACGCCAAGCCCACCCTTGTCGCCCATTTCGACGGCGGAGCAGGTTAGACCTGCGGCCCCCATGTCCTGGATCGAGATCACGGCGCCGGTCTGCATCAGCTCCAGCGTCGCTTCCATCAGGCGCTTTTCGGTGAACGGGTCGCCGACCTGTACGGTAGGTCGCTTTTCCTCGATCGTGTCGTCAAACTCGGCGGAGGCCATGGTTGCTCCGCCCACGCCGTCGCGGCCGGTCTTGGCTCCGAGGTATACGACCGGCATTCCGACGCCGGACGCGGCGGAGTAGAAAATTTTGTCGGCGTCTGCGAGACCTGCTGCAAAGGCATTCACGAGGCAGTTGCCGTTGTAGGCTGGGTCGAACCGCACTTCTCCGCCCGCGCAAGGCACACCAAAGGCGTTGCCGTAGCCGCCGATGCCTTCGACCACACCATGCACAAGCTGGCGGGTTTTAGGGTGATCGGGTTCACCGAAGGACAGCGCGTTCATCGACGCAATCGGGCGGGCACCCATGGTGAAGACGTCACGCAAGATGCCGCCCACACCGGTGGCGGCACCCTGGTATGGTTCGATGTAGCTGGGGTGGTTGTGGCTTTCCATTTTGAAGACCACGGCCTGACCGTCCCCGATATCAACAACGCCTGCATTCTCACCAGGACCACAGATCACCTGAGGGCCGGTGGTGGGCAGTTTCTTGAGGTGGATCTTGGAGGATTTGTACGAGCAGTGTTCGTTCCACATGGCCGAAAAAATGCCGAGCTCGGTAAAGGTAGGCTCGCGTCCGATGATCTCGAGGATGCGCTCGTATTCGTCGGGTTTGAGCCCGTGACTTGCGATCAGATCTTCGGTGATTTTCGGTTCTGGCATGTGGTGTCCCCCGGCTTTGGACTGCTCTTTAGAGCAGGTACGGGGCAGGGGAAAGGGTTTGTCCCCGCGGGGACAGCCTGTTCGCTGCGTTTACGGTAATTTCATCGCTTTTTGATCGTTCAGAGGGATCAGTTGCTTAGTTCACCGTGCGGTCGCTTTGGTGGAATTTAACACTTTTTCGGCAGGCTGGGCCACGACCGGATGCGGTCGCTGTGAGCATAAATGACTATGTTAGCTTTGCGGGTGTTTTGCCTGTAGTGGCGAGGGCGCCGCCATCGGCGCCCTCACGATTCACTTATCCAAAAAGCTCGTCTATCGGAGGGTTGGCAACGTTAAAGTCAGTCGCCACGATGTCGATCAAGTGGTCGGTTTCCCTATGATTGCGGGCAGATTGGATGTCGACGAATTTGCTCGAACCTGCCGCGGCATTTGTAATTTCATAGGTGTGCTGCAAAGACTCGAAGTAATTTACATCACCGATTGCCGCGTGCATGCCGTATGATACCGTCGTACCGGGTGCGTATTTTCCGCCATCAACGGTGTAGGTTTCGCGGACCTCATTGCCAACCGAAAAGGATCGTTCTGTTTTGGTGCCGCCGCCGCTTTCAGTTGAAGCCTCAGCGCCAACTGTGATGTCGACGCCAACTCCAAATGGAGTGCCACCAACTTTGACCGATCCGTTGATGGCAAGCTTATCGTTCCACTTGAATTCCTCAGACGTGGTAATCGTTTCGTTTGCTCGAGTGACCCACGTTGTCGAACTTTCACCCTGACCTGTAAGGGCCGTTGTAGACTTGGATGTAGGAACCAGTTTCTTGACATCGGTTGATGTGACTTCTCGGAACGTCGTCCCCTGCCAAGGCGAGAAGCCGACATACTTGTACTGATCAACGATACCGTCGTTGTTGAGGTCAAGGTTTTGCGAGTTGGTGATGTTCATGTCGTTGTAGTACGTGTCGGACACATCAGAGTAGAAGATGTTTCCGGTGATGCTCGCAAAGGAATTCACCTTTACCGATCCGCCATTGTATTGTGGTGTTTGGTCTTGCACCATGGAAGCGAACCTGTTGTCCAATATGAGTTGCTCGCCAATGGTTCTGGCCTGACCTTCACCGAACTCGGTTTGAACAGTGTCACTCTGTTCAGATGTCGCAAGCGCAGCCAGTTCTGCATCGCTGGCACGTCCATGTATGCGAGCTTCGATTTCTGCGCCAAAATCGCCCTCAGATGCCGAGCCAAATGTTGTGTAGTAAGCCGCCTCCGCCAGTTCCTCGATGAGTGTTTGGCGCAGCTCTTCGCCTGTCAGTGCGTCATTTACAAAGATTTTGCCATCTTTGGTGGCAAGGCCAGCAAGAGCCGCACCATCTGCCGTCTCAAGGTTCTCGACCGCGTTGAGGTCGACACTGTGGCCCAGCAAGGCCTGTGCGTCTTCGATCGTTGATATGTTCGATGTTTGGATTGAATTGATGGAGCCAATCGCCTCGGACAGATTTTCAGTTTGCTCTTCTGTCAGCTCGGAGATGTCATGTTTGCGCACGCTCAGCGCAGCGTCAAACGCTGCAGCAGCATCTGCTGCTTGTGTTGGTATCAGCGTTGTGGGTTCGGGATGGAATTTGAATTCGTCATCTGGTGCGAGCAAGAGTTTGTCTAGTGCCACGATGGTGTTCCTTTCAAATGTTTTCCAATCCGACAGCGGATTTGTCATCGGATACGTTACAAAGCTATTGGTTGAATTTAGTCGGACAATTGACAGCAATTGGACCAGCAACTCATTGCGAACACGGCATAATTATGTTGAATGGCTTGTGATAATCTATGGTTGAAATCATGTAAGTCATTGGTTTCGCTTGCAACCGGTTGCAGCGAAAATCTTCCGACATTGATTGGAAACCAATGTGGTGCAAGCGCAACGTTGCTGGAATGCGATACATTGGGATGATCGCTTGACAAGATTATGGCGACGGCTTGCCATTTTGAAATGGCGCGCAAGTCTTAGCTTGCCAAAGTTAGGCCGGCTTGATGGTGTTGAATGCGCTGTCTGGTTCCCTGGGTTTCAACGTTTGATCGGACATCAAACCCTTTACGGTGTTTGTTCCAGTAGAAAGCGCCCCTCCGGCTTTGGGTCGTGTCCTGAAAGCAGGTCAAGAGCCGCAGGTGTTCCGCTTGGGGCGCTCTCGTGCGCCGCGCCAATCAAGTTTCATCATAACTGGATGGGCAGACACACTATGTTTCCCAAAAACTCAGTTCAGGAGCAAAATCGTGACGGTGCCATCACCATCGGATGAAGATGACCTCGCCTTGTTTCTGAGGCGTTGAGTGGCTGCATCAATGACGATATTCCCGTCACGTAGGCTGAGTTTGTCTGTCTTTGTCGTGACGACGACGTCCTTGCTACGAAGACGGAAAATAGAGCCGGCCCGCGGTATGAGGAACAGCCGCGTGCGATCTTGGTAGATACGTAGGCCATTGGTTAGTCCCACAAAGTCGCCATCTGAAGAATAGACGCGAATGCCACTTTTGCCATCGATGGCGGCGATGTCTGAAGGGCTGAGGGTGGCTTGCGCAACAGTGGCTGTGAGGCCGAAGGTTAGCGCGGCGAGAGTCGATTTAACAAGTGTCACAACAGGCTCCTTTTTGATGCTGTTGCCCATCAAATGGTCGCGGGTTTCCCTAAGGAAAGATGTTGTCACGAGCACGTGTCGATCACCCTATTCCACCACACCGGAATGCGATGTTACGTGACTGAATAGAGTTCGTTTTCCTATTTCCAGGCCAACGATTCAGTCTCCCGGCTTCTCCGCCGCAGGGGCTTGATCGGTCACCTCTTGCGCGGCTTGCGTCGCGGCTGCGGCGATCGTGGCCTTGTCCTGTTCTGTCAGTTTGTCCTGCTCATCAAGGCCGGGAAGGGCCACGCGGACCTCGCGGCGGGCAAAGTCGATGCCGGCCTCTTCGAACTTCTTGTTCACGCGGGTGAGCAACTCTTTGCGGATGGTGAACTGGGTGCCGGGTTTGGCCATGAACTTGCCGCGCATGACGATGCCCACGTCGTCAAATTCCAGCACGCCCTGTGATTTGAAGGGCTGCAGGAAGTCTTCTTTGAACAGCGGGTCCTCCATCATCTCGGCCCCAATGGTCTTGAAGATCTTTTTGACCTTGTTGGGATCAGTGCCGAAAGGGACGGTGAACCGCAGTTTCATGATCACCCAGTCGCGGCTGTAATTGGTGATCTTGGGGATCTCGCCGTAGGGCAGGGTGTGCACAGGGCCGCGGTGATGGCGCAGTTGCATCGAACGGATCGAGATTTTTTCGACCGTGCCCATGGTGCCGTCGACTTCGACATACTCGCCGGTGCGGAACGCATCGTCGACCAGGAAGAAGATGCCGGACACAACATCCGTGACCAGCTTCTGTGCGCCGAAACCGATGGCCAGACCCACGATACCGGCACCGGCCAGAAGCGGTGTCGTGTCGACGCCGACATTGCTGAGCCCCAGAAGCAAGAAGAGAACGACAATTGAGGCGCGGCTGACACCGAGAATGAGAGGCAGAACCGTAGACAGGCGAGAGCCGCCCGCGCCGCCGCCATCGCCGCCCCCCATTTCCTCGTTTTCCGGATCATAACCCGAGGCCGTCATTTCCGCCGCGAGCTTGCGGTTTATGACCAGCGACACAACTTCGTAGACCAGATAGCCGAACGAGATGATCATAAGGAACTCGATCAGATGCACGGCAAAGCGTTCGCCCACGCCGGCGGTGGCAATCCGTTCGGGGGACATGCCCCAGAAGCCGGCAATCGCAAGCAACACGATGCCAAACACGATCACACGGCCAATCCGGATATAAGAGCGCTTGGTCGCGTAGTATGCCCGCTCGGCTATGGCACCCTCGCCCGTCATGGGTGGTACGAGGTGCCGAACAAGGCCGCGAATGGCGGTGTCCATGGCCGGCGCAAACATCAAGAGCCCCATGGTTTTGTAGTGCGGGGCCGAGCCGAGCAAGGCGAAGTTGCCCGTGCTGGCGACTACGTTGACAACCCACCACGTGCCCAAGGCCACGAAGATCGCGAAATAGGGATAGGCGCGGGCAATCCAGTCTTCGGTTGGGCTGACATCCGGATCCGAGCCGCGCATCATCTGCACGCAGGGGTCCCAATATCTCCACACGATCAGCGCGGCATAAAGATGCACTGACAGGTTGATCCAGAAGCCGATCCGCGTTTCGCCCGGGGCCACGCCGTTGGCGGCGTTAAAGGGGATGATAACAGCCCCAAGCCCGATCAGCAGGCAGAACCAGAACATGTGAAATGTCATCGCGCGCGCTGTTTCGGTTGTGCCGTGCACAAGACGGTAGGCGGGTGCGGTGGGCGCCATGAGAAATCGGACAACGGCGACGCCCATGCGTGGCAGGCCAATCAACCACGGACCCACCAGCGACAGAAATGGATGGTAGTAGGCGGGAACGATCAGCCGATTGATCAAAGCTGCGGCGACCAGGAACACTGCAACGGCGCCAACCTCTCCGACCAGCCGTTTTCCAAGCGGCTGAAGCGCATCCCTGAGACCGGGGGCGTCCCCGGCAACCTCGGGCAGGACCAGCCAAGGTCGGACGACCCTGCGGAAAACAATTTCGACAACGAGCGCCCCGGCGAACACCAGGATGAAGTACCCCGCCAGGTTAAGTAAGCCGTTGGTGCCAACGAAATTGGCGAAGTTGGAAAAGGCTTTGCCTTGTTCGGAAAACAGGATGGGCAGACGTTGGACCGCTGCAGTCACGGATGAAAACGCACCGGTGGTCACAGTCTCGAGGAACCCTTCAAGTTCTTCGTCGGCATCTTCAGGTGACACGGCGGGTGGTGCGTTGATCTGGTCTAGCAGCAGAACGCGCACCTCGGCATCACTGAGCCGTGAGATAAGGGCGTTCACCGCTTCTTCGGTCAGTGGGTCGGGCAGCTCCGGGACTGTTTCACTGGAAGATGAACTGCCGCCCGTGACGGACAAACCTTGCGCGGATGCGCCAACAGCAATGGACAATGAGAAAGCGAACACAATTGTCCGCAGCAGGACATTCATCAAAAACATGGGCCCCCCGGCGCAAAGTCTTTTTCTCCGGCATGACCGGAAAAGGGATTCGTTGCAACGTGGCGATAAAAAAAGGCCGAGCGCGAAGCTCGGCCAAGTCCAACAGGGAGGTATGAAGATAGCGCGATATGCGCCGTGTCTCTTCAATAGGCGAGGTAGGGATGCAGTTGCCCCCGATCAAGGCACTTTCTGCATGGGTGATGGCATGGCTGCTATGCGTTTCGCGCATATCTCAAGTTTTTTCTTTTTGCCTCAGCATCTTACGGTATGCGATGATTTCTTCTTGTACAAAGTCACGGAAAGCGGCAATCCGCTTGGAGGCCCGCAACTCTTCCGGATATGCTAAAAAAACGGGCACATCCGCGGATTCAATTTCAGGCAAGACTTGTATGAGTCGCGGGTCATCCAACGAGACATAGTCGGGAAGGATGCCAAGCCCGAGATCTTGCAACACACCTTGCAACACACCGTAATAATTGTTCACGGTGAGCAGCGACTGCACTTCATAGGTCAGAAGGTGCTGAACGAGGTTGCTGCCAGCCCCCACCTGGGCCGAGTTGACGTTCTGGCAGATCAGCCTGTGATACATCAGATCATCGAGGCTTTCAGGCGTGCCTTTGGCATCCAGATAGGTTTGGGTGGCAAAAAGCTGCATCTTGACCGTCATCAGGCGCTTGCGGATCAGGTCGGCCTGGCTGGGTTCTTTCATGCGGATGGCGACGTCGGCTTCGCGCATGGGCAGGTCGAGCACGCGCTCTTCGAGCATGAGGTCGACGCGCAGGTCGGGGTATTGTTCGTAAAGTTTGACCAGGCGCGGGGCGAGCCAGAGCGTGCCAAAGCCAATGGTGGTCGTCACGCGCAGGTCGCCAAACACTTCTTCTTCGCTGTCGCGGATGCGGGCGCTTGCCGTATCGAGCCGCTTGTTCATGGCCGTTGTGGCGTCGAACAGCAATTCGCCCTGTTCCGTCAGGATCAGCCCACGCGCGTGGCGGTGAAACAGGGTGGCATTCAGCGATTCTTCGAGCCCGCGGATCTGCCGGGACACGGCGGATTGGCTGAGATTCAGCTTGTCACCCGCATGTGTGAGGCTGCCCGCGTCCGCGACCGCGTGAAATATCCGTAACTTATCCCAGTCCATTCGCACCACTTTCGTAACGTTTGCGCTACCGTATCCGAAATTGTCTTTTTTCACATCGCTTCAATGACCGGAACCGGAAACACGAGAAGAATTTTCTGGTAAGGTCAGAGTATGTGACCTATTATTCAACTGAGAATATGCAAGACTGATCACGGCAGGGGAGGCCAGCGATGAGCACGCAGAAGATTTCCTTGAACGACCGCTACGATCTTGAAAAGAGACCCGTTTTGCTGAACGGCACTCAGGCGCTTGTTCGCCTGATGCTGATGCAGAAGGTGCGGGATACCGCCGCGGGGCTAAACACCGCCGGTCTGGTGACGGGATATCGCGGGTCTCCGCTTGGGGCCGTGGACATGCAGATGACGCGGGCGCTGAAGCAGCTTGCCGCGCATGACGTGACATTCCAACCGGGTTTGAACGAGGATTTGGCAGCAACTGCCCTATGGGGTGCGCAGCAGGCCGAGTTGCGGGGCGAGGGCAAGTTCGATGGTGTCTATGGTCTGTGGTACGGCAAGGGGCCGGGGGTAGACCGCTCTGGCGACGCGTTCAAACACGCCAATATGGCGGGATCGTCGAAACATGGTGGTGTGCTGGTTGCCATGGGGGACGACCACACCGGTGAAAGCTCAACCGTGTTGCACCAGTCCGAATGGGCGCTGATTGATGCCTACATGCCTGTTGTCTCTCCGGCAGGTGTGCAGGAGATCATGGATTATGGTGTCTACGGATGGGCGTTGAGCCGGTTTTCGGGGCTGTGGGTTGGCCTGAAGACCATGAAGGACACGGTGGAGGCCACCAGCGTGGTGGATGGCGACCCGCACCGCATGACGATCAAGGTGCCGGACTACCAACTGCCCGAGGGCGGGTTGAACATTCGTCTGATCGACACGCCGACGGACCAAGAAACGCGGATGATTGACCACAAACGCTTTGCGGCAGAGGCGTTTTCGCGCGCCAATCGCATGGACAAGCGCATGTGGGGCAAGCCTGGGGCCAAGATTGGCTTTGTCGCGGCGGGTAAGAACTGGCTGGACCTGGTCCATGCGCTGAACCTGCTGAACATCGATGAGAACGAGGCCGAGCGGCTGGGGATTACGACCTACAAGGTTGGGCAGACCTTTCCGCTGGACATGCAGGGGTTCCATGACTGGGCCGAGGGGCTCGATCTGATTGTCGTGGTCGAGGAAAAGCGCAAGCTGATCGAGGTGCAGATCAAGGAGGCGATCTTTGACGACCGGCGGGGGCGGCGCGTTTACGGCTGGTACAAGGGCGGCGCCGGTGGCCTGCACCGCGAAGAGCTGTTTCCCACCCGCGGGGCGCTGGACCCGATCCTGATTGCTGAGAAGCTGGGTGGCATCCTCATTGAGGAAGGCCGCAATACTGATGGGATAAAGGCGGGTCTGGTCAAGCTGGACGAGGCGCGCCGGTCCGACAATGCCGAGGATATCGCGGCCCGCTTGCCCTATTTCTGTTCGGGCTGTCCGCACAATTCATCGACCAAGGTGCCCGAGGGCTCGCGTGCCTATGCTGGCATCGGTTGTCACTACATGGTGCAATGGATGGACCGCGAGACCATCGGGTACACCCATATGGGGGCCGAAGGAGCGAACTGGATCGGCGAGGCGCCGTTTTCGACCCGTGACCATGTGTTTCAGAACATCGGCGATGGCACCTACAACCACTCGGGCGTGCAGGCCATTCGCGCGGCTTTGGCCGCGGGTACGAACATCACCTACAAGATCCTGTACAATGACGCTGTTGCCATGACCGGCGGACAGGGGAACGAGGGTGGCCTTGATCCCTATAGGATCGTTGATGAAGTCCGGGCTATGGGCTGTGAGCATGTGGCCGTGGTTTATGACGAAAAGGAAGACGTGGATGTGTCGCGTTTTCCGTCCGGCGTTCCGACCCATGAGCGGGCGGAGCTGCCGGTAGTGCAGGAACGCTTTGCCAAGACCGAGGGTGTGAGCGTTATCGTCTATGTGCAGACATGCGCAGCCGAGAAGCGGCGGCGGCGCAAGCGCGGGACGTTTCCGGACATCGACAAGCGCGTCTTCATCAACACGGATGTGTGCGAGGGCTGTGGCGATTGCGGGGTGCAGTCGAACTGTGTGTCCATCGTGCCGAAAGAGACCGAGTTGGGTCGAAAGCGGGCGATTGACCAGTCGTCCTGCAACAAGGATTTTTCCTGCCTCAAAGGGTTCTGCCCCAGCTTCGTGACACTGGAAGGCGCGCAGGTGAAGAAGGCGGCGACC
>NZ_BMWT01000004.1 GCF_014651375.1 Tateyamaria omphalii
GTTCGCAGAAATAGGCAAAGCCTAACCTGCTGGGTGAAGCAGCCGGTACATCCCATTACCGGACGTTCTTCGTAGTGAATGATGCCGCAGTGCAATTCCACGAAACAGACGTTGGTCTTGAGAGCTGGATGGCCATCGCAGGTAGGACGGGGCTGTCGTTGGTCGGGTTGCGACACACGACAGCTCGCCCAATCACGCATGTATGTGCTGCAACAAATAAGACTCGAGCATCGCCGCGACAGATGGAAAACTTTCGATTTGATCGCCCGACATTCGGTCGCGACTGGTTGCGCTCTGCCCTCGGAGGCCGACCGTTAAAAGGTCCATTCCCGTCTCCCCCAGAATGACATAGGTATCGTGATCCCCAGCTTCGCGCCATTCACTGTTGGCCGCAATCAGGCCTTGCCAGAAACCGCCCGGCCCCGGCTTGTCAGTCGACTGAAAAGCTCCATAGAGGACCAGCCCATTGAAATCCGTTCCGTTCGAAAGAGACAGATACGCCCGCATGTCGTCTGGTAGTGTTGCTGACATCTGGATCTTAAGCGCTGTCGCCAAAGCTTCGATGTCCTGCGGTGCAGCGGGCCCTTGTATAAATTCCGCAGCGGCAGCTTGCTCATCAGCAATCTTCCCTAGGAGTTCCTTCATCAAGTCGGACAACACTGCCAAGCACTCCTACGTTCAGCGCAACCGAAACCCATCGGCTACCAACTCTAAAAGTGCGAGGTCCAGCCCCGAGGCCATCGCCCCTTCTGCCACGGCTGATTTCAGGGCATCCAGCTGGGTTGGATCCGATTGCAGCTCATCGACAGCTGAATCAATCAGTGCTGCCTGGAGCAAATAGGCTTCGGCCAGTTGCTGCTTTTCGGCTTGCGATGCATTCACCAAGGTGGGTGTTGAAAGCAAGATATTTGCCGATTGCACGCGCACAGCTTGGTAAGTCTCGCGAGACGGTGTGTCCGTCACGCCTTGGCTTCCTTGATAAGCGCTGATCCACCACACCGCGTATGCATCAGCCACATTGTCAGCTTCAAGATCCACTGAGTTCATCGCGTTGGCAATCATGCCCATGACATCGACCGAAGCAAGAATGGCGCTAAGGCGCGCGGCCCCTGCAGGATCGGTTTTCTGGGTGCGGGCCACAAAGCTGCGCAAATTTTCGGCGCGGCGGACCGGATCGATAATAAACCTCAAAGCATCTTCATCTGCGATTGCAGGAGCTTTTGCATGGGGATTTTGGTTTTTGTTTCGCCTGTCGAGCAACTCCCGGTTCAGATTGGACATAGCAAAATCTGGCGCAATCTGGATCGTGAGATTCTGTGCATAGGCATTTTGTGACCAGGAACCCGCGACCAGCGACAGAAGAAAGATACAGAGTGAAAATCGCTTCATCTTGCAGTGCTCCTTACTCTAAGGGGAAAATCCCTGCCGTTGCTCGTTTTCAACCTTTAAAGCGAGCGGAATGTACTGAAGCTCTCGTCATAGCTTGAATGATAAATGACCCCAGCCGGCACCCCGCTGCCGTGCACTGGTTTGTCGTCATATTCACCAACCTTTACCAGCTCGTAACCCTCTTTCCAGGACAACAGCAATCCGTGTTCATCTTCCCAGTCGCAATTCGTTTCCAGCAGCACATAGAAGGTCGGACTCTCCGCTTTGGTGTCGCTGAACAGCGTCGGCCGGGACTTGATGGCGATCGACAGCGGGTGAATATGTTTCCAAATATCATCGGGTTGGTTGGGCCGTGGCATTACTTCATCAATCAAGTTGCCTCCCGCATGAGTATGCATATCGCGATAGTAGGCATAGACGTGCTGTGTGATCGATGAGCGGTCCGCAGGTGTGAGTGTTGAAAACCTGCGCAGCGCATCGCCTGCGGCGGGCGGAAGCTGCGTGACATCACTCAACAAGGCGACGGATGCGCCTCCAAAAAAGGGAAGGCTAATCGTATCAGACATGAAGGTATTCACCTTCCGGAAGGTCGGGCGGTCAAGCTTTAGTCGGTGAGAGCACGACAAAACGGCGTAACTTTGCCATTGGCACTGCCAAATGGCGTGACTTTACCAAACATATATAGGTTTGGGCTTACTGCAGATCGGGATGCTCCGATACAGTCAGGCGGGATAGGAATGTCTCCTCTCCTTCAAGGACCAGATGGAAGTGGATTGTTCTGCCCACTTTACGGATTGCGGTACCGCCGTCTCTGGTCGGTATGTAAGGTCCTGGGTGCAGCACCGGCCGGACGGCGGGCCGCCGCAGATCATCCCGCAAGGGTAACGCTTTGATCGTAAACCCAACATCTTCGGTAACCAGCGCCCAGCCCGGATTCTCTGTTGGTTGCCGCTGAAGGGCTTTCACGCAGTTTTCGGCTTTCGTCTGAAACTGAGAGACGTCGTCGTCAATATCCGCGGTGTCCACGAAGATGGTTGTTCTGAGATTAAAGATTTGCCCCACAGGGCGCCGATCATAAGACTGCGCCTTGTTCCAAGGTAAAGTGATCTTCGGAATGGCGATTGGGGGCAACCCACACTCATCAAATGTGTCGAAGATGTAGTTGGCAATTTCGTGCTGGACATCCCGGGACCAGAGCGCGGCAGAGAGGTCGTGTGTACAATGGATATAGGGGCATGCATTTACGAAAATGGGCTCCAGCGGTACGGGGTCACCAACACGCGAAAGGATAATCCTCGTCTTCTCCCCGCGTCCCTCAATCGAACGAAGCTCAAGACGGGTTTCGCTGAAACGATCCATAAGACGGTGCGCCTCGATCCGCGTCAGAAGTCGACCGGAAAACGGGCTGTCGGTGGCAATCAAAACGCCACCTAAAGCCAACGCAATGCACGTGGGGGCAATGATACGATACTTTTGGTTATGCACGTTTGCTCTCCCAATTGCAGATACTGGACCTTATTGAGCCCACGTGCATGCATGCCCACAAGACTTCTCGCTTTGCAGGTCGGTGATCGGCGAAAAAACCCGGTTCAGCACGACCGTCGTCAGTGGTCTCATCGCGCATGTGGACGTTGAGGCTATTCGTATCTTGAATGGTCTAGTTCTCTACGAAGCCAGTTCATGGCCGAAATGGACCACTGTTGACTAAACGTATGTGTGTGGTGTTGTCCGCGACAACGGGTTTCTTGTCTGTGTCAGCTACACGCGCGCAAGCCTGACGTTCCGCTACTGCCAAGATGATCTGGCCATTGGGTGGTCGTACAGCACTTGTCAATCATAGCTCCGAGGCGACGTCAGGTGCGGCCCGTCGAACCTGCCATTCAATGCGTGCTCGGAATTGTGCAACAAACGAGCTAGCGGTCTGCAGCCAAACCTGCCGTTCGTATTTTGGACTCGAAGGTCTGCTTGGCGCGCCTTTGCGTCAGACGTGAATAGCAGCAGGCTCGCGTTGCCTCACCCGCGAAAGCGGCCAACAAGCTTTAGCCCCCCAAAACGCCTGCGCGGGTTCACCAAACACCGCGGACATGACCATTGTTCGCCGCTCGCCTGGCCAGCGCGGACAATAAGACAGGCATTGCAACAACAATGCGCAAGACGAGGGCTTTGCAGAAAATCAATGCAGATCGCTCCGCGCCTTCGAGCAGAAAATCTGCTGGCCTATTGATAATAGGTCATCGACCTATTACGTGTTGCTTAACGATTGCAAAGTTGAGCCGAAAACATGAAAAGTGAACCGTTGAAAAGTTCGAAGGGCGAGGAGCGGCGTTTGGCCATAGAGGCAGCGGCGCGACAGATGCTTTTGAACCAGGGTTACTCAGGCGTCTCTCTGAGGAAAATTGCGAACCAACTCGGAATATCGGTCGGCAATCTACAATACTATTTTTCAACCAAGGATGACCTGGTCGAAGCTGTCATTCTCGGCGAAACGCAAAAGCCAATCGAGTTGCTTGGCAATGTGCTGTGGAACCCCAATGACCTTGAAGCAAATGTGGACCAGGCTGTCGGGTCGCTGATGCGATACTATGCAAGCGATGCGGGGCGCTTCTATGCCATTATGGAGGTCCTTGCACTACACGATCACCGTTATGCCAAGATCAAAGCCGATGGCTACGCTTACATTCTGTCACATATCGAACAGTTGGTTGCCATCATGTCACCTAACTTGTCGCTGGATCGTCGCGCAGGCCTTGCCCAGGTTCTGGTTGCGTTAATCGATGGTGCGTCCCTGCAGGTTCAATTCTCACGTGGCAGTGCTCATGGCGATGGCATTGCGGCATTGATTGATGATGTATCGAAGGCAATTCAGCATCTCCTAAGGGTCTGGGAATAACGATGCATTGGGCTTACCTGAGCATGGCAATCATCGCTGAAGTGGCAGGCAGTGCGGCGTTGAAGTATTCGGCTGGGTTCAGCAAATGGGGCTTCGCCGCAACCTCCGTGATCTGCTTTGGCGCTGCATTGTTTTTTCTGTCACTCGCACTTCGAACCGTGCCGCTGGGGATCGCCTACGCGATTTGGGCAGGTACAGGAGTTGTCCTTGTATCATTGTTGGGCGCTTTGGTCTTTCGCCAAGCCCTTGATACTGCGGCAATTGCCGGAATTGGTTTGATTGTTTGCGGAGTAGTCGTCGTCAATACGCTATCCAACTCGACCAATCATTGATGTCCCTGTTTAAACGGAGAAACCTCATGCTTACTTGTTCATTCTGCGGCCTTGAGGCTCAGTCTGTCAGCGCGCTCCTGGCCGGGCCAGGCGTAAACATCTGTGATCAATGTATTGAGGTAGGCGTCCGAACGATCAAAACGCGCGATGCACTGGAAGCACAGGAGCAAACTGGGGATCAGCAAACGACACCGACGCATGATGATGAGAATTTGCTGCACCAAGCGGCTGCATCCTTAGCGCTTGTCGACAAATCCAGAACGCGCCTGCAAAGCCAAATAGACGAGCTGCGCAGTCGCGGCATCGGCTGGGCTGCAATTGGCGCTGTGCTTGGCGTCTCTCAGGACGTCGCGCAGCAGCGCTTCGAATAGGTACAGCCCAGCGTTTTTTAACTCAAACACAATGGTGTCTATCATGACGATTGTTGCCAATACCGATACGCGCGATGCTGACTTGGAAGAAACCGTGGCGTGGTTGAAGTACCTCACCATCGACGTGATGGATCGAAGTGTAGGTTGCGACGGCAATCGTGACGCAACAGCTTTCTTCAAAGCTCAACTCGAACAGGCCGGCTGGGCGACACATGAACAGTGGTTTGACGCACTTGATTGGTGCGGCGGGCATGCATCGCTCAAGGCAGCCTGTGGCACATCATTTGATGTGTTTCCGAGTCCCTACGCGCGGCGTGTCAATGCAACCGCACGATTGGAAGCGGTATCCACGTTGGACCAGCTCGAGTGCATAGAGGCCGAGGGGGCTTTCATCTTGCTATACGGCTCTCTTGCAGCAGAGCCATTGATGCCCAAGAATTTTCCGTTTTTTTCGATGGACGAACAACAACGGACCATCGCGTTGCTCGAACGCTCAGGGGCCAAAGCCATCATCACCGCCATGCAGTCCCAAGGCGCGCCACGAGCGATGCCCATGATCGAGGACGGAGACTTTGATGTACCGTCCGTTTACATGAGCGAGGAGGATGCAGACAGGCTGCTGTCGTTCACGGGTCACCGTCTCGAACTCAGGTCCGATGCGGCCCGTATCACGGCAAAAGCGGCCAATGTTCTTGGTCGGATGAATAAGAGTGCGCGCAAACGCATTGTGATAACTGCGCATATCGACGCCAAGAAGGGCATTCCAGGCGCATTGGACAATGCTACAGGTGTTGTAACCCTTTTGCTGCTTGCCAATCTCCTTGCCGATTACAACGGTAGCCACGGCATAGATTTGGTCGCTCTGAACGGCGAAGACCATTATGCGGTGCCAGGCCAGATGGCCTACTTGAGAGATATGGAAGGGGCTCTTGACCAGGTGACCTTGAACATCAACGTCGATGGTGTCGGGTATCGAGAGGGAAAGACCGCGTATTCGTTCTTCAGCCTTTCTAAAGACATGGAGAAATCCGCCGCGACCTTACTTGCCAACGCACCTGCGTCTTGCCGGGGGCTCGAATGGTTTCAGGGCGATCACAGCATGTTCGTGCAGGCGGGTTGTCCTGCCATCGCAGTGACATCGAATTGGCTTCTTGAGAATATGTCCACTCAGACCGTCACGCACCGCGTACAGGACACGCTTGACCTTGTGGATCCGGCCAAAGTTGTTGAGTGCGCGCTGGCCCTCAAACGGTTCATTTACACCATTTCTTAACGTCCCCGGCCAGAGGCAGAAATCTACCCCCTGCATCCGGGAGCAGAACAGTTTTACCCCAAAAATAGGTCAATGACCTACGAGAGGTACGATACGGTGCGAGTTTCAAAACCTTCCAAAAACACCAGCGACGTCAGCATCGTGCGGATCAGTGTGTTGAACGCAATCGCACTTTATCGCAGCACGAAGGTAGGTGTTACAACAGCTGCGCTGAAAGCGTTGCTCGTGGCTTTGGCCTTTTACTTGGCGGCCTGTCATGCGGTCGAAACTGGCGAAGCGACGCCAGAGCGTCCCCGCACCGTCGCTTTGGCCACAGTTGCTCCGGCAGTCGGTCATACATCCCATGCATTTGTGGGCACCATTCAATCGTCAGAACGGGTCCGCCTTGCTTTTGCGCAAGCCGGTGTAGTTGAAGCAACAAACGTCGAGATCGGGGACAACGTCGACTATGGAATGGAGCTGGCAAGGCTTGAGCCACAACCATTTGAACGCCGCCTGGAACGCGCACGCGCCATCGCCGATCGTGCAGGTGCCGCGCTGAAAAACATGCAAGTTCTGCATTCCACTCAGAAAAGCCTGTTTGAGCGCGGAGTTGTGCCACCCGTTACCTTTCAAAGCACAGTTGCTCAGCTCGAGATTGCACAAGCAGATGTCCGCGCCGCAGACGCCGAACTGGAGTTGTCTGAACGAATGCTGAGGGAAGCACGTATTATGTCGCCAATAAACGGCACGGTTGCACGCCGGTTGGCAGAGCCCGGCGAGTTCATGCAACCCGGTCAAACAGTTTTCGAGATCGATGGCGACGGCGCGTTTGAGGCTGTTGTGCTTGTACCCGGCGCAATTGCGTCGAAGCTGGTGCAGGGCACCCGCGCCATCTTGAAAACTGAAGATACGCAACTGGACGGGTTCGTTCTGCGTGTGGGAGAACGCCAGGGGCGTGGTGGCCTCGTGACAGTGGAGGTGCAGATAGAGCCTTCGTCCCAGGAAACATCCCCCGGTGCACCTGTGGAAGTCCGGTTTGTTTTCTCACCACACGATGTGAGGATGGCTGATTTTCCATTGTCGGCTTTCTTACCAGGCCGCGAACCCGGCCAAGGGGTGGTTTTTGTTTTTGAAGACGAAACCAGCCGGATCGGCCGGCTGAATGTGGCGGTCATTCCGGCCGGCGGCGACAAGCTACGCTCATCTAATCTACAGCCCGGCAAGCGTGTTGTGACAGCTGGCGTCCGATTTCTGAACGATGGGGACTTGGTCGCTCCTCTTCCGGTCACTGCGGACTAAGGCAATGCGCATATCAGCGTCGGCCCTCGAACATAGTCGTTTTACCATGTTCTGTATGTTCATTGTCATGTTTGGCGGCCTGCTGACCCTTAGCAACTACCCCTCACAAGAAGAGCCGACAATTCCGATAAAGCAGGCCGTCATCTACGCCGAAAACCGCAGCTTATCCATCTGGGACACCGAAGAGTTGCTGGCCAAACCACTCGAAGCAAAAATCGAGCAGTTGCCAGAAGTCAGACATATCTTCGCGACGGTCAGAGCAGGAAAAGTGCAGTTGCGCATAGAGTTGGCCGACGACCATGAAGATGTTGAAGCCGCTTGGTCGCGGCTTCGCACACGTCTTGCCAATACCATGCTTCCCGACGGAACCATCGGTCCATTGGTAGACGATGACTTTGGTCGAACTGCTGTCGCCACATACGCCATCATCCCGGACACAGACTACAACTGGGGGGATACCCGGTTGGCCGTGCGCATGATGCAAGACGATCTGAACCGCATGGAAGATGTAAGCCGTGTCACTGTCACGGGTATGCGCCCCGAGCGCGTGGTTGTGACGCTCGCGAGGGAGAAGGTTTCTGCCCTGGGGCTTGCGGCTCAAGACATTGCTGCCGTTTTGAACACGGCGACCTTGGCTGCACCCTCAGGTTTTTTGCGGGTCGGTGGGCGACGGCTCAACATAGACGCTGATGGGCAATTGATCGGTCTGGATGACCTCAGAAATCAAAAGCTGCCGCTTGGAGATGGCGGGGCTGTCGCCTTGCGGGACATCGCGAGGATTGAGCGTGAAACTGTGTCTCCACTGGAAACGGCCGTTCTTTTTGATGGCGCGCCAGCCGTGGTTGTCGGGATTGAGATGCAGCCGGGCGGGAACGTTCAGGTATTCGGCGAAGCGCTTCGACATCGTATGCAAGAGTTGTCGGCCAAACTGCCAGTCGGTTTCAAACTCGCCGAGGTAACCTTTCAAGCCGATGTCGTGACGAATGTCATCGCTGAAATGCAACGAACGCTCTATATGACCGTCATCGTCGTGTTGATCGTGACAATCGTCTTCCTTGGATGGCGCACGGGCATGGTGGTTGGACTTTCCATTCCTGTGACGATGCTTGCTGCATTATTGTTTATGCGCCCGCTTGCATTGGAGCTGAACCAAGTCACGATTGCGTCTTTTATCATTGCACTTGGTATCCTTGTCGACAACGCCACTGTTGTGGCTGAAGACATCTCCAGGAGACTGCGGAACGGTGGCCTGCTTGAAGACGCGATCGTCTGTGCGCCGCACACGCTTGGTCCTCCTCTATTGGTGTCAACGCTTGCAACTGCTCTCGCGTTCGCGCCGCCCGTCTTTGCCAGCAGTTTGACGGCGGAGTATATGCGTGACTTGGCGTTCGTCATGGCAATTGTGCTGATTGTCTCTTGGTTGGTCGCAGTGACGGTGATCCCGCTCTTGATAAGCGCACTCATTCCCCGCGGTTCGTCAACTGGAGCCAAAGCGAACCGAGCGCAGCCGTGTGAGCCCTGGTCTGCAATGGTGTATCGCCGCCTACTCCTTGTCATCTTGCGCGCCCGTATCCTGTTTTGCACTGCAATGCTCGTGGTGCTTGTTGCCGCACTCGGGGCGGCCTGGAACATCCCTTTCAGCTTTCTTCCGCCGTCGGATCGTGATCAGTTTCAAATACCGTTTGAGGCTGCGCCCGGTTCAACACCCGAAGCGACGCAAGACAAGGTGACGCAGCTTGCGACATTTCTGAATGATCGCGAAGTCAACCCCGAGATCACCGGGCATGTCGCCTATATAGGGTCTGGCGGCCCCCGTTTTATCCTGGGCCTCAACCCGCCCAATCCAGCCCCGCATCGGGCGTTTCTGGTCGTAAATACAGTGGAACACGCGGACATCGATAAAGTCATCGAACGTGTTCGACACCATGTGCAAAGGCAAATGCCAGACGTCGAAGCCTTGCCCAAGCGGTTCTCGCTGGGTGAGACTGACACCGGTACTGCGGTGCTGCGCATTTCAGGGGAAGATTACCAACGCCTGGTTGCGCATGGTGAGGCAGTTCGAAGTGCGTTCACCCGTATTCCGGGCTCAATTGAAGCGCGTTTCGACTGGGAGACCATGGTCCCGGGTTTGGACGCGGAATTCGATGTAGCGCGATTGTTGCGCAGTGGCGTGAGCAAAGACCAAATCTCAGCAACACTGGACGATTCGATTGTAGGAACCCTTGCAACAACCTATCAGGAACATGGCGTAGAGCTTCCTGTGGTATTCCAGGCACCTGCGCACGAAAGGTCGGATTTCGACGCAATCAGATCCTTCACTTTCAGCGGCGAAAACGGTCAACTTATCCCACTGTCCGCCGTGGCAGATCTGCGCCTAGTCGGTGTGCCGAGTGTGCTTCAAAGGCGCGACTTTCGACGTACGATCACCATTTCTGCCCGTCACCCTTCGATGACCGCACAAGAACTTGTCGATCAAGTGCGTCCCGACATTGATCGACTGTCATTGTGGTTTGGAGAAACTGTGGAAATTGGCGGTGACATCGAAGAAGCCGCAGAGGCGTCTGCTGCCATAACGGAATACATGCCGCACTGTATAGTCGCAATATTGGGGCTGTTTCTGATACAGTTCAACTCGGTCCGTAGAACGGCAATCATTGCGGCTAGTATTCCATTTTGTCTTGTTGGCGTCAGCGCGGCATTGCTTGTGACCGGTATGCCGTTCGACTTCATGTCGTTCCTTGGCATATTCGCGTTGATTGGGACCATCGTATCGAATGCCATCCTGGTGATTGAGCGGGTTGATCAACTTCGCGCCAATGGCGCTGACCCGTACGATGCTTTACTTGACGGCGCCACACAAAGATTGCGTCCTATTTTGTTGACACAACTCACCACTATTTTCGGTTTGATCCCTCTCATGATCGCGGCGGAACCTTTGTGGCGGTCATTCAATATCGTGGTCGTTGGGGGCCTGATCGCAGGCACGCTCATCAGCCTTGGCCTTGTCCCTGCATTGTATGCCATTCTGTTCAAGGTCTCACCAAGCACCAAGCGCATGCATCGCCAAGTCAACGCTGCCGGTCAGGAGAGATAGAGTGAAGACACAGCGCCCCAAATACCTTTCCGTCGATCCATTTATTCCCATTGGCTATACATTGGCGGGCCCGGAAGCCGGTATTCCATTGGTTATATGTCATGGGCTTGGGGCCTGTCACATGCAGTGGGAAGAGGAACGTCAATGGTTGGCGGAAACACGTCGCGTTCTGACAATTGATCTTCGAGGTCACGGCCACTCGGCCATGGTCAGGAATGGACGTACAAAGGATTACACGGTCGCCTGTCTGGCCAACGACGTTATCGGTGTCATTGAGCATTGTGGCTTTGAGTACGTCGACCTGCTTGGCAACTCCCTCGGCGGGATGGTGGGCCTGGAAATTGCAGCGAAGCGCCCGGATCTGCTCCGGTCGCTGATCACTTGCGGCACGGCGTACAAGTATCGTCTGACACCATTGGTCGTTTGGATCAAATTTGTGACCTACTATCTTTTGGGGCGGCGATTGCCCGCTTTCATTGCGCGACGCGCGACCACCAACTATGGTATGCAACCCGTAGTCGAAGACATGTATCGAAATGCGTCCCGCCGCGTCATGCACTTGATTGATCGCAACATACACACGTTTGACCGGTTGCACGCCGCCGTGGAATTCCCGGGCTCAATCGTTGTACTGCGTGGAGATCGTGACACTGCGATCAACTACTTCCTCGACCAGTCCATCATGGTGTTGGCGGACAAGCCAGGGTTCAAGGTGATTGATCTGCCGGCCGTCGGTCACTTTACAAACCTTGATCGGCCGGATGTGTTCAAGCGTGCGATAACAGAAGCACTACAGCACGTTGAGAACCCGAACCGTTGATTTGAAATCAGGCCAACAAGGGCCAGCCGGCTCATTGGTCAAATGCCTTTCCATTCACAATAACTGCCGCCTTCTATAGGGGGCAGCTGCTCTGCAATGTCGCCACGCAGGCAGTACATGATAAGTGGGGGCATGATGTGTTTGAGCATCCGAATAGCATCGCATGTGCCGACAACAATGCTACTATTGAGCACCACAGTTGTGCATCGTGGCAGAGGTTTCAAACGCCGGCGGGAGAGGGTAATCCCACACGTTTTCGACGGTCGAGGGGTACGATTGCGCCATGCTACTGGTTCAATCCAAAACACTTTGGCTGAACTTAGTGCGGCGCAATCACGTTGCGAGATGGCCACGTGCAAGACGTACAGTGTCAGACAGGTTCCGCTCATTGATGCCCTTGATCACCGCATGGTGTTGTAGCGCTGCAGCCCGTCTAACCTGCCATTCGCTGTGAACGCAAAAGACTGATCGCCTCAACACGTTGTCCTAACCCTCGACACGAGCATGACGGTAGGGATACGCTTTTTCCAAAGTCATATTTGGAGGATATTCAATGCAGCCCATTTCTATTGGTGAAGCAGTTGAAGAGTTGCGATCACAGATCATCGAAGCGCAGGCGGCGCGTCCTGACGGTGAACTGTCTTTTGAGATCGTCGAGGCGCAATTGCAAATACAGGGTAGCCTGAGCCGCAGTGTCGAGGGTGGAGGCAGCAGCAAAGTCAAATTTTCGGTGTTTGGCTTTGGCGCAGAGGCAGGTGCAAATGCCGGGGCCAGCTACTCCGCGGAAACGGCCCATACGGTGACGTTGAAACTGAACGTCACAGACACGACCACCGGTGGCCGGGCAGAGATTGACGCAGAAACCCGCGGTGCCTTTTAAATCACATTTGGAAAAGCAAGCTGACTTGTAAGGTCGCGTAGTGTCGGGAAACTTCGAGAAACTCACTGTTGCAATCGCCGTCAAAAAGACGACCGGTCAGTATTCTGTCGGAACCGGTGTGCCAGTGGCGCGTGGCGTGGTTCTTACCGCGCGCCACGTTGTGGTACCTGACAATGTCGCTGACACCCCGGTTCGGGTGCGTTTCTGGCACGCAACCGAGCGCGAATACCGGCCCGATCCTGCCCTGGATCGCAGCGGCTATCTTGACGCGATTTGCCACCTGGACAAAGGTTCCGATGCGGCCCGTGGTGTGATCTGGAGCTGCGCTGAACTTGATGTTGCACTTGTTTCAGTCTCGCATCCGGCCTCTGTATCTGTCGCACTTTTTTCCCAGGTCGAGCCCTTCAACAACGCGGAATGGTTGTCGGAAGGTTTCCCCCACGGAGCTTGGGAAGAACACGCGCCCACACCGCGGCGCTTGTCCGGGAAATCCCATAGCCGCGTGCCCAACACGGCCCGCTATCAGGTAGATGCCGAGATCGGGATGGCGGGAGGACAGCTCGGTCAAGCCGCACAGGATGGCTGGTCTGGCGCATCCGGTGCGTCACTCTTTGTCAATGGTCGGGTCATGGGCATTCTGTTGGCGCGTCTGCCAAATGGTGAGGCACGCGTACTGGAAGCGGTGAGCGTGCTCGATATGTTGAAGGCCGCCGGGTTCCGGCAGGCGCTTGGCCTCATCGAGGTTTTTGACACCAGCTATAAGGAAGAATTGATCACGGCGATGACCGAGGTCGGACCATTGGCGAAGGCCCGACTAGCGGGTGCGTTGGGGATTGCCGAGGATAGCGCAGATGATGCCATCGCAACGGCGCTTGCAGACCAGCCTCTGGCACAAGGTGTGCGGCTCTTGATCCGGCTGAGCGAAGGGCCGTCGCCTCTCGAGCCTTCAATCATGCAGCTCATTGTCGTGTGCTACGCCTCTTGCCGAACGGCTCCGCCCGACCTGTCCTCGGTCCGACAAGCCGCCTTCGACCCGGCCAGCGGTTTCGATGATTGTGCCGCCGGTTCCCGCATGGGTGCTGAATTCCTCATGGCTGCAGCAGAAAATCGACTGCCCAAGTTCCAGCCATCACGCGGGCGCGCCTCTGCGCTGCCGCCCGGCACCCACGCGCTGCCTCCGTTGCCAGAAACCGGATGCGACCCGTCAGGTCCACAAGTGTCAAAGGACCTCGAAGCGCGATTGGGTGCGGATCTGCTGGAGGTGGACAAATGGCTCGAAGACAGCATGGGCCCTGTGTGTGACTTTCCGGTCGATAGTACAGAACGGATCAAAATCCGCCGCGAGATTCTGCAGGAAGAACTTGCTTATCGTGCTGATTTCAATGAAACAGAGCCGTCCTATTACTTCGCTGAGGCCGATCCTGGCCCAACACGTGCTGCGGAGCGCGAAGCATTGCAATCGCGATTGCAGGCGATCCGGATGGATTATCCCAACATTGGCATGGTCGCGATCAAGCCCGACCTTGCACCGGAGGAGTTTCGGCGGTTTCGGCCGCTCTTGACCTTGCTCCCAAAGGAGGCGGACACATGATTGAAACCACATTGCATGATGGAAAGCAGATTGTTCTGGCAGAAGACCCCCGCCGGGTTCATGTCTTCTCGGAATTGGATATTCAGGCTGTGGAAGCGGCCTTGGGCGCCGAGCGCCCACTTCTGTTGCTGGGTGAGCCCGGAATCGGTAAATCCCAATTGGCCGAAGCTGTGGCCGTGTCACAAGGTTGGCAGTTCGTTTCCAAGACGGTCGATGCCCTAACCGAACCGGGGGACCTTTTGTGGACCGAAGATGCGGTGTCGCGTCTTGCCGAAGCACAACTCGCTGCCGCCAGTCAAGGCGAGGCGGCGGATCAGGTTCGCAAGCGCCTGAGCCGTGATAACTTTATCTCGCCGGGCGTACTCTGGTCGGCGTTCGATCCTATGGGGGCCGCGCAAGCGGCGAACAATCCCGTACCGCCGCCGTCACGGTCGGTCGCTTTGATTGACGAGATTGACAAGGCCGAAAGCTCGGTGCCCAACGGGCTTTTGGAAGCCCTGGGCGCAGGAAAATTCAGTGTGCCGGGACGGGATGCCCAAGTTGAAGTTGGGACATGGCCTTTGATTGTGATCACCTCTAACGATGAACGCCCCTTGCCCAAAGCCTTCATACGCCGCTGTATCGTGCATCATATGGTCGCCCCAGTTGGTGATGCCTTCGTGGAATGGCTGGTGTCTCGCGGGAGCGCTTACTATCCAAACCCGGCCCAGGCCGACAGTTTGAGCCATGTCGCACAGGCGGTGAACGCAGACCGGGAAACCGCGCGTCGGGAACGCCTGCTGCCTCTGCCCGGGCTGGCGGAGTATCTTGACTTACTGCGTGCGCTTTTTTCTCAGGGACCGCAGGATTTCGCCTCGATCCAGCAACGCACGGCTGAGATCGGCCAGTTCTTCTTGCGAAAGGCAAGCCGCTGATGCCGGACACCCGCCGCGCGCTACCACCAGCTGTGGGCCGGGCCGATCTGGTCCGCGCTGGGCTTGATCTGGAGGGGGCAGATCGCGCCCGCGCTGCATGGTTCGGGTTCGACTATCGTGCGCAATTAGCCCCAAAAACCGACTCGGTCTTTGAGGAGATGGAGCGTGGCTCTCGTCTGTTTGAGGGGATGCCCCTCGACGAAACAATCGTGGGCGACGCAGAGGACACACCCATTGTTTGCGCGCGCCTGACAACCCTTGACGACAAGAGTTCGTCCGCCGCTGAGCCACCCCAAGCCTTAGTCAACGTGGCTTGGGGTAATCGCCCAAACCGACCGCCGAAGTTCTATCCTTTGGCGACGGGCAAACAGGTGCAGCACCTCATTGAGGATGTGATCAACACCGTTAAGGTGCGCGGCAAACCAAACATCCCGAAAGTGGTTCGCCGGATTGCCACCGGGCACCCCTTGACCGAGGTTCCGCGCAAAGAGGCCGCCTTCCGCTCAGAACGGCTTCAGATCATCGTTGACCGCAGCACGCGGTTAACACCGCTGTTTGATGACCAATCTCTGATGGTCAGCCAAATCCGCACTCTGTTCCCGCAACTCGACGTGATGGTTTGGATGCTGCACGAAGCAACCGGTGAATTGCGCCCTGTATCCCGGGATTGCCCGAGTCGGCCCAGCCCCGGGCTTGGGCCGCTCCTGGTGCTTGGGGATTTGGGTCTTTTGGGACCGCCTGGATTGGTGGGGTGGTGGCGCGCTCTGGCCCGCGAGTTCATCTTTGGCGATGGCAAAGCTCATGCCTTGTTGCCGCTGTCAGATGACGGTCCGGATCGAAACTTGATCGGGCCATGGCAAACGCAACCTTGGGAAGCAGACACAATTGATACCAGTGATGGCGCACGGGTTGACCGTCTGTTGGCATTGGCGTCGCCAACGATTCGGCTTGAACCCGGGCTTCTCCGGGGGCTACGCCGCAATGTTCTGCCTGACGCTACCATCGCAGATGAAATCGCGCTCTGGCGTCACCCCGCACTCGCGTCCCGATCTGCGGAAGCTGCGAGCTTAGACCCTGACGCCCGCGCTGCCTATACCCGCCGTCTAGTGGGCCTTGCTACCCATGACCCGGATGCAGTGTCCTCGGCGCTCGGGACAATCCGGGACTGGCGCCACGGTGGTGCCGACGAAATCTGGTACGAAGAAATCCTTGGCCTGCCTGCCGCACTGCGCGTCGACGACCGCTTTGTTGATCCCTCGGACCTTGAGGCCGCGGACACATTCTTTGCCAATATGCATGGGGCGGCGGCAAAAGAAGACCTGTCGTCTGGGCAGGAGGCATGGCTCTCGCGGATCGGGCACCGCCATAAATCCTCTCGTGATGGAATTTGGCAGCACCCCCATGCGGCGGCGGCGCTATTGTCCATTCTCAAGAACGACCCCAACTTTGTCCCGCCGGTTCTTGTTGAGACACAACCCAATGCCGCTGACTGGCACGCTAATGTGACCCGCGATCAGAATGGCGTCTTTTGGATGTCTAGCGGCATGGTCACAGGCCAGGCCTTGGGCACTCTCACGATGCGGGACACTGGGGTCGAAGTGGTCGATCCCGCAACCGAAGAACGACTTAGCTTTAACACTGTGCCAAAGTCCGGCGAGCAGATCCGTCTGGGGGAAATCGAAGCGCCTTTCGTCCTGCAATCGGGTCGTAGCCGCATGGATATTTCTGCCATGGACCCCACTGCCGTCACTTGGGCGGACAAAGTGGTCGTGGACCAGATCGGGCCGCGCGCGGATCTCGCCATCGGCGATGCTCATCTGCGCTTTCGCTGGGTCGTACCTGGCCACGGCGTCGTCGGACCGGGGCCAAGCGAGTCCCTCAACCGAACCTTGCAGCGCCGTGATGAATTGGTATTCGCCACCGGGTTCTGGCTCATGGAACGCCCCATGGTCTTGAGTGACATGCGCGAGTTGCTGGGTTCCGACTATCTGGAACGCGTAGGCTATCTGAATGCTGACCCTGATGACCTGAAGAGCCGACCGGCCGACCGGCTCTCATTGATCGATGCTGAGGCTGTTTTCGAGGCCATACGCGGCATTAGATGGGAGGCGCGTTTGCGTCTGCCGACTCCTTTGGAATGGGAATATGCCTGCCGGGCCGGATCCTTGGAAACAACGACCTATAATGGCACGCCAGAACCAGAGGATATCTTTGATCACACGTTGTCCGACATCGCTTGGTTTCGCCCCTCCCAGGCCATGCAAAGTTCAGTCGAACGCGACATGACGGAATTTTCTGCGCCACAAGCGGTGATGCAAAAAAGGCCGAATGCGTGGGGCTTTCACGATATGCTAGGCAATGTCGCGGAATGGTGCGAAGGCGACACTAGCGACCCAGACACTGCTGTGGTCAAGGGAGGTTCATACTTACACCAAGTCGCTGATGTGCGTGCGGCCTATGCAGAACGCCTCAAGATCACGCGGCGCGAGACCTGGATCGGCCTGCGCCCCGCCATTGGGAAGGCCGAGATCGAATCCCTTCGCATGATCCCGCGGCCTGCCTCGTCGAGCAAAAAATTCATCCAACGCAATCGACCACCTCGGGTGCAGATCAGTTACGACTCCGAATCCTACGGCAACGCGCAACAAGTCGAGCTACCGTTCGTGATTGGCGTTATGGCGGATTTGTCCGGCGAACAATCCGAATACGACATCCCACCAGTCGCCGAGCGGTTGTTTAAGGAGATAGACGCAAACAGCTTTGATGATTTTTTCCGAGGTATCGCACCACGCGCTTCTGGTCGTGTTTCCGCGGAATTGCCCCAGATGCCCGGTGAGTTGTTTCGCCAATCACCTGAGGACCTGGAATTCGATCTTGTTTTCAAAAGCCTCGAAGACTTTACGTTGGATCGGATTGCTGAGCGCACCCCGCGCCTTCGGTCGGCCTATTGGACCTACACCACTCTTGTCGCGCTCAACAACCATTTCCAGGAGGCGCCAGACTTCGTATTGGCAGCCGACAAAGTCCTCAGCGAGCCTAAACTGGTCGACCAGCTATTCCAAGTCATGTCCGACTACAGAATATTGGAGCTTGAGGACAAGGTGCCGGATTGGCGCCTCGATCCGGATGGTAATCGCCGGGAACTGGAGCTCCTCGGCGACATCGACATACCTGCCAAAACCAAGACCGAGGCAATCTATCTCGCGACATTAGCGATGGCCTGTACTCTGGACGAACCTGATGGACACTTCCACACATCTGCGACCGATCGCACAGGTCAGTTAGCGACAAAATACCGCCTGCTATTGTCCCATACTTCAACCGAAATTCTGTATAGTGAGCCGGTGCAAAAACTCGAAAGTGTATGGCGAGGGTTGCACTATTTGGTCAACAACACCGAGACGGATCAGACCCTAAAGATTCGCGTGATGGACATCTCCAAAGACGAGTTGAGCCAGACCGCTAAGCGATACGCAGGACGCGACTTTGAAAAGTCATATCTGTTCAAGCGCATCTATGAAGAGGAATATGGTTTCTTCGGCGGTGAGCCGTTCGGGGTCCTTGTCGGCGATTTTGAATTCGACCACCAATCTGCGGATGTGGCAACATTGGGTTTTGTCGCAAAGATCGCTGAAACCGCTCTGGCGCCGTTCATTGCCGCGGCCAGCCCGACCCTGCTGGAAATCGAAGACTGGCCCGACCTGCAACGAAAATTGGACCTGGATTTTGTAAACTCCCAGGAAAACTATGCCGCCTGGAACGGCTTGCGTGACAGCGAGGCCGCTGGATTCATCGCTTTGGCCGTTCCGCGGATTCTGGCGCGCGCGCAGCATGGGATAGATCGTCCCCCCAGTGAATTCGCCTTAGAGGAGCTGACAATGCACGAGCAGCGTCCTCTGCCCTGGATGAGCGCCGCTTACGGTATGGTTACTAACGTCGCTCGCAGCTTCAAAGAACATGGATGGACAACCCGAATTCGTGGCGTCCAGTCCGGTGGTCAAGTTTCCGGCCTCACAACTGCCGCCGCAAGTGGCGTGGTGGGAAATACGGAACTGATCGGCCCGGTCAGCGTCGGCATAACTGATCGGCAGGAAGCGGCGCTGACGCGGCTTGGGCTGTTGCCCTTGGTCCATCGCATCAACACGGACACCGCAACGTTCATCGGCGCGCAGACCCTGCGCCGCCCGCCGCAGCTTATCGATCCTGAACAAAGCGCAGCTGCGAATATGCAAACCCGCCTTCCATATGTTTTTCCGGCCCTGCGATTTGCCCAATACCTCAAAGTCATTGCGCGGGACAAAATGGGAAGCTTCATGGATCGCAAGGATATGCAAGACCATTTGCAAACTTGGATCGACCAGTATGTTGACCGAAACCCTACCACGTCCTCCGAAGTACAAAAGGCCCTCCACCCGCTTGCCAGAGCAGAAGTTCAGGTCGATCAAGCCCACGGAAGCCCCGGCGTGTATGAAGCCAAGTTACTTCTGACGCCGAGCTATCAAGCGGAGGGGGTCGGTACGAGTTTGCGCCTCGTCACCAAACTGCCGGGCAGTACGAGTTCTTAGTATGGCACGCAAACTTTTCCGGTCACATAAACCAAGCCAAAATCGTCGGAATGGCCAAGACGAAAAAGATAGCTTAAATGCGAAGAATCTGCCTGCTCTCAATCAGTCCGAAGCAGACATCCAACTTGACCTTTATGGTCGCATTGCGACTCCCTCAAAGCTGCAATTGATGGGAAACACTGCGTAGGGTCAGGACCAACAATCAATGTATGACGTTTGCTCTAAGCACGATGGCTGAAAGGAAGACTTCGGACATCTGTCGCAGCGAATGGCGAGGCCTCGCCAATCCCAAACATGATCTCTATCTGGTTGCGTCTCTTACATCGGCGCTTGCGTATTTGACCGGGGTCTTGCATCGCTTCCGACCCGCGATACAGGATTTTGCCATTGTCTTTCAACGCTTCCAAAGGCTGTAGAACGCCTTGAATGGGCCGCATTCCGAAGGCGCATCGCGCCACTGTAAACCATTGCGGTTGGCGAAGATTATGCCGCTCGACACACGCCAGTTATCAAAGCGATGCTTGCCTTGGGATTTGGGGAAGAAGGGCTCAGGACGCACCATTTGGGCATCGTTGGTCAGCCATAAGAGATCAGACGTCTTAACCGCCCGCTTTTTTGAACGGAGAAGTATGCCGCCAAGCCGAAATCAATCGGACCTGACACTAGGCCAAACAGCCCAAAACCGACCAATCAAAAGCCCGCAAAGCGATCCTTTGTTTCCAAAGTGTCTGCAGATAGCGGACAACGTGATAGTCCCTGTAACTCTACAATAACTCTTGATTTATTGGTCGGAATGAGAGGATTCGAACCTCCGGCCCCTGCCTCCCGAAGACAGTGCTCTACCAGGCTGAGCTACACTCCGACCGTGCGGCGCGGATTACTCCTCGTCCGGTGTTTTGGCAAGAGGCTTGTCACGGAAACGCCCGCTGGTCATGAGGCTGCTAACCCGGAACGCGCCTGGTGTGCCAATACGGCTGCGGGTCCGCAGAACTGGCTTGTTTTCCGAATTTCCGGACCGGCTTTCGCGGAACACGATAAACAGGCCCGAAGCAATGATGATCGCGGCACCGATCCCGGTATAGCTGTCCGGCACCTCGTTGAAAAAGAAGAGGCCGTAAATGGTTGCCCACAGGATTTGCGAATACTGCATGGGTGCCACGATTGCGGCCTCTCCGGTCTGGTATGCGGCAATGATGAAACGCCCGGCGACCCAGGCCATGACCGATATCACAGCCAGCATGCCCAAATGCTCAATCGGCATTGGTTTGTAGACAAAGGCCAACGCTGCACCCATCACCAGGAAGTTGCCAACCATTGGATACAACAAAAGGACAACGGTGCGTTCTTCAGCGCCAATCTTGCGCACAACGATGGATGCAAATGCGCCGGAAAACGCTGCGATAATGGCCGCAGCATGGCCGAGCGTCAGGTCGGTGGCACCGGGGCGCAGTACCACCATCACACCGGCAAGGCCAACGATCACCGCCAGCCAGCGGGGCAGGCGGACCTTCTCGCCTAGAATGGGGATGGACAAGACCGTGATGAGCAGGGGGGTGGCGAACAGGATGGCGTAGGTCTGCGTCAAAGGCAGGTTTGAAAAGGCATAAAATGCCGATACGCCGGTGATGACTGCCCCGGCTGTGCGCAAAGCCATCCACCATGGATGTACGGGCACCAGCGTTCCGGGCTTGGCATCGCGCATCAGCATTATCGTTGCCAATGGAAAGCTGAGCAGAACGCTGAAGAAGACGATCTGGATCGGGGAATAGAGCGCTCCCAATGTCTTGATGAACACGTCGTGGGTTGAAAACAGGGCGAAAGCAATCAGCGCTAGTACTGCGCCCTTGGCGTTTGCAGACATGAAAGTTGGCCCCATTCGTAGCACTTGGACGGACCGCGCCTGTTTAACTCGAAGCCATTTGCTGTAAAAGTTGATAGCTCGCGTTGACAACTGTTTCTTTTACCGGTCGCCAGTCAAATCTGTACGTCTTACGGTTACAACCGGCTGACGGGACGTCGCAGATGTGTTTCTGACGCAGTACGGTGTCCGAGTTGCGAATCCAGATGTAAGGTTTGCAAGCATGCGCGGCGTGGCGACCACCCACCTGCATTGCAAAAACGATCTGCCGCAGCCGATGCCCAAAACCTTTTTTCAACGGGTCGTGGCGTTGAACGATTGTGATCCATGATGTTTTTAACTCAGCGTATCCCAACCGCGTTCGCATGCGACAGCTTTGTGCCGTCTGATCGCGGGTCAGTGTGGTGTTTGGCTAAGGTTTGTGCAAGATGCGTGAAGCTACGTCCGGTATGCGCCAGACATTTCCGACGAACCCGAACAATAGGGATTGTCAAGACATACTGAACAGAGGTGTAAAAATGGCAGGTGAACTCAGGCATGGTTCACAGAGAACTGGCTTTAAGGATTTCCAAGAATACCCTGCCGCCTTTTTGTTCAGCAGGATCGTTAAAATTCTGGCCAATAGTATTAAGATATTTTGCATCTTTCATAGCTTTTTGTTTCCGAGGTTCAGATGTGAAATCCCTGCCCGTAGCGCCCCTTTGATTAAATCAAAACGACAGAAGACAATACCGCGTATCGTCTGGCAAACAAACTACACGAACAAGGTGTCTCTTGCAGTTTATATTGCAAATAGGTTCAATAGACTCCTCGCTCCAACATATGAGTTCCGCTTCATGACAAATGACCAGGGCAAGGCATATGTATCTGAAAACTTTGAACCTCACATTGCCGAAACCCTAGAAAATCTACAGATCGGTGCTGCGGTTGCCGACTACTGGAGAATCCTAGTTTTGTTAAGAAATGGTGGTGTGTATTTGGATATCGATGCCAATTTAGTATGGCCGCTTGAGCGCACACTGAGTTCAAAAGCGACCGAACTTCTTTTGATTGATCGCAATGGGTGCGCGACAAATAGTTTTTTGGCAAGTGCGCCAAATAACTCGTTTTTTGCCGCTCTTGAAAACAAGGTCCGTTCGAATATCGTGGAGAACAGCGTTAGTGATGTTTTTGAAATGACCGGGCCGGCTGCAATGTGGCCTGTATTAGAGAAGTTTGATCTCGAATACAGGCCATATAGAACAGTGAGCCATCAGGGCCAATTTACCAACCCGAAACTTCAATACCCAGATAAAGGCCGAGGCAAATGGTGGGAAGAGCAAAAAAACACGGCTATCGTAAAAGACAGATACTGAGTTTATCGGTTTCCCAAAACATCTTTGTTATCACTACTCTGGTGCAATCGATTGCTTTTTGTGCTTTTTGCACTCCCCCGTAGTGTTAGCGACTTGCATCGAGGGCATTCAGAATGGCATCGCCCATCTGGCTGGTGCTAAGCGGGATACCGCCTTCCGGCCCCATCAGGTCGCCTGTTCGGGCGCCGTCTGCCAGCACTTTTTCAATGGCCCCTTCCAGACGTGCAGCTTCGTCACCCTGATCAAAGGAATAGCGCAGTGCCATGGCAAAGCTGAGCATACAGGCAATCGGGTTTGCCTTGCCCTGACCTGCGATGTCGGGGGCTGATCCGTGCACGGGTTCGTACATCGCCTTTGGTCGGCCATTGGCCATGGGGGCACCAAGCGATGCCGACGGCAGCATGCCAAGTGACCCGGTCAGCATCGCGGCACAGTCAGACAGGATGTCACCAAACAGGTTGTCGGTGACAATCACGTCGAACTGTTTGGGTGCGCGGACAAGCTGCATGGCGCCGTTGTCGGCATACATATGGCTCAGCTCGACTTCGGGGTATTCTGCGCCCACACGTGTCACCACTTCACGCCACAGAATGCCGCTTTCCATCACGTTGGCCTTCTCCATCGAGCAGACCTTTTTGTTGCGACGCATGGCAAGTTCAAAGGCCGAGCGTGCTGCGCGTTCGATTTCGCTTTCGGTGTAGCGTTGGGTGTTGATGCCAACGCGCTCGTTGCCTTCTTCGATGATGCCGCGTGGCTCACCAAAATAGACGCCCGAGGTCAGTTCGCGCACGATCATGATGTCAAGACCTGCGACAACATCCTTTTTCAAGGATGAGAAATCGGCCAAAGCGTCAAAGCATTGTGCGGGGCGCAGGTTGGCATAGAGGTCCATCTCTTTGCGCAGGCGCAACAGGCCGCGTTCGGGCTTTACGCTGAAATCCAGATCGTCGTATTTCGGGCCGCCCACGGCACCCAACAGGACGGCGTCAACCTCTTGCGCCTTGGCCATCGTATCGTCGTGCAACGGCGTGCCATGCGCGTCATAGGCGGCACCGCCGACAAGGTCGGTCGACACGTCAAAGCTCAGATCCCGTTTCGCGCCGAACCAGTCGATGACGCGGGTGACCTGGTCCATGACTTCAGGACCGATGCCGTCGCCCGGCAGGATCAAGATCGACGGATTGGACATGGGCGAAACTCCTTTGATTGCTCGGGGTTTCGCCTACTCACCACTGCCCACGGGGTCAAGGGTCAGGTCCGTCCAAACCAACCTGTGCCGGCTGGCTGTGGCAACTGTTTCGGCCATGGGGTCGTCTGGTGCAGGCCACAGCACCCCGCTGTCCACGACACGCCAGTGTGTTGAAGGCAGCACGTAGCTGACACGCAGATTGCCGGGCACCGGATCATCCCAATCGACGGTGTCAGTGCCAAATTGTCCCTGCGGGGACACATCCGTAAGCCGTTGATCTGCAAGAAGGTCACGAATTGCGCCATGCAGACCGCTGCCATCTTCAGGGTCCAGGTTGGCATCCCCGGCAATGATGAATGGCCCTGTCGGGGCCGTGCCGACATTGCCATCCAGTACCTGCTGCCAAAGCCTGATTTCATCGTGATTGCGTTTGCCATTGCGATCTTCGGGGCCGTCAAAGACCGGTGGGCTGGCGTGAAAGGTCATCAGGTGGACTATGCCCGTTGGTGTCTCAATCGGGACGATCCAGTGACCTGTCGTGGACAGGCGTTGCGCGGCCAGTGCCTGCTCTGACGGAAACGGCGCATTGTTCACCTCTGGCAACAGGGCATCAGGCATCTCCACCCAGAGCAGGGTCGACAGATCTTGCACATCGTCTTCCCTGATCGGAAAGCGCGACAGGATTGCCATGCCACCCTGTCCCGAGAACCGGCCATATCCTTGGGCATCGCGTGGGCCACCAAGCCGCCCGTCACCATCCATGTCCAACCCAGTCGGCATGCCAGTGTTCGGGCGCAGGGCGAAATGGTGTGTGTAGCCTGCAGCCTTTGCGAGGCGGCTCAGCGCCTCGCCCGTCAGGTCGTAATCGATGCCCTGAAGGGCCAGAACATCTGCATCTGCGTGTGCCAGAACAGCAAGCACCGCGGCGATTTGGTCATCCTCTCCGCGCGCAAGATCACGCAGGAAAAGACCGGGGCCATCACGTTGCAATTCGGTGTTGTAGGTTGCGAAGCGGAGCGTATCTGCATGCGCCATGACCCCTGCAAATAGGGCCATGGCTGTCAGGGTCAGGCCAGCAGCAAATCCGTATCTGCGTTTTCGTAGGCCCGCTTGCGCTGGTCGCGGATCATTTCCGCGATCCGCTGCATCGCGATGCCACGCATGATCATGCTGGCGGGAAGAAAGGCCCATGCGCTCATCGTCCAGATCAGGGTTTGCGGGTTCTCAAGCGTGATCGGGTTTAGCAGGTCAGCGGCCATCTTGACCACAGCCGGGATCAGGAAAGGCAGCAGGAAGCCAAGGGCGATGTTGATCCGCGCATCGCGGTTCAGACGATACAACACGTCACCGCCCGCCGTCGGGTCGAACAAGGGCAAGTTGACCCACATGTTGAACGACCCATTGCGCGATGGCCAACCCATGACACGAACAAGGAACAGGAACATCGCCATGGCCGTCAGCGAAATAAGATAGGCCAGACCCGCTGCGGTCCGAACGGACTGAACCACGGTTTCGTGCGCATCCGGTGGCAGCATCAAGACCACAAGCCGCACGGGGCTATAGGGGAAGTCGATGCTGTTGCCGATAATTGTGCCGATCGAGGTCAGGGCATTGGTCAGCAATGTCGGGTCCGTTTTGCCCCGGCAGATCAGGCTGAGCAGGAATATGGACGCAAGAAGTGCAGCAAAGCGCAAGCGATTGAACGGGGCCGCGTCGCGGAATTCAACGATGCTTGGGCTTCTCGAATTGTATTCGACGAAGGTCAGGAACGCTGCAAGAAGTGCAACAAGAATAGTAGCTTGCGAGGATTCAGTCGATGCGCCGGGCACAACGAGCGCTGGTGTGGCAATCATCAATGCCACGAAGAAGCCGCGCATAGCGGCACCTGACAATCGTGCTATCACGTCTCTCGATCCCTTCAAACTGGCCAGTCTTGGTACGTTGCCGCGACTTGTTCCAACTTGATCCCACCGGGTCAGGCGGGTGCCTCATTCTCGACACATTCTTGCCTTGATTGACCCGGGCTCTCAAGCCTTATGGTTAATGAAACGCAAACCTTCGGTCATTTTGAGGGTGGGTGTGGTGCCTTTGTGCATCATTTCTGAGGCGGGATTTTGGCACTCTATTGGAAGGCCCCAACATGTTGTGCGTCGGGGTTTCCGGGGGCATAGCGATGGGCAACCGCTATGCCATTTTTTGGTTAATATTGGCTCAGACCCAGGGGCGGGCCTGTGCAGCTTGCGCTTCGAACGTATCGATGCTGCCGGCCTTCTCCATGGTCAGGCCAATATCGTCGAGCCCTTCCAGCAGGCAGTGCTTTTTGAACGCATCCACTTCGAACGAGAAGCTTTCACCGTCGGATGTGGTCACTGTCTGGTTTTCCAGATCGACGGTCATGCGGGCGTTGGCGCCTTTCTCGGCGTCTTTCATCAGCACGTCCACGGCCTCTTGCGGGAGGGCGATGGGCAGAATGCCGTTCTTGAAGCAGTTGTTGTAGAAGATGTCGGCAAAGCTGGTGGAGATTACGCAGCGGATGCCGAAATCCTTGATCGCCCATGGGGCGTGCTCACGCGAGGACCCGCAACCAAAGTTGTCCCCGGCCACCAAAATCTCGGCGTTGCGATATGCATCCTGATTCAGCACGAAATCTGCGATCTCGTTGCCCTGCCGATCAAACCGCATCTCGTCAAAGAGGTTCGCGCCAAGGCCCGAGCGTTTGATCGTTTTGAGGAACTGCTTGGGGATGATCATATCGGTGTCGATATTGACCAGCGGCATGGGGGCCGCGATCCCCGTCAGTGTTTCGAATTTATCCATTGTCGTTAACCTTTCCTAGGAAGGCGGCGGGGTCAAACCCCGCCCTACATCTTGTGTCCTTGACCGGGGAAAGAGGGTGTCACCCCCCGTGCAGCATCCGTGCACCCCCTGTACACCCCCACCGTCATGGTCGGCTAACGGGCTGTTAACCTTTCCGGTGGGAGCGGGCCTCACATCATTTCCCGCACATCGGTCAGCTTGCCGGTGATCGCGGCAGCCGCCGCCATGCCCGGAGATACAAGGTGCGTGCGCCCCTTGTAGCCCTGCCGTCCTTCGAAGTTCCGGTTCGAGGTCGACACGCAGCGTTCACCCTCGGCCAGCTGGTCGGGGTTCATGGCCAGACACATGGAACAGCCCGCAAGGCGCCACTCGAAACCGGCTTCCTTGAAGATGTCGGCGAGCCCTTCCTCTTCTGCTTGCAGACGCACAAGGCCTGACCCCGGCACGACCATGGCGCGCAGACCGTCCTTGATCTTCTTGCCCTTCAAGATTTCGGCAGCGGCGCGCAGGTCTTCGATACGACCATTGGTGCAGGATCCGATAAATACGGTGTCGATCTCGATATCTGACAGCGGGGTGCCCGGTGTCAGGCCCATGTAGTCGAGCGAGCGCTGGGCTGCGCCGACCTTACCACCTTCGAAGTCGTCGGCGGACGGCACATTTGCCGTGATCGGCAGAACATCCTCGGGCGAGGTGCCCCATGTCACAACCGGTGCGATGTCTTCGCCCTTGATCGTGATAACCTTGTCCCAGTGGGCGTCATCATCTGAATAGAGTGTTTTCCACCATTCCATCGCCGCTTCGAATTGCGCGCCCTTGGGGGCGTGGGGACGGCCCTTGACGTATTCGAAGGTTTTCTCGTCCGGCGCGATCAGGCCAGCACGCGCGCCGCCTTCGATCGCCATGTTGCAGACGGTCATACGCCCTTCCATCGACAGATCGCGGATGGCTTCGCCGCAATACTCGATGACATAGCCAGTGCCGCCGGCGGTGCCGGTTTCACCGATCACCGACAGGGTGATGTCCTTGGCCGTCACACCCGGGCGCAGCTTGCCGGTGATCTCGACCTTCATGTTCTTGGACTTCTTCTGGATCAGCGTCTGCGTCGCCAGCACATGTTCCACTTCGGATGTGCCGATGCCGTGGGCCAGCGCGCCAAATGCGCCGTGGGTCGCGGTGTGGCTGTCACCGCAAACGACGGTCATACCGGGCAGGGTCCACCCCTGTTCGGGGCCGACAATGTGCACGATGCCCTGACGCACGTCAGATACGGGGTAGTAGTGGATACCAAAGTCCTTGGCGTTCTTGTCGAGGGCTGCGACCTGAATGGCGCTGTCCTCGGTCATGTTCTTGGGATCTTCGCGACCGGGCGTCGTCGGTACGTTGTGATCCGGCACGGCGATGGTCTTGTCCGGGGCGCGAACGGGGCGGTTTGCCATGCGCAGCCCTTCGAAGGCTTGGGGGCTGGTCACTTCGTGCACGAGGTGGCGGTCGATATAGAGCAGGCAGGTGCCGTCCTCGGCCTCGTGGGCGACGTGGGCATCCCAGATTTTGTCATAGAGTGTCTTGGGGGACATGGTTGGTCCTCTCCCTTGGATTGGCTGTATTCGAGATGGATGAGGGATGGGCAGCCTTATAGGCGCGCCAGCACCGTGTGCGTCGCCCCGAAAAAGCGTTCGCGCAGACGTGCGCGGTCATCCATGTCAAAGAGGCGGGTCATATTTGCCAGATAACGGGATTCCATGTGCCGATCAAGCAAGGTGCGATTGATCGTGTGCTTCTGCCATTGCATGCTGCCAGTGACGGAGGGCGGGCATGACCACGCATACGGACGGCAGCGGCAATGATATCGCCGATGCGCTGAATTCAGCGGCCGAGGCAGCTGTGTCGGGACAGTCCACGGATGGGCAGACCCTAACCGAGATTATTTGGTCCCTTGCCCTGACATTGCTGGGACATGTCGAGAGTTTCGCCATGTCGCTGCTGCGCCCGTGGGTGGCGTATCAGTTGGGGATGGCGTTGGCCGTCTTTGTGTTGGCCCACTTGTTGCGTCGCTGGCTGGGACCACCCATTCGCAACTGGATGGGCACGCGCGAAGGTTGGCCCAAGTGGCGGATGCGAGTGCTGGTCGTTGTGCATCAGCGTTTGCGCGCGATGTTCTTTGTCGTCCTCATGTGGATGCTGGTCTGGATCATGCGCGAGGCGACGTGGCCGTCACGGTCCTATGTCCTGGGCCTGACCGCGACCCTCGCCACCGCGTGGCTATTGGTGGCCTTTGCGACCCGCCTGATCCGCTCCATCTTCTTGCGCCGCATGGTGCGGTATGGCGCATGGATTTATGTCACTCTGTACGTCCTTGGTATCGTGGACGAGACGTCAGAGGTTCTGGACGCTGCCGCGTTCTCAATAGGCGACATGCGCTTTTCAGCCTTGCTGGTGGTGCAGGGCATTGTCGTTGTCGGGTGCCTATTTGCCTTGGCGCGGTTCATTACCGTCACAACCTCGAACCGGGTTCAGGCGAACGAGGATATCTCGCCCTCGATGCGGGTGCTGATCGTCAAGGTCGTGCAGATCGTCTTCTATGCAATCGCCTTTTATGCCGGGGTGCGGGCGCTGGGCATTGATCTGACGGGGCTTGCCGTGCTGTCAGGTGCCATCGGTGTGGGACTGGGCTTTGGTCTCCAAAAGGTGGTGTCGAACCTTGTGTCCGGGGTCATCATCCTACTCGACAAGTCCATCAAGCCGGGCGACGTGATCAGCCTTGGCGACACGTTTGGGTGGATACAGACGCTGGGGGCTCGATACGCCTCGGTCGTGACCCGCGATGGTCGTGAATATCTTATCCCGAACGAGGATCTGATCACGGGGCAGGTGGTCAACTGGTCACACTCGAACGATTTTGTGCGCTTGGATATTTATTTCGGCACGTCTTATGGCTGTGATCCGCACCAAGTGCGCAAACTCGCGATTGAGGCAGCGAAGGGGGTAGAGCGCGTTTTGTCTTCGCGCCCGCCTGTCTGTCACATCGTGGGATTTGGCGACAGTTCCGTTGACTATATCCTGCGTTTCTGGATCACCGATCCCACCGGTGGGCTGACCAATATCCGCGGCAATGTGTATCTGGCGCTGTGGGATATTTTCAAAGAAAACAACATTTCCATCCCGTTCCCGCAGCGCGAGGTGCGGTTGCTGGGGCAGGGCAGTGACGAGGGCGAAGGTTTATGATTCAGCTTGGGGAAGGGGCGTGGCAGATTCCGGTGATGCCGCGGCAGTCGCTCAATTGCTATTTGCTAGGCGACGTCTTGGTGGATGCCGGTGTGAAACGGTCCGCGCCGAAACTGTTACGCGCACTGCGCGGCAAGGCCGTTTCGGGCCATGCCTTGACCCATGTGCATGCAGATCATCAGGGTTCTACGGCCGAGTTGTGCCGGGCTTTGAACCTGTCTTTGATGTGCCATCCGGCAGAGCGGGAGGCAGCGGAAACAGGATATGTTGTTGGATCGCTGTCGAATCCGGCCTCCTTTATGGCGCGGATTCAGCAACGTTTTATGGCGGGAGCAGGTTATTCTGTGGCGCGCACTCTTATCGAAGGCGACCGGGTTGGTGGGTTCGAGGTGATTGAAACGCCTGGGCATACCAAGGGACATATCTCGTTCTGGCGTGCGTCAGATGGGGTGCTGATTGCGGGCGATGCGGCAATGGGGATGAACCTTTTCACCACTGCGCCGCGCCTCGGGCTGCCCATGGGTATCGCGACCTGGAACATGGATGCCGCGCGGGCCTCGATCCGCAAGCTGGCAGCACTGAGGCCCAAGCGGGTTGCATTCGGGCATGGGCCTGCAGTCAGTGGTGATGCGTTTGCGGAGTTTGCCGTGCAATTGAACTAGAAGTGCGCGCGGCCCAATAAGTCTGTTTGGGCCGCGGCGGATTTGTTCCTGCACTTTCAGGGCGTGTGAGACACACTTGCTTCCAACAAATCACCTGGCTGACAGTCCAACGCTTCGCAAAGTTTGGCCAGGGTTTCGAAGCGGATGCCTTTTACCTTACCGGATTTGAGCAGACTCAGGTTCTGTTCAGTGATGCCGATTTGGGCGGCAAGGTCGCGACCTTTGACTTTGCGCATAGCCATCATCACGTCCAATCGAACAATGATATTGGTCATACGAATGCCTCGTTCTCAGCCATCAGCCGCGCCGCTTCGGACTGGATATACCCAAACAAGGTGAGCAGGCAGGCAGCCAGCACCAGAAACATTCCCGTACCATCTATCGTGATTGACAACGTGCGCTCCCCTGTTGGGTTGTCCCAAGTCAATGCCAGGATAATCACTGTGTGGCTGATGATCTCGACTATCGCGAGCGCAAGCAGGCCCTGGCCGATGCGGATCACTCGTCGGGCCGTATCACTGTGAAAGGTGTCGCCGTTTGCGCAGGCGGAAAGCCATCCGCGCACGCACCACAACACCCAGAGCAACAGGGCATAGGATGCGATTTCGATTGTGCGCCACAGTGTGATCGCCCAAGCGCTAGGCGTTTCAGGGAAGTGCTTGGTGTCATATTCCTCGCGCAGATCAGTGACGGACAAACCCCCATCTGCGATGGCAACTACGGCCGCGATGACTAGCAACCCAAGCAAGCCAATCGTCGCCCACTCAAATTGCCGGGCGCGTCGGGTAATCAGGGTGTCTTGCATTTGTATTTCCCATGTGGTTTCTAAAAATTACTGTAAAACAATAAATAATGATTCGAAAGGGTGAATTTTATGAAGGATGTGTTGTTAGCGGCATCGATTTGCCTCGGAGCCTGCTCCTCGATCGTGCCAAGTACGATTCTTCAGATGAAAGGGCTGGACCCGTTGTCGGCCGATCCGGCAGAGATTGCGTTGAAAGTTGATCTGCCGGTCGAAGTTGCCTTGTTGCCGGGATCAGGCACGCTGGATCTGCGTGCCGCGCGCAGCGACGGCGCCGAGGTCTCGGGCCGTTTCCCGGTCGAAATGATTGGGGACATGTTACAGGTTGCTCCTGTGGCTCATACGGAGTTGCGGGCGCTTCAGGCAGAGATCAGGGGGTGGAAGACCAAGGACCCCGATGGGACAAAGGGCAGTCTGAGTGTGGACTTTGAGCCTTGCCGACTTGGCGCCGCCCTGCCTGAAACGGGCAATGTGTCCATTTACATTCGGCTTGCCGCAGACGGCCCCTTTTTGCCCCTTGTGAAGGACGCGCCTATCGACAATGCGCTGGAAAGTGTTGCACAGGGCCCTCTGAAACCCTGTGCTTGAACGCGTTTCATTGAAATGTCATGCATGCGTTGTTACGATCTAGGTATCCCAGCGCCGGGGATGTGTCGGCGCGCTGACAAAGGAGGACAATGTCCTGTCATTCTCTGCTGACGCGGTTCAGACCGCTGATGGAGCCGCGGCTGTGATGGCCGCCCCCAAAACGCAAGCCACAAGCGATGGTATTCTTGAGGCTGTGCTGTCTTCCCTCAACGATGACAAAGCCGAAGATGTTGTGCAGATCGATCTGCGCGGCAAGACTGCCATGGGTGATTACATGGTGATCTGTTCGGGCCGGTCGTCGCGCCAGGTGGCAGCGATCTCGGAAAAGCTTGTGGAACGCCTGAAAGCAAAGTTCGGCATCTCGACCCGTGTTGAGGGCAAGGACACCGGTGACTGGGTTCTGATCGATACGGGCGACGTGATTGTTCACGTGTTCCGGCCCGAGGTGCGCGAGTTCTATCAGCTGGAGAAGATGTGGCAGCCCGGCGCTGCCGCGACCAACTGATTCCGCGCGCTGATGCGTGTGCATATCTGTGCGGTGGGCCGCCTGCGGGGCGGTCCCGAGAGCGATTTGGTCAAAGACTATGTGACCCGCTTTGACCGCACGGGCCGGGCGCTTGGCCTTGGCCCCCTGACCTTTACCGAAGTGGACGACCGCAAGGGCGGTGGCATGGCGGCGGAAGCTGATCTGTTGCGCCGTGCGTTGCCCAGGGGTGCCGTGCTGTGTTGCATGGATGAGCGGGGCAAGGTCGAGACCTCACCCGCTTTTGCCAAGCGGCTGAGCGGGTGGCGGGACAATGGGCGCGGCGACGTGGCCTTTGTCATTGGCGGGGCGGATGGGATTGATCCGGGCCTGCGGGCCGAGGCGGATCACCTGCTGTCTTTCGGGGCGATGGTCTGGCCGCATATGCTGGTGCGCGTGATGTTGACTGAACAGTTGTATCGGGCGGCGTCGATCCTGGCAGGATCGCCTTATCATCGGGTGTGATCCAACGGCCGCGCGTTGCGCGACGCGATTCATTTTTTCTGACGAGGGGCTCTGCCCCTCGAGCTCCCCGAGGTATTTCCAGCCAGAAGAAGGGCTTAGTCTGTTGGAAGTGTGACGATTGTCGTGCCTTCGTTCCAACCTGCGGGTAGGTCGCGGGCTTGGACTTGCACTTCTGAGGTGCCTGCCGCGATGGTGACGCCGCTGAGGCTGCGGGTGAAGGGTTGTTCATCGACATGGGGGTGGTGCAGCACCCGCATCCCCAGTTCGTTGCCGTCCATATCAAGCACCCGCCAGCCATCGGCGTAGTGCTCCCATCCGGTGTCGGGGTGACTGATGGTGACGGAAAAGCGGTAGGTGGCCGTGCCTGTTTTAGTGATGACGACATTTTCGATCACCGGTTCTTCGGCGAAGGCGGGGGCTGCGATCAGCAGCAGGGGGATCAGGTGTTTCATGGTTGCAAGCTATGATCTGGTTGTGTCGTTGTCATGTCACGTGTCCGTGCCCAGCAGGATCGTGCGCGAGTTCGAGGCGAATTCTCGGCGCCAGATGACGGCGAGGGTAAAGGCCGTTGCCACGATCAGTGTGATTGGGCCTGCCAGCCATGCCACGCAGGCCAGTGCGAAGTAGACGGACCGCAGGCCGCGGTTGAATGAGCGCGCAGCCGTGACATTGATCTCGGCCGCCTGGGTTGCGCGAGGGCTGCATACCGGGTCGGTGATGTCATTGGGCACTGCGGCCATGACCACGGCGGCATAGCCGAACAACCGGTTGGCCCAGACAAATTTCAGGAAGGCGTTGGTCAGGAACAGGGCGACCGTCAGCATCTTGGCCTCCCATACAAAGGCGGGGCTGTCCATCAGGACCAGTTCGTTTGCGATCCCCGTCAGTCGTTCGGCATTGCCGATCAGTGCCAATGTGCCGCCGATGGCAATGACCGAGGTCGAGGCAAAGAACGCCGTGCCCTGGCGAAGGCTGGCCACGATCTGCGCGTCAAAGATTCGTGGCTCGCGCGTGATCATCTGCTGCATCCATTCGCGCCGGAACCCGGCCATGATCTGCGAGGTCGAGGGGTGCCGCGCATGAGGGTGTTCGATCCGCCAGCCGATCACCAGCCAGCCCAGCACCAAAAGGCCGAGGGCCGCGAAATCGAGCGGTGTAAAAAGGGCGATGCGGTCAAGCCATGTCATGGCTGCGGTCTTACACCGCAGCGATTCAGATTGCATCCCAGTGAAATTGGTCATATTATTTTACCAATATGTGGAGGATACCCCATGGAAATGCCTGTTCCCGATTCTGCAGTCTTGGCGCGCAAAGCGCGGGTGGTGGCGCGTTTGCGGGATGTGTTGCCCTCTGATGCGGTCATTGATGATCCGACGGAAACGCGGGCCTATGAATGTGATGCCCTGACGGCCTATCGCTGTCCGCCCATGGTTGCTGTACTGCCCTCGACAACATCAGAAGTGTCTGATGTGCTGCGCATTTGCCATGATGAGGGTGTGCCTGTTGTGCCCCGTGGGTCGGGCACATCTTTGGCTGGGGGGGCTTTGCCTACCGCCGATTGCGTGATCCTGGGCGTCGCCCGCATGAGTGATGTGCTGGAAACGGACTATGACAACCGCATCATCCGAGTGCAGACAGGCCGGACCAATCTGAGCGTGACCGGTGCCGTCGAGGCGGATGGGTTCTTTTATGCACCTGATCCGTCTAGCCAGTTGGCCTGTGCCATTGCTGGAAACATCGCAATGAATTCCGGTGGCGCGCATTGCCTGAAATACGGTGTGACGACCAACAACCTGATGGGGGTGACCCTAGTGCAGATGGATGGCACGGTGGTCGAGATAGGTGGCGCACACTTGGATGCAGGTGGCTTGGACCTGTTGGGCGTGATTTGCGGGTCTGAGGGACAGTTGGGTGTTGTGACCGAGGCGACGTTGCGCATCCTACACAAGCCAGAAGGCGCGCGCCCTGTTTTGATGGGGTTTGACAGTGCCGAGGTGGCGGGGGCCTGTGTCGCTGACATCATCAAGGCCGGTGTTCTGCCTGTCGCCATCGAGTTCATGGACAAGATGCTGATCGAGGTCTGCGAAGACTTTGCGAAGGCTGACTATCCGATGTGCGGCGCGTTGCTGATTGTCGAGGTTGAAGGATCGGATGCTGAGATCGATGCGCAGCTTGCCCTGATCACGGACATTGCCAAGCGGCACAATCCGGTTGCCTTGCGCGAGAGCGCATCCGCCGATGAAAGCGCGCGCATCTGGGCTGGGCGCAAGGCCGCGTTTTCGGCCATCGGGCGTATCAGTGACTACATGTGCTTGGATGGCACGATCCCCGTGTCAGAACTGCCTTACGTCCTGCGGCGCATTGGCGAGATGTCAGAGAAATACGGCTTGCCGGTGGGCAACGTGTTCCATGCAGGTGACGGGAATATGCATCCGCTCATTTGTTATGACGCGAACAAACCCGGCGATCTGGAGCTGTGTGAGGAGTTCGGGGCCGAGGTTTTGAAACTGTGTGTCGAGGTTGGTGGGTGTCTGACCGGTGAGCACGGTGTCGGGATCGAAAAGCGGGATCTGATGACCCACCAATACGCCCCCGCCGATCTGGAAGCGCAGATGGCGGTGAAAGACGTGTTCGATGCTACGTGGCTGTTAAACCCTGCCAAGGTATTTCCACTGGCGGTGTCCGAGCCGCGGCGTGGTGCAGCACTCGCAGCGGAATAGGGGGCCAGCCCCCTCGGCCTGACGGCCTCACCCCCGAAGTTTATTGGGCAAGATGAAGATGAGCAAAATGAAGACCGAAGATGAGGTGGCCGCCGCCGTTTCCGCGGCCAGTGGGCCATTGGCTGTGCGTGGTGGTGGAACGCGGTCGGTGGGTCGTCCTGTTGTCAGTGAGGTTCTGGATGTGTCTGGCTTGTCCGGGGTGACCTTGTATGAGCCGGGAGCGTTGACCCTTGTGGCGCAGGCCGGAACGCCAGTGGCCGAGATAGAGAAGACGCTTGCGGCTGAGAACCAGCGCTTGGCCTTTGAACCCTATGATCTGACTGGGCTACTGGGCACGTCGGGGGCATCAACAATTGGCGGAGTAGTTGCCACCAACGCCAGCGGCCCGCGTCGTATCATGGCGGGTGCGGCGCGCGATTTTGCGCTAGGGGTACGGTTCGTTGACGGGGCTGGACAGATCATCAAGAACGGTGGCCGCGTGATGAAGAATGTCACCGGCTATGACCTTGTCAAACTGATGTGCGGATCGTGGGGCACGCTGGGTGTGTTGACCGAAGTGAGCCTGAAAGTGCTGCCAGGGGTCGAAGCGGTGACAACACTTGTGATTGACGGTTTGGAACCGGCCCATGCGGTGGATGCGATGAGTCGCGCGCTTGCGTCGCCCTTCGAGGTGTCGGGTGCCGCGTGGATCGATGGTCAGGTCTGGTTACGTCTGGAAGGCTTCGAGAGCTCGGTCGCGTATCGTGCTGGAGAGTTGAAGAACCTTTTGTCCGCCTTCGGTGATATCAACGAGACAGACGCGGACTGGCGCACAGTGCGCGACGCTATTCCACTGTACGGGGCAGAGGCGGTCTGGCGCATCTCGGTCAAACCCAGTGATGGTCCGGCGGTGATCGGCGCCCTGCCCAGCGGGTGCGATGCCATGATGGATTGGGGCGGTGGTTTGATCTGGGCCGGAGTGTCCGATGGCGACATTGCTGCAACCCATGCAGACGTGCAGGCGACTGTGGCTGGATTGGGTGGTCACGCGACGCTGATCAAAGGCCCGGAAGCTGTGCGCACAGTTGTGCCGGTCTTCCAGCCGGAGGCACCCGGCGTCGCCGCTCTGTCTGCCTCCTTGCGTCAGCGGTTCGATCCTAGGGGTATCCTCAATCCGGGGCTGATGGCTGCGTGATGCTTATCCTTTTGTTTATCATGGCTTTTGTGATTGGTCCGGCCCTGTTCTTTGCTTTGGACGCTGTGGTTGGCAGGCACTGGCCGCTTGCGCTGGTCGCGGCGGTCCTCGTTCTGGCGAGCTTCGTGTTGCACAGCGAGGCCAGCCTTGCCTTTTCGACCGACGTCACCCGCAGTTTTCTGAGCGTGTTGTTCATCTGGCTGGCCTGGGTGCTTGTCATGGTTCTGGCCGCGCGTGCCGTGCGCCAGGTCCTTCCATCCCTTCGAGCGCGGCGCTTTGTCCGTGTGGCAGGTGCCATGGGCACCACCGTCCCGTGGTTCGGCTTTGCCGCGGCACAAATGATCGCGAGATAGCATGCAAACAACATTCACCCCGGAACAGTTGACCGATCCGCAAATCGAACGGTCGAACGAGATCTTGCGCAATTGTGTGCATTGCGGTTTTTGCACGGCCACGTGTCCCACCTACCAGGTGCTTGGAGATGAGCTCGACAGCCCGCGCGGACGCATCTACCTGATCAAAGACATGCTCGAAAATGATCGGGACCCGGACGAGAAGGTCGTCAAGCATATTGACCGCTGCCTGTCCTGTCTGGCCTGCATGACAACCTGCCCCTCGGGTGTGCACTACATGCACTTGGTTGACCATGCACGCGAGTATATCGAGAACCGCTACAAACGCCCCTTTACCGACCGGGCGCTGCGCTGGATTTTGGCGCGTATCTTGCCGTATCCGATGCGGTTCCGTGTGGCGCTGCTGGGGGCCAAGATTGGCCGCCCTTTTGCGCGCCTGATGCCGGACGCGCGCCTGCGCGCCATGCTGGAAATGGCCCCGGATTACATTCCACCCGTCAGCCGAAACGACGATCCACAAAGCTTTGCGCCGGTGGTTGAGAAAAAGATGCGCGTCGCGCTGATGACTGGCTGCGCGCAGAAGGCGCTGAACACCGATATCAACGATGCCACGATCCGCCTGTTGACCCGCTTGGGATGCGAGGTTGTTGTGGTCGAGGGGGCTGGATGTTGCGGTGCGCTGACCCACCACATGGGTAAGGCAGGCGAAAGCCATGCCACGGCGGCCAAGAACATCCGCGCCTGGGTGACCGAGATGGACGGCAAAGGCCTTGATGCCATTGTCATCAACACGTCGGGCTGTGGGACTACGGTCAAGGATTACGGGCACATGTTCCGCAATGACCCACTGTCCAAGGACGCGGCGCGGGTTGCGGACATCGCCATGGACGTGAGCGAGGTGCTTATGAAGCTGGATCTGCCCGTAGGGCAGGCGCAGGATATGACGGTTGCCTATCACGCGGCCTGTTCCTTACAGCACGGCCAGCAGATCAAGACGTTTCCGAAAGATCTGTTGAAGCGTGCCGGGTACAATGTGGTCGAACCGGCAGACAGCCATTTGTGCTGCGGATCGGCAGGCACATACAATCTGATGCAGCCGGAGATTTCCAAGCAGTTGAAAGAGCGCAAAGTGCGTACCTTGGAGGCCAAGAACCCCGATATCATCGCTGCGGGGAACATTGGCTGCATGATGCAGATCGGGTCGGCTGCCGGCGTACCCGTTGTGCATACAGTCGAGTTGCTGGATTGGGCGTCCGGAGGGCCACGCCCCCCTGCTTTGGATCGGCATCCAAACAATGTTCCAATTTTGCGCTAAATTGCATCTTTGCCCTAATTTTGCCCCCATTCACGCCTAGACCGAACCCACCCCCATGGGATCGGAGAGTTATGAGTATGCGCCGATGGATGGCCCTTTCATTTGCGGCTTTGGTTTTGGCATCGACGGCTCTGGCACAGGATGCGCAACTGCGCCGACTTGAGTCGGGCGCGGATGCCGCTGGCTGGGAAGCGGTCGGGCGCCTCAATGTCGGCGGCACCGGCTTTTGCACAGGTGCGCTGATCGCGCCGAACCTGGTGTTGACTGCAGGGCATTGCCTTTTTGACAAGACCACGGGTGAGCGCATTGATCACACGCGGGTCGAATTTCTGGCTGGATGGCGCAACGGGCGTGCGTCCGCCTACCGCAATGTGCGCCGGGCTGTCGTACATCCCGACTATACATATGTCGGGCACGTAAGCTCGCAAGCTGTGCGCTATGACTTGGCCCTGCTGGAGCTTGATCATCCCATTCGGGATGGCAAGATCATCCCGTTTGAAACGGCGGCCCAGCCCCGGCGCGGCGCTGAAGTCGGTGTTGTGAGCTACGGCACCGGGCGGTCTGAAGCACCATCGCTGCAAGAGCTGTGCCGCGTGTTGGCGCAACAGGACGGGCTTCTAGTGACATCTTGCTCTGTTGATTTCGGCAGTTCTGGCGCGCCCATCTTTGTCATTGATGAAGGCCGCGCGCAGATCGTATCTGTGGTATCAGCCAAGGCAGAGGTCGAGGGTGAAGCGGTATCGCTTGGCACATCGCTTGGGACGCCTTTGGCCCTCTTGCAAGCCGAGTTGGTGGCGCAACGCGATGATGTCAGTCCACGTATCTTGGGTGGAATGCGCCGCGAGACCGGGGCGAAATTCGTCAAGCCATGAGGGGGTTGGCACTGATATTGGCGCTGTTGTGGGCGCCAATGGCTGTGGCGCAGACCACGCAGCTGCGCACGCTTGACACCGACTATGCCGCCGCAAGCTGGAAAGCCGTGGGACGCATCGACTTCGGCGGACACGCCTTCTGTTCTGGTACGCTGATTGCACGTGACCTTGTGCTGACCGCAGCGCATTGCCTGTATCAACCGGGCACGGACAAGCTATGGCCGACGGACAGCATCCGTTTCAGTGCCGGGTTTCGCGACGGGCAGGCCGTCGCCACGCGTCGTGCCTCAGACGCAGCGGCCCATGAACGGTTCGAACCGGTCGGTGCGCTGACGGCGCAGAACGCCAGCTATGACGTTGGCCTGATCAAGCTTTCTGAACCCATTTCAACATTCGAAGTGCCCCCGTTCTACGTCCACGACGGGCGCATCGCACCGGGCCCCGTCAGTGTTGTCAGCTATGGACGCGGGCGCGAAAACGCTCAGTCCCGGCAAAAGGAATGCCAGATGCTGGACCAGGCCGGTGATGCGATGGTGTTCGATTGCGATGTGACCTTCGGATCCTCTGGTGCGCCGGTCTTCACCCACCTGAACGGGCGTGGACAGATCATGTCTGTCATTTCCGGCATGGTGCAAGTGCAGGGCAAGAAACGTGCCATCGGCATGGCCCTTCCGGACCGCGTGACAGAACTGAAGCGCCAGATGCGGATGCAGGTCGCTCAACCGGTTGCAAAAGTGCGGCGCATCACCGTCGGTGGCGGTAACCGAGGCAATACGGGTGCAAAGTTCGTTCGGCCCTAGGGGCTTGAACGGTCAAAAATCTTCACCACATTGATCTTGTCGGATGCCCAGCCGGGGTCCGACCATAGCAACCTTGCGGGTCTGTCCAAAGGATGGAAGGCCCGCAGTTAATCGCTCTGAATGAGGATGACATGCGTACATACGACTTTGCACCGCTTTACCGTGCAACCGTTGGCTTTGACCAAATCGCCGACCTGATGGACCGGGTCCTGGCGACGGACAGCAACGCCAACAACAGCTACCCCCCCTACAATATCGAAAAGACCGATGAGGATGCCTACCGCATCTCGATCGCCGTTGCGGGCTTTTCCGACGCCGATCTTGGTGTCGAGGTCAAGGAAAAGAGCCTAATCGTTTCGGCCCGCAAGGCGGATGAACAGGACAAGACCTACCTCCACCGCGGCATCGCGACCCGCGCGTTCGAACGCCGCTTCCATCTGGCCGACCACGTGGTCGTGACCGGTGCTTCCCATGAAAACGGGATGCTACATATCGACCTGGTGAAAGAGGTGCCCGAAGCCCTCAAACCCCGCCGAATCGAGATTGCCAGCCAGAAGGCGATTGAAACCGATGTGGTTGACGCCAAGGCAGTGAACTAAGGCCTGAACGTCCGATCTTCTCTTCCCTGTCGGACGACCCCGGGGTGCTTGCGCGCCTCGGGGTTTTTCATGTGATCAGGTGTCGTGATCTGGGTGCTGATGCGACACGACGGACGCGTTCCATTCAGCATCCTTCGCCTGCTGATCGGCCGGTTTGACAGGCAGTGCGCCCAATTCCGAAAAACACCGGCGCTGGAACTGCGCGTTCACTTGCACCGTCGGCGCAGCAAGGTTCGGATTGTCCAATGCACCCACCGCAATCTCGACATGCCCGTCGAATTCGTAAGTCAGCGGTGTGCCGCAGTCTTTGCAGAACCCACGCCAGTTCGTGTCCGAGCTATGGAAAATGGCCCGTTCGCCGCGCGTCCATGTGATGTCTTCCACATGGACAAGCGTGGCAAAGAGATTGCCAAAGGCCTTCTGACACATCCGGCAATGGCAGATGCTGGCCGTGCCCAAACGGTCAATCTCAAAGCGGACAGCGCCGCATTGGCATCCTCCGGTGATCCTGTCTGCCATGGCCTGCCTCTCTGTGATGCGAGACACCATGATACGGCACCCGGCACGGTGATCAACGTTTGACCTGTGTTCTTAGGGCGAAGAAAACGCGCGCAACTGATCCATCGCAAAGCGCCATATTTCAACGTCTGATGTGATGGCAGGGAAAGGAAGGGAACATGCCTGCGCACACCAAAACCGAACTTGCCGAAATCACGGCAAAGGAATTCTCGAAGTTGGACAAGCTGATCGCGACCGTACCTCCGACAGTTGCGCTGCAAAAGGATGCGGACGACACCTCGATCAAGGACGTCATCGCCCACCGCGCCCATTGGATCGGCCTGTTTCTTGGGTGGTATTGGGATGGGCAGGCGGGCAAGACCGTTCACTTTCCGGCCGAGGGGTACAAATGGAATGAGCTCAAGCGCTACAACGCGGACCTCAGGAAACGGCAAGCGCATTTGGATTGGCCGCAAGCCGTTGCCCGACTGAAAGAGAAGCATGATGCGCTAACAACGTTCATCAACGACCATTCGAATGACGAATTGTATGGTGGCCCGATGAAGGGGGCGCGGAATGATTGGCGCGCTGGGCGATGGGCCGAAGCGTCAGGGCCAAGCCACTACAGATCAGCGGCAAAGTGCATCCGGGCCGCGCTCAGAGCACAGGGTTGAACCTTATGCCACCGCTGACGCGTCATGCCGGTCCGCAGCGAGCGCCAAGCCATCGGCCACGGCCGTAAACACCTCGGAAAACGAATGCCGCGCGTCGGGAAAACGTTCGCGCATCGTATCCGTGACCATCGACATCAGGCTGGACCCGCCGACATAGATCACCTGATCAATTTGACCCGCCTCTGTCCTCGCCATGTTTAACGTCTCGGCAACGCCAAGGCGCAAGGCTGCGGCATGGGGATCAAGAATGCAGCGCAATGAGGCAACAGGCAGCGCAGCAGTCAGACCGGATGTCACCTGATCCAACGCAATCACGGCATCATAGCGCCCTGAATTGGCGTCGATCTTACCCTGTTCCACGGCAAAGGCGACATCGTGGCCCAGCTCGTGCTCCAGCACGGTGCCTAACCGCCCCATCTTGTCACGCTCTTCTGCCAACTGCACCATGTCGCTGACCATGCGGCGTGTTTTGGCAGTGTAGAGGAACGGAATTTTCTCCCATGTCGCCAAATCGTTGAAGATGCCCTTGGGCGCGGGCAATGTCCCCGGCCCCATGGCATTGCGGATCAGGGTACCCGCACCAAACAGCGGCATGACACGGTCGATACTGATGGACCGGTCAAAATCAGTGCCGCCAATCCGCACCCCGTGGTTGGCGAGGATCGTGACACCATCATTACCCGTGCGAAAAATCGAAAAGTCTGAGGTTCCGCCGCCAATATCCACGATCAAACCTGTCGCCCCGGGATGGTCCAGCGCTCCCGAGGCAATCGCCGCCGCCTCCGGCTCGGGCAAGAACGACACGTCCTTGAACCCCGCCGCCAGATAGCAGGCGCGCAAATCCGCTTCGGCCTGCGCCTCACGTGGATCGCCCGCGCCATGAAACACAACGGGGCGACCGGATAGGGCGTGGTCAAAGACGTGTCCGGCCTCTGCCTCTGCCCGTTTTTTCACTTCGGCCAGAAAGCGTGCGATGATGTCGACAAAGGTCATCCGCTCGTTCAGAAGCTGGCGCTTTTCATGCATGATCGAGGTGCCCAACACCCGCTTCAGCGCTCGCATGAACCGCCCCTCGATCCCGTCGAGCAAAGCGTCATTCGCCGGATGACCCATCAGCATATTTCGCGCGTCATAGTCAAAGAAGACGGTGGTCGGCAGTGTCGTCTGCCCCGGCGCCATGGTCACAAGATGCGGCTTGCCGTCCCGCACATAGCCCGCCGCCGAATTGGAGGTGCCGAAATCAATGCCCAGCGTGTGTGCCATACCGTCCCCCTGACCATGCGGAAAGGCGCGGGGTGTATGCGCAAAGAAAAAGGGCGTCAAGCGGATGCCCGACGCCCTTTTCTGTCATGTGCTTTGGATCAGTTCACCGACCCGATGGAAAAGAACATCGTCTCGCCCGAATGATCATCGACCCCGTCATTGTCGGTCGAAATCCACGCCGTACCGTCAGGGGTGATCGCCAGCCCCTCGACCTTGTCCAGCACATAGCCACCGGTCGAAGTGAGGTCAGGGATCAGATCGCGCACCTCTTCCTTGCTGACCACGGGCAGATCACTGCCCAAGGGCGCTGGCTGCATCTCGGCCAGCGGCACGCGGTAGACCTTCTTGGTCACGGCGTCCATCCCGTGCTGATTGTCGCGCTCGACGATATAGACATAGTCGCCATGGGCCACGATCTCGGACAGGCCCACCCAACCCTTGGCGGGGTCGGCTTTAGGATAATGCACCGCGCCCCATTCCTCGGTCTCGATGTTATAGGCCACCAGCTTCACGTGGTTCGCAGGGTCATCCTTCCACTCGCGCTGCACGGCCATCCATAGGGTGTCACCGACCTTGGTGATCCCCTCAAAGCCAAAGCGTTTTTCGACCGCCATCAACTCAGGCGGCAGGCCGATTTCCTCGTCGATATTGCCGTCAGCCTCGACCTTGTAGATCGCATGCGGAATGACCCGATCCGTGCGCCCCTCGGACGCGATCCAGAACGCGTCACCATCCAGCGTGATGCCTTCCATGTCTAACTTCTGTGCCGGGTGGCCTGCGCGGGTGACATCAATCGCCTCGATGATCCGGGCAGGGGTCTGGGATGGGTCGATCTTGAAGATGCGCGGCTGGAAGCCGTAGAAGCTGTCGGACACGGCATAGATCATGCCCGCCTCATCCGCGACCATGCCGGACAGGGCACCCCAGCCGGTCAACTCCTCCATCCCTTCGGATGTCAGATGCGGATAAACCGCGGGACCTTCGGCAAATTCGTACAGCATGACATGCGCGCGGGCGCCGCCATCTTCGATCAGGTCCTTTTCGTTGGCGGACACCAGCAGGTTACGCTCGGGGACGGTCACATACCCTTCTGGCCCAACACCCGAGGGCAGCAACTGTTTCAGGACAGGTGCCTCAAGTTCGGTCACGTCATAGACGCCGACAACAGAGCCGCGTTCGGATCCGACAAACACAAACGGCGTGCCGTCAAATGCGGCGAAGGTCACGCTTTCGGGCTCAATCCCTTTGCTGTCCGACCGCTTGTCCGGGTAGTGGCCGATCTGGACCAACGCGTGCTCAAAGCTGACACCGCTTTCGTAGACGACGCGACCGTCCTTGCGGAAGATCGTCCAGCCCCGCGAACCGCCCTGGTAATCACCTTCATTGGCGGTCGCGAAATGCTCGTCATCGATCCACGTCACAGCATCGGGTTCGCGCAGGCGGCCCATCTGGCTTTCGGTAAAGATCAGCGCGCCACGTTCATCGGTGGCATCAATGCCCTCAAGGTCCACGGCCCCGGCCGAGAAATGGCTTACAATGGACCCGTCGCGGGCCACCACAACCATGTGGTTGTTCTCCTGCAGCGTCACCACGGTTTCACCCAGGGCGTTGATGGACACATATTCCGGCTCGGGGTCCGTCGGGGCCACGTCCGCCAGCCCGGTCAGGTCAGCGGTGATGATGCTGTCACAGTCCAGCGTGCCATCCACAATGTCGATCATCTGCAACGACCCGGCGGGCAGTTGCGGGATCACGCCGTCATTCAGGTCTTCGTCGCGCTCGTTTTCGATGGCGACAGAGACAAAGGAGCCATCGGGGGCCTTGGCCACACTGTCCGGCTGTCCCGCCAGATCGCAGGATGTGATGACAGACCTGGCGGCGACATCGATTGCCAGCATCTTGCCCGACGGGTTGGTGAAACTCTCGGACGTGTTGATGCCCACAAAGGCTGTCGATCCGATGATGGCAACACTTGTTGGTTCACCATCCAAGGCGATGTTGCCCAGCGGGGCAGGGGACGCCGGATCGGTGATGTCCACCAGTCCCAGGGCTTCAAGCGGGCTGTCGGTGTAAACCAGCGTCATACCATCGGCGGTCACGTCGATGATCTCGGGCGAGGTCTCGCGGGATGTGTCCTCGCCCTCGGCCATGTTGGTCACGACGGGGAAGGAAGCGATACGGTTGAAATTCTTGGTCGCATGGCCGTCGGCAACAGCGGCACCTGCAATCAGGGCCAGTGCCGAAGTCATGCATGTTAAGGGTTTGGTCATCAGACACTCCATCAGGATCAAATCCCGCACGACGTGGCGCGTTTGCTTGACGCCGACGTAACAGTGGCGTGTCAGTTTTGTAAAATCAGACCGGCGGAGTATGGCCATCCAGCACGGTGCGGAACCAGCCGGTATCGATATTGCCGCCGCACAGGATGACACCCACGCGCTTGCCCGCCATCTGCGCGCGTTCCTGCATCAGCCCGGCCAGGGGTGCCGCGCCGGCACCCTCGGCTACGTTATGGGTGGCGGTGAAATACAGACGAATGGCCTCCGCCACCTCGTCGTCACTCACGGCAATGATACGCTCAGCGCCTTTGGAATAGACGTCAAACGCCTCCGGCACTGGCACCCGCACGGCCATACCATCGGCAAAGGTGTTGGCTGAGTTTGTCTCGACCAACCGCCCCGCCTCGACCGACAGCTTCGCGGTCTGCGCCTGATCCGATACGACGCCGACCACCTTGGTTTTCAGCCCCAAAGCATCACGCGCCATGATGGTCCCACAAATGCCGGACCCACAGCCGATGGGGACATAGACGGTGTCCAAATCAGGTTGCGCACTGAACAATTCATAAGCATAGGTCGCGACCCCACGCACCAGCTCGGGGTGATAGGGTGGGACTATGAACAGCCCCTCTTCTTCGGCCACGCGGTAGGCTTCCTCGCGCGCGGTGTCGAAGTCATCGCCGAACTCGATCAGTTCGGCCCCAAAGGCGCGCATCGCCGCGTTCTTTTCAACCGAATTGCCCCGCGGGACATAGACCTTTGCCGTCAGCCCCGCGCCCTTCGCGGCCCATGCCTGCCCTTGTCCGTGATTGCCGCGCGTCGCGGTGCAAATGCCCGGCACTTCGGGGTGTGTCCGGGTTAACCAATCCATGAAGGTCAGCGCACCGCGCACCTTGAAGGCGCCAGTGGGTGTATGGTTTTCGTGCTTCACCCACACGTCGGCCCCCGTGGCAGCACTCAGCAACGGCCAATGGTGCTGCGGCGTCGCGGCCATGCGGGCGTGAACGAAATCGGCGGCGGTCTCAAGATCAGAACGGGTCAGCATGGGCGCATCTGACCCCGATCATCCCTCGGCGTCCAGCCCCTTGCCTTCGAACCAGTCCATGACGCGGGTGGCCCAGCCTTGTGGCGCGCCGTGCCCGCCCTTGTGCAGCATCAGGCGGATGTCGCCCGCGGCGCAATCGGACCAGTGGCGGAACCACAGATCGTCTTCAAAACTGTTGCGTTCTGGCTGGCGAGCGTCGCAGCCATTGGTTTCGCGCAGAATTTTCAGCGACGCCCAGACATCGCCCTGCACCACCGCGCCGCCGCCAAAGGAACGCCCCTCCAGCGGGACGGTCCGGTCATTCCAGCCATGGCTGTGAAACAGGCGCACCGGGGCCGCGCATCCTGTCGGCAGATCATCCCAGAAGGTGCCCGCCAGCGGGGCATAGGCATCGGCAAAGTCAGGCATCTGGCAGGCCATATCCCAGACAAACGACCCGCCACGTGAAAAACCGGCAAGCAGCACGGTTCCACCGTCCAGCCCCGTCCGCGCACGGACGTCGGCCATTACGTCGGGCAGGAATCCGAAATCCTGCCGGTCATAGTCCAGATTCTTGCCCCGCACCGACCAGTCCCGCTTGAACCGACGGGTCGGCTGATCGCCATCGGGTGCCACAAAGACATAACCACGCGCCAAAGCCTCGCGCGCCAGGTCGGAATTGAGCAATCCGCGCCCACGCCCACCGCCGCCATGCAGATGCATGACGATGCCGCGTGGCTGCGTCACCTCCGGCACGGCCATATGATAATTGCCGTTTGGCAGGGCGCAGGGGTCATCACGCCCTCCGCAAGCCGCGGCTGCAGAGATAGGGAACAGGACAAAGGAAAGCATGGCGATCAGGAGGCGGGACATGACTGTGCTCCGGGTGTTGTGTCCCATCAACTCACAGCAATCGTTGCGGGCGCGCAACTCACGTCAGCGTCAGATGTCCAGCCCGTTGCAGGTGCCGACACATGCCACGATAAAAGAGGCAGACGCTTGGCTGAGACCAGCGACCAATATCATGGGGGATAGAAATGACACGGACCGGAGTGATGCTTGCAGCGGCAATGGTGATGCTGGCCGCCTGTGACGAGACCACGCAATCAGGCGGCGCTGGAGGGCCCTTCATCTCGCCCCTGCCTGAACGCATTGTCGAAATCGCTGATCCAAAACAGGATCTGAACGCGGTCAAGGTCGATCCGGTGGATGGGTGCCTCGTCTACCGCCATGTCGGCCCGGTCGAAACGACCTTCCTGCCGCTGCGCACCCGCCAAGGGCGCCCTATCTGCACGCAAGTGCAGGAAGAGGCTGCACCGGCAACCACGTGATCACCCCCAGGCGACGCAAGGCACCGGACGAGTTCCCGGGCCAATTCCCGTTGGGCTGGGCTTCTGCTCGTTTCATCGTTGGACCCGGCATCACGCGGGATCAGCGCACATATCACTCCAGCCGCAGTGAATACACATTGTTCAGGTACGCCTGCTCATCGATGCGGAAATGCGTTTCCCCGACATGAGCAAAGCCCTGCGCCAGGTAGAAGCCGATCGCAGGGTCATTCTCTGCATTCGTAGCAAGCCAGACAGAATCGGCTCCAGCGCCGCGACAATGCTGCAGCGCTGCACCCAACAGACGTTTGCCTATCCCTTTCCCGTGATGCCGGGGCTGAACATAAAATGTCGAAATCTCGATGTCTGAACAGCCCGGCACGGGCGCCGGGTTGGCAAATGACACACGTATGAACCCGTCAATACCGTCTTCGTTTTCCGACACAAGGAGGACGTGGCTGGGGTCCGAAATCAGCTTTGCGGTCTTTTCGACCGTGAACTCCTCCAAGGCATAATCTGCGAAAAAGGCGTTCACACCATTCTTCAGATACGTACCAATCCAGACTTCAATGGAAATGGCGGCGATGCTGGACGCATCAGTGGGTTTGGCGGGGCGCAATGTCATGGCGCATGGATGCGGGTTTTGTGTTGAAGGTCAACGCGCTTGCGGACGTTTGAGGCAGGCAAAACAGCCCAGCCATAGGGAAAGGGAGCGGCCAAGATATGACCGCGCCCCGCACTTTTGACGAACTCTTGCGCGTTGCCTAGCTCGCTGCTGTTACACCATCTTCCGTCGGATACAGGAAGGCGGTCGAGCCTGGCGTAACATTGGGATAAAGCTGGTTGATATGCGCCATGATCATACGCACGCAGCCCGAGCTCGCCCGTCCGCCGATCGAGCGGGGGTAGGGTGTGCCATGAATGCGCAGATACGTGTCGCGGTTGCCAACGAACAGGTACAAGGCGCGCGACCCAAGCGGGTTTCTTGGGCCACCATTCATTCCGTCTGCATGTCTTTCGAACAGTTGTGGGTCGCGTTCGATCATCGCCTTGGTCGGCGTCCATGTCGGCCACTTGGCCTTACGTTTGATCGTGTAGGTGCCCGGTTCATACAGGTTGCCCCGCGCAATGGCTGCGCCATAGCGCATCGCGGTGCCGTCTTCCTGAATATGATACAGATATCGCGCTACCGCATCCACATGGATGTCACCCGGCTTCAACCCGTCATTGGCCTGCACGCGCTGCGGCAGAAACCGGCGGTGCACACCCCAGGGGTTCGATGTGGTAAGGTCGAAATTGGCGGGCGTGACTTGCGAGTCCCACGCGGACCATTTTGATTGATCGGAAATGGGGCGTGCCAATGCAGGCCCGGCAATGGGTGCCGAAAAAAGAGCGGCGGTGGTCATCACAAAATGGCGTCTGGTCAACATGGATAAAACTTCCTCACACTGAATTGCCTCTATCATATGCCAACCGCTGCAGGATGGGCAAATGGCGCCCGAACCGGTCACGCCGTTGTGACCGGCTCCAGCATGTCCATCAGACACTCATGCAGATGTATTTCATCTCCAGGAATTCCTCGATCCCGTGATGCGACCCTTCGCGGCCCAGACCGGATTGCTTGACGCCACCGAACGGGGCCACCTCGGTCGAGATGATGCCGGTGTTGACCCCGACCATCCCATATTCCAGCGCCTCGGCGACCTTGTGAACCCGGCTCAGATCGTTGGCGTAGAAATAGGCGGCAAGACCAAAGATCGTGTCGTTGGCCATAGCAATCACATCGTCCACGTCCTCGAACTTGAACAGCGGGGCGAGGGGGCCAAAAGTCTCTTCATGCGCCACTTTCATGTCCTGGGTCACGCCAGTTACGACGGTGGGTTCCAGGAACGTACCGCCTAGCGGGTGGGTCTTGCCCCCGGTCAGGATCGTGCCGCCATTGTCGATCACATCGGCCAGATGATCCTGCACCTTCTCAACGGCTTTGTCCGTGATCAGCGGGCCGGTCGTGACACCATCCTCAAGCCCGTCCCCAACCTTTAGCGCCTCAACAGCTTCTTTCAGCTTCGCGGCAAAGGCGTCGTAGACACCAGCCTGTACGTAAATCCGGTTGGCACAGACACAGGTCTGGCCCGCATTGCGGAACTTGCAAATCATCGCACCTTCGACGGCGGCATCCAGATCGGCGTCGTCAAACACGATAAAGGGGGCATTGCCGCCCAGCTCCATCGAACATTTCATCACCTGATCGGCGGCCTGACGCAGCAGGATGCGCCCAACCTGGGTCGAGCCTGTGAAGGTCAGTTTGCGCACGGCAGGGTTCTCGCAGAACTCTTTGCCGGTCTCGGATGCGTTCGAGGTTGTCACCACCTGAAACACACCCGCCGGGATACCGGCGCGCTCGGCCAGCACACCCATCGCAATGGCAGACAAGGGGGTCAGTTCAGCCGGGCGGGCGACAAAAGCGCAGCCCGCTGCCAGCGCAGGCGCCGCCTTGCGGGTGATCATCGCGTTCGGAAAGTTCCACGGCGTGATGGACGCCGCCACCCCAATGGGCTGTTTCAATACAGTTATACGCTTGTCGCGCTGGTGGCCCGGGATCGTCTCTCCATAGATGCGCTTGGCCTCTTCTGCAAAGAACTCGACGAACGATGCGCCATAGGTAATCTCGCCCTTCGCCTCGGCCAGCGGTTTGCCCTGCTCGGCGGTCAGGATGGTGCCCAGGTCGTCCTGGTGTTCCATCATCAACTCGAACCAACGGCGCAGCACGGTGGCGCGTTCCTTGCCGGTCCAGGTGGCCCAGTCCTTTTGCGCCGCCTCAGCGCCCGCGATGGCCTCTGCCACTTGCGCGCGGCTCAGGTCGGTCACCGTGGCCACGACATCTCCTCGGGCGGGGTTGGTCACATCGAATGTGCCTTCATCCCCGCTGATCCACGCGCCGTTCACATAGGCGCGGGTTTCCAGCAGCGAGGGATCCTTCAGCATGGATTTGAGATCGGTGGTCTGGTCTAGCATGGTGCGTCCTTTTCGGGTCTGTTGCATGTCAAACAACACGGGGTAGGCTTGTCCAGTTCCAAAGTCAGGAGGGTCATGATGCCAGACATGGACGATGCCTATGCCAACGGGGCCTATATCCAAGGCGCCGCAGACTATCCGCCACGCTGGGCCGAGGCGGCGCAAGCGTTTCGGGATGGGCTTGGTGCACGAGCGCATCTGAACCTCAGCTACGGTCCGTCCGACCGGATGGCTCTTGATCACTTCATGCCCGAGGGCGAGGCACAGGGCACCCTGATCTTTGTGCATGGCGGTTACTGGTTGAAGTTCGACCGGTCCTACTGGTCACATCTGGCCGTAGGCGCATTGGAGCGCGGATGGTGTGTGGCAATGCCCTCCTACGATCTGTGTCCGACCGTGCGGATCGCCGGGATCACGCAGCAAATCGCGCAGGCCGTGATGGCCGTGGCCGAGGGCAGCATGGGGCCAATCAGCCTGGCTGGTCACTCGGCGGGCGGGCATCTTGTCGCTCGGATGCTGGCGCCGGGCATGCTACCCACATCTGTCCTATCGCGGCTAACCCACGTCATGCCTATCTCTCCGGTGTCGGACCTCGAACCACTTTTGCAAACAGCCATGAATGTCGAATTTGGGATGGATGTTGCAATGGCACGGGCCGAAAGCCCGATGCGGCAACCGAAACCCGATACGCCAGTCACGGTGTGGGTCGGGGCCGAGGAACGACCGGTGTTTCTTGATCAGGCCCGTTGGCTGGCCAAGGCTTGGGGCGCCGACCACGTCGTCACCAAGGGCGAACATCACTTCAACGTCATCGACGCGCTGGCAGACCCGGAGGGCGACATGATCCAGCGCTTGACGATGGCACCATGACGCGCAAGAAATAACTTGGTCGCAGGCGATGGCGTCGCCAGCATTTTCAGCCGTATTCCATGTCCTGAACGCCGGGACCTTTCTGAAAAGGAGGGTCAAGGATGACCGCTCGCCCCGATTTCTACCGTTTTCACAATGGCGCCAAGGACGCATTGCCGTTCGACGCTGCCGAATATGAAGCGCGCCTCAGCGAGTTGCGCGAACGAATGGACGCGCAAGGCGCCAGCGCCGCTGTCTTCACGTCGATGCACAATGTCGCTTACTACTCGGGCTTTCTGTACTGCGCCTTTGGCCGCCCCTATGCTTGTGTCGTGACTGAAGACGCCTGTGTGACCATCAGCGCCGGCATCGATGCGGGCCAACCCTGGCGGCGCAGCCACGGCGACAACATCACCTATACGGACTGGCAGCGCGACAATTTCTGGCGCGCCGTGCGCGAGGTGACGGGCGAAGGGGCCGTGATCGGGGTCGAATCCGACCACCTGACCCTGCTGCAGCAGGCCAAGATGGAGGATTTCCTCAAACCCGTCGCCACCGTTGATCTTTACGAAACCACGATGACTCAACGCATGCACAAGTCTGAGGCCGAGATCGCCCTGATCCGCCATGGCGCGCAGGTGGCCGATGTGGGCGGCTACGCAATCCGTGACGCGATCAAAGCGGGTGTGCGCGAGATTGATGTGGCCATGGCGGGCCGCGACGCGATGGAGATAGAGATCGCAAAGCGCTTTCCCAATGCCGAATATCGTGACACTTGGGTGTGGTTCCAATCAGGCATCAACACAGACGGTGCGCACAATCCGGTCACGGGCCGTATGCTTGAACGGGGTGATATCCTGTCGCTGAACACCTTCCCCATGATCTCGGGCTACTACACCGCGCTGGAGCGTACGCTTTTTGTCGAGACGGTGGATGACGCGAGCCTAAAGATCTGGAACCATAACGTCGCGGCACACGAGTTGGGCATGTCGCTGCTGAAACCCGGAGTCACATGTGCCGAGGTGACCGAAGGCGTGAACGCCTATTTCCGCGAACATGGCCTGCTGCAATATCGCAGCTTCGGCTACGGTCACTCCTTTGGTGTTCTCTCGCACTACTATGGCCGCGAAGCGGGGCTGGAACTGCGCGAAGACATCGACACGGTGCTCGAACCCGGCATGGTCATCTCGATGGAACCGATGCTGACCGTTCCTGAGGGTCAGCCGGGTGCCGGTGGCTACCGCGAACACGACATCCTCGTAATCACCGAAGACGGCAATGAGAACATCACTGGCTTCCCCTACGGACCGGACAACAACGTGGTGGGTTAACTCGCCCCACAAAACCAGTTCTGCCCTTGATTTTCACCACTCACGGGGGCCGAAGCCCCCGCTTTTAGTTTGCGTCAAAACCCACGCCTTTCCATAACGCTGTGTTTTTGCAACTATTCCATCGATTATCGACGTAGACTGATGTAAATGCGTGTTACATTGCCTATATCTGGCACAACGCATTGAGTGGAAAGGACATTTCATGGCGGATTTCGCGAGCCAGGTTGAAGAATCTCAATCTCAGGTGGCAGAAGCACAAGAAAAGATCGCTGAGCTGACCAGCCGGATCGAGATGGCGCGCGCCAAGATGAAATCGGGCGATGACATTTCGATGGATATCGAGAATGCGACGCTGGAAGACGTGCATGCCCATACGGACGTGATGAACGCCAACATCGCGGAACTCATTATGGGTCTAGATGATGTGACCGCAGCATTCTCCAAAGATTTTGACGAGATGCGGTCCAAGACAGGCTGGGAGAGTTTTGTCGGCATCTTTGCCAAGGCCAAGTCGGAATCGATGCGTCAGGAACGCGTGCGGTCCGCCTCGATCGACGATAAGCTGCAAGACCTGATCTCGAAATCCGACGTGATCGTGCAGTTGCTGCAGGGTCAGCTGACCATGCTGGAAGAGCAGAAAACCAAGGTCGAAGCCAACCTGACCGAAACGCTGGACGAGCGCGAATTCACAGTGCAGGAGTTATCCGCCTTGCAGGCTGATATCCAGGCGATGGACCCGCAGATCATCACGCTGGAAAACAAGATCGCATCCGAGACCGACGCCGCCAAGCGCACGGCGCTTGAGACGGAACTGGCCGACATGAACTCCAAATACAACGAGATGGTGCAGGAAGAGCAGGTCAAGGTTGCGCAGTCCCAGACGCTCGAGCGCTATATCGAAAAGGGCAAGACCTGGGTGGACTCGCTGCAAAACCAGGCCGCGACCCAGATGGTGCTGATCAACAAGCTGCAAACAGACACCAAGCAGCGCGTGGTCCTTTATGACGCGCTGACCAAGTCTTTGAAGACAGCCCAACAACAGGACGTCGCCCACCGCATCAACGAAATTGGTGTGAAGACGGACCAAGAGGCGCAAACCGCCATGGCCGGGATCGGTGCAGCAACGAATGCCCGCATGGCCGACATGCTGGAAGCACACGAAGACCAGATGGTCTTTGCCCGCGACGTGCTGGAGCAGAAGGCCAAGGCGGATGAGCGCTTCGCGCGGCGTTTCGCGCAGATCGTCGAGAAGCACGACAGCAATGCGTATGGTGGGTGAGGCGGCCAGTGCCTGTTCCTAAAGTCAAGAAAAGCGTCCATTGGATTGATCGTAATGGTGAAGTTCTTTGGGCAGCACTGTCCGGACTGTTCTACCTTGGTCTAGGTCTGAGCATTGGGACCGCTAGCCCATGGCTGTTTGTCTGTATGCTTTGCCTATTTGTGGTGTCAGTTCGTGCGCTGAACAATTTTACGCCTGCATCACAACGGCGCAAGGGGTTAGTCAGCTATGCGGTCTATCCGCTGATGGCATGGCGCCAATGAACAAGGTTTGTTTGTTAGATGTTTCGTCCGGCGGCACCGCCGGGCAGCCCCCGACCGCCCCCCCGGGCGGGGGCTACACCCCCACCCGCGGCCGAGGACTGCCGTCTGCACGAGATTTTAAAGGTGGCTGCACGTGAAAAAGAAGATTGTCTTTCTCGTGTTGGCTGTCGCTGCCCTGATCATTGCATTTGCTCTGCAGGCGCCTTGGTTGGCATGGCTGCCTAGCATTGCTTTGGTTTTATTGGCGCTGGTTTTTCTGGGAGGCGACGCGCCTGCGGACAAAACTGGTCGCCAAAAAATGAGTGACGGCTCCGGCCCCGGAGCACAGGGATGGTGAAAGCCGAAACCTCTGGCCTCACTGACCTCTTCGCCTCGCGCCGCTACTTCAAGAAGTTCGAGACGATCACCAGCCACCTCGCCCGCGTCGCAGGCGTGATGGAGGCGGAGGGCGATCTGAACCGGGACGAGGTCAAGATCCTTACCCGCTATATCGCGGAACTCACCTTCACCTTCCGCGCGCTTTCCCAAAAATACCTGCTGGTGGGCCGCGACACCGGGCGCTTCTTTGGCTCGCTCGCCATCGACAAGCGCTACAGCGGGTTCCCGGCGGCCGAAGAGCTGCTCACCATGGCCTCCGACGCGTTGCAGGCCGACCGCCATCTCGACCGTATCGAACCGGCGGACGAGCTCAAAAAGCAGATGGTCGAGGTCATCATCGGTGACCGCCAAGTGCCCACGAAACTTCAATTCGCCCTGTCCCAGCGGCTCTATTACGAGGATCTGATCAAAGGCCAACTCTTCTGGCCACGCAACGATCCGCAAATCGTCTGGACCGGCAATCTGAGCGACGACCGCCGCAGCTTCCGCATCCACTGGGCAGTCTATGACACGGAACTGAACCTGCCCGTCATTTACATGATGGAGGTCGAGGACACGGGCCGCACAGCCCTGCCCAAGGACCCCCGCCGCTGGCCCGAAGCGCAGGCGCACCTGATGGCGCAGTCGCTGGGTAAGCTGAAGCTGGTGACCATCGCCAAGGGCTTTGACGAGGATTTCGACGACCTGCACCCCAAACGTCTGCGCCGTTTCTATGCGGGGCCCATGTACTCTTCGGCCTTCACCGCGCAATCGGGCCCCATCCTCGACGTCCTCAAAGCCGCCCGCGCGCCCGAAGGGCAGGATTGGGCGCTGGTCTGGACCGAGGAAGACCTGCACTCCGAACGGGTGATCGAGGAACGGTTGGGCTGGTTCTCCTCCGTTGAGCGCGAGGTCTTCGCCCTCGACCCCTTCTCCGGCCGCGGTGCCGACCTCGGGGCAACAAGAATGGAGCGCAGCATTGTCCTACCCCAACGCGCCTTCCAGGCGCTCGAAGAGATGAACCCACCCGGCTTCGGCTCGGTCCGCAAATTCGTGGTCAGCCCTTCGGGGCGGGTGCTTCGGTACTGACGGGTGGGGCAGATGGCAGATCGACCCTCCGGGGGGGATTTTTTGGAACAGAGAAGTATTGGACGGTGAGATGAGCCAAACATCGGATCAGATGGAACTGCGCGAGGCCGAGATTACGGCGCACTACCCCATGGCGCTGTCCATGTTGCAGGGCTTTGACCATGCGCCGCGCATCGGCAAGGGCAAGGAAGTGCCGCAACAGGAACGGTCCAGCGGTGTGGGCACCCGCCGCCGTTTCCGTACAACCACACCCGGCCTTGTGACCCGCCGCACCGTGCCCACCGGGGTCGTACAGCTGTTGGCGACCATCGAAGGGGCCGATGACGACGACGCGCTCATGTCGCCGGTGCAGGCCACCACGCTCAACGCCCTGCGCCGCGCCATCTCCATCGCGTTGGCGGTGGCCGAGAACTACGCCTCTGTCTCCGGCCTCGCCGATCTGAAACGCGCCAACCTCGAAGGGGCCTTGCCCGCCGCTCGCAAGACCGAGTTTGCTGAACTGCTGGCCGCTGAGGCGCTCATCACGCTCTATGTCTTCGGCAACGCCACCGCCTACCTGCTCTCGGCCCACCAAACGGAAGTCACGGCAGAGGTGGGCGAGGTCGAGGAAATCCTGACCGACAACGGCCAGACCGCCCTACATGGCTGCCTCTGGGAACTCGACCAGGACATCGCCACCCATGCCCCCGACGACGCCCATCTTGTCGCCACCATCACAGCCTTTGCCGAGGCGCTTATGGAGAAGGTCAGCTTGCGCGCCCAGAACGCCCCGCGCCTTGCCCCCTTCACCGGCGCAAGCTGGCGTGTGGAGGCGGATGATTTCACCGTTCAGGGCTTCACCCCGGCGACCAAGGCCAAAAGCCAGACCCTCACCATGACCTTCAAGAAACCGCACGAGGTCGTGGGCAACCATATCGCCAAGTACCAGGCCATGAAGCTCGCCAAGATGCTCATGGCCTATGATTTCGACCGGCGGCTCAACCCCTTTGCCGAACTGGGCGGCTTCATCTTCACCTTCATGGGCGACGGCAAGCCGGGGACGGGGAAGACGACCCTGATTCAGATGATGGCTGGTCTGATCAATGGCTATTGCAGCGTCGCGGGCCATGCCTTCCGCTACCAGAACCTATCCACCGACAACATCGACAGCTACCAGGGCAAGTCCGGTCAGAATGCCAAGGCGTTCATCAACAATGTGCTCGATCCCGGCGTGATCGGCTTCGGCACCATCGACGATATCGACCAGCTTGCAGGCAAGCGCGGCGATCGCCAGTCCTCCGCCGGGCAACTCGAAATCACCGCCGTGCTGATGGAGAGCTTTGCCGGTGCCAACACCGTCGTGCGGGGCAACTGCACGTTCGGCATGTTCTCGAACTACCCCGAGAATGTGGACGATGCCCTGCGCCAACGCGCCGGGGCGCGGTTCCTCGTGGACGGGCCGCAGACGCGGGAGGATTACATCGATATCCTTGCGCTCCTGATGGGCAAGAACCACGACATCCCCATGGGCGCGCACGAATTGTTCTCGGCGCAAGAGATCAAGAAGGCGGTGGCGGCGTCCTTCGATAGCCACAACCGTCCGCACGAGGCGGGGCTGATGGATGTCTTCGACCGCGTGCATTCGGACGTGGGCGAACTGAACACGATTGCCAAGCTGGGCACCTACCTGAAGGCGATCCAGCAGGCCGACGAACGGTTCACCGGCCGCGCGATCAAGAACATCACGGATGCGGTCAAGGTCCGCGCCATGGACTTCGAACTGCCCGATGAATGGATGGAGAACCCCGAGCTGTTCCTGTTCAAAGCCTACGACGAAAAGAAGGCGATGATCGAAGACCTGCGCGTGCCGATCACGGTCGACATGGTGGTGCAGGAGATCAACCGCTACGCCGACAGCGAGTTCCGCTATGCGGACAAGTCGGATGAAGTGGCGATCGAGGCGATGGTGCGGGACTTCAGGCGGCAGGAAGAGGCGAAGAAGCGGTATTTGGGGACAAAGCCTTGATTGGGTTGATTGTCCTGGTAGTGCCGATCATTTTGTCGATCCCATTGGCGGTTCTTCTTGGGAACCATGCCACTTCTATTGCCAAGAGGGGGTCTCGCTTTGGTTTTGCTAGGATGCTTGCTGCGGTTGCTGTTGTTCTGATCGGGGTTGGATTTGTTCTGTCATTCTTTGTGTTCAATCCCGTTGGGTTCTTCATCGGTGACCCACCAACGTTTCGGGACCACGTGTCGCATGCCGCATTGCAAGCCGGGCTCATGGCCTTTCTTGTGGTTCCTGCAGCCCTCTTGGGGTTTAAGTCCGGGACGGACGCGTAGAGCTATGGATTTGAGGAGCAACACAAGCCGGGCTGTGCCCGACCTCGGGTGGGCGCAAATTGCATTGGTGCATTGCGAAGCATATGCACTTCGCAGTTCGACCGCTCGGCGCGCAACATCAACGATGCGCCCTCCCGGGGGGGAGGTCGGGCGCGGCCCGGCGATGCCGGGCACCTACAGTCCGAATGATGCACCAATTTCGGAGGACAACATTTGATACTCTGGATCATCACGGCAGCCGCCCTCGTCCTCGGCACTGTCCTCCCCCTCCGCTGGGGCGTCTTCGGTTTACTCGCCGCCGCAGCGCTCCTGTTCCTCACCCAAGCCGCCATCTACACCGCCATGGGCTTCGAAGGCACGCCGCTCTCTGAAACCATGCTGCTCTTCAATAACTCCTGGGCCGCCTATATCGGCTACAACCTCCAGATCACCTTTCGCAGCTTCGCCCTGCCGCTGCTGGCCCTCGCTACCCCGCTGATCTTCCGCTTGGGGAGGCGCACATGATCCTGACCGGTATCATCGCCATGGGTCTGATCGTGGTCGCAGCATGGCTTTTGCCGCCCTACATCAAGCGTGCGCTGCCATTGCCGGAGTTCCTGTTCGGCATGGTCTGCACCAGCGCCATCATCGGGATCGCTGCGGTGATGGTTCTCCTCATCCAAGCCATCGGCCTTCCGCTCCCTATCCTCGGCCCCAGCGGGGACGCAGGCTTTGGCAACGCCCTCCTGTCACTTTCCATGCCTAGCGTAGGCGTGCTGATGATCCGGCTGGCGCAACTCAGGGGGACCCGCCCATGATCCGCCTGATCCAACGCGGCCTGATGTTCGGCAATCTCTTCCACGTGGCCTCACCTGCGTTGGTCGAACGCTACAACCGCGCGCTCGAACACCTCACAGGCAAGCGCACCGCCCTCACCGATTTCTACATCGACATCTCCGGCTACTCGCCCGAGGTCGGGAACGAGCTGAACGATCCGCTTTACCTCAACCACAACGGGGTCAACCGGCAGTTCATCCTGCTGAGCACCGAGCAGCGTAAATGCCCGTTGCTCGACGCGAAATTTTCCACCTCACACGGCATCCTCAAACGGTTCATCGCGGAAAACGAGGCGGCGCTTTTTGCCCTCACCGCTCGCGACGCGGTGGCGGGTGAACTGGTCAACACCGTCTATGACATCAGCCATCCCGCACGGCTCTTCGATCTGCGTGCTATCACGGTCGAGGCGGATACCACGCGCGGCACAGTGCGCAATGCCGACAGGCTGGCGGGCAAGGTTGACAGGTTCCTGTCCGAGGATGACGCATGGTTTGATGACGTGCTGATCGGCGAGATGATCCAGCTTGCGGGTCAGACCGGAGATGTCACCCGCAACCCGGTCAAACTGAAACCGCTGAAGATGGATAAGGGCAACTTCTGGACATCCCATTTCGGCGGGCTCTACATCTTCCAGACGCTTGATCACCCAGCGACCATCGCAGCGACCCAAAAGCCCGAAGACGTGCCAACCAAGTACACGTTCGACCTGACCGAGCGAAACCGCATCGCCAAGTTCCTCGAATACAACGATCTGGTCGAACCGGTGGTCAAAGTGCGGGGCATCAACGGGGCCGCGATCCTGCGGCAAAAGATGGATTTCATCCTCGTCTCTGCTGTGACCGAGGCTGGCGTGGACCTTGCCGGAACGACGCGGCGGGACATGCGCAGGCTGGCCCGCGACCATGCGCACCTGTTGTCCGACGAGTTTCGCGGACTGGCCGATTTGGTCAACTGGGCGGAAAACGGCGGTAAGTGGCCCCGGATCAGTTCACAACACCCGGCCTATTTCTACACGCTACGGGCGGCGGATACGCCCGACGCGGATTTGGTCAATATGCTGCTGGCCGAACTGTGCCCGCGCGACGTGCGCCAGCTCTTTATCTGTCACAAGCAGGCATTCTATGCCACCTATGCCACATGGCCGGAGGCGAAAAAGGAATATGTCGCGCAATATCTCGAGGCCGAGTACAAGGCCGACAAGGTTGGCGCGCGTCAGGCCCTTTTTGGCCATGACGCGCCTATGGAGCCGGCCCCACAGCCCCGCGATCTGATTGAGCGGGTTGGTCCCTGGGGCGCGGTGAGGAGGTAAGACAATGGTACTGGCCCGACTGTTCCTGATCGCGTTTGTCGTGCTGACGGTGATCTATGTCTGCCTGTCGCTCTATTCTCGGGCACGGGCGCGTGACAGGCTTGAGGCGGAATGGGACGCGGGTGACAAGCCCGGTCCCCGCGAGGCATATGTGCAAGACGGACTTGCTGACTATAACGGGTCGCTCCGGCGAAAGCTGATCCTCGGCGTCTATATCGTGCCGATCTTCCTTGTGGGGTTGATCATCTATCTTGTGAATTTCGCCTGAAGGGGACGTTATGCGTTACATCGGCTGGACATTACTGATTGCGTTCTGGGTCTTGGTGGGTGCGGTGCTGCACTACACGCTGCCCCAGCGCGACATCGTGCGGATCGTGAACACCTATGAAGAACGGCAAGAGCTCGGGGACTGGACGCGCATGTTCTGGTCGCGTCCTGACACGCAATCCGATGGGCTGATCAACCGCGATGTGCAGTTCATCCAGACGGTGCGTGCCAATGGGCGGCCCATGGTCTACCGGAACGAAGATACGGGCTGGAGCTGGCCACCGTACTTCAAGTTCGACACGTCGAACCTGTACACTGAGGCGGCGGATTCCGTATCAACCCGCGACGCGCCGGAATGGTACGTGCTGACCCATTACGGCTGGCGGAACGAGTTTCTAACAATCTTCCCCAACGCGATCTCGCTGCGTCAGGTCGAAGGACCGGACGCGTCCAAGGGCATCCCGTGGGTTAACATCATCGTCCTTACGATCATTGCGGCGATTTTCTACGCGATATGGGTGCGCTGGCGTCGGTTCCGCCGGGCACGGATCGACCCAAGGTTGGAAGAAATACAGGACAGTTGGGAAGCCGCAGGCGATGCTGTGTCGGAACGGCACGGGCGCATCCGCCGCTGGCTGGACACCTGGAAGTCGAAATAGGGCGGAGGACACCTCCGCCTTACAGGCGCATCTATTCGTAAGGCGGATCTCGATCCGCCCCACCCGGCGCAGGATACCTGCGCCTTACGGCAGCGGCCCGGTGCGCCAGAGCTTCACCCGCAACCCACCATGGGCAATACTCGGTCCCTCCGGCTCAAACGACAGCCCGGTCGCCTTCGCCAGCGATGCTTCGCTGGTGACAATACCGACCTGCCAATCTGAAAACCGCTCGGCCAGCACCTGACCCAACCGGCCATAGACCGGGTAGAGGGCCTTCTTGTTGCCGATCCGGGCGCCATAGGGTGGGTTCACGATCACCAATCCCGGTGGGCCGTCCGGCGGGGCAATGTCACCTGCATTTCCGGTCTCAAAGGATACAAGATCAGCGACGCCTGCCCGTTCGGCATTGGCGCGGGCCATAGCAATCACACCCTGATCCCGGTCCGACCCGGTAAGGCGCACTTGTGGTGCGCCCCGCCGCTCAAATGTGCGCAGCGCGTCAACCGCAGCCGCGTCAAACCCGGTCAGATGCTCAAAGGCGAAACCGCGTGCCCGTCCGGCCTGCAGACCCGCGGCCATCTCGGCGGCCTCGATCACAAAGGTGCCCGACCCGCACATCGGATCAAACACGGGTTGTGTCCCGTCATAGCCGCATTGGCGCAGGAACAGCGCCGCGAGGGTCTCGCGCATGGGGGCCTTGCCGACCGCCTCCTTGTGGCCGCGCTTGTGCAGGGGCTCGCCTGACGTATCCACGCTGATCGTAACCCGGTTGTCATCGATGCGGATCTTCAGCGTGACCGGCGCCTCACTGGCCACAGTCATGCCCGCGCTTTCAACCAACGCCGTCTCGACCCGCTTGGTCGCAGCACCCGCATGATAAATCTTGGACTTGCGCGATGTCGCAACCTCGACCCGCACGGGAACATCGGCGCGCAAAACCTCACCCCAGGGGAACTTGCGGGCACGCTTGTCCAATTGGGCCAGATGGAACGCCATGAAAGACCCCATGCGCCACAACACCCGCGTGGCCCCGCGCAATTCAAGATTGGCGCGCCAGACCTCTGACCACCCACCACCGATAAAAACGCCCCCCGGGGTCACCCCCTGCACATCAAAGCCAAACGCGCGGGCCTCGTCGGCGAGCGTATCCTCCATCCCCGGCAAGGTGATGGTAAAGATCGGGGCTGTGATTTCGGTGGACATGACAGCGTCTATAGGCAACCGGCCGGGTCAGCGCGACCGCAAAGACGCAGGCTAGTCGGAAAACAAGTAGTCGACGGATGCAATCTCGCGGGCCTTGTCCACCGGCACACTCAGGAACTGCGACAGGCTCGATGCGTTGTCCTCAATGTCCGCGGTTTCGACCATCCGGTTCAAATGCTCGAAATCCGCGTCGCGGATGCGATCGGATTCGAATGTCATGTCATTGCGGATCGTTGGCAACAAGCGTTCAAGCGTTTCGATGCTGGTCTGTTCGCCAGCCAGACCCACACGCATGGCATGCCCGATCAGATAGTCATCGGTGAAGGCGCACTGAATTTCCAGCATCCGCGTGATCGACCGGTCGCCTGCAAAGTCCTGCAACAGGTCCAGGTTGCCCGGATCCATACAGACGATCAGGCGATCCGTGTCAAAATAGTCAAACAGCATCCGCATCAAGGCCCGCCGGTGGCGGGTCCGTTTTTCCAGCGTCTTCTGGATGCCGCCCAGATCGGGCAGGGGCGTATGCTCTTCGTTGAACAGGTATTCGATGGCGGGCACATTGGTCGTGGCCCGGATGCGCTCGAGCAGCCGTTTGGCTACGTGCCATTTCTTGCACACGATGATCAGCAATTCGCGATTGCGGCCGAGCGTGCTTTCGGTTTCCCAAAACCGGGTCGCAAATCTGCGCCCGATCCGGCCCCGTCCAGTCAGGAACTTGAACAGGCTCGCCCCTTCGTTCGAAATCAGGAACTGCACATTCTCGGCTGCATACAAAAGGCCGAGGCGGCGCTTCAGGTCTTTTGCCTCTGGGCTGATCTTGCGGGCAAACAGGAAATCCTGGCTCAGCAGCAGGTCATAATGGTCATCATAGAACGTGACCGGCATGCCGTAATCGGTGAACATCAGGAAGGTCAGCGTGCGCGTGCGGATCTCGTCCTCGGGCACCACATGTCGCACGATGGTCTGAAAGAATGTCTCATCCGGAATCCACGTGGTCCGGAAAAAGCGCATCACATCCTTCCGCTGCCGGGTGAAATCCAGAACCCACTCAATGGTCCGACGCCGCAGACACCACCACTGGCTGCCGATCTGCACCTGAATGTCAGATGGAATCTCGCGCTTGATCCCGAAACGTTGTTGCGTGTGGTAGCTGGTATAGAACCGCCATTTCTGGGTCCGTTCGTTGAAGAAGTGGCGATAAATCAGCCGCTCTTCTTTCATCCCGGTCTTGATCCAGTCACTTTCGAAGTAATCAAAGCTCTCGATGAAATCAGCGTCGTTGTCATCGAGGAAGCGGTGCGTGTACTCCGCCGACTTGATCGCCATGCAATCACCTGACAGCATGTAGAAATGCGTGGCGCGCGGGAATGCCTCGACCGCGCTTTCAACAGCATAGAGCGTGGCCTGCACAAGGCTCCATTCGCCCCAGCCGCACCTTATGCGACGATGGGCAAAGACAACGTTGGGGTTGTCCTTGAGGGCGGCGCGTATCCTGGCAAAGGCAGCGCCGCTGGCACGGGCATCAAAATGGATCGCCATATAGTCGCCCGCAGCCGTCAGCCGTTCCGCCTGCTTGATGATGGCATCCGGGTCTTTGTGACACAGCAGGATGTAGGCGATTTTTGCCATTTAGGAAACTTTGCTGCCTCTTAACGCGCGATTGTTTACGGTGATAAAGCTAAGGAGAGATTGAATAAACAGGATTTCTTTGCTTTTTTGCGCGATAACGCGGGCGACAAGGATCGCAGCAAGTAAAAAGGGCGAGTGGTATGGGGTTCCCGGGGACCTGGATGACGGAAAGCGAAAGCGTGGTGTACCGCGTGGTGCCGAAATGCGCGTGTTCGACCATCGGGCAGATCATGTTCTATTCCGATCACGGCGAATTCTTTGATGGCGATATCCACGACGCCCAGGGCGGTATGCACAAATGGGCGCTGGATGCGAGCCAGCCAATCATCACGGACAACGTGAAATCCCACGGCTCTTACGCGTTCACCTGTGTCCGCAATCCCTACACCCGCATCTTGTCGTCCTTCTTTGACAAGATCTGCGGCATCCAGCGCAACGGCAAACGCTACCGCGGCAACCTCGTGCCCCTCCTGATCCAGAAATACGGGATCGAAGTGGGTGGCGATGACGGCAAGCAGGAGTTTGATCAGATCAAGTCGTTCCGCCGTTTTTTGCTCTTTGCCCGCGACACCATTCGCTGGCGTCGCCCGATGGAGCCTGACATTCACTGGTCCGCCATGTCCGGCCATGTCAGCACTTTCATCGTGAACGGCGGCCGCTATGACAAGATCATCTGGACCGAGAAGTTCAACGAGGGCATGGAAGAGGTCATGCAGGCCATCGAAACGCCCAACAGCGTGAACATCGCCGACATCCCCCGCTTCAACGAAAGCGAAGGGCACGGGCCCAAGCGCGCCCACCCGGTCGAGGATTACTTCGACGACCTGTCGATGCACCTCGTCTACGAAATCTACAAACGCGATTTCGAAGTGTTCAAATACGATTTCGAAGATCCGTCCAACAAGATGCCCATTGGCGAGATTGACCTCGACGAGGTGCACAAGAAGTTGGGCGACTGACGGGCGTCTACCTTCTGGTTTGATCATTCGCTAACACCACCGCCACAACTGCGACAGTTTTGCGTGTAGGCTTTGGATGGACTGCTCTATAATCGGTGCGCATGAGCGCGCACCCTTTCCACACCCTGACCTCGACGGCCAAAACGGGCCTGCGCGCTGCGGTCACGCTGCTCTTCACGCTGTTTTCGCTGATCGCCCCCGGCACCATGCCCGAGGCACAGGCGGGCACGATCACGATGGTGATCTGTACGGGTCTGGAGACAACAACCGTGACGCTCGATGCCGATGGGAACCCGGTTGAGACACAGCACGAGCTTTGTGATTGGGCTGGTCAGGCCAAGGTCGACCGCGCGCCAGCCATCGATTTCCCGGCACAGGCGGCTCACATCTCAGCCTTCGCGCCGAAACTCACCCGCACCTCGCAAGCGGTTGCGCAACTGCGCCCCGATCGCACCCGGCCAAGGGGGCCGCCCACAGCTCTCTGACAGACCCAATCCAAAACATTGATCTGACAGAGGAAATCTTTCCATGGTCTCCATCGACCCAACCCGCACGCCTGCACAGGCGCAAGACGCAACCGCGTCCTCCAAACTCTACCGCGCCGCATGGCGCTGGCATTTCTATGCCGGTCTCTACGTCATCCCTTTCTTTGCGATGCTTGCCATCACCGGCATGGCGATGCTCTGGATCGCTTTCCTTGATGGGCGCGATGGCGACCGCATTCCCGTCGTGCCGCAAGAGGCAGCACTGGCGGTCTCTCAACAGGCCGAAGCCGCCGTCGCCGCCATTCCGGGCGGTGAACTGCGGCAATACGTGGCCCCGCGCCGCGATGACCGCGCCGCCATCTTTCGCGTGGATGCGGATGGCGCGGCCACCATGGTCGCCATCGACCCTTACACTGGCGCTGTGCTTGAAACCTTCCCGCGCCGCTCGGGCTGGTACGACTTTGCCGACAACGTTCATGGCAGCCTTCTGCTGGGCGTGACCGGCGATCGAATGATCGAGATTGCCGCTTCGCTCGGCATGGTCCTGATCGCCACCGGGCTTTATATGTGGTGGCCCCGCGGCGCGGGGTGGCGTGCAGCGCTTGTTCCGTCGTTTGGACGCGGGCGGGCGACGTGGAAATCGCTGCACGGCGTGTTCGGCATCTGGATTTCTGTCTTTCTGGTGTTCTTCCTGATCTCGGGCCTCGCCTGGGCGGGCATCTGGGGCGAGAAGATGGTGCAGGCCTGGAGCCAGTTTCCGGCCGCGAAATGGGACAACGTGCCCCTGTCCGATGACACACATGCCTCGATGAACCACGGCCCCAAGGAAGTGCCATGGGCGCTGGAACAGACGCCCATGCCGGCGTCGGGCAGTCAGGCCGGGATCACCGGTCTACCCGAAGGCACGCCCGTGACGCTCGACACGGTGGATATGCTGGCCCGCCAGATTGGATTCGATGCACGCTATCAGCTGAACCTGCCCAGCGGGACCGACGGCGTCTGGACCCTGTCGCGCGACAGCATGAGCAATGACAGCGAAAACCCCATGGCGGACCGGACGACGCATATTGACCAATACACTGGCAAGATCCTCGCCGATGTGCAGTTCGCGGATTACTCACTGGCGGGCAAGGCCATGGCGGTGGGTATCGCTCTGCACATGGGCACGCTGGGCCTGTGGAGCGTGCTGGCCAACACCGTGATCTGCCTGTCCGTCCTGCTTCTGTGCGTGTCAGGTGTGGTGATGTGGTGGAAACGACGCCCGGGCGGTCTGCGGCTTGCTGCGCCCGCGCTGCCGCGGGACATGCCGCTCTGGCAAGGGGCGGTGCTTGTGGGGCTGGCCATCTCTCTGGCCTTTCCCATGGCCGGGATCACGTTGCTGGCAGTTTTGCTGTTCGACTGGTTGATCCTGTCGCGAATTCCGGCGCTGAAGCAGACGTTTTCATAAGGCTGTGACCTGCGGGGCGTACGACACGTACGCCTTACAGTCAGGGTACCGAACAGCCATTGCCTGTCGCGGGGCGCACGGAAACGTGCGCCTTACCGCATCACCGCTGCAATCCGGGCCGCGATGGCTGCGCTGCCCTTGGGGGAGGGGTGGATCCGGTCGGCTGCGTGAAAGCTCAGATCGCCACGCGGCACCAGATCGGCGATCGACACAAAGGTGACACCAGCATCACGCGCAGCCATCTTTGCCAGCCGCGCCTCATAGGCGTCGCCTATGTCGCGGCAGTGGTCGATCATCGACGGTTGGCCGGGGGTACGCAGGTAACCGACAAAGATCACCCGCGCGCCATCGGCCCGCGCCCTGCGCACATTGTCGACGACCGTGCCGCGTGCGCCGTCCGCGCTGATCAACCGGTTCAGTTGGCCGTCGCATTTGCGGCATCCGCAGCCCAGCCAAAGATCGTTGCCGCCGCCGTTCATGATCGCCCAGTCCCATGGACCAGACGCGTACTGACTGCCGATCCGCAGCCCAAGGCTGCCGCTGACGGGCAGGACATAGTGGTAGCGTGCACCGACAACGGATCGATCTATGACATTCGCTCCCAGGCGCTGTTCCAGCGCGGACACGACCGACCGGTTCGAGGCGGCATTCCACGCCAACAGGCTGTCGCCGGTCGCGATGATCCGGGCCTGACCAGAGGATGGTACAGGCTCTGCACAGCCCAGCAGGGCGGCAAATGCCGCCAGTACCATCCAGACCTGCATACCAGTTCTCCGTTTCTTTCCCCGAGCCGGATCTTATCTGCGCAAATCCCAAGATTCCATGAACTCCTGCAGGCCCCTTGCCTGTACTCGGCCAACCCCCTACATCCATCGCCCATGGCGCAAGGTAAATCAGACCCCAACTACAAGGTGGCTGCCGAAAATCGGCGGGCCCGCTTTGACTATGCAATCGAGGATGACCTCGAATGCGGCATCGTGCTGGAAGGGTCCGAGGTCAAATCCCTGCGCGCCGGTGGGGCCAACATCGCAGAAAGCTATGCCCATGTGGACAATGGCGAGCTATGGCTGATCAACAGCTACATTGCGCCCTACGATCAGGCCAAATCGTTCAAGCACGAGGAACGACGTCCGCGCAAATTGCTGGTCAGTCGCAAGGAACTGTCGAATCTGTGGAACGCCACCCAGCGCAAAGGAATGACGCTGGTGCCGCTCGTGCTTTATTTCAATCATAGGGGCCGTGCGAAGCTGAAGATCGGCATCGCCAAGGGCAAAAAGCTGCACGACAAACGGGATACGTCCGCCAAGCGCGACTGGAACCGCCAGAAACAGCGCCTGCTGAAGGAACGCGGCTGACCGTACGTCTGCGTCCAATTGTGGGAAAACAGGCGCCACTTTCCCCTGATGTGATCTTGTGAAACTGCGCTACCCCAGTGCCGCCGGTACGCAACGGGGGTGCGGGTCGGGTTAAATACGACCCCCGCAAGGAAGGGAACACCATGGAACTCCTTATTGGCCTCATCTCCGGGGCGGTCGGCGGCAATGCCGCGGGCGGTATGCTCAAGAACCTCAATCAAGGGGTTCTTATTAACTCGCTCAGCGGCATCGTTGGTGGCGGCATCGGAGGCACGGTCTTGTCGATGTTGGGAGGGGACGCCAGTGGCGGCATGGACCTTGCGGGGATCCTGCAACAAGTGGCCGGTGGTGGCATCGGCGGTGGCGCGGTTCTGGCCATCGTAGGGGCGTTGCGCCAGCAACTGGGCCGCTAACGCGGGGCCTTGCAAATCTGGTCCCTCCGGCGTTAGTCAAAGGCGTTTTTGACCGCCCGGAGGGACTCACCCATGTCAGACGATCCAAAGACGCTTGTATCGACCGACTGGCTGGCTGCGCATCTCAAGGATCCCGACCTGAGGATTCTTGATGCATCCTGGTATCTGCCGGATGCGGGCCGCGATGCACGGGCTGAATACGAGACCGCGCACATACCGGGCGCCCGCTTCTTTGACATCGACGAAATCAGTGATGCCCGGTCCGACCTGCCGCATATGGCACCCCCGCCAGAGAAGTTTATGTCGCGCATGCGGGCCATGGGCGTGGGCGATGGGCATCAGGTCGTTGTCTATGACGGGGCTGGACTGCTCAGTGCTGCGCGCGTGTGGTGGCTGTTCCGCCTGATGGGGCACCGTGACGTGGCTGTGCTCGATGGCGGTTTGCCGAAATGGCAGGCCGAAGGCCGCCCCACCGAAGATATGGCGCCTGTCATCAAGGACAGGCATCTGACGGCACGGTTTCAGAACCACCTGGTCCGCGATGTCACGCAAGTCAGTCAGGCAGCGAAACTGGGGTCGACCCAGGTCGTAGATGCCCGCGCGGCGGCACGGTTCCGCGGCGAAGCGCCAGAGCCGCGCGAAGGCATGCGGTCGGGTCACGTGCCGGGGTCGCGCAATGTGCCCTATGACACGCTGCTCAATGATGACAAGACGATGAAATCGCCCGACGCAACACGCGCCGCTTTCGAACGCGCAGGTGTCGATCTGGGCAAACCCATCATCACCACATGTGGCTCGGGCATCACCGCAGCCATCCTCGCCCTCGCGCTTGAGCGTATGGGGCATGACAGCTGGTCACTTTATGACGGAAGCTGGGCCGAGTGGGGCATGTCGCCCATGGTCCCCGTCGCAACCGGAGACGCCTGATGTTCGAACACCTGACTGCGCAGAAACCCGACGGCATCCTGATGCTGATGCAGATGTATCGCGAGGACCCGCGCGAGGCCAAGGTCGACCTTGGCGTCGGTGTCTACAAGGACGCAACGGGAAACACGCCCGTGATGCGCGCGATCAAGGCGGCCGAGCAGAAACTGTGGGAGGTGCAGGACACCAAGTCCTACGTGGGCCTTGCCGGTGCGCCCGACTTCAACGACGCGATGGTCAATCTTGTGCTGGGCAACACCGTGCCGCGCAGCTCGGTCAACTCGGTCGCAACACCGGGTGGCACCGGGGCCGTGCGGCAGGCGTTTGAGCTGATCCGTATGGCCAATGCCGATGCACGTATCTTCGTGTCGAACCCGACATGGCCCAACCACCTGTCCATCCTCGACTACCTGGGCATGGAAAAGTTCATGTACCGCTATTTCGATGACGAAACACGCGGCGTCGATTTCGACGGTATGATCGCCGATCTCAAGACGGCCAAGAAGGGCGACGTGATTCTGCTGCACGGCTGCTGCCACAACCCAACGGGTGCCAACCTCACCGGCCCGCAATGGGATGAGGTGATCAAGGTGTTGAACGACACCGGGGCCACCCCCATGATCGACATCGCCTATCAGGGTTTTGGCGACGGTCTGGATGCGGACGCCGCAGGCACACGCGCCGTTGCGGCGGCGGTGCCTGAATGCCTGATTGCAGCCAGCTGTTCCAAGAATTTCGGGATCTACCGCGAACGCACCGGCATCCTGATGCTCGTGGCAAACGGCACGGACAAGGCGATTGCCCAAGGCACCCTGAACTTCCTCAACCGCCAGAACTACAGCTTCCCGCCAGACCACGGCGCACGGCTTGTGACGATGATCCTGAATGACGATGCCCTGCGCACCGACTGGATGGCGGAACTGGAAGAGATGCGCACCGGCATGCTGGACCTGCGCGAACGGCTCGCCAAAGAGCTTGAGCAACGCTCCGGCTCCAACCGGTTCGGCTTCATCGCCCAGCACAGGGGCATGTTCTCGCGCCTCGGGGCAGCACCCGAACTGGTGGTCAAGATGCGCGAAGACTCCGGCATCTACATGGTTGGGGACAGCCGCATGAATATCGCTGGCCTCAACGCAGAAACGGTTCCTGTGCTGGCTGACGCCATCGTCAAGGCTGGGGTTTGATCCCAGCCTGACTGTCCCGGCGTGATCCATCTCGTTGCAAGACGATGGACACGCCGCTTGCGCCCGCAAGGCGATCTATTTCTGCATAGCCCAGCGATGCCGCCAGCCTGAGCGATGCCGCGTTCGCCTCGCCAATCATGCAGGCTGTTGGGCCGGCCTGATGCGCATTGTACCACGTGTGCGCCGCCTCAGCCGCTTCCCTGGCATATCCTTTGCCATGGCATGACGACCTCAAGGTCCACGAGCACTCGATCTCGGTATCCGCATGTGGCCCCAGATCTCTTTTGTATTTCGCAAATCCAACCTTGCCGACAAACGATCCTGTTGCCTTGTCCGCAATGATGAATTGGCCAAAGCCTTCCAAAGCCCAGTGTCCTACATCACGCAACAGGCGCGCCCACGCGTCCGTTCGGGTCAGGGTGCCGCCGATATGTTCCGTGACACGCGGCTCGCCGAACATGTCGGCCAACGGTTCGAAGTCGTCTGCGATGGGCTTTCTGAGTATCAGGCGATCTGTCTCAATCATCTTCTGCAGTCCGATATTCCGGGTCTCAGTGTCATTTGCGCGCCGAAGCAATTGTTTGGCTAGTTCAGGAAAACACGCTCAAGCTTGTCGGACGCGATAATGCTGGCAGGGGTCACGATAAAGGCGTCGCTGATCATCTCCCAACACTGTTCGGTCGACGTTGTTGCAACGCAATAGGGGTTCTCGGCCCAATCCTTCAAAAGCAGCTGTCCCAATGCGCTCTCTGGCGAGGCCAATGCGTTTATCGGGCGCGGCTGCCCCAGCACCACGCCTGCATTAAGAGATGCCTCAAACACAAGCTCGGCGTTGTAGTAGCGACCGTTGCCAAATCGAAACAGCGTGTCATATGGCGCGCCATAGGCCACGAACAGGGTATAGCTTGCGATAGGCCCTTGAATATGCTGACCGTCCAGCAGCTCAGGCGTGACATCCTTGACGCGATAAACCGCATAGTCTGTCTCGCCCACATCCGCGATAAACGCGTCCAGCATGGTCTCGGTCACGCCGCTGGTTTCATCCACATAGACGACGCGGGGGCCGCCAGTTGACGGTCGTACGATTCCTATACTCGCCCAGTCGGCATCCTCGGCGCTGCGGATCACCTCGTCGATGCTGTTCAACCCATTGCGAAAGATCAGATCACCGGGCTGCCAATCCCATGCCGCCTCTGTCATGATGGCATGCCAATCCACTGCAGTTTCGCCGCTCAGTGAAGCGCCCGACGATAACAGAACAGCCAAACCACCCAACAGACGACCTACAGCACGCATATCCGGTCTCCCAAGCTTCACGGATATAGCTTCGGTCGAAGGTCCGGGAATGACAATGGGCGGGCTGAACCTACGGCGGAAGTTTGACCATATGGCCTAGCGCATCAGGCTTGTTGGGGGTGGGGCAAACCAAACTGAGCCTAGCGCAAGATGTCCCCGCCTTAGCGTACAACCGGGATATAAAAGATGCTGTCAGGGTTGTTTCGACCATCACAACCTGAAAGCCCGACGACACCAACCACCAAAAGCAGAAATGCGGCCATCACTCGACGTTTCCTCATACGCTATGCCTCCGTCACAATCCGAGTTCAATCAATCATCTCGATATGTGCACCTGACCTTGAACGTTCAATGTGCTGGGTGGAACGCGTTGACGCGGCCAATGACGCTGGCTGCGCCACATAACGCACCGCATAAATTTCAGGCAGAAAGGGCTGCGTTAACCCGTGTTCGTCGTACCCACCTGCAAAATGCGCAGTTTCAGCCTCAAAATACGCAGGTCCCTTAAAAGGTTTGCAAATCAGCCAAAATCCGATGCTGCAAAATACGCAGTTTCGGATTGAAAATGTGCAGAATGTCGGCGCGCGGCTGCATGATGATCTGTCGCGTGGCGCGCGCTAGCCCACCGCACGCACTCTTCACAAATGAAAAAGACCGGGCGCGGACGCCCGGTCAGTCGGTTCTCTAACTGAGAGGAAGGAGCCTCAGCCTTTCGAGAAATCCGGATAGGCTTCCATGCCCAATTCCGACATGTCGAGACCGGTGATCTCTTCTTCTTCGCCGACACGGATGCCCATGACCGCCTTGAGGATGAACCACAGGACCAGCGAAGCGACGAAGGTGAACACACCGTACGAGATGATGCCCAGCAGCTGTGTGCCCAGGTTCGCGTCGCTGTTGTAGAAGACAACAGCGATGGTGCCCCAGATACCGGCAAACAGGTGAACAGGGATCGCACCAACCACGTCGTCGATCTTAAGCTTGTCCAACAGCGGCACGGTGAAGACCACGATCACGCCACCGATGGCACCGATCCACAGCGCACCGAACAGAGTGGGCGCAAGCGGTTCAGCCGTGATGGACACAAGGCCCGCCAGAGCACCGTTCAGCACCATTGTGAGGTCAGGCTTCTTGTACAGAACCTGCGTCAGGATCAGGGCTGTGACAGCACCAGCAGCAGCGGCCATGTTGGTGTTGGCAAAGATGCGCGACACGTCAGATACGTCACCCACGGTGCCCATCGCCAGTTGCGAACCTCCGTTGAAGCCGAACCAACCCAGCCACAGAATGAACGTACCCAGCGTAGCAAGGGCGAGGTTCGAACCAGGCATCGGGTTCACGCGGCCGTCTTTGTACTTGCCCAGGCGCGGACCCAGAACGATGGCACCCGCCAAAGCAGCCCAGCCACCGACAGAGTGTACAACTGTCGAGCCTGCAAAGTCTTGGAAACCAGCAGCATCAAGCCAGCCGCCGCCCCACTTCCAGGAGCCCGAGATCGGGTACATAAGTCCTGTCAAAACAACGACAAAGATCAGGAAGGGCCACAGCTTGATCCGCTCGGCCAGTGCGCCCGAAACAATCGATGCGGTAGCTGCGACAAACACCAGCTGGAAGAAGAAGTCAGAGCCGATCGAGGCATAGTCTAGCGCGGCATCGGCGGCTGCAACGCCAACCGGGTCCAGTACGGTCTGGCCGCCGATGGCGAAGTAACCGTTGAAATCGCCCGGGTACATCGTGTTGAAACCGACAAGCCAGTACATGATCGCCGCGATGGAATAGAGCGCGATGTTCTTGGTCATCTGCATGGTGACGTTCTTGGAACGCACCAGGCCACCTTCCAGCATGGCAAACCCGGCGGCCATGAAGAAGACCAGGAAACCTGCCATGCAGAACAGCAGGGTGGTCATGATGTACGGGCCGATTTCGTCAAAGCCTGGCGCGGCATCCTGCGCCAGCGCGAGCGTGGGCAGAGCGGTCAGCGCTGCACCAGCAATCAGAGATTTCGTAAGTTTCATTGTCCGTGTTCTTCCTATGGCTGGCGCTCAGATGGCGTCTTCGTTCGTTTCGCCAGTGCGAACACGCACGGCCTGTTGGACATCAAGGACAAAGATCTTGCCGTCCCCGATCTTGCCCGTCTGGGCGGTTTTGGTGATGGTTTCGACGATCTGGTCAGCCATGCCGTCGGCGACCACGATCTCGATCTTGACCTTGGGCACGAAGTTCACCGCGTATTCCGCGCCGCGGTAGATTTCCGTGTGGCCCGATTGCGAACCGAAGCCCTTGATTTCCGTAACCATCATGCCGCGAACACCGGCCTCGGTCAGCGCTTCGCGAACCTCCTCCAGCTTGAACGGCTTGATCGTAGCAATGATGAGTTTCACCACATGTCCCCTTTGGTTGGCAGGTCGCCCTGCGGTATGCGGGGAAAAGAGAGCATCGCATGCGCAGGGCAAAGATTTCGGCCGGCTAAAGCTTCTGTGTGGCGCTGAGTTGTGCATAAAAAATGCGCATTCCCGCTGACTTGCCTGAAAATTAGGCGGTAAGGAATCCCATACCTGGTCGATCAGGGGCGTGGCAAAGCGATTGAAACGGGATACACTGCGGGAAACATAAGGCCGGGCAGGGGTCAAGAATGAGTGATTCAAGAAAGGGCAAACGCCCTTTGGTGGCTGATCGCCGCTATCAGAAAAAGCCGGCAAAAAAACCGGCGCGCAAAACGCCGGCGAAACGTCGCAGAGCTGCACCCAAGAAACCGCCGCGCAATATCTTTGTCCGCTTGTTTCGCTGGGTGATGCGGATGATCTGGTGGGTCACATGGCGTGTAGGGCTGACGGTCACTGCTGCCATTGCGTTGGCTGTAGGCTACTTCTGGACCACCCTCCCGGATGTGGATCAATTGCTGGATGGCCGGGCACGAGGGTCGGTCACACTACTCGACCGGGAAGGCAATCGATTTGCGTGGCGCGGTGATCAATTCGGCGGTGCGGTCATGGCAGACACGGTGGCGCCGGGGTTGAAGAACGCGGTGATCGCGACCGAGGACAAACGGTTCTATCGTCATTTCGGCGTCAGCCCGCGCGGTGTGGCCAGTGCCGTGCGCATAAACCTGCGCGAGGGCCGCGGCCCGTTGCAGGGGCACGGTGGATCGACCATCACGCAGCAAACGGCCAAATTGCTTTGCCTTGGCGTTGAATACGATCCGGCCGACTGGGAATCCGAAGCGGCCTATGTCTCCGATTGCCGTCGCGGCTCGCTTCAGCGCAAGGCGAAGGAAGCCATCTACGCCATGGCGATGGAGGTGAAGTATTCCAAGGACGAAATCCTGTCGATCTACCTCAACCGCGCCTATATGGGCGGAGGGGCATATGGGGCCGAAGCTGCGGCACAACGCTACTTTGGAAAACCCGCAACGGAGCTGAACCCGTCCGAAGGGGCGATGATTGCAGGACTCTTGACCGCGCCGTCCCGCATGGCCCCAACGTCCAACCTGCAACGCTCGCAAGAACGGGCAGCGACGGTGTTACGTCTGATGGGGGAACAGGGCTATCTGTCCGATGCCGAAGTCGCCAAATGGCAGCAGAACCCCGCCAACTTGTCGCCTGCGGCGCGCCGCAAGGCCGGCGGCTACTTTGCCGATTGGGTCATGTCGACGGGCCCGGAGTTTTTCACCCGCAACACAACCGAAGACGTCATCATCCGCACCACGCTGGATCAACGCCTGCAAACCGCGGCCGAGGATGCGCTGAAGGAGGTGTTCGAAACCAAGGTGCGCGAAGGGTCCAAGGCCCAGGCTGCCATTGTGGTAATGAGCGCTGACGGCGCGGTCCGCGCCATGGTTGGCGGGCGCGAGACGCAGGTTGCAGGTGTTTTCAATCGCGCGATTCAGGCACAACGGCAAACCGGATCTTCTTTCAAGCCGTTTGTCTATGCCGTCGCATTGGAATTGGGGTACTCCCCGCTTGACTTTGTCGATGACGAGCCGTTGACGCTCGACATCCCTGGATCGGGCCGATGGTCCCCGCGCAACTATACCAACACCTATTCGGGCCGGGTGACCTTGACCAAAGCGTTGGCAGACTCCCTGAATATTCCCGCCGTCAAAGTATCCGAAAGTGTGGGCCGTGACCTTGTCCGCCAAGTGGCCCGCGATTTCGGGATCGACGGCGACATGGCAGATGGTCCTGCACTGGCGCTTGGCGCGTCGGAGAGTACTCTTCTTGACATGACCGGCGCCTATGCCGGCATTCTGAACGGTGGATCTTCTGTCACCCCCTATGGTTTGGTCGATTTGCGTCTTCAAGGTGACGACGAACCGCTGATGGGTACGGGCGGTGGCATCGGCGAACGCGTGATCCGTGAACAGGCCGCACGCGAACTGATCTGGATGATGGAAAAAGTTGTAAGCGAGGGTACCGGCAAACGTGCGCAGTTCGGTGGCTATGAAATCGCTGGCAAGTCTGGCACCACCCAAGTGGCGCGCGATGCCTGGTTCATTGGCTTCACGGCGGACTACGTCGCTGGCGTCTGGATGGGGTATGATGACAACACGCCGTTGACCGGTGTGACGGGCGGTGGGTTACCGGCAGAGATCTGGCGTGAAACCATGGTCCGTGTCCACGAAGGCGTGCCGGCGCGTCCGTTGCCGTTGCAAGTGCCGGAGCGCGCAAAACGACAAGCTCAGGCACCTGCCCCTCAACCGGCACCGCGACAACAGGAAGTGCCCCGGACGACCGAGGGCCTGATCGAAATGCTTGTCCGGGACATCCTCGGCGGCGGACGTTCACAGTAAGGCAGGCAATGATCCGGGCAACTCGCTGATGTAAGAAAGGCTCCGCAACATGCGGAGCCTGCGCTTGATCGTCCCGTGATTGGCTGGCTCAGCCCAGTTTGCCCAGGTCTGAAATCATGGCATCGATATTGCCGCCATTGCGGTCAATCAGTGCGCCAATCTCGGTCCGCTCAGTCAACAGCAGGTTCACACCTTCGATGAACATGTTGAAGAACAGGTCACGTCCGGACCGGTCCGAGACATGGAAGGTCACCGCAAACGGCGACTCGCCCCGCAGAAAGGCCGTGGTTTCAACTTCGAACCAGTTCTTGACCTTGCGCACGCCTTTGACTTCGAGGCGACCCCCGATGAACTCACGGAAACGGCGGCCATACTTGCGTGAGATATAGCCCTGGAAGGCTTTGGAAAACGCCCGTTTCTGGCCATTGGAGGCGCTGCGCCCATCGACCCCCATCGCGTAGGCCGCGATGTAGGAAGTGTCGCTATACTTGGCGAAAATCCGTTCAAAATCACGGAACATCGCGCTCTCGCCCTTGCCGGACGCGATGACACCGTTGATGTCGCCGACAAGCGAATTGATCAGTCGCTCTGCACTTGCTTCGGTCAAGGCAAAAGCGGGCAGGGCTGGAAGAACTGTGGCAGCACTGGTTGCTGCGGCGATAAAATGGCGTCGGTACATCATCATGTTAAAAACCCTCTGTATCCAAGGCAAACGGGTCAATTTCGGCAGCGCTTCCCGTGTCACCCAATTCAAAGCGGCGGTTTTGCAACCAGATCAGGCGCGCTTGCGCATAGCTGTCCGCACTTTCATATAGAATCGAATCGACCGTGTCGGAAAACCGTCCGCGCCGCGATAGGCCGGAAGCCGCCGCTGCAACGGTCCCGTAATATTGTTCCGGGCTGTCGACCATATAGCTCAGCGGGTTCGTGAACAGGTCAACAACCTTGCCGGTTGTGTTGCGCGCGGTCGACGGGCCAAGAAGGGGGAGTTCGACATACGCGCCTTCCCCCACGCCCCATACGTACAACGTTTCACCGAAATCAGTATCGTGCTGTGGAATCTGGAAGTCGCTTGCGACGTCGAACAGGCCAAAGATGCCCAGAACCGAGTTGGTCAGGAACCGAACGGTCGAAATGCCGGCCCCCCGCGCGTCGCCCTGAAGCAGGCTGTTCACCACCACCGAAGGTTCGCCAAGGTTCTTGGCAAAGTGGCTGATGCTGTCCTCGATCTCGTCTGGCAGCACGGTCGAATAGCCAACGGCCGCGGGTCGCACCACTGCACGGTCCAGACCACGATTGAATGCGTGGATTCGGCGGTTTTGCGCCTCGTACGGATCAAACACGCCATCCGGTTGCGCCTGCCGCTGGTCCGACGTAGCACAAGCCGCCAGCGATCCGACAGCGAGTAGAAGAATGGCAGCGCGCCGGGCGCGATAAAAAAGAGACAAAGCAAAATCTCCGTTGGATATTCTGTACACGTAATTAATGCGGTTATTCCAAATGCCCATAGCGTCAGTTGGGTAACCTTGTACATGTGTCACTTGCGCGACAGGCAAAATACGGCATCGTGGCGTGAATACAAAGGCGGTCGGTAAACAAGCGAAATGGTGCCTATGCAAAGTGAATTGACGAAACGAGGGCAAGCGGAACTGCGTACCGCGCGCCGTAAAAGCAGGGGTTTGTACTGGGCAGTCGGGCTGTTCAGCCTGTTTGCGAACCTGCTGATGCTGACCGGCCCCATGTACATGCTGCAGGTCTATGACCGCGTTCTGGGCAGCAAAAGCGAAGAAACACTGATCGCTTTGTCACTTCTGGTGGTCTTTCTTTACGGCGTCATGGGCATTCTCGACTTCACGCGGGGCCGAATCATGGCCCGGGTCGGGGCGCGTTTCCAGGATGATATGGACCGCAGGGTGTTTGATGCCGTGGTGCGCAAGTCTGCCGTTGCGCCTGATCTGCGCACGCAAACCGGCCTTGCGGATCTCGAAGGCGTGCAACGATTCATCACATCACCAGTGCTGATGGCGTTCTTTGACTTGCCGTGGACGCCGATCTTCATCGCCGCGATTTTCATCTTTCACCCGATGCTGGGTTTTCTTGCCCTTGCGGGCGGTGCGGTTCTGATCCTGATTGCACTGGCCAACCAATTGTTGTCGCGGTTGCCACAAGCGCGCGCGGCGCAGGCGGGTCAGGTGGCATCCTCTATGTCAGACCAGCTGCGGATCGAGGCTGAGATGGTGCAAGCCATGGGCATGCGGGGTGCTGCGCATGACCGCTGGCAAAAGGCACGCGGAACAGCTTTGGAAGAGCAAATAAAGGCAACCGATGTTGGAGGCGGGTTCACATCGCTGACCAAGACGCTGCGCCTGTTCTTGCAAAGCGCCATGCTTGGCGTCGGTGCGTATCTGGTCCTGCAAAATGAAATGACGCCGGGCGCGATGATCGCCGGGTCCATCCTCTTGGGTCGCGCACTTGCGCCGATCGAACTGATGCTGACGCAGTGGCCGGTTGTCCAGCGCGCGATCAAGGGCTGGGGTGCCCTGTCTGAGTTGTTGGGGACCGTAGGCCCTGAACCAACGCGGACCGAACTGCCAAAACCCAAGGCGCGGCTTGTCGCCAAAGGCCTGACGGTGGTCCCGCCGGGCGAAAAATCGGCAGCCCTGCGGAGCCTTAACTTCGATCTGCCGCCCGGTCATGCCATGGGCGTGATTGGTCCTTCCGGGGCAGGGAAGTCAACGCTGGCCCGCTGCCTTACCGGCGTATGGCGCCCGGCGGGCGGGTCTATCCGTCTGGATGCCGCGGCCCTTGATCAATATGCACCGGATGTTCTGGGTATGCATGTCGGTTACCTGCCGCAGCGGGTTCAGTTGTTTGACGGCACTATTGCTGAAAACATTGCGCGCCTTTCTACCGCACCCGATGATGGCAAAGTGGTTGCTGCCGCTCAGAAAGCAGACGCACACAAGATGATCCTCGAATTACCAGATGGTTACGACACACGCATCGACGCAGGCCAACAGCGGCTGTCGGGCGGGCAGATTCAGCGCATCGGCCTTGCGCGGGCATTGTACGACGATCCGGTGATCCTTGTCCTGGATGAACCCAATTCGAACCTCGACAACGAGGGGACGATGGCACTGAACCAGGCCATCCGTGCGTCCAAAGCTGATGGGCGTTCCGTGATTATCATGGCACACAGACCCGCCGCTATCCAGGAATGTGACTTGCTGCTGGTCATCGACGGTGGTGTGGGCACAGCCTTTGGTCCCAAGGACGAAGTGTTGAAATCCATGGTCAAGAACCACGAACAGATCCAGCGTGCACCCGCAGGCGCAGGAGGGGTATCATGAGCGACAAACGCTGGTCAGCAACCAAGCCACTTATCATTGGCTTTTTTGGCCTCTTTGGTCTGTTGGGTGGTCTTGTTGCGTGGGCAACACTGACCGAAATCGCCGGGGCTGTCATCGCGTCTGGTCGGATTGAAGTCGATCAGAACCGGCAAGTCATACAGCATTCGACGGGCGGCATTGTGTCCAAGATCGAAGTGAAAGAGGGCGACAGCGTCGAAGCGGGCGACCTGCTGGTCCAACTCGACGTCAAACAGATGCGCTCCAGCCAGGCCATCGTCGAAGGGCAGCTCTATGAATTCATGGCCCGTCGCGGACGGCTCGAGGCCGAGCGGGACGACAAGGACGAGATCACCTTTGATCCCAAGTTGCTCGAGGTCGCAGCCACTTGGCCCGATGTTCAGGAACTGGTGACCGGGCAGGAGAACCTTTTCTACGCGCGGCGTGAGTCCATCGAAAGCCAGGCAGAACAGCTCGCGGAACGCGCTGCTCAGACCCGCAATCAAATCAAAGGGATCGAGGCACAGGAGTTGTCGCTTGCCCGTCAGCTTGAATTGATTGAGCAGGAGTTGGAGGCACAACAAAGCCTGCTCGAACGCGGTTTGGCCCAAGCCTCAGGTGTTCTGGCGCTTCAGAGACAGCAAGCATCGCTGGACGGCCAGATCGGGGAACTTGCCGCATCCAAGGCACAGTCCGAACAGCGCATCACAGAGATTGAAATCGAAGTGCTGCGCCTGACCTCCGGGCGGCGCGAAGAGGCGATCAGCCGCCTGCGCGATCTGCGTACGCGTGAGCTGGAACTGATCGAACAGCGGCAGGCCCTGCTGACCGATATCGAACGGATGGAAATCCGCGCGCCCGTGTCCGGCATTGTCTACAACATGCGGGTGCAAACGCCGCGATCGGTCGTGCGCGCCGCTGATCCGGTCCTATTCCTGATTCCGCAGGATCGTCCCCTTGTCATCGCGGCACGGGTGGATCCCCTGCACATCGACCAGATTGTGACGGGGCAGGCCGTGAACCTGCGGTTCTCGGCACTTGACCAGCGCACAACACCTGAACTGGTGGGTGAGGTGGCCTTGGTATCTGCAGATGCGTTCGAGGACGAAAATGTCGGCGCCAGCTATTACCGCGCTGAAATCGTGCTGAGCCCTGGAGAGATCGACAAGCTGAACGAAGGGCAGGTGCTGGTCCCCGGCATGCCGGTCGAGGCGTTCATTCGCACTGCCGACCGGTCGCCGCTGGCCTACCTAATCAAGCCGATGGCGGACTACTTCAACCGCGCGTTCCGCGAATCCTGACATCGGGCCTTTTCACGGCGGTGCGGTCGGTCTAGCGTCCGCGCAAACCGATCAAAGGAGACGTCCCATGTCCATCGAATCCCGCTTGTCCGAGCTTGGCGTGACCCTGCCCGACGCCCCTGCACCGGCCGCCAACTACGTGCCGTTCGTGCAAGTGGGTGACATCGTCTATGTCTCGGGCCAGATATCAAACGGACCGGACGGCTTGATCTTGGGCAAGCTCGGCGCCGACATGGAAGTCGAGGCCGGGGCGGCAGCCGCAAAAACCTGTGCCATCAGCCTGTTGGCACAAGTGAAGGCCGCTTGTGGTGGCGACATCGACCGGCTTGTGCGTGTGATCAAGTTGACCGGTTTCGTCAACTCGACCGCCGACTTCACAGACCAGCCCAAAGTCATCAACGGTGCGTCCGACTTCCTGGTAGAAGCGCTTGGGGATGCGGGCCGTCACAGCCGCTCTGCTGTTTCTGCGGCGGCTCTCCCGCTGGGTGTTGCGGTCGAGATTGAAGGCATCTTCCAAATCAAATGATCCCGCGCCTGCCTGCCGCCTTTCTCGGTGCGCCACTGGCGCACCGTGCCCTGCATGACGTGACCGACGGTCGCCCTGAAAACAGCCGGGCCGCCATTCGCGCGGCCATCGCGCATGGCTACGGGATCGAGATCGACGTGCAGCTCAGCGCGGACAATCAGGCGATGGTGTTTCACGACTATGCGCTGGACCGTCTGGCCGAAGGGACCGGCCCCGTGCGCGTTGTCCCCGCGGGGACACTGGGGCAGATGCCACTCAAAGGCGGTGACGAAGGCATCCCGACCTTGCCCGAGGTACTTGAGATCGTTGCAGGGCAAGTTCCGCTGCTGATCGAGATCAAGGATCAGGACGGCGCGATGGGTGACAATCTCGGTCCGCTGGAGCAGGCCACGGCAGATGCATTGAAAGGGTACGATGGCCCCGTAGCCCTCATGTCTTTCAACCCGCACAGCGTGGCGCGCATGGCCGCGCTTTGCCCCGAGATCCCGCGTGGATTGGTCACCAGTGCCTACACTGTCGAGGATTGGCCTCTGAATGCCGCGACACGCGATCACCTGCGCGACATCCCGGATTTCGACCGGGTTGGCGCGTCCTTCATCAGTCACGAGGCGGCAGACCTCGCCCGTCTGTGTGTCGCAGAGCTGAAAGCCACCGGTGCCAACATCCTCTGCTGGACCATCCGATCGCCTGAAGAAGAAGCACAAGCGCGCGAGGTCGCCGAAAATGTGACCTTCGAAGGCTACCTTGCCCCCCATCCCGGTTGAACCGCGCCACGCGCGGCACACATTCAGTGGTCGAAGTGCAGGGGAACACCCCCGGAAAGACTTGCGTGTCCGAACAAGAAATTGAAATCCGTGTGTTGCCCAGCCTGTCCGCCGTTTTAGAAACGGATTGGGACGCCTGCGCCTGCCCCGAGGCTGCAAATGGTGGCCGGCCTAATGATCCCTTCACCACGTACCGCTTTCTAAAGGCGCTGGAAGACAGCAACTCGGTCGGACCCGGCACCGGTTGGCAACCGCAATACCTGCAGGCGATGGCGGCGGGGCAGACCATCGGCTTTGCACCGATGTACGCCAAAAGCCACAGCCAGGGCGAATACATCTTTGATCACAACTGGGCCCACGCGTTCGAACGAGCGGGGGGACGGTACTACCCGAAACTGCAAATCGCGGTGCCTCACACACCGGCCACCGGTCGGCGGTTCCTGACACATCCGGATTTTCCTGAACTTGGGATGCGGGGACTGATCTCTGGCGCGGTGCAGCTTGGTGAAAACAACAAACTCAGTTCACTGCATGTCACCTTCTGTACAGAAGCAGAACGGGACTTCGGCGCTGATCTGGGCCTGATGGCCCGGACCACGCAGCAGTTTCACTGGCTGAACGACGGGTATGAGACGTTTGATGACTTCCTCGCCTCACTCTCCAGCCGCAAGCGCAAGAACATCCGCAAGGAACGGCAGCGCGCTCAGGATTTCGGCGGCACCATCCACGTGCTCACGGGCGATGATCTGAGGCCTGAGCATTGGGATGCGTTCTGGATTTTTTATCAGGACACTGGCGCGCGCAAATGGGGCACGCCCTATCTGACCCGCCGCTTTTTTGACATCGCGCACGAGACTTTGGCTGATGACTTGGCATTGGTTCTTGCCGAACGAGATGGGCGCTACGTGGCGGGTGCGTTGAATTTTTTCGGCGCGGAAACGCTCTTTGGCCGCTACTGGGGATGTATCGAGCATCACCCCTGCCTACATTTTGAACTGTGCTACTATCAGGCCATCGACATCGCCATACAACACGGGTTGGCCCGGGTCGAGGCGGGGGCACAGGGGGAACACAAGCTGGCGCGTGGCTATCTGCCGACGCAGACCCACAGCCTGCATTGGTTGGGTGATCCGGGATTTGCCGACGCGGTTGCCCGCTACCTCGAAGCCGAACGTGAGGCGGTGGAAGAGGAGATCGAAATCCTCACGGATTACGGGCCTTTCAAGAAGGTTCAGATCGAGGAACAGGAATGATGGAAAAGCTGAGTGAGGAGACGCGGACCACGCTGCTGGATCCGCTGCTTGCCACCGGGTGGGCTGTGACCGACGGGCGCGATGCGATCCACAAGACCTTTGAGTTTGCCGACTTCGTGGATGCTTTTGCATGGATGACCCGCGCGGCCATCTGGGCGGAAAAGTGGGATCACCACCCCGAGTGGTTCAATGTCTACAAGCGGGTGGAAGTGACGCTTACGACGCATGACGTGGGTGGGCTGAGCCCGCTGGATGTGAAACTGGCTCGCAAGTTGGACAGCTTGGCCGAATAAGGCGGGCCGCGTGGACGTGATCCAAATGAAAAAGGCCCCCGGATCGGGGGCCTTTTACGTCATATTGATTTGGCGCGGGTTCAGATCGCTTCCAGCAGGGCCTCACCACCGGACACGTCGCAGACGCCGGGGTTTTCTTCTTCCTGCAGCACGATCACTTTGCCGTCTTCGACGACCATCGCGTAGCGTGTCGAACGATCATAGAGGCCCACGGGCGGGGCTGTGAACGCACGGCCCATGGCCTTGGTAAAGGTCGCATCCGGATCACCCAGCATCGTGATGCCCGCCTTGGTGGCACCTGTTGCCTCGCCCCAGGCGCCCATGACGAAGGGGTCGTTGACAGAGACACAGATCACCTCGTCCACGCCCTTGCTGTCGAAACCATCCTTGGTTCGGATAAAGCTGGGCACATGGGCGGTGCTGCAGGTGCCGGTATAGGCACCGGGGAGGGCAAAGATCACAACTTTGCGGCCCTTGGTCTTGTCGCTCAATTGCACCTGTTCGGGGCCTTCTGCACCCAGGTGAACAAGTGTCGCATCGGGCAGCGTGTCGCCTACAGAAATTGCCATTGTTTGCGCCTTTCTTGGAATTGCGTCTGTCTTCTTCTGCGATATAGGCTGCACTACGGCAAAGGGCGAGGGTAAAGGTGAATCACATGAGCCATGTTGTGGTGATCGGAGCAGGGCAGGCGGGGTCGTCTTGCGTTGCCAAACTGCGCAATGGCGGGTTCGAAGGGCGCGTGACGCTGATCGGGTCGGAGCCTGCGTTGCCCTACCAGCGCCCGCCGTTGTCCAAGGCCTATCTTCTGGGTGATATGCCGCTGGAGCGGATGTTCCTGCGGCCTGACAGCTTTTACACCGACAACACTATTGATGTGCGGACCGGGCAGACCGTGACGGCCATTGATACCGCATCCCAGACAGTCACGGTTGGGGACGAGGTTTTGGAATACACCGACCTTGTGCTGACCACCGGGTCCGCTCCGCGCCGTTTGCCTGCTGCCATAGGTGGTGATCTGGACGGTGTCTTCACCGTGCGCGATCTTGCAGACGTGGACATGATGGCGCCGTGGTGCAAGTCGGGCAAGACGGCACTGATCGTTGGCGGCGGCTATATCGGGCTTGAGGCGGCGGCGGTGTGCTGCAAGCTTGGCCTGAACGTGGTTCTTGTTGAAATGGCGGATCGCATCCTGCAGCGGGTCGCCGCGGCGGAAACCAGTAACTACTTCCGCGACTTGCACCAGAGCCATGGCGTGGATTTGCGCGAAGGGGTGGGCCTGACGCGGCTGATCGGAGACGGGACGGTTTCTGGGGCAGAGTTGACGGACGGCACGACACTGGACGTGGATGTTGTGATTGTAGGCGTTGGTATTTCGCCGGGCACCGAACTGGCAGAAGCCGCCGGGATCACAATCGACAACGGCATCGCCACGGATGCCCAGGGCCGCACTTCTGCGCCCCATGTCTGGGCCGCGGGCGATTGCGCATCCTTCCCCTATCGCGGCGACCGCATACGGCTGGAAAGTGTCCCGAACGCCATTGATCAGGCCGAATGCGTGGCGGAAAATATCATGGGAGCGGAAAAGGACTATGTCGCCCGTCCGTGGTTCTGGTCTGATCAGTATGATGTGAAACTGCAGATCGCCGGGCTGAACACCGGCTACGACCGGGTCGTGACGCGGGATGGCGGGGTGGCCAAGTCCTTCTGGTACTACGCGGGTGACAGGCTGCTGGCTGTGGACGCGGCCAATGACCCGCGGGCCTACATGATCGGCAAACGGCTGATCGAGGCAGGCAAGTCGGCAGACCCGGCGGTGGTCGCAGACCCCGGTGGCGACCTCAAGGCGCTCTTGAAGTGAGGATCATTGCGGGTCGCTGGCGTGGCGTGCCTCTGGCGACCGTGGGCAAGGGCGATCCGGGCGCGCATCTGCGTCCAACGCCCGACCGTGTGCGCGAAAGCCTCTTTTCCATGCTGACCCATCGCGGGGTGATTGAAGGGGCGCATGTGCTGGACCTGTTTGCCGGGACGGGTGCCTTGGGGTTCGAGGCGCTGTCACGGGGGGGTAAGGCAGCGGTGTTCGTGGAAAACGGCCGGGTTGGACAAAAGCTGATCACACAGAACATCCAGAAGCTGGAGGCAGGCGAGCAGGCGCAGCTGATGCGCAGCGATGCGACGCAGGCCATGGCGTGGGCGGGCGCGCCGTTCGATCTGGTCTTTCTCGACCCGCCATATGGCAAAGGGATGGGAGAGAAGGCGTTGAATGTGGTTCGGGACTGGTGCGCGCCCGAGGCCGTGATCGTGTGGGAAGAAAGCGCTCCGATGATGGCGCCTGACGGTTACGAGGTGCTGGACCAACGGCGGTTCGGCGGCACACACGTCACGCTGCTTGAGAGGCTGTAAGGCGGAGGTGCCCTCCGCCCGGCGCACCACAGGTGCGCCTTACAGGTTTTCCTCAGCGCGTCATGCAGATGTATTTCAGGTGCAGCAAGCTGCCCCTTACAGGACTGGTAAGGCGGACGTGTCGTCCGCCCCGCCCTTAGCCATATGTCGGGTGAAAGGTCCCTGCAGGCGACAGGGTAAAGATCTCAACCCCATCCTCGGTCACGCCCACCGAATGCTCGAACTGGGCTGACAAGGACTTGTCGCGCGTCACGGCGGTCCAATCGTCAGACAGCGTTTTGGTCTCCGGACGGCCAAGGTTCACCATCGGTTCAATGGTAAAGAACATCCCGGGCTCAAGCACGGCACCAGTGCCTGGACGGCCATAGTGCAAAACATTAGGGGGCGCATGGAACACGCGGCCCAGCCCGTGCCCGCAGAAATCGCGCACGACGGACATGCGATGGCTTTCGACAAAGCTCTGGATGGCATAGCCAATGTCGCCAAACGTATTGCCGGGCTTCACCGCTTCAATCCCACGCATCAGGCTGTCATGGGTCACTTCGATCAGACGCTCGGCCTTGCGGGGCAGTTTGCCAGCTACGAACATGCGGCTCGTGTCGCCGTACCAGCCATCAACAATGACCGTGACATCGATGTTCAGGATGTCGCCATCCTTCAGAACCTTGTCGCCGGGAATGCCGTGGCAGACAACATGGTTCACACTGATGCAGCTGGCGTGCTGATACCCCTTGTAACCAATGGTGGCCGAGGTCGCGCCAGCCGCCTCGACCATGTCGGTGATGACCTTGTCGATCGCACCCGTCGTCTGGCCCGGAAACACGTGGGCCGACATCGCGTCCAGAATCTCGGCCGCAAGCCGACCTGCCGCGTGCATCCCGGCAAAGTCCGAAGGGTCATAGATGCGTATACCGTCCTTGGTCAGACGGCCACGAGTATCACGGTCCAAAGTGCGCTCCATAAGCGTTCATCTGTCAAACATACTGCACTGCGGCAATAAGGGCCAGTGGGTCAGATGACCACGGCCAACGGCGCACCCACCTGTACGCCCGCGGGCGTAATATGGGAGCTGAGACATAGGGTTTCCACCCCCGCCCCGGACGAGGCCGCATACGCAGCAGCATATCCCGGATCGATGTCGCTGGCGAGGGCGAAGCGATCACAATCGGTGCGCTGCACCAGGTACAGCATCACCGCCCGATGCCCTGCGCCCACCATGCGGGACAGTTCCTGCAAGTGCTTCGCCCCACGGGCGGTGACGGAATCGGGGAACTCCGCCAGACCGTTCTGACGGGACAGGGTCACAGATTTCACCTCGACATAGGCGTCCGGCAGCCCGTCGCCTTGCAGTAGAAAGTCGATCCGGCTGCCCTCGCCATATTTTTGTTCGGGTCGCACGGTCGTGTAGCCCTCAAAACCAGGCACCTCGCGTGCCTCAAAGGCAGCGCGCAGGGCTTTGTTCGGCACAGAGGTATCCACGCCTGTGAAATGCCCGCCTTCATGCTCAACCAGCCGCCAGCCGAATTTCAGCTTCTTCTTGGGATCGTCATTGGGCTCCAACCAGATCCGCAAGCCCGGATCCGCCAGCCCCATCATCGACCCGGGATTGGCGCAATGGGCCACCACCTCGCGCCCATCCTCCAACCGGCAATCGGCCAGAAAGCGTTTGTAGCGGCGGATCAGCGTGGCGGGCACAAGTTCGGTTTGAAAGCGCATGGGGGCAGGCCTATACCGTGATTGGCCCCTCAACAAGACGGGGCAAGAAGGAAGCACAAGATGCCGAACCCCACCGCCGCCATGCTGGTGATCGGAGACGAGATTCTCTCGGGCCGCACCCGCGATGCCAACATGCACCATCTTGCGGGCCAACTGACCGAACACGGCATCGACCTGAAAGAGGTGCGCGTTGTCAGTGATGACAAGCATGCGATTGTTGCAGCCGTCCGTGCTTTGTCAGACGCATACGACACCGTTTTCACCTCGGGGGGCATCGGCCCCACCCATGATGACATCACGGCTGACTGCATCGCGGCGGCTTTTGACACGCATATCGACATACGTGATGACGCCCGTGCCATTCTGGCCGAACACTATGCAAAATCCGGGACTGAATTGAATGCCGCGCGCCTGCGCATGGCACGCATCCCGGATGGGGCTGCCCTGATCGACAATCCGGTCTCGGCCGCGCCAGGTTTCACGATCCAGAACGTTCACGTCATGGCGGGTGTGCCATCGGTGTTTCAGGCAATGGTCGCCTCTGTCCTGCCGACCTTGACGGGTGGCGCGCCACTCATCTCGAAAACCCTGCGGATCGAGCGGGGCGAGGGTGATATCGCGGGTCCCTTGGGTGAATTGGCCGCAGCCCACCCTGATCTCAGCATCGGCTCATACCCGTTCATCCAGAACGGGCGCTTTGGGGCCAATGTTGTCATTCGCGGTACGGATGGGGCCGAAGTGGACGCGGCGCTCAGCGCGTTGTCGGATCACTTTCCGGCATGACTGACGGGGCTGCGTTTTACGCTGCCATAGATGGCACATGGCCTGCAGCAAAGGTCACACGCGTCGGCCCGTGGGCCATCCGCGACGGGCAAGGCGGTGGAAAACGGGTTTCGGCGGCAACGGCTGAGGGGGCGGCGCTGGTTTCAGACCTTGGCGCCGCAGAGGCGGCGATGCGGGACATCGGGCAGACACCGCTTTTTATGGTCCGACAGGGCGAAGACGCGCTTGATCACCTGCTCGACGCCCAAGGCTACACCATTGTTGACCCCACGAACGGCTACATTGCACCCGTTGCGACGCTGACCGACATCCCGATCCCGCGCGTCACCGCCTTCTCCATCTGGGAACCTCTGGCAATCATGGAAGATATCTGGGCCGCAGGGGGCATCGGACCTGCGCGCCTTGCCGTGATGCACCGGGCCAAGGTGAAAACGGCCATCCTCGCCCGGCACAAGGACAAGCCAGCAGGCACCGCCTTTGCCGCAATCCACGATGGCATCGCCATGGTGCACGCGGTCGAAGTGCTGGCCCACCAGCGCCGACAGGGCGTCGCGCAATGGATCATGCGGCGCGCGGCGTTCTGGGCGGCGGAAAACGGCGCAGATCAGATCGCTGTGCTGACCACAGCGGCGAATGGTCCCGCCAATGCGCTTTATCGGGGGTTGGGGTTCCGACAGGTCTGTGGCTATCATTACCGCACAGCGCCGGAGACCACATGACAGACCAGCCCACCGCCCTCGACCTTCCCATGGTCGATCCACTGCCCGAGGCCACGCAAAAGTATTTCGATGTGTGCATGGACAAGCTGGGCATGGTCCCGAACGTGCTGAAAGCGCATGCGTTTGATATCGACAAGCTGAACGCCTTTACCGCGCTCTACAACGACCTGATGCTGGCCGATAGCGGGCTGAGCAAGCTGGAGCGCGAGATGGTGGCCGTCGTCGTCAGCGCCACGAACCGCTGCTACTACTGCCTGACGGCCCATGGGGCTGCGGTGCGCCAACTGTCAGGAAACCCGGAATTGGGCGAGCAACTGGTGATGAACTGGCGCGTGGCGGATGTGACACCGCGCCAAAGGGCGATGCTGATCTTTGCCGAGAAGGTCACGCTCGCCTCTGCCCAAGTCGAGGAAGATGACCGGCAAGCTCTGCGAGACCATGGCCTGACCGACCGCGACATCTGGGACCTGATCAATGTGGCTGCGTTTTTCAACATGTCGAACCGGGTCGCCAGCGCCACGGCCATGATGCCCAACCCTGAATACCACGCACAGGCGCGTTGACGATGCGGGGCTGGCTCACTGCTGTTGGATGCGCGCTTGCAGGACCAGCACTGGCCCTGCAACTGGAATTGCCCTCGAACGCCCGCCAGACGGCGGCACGCGACAGCGTGCTCGATCGCGTGTCTGTTGCCACCGGACCCTATGAAGATGGGCAGGTGGCGGCAGAGCGCATTGATGGGCCCGTGCAGCGGCGCAGCTACCGCATTCCATCTCCCGGCCTGACGCCTCTGCAAATCCTGGCTCCTCTGCGCGCGCAGCTTGCAGATGCGGGGTACGACACCTTGCTCGACTGCGACGCCGACGCGTGCGGCGGCTTTGACTTCCGCTTTGCCATCGACGTGCTGCCTGCCCCGAACATGTATGTGAATGTGCGGGCCTACCATTTTCTCAGCACGCGGCATCCGGACACCGGTGACGCAATCTGGGTGCTGACCAGCACCGCCCCCGACGCGGGCTACCTCCAGGTGGTGCAGGTCGGCGCGCAAGAAACGGCTATACCATCAACCCCATCCCCAACTGCGGATGTTCCCACAACATCGACCACCGATCTGGGGCAATCGCTGCTTGCATCGGGGTCGGCCATTCTGCGCAGCCTTGATTTTGCGACGGGCACCACGAACCTTGGTGAGGGTCCGGCGCCCGAACTCGAACAAATCGCCCAGCTCATGGAAAACCGTCCCAACCTGCGGATTGCAATCGTCGGTCACACGGATTCGGTGGGTGGGCTTGAGGCGAACATCGCTGTGTCCCGCGCGCGTGCCAATGCTGTGCGGAACCGGTTGGTTGAACGCTATGACGTCTCGCCGAACCGGATCGAATCCGGGGGTATGGGCTACTTGTCGCCCGTGGCAAGCAACCTGACGGCGCAGGGCCGCGAAGCGAACAGACGTGTGGAAGTCATCGTCTTGGAAGAAACGTCAAACTAGGCTTCGACCCAACGGATGCGCTGGGATGGGCCTGACCGTTCAGATGCGTGCGGTTCTGGACATCCTTTTCAAACATGGCGATTTGAAAGTCCCCGAGATTGCGGCCAAGGCGCGAGAAACAGCGCCGCCCGCTCTCGGGCAGCAGCATGCGTTTCCGACGGTTAAGATCGGCTGAATCCAGCGTGCGTGGACCAAGCGGTTGATCCCGCTTGGCTTTCATACTTCTGTTAATTTTCAATGATCTGATCGAACAGCTTGTCCCCGCGGGGACAAATCAACCCACCAGCTCTCCGGCAAGCCCTTTTTCGATCAGTGCAATGGTTTCCTGCACGCCGTAAAGGGCAATGAAACCACCAAATCGCGGCCCCTGAGACGCACCCAAAAGCACTTCGTAAAGTGCTGTGAACCATCCCCTCAGCGGGTCGAACCTGTCGCGGCCGACAGCATAGACAACCGACTGCAATGCCTCGTCTTCGATCGGCCCGTCATAGTTTTCCAATTCGGCCTTTAGCGCTTCCAGCGCCTCGCGCTCTTGGTCGGTCGGCAGGCGATAAACCTTGGCCGGTTTCACGAAGTCATTGTAGTAGCGCACCGCGTGCCCGACGGCCTTGTCCATGCCGGGATGCGTCTCGGGGCCAGTCTCGGGCGCATAGCGGCGGATGAAGCCCCACAGCTTGTCCTTGTCCTCGGCCTGGCTGACGGATGCGAGGTTCAGCAGCATGGCAAAGGGCACGACCATATCGCTTTCCGGCACGTTGCCGGAATGGATGTGCCATACTGGGTTGGCCGCCTTGCCCTTGTCGTCCTGTCCCGGGTAAGCGCGCAATTGCTGGTGATATTCATCGACAGCCTTGGGGATGACATCAAAGAACATGCGCTTTGCCGTCTTGGGCTTCTGGTACATGAAGTACGACAGCGACTCGGTCGAGGCATAGGTCAACCACTCGTCGATGCTGACCCCGTTGCCCGACGACTTCGAGATCTTCTGCCCCTGATCGTCCAGGAACAGTTCATAGCTGAAGTGGTTCGGCGGGCGCGCACCCAAGGTCCGACAGATCGCATCATAGATCTTTTCGTTGGTGGCGTGTTCCTTGCCATACATCTCGAAATCGACGCCCAAGGCCGCCCAGCGTGCGCCGAAGTCCGGCTTCCACTGCAGTTTTACGTTGCCGCCTGTAACGGGCAGGGTCCACTCCTTGCCGGTCTCGTCGTCAAAGGTGACCGTACCGTTCACCGCGTCCACATGCTTCATCGGCACATACATAACCCGGCGGCTTTCCGGATGCAGCGGCAGGAAAATGGAGTAGCTGGCCGCACGTTCTTCGCGTAGCGACTTCAGCATGATCTTCATCAGATCATCGTATTTCTCAGCACAGCGCAGCAGGATTTCGTCAAACTGGCCCGAGGCATAGAACTCGCGGGCCGAATAGAATTCGTAGTCGAACCCGAACGTATCCAGAAACCGGCGCAGCATGGCGTTGTTGTGATGGCCAAAGCTTTCATGCGTTCCAAAGGGGTCCGGCACATCTGTCAGCGGGCGCTGCAGATGCTGTTCCAGCACCTCCGGGTTCGGCACGTTGCCCGGCACCTTGCGCATCCCGTCAAGATCGTCCGAGAAACAGATCAGCTTGGTCGGGATGTCCGAGATCGCCTCGAAGGCGCGACGCACCATCGTGGTGCGGGCCACCTCGCCAAAGGTGCCGATATGGGGCAGGCCCGAGGGGCCATAGCCGGTCTCGAACAGCACGTATCCCTTTTCCGGCGGCGCCTTTTCATAGCGTTTGAGCAAGCGGCGCGCCTCTTCGAACGGCCAGGCTTTGCTGCTCATCGCGGCGTCACGGAAACTCGACATCTCATATGATCCCATGTGGCGGGCCTGCGCCCTATGCGCGGCCCTGGCTGACTGTCCCCGCAGGGACAATCCCGCCGCTACCTATTGCGGGCCGCCCCAGCCGTCAATATTGAGGGACAAAGCACCAAGAAAGGACACCAGATCATGGCCGCTTCACAACTCTCCCTCACGGCGCAGGATGCACTGGTCGCCATGATGATCGCCGTGTCCGCGTCGGATGAAGACATTCGCACCGCCGAACTGGTCAAGATCAACACGGCCGTGAACAACCTGCCTGTGTTTGCGGGCTACGACCTCGACCGGTTGAACCGCATGGCGCAGATGGTGTTTGACCTGTTTGAACAGGAAGACGGGCTTGATGCCCTCTTTGGCCTTGTGCGGGAGGCGTTGCCGGATCGCTTGTTCGAAACGGCCTATGCCCTTGCCTGTGACGTCGCTGCTGCCGATGGAACTTTGGATGAGGCAGAGCTGCGTCTACTGGAAGAGATGCGGTACGAGCTGAACATCGACCGCCTGCATGCCGCCGCCATTGAGCGTGGTGCACGTGCTCGGCATTTGACGCTGTAGTCCCGTCCCCAAGACATCCCGCCATTTGGGCATCCCGGTCCCGGCATCAATGCGGCGGACAGCAATGGTTCCGAGCAGCGTATGTGCTGCCTATTTCGCTCGGCGTTTTGGCACGGCATTTCCACCTCTGGCGGATTTTGCTGCCGCCGCCCGTGCACGGTTTTTCTTGCTGCTGGGTTTCCCCTTCGGAGGAGGTGGGCCTTTGGGAGTGCCACTGCGCGGTTTGAAACCGCTGTCTTTGCGGGTCTTCTTGCCAGTTTCCGCTGAACCTTTGTCGGCTGATGCATCGGGGCCGCGACGGCGCGCCGGTCCGTGCACGGAAGTGTCTGGGCCGTCGACCTTGGACTGCCTGTTGGCCGGTTTTGCGGTTTTGCGATCTTCTGGCTTGGGCTTGCGACGACGCGGGGCGGGGGCATCATTCCAATCTATTGGCGCGGCGCTGTTTTTGGATGGTTTGTTTTTGAAGGAACGGTTGGATTTGGGCCGTTCAAAGGCGGGCAGGTCCGGCGCTTTGTCGAGACGTACAACCTCCTTGGTTCCTTCAATCTTCATCTCGGGACCGATGGCCGCCAAGAAACCTGCAGCGCTGGTGTCGCGAATCTCGACATAGGATACGTCATCGGCAAGTCGGATTGCGCCGATGTCATCCTTCGTGATGTCGCCTGCCTTGCACAACATGGGCAGCAAATGGCGCGGCGATGCATTCTGATTGCGCCCTTCAGAGATCGAGAACCAGACGCTTGGTCCAAAAGCAGCGCGGGGTTTCGGCGCTTCGGCGTTTACCATTCCCAACTCTTCCGGTGCGGAATGGCGGGTTTTGTATTGGCGCAGATACGCGGCGGCGATCTGCTCGGGCGTAAATTGTGCAACAAGTTGATCGACCGATGCGCGTTCGCTGTCGACGATCTCGGTTTGCCAGTCATCGCTTGCAAACATGCGAGTCGTATCGCGCTCTGTCACGTCTTCAGCAGATGGGGCACCGACCCATTCTGCGGTCAACTTCGCAAGCTTCAGGATCCGCTCCGCCTTCTTGCGCGACGATGGCACCACGATCAGCGCGCTGACCCCTTTGCGGCCTGCGCGCCCGGTGCGGCCCGAGCGGTGCAGAAGGGTTTCGTGGGTTTTTGGCAATTCTGCGTGGATCACCAGATCGAGATTTGGCAAATCGATCCCGCGCGCGGCGACATCGGTGGCGACGCATACGCGGGCGCGCCCATCTCGCATCGCCTGCAAGGCGTTTGAACGTTCGCCCTGGCTCAGTTCTCCCGACAGGGCAACAACCGGGAATCCACGGTTGGACAGTCGCGCCGTCAACCGTGCGACCATGGCACGCGTGTTGCAAAAAACGATTGCGTTCGGCGCTTCGTAATAGCGCAACACGTTGATGATCGCGTTCTCGCCGTCCCGCGGTGCCACCATCATGGCGCGGTATTCGATGTCGGCATGCTGGGTCCGCTCACCCACCGTGCTGATCCGTTCCGCATCCCGCTGATACCGCGTGGCGAGATTGGCAATTGCGCGCGGAACGGTGGCGGAAAACAGCAGGGTTTGGCGCTCTGCCGGGGTTTCGTCCAGAATGAATTCCAGATCCTCGCGAAAACCGAGATCCAGCATTTCATCTGCTTCGTCGAGCACCACGGCGCGGATCGCCGAAAGATCGATCGAGCCGCGCATGATATGATCGCGCAACCGTCCGGGTGTTGCCACAACGATATGCGCACCCCGGGCCAGTGCCCGACGTTCGTCCCTCATATCCATGCCGCCAACGCAAGAGGTGAGGAACGCACCTGCATCCGCATAGAGCCAACCCAGTTCCCGTTTCACCTGCAACGCAAGTTCCCTTGTCGGGGCGATCACCAGCGCCAATGGCGCACCGGAAGGGCCAAAGGTGTCTTCTGTTCCCAGCAGTTGGGGGGCAATGGCAAGGCCAAACCCGATGGTTTTGCCCGACCCGGTCTGCGCTGACACCAGCAGATCGCGCCCCGCCAGTTCGAGTTGCGTGACGGCCTGTTGGACCGGTGTAAGCGTGTCGTAGCCCTTGCGGGCAAGCGCGTCGGCGATGGTGTGTTTCACGGCGGTTTTTTCTGTATCTCGGCCCGGCAATGCGGCGGCTGCGGAATTGCAGCCCCTGTATCTGCCAAGGGTAAAGACCGCCCCTTATCGGGTGTCCGATGCATTGTATAGACGGACAACCCCGATTGTAGCGGATTGGCCGTGTGCGCCGGTGTCGCATACCCCCGGCCCAAGTCGCGGGGCCGGGGGTGATTTAGAAACGTCTTGTGGTTCCTAGGTCCACGCGCCGACGGTCACTGCGACCGTGCCCGACCCGATATTGTACGTGGTTTTCGAGGGCACCTGCCCACCGGAATAGGCACCGATCGGGGTTTCATCCATGGAAAATCCGTATGCCGCACCGCCCAGCATGATCGGATCCGTGCCTTTCGTCCGGTAGTCGTCGCCATTGACGTCGCTGCAATGCAGGAATTTTGCATAGAGGTGGCTGGGGGCAGAGCTGCCGTACCACCTTGATGGATCATTCCAGAATGTGGTGCTGTATTCCGGGTCTTCCGGAAGGAAATCGTCGGAGAATGTGCCGTCCAGCACCACTCCGCGGCAGATGGCTTCCCAAATGGTATCCTGGACCAGCATTGCTTCGCTTTCGCCAACGATGCCGGGTGTCAACGTGTCGGTGAAGGCCTGTTGGAACACGTATTGCGCGCCTTGCAAGTCGTTGGGGTTGTTGACCGGGTCAGCACCCAAGGGGTTGTAGAAATAGTAGGTTTTGTCACCGGCGGAGTTGGTCAATTTGTAGGCCAGCATGTCGGTGCCCGTGTTCGGGTTGGTGTGCGTGATGCAATAGCCCGAGTAAACGTTGTGGGGGGCGCTTGCGACAGGAATGCTGATGGCCAGTTTGTTGCCCTCGGTAAAGAAGGCCTGAAGGGTTTGGGTCCAATAGCTCTGCAACCCGCTGGTGGTTGTATTCGCATAGTTCCCGGTGCTGGCGGCCAGAAAGTCGTTGGGATCGGCGATGGCAAAGAACTGGTTGTCTACCATGGGCGGTGTGTACGTGCTGTTTGGCATGGGGCCATCATACAGCAGATCAGAAAATGATGCGGCGCCGGGAATACCGGTTTGATTGGCCAGAAACGCGGTGAACGCCTGTCCGACCTGTTGTCTTGTGACGCCGCTTTGTACGCCATAGCTTTGTGCCGGATTGCCGCCATTTGCAGGGACGGAGAAGCGCAGGTTCAGCCCAAAGCCATTGACCGCTGACAGGTCAAAGGCGGCATTCATTCCAAACTCGAAGACATCATAAGGGCCTTCGGGGGCAACGCCGGGGGCCGGAAGGTACGGGTATTGCGTGTACATAAGGACGTCATCGTACACACCATTGTTGTCGATCAGGTTCAGTGCGGCCGGTGCCGTTGGGCAAGCTGTGAACAGCAGCCGATCATTGCCGTTGGTGCTTTCGTTCAGCACAACCGAAGCGATACTGGAAACCTCGTAGAAAGACAGCGTTGTAGCGCCGGACGCGAGCGGACCGAAAGTGCCATCGCTGCCGAGCACCTTGAACCCTGTGCTGCCGCCATTGATCCAGCCCGCAACATAAACAGCACCTGTTGGCGCTGTGAGACCGGACTCGTCAGTAAGGGTGATTGTGATGGTTGACATGTAAACCTCAGAACTTGTTACCAAAGGTGCCTGGAAACGGCACCGTACAAGGATGGATCACACCGGCGGCTCGTCTGTCAACCTGAAGTTGATTTTTCTTTGTAAAAGTAGATCAATGGGCGTCGTCGGCGCGGGTCACCTTGTGCTGGCGGGTCTGTCGCATGTTCATGTCGGGTGCTTGGGCGAATGCAGTGTCCTTCCCTGCTGAGCGGGGCGACATCCAAGATACGAATGGCCAACTGGGCTGTATTCAAACCGACGATTGGACACGACCTTTGGCCCTCACAACACTTTCGAAAATGACCCGCCGTACTTTCACCAATACAGGTTTGGCGGCGATGGCAGCGCCCGCTTGCGGCCTATCGCGTGAGCAACAGCCGGCGCGCAGCGTTCCCGGTTACCAGATTGCGGACATAAATGGTGGGCGTTTGACAACGGGTTACGGCGGCATGGCAACATCACAAGCACCCGTGGACAACGACACGCTGTTTCAGGTTGCTTCCTGTGCCAAAACCGTGACTGCGTTGGCCGTTATGACACTGGTCCGAGATGGACGTATCGACCTTGATCTGCCGGTTAACAGATATCTTGAGCGCTGGCAGCTGGCGGGACCTCGGGGTGAAACTGCAACTGCCGCGGATTTGATGTCCCATACTGCGGGAACGACAGTTCATGGATTTGCAGGATATGGGCCGGATGAAGACATCCCCGACCTGATGGACATCCTGTCGGGCCGTGCCCCAGCCAATTCCGCGGCTGTGCGGACACGACAGCGGCTGTTTCGCCGGTTCAGATACAGCGGAGGGGGCACGACTGTCTTGCAGGCTCTGATCGAGGACGTGACGGGAATCGGATTTGCAAACTACACACTGTTTGAGGTGTTGGAGCCGATCGGCGCTGGCCGCGCAACGTTCGCGATAACGCCGGATGCCGCGTTTGCTCATGGATCGTTTGAAGATGGTCAACCGGTACCGGGTGGGTTCATGCGGCATCCCGAAAGCGCTGCTGCGGGCCTTTGGGCGACGGCTATTGATCTCGTCAAGGTTCTGGGGGCCATCACATGTTCCCTGCGTGATGAATGCAATGCGATCCTGCCTTCGGGACTCGCGCGCCGCATGGTGACGCCGGTCAGCGGACAATCTGCGCTGGGCGTATTTGTCGGTGAGGATGCTAGCATTTTCCATGATGGTCGCAATTTCGGGTTCGATTCCACCATGGCCGCGGACCTGCGCACCGGACGGATCAAGGCCGCGGTCACCAACCGAAATGGAGCCGTCGGGCGTATGTCGGAAGCGCTGATTGCGGACTGACTATGCTTGGCACCGCCCGTCCCCACAAATGTCTGTCCGGTGTGATCGGCACACCATGCGTCGCGCGGCATGATGTGAACCCGGGTTCCACGCGTTTGCGCTGTGACTGTCCTTTTCGACAGGGACGGACAGATTTTGCTGCCAAGGACAGGTTCACACACTGGCCTCCGCACCCGTTTTGAGACAGGGTGCGGGATGGATCAGATGTTCATAGAAATGGTTTCCACGGCCACCATTGCCATCGCGTTGTTTGGCGTTGCATTTTCTCTTTTGCAGAAAAAACACCGAAACGTGCACAGGAGTTTTGCGGCTTTTCTGGTGGCGGTTGCGGTGGCCAATGTCCCGGATGCCTTCGATCGCCTGATGTCGGAGATGCCGAGGGACAGATTTCAACTGCTCATGTCGTTTCTGTGGGTGACCAGTGGGCTGTGCCTTGCACCGTTGTTCTGGAGCTACGTCTGCGCGTTGACATCCGAGACTCAGCGGTGCCCGCCCCGTCTGCATCGCCACTTTGCATTGGCTGCTCTGGCTGCTTTGGTTGGTTTGATTGTCGTGGTGTTGCCGCCAGAGATGGTGGCATTTTTCATTGAGGATAATCCAGCACCCGTGTCCGGTTGGATGCTTGCCTTGGTTCTTCCGGTGGCCGTGATCCTGATCTTGGTCCAGGTGGCAGTGTATCCACAAATGGCTATCTACTTGTTCCTGATTGTGCGCCGTATGATGCGGTATCGTCTGGTGCTGCGCGATTACTACGCTAGCACCGAGGAACACGAACTGCGTTGGATCTATGTGATCGGCGCGTTGGGTTGGCTCTATTGGACGATCCAATCGCTTCTTTTTCTCTTTTTTGCGCTGGACCCTGATGCAAGCGAGATGTCGCCCACCTTTATTGTCATTGCGGGATTGGCCAGCCTGACATTGGTTGCGTCGATGACCCTTTGGGGGCTGAGGCAGCAACCGCCGTTGATACCCACGATCGGGGATGACGGGTCGCCAGGCACAGGCAACCCTGCCTCGCCCGATGAAAGCGGCCCGAAATATGAAAAGTCAGCGCTGAGTGCCGAGATGTCGTCCCGGATCGCGCGCAAACTGCGCGCTGCAATGGAACAGGATCATCTGCACCGCGATCCGAACCTGTCACTTTGGGCTTTGGCGCGCCATGTGGGGGCGTCGCCAAACTATGTCACGCAGACGCTGAGTGAGGTCATTGGAGAGAGCTTTTTTGACTTTGTGAACGGGTACCGCATCGCTGAGGCTCAGGCTTTGTTGTCTACGACAGATGACACCGTTCTGGCGATCACCTACGAAGTGGGGTTCAACGCGCGTTCGTCGTTTTACAATGCGTTCAAGCGCGTCACGGGCCAAACACCGACAAGCTATCGCAAAACACTGTCCGTCCCTGCTGAGATGGACGACGCATCAGGGCGGCTGCTCGATACCTGATCTCATCAAGACTGATCGGGAGACATCCTCAGCAACTTCGCCACTCACGGCTCAAGAAACCGGAAACGGTTACCCCGAAGCACCCTCACCTCGTGCAAGGGGCCAAGCGCAACATGCCGTGCTTGGCCCCTGAAGTGGTGAGGCATGACATGAACGAGAGAGTAACAGACATGAAACGATATCTATTTCTTGCCGCACTTGGTTTGAGTGCCTGCGAGTCGCCGGCAGAAATTGCGGCGCGCGAGCAGTTGGATGCGGCATGCCTCGATGGAAACCTGCAGGCATGCGCAGCCGTTCAGCAGCGTGTGGCCGCAGAAAACCAGGCCCTCGCCACCAGCGTTTCGGGCAATTGGTAGGATGAACCAGTGCGCGCAAGCCGGCGATACCTGAGCTGAAGGTTAGCCATCGCGATCTGTACAGCATGTCATCGCGCCATCGATGCGGCGCGATGACAATTCCTTTGCACGATTCATTTTGGTGTCCTATATGCGCCTCAGTCGCAGAGGCCGACATGGGAGAGCGCAGCGCAGGCTGCCGCCGAAGGAGCAACGCCCCGGAAACTCTCAGGCACCACGAACCGTGCCGGCCGCGCCGCCATTCAGTGGCATATGTGACGATCTGGAGAGTGGTCGGACGTCACGCGCCCGGCCCACCGAAGGAGAAAGCGGCCCTGTTGGTCCGTGAAGCTCTCAGGTCTCGCGACAGATGGGGACGCTTGCCCGGCACGGTGCCGGATGCGTCCAAATCTGCGTGCACTGGGAGGATCCCCATGACCCGTATTGCTGTGATCGGCGCCGGTATCACCGGTATTACAACTGCCTATGCCTTGGCCCGCCGCGGCTATGACGTCAGCGTGTTTGACCGCAACCGCTATGCCGCGATGGAGACATCCTTTGCCAATGGCGGTCAGCTTTCGGCCAGCAATGCCGAGGTCTGGACCCGCTGGGGCACTATCTTCAAGGGGTTGAAATGGATGCTGAAATCCGATGCGCCCCTGCTGGTGAACCCGACACCCAGTTGGCACAAGCTGTCTTGGATGGCGGAATTCATGGGCAACATCCCTGATTACGAACGCAACACGGTTGAGACAGCGCGCTTGGCCATTGCCGCACGGGAACATCTGCTGGAGTTTGCCCGCGAAGTGGGCGCTGATTTCGACATGGAGCGGCGCGGAATCCTTCATGTGTACCGCCAGCAGTCCGAGTTCGATCATGCCCGTCGGGTGAACGCATTGTTGCAAAAGGCAGGGCTGGAGCGGAGGGAAGTGTCAGCGGACGAGGTGCAGCGTTTGGAACCTGCCCTGAAGGCCGACACGATTGGCGGCTTTTACACCGAGAGCGATTTCACCGGCGACATTCACCGATATGCCCGTGCGTTGAGCGACCGGTGTGCACAGATGGGCACATCCTTCCATTACAAGTGCAAGGTGACCGACATTGAGCACATCGGTACGGGCGTTCGCCTGACCTGGGATCATGCGGGGACAACAGAGACGCAGCAATTTGACGGTATAGTGGTCTGCGCGGGCGTTGGCAGCCGTGCCATTGCGGCCCAACTGGGCGACCGTGTGAACATCTATCCGGTCAAAGGCTATTCCATCACCGTCAATCTGGATGATGCCGAAAGCCAGGCTGCGGCCCCGTGGGTCAGCCTGCTGGATGACGAAGCCAAGATCGTGACCTCGCGCCTGGGCCGGGGGCGGTTCCGCATTGCCGGCACGGCCGAGTTCAACGGCCACAATCTGGACATCCGCGATGATCGTATCCGGCCGTTACGCGAATGGTGCGAGGCGTTCTTTCCCGATGTGTCGACCGAGCATTGCGTGCCGTGGGCGGGGCTGCGCCCCATGCTGCCATCGATGATGCCGAAGGTCGGGCCGGGGGCCAAACCGGGGGTCTACTACAACACCGGGCACGGGCATCTGGGTTGGACCCTGTCGGCGGCCACAGCACAGGCGATGGCGGACATCATTGATACGAACCGGATGAAGAACGCGGCCTGACGTGCGGGGCGGATCAAGATCCGCCTTACAGGGTGCGACATGTAAGGCGCAGCTTACTGCGCCCCGCAACAGCCGCATGATGTGTTGAAAAAACTGTAAGGCGGAGGTGTCCTCCGCCTAGCTGCCATAGACCGCGCCCCAGCGTTCGATCAGTTGCTGCTGCATGGCCTTGGCCCGGCGGTTCCAGCTGCGTGCGCCCTGCGGTCGTTCACGGTTGGCGCGGGGGATGCGGGCACGGGTCGCCTCGTCTGCGGCGAAGATGGCAAAGGCCATTTCGGTCCCGTCCCGCGCCGTCATGTAACCCGCCAACCCTGACACGAAGTTCAACGTGCCTGTCTTGGCATGCACCTCGATCGGGTGGTTCTTGATCGCGCGGCGCTGTTCATCAAGCATGGGGATCGCCTTGAGGATAGGGCGCAGGATGTTGTTCTGCCGCGCCTTGACCAAGGCCGTGACCATGTCATCTGCCGTCATCTCGCTGTCGCCGCCAAGACCGGAATGATCCACCAATCGCATCTTTGCGGTTCCAAGGGCGGCATTCGCCCAGCGGTTCATTTCGGAGGCAGACGCGCGCAGCGATGACGGCCGACCACTGCGTTTGACCGTCGCCGCCATCCCCACCATTTCCGCTGTGACGTTCGTTGAAAAACGCAGCATGTCGCGCAGGATCGTGCGCAGGTCTTCGCTCTGATGCGTCGCCAGTGTCGTTCCTTGGGGGATACGGCTGACCACCTTGGGGTTCTTCAGAACCACACCTTGTGATCGCGCGAGCGTCTGGAACACATCCCCCGCATAAAGCGCAGGTTTGCGCACAGGCAGCCAGCGGGCACCGCCATTGCCAAGGGCCCCGCGCGCGACGCTCCAATTGTCGGTGCGTCCGCCATCGGAATAGGTATAGACCGGCGCGCGTCGTTCGCTCACCTGCATCCGGGCAATGGCCACATCCGGGCGGTATCGATCCGACCGCGCATCCATCGTGACGTTGTACGCACTTCCCTGCCGCTTCCATTCGAAATGCACGCGGTTGAAGTTCAGGGCGATGCCCGAAAGCGCCGGGCTGTAGCCGACATGATCGGGTTGCTCTTTGTCGATTGTCGGAACCGTTGGGAACAGGCCGTCGGCGACTTTGAAATCGCCTTGTACCCCGAGGATACCTTTGGCTTTGAGCGCCGCAGCCAGTCCAGCCAATGCATTGGTATCAAGGGTCGGATCACCGCCGCCCACCAACACAAGGTCGCCCTGGACCACGCCGCCCGACACGCCGCCAGTTGCAACAACCCGCGTGCTAAACCGATGGGCGTGTCCGAGGACACCCAACGCATAGAGCGCGGTTACTGCCTTGGCCACTGATGCGGGAGGTGCGCCCACCTTGGCGTTGCCGCCCTCCAGCTTTGTTCCTGTCCGGGCGTCGGCCACCGCATAGCAGACGCGCCCGCCCAGCTTGGCCTTGGCGATGATGTCCTGTGGATCGGCAATGGCCTTCTTGAAGTGATTGCCGCCACGCGCCTGCGGTCGCAAAGAGGCTGTCGGAGGGGCGGCAAGGGCGGCCGAGGCCGTGGAGCTGGCCAGAGCTGAAAGAAATAAACGTCTCGAAATCGTGCGCAACATGGGCGCATGTAACCGCAGCTTTGTCCGGCAAACAAGCAGGCAAAGATCACAAATCCGAAGGCGGCGCCCACTTGCCTTGTGCCCGGATCGCCGTGGACGATTGCGCTGTCATTGCGACATTCACGAAACACCACGCCGGCGCATCCGAGCGACCCAGAAGCTGGCTGGCACGCCCTGAGATGCGGCGAGATCGATAAAGCCGTGCGGCAGGGCTCATGCGGGCAGAAATCCGATCTCCCGGTCGTGCCAAAACACCCACTGGCACATTCTCCATGATCCACGTCCAATCCTGCCACAGGTGAAACTGAGCCAGGTTGTCCGCTCCCATCAGCCAGACAAACCGCGTACCCCGATATCGTTGCCGCAGCGCTGCAAGCGTTTGCGCAGTGTAACGCGTACCCAGATGCGCTTCGATATCGGTCACGGTGACACGCGGGTGTTGCATGACCTGCCGCGCATGCGCCAACCGCTTGGGAAGGGGGGCAGGGCCTTGCGATTTGAGCGGATTGCCCGGGGACACCAGCCACCACACGCGATCCAGTCCAAAGCGCTTCATCGCTTCACGGGTAATGTGGGCATGCCCATCATGTGCCGGGTCAAAAGAGCCGCCCAAAAGGCCAATGATCTGGCCCGGTTTGGCCATGGGGAAAGCGGGGTGGGTCACGTACAGGTCCGTCTTGATAATTGCCAAGGACCGGACGCGAAACGCCGCGTCTTGTCAATCAATTGGCCGCACGTGATTGCCCAGAGCAACCGTGCCGGGTTTAACCACCTCGGCGCACCATCCGCCATGCGCGCGCATCGCAGCATACCCACCGTGGCCCAACACCCGTTCCATGCGGCTGCAAGGCGCACATATGGTGGTAAAGCGCAGCACGGCTGTGCCGACTTGCACCTCCCGTCCCTTGAGACCTGCAAGGTTGAGGCCACGCACCACGATATTGCGACGCAGCAAACCTGGATCAATCTGGTCACGTCCCAGGTAAGAGGTGATGGCAGGCAAGTGTTCGGCTTGCACCAATGTGACCGCTCGTTTGCCTGCGCGTCCCCGATCGCCGCTCAACCCGCTGTCCAAAATCTCGGCCCAGTCCACGACCTGTATGTCTGCCGCCCGCGCCGGACGCACACCGATCCACGTCACCGTGCCGGGCTGCGCCCAGCGTGAGATCATGTCGTGAAGCTCGCTCACCGTTCTTCGCTGCGTTCCCGGCGGGCTTCGAGACCAACAAGGTCCGGCAGCCGTTCAAGCGGATAGTTCGGATGCAGCACCCAGATGCCATCCTCATCCTGCTCGAGCGGGCGCAACGTGCCCCCGGGAAAGGCCCGCGTGCGCAAGGCCAGCACAACGTCCGACAACACCGCCGGATTGTCCCGAAAATAGGCATGGCCAAAACCGCCTCGCACGTTTTCGACCCGGATGAAATGCACCAACCCTTCCTTCTGAAGCAGTTCAAGCTCGCCATCAATAAAGTCTTCGCCTTTCAATGCGCCGAGGCGCGTCGACTGGGTCAGAAAGGCCGACAGACGCAAAGCGCCGTCATTGGGGTTGATGTAGAGGTTGATCTGTTCAAACGCCTCTGAAAAGCGCTCGGCCTGAAGGCGTTGGCGGACGATATCGACATCAAGATCCGGGGCAGCCATGATGAATGTCCCGGTTTTGAGCATGGTTTTGGGATGGATGCCCGCGCCGCGCGCTTCGATCATCAACTCGCGCAAGGCCGTGGTCACCACGTCCGTGCCGCGGGAGTGGGCAATAATGTCGATGCTGTCCACCTCAGGCATCTCGGCCAGCATACGCAGGAATTCCTTGGTGTGGTGGACTGAAAACACACCGGCATCTCGGTCGCGGAAATACCCAAGCGGTCCAATCCCGTTTCCCGCAGGCCAGGTGAATGACACAGGCACGGACTCGCGCCCTGCAAAATGCCACAGGTTTGCCAACGTGGTCAGGCTATCCTCGAAGTTGTTGTTGAAGCCGTGAACATAGACCAAAAGACTACGGTTGCCGGTTTGGGCAATCTCATCCGCGATCACGGCCTGAAACCGCGCGGCTTGTGCATCATAGGTATCGACCGCGTCCTGCAGGTGCCTTAGCGCCCCGTCTGATCGCGCATAAGGCAGCGGGGTGGCTTCGAACCGCACAATTTCTTCGAAATCGGGCACCCACAGGCTGGAAATATTCTGATCAGAGTCGCTGCGCGTCCGGTCCAGCAACTCTTCCCAGTCCAGATCGCGCCCGAACTTGACCGTTGCAGCTCCAAACGCCATCGAATCCGACCGGTCCGATCCATAGGTCGTTCCATCCAGCGCGCGGTCGGTCATGTAGAAAATCTTGGGCTCGGCCGTCCGCCAAACCGCGGGGACCAGATCATCAGGGTAGTTCAGCCCGCTTCGATACAGGTTTGGCGGTGGTGCAAGGCTGATACCGACAGCACAGCCGCCCAGCACCCAGCAGGTCACAAGCAGGATAAACCGCCGCATGTCAGACACTTCCGTAGGTTTCGCCTGTCACCGCTAACATAGGTCGGTTGGCTTCACCAAATGACAATTCCCGATGCGGCGGTGCATTGCCCTTTTTCTGTGTGGCGGGTAGACGATCCACCAGAGATTTTTCCGGGAGAATGCAATGGCTGCCTATCAATATGTCTACCACATGTCGGGTGTGTCCAAGACCTATCCCGGCGGTAAGAAATGCTTTGAGAACATCCACCTGAACTTCCTGCCCGGCGTGAAGATCGGCGTTGTGGGCGTGAACGGTGCCGGTAAGTCCACGCTGATGAAGATCATGGCGGGGATGGACAAGGATTTCACCGGTGAGGCCTGGGCCGCCGAGGGTGCGAAGGTTGGTTATCTGCCGCAGGAGCCGCAGTTGGATCCGGCCCTGTCCGTGCGCGAAAACGTGATGCTTGGTGTGTCCGAGAAAAAGGCCGTTTTGGACCGCTACAACGAACTCGCCATGAACTATTCCGACGAGACGGCGGACGAGATGGCGGCCCTGCAGGACCAGATCGATGCAGAGAACCTGTGGGATCTCGACAGCCAGATTGATGTGTCGATGGAGGCGCTGCGCTGCCCGCCTGACGATGCCGATGTGACGACGCTTTCGGGGGGGGAGGCACGTCGCGTTGCCCTCTGCAAGCTGCTCCTCGAGGCGCCCGACATGCTGCTGCTCGACGAACCCACCAACCACCTGGATGCCGAGACCATCGCGTGGCTGCAACAGCACCTGATCGACTACAAGGGTACCATCCTGATCGTCACCCACGACCGCTATTTCCTGGACGACATCACCGGCTGGATTCTGGAACTCGACCGTGGCCGCGGTATTCCCTATGAAGGCAACTATTCCGCGTGGCTGGAGCAGAAGGCCAAGCGGCTTGAGCAGGAAGCGCGCGAGGACAAGAGCCGCCAGAAGACGCTGGAGCGCGAACTGGAGTGGATGCGGCAGGGCGCGAAGGCCCGGCAGGCCAAGTCCAAGGCCCGGATCAACGCCTATAACGAGATGGCCGAGCAGTCGGAGCGCGAGAAGCTGACGCGCGCCCAGATCGTCATCCCGAACGGCCAACGCCTTGGGTCGAAAGTGATTGATGTTGAGGGGCTGACCAAGGCCATGGGTGACAAGCTGCTGGTCGAGGGGCTCGACTTCTCTCTGCCACCCGGCGGCATCGTGGGGGTCATCGGCCCCAACGGCGCGGGCAAGTCGACCCTGTTCAAGATGCTGACCGGGCAGGAAACGCCTGATGCTGGGACGATTGAGTTGGGCGACACGGTGCAATTGTCCTATGTCGACCAATCACGCGATGATCTCGCAGCGAATGACACAGTGTGGGAGGCCATCTCCGGCGGGGCTGAGATCATCGAGCTGGGCGACGCGCAGGTCAACTCCCGCGCCTATTGCTCGTCGTTCAACTTCAAGGGCGGCGACCAGCAAAAGAAGGTGTCGCTGCTGTCAGGTGGTGAGCGCAACCGCGTGCACATGGCTCGACTGTTGAAAGAGGGCGGCAACGTCCTGCTGCTCGACGAACCGACCAACGATCTGGACGTGGAGACTCTGCGGGCACTGGAAGACGCTTTGGTGGATTTTGCGGGCTGTGCCGTTGTGATCTCGCACGATCGTTTCTTCCTCGACCGGATTTGCACGCACATCCTTGCCTTTGAGGGGGATGCACATGTGGAGTGGTTCGAAGGGAACTTCGAGGACTACGAGGAAGACAAAAAGCGCCGGTTGGGGCCGGATGCCCTTGAACCCAAGAGGCTCAAGCACAAAAAGTTTGTCCGCTAAGCGGACGAACAATTTTGGTTTACGTTTGGGTTCAAGGCGTGCGCGAAAGAGTGTTTGCGTAGCAAACGCGCGTAGCGGCACTCGGTTCTAGTTGACGAGTTCGCGCTACAAGGAGGCACTACGAACCTTTGAGTTTTGATGCATTTGTATTTCTGCGTTTCACAGTTGAACAAAGAATGCATATTACTTGGATACGATGTTTTGTCGGCTTCGAGCCAACTAAACATCAGCATCCTGAGCGGTAACACAATGGCGAGCTTCAACTTCGACTGTCCACACTGCAATAGACCACAAACAGTGACTTCAAATGATCAAGACTCTGGAACAATTCTGTTCCACATGTCGAAGTCGGCGTTGGGACATCTAGGATTGCATGGCACAGCAGTTTGCTGTGCTAATCCTAATTGTCTGCAGCCGACTATCATAGTGCATGTGAAAAAGGCAGGTAAAGACAGCCTCGGCAACCTTCATTTTATGAGGGAAGCGCCGTTGTTGACACGGCGGTTGATACCTGAAAGCTCAGCCAAACCTCAGCCCCATTTCATTCCACAACCAATTCGCGAAGATTACTTGGAAGCATGTCGAATTCGAGACTTGAGCCCAAAAGCGTCAGCCACGCTAGCTAGAAGGTGTTTGCAGGGCATGGTTCGTGACTTCACCGGAGTGAAAGCACCAAGCCTTTACAAGGAAATTGAGAAATTAAGTGAATTATTAAATTCAGGCGACGCACCAAAAGGAGTCTCTGAAGATAGTATCGAAAGCCTTCATCATGTCAGGAGCCTCGGCAACATCGGCGCTCACATGGAAAAGGACATCGACGTTATAATACCAGTTGAGCCAGAAGAGGCACAGATACTGATCGATTTGATCGAAATACTCTTTGAAGAGTGGTATGTGGCACGTGAAAAGCGACAATCCAAGTTTGCTGCATTGAGAGTTACAGCGGAAGAAAAGCAAGCCTTGAAAGAATCACCAAACCCTGAAGTGTCCGAAAAACGAGAGCAGCAATGACTCAGCCCCCGCCCATGGGGGCGGTCGGGGCGGCGAAAACGCGGGGCGTTTCCGCAAGGCACAATTTACCTGTTGATCTGAATACTGGCGTAACCGACCATCCCGTCATGCACATCATCGACATCTGGGTGAATTGCCCCTCCATCGATACGGCAGACGCGATCACGGACGCGCTGCTCGATCAGCAGCTCATCGCCTGCGCCAATCGCTACGCTCCGATCCAGAGCGCTTATGTCTGGGACGGTGGCATCCAGCGCGAGCAAGAGCATCCGCTGCTTCTGAAAACCCGTGCCGACCTCGCCCAGCAGGTCGAGGACGCTGTGCGCGCCCTCCACCCCTATGACGTCCCGCCGATCATCCGGATCGAAGCCACTGCCAATGCTGACTATCTGGCATGGGTCCACGCCGTTACTCGTTCGATGTAAGGCGCGCCGGCACGGCAAGCGTGCAAAAGGCCTTCCGGTTCCCGGACGCGCGATTCCCAATAACGTGGTTACTTCGCCGCTGTAACCAACTGAAATTCCTGAACCGCGAACCTCGCTTCGCTTGGAACAAAAAACGAGGCCATCGCCTAAGACTATCCAGCCAGCGTGAAATCCAACAAATCCTAAATAAACTGGGTCTGGATTTCATATCATTCGTTAACATTTACTCGTGAAAGTTTGGAGTGGAAAGGGGGATGCAATGGTCTACGACTACCTCAGATACGTCGCTGTCGTCGGTATACTTCTGTTGCTGGCCTTCGGCGTTTCTTTGTTTCCTCCTCTCACGAGTGGTGCGACCTCGGTAGGGTCCGGTGTCAGTCAGGAAGAGTACGAGGAGACCGTCGGGCAGGAGTTGGCTTATTGCGAAAGCAACTCTTACGACGTGGATTGTGCGTGTTTTGCCCAGATATCCGGGCATATCCTGTCGCAGAAAGAAAGCCGGGTGCCCTTTGCCACATATCCCGACAGGACGGAACTGGCACGCGGGCAAGCGTCAAAGGATTGTTGAGTTCGGCGAGGATGTGGATTTGGAGACGCGGCAGCGAGTTGTCGTAGCTCTGCAGGCGCGGAGTCTTCTTGTTGTCGCCCCCCCTTCATCCCCGTTTTTTCAATGCAATCCGCCGATACTCTTCACCGTCTCGTGCCGGAGCGAGTGATCTATGTCCGTGGGGTGTTGAACGTCCTGCGACGGGTCTGCGGTTTCGTTTTGTGGTTGGTCTCTCGCTCCATGTCTCGCAATGGCTTGAGGTGATAAGGGCATCGGTGTGGCATGCACTTGTGTTGAGGTACGGCGAAAACCTGCTTTTGTGCGGCCCGCAGCATTGGGCACGCTGGGCTGGGAATTGCAATTCTTGTGGGCAGAACGAAGGGCCACCACGTTCCGACTGCCGCCTCGGGATCAATGAGCCTTAGTGTTCTCAAGTAAGGCGGACGTGTCGTCCGCACCGCCCCTTGAGCCTAAGCAGCCCGCCCGCTATGTCCCGCCTCAGCCGGAAAGGACATCCATGCCCCAGTTTCTTGATTACAGCGATGCCGATTTCGAAGCGCAGTTTGCGGCCCTTCTGTCGGCCAAGCGCGAGGACAGCCCGGATGTGGACGCGGTTGTGGCCGATATCATCGCCGACGTGCGAAGCCGTGGGGATGCCGCGGTTATTGAGTTAACTGAACGTTTTGACCGCATCGCCCTGACGCCCGAGACCTTGCGCATCAGTGCGGATGAAGTGGCCGCGGCCATGGCCGAAGTTGGACAGGAAGATCGCGATGCGCTGGCCCTCGCTGCGGCCCGCATCCGTGCTTACCATGAACGCCAGATGCCTGAAGATGCGCAGTGGACGGATGATGCAGGTGCCACACTGGGCTGGCGCTGGACACCGGTGTCGGCGGCGGGCCTCTACGTTCCCGGCGGGTTGGCGAGCTACCCGTCCTCGGTTCTGATGAATGCCATCCCGGCCAAGGTCGCGGGCGTAGGGCGCCTTGCCATCACCGTGCCCACCCCGGACGGGGTGATCAACCCGCTGGTCCTGCTGGCCGCGCAGCTGTCCGGCGTGGACGAGATTTACCGCATTGGCGGCGCACAGGCGATTGCGGCGCTTGCATACGGTACAGAAACGATTGCACCCGTGGACAAGATCACCGGCCCGGGCAACGCCTTTGTCGCCGCGGCCAAGCGACGTGTCTTTGGCAAGGTCGGTATCGATATGATCGCCGGTCCCTCCGAGATCCTTGTGATCGCCGATGGTGACAATGATCCCGACTGGATTGCCCTCGACTTGCTCAGTCAGGCGGAGCATGACGAAAGCGCACAGTCGCTGCTGATCACCACCGATCCCGCTTTTGGCCCCGCGGTGGCGGATGCGGTGAATGCACGGCTGGAAACGCTGGAGCGTCGTGCCATCGCCGGGGCCAGTTGGCGGGATTTCGGGGCCATCATCACCGTGCCCGATCTTGATGTTGCGGCACAGCTGTCGGATCGCATCGCGCCGGAGCACCTTGAGCTCTGCGTCGCAGACCCCGTCACGCTGTCCGAAAAGATCACCCATGCCGGGGCCATTTTCCTGGGCCAGTGGACGCCCGAGGCCATCGGTGACTATATCGGCGGCCCCAACCATGTGTTGCCCACCGCGCGCTCTGCCCGGTTCTCCTCCGGCCTGTCGGTCATGGATTTCGTCAAGCGAACAACGCTGGCTCAGATGTCGCCAGACGCGCTGCGCGCCATCGGTCCGGGGGCGGAGCGTTTGGCTGCTTCCGAAAGCCTTGAGGCGCATGGGCTATCCGTGACCGCGCGCTTGCGTAAGCTGAACGAGTAAGGGGGCCAGCCCCCGGCTGCGCCTCCCCCGTGGTATTTTAAGTCAGAAGAAGCATGCCTGCGCTTGGCCGCGAAATGCGTTGCGCGGCATTGTGGCATTGTATTGCGCGGTTCCAGACCCTAAGCATTGCGAAAGATTGTTTCGTTGCCGAAGGCCCCGCGCCATGACCCGAATTGCCCGCATCACGCTGGATGATGCCAACCTGCCACCCCCCACACCCGAGATCGAACAGGAACGCAAGGTGGCGATGTTCGATCTGCTGGAGGACAACACCTTTGTTCTGCCCGGCCGAGACGGTAGGGATGTGCCCGCCGGACCCTACAACGTGGGTCTGTCCATTCGTGATAAGCGCCTCGTCTTTGATGTTGCGACCGAAGCGGATGAGAAGGCGGCCGAGTTTCATCTGTCCCTTGGACCCTTCCGGCAGGTGGTGAAGGACTATTTCCAGATCTGCGAAAGCTATTTCGAGGCGGTCAAGAAGCTGCCCCCCAGCCAGATCGAAACCATCGACATGGCCCGCCGCGGTATCCACAACGAGGGCAGCCGGGTTCTGCAAGAACGCCTCGAAGGCAAGGCTGAGGTCGACACTGACACCGCCCGCCGCCTCTTTACCCTGATCTGTGTCCTGCACTTCGGCGGATAGATGACGGACCGGCTGCCGCAATCCATTCTCTTCTGCTGCGATCACAACGCGGTCCGCTCCCCTATGGCAGAGGGGATCATGAAGAAGTTCTATGGCACAGGCACCTATGTCCAATCCGTTGGCGTCAAGAACGACATGGAGATTGACGGGTTTTCCATTGCCGTCTGCCAGGAATTGGATGTGGAGTTGAGCCGCCACCGGTCCCGCAGCTTTGACGAGATGGAGGAATGGGGCGACGACCTGTCGTCTTTCGATCTTGTCGTGGCGCTTAGCCCTGCCAGCCAACGGCGCGCGCTGGAACTGACGCGCTACTATCATCTCGAGGTCGAATACTGGCCGATCCTTGACCCAACCGGTCTGGGCGAGACGCGCGAAGCCAAACTTGAAAGCTACCGCGCCGCCCGCGACCAGATCATCGCCCGCCTCGTCGAACGGTGGGGGCCAGCAAGGGAAGGCACTTGATGCAGATCGTGACCGACTATTTCGACGCGTTCAACGCAGGCGATGTGGAGGCGATGCTGGACTGCCTCACCGATGACGTGGCCCATCATGTGAACGAGGGGCAGGTGCGTGAAGGCAAAGAGCTGTTCCAGGCATTTTGTACCCACATGAACCGGTGCTACGCTGAGACGCTCACCAATATGATCGTGTTCTCGGCCGCAGGCGGCACACGTGCTGCCGCCGAATACACCGTCAATGGCACTTACCTGCAGACCGATGAAGGGCTACCCGAGGCAAACGGCCAGACCTATTGCCTGCCCGCCGGGTCCTTCTTTGACATCCGCGATGGCAAGATCGCCCGCGTGACCACCTACTACAACCTTGCGGATTGGGTGCAACAGGTCGGGGCATGAGGATCGAGACACTGACCGGGCCGGCCCTGACCGAGGCGCTGGATGACGTGGCAAAGCTACGCCTCGCCGTGTTCCGTGACTGGCCCTACCTCTATGAAGGCGACGCCGCTTACGAACGGCGTTACCTCGAGGTTTACGAACAAAGTGACCGCGCGGTCGTTGTGGTCGCCTATGATGGCGACTGGATGGTGGGGGCGGCGACGGCGGCACCCCTGGCGGAACATGCCGACGCGTTTTCGGACGCGTTCGACGGCACGGACTTCAACGTGAATGCCTGTTTCTATTGCGGAGAAAGCGTGCTGCTGCCGCGTTTTCGCGGTCGTGGGGTCGGGCACCGCTTTTTCGATGTACGTGAGGCCCATGCGCGCGATCTGGGCTATGCAAACATGTGTTTTGCCTCGGTCCTGCGACCACCGGATCATCCCTTGCGACCCAGCACATACCGCCCTCTCGATCCCTTTTGGGAAGGGCGCGGATACAAACGCATGCCTGGCGTCGTGGCCCAGTTCATGTGGAAAGACGTTGATCAGGCGGGTGAAACGGAAAAGCCGCTGCAGTTCTGGGTCAAGGACCTTTAGCTCAGGTACACTGCCGTGCCGCGCTGTCGCTGTAATCCTTCCAGCGGCGCCAGAACCGTTCGTCCGAGGCGCGATCAGACACGCGCACCTCTTGCGCCTGCTGCGGGTTGCTGAAGAACCCGGCGCCGCGGCTTTGATCCGAGGAGCTCAGCGATTGGTTGGCCACAGCCTGCACACAGCCACAGCGTGCCCGGCTGGCCTGGTCCCGTCCGCCGCTGCGGCACGCGGAATAGATCGGGCCGGTGGCAAACAGCACCGGGGTCGCGGGAACGGCCCGCGCGCTGGAATATGAGGACCCGCCGCCACATGCGGCCAGTCCAAGGGCGGCCGCCCCGGCAATGATCGTGGTCGAGAGTTTCATGTGTCTGCTCGTTCCTGCTGTGGCGGGTTGGCCCGCTCTGAATGCGAAAACTATGCCGTAAACATAGGCGAAGGGCAATTCACGAACAAGCGCGCGGCCGCAGGCCGCGTGCGTCGCCCGGCAGGGTATCGGCGCTAGCCGATGCACGAGAGGGCAAGCGCCCATCCATTCCCTTTTTCAACACCGTGGGCATAACGCGGCCTTTGGCCGCACGCGTCGCCCGGCAGGGTATCGGCGTCGGCCGATTCACGAGAGGGCCAGCGCCCTTCCAAATACAAGCAGGTCCAATCCACGCTTCATCAATTCCCAAGCCTTTTAAGGAAAAACCCCGCCGATGGGCAGCCAGTTGATTTGACCAGACAGGCCCGTCTGGTTATGTCCTTTGCAAAAGATCGGAGAGCAGAATGAACCGCACCCGCCTGATCCTGTTGGCCATCGTGGCCGCCACCACACTTGCTGCCTGCGAAACAGCCAAAGGCGTCGGGCGCGACATCACACGCGCAGCGGATGCAGTAGACCGGGCACTCTGAGCGTACTGGCACAGCCAGTGCGCGTCACCCCGGCAGGGTGTCGGCGCAGCCGACGCACGAGAGGGGGAAGCGTCCATTCTCGCACAACACCGTAGGGCGGGGTTTCACCCCGCCGGCCCTCTCAAAGACCCCTAAAACCAACCATCGTTTTAAGCACCACAGCGCGGAATCAAGGCCATAGGCCGCCGCGCATCCATTGCCCGGCAGGCGATTTTGCCAAAGCAAAATCTGCCGAGAGGGGGCAGGCCCTCCCGCGGCCTGTCGATCTGGCTTATCTTGGCACGCCGGTGAACCGGAGGATGGACTTGGCAGCCATAAAGCGCTGCAGAACAAAGACTGGATCGACAGCCCTGTGCCTGCCGCTACCGGGCCTTTTTGCGTTCACGACATTAAAGGAAAGTATCCCCGTTCGAACCACCCTGCCCGGCGGCACCGCCGGGCCGCGCCCGACCCTCCCCCGGGAGGGCGCATTGTCTACGTCACGCACCGAACCCATGATCTGCGCACTCCAATGCCTTGCGTTGCTGCAAGGTTGCGTGCGCCCACCCAGGCTCGGGCGCGGCCCTCATTCCTCCGCGTCGCTGTCCGGTCCATCGTCGTCCAAAAACCATCCGGCTACCTTGTGCGCCAAACCGATCAGCCAATTGACCTTTTTCTCGGTCTTCTGCCCTTGCTCGATCCCACGGCTTAGCGTGGTGATCCAATTCACCAACTTGGCGCGCCACACTCGCGCTGGTTTTTCCGTTTCGACCACACGATCAACAGCCGCCGCGATCTCTGCATTGGCCCGCTCCGTTGTGTCCTCAGCGACCACCTCCGGCAATTGGCGCAACGCCTGGCGTTCTTCCTGCGTAGGATACCTGCACGTTTCCAACGCGGCGAGCCGCGCAATCCTATCCCTGATCAGATCGCTATGGTCGCACATCTCCTCAACAGAAACATAGAGCGTGTTTTTTAAGGAAATAAGCGACCGATCCTCTGGGTACATATCGCCGATATTGTGTTGCAACCCCATGCATGCATTCCAGAAAGCAGTTGCGACATTGCTGTGCTGATCCCGGTATTCGGTGCATGCCATTTGGATCAGGCGGGCTTCATCCGAGTTTTCGGAAAATCCATTTGTCCCATCGGTCGCCAAGACAGCACGCAATGCAATTTCAACCTGTCCAATCGCAAATGAAATCGGTTCATCGGCGATTTGAAGATCGGGTTCGAGATCGAATTTCCCGTCACTGGTTTTGACCAGCTGCGGCCCCACGCGTGTTTTCAGCCGTGCCTCAATCTCCCGGATCGCTTCTGCCACCTTAGAGACGGCATCATCACTATCCCAAACTCTGGAATCAATTTTTGCGATCTCAGACGCGAAACCCCAATCACGAAAAGTGCCGTTCCATACCCCTAAGTACCAATCCAGCCAAAACGCCCATTGCGGATCATTGGTTAGAAACTCTTGCCAAGCGAGATGCGAGGCTGCGACGTCGTGAGGAACTTCTACGTCATGCCAAAGTGGCGTCGCTAGCAATGCAGCTGAACCGGTCCGTGCATCCAATTCCACCGCTGCGAGTGACTCCGAAGAGGATGTAGCCGCAGTCGTTGTCGCCTGACCGGCCATAGAATCTGAATAGTCGTTATAGTGGGCAGCTGTGTTAGCTGCATATCCTATGGACGCTGCAGCAAACTGCGCTCTAGTACTTGATCTCTCTTTTTTGCAGTATTTTCCTGCGGCGTAGCCAACCGCGACGGCTGCTTTTCCAAAGTCATCGTGCAAAGCAGAACCCTTGTAAGCTCGCGCGATGCTGATCAATGCTGCCCTAAAGGCCAAAAGAGTAGTTTTCTCCGGGCTTTCGTCGGAGGCAGAAAAGTACAACGCAAACACACGCAGAGCCGAGCGGCTTGCTATGATACACCGTCTTTCTGGGGTTTGAGTTTTGAACCAACTCCTTGCTTCCTCAAAATCCGAAAAATCCACCTCACCCACACCAACACCCCACCTGCAACACACCACCCATTGACCAACCCCAAAAACCCTTACATATCCCAACCATGACACCGCTCTCACATATCCGCAATTTCTCCATCGTCGCTCATATCGACCACGGGAAATCGACCCTCGCCGACCGGCTTATCCAGTCCACCAACACCGTGGCCGACCGGGACATGAAGGAACAGCTGCTTGACAGCATGGATATCGAACGCGAGCGGGGCATCACGATCAAGGCCAACACCGTCCGCATCGACTACACCGCCAAGAATGGCGAGGCCTATGTCCTGAACCTTATCGACACCCCCGGCCATGTGGACTTTGCCTACGAGGTTTCCCGATCCATGCGCGCCGTCGAAGGCTCACTTCTGGTCGTCGACAGCACGCAAGGGGTCGAGGCGCAGACCCTCGCCAACGTCTACCAGGCCATCGACGCCGACCACGAAATTGTCCCCGTTTTCAACAAGATCGACCTACCGGCTTCCGACATCGACCGCGTCGCCGAACAGGTCGAGGATGTGATCGGCATCGACGCCTCGGGCGCCATCGCGGTGTCGGCCAAAACGGGCGAGGGGATCATGGAGACGCTGGAATCCATCGTCACCGAACTGCCCGCACCTCAGGGCGACCCCGACACCGACCTCAAGGCCATGCTGGTCGACAGCTGGTACGACAGCTACCTCGGTGTCATCGTCCTGATCCGCGTCATCGACGGGCGGCTCAAAAAGGGCGAAAAGGTCAAATTCGTCTCCAACGGCTCCATCCACCACGTGGACCGCGTCGGCGTCTTCCGCCCGCAGATGGAGATGGTCGACTCCTTGGGCCCCGGCGAAATCGGTTTCCTCACCGCCTCGATCAAACAGGTCCGCGACACCCGCGTCGGCGACACGATCACCCACGAACGCAAGGAAGTCGAACCGCTCCCCGGCTTCAAACCCGCCCAGCCAGTGGTCTTCTGCGGCCTCTTCCCTGTGGACTCTGCCGAGTTCGAAGACCTCCGCGACGCCATCGACAAACTCGCCCTCAACGACGCGTCCTTCAGCTTCGAAATGGAAACCTCCGCCGCCCTCGGCTTCGGCTTCCGCTGCGGCTTCCTGGGGCTTTTGCACCTCGAAGTGATCCGCGACCGGATCGAGCGGGAATACGGCATCGAACTGATCACCACGGCCCCCTCGGTCATCTACCACGTCCACATGCGCGACGGCACGATGATGGAGCTGCACAACCCCGCCGACATGCCCGACCTCACGCACGTGGATCACCTTGAAGAGCCACGGATCAAGGCCACGATCCTCGTGCCCGACGACTATCTCGGCGACGTGCTGAAGCTGTGCCAAGACCGCCGCGGCATACAGGAAGATCTCACCTACGCCGGCTCCCGCGCCATGGTCGTCTATGACCTGCCGCTGAACGAGGTGGTGTTCGACTTCTACGACCGGCTGAAATCGGTGACCAAGGGCTATGCCTCCTTCGATTACCAACTGACGGGCTACCGCACGGACAACCTGGTGAAAATGTCGATCCTTGTGAATGATGAGCCGGTGGACGCCCTGTCGATCATGGTCCACCGCGACCGGGCCGAGATGCGCGGACGCGCCATGGTCGAAAAACTCAAAGACTTGATCCCCCGCCACATGTTCAAAATCCCGATCCAGGCGGCAATTGGCGGTAAGGTCATCGCGCGCGAGACGCTGTCGGCAATGCGCAAGGACGTGACCGCAAAATGCTATGGCGGAGATGCCACACGGAAACGGAAACTGCTGGACAAACAGAAAGCCGGTAAAAAGAAGATGCGGCAGTTTGGGAAAGTTGATATACCGCAAGAAGCGTTTATTTCAGCGCTGAAAATGGATAGTTAGACCAGCTCAGAGCATTGTAGTGGCAAAAGGCGAATTCGAAAACGACCGGTTTGTTAAAGGCATTGGCGTCGTTTTAAATTTCCTGGTTCCCGCTATGATTGCAGGTGTTGGAGCTATTCTGCTGTATTTTTCGTCTGAGCTTAGATCCTTACAGCGTTCGCAAGCCGAAACGAATGTGAAACTGGCGGGTATGCCCGCGGTGGATATGGAGCAAGTGAGATCTGCTCTCGCGGCTGAATTGGCTCAGCTGGATTTGGTGACAATCCAGCAAATTTCAGACATTGTGAACTATAGTTCTCAAAATGCCGAGAAATATCTCGAAGCGCGTTTAGCTAAAATCGAGACAGAGTTGCTTTTGGTGAAAGGCGTTGCGCTCAAGATCGACAAGAACATGGAGCGCTCAATTCGGAACGAAGCTCAGTTGTCTCAACTCGATCCGGCACCAAACCGAAGGTCGCCGACCCTGGATGCACGCGATATTCTGTTCAGTTTCTCTGACCAGGTTTCGCGGGTGAACTATCAATTTGAAGTTCTCGAAAACTCGTTGCAGAACACGCGACGCACAGCCTTGGCAACCAATGGCACGATCCGAACTCTCGACAACGAACTCAGGGATTTGGGTGGACGTATCTCCACTGTTGAACAGCAACTGGAAAGCCGGCTGACAGATGTCAAATCTGAGCTGAACGCGCTCAAAAAAATTCTGAGCGGTGGTGAGCGTGTTGGCAGTATCGATGAAGCCCTCGTCAACCTTGTGTGTGAGCAAGTCGCGCGCGGTACGGCAAATGACTTTTCAGCCATAACCTTCTTTGATGTCCCGAATATCACTGAACTTGTCAGTTTTATCCGAGAGCAAGGCAATGAAGATCTTCTTCAGGTTTCATATGCGTGCGACACCGCATTCATAATCAGGCGGAACCCAAACCTATTGAACGAAACAGTGTCAAACGCAGTGGACGATCTGGCAACCGCTTTGAATGCGATCGTTTTGGATCAATCACAATCCATCCTCTTTGGGCCAACGCTGGCCAAAAACAAGTAGTGTTGTCGGTCGGCTCCGGCCTTGGGGGAAAAGTTTCGTATGGCATGGCACAGCAATACTCTGCTCTAAGACATCATTGCTGACCAAACGTAAGTCCCTTGGGAAATTGCGAATTTCCGCATTATCCCCAGCTTCTTCACAGGAAATCCACAAGCAATATCAACAGCTTATCCCCAAGAAATTTCGCAGAGTCGTCATTTTTCCTTTGCACGACTCACCCACTTTGCCCCAACCTCTACCTACCGGCGCAGAGTTCCTTGAACGACGCGGTGGACGCAAAGGCCCCGGAGGCAACGAGATGATCAGGACGGACCGCAAGGTGCAGCTTGGACATCAACGGGCAACTGGATGCAGGTCGGATCGTGTGGCTCCGAAAGGGGTGTGGCGAAAGGGCGGTGTCAGCAGGGTCGATGCGAGGGGCGGTTTGGCTTCTGTCAGGCAGTCCCGGCGAATGGCGGTAACGTCACGAGCAAGCTGGGCCAACATGTCGCCCTCTGGGGGGATGATGAGGTTCAACGAGGCGTCAGGGTGTGTCTTCGGGCACGGCACGGATTTCGGTTCGCGCACCTGGCGCCTTTTCGTTGTCTGATCAAAACCTCGCGCCCTGTGTGCTTCTGTCTCCCGCTGTCCATGGACCTTTCTTCTGGCGCCAATTCTCTGCACGGTTTGACCGACATCAATGCACATGCCCAAGCCCTCGTGCACACTGCCTGAAACGCAAGTAACGGAGGCTCCACATGCAGCGCTTCATGCTGTTCTTTGTCCTGCACATCTTTATCGGCTCTACCATGGCGGGTACGGGGGTCATCGCCGCCCTGACAATGGGCTATGGCGGCGCCAATCCCATACTGATTGCAGCGGCCATCGGGTTTCTTGCTGCATTCCCAGTCACATGGTTGGTGCAGCGACAGATAACGGGCTGAGAGAATCGGGAACACAAAGTCTGCGTATGGCGGGTCCACACCCGCCTTGGGACTGCGTTTGGTCTGGCCGATGATCCTTGCGGTTCCACTGTCCTTATCTTGAACAAGCCTTTGGCGCCAAGGGGCAGGTGTCACGTGTTTCTGTGGCTTTTAGGAGGCCGGCTTTGGATGCCCGAAACAACCCTGCTTGCGCGCTGGGAACCGGGCGGCGTCCGGTGCGTCAAACGGCCCGGTACCCGTTGGCGGAGTGCCAGGATGCCATCGGCAGTTTTGCAGGATATCCGCCTTCAAAACTGAAATGGCGCGGGCATCGCTGTTCCCGCACCAGTCGGGTGACCAAATACCAGCGGTCAGTTGTAGCCGAAGGATCCGTCTTCCATCCACTGCGGCGATCCAATCCCTGCCCGCATCAGCAAACAAGCGGTGCCCTTGCGCTGGAAATAGAGCGCTTCCAACGCGTACCATCCCGCTTCTGGCACATTGGCTTCAACCTGCTCGCTGGGGTCACACCCGTGCACGCCGTCAAAATAGACAACTTCCTCTCCACCGATCTTCATCTGCAATCCGTCATTGCTCATGAAATCTATTTTGTAAGTGCCCGGCTCATCAAAGCGGACATAGCCTTCGATGACGGCAATGACCTTGTGCGCTTTGCCAGAGGTTAAGGTTTCGTCGCCTTCGGCTGTATCACGATAGTCCAAACCAGCAAGTGGCTTGCCGGGTTTTGCCTTTGCATAGGCGCGCTCGGCTTCGCTGAGAGTACGCACGCTATCAAAGTAGTACTTCACAGAAAGGCCCTGCGTCAGGTCAGTCGGCTGCGGATCGGCTGGTGTGAGTTTGAGAGGGGCGGCAAGTGTGGTCGTCGCAAGCACGGCCATAGCGGCGGCCAAGGCGGCCGTCTTAAAAATCGTCATTTGATACTCCCGTTGGTCCTGACCGCTTTTGGTGCGGCCTTGAATCACTGGGACCTTAGAAGGCCTTGTTAGCGTCTGACAACAGTACGCACGGGAATCGTGATCAAACAGTCTCGCAACTACACGGTACGGTAGAAAAGATACCGATCAGGCGCGATTGAATCGGGTCCGCAGATCTGTTCGAGGCCGACGAGTGGCTGTTGTGACAGGATCAGACCGCCGGGTTGCATCAACGCGGCGATCAGGGGGCTCAGGCGCATCCCTTCTTCGACATCCTTTTCCTTGACACCATAGCCAAAGTCGTAATGCGCAAGCGCCATCTTGTGCCCTTGGTCGGCCAACCGGGTGAGCATGGCTTCTGCCTCGCCTTCGAGAAAGTCTTCGGCTGGGGGGATACAGCTTGGGTGGCATTTCAGCATCCGGTCGACCACCCAGATGCGGCGATCGGGCAGTTCCTGGCGCAAGTGATCGTAGGTCCGGCCATTGCCCAAACCCATTTCCAGGACGTCGCCTTCCAGCGTGGCGATCTTCTTTGCGGCCCAGTTGATACCATCGATCTGCGCGCTCAATCGCCGCCGCATCGATTCCAATCTGCTCATTTCGTTGTCTCCATCGTCCACGGCGTTGCGCCGCCAGACAGCATTTCGTTTACAAAGCTCTGGGTGAAAGCCCAGATCGCGGGTGTGTGAACCAGGTGATGCGTCAAAAGACCGAGAGGTTCTTGTGAGTCTTCAGTCCTTTGCCGCCGAGCAGCCAAATGCGCCACTGTCGTTGCCACCAGCGTTTCGGGCGCGATGAGGTCGCGTGTGCCCTTCCACCATATCGGGTCGATATGAGTATTGATCTGCATCAGTCCCGGCGCCGCATTGATGCTTTTGCGCGGCCCGAATGTGGATATCACCTCGAACCCTTGATCGCGCAGTTTGGGGATTAGTGCAGGCTGAACCCGGTTCCACGGTGGCACGAACATGCGCCGCAACTGCGTGCCAAACAGATCGCGCATGCGGGCCAAGCCAAGCGCGCTATCATTGGCCAAGTCTGGTCGATCTGTCAGGAACTCGTTCTTCTTCTCGTCCGGTCCGCTGTGATCCTGGTGAGCCCATCCGTGAACGACAGGGATCAATTGCTCACCATCGACGCATCCGGCCAGCTCAGCCGTTGCGTGGGCCGGTATGACCGCCAAGTGAACGGGCAGTTCAGTCGCTCGAGACAGGTCTTCCAGTTGCTCAAGTTCAGAAGTCGGGGCAACTGCATCATCGTCGCGCCACCAGAATGGAACGGGCAGCCCATCGTGTCGACACGCGGCCAGTTCGGTGCGCAGGGGGGTCCAATCAATTTGCATGTGACGCCTCAACTAGCAGTCCGTGCACGATCTCCACACTTGTTTTGGCGCCCGTCATGCCGGTCGTCCGAGGCGAGCGTCGTTCCTGCTGTGCAAGCTTACCGATGGCATCTGCCAGCGTTGGTCCCGACAGGTTCGCCTGCCTTACCACCGACACGGCGGGTAGGGTGGCCAGGGCATCCGCACGCAACCCCTGTTCGACTTCGCCGCCATCGTCAAACGGGACAAAGACAGCCGGAACGCCGGTCTGCAACACGTCGAGCGCCGTGTTATACCCACACATGGACACTGACGCGGTCGCACCCACAAGCAACTCGCGAAAATCGGGGCGGGGGCCTTCGACCACCACGTTGGCCGGGGCGCGGTTTGCCCAGAAAGTGCGGCGCGCATCGTCACCACCGACAAGAAAACGCCACGAATGATCGGCATTCAGTTTCGCCGCTTCGCACGCGGCCTCAAAGACCTTGTCGCCAACGTCACCGCCACCTGCGCTGACAAGGATCTCACTGTGGCGAGGAGCAATCATATCTGGCGCGCCGGGCGCCACAAAACCGGTGTAACGCAGTTTGGGGCGCAGCCTTTCCGACACGGGCCAGCTTGCGTCCAATGTCACGACCTCGGGGTCAGAGTGAACCAGCACGGCGTCATAGAAGCGGTCCACGAACTGATCGGCAAAGGTGACTTTGGCTGGTTTGGAGGGCGGCGCGAGGATGTCGCGAATGGATGACAGGATGAGGGGGCGCGACGGCAAGCCATCGGCTGCTTCAAGCAGAGCCTGGAACTCGGCCTTCAAAGTACGGCGGCCAAACGGGAACAGTTCGGTGATCAAAACGTCGGGGCTCTGCTGTACGATATGATCAAGCAATGTGGCCTGTCGGGCGGCCAGATAAGCGTCATCTGCAACCTCACCCGCGTCGGTGAGAAGTGTCGAAAAATCAGTGCCGTTCGATTGCAACGGCGGCAAGTGCACAAGGGTAAGGCCCGCGCTGTCGAAATGCGGAACAGGTTTGCCCCCGCTGATCACCGTCACAGTATCACCGGCGGCAACAAAGGCGCGGCCAAGGGTCAGTGCCCGCGCCAGATGCCCGGTGCCCAGCAGATGTGTGACCACAATCGTGACCTCCATTAGCGCGCCTCTAACCGTTGAGCGTCGGGCAACAGTGTCAGTGTGCCGGTATCGACTTGGAGGATGAACAAGCGGTTTCGTTTGATCCGAAATGGCGCTGGCCCGTCAAAGTCCCATCCGGTGGCCATGGCCATTAACACGCGCATTGTACCGATATGGCAGACGGCCACAGTGTCACGTATCAGCCCGTCCAGCCACGGCCGCACGCGCGCGCGCAGACTGTCCGGGCTTTCGCCGCCCGGAGGGCAGTAGTGCCATCCCCAGTCTTCGATATGGCGAAATCCAGTGGTCGCATCAGCAGACAACTCCGCACCATGGCGCCCTTCCCAATCGCCCCAGTTCATTTCGATCAAACAGGGTTCGACACGTGGCGTGCGTCCGGCGACCAGTTCGGCGGTTTCCGTGGCGCGGGCCAGCGGGCTCGACACCAGATCGGCGTTCTGGAAATCATCGGGCAACCGGAAGCCCGCCAAGTCGCGGCGCGCTGTGTCATCAAGGGGAATATCGCTGCGGCCCTGCAAGCGACCCTCGCGGTTCCATGCGGTGTGACCGTGACGCAAAAGTGCCAGACGGATCATGTCATTCCCTCGATGGCCGCGCGCAGTGTTCCAGCGGCAGCGGGCAGAAGATGGTGCTCTCCAATTTGCGTGCGGGCCTGAGCGCCCAAGGTTTCCATCGTTGCCCGATTGGTCAGCATATCAGTCAACCGTGCGGCCATCGCATGTGGTCCCTCCGCGACGGCGGGTTGCATCCCGGCCACCACGTCGCGCACCCCCGGTCGGTCCTGGGCGACAACAGGCAATCCAGCCGCCTGCGCTTCCAGATAGGCATAGCCGAACGCTTCGTTCACGCCGGGCCAGAATAGCAGGCGGGCCTGTTCATATTGCAATTGCAATGCCTCTGCTGGAAGCGCCCCCAACATCCGCACACGCGCGCCACACGGGGCCATCAGGGTCGCAACCTCGGCTTCGGCCGGGCCGTCGCCCGCGATGTCCAGGTGCCAGTCCAGCGCAGGATCCAGCAGCGCCAGCGTGTCAGCGATCAGCTTGTAGGATCCCAACTTATCTCCGGCACGCATCATCCCAACGCTCAGCATGGCACCGGAATAGTCCGATTGCGCGGGCAATTCCTTGCGATCAAGGAACGGGCGCAGATGGGTCAGAACCTGACCAGCCGGTGCATCGCGGCGCAGCGTTTCCGCATCACGGGCTGTCACGTAGAAGATGGTATGGGCCTGATCGCTGGCAGCTTCCGCCGCCTGGGCAAAGCGGGCCCATGGTCCAGTCAGCCGTTTGCGTGCGCGTGTACTTTCAACCTGCACATATGGAATGCCCAAGGCCCGGGCAACCGGTGGGCCAATCAAATCCGGGGCCTTGTAATAGTTGTGATAGGTCAGCCAGCATTGCCAGGTTCCGGCATCGGGACCGGAGAGGATGCGCGCAACTTCCTTCTTTGCCTGCGCGGCCAGATCGGTCTGCAATGCGGTGTCACCCACGCGGTCATAGATCCGCAAGTCCGAGGCGACAGTCGCCACAAATCCGGCATGCTTCAGTGCCGTCATCAACGCGCGCGCCATGGTGCGGTCACCTGACGGCACCGGATGATCAGGTGCCTTCAGCGGTGCATAGAAAGCGACAGTCACGCAGCGCCCATGATGGCGCGCAAGCGCCGGGCAAGATGTGCGATGCCGGGCTGCATGGTGAAATCCGCATGCAGGCGGGCATGTGCAGCCTCGGCCATGGAAACACCCAGCGCCGGGTCGTGTGCAACGCGTGCCATCGCGTCGGCCAGCGTTACGGGATCATCACCGCTCAGGATGCCATGCACTCCGTCATCGATGAATTCCGGAATGGCAGAGATCGGGGTGCTCAGAATTGGCAGCTTCTGGCTTGCCGCTTCCATCAGCACATTGGGCAGGCCATCGCGGTCGCCATCCGCGGCCACACGACTGGGCAACACGAATAGGTTGGACTGTCGCATTGCATCGATCACCTCGGGTTGGTCGCATGCGCCGTGCCAAGTGATCCGGTCAGACAATCCCAGACGTTTAGCCTGTTGTTGCAAGGCGTCGGCCAAGGTTCCGCCACCAATATGGGTCCAATGCCAGTCCATATCTGCAGGTAAAAGAGCCATCGCGTCCAGCAACCGATCAAAACCCTTCTTCTCGACCAAGCGGCCCACAGACAGCATGTGAAACGGGTCGGTGGGGGTGCGCCGGGTGCGTTCAGGGGCGGGCGGGAAGCGTGACAGGTCCAAACCGTGATAGACAAGATCAACAGGTGTGTCCTTAGACAACCCGTTCAAATACTTTGCCCCCAGCGCCGTGCAGGTTGCACCAAAAGCGGCCCCGGCAGTTGCGCTGTCCAGCTTCTCTTGCAGTTCCCAATCGATCGAGGTCCAGATGTCCTTGGCATGGGCCGAAAAGGACCACGGCACGCCGCGCAGCATCGCGGCATAACGTGCAACGGATGACGGGGTATGCAGAAAGTGGGCGTATAGGGCGGTGGTGTCCGCAGGCAATTCGCGAGCCATCACGCAAGCCTGTCCAAAGCGACGCACGCGGTTGCGGGTCCGGTCGCGCGCAAGATCGCGCAGAAACTGGCGCAAGGCGGGCCAGAACGCGCGATGCGTTACCCCGAATAACAAGCCACGCAACACGCGCATAGGTTCGTCACCGAGGTATTCCGGTAGGTAGTGAACCTCGGCCTTCAGCCGATCATGCAGGGGGTGGGTTTTCTTGTCTGTTGGGTGGCGCAGGGACCAAATGGCAAAATCGATCCCCGCTTCTTCCAGCGCCACCAGTTCCTGCGCGATGAAGGTTTCGGACAAACGCGGCCAGCCTTTGACAGCGATGGCAAGGCGGGGGGATTTGGATGTCATTCTGCGGCGTCGGTCAACGAATGCTGCATAAGGGCCCGCGCACGTGCGTTGACGACGTCCAAGCCATCCAGAAGGCCATCAGCACCTGCTTCGGACGGACGTTTCTGGTGGGGCAGGGCGCGGATGGCCGAAACCATTGCGTCTGTGGTCAGCCCTTCACGGAAGCGATCCAGATTCCGGACCAGCCCGAGTTCCTCGGCCCGATGGGCGCGGATCCACTGTTCAAGGCGGGGTTTCGTGCGGGGCACGATGACCGCGCGTTGATCAAACGACAGAAGTTCGCAGAACGTATTGTAGCCACCCATGCAAATCACGCCTTCGGCCCCCGCAAACAGCGGCTCGATCTTGCTGTCGAAACCGGTTGAGGTGACGCGACCGCCAAGCGCTTCGACGCGTGTTTCGAACCGTTCGCGCACTTCGCCGGACAGGAACGGACCATAGACCAAAACGGCATGAGGATGCAGGTCAGGATCCTGTTCATATGCCGACAAAACAAGATCGACCATCGCGGCACCGTCGCCGCCACCGCCGGGGGTCACAAGGATATATGGTGTATCCGGAACTTCAGCGGCATCCACGATGCTGCGACGCAAGTAGCCGGTCCACACCGTCCTGCTGCGAACCGCAGAAGACAAGGGCAGACCCTGAGTCGGATCATAAACCGAGCGCATGCCATAAACCCATACTTCGTCGTAAAAGGCTTCGGTTGCTTCAACAGCACCCTTGCGGGCCCACTCAGCGGCGAGCACGTCGGGTTCGTCCAATACGTCACGCAGACCCAGAACGATGCGGGTCTTGCTGCGTTCACGCAGGCGCTTGAGGGTGTCCAGCAGTTCCCCGCGAAACCCGGTCGGTTCTTTATCTACAATCAGAAGGTCCGGTTCGTATTGGTCGATGGTGGAATCGATCAGCGCAGAGCGCAGGGCGGTTGTCGCCTCGATATCCATGCCTTCGGTCTGGCTGACATAGCTGCCATCGGCCAGTTTCTTGACACCCGGCAGGCGCACGTGATCCACCGCCGGTGGGAACGTGAACCGCCCGGCAACAGGGCTGCCCGTCAGAATGATGGCGCTCTCGGCAACCCCGGACTCGGTCAGAGCCGATGCCAGCGCGCGGCTGCGTCGCAGGTGCCCCAAGCCAAACGTATCGTGGCTGTACAGCACAACACGTCCCGGACGGGCACCAACCGCGGTCGGTGAAACAGGAGTGGAATGGGTCATTGTCGTCTTCTTTTCCCCGTCTCCTCATACGTCACCATCCTTGACGCTCAGAGAATCCCTCTGACGCGTATAGCACAGAGTTTGCATTCCCCAAGACAGCAACAGTTGACCTGCGGAACACCTATGCTCGCGCTATCGCAAAAATGGAACGCTTTGTAAAATTGGCGCGTATCAGACCAGTCGCGAATGTTCACGTCCAGGTAGATGCAATTGTCTTCGTACCTGCGGTCGCGTAGCTTCGCTGAAATCTGAAAGCTCTGCGATATCGCATATGACATACTCCCTTTCCCGCCTCTTGCTGCCACTCCTGATCGGCTTTGCACTCCTGTTTCCCACATTGCTGCACGCCCAGGGTCTGGGCAGTTTGCTGCCGGGGGCCAGTGCGACTGACACCGCCCCGGGCGACATCACAGATATAATGGAAAGTGCTGCACAGAATGGCGTCAACGTCATTGTCATCGACAGCGATGGGCGTGTGATCACCCAAACCGGCACACCTGCCACGTTCGACGAGGCACCGGGCAGCGGCACCACGCTGATGGCGATCCAGGACGAAGCGGTGGCCTTTCGCACGGCGTTGGTGGACCGATTGCTCAACCTGCCTGTAGCTTTCAACGAGGTGGCGTATATCCTGCGAGCGACCAGCCCGGATGGCACGATCTTTGCCTACGTGAAGGCTCTTCTGATCAGCATGGCGCTCTTCGCTGCCGGTATGGTGTTCGAAGCGCAGATATTTGGAAAACGTATCGCCAAACGCTTCGTCGTGGCCCGTATTCACGACGCGCCGGATGGCTACGTCGAAAAGATGCCCTTCCTCGTGTTCCGCTTTTTTATGGGGATTGTCGGAACGCTCGTTTCAATGGCCGTGGCGTATCTGCTTGGGGCGATCATCTTTGGTCCGCTCGAGGACGCGGCCATGCAATTCACCGTCACGTTGATCAATATCGGGTACTTCACGGCTCGGGTTGTGGCGGGGTTGTGGCGTATGATCCTGTCGCCTTATCTGCCACAGTATCGCATCCCGCTGTTCAGTGATGGCGACGCGCGCAAACTGCATCTGTGGTTGTCGGGGGCTGCGGCCTTTGGGTTTTTTGCGATCCTCTTCGGCGTCTGGATCGAAGAACTGGGCCTGAACAGCGAAGTCCATGTGTTTCTCTTCTCTTTGCTCAGCCTGATGGTGATGTGCCTGAATATCATGCTGGTCATCGCCAATGGCCGCGCAATCACCGGTGCGATCCTGAACGGCAAGGCGCCGTCGGATTCAACCTGGGTTCTGCGCACGCTGGCGCGGGTCTGGGGGCCGCTGGCCGTGTTGTATTTCCTGTTTGCATGGGGTGACCAGACCTATCACCTCGTCATTGGTGATCCTCAAGGCGTGCCGCTTCTGGCAGCGGCATGGGCCATTCTGACCACCATCATAGTGGTCTTTGGTGTCATCAATTTCTTTATCGAGCGCAGTTTCGCCCGTGCGCGTCTGGTGCGAGAGCACAACGCAACGACCCAGATCGCCGCTGAACCCGTTTCGGCACCGGTGACCACAGGCCCTCGGATCAGCACGTTCGAAGGGTTGGCACAAAGGGTTGCGGGCATCCTCGCTTTTGTCGCCGGGATCTATGCTTTCGTCACGATCTGGAGCCCCGATGCGCCCATGATGGGGGAAAGCTGGACCGACCGACTGCTCGACATCATCGTGATCCTGTTCATTGGGTACATTGCCTACAACGCCTTCCGTATCTGGATTGACGACAAGATCAGGGAAGAACAGGGCGATGTGCAGGAAGTGGAGTTGGGCGATGAAGGCGGCGGTTCATCCGCATCCCGCCTTGCCACCCTGCTGCCGCTGTTTCGCAATTTTGTCCTGATCGTCATTGTCCTGTCTATGCTGCTGATCACGCTCATGGAAATGGGGGTGAATGTCGGTCCGCTCTTTGCTGGTGCCGGCATCGTAGGTGTGGCTGTCGGCTTTGGCTCGCAATCGCTGGTGCGTGACATTTTCTCCGGCGCGTTCTTCCTGTTCGACGACGCCTTCCGCAAAGGCGAGTACATCGACGTAGGCGGGGTCAAGGGCACGGTGGAAAACATCAGCGTCCGCAGTTTCCAACTGCGCCATCACCTGGGCGCGCTGCACACCATCCCCTTTGGCGAAATCCAGGTGCTGACGAACTACTCCCGCGACTGGGTGATCATGAAGCTGCCCTTGCGCGTGACTTACGACACCGATGTCGAACACGTCCGCAAGCTGATCAAGAAGCTGGGGGTCGCCCTGCTGGATGATCCGGTCATCGGGGACAACTTCATCCAGCCGCTCAAGTCGCAGGGCGTGATCGAAATGCAGGACAGCGCCATGATCATCCGGGTCAAGTTCATGACCAAACCAGGCGATCAATGGCTGGTGCGCAAAAAGGTCTACGAGGAAATCCGCGCACTCTTTGAACGCGAGGGCATCAAGTTTGCACACCGTGAGGTGACAGTGCGGCTGGCCGATGGGCAGAAAGCCGATGACCTGACCGAAGAAGACCGCAAGGCGATCACCGCTGCTGCGCAGGCGTCTCTGGAAGAAGAGTTGCTTGAGGATGCGGCGGATTTTGCCGACGACCGGTGACAGGCAACAGCGCTCCAACGTTTCGAACAGCTTGACGAACGGCCCCAATTGGGCGTTCGAAGACCTGTGCAAACACCAACCCGGCGGCAACAGAGCCAAAGAACAGCAGGGCATCGCGCGACATGGTTTCGGTCGGGAACGCCGCGTCGATCAGGTGCAGAACAGGGTAGTGTACCACGTAGATCGAAAAGCTTGCTCCGGCCCACCAGCGCAGATGTGGATGGGCGCCTTGGTAGCCTTGCGCCAGTCGGGCCATACCTATGACGTGAAGGGCGGTCATCAGGCCAATCAGGGTGTTCCAGATGAATTCATCTGAAAAGACGAGGATGAACCGATAGTGACCGGGGGCGAAGGCTGCGGCAGTCACGTTCGCAAGGATGTCAGGAACATTCAGGGTCTGGCACAGGATGTAAGCCAACGGACCACCCCAAGCGAGAATGCGTGCTGTTGCAGCGCTCAACTGTGCCGCCCCGCCAGATTTGACGAAATGCCAGACAGCGACGCCCATCAACCATGCGGGCATCAGCAGCAGGATGCGTGGGCCAAAGACGATGGCCAGCGCCGCCAGCAGGACAACCCGGCGCACACCCGTACAAAACACGGCCACGCCAAACAAAACATAATATGCGGCTTCATAACTCAACGACCAAAGCGGGCCGTTTGTGCCCAACCGAACCCGTTCAAACAGGCCCCACTCATTGGACATGGTAAGCCCGCGGGCCAACATCTCCCACAAGGGAAGGGGTTGATAAAAACGATCTGGATAGGCCGATACATCCATGGGCCGCCCGATCTGGTCCAAGATGAATGTCAGCGCAAGCGCGGGCAACAGCACGGACAGTAGCCGCGTCAAGCGGTTGAACGCATAGGTGCCAAGCGTCTTGTCCCGCTCTGCGGCAAAGGCGATCACCAGCCCCGAAATGACAAAGAAGACGATGACGGCATCACTGCCGACATTCAGATCACGGACAAACTCGTAATCCCCGCGCGTGAACCGCGCATAGGCGACATGGGAAAACACCACGAGCAGGGTGGCAGCCACCCGCAGCGCGTCCAGCCACAGGGACAGACCACGTGTCATTGCGCAGTCTCACGGTTCTGCGGCGCAGAGGGATCATCTGTCCCCTTGGTCAGTGCTTCCCATGCCTCGACAAATGGGTGCAGCAAGGCGGCGCGCAGGGTTGGGTGTGGCTGTTCTATCGGGACACCGTTTTCATCCGACAGGCCAAAGCTCAGGATTTCATGCTCTTTTGGCACGTAGAGCGACCCGAACATCAGATCCCAAAAGGCGAACACCTCACCATAGTTCTTGTTGTAGTGCTTGGGGTCGTTCGAGTGGTGCACCTGATGTTGCGCCGGCGAGATCAGGATGTGCTCCATCACGCGCCCATAACTCAGCCAGACATGGCTGTGGCGCAGGTTGGCGCCGAAGGCGTTGAACAGGAAGTAGCCCGCGTTCACGCTGCCGATGGTCAGCACGTCAATCTTGCCCATCAACAGGAACAGCATCAACGCCTGCACCGATCCCACGACAACGGCATAGATGAACAAGCGGATCACGATGAACACCGGATGGTTCCGGTTCGCAGTCAGGGGCGTCAGCACTTCGGCGGAGTGATGTAAGGCATGGAACGGCCACAGGAACGCGTTCTCGTGGTGCAGCCTGTGCGCCCAATATTTGCAGAAATCCAGCGTCAGGATCATGATCATGGTGGCAAGCGCCAGCTTGCCCCATTCGCCCTGACCTACGGCGGGGGCTAGGTCGCCTCCTGTTGCGTCCAGCATCATTGTCAGTGCGCCTGCGGTCACAATCGGCGTCAACGTCACGGCAGCAAAGAACCCGGACACTGTCAGCAGCTTGTTAAATAGGAAGATCTGGATGTCGACCAGGTTCGATTTGTGCGTATAGACCGCGCGCGGCAGCAGGAAGGCCGTGAAAGATGTGGGCCGCCCGCGCACCCGCCAGATCACATAAACCAATGCGACAGTCAGGCAGAGGTAAAGCAACGCGAGACGCGAATTCCAGTCAAACAGGAACCCGGTGAATCCGTCCAGAAGTTCGTAAAAAGCGTCCATCTCGCCCTCGCGCGTCGTGTCTTGGGCACTGCGATAGGCGGCAAATTTGTTGAGAGTATGGCGACTTTAGGCGGAATTTTATTCGATTGTTTCGGGTGATGCGGCGCTACTCCACGCGGTGATGCGCGACCTTATTCTCATCCCAATTGATGCCAAGGCCGGGTCCACGGGCCGTCACGCAGCCATCCTCAACCGCGTAGGATTCGGTCATCACCCCGCCCGCCACATCCAGCCATTCCAGCAGATGTGCATTGGGTGTGGCGGCCAATGCATGGGCCGACGCTTCGACAAAGAGGTGGCTTGAGACGGGAACGCTTTTAGCCTCGGCCATGGCAGCGGCGCGGAACCAGCCGCTCAGCCCTCCGATCTTGATCATGTCGGGCATCGCGTAGTCCGTGGCTCCGACCATGCGCGCCGCGTCCGCTGGATGCCACCAATTCTCACCCGATTGAATGGTGGTGGACACAGCAGCACGGACGGATCGGTAGCCCGCCAAATCTTCGGCGGGCACCGGCTCTTCGACCCATGTCAGGTCCAACCCGGCCGCTTCAAGGGCGCGGATGCGGGCGATTGCTTCGGGCGCATCGAAGGCCTGATTGTAGTCCAGCATGAGCTTCCGTTCGGGCCCGATCATGTCGCGCACCACGCGCAAGGCTGCCACGTCCTCGGCCACTGTCGGAAAGCCCAGCTTGACCTTGATGGCCGTGAATCCACGCGCCAGCGATGCTTCGATCAGCGCTTCATCGCGACCTGGTACAAACAGGCCTTGGCTGTCATAGCACGGCACGGGGTGCGGCGTGGCGCCGAACAAGGCACAAACGGGCTGGCCCGCCGCCTTGCCCTGCGCATCCCACAGCGCAAGGTCCAGACCGGCCAGCGCCATGCCCACCATCCCCTGCCTCCCCAGCAGCCTGAACTGCGATGCGGTCTGTCGATCCACATCCGCCGGATGAGCTGGGGACCCAGCCAGCATCTCTGACAGGTCCGTCAGAAAGGTCACCAGCGGCTTCAGCATCAGTGGGGTGTAGCCAAAGATGTAGGCGCTTCCGCTGACACTCTGATCCGTCTCCACATCCACCAGCACCAGGGGTGCCGCAGGGATCGATGCCTGCGCCGTCGTGATGGGCACCGCCAACGGTGCCATCACCGCCCGCGCCTTGATCCGTTCAATCCGCATCAGTCGTTATAAGGATCCAGACTGTCGCGCAGCCCGTCACCAAGGAAGTTAAAGGCCAGAACGACAATGATGATCGGCAGCATCGGAATGGCTGTCCACGGGTAAATCTCAATGCTCGCCAGGTTCTGCGCATCATTCAGCATCACCCCCCATGACACAGCTGGGGCACGCAAACCAAGACCAAGGAAGGACAAAGCCGTCTCGCCCAAAATCATTGCCGGGATCGACAAGGTGGCTGACGCAATCAGGTGCGACATGAAGTTTGGCAACAAATGCCGCCGGATGACCCGCGACGGTTTCGCCCCCATCATCTCTGCCGCCCGCACATATTCCTCCTCTCTCAACGAGAGGAATTTACTTCGGACCGCCCTTGCCAACCCCGGCCAATCCAGCAGGCCGAGGATGATACTGATTATGAAAAAGACAGATACCGGCCCCCAATTTGACGGCACGGCGGCGGACAAGGCCAGCCACAAGGGCAGTTCTGGCAAGGATCGCAAAATCTCGATGGCGCGGTTCACGACCCAATCGACCCAACCACCAAAATAGCCCGCAATGGCCCCAAACCCGATGCCGAGGATAAAAGACACGGTGATGCCGATTAGACCCACGGTCAGCGACAGTTGCGCGCCGTAGGAGATGCGCGAGAACACATCCCGCCCCAGCCGGTCCGAGCCAAAGATAAACACGGTCGCTCCCTCGGGCGCGCAGAACAGGTGCTTGTCGGCGGGGATCAGGAAGAACAGCTTGTATTCCGTCCGCTCGCAAAAGAACTGAAGCGGCATTGGGCGCGAGGTGTCCGTCTCGTACACCCACTGGAAGTTCTCAAGATCAGCGCTCCCGATGGTTGGATAGACAAAGGGGCCAACAAATTGCCCCTCGTGCCAGAACTTGATGGCTTGCGGTGGATGATACAGGTGATCGGCGCTGCGTTCATTCGGAGTGTAGGGCGAGATGAACCCAGCAAACGGGATCGCCAAATAGGCCAGAAACAGGAAGATGCCGGACACCAATGCCAGCTTGTGCCTGCGGAACTTGCGCCACACCAGAACCCAGTTGGGCGCATCCATGTCGGACCGCTCGGGGGCGGACAGGTCCACATTAGGATCATAGGGGGCGTCGTCGATGAAACGGCCGTCGGGCAGGGTGCTCATGGTCTTATCCTTCCCGTGCGCCGTAGCGGATGCGCGGATCAAGCAGCACCAGCAAGAGGTCCGAAATCATCGTGCCGATAAGGGTCAGCAGTGCCACGAACATCAACACAAAGGCGGCGAGGAACTGGTCCTGCGACTTCAGCGCGGTCAGCAAGGCCGGTCCGATGGTCTGCAACCCCAGCACCACGGACACCAGAACCGACCCCGACACCATGGCGGGCAGCAGGTTGCCAATATCGGCCACAAACGGATTGAAGGCCATGCGCAGCGGATACTTGGTCAGCAACTTGGCCGGGGCCAAACCCTTTGCCATCCCCGTTTCGACATAGGGTTTGCTCAACTCATCCAGCATATTGGCCCGCAGGCGCTGCATCATGGCGGCCGCCCCGGATGTGCCGATCACAAAGGTCGGCACGATCAGGTGCACAAGCACGCTCTGCACCTTGGCAAGGCTCATGGGCTCGCCTTCGAATTCGGGCGCCATCAGACCGCCGATGGGCAGGCCCAGATACTTGTGGCCGTAATAAAACAGGATCAGCGCAAGCAGGAAGTTCGGCGTAGCAAGGCCCAGATACCCGACAAAGGCGGTGGTGTAGTCGACCCATGTGGCCGACCGGGCCGCGGCCAGAACGCCAAGGGGCAGGGCAACAAGATACACAAACAAGACGGCGGCAAGGTTGACCAGCACGGTCAGCCACAGTGCGTCACCAACGATGTCGGCAACCGGCGCATCAAACTCGAATGACCATCCAAAATCTCCTTGTAGCAGTCCGGAGAACCCTTGGGGGCCGGGGGCAACGCCCACCCAGATCAGGTATTGCTCCCACAAGGGGCGGTCGAGCGCGTATTCGGTGCGCAGGAACTCTGCCTTGGCGACACCTTCGGCTTGGCCCGTGGCGCGCAACTCGGCGATCTGGTTCGACAGGTAGTCGCCAGGGGGCAAGTTGATAATGATGAAGATCAGGATGGAGACGACGATCAGTGTCAGCACCATCGTCAACAGCCGGTAGGCTGCATAGCGGATGAACATCATTCGCTCACCTGCGCGATCTGTTCAGCGTCTGCGAAAAAGAATTCGTCAATCCGGTGCACGCCGAAATGTGCGCCGGGGTCCCATGCCCATTTGCCTTGTTCCGGCACGTTCCGCAGGCGGTCAGAGACGACAACTGGTTGCGGGGCCTCGCTCAGGATACCGATGCCGAACTGGTTGTCGGCGTGGATTTTAAGCATCTCGCGCCAGATTTCCCTGTGCTCTACGGGGTCTTCGGTGTTTTGCCACGCCATGCTCAGCGCCATCAGACGTTTGCCCGCCTCCAGGTCCACCGGTTCGCCCGCCGCACCATGGGTCTGGTAGTATTGGCCCCATTTCGGCCAGGCAAAGAACACCTGATCCGTCGGGGCAAGGTAGGTTGGTGGTGTGCTTGGTTGCGGCAATCCGTTGTCCCAGCCAAACCAGACCGAGGCCATGGTCACACCGGAAAAGACACGGTTGCGCAGGATATCCCGGTCCAGCGGGCGCATGATCAGCTTGATGCCAATATCCCGCCACGTGTCCGTGATGATCGCAAGCGCGTTCTCGACCTCCTGCCGCTCGCCCGCGGTTTCAATCACGAACTCCATCGGGCGACCGTCCGGCAACAGGCGCGTGCCCGCTGGGGTGCGTTTGTTCAGGCCCATCTGGTCCAGCATCACATTGGCGGTGTCCGGGTCATAGATGGCCCATTGGGTCAGGTTCGCGGGATCAAACAATGGGCTTTTGGCAAGCGCCGTCATTCCGCCTTCCTTGCCAAGGCCGAAATACAGCGCGCGGTTGATCATCCGCCGGTCGATACCCAGCGACAGGGCGCGCCGGAACCGCGCGTCGCGCATAACCTCGCGCCAGACCGGATCGGCAAAGTTCAGGTTGGGATAGATGGCAATCTGGCTCGCTGCACCATTGGACCACAGGTAGGTGCGGTACGGCGCGCCATCTGCCTCTCCCTTCTTCAGGATCGACACGTCGCGAAAGTCGAGCCCCCGAGCTTGCAGATCGGTCTCGCCCGCATTGGTCTTGGCCGCCACAAGGCCCGATCCCACGATGTCCATCTCGACCACGTCGATATAGGGCAGTTGCACACCGCGCGCATCGATGCGGTGGAAATAGGGATTGCGGACGAACAGGTGCCGCATGGCCGCCCCGGTCGATGCCGGTTTCCATGGCTGCAAGGTTGGCAGTTCGTGATTGTCGAACTTGTACAGGTTGTCGAGCTTGTTGTGCAGTGGCGCCCAACTGCGCACGCGCTTGGCGTCGATCATCTCCTCCATCGCTTCCTTGGTATTGAAGGCGACGTGGAACTGCTTGAGGTAATGGGCAGGCCGGTAAATGAAGGGCGGGCTGGCCTGGGCCAGCAGCTGCAAGAAGTTGGGGTTTGCCTCCGGAAACTCTACGACGACCGTTACCTCATCAGGGAAGGTCATCGTGGCGATATCTTCGCCCAGGCGCATGATCTCGGGCGGGCCGTTTGGGCTCAGTTCCGCATTCTGGGCGACGTGCTTCCACCAATATTCGAAATCAGCCGAGGTGAAGGGCGCACCATCCGACCAGCGATGACCGGGCCGCAGATGCAGGGTGAAAATGCGCCCCTCTTCGACATCGACATCGCGCAGGATATCGGGCTTCAGCTGGTAATTGTGGTCATAGCCGACCAGCCTGGCGTAACCATAGACCACCATCTGGCGGACGTCCTTGGTGCGCGTGACCATGGTGCGCAACGTGCCGCCCTGGGTTCCGAACTGCCGACCCTTGGCCTCAAGATCGACAACAAGGGGCACTTCCGGAACGCGGTCCGCGGCCGCATCCATCTGCCCCTTCTTCACCTCTGGTGCCCAAAACGCACTTTCTTGCACGATGGGCCGGGCCAGGGCGGGCAGAGCGATGGCGCCGGCAAGAACAATAGCTGTCAAACGTCTAAACATGGCAGCGCACCTTGTGTCCGGGTTCGATCTGGATGAGGTCAGGGGCCTCCAGCCCCTCAAAGCGAAACATATCTGGCCAGCTTGCAGGCGATCCGGCGCCACGCGACACCTCGGCCAAGTCAATCGGACGCTGCACATCCGGCTCGGGCTGCGCCGCGATCAGGGCCTTGGTGTACGGATGGCGCGGGTTGTAAAACAGCGTCTCCGGCGGAGCCTGCTCAACAACGACACCTTGACGCATCACGGCCACCTCATCGGCAATGCGGGCGACAACGGCCAAGTCGTGGCTGATGAACAGATAGCTCAGCCCCATCCCGTCCCGTATGCGCTCCAGCAAACTCAGAATCTGCTCCTGCACCGACACATCAAGGGCCGAGGTCGGCTCGTCACAGACCAGTAGAACAGGGTCCAAGGTCAACGCACGGGCAATGGACAGCCGCTGACGCTGCCCACCGGAAAAGGCGTGCGGGTAGCGCATCAGCATATCGGGGTTCAAGCCCACCCAGCGCAGCATCTCGGCTGCCTTGTCGCGTCGGGAAATTCGGTTGCCAATGCGGTGAATTTCCATCGGCTCAGTCAACGCCTCCTGCACCCGCATGCGCGGCGACAGCGACGAATAAGGGTCCTGAAACACCATCTGCGCCTGCCGCTGAAAGGCCACCTTGTCGGAACGGCTCAGCGCATTGATGCAAACCGGATCGGCCCCTTGCTCGGGACGAAACAGCACCTCTGACCCGTCATCCGGCACTTCTGCCCCCAGCGCGATGCGGGCACAGGTGGTCTTGCCCGATCCACTTTCGCCCACAACGGCCAGCGTCTTGCCACGGGGCAGCTTCAGATTGACGTCCACACAGGCATGCACCTTCTTCTTCTCGCGCCAGCCCCCGGCACGCACTGTGTATGTCTTGCACACGTTGTTCAGCTCAAGGATCAGATCTTCGGCTGGCAAAGGCTCGGATGGCTTCGGGTCCTTCGGGATCATCGGGGCGGCGGCAAACAGCTTTTGTGTATAGCCATGGCCCGGCTCGCCCAGAACAACGGGGGCCGGACCGCTTTCCATGACATGACCCTTGTTCATGACGACCACGCTGTCGGCCATGTTGGCAACGACACCCAGATCATGGGTGACAAGGATCATCGCCATGCCTGTGTCGCGCTGCAAATCTTTCATCAGGCCCAACACCTGCGCCTGCGTGGTGACATCCAGGGCAGTGGTGGGTTCATCCGCAATCAGCAGATCGGGCTTGGCCACCATGGCCATCGCGATCATGGCGCGCTGCCGCATCCCGCCCGACATCTCGAAAGGATAGGCGCGGAAAGCGCGTTCAGGGTCCGCGAACCCGACGCGTTCGAATGTTGCCAGCACATCCTGCTTGGCCTCTGCCGCCGACATGTTGCGATGCAGGGTCAATACTTCACACACCTGATTGCCAATGCGGTGTAGCGGAGACAAGGACCGCATGGGTTCCTGGAAAATCATTGAAATACGGTTGCCACGAATGCTTCGGATACTGTAGCTCGACAAATCGAGCAGATCGGTCCGCGCGTCACCTTCTCCGAAAATGATCGACCCCTGACGCAATTGCGCTGTTTTCGGTAAAATGCGCAGGACCGACCGACAGGTCAAAGTCTTGCCAGACCCACTCTCACCAACCAGCGCCAGCGTCTCACCGCTCGCGACCGAGAAGTTGACGCCCGCCACGACCGGAGGAGCCGAGCCAAAGCCGATCGACAGATTCTTCACTTCCAGAAGCGGGGCCATTCATGGTCCTTTTTTCGCGCACAGGTCTTGAAATCAGTGAACCCGATTCCATCCATCACGTCCATACACGGGAAAGCCGCGCAAATGTGCTACCGCTTGATCACTTTTTGCCCCATCTAGGGCAAAAGCAAAGGAAATGATCATGCAACAAAGCCGCCTTGACCTTTTTGTCGACCGTATGGTGTCCCAACGGGCCTGTCTGGATCACGCAGCGAACGTCATCGCGGACATGGACGGGCCGGTGTTCGAGCTGGGCTTGGGCAATGGGCGCACCTACCATCACATGCGGCACATCATGCCGGGCCGTGACATCTATGTATTCGAACGGGCGGTGGCTTCCCACCCTGACAGTACGCCGCCCGACGACATGGTTCTGCTGGGCGACGTCTTTGAAACCTTGCCGCAGGCGCTTGAACGCTTTGGATCTACGGCGGTTCTGATCCACGCCGATCTGGGCGGACACAATGCACAAAAGAACGATCTCTTTGCGCAGAAAGTCTCACCCATCATCGCTCCGTTGCTGGCGTTGGGCGGACTGATGGTGTCGTCAGATCGGATGTATTTCGACGATCTGGTCGAACAGCCCCTGCCGGATGGCGCGGTTCCTGGTCGTTGTTTCATCTACCGACGCGACAGCTAGGCAACCGGCGGGCCAGTGGAAAGCGGCCCTTCGGGGAGAGTTTATCTGGCAAGATGAAGAGCGGATCGGCGCCAAGTGACGTTGCGGCGTGTTTTGAATCGCTTGCCCTTTTTCTGTGCACGCCTAGGCTGAAACATGCGCAGGGTGGAGGACCTATGCGCGTGTTTCAGAACCAGCGGAGGACCCATGAGCGACAAGATTGCCTATTCCAGAGAAGGCGACATCGCCATCCTGACGGTCCAGAACCCGCCTGTGAACGCGCTCAGCCATGCTGTGCGCCAGGGCCTGTGGGACCGCATGGATCAAGCCGAGGCCGACAATGGCGTGCGCGCCGTTCTGATCGTGGGCGAAGGGCGTGCGTTCTTTGCCGGTGCCGACATCACCGAATTTGGCAAACCCCCGCTTGAGCCGCACCTGCCTGACCTGATCAATCGGATCGAAGCGTCACCGCTTCTCGTGGTGGCCTCCATGCACGGTGTCAGTTTGGGCGGCGGGCTCGAGGTGGCGCTGGGCTGCCACTACCGCATCGCGGTGCCCTCGGCCAAGGTGGGCTTGCCCGAAGTGCATTTGGGTCTGATCCCAGGTGCTGGCGGGACACAGCGGCTGCCACGCCTGACAGGGGTTGAGGCGGCGTTGGATGTGATGACCACTGGCCGGCATATCGGAGCTGGCAAGGCCCATGAACTGGGCATCATCGACGTGATCGAAGACGGCGATCCAAAGGCCAACGGCATCGCCTATACCCAGCGATTGCTGAATGAAGGCGCAAGCCGCCGCCCGATATCCGAAATGGACCCGCCTGCGGCAATCGATTGGGACCGGGCGTTCGAAACCATTCTGGCCAAGGGCCGCGGTCAGATTTCGCCAGCTTGGTGCGTGCGTGCGGTGCAGGCTGCAGTCGAAAAACCCTTTGCCGAAGGGCTGAAGGCCGAGCGTCAGATTTTTTACGACCTCATGCAAACGGATCAACGGCAGGGCATGATCCACTCGTTTTTCTCGGAACGCGCGGTGGGCAACCTGCCGGAGCTGAAAGAGGTCAAACCAAGAGGCATCCAGCACATCGGTGTGATCGGCGGCGGCACGATGGGGGCCGGTATTGCCACGGCTGCCCTTTTGTCCGGGTTGGAAGTGACGATGCTGGAAATGAGCGCCGAGGCCGGGCAGGCCGCCCGCGACCGGATCGAGCGCAACCTGTCTAGCGCTGTGAAACGGGGCAAGATCACCCCAAACCAGCACGATCAGATCCTGACGCACACGCTTGTGGTCGTGACCAATTACGACAAGCTGCAGGACGTCGATCTGGTGATCGAGGCCGTGTTCGAGGACATGGCGGTCAAGAAAAAGGTGTTTGCCGAGCTGGACCGCGTCTGCAAACCCGGCGCCATCCTCGCCTCAAACACATCCTATCTCAACATCGACGAAATTGCCGCCACCACGTCGCGTCCCGCTGACGTGCTGGGCCTGCATTTCTTCTCACCAGCGCATGTGATGAAGCTGCTTGAGGTCGTTGTGGGTGACGCCACCGCGCCCGATGTCACCGCCACCGGCTTCGCGCTGGGCAAGATGCTGGGCAAGATCAGCGTCCGCGCGGGCGTCTGCGACGGGTTCATCGGCAACCGCATCCTCGCCACCTATCGCACCGCCGCCGACCAGATGATCCTCGACGGCGCCTCGCCCTACGACATAGACGAAGCGCTCGAAGACTTCGGCTTCGCCATGGGCCCCTTCGCCGTGGCAGACCTCGCTGGTCTCGACATCGGCTGGGCCGTGCGCAAACGCAAACGGGCCGAAGGGTACGCCCCCAAACGCGATGCCACCTACGCCGATACGCTCTGCGAACAGGGCCATTTCGGCCAGAAAACGGGCAAAGGCTACTACGATTATGCCGCTGGCCCGAAGGCGCGCGTGCCCAACCCCGACGTGCTGCCAATGATCGAGGCAGACCGCGCGCGGCTCGGTATCACGCCCCGGGACTTCACCCACGAGGAAATCGTGCGTCGCTACATGGCGGCCATGGTCAATGAAAGCGCCAAGGTCGTGGGCGAGGGCATCGCCCGCCGCCCCCTCGACGTCGATATGACACTGCTCTTCGGTTACGGCTTCCCTCGCTACCGGGGCGGCCCGCTCAAATGGGCGGACATTGTGGGGCTTGAGCCGCTCCTCAACGACATCAAATCCTACGCCGCCGAAGACCCCGACTTCTGGGCACCCGCCCCGCTGCTCGAACAGCTGGTGGCCGACAACAAAACCTTCGATGACCTGAACAAAAAGGGCTGAGATATGGACCTGAGCTATTCCCCCGAAGAACTGGCCTTCCAGGAAGAGATCCGCACATTCCTGCAGAATGATCTTCCAAAAGACATCGCTGAAAAGGTCCGGCTGGATCGGGACTTGACCAAGGACGACATGGAACGCTGGCATGCGATCCTGAACGCGCGTGGTTGGCTGGCCCAGAACTGGCCCGCGGCATACGGCGGCGCCGAATGGTCCGCCGTCCAGCGCCACATCTACGACACCGAAGCCGCCGCTGCCCACGCCCCCCGCATTGTCCCCTTTGGGTTCTCAATGCTTGGCCCCGTCCTGCAGAAATTCGGGTCCAAAGAACAGCAGGACCACTGGCTGCCGCGCATGCTGGATGGCACTGACTGGTGGTGCCAGGGCTATTCGGAACCGGGCGCAGGCTCCGACCTTGCCTCGCTGAAAACCAAGGCGGTGCGGGACGGTGACCACTATATCGTCAACGGGCAAAAGACATGGACGACGCTGGGCCAATTCGCCAACATGATCTTCTGCCTTGTCCGCACCGACCCGGATGCAAAGCAGCAGGAAGGGATCAGCTTCCTCCTGATCGACATGGACACACCGGGCGTCGAAGTACGCCCCATCATCCTGCTGGACGGCTGTCACGAGGTGAACGAGGTCTGGTTCACGGACGTCAAAGTACCCGTCGAAAACCTCGTGGGCGAGGAAAACAAGGGCTGGACCTACGCCAAGTACCTGCTCACGCACGAACGCACCGGCCTCGGCGGTGTCGGGTCGAGCGAGGCCGGGCTGAAGGCGGTCAAACGCATCGCCAAGGCCGCCAATCACAACGGCAAGCCGCTTCTGGAAAACCCCCACTTCGCGGCCCGCGTCGCACAGGTGGAAATTGACCTGCGCGCCATGGCCACCACCAACCTGCGCATCATCTCGAAAGCGGCAGCAGGCGAAGCGCCGGGTTTGGAAGCGTCCATGCTCAAGGTCAAAGGCTCGATCCTGCGTCAGGAAATCAACGACCTCGCGCGCCGCGCTGTCGGCCCCCACGCCATGCCGTTTGCGTCCGAGGCGATCGAGGGCGCCAATGACCGGATCCCCGACCCGTTCGATGCAGGCCCCGTTGCAGGCCAGTATTTCAACAACCGCAAGCTGTCGATCTTCGGCGGCTCCAACGAAATCCAACGCGGCATCATCGCCAAAGTGACCATGAGCGGAGGCGCATAATGGACTTCAACCTAACCGAAGAGCGGCAAATGCTGCAGGACACTCTGCGGCGCTACCTGCGGGAACAATACGGAACCGAACGGCGCAACCAAATCCTTGAGTCCGATACCGGCTTCTCACCCGACATCTGGGCGGAACTGGCCGAACTCGGCGTGCTCGGTGCGCTGTTCACCGAAGATCAGGGCGGCTTTGGCGGCGCAGGCTTTGATATCGCCGTTGTGTTCGAGGAACTGGGGCGTGCAGGTGTTGTCGAACCCGTCCTGGACTCGGCCTTGATCGGGGGCCGGTTGCTCGCCGCCGCAGGCAAGGCCGATATGGTCGAACAGGTCATTGGTGGCGCGCTGCACCTCGCGGTCGCGCATGGTGAGCCTGACAGCCGCTATGATCTCGACCACGTCAACACGACGGCCAGCGATGGCAAGCTGACAGGCCGCAAGGCCGTCGTGATGAATGCCGAAGCCGCCGATCACCTGATCGTCTCGGCCAAGGATGGCGACACCATCGCGCTCTACCTCGTGGACAAGGGGGCCGCAGGTCTCGATATCCAGGGTTACCCGCTTCTTGCCGGAGGGCGCGCGGCAGAAGTTACGCTGGACAACACACCTGGCACCGCCTTGGGCCTCGGTCTCAGCGATTTTGAGGCGGTCAACCGCCTCGCCATTGTCGCCCAATGTGCCGAGGCGCTGGGCGCCATGGACACGGCAACTGCGCTGACCAAGGATTACCTGATGACGCGCAAGCAATTCGGGCGGCCCATCGGCACATTCCAGGCTCTTGCCCACCGCATGTCCGACCTGCTGACCGAGATGGAGCAGGCACGCTCGGCCGTCATCAATGCTGCGGGTTATGTTGCGGATAGGGACGCCGATCTGCACCTGTCCGCCAGCAAGAACCTGATGGGGCGCATCGGGCGGCTCGTGGCCGAGGAAGCCATCCAGATGCATGGTGGCATTGCGATGACGCAGGAATACGAACTGGCCCACATCGCAAAGCGGATCATCATGGCCGACCACCGGTTCGGCGATACGGACTACCATCTGGAGCGGTTCATTGCACTCTCTGCCGCCTGATGCCGATCCAAACGGGCCGGGCATCATCCGCGACGAAACCGGGGCGCAGACGCTGCTCGGCTACGTCGTGGACATAAGGGAAGCGGACGGCGTGTCGCGCTGCTGGCTCGATGTCGGCGCGCAGCACGGCAACCGCCACGGCGGTCTGCACGGCGGCATCATGTCCGCCATGCTCGACAACGCCATGGGCTTTGCCGCGGCACGAACCGGCAACGACGATGGCAGCACAAAGGTGGCCACGTTGACCATGACCACCAACTACCTCGCCCCAGCAAGCGGTGGAGTGGTTGTGGCCACGGGCGAAGTGTCTGGCGGCGGGCGCAGCACGATCTTTACCGAAGGCCGATTGGAGGACGAAAATGGTACCGTCCTTGCCACGTCCACAGGCGTCTACAAGCGGGTGAAAGGTGCCTAGCGTCTATGATCTTCTCGCCCATCAGGTCGCAACCCGACCGGATGCACTGGCGGTGGAGGACGCGACCGGCGCTCACCTGACCTATGCTCAGCTGGGCGCTGCCGCAGACGAAATCGCCGAAGTCCTTAGCGGCAAAGGCATCGCGCAAGGCGACCGCGTGATGATCGTCTCCGAAAATTGCGCCGCCAAGGTTGCAGCGCTCTTTGCCACGTGGTTGCTTGGCGCCATCGCTGTTCCAATCAACGCCCGCCAAACGCCTGCCGAACTGGCCCGCGTCGATGCTCATGCCGAACCCAAGGCAGTGTTCTTCACAACACAGGTCTCGCCAGATGCTGCGAAGCACAGCATCACCGCACAGAACGAAATCGCAGATATAGACGCTGGCACCATATCCGGCATATGGGGTGAGCTTGCTCTACACTGTCCCCGCGGGGACAGTTTCGCCGGGGACGAAGACGTCGCCGTCCTGCTCTATACCACAGGAACAACGGGTGATCCCAAAGGCGTCATGCTCACCCATTCCAACGTCTGTTTCGGTGGCAGAACCAGTGCCGAGTTGCGCGGGATGACACATGATGATCTGATCTATGGCGTTCTTCCGACAACCCACGTCTTCGGGCTGTGTTCTGTTGTCGTCGCCGCCATCCACGCCGGCGCGCCGGTACGGCTGGTGCCCCGTTTTGTCGTTGCTGATGTGTTCGATGCGCTGCGGGACGGGATCACCCTGTTTTCTGCGGTCCCTCAGATGCACGCCCTTCTTATGGCACACGCCAAGACGTTGGGATTGTCGGATTTGGGCTCTGACACGTTGCGCTATGTGTCCTCCGGTGCCGCACCGTTGGACCCCACCTGGAAACGTGAGGCCGAAGTATTCTATGGGGTCGCAATTCAGAACGGATATGGCATGACCGAAAGCACCGCGGGAACGGCGGCCACCCGAAACAGGATTGGCGATCCGGACACCTCGGTTGGACCCGCACTGCCGGGCATTAAGATCGCGATTGATGAGGCCATCCCCGGGGGAGAAGTGCTGACCCGCGGGCCACACGTAATGAAGGGCTACTTCCGCAACCCCGATGAGACAGCGAAGGTGTTGGACACAGATGGATGGCTGCGGACAGGCGACCTTGGGCAGATTGATGCAGAGGGTAAATTGCACATTCTGGGCCGGGCGAAAGAACTGATCATCCACGGTGGGTTCAACGTGTTCCCACCCGAGGTCGAGGCTGCGCTGAACGATCACCCGGATGTCGTGCAGGCCGCCGTTGTCGGGCGAGCGAAGGACGGGGATGAAGAGGTGCTGGCCTTTGTTCAGCTTCCGAACGGCAGCGCGCTTTCAGAGGAAGATCTGCGCGCCTTCGTCAAGGACCGGTTGGCAGGGTACAAACGCCCGTCACGCTACGTGTTGGCGCAAAGCCTGCCCGCTGCACCCACCGGAAAAATCCTGAAACACAAGCTGATCGAGACGTTCTCAGACCAGTTGGACTAGGTCCAGACGCCCTCAGCCGCGGCGCGAATATTGCGGATGTTCTCACCATAGGGAGCCGGGTCACCCACGGAGCCGCCACGGAATACGGCGGAGCCCGCGACAAGAACGTCTGCCCCTGCCTTTGCCACCAAAGGCGCAGTGGTCGGATCGACGCCGCCGTCAATTTCGATGTGCACCGGGCGGTCACCAATCATCACGCGCAGGGCTTTGATCTTGGCCGTCATGTCGATGAATTTTTGCCCGCCAAAGCCGGGGTTCACGGTCATCACGCAGATCAGGTCGACCATGTCCATCACCTCTTCGACCGCTGCGGCTGGGGTGCCGGGGTTGAGGGCAACGCCTGCCTTCATGCCCGCCCCACGAATGGCCTGCAGCGTGCGGTGGATGTGGGGCCCTGCCTCGATATGGGCGGTCAGGACATCGGCCCCGGCATCGGCGAAGGCTTGGATGTAAGGATCGACCGGTGCGATCATCAGGTGCACGTCCATCACGCCCTTGATGTGCGGGCGGATCGCGGCACACGTCGCCGGGCCAAAGGTGATGTTGGGGACGAATTGGCCATCCATCACGTCCACATGAATCCAATCCGCACCCTTCGCTTCGACCGCAGCACATTCCGCGCCAAAATTGGCGAAGTCGGCTGCGAGGATGGATGGGGCGATCTTGATCGAGCGGTCGAAGGTCATGCCGGACTCCTTGCATGTTTGGGTGCGATATATCGGTCCGGCGACCCGGTGGGAAGGGGCCCTTCGGGGAGGATTTTTTGGAACAGAGAAGGTGGGACACATGGAGGTGCACCGCGCTGTGTGGTTTGAAATGTACGGGTGCATTTCTGTGTTATCCAGAAACTGAGGGGCGTACATCATAATTAGTTTGACAATCGAATTAAATGGAGCAAATGTACGTTCAAGGGAGGATGTCGATGTATCTCGGACTTGATCTGGGCACGTCGGGCGTGAAGGCATTGTTGGTGGATGGCGATGGCCGCGCCGTTGGCAGTGCTGATGCGACCTATGACGTGTCGAACCCGCATGCAGGGTGGAGCGAACAGGACCCGGCCGATTGGGTTGCGGGTATCGCCGCTGTGCTGGCGTCGTTGCGGCAAGAGCATCCGTCAGCGTATGGTGCCATCAGGGCGCTGTCCTTTTCCGGTCATATGCATGGCGCGGTCATGGCTGATGGCGCTGGTGCCGTGCTGCGCCCCTGTATCCTTTGGAATGACACGCGCAGCCATGTCGAGGCGGCGGCCTTGGATGCCGACCCGATCGCGCGCGCTGTGAGTGGAAACATCGTATTCCCCGGCTTTACCGCACCCAAGCTGGCCTGGGTCGCAAAGAATGAACCCGACATATTTGCCCGGGTGGCCCGGGTCATGTTGCCCAAGGACTACCTGCTGTGGTGGTTGACGGGCCGCTATGCGACCGAGATGTCGGATGCGGCGGGCACCGCGTGGCTGGATGTCGGTGCGCGGGCGTGGTCGGATGACCTGCTGGCCCTTGGGTGCATGTCCCGTGACCAGATGCCAGACCTTCTGGAAGGCACGGATATTGTGGGTGAGGTGCAGGCGGCGCGGGCTGATCTGGGCCTGCCTGCAGGCTGCAAGGTTGTCGCGGGTGGCGCAGACAATGCCGTGGCCGCCTGTGGTGTGGGCGCCTTGGGTGAGGGGGATGGTTTTGTGTCCCTTGGCACGTCTGGCGTCGTTTTGGCAGGGCGCGGAAGCTATGCACCCGATGCGGACAGTGCGGTGCACACCTTCTGCCACGCGGTGCCGGGGCGTTGGTATCAGATGGGTGTGGTTCTGGCGGCAACCGACAGTTTGAACTGGTTGAGCAGGATCACCGGGCAGGGGGCGGGTGAGTTATCAGCCGCCTTGGGTGATACGCTGGCAGCACCGGGCAGCGTGAAATTCTATCCCTACCTTTCGGGTGAACGTACACCGCACAATGACGCGCAGGTGCGTGGCGGGTTTACCGACCTCGACATCGCGTCGGGCCCCGAAGACCTGACCCATGCGGTGATGAGCGGCGTAAGCTTTGCCCTGCGCGACAGCTTTGAGGCGCTGAAGGCCACGGGTGCGCACCTGCCCTCTGCCCTCGCCATCGGGGGCGGTAGCCGGTCTGACTACTGGACGCGGATGCTGGCCACGACCCTGAACATACCGTTGGAGCGGCCCGATGAGGGCGCGTTCGGTGCGGCCCTGGGTGCTGCCCGGATTGCCATGTGCGGTGACACCGGCGCTGACCCGGCAACCGTGATGACCAAGCCGCCGATTGCTGATGTAATTCACCCGCAGGCCGACCTCGTTGCGGCCTATGACGATGCTTATTCTGCCTTTTCAGGCGCTTACCCCAAACTGAAAGCCATGCCATGACCACTGGATTCTTTGACGCCGTCCCACCCGCCACATTCGAAGGCCCGGACAGCACCAACCCGATGGCCTTCCGCCACTACAACCCCGACGAAATGGTCATGGGCAAGCGGATGGAGGACCACCTGCGCTTTGCCGTTGCCTATTGGCATTCCTTTGCGTGGGAAGGTGGCGATCCCTTTGGCGGTCAGACCTTTATCCGCCCATGGCACCCGCAGGACGATATGGGCCGCGCTAAGATGAAGGCCGATGTGGCGTTCGAGATGTTTGCGCGCCTTGGTGTGCCTTACTTCTGTTGGCATGACGCGGATGTGCGGCCCGAAGGGGCGACGTTTTCCGAAAGCCTCGACCGGTTGAACGAGATCACGGACTACTTTGGCCCGAAAATGGAAGAGACGGGCGTGGGCCTGCTCTGGGGCACGGCCAACATGTTCAGCCACCGCCGTTGGATGGCTGGTGCGTCGACCAACCCCGATCCGGATGTGTTTGCCTATGCTGCCGCCACGGTGAAAGGGTGCATGGATGCGACCCTGAAGCTGGGTGGCCAGAACTATGTGCTGTGGGGTGGTCGCGAGGGCTACGAGACCCTGCTTAACACCGACATGGGGCAGGAGCTGGACCACATGGGCCGCTTCCTGTCGATGGTTGTCGAATACAAGCACAAGATCGGGTTCAAGGGTCAGATTCTGGTTGAGCCCAAGCCGCAGGAGCCGTCAAAGCATCAGTACGATTTCGATGCTGCGACATGCATCGGATTCTTGCGCAAGTACGGGCTGGAGGATGAGGTGAAGCTGAACCTTGAGCAGGGGCACGCTATTCTGGCCGGTCATTCGTTCGAGCATGAGATTGCGGTGGCCGCGTCTGACGAAATGCTGGGGTCTATCGACATGAACCGCAACGACTATCAGTCCGGCTGGGACACGGATCAGTTCCCCAACAACGTGCCCGAGGTGGCGTTGGTCTACTACCATATCCTCAAGGCGGGTGGCCTTGGGCTGGGGGGCACGAACTTTGATGCCAAGCTGCGCCGTCAATCGCTGGATGCCGAGGATTTGATTGCCGCCCATGTCGGTGCCATGGACATTTGCGCCCGGGGTCTGAAAGCTGCGGCTGCGATGATCGAGGATGGTGGTTTGGAAGACGCGTTGAAGGCTCGGTACGCGGGTTGGGAGAGTGCCGAAGCACAGGCGATGCTGGGTAGCGATTTGGCGTCGATTTCGGATCGTGTGATTTCCGACGGGATCGAACCGCAGCCCCATTCGGGTCGGCAGGAGATTTTGGAGAACTATGTCTCGCGTTTCGTCTAAGGCGCTTGCCTTTGCGGTGATGGCGGCCCCGCTGTGGGCCGCCGATTTGCCGTTTGAGGAACCTGTGTTCCCAGCGGTCGATAGTGCGCAGGTCGAACTGGGGCGTTTGCTGTTCTACGATCCGATCCTGTCCGGGTCGAAGACGGTGAGCTGCGCCACCTGTCACCATCCGAATTTTGCCACCGGTGACGGGGTGTCGCTGGGTTTGGGGGACGGAGCCAAGGGGCTTGGCCCGGACCGGGTGGCGGACCCGGAGAACTTGCCCGAACAGCGCATTCCACGGAATGCGCCGCCGCTGTTCAATCTTGGGGCCACCGAATTCACGGTGTTTTTCCACGATGGTCGCTTGGAGGAGGATGCCGGTCGGCCCTCGGGTATCCGGACGCCGTTGGGATCGGAGATGGAGATGGGCTTTGCCTCGGCCCTGTCCGCCCAATCCATGTTTCCGGTGCTGTCTGCGGATGAGATGGCTGGGCACTATAGCGAGAACGAGGTTTCTCAGGCGGTGCGCCAGGGGTTGATCACCGGTCCGGGCGGGGCATGGGATTTGCTGTCGCAACGGATCGAGGCGATCCCGGAATACCGTGCTCGCTTTGATGAGGTGATCGGGGAAGGGGCCATCCACTTCACTGACATTTCCGATGCGGTCGCCGCCTTCCTTGATTTTGAATGGCGTGGGGTTGCCAGCCCATTCGACCTCTATCTGCGCAACGGGACCGAGATGGAGCCTGCCGCCATGCGTGGCATGGACCTGTTCTATGGCCAGGCGCAATGTTCGACCTGCCACTCCGGGCGCTTCCAGACGGACCATGATTTCCACGCCATTGCCATGCCACAGATCGGGCCGGGCAAGGCCGCCCGTTTTGAAAGCCACGCGCAGGATACAGGCAGAATGCGGGTGACCGGCGATCCGGAAGACGCCTATGCCTTCCGTACACCGCCCTTGCGCAACGTTGCGCAAACAGCACCGTACGGACATAGCGGGGCTTACGCCACGCTCGAAGCCGTCGTGCGTCACCATCTTGACCCTGTGTCCAGCTTGCGCAGCTACGACATTGCTCAGGCGATCATGCCGGGCTTCGATGCTGACGATTTGCGCGTGCTGTCCGACGAGGCCGAGATGGACCGGATCGCGGCGGCCAACGATCTGGCGCCAATCGCACTTCGGGATGACGAGGTGGACGATATCCTCGCCTTTCTGAACGCGCTCACTGATCCACAAAGCATCCGTGGTGCGCTGGGTGTGCCGACATCGGTGCCAAGTGGTCTACCGGTGGATCAATAACTGAGGTTCCGGCTTCTTCTGACTGCAAATACCAAGGGGTGAGGCCACAGGCCGAGGGGCAGAGCCCCTTGGTTCACTGGGCAAACACAACTGTGGCGTTGGCCTGCACATTCTGCCAATCGCTCCAAACCTGATGCGGCCATCGCACGCGCAACCGTACCGTCTCAGCATCGCCCAACCCGAAATGCTGCGGCCCCGCCACACCACCTGCATGACCACCTCCGACTGTGATCTCGCGTGCTTGAACGGTTGCTCCGTCATCGACCTCGATCCACGCGCCGACGGCTTGGGTGTTTGCGCCTTCCTGCATCACAGACACCGAAAGCCAGTTTCTTGTTGCTTCGCTCACGTTCTGCCAGATCTCAAGCGGTGCGCGCCGGTTGACGACGGCAAGGTCAAGCAACCCGTCCCCGTTGAAATCGACAAGGGCCGCGCCGCGCCCCCGGTGCATAGATGCGACCCCAGCCGTGTCTCCGACTTCGACAAAGCTGCCATCTGTCTGACCAATCAACAGGTTGTTCGGGTCGTCCATTGCCAAGCCCGGCATTTGCTGCACATTGCCCTTGGCGATGAACGAATCATCAAAACCATCGTTGTTCACGTCCCCAAAGGCGATATGCCAGCCGGTTGAAGGTCGCCCGTCGCCGCCCGTGTAGGGCCGGTGAGCTGCGGTGCCCATGTCAAAAGGCACATCCTGAAACCCCGGACCGTCACCCACCTGCTTCATCAGCCGTTGATCGCCCATTGAGGAGAGGTACACCTCGTCCCGTCCATCGCGGTCCAGATCGCGCGCGGCTATGCCCATGCCCCACAGCATGTGGCGCGCCCAGCCGTCCGCTTCTGTGTAGAGCCGGGGTGTCTCTTCCATCGCCCAAAGCTGTTCTTCGCCGTCGCGAATATAGTAGTGGCGGTCATTCGACATGCGTAGGTCAGCGCGGCCCGTGCGGGACCAGTCGGTGAAAAGGATGGAGAGCGCACAAAACCCTGGGCTGAGGTCAGTTACTGCATAGGTCGCCCCGTCCGGGCGCCACAGGTGATTTATGTCGCAGGCTTCGAACGGCCCGTCGGGATCGCTGCGGTCCACGTAATGACCGAAGGCGAGTGTCGGCGCGGTCTGGCCCGCCTCCCAAGTGGCTGAAAAGGCCGTGCTCCAATGGTCATCGAAGTGAAAGGGCATTGGTTCAAAGCTGCAATCGCCTTGCCCCCGCAAGATGGTATCGGGGCCAACACGCAGCATAACCAGATCGAGGTGACCGTCATTGTCGATGTCCAGCGGATAGGCCCCGGTTGTGCCAGTCAGATCGAGTGCCGGGTCCTGTATCGGCTCAAAGGTCACGGTGTCGTCAGATATGTTCTTGAGCAACAAGGGCGGGTTTGATCCGCCAGCCGCAACCAGATCGGGTCTGGCATCGCCGTTGCAGTCCAGAACGGCGAGGCCCCCGCCGACAAAGTGTTCCCATCCCCCATCGTAGACGTGGTTTGGAATGTCGATCGGGGAAAAGCGGACGTCTGCTGCAAGGGGTTGGGATGCGCAGAGCAAAAGGGCGGCGAGCCCACCGCGCAGTACAGCAGCGTACACCTGCCCGTGAGCAGATTTTTTGAAGAATCCGGCCCCGTCACGCATCTTCCAGAGCCTCCACAGCCGTGTCCTGAACAAATTCAAGCGCATAGGCCGCAGCCCCTTTTGCCCACATCAGGTTGCCCCACTTGTGGACCACGACTTCGGGCGCGGGTTTGTCGATTTCGACGATACTCTTGCGCATTTCCTCGATCACCGTGTCGGCATAGAGGTGGTCGAACTGCATTTGCTCGCCAGCAAGGATCACCAGTTCGGGATCAAAGATGTTCACGAGGTTTGCAAGGCCCATGGCAAACATCTTGCCCGCCCGTTCGACGACCGTGCGGGCGGTTGCGTCGCCGTCCTTGGCCGCTTTCAGGACTGTGCTGACCGCCTGGCTGGTCGGCGTCGTCAGGCTCATACCGCCAACGCTGGAAGCCTCGCGCACCAGGGCGTAGTCAGCCACGTAGGCTTCGAGGCAGCCGCGTTGCCCACACCGGCAGAGCGCGCCGTCCAGATGCACCTTGGTATGTCCGAATTCGGCCCCGCAGCCCCGCGTGCCACGATAGAGCTGGCCGCCCAGAACCATGCCCATGCCCACACCGCTTTCGATGGTGATCACGATGAAATCCGAGTGGGATTTGCCCAGTCCAAAGGTCAGTTCCGCCATGGCGACGAGGTTCGCATCGTTGTCTAGGTAGACGGCCACACCAAGCGCGTCGCGCAATACGTCACCGAAGGGAACGTTGCGTTGATCCAGCGATGGCGACCAGTAGACCAGCCCGTGATCCGCATCCACAACGCCCGCCAGCCCGACGCCCACGCCTGAAATATCACCGCGATCATGGCCTGCCTTTTCAGCCAGTGCCGCCAGCCCATCGCGAATATGTGTGGCCAGATCATCTGGTGTCAGTCGCCCCGTCGGGATGGGGCATTCATGGTCGGCAACATGGGTGCCGTCAAACCGCATCAGAACCAGCGAAATGGACCGGTCGGATACCTTGAGACCGGCAATCAGATGGGCGTCGCCAGCGATCTTCAGATCGACCCGGGGGCGGCCACGTGCCGATTCGTCGGAGCGTGATTCGCGGGGCACTTCCTCGATCAACCCGCCGCGCAAAAGGTCGGCCGTGACGGACGTAACTGTGGCCCGGCTGATGCCGGTGTGTTCCGCAAGATCGATGCGTGGGACGGGCCCGCGCTGCGCGATCTCGCGCAAAAGCAGCCGTCTGCTTTCGATCTTCTGATGACCGAATACCATGATTTTATTCTCTTTTTTCCTCCCGTCGCGGGGCGATGCCTGCGACCCTTGGTAACGATGATGGCGGTTTTTTTGAAAGCTGTCCAATTTAATTTGCTTTTCGAATTTAAGTTGCTAACAATGGGTCACCCGCCGCAAAATCGTGACGGACGGGCATGTCTTTGGGAGGACACCTATGAAACGACGCACGCTACTTGGCGCCCTGGCGGCTGCCACAATGCTTACTTCGCCGGTTCTGGCTGACGGTCATGCAGTGACCGTGGGCGTGAGCTGGTCGAACTTTCAGGAAGAGCGCTGGAAAACAGATGAAGCCGCGATCAAGGCCGCACTGGACGCCGCTGGCGCAAACTACATTTCCGCTGACGCGCAATCGTCTTCCGCCAAGCAGCTGGCAGACATTGAATCGCTGATCGCGCAAGGTGCGAACGCGCTGATCATTCTGGCGCAAGACGCGTCCTCGATTGGCCCAGCCGTTCAGGCCGCAGCCGACGAAGAGATCCCTGTCGTCGCTTATGACCGTCTGATCGAAGACGCGCGTGCCTTCTACCTGACCTTCGACAACGTTGAAGTTGGCCGTATGCAGGCTCGCGCCGTTCTGGCTGCGCAGCCCAAGGGCAACTACGTTATGATCAAGGGCTCGCCCACCGACCCGAACGCGGACTTCCTGCGTGGCGGTCAGCAAGAAGTGCTGCAAGCGGCCATCGACGCCGGTGACATCACCATCGTTGGCGAAGCCTATACCGATGGCTGGGTGCCTGCGAACGCGCAGCGCAACATGGAACAGATCCTGACGGCCGCCGACAACAAGGTTGATGCGGTTGTCGCTTCCAATGACGGCACCGCGGGTGGTGTTGTGGCCGCTCTGACGGCGCAGGGCATGGAAGGTATTCCAGTGTCCGGCCAGGACGGTGACCATGCCGCTCTGAACCGCGTTGCAACCGGCACGCAGACTGTGTCCGTCTGGAAAGACGCACGCGCACTGGGCAAAGCCGCAGGTGAGATCGCCGTGTCGCTGGCCAAGGGTGAGGATGTCGACGGCGCAGCCGATTGGACATCGCCCGGTGGCACCACAATGACCTCGATCTTCCTTGAGCCGGTTCCGGTGACAGCGGACAACCTGAACGTCGTTCTGGACGCAGGCTGGATCGAAAAAGACGCGCTGTGCGCCGGGTCGTCGCTGGCAGTTTGCCAGTAAGGCCATATGATATCTCGCCCCGGCGCAACAGCGTGTCGGGGCGAACAAAGACATTCACCAGACATTGCGACACAATTTGACCGGGGGCTTTCCCACGGACGGATGCGTTGTGCCGCAGAAACCGGGTAACAAAGGGCAGGGGACATGGACGACCAGGCCAAATCAATGATGGACAAGCTGGGCCTTGATGCCCGGCTTTTGGGGATGATCGGGGCGCTTGTCGTCATCTGGCTCGTATTCGGTTTCTTTACCGACTGGCGCTTTCTGTCCCCGCGCAACTTTTTCAACGTGAGTGTTCAGACTGCGTCCGTTGCCGTGATGGCGACGGGTATGGTGTTCGTGATCGTCACACGCAATATCGACCTGTCCGTGGGCTCGCTTCTGGGCTTTATCGGCATGACAGTTGCCGCCCTGCAGGTGCAGTGGTTGCCGTCAATGCTGGGGCTTGGTCATCCGATGATCTGGGTCATCGGCGTGATCGCTGCCATCCTGATGGGCGCTGTTCTGGGCGCGATGCAGGGCTGGGTCATCGGTTATCTGACCGTACCCGCCTTCATCGTGACGCTGGGCGGTTTCCTGATCTATCGCGGCGCGATGTGGTGGGTCACCAAGGGCCAGACACAAGCGCCGCTTGATCCTGTCTTCCGCCTTCTGGGTGGCGGGGCCGAAGGGACATTGGGCGAGACGCTGAGCTGGGTGTTCGGCACCATCGCAGCCCTAGTCGCGGTTGGCATCATGCTGATGAGCCGCCGTCGCAAGGCGACCCATGGCTTTACCGTCAAACCTGTCTGGGCCGAAGGGATCCTGATGGCCATGGCCGCGGGTCTGATCATCGCCTTTGTCTGGATCATGAACAGCTATCCGATCCCACGTGGTGCCATGCGTCGCATGACCGAAGCCCGTGGTATCGAACTGACCGATGGAATGGTCTGGAACCACGGTGTCGCCATTCCGGTGGTGATCCTGCTGGCCGTGACCATCGTAATGACCATCATCGCCACACGCACACGCTTTGGTCGCTATGTCTACGCCACCGGCGGCAACCCCGAGGCGGCGTCTTTGTCGGGCATCGACACACGGTTGCTGACGGTCAAGGTCTTTGCCCTGATGGGGGCACTGACCGGCATCGCGTCGATCATCGCATCCGCCCGCCTGAATGCGGTTGATGTGGGTCTTGGCACGCTGGACGAGCTGCGCGTGATCGCCGCCGCGGTCATCGGGGGCACGGCCCTGTCGGGTGGCGCGGGCACGATCTATGGCGCCGTGATCGGTGCACTGATCATGCAATCGCTGCAATCGGGCATGGCCTCGGTTGGTGTAGATGCCCCGCTGCAGAACATCGTGGTGGGCTTCGTGCTGGTCTTCGCCGTGTGGGTCGACATCGTTTATCGTCGTCGCGCAGGCGTCTGAGGGAGGACTTTGATATGACAACACCTCTTGTCGAAATGAAGGACATCTCGATCAGCTTTGGCGGGATCAAGGCGGTGGACCACGTGTCGGTCGACCTGAAACCGGGCGAAGTTGTGGGGCTGCTCGGCCACAACGGTGCGGGCAAGTCGACACTGATCAAGATCCTGTCTGGTGCCTATGCCATGGATACCGGTGAAATCCGGATAAATGGTGAAAAGGCGACCATTAACAACCCGCGTGACGCGCGGACCTACAATATCGAGACGATCTACCAGACGCTTGCGCTGGCCGATAACCTTGATGCCGCGTCGAACCTGTTTCTGGGGCGCGAGTTGGTCAACGCCATGGGCTTTGTCGATGACGACGCGATGGAGGCCGAGACCCGCAAGATCATGGCGCGGCTCAATCCGAACTTCAAAAAGTTCAAGGACCCGGTCAGCGCCTTGTCAGGTGGTCAGCGTCAGTCCGTGGCGATTGCGCGCGCCGTGTACTTCAACGCGCGCATTCTGATCATGGACGAACCGACTGCGGCCCTTGGTCCACACGAGACACAGATGGTGTCGGAACTGATCCAGCAGTTGAAGGCCGAGGGCATCGGAATCTTCCTGATCAGCCACGATATCCATGACGTGATGGAGCTGTGTGACCGGGCGTCCGTGATGAAAAACGGAAAGCTGGTGGGGACTGTTGACGTTGCCGACGTGACGGACGATGACCTGCTCGGAATGATCATCTTGGGTAAGAAACCGGGCGAATCGTAATGCAAGACACAGGGAAGCTCGATCAGGCCATTGGCCTGGTCGCCGATGTTGGTGGAACAAATACGCGACTGGCGTTCGTGGGCCGTGAAGGGGTCATCGCGGACACGGTTGTGAAATGTCCCAACGCCGATTTCGGCAGTTTCCTTGATCTTGCGACCCACTACCTGGACGGACGGTCTGTGCCGTCGCACGTTGTGATCGCAGTGGCTGGCCCTGTGGCGGGCGATCGTGCACGTCTGACCAATCGCAACTGGGATTTCGATGCGGGTGCCCTTGCCGCTGCGTTCGGAGCGGACGAGGTGGTTCTGATGAACGACCTCGAAGCTCTGGGGCAAGCGGTGCCGACCGTTGCCCCCGATGCGGTTGAACCCTTGCATGACGGTGCTGCCCTTGGCGGCGCCGGACAGGCGCTGGTGGTTGGATTGGGTACGGGGTTCAACGTATCTGCCGTGAACATGGAAAGCGGGACGGTGTTCACCTCTGAGCAGGGTCATGCCAGCCTTCCAGCCAACGTGATGTCAGTTCTTGGGGCGCACATGCCAGACACATCGCGTTTCGACAGTGTTGAGAACCTGTTTTCCGGTGTGGGTCTGTTGCGCCTGGCGCATGTCATCGGTGTGGATGTGGACAGTGCTGAGCAATTGGCCAAATCCGATGATCCGCGCGCCCGTGAGGCGCTGGAGGTTTGCACCGAGGCCTTTGGTCTGATGGTGCGCGAGTTGGCCTATTCCTATTTCCCGCGGGCTGGTCTGTATTTCAACGGGTCGCTGGCGAAGTTCCTGATGGCGCCAGAGCGGCGCCAACGGGTTCTGGCGCCTTTGCGGGCTGACGACAGTTTCGACGGGCAGTTTGCCCGCATTCCCGCCTTCCTCTTTGTGTCGGACACCGTCGCGTTGGGCGGCTGTGCTGCGCGGTTGTTGGCGCGGGTCAGCTAAAGCTCAGATCGACACGTCCGAAGCTGCCGAAATCCGCGTGGATATCGGTGCCGGGTGGGCATTCTATGGGTCGGATGAAGCTGCCGGACAGGATCACCTGGCCCGCCTTGATCGTGTTGCCATAGAGCGCCATGCGCCGCGCAAGCCAGACGACACTTTCCACCGGATCGTTCAGCACGCCTGCCCCGAGTCCTGTTTCCTCAACCGTGTCGCCCACTGTCATAATGGCACCCACCCAGCGCAGGTTTTCAGGCGGGTGGCGTTCGGTGCCCATGACGATGCCCGCATTCGCAGCGTTGTCGGCGATAGTGTCGAAGACCTTGCGCGGTTGGCCTGTGGTTGGGTCAGCACGCAGGATGCGGGTGTCGAGGATTTCGAGAGCCGGAGCGACGTAATCCGTTGCCGCCAGCACCTCATCGCGGGTCACGTGTTCGCCACCGATATCGGATTTCATGACAAAGGCGATCTCTGCCTCGATCCGTGGTTGGATGAAGCGGCCTGTGGGAATGGTCGCGCCGGTGTCGAACTGCATGGATCGTGTCAGCACGCCGCTGTCGGGGATGTCGATGTTTAGTGCCATCTGCATGGCGCGGCTTGTCAGCCCGATTTTCCAGCCGATGACCGGGTCGCCCGCGGCAACTTTGGCCGCAACCACTTCGCCTTGAATGGCATAGGCGTCGTCCATCGTGATGTCCGGGTGCGCGACGGACAGAAGGCCGATCTGTTTGCCGGTTTGTTCCGCTTTGATGAGCGCCTGTGCTGCGGCCTTGTGGTCTTCAGGTCTCATCCACGACCTCGCTGCGCAGGGTGCCGATGCCTTCGGCGGTTACTTCGACAACGTCGCCGGGTTTCAGGAACTTGGGCGGGTCGAAGCGTGCCCCTGCGCCCGTGGGTGTCCCCGTCACGATGATGTCGCCGGGAACAAGTGTGGTGAAGGTCGAGATGTAGGCGATCTGGCGGCGGATCGGGAAGAGCATGCGGCTGGTGCGGTCGTCTTGTCGTAGCTCGCCGTTCACATGAGCTGTCAGTCGAATGTCGTCCAGTTGCGCGGCGGCCGTGAAAGGGACAAGCCATGGGCCCATGGCCCCGGAGGCGTCCCAGTTCTTGCCTTGCGTGACGTTGAATTTGGCGTGGCGCACCCAGTCGCGAATGGTGCCTTCGTTGCATAGGGTGAGGGCGGCGATGTGGTCATAGGCGTCGGCTTCGGCAATGCGCCGTCCACCCTTGCCGATCACAACGGCAATCTCGCCTTCGTAGTCCAGCTTCTCACTTTCCGGAGGGCGGATGACGGGTTGGTTGTGCCCGGTGAAGCTGCGCGGGAAGCGCGGAAAAAGGGACATGTTGGGCGGTGCTTCTTGCCCATCCTTGTATTCGGCATTGCGGTCGGGGAAGTTCACGCCGACGCAGATGATCTTTTCCGGGTTGGGGATGGGGATGTCATATGTGACATCGTGATGCGTGGCGGTGCAGCCTTGCGCGGCTTTCGCGAGGGCGTGCAGCCCGTCATTTTCGATCACGTGTCGCAAGGTGATCCACTGCGGGAAGTTTGGCGACAGTGGGATCATCCCGCCATCCGTCACGGCGCCATAGTATTGGCTGCCCGCCATCGTGTAGGTGGCGAATTTCATAGACCCCTCGCAATTTCGGTGATCGTGTCAAAGGCCGTGTCGAAATCGCGTTCCTCGCAATCGAACTGTCCGGCCTGAAAGCGGATGACCTTTTGCCCGTCCACAAGCGTTTGGGTCAGGTAGATGCGCCCGTCATCGTTGATGGCATCCACAAGGCGCTGGGTGTCGTCGTCTGACGCGCCAGCAACCTTGAAAGTCCAGAGTGACAGGATCGGTTCTGTGACGACCTCGAAATCATCCTGTGCCCGTAGACGTTCGCATAGGGCCTGACTCCATTTGACATGGTTGCGGATGCGGCTGCGCAGACCGTCCATCCCGTAGTGCCGCATCAGGAACCACAATTTGAGCGCGCGGAAGCGGCGGCCGAGTGGGATCGACCATTCGGAATAGTCGATGATGTCCTCGGCCCCGTGGGTTTTCAGGTATTCGGGGCGGATGGCGAGGGTCTGGCGCAGCTGGTCCGGGTCACGCAGGAAATGCGCGGCGCAGTCGAATTGCGCGCCCAGCCATTTGTGCGGGTTGAAGACGATGCTGTCGAATCGGTCGGCGCCGGTCCAGAGGGCGCGGAATTCGGGGCAGATCATGGCCGTACCGGCCCATGCCGCGTCGAGATGGGTGTAGATGCCGTGTTCTTCGGCCACGGCAGCGACTGCTTCAAGGTCGTCACAGGCGCCCATGCCGGTGGCGCCAGTGGCTGCGATGATCCCGGCCGGGATGCGACCTGCTTGCTTGTCTTCAGAAATGGCGGCTTCAAGGTCCAGTGGGTCCATGTGGCGCAGATCGCCCGTTGTGCGGATTTTGACCAGATTGTCCTGTCCGATGCCGGCGACCCAGATGGCCCGGTCAATGGAGGTGTGGACCTGATCCGAGCAATAGATGCGGAGTTGAGGCTGCGCGTGCAGCCCTTCGATATTGCCGCGAAACTCCAGCGCGCGTTCGCGCATGGTGAGGACGGCAGCGAGCGTAGCGGATGAGGCGCTGTCCTGAATGACGCCTTGATAGCCATCCGGCAGGCCAAGACCCTGACGCAGCCAGGCCATCATGCGGGTTTCCATTTCGGTCGCGGCCGGAGAGGTCTGCCAGAGCATGCATTGTGGCGCGATGATGGAGGTCAGGAATTCGGCCAGAACCGACGCGGGCGCGGCGTTGGAGTTGAAATAGGCAAAGAAGCGCGGGTGCTGCCAATGGGTGATGCCGGGCATCACAATGCGTTCGAAGTCTTCCATGATCGCCGCCAGATCGGTGCCATCCTCGGGCGGTGCGTCCGCAAGTTGTGCGGCGATCTCTCCCGGCTTTGTTTGCGCGCGTACCGGGCGGTCGCGGAGGGTGGTGTGGTAGTTCACCCCCCAATCGGCTGCATCCTTGGCGTGTTTGGCAAAATCGTCCCAGCTCATGGTCTCGTCCTTTCGGGCGGGGCGCACGGCACGTGCGCCTTACGGGGTAAGGCGGAGGTGTCCTCCGCCAGGGTCAGGGTGCCACGATGGGCTGTGCTTTGAGAAGGGGTTCAGAGGTGTCCACGCCATCAAACAGGCTGCCCTCTTCGAACCAGCTGCGCGGGGCGGGGGCACCCCAAAGCGTTTGGCGCTGCGGGTCCTTGAGATCCCATTTGATTGGCTCGTGGTCGGGGTCCACGGTCTGGTAGTCGGAGCAGTAGATTTCGATTCGGTGTCCGTCGGGGTCGCGGACATAGAGAAAAAAGGCGTTCGAGATGCCGTGCCGCCCCGGACCCCGTTCGATGTTTTCGCGGTAGCCGGTCGTGCTCATCAGGTCGAGCAGGTCGATGATGTTGAGCGGGTTGGGCACCCAGAAGGCCGAATGGTGCAGGCGTGGGCCAGTGCCGTTGGTGAAGGCGATGTCATGCACGCCGCCCTTGCGGTGCATCCACGCCGCCCATGTTTTACCGGTCTCTGCATCTTCGGTATATTCCGTCGTGCGGAACCCCATTTGCGTGTAGAAGGCCACGGCCCCGTCCACATCGGATGAAAACAGGTTGAAGTGGTCGATGCGCAGCGGTTTGACACCTCGATAGAGCGCATATTTCTGTGCCATTGTCGGCAGCCGGTCCATCTGAACATAGAATTCGAGAGGTATTCCCCACAGATCGGTGGTTTGCAGGACCCGGCCCATGAAGGGGCGGTTGATCCAGTCCGTGGGGCGGCCCTGTTCGCGGAACCATGCCTCGGCCTTGTCGAGATCGGCGTGGTCGTAGAGCTTGAAGCCGAGCCTTGCGACATTGGCGCTGCGCGCTTGGGTCAGGATGATGCAATGGTGCCCCCGTTCCTCCATCGCGCGCAGGTAGATCGATTGATCATCTTCATGCGTGATCTGAAGGCCCAGCGTATCCACGTAGAAGGCACGCGATGCTGCGAGGTCTGTCACCCGGTATTCCACGTGGCTAAGCCGCACGATGTTGAAGGGCGGGTAAAGCTCGGGCGGGGGGATCGGCATCGGCTGTTCCTAAATGGGGCGGCTGCGCCGCGCGCGATTCATTTTTGGGAATGAGGGACGCTGTCCCTCAAACTCCCTGTGGTATTTGGAGCCAGAAGAAGCATCAGATACCCAGACGTGGGATTTTCGGGTCACCGGTGGCGATGCCGATGTGCTTCTGTTCCATGTAGAATTCGAATGACCAGTCGCCTCCATCGCGCCCGATGCCGCTGGCTTTCATGCCGCCAAACGGTGTGGGCAGGTGCCGGACGTTGGCAGAGTTCACCCAGATCATGCCAGCTTCGAGCCCATCGGTGAACCGCATGGCGCGGGTCACATCAGCTGTCCAGACATAGCCTGTCAGTCCGTAGGCCGTATCGTTGGCGATCTGCAGCGCCTCTTCTTCCGTTTTGAAACGGATGGAGGTGAGGACCGGACCGAAGATTTCCTCTTGGGCGATCTTCATGTCGTTGGTGGCGTTCGTGAACAGGGTTGGTGCCACGAATTGACCGGTGTCGCCCACGCGCGTGCCGCCCGCCGCGATTGTGGCCCCTTCGGTCGTGGCCATGTCGAAGCTGGCCATGACCTTGGCCCTGTGCCCTTGGTGGATCAGGGGACCGATTTCGGTTGCCGGGTCCAGCGGGTGGCCCACCTTGATGGCCTTGGCGCGCGCTGCGAGCTTTGCCTCGAAGTCATCCGCAATGGTGTCCTGCACAAGCAGGCGTGAGGATGAGGTGCAGCGTTCGCCATTGAGCGAGTAGATCATGAAGATGGCGGCATCGAGTGCAGCGTCGAGATCGGCGTCATCAAAGACCACAACCGGGTTTTTGCCGCCCAGCTCGAAGTGCACGCGTTTCAGAGTGGGCGCGCCCTGCGCCATAATGGCCGATCCTGTCTTGGACTCGCCCACAAAGGCAATGGCCTTGATGTCGGGGTGTTCGGTCAGGGCTTTGCCCGCCTCTTCGCCCATGCCGTTGACGACGTTCCATACGCCCGGTGGCAGGCCTGCCTCTTCTGCGATCTCGATCAGGATACGAGCAGTCCAGGGGCTGAGTTCGGCGGGTTTGTGGACGACTGTGCAGCCTGCGGCGAGGGCGGGGGCGATTTTCCATGTGGAGAGCATGAACGGCGTGTTCCACGGTGTGATGACCCCTACGGCGCCAATGGGCACGCGGGTGGTGATGTTCATCAGCGTGGGCGATGGCAGCGCTTGCCCATCGCGTGCCGAGGGCGCGCGGTCTGCAAAGAAGCGGAAATTGGCGGCACCGCGCAGTGCCGCCTTGGACATGAAGCGCAGGGCCTGACCTGTGTCCCAGCATTCGCTAAGGGCGATTTCCTCGGCGCGGGCTTCGATCCCGTCAGCGATGGCGTGCAGTATGCGCTTGCGATCAGATGCCGGCATGTCGCGCCATGCGGGGAAGGCGGCCTTGGCTGCTTGGGCCGCGGCATCCACATCTGCGGAGCTGCTGCGGGCCACGCGCGCAATCTGGCTGTCGTCGACGGGCGAGGTCGTGTTGAACCAGTCTCCTGTGGCGGCAGGTTGTGCCTTGCCCGCGATGTGATTGAGAATGCCGGTTTCACCAATCCGGGTCAGATGTGGTGCCAGTTTTGCAATATTGTCCTGAAGCGCAGACATAGCCGTCCTTTTTTGGCAATGGTTCATATAATGAACCCTTGGATGCAAAAATATATTGCAAGGGGATTGCAGGTGCGTCAAGCTTGATCCCATGTCCACCATTGCAAAGGCTCTTGGTCTTTTGGACCTGTTCAGTGACGCGCATCCCCGGCTGGGGTTGTCGGACGTGCAGCGTTTGACCGGGCGGGACAAAGCGACGGTGCATCGGCACCTTGTGGCCCTGGAACGGGCGGGCTTTCTGGAGCAAGATGCGGCGACCCGTGCCTACAGGCTTGGCCCTGCGCTGACCCGGTTGTCGGGGATCCGCGCGCGCACCGTGCCGGAGGTCGAGATGGTGCGCAGCGTGATTGACGTGTTGAGCCGTGATGTTGGTGAACTGGTTCACGTCAGTCGCGTGCAAGGGTTCGATCTGGTCCACGTTCATCACGCTGAGGAACATGACCACCCAGTGCGCGTTGCCTTTGACGCATATGGTCTGCCACCCCTTTTTGCCACCGCATCTGGCAAAGCTTACCTTGCTTTTTCTCCGGGTGGTCTTCTGGAGCTTGCCATTGCCGATCCGCGTACATGTCTGCCGGGAACTCCGGCGCCAGATCGGCGTGAGATTGAAGCAGAGCTGAAACAGATCGCCAGCCTTGGCTATGCCCGGAACCGCGATGCCCTGCGCCTTGGCGTCTCTTCTGTTGCGATCCCGGTTTTTGATGGAGCTTCCCGTGCTTTCGCCACCTGTTCGATCGCGTATCCCACGGGACGGGGCGGTAAGGGGACCGAAGCGCGGCTGGCGCGGCTTTTGATGCAGCGTGGACGGGACATTACCGAAGCCATGGGCGGCGTGGTGCCGCCGCATATCCTCGACCTCTGGACCCCGAGCCGTGAAAGGGCTGCGTCATGAAGGACAGCAACTTTCTGAAGGAACACAACGCCCGCCAGTTCTGGCACCCTATGGCGCACCCCGCCGACAGCATGGCGAACCCGCCGACGATCCTAACAGGCGGCGATGGCGTGTTCATCACCGACGTGGACGGCCATCGCAGCATTGATGCCGTCGGTGGGCTTTGGAACGTAAACTTGGGCTACTCCTGTCAGCCAGTGAAGGACGCGATTGCGGGACAGTTGGATGCGCTGCCCTACTATTCGACCTTCCGCGGCACATCGAACGACAAGGCGATTGAGTTGGCTTACTTGCTGGCCGAGTTTTTTGGCCCGGATGGCATGACCCGCAGTTTTTTCACAAGTGGCGGGTCCGACAGCATCGAGATTGCGTTGAAACTGGCCCGGCAATACCACCGCATCCGGGGAGATGAGGCACGGACCAAGTTCATCAGCTTGGACAAGGGCTATCACGGCACGCACTTTGGCGGTGCGTCGGTCAATGGCAATGCCAAGTTCCGCAACACGTATGAGCCGCTCATGGCCGGCTGTTTTCACATTCCGGGCCCGTATCTCTACCGCAATCCATTCGGCACTGATGATCCGGCTGAGCTGGCGCGCCTGAGCGCGGGAATGCTGGAGCGAGAGATTGCCTTTCAGGGCGCCAACACCATTGCAGCTTTTGTGATGGAGCCGGTGCAGGGGGCAGGGGGAGTGATCTCGCCGCATCCCAGCTTCATGCCGCTGGTTCGGGACATCTGCGACAAGCATGGTGTCCTATTGATCGCGGATGAGGTGATCACCGCATTCGGTCGTACAGGGGACGAGACAGGATCGCGCCACTGGGGTGTGCAACCGGACCTGATGTGTACGGCAAAAGCCATTACAAACGGGTACTTCCCCTTTGGCGCCGTGATGATCGCGGACCACGTCGCGGCGGTTTTTGAAGATGATGAAAGCGGGGTGGGTTCCGTCGATTCCGGCTACACCTATTCCGGTCACCCCGTTGGGGCCGCCGCCGCCGTTGCGGCCGTGGAAGAGACGATACGTATCCGGCCATGGGAAAACGCGAGCGCGCGTGGGGCCGAGTTGAAGGCGGGGCTTGATGCGCTTGCTGGTCGCTATGATCACATCGGGGACGTCCGTGGCGAGGGTTTGATGTGTGCCATCGAACTTGTCAGCGATCGTGGCAAAAAGACCCCCGTGGGTAAGGCGCTGCCGCTGGTGTTCCAGAAGGCAGCTTACGAGGACGGTGTGATGATCCGGGTATCGGGCAACAACGCCATCTTCTCTCCGCCCTTGGTCATTGATGCGGGGCATGTGCAGAAAATACTGTCCGCGACCGAAACAGGCCTGAAGGCCATGGCCGAGGCGGCTTGAAGTCTCGGGTCGCATCCCCAGCGCCACGCAGCGCAACGGTGGTGCGGCCCATCCGGTCAGAGACCACGGGTCGCGCTTTTGCCAGCGCGTGCCCGCCGGACACCAGGATCAATGTCACCGACGTTACGGATTTCCGGCGTGGGCGAGGGGATCCGATCTTTTCCCTGTTCATGGCGGTGCTGGCCCTGTTTTTTCTGGTGTTCTTTTTCACCCAGACAGGGTGGGAGGACCGCAAGCTGCCGCAGAACATGGCGCGCTACTGGATGGACCAGTTTGGCGTAACCGAGCCGGAGGGACGGACGGCGCGCTTGGGCCGCATCCTCAAGCAAAGCTGGGTGGCGCCGTTGATGTGTCTGGCGGTTTTGGTACCTGCTGCCCTGTGGAACCTGCGCGGGGCGTGGCGGGCACAGGCGTGGCGGCAGCGGTTCAAGCAGCCAACCGACGTGGCCTATGAACTGGGTCAGTGGCTGCGCGCGCTGGAATATGTGGTTTGGTTCGTGGCCTACACATTGCTCGTGCCAGTGCTTGGGTATCTGGTGTCCACCCTGCTGCTTGGCACGCTTTTGCCGTGGCGCCTTGGCTATCGCGGCGCGCGTTGGATGTGCATCTGCCTTGCGGCGAGCCTCGCCATCGTTCTGGTCTTTCGCACTGGGTTGCAGATCAAGACACCCGTCAACATCTGGCTTTATGACCTGCTGCCGCAGCGCATGGAGACGTTCATGCAGGTGTGGTTCTGATGGAGGCGTTCTGGGCCGGCCTTGATAACCTTGCCAGCTTGCCTGTGCTGGTGGCGATCCTGATCGGGTCGGTCGGTGGGTTGGCCATCGGGGCCGTGCCGGGGATCGGGCCTGCCATCGCCATTGCGATCCTTCTGCCTGCGACCGTGTTTCTGGATGATCTGGTGTCGCTGGTGCTTCTCTTGGGTGTTTACGGGTCGAGCATGTATGGCGGCGCGATCCCGGCCATCCTGATCAACACGCCGGGCACGCCGGTGAATGCGCTGACCACCTATGACGGCTATGCCATGACGCGTCGGGGCGAGGCGGCGCGGGGCCTGTCGCTGGCCTATTCCGCGTCTTTCTTTGGGGGATGCTTTTCTATCCTGCTGGGGCTGGGCGCGCTGATGCTGTTTGGCCCATATCTACGGGATCTGGGCGCGCTGTTCGGGCAGCGCGATATCTTCATGGCCGCGGCCTTGGGTGCCGTTCTGCTGATTGCAGCGCATCGCAAGACGATGGGGATCGCTGCGCTGCTTTTTGGGCTTGGGTTTCTCATTGCACTGGTCGGGCGGCAATCGCTCAAGCAGATCGACCGCTATACCTTTGGGGTCGAATACCTGTATCCGGGCTTTAACCTGATCGTCGTGATCGTGGGTATTTTTGCCATTTCACAGGCACTGTTCCTGCTGACGGGCAAGGATGCTGATCCACCCGAAGCACGGCTCAAAGGTGGGTTGCTGCGCGGGTTCGGAGAGCTGAAGAAGCATCCGGCCGTGGCCACGATCAGCGCAGGCTATGGCACGATCATGGGTATCATCCCCGGTGTGGGCGAGTTCGTGGCGCAGTTCTTCAGCTACTCCACAGCACGGGCCATGTCGAAAGAGCCGGGTAAGTTCGGGCGTGGCGCGCCCGACGGGTTGATTGCGTCTGAGGCCAGCAACAACGCAGTGCCCGCTGCCGCCATGGTGCCGCTCTTGGCGCTGGGCGTGCCCGGCGAGGCGCTGACGGCCATGATGATGGTTGTGTTCTTTGATGCGGGCATCAAACCCGGCCCGGATATCTTCGAGAACAACCCGGACTTCCTGTTCTCTCTCTTCATCGCGCTTTTGATCATCAACGTCTTGGTCATCCTGACACTGCTGGTGTCCACGAAATGGATCGCGCGCATCATCTATGTGCCGAACCGCCTGCTGGGCGCGTTCATCTTGATCCTCGCTTTCGTCGGCGTCTTTTCCATCCGCAACTCCTTTGCCGACTGCATGTTCGCCGCTGGTTTCGGGTATCTGGGTTTTATCCTGCGCCGTCTTGATTGGCCGCTGGTGCCCATCGTACTGGGCCTCGTCCTTGGCTCTATCATGATCGAGAAGCTGACGGCGGGCGCGGGACAGATCAAGACCGTCTTCGATCTGGTCAACCGGCCTGTGTCGGGCACGCTTTTTGTTGTCATCCTGATCGTGATTGGTATCACGATCGCCCAAAGCCTCCGCACGAAGAGGTTTGAACATTAACCACAAAAGCAAAAAACAAACTCAGGGAGAGTAACATGAAAAAGCTTTTGACCTCAGCGGCCTTCGCCTTGGCCGCCCTCACTGGTCCGGCGTTGGCAGAGTATCCGACCGGTCCGGTGCAGTTCATTGTCCCGTGGCCCCCAGGTGATTTCGAAGACATCCTGACGCGCATGATCGCCGCCGACATGGCCGAAGCGACGGGGCAACCTGCGTCGGTCGTGAACCGTCCCGGCGGCGGGGATGGCCCGTTCCCCGGTGCGCTGGAAGTGCTGAATGCGCCCAATGATGGGTCGGTCATCGGGTCCTTCGTGATCGGGGTGCCGATCGTCGGACCCCAGATCGATATCGGGATCGAAGAAGACAGCTTTGTGCCTGTGGGCATCTTCCTGACCTACCCGTTCGTACTGGCCGCATCCGGCGGTGCCCCCTATTCGAACATGGCTGAACTGGCCGCCCATGCGCAGGACAATGACGTGGTGCTGGGCCATTTCGGTGCGGGCCTGACGCCCACGGCCGTGTCCATGGCTGCAGCGGCCAAGATGGGGTTCGAGTTCGCAGATGACAGCGCCTTTGATCTGCTGGACTGCAACACGCTGTCTTCGGGTGATGCCGATGTGATCAACACAACTCTCGCGCTGATCGAACCCTGCCTGGATGACATCAAGGTGCTGGGCAATATCGGTGCGCAGCCCATCGCCAAGCTCGACGGGGTCGAAACCATCGCTGCCCAATCCGGTGTCAACGATGTCGAGTTGTGGAACGGACTGTTCGTGACCAAGGGCACGCCGCAAGAGGTGATCGACACCATTGCCGAAGTCGCGGCCAAGACCATGGCCTCGGATGAAGCGCAGGCGCTGATGGCCGAGACGGGGGCCGCGGTCTACTGGCAAGGGCAGGACGAGGCGCAGGCGCGCATCGAAGCGGACCGTGCCAAGTCAGCCGAGATCAACGAGATCCTCGGTCGCTGAACCAGCCGGGGGCGGTTTGCGCCGTCCCCGCCTTTGGAAAGAACACATATGCCCCGCCTGAAGCTCGGTATCCTGCAAGTGAACCATGACCGGTCGGTCGAGGTTGGCGATGCTTTTCCCGATGACGCGCACCGCTTCCGCGATCTGTTCGATGCGCAGGAACAGCGGTTCACTTACCGCGTCTACATGACCATCGGGGGCGAGGTGCCGCAGGATGTAGAGGAGCAGGATGCCTATCTGATCACAGGTTCACCGTTGAGTGTGTTGGATGATCTGGCCTTTCTGCCGCCGCTCTACGATTTCATCCGGGCCTGCGATGCCGCGAAGAAGCCCCTGCTCGGCGCGTGTTTCGGACATCAGGCGATTGCTGTGGCGTTGGGCGGAGCGGTGGCCCGGCAGGATTGGAACATCGGGATCGATCAAATCGAGGTTTCGGAAACCTTGCCGTGGATGCAGCCCGCCATGCCGTCCGTCGGCCTGTACCAGTTTCACCATGACGCGGTGACGGCCTTGCCCGATGGGTGTACGCGATGGGCCACTTCGCCCAAATGCGCGGTGGCCGGTTTTGCCAAGGGCGACCATATCTTCACCACCCAAGCGCATCCGGAGTTTTCCGACCCGTTCATGCGGTGTGTGCTGAACTACACCAAACCGTACCTGAGCGCCGATGAAGTGGCCAATGCCGAGGCCACGCTGACCCGCACCAATGACGGCCCGTTGTTTGCTGAATGGGCCACCCGCTTTTTCGGAGGCACGCCATGAAAAACCTCGCTGATCACGACAGTTTCGTGGATGGGGTGCCGCACCAGACGTTCGAGCAGATGCGGGTACAGGCCCCTTTGCACTGGACGGAGGCGTTTGGAGGCCAGAAGGGGTTTTGGTCCCTCACCCGATATGCCGACATCATGGCCGCGCAAAAAGACCCGAACACCTTTTCCAGCGCCCAAGGCATCCGGATCGAAGATCAGAGCCGCGAGGAATACCTCGCCCGCCGCACCTTTCAGGAAACCGACCCACCTGAACACACCGTGACCCGGCGCGCCGTGAACCCAGCCTTTGCGAAGCCGGTCGTCGCCCAGTTCGAACCCCTGATCCGCGAGCTGGCGCAGGAGATCGTGGCCGAGGCGTTGCAACATTCCGAGTTCGACGCCGTCGACAAGATTGCCAAACGCCTGCCCATGCTGATGTTGGGCCGCATCCTCGGCGTGCCTGACGCTGATTTGGATTGGCTTGTGGAACGGGGCGACGCGTTGATCGGGAATACTGATCCGGATTTCACCGATACTGTCATCGACAAGGTAGACACCGATGCCTACCGCATGATGCCCTTTCGCTCGCCTGCCGGGGTTGAGCTCTATGACTATGCCGACGACATCCTGAACGGTACGCACAAGGTCGATGATAAGGGCATCCTTGCCCGTGTGCTGCGCAGCGAAGACGGCGCCATCACCGGGCAGGACTTCAAGAACTTCTTTTGCCTGTTGGTCGCGGCGGGCAATGACACGACCCGCTATTCGATCGCCATGGCGCTGCATCTGCTGACACAGCAAAAGGGCCTGCTTGGGGCATTGCAGAGCGGGCAGGTGTGGGACACATGCGCGGATGAGTTCATCCGCCTCGCCTCGCCCACATTGCATTTCCGACGCACCGCGACACGGGATGTCGAGATGCACGGCCAGACCATTCGCGAAGGTGACAAGGTGTTGATGTGGTTCGTGTCGGGCAGCCGGGACGAGGCCATGTTCGACAATCCCCATATTGCCCAACTGGACCGCAGCCCGAACCGCCACGTCGCGTTCGGGCAGGGTGGACCGCATGTGTGCCTGGGCATGTGGCTGGCCAAGCTGGAGTTGAAATGCGTGCTGCAAGAGCTTGCTGGTCGCATCCACGCGCTTGAGGCTGTGGATGCACCCACCTGGACACGCTCGAATTTTATCTGCGGGGTCAAAGCGTTGACTGTCCGCCCAACGCTGAAGTGACGACCATGACGAACCGCACCCGCACCCTTTTCTGTGACCTGCTCAACCTGCCGAGGGGCAAGTTCGTACCACCGGATGTTGCTGCTGGGGGTAAGATCGGTTTTGCCCGTGGTGTTTTTGGCACGACGTTTGATCGTGACCTGATCCCGGTCCCGGGGGCAGGGGTGTTCGACGGCATTCCGGACATGGAACTGGTGTTGGATGGTGACCGACGTCTTGACTGGCAGCGGGACAGCGAAATCGCGCTTGGGACCTTGCATGTGGATGGCATGCCATTTGGTCTTTGCGCGCGGGCACGATTGCAAGCCACCGTTGAAGCATGGGAGGCGAAAGGGCTGACCCCGATGGTAGGCCTTGAAATGGAAGCCTATGTTTTCCAGCAGGATGCCGATGGGGTGTGGACGCCTTATGATACGCCGGGTGCGTTCGTTTATGGCACGGGGCCGCAGAATGACCCGGCGGGGTTGATGGATGCTCTGTGGTCGACCGCGGATGCGGCTGGCCTGCCCATCGAGTCGATGAACGGTGAATATGACAATGGCCAGTTCGAACTGACGATGAAGTTCGAAACAGCCGTTGCAGCCTGCGACAACGCGTTTCTGTTTCGCACGATGGCGCGAGAGATTGCGGCAGAGATGGGACTGCTGCTGACCTTCCTGCCCAAGCCCATTCCAGACCGGGGCGGGTCCGGCCTGCATGTGAATTTCAGCTTTGCGGATGCGCAGGGTGCCAACGTGATCGCGCCTGACGGTGCGCTGTCTGATATTGCCAGAGGGTGCATGGCGGGGCTGATTTACCATCACGAAGGGTTGGCCGGTCTGCTCGCGGCGACGGTGAACAGTTATGACCGCCTCGGCCCGGCCTCCATGGCTGGATACTGGGCGAACTGGGCTGATGACCATCGGCTTGTGACAACGCGGTCCTGCGTGACCTCGCCGCGCTCCGCCCGGTTGGAGCATCGCATGGCGGACTGCGCGACGAACCCGTACCTTGCTGTCGCGTCCGTGCTGCAGGCATCGCTTCTGGGTGTGAGTGGTGGTTACGCGCTGGACCCGGCCGAGGATCTTGATGGGCTGGAAAATATCCGTGCGACGCGCCATGTGCCATCGGCACTGGATAAGGCGCTGGAGGCCTTGGACGCGGACAAGCCCTTGCGCATGGCGGTGGGGGAAGAGATTTGTGACGCTTTGATTTTCCTCAAGCAGGACGAATGGAAACGGCTCAAGGACAAGTCCGTCGACGCAGTTCGGGACTACTACTTGCCTTTTGTTTAGTGTGTCGGGCCGACCACGCATGCGCCGGGCCACCAGACCGCAAGGGGTTCAGGCACCATTTGGGTACGGGCCTGGCTCCATTTGCAGCGCCTAGTAGTCACTGACCAAGAGGTGCGTCGGAGATACGTCTTCTTCGATGTTGGAAAACCGGCCGATGGGTTCCGCGAAAATATTGTCGGTCAGATCATCATTCACTGTCGACACTTCATGGATCAAACAGTCGCCGCCTTCGCCCCAGAACGCATGCCACGTTGTGGGGGTAAGTGTTACGGACGCTCCGACCGGCAACTTCAAATGACCGCCGGCGGGCAAGGTTATCGGCACACCGTCAGTCAGGACCTGCACGTCGGCCTTGCGGTCTATCTGTCCCTCGGCATCGCAGGTGAAGAGTTCCAGCACCAGCGTAGCCCCTCCGCGGTTGATGATGTCCTCTGTCTTCAACACGTGTCGATGCATGGGTGAAAGCTGGTCCCGGCGCGAGATCATCAGCTTTTCGGCATAGAGCATCGCACCCTGCTGGCCCATTTCAGCCAGATCACCATTGCGCATGGTGAACAGGAACAGGCCCATTTCGTCAAAGCGGCCCTGTCCGTAGTCGGTGATGTCCCAGCCCAGTCCGCGATCACGGACATGGGCGGCCTTGTCACTGCGCATCTCGTCCGGTGTCCAGCCCCCAAAGGGCGGAACTGTCCAACCGTGCTTGGTAAAGAATTCGGCCCCTTCGGCCAGGATGTCATTCACGCGGGATCGTTTCATGGGATCAGTCCAGTTCGGTTTGCCAGGGCGGGTTTGCCCCGGCGCGGGAGACGGTGATGGCGGCAGCGCGGGCGGCGAGTGTCAGCATATCCGTCAGCGTGTTCTCGTCCAGCGCTGCAATCGCAGAAGGCGGCAACGCGCCCGCACGCCGCAGAGCGGCAAGGCAGCCTGCATTGAACGTGTCGCCCGCGCCGACCGTATCGACCACCTGCGCCTTTTCCGCAGCAACGCGCACCTTGGTGCCATTTGCCAGATGTGCCGTTGCCCCATCGCCCCCTTCGGTCAACAGAAGCAATTTCGGCCCCATGCCGAGAACAGCCTGCGCTTTGGCGTTCAGATCGCCGTCTGGCACCAGCCAGGTGATGTCGTCATCCGACAGTTTCACGATATCGGCCCGCCCAATCAGTCTGGTCAGTCGGGCCCGATACCCATCGTGATCCGAGATAAAGCCGGGGCGGATGTTCGGGTCCGCCATCACCAGCCGATCAGCGGGTTGAGACAGGGCTAAATCTAGCAAGCTGTCTGCGACCGGTGGGTTGCAGAGGGAGATGCCGCCGAAGAAAACCGCCTCTGTCCCCGCGGGGACAGCCGCAATATCAACGGGTTGGATGCTCCGCGTCGCGGTTTTGTCGTCGTAGAACGTGTAGGTGGCATTGCCCTGGTCCAGATGCACAAAGGCCAGAGTCGTGTTGCGGTCGCTGCGCACGGCGTGGTCAGTGGACACATGGCTGGCGGTCAGGTGATCCTCGATCATCGCGCCGAAAGGGTCCGACGAAAGGCCGGTGATCAGCCCGACAGGCTCGCCCAAGCGGCCCAAGGCGACAGCCGTGTTCAGAACCGCGCCGCCGACATGAGGAACATAGGCGCCGTCAGCATTCGGGATCATGTCGATCAGGGCCTCGCCCGCGCAGAGGATCATGTTGGTGTCTCCGATAGTGTAACATCGGCAGAGGCCGACTGCGTTAGAACCGTGGTGATATTCGGCATGTCATTGGTGTCAATCCATGCCTGCGCATCCGGCTTGCCATGCTCAGCCCAACGGGCCTTGAGCCGGTCGACCAGAGTGTCGACGGGCGGATGCAGGGCAATCGAGAACGTCCATTTGTCGTGCAAACCGGCCCATGGCGGGCTGTCGAGCAACAGATAGTTGCCTTCAACGACAACTGTTTTGCAGGCGGCTGGCACGCGACCAGCCCCCGCGATGGCAATCTCACGATCCCGGTCAAAGACCGGGAACACGACAGGTTCCTGTGATTGCAGCGCCATGATCAGCCGGACGAAACCGTCAGCATCAAAAGTATACGGGGCACCTTTGCGGTTCTGGGTGCCATCCATCTTAAGCAGTCTGTCGTCCAGGTGAAAGCCGTCCATGGGCACAACGGCCGCCGTCTCGCCTTGCGCACGCAGGGCTGCGGCAATCTCTTCGGCCAATGTACTTTTGCCGCTGGCAGGCGGCCCTGCCACTGCAACCAACCGCCTATGTGGTGTCGGTGGGCGGGCAAGGATCTGCGTGCAGATCTGGTCGAGTGTCATCTCAGGCCGCCATCTCCGGGACCGCCGCGCCGGTCATGTAGGCCACGGCGTCGGCCATCGAATGATCCTTGGGGTCGATCACGCACAGACGTTTACCCAGGCGGTGAACATGGATGCGGTCAGCAACCTCAAAAACGTGTGGCATGTTGTGGCTGATCAGGATGATCGGGATGCCCCGTGAACGCACATCAAGGATCAATTCAAGCACCTTGCGGCTTTCCTTGACGCCAAGGGCGGCGGTGGGTTCGTCCAGAATGACGACCTTGGACCCAAAGGCAGCAGCGCGCGCCACGGCTACACCCTGACGTTGACCGCCGGACAGGCTTTCGACCGCCTGATTGATGTTCTGGATCGTGGCCAGCCCCAATTCGCTCAGCTTTTCACGGGCGAATTTCTGCATGGCTGGCTTGTCGAGTTGGCGAAACACTTTGCCCATAATCCCGGGTTTGCGCAGCTCGCGCCCCATGAACATGTTGTCGGCAATTGACAGGGCTGGGGACATGGCGAGCTGCTGATAGACAGTCTCGATTCCGTGCTGGCGTGCTTCGATGGGAGAGCGGAAATTGACCTCGCGCCCATCGAGCCAAACCTGCCCTTCATCCGGGGCAATCGCCCCCGACACCGCCTTGATCATCGAGGATTTGCCCGCACCGTTGTCACCGATCACGGCGAGGATTTCACCGGGCATCAGGTCGAAATCGGCATGGTCCAATGCGGTGACCTTGCCATAACGCTTCACGAGATTGCGGGCCTTTAGAATGGGCTCGGTCATGCCGCCACCTTTCTAATCCATTGGTCCACAGCCACGGCTGCGATGATCAACATGCCGATCAACATGAAGGTCCATTGGGGGTCCGCCCCGGCCATGCGCAGGCCCAGTTCGAACACGCCGACGATGAGCGCGCCGAAGAGTGCGCCCGCAATCGATCCACGACCACCAAAGAGTGAGATGCCGCCAATGACCACGGCGGTGATGGATTGGATGTTGCCGATCACCCCAGTCGTCGCGGAAGGAGAGATAGAACCGAACCGCCCAATCATCACCCAGCCCGCAAGCGCGCAGATGAAGCCCGCGGCCATGTAGACGGACATGTAGGTCTTGTGCACATCCACGCCCGACAGTTCCGCCGCCTCGGGGTCATCCCCGACAGCATAGACATGCCGCCCCCATGCCGTAGATCGCAAGGCATAAGCCAAGCCGATGAACAGGGCGATCATGCCCAGCACACCAAGGGTGAACGTCGCACCGCCAAGCTGAATCTTGGTCCCGAGGAACTGAAGAAAAGACGCCTCAGCCTCAATGTCCTGAGACCGAATGGTTTCGTTCGCAGAGTATAGGTAATTTGCCGCCAGCACGATCTGCCACATACCCAGCGTAACAATGAAGGGTGGCAGTTTCATGCGGCTCACCAGCCATCCACTGATGGCCCCAAGCGCCGTTCCGACCGTCAGGCCAATGGCGACGGACACAGCGGGTGGGATACCGTATTGGAACGATGCTTTTCCCATAACGACGGTGCATAGAACGGCTATGGCACCGACGCTCAGGTCGATGCCTGCCGTCAGGATTATCAGGGTTTGCGCGGCGGCCAGAACCCCCACGATCTGCACCTGCTGCAAAATCAGCGTGAGTGCAAAGGGTGAGAAAAAGCGCGATCCCAGAAGGATGCCGAACAGTGCAATGGAAAAGATCAGCACGATCAGCGGCACCAGTGATGGCGTCTGGTGCAGCGTATGCTGCACGCGTCCGACAACGCCACGACGGTGATCCTCGAACTCGGCGACTGTTGCGTCGGCAGAGGAGGCTGCAGCTTCGTAATTGTCCGATTGGGTCATGGGTGGTCCCGATGTCAGGCAATGAAATGGGGCAGGCGACGTGCCCGCCCCAAGTGTAGCTTAGTTTTTGGTGGTATGGGGAGGCCGATGAGGCATCGACGCTCCACACTCTGATCCGCGTTTGCGGATCAGCCCCAGCACAGGTCCTTGCCTTCCGCGACCGAGATGCTCTCGACCCCATCGGCGGGCTTGTCGGTGACAAGCGCCACGCCGGTGTCAAAGAACGCCTTGCCTTCGGTGGCTTCGGGCTTGGTGCCGTCCTTGGCCCATGCGGCAATCGCCTCGATCCCAAGGGACGCCATCAGCAGCGGGTATTGCTGCGAGGTTGCGCCGATCACACCGTCAGCCACGTTCTGTACGCCGGGGCAGCCGCCATCGACGGACACAATCAGCACGTCGTTTTCGCGACCAATGGCCTTGAGCGCCTCATAGGCACCGGCAGCGGCGGGTTCGTTGATGGTATAGACCACGTTGATGAACGGGTCCTTGGCCAGCAGGTTCTCCATCGCGCGGCGGCCACCTTCCTCGTTGCCAGCGGTGACATCGTTACCGACGATACGGCCATCGGTTTCGTCGCCCCATTTGTTCGGATCGCCAATGTCGATGCCGAAACCGGTCAGGAAACCCTGATCGCGCAGTACGCCCACGGTGGGCTGGCTGATGGCCAGGTCAAGCATCCCGATCTTCGCGTCTGCCGCGGCGTCCCCAAGGGTCGCAGCTGCCCATGCACCGATCAATTCGCCCGCGAGGAAGTTGTCGGTGGCGAATGTCATGTCAGCAGCGTCAATGGGTTCGAGCGGCGTGTCGAGTGCGATAACCAGCAGGCCCGCATCCCGTGCCTGTTGCACCACCGGCACAATGCTGGCGGTGTCGGAGGCCGTCAGAAGGATACCCTTGGCACCGTTGGCAATACAGGTCTCGATCGCCTGCACCTGCGTTTCATGGTCGCCATCCACCTTGCCCGCAAATGAGCTGAGGCTGACGCCAAGCTCTTCCGCCTTGGCTGCCGCACCTTCGCGCATTTTGACAAAGAACGGGTTGGTGTCTGTCTTGGTGATCAGACACGCTGATACGTCTTCGGCCAACGCGGCGCCGGTCATAGCGGTCAAGGCACAGGCTGTGCCGAGTAGAAATTTCTTCATGATATCCTCCCAGAATAATGCCAAAGCAGCGCGTTGCGCGTTTCGGCTGCCCCAAGGGAAGCGTGATTCTGTGATGCTGTCAATTTATAAATCAACTTGATTTATTTATTGACGCGCGCAAAGTTAGAAGAGGGAGGAGCGGTCTGATGACATTGGACCATGTGCGCACCTTGTCCGGTGGGATCAACCAAACGGGCGTGCGTGCCTATAATGAGCGGTTGATTCTGTCGATCCTGCAACGCAATGGCGGACTGCCGGGAAGCGATCTTGCGCGCCGAACTGGCTTGTCATCTCAAACGGCCTCGGTGATCCTGCGGAAGCTTGAACAGGACGGGCTGTTGATCAAGGGCGCGCCGGTGAAAGGGAAGGTGGGCAAGCCGTCTGTGCCGTACCTTTTGAACCCGGATGGCGTGTTTTCTGTCGGCCTCAAGATCGGGCGCCGCAGCGCTGATCTGTTGGTTCTGGATGCGATGGGGCAGGTGCGTCATCAGCTGCGGCACACGTACGACTACCCTTTGCCGCGCCATGTCTTTGGATTTCTGCGCGAAGGGTTCTCCGCGTTGGTGGATGACATGGACGATGTTATGCGCGAACGCCTGTGCGGGGTGGGCATTGCCGCCCCGTTCGAATTGTGGAGCTGGCACGAATTGCTCGATGCCCCTCCGGAAGAGTTTGCGGCCTGGAAAGACGTCGACTTTGTCGCCGAAGTGGGACGCATCAGCGATCTGCCTGTGCGTTTGGTCAATGATGCGACCGCCGCCTGCAGGGCCGAGCATGTCTTTGGCATCGGGCGGGAGTATCGCGACTACGTCTACTTTTTCCTGGGCGCCTTCATTGGTGGCGGGGTGGTGCTGGATCACACGGTGTTCGAGGGCAATCAGAAAAACGCCGGCGCATTCGGGACGATGCCTGTCGCCGACTTGCAAGGGCGGTCCGGACATCTGATCGATCTCGCTTCGATCCGGACGCTGGAACTACGTCTGGTCGAAGCGGGCGAAAACCCACGTCAACTCTGGCAACAGCCACAGGATTGGTCACATCTTGAACGCTTTGTTGTCCCGTGGCTGGAGCAGACCGCTGATGCACTTGCCATTGCCAGCGTCGCAAGCTGCGCTGTGATCGATGTCGAAGCGGTGGTTATCGACGGCGCGATGCCACCACCTGTGCGCGCGCGTTTGGTTGAATTGACAGCATCTGCGCTCGAGAAAAAAGACATGCGGGGATTGTTCAGACCCGAAACGGTAGAGGGGCAGATCGGTGCAAATGCCCGTGGCATCGGCGCTGCCGCCGGGCCGATCATTGGGCAATTCTTGTTGGATCGACCCGCTGCAATGTTCGAACAGGCTTAACGGTAGTAAAGCGACTGACCGTTCGAGAAGAGTTGCACTTTCTCTGGCGCGGCCGTCACCTTGACCGACTTCCCGCGCAGATCCTTGTGGATGCCGGGCATCTTCGCCAGCACGGCCTGTTCACCTTCTTCTGCATGGAAGTAGAGGATCGTGACTTCGCCGAGGGCTTCGGTGAAATCAACAGTGCCTTCGAACACGGCATCGCCATCGGTTTCTACCATGTCCTCGGGCCGCACACCGACATTTACCTGCAGGCCCTTGTCGCCATCCTGAGTTGGCACGGCAGAGGTGATCACACCGCCGCCTTTCATCTGGATCTTGGTTTGCTGACCAGTTTCGATGACTTCGCCCGGCAACAGGTTCATTGATGGTGATCCAATGAATTGCGCGACGAATTCATTTTCGGGCCGTTCATAAAGTTCAAGCGGGGAACCGACCTGCGCGATGCCTTTGTTCGCAAGAACCACGATGCGGCTGGCCAGTGTCATGGCTTCGACCTGGTCGTGGGTCACGTAGATCATCGTGCTGTCAGGCATCGACTCTTTGAGCTGGGCAATCTCGATCCGCGTGGCGACGCGGAGGGCGGCATCTAGGTTCGAAAGCGGTTCATCGAACAGGTACACCTTGGGGTCGCGCACAATGGAGCGGCCGATGGCGACCCGTTGACGCTGCCCACCTGACAAAGCTTTGGGCAGGCGGTCCAGATAGGGTTCAAGCTGCAGGATGCGCGCCGCCCGGTTCACGGCCTCATCAATTTCGGACTGAGGCTTCTTTGCCAGTTTCAGGGCAAAGGTCATGTTGTCCCGCACCGTCATGTGCGGATAAAGCGCATAGGATTGGAACACCATGGCGATGCCACGCTGTGCGGGCGGCACGTCGTTTACGACCGTCCCGTCAATCTCAAGTGTACCGCCGGTGATCTTTTCCAAACCCGCGATCATACGCAGCAGCGTGGACTTGCCGCAGCCCGACGGGCCGACGAAGACAATCAACTCGCCCTTCTGGATATCGAGGTTGATGTTGTTGAGCACGTTGACCGTGCCGCCATATGTCTTTTCGACATCTGTCAGTTTCAAATCGGCCATGGTTGGTCCCTCCCTTCGGGTGCCCGGTGGGCCGGGCCCCGTTCTCCTCGTTTATGTCTTCAAGGCCAGCGCCACCTGCCACGCGCCCAGATGGACATGCCCATCGGGGCTGGGGGCGGTGCTGCCCAGTTCTGACCCGATGGTGACCCATGCCCCATCGGGCAGGTCCAGCGTGGCCGGTTCGTCGCTTAGGTTCACTGCGCAGAAGATCACCTGACCTTCATGCGACCGTGTGAAATGCACGACATCACCAGTTGCTTTGACTCCGTAGTGCGTGCCCTTCGACAACGCCATGTGTGCATGACGCAAGGCGATGGCCTTGCGGTAGTGGTGCAGCAGGGCAGTTGGATCATTTTCCTGTGTCGTGACGGCACTGTGCAGATGCTCGCGGCTGACCGGCAGCCAAGGCTCGCCCGTGGTAAAGCCGCCATGGCTGTTCGACGGCTCCCAAACCATCGGCGTGCGGCACCCGTCGCGGCCCTTGAACTCGGGCCAGAATTCGATGCCATAGGGGTCTTGCAAGTCTTCAAAAGCCACATCCGCCTCTGGCAGCCCCAGCTCCTCGCCCTGATACAGGCAGACAGAGCCGCGCAGACACAGGATCAGCGTGGCATAGGCGCGCATCGCAGCCGGGGACAGGTCCCACCGGCTGGCATGGCGGATCACGTCGTGGTTGGAGAACGCCCAGCAGGCCCAGCCGTCAGTGGCCACCTCGTCCACTTTGTTCAGAACTTCGACCACACGGGCGGCAGTCAGCGGGTCCTTGGCGAGGAATTCAAAGGCATAACACATCTGAACGCGCTGATCGCCCTCAGTGTATTGGCCCATGATCTCAAGCCCGCGCTGCGCGTCGCCCACTTCGCCCACGGCAGCCGCGCCCGGGTACTCGTCCAGCAGCGACCGGAAGCGGGCCAAAAACTCCAGATTCTCGGCCTGGTTCTTGGAATAGAGGTGTTCCTGGTGGTTATACGGGTTCACCGACGGCGCGATGGTCGCATTGCGCTGCTCCGGTGGGAGCGCCGGGTTGTCGCGGAGTTCCTTGTCGGCATAGTAGAAGTTGATGGTGTCCAGACGGAACCCATCGACGCCCCGATCCAGCCAGAAGCGCGTCACGTCTAGCAGCGCATCCTGTACGTCCGTGTTGTGGAAGTTCAGGTCGGGCTGCGTCGACAGGAAGTTGTGCAGGTAATACTGTTCGCGCCGCGGCTCCCACGTCCAGGCGGGGCCGCCAAAGATCGACAACCAGTTGTTGGGGGGCGTGCCGTCGGGCTTGGGGTCCGACCAGACATACCAGTTGGACTTCTCATTGGTGCGGTCCAAATGGCTCTCGGCAAACCACGGGTGTTGGTCCGAGGTGTGGGACAGCACAAGGTCGATCATCACCCGCAGACCCAAGGCATGCGCCGTATCAACCAGTGCATCAAAATCGGCCAGCGTGCCGAACATCGGATCGACGCCGCGATAGTCGCTGACATCATACCCGAAGTCTTTCATGGGCGAGGTAAAGAACGGCGAAATCCAGATCGCATCCACCCCCAGCGACGCAACATAGGGCAGGCGGCTGGTGATGCCGTTCAGATCGCCAACACCGTCGCCATTGCTGTCCTGGAAGCTGCGCGGATAAATCTGGTAGATCACCGCCCCGCGCCACCAGTCCTTGTCCGCCACAAGAGTCCGAGCCATGTCGAATTCCGCTTTCTTGTTCATCCACTAGATCCTATTTCACCGACCCGGCCAGCAGACCGCGCACCAGGTACTTCTGCATTGCAAAGAACACGCACAGCGGCACCGCAATCGACACGAACGCCGCTGTCGCAAGGATTTCCCAGTTGCCGCCACGGGTGCCCAACAGATTGACGATTTGGTCGGTCATCACTGTCGTTTGCCCCGTGGCATCAATCAGGAACACCTTGGCCACCAGCAGGTCATTCCAGGTCCACAGGAACTGGAAGATTGCAAAGGACGCCAAGGCGGGGAACGACAGTGGGAGGATGATCTTGGTAAAGATCTGGAAATCCGTCGCGCCGTCCACCTTGGCGTTTTCGATGATGTCGCGCGGTAGGCCAACCATGTAATTTCGCAAGAGGTATATCGCGAGTGGAAGGCCAAAGCCGGTATGGGCCAGCCAGACGCCCAGATATCCTTTGCCGATGCCAATGCCGACATGCAGCTTGAGCAGCGGGATCAGCGCCAGTTGCAGCGGTACCACGAGCAGACCCACGACACAGGCAATCAGGATCGCGCGACCCGGAAAGTCCATCCAGGCCAGCGCGTAGGCGGCAAAAGCGGCCACAACGATGGGGATGATCGTGGCAGGGATCGTCACGGTCAGCGTGTTGAAGAACGCCTTGGCCATGTTGTCGTTGGAATCCCCGCTGGTCATGATGTTCACGTAGTTCTCGGTTGTGAACTCAGGCGGCGAGACGGCTGTGACAAAGGCACGTTGCCCCCGTCCACTGATCTGCTCGTCATTGCCGGACCATGTGTAGTTGCCTTCCGCATCGATCGAGAATGTCTCGCCATCGCCCAGGTCAGCCACATCACCGGGTTGATAGGCGTCCACCGCCCGGGATGATGTCCCCCAACTCTGAATTTCGCCCGGCGCACCATCGTCGCCAAAGAAATTGCCCTCAACCACGAACAGGTCGCCGCGCTGAACACGGTTCTCGTCCGGGTCCGCTGCACGGTAGCGGTCAGTCTGTTCCGACGGGAACAACGATGCCCACCAGCCCGAGCCGACGATCTGGTCAGCGGTCCGGAAGGACGAAACCAAAAGGCCGAAGGTTGGAAACACCCAAAGAGCGACAAGCAGTACGACCGAGATGTTGACGGCCCAGCCCAGGGACGATTTGGAACCTGCAATATTGTCCATTATTTCATCTCCTTACGGGCGTTGTAGACGTTCCAGACAAGGATCGGCGTTACCAGCAGCATGATGATGATGGCCGATGCCGATCCCACGCCCCAATCATTGGCGCGGAACATTTTATCGTACATGTAATTGGCCAGAACTTGCGTCTCCCATTGGCCGTTGGTCATCGCGAACACGATGTCAAAGACCTTGAGGACGACGATGGTGATGGTGGTCCAGACCACCACGATTGTGCCCATGATTTGGGGCACCTTAATTTTGAAGAAGATCTGGAAGGGATTGGCGCCGTCGATGATCGCCGCTTCTACCGTTTCTTCGGGAATGCCGCGCAGAGCCGCCGACAGGATCACCATGGCAAAGCCGGTTTGGATCCAGATCAGCACCACCATCAAAAGGAAGCTGTTCCAGAATGGAATAGTTAGCCAAGTCTGCGGTTGGCCGTAGGGGTAGTCGAAAGTGAAGACACCGATCAGCGACGACAGCGACAGATATACAAGGTAGAGCGCCGCAACACCGACGAACAGGCGCAGCGGCACGTATCCGGCACCTCCGCCCCGCTGTTTGCTTTCAGCGATCGGGCGCACGAAGATCCAGCCGACATAGGCGACAATCGCGGCAAAGGACAAAAGCATGATGGCGGGGAGAAGCTGAAGGAAGAGGAACGACCCAATGCCGCCCTCGAATTGCAGCCAGACAGAGTTCAGGACGCCGATCTGGTTCTGGTCAGCGGGCCGTGCCTCGTAGACCAGTTTGAAGATCACACCGGCGCCAACAAAGGAAATCGCCATCGGCATGAAGATCAGCGACTTGGCGGCAGACCCCCACTTGATGCGGTCAGTCAGCTGCGCGGCAAGCAGGCCAAAGGCGGTCGAGGCGGCAGGCACAACGATCAGCCACAAAAGGTTGTTGCGCAGCGCTTCCCAGAATTTGGGCTCGGCCATCATCTGGTCGTAGTTGGCAAGACCAACAAAAGCGCCGCCCTGATCACGGTCGGTCAACGACAGGCGCAGTGTTTCGAAAACGGGGTAGGCCAGATACAGGCCCAATGCGAAAATGGCGGGAAAGAGGAAGAGCCACGGGCGCACCTGGTTGGCCCGATTGATGTTCTGCCCGGCCTGCGGTCCCTTGGCCGGAAAGATCACCTTGTCAAGGATCTGGTTCGATCCCCAGAAATACAGAACACATCCACCCACGCCGAGTGCAATGGTTATCAATCCCAAGAGTGCAGGGTTCATGAGGCTTCCTCCCTATGGCGAGGTCCGGTTATAATTCGGGTTCCTCGCGGACCGGCTTCGCCAGTCTGGTTGACCAGCCCACGCGTTGCGGGCTGGTCGGTCTTGTGAGTGGTTTTCTTACTTCAGCGCGTCCCAGCTAGACTGGATTTCACCAGCAACAGCTGTGGCGTCCTTGCCGCCTGCATAGTCGACCATCCCGGTCCAGAACGTACCGGCGCCAACGCCACCAGGCATCAGGTCCGACCCGTCAAAGCGGAACGTGGTCGCGCCCAGCAGAACTTCACCCAGCGCACGCAGCGTGTCGTCCTTGTAGGCGTCCAGGTTCACACCGTTGTGGGGTGTGAGGAAGCCGGTTTGCGCCATCATGATCTCGTGGCTGATCGGCTCCTGAAAGAATTCCATCAGGGCATTTGCGCCATCGGATGGGTTTGTGATCGCCATCAGAGTACCGCCACCCAGAACCGGGTCGCCCAGATCCTTGTCCGCGTAGGAAGGGAAATAGAAGAAGTTGGTGTCGACACCGAACTCAACGTCTTCCGGGAAGAAGGCGGGTACAAACGACGCCTGGCGGTGCATGTAGCACTGCGGCGGCGAGGTGAAGAGGCCTTTGGGCGAGTCGCGGAAGTCCGTCGATGCAACTGCACCGGCACCACCGGCAACCTTGGCGTCGTCACGGGCAAACCAGCCGAACTCTTCGATTGCGGCCACGACACGCTCGTCGTCAAAGGGGATCTCGTTGGTGGTCCACTGGTCATAGACGTCAGGCGACACGGTGCGCAGCATCATGTCTTCGACCCAGTCGGTCGCAGGCCAGCCCGTCGCAGCACCTGAACCCAGACCGATGCACCACGGTGTTTCACCGTCTGCCACGATCTGTTCTGTCAGCGCCTTGAGGTCTTCCATCGATTCGGGAATGTCATAACCCGCATCTTCGAAGTTCTCGGGATTGTACCAGACCAGCGACTTGACGTTCACGTTGTAGAAGAAACCGAACACCTGATCGTTGCCATCGGCATCTGCGTAGGTGCCCAGATCAACCCAGGACTGACCGGCAGCGTAGTTATCCTTGACCCAGTCACCCATGCCTTCGGGCAGCGGGTGCAGTTGGCCTTTGCCCGCCATCACGGCGGCAAGACCGGGCTGCGGGAACACGGCAATGTTCGGTGCCGAACCGGCCTCGGCATCGATCACGATCTGCTGTTCGAAGCTGTCGGACCCGGTGTAGATCACGTCGGCGCCTGTGGCTTCTTCGAAATAGGCCAGTGCATTGTTCAGATAGCCATCTTCGGGTGTCAGCCAGGGGCCGAAAACGGTGATGGTCTGACCGCTCAGGTCAGGGGCGCCTTCCGCCCATGCGTTGTAGCTGTCCCAGCTAAAAGGGCCTTCGCCCGGGGTAAAGGTCAGCTCGGCCTGTGCCGATGCCGCCGTGATAGCCAACGCCGCGGCGCTGGCCAGAAGTTTCGATGTCATTCTGGTCGTCCTCCCATTCGTGTTCAAATCCAACATGCTGATTGACCAGTTCATGCCCGCTTTCACATTTGTCAAAGCGCTTTGGATGTCGTGAACGTTGCCGAATTTTCACGTTCTGTCAAACGCTGTCGGACCGTCGATGCAAAATAGTTTAACACGCTAGACGGGAGTAACGAGATGTTTTGACGTTAGCGCAACCAGCCGTTAGCGTCGCTATATCTAAAGCGCTTTGGAACGAATCCACCTGTGAATCTTAAGGAACTGTCATCTTTGCTGGGGCTCAGCCAGACCACGGTCAGTCGGGCGCTGAATGGCTATCCCGAGGTGTCCGAAAAAACCCGTGCCCGCGTGGTTCAGGCAGCAGAAGCGCATGCCTACAGCCCAAATACGCGGGCCCAGGGCCTCGCCACCGGCCATTCCAAGTGCATCGGCCACGTGATTTCCGTGAGTGATTCGGCAGAAATGGTGAACCCGATTTTCGGGGATTTCATGGCAGGGGCAGGGGAGACCTATTCGGCGCACGGCTATGACATGATGGTCACGCGTGTTGGCGCGCAGGACGAGGCAGACACCTATCGGAGCCTCAAGGCGCGCGGCGCAGTGGATGGCATTGTGGTACATGCCCCCCGCCGCAACGATCCGCGGTTGGAACTGCTCGACAAGATCGGCCTGCCTTATGTCGTGCATGGCCGCTCCACCGGGATCAAAGCGCCCTATTCCTGGCTCGACGTGAACAACACCCGCGCCTTTTCCGAAGCCACCTCCTATCTCGCCAGCCTTGGCCACAGCCGCATCGCGCTGATCAACGGGCAGGAAACGATGGATTTCGCCATCCGACGCCGCTCGGGCTACGAATCCTCTCTGCGCTTCGCAGGTCTTTCCATTGACACTGCGCTGATGAGCACAGGCGAAATGACAGAAGCCTATGGGTACACGCAAGCCAACGCGATGCTCGACCTTCTCCATCCGCCTACTGCCTTCCTAGCCGCCTCGATCATCTGTGCCGCCGGAATCCGCCGCGCGTTGGATGAACGCGGTCTGCGGGTGGGGCAGGACGTGTCCATCGCCACGTTTGACGACTGCCTCAGCTATTTCGGCAATGGCGGCGACACGCCCGTCTTCACCGCATGGCAATCTTCCGTGCGCGCCGCGGGGGCGGCGCTGGCGCAAATGCTCATCGACCGCATCCGTGCCCCGCACGCCCCGCATATAACCAAGCTCTGGGAGGCCGAGTTCGTCTCGGGCGCCTCGACCGGCCCGGCACCGGGCACATCCAAGGACTGATCATGTTCACGCACAAACGCTCCGACTTTCCCGAAGGGTTCCTCTTCGGGGCCGCAACCTCTGCCTACCAGATCGAAGGACACCAACACGGTGGCGCGGGCCGCGCCATGTGGGATGATTTCGCCGCCACCCCCGGCAACGTGGTCCGCGCCGAAGACGGCGCACGCGCCTGCGACCACTACAATCGGTATGAGGCCGATCTTGATCTCTTGCGCGACGGCGGCTTTGACGCCTACCGCTTCTCGACAAGCTGGGCGCGGGTCATGCCCGACGGGCGGACGGTGAACCCCGAAGGGCTCGATTTCTACGACCGGCTGGTCGACGCGATGCTGGAACGCAACCTCAAACCCTGCGCCACGCTCTACCACTGGGAACTGCCCTCAGCTCTCGCTGACTTGGGCGGCTGGCGCAACCGCGACATCGCAAGCTGGTTCGGGGATTTCACTGAAGCCGTGATGGCCCGCATCGGCGACCGCACTTACTCTGTCGCCACGATCAACGAATTCTGGTGCGTCTCCTTCCTGTCCCATTTCCTCGGCCATCACGCGCCGGGCCTGCGCGACATCCGCGCCACCGCCCGCGCCATGCACCACGTGCTGCTAGCCCACGGCACGTCCATCGAACGGATGCGCGGCATGGGTGTCGGCAACCTCGGCGCTGTCTTCAACATGGAGTGGGCCACGCCCGCCGATGACAGCCCCGAAGCTGCCAAAGCCGCAGCGCTCTACGACGATTACTACAACCACTTCTTCGTTTCGGGCGCATTCAAGGGCACCTATCCCGACCGCCTTGTCCGCGACCTCGGCCCGTACTTCCCGTACGGCTGGCAAGACGACATGGCGACGATCAAGGCCCCGCTCGACTGGGCCGGGATCAACTACTACACGCGCTCGATCATCGCCCCCAACGATGGCCCATGGCCCCACCACCACGGCGTCGAAGGCCCCCTCGAAAAAACGCAAATGGGGTGGGAGGTTTACCCACAGGGTCTGCACGACTTCCTCGTGCGCACAGTAGCCGAATACACCGGCGATCTGCCGCTTTTCGTGACAGAAAACGGCATGGCCAACGCCGACAAAATCACCAATGGCACCGTGCAAGACGATGCCCGCATCGCCTATTTCCAATGCCACCTGCAGGCGGTCCGCGACGCCATTGCCAAGGGCGTCCCGGTACAGGGCTACATGGCGTGGTCGCTCATGGACAATTACGAATGGGCGCTCGGCTATGAAAAGCGGTTCGGCATGGTGCACGTCGATTTCGACACGCTTGAACGCACGCCCAAGGCGTCATGGCATGCGTTTAAGGACATGCTGACCGCTAGCTGAGAAAGGTCTCCACCACTTGGCTTTGTAGCTTCTTCCCATCCGGGTCGAGGTCGGTCTTCAACGCACAAAACGCCTCTCCCCATTTTGACGTGCGCGTCCGAATTGGCGGGGCGTCAGACGCGACGCAGCCCATCACAACGGCGGCCACCTCGTCTGCTGTCTGATAAATGTCACCACCGGCTGCACGGTCCTGTGCGCCACCGACATATTTCTGCAAGATCGGCAGATACTCGTCATCCAGCATCCCGCCGGTCTCTTCCACCTGTTTCATCACATTGGCGGCGAATTCCGACGCAATCCCGCCGGGCTCCACCACCGTGAAGTTGATCCCAAAGTTAGGCGAAATGTACGAGGCCATCGCCTCCATATACCCCTCGACCGCGAACTTGGCGGCGCAGTAAATCTCGTTGAATGGCTGGCCTACAAGCCCACCGACCGACGATATGGTGATTACATGCCCGGCGCGGCGTTCACGGAAATGGGCAATCAGCGCCTTGGTGCAGCGCACGACGCCCATGAAGTTCACGTCCATCACCCAGTTGATGTCATCCTCGCTCGCCTGCTCGGTCGAGCGGACAAATCCGGCACCGGCATTGTTGATCAACACGTCCACATGCCCCTCGGCGGCAATGACCTGATCCACACAAGCAGCAATCGATCCGGCATCCTGCACATCCAGTTGCGCAACGTGCAATGTCACCCCTGCCGCCTCGACGGCTTCATCCAGTACCGCCCGTTTCGACAGGTTGCGCATGGTGGCATAGACCGTGTGGCCCGCCTGTGCGGCCTGAACGGCCAATGACACCCCAAGGCCCGAAGAACACCCGGTGATCAGAACAACTTTGGACATCGGGACGGCTCCTTTTGCTGACTGCGATACAACCAGCAATGGGCCTGCCGCCAAGGATAGTCAAACCCGCCGGATGGCGAAGGATCGCTTACATCCAACGCCGTGGATCAACAGCCTGCCCAGTCCGTGCGCTTTCCTGCGCGGCCATGCCCATCGCAACAGCCGCCCAGCCATCGGCCAATGTGACTTCCGGCGTACCCTGACCCCGCACAACGGCGGCGAATTTCTGGTGCTGGTAAAAGGTCGATCCATTGTGATCGCCCGCGTCCAGCAGGGTCGGATCAACGGGGATGTCATGCGTCACCGGCCCCTGTGGCTGACGTGGTGATGTCACCAGCTTGGCAATCGGGGCCGGGCCCAGATGCTCCGGCCAGAACCGGCCCGGACCGGGAACAAAGGCTTCGATCTTGCCCGTGGGCCCAACGGCGGACAGCTCCTCTTGATAGGCTGAGCCTTCTGCAAACATGCACAATTCCAGCATGGCCCGCGTGCCGTTGTCGAAATCGACAATCGCGTAGCCGCTGTCGATGATGTCCGGCACCTCGCCGCCATAATCTTCGTCTAGGTGGTTCACGGCCTGCGTGGCTGACGCCATCACGCGCACCGGCTCTGCCCCCATGGTCAGGCGCATCAGGTCAAAGAAGTGGCAGCACTTCTCGACAAAGGTGCCGCCCGTATAGCGGTTGAACCGGTTCCAGTCGCCGACCTTTTCAAGGAAGGGAAAGCGATGCTCGCGCACCGAAAGCTGCTTGATGCCACCTGTCGCATCACCTGCCTTGTCCAGGAATTCGGCAATCACCGGCATATAGCGATATTCCATCGCCACCCAGATCGGGCAGGGATAGCTGTCGCGGAACGCGGCCAGCTTTGCGGCGTCCTCGGTGTCGGTAAACAGCGGTTTCTCGACCAACAGGGGCAGGGGGCGTGTGGCCGCGATCTCTTCCATCTGCGCCACGTGGCAGAAATTGGGGCTGACGATCAGCAGGCAATCCAGCTCCTCAACGGCCAGCAATTCCTGCACCGAACCAACGGACTTGGCCTCGGGCGTGATGGCCAAGGCCCGCGCCGCCATGCTTGCATCCGGCTCAAAGAATGCAACGACCTGCGCATCGGGCAGCAGCGCGATATTGCGCATGTGTTCCTGCCCCATCATCCCGCATCCGATGATGCCATAGCGTACCTGATCCAACCTGCGTTCCTTCACTTCATGCGTTGCACATAAACGGCCCGCGCGGGGTCGTACCATGTGCGTGAAAATTCAATGGGTGCCGCTGCGTCCGCCCAGCTCAGGCGTTCGACATATCCAACGGTGTCGCCAGGACGCGGGCCATAGGTATCGGGCGCCCAGTGCGGCACCGTGCCAAGCGACACCCGGTCCTCGGCCCGCTGGATCCACAGACCCAGCTCCTTGCGATAGGTGGCATAGAGAGATTCGGACATCGTCGCTTCCGACACGATTCCCGCATCCGCATCCAGCCAAATCTCTTCCACGGCGATGATTGTGTCATTCAGGGATCGCAGCCGCCGAATGCGCGTGCCCCGTGCGGCAGTCCCGAAATCGGGCAGGTCGGCGGGCTTGTCCATCTGGTCGACCGACAGAACACGCGCCCGTGGCAGCCCGCCCCCCTCCAGCAGTTCCAGCCGGAACATGGCATAGACTGTGCCCGTGTCTCCACTGGCCCGGATATAGTTGCCAGACCCCTGAACGCTCTCGATCAACCCCTTTTGGCCCATGTCCCGAAGGGCCTTGCGCAACGTGCCGACACTCACACCCAGCTCTGCTGCCATATCCCGTTCGGGCGGTAAACGCTCACCATCAATCAACCGGCCGGAAATGATATCGCGGGTCAAAAGCTCGGCAATCTGCACGTAGATGGGCAGCGACTGAGGGGATTGTTTTTGCGTCGTCACGTGGGCTTATGAGCTGTGGTGCGTAAAATTGATACACCATTGATCTACATCAATGACAATGTTACGCAAGTGCCAAGTTGACCTGAACGGAAAGTGCGCTGATGACCATCGTCCCAATCACATCTCCTGACCTTGATGCGGCCGAAGTGTCGTGGTTCTCGGCGTTGTGCTCGGATGATTACCAGTTTCTCGGGGTGCCCGATGGCGGCCTCCGCTCAAGCTGGGCGCATTGCTCTGACATCGTACGCGAAGCCGAAGCACAAGGCTTCCGCAACATCCTCTGCCCGTCCTCCTATCAGGTGGGGCAGGACACGCTGTCCTTCGTTGCGGGCTGCGCACCGATCACGTCCAAGATCAACCTGCTTGCGGCGGTCCGCTGCGGTGAAGTGCAGCCCATCATGCTCGCCCGCACCATCGCCACGCTCGATCACATGCTCGAAGGTCGGCTGACGGTAAACATCATCTCGTCCGACTTCCCCGGCGAAAAGGCGGACAGCGAATACCGCTACCAACGCTCGCGCGAAGTCGTAGAAATCCTGAAGCAGGCCTGGACACGGGATGAAATCAGCTACGAGGGCGAGGTTTATAATTTCCAGGGCCTCACCACCGACCCCGTGCGCCCTTACCAGACCGGCGGCCCGCTTCTGTACTTCGGGGGTTACTCCCCTTCCGCGCTCGAACTCTGCGGCCAGCACTGCGACGTCTACCTGATGTGGCCCGAGCCCAAGGAAAACATCGCCCAGCGGATGCGCGACGTGAATGCAGTGGCCGAGAAATACAACCGGACGCTCGACTACGGCCTGCGCGTGCACATGATCGTGCGGGATACCGAGGCCGAGGCCCGCGAATACGCCGATTACATCGTGTCCAAGCTCGATGACGAATACGGCCAACTGATCCGCGACCGGGCGCTGGACAGCACCTCGCTCGGCGTGGCCCACCAGGCCAAGGCGCGCGAACTGGCGGACAAATTCGGATATGTCGAACCCAACCTCTGGACCGGCGTGGGCCGGGCACGGTCGGGCTGTGGCGCGGCACTGGTCGGGTCTACCGATCAGGTCATGTCGAAAATCGAAGACTATCAAAAGATGGGTATCCGGGCCTTTATCTTCTCTGGCTACCCACACCTGGAAGAAGCAAAACATTTTGGCGCGCGCGTGATGCCGCACTTGAAAACCTGCTCATTGCCCCATGCTTATGGTCGGGTGCCATCTGCCGCACCCGCAACACCCCTTGCCGCAGGAGAGCGCCGCTAATGGACCGCGTCCAACTATCCGATACCCTGAACTTCTCGCGCATCGTCTATGGCATGTGGCGGCTGGCCGATGACAGTGACACATCGGTGGGCCATGTGCAGGCCAAGATCCACGCCTGCCTTGATCAGGGGATCACCACATTCGATCAGGCCGACATCTACGGTGGCTACGTGGCCGAGGCTGTGTTGGGCGGAGCACTCAAGGCCGACACGGGCCTGCGCAGCAAGATGGAGATCGTGACCAAATGCGACATCGTGGCGCCCGTGGGCCGCTATGCCGATGCGCCGGTCAAATACTACGACACCAGCAGCGCCCACATCATGCAGAGCATCGAAAACTCGCTGCGGGACATGGCCGTTGATCATATCGACCTGCTGTTGATCCACCGCCCCGACCCGTTCATGGATCACCATGAAACAGGTGCGGCACTGGACGAGGCTGTCGCAAGCGGCAAGGTGCGCAGCGTGGGTGTTTCGAACTTCCGTCCGTGGGACTGGAAGCTGCTGCAATCGGGTATGAAAACGCAACTGGTGACCAACCAGATCGAAATCTCGCTCAGCGAAATCAACCCGTTCACCAATGGCGATCTCGCGTTCCACCAGCAACACGGCCAACCGCTGATGGCATGGTCGCCGCTTGGTGGCGGCGGTCTGATGACAGGCAGTGAGAAGCTGCACAACGTCATGGATGAGATTGCCAGCGCCCAAGGTGTAGACCGCGCCGCAGTCGCAACTGCGTTTCTCTTGGCACACCCCGCAAATATCATTCCGGTGATGGGTACAAATAACATCGACCGGATCAAAAAGATCGGCGATGCTGCAAAGGTGTCGCTCGACCGGCCCACATGGTTCCGCCTTTATGAGGCGGCACTGGGACACGAGGTGGCCTGATGACAATGCAAACGCTGAGCCAACCTACCGTGTTTTCACCTGACGCCAATTCCAGCCGCCAACTGCGCGACGCCTTCGGCAAGTTCGCCACCGGCGTCACGATGATCACGGCCCCCAGCGTGGATGGACCAGTTGCCATCATCGCCAACAGCTTTTCATCCGTATCGCTCGACCCGGCACTGGTGCTTTGGTCCGTTGACAGGGGGGCACGGCGCTTCCCCTATTTCGAGGCAGCGGACCACTATGCGATCCATGTGCTGGCGGCTGAACAGCATGACGTCTGCAAGCTGGCGGCGCGCGACGCCCACTTGCTGAACGACCATGCCCACACGCTGAACGCGGATGGCGTTCCCCTGATTGATCATTGCCTTGCGCGGTTTGAATGTCGCAGGGTGGCAGCACATGACGCGGGCGACCACGTCATCATCGTGGGCCAGGTCCAGCGTACAGAGATGCGCGACGGCCAGCCGCTCACGTTCTTTGCCGGCCAGTTCGGCAGCGTCGACTAACGACGCCAAGACCCGCCCGCGGGGTTAAAGCGGAAAATGGGCCACGGTGGATTAACTACCGGGCGACCGACAAAGGGAGGGCCCTTCATGGGTCTATTACTGACGGTGCTTGCACCGATCAGCTGGGTGAATGGCCTGCTGCTCAAGATTGGGCGCGCCATAGGCATCGTGGCCATCGCCGCCATGGTGATTGCGATTCTGGTTCAGGTCGTGGCCCGCTACCTCTTCAACAACGCATTGCCCTGGCCGGATGAGGCCGCGCGCTTCTGTATGCTCTGGATGACGGGTTTGATGGCACCCACCGCCTTCCGGCGCGGGGGGTTCGTGGCACTCGACATGATTTCGGGCATCCTGCCTCGGGCCGTTGCTGCAATCCTTGGGCTTGTGTTGCTCCTGATCTCCATCGCGATCCTGCTGGTGGCCCTGCCCATCGGCTATGCAGAGGTCACGGGCTTCGGCGGCAAGTTCGCCACCGCGTCGCTATACCTGCCGACCTTTGATGGTTGGTTCCGCGTGCCGCGCAGCTGGATGATGCTGTCCCTGCTGGTGGGTGTCGTGCTGCTGATCCTTGTGAACATCGAACTGATCTTGCGCAAACTGGTTGAGCTTATGGGCGGCGGTGATCGCCTGCCAGACCTCGACCTTGGCGACATGGCAGCGGGGAACGAATGATATGCTGATCTGGTTCCTTCCGCTCTTCCTGCTGTTCCTGATGATCGGCCTGCCGGTCTTTTTCGGCCTGCTCGCGGCGCCGGGTATCCTGCTGTACCTAAACGGGCAGGAGCGCGACATCACGCTGCTCTACCGCAATGTCTACAACGGCATGGACAGCTTCCCGCTGATGGCGATCCCCTTCTTCATGCTGGCGGGCGAGTTGATGAACAAGGGCGGGATCACGATCCGCCTTGTCCAGTTCAGCCAAGCACTCATGGGCCACCTGCGCGGCGGCCTTGCCCAAGTGAACGTGCTGTCCTCGATCCTCTTTGCGGGCCTCTCCGGCTCCGCCGTGGCCGACACCTCTGCGCTGGGCTCCATGCTGGTCCCCGCGATGGAGAAGGAGGGCTACACAAGACGCTATGCAGCCGCCATCACGGCGGCCTCATCCGTCATCGGCCCGATCATCCCGCCGTCTGGCATCATGATCATCTACGCCTATGTCATGGGCGAAAGCGTGGCGGCCCTCTTCCTCGCGGGCATTGTGCCGGGCATCCTTGTCGGCGTCGGCCTCATGGTGATGATCCGCGTCACGGCAGATCGCTATGACCTGCCTGCTGCGCATAAGGTGCAGTTCGACGGCGTGGAACTCAGCCCCATTGAGCGTTGGGTCTCGTGGGCGCTCGTGCGCCTGAACATCGGCCTTTTGCTCTGGGCCTTCCTGCCCTTGGGCGAAACGTCCCCTCTGATCCTCTGGGGCACATTCGCTGGGGCCGTGCTGGTTGCGCACGCCCTTATGCTAGCCCTGCGCACGCAGGTCAGCAGCGAATTCCGCACCATCTGCAAACGCGCCATCGTACCCCTGCAAACACCGGTCCTAATCTTGGGTGGCATCCTCGGCGGCGTCTTCACCCCGACCGAGGCCGCAGCGGTGGCCGTGGCCTACGCCGTCTTCGTCGCCTTCTTCGTCCTGCGCACCATGTCGCTTAAGGACCTGCCTGACATCCTCAGCCGTGCAGGCCTCACCTCGGCGGTGGTGCTACTTCTCGTCGGCGCAGCACTGGCGTTCAAAACAGTGGTGTCGCTCAGCTACGCACCGCAAATCCTTGCGGACTTCATACTGACCCTGTCGGAAAACCCGCTGGTGCTGTTGTTTCTGATCAACCTTCTGCTGTTCATCGTCGGCATGTTCCTCGATGCAGGCCCCGCAATCATCATCCTTGGTCCCATCCTCGGCCCGATCTTCATCGACCTCGGTGTCGATCCAATCCACTTCGCGATCATCATGTCGGTGAACCTGACAGTGGGGCTGGCAACGCCGCCCATGGGGCTTGTGCTGTTCGTGGCCGCTGCCGTCAGCCGCGAGAAGGTCGAAACGATTGCCAAGGCAATCCTGCCCTTCCTCGCCATCGAAATCGCAGTGATCTTCCTGATCACCTACGTGCCCGCCATATCCATGACCATTCCCCGCCTTACGGGGTTTGCAAACTAATTCAGAGCTTAACGGGAGGACCTAACCACATGCTCAAAACGACCCTTAAAACCCTGACCGCTGCCGCGCTTGTCGCTGGCTCGGCGATTATGGCGCAAGCGCAGGACTACACGATCCGCGCCACCGCCAACTCGAACACCAATGACGAAGACTATGACGGCCTCGTCGTGTTCAAGAACTATGTCGAAGCAGCCTCCAACGGCGCCATTGCTGTGGAACTGTTCATCGGCACACAGCTCTGCTCGAACGGTGCGGAATGCTTGCAAGGCGTGGCTGACGGCACGATCGATGTCTACATCTCTACCTCCGGCGGCGCCTCGGGCATCTTCCCCTACGTGCAGGTACTCGATCTGCCCTACCTGATGGCCGATGACCGCATTGCCGAACACGTGTTGCAGGGTGACTTCGTTCGGACCATGCGTGATATGGCGCTCGAAGACTCCGGAGGCGCGATCCGTCTGATGACCATCGGCAACACCGGCGGCTGGCGCAACTTCGCGAACACGCAACGCCGTGTGGCCGAGCCATCGGACATGGAAGGTCTGAAAATCCGCACCGTGGTCGCCGACCTGCCGCAGGAGCTGGTCAAGGCTCTGGGCGCGTCCCCAACCCCGATTCCGTGGCCCGAGCTCTTCACCTCGTTCCAGACGGGCGTTGTGGAAGGCTCCAAAAACGGCATCACCGACATCATGGGCATGAAATTCCCCGATGCGGGCCTGCAATACGTCACGCTCGACGGCCACGCCTATATGGGCGCACTGTGGTGGATGTCGAACGAGAAGTTCCTCGCCATGCCCGAAGACATGCGCCGTGTCGTGGTGGACGGCTTCTATGCGCTGCAACAGGCGACATTCGCATCGCCCAAACGCAAGTCGATCCAGGCCTACGAAGACTTCGTCGCCGGTGGCGGTGATCTTTACGTGCCCACGCCGGACCAAAAAGCGGCCTTCGCAGCGGCTGCGGCTCCTGTGAACGACTGGTTTACGGCCAACGTCGCACGTGGTGGTGAAATCCTGACGGCACTGCAAGACGCGGTTGCAGCGGCTGAGGCCGATGTGAACGCTGCGCGCGCAGCCGATCTGAACTGAGGCGGATCAAAAACCGCTTAAAGGGGCCGCTCCGATCCGGGGCGGCCCAACCCAATTCAAGGGGTGTGCCATGAAGGCTCTTCTCGGTTCGGTGGCAACGTGCTTGGCGCTCACCGCGTGCGGCACAGTTGATTTCGACGCGGCGCCTGTGGGCCGCTTCGAAGGCAGCGCCCTTGTTGTCTGGGTGGGGCCGGGCGATGACAGTGCGCTTGGTGACGGCGAATTCGTCTATGTCCCACGACCGGGTCAAGAGCTGACATTCTACCGTGGTGATGGTGCCGAGGTGTCGGAAGGCAACGCTGTCATTCAACCCGGCGCATTTTATACAGATGGTGGGTCTGTTCCGCGCGCGGTGCACTGGATTCAGGGGTTCAATGCCTGGGCATTTGGTCCGGCCTACATCGTGCATGACTGGCTGTTTGTCGTGCGCAAGTGCATCAACGCGAAAGATCCCTGGGGACTGGAAAGCCCAATCACCAATATGGACTTCCAGGAGAGCGCCGACATCATGGCGGAAACGATCAAAACCGTGACCGAACAGTATCAGATTGATGCGACTACGGGTGATGCCGGTCGCGTCATTGCGCCGACCACCGCAGGTCCGGTCAGTTACGGGCTGTGGAACGATACGGATTGCGCCAATCCAGAAGAGGATACCCGTATTCAGAAGGTTCTTGCCGACATCAATGGCAAGGAGGCGCGCGGGGCCGCACTGCCACGGATTTCGGACCCGGGCATCGAGGCAATCATCGAACGCGCGCCACTGCCCTACGTGGTTGTCGCAGAAATCGGGTTTCCCCCTTGAATGGTTGCGGCGGCATGGCAGACTTACCGAAACGGATACATCCAGACCTTGTAGTCAGCGACCAGAATATGCGCCCGATCAATCTCGTCTTGGGTCATTTTCTTGACCACTTCTTCCAGCGAAATAGCCGCATCCGGATCGCCGCCAATGGCCGACAGGGTGTACCACATGTAAGCGCGCACAAGGTCCGGCGCGGGCATGCCCCGCCCAACCTCATAGTACCAGCCGACACCGGATTGCGCGCCCGGGTGGCCTTTCATCGAGCTGCGCAAATACCACTCAAACGCCCGCTCGTCATCGCGCTCGACCCCGAGACCCAAGGCGTACATGACACCGATCAGTTCTTCGGCATCCGCATTTCCCGACCGCGCGGCCGGCCACAGCGCGTTATAGGCCGCCTTGTATTCGCCGGCCTCCATCAGATCGCGCGCTTCCTCGATCTCGGCCGCCGCCGGAACGGCAGTCAGGCCAAATGGAAAGGCCGCAAATACAAGGACTATCGCAAGTTTGCGCATGTGCTTCTCCTGTGCGGTGCACCCGCCTTTGCTGACGATGTCCCGCGTGCTTTGACTCCCGATGATTTCATCGCGGTCGACCCGGCGCAAGCCAAACTCGGCCAGCTTCTATTCTATGATCGCATCCTGTCGGGCAACCGCAACATTGCCTGCTCCACGTGCCACCATCCCGACCTCGGTACCGGCGACGGCCTCAGCCTTGGCATTGGCGAAGGGGGCGAAGGTTTGGGACCAGACAGAACGGCTGGCACGGGTGATGACCGTATCCGTAAGCGCATTCCACGCAATGCACCGGGCCTTTGGAACCTGGGGGCCAAGGATCTGCACACCATCTTCCATGACGGGCGCCTGAGCATTGCGGACACATACGAGAACGGCTTCAATTCCCCAGCCGAGGAATGGTTGCCGGAAGGCTTGGACAATCTACTGGCTGCACAGGCTATTTTCCCTTTGGTGGCCCAGTTCGAAATGGCCGGGAATCCAAAGGAAAACGAGGTTGCTGGAGCCATCCATCAGCGTATGGACTATGCATGGCCGATCCTTGCAGACCGTGTGCGCCATATCCCGGCCTATGCCGACCGCTTCGTGGCTGCATATGACCATATCGATGGGGCCAAGGATATCACGATCGCGGATGTCGCGAACGCACTCAGTGCGTTCATGATCTGGGAATGGACAAGCACGGACAGCCCCTTTGATGCATATCTGCAGGGTGACACCAACGCTCTGAATGCGCGGCAAAAACAGGGGCTCGCGTTGTTCTATGGCAAGGCCGGATGCGGCACGTGCCACAGTGGTCCGCTCATGACTGATCAGGCTTTTCATGCCCTTGGACTGCCGCCTTTCGGCCCCGGTCGTACGCGTCGCTTTGATCCAATGGTAAGGGATGTCGGGCGTATGGGAGAGAGTGACGCGCTGGAAGATGCTTACGCTTTCAAAACACCGATGCTCAGAAACGTGGCACTGACCGCACCTTATGGGCACAACGGTGCGTACCCGACCCTTGAAGGCATTGTGCGCCACCACTTGACCCCGCTGCAATCGCTCGACGCTTGGGCTCCAGAAAAAGCTGCACTACCAGAGGTCCCTTGGCTGGCGGCCATTGATTTCATGGTCTGGCAGGACAGCCGCGAAATGGCCCGCCAGCGGGCAGCGATCCAGATCGCATCCAACCCGCTGTCGGATACCGAAATCGATCAAATTATCGCGTTCCTGCATGCGCTCAGCGGCGAAACCGCCAATGTTGACAAACTTGGAGTGCCAGACACGGTCCCCAGTGGTTTGCCTGTCGACCCGCGGATAACGCCCTAGCGTCCCTTCCATACAGGGTCGCGCTTCTCGGCAAACGCACGGGCACCTTCCAGTTGATCCTCGGAGCGATACAGGCGCTCAACCGATGGCAACTGGCTCTTGGTGATCCGGTTCATCGCATCCTGAAACTTGGCGTCTTCGGCGTCACGTACGATTTCCTTTATGGCGGCATAGACCAGCGGCGGGCCGGAGGCCAACAGCCGCGCCATGTCCCATGCGCGATCCAAAAGTGTCCCCGCGGGGACAACCTCATTGACCAGACCCCACCGATGCGCTTCCTCCACATCGAACCAGCGTCCTGTCAGCAGCAACTCCATCGCGATGTGGTAGGGGATACGCTTGGGCAATTTGACTGATGCCGCATCTGCAACCGTACCCGATCTGATTTCGGGCAAGGCAAACTGCGCGTGATCTGCGGCAAGGATGATATCAGCGCTCAAAGCCAATTCCAGCCCACCGCCGCACGCGATCCCGTTCACCGCGGCAATAACAGGTTTGTTCATCGCGCGCATTTCCTGCAATCCACCAAAACCGCCAACGCCATAATCGCCATCTACAGCGTCCCCATCGGCGGCCGCCTTCAAGTCCCATCCGGGGCAAAAAAACTTCTCTCCCGCGCCTGTGATGATCGCTACCCGCAGGTCCGGGTCATCTCGGAACGCCAAAAAGGTTTCCCCCATGACGCGGCTTGTCGCGAGATCGATGGCGTTCGCCTTTGGCCGGTCCAACGTGACTTCCAGTATCGCGCCCTCGCGTCTGGTTTTGATGGGGCTCATGTCTTAGGCCTTTCGTATCAGGGCATCCACCGCAACGGCGCGCGTGGGTGTGCAGATCAGCGGATTCACTTCAACCTCGCTGACGGTTTCAGCATGTGCAAGGACGTAGGTTTGTATGGCAAGCGCTGCGTCACGGACGGCTACAAGATCAGTTCCGGGTTTGCCTCGATACCCGTGCAACAGTCGCGCGCAGCGCAGGCGCGATAGGGCTGCGTCGATGTCCTCAGCGGTGGCGGGTAAGAGGAGCGATTGCGTGTCCTGCATCAGCTCGGTCAAAACGCCACCTGCGCCCAGCGTCATGACAAACCCGTGGGCCGGGTCGCGGACAATGCCAACCAGCAACTCTGCGACCCCGTCCGTCACCATTTCCTCTATAAGTACCGTCTGTGTTCCGACACTTCGGGCGACCATGCCAACGTTGGACAAATCCACGTTCAGATGAACGGCGTTTGCCTCTGTTTTGTGTGCAGGTCCAACGCCCTTCACTGCAAAACGGCCTTCAAATCGTTGCGCGGCAAGCTCGGCGTCTTCGGCGGAAGCAATACAATTGCGTGGGACGATCAGCCCATGCTGTGCAAGTTCCGCCTTCGCTTCGGCTTCGGTCAACAGGACCCCGGCGTCCGAACTGCCCGGCATGCATATTGGCAGAGTGTGTGGAGCACGGATGCGCTGTGCGGCCTCGATGGCGGCCAGTGCTTCGCGCAAACCAAAGAACGGAACAACACCACCCTCAGCCAATGCCCGTGCCGTTTGTGGCGGCATCAGCTCGGGCAGGGTGGCGACAATTCCAAACGGTGCGTTGGTGGTCGCGCGCGCTTTCAGGGCGGCATCGGTGGCGCAATCCCAATCCGTGCTATTGGTCAGTGGATAGTCCACAATCGACAAGGTCATATCGATCCCGTCGCCCGCCATGGACGACCAGGCCTCTGCCATCGTTTCGGAATCGCGCCAGATGTAGGTGTGGTAGTCCAATGGGTTCGCCAACGCGACCATCGGGCCAAGGGCGTTGCGCAGATTGTCATGCTGGGCATCTGTCAACGCTGGAAACGTAAGGTCCGTGTCCAACGCCATATCTGCGATCAGGCTGGCCTCACCCCCCGAACAACTGATGGATGCGAGCCGATTTCCCGATATCGGGCCCTGTAAATGGAGCATTTTCAACGTTTCAAGAAAATCGGGAAGAGCGGTAACACGTGCAATGCCAAGGCGGTCCAGAACCGCTTGCGCTCCGGCATCGGTTCCGGCCAGAGACGCGGTGTGGGAAATGGTTGCTTGCCGCGCTTGGTCTGACGCGCCCACTTTCAAAGCAACCAAGGGGATACCGCGGTCATACGCCTTTGCGGCTAACGCTTCCCATTGGCGCAGATCGCCGAAGCCTTCGACGTGCAAACCGATGGCCGTCACCCGTGGGTCATCAAGCAGCGCCTGCGCAACCTCTGCCTGGCTGGTTTGCGCCATGTTTCCGGAGGTGACCGTATACGCAATCGGCAGTGCGCGCTGCTGCATGGTCAGGTTGATGGCGATGTTGGAGCTTTGGGTCAGGATGGCGACACCGCTCTCGACAGGCGTGCATCCATGCTGGTCAGGCCAAAGCAACGCCTGGTCCAGTGCGTTGATAAAGCCATAGCAGTTCGGCCCAAGGATCGGCATGTCGCCTGCCGCATGGACCAGCTGCGCCTGCAGGTCAACCGAGCTGCAATCTTCCGCCGCGGCTTCCGCAAATCCCGAAGCAAAGCAGACAGCACCACCCGCGCCAATGCGAGCCAATGCCGACACGACCTCAAGGGTAGCGCTGCGGTTCACACCGATGAACGTAGCATCCGGTGCTGCTGGCAGATCTTCGATCGAGGGGAATGCACCAAGGTTTGCAATCAGGGGCTTGGTCGGATGTACCGGCCAGATCGCGCCATCAAAGCCGAAGCGTTCGGCCTGTTCGATGACCGCAGTGCACCAAGTACCACCACCGACAACTGCCATCGTCTTGGGGCGCAACAGTCGTGAAAGTCTGCTCTTCCCTGTTTCAGAAAAATCCCGGGGAGCGCGAGGGGCTGGCCCCTCGCTCCGGTTGGATGGGCCTTGCCCGTTCGAAACCATTTTAGGCACCCAGAGGCCGCAAGAGATCGCGGCTGATGATGTGGCGCTGGATTTCGCTGGTCCCGTCCCAGATGCGTTCAACCCGAGCATCGCGCCAGAACCGTTCGATCGGAAAATCATCCATCAGGCCCATACCGCCATAAATCTGAAGCGTGGTGTCCGTCACGCGTGCCAATGCTTCGGAGGCATAGAGTTTTGCCGAAGCGATTTCGCGGTTCGATGGGAGGCCCTGATCGAGCCTCCAGGCGGCGGCAAGGGTCAGCCAGTCAGCGGCATCAATCTCGGTGATCATGTCGGCGATTTGAAAGCTGACGCCCTGGAATTTTCCGATGGGCTGGCCGAACTGCTTACGCTCCGCTGCGTAGCTCAGCGCGTAATCAAAGCAGCGGCGCGCGCGTCCCACGCTGAATGCGGCAACGGTCAGTCGGGTGGCGTAGAGCCATTCGTTCATCACGGCAAAGCCGCCATCGACCTCCCCCAGAACCTGCGCATCGGGCAAACGGCAATCGTCAAAATACAGGACACAATTTTTGTACCCCTTGTGGCTGACCGAGTTGTAGCCATCGCGCACTTCAAACCCCGGCGTGCCCCGATCCACAAGGAACGTGGTGATCCGCTTCTTGGGGCCCTTCGGCGTATCGTCGACGCCGGTGGCGATGAAGACAATGAAGAAATCGGCATGTTCTGCGCCGGAGATGAAGTGCTTGGATCCATTGATCACCCAATCCCCGCCGTCACGGACTGCGGTACATTTCATACCGCGCACGTCCGACCCGGCGTCGGGTTCGGTCATGGCAAGCGCATCCATCCGTTCGCCCCGTACTGCCGGCAGCAGGTAGCGTTCGCGCTGTTCATCATTGCAGGCCATCAGGATGTTCTGAGGGCGCCCGAAGAAATGGGTCAGTGCCATCGACCCGCGCCCCAGCTCGCGTTCGACCAGCGTGAAATCCATGTGGCTGAGGCCCGCGCCCCCCACTTCCTCGGGGAAGTTGCAGGCGTAGAACCCCATGTCGATGACCTTGCGCTTGATCTCTTCTCCAAGCTCTACCGGAACGTGCCCGGTCCGCTCAACCTCGGCCTCGTGCGGGTAAATCTCGTTCTCGACAAAGCTGCGGACGGTCGAGACGATCATCTCCTGTTCATCGGTCAAACCAAACTGCATCGGTGTGTTCCCTGCCATTGATGGCGGGATCAGAGCGTGGCTTGCGAAAGTATAGCGTGCAGTGTTAGCCGTCTGTCATGCAAGATTGGTCGAAAATCCATGACGCGATGCAGCATGTGGACATCGTCCTGTTTAATCAATTTTCAAACCATTGCCTTGCGAACTTTGTTGAACCGTTGCGGGCAGCGAATGCGTTTCTGCGCCGCAAAGTGTACCAATGGCGCTTCTTCACGCTGGATGGTGCGCCGGTATCAAGTTCCAGCGGATTGCAGATTGCACCGCATGATGCTTTGGCGCATTCCGAGGGAACTGCATTGTTGCTGATGCCGTCCTATGGCATCCGCGAACTGGACCAGGAGCGGATCACAAGCGTGGTTCGGAATGCAGCGCGGCGATATCCGGTACTGGGCGGGTTTGATACGGGCAGTTGGTTGCTGGCACGGGCCGGGTTTTTGGATGGGTATCGTGCGACCATTCACTGGGACATGCTCGATGCCTTTTCCGAAGCATTCCCGGAAATTGAATGCCAGCGCCAACGCTTTGTCATCGACGATGATCGCGTCACCTGTTCAGGAGCCATGGCCGCTTTTGATCTGGCGAACAGCCTGATTGCGTCAGCGCATGGCCCGCTGGTTGCGATGGAAGTCGCCCAATTGTTCATGTCTCGGGGCATGGTACCGGCCTTGCCGGTCCGCGCATCCGGGCGGATGGTAGGGCGCGCAGTCGCCTTGATGCAGGATTATATCGAGGCGCCACTTTCCATTCCCGAGATCGCGCGCTGCGTCGGCTGCACGCAAAAGACGCTGGAGCATCGTATGCGCTCTGCGATGGGTGCGACCCCGTCAGTCGTGTACCGGCGGTTGCGTCTGAACGCAGTTTTGCGCCTAGTGCAGGACACAGACCTCCCCGTGTCAGAGATTGCCGGCCGATGCGGGTATGAAAGCGCGAGTGCCATGACACGCGCGTTCAAAGCAGCCTTTGGTCAAACTCCGCAAGCCGTGCGGCAGGATCGGCGTTAGCTGGCAGCCGGGCTTGGCACGGTATCTGCGTTTTCCTTGTCTTTTGCCTGCCCCGGAAAAATCCTGCGCAGAGCAACATAGAACACAGGCGTGAAGAACAGGCCGAGGAAGGTCACACCCGACATCCCGAAGAAAACGGCAGTGCCGAGGGCTTGCCGCATCTCTGATCCGGGACCGGTGGCAATCATCAAAGGCACAACGCCCAGAATGAATGCAAAGGCGGTCATCAGGATTGGGCGCAGGCGCAAGCGACATGCATCCACGGCCGCATCTATCGCGGACATCCCCTTTTCTTCCTGTGCTTGCTTGGCAAATTCGACGATCAGAATGGCGTTCTTGGCCGACAATCCCACCAACACAATCAACCCGACCTGTGTCAGGATGTTGTTGTCCATGCCGCGCAGCATTACCCCTGATAGGGCGGACAGGACGGCAAGCGGGACAACAAGAATGATGGCAACCGGCAAGACCCAGCTTTCGTACAGGGCCGCAAGGAACAGAAATGCAAACAGAACCGAGAAGGCAAAGATGTATGCGGCCATGTTGCCTTGGTTGCGCTCCTGAAGGGCCAATTCGGTCCATTCGTAATCCACGCCGGGCGGCAATAGCTGTGCTGCCAATTCTTCCATCGCGATCAACGCATCGCCTGTGGATACGCCTGGAACCGCATTGCCCTGGATCGGAACAGATACCAGTTGATTGTAGCGTTGGACCAGTGCTGGACCGGCCGTGTCGACCACTGAAACCAGTGTTCCCAAAGGAACCAGGGCGCCCGTTGCGGTCCGCACGCGTAAGGATCGTATGTCTTCCTGATCTAGCCGGAACTGTTGATCAGCCTGCGCCCGAACCTGGAACAAACGTCCAAAGGCGTTGAAATCGTTTACATAAGCCGAGCCGAGATTGATGGAAAGGGTTTCAAAGATGGCCCCAATTGGCACGTTCAGCATTTGTGCGCGCACGCGGTCAATCTCGAGATAGACTTGTGGCGAACTGGCCGAGAATGTGGTGAAAACACCTGTCACTTTGTCCGACTGCTGCGCGGCGCCCATGATGGCGTAGGCGCTGTTCAGAACGCGGCGCATATCTGCGCTTTCGGTATCCTGCAGCTGCATCTTGAACCCGCCACCCGTGCCGACACCTCGAACGGCAGGAGGGGCGATTGCGATGATGAATGCCTCGCGGATGACCTGCATGCGTCCAAACAGTTGACCCACGATGGCATTGGCATCCAATCCGCTTTCCAGACGGTCTTCGAATGGTGCGAACGTTGTAAAGATCACGCCCTGATTGCTGGCATTGGTAAAGGTTGCACCGGAGAATCCCGCAAAGGCAACGGCATTGGTGACACCCGGAGTTTCACGCGCAATCTCGGTTGCTTGCTTGATCACCGCGTCGGTCCGGTCCAGCGACGCCCCTTCGGGCAGTTGCACAACGACGATGGCATAGCCTTGGTCGGCGTCGGGAATGAAACCTGTTGGCACCTGTTCATTGATCCACCAAGCTGTCCCCAAAAGACCTGCGAAGGCAACAATAGAGACCGCGATCATGCCCCACGTGCCAACCAGTACCCGAACAATGGCTGCATAGCCGCGCGTGACGGCATCGAGACCGCCATTGAAGGCATTTGAAACCGAAGCGCCGAGGTGCGACAGCGGATTGCGCGACAGAGAATTGGTGTTCGGTTTCAGGAAAATTGCGGCGAGGGCCGGGGACAGGCTGAGCGAATTGATGCTTGAGATCACCGTGGCCACCGAGATGGTGACAGCGAACTGCCTGTAGAACTGTCCAGTGATACCGGGCACCAGTGCCGCGGGCACGAAGACCGCGATCAAAACAAGTGTTGTGCCGATAATCGCACTTTGCACTTCGTCCATGGATCGAGCCGACGCCTGGCGGGGAGTCATGCCGTTTCGGATGTTGCGCTCGACGTTTTCGACCACCACGATTGCATCATCGACCACGATGCCAATGGCCAGGATCAACCCAAACAGTGTCAGCAGGTTCAGCGTGTATCCAAGCGCCAACATTACGGCGAACGTCCCGATCAAGGATACGGGTATGGCCAGCAGCGGTATGAGGGCGGTGCGCCAGCTTTGGAGGAAGACTATGATGACAACGACAACCAACAAAACCGCCTCAAAAAGCGTTTTGTATACGGCGTCGATGGACGCGCTGATGAATTCCGTTGGATTGTAGACGACCTGGTACTCCAATCCATCCGGGAAATCTTGTGCCAGCTCATCCATGGTTGCGCGCACTTCGTCCGCAGTTGCCAGTGCGTTCGATCCCGGCCGTTGGAAAATACCAAGTGCTACGGCGGGTTTGTTGTTGAGATATGAGTTGGTGACATAGGATCGTGCGCCGATTTCCACCCGTGCAACGTCTCGCACCCTCACGACGCGACCGGACTCAGACGCCTTGACGATAACGCGTCCAAACTCTCTTGGATCTTCCAATCGACCTTGGGTCGTGATCGAAACCTGAAAGGCATTGTCTGCCGCGTTAGGCGGTGCGCCGAGCGTGCCGCCGGACACCTGAACGTTCTGTTCTCGCAGGGCACCGACCACATCACTTGCTGTGAGGCCAAGCGAGGCCAGCTTGTCAGGGTCAAGCCACACCCGTGCGGAAAACTCGCGTTCCCCGAAAATGATCAGATCGCCGACGCCGTCCAGACGGACAAGCCGATCGCGCACCCGCGCGCGGGCGTAATTCGACACATAAAGCTGATCAAAGGTCGCGTCTGGCGACAGCATGTGCACAACCATCATCAGGTCCGGCGACGACTTGGTCGTGGTCACACCCAGCGCCCTTACCTCCTGCGGCAGGCGCGGCTCGGCGATGGCTACGCGATTTTGCACTAGCACTTGGGCGGTATCGAGATCGGTGCCCAACTCAAAGGTGATGGTCAGACTCATCGTGCCGTCGGCGGTCGCATATGAGGACATGTACAACATGCCCTCCACTCCGTTGATTTCTTGCTCAAGCGGGGTTGCAACGGTGTTTGCAATGGTTGTTGCATCCGCTCCCGGATACGATGCCCGCACGACGATCGAAGGCGGTGCGATTTCCGGATATTGCTCAATCGGCAATTGGAAGTAAGAGATAAGGCCGACAATCGTCATGATGATCGACACGACGACGGCGAAGATCGGGCGGCTAACAAAAAAGCGGCCCATATCAGTTCTCCGCGATCAGTGGCAGTTCGATTATCTCGGGGATCACCGTCATACCCGGCCGGGCGGTTACAAGACCGTCAATCACGATCGTTTCGGTTCCATCCATGCCTTCGCGCACGACCCGGTAGCCATCCAAGCCCGGTCCTGGACGTATGGGTAACGGAGTGACCACGCCGTCAGCGTCCAAGGTCATGACAAGCCGCCGGTTCTGATCGGCAACAATTGCCCTGTCAGGGATCAAGATACCTTCGTATGGAAGCGATCCAGGTACATTGACCCTGCCAAACAGCCCAGGAGTCAGCAATTCATCCGGGTTTTCCAGAACCGCGCGGACGCGCATTGTGCCTGTTTCTGCATCAATCCTGTTTTCTGAAAAGTCGAGATAGCCAGTTTGCGGAGGGATTTTGGTATCGGACAGTGTCACTTTGACCTCAAGTGCGCCTCCACCTTCTTGCAGGGCCGTTCCCCGCGCGCGAGCGTCCCGTGCATAGGCAAGGAAATATCGCTCGTCGATGTCGAACACGAAGTAGATTGGATCGTTCGAAACAATGGATGTCAGAACGGTTTGATCTGCTGACACCAGGTTGCCAGGATCGATCAACGACCGATCGATCCGACCGGACATCGGCGCACGTATCTCGGAAAACTCTAGGTCCAGTTCAGCCAATTCGAGAGCCGCGCGAGCCTCTTCAAGACCACCTTGCGCCGCCAGATATGCCTCCCGGCGTTCATCCAGAACGCTTTGTGGAATGTTCCCGTTTCCGATCAGAGCCTGCGCGCGCTCCAGCTGTTCGGTTGCAAATTCATAGGTCGCTTCAGCGACATCAATGCGGGCCTGGGCCTGCCTGAGCGCGGTCCGGAACTGGCGCTGATCGATTGTGAACAGCAGCTGCCCCGCTTCGACCAGAGTGCCTTCCTTAAAGTGAACTTCTTCAAGGTAACCAGAGACCCGTGACCGCAAGGACACTTCGGACCTTGCTTCGAAGCGGCCGACAAATTCGTCATCCTCGACAATTGTTTTCACGACGGGCTTGGCCGCCGTTACGGTTGGAGGACCCTGTTGCGCTGTGGTTGCGGTTCCGAAAACCAAAAGCAAAATGAAGGAGAGTGACGCCAAAGTCTTCATGAAAACTGTCCCGGTACTGTGGTCTTTTCTCCGCGCCACTTCGTCAAGTAGGGTGCGCAGGATGCGGATCAACCTGTTCACGCAGAACTAGTAAGCTCGCGTGGGTGCTTTTGAGTCCACAAATTTACACAGTTCCTGTGCGCGCGACATACGTGATGACGCCAAATTCACCACAAGCCACAACTTAGCCTAGCATTGTGCGCCGCTTTGGCAGATGCTTACCGCATTAAATTCATTCTTTTGATCATTGAGCACCCTATGTCATTTCTTCCATATTCTGTCCAAAAAGCGATCTTTTCTGTTATCGAAGCCATTCCGCTTACCGCCAAACTCGCCAATCGATGGGCGATCAATCGTGTTGTAAATCGAGCCCGACCGCGCCCGCATCCGCTGAGCACCGAGCGTGATTATGTCTGGTGGGGGGGGCTGACTGATCGTCGTTGGAGTGGGCGACACCTGCCGCCTCGTCCCCGTGCCAATGCCGCAAGTCCGGAGGCCTTGGCCGCCCTTTTTCGTCGCAAGGATGGCAAACAACGCAGGTGTCCCAAATCGACATGCCTGTTTCCGGCCTTTGCGCAATATCTGACTGACGGCTTTATCCGCACTGAATCCGAAGACCTTGTGCCGGCAGGTGAAGATCCCAGCCACCGCCTGAAACGCAACACATCAAACCACGAGATCGATCTGTGCCCCCTCTATGGTCGCACCCGTGCGCAGACCTTGGCTTTGCGTCTCCGATCCGAGGACAAAGGTCAAAAGGGGCGTTTGGCGTCACAGATGATCAATGGTGAGGAGTATGCGCCCTTCCTATACAACGGGGACAAGTTCGACCCACAGTTCGAAGTTCTCGACCCACCCTTGGGCCAGAGCACGCTGGATGACACGCGCCGCGCAACGATCTTTGCCTTTGGCGGCGACCGCGCCAACTCGGTCCCACAGGTCGCCATGCTGAACACCTTGTTCCTGCGCGAACACAATCGACTCGCGGGTGAGATCGAAGCAGAGCACCCGGATTGGAACGACGATCGGGTTTTCGAGACGGCGCGCAACGCGGTGATCGTCATGTTCATCAAGATCGTGGTCGAAGATTATATCAACCACATCTCGCCGTTGCCTTTCAGCCTGCGCGCCGATCCGTCTGTTGCCTGGGACGCGCCATGGAACAAGCCGAACTGGATCACGACCGAGTTTAGCCTGTTGTATCGCTGGCACGCGCTGATCCCCGATGCCCTGAAGTGGGGGGGTGAGAAACGCCCAGTCCATAGCACTTTCATGAATAATGCCTTGCTGATCGACAATGGTTTGCTGTCTGCCTTTTCGGGGATCAGCGAGACCCAAGCAGCCGAGTTGGGACCATGCAACACGGCGGAATCCCTTCTTCATATCGAGATTGCGTCGATTGAGCAGGACCGCGATTGTGCGCTTGCCAGCTTTTCGGACTATTGCGACTACATGAGCCAACGCAGACCTGCGAATTTCGAGGCGATCTCGTCCGACCCGGAAGTGGCCGGTTTGCTGCGCCAGTTCTATGACAGTCCACGTGATGTTGACTTCCATGTAGGGCTATTCTGTGAGGATCGTGTGCCAAACAGCCCGCTGCCCAATCTGGTTCTCAAGTTCGTGGCTCTTGATGCTTTCAGTCAGGCCCTGACCAATCCGCTCTTGTCGCGGCACGTGTTCAAGCGTTCGACATTCTCCGGACCCGGGTGGCGCGCGATCAATCGCACGGAAACGCTGCGGGATGTCCTGGACCGCAACGTGACCGGTGGGGTCGGGCATACGTTTATTGGAATGACACGACCGGAGTGGTCGCCGGAGTAGTCAAGCGGAAGGGCAGATTCGCCGCGAGCGGGACCTGCGCCAGCTGCGCCATATGCCAAGCCAGAACTAGGTTGCTGGACAAGACCGGCATGTTACGGGCTGCTTCGATCTCGGGAATGACGCTCAGCGTGCGCAGGTTGGTACAGGACAGAAATATAGCGTCCAGCTCCGTGTCGCGGCCAAGGTCCCGGGCTGAGTTGATGATGGATTGAGCCGTTATGCGCACCACGCGTTCTTCGATGGGTTCATCGAAGCTGGTGAAGGCAACCACCTGTATGCCTGCGCCCGCCAGAACGTCTCGCAACCGGTCAGACACGCTCTCAATGTAGGGGCTGAGCAATCCAAGACGTTTGATGCCCAAGTGTTTGCACGCGGCGATCAACGCGGTCACTGGGTCTGTGACGCAAGGGGTGTCTACACCGGCGTCAACAAGATCAGCGATCCGCGTGGTGCCAATTTCCGCCGTGCCGGACGTGCATGCGTAAGCCACGCAAGCCATGTGTGCGCCGCGCGGCAGCAATCCTGCGGCTTCGGTCAGATTGTCTGCCATCTCGCGCAGCGTGTCCGACGTCACCGACGTGCCGGACCGAACCCGGCTGACCATGTATTCGACATCGGGCGACATAAGGATACGCATATCCTGCTCAATCGTTTCATCCGCTTGAAGTACAATCAGCCCAAGCTGTATGGGGCGCGTATCATCGATGATGTATGGGGCACTCATTTCAGTACTCTCATTGCGTGGTCTTGGTGAGAAGACGGCTAGTCTGCTCTGTTTTCGCGGACTACGATTTTTTATGCCTCATTATGCACCCGTCGTCCAAGCAGGCAGGTGGTTCAAAGGTTACTCGATTCTCGGGGTCATCGGAGTTTGGTTGGCTGTGATGATTGATGGCCAGTCGGTCAGTGGGTTGCGCAATCCGCGGCCCAATCGCCCAGCTTCCATCGCATGAACGCCTGGATTGGCATTGCTGTTCATCGCTTCGGCAATACCGAAACCATCGGCGCGTCGTGCTTACCCTGACATGGATTGTAAAACCGGTGTGGCACCTGGTCTCCGGTCCGGTTGTAAGCGACGGAGCGGATAAGCCTGTGCTATTCACCATCACCGTAGCCTTACGCGTGCAGTCTGAACGCTCCGCAATCGGGAACCTTTGCGACGCTTGCGTCAAGCTGAGGCTTGCTCACTCAGGATCACGAGCACCCGCGACGCCTCTGTCAGACCGAGGGCATCACGATGTGGCGTACTGGCCAACAGCGCAGACATACCAGCGGTGCCAGATGGCGTGGAGGCCAGGCCCACTTCTGCCGCCACCTTGTCACCAAACGAGCCTTCATCCTCCGAAATCAGTACGAAGTCATTCGCGTCCCGTGCCAACCCTTTAAGTGCGATGAGTGAAGGTTCTTTGCAGTCCAGCCGCCCCATGTCTGAACTGGGTCCCGAAGTCACCACAGGCTGGCCTGCCTGAACCGATGCGAAAATCGCAGGGGCTGCGTCTGGTTCCACTACGATGATCCGGGGTATTGGTCCCCAGGCGTGCCGTGCGTAGGCGGCACAGGCTGCGGCCAATCCACCAACACCTGCCTGCAAGAAGATGTGAGTGGGCGCGTTCATGGCGGCTACGGTTTCCTGCATCAGAACCGTGTAGCCCTCCATCAGGCGGTGTGGAATATCGAAGTATCCATGCCAGGAACTGTCAGACAACAAAATCCAATCATTTGCATCGGCCGCACGTGCCGCTTCCGCCATGCTGTCTTCGTAGACGGGACCGTGACGTCGGACTTCGGCATCGAATCTGCGCAGGCGATCCGCGAAAGCTTCAGGCACGGTGTCCGCCAGATAGACAACGGCTCGCGCTCCGAAGGCCTGAGCCCCTGCCGCAACGGAAAGGCCATGATTGCCAGCGCTGGCAGTGACATAGGTGCGTCCGGCTGCAATGTCCGCCTCTGCATCACATGCAATGACATATGCCGCGCCAAGAGCTTTGAAACTGCCCAGCCCCATACGTTCGCGTTCGTCCTTAACATGCACTTCGGCGACACGCGCCCTATCCGCAAGTGCTGGCGAAGACACCAGTGGTGTCGGCGCTGCTGCCGGGCAGCGCTGCAATAGGCGTGCGGGGTTTTCGGCGTTCACACTGGGCACAGGTGTGTCTGGCAAAGTAGATATGGCCGCGTCGGTGTGGCTGTCTGTACGTTTAAGATGCTTCATGACCAACGGCTATCAGGTGTGGCAATTGCTGCTAAACAGAATCACGACGTCCAATTGAGTAGATGCGGCGAACAAGGCGCTTTACCGCTACCGTTTAAGACAACAGTTGAAACGTGTCGCAAAAAAGCATCCACTCTGTGATGCCGTCAAATCAGCTTCGATCCAGTTACATTGCGAATATCCGCGCTTGGCTTTGCCGCGCCAGACGAGAGGCAATTGGTGCTTGTTCGGAGCCATGAAATGCGCAGCGAAACTGGTTGCAGCAGGTCCAGATCCGGATTGCCCGTGCCTTTATTGTCTGCTGTCGTATTGAGTCAGCATTGGGGCTTCGTGCCTCTGGTGATTGAATTCATTGCAGAGCTGCCGTTAGAGTTTCTTGCATGAGCAGTCACACCTCGACCCATTTCGCAGCACGCCTCAACGCATTCAAGATTGGAGCCAGCGCGTATTGGCCAGGAAAAAACAAGGTAACGACCGCCGATCTTCTGGCCCGCGCAGCGACGGCGGGTCTGACTGCGGCGGACTTGAATTTCCCGGATCACTTTGCAGATGATACGCCTGCAGATCTCGCAGCGGCTCTTGAAGATCATGGACTGATCCTCAACGGAATGGCGATGCGGTACTACACCGATCCCGGTTTCAAACTTGGCGCATTTACCCATCCGGATGCAAAAGTGCGTGGGTTGGCGATTGATGAGACGAAGCGCGGATTGGATACCCTTGCTGAAATGGGTGGTACGCTTATGACCCTTTGGATGGGTCAGGATGGGTTCGACTACTCATTCCAGATGGAGTACCGACAGGCTTGGGATCATACGATTGAGGCGATGGCCGAGATCGCGGATCACAACCCGGCGCTGGATATCGCCCTGGAATACAAACCCAACGAGCCGCGTGCCTTTGCCTTGATGCCGGATGCTGCGACCACCTTGCTGGCAATCAACGAAATTGGCCGCGCAAACACCGGTGTGACGCTTGATTTCGCGCATGTTCTTTACGCCGATGAAATGCCTGCATTTGCGGCGGCGTTGATCGCTCGACATTCACGATTGCTGGGTGTGCATCTTAATGATGGGTACGGAAAATGGGACAATGGGTTGATGGTGGGCGCTGTGCATCCCATTCAAACCGTTGAGCTTCTCGTCGAGCTAGAGCGTATTGGGTACGATGGGGCGATTTACTTCGATACTTTTCCCGATCACTCGGGCCTTGATCCCGTGGAAGAAGCGCGGACAAACATCGAGGTTGTGCAAAAGCTTCGACAGATTGCCTCAAAACTCGTAGGGCACACTGACTTGCAAACGGCTATTGCGCGTCAAGATGCCCCTCTGGCCATGCGCATCGTCCAGGCGGCGATGCTGGGGTGAGTATTCTCGTCGTCGGATCGTTGCATCTTGATGTGGTGTTGCGCGCACCGCACTTACCAGCGCTGGATGAGACGGTGGCTGGCACCTCGGTCGAGTATGTATTCGGCGGAAAGGGTGGCAATCAGGCGATCGCAGCAGCACGCATGGGGGGCGATGTGCGCTTTGCAGGACGTGCGGGCAGCGATCCGTTTGGCGATATGTTGCGTGAGACGCTGAAATATAACGATATCGATCTTGATCTGCTGCAGTTGGACGAAGGGCCAAGCGGAATGAGTTCCGCCACTGTCGATGCGAATGGAGAATATGGCGCCGTTATCGTGTCGGCTGCCAACCTTCATATCGACCCGGATCAAATAGAAGTGTCGCCGAACGTGTCTCTGGTGCTTTTGCAGAACGAAATTCCAACCGAGGTGAATGTACGGATTGCCGACATGGCTAAAAGGATCGGTGCGCAGGTTTGGTTGAATGCCGCACCGGCGCGCCACTGTCCTCAAGAGCTGTTGGCTCTGATCGACGTGCTGATCGTAAATCGCGCAGAAGCGCAGTGGTATACGGATGCACCCACGTCTGCCGCCTGGTTGAACACCCTTGGACCAGACGGTGTCATGTTTGATGGCGACGTATTCGAAGCGTTTAAGGTCAACACATGCTCGACCCATGGTGCAGGAGACATGTTTATCGGAGCACTGGCGGCACGAGTCGATAACGGAGCGTCTATCAAGGAGGCGATCCCGTTCGCCCAGGCCGCAGCCGCTTTGCATGTTTCGATGAGCAACTCGGAACGTTCCGCTTTAGGGCCCGCCAGGGTCAATGCGTTTATTGCGGCTCACGACAAACGATAAAACTTTGCAGCCGTACGCCCGAAGATTTGGGTTTGGTCATTTTGTGACAGATCGTTTGTCAATTCCTGTGCAGCTTGATGCCAGTTCGGGTACTCGGCCTGCAATCGACAAACCGGCCAGTCCGATCCCCACATGACACGTCCGGCGCTGAATTCAGAAATGACGTGGCGCGCGAAGGGGGCCAGGTCGGATACGGACCAACCGCCCGCTGCTTCGGTGACCAGGCCGGACAGCTTACAATACGCAGTCGTTTCGGTGGCCAAACGTGACATGCCATCTGCCCAGAAAGAGAAGGCGTCTTTGCCGGTTTGCTGGTCGCGGACCTGCGGCTTCATGCAATGATCAATGACCGTACGCATGTCCGGATAACGTTGCAGCAGCGTTAGGAAGTTGCCCAGGTGTTTCGGGAAACCCAGCGCGTCGAGTGTCAGGTCAAGGTCTATGATCGCCGCATAGGCCCATTGAACGTCTGGGCGTAGCATCCAGTCGACATCCGGTATGTCCTGTATCATTGGCCGCACGCCCAGAAATTTGGGGTGTTTTGCGAGGCGTGTCAGTTCGGTGATCTGGTGCCTGTCTTCGAAATCGACCCAACCAACGACGCCTTTGATGAACGGCGTCGCGTCGGCAAGGCCCAACATGTATTCCGTCTCGTGGATGGTTGCGGCTGCTTGTACGAGAACCGTACCGTCAATGTCATGGTCCTTTAGGGTTTGAGCAAGATCAGAAGGCCCATAGGCGCGGTTCAGCGTTTCGTTGTCTTTTGGCATCCAATCGTAGTCGCCGCGCCGCGGCTGCCAGAAGTGCTGATGCGCGTCGATTTTCATACTGGTGCCCGTTCGTCCAAAAGGCCCCGCGCCTTGAGGTCTGACCAGAACGCTGCCGGAATATCTGCCTGTGCTGCTTGCAGGTTGCTTTCCATCTCTCCGACGCCTTGGGCACCTGGAATGACTGAAACATGCGCAGGGTGGCGCAGCGGGAATTGGAAAGCTGCATCGATCAGGCTAATGCTGTGGTCTTTGCAAACCGCTTCGATGGCGTTCACGCGTTTTAAGATGTGGTCAGGTGCCGCGTCGTAGTTGTAATAGGCCCCAGGTTTTGCCCCGGTCGCAAGAATACCTGAATTGTATGGCCCGCCCGTCACGATCCCGATCCCGCGTGCCTCGCAAAGTGGCAAGAAGCTGTCGAGTGCGGATTGCTCAAGCAACGTGTAGCGTCCTGCCAGCAGAAACAGGTCAAAGTCGCCGCGCTCGGCAAGGGTCTGGCAGACTTGCCACTCGTTTATGCCGCCGCCGATGGCCTTGATCAGACCTTGATCACGCAAAGAGATCATCGCGTCATATCCACGCGCGCCAAAGAATTCGTCGATACGCGTATCAGACGCCTCTTTTGAGCCATGGGTGAACACGCACAGATCATGGACATAAAGAATGTCGATCCGGTCGACCCCGAGGCGCGAGAATGAGTGATCAAACGAACGCATCACACCATCGTAACTGTAATCGAACTGTTCCCGGCGTTGCGGCACCTCGAACCACTTACCTACACCTGCGCGGTGCTCTGGCGCGCAATGTTGGATGAGGCGTCCTACCTTGCTGGACAGCACATATTCGTCGCGCGGTTTGTCCCGTAGAAAAGGGTTTAACCGGGTCTCGGACAGGCCAAGGCCGTATAGCGGCGCGGTATCAAAATAGCGTACGCCGCCCGCCCACGCTGCATCCAGCGTTTCGCGAGCCGCCCCATCAGAGATGGCTTTGTAGAGATTGCCCAGCGGTGCCGCACCAAACCCAAGCTCCGTAAATGTCAGCCCGCCATTGCCAAGCCGCTCCCAATGTCGCGTCTTCAACCCCATCTGGTGCTCCCTTCATCATTGGGACAGCTTACCCCAGTTTTACTTTACGTAAACTGGTTCACAGACGTAGGATCGCCCGGGGAGGACCGATGACCGCAAACTTCAGAAAAGTATTCGGGGATACCAAACCTGTTATTGGAATGGTCCACATCGGCGCGTTGCCGGGCACACCGCTTTTTGATCCTGAGGTTGATTTGGTGTCTGCCGCGCGGGCGGACCTGTTGGCGCTGCAAGATGCCGGGTTTGATGCGGTGATGTTCGGCAATGAAAATGATCGTCCGTATGAATTCCAAGTCGATACAGCTTCAACCGCGACAATGGCTGCAATCATCGGCCAATTGAGATCAGAGATAACCGTTCCCTTTGGTGTAAATGTCCTGTGGGATCCAATGTCGACCGTTGCCTTAGGGGCGGCTACAGGCGCAGCATTTGTTCGCGAGATTTTCACTGGCACCTACGCGTCCGACATGGGCCCTTGGACACCCGACGCGGGCAACGCCATGCGCTACCGTAACCGCCTGGGGCGTTCGGATATGGCAATGCTCTACAACGTCTCTGCGGAATTTGCCCATTCCCTCGATCAACGCCCGCTGCCTGATCGCGCGCGCAGCGCGGTTTTTTCCTCAATCCCCGATGCTGTGCTGGTGTCTGGTCAGATCACCGGGGAAGCAGCCGCTTTGTCGGACCTCGAAGCGGTGAAAGCGGTATTGCCGGACATGGCGGTGATGGCGAACACGGGTGTCAAACATGACACGGTTGGCGATGTGCTCTCGATTGCAGATGGCTGCATTGTTGGTTCGTCGCTCAAGGTGGACGGCAATACTTGGAACGCGATCGATCCGGACCGTGCCAAGAACTTCATGAACCTTGTTCGAAAGGCACGTTCGTGAAGGACAGGATCACAAAAGACATGATGGAATTGATGCTGCTGCCCGGGCTTGCAGGTTACGAGGACCGGGTGCGTCGGTCGTTGGAACGGCGCCTTGACGACATTGGGATTGACAGCCGGTCTGATCGCCTTGGCAATCTGGTGGCCGACTTTCCGGGGGAGGGTCCAAGCGTTATGTTGTTCACGCATATGGATCAGCTTGGGTTCATTGTACGCCGGATCGAGGCTGATGGTTTGATCCGGCTGGAACGGCTTGGCGGTGTACCGGAACGCGCCCTGGCTGCACAAGAGGTGTTGATTTGCGTTGGAGAAGGTCGCGACGTACCGGCGATCATCGCGAACAAAAGCCATCACGCAACAACTCCGACCGAAAAATATCAGGTCGTACCCTATGCCGATCTCTATGTGGATGCGGGGTTTTCATCGGCGGATGAGGCGGACGGTGTCGGCGTGAGAATTGGCAGCCCGGTTGTATATGCGCCTTCGGCTGTTCATCTGGCAAATGGCCGGGTGTCTGGCACAAGTGTCGATGATCGGGCTGGCTGCGCTGTCTTGCTGGAGGTTGCGAGGCAGCTGCAACAGCGTAGGTCCGGCCCGCCGGTTCATCTGGCTTTCACCGTGCAAGAGGAATTCAATTTGCGTGGCGCCTTGCCTCTTGCGCAAAGCTTGGAACCGGATATCGGAATCCAAATTGATCTGGCGCTGGCCACCGATACACCCGATATGGATGCACGCGGGGACGTCGCTTTGGGTGGGGGTCCGGCAATGTCACTCTATTCTTTCCATGGGCGCGGTACATTGAACGGGATAATCCCGCACCCGGCTATGGTGCATCTCTTCGAAACGGTTGCGCAGACCATCGGCATTCCCCTCCAACGAAGTGCGCAAACGGGTATCCTGACGGATCTGTCCTATGTGCAGTATGTCGGGGACGGTGTGGCATCAATCGATATGTGTTATCCGATGCGCTATTCGCACTCGGCGCGCGAGCTGTGCGACGTCAATGATCTTGTGTCGTTGAGTGAATTGCTGACCGCAGCGCTGGCGCAGATCGGTCCTAATTTTTCTCTTAGTCGCGACGATTACACCTGATGCCTTACACACTGGGCATCGATATTGGCACCTATGAAACCAAAGGCGTTTTGGTGGATCAGGACGGCGTTGTCCACGCACAGGCCGCGCGTGGGCATGAGATGTTGGTCCCTCAGCCCGGTTGGGCAGAACACCGACCAGAAGAGGATTGGTGGGGTGATTTCGTGCATGTCTGCCGGGCCATATTGCGCGACAGTGATATTGACCCAAGCGAGATAAAGGCTGTTGCCTGCAGCGCCATTGGGCCGTGTATGCTGCCGGTTGATGCGAGTGGCGCGCCCTTGATGAACGGCGTCCTTTATGGCGTCGATGGTCGCGCCGAGACCGAGGTGCGCGAATTGACCGAGCGCATCGGCGAAGACGTGATCATTGCAAGATGCGGCAATGCGCTGACCTCTCAATCCGTCGGGCCAAAAATTCTTTGGTTGAAGCGACAGCGCCCCGATGTGTTTGCCAAAACCGCGCATATCCTCACATCAACCAGCTTCCTTGTGCAGCGATTGACCGGCGAAGTTGTGATTGACCACTACACGGCTGCGAATTTTTCACCAATCTACGATGTTGTGTCACGGAAATGGGTCCACGATCTGGCGGGTGACATCATCGACTTGGGCAAGTTACCGCGCTTGCTGTGGTCTCATGAGATCGCAGGCGGAGTGACTAAAAAAGCCGCCGACCAAACAGGACTGGCTGAAGGGACCCCGGTGACGGCCGGAACGATTGATGCTGTGGCCGAGGCGTTCTCGGTCGGGGTCGATCGGCCGGGCGATATGATGATGATGTATGGGTCGACGATCTTCATCATTTTGCGTGCGCAGGCTCAGGTGCGTGATCCGCGCATCTGGTATGCCCCGTGGCTTTTTGAGGGCGAGCATGCCTCGATGGCTGGCCTCGCCACATCCGGCACATTAACCCATTGGTTCCGAGACCAATTTGCCCGCGATCTGAGCGTCGATCAGGCGTTTCCGTTGCTGGCGGCAGAGGCGGAAGCATCGCCACCGGGTGCAAACGGGTTGTTGATGCTCCCTTACTTTTCAGGAGAGCGGACGCCGATACATGACACGAACGCCAAGGGCGCATTCTTTGGACTGAATCTTACCCACACGCGGGGGGACATGTATCGCGCTTTGATCGAAGGGATTGCTTACGGAACGCGCCATGTCACCGACACGTTTGCCGAGCTTGGTCAGTCGCCCGCACGGCTGCTGGCTGTTGGTGGCGGCACCAAGAATGCGCTTTGGTTGCAGGCGACATCGGACATTACGGGGCTGGAGCAGGTTGTGTGTGAGAAGACGTCGGGCGCAAGTTACGGTGATGCGTTCCTGGCGGCGTTGGCGGTGGGTCTTGTGTCGCGCGGTGATATCGCGCGTTGGAACCCGGCATCGCGTATCATCGCTCCGCAGAACGACCCGCGATATGACAAGAGCTATGCCTTGTTTCGCAAGCTGTATGAGCAGACCAAGGACCTTGCAGCAGAGATTGGCACTATTTGACCGCGCCAGCCGCCATACCTTTGATGATGTACTTCTCGAGGAAGATCGCCACGATGATCAGGGGAAGGATGGCCGCAGACGATAGTGCTGCCATTGACCACCAATTGATGCCCTGAGACCCAGTTTGAGAGGCGACCATAACGGGAAGGGTTGTCGCGTTAGTCGCTGTTAGCAGGGCCGCAAAGAAGTATTCGTTCCAGCACAGGACAAGTGACAGGATAAAGGCCGCGACCATGCCGGGCAGGGCGATCGGCAATACAATCTGCATGAATGCACCCCAAATCCCCAACCCATCTACAAGTGCTGCCTCCTCAAGTTCAACAGGGATGCCCTGAAACTGGTCCCGCATGATCCAGATGACGATTGGCAGCACCATAAGCGTGTAGAGAAGGATCAGGCCAATACGGCTGTCCAGAAGTGCCAGTGACTTGTAGAGGACAAGGAATGGCAAGGCTAAAACAACCGGCGGCAAGATCATCTGGCTTAGGAAAAAGAAAGAGATGTCAGAGTTGCGCATAAAGCCAAAACGGTAGTTGAACCGTGACAGTCCGTAAGCCGCCAGAGACCCGAGTATGACGGCGACCATGGATGACGAAATCGAGATTATAGCGCTGTTCCAGAACCGCTTAAGGAACTCGTCGCGCACCGTCGAAACCTCTCCAATCAGGCGCGGAGAAATGCCGATCGACTCCCATCCTTTCCAGCGTGGCGTGAAATCCCACCATGGGATCAGATTGCCCTTCATCACATCCGGTGCCATCTTGAACGATGTTGTGATGGTCCAGAAGATCGGAAACAGACAAACAACCGACCATATGATCAGGGCGCTATAGATCGCCACGCGGCTGGCCCACCATTTTGCCTTCACCTTGGTATCTGTCGGGCGGTCCTTGAAGATGGCTTGGCTCATGCCGGACGCTCCATCCAGCGGCTGACAAGTTTCAACAGCAGCGTGACAAAGATGATGATCAGCACAAGATAGACCATCGCAAGAAGCGTCCCGTATCCAACGTTTGAACGGTCACGGTATTCACGGAAAATGAAGCTGGTAACGCTGTCGGTCGCGCCGCCCGGTCCCCCGGATGTGACGTTGATGATGATGTCGGCGAGTTTCAGTTTGAAGATCACGCGGATCACGATCGCGGTCACCGAGACTGGCAGCATGAGCGGAAAGATCACCTCTTTGAAACTTTGCCAGCCGGATGCGCCATCAACTTTCGAGGCCTCAAGCACTTCCTTGGGCAGTGCCTGTAGCCCGGCTAGAAGCATGATCATCATGAAAGGAATGAAGGTCCACGCATCCATCGCCATGATCATGAAGCGGGCGATCTCGGGGCTCCCGAAGAAACTGGGCTCGCCACCGAGCTCGCGGATAACCCTTGAAATCGGGCCAAAGCGCACTTCCAGCATCGACTTTCCGATCATCCAGGAAACAGCCACCGGGCTGAGCATCAAGGGTAACAGGAAGACCACGCGGAAAAACTTTCGCGCTCTGATCTGTGCATTCAACAAGAGCGCCAAACCAAATGCGATGACATATTCCGCGCTCACGGCCAGAACGTAGTAGACCATGTTCTTGAGCGCGTTCCAGTAGAAGCCATCTTTCCACATCTCGCGCATGTTGTCCCAGCCATTGGGCTGCGGTCCGGCGGGAGACGCAAGGTTCCAGTCGGTGAACGAAATATACAGCGCAAAGAGCAGCGGAAAGACAACGAGACTGATGACGAACAGTGCGGCGGGCAGCACAAACAGGGTGCGTTTGCCTTTCTCGCCATTCACGATGACCTGTGCTGCACATAAGGCAAAAGCCCACAAGACATAGGCGTAAAGTACAGGTCGCCACGTGTCGAACCCGCTGCCGACGCGGCCTGTTTCGAATGCCATTTGCCAGAATGCCAGAACCGCCACCAAAAGGGCAGAACTCCAGACCATCACTTTCCCCAGACGCCGCCGTCCGTCGGAAATGGTATCAGCCGTGACTGTGTGAAGAAGATCGCCTTCGGTACTCATTACATCACGTTAGCGAGGCTGGTGCACACTGTTAAGCGCGAATTGCATGTTGCGGAAATCGGATCTCCTAGGTGGGATTTGACGCTGTTGCGTGCGCTCGATACCTTTTTCCCATGGCCAAGGATTATGCACTGACCGGCGGGACCGGCCGAGACGCGGTCCGACAAGGGTTGTCCAATCCTTCTTGGTTCCGCCCGGATGTCGACCGAGCAGCCATTCGCAAACTTATGCAGAAGTCAGACGGACCCGCATTGCGGGATACGATCATCTGGCTGGGTATCATGGCACTTTGTGCGATCATCGGCGTCATGCTGTGGCCCAGTTGGTGGTCGGCACCTTTCTGGTTGGTCTATGGCGTTTTCTACGGATCGGGCTCGGACTCCCGTTGGCACGAATGCGGACACAACACGGCTTTTAAGTCCGCATGGATGAATTCGGTTGTTTACCACATCGCCAGCTTCATGATCATGAGAAACCCGATAGTTTGGCGCGCGAGCCATACACGGCACCACACTGATACGATTGTTGTAGGGCGCGATCCAGAAATTGTGGCCATGCGGCCACCTGATCTGGGACGCCTTGCACTCAATTTTTTCGGCATCCTCGACAGCTATCAGTTGATGGCACGCATGTTGCTGCATGCCAGCGGGCGTCTCCACCCCGACGAGGCAAACTACGTCCGCGAGACAGATGTCGCGCGCGTCTATCTAGTCGCGCGCGTTTGGTTGGTGACTTACGCCGTGACACTTGGCGCTGCGGTCGGATTGGGTTCGATTTTGCCGCTGATGATTATCGGCCTCCCGCGCCTGTATGGTGCTTGGCATCACGTTATGACGGGGCTGCTGCAGCATCTTGGGTTGGCGGAAAATGTGTCCGATCATCGGCTGAACACGCGGACGGTGCTGATGAATCCAGTCAGCCGTTTCATCTATCTCAATATGAACTACCATATCGAACATCACATGTTCACCATGGTTCCATACTACCGGCTCCCCGACTTGCATGACTTGATCAAACACGACTTGCCGCCGCCGGAACCATCAATTTTCGCGGCCTATCGCAGGCTTGTTCCGGTCCTGTGTCGCCAACTTAAATACCAGGATGCAGTGATTGTACCTGAGCTTCCGGATGGCGCCAAACCCTACCGTGCGGAGGTTGAGAAACTGCGGCCAAACGCGGTTTGAGGCGAATGCCTGATCAACGAAGAAGGGCGCCGCGAGTGTAGCGGCGCCCCCGTCATAAGTTGAGTGTCGATCAGAGCCCCAGTGAAGCCTTGTAGACCGTGATTTGATTGTCGCGACCGATCTGATCCGTGATCTTCTCCCAGGCGGCTGCAATCGCATCCGCGGTCTCCTGAGCGGAGCCGTATTGACCTGCATAGCCTTTCGCCAGCTCATCTTCCGCAACCGAGTAGTATTGGAAAATGCCGGGGATACGAGGCTCGATGGCAGCATTCGGATGGTTGTAGCTATCCGCATTGGATCCAAGATAGTCTTCGACATAGGCGCGGTCGTAACCGGCTTCTTCCCACTCTTCGAACTGGAAGTGCGAATTGCGGTACGGCTGGAAGCCGGATGGATAGGCAGACGCCCAAAGCGACAGGTCTTTTCCACCCAGGTGGGCGGCGGCGGACCATGCCGCTTTCTTCTTCTTCTCGTCGCCTTCGACGGTCGCCATCACGTAAACCCCCCAGCCGATATATGCCATGTTGGGGGCTTCGTTGCGGGTGTCTTCCCAAGCGCCAGACTGTGCGTTGTAGACGCGGTCGGAGGCTGGGTTGACGCCAAAGCCGACAACATCGCCAACAACCGAAGTGTCTGAAGTGCGCGCAGACGAACCGACATCCCCCCACCACATCAGCATTGAGCCTGTGCCAGCCAGGAACTGCTGAAACGCCGTCGTTCCCGGATCAGCATTGATCTGGTCAGTTGGGTAAGCGCCTGCTTCGATCAGGTCCATGACATCCTGAATGGCCTGCACCCAAGCCGGATTGTTGACCATCGGTTTCATTGTCTCAGGTTCGAACAGCCAAGCCGGGCTGTTGGGGTGCTTGGCATAGGCCGACGCGCGATTTTCAAGGAAGTAAAAGCCAAAACCACCCCATCCTTTCAACGGATCAAGGTAACCATGCGCTGGTAGGCCGGTCAGAGGGTCTTCTTTCCCAACTAAATCCTTCGAGACCTGGTTGATCTCTTGCCATGTTGTCGGCACTTCAGCGCCGCCAATACCGTCTGCGCCAAAATAGTCCTTTCGATACGCAAACGTATGGCAGTCGCCGTCAATGGAGACGCGATAGGTCTTGCCATCCCAAGTGCCCACGGGTGCCTTGAGGTAGTCAACATAGTCGTCCATGTCGATCTGTTCTTTGACCCAGTCAGGCATCTCGGATGCGAGGCCCTTACCCAGCACGTCGCCTTCGAACGGCGCGCCCATTTCGATGATATCGAAGTCGACCGTTCCTGTTGCGATAGACTGTTGCAGGCGGGCGTTGTAGTCGGCCTGAGCAAGGTCGATCCAGTTGATCTTGGCCCCGGTATAGGCCTCCCAGGGTTTCAAGAACCCACGGAACAGGAAGTTGTGCAGGTTCTGATTGTTCAGCCCCATGAAGGTAAGCTCAACACCCGCAAACTCGCCTTCGGAGACGTTTTCCTTGGTGGCACCAAGGCACATCTCACCAACTTTTTGCCAATCGCTGTCTGTCGGAGATCCGGCACCAACACCGGGAATTTTCAGGATCTCAGCGCGTATGTTGCCATGCCCATCGGCCAGACTGGTTTTCGGCATCATCGCTGCCGCACCCAACGCTGCGGAACCTTTCAACACCTGGCGGCGGTTCATTTTCTGGGCAGCTCTTATGTAATTGTAGAGTTCAACTTTCACGTGCGTCCTCCCAAGGCGGCAATTCATTTATTCAAAGCGAGCAAATGGCAGACGCGGAAATTTTCTCGTTATTTGAGTATGCTGCGTCCAAAACTCCCCCACTGCAAATCGAGTATGATCCTTATTGACGTTAAGTCAACAAAACCGATTCATGGCGTGGACAGGCCAGTTGCCATTGTCTAGCATCGACGATTGTGGGTGAGGGAAGTCGCTATATGGCTGACGTTAAAATTACGGACATTCGGAAGTCTTACGGCGCGGTTGAGGTGATCCATGGGCTGAACATTGACATCGGCGATGGCGAGTTTGTGGCACTGGTCGGGCCGTCGGGATGCGGCAAGTCCACGTTGCTGCGTATGATCGCAGGGTTAGAGCCGATCAATGGTGGGACCATTGCCATCGGTGACCGTGTGGTGAACAACCTGCCGCCGTCCCAACGCGACATTGCGATGGTTTTTCAGACCTACGCGCTCTACCCACACAAATCGGTGGCCGAGAATATGGGCTTCGCGTTGAAAGTTGCGAAGGCGGACAAGGCAGACATCGAACGGCGTGTTCGGGAAGCTGCCGAGATTTTGAGTCTCACGGAGTATCTTGATCGCAAGCCTCGACACTTGTCTGGCGGGCAACGGCAACGCGTGGCCATGGGGCGGGCGATCGTGCGCGACCCGCAAGTGTTTCTGTTCGATGAACCGCTTTCCAACCTCGATGCAAAACTCCGCATTCAGATGCGTACGGAAATCAAGGAGCTGCACCAGCGTTTGAAAACCACAACCGTCTTTGTCACCCATGATCAAATCGAAGCGATGACCCTCGCGGATCGGATTGTGGTGATGCAGGCGGGGCGCATCGAACAGGTTGGGACGCCGCTTGACCTCTACGACAATCCGGCAAACGAATTCGTGGCAACGTTCATTGGCGCGCCATCTATGAACTTGCTTGCCGGAGATCTGGCTGACGGAAAGATAAGGCTTGGCGGTCAAACCTTTGCTGGCCCGCCTGGTGCCGGACGGGTCAAAATGGGGATACGGCCCGAGCATCTTTTGCTGTCGGATGATGGCCTGCCAATGGAAGTGAAGGTCGTGGAGCCGACAGGCTCTGAAACGATGGTTTTTCTGACGTTTGAAAACCAGGATGTGACAGCGGTGTTTCGCGAGCGGCACACCTTCCAATCAGGCGAGACTGTGCATTTGAAGCCTGACCCCGATCATATTCATGTTTTCGACGCTGTGACGGGCGCGCGACTTTGATCCGCAATCAAATGGGACTCTGTTATGCTTAAAGGCCTTGATCCAATCCTGAACGCCGACGTTTTATATGCGCTGCGCGCCATGGGGCACGGCGATGATCTGATCATCGCGGACACAAACTTTCCTTCTGATAGTGTGGCGCGCGAAACGACCTTGGGCCGTCTGCTTCGGATCGACCGGCCTGCGGCCGAAGTGGCGAAAGCGGTCCTGTCGGTTTACCCGATCGACACATTCGTTGATGATGCCGCCGCGAGGATGGAAGTTGTGGGCGAACCGGATACGATCCTGCCGGTCATGGAAGAGATGCAGGCCCAAGTCGATGCGGTCGATGGCCCCAAGATGATCGGTGTTGAACGCTATGCGTTTTATGATCGGGCCAAGACAGCCTATGCCGTGATCCAAACAGGAGAACGCAGGTTTTATGGCTGCTTCGCCTTTCGCAAGGGGGTCGTGCCTCCTGAAGAGGTGTAGCACATGGGAAAAGTTGTTGTCCTTGGCGTGTTTGTTGCCGACACCGCATACCGCGCCGATCGTATGCCTCGCATGGGCGAGACGGTCATGGGCAACAGTTTTGCTCTAGGACCCGGTGGCAAGGGGTCCAATCAGGCGGTCGCCTCTGCTCGCATGGGGGCAGAAACGCACATGATCTCAATGCTCGGGCAAGATGATTTTGCGAAACTCGCCTTGGATGTCTGGGATTGGGCTGGTGTGATCCCACATGTTCGGCAAGTCAGCGACACCTATACCGGCGCTGCGTACATATTTGTCGAAGAAAGCACAGGCGATAACGCGATCATTATTGCGCCGGGTGCTGCGGCCCTGATCAGTGCTGCCGACCTCGACGCACAAGCTGATCTGATCTCTGACGCCAATGTTTTTGTCACGCAACTGGAACAGCCTATGGATGCAGCATTGCGTGGATTGCAGATCGCAAGGGATGCCGGCGTGATCACAGTTCTGAACCCGGCACCGGCGGCGCCCCTGCCGGACGGGATGCTGGCGCTTTGTGATTATGTCACGCCAAATGAGACGGAGTGCATGGCTCTGACTGGAATTGAGGTGAGTGACGCTGCGGATGCAGAGAAAGCCTGCTGCGCACTCAAAGACCTAGGCGTCGGAACGCCAATCATAACAATGGGAAGTCAAGGTGCGTACCTTCATGGTCACGGCCTTGTTCCTGCGTTTGACACTGGTTCGGTTGTTGAAACGACTGGCGCAGGCGATGCATTCAATGGCGGCTTTTGTGCGGCTCTTGCGGAAGGAAAGACACCACTGCAAGCGACCATTTACGGGTGCGCGACCGCCGGTGCATCTGTCACAAAGGCTGGCACGGCGCCCTCTATGCCGGACCGCGCAACTGTTGACGCCGTAGTGAAGCCACTTTTGTAAATCAGCGTTTGCCGTCTTAAGTGCTTGACGCACTCAAAACCTAGTGCGTCCAGGCCCCGCGCCTATTTGTAGCGAAGTTTTCACCGTAACCGCCGGGGCGAATATTGGCCTTGCGCTTGTTGGGTTCTTGTACCTGTGCGTCGATGCCATGTTCCTTGGCATAGTCCAGAGCGGCCTCTTTGGTCTCAAAGGACATATGTACCTGAGCCTGGGTATCCGAAGACGACGTCCATCCCATCAGCGGATCAACAGACCGGGCCGACGCTGGTGCAAATTCCAGCACCCAGTGCTTGGTCTTGGCTGTACCGGACGACATCGCCGTCTTGGCTGGCTGGTAGATGCGTGCGCGCATTGTGTGGCTCCTGATCTTGCTGAAAAACATATCGGGAATTCCGCCCGCCACTGCAAGATGCGATTTGTCTCAGATGCGAACAGGATCATATACAAAATATGCATGATGCCGCGCACTTTATTGATTGGATCCTGACCAAGGGGCGCCTCCAAGGGTTGCAGGCGCTGACGGACGAGCTGGGACCGCGATTGCGCGCGGCGGGTATCCCCCTGATGCGGCTGCGCATCGGCATGCGCACGACCCATCCTCTTGTCGCAGCGGTCAGCTATATCTGGGACCCCGGCGGCAACGACGCTGAAGACAAGGCTCAGTTGCGTGCGCCACACGGCATCGAAACACGCGCCACGTACATTGGCAGCCCGATGGAGATCATTTCCACCAATCAGGCCCCCTTTCGTCGGCGTCTCGATGACACGCTCGGCCCGGACGACCACCTTATCTTGCATGAACTCAAGGCCCGCGGAGCGACAGATTGGTACGGTCGCCCGATGCTCTTTGCCACCGGCACTTTCGGGATCATCATCTTTGCGGCGGATGGCCCCGGTTTCAGCGACGAAGACATCGCCCTGCTCGACACCATATCCGAGGTGCTGGCCCCGGTGGTCGAAGCGCAACGCCATGACCACATGGCGAACGCCATTGCCACAAGCTATCTTGGTCCCCGCACCGGCCAGCACGTGCTCGACGGCCAGATCACCCGCGGCGACATCGAACAGATCGAAGCGGCCATCCTGTTCTCCGACATCCGTGGCTGGACAGCATTGAATGCCACGCAGCCTGCTGAACAAGCGCTGGACGTCGCAAACCGGTATTTCGAGGTGATGTCGGATGCCATCGACAACAATGGCGGCGAGATCCTGAAATTCATGGGCGACGGCGTGCTGGCGCTCTTCCCATCCGACGGCAGCTCTACCGGTCAGGTCGAGGCGTGCCGTCAGGCGCTGAGTGCCGCCCACGCCGCCATGGGCATCGCTGCCCTGGCCGAGCTGCCGGTTCCCTTCGGCACCGGCATCCACTTCGGCAAGCTGCTCTATGGCAATGTCGGTGCTCGCGAACGGCTGGATTTCACCGTGCTGGGCCAGTCCGTCAACATCGCCGCGCGGGTCGAGGCGTTCTGCGGCAGGTTGGACGAACCCGTTCTGTTGTCGGACAGCGTCGCGCAACTGGCGGGTATGCCCACTCGCCACGTGGGCACCGAAACCCTCAAAGGAATGGACACACCCATGCGGCTGTATGCTCCTGCCAATTCCTGACAGCAAAGCGCCGAGCCCACTTGCGCCCGGACCCCTTTGCGCCAGATTACGTGCATGGCCTACGCACATACCGATTCCTCCGAACCCGTCACCTACCTCGCCAACCCGGCCGAGGATGTCCGCACCCGGCTCAAGCTGGAGGGCGGCAAGCAGCTGGTGATGAACACCGAGTTCAAACCCGCAGGCGACCAGCCCACGGCGATTGCCGAACTGTCGCAGGGGGTTCTGGATGGCGACCGCGATCAGGTCCTGCTGGGCGCGACGGGCACGGGCAAGACCTACACCATGGCCAAGGTGATCGAGGAAACGCAGCGTCCGGCGATCATCCTCGCCCCGAACAAAACGCTCGCGGCCCAGCTCTATGGCGAGTTCAAAGGGTTCTTCCCTGACAACGCCGTCGAATACTTTGTGTCGTACTACGACTACTACCAGCCCGAGGCCTACGTGGCCCGCTCGGACACCTACATCGAGAAAGAATCCCAGATCAACGAACAGATCGATCGCATGCGCCACTCCGCGACCCGTGCGCTCTTGGAGCGGGATGACGTGATCATCGTGGCCTCTGTGTCATGCATCTACGGCATCGGTTCTGTCGAAACCTACGGGGCGATGACCCAAGACCTGAAAACCGGCAAGATGTACGATCAGCGGCAGGTCATCGCTGACCTGGTCGCCCAGCAATACCGCCGCAACGATCAGGCCTTCCAGCGGGGCTCATTCCGAGTCCGTGGCGACAGCCTCGAAATCTTCCCCGCCCACCTTGAGGATCGGGCATGGAAGTTGTCTTTCTTCGGCGAAGAACTGGAATCCATCACCGAATTCGACCCCCTGACCGGCGAAAAGGCGGCATCGCTCGAACATATCCGCGTCTACGCCAACTCCCACTACGTCACGCCCAAACCGACGATGAACCAGGCCATCATCGGCATCAAAAAGGAACTCAAGATCCGGCTCGACCAACTGGTGGGCGAGGGCAAACTGCTCGAAGCGCAGCGGCTCGAACAGCGCACCAACTTCGATCTGGAAATGCTCGAAGCCACCGGCGTCTGCAACGGGATCGAGAACTACTCTCGCTACCTCACCGGCCGCGCCCCGGGCGAACCGCCCCCCACGCTCTTCGAATTCATCCCCGACAACGCCATCGTCTTCGCGGATGAATCCCACGTCTCCGTCCCCCAGATCGGCGGCATGTACAAAGGCGACTACCGCCGCAAGTTCACACTGGCCGAACACGGCTTCCGCCTGCCATCGTGCATGGACAACCGCCCGCTCAAGTTCGAGGAATGGGACGCCATGCGCCCCCAATCCGTCTTCGTCTCCGCCACCCCCGCCGCGTGGGAGATCGAACAGACGGGCGGGGTCTTCACCGAACAGGTGATCCGCCCCACGGGCCTCTTGGACCCCGAGGTCGAAATCCGCCCGGTCGAGATGCAGGTCGACGACCTACTCGACGAGGTCCGCAAGGTCGCTGCCGATGGCTACCGCACGCTGGTCACCACCCTGACCAAGCGCATGGCCGAGGACCTGACGGAATACATGCACGAACAGGGCATTCGCGTCCGCTACATGCACTCCGACATCGACACGCTCGAACGCATCGAAATCCTGCGCGACCTGCGGCTGGGGGCCTTCGATGTGCTGATCGGGATCAACCTGCTGCGCGAGGGGCTCGACATCCCCGAATGCGGTCTGGTTGCGATCCTCGATGCGGACAAGGAAGGGTTCCTGCGCTCCGAAACTTCGCTTGTACAAACCATCGGCCGCGCCGCGCGGAACGCCGATGGCCGCGTGATCATGTACGCCGACAAGGTGACGGGGTCGATGGAGCGCGCGCTCGCCGAAACCAACCGCCGCCGCGCCAAGCAGATCGCTTACAACGAAGAACACGGTATCACGCCCGAGACGGTGAAAAAGAACGTCGAGGACGTTCTGGCGGGCCTCTACCAAGGCGACACGGACCAATCCCGCGTCACCGCCAAGATCGACAACCAGATGGCGGGCGGCAACCTGCAAGCCGTGCTCGACGGCCTGCGCGCCGACATGCGCAAGGCTGCCGAGAACCTGGAGTTCGAAGAAGCGGCCCGCCTGCGGGACGAGGTCAAACGGCTGGAAACGGTGGACTTGGCGATTGCCGACGACCCCATGGCGCGGCAATACGCGGTCGAAAAGGCCGTGGACGATGCGCAGAAGGCGTCCGGGCGGTCAACGGCCGGGCGTGCTGGTCAAAGGGGTGGGAATGTGAAGCGGCGGAAGCGGTAGCTCTCTACCAGCCCATTTCCCTCATGTGCTTGAATCTGATTTTCTTCCTAAGTGCTTCTAAGTCTGAAGGGTCGTTCTGCTTGTGAATCATTCGATGGCATGTTGGGCACAAGACCAAAAAGTCGTCAGGAATTCTGTATCTTTTGGACTCACCTTCCGCCAGTTGGAACAGCGGCGTTGCGTGATGAACGTCCAAGGGTGTTTCGAGAGGTTTTCCGTCAAATCGATAATCTTCTATGGGGTCTAGCCCGCATCCCTCGCATACTGCCTTCTTAGCAGCTAAAACCGCGCGTCGAACGCTCCTTGAACGCTCAATTCTCTGCGATAAAACTAACCTACGTGTTTCCTCTACAGTCACTCCGGGAAATTCCGAGATCATTACGTCGATTGGCGTAACACCCCCCCGATCCACCAGTGCCTCATAGGCCTCCAACATTTTTCGCAAATCTTCTATACAAGAGCTCTCCGATAATTCCTGGCGAGGATACGTAACCCCAAATGAATGCCCAGCTTCATATCCGGCCGGAAGGTCAGCCGACGAACCTAAATCTATCGGATCATTCGAAAATTTTTTGGAAAAATCAGACACCCTATCGGAAATATCAAGTGCCCGCCTGCGTAGTACTTCAAGGCCTCTTGCTTTGCCAAACTCCTCGTAAACTTTTGTAGCTCCTTGATTCATTGATAGAGTAATCGAATTTTCCTGCGCATTGATCAAGTAGACAACATAAAAGCCGTGGGTAGCACCGTCAGTCACAAGTGGATCAAAGAAAGCCAACCAGGGAACAGCCGCCCAATTACCAGCTCCGACGCTGGCTTTGACCGTTAAGTCAAACGGCCAGAAGGATAGGTGTTTCTTAGCCTCAATTGCTAAGTCATGGCGGACAAAGTTTCCAAATTTGCTATCCTTGAACGGTTTAGCTCGGGCATGGGCAAAGTCATTTGCCAAAACAAGCAGTTTTTCTGAAAGTGACAAATACTATTCCTTTGTCGGCGCAGAACTACTTCAGTCTACAGTTTTATCCCTGCGCTTTGAAGACGTGCTGTTGCTCTCGGTCAGCTGCGTCGCCGAGCCGCGCCCAACCTCACTATGTGGGCGCTGAACTCACCACCGAATCCCGATTATTCCGACCGTATGCGAGACGCGGTTCCCCCTCAAAAAACCCCCGCCACCTCATACATCACCGGTTCAAACCGCGTGCATAGCCCGGCAATCTCCCGGTTCCGTTCCCGCATCTCCTCCGTCCGCAGCATCGCCTGAAAATCCTCGCGCCGTTGCCATTGCGAGTAATTGGCAATCCGCGTCTGCGCGTCGTTCACATGCAACCCAGCGGCAATGAACCCTGGCTGGTGCGAGATGAAGTCGCGATAGGCTTCCTGCAGCCTGTCCAACAGGTCGGCACAAGTGCCGGGGGAGCATTCGAAGGTTGTGATAACGGTCTGGCACTCGGTGGCTGGATCGATCTTGGGCATAGGGCACCTCCTGACCATGAGTATAGCAAAACTTTGCGGGACTGGCGCGGGCAGGGCGGCACGCTATGTTCGCTGCATGCGCAGTCTCCTGACCCTCATCCTGCTCGCGGCTCCAGCCCACGCATGGGAGTTCAGCCCAACCCCGATCTGCACCCTGTCGCACGCCGAGCCGACGGCAGATATCGCGGTGACCTACGACCACGCCAGCCGTCTCTACGCCATCGCGGTCACAAGCCCCGACGGTTGGCCCAACGCCGCGGCCTTCTCCATCCGCTTTGATGGCGCACAACCCAACACGATCTCGACAACGCGCCACAGGACCGATGCGAATACGCTCACGGTGACCGATGTGGGCTTTGGGAATGTGCTGGACGGGCTCGAATTCAACACAACCGCCACCGCCTTTACCCAGACGGCCGCGGTCACCGTTTCGCTCACAGGCGCCGCGCCCGAAGTGCAGAAGTTCCGCGCCTGCGCCACTGCACCCGTCGCCTGACACGTCAGGAATACCGGACTACGGCCCGGCCCTTCGGCGTGCTATGATCGCCCGATACTTTCAAAGCCCCGCAGACCATCGCGAGGCCCTCATTCAAGGGCTTTCAAATGGATCATATCGTTTTCGGATTTGCATTTACCTTCGTGACAGCATTGGTCGTCATCGCAGGTGACTATGTATTGAAACTGGCCGCCGACGGGAACCAACCCATGTGGTCCGGCCTCGTCATGCTGGGTGTCGTGCTTTACGGCATATCGGCGTTTTTCTGGTTCTATGCCATGCAGCACTTCACGCTGGCGCAAGCGGGCGTCGCATACTCCATGCTCACGCTTATTGCGCTGGCGCTGATCGGCGCGCTGCATTTCGGCGAAACGCTGCACGCCCGGGAATATGCTGGCCTTGGCTGTGCACTTCTGGCGATGGTTCTGATGAGCCGCCTGGCCTAGAAATCAAAGATGTCGCCCAGCAAGTCGCCCATGCCCTTCTTCCGTTTCCTGCGGCGAGGGTCATAGTCTTGGTCGTCATAATCCCGTTCCGGCTGTCCGCGCGGGGCTTGGGGCGGGGGCGGCGGTGCGGAATAGGCTGCTGCACGCTCGATGATTTTGTCCAGTTCACCCCGATCCAACCACACCCCACGACACTGCGGGCAATAGTCAATCTCGACCCCGCTGCGGTCAGTGATGACAAGGGGCGTTCCGTCGATGGGGCATTGCATGTGCGTGTCTCCAAATGGCTCCCATCCCATATAGGGTCGGTCGGCTTCCACTGCAGGGCGGATCGGCAAAAAAGAGCGAAAACCCGATCCTAATCAATTGTTAACCAAGTCTGGGTCACGGTCATTCTTTGTTAAGAAAGACAGATGAACCCGTGATGCGCCTTTTCCTGACCCTGCTGCTATTGGCGCTTGCGCCCGGCGCGCAGGCCGGAGCGTGGTTGCAGGAGCACAGGAAGGGCTTTCTGTCATACAGCGGCGTCTACGAAGAAACCGGTCGGCTCGATGGAACGGTGTATGTCGAGTACGGGCTGCGGCCCAAGCTCACGCTGGGAGCGAAGGTTGATGCGGACATGACGCTGGGGCGTTTGGGCGATGGCACGGCGTTCGTCTTTATCCGCAAGCCGATCCCGACGGGCGAAAAGAACTACAAACTGGCCTATGACATAGGGATTGGCAGCACGTTCGGCCTTGTTATGGAGCCGCTGCTGCGCACCGGTTTGAGTTATGGCCGGGGTATCACCATCAAGGATCGCCACGGTTGGGTGGCGATCGACGGTGCCGTGGAATGGGCGATAAACGAGGGTCCCAACACGCTGAAGCTCGACTCCACCGTAGGCCTTGCGCTCAACGACAAGTTCAAGGTGATGATGCAGGTCTTTGTCACCAGCGCTGATGGGGATACGTCAGCAACTCTCGCCCCATCGGTGATCTGGCAACCCAAACCCGACGGGGCAAGTTTTGTCCTGGGCCTTGAGGACGAGGATGGAACCCTCGCCCTCAAAATGGGTATCTGGCGGTCTTTCTGACAGCGGTTTAGATCAGCCGCGGTCCATCCGAACGGTTGCGCGCGCCGAGCCACTCACGTCTTCACTGAACTCCAGCGTGAACGCATCTTCGTTTGAACCTGCACGCCCGCGTGCCACCGGCATTTCGTAACGACGCTGGTTCACCGTGTTGCGTAAGTCGTCGGTCAGTGCAACAGAATCCACGAATTGACAGTAGCTTTCAAAAGGGAGCCGGTTGTCTGTCTCGATCACCCAGGTGCGTGCTTTCGTGCTTTGGCTGTGTGCTATGACCAATGGGTTTTCTGCGTGTTCGCGCACGTTGTGGTAGGAGTTACCCTTGAACCAGACAGCACGGTTCCGGTCGTAGTCCAGATCGGCAAAGCTGGTGTCGACGCGCTCTGCTCGGTCAATCTGGCCATTGATGGACCGGAACCGGTTGCCGGTCACCGTCACACCGTTCAGGAAATGGCCCGCAGCATGAGGTTTGATCACCAGGTAGCTGAACCAGGGGGCAACGCTACCGGACAGAAATACATTGTCCGTCAGGCTGAACGAACTGAAGGAAAAACCTGCGTTGAATTGAGGTGTGGGGTCTCGCTCGTTGGTCCATTCAACAAAGCAATTGTCGATGTAGTTCCCGGTGACCACGCTGGCAGTATAGTTGTCTTGCAGGACAACACCTGCTGTGCGCAGGCCGCCTGCTATGCCGTCACCCTGGAAGAAGTGATTGCCTTTGATCAGATGGTTCTGACCGGCCAGAACCATGAAATGGCGGAAGCGGGTGGCGCGACAATCGCGTATCTTAGCGTCATTCGAGTTAACGTTGAGGCCAACGGTCTGGCGCTCAGTTACATTCACTGACTCTTCGGATGACAGGAACTGACACCGGTCGATCAGAATGCCCTGACACCCGCCGCCGATAGAAGTAATGCCACGTTCCTTTGGACGGCTGATAAAAGAGTCCTGCAATTCAAAGGTTGGGCCAGCAGGGGCCAACATGATGCCGCTGCACTTCCCATTGCACTGAAATTCGATGTTCGACATGTTGAACTTTGACAGCTTCGAGAAGCCGCTGAAATCAATCAAGTAGTCGAAACGCTCGAATGTATAGGTCTGCGTACCTTCAGCATCAAATGGAGGCGCATTCAAAGTCAGTGTTCCGGCTCCGACATTCTTGCTCCGAACATATATTTCGCGACCAACGCCGTTGCCTGTAACAAGTGCTCCTACGGGTATGTTCGCGATGTTTGTGACATTGCTCAGCGTGCGGGTGTCGGATGAATTGTATGTTGCTTGACTGGTGACCGTTTCAGTACCCCAATCCGCCCCCAGTGCTTCGAACTGCCCATTCCGGATCACGCGACGCGTATTGTATTGATCCCGGTTTGGAACTGCCGATTGCATATCTATGGGTTCGAAAACGGCAATGCGGCGCCCACCCAAATCCAGGCTTTCGTGGTCTGAGCTGTTCAACAAGGCCTGAAATGCTTTTTTGAACGCGACGACTTCGTCGCCAAAGGCTTCAATATACGTTGGCAAGTCATAGCTTTTGCGCAACAAAAGCATGCTGTCGTCCGGCATGCTCAGTGTGCCTTCGAACTTGACCAATTCCTGAAAAGCAACGTCGTTTTCCAGTCGGAACACGCCTTCCGGAACCAGAATTGTCCGACCATTGGCAGCAGCGTTGGCGGCATCAAAGGCGGCGCTGTCATCGGTGATGCCATCGCCAATTGCGCCGAAATCACGGACATCGACGACTGATAGGATGTCGCGCAGGAAAACGGACGTGATGTCTTCGACGATAATGTCGTCTATTCGGACAATCCCACCGTTGGGGCCTGTCAGGTCCAGACCAAAATGCCCGTAGACCGCTTCGGGACCCCAGACAAGGTCAACACCTGATCGGTTGCCAGCGCCGATAATTGCCGACAGTTCGACCACGTCACCGTAGTTCGCCAGCGCCACGCTGTCTCCTACAGTATCAACACCGGGTACCGCGTTCCCGTTTGCCAAGGCTGCATATCCTCCGACACGAACGGATGGCAGGCTTCCGCTGATCGCTTTCAGTCGGACAATCACACGCAAGTAACACCCAGGCAGCAAGGGGGTTTGTCCCATGTAACGCAGGCGCGTTGTGTTTGACGTTTTTTGCAACTCAAGGCATCCGCCAAAATCCTGGTCGGCAACAACAAGGGCCGCATTGGGCGCGTTCTCGTACGTGTCTGATCCTGGGGTGCCGTCACCGCTAGACCAGACATCCAAACCGTCTGCAAAGGCGGGTGGCATCAAAAGTACGCCATCTGTAATTGCCTTGTTCATCTATTCATCCCTTTTCCGCAGGGGCCGAAACAGCCCATGTCACGCAGTCAACCCAAAGCCGTTCCGAAAGCGCGGCTATCACGGGCAGGGGAAGTATCAACAAGAGGTTAATGAGCGCCGACAGGACCGTTCGGCACAAGCACCATATGCGCAACGTGTGGCGGTATGCGGACACGTTCAGAGCCGAGGTCGACCCGTTCCGCTGCTTGCAGAATTCCTGTGAGCTTGCGAGGGGAGTTCGCTTTCAAATGCAATGTTGGCAGGGTTGCTGTGACTGCCAGGCTAGATCAATCGCGAGTGTGATCCGTGGCCTGTACAACTTGAGCATGTCACGCAGAGAGCTGCTTTTCCGTCAATGTCGTTTAAAGTGACGAAACGGTGCGGGCAGAAACGTTCAAATGCGCTTTTCACTCAGGATACAGTCTTTGTTTCGATTGGAAAACGGTCGGTTAAGTTTGCGACCCTGCTACATATGCGCCGGGGCCGGTTGTTTGGCACCGGAAGAAATCGCAGGCTCAGGCTGCCCAAACCATGTAAAAACCCACGTGGCGCCTTGTCGGACATTTTGGATCACGTTGGGACGAAATGCGGCCAGGCATGAGCCTCCGGATCGGCGAACGGAAGGAAACAGAAATCCATTTGATCCAGCGGCCACGTATCGATCTGCCAAACGCTGGCCCGCCGGATACCCGATGCCCGGATCGGGGTGCAATTCTGCCTTTAAACCGGCTCCGTGCAGGTCGTGAAACTCTGTGGCGAATGACGCGTTCAGTTCGCGATAGGCCGTCACGTTTTCGTAGATACCAGTGGCATGCAATTCCTGAGTCAAATGCCAGCTGACCTCGGATTGCGCCGTCTCGACCCGATCCTCACCCCATGTCGCGTACCATGCGCCGCGGTCTGGCCCGCTGAAACGGTTCCCGGTTTCTCGCGTGTAGCAAAATGCAGCGTTGATGTACGTCCACCCATACCCGTGGTGTTCGTTCACCAACTCGTCGGAACGCACCCCAGGCGGAATGAATTCCGGGAGACCAAGACGTGATGACGATTGGCCCTCCAATTCCGCGAGAAAGGCCAGGTCATCCTTGTCGTCAGCCAGAGGCGCCAATGCGGGTTCGTTGATGTAAGCGGTCGAGATCAGGCGGGTTGTCGTGGCTTCAATAAAATGGCGGGCCTGAATGCCTGATACGTCGCTCACACGCCGCCTCGCAGGGCGTCGATATGGCGTCTTACAGTCATCATCGCGGGGATGCCGCCTGCGATCATTCGGTCTATTGGGGTCTGCCCGACAAAAGCCGGACCGGCATTTGGCTGCTTTGGCCACCCCGCTTCCAAGGGGCCGTTAAACAGCAGGCGCAGGCCTTTGAAAATGCCGATCAACAGACTGGCGCGCATCATTTTGTCCTGATCAAGTTTGCCCTTGAAAGCTCCGGCTTTCATACGGCTCCACGTGGCTGTCGGCACATCAAACAAGGCAGCAGCCTCCCCGTTGGTCAGCGACCACGCCTCTGCAATTCGCACAACGGCTCTGATAACAGTGGCGATGCGCTGAGGGTCGCTAAGGGGGGCGATGACTTGGGGTTGTTCAGCATGTTGTGCGGTGCGGATCACAATGGCCTCCTCAGAAGAGAAGAGAAAACTTATCATATGACTAGGTGTTATTCAACCCGTCGCCGATTCCTCGGATCATTGATGAAAGATCCAACGAACTGGCCACATTGCGCAGGCCACACCAAGACGCTAACGACGATATCCTAGTGCGAAGATGTTTACGCACTCACCCCAGGTGCATCCAAGAGCTGAACACCACTGATTTTCCAACCATCACCGGTTTCGACCATCGAATACGCCAGAAAATGTGTCACACCATCTGTATCCTCTATTCGGACGGTCTGAACATAAGTTCCGGCTTCCTCGCGCAGGTCGAGATAGGTGACATCAGCGGGGCGCCACACCATCGGATAGCCCTGTGTAACCATGCGACCGAAATTCTCTGGCGTCCGGAAAATTCCTCGGATCGACGGGGCGGCGAAGGTAAATGCCAGTGTAAAATCATCCGCTTTGAAAGCTTCGATTTGACTGGCAATGACGCCCTCGATCTCGGCGCCCTGCGCAAACGCTGCACCAGCAAGGCTACAGGCGAAAACTGCTCCGATCATCCACTTGCGCATAGTCAACTCTCCATGTGTCCGCAAAAACGTAGAGCGTCTTGCAAAGTCGGCAATGCTTCCAATCGGTGAACCGACATCGATGCTGGTCGGTTTGGACTGCTCCGGTCGAATCCAACCATTTGGACCGCAACCGCAACCCAACGAGCGTAAAGTGTACGTCGATGGCAATTTCTGGCTGCCGTATCATCTCATTTTCGGCTGCTGGATGCCTACAAAACGGCGGGCGGTGGTACTATCTCGTCATCCTCTGTCACATTACCGATGCACGAAACAGGAGGGATCAAATCATGATCGAACTCAGTTTTGACGGCAACGTAACGGATCAAAGGCGCACGGTTTTTGAACGATCAGCGCAGCGTTGGGATCAGGTCATAAACACTGGCTTCGATCCCATCGAAATCGATGGCGATATCTTGAGCGGCGTCAGAATTGACGTTTCGATCCAACCCATTGACGGCGCGAACGGTGTGCTAGGGCAGGCCGGTCCAACACTCTTGCGTCAGGTCGACGGTTTGCCGCTCGTCGGTATTATGCAATTCGACCAAGCAGATGTGGCTAGTCTCGAAGCTGGGGGGCGGTTTGAAGATGTGATCCTTCATGAAATGGCTCATGTATTGGGGTTCGGAACGCTTTGGGACAGGAAAAATCTGATCCAAGGCACAGGCACAATGGACCCGCGTTTTGTCGGAGCTTCGGCTGCAAGGGAGTTTGCGGCCCTTGACCCACAGGGTGGAAATGCTGTTCCGATCTCAAACACCGGTGGTGCTGGCACGCGCGAAAGCCATTGGAGAGAGTTGGTGTTTGGCGATGAATTGCTGACGGGTTTCCTATCCGGCGATCAGCGCCCACTAAGTCGATTATCCATCGCTTCTTTTGAGGACCTCGGCTACGAAGTGGATTATGACGGTGCGGACCCGTTTGTTCTGCCTGATTTTCGGAGACTCGCAATGATGGGCATCACCGAGGCAGTTCGCATTTGCGATCTTTGCAGGATGGGGCGCACGGAGCCTGTTGTTCATGGTGCCCCTCCGGCTGAACCGCCTGATGGATTGTAGGACGTGGAATCAAGCGCCTTTTGCAAAGGAAGTGCTTCAATTCCAACTTCGAATAGGCTCGATGCCGAAACCGGCCTGAAATGCGGTAGCGACGCGTAACGATACCCTACGCAAACTTTGCGGTATTGGAGGTATGGATGGCTGGGATGGTAGGACTCGAACCTACAACCTACGGTACCAAAAACCGGTGCTCTACCAATTGAGCTACATCCCAACGTGCCGCGCTAATTAGAGTGGGCGTGCCGCGCGCGCAAGCCCCTTTACGCCAAAAAAACGACTATTCCTTGGGCGCGGCATCCGTCAGCAAATCGGGGGCTTCCGGGTCATTACGTTCGGCATCGACCAGCTTGTCCAGTCCTGCTTCCGACATGTCGGTGACATCGGCGGCGTCGACGTCTGAAATCGGCGGCGGCGCGGCCGCAGATTCGGTTCGTCCCGGTTGGGCTAATTCGACGTGATTTGCCGCGCCACCAAGCAATTGAATGCGATAGGTCGTGTCAGGAACTTCGATCCCGGCGCTTTCGATCCGTGCTTTGACCAGACGAAGCGCTTCGCCCTTGGCGCGGGCCAACGACGTTGCCTCTTGATCAATCCAGCCGGTGACAGTCAGAAAGATTGCGCCGTCGCCAATCCGTTCAATCCATGACATGGGCGCTGGCTCGGACAGGATAAAGGGCAATTCCGCCACGGTTTCTTCTGCCGTCTGCCGAACCTCCGCCAGATCAGCATCCGAACTCACGCCAATTTCAAAGCTGAACCGCCGCTCTTGATTGGTTGAGAAATTCACGATCCGGCTTTTGAAAACGGTCGCATTGGGGATGCGGATATGGTTGCCGTCAAAGCTGAGCAAGATGGTGGCCCGACTGGTCAGGCGAATGACTTTGCCTGTGTCGCCCTCGATCTCAACCACGTCATTGGGGCGAAAGGGTTGGCGGATCGACAGCATGATCGAAGCGATGAAGTTCTCGACCGTGTCCCGCACGGCAAAGCCGATGGCCAGACCCACGATACCTGCCGCGCCCAATATCGTGCCCAGCAGGGCGGTTGCCCCAAGAATATCCAACGCGATGACGACACCCGCGATGAAGAACAGAATGCGCACCACCTGGCGGTAGATGTTGGCGATAAAGGCATTGGGTGCAATCCGGTCCCAAGGATAGCGGGCGCGCGCCAGCAATACGCCAAGGGTCAGAACGAGCACAAAGGCCAGCAGAGCCACAGCAATCAGCGGCAACATTGCAACGGCCTGGGTCATGCGGGCCTGGAAGCGTTCAACAGCAGGGTTCAGGCGGGCAACCACATCGGTCGTTTCGGTCACCTGGTTTTCGATCGCAACGACGCCTTCGACTCGGCCCACCAGTTCGTTCAGACGGTCGGCAGTTGCCGTGTCCACTGTTGTGCCCCGCAGCGTCACGATCCCCGAGGTGACAGAGACCGTGACCCCGTCGAACCCTTCCAGTTCATTGAGAATATCGCGGATGCGCACGGCAATGGCCGCATCCTGCGCGGCGTTGTCCGTGATGGCGATCGTGCCCTGTGGTTGATCTGCGTTCTGTGCGTAAAGAGGGGCCGCGCACAGACACAGGATGATCAAAAGGGCGCGGATCACGCCTGCACCTCCACCAGAACGGCCCCGTTGCGACCACCTGCTTCGACCGCTTCATGTGCATGCGCGGTGTCGGCAAGTTGAAAGCTCTGTGCAACCGGGCACGTCAGAGCGCCAGCAGTCAAAGCATCGTGCAAATGCTTGATCGCCACGGCGCGCTGGTCGGGCAGTAGAAGATAGATCAACAGGATGTCGATGGTCGCCGCCTTAAACAGCAACGGACCAAAGGGCAGCGTGGGGGCCATGTCCAGCGCCGACCCGTAGGCGGCGATGGTCCCGTTCGGTGCAATCACCTCGGCGTCGGTCTCGACGTTCAGGCCAAATTCGACTTCGATGATGCGAGAGACAGTGGCACCGGCATTGGCCGCGAGAATATGCTGCGCCAGATCGGGGTCAGAATAGTTTAGAACGACATCTGCCCCCGCATTTTCTGCGGCTGCCAAGCCTTTGCCCCGTGCTGTCGCGATCACCTTGGCCCCGCCCCACTTGGCCAACTGCACGGCCAGCAGGCCCACTGTACCTGCACCACCTTGGATCAAGAGCGTTTGGTCGGAAATATCTCCGCCTCCGAACACGGCATGCGCTGCGGTCAGGCCGGGGATGCCCAATATAGCTCCGGTCTCCAGAGAGATTGACGCTGGCAGCGGCACCGCCTGATCTGAGGGCAGACAGATATGTGTTGCTGCGGTGCCAAAGGGCCGTTGCCATTGTCCGTTCCAAATCCAGACCCGCTGCCCAATCTTTGTCTCGGGTATGCCGTCGCCAACTGCAACGACACGTCCTGCGCCATCACTGTGTGGGATGATCTGATCAAACGGTGGTTTGGTCACACCGGGGCGCGAGCCGGACCGCGCCTTGACATCTGACGGGTTCACGCCGGAATAGGTCAGCTCGACCAGCACTTCGCCAGTTGCCGGGTTCGGCGTTGGCATATCAACCAATGTCAGAACATCTGCGGCAGGACCGAAACGTGAGTATTGAATGGCTTTCATCGGAATGGTCTTCTTGGATACGCGCTGTGCAACGCGTTGAATGCTAAACAAGATGCTGGCAAGAGCAAGGAGAGTTCCAGATGACGCGACAGGCATTGATACCGCCGGGGCTTGAAGATGCTTGTGCCGTTGCAGGCATGTCTCCCGGTGTTGTTTCGCACAATCACGTTTTCATGACGGGTGTCACCGCGGCTGCTGCGGATGGCACGATGCCCATCTCGGAGGAGGCGCAATTCAACGCCTGTTTCGCCAAGATTGCCGAGGTGCTGGCGCAAGCTGACCTGGCGCTGGATGCCATTGTGGAGATGACCAGCTACCACGTCGGGCTGCGCGCCCATTTCGATTCGTTTGATACTGTAAGGCGGAAACATCTGTCCGAGCCCTATCCCGCATGGACGGCAGTTGAAGTGGCAGGTTTGCGGCGCGAAGGTGCTGTCGTGGAAATCCGGATCGTGGCCGCGCTGGGCTAGTCGCGCAACTCGTCCATCGCAACGCCCCAGAGGCGCGCCTTGGGCGCCCAGCCGCGATACCCACCTGAACTTAACCGGCACCACTCGGGTCCGCACTTGCCCAAGCGGGCAACCACACCGGCCTCCAGAGCAGCTGTCACCGGCGCATTGGCGTCGGGTTTCGTGCGCAAGGTCAGCATATCCTGTTCAACAATGACGGTGCGCGTGCCTGAAAGCAGCGAATAGTGTACCCAGCCACCCATGCCGTCCCGGTCTTCGACCCGGCGCCAATGTCCATGTTCGGCTGTGATACGCAGGGGCATGTCACGGCGCTTGAACACCCAGTCGATCCGGTGCGTCAGGGACGGACCACGGCGCACGTTACCTTCGGCGGCTTTCATCGACACGAAGCGGGGCAGTGGCAGGTTGGTTACGGGACCCGTGTCTCGTGCCATCGCAGGCAGGGTCAGCCCCAGCACCAAAAGCATCGATAGCACAAACCGCCAAACCGCAATCATCGGGAACTTTCCGCTCGTCACTCGCCTTTTGATGTGGCCGGGGTTCTTGTGCCTCGTGCTCACATCCGCCACCATGCCAAAGATAGGACGCAAGGCCAAGCACCGGGGAGGGCGCAATGCCAAAGGAACGTCTGAGTGTTGTCGTTACGCGACGGTTGCCCGCCGAGGTTGAGACCCGGCTGAGCGAGTTGTTCGATGTCACCCTGCGTGACAGCGACGCCCCCATGACACGCGCCGAATTGGTCGAGGCGATGAAGTCCGCAGATGTCCTTGTTCCGACGATCACGGACACCGTGGATGGCGCGATGATCGGACAGGCGGGTGAGCGGCTGAAGCTGATCGCCAATTATGGTGCTGGCGTCGATAATATTGACGTCTCGACGGCACGGCAGCGCGGCATTCTTGTGTCGAACACGCCCGGCGTGCTGACCGATGATACGGCCGACATGACCATGGGACTGATCCTGGCCGTCACCCGTCGCCTGCCCGAAGGGCTGGCCGCGATGCAATCAGGAAATTGGGACGGGTGGGCGCCTACTGCGTTCCTTGGTGGCCGGGTCGCCGGACGCAGGCTTGGCATCCTTGGCATGGGCCGCATCGGACAGGCGGTTGCCCGCCGAGCGGCGGCTTTCGGCATGCAGGTGCACTATCACAACCGTCGTCGCCTGCGTCCCGAGATCGAAGAAGAGTTGCAAGCCACATGGTGGGAAAGCCTCGACCAGATGGTGGCCCGCATGGATGTGATCAGCGTCAACTGCCCGCACACACCCTCCACCTTTCACCTGATGAATGCACGCCGTTTGAAGTTGATGAAACCGGACGCCGTGATTGTGAACACGTCGCGTGGTGAGGTCATTGACGAAAACGCCCTGACCCGGATGTTGCGTGCGGGCGAGATCGCGGGGGCGGGTCTTGATGTCTATGAAAACGGGACCGAGGTGAACCCGCGCCTGCGCGAACTGAACAATGTTGTGCTGCTGCCCCATATGGGCTCGGCCACACGGGAAAGCCGGGTCGAGATGGGCGAAAAGGTCATTATCAACATCAAGACCTTTGATGATGGCCACCGCCCGCCGGATCAGGTTGTGCCATCCATGCTGTGATACCCCGGGCGGCGTGTCTGCCCGGTTTTGACGTCTGATTTGACCTGCCTGCCGCGCCAAAGGAGGATCCCATGCGCTTTTCCATGACCGTTGCCTTTACCCTGATCGCAGGGGCCGCCTTGGCCCAGCAAACGGCAGATGCCGTGCAGCCCGAAAGCGGGACCGATGGCGCTGCCGTCGCAACGACCGAGGCGGTGGCTGCCGCTCAGGCCTCCAAGGACGCAGGTCAGCCGGTCGAAGCGCAAAACTACATGGTGGCCGCGGCCAATCCGCTGGCTGTGCAGGCCGGTGTCGAAGTGCTCGCCAAGGGTGGCACCGCAGCGGACGCCCTTGTTGCGGTGCAGGTCGTGCTTGGCCTAGTCGAACCGCAATCGTCAGGACTGGGCGGTGGCGCGTTCCTTGTCTGGTATGATGCGGAAACACAGGAATTGACGACCCTTGATGGTCGCGAAACAGCACCGTTGGCAGCCACGCCGCAATTGTTCCAGACCGAGGATGGAGAACCCATGGGCTTCTTCGATGCAGTGGTCGGCGGACGATCCGTTGGCACGCCAGGCACACCGGCATTGCTGGAAGAGGTGCATCGGCGTTGGGGCAGCCAACCGTGGCCTACCCTATTCGATGCCGGGATTGATCTGGCCGAGGATGGGTTCGAAGTGTCGCCGCGTCTCGCTGGTCTGGTCGAGCGGGATGCAGAACGCCTGGGCCGCATTCCCGTGACCGCAGACTACTTCCTGCCAGACGGGGTGCCATTGAGCGTGGGCACAGTGCTGCAAAATCCCGAATATGCCCAGACTTTGCGGATCTTGGCGGCTGAAGGTGCCGATGCGTTCTACACCGGCAAGATTGCGCAGGACATCATGGCGACTGTGCAATTTGCACCGGGCAATCCGGGCGTTCTGTCCGAGCTTGATCTCGCCATTTATCAGGTCAAGGAACGGGCACCGGTCTGTGTCAGTTACCGCGCACATGATGTCTGCGGGATGGGGCCGCCCTCATCCGGGGCGCTGACCGTGGGACAGATCCTTGGAATGCTAGACAGTTACGATTTGGAAGCGCTGGGGGCGGAGAACCCTGAGAGCTGGCGGCTGATCGGGGATGCCTCGCGCCTCGCCTTCGCGGATCGAGGGCGGTACATGGCGGACAGTGATTTTGTCCCAATGCCAACTGCCGGTCTTGTTGATCCTGCGTATCTTGCCGACCGCGCGGGTCAACTGGGCGGAGACACGACACTGGCCGAAGTCGCGCCGGGCAATCCGGCCTTTGACCATGCCAGCAACTGGGCGGATGACCAAAGCCTCGAACTGCCGTCGACCTCGCATATCTCGATTGTGGACGCCTATGGCAACGTCGCGTCGATGACGACCACCATCGAAAACGCATTCGGGTCGCGGCTGATGGTGCATGGCTTCCTGCTGAACAACGAACTCACTGATTTCAGCTTCAGCACCCATGTGGATGGTGTGCCAATTGCAAATGCATTGGCGCCGGGCAAGCGCCCCCGCTCATCCATGTCCCCCACCATAGTGATGAAGGATGGCGCCCCGGTTCTGGCCATCGGTTCTCCTGGCGGCAGCCGCATCATCGGCTACACAGCCAAGTCGATCATCGCATGGATGGACTGGGGTATGGACGTGCAGCAGGCCATCAGTCTGCCCCACGCGGTGAACCGCTTTGGAACCTATGACTTCGAAGAGGGCACATCGGCCGCCGATCTTGCACCTGCCATGGAAGCGCTTGGCTTCGAAGTGAATGTGCGTGGGTTGAATTCCGGTCTCCATGCGATTGAGATTGGTGAAACTCTGCTGGGCGGGGCGGACCCGCGCCGCGAAGGAATTGCGCTGGGCGACTGACGCCCGGCGATCAGGGGGAGAGCACACATGCCGCAGGCTATTGATCTGCCACGCAACGAAGAGGGGATTGCCACAGCGCTTGGCATCCTCAAGCAGCAATTCGGCGATCGGTTCCACACGGGTCAGGCGATGCGCGACCAGCACGCGCACACGACCACGTGGATTCGCGGTCAGGCCCCAGATGCGGTGGTGTTTCCCACCTCGACCAAGGAAGTGTCCGACATCATCAAGGTCTGCGCGACGCACCAGGTGCCGGTGATCCCCTTCGGCACCGGCACGTCGCTGGAAGGGCATGTGAACGCGCCTGCAGGCGGGGTGTCTGTGGACCTGACGCAGATGGATCAGATTCTGGCCGTCAATGCCGAAGATCTCGATTGCGTTGTGCAACCGGGTGTGACGCGCGAGCAGTTGAACACCTATCTGCGGGACCGTGGGCTGTTCTTTCCCATCGATCCCGGCGCCAATGCCTCGCTTGGGGGCATGGCGTCCACCCGCGCGTCGGGCACCAACGCGGTGCGCTACGGCACGATGAAAGACAACGTGCTAGCGCTTGAAGCTGTAATGGCCGACGGTCGGGTGATCCGAACCGCGCAGCGCGCGAAGAAGACCAGCGCCGGTTATGACATGACCCGGTTGTTGATCGGGTCCGAGGGCACGCTGGGCCTGATCACCGAGATCACGCTGAAACTGCAGGGTATTCCCGAGGCCATTTCTGCAGCCCGTATGTCCTTTCCCTCGATCGATGCGGCTTGTCAGGCTGTGATGACGACGATCCAATACGGCATCCCCGTCGCCCGGATTGAGTTGATGGACGCCCTGAACGTGAAAGCGGCGAATGACTATGCCGGTTTAACCTTGCCGGAGACACCGCTGCTGCTGCTGGAATTTCATGGCTCCGACAGCGGCGTGATCGAACAGGCCGAGATGTTTGGCTCCATCGCCGAAGATGCGGGCGGAACGGACTTTGCAGCCACCGCAACGGCCGAGGAACGCAACAAACTGTGGAAGGCACGGCATGATCTCTACTGGGCGACACTGCAATTGCGGCCCGGTGCGCAGGGGATTTCAACAGATGTCTGCGTGCCCATCTCGCGCTTGGCCGAGGCTGTGACGGGCGCACAGGCCAAGGCGGCAGAACTGGATCTACTGGCACCGATCGTGGGTCATGTTGGGGACGGCAATTTCCACAGCCTTGTGCTGATTGATATGGACAATGCCGACGAAGTGCGCCGCGCCGAAGAGTTCACCGCGTTTCTGGCCGATGAGGCGATCCGGATGGACGGCACCTGCACCGGGGAGCACGGCATCGGGCAGGGCAAGATGCCTTATCTGGTCAAGGAGCTTGGGCCAACCGTCGAATACATGGCGGCAATCAAGACAGCGCTTGACCCGCAGAACATCATGAACCCGGGCAAGATCTTTGGCGCTCGTCGCTAGACTAATCGCGACCGCCCTCTGCCTGGTTATGGCAGGTGTTGCGCAGGCGCAGGACACGGCGCGCTACCGTGTCGATGTCGCGTTCAATTGGACGGCAGAGGATGAGCTGGACGCGCATTGGAGCAGATTGATCGCCTTCGCGCATTCATCGCGATACAGCCTTTTCCGGGACGGAGATACAGCCTCGAGCGGCTTGGCCCTTGTCGCTACAAACGGTCGTGTCAGTGTACTTGAAGCGGAATTGGCCGAGGGGCGTCGGCGTGGCCGCGTCGGCGCGCATGTGGTCTTGCCCGGGGTCGCCAGCCCAGGTGCGTTTTCCTTTGATATGACCGTGGACGAGACGTTGGGCCATATTTCCTTTGCGACGATGCTCGCGCCTAGTCCGGATTGGTTTTCCGGCGCCAGTGGCGTGCAGCTGCGCACCGAAGACAATTGGTTGGATCAGGTGACCGTGGTGCTCTGGCCGTGGGATGCGGGGGTAGATAGTGGGCCGGACTACACCGGCCCGAATGTCGAAACACAACCGCGCCAATCTATCCGTCTGCTGACCCATCCCGACTTTCTGACCGCAGATGGCCTTGCCCCCATCGGACGGGCTTCGTTCACCCGTTTGCCGTGATCCTGCGGACGCCTTCGGCGACGCCATGTATGTGTTGGGGGCCAGCCCCCAAACCCCCGGGATTTTTTGAAACAGAGAAGACGGGACCTGTCGTGGGCGTCGTTTTTCCGCAGCGTTCGGTCGGCTTGCTGGCGCGGGGCGCGCGTTGTTTTCATAGAACAACGGGGACGGATTGCGAGGGAATCGAAACATGAAAACGCAGGTCAAAGCATTGGTTGTCGGCGGCGGCGCTGTGGGGACATCGATTGCCTATCATCTGGCACGTGCTGGGTGGGATGACGTGATGCTGCTGGAGCGGGATGAGCTGACCTCTGGTTCCACATGGCATGCCGCGGGCTTGTTGCCCTATTTCAACATGTCCTATGCCACGACCCACATCCACGACTATTCGATCAAGTTCTACAAGACGCTTGAGGAAGAGACAGGGCTGAACGCCGGTTTTGCCGTTGTGGGCAACCTGCGCATGGCGCAGACGCAGGAGCGTATGGATGAATACATGCTCTATGCCTCCACCGCCGAGACCTGCGATGTGCCCTATGAGTTCATGACGCCGGATGAGATCAAGGCGAAATGGCCACTGATCCGGACCGAGGATTTGAAAGGCGCGCTCTATCACCAGACCGATGGCTACATTAACCCGGCAGATGTCACGATGGCGATGGCCAAGGGGGCGCGTCAGCGAGGCGTGATGATCGAACGCAAATGGCAGGCCGACGCCTTTCACTGGAATGGTGAGGCGTGGGAGGTTACGGCCACCAAGATGGTCGAAAAAGGCGGCAACCTTGTTCCGTCAGACGAGCAGGTGGTGATCACCGCCGAACATGTGGTGACGGCCTCTGGCAACCACGCGCAGCGCACCGCCCAGATGCTGGGTATCAAGATGCCCGCCATCCCGGTTGAGCACCAGTTCATCGTGATGGAACAGGACCCCGAACTGGTGAAGTATCGCGCCGACGGTAATGCCGAACACCCGGTTATTCGCGATGCCGATGCCCAGTCCTATGTCCGCGAGGAGCGTGGCGGCTGGATTTTGGGTGTGTATGAAAAGAACGCGCCTGCACGGTTCGAACACGGCGTGCCGGACAGCTTCCGGGCTGACCTGTTCCAGCTGAATCTTGAGCGGATCGAAGAACAGTACATGGCGATGATCCACCGTGTGCCGTCATGCGAGGACAGTGGCCTCAAGGACGATTTCAACGGTCCCATCTGCTACACACCCGATGGCAACCCGCTGGTGGGTCCCGCGCCGGGTCTGCAGAACATGTGGCTGGCCGAAGGGTTCTCGTTTGGGATCACGGCCGCCGGTGGCACCGGGTACTACCTTGCCCAAATGATGGTCGAGGGTGAAGCCGAGATCGATATGGCCTCGCTTGATCCCAAGCGCTACGGCGACTGGATGACAACCGAATATGCAGCCCGCAAGAACGAGGAATGCTACGAGCACGTCTATATTCTGCACCACCCGGATGAAGAGCGTGAAGCGTGCCGCCCGCTGCGGACGGGTCCAGCCTATGATCGGCAAAAGGCGGCAGGGGCGCAGTTCGGCTGCGTAAACGGATTTGAACGACCCAACTACTATGGGCCGCTCAATGCACCTGACAGCTTTGACCACGACGCGCGGTCCTTCCGTCGCGGCGGCTGGTGGCAATACGCAGTGGAAGAGGCCAAGGCGATCCGCGAGGGCGTGGGGCTGGTCGATGCCACGGCTTTCACCAAGCACCGGATTTCCGGCCCGGGCGCGACGGCTTTCCTCGATTGGTTCACCACCAACAAGCTGCCCAAGGTTGGGCGCATCAACCTGACCTATGCCCTGACGGCGGCGGGAACCACGCGCACGGAATACACCATCGTGCGGCTGGCCGAGGATGACTACTACCTCGTGTCGGCAGGGGCGTGGCACGCCTATGATCAGGATTACCTCTACAAGGCGATCATGGAGAAAGAGGCGGAGTTTGGTCGCATCAACGAAGAGGATGTGACCACCAAGTGGGGTGTCTTCGCCATTGCCGGGCCAAAGTCGCGTGATGTGCTGAACGAGTTGGTCAGGGATGCGGATCCGGCGACCGTGCTCTCGAATAAACGCTTCCCATGGCTGTCTTATCGCGACATCGAACTGGGCATGTGCCCTGTGCGTGCGATCCGCGTAGCCTATACCGGTGAACTGGGCTGGGAATTGCACCACCCGATCGAGATGCAGAACTACCTCTGGGATCAGCTTGTGAAAGCAGGCGAAAAGCACGGGATGAAGCTGGTGGGCGCACGGGCGCAAAATTGGCTGCGTCAGGAAAAATCGTACCGCGCGTTTGGCACAGAACTTGGTCGCGATGCGACGCCCATTGAAGCTGATTTGCCGCGCTTTGTTGATCTGTCGAAGGAATTCCATGGCAAGGCCGCGATGGAAAAGATCGGCGTGCGCTCAACCTGCGTGACGCTGTTAATTGACGGGCCAGAGGATGCGGACCCGTGGGGACGCGAAGCGCTTTATGACGGGGATACGCGCGTGGGCCGACTGACGTCTGGTGGGTATTCGGTTGCCTTTGGGAAGTCCATTGGCATGGGTTATGTCCAGCCCGATCTGGCCCAGCCGGGGACCAAGCTGCAGGTCAAGATGTTCGACAAGCTGTGGCCCGCCGAAGTCGTGACCGACAGCCCCTATGACCCCAAGAACGAGGTGATCCGCAAGGACGGGTGAAACCGCCGATTGAACTGAGTTTGCCCGCCGACTCGTTGACTCGGCTGCTGCGTCGCATAATTGTCCGATCAAGTATTGGACAAAGGCGTAGCACGGCGATGAATATTATTAGCGGTTTTCTATTGGGCATCGGTGCAACGCTTGCATCAGCCTTGTCGGTCAGTGCTCAGGACGTTGTGCGCCCTGCCAAGATCGCGACTGTTCAAGAAACTGAGGCGACGATCCAGCGCACATATCCTGCGATTGTGTTGCCGTCCGAGGAGGTGGAGTTATCCTTTCGCGTCAGTGGGCGCGTCATTGAGCTTCCCATTCGCGGTGCGCAGGATGTGGGGCTGGGTGATCTGATTGCGCAGATTGATCCGCGCGATTTCGAACGCCAGATTGCCCAGCTTGAAAGCTCCCGTGATCAGTCGGCGGCCCAGCTGCGTGCCTTGCGAACAGGTGCGCGCGCTGAAGAGATTGTCGCACTGGAAGCCGCCGTTGAATCGGCGCAGGCCCAGGTGGATCAAGCCCTTGATCAGGCTGAACGGACCCGCGAGCTGGCAGAACGCGGCGTTGTGGCCGCAGCGCGTCTTGAACAAGATGAAGCATCCTTGCGGGTAGCCGAAGCGAACTTGCGCGCGCAGCAAGAGCAGTTGATCATTGGGCAGTCCGGTGGGCGGGCCGAAGACATTGAAGCGTCCGAGGCAGCTTTACGCGGATTGGAAGCCCAACTGCAGGTGGCCCGAGACAACCTCGATGATGCAACGCTGACCGCACCTTTCGCCGGTATCATTTCGCGCCGTGACATCGACAACTTCACTAACGTGCAGGCGGGCCAAAGCATTGCCCTACTGCAAAACATCGACACGGTGCATCTTGCCTTTGACGTGCCCGGGCCGGATGTGATTGCGCTGTCTGCAAATGGGCAGGATCAGATCAAGTCACAGGTGCAATTCGATGCGCTGCCGGGGCAGACATTTGACGCGGAAGTTGTGGAATTCTCGGTTCAGGCGGATGCCGCCACACAAACCTACCGGGGCCGAGTCAGTGTCGCACAGCCGAACGGGACGGTTATCCTGCCCGGTATGGTTGGTCGAGCCTTGGCAACAGCACCCGGGTTTGCTGCAGAACTGCGCATTCCACTGACAGCAGTAGGTGCGGATCCGGATGGTTCGCCTTTCGTGTGGCTGCTGAACGATGACAACGCTGTATCCAAGCAACCCGTCACCTTAGGCGAACCCAGTGGTGCGGAGGTTGCTGTGACTGAGGGAGTAAGCGCGGGTGACCGCGTGATTGCTGCCGGGGTCAGTCAGATCATTGACGGGATGACGATACGTCCGATCACCCGGGTTGGAGATTAAGTTATGGATCTGGCCCGGTTTGCCATCGAAAAGCGTCTGATCTCGGCGATTTCGACGCTTCTTATTCTCATTTCGGGGTATTTTGCCTACACCGTGCTGCCGCGGTTCGAGGATCCCGAATTCATCATCCGTCAGGCTCAGATCGTCACACCCTATCCAGGCGCCAGCGCCGAAGAGGTGGCGGAAGAAGTGACCGAGGTTGTCGAAAACGCCCTGCAGCAGTTGCAAGGCGTAGATGAGGTCAGATCGGTGTCGTCGCCGGGCCTCAGCATCGTGAATGTCGAGTTCACCATTGCTTCGGTATCGGACTATCCGGACCTGTATCAGCGGTTTGCGCAGATGCGTGCCAAGGTCGAGGATGCGCAGGGGAACCTACCGCCCAATGCCCTTGAAAGCGTTGTCTTTGACGACTTTGGTGACGTTTACGCCCTTTATTTCGCAGTGGTTGGGGATGGGTTCTCCATCAGTGAACTGCACGAATACGCCAAGGATCTGCAGCGCGAATTGGTGACCGTCGATGGCGTATCCAAGGTGGTGCTGAACGGTGTTCAGGACGAAGTGATCTACGTCGAATACTCGTCCGCCCGCCTGATCGAGCTTGGGTTGGCACCGGACCAGATTGCACAGATCCTCGAAGGTCAGAACCTTGTCCGGCCCGCTGGATCGATCAAAGCGGGGCAGACCCGTTTGATGGTCAGACCGGAAAGCGCGGTGTCTTCGACTGAGGCCATTGGCAACCTGATGATCACCAACGCGCAGACCGGCGCGTCCTTCCGTCTGTCTGACATCGCAACGATCAGTCGCGGGGTCGAAGACCCGGCGACCATGTTGCTGTACCGGGATGGGAAGGCTGCCATCGGGATCGGGATTTCGAACACGCTGGGCGGCAACGTCGTCAACATGGGTGTCGCGGTCAAGGAACGTATGGATGCGCTGATTGACCAGCGCCCAATCGGGATCGATGTGCTGCCAATCTCGGATCAGTCCGTCACGGTGAAAGAGTCGGTTGACGATTTCGTCATGAACGTCGTCTTGGCGCTGGCCATCGTCGTGGGCACGCTGCTGATCTTCATGGGGCTGCGGTCGGGTATCCTGATGGGCGGCATCCTGATGGTGACTGTCGCGGGCACGCTGTTCGGGATGTACCTCTACGGTCTCGACATGCAGCGCATCTCGCTGGGTGCGTTGATCATCGCGCTGGGGATGCTGGTCGATAACGCCATCGTGGTGGTCGAAGGTACGCTGGTGCGCGTGCAAAGGGGCGAAAGCGCGGCATCGGCCTCCATCGCCGTTGTGAACCAGACGAAATGGCCCCTGCTGGGCGGGACACTTGTTGGCATCCTTGCCTTCTCACCCATCGGCTTTTCGCCGGACAACACCGGTGAATATGCAGGCAGCTTGTTCTGGACCATCGCCATTTCGTTGTTGTTCTCTTGGCTGGTCGCGATCTGGCTGACACCGTATTTCTGCACCCTGCTGCTGAAACCCGGCACAGCCGTGGAAGAGCGGGAAAACATAGTACTGCGGATGTACCGTGGCATCCTCAAACGTGCGATTGCCGTGCGATATCTGACCATCGGCCTTGTCGTAGCGCTGTTTGCCTCTGCGATTGCCATGTTCAGCATGGTGCCGCCCGGCTTCTTTCCGGCCTCCACCCGCGCGCAGTTTGCGATCGACTATTTCTTGCCGCAGGGTGCCGACATCCTTGCGACCGAGGCGGACATACTCGAAATCAGTGAACATGTGCGCACGCTGCCCGGTGTCACCGGAACAAACACGGCCATCGGTCAGGGCCACACGCGGTTCATGCTGATCTACGAGGCCGAGACGCAGAACTCGGCCTACGGGCAGATCCTCGTCGACGTGGAAAGCTTTGACCAGATAGAAGGCCTGCGCAGCGAGTTGCAGGCGTGGATCGACGAAAACTATCCCGCAGCCAATGCCAAGGTTTGGAAATTCATACTGGGTCCCGGCGGTGGGTCCAAGGTCGAGGCCCGGTTCTTTGGCCCCGATCCCGTGGTGCTGCGCGAACTGGCAGCCGAAGCCAAGGCGATCATGTCCGATGCGGGTGCCATCGCGGTCAAAGATGATTGGCGCGAACAGGTGCAAGTACTCCGACCCGTCATCGACACCGAAAACGCACGCCGTCTGGGTCTGACCCAGAGCGATATCTCAGGCGCACTTGCCACTCACCTGACCGGTTCGACCCTGGGCGTATATCGCGAACGGGACGAGTTGTTGAACATCGTCATGCGCCCAACTGCGGTTGAGCGCGATGACGTGACAGAACTGCGCGATGTGCAGGTCTTCAGCCAGGTGGCCGGTGGGTACATTCCGATCAACCAGGTCGTGGACCGGTTCGAGGTTGTGTTCGAGGCGGGCAACCTGCGTCGCATCGACCGCAAGCTGGCCATCACGGCGCAGTCTGACAACGCTGTGGGTGTTCTGTCTGGTGACCTCTTCAACGAGGTCCGGGGTCAGATCGAAGATATCGCCCTTCCGCCCGGCTATGCGTTGGAGTGGAAAGGGGAATACGGCGACTCTGCCGAGGCCAATGCCGGTCTTGCCTCCACCATGCCCTTGGGCTTTGGCGCGATGATCCTGGTTGTGCTCTTCCTGTTCAATGCGATCCGCCAGCCGCTGATCATCTGGCTGACGGTGCCGCTTGCCCTCATCGGGGTGATCTGGGGACTTGCAGCCACGCAAACGCCGCTCGAGTTCATGGCGATCCTGGGTGTCCTGTCTCTGACCGGCCTGCTGATCAAGGCTGCCATCGTGTTGATTGACGAAACCGACAGTCAGATCGCCGGGGGCAAACCGCGTATGGATGCCATCGTGGATTCAGCGGTCAGCAGGGTGCGGCCCGTGTTGCTGGGCGTGCTGACAACCGTGCTGGGTGTTGTACCCTTGATCTGGGATCCGTTCTTTGCCTCGCTCGCGATCGTCATCATCTGCGGGCTCAGCTTTGCGGCGATCCTCACGTTGATCGTGGTGCCGGCACTCTACGCCATCTTCTTCCGGGTCAGCGGGGACGAGGTCGCCTAGCGGATCGTCCGCTGCTCCAGCCAGCTTTGCCAGTCGGCGGCGGAGCCGTTGAAGGCATTGATGTCGATCGCTCCGGGCGTATTCGGCAATGTCCCGGTCGAGGTGTATTGCCAAAAGCGCCACGACTGGCCGGGATAGGCCTGAGCCGGGGTTTTGGCTGTGGTGCGCAACCAGAATTCGTAGCCGCGCAGACGGTTCAACTCGGCATCCTCATAAAAGCCGGGCGTCGTATAGATGATGGGTTTCTGCCCATAGTGCGCCTCGACGATGTCCAGCCAGCGCTGCATTTCATTGCGCACCGTGGCCGCATCGGGGCGACGCTGACAGGTTGGTGAAAACGGGTTCCACTCCATGTCCAGCACTGGGGGCAGGCTGCCGCGCGTCTTCGGCGCGGTGCGGATAAAGAATTGTGCCTGCACCTCGGGCGCCGTGCAGAAATAGTAGAAGTGATAGGCCCCGCGCCGGATGCCCGCCTGACCTGCACCGCGCCAGTGGTCTGTGAACATCGGGTCGGCCAGATCGCCGCCCTCGGTCGCTTTCAGAAAGGCGAACTCGATCCCCACTGCCTTGGCCCGAACCCAGTCCACGCTGGTCTGGAACCGTGCGGCGTCCATGCCGCGTACAGGGAACGTGCTGGGTTGGCGCCCGGCAAAACGCACCGGGTCCGTGTCCCCGATGATTATCGGGCCGGTAAAGGGGGCAGGGCCGGGTGCGCAGGCAGCAAGAAGGACGAATGCGGCAATCAAAAATCGTGTCAACATGAGGCTGAGCCTAGCGGCTTAGAACCGGGCTGGCGACAAGGATTTGATGGTGTCCGCGTCAATGTGCGGAGGACGGCCCAAAACCAGATCAGCCAGAAGCTGGCTGGCCGCTGGGGCCGTCTGAAACCCATAGCCACCCTGACCCGCACACCAGATGAAATCATGGATATGGGGGTCACGGCCCATTACCAACGTGCGGTCCGGCGCAAAGCTGCGCAGACCGGCCCACGATGTTTCAACCCGAGTCACAGGTTCGGTCACATGCTGGCTGTAACGATCCAAGCCCTCGGCCAGCACCATGTCGTCGGCCCAGGCATCTTGTGGTTCAACAAGGTCTTCGTCCGCCGGAGAGACCAACAACTTGCCCGCATCCGGCTTGGCATACCACGTCTCGCCCACGCCAAAAAAAATGGGCCATTCGTTCACGTCATGTCCAGCGGGCGCAGGCAAGCGTGCCATGGAACGACGGAGGGGCATGATACCAATGGGGGCTACCCCGGCCATAGTGGCAATCTGGTCGGCCCAGGCGCCTGCAGCATTGACCAGAATGTCCGCTGTGAACGCGTTTTCCCCGCAATGAACGAACCACTGCTTGCCCCGTGTGATCGAGGTCACCGGGGCACCCGTCAGAACCTGCCCACCATTTGCCCGCACCGTTTTTGCAAAGTCCTGAATCATGCGGTCCGTGTCGATGTCAAAGGCATCGGCATGGTAGGCGGCGCGGGTGATCGCTCCGTTCAGGATCGGGATGTGACCTCGCGCATCGTCGACCGATATCTCGGGGCATTTCAGGGTTTCGGCGTCGGCTTCAAACTGTTCATCCTCTCCGGCGCGGCCAAGCAAGAGGAAACCGCGTGGGCTGAGATAGGGCTGCTGATAGGCGGCACTTGCCTTGTTCAAGGCGACCACGGATGGCGCGCCATAGTTCTCTTCAAACAGCGCCGCAGACCGGCCCGAGGCGTGGTAGCCAAGCGCGCTTTCACCTTCGATCAGCGTAACACGCGCCCCGTCCGACAGCCGTGCCGCCGCCGACACCCCGGCGATGCCACCGCCAATGACAATGATGTCGGTCACGCTTCCTCGATCCGGTCCGTGGCCGGCGGTGGCGTGACGCTGAACCCGGTGATCTGGTCATATAGATCAGCGGTCATGTCGAACTCCAATGCGGCAAGCGACGGGGCCAACTGTTCTGCTGAGCGGGCCGAGATGATGGGCCGTGGCCGGGCCGGATGTGCCATCGCCCAGGCCACGGCCAGCGTCGCCGGGCTTGTGCCCAGATCAGCGGCCACGGCTGACAGCTTGGCAGCCGCCTCGCGCATCCAATCCACATTGTAGCGTGCGGCATAGCGGTCATCTTCGGTCAGGCGCCCGGTGCCACCGTCCACGTATTTGCCGGTCAACAGCCCACCACCAAGCGGGGAATAGGGTGCGATTTCAATGCCCTGATCCACGGCCATCGGGAAAATCTCGACCTCTGATTGCCGTTTCACAAGGCTGTGCATGGGCTGGATGATGTCGATCTGTACTTCGAATTGTGCGGCCACCGCCTGTGCTTTCATCACCTGCCATGCGGCGAAGTTGGACACGCCGATATGGCGGATCTTGCCTTGGGTCTTGAGCGTGGCCAGCGCATCGAATGTCTCTTGCAGCGGCGTGTCATCGTCAAAGCGGTGCAGGTACAGAATATCGACCATGTCCATCTGTAACCGCTGCTGGGACGTGGCAAAGCCGGTCAGGATATTGTCGCGTCCAGAGCCACCTTCATAGGCCGCCTTGGTCGCGATGATCAGATCGTCGCGGTCGCTCTGGGCCATTTCACCCAAAAGCGTCTCGGAGGCACCTCCCGTGTAAACAAAGGCGGTGTCAAAATGAGTGATGCCGACGGCGCGGGCGGCGTCGAACATGGCCCGGCTCTGGTCTGCATCAGCCTTGCCGCCGAACTGCATTGTACCGAAAGTCAGGGGTGAAAGCGGGGTGCCGGAGAGAGAGGTAATCATGCGCCAAGTCGTGCCATGCAGGACACCACGGGTGCAACGGCTAACATGCGTTCAGGCCCGCCTCTCGCCATTGCGCCTTGCCCTTTGCACAGGAAGGACGCGCCGACATTTGGCAAAGTGCAACAGCTTCCCGTTGCCGCAATCTGGCAGCAGCATGCGGTGGACTGGCCCGCACGTTGCGATAGGTTCAGAAAGGAACGACATGAAGGGGGCGGACATGGCCGACGGGTTTGAGCAGATGGTTGACGAGGCGCTGAGCTTCTTTGCCAAGCTGGAGAAGAACAACACCAAGGACTGGTTCGAACCGCATAAGGCTCACTACAAGGACGCGATCGCTGGCCCCGCGGGTTTCTTTTCGGACCTGATGGCCGAGGATATTGCCCGCATCACCGGCAAGCCACACAGCCCCAAGGTTTTTCGCATTTACCGCGATGTGCGCTTTTCCAAGGATAAGACGCCGCTGAACACACATCTGCACATCATGTGGTCCCCCGCCGACAAGGATCCGTTGGCGCCGTCGTGGTTCTGGGGGCTGTCATCGGAGTACTTCATCCTCGGGATGGGTGTGATGGGTTTGCAGGGGGCGCATTTGACTCGCTACCGCGCCTTTGTCGACAGTTGGGGAGACAGCTTGCAGGACGCGCTGGATACAGCGGCTGACACCGGTGCCGAAATCAGCGATTGGGGGCCAGAGCCGCTGAAACGTGTGCCCAAACCCTATGACCAGGACCATCCCCATGGCGATCTGCTGAAGCGCAAGGCACTCGCCATATCCGGCCCGCTCCCCGCCGATTGGCGCGAAACGGGGCTGGTCAAGGCCACGACATCGCGGATCAACACCCTGATGCCCGTCTGGAAGGTCTTCGATTCGCATCTGTAAATGACGCATATCAATGACAATGCAGGTCTTGGGGTTTCTACGTCTTCCCGAATAGCACTAGGAGAAGACATTTGGCACAACCTGTTGAAACCATTGATCGCAAGCCCTCTGAAGCACAGGCCTTTGACCAGACGCAATACCCCTACGCCGACAAGATGACGCGCACCGAATACGAGGCGGAAAAGGCCGCCTTGCAGGTCGAACTGTTGAAGGTCCAGTTGTGGGTGCAGGAAACGGGTCAAAAGTTCGTGCTTCTGTTTGAAGGGCGCGACGCGGCAGGCAAGGGCGGCACCATCAAACGGTTCACCGAGCATCTGAACCCCCGTGCGGCCCGGGTGGTGGCTCTGAACAAACCCACCGACCAGGAACGCGGGCAGTGGTTTTTTCAACGCTACATCAAGCATCTGCCCACAAGTGGTGAGATCGTGCTGTATGACCGATCTTGGTACAACCGGGCCGGAGTCGAACGGGTGATGTCGTTTTGTGCGGCCAATGAATACCTTGAGTTCATGCGGCAAACGCCCGAGTTCGAGCGGATGCTGTCACGGTCAGGCATTCAGCTGTTCAAATACTGGTTCTCCGTCACGCAGGATGAACAGCGCCGTCGCTTCAAGGCGCGTGAGACAGACCCTCTCAAGCAGTGGAAACTGTCACCAATCGACCGGGCCAGCCTGGACAAGTGGGATGACTACACCGAAGCGAAAGAGGCGATGTTCTTCTACACGGACACCGCCGATGCCCCTTGGACTGTTGTGAAATCCAACGACAAGAAGCGCGCACGCATCAACTGCATGAAGCATTTTTTGTCCAAGCTGGACTATCCGGACAAGGACTTTGCGGTGGCCACCTTGCCTGACCCATTGATCGTGCAGCAGGCGGATGCGTCGGTGAATGGGTCCGAGCATATTCTGGCAGCATCGCTACATCCGCATTCCCGCAAAAGCTGATACCCCGGAGAACCACATGTCAAACACGCCTCATGATCTTGCACAGGATTTTCCGGAACATGCGGATCGCATTTCAAAGCTGCGGCAGACCGATGCACATTTTGCCCGTTTGATGGATGAATACCATGACGTGAACCGTGCGGTGCACCGCGCCGAGACGGATGTCGAACCCGTGTCCGATGCCCATATGCAGGATATGCGCAAGCAGCGTATGGTGCTGAAGGATCAGCTCTACGCGACACTGACGGCTGCCTGATTTGGGACGTTGGCGCGATAGATCGCATTTGAACTAAACTCGGTTCAAAACACATGACGGCGGCAACCCCATGTTTAGGGATGCCGCGCCAAAACCCCCGCACGCGATGATTTCAGAATGGGATTGCGATGCGGCGGATTTGGAGCGTTTTGGCGTGCGTTGGATTGGTGGGGCAGGGTGCCTATGCTTGGGCCGAGGTGTTGCCAATGGTCAGTCGGGCCAGCCTGATGACCAAGGCGGCCCCGCTGATCAGTGCAGAGCCAATGATCCGGCATTCCGGCCCCAGCCTGTTTGCCGGGCGGTCCATCACCGGCATGTTTGCACCGCCTGATCCCAACGAACTCGATAACTTGCGGAACTACCCGGTCGAGGGCCGGGTGGCGCGGTTGCGCAACCTGATCGCGCAGGCCGAGGCAGGCAAAAAAGGCTATGACGCCGTGCAATACGGGGCGCGGGTCAAGCCTGGTGCCGCGCCGACCCAGCTGACGATCCAGCAGATCTATGACTGGATCAAGGCCACGCCGGGCCAGCCCCACGCCATTGGGCGCTATCAGTTCATTCCGCCGACCCTGCGGCGGCTTGTGCGGCAAGCGGGGATTGATCCCAAACGTCAGTTCACACCCGCCGTGCAAGACCGGCTTGCAGACATCCTGCTGGCTGATGCGGGACTTGCGCCCTTCCTTGCCGGAGAGATGCCGCGCCAGACCTTCATGAACAACCTCGCCAAGATCTGGGCGGGTTTGCCCAATGACACCGGAAAATCCCACTATCACGGATATGCGGGCAACAAGGCGACGATGAGCTGGGCGCATTTCGATGCGCAGATGGCCCGCATCTTTGCGCAATAAGAGGGTGCTGGTGGTCCATTTGACCTGCTGGGCGGAGGACACCTCCGCCTTACAGATGAATGCATTGAACCGGGGCGTGTAGCCAACAAAAAGCCCCCTGCGTGGTATGCCGGGGGCAAATGTTGCTTGGCGGGGGACACCCCCGCCTTACGATGCCTTATTGCGGGATATCGCCTTCGATGCCTTCGACATAGAAGTTCATGCCTGCCAACGTGCCATCATCGGCGGTTTCACCTTCGGCCAGGAAAGGTGAGCCGTCCTGCTTGTTCAGCGGGCCCGTGAAGGCATGGTATGATCCATCGGCCAACGCAGCCTTCATGGCCAGGGCTTCTTCCTTGACGTCGGCCGGAACGGCGTCCGAAATATCGCCAATGCCAACCATGCCGGCGCCGATGCCATCCCATGTGTCTTTCGACTCCCACGTGCCGTCCATCACGGCGCGGGTCCGCGCGATGTAGTAGGGGGCCCAGTCATCGATGATCGATGAGACGCGGGGGAAGGGCGCGTATTGGCCCATGTCTGACGCTTGTCCAAAGGTCACAACACCACCTGCTTCCTGAGCAGCCGCTTGCGGAGCGGTGGAGTCGGTGTGTTGCAGCACCACGTCCGCACCTTGATCGATCAGGGTCTTTGCAGCGTCTGCTTCTTTCGCAGGGTCAAACCACGTGTAGACCCAGATGATCTTGAACTCGACATCCGGGTTCACCTTCTTGGCGTGAATATAGGCCGAATTGATGCCGCGGATCACCTCGGGGATCGGGAAGGACCCGATGTAACCGATGGTGTTGGTCTTGGTCATCTTGCCTGCGATGTGACCCTGAATAGCGCGCCCTTCGTAGAAACGGGCCGAATAGGTGGACACGTTCGGATGCAGGCGCTTGTAGCCGGTTGCGTGCTCGAATTTCACATCCGGGAACTTGGCCGCGACGTTGTTCGTCGGATCCATGTAACCAAAGGAGGTGGTAAAGATCAGGTCCGCCCCATCCAGCGCCATCTGCGTCATCACGCGCTCGCTGTCCGGGCCTTCGGCGACGTTTTCCACGAACACGGTCTCAACCGCATCGCCGAACTCTTCCTCGACCGCCAGACGGCCCTGATCATGTTCATAGGTCCAGCCGCCATCGCCGACAGGGCCGACATAGACAAAGCCGACCTTCGTCTTCTCATGGCCATCGGCGTATGCGCCGCCTGCCAGACCAAGCGCCAAGGCGGCACTTGCCATCAAAGTGGTGAATTTCATTCGGTCTCCCCCGAGTTGTTGGCCTCTTATCCTGAGGCGTGGAATGTGCGCCCCAGTGAGCCGGGGGCGCGTGCTTTGTCTGCGCTCAGAATCACCAGAACGATGATCGTCACGATGTAGGGGGACATTGCCAAATACTCGACCGGAATGGCAACGCCCGCGCCCTGCAAGTTCAACTGGAGCTGAGTGATTCCGCCAAAAAGATAAGCACCCAGCAGCACGCGCCATGGCTTCCAACTGGCAAACACAACCAGGGCGAGGGCAATCCACCCCACACCGGCGGTCATACCCTCGGTCCACTGCGGTACGCGGATGAGGGAAATGTACGCTCCGCCCAACCCCGCACAGGCCCCACCAAAGAGGATAGCAAGGGTGCGGATACGTTTGACCTTGTACCCCAATGCATGTGCTGCGTCGTGGTTTTCGCCCACAGCGCGCAGGACCAATCCCATCCGGGTGAATTTCAGCACTGCCCAGGTGCCCGCCACGATCCCAAGGCCCAGATAGACCATCAGGTCATGGCCAAAGATGATTGGTCCGATGACAGGAATGTCTGCAGGTGGCCCCAGCGGCGTTGCCTCGGCCCGCGGCGGCTTGATCCCGACATAGGACTGCCCCATGAGCGACGACAGCCCCAATCCGAACAGCGTCAGCGCAAGGCCCGAAGCCACTTGGTTGGCCAGCGCGACCTGCGTGAGAAAGGCAAAGAGCAGCGAAAGCACCGCGCCCCCGATGGCGGCCGCGACAAAGCCCACCGTGGGCGAGCCTGTGTTCACAGCAATGATGAAACCACAGACGGCGCCCGTGATCATCATCCCCTCAACACCCAGATTCAGAACACCCGCGCGTTCGACGACCAACTCGCCAATCGCGGCGAGCAAGATGGGCGTTGCCGCTGCGATCATGGCGGCGATCAGGAGGATTGGGTTGATGGCGGATAGGTCCATATCAGTTCACACCTGCGTAGAAAAGAATTGCAAAGCTCGCCACCAGCACGCTTAGCAAAAACAAGACGAACAAACGGCACATCCGGCGCGCGGCAGTGACCGACGCAGAAATGCCGACGAATACGAGCAAAGAAACCAATGGCAGCACGATGGTCCAGTTGAGTGCGGGCCACAATAAAGCGTCCGAAGAACCAGATATCCAAAGTGCCGAAGGGAGCAGAAACAGGCCTGCGGCAATAGAGATTGTATCTTCGATTGCCTTTCCCACTATGCCACCTCCGCCGCACCAAACCGCACGCGGTAGTTCGTGAGCAGGTCCAAAGCCAACAGGAAAAACAACAGCATCCCCTGGAACACCTGAATGGCCGCTGCAGGCAAGCCCAGCTGCGACTGCGCAATGTCGCCGCCGATATAGGTCAGCGCCATCAGTAATCCTGCCGCCACGATCCCCAGCGGGTTCAACCGCCCAAGGAACGCCACGATGATCGCCGTAAATCCATAGCCGACATTGAAATCAATGCTGATCTGACCCGATGGTCCGGCGACTTCGAACATCCCGGCAAGCCCGGCCAGCAGGCCAGAAACACCCAGGCAAAACAGAACCAGCCGCCCCGGATTGACCCCGCCAAACTTGGCCGCCCGCGGTGCCTCTCCTGTCACCCGAATGGCAAATCCCAACCGGTGCCGCGTCAGCAAAACATAGGCAAAGATCACCGCGATCAGCGCAGCAACCACGCCCCAATGCATCCCGGTCCCCGCAATGATCTCGGCATTATGTGCCGATGGATACTGCTGCAAGTTCCGAGACCCCGGAAAGCCAAACCCCTCGGGGTTCTTCAACAATCCCAAGGACATAGAGGCCAAGAGCTGCTCAGCCACATAGACCAGCATCAGCGACACCAAAATCTCGTTGGTGCCAAACTTTACCTTCAAAACAGCAGGGATCATCGCCCAGGCCCAACCGCCCAAGGCCCCGGCCAGCACCATCAGGGGAAAGATCAGCACACTTTCAGCAGGATAAAACGCCAACCCGGCCCCAGCCCCGCAAATGGCCCCGACAATGTATTGCCCCTCGGCCCCGATGTTCCAGATGCCCGCCCGGAACCCCAGCGCCAGCCCAATCGCAATCAGCACCAGTGGTGCGCCCTTGATCAGCAACTGCGGCCGGTAAAAGAACGCAAACTCGCCAAAGATCGGCTCCCAGAAAATCGTCGCAATGGCCTGCAAGGGGGCCTTGCCCAAGGCGGCAAACAGCACCCCGCCAAAAATCATGGTCAGCACCACGGCCAGCACAGGCGTGGCATAGGCCATCACAGCGGATGGCTGCGGACGTGCCTCGATCCGGATCATGTGTTTATCCCCAGCTTCACCTTGCCCAATAAACTCCCCCCGGAAGGCCGATCTCACACATGCGCAACCTCCATCGCGTGGGCACCACCCAGCATCAAGCCGATCTGCTCAACATCCAGTCCAGAGGTGGCACGCGGTTCGCTCAAACGCCCCTCGTTCAAGGCCGCAAACCGGTCGGAAATCTCCATCAACTCATCCAGGTCCTGCGAAATCGCGACAACAGCCGACCCGTCTGCGGCCAAATCCAGCAACGCCTGTCGGATCGCAGCGGCGGCAGCGGCATCCACGCCCCATGTCGGCTGGTTCACCACCAACACCTCGGGGCGCTGCAACACCTCGCGACCAATCACGAATTTCTGCAGGTTCCCACCCGACAATGACCGCGCCGCATTCTCCGGTCCCGGTGTGCGGACGTCGAAACCTGAAATGATGCGCTCAGCAAAGTCACGCGTTTTGGCCCAGTTCAGCATCCCGCGCCGCACCAGCCCTTCGCGCGCGGCCCCGGTGAGCATCGCGTTCTCGGTCAGGGACATGTTGGGGGCCGCCGCATGGCCCAGCCGTTCCTCGGGTGCCGCAAGCACGCCAAGGCCGCGCCGGGCCTCCGGTCCGTTCTTCGCCAGATCGCGGCCCTTGAACTGCACCATCCCGACACCACAGGGCAATTCCCCCGACAGAACAGCCAGCAATTCGTCCTGACCGTTGCCCGCGACGCCACCAATGCCCAGTACCTCACCCGCGCGCACGTCAAAGGAAATGTCGCGCAACGACATACCAAAGGCAGAGGGCGACGCAGCCGACAGACCCGTCACCGACAACAACACCTCGCCTGCGTCATGCGCAGCGGCTTTGGGCGTCGCCAGTGTGCTGCCCACCATCATCTCGGCCATCTCGCGGGCCGAGGTGTCGCGCGGCACGCAGGTTCCTACCACCTTGCCGCCGCGCAGGATCGTGGCGGCGTCACACAGGGCGCGGATTTCCTCCAGCTTGTGCGAGATATACAGGATCGCCGTGCCCTCGACGCTCAGCTTGCGCAGGGTTTCAAACAGGATGTCGACCTCCTGCGGGGTCAGGACGGATGTGGGTTCGTCCATGATCAACAGCTTGGGGTCCTGCAAAAGACAACGAATGATCTCGACCCGCTGCCGTTCGCCTGCCGAAAGATCACCCACCACTTTGTCCGGTGACAATGGCAAGCCATAGGTCTCGGACACCTCGCGGATACGGGCGGCGAGCGTTCTCATCGGTGGCGGTGTCTCCATGCCAAGGGCGATATTCTCGGCCACGCTCAACGCATCGAACAGCGAAAAATGCTGGAACACCATGCCCACGCCTGCGGCCCGTGCAGCCCGCGGATCAGCGGGGGCAAAGTCGCCCCCATTCATCTGCATCTGCCCCGCATCGGGCTTGACCAGCCCATAGATCATCTTGACCAGCGTCGACTTGCCCGCCCCGTTCTCCCCCAGCAAAGCGTGGATTTCTCCGGGTGCGATGGACAGCGACACGTCATTATTTGCCACCACGCCGGGATAGGCCTTGGTCAAGCCGTTCAGGGACAAAAGGGGTGTCACGCACGCGTCTCCAGTCGTTGCGGTATGGTTTGCGTGGACTGTGCTAGCCGATAGGCGACCCCCACCGCAATCAAATGCGGGTCTTTCCCCAAAGAAGGATTACCAATCGGGCAGGTGATGCGCGCAATTTCATCCGTGCTGTGGCCCAAAACGGCCAGCCTTTTGCGGAAGCGCGCCCACTTGGTCGCCGACCCGATCAGCCCGCAAGAGGAAAAGCCGCGTTTCAGCATCGCGTGGCACAGGCCCAGATCAATGTCATGCGCATAGGTCAGGATCAGGTGATGCGCGCTGCGGGGCGCATGGGCGGCAAGGGCGGGAAGATCCGTGGCAGGCACGGTTGTAACGCCATCGGGCACGGTCTTGGGAAACCGCTCGGCCCCGGTGTCGGCCCATGTCAGTGAGTAGCCCGGCATATGTTGCAGGATATCGACCAGCGCGCGGCCCACATGGCCCGCGCCCCAGATCCAGATGTCCTGATCCGGCGTGCGCACCGGCTCGATCATCCATCCGTCCTTCAATTGCGCAGCGGGCAACTGCCCTTGGTTCCGCGCGGCCTTCAAGATGCGCTTGACCGACAGTGGCATAGGCTCGGACCCACGTGCCACCACGTCTTCGGGCAGGACACGCGCACGTTCCAAGTCATAGACTTCGCTCAGCACCTCGACTGCCCCACCGCAGCACTGGCCCAGATCGGGCCCCAAAGCATGGCGACTGCGTGTATCCTTGGTCAGTGTGCGAGCGGCAGTGGCCAGCTCAAACTCAAGAACCCCGCCGCCAATCGTGCCGGATTGTCTGGTCTCCCAGACCAGCATGGCCGCGCCGACCTCGCGGGGGGCCGACCCTTGCACAGACGCAACAACAACCCGCACAACCCGGCCATGCGCCTCGCAGGCCGCGATCAACCCGGCCCGGTCAAACATCGCCACGCGCCGTCTGCACGGCTTTCAAAACCGTTTCCGCCGTGGCCGGGGCCTGCAAGTCCGGGTAGTTTGGACCACAAGCTGCCGCCGCATCGCTCAGCGCCAGAAAGGCCGAGATGCCCAGCATCAGGGGCGGTTCCCCCACCGCTTTGGACTTGTAGATCGTGTCGGCCCGGTTCTCCCCCTCCCAAAGCGCCACATTGAACACATCAGGCCGGTCCGAGCAGGCCGGAATCTTGTAGGTTGACGGCGCATGGGTGCGCAGACGCCCCTGATCATCCCAGACCAACTCCTCGGTCGTCAGCCAGCCCGCACCCTGCACGTAGCCTCCCTCGACCTGCCCGATATCCAAGGCGGGGTTCAGGGATGCGCCCGCATCATGCAGGATGTCAGCCCGCAGAATGCGGTTCTCCCCTGTCAGCGTGTCGATCACCACCTCGGTCACCGCTGCGCCGTAGGCAAAGTAGAAGAACGGGCGGCCATGCCCCTTGATCCGATCCCACTTGATCTCGGGCGTCTTGTAGTACCCGGTGGAGGACAGGCTGATGCGCGCTTCGTAGGTCAGCGCCGCCACCTCGGCAAAGCTGTAATCATCCGACCCGGCCCGCACCCGGCCATCCTCGAAAACCACCTCGTCCGGGCGACACTGATGCAATTGCGCCAGATGCTCCGCCATCCGATCTCGAATGGTGTCGCACGCCGCCTTGACCGCCATGCCGTTCAGATCACTGCCCGAAGACGCAGCAGTGGCGGATGTATTCGGCACCTTGGCCGTGTCCGTCGCCGTGATCTTGACCACGTCCAAAGGCACACCAAAACGGCTCGCGGCCACTTGGGCCACCTTCTGAAACAGGCCCTGGCCCATCTCGGTCCCACCATGGTTCAGATGAATGGACCCATCGGCATAGACATGCACCAAAGCTCCTGCCTGGTTCAAATGGGTGAGGGTGAAGCTGATCCCGAACTTCACGGGCGTCAGCGCAATCCCCTTCTTCAGCACCGGATTGGCCGCATTCCACTGCTCCACCGCCGCACGCCGCACATCATAATCCGACGTCTCGCGCAATTGCGCCACCAACGCATCGCCAATGAAGTCGTCAACCTCCTGCCCATAGGGCGTCGTCTGTTTTTTCTGACCAGAAATACCGCCGCCGGGCTCCGCCCGTTCATCGCTGAAATCCTCCCCCGGAGGATTTCCGGGACACAATGAACCATAAAAGTTGGCCACCCGCACCGCCAGCGGATCAAGCCCCAGATGACCCGCCACATGATCCACAATCCGCTCCATCCCTAGCATCCCCTGCGGCCCGCCAAAGCCGCGAAAGGCCGTGGCGCTCTGGGTGTTGGTGCGCAACCGATGGCTCTCGATCCGCACATGCGGCAACCAATAGGCATTGTCGGCATGCAGCATCGCCCGGTCGGCCACGGGCAGGGACAGGTCCATGGCCCAACCGCAGCGCACGTATTGGCGCACATCAAGGGCGTTGATCCGGCCCGCATCATCAAATCCGACATCATAAATGATACGGAAATCATGGCGCTTGCCGGTGATCATCATGTCGTCATCGCGGTCATAGCGCATCTTGCAGGGGCTGCCGGTGGCGCGGGAGGCGATGGCACAGGCCACGGCCAGCGCATTGCCCTGGCTCTCCTTGCCACCAAACCCGCCGCCCATACGGCGCGTTTCCACCCGAACGGCATGCATGGGCCGCCCAATGACATCGGCCACCTTGTGCTGGATCTCGGTCGGGTGCTGGGTCGAGGAAATGACATGCATGTCCCCATCCTCACCCGGCAGGGCGAGTGCCGCTTGCCCTTCGAGGTAGAAGTGCTCCTGCCCGCCAATCTCGAATGACCCCGTAAGGCGGTGCTGTGCCCCGCCCAACTCGGTTGTCGCATCGCCTCTCGCATAGATGCGCGGGCCATCCTCGAACCGGGTGTCCGCGGCAAGGGCCTCGTCAATGGTCAGAACCGGCGTGGCCTCGTCAATCTCGACCTTGCCCAGACGTGCCGCGTGACGGGCTGCCAGATGCGAGCGGGCCACCACCAGAAACAGCGGCTGCCCGAGATAGTGCACAGTGCCATCCGACAACAAGGGTTCATCATGGGCCGAGGGGGACACGTCATTGGCAAAAGGCAGGTCATCCGCCACGAGGACGGCAACCACATCCGGTGCGGCCTTAACGGCCTTCAGGTCCATCGTTGTGATCCGGCCATGGGCAACGTCACTTACGCCAAAGGCCAGGTGCAATGTCCCCGCAGGCGTTGGCGTGTCATCCACATATCGGGCAGCGCCGGTCACATGCAGATGGGCGGCATCATGGGGCAGAGGCTTCGCGACGGTCATAACGTCACCTCCAGCACATTGGTGGCTTGCCCCTGATCCTCCAACCAAGCGCGCAGCAGCATGTTCTGTGCCGTCTGCATCCGGTATTCGGCCGAGGCGCGCATGTCGCTGAGTGGTCGGAAGTCGCGGGTCATGGCCTGCATGGCGCGGGCCACGACCGCATCGGTCCACGGCTGTCCACGTAGTGCGGTCTCGGCATGTGCGGCCCGCTTGGGCGTGCCCGCCATGCCGCCAAAGGCAAGGCGCACTTCGGCAACAACATCATCCACAACTTCGATCCAGAAACATCCGCACACGGCCGAAATATCCTGATCGAAGCGTTTCGACAGCTTGTAACAGCGCAGGGCGTCGTTCTGTCTGGGGATCGTGATCGCCTCGGCAAACTCGTTCTCGGCCCGGTCTTGTTTGCCGTAGTCGATAAAAAACTCCTCGATGGGCAGTGCCCGAACGCCGTTCACTGATCGCAAGTGCAGAGTTGCACCCAAGGCAATCAGCGCGGGCGACCCATCCCCGATGGGTGAGCCATTGGCGACATTGCCGCCGATGGTCGCCGCATTGCGCACCTGGACAGAGCCATAGCGGCGGATCAATTCGGCAAAGGCCGGGTGGTGCGGGGCAATAGCCTCGTGCAGCTCGGTCAGGGTTGTGGCCGCGCCGATGTGGATATCGTCGTCGCTGATGGTCACGCCCGACAGCTCTGGGATGCGGTTGAGGAAGGCAACCGGCCCAAGGTCCCTGAACTGCTTGGTCACCCACAGGCCCACATCGGTGGCTCCGGCCACGAGTGTGCCGCCGGGGTTTTGATCCATCCACGTGGCGAGGGCGTTCAGCGTCGTTGGGGGCTCTGCCCCCGGCTCCGTTGGAGCCTCCCCCGAGGTATTTTGAGCCAGAAGAAGAGGGGTGTCTTTCACATGATCCGGGACCGGCGCTGTTTCAGCAGCTTTGGCTGCGCGGATGATGGGCGCATAGCCGGTGCAACGGCAGAGGTTGCCTGCAAGCGCCGTGTCGTGGTCCGTTTCTCCGTTCAGGTGTGCGGTGGCCATCGTTGTAATGAAACCCGGCGTGCAGAAGCCGCATTGTGACCCGTGGTACTCGACCATCGCCTGCTGGACGGGGTGAAGCGTGCCGTCCGGTGCCGCGATCCCTTCAACCGTCCGCACCGCTTTGCCCTCAAGCTGTGGCATGAACAGGATGCAAGCGTTCAGGGCCCGCGCCCCATCCGCATCCGTGACCATCACCGAACAGGCCCCGCAGTCGCCTTCGTTGCAGCCTTCCTTGGTGCCTGTCAGTCCGGGGTGGTCCCGTAGCCAGTCCAGCAGCGTTGTCGTGGGTGTCGTGTCGGCCGTGATCTCGCTTCCATTCAGAAGAAAGGTCGTACGCATATTGTCTTGTGCCTGCCGCGTTACCAACGCCCGTGTTTTGGCCTTTGGTCGATGCGGCGTAGACCAGAAGGCGGGCTGTCGGACGTCAGGTTAGGGCAGGCGGGCAGGGCTTGGCAAGCTGTGCGCCCGTTTCAGGCCGCCATCTTCGCCGCCAGTGCCTCGAGATTGGCCAGCCCGGCTTCCCAGCCTGCCTTGAACTCACCATCCGCATCTTGTCCGGCAAAGGAGGACACGGCGACAGAGACATGCAAACGGGTGCCATCGCCCTCTGCCGAGATCCGGTAGGTGACAAGCGTGGTCGCAATGGCGGCACCTCCCATGTTCACTGTCTCTGTAAAAGCGGCATCGTGCGGTCCTTCGATCCTGTACCAGCGGGTGTCGACCGTGAATTCCGGAGTGTCGGCGGGGCCAGCATGGTGCGTTTCAAGCCCACCAACCCGGAAGTCCGACGTTTGCAAGTTCATGACCATCCCCTCACCCGGTGCGTTCCATGTGCCGCGCATCTCGGCATCTGTCAGGACATGCCACAGGCGGTCCGGTGTCAGGGGAAATGTGCGGGTCAGTTCAAAATGTCCGGTGTCGGTGGTCATGTCCGGGTCCTTTCCAGTTGGTCTGCCAAGCGGGTAAGCCGGTCCATCCGGCCCTCCCACATCGTCTTGTGCGCCTCGAACCAGTCCGCCCCGGCGCGCAGGGCATCGGGCCGCATCTCGACCGTGCGGACGCGCCCTTTTTTCGCACTTGTGACCAACCCACTGTCTTCCAGCACCTTGAGATGCCGCAGGAAGGTCGGCAGCGCCATATCGTGTCCGTCATGCAGGGCGCTGACCGCGGCGGGGCCGTGGATCAGCTGTTCCACCACCGCGCGGCGGGTCGGGTCGGCAAGCGCACTGAAGAAGCTGTCGAGTTGGTTAGTCATGTGGCTAAGTATTTCTGCTAGGCGATTCGAGTCAAGACACTTAGCTGAATGGCTATCTATTGATCTGTGGATAACATCTTGTGGGGCTTTCCCAGCGGCGCGCCACGACATATCGTAGGTTCATGACTGACGCCCGCCGATTCATCCACCTCCGCACCCATTCCGAATACTCCCTGCTTGAAGGGGCCATGCGCCTGAAAAAGCTGCCCGGACTGGTGCGTGACGCAGGTATGCCCGCCATCGCACTGACCGACACGAACAACATGTTCGCGGCGCTCGAATTCTCGGTGGGCATGGCGGGGGCGGGGGTGCAGCCGATTATCGGGTGCCAAGTCGACCTGCAATACATGACGCCGCGCCCCGGCGAACGCCCGCGTGACCCCGCACCGCTGGTGCTGCTGGCCCAGACCGAGGCTGGCTATGAACACCTGATGAAGCTGAACTCGTGCCTTTATCTGCGCGACGGGTCAGAATTGCCTCATGTCACGGTCGATGAACTGGCACGCCATGCGGCCGATGTGATTTGTTTGACCGGCGGTCCCGACGGCCCCGTCGGGATGCTGCTCCAAACCGGACAGACGCCCGCCGCGCAGGCGCTGATGGACCGGCTCAAAGAGATCTTTGGCGACCGTCTTTATGTCGAGTTGCAGCGCCACCCGGGCGAGGGCGGACAGCCCGAAGCCGAACGCCTGACCGAACGGCCACTCATTGAAATGGCCTATGCCATGGACCTGCCGCTGGTCGCGACGAACGACGTCTATTTCCCCAAACCGGACATGTATGAAAGCCACGACGCGCTGATCTGCATTGCCGAAGGGGCCTATGTCGACCAACAGGAACCACGCCGCCGCCTGACGGCCCAACACTATTTCAAAAGCCAGGCTGAAATGGTGACGCTCTTTGCGGACCTGCCCGAGGCCATTGAAAACACGGTTGAAATTGCACAGCGTTGCGCCTTCATGGCCTATCGCCGTGATCCGATCCTGCCAAAGTTTGCGGATGACGAAGTGGAGGAACTGCGTCGTCAAGCCAATGAGGGCCTGCAAGAGCGGCTCAAGGTCATCCCGCATGCCACCAGCGAGGAAGAATACCAGAAACGCCTCGATTTCGAACTCGACATCATCGAAGGCATGGGCTTTCCCGGCTACTTCCTGATCGTTGCCGACTTCATCAAATGGGCCAAGGATCAGAACATCCCGGTTGGCCCTGGCCGGGGGTCCGGTGCGGGCAGCCTTGTGGCCTACGCGCTCACGGTCACCGACCTCGACCCCCTCCGCTACGCGCTCCTCTTCGAACGGTTCCTGAACCCCGAACGGGTCTCCATGCCCGACTTCGACATCGACTTCTGCATGGACCGGCGCGAGGAAGTGATCCGCTACGTGCAGGAGAAATACGGCCGCGACAAGGTGGGTCAGATCATCACCTTCGGTGCGCTTCTGTCCAAGGCCGCTGTGCGCGACATCGGGCGCGTGCTGCAAATGCCCTACGGCCAGGTGGACCGGCTGTCCAAGCTGATCCCGGTCGAAGGGGTCAAGCCCGTCAGCATCGAAAAGGCGCTCAAGGACGAACCGCGCCTGCGCGAAGAGGCGCGGAACGAAGAGGTCGTAGACCGGCTGCTGACCTACGGCCAGCAGGTCGAGGGTCTGCTCAGAAACGCATCCACCCACGCCGCCGGTGTGGTGATCGGGGACCGACCGCTTGACGCGCTGGTGCCGCTCTACCAGGACCCGCGGTCCGATATGCCCGCAACCCAGTTCAACATGAAATGGGTCGAACAGGCGGGTCTGGTCAAATTCGATTTCCTCGGCCTGAAAACCCTGACGGTGATCCAGAACGCGGTGGAACAAATTCTCGGCTCGGGCCGCAAGCTGCATATCGCCGCCGATGGTACCGAACTCTATGTGCCCGCGGAAGGGATGGAGAATGACATCGGCGGTATCCCTTTGGATGATGAGCCGTCCTACAAGCTCTACGCTGCGGGCAAGACAGTCGCTGTGTTCCAGGTGGAAAGCTCGGGCATGATCGACGCGCTCAAGCGGATGAAGCCCGACTGTATCGAGGATATCATCGCCCTCGTGGCCCTCTACCGCCCCGGCCCGATGGAGAACATCCCGAAGTTCTGTGAGGTCAAGAACGGGCTGTCAGAACGCGACACCCTGCACCCGTCGATTGACCACATTCTGGACGAAACCCAAGGCATCATCGTCTACCAGGAACAGGTGATGCAGATCGCGCAGGAAATGGCGGGCTACAGCCTCGGCGGCGCCGACCTTCTCCGCCGCGCCATGGGTAAGAAAATCCAGGAAGCGATGGACGCCGAGCGCCCCAAATTCCTCGCCGGGTCCAAGGAAAACGGCGTGGACGAGGACAAGGCGCTGGAAGTTTGGCACTTGCTCGACAAGTTCGCCAACTACGGCTTCAACAAGTCCCACGCAGCCGCCTATGCGGTGGTCAGCTACCAGACGGCATGGCTCAAAGCGAACCACCCGGTCGAATTCATGGCCGGTGTGATGAACTGCGATATTCACCTGACCGACAAGCTAGCCGTTTACTTCGAAGAGGTCCGCAAGGGCCTCGACCTGCCCTGGGTGCCGCCTTGCGTGAACCGCTCGGATGCGACGTTCAAGGTGGTCGACGGCGCGCTGGTCTACGCGCTGGGCGCGCTGAAAAACGTGGGCGTTGAGGCAATGCGGCTGGTGCAAGAGGCGCGAGAGAACAAACCCTTCGTCAACCTCTTCGACTTCGCTCGTCGCGTGGATTTGAAGAAGGTCGGCAAACGCCCCCTCGAAATGCTGGCCCGTGCAGGCGCCTTCGACCAACTCGACCCCAACCGCCGCCGCGTCTTCGATGCGCTGGATGCACTCAGCGCCTATTCGGCAGCGGTGCACGACCAGAAAAACTCCAACCAGGTCTCACTCTTTGGCGAAGCAGGCGACGATCTGCCCGAACCGCGCCTGATGCCGGTGGACGACTGGCTGCCCTCGGAACGGCTTGGCGAAGAACACAAGGCGGTGGGCTTCTACCTCTCCGGCCACCCGCTGGACGACTACATGGGCCCGCTGAAACGCAAGGGCATCCTCACGCTGGACGAGGTCACGGCAAAGGCCGAAAGCCAACCGCTGGTGGCCAAGCTGGCGGGGGTCGTGTCGGGCCTGCAAATCCGCAAATCCGCCCGCGGCAACCGCTTTGCCTTCTGTCAGATGTCCGACACGACTGGCGCGTTCGAGGTCACGCTGTTCTCTGAAAGCCTTGAGAAGGCGCAGGACCACCTCGAAACCAGCGCAAAAGTGATCGTCACGGTCGAGGCGACGATGGAATCCGACCAGCTCAAATTGCTGGGCCGATCGGTCGCAGCCATTGACACCGTCGTGGCCGATGTGGGCGGCATGGGGCTGCGCATCTTCGTCGAAGCACCAAACGCGCTTGCCTCGGTCGCAACCGTGCTCGAAGGGGCGGTGACAGCAGCCAAGGGCGCAGGGCGCGGTCCCATCACCGTCTGCCTCATGGATGACAGCCTGCCGGGCGAGGTCGAGATGGACCTGGGCACGGAATTCCCGGTCACGCCGCAGATCAAGGGGGCGATCAAATCGCTGTCGGGCGTGCTGGACGTGCAAGAGATGTAGGCGACGCTCCGCCCGCATCGCTGGACCTGAAGCGCTCTTATCGTTAATGACGTATCCGGGACGCTTAAAATCTGTGGGAGGAGACGCAAGTGATGCGACTGGCGACGGCATGCCTCATGCTGCTTGCGATTGCCGCCTGTGGCGATCCCTTGCGCGGTATTGAACGGGTGTCCGAAGGGGCGACGCTGCCGGCAGAACCGGGCAACAGCGCGCTGCCCTCCGCAGAAGAGCTTGCCCGCGAAGGCCCTGTTCTGGCCGATCTTCTGAATGACGCAAACGCCGAGGTGCCTGCGGACGACGCACAAATAGACCCCGCACCCTTGGGTGCCGAGGCGCCGGACATTGCAGCCATCATCCCGCCGCAAGCAGACACGGCACCCGTGGAGCAGAGCCAACAAGCGCCACGCGCCTCCGGCGGCCTTCTGGGCTGGCTGAGGATTGCAAGACAGGCTGATACACCTCTGAATGCAAACGCAGTACAGGCGTCTGCCACCCCGCAAAACGTGGAAGCCGCACTTCCTGCCAAAGCCGAAGATATCCCGGCAGCACAAATCCCGGCTCTGGTCGAGCCAGAAAAACGGCGCGGGCTGTTCGGCCGGCCTCGCAGGTCAACCGCCCGCGATGCGAGTGTCATCGACGTCGGCCCCGGCATGACGGTCCCCTTTGGGCAGATCGCCCGGGTCTGCAATGCTCACCCTGCCAAAACGGCCCAAATGGTGGACAAGGCCGCGCGCAAAGGGCGCGGGTACACGCTCTATGATACGGCCCCGGATAGCACTGCCCCGAGAACCTTCTATGTCACCGGGTTTTCCGACAACTGCCCGCGCCAGTTCACAGCGGCCCTTGCGCTGTTTGGCGATCCGGCGTTCCACGAACAACTGCGCTATGGCCTGCCGGCCGAAGAATACCCCTATTCCACAACTGACAAGGCATACGAGCAGCTCAAACGCCGTGTGTGCAATGTGGGCCGCAACAAGCCTTGCGGGGATCGGATCAGCCGATTGTCACGCAACACGACTTTCATCAGCGCCTACGAGAATTTCACCGACAACGGGCGCTGGGCGGACATGTTGCTGCACGACGGGGCCGTTCTGGCCACCGCTCTTAAAACACCCTGACAGCGGCGCATCTGGCCACCCGACCCTTCGGGGAGGATTTTTTTGAACAAAGAATATGGACCGGCCGTACGTTAGGTCTAGCGCCCGCGCTGCGCAATGCCGCAAAAAAAGGACGGGGTCCAGCCCTTGACCCGCGTGGACCAAGGGCCTTCTCCGTTCACTCCGGTTCGCATCCCTGCTCCCGAAGCGTGGTCAGTCAAACGCGTCAACCTTAATAGTTTGTGAACGGGTTCACTTCTCTGTTCAAAAAAATCCTCCCCGAAGGGCCGATCTCAAGCAGGCCGACCGGATCAATAATGTGGCGGCCGCTCATCGCCGATGATCACACCACCACCGCCATCTGCCTCGCGCTGCGCTTCGCGCTCCATCAGCATCTGCACCCGGCGCGTCAGCAGGGCAATCTCGGTCTCCTGCCGCGCCACCACGTCCGACAGCTCGTCCACCGTGCGCTGCAAATGCGCGATCTGTTCTTCCAGCTTTTCCATTCCACTCTCCTGCCATCTCACGCCCCGCTTGCCCAGCCCCCATGCCTGCGGTATCCCGCGCCCGAACCCAAACCCGGAGCGCCACCATGGCCAAGCCCAAGAAAACTCCCCGCCCCAAGGCTCAAACGCCCAAGGGGTTCCGCGACTATTTCGGCACGGACGTTACCGACCGCGCCGAAATGCTGCAAAAGATCGCCGGGGTGTATCATCGCTACGGGTTTGACGCGCTCGAATCCAGTGCTGTGGAAACGGTTGAGGCGCTTGGCAAGTTCCTGCCTGACGTGGACCGTCCAAACGAAGGCGTTTTTGCCTGGCAGGAGGAAGACGGCGACTGGCTCGCTCTGCGCTACGACATGACGGCCCCGCTGGCGCGCGTCTATGCCCAGCACCGCAACGACCTGCCAAACCCCTATCGCCGCTACGCGATGGGCCCGGTCTGGCGCAATGAAAAGCCTGGGCCGGGGCGGTTTCGCCAGTTTTATCAATGTGATGCAGACACGGTGGGCACCGCCTCCATGGCCGCAGATGCCGAGATTTGCGCGATGCTCTCCGACACGCTCGAAGCCGTGGGTATCCAGCGCGGCGATTACGTGATCCGTATCAACAACCGCAAGGTTCTGAACGGCGTGATGGAAGTCGCGGGCCTCGCCGGTGACGACAAGGAAGCCGAACGCGGTATCGTCCTGCGCGCGATTGACAAGCTCGACCGGCTCGGGCCGGACGGTGTGCGCGCGCTATTGGGTGATGGGCGCAAAGACGAGAGTGGGGATGTCACCGAAGGTGCGCGGTTGAATGAAAAACAGATCGAAACCGTAATGGCGTTTGTGCAAGCGAAGTCTACGGTAGAGAGAAATTTGGCTCGTAGCGCCCAAGACGTCGAGGATTTCGATACGTCATACGCATTCAAAGCGCGAAAGGCCGTCAGTTGGGGGCAAGGTTCCAACCGTTTGGAGACAGAAGAGGCTTGGCAAGCCGGCGACATATGGAACTCAGCAGTAATCCAAGAACTGGATTACCTCGTCAAAGGCTCTGAAATCGGTCAACGCGGCGTTCGTGAACTTCTGGAAATAACAAGTTTGCTGTTTAACTCTGGATATTACTCCGACCGCATCGTCATCGACCCCTCCGTCGTCCGGGGCTTGGGCTACTACACCGGCCCCGTTTACGAGGCGGAACTCACCTTCGACGTCCAGAACGAAAAGGGCCAGACGGTCCAGTTTGGCTCCGTCGCGGGCGGGGGGCGCTACGATGACCTCGTAAAACGCTTCACCGGCCAAGAGGTTCCCGCCACCGGCGTCTCCATCGGCGTCGACCGGCTGCTCGCCGCCCTACGCGCTACCAACCGCATCGGCACGACCGAACAAGGTCCTGTCGTCGTCACCGTCATGGACCGCGACCGCATGGCCGACTACCAGCAGATGGTGGCCGAACTGCGCAGCGCGGGCATCCGGGCCGAGGTCTACCTCGGCAACCCGAAGAACTTCGGCAACCAGCTCAAATATGCGGACAAGCGCAACGCCCCCATCGCCATCATCGAAGGCGGGGACGAAAAAGAGCGTGGCGTGGTGCAGATCAAGGACCTCTACCTCGGCGCCAAGATCGCCGAGACGGCAACGCATGAGGAATGGGCCGAAAACCCCAGCCAGTTCGAAGTGCCCCGCGACCAGATGCTGGCAAAGGTGCAGGAGATCCTGAACCAATGACGCAAGCACGCCAGCGGGCCTATGCCCTGCGCGACAGCTTTGTCGCGGCGGGTGCACAGGCCGTGGAACCCCCCATCCTGCAACCGGCCGACCTGCTACTCGACCTTTATGGAGAGGATATCCGCGCGCGCGCCTACGTCACCTCCGATGCATTGCGCGGTGAACAGATGCTGCGCCCGGATTTCACTGTTCCGGTGGTCCAGATGCACATGGCAAACGGTGCCGAACCCGCACGCTATACCTATGCGGGTGAGGTCTTCCGACGGCAGGAGGAAGACCCGGACCGGGCCAATGAATTCCTGCAAGTGGGCTACGAGGTGTTTGACCGCACCGACCCGGCCGCCGCTGATGCCGAAGTGTTCGCCCTGATTGCGGATGCCGTCAGCACTCTGTCCTTGCGCGCCGCGACAGGTGACATTGGCGTGCTCATGGCAGCTGTGGACGGTCTTGATACCTCCGAACGGCGCAAGGCCGCCCTGCGCCGCCACATCTGGCGCCCGCGCCGGTTCCGCGCCCTCCTTGATCGGTTCTCAGGACGGTCCGAGATGCCCGAGACGCGCGCCAACCTGCTCGCAAACAAGTTAACGTCCACGGCCCCCCTGACCGGCCTGCGCAGCCAGTCGGAAATTGACGCGCGGATCGCTGCATTGCACGCGGACTCCGCAGAGCCGCCCCTGTCCGGTGCACAGATGGACAGCCTCGATGCGCTCCTGAATGTGCGTGAAACGCTGCCCTTCGCACTTGCGCAGATGCACACACTCTGCGTCGACCTGCCCGCTATCCGTCCAGCGGTCAAACGTATCGACGCGCGGGCCGAGGCGCTCAGCGCGCGCGGCGTCGACGTGGACAACCTCGAATTCGAAGCCAGCTTCGGACGCACCTCGATGGAATATTACGACGGCTTCGTGTTTGGCTTTTACGCGGAACAGCGCCCCGACCTGCCGCCCATCGCCTCCGGCGGGCGCTACGACGCGCTGACCCGCCGCCTTGGCGCGGGCCAGGAAATCCCGGCAGTGGGGGCCGTCATCCGCCCCGGCCTTCTGGTCGGATTGGAGGCGATGCCATGATCAAGCTGGGTGTGCCGTCCAAGGGGCGGTTGATGGAAAAGACGTTCCAGTGGTTCGACAAGCGGGGCATCACGCTCAGCCGCACGGGATCGGATCGCGAATATGCGGGGGCTGTCGAAGGGATCGACGGTGTTGCGCTTGTCCTGCTGTCTGCCGGTGAAATGCCGCGTGAGCTGGCCGCTGGGCGCATCCACCTTGGGGCGACCGGCACCGACCTTGTGCATGAGAAACTTCCGCTCTGGGAACAGCAGGTCGAACCGATGGCCGAAATGGGTTTTGGCCACGCCGATCTGGTTCTGGCTGTGCCGCAGGCATGGATTGATGTGGACCTGACCGATGATCTGGATGCGGCTGCGGCTGCGTTCCGCGCGGCCCATGGGTTCCGCCTGCGCATCGCGACCAAATATCACCGGCTGGTGCGGGACTTCCTGCGCGAGGCGGGCGTGGCTGACTATGCCCTTGTCGACAGCCAAGGTGCAACCGAAGGCACCGTGGCAAACGAGACGGCAGAGGCGATTGCCGACATCACGTCCTCCGGGGACACGTTGCGCGCCAACCACCTCAAGATCCTGAGTGACGGTCTGATCCTCGCCAGCCAGGCGACATTGTGGCGGTCCCGCGTGGCCGAGGTGACGGATGCGGACCGCGGAGTACTGGCCACACTGCTGGACAGGCTTGGGGCCGACTAGGCGCCAATCTCTACCAATAGTGAACGCACCCGCGCAAAGGTTAACGGCGTGCGGGTGTTACCAATGTGTGAACGAATGCGCTGACGGCAAAATGCGCAGTTTGCGGATCAAAATGTGCAATTTGCCTGAAACGGCTCGAAACGGGCGATTTTGGCGGGCGCAAAATACGCAGTTTCCCATGCGAAATGTGCAGTTCTGACAAATTCGGCGCCGAAATCGCACCGCACGGTGCGTTAAGCTTTCGCCTTAAAGAACCCCGATCTCGGCCAGTGCCCGGTTCAGTTCGACCGGCAGCGGGTCCTCGCGCTCACGACCTTTTGGCAGGTCTGGCGGGGTGTCTTCGGGCTTCAGATAGCGCCACCCCTGGAAGGGGCGTTTCAGGGCAGATTGCACCCGGATCAACTCAGGATCCGACACAATGGCGCAGCGGCGAATACCGTCGCTGCCAATTACTTCATCCAGCCGGATAATCCGCTGGCGACAGGTCAGAACACCTTTGACCACCCAGAAAATCGATCCACCGTTCAGGATTTCCTTTTCCCGCTTGGGCCACATACGTGTCACATGACGCGGGTAGCCATCGGTGGTCTGCGCACGCTTTGTGGACTGCCACGCAGCCAAACTTTCAAAGCTTTCGCTGCCCACGGACAATTTGATCAGGTTGATGTACTTATCCACAGAGTCGTCCCGTCGGTTATCCCCAACACACACCTTATATTGTAGTCTGGATCAGTCGGTATGCAACCTATGGGGTTTTGCGTTACGGTATGATACGTTCGTGGTCTTGCTGCGACATGACAGATTCGCCTGACACCTTGGGGATGCTTTGATGACACGCTTTGCTGCGCCAATTGCCGAACAGATCTGGGATATGAAGTACCGCTTCAAGGAAGCGGACGGCACGCCCATTGATACGACTGTCGAAGACAGTTGGCGGCGCATTGCACGTGATTTGGCCAAGGTCGAAAAAGAGCCTGAGGTGTGGGAGCAGACCTTTTATAACGCCTTGGAAGATTTCAAATTTTTGCCTGCCGGTCGTATCACCGCCGGGGCGGGTACAGCGCGGTCTGTCACGCTGTTCAACTGTTTTGTCATGGGCACGATCCCCGACAGCATGGGCGGCATCTTTGACATGCTGAAAGAAGCGGCGCTGACCATGCAGCAGGGCGGCGGCATCGGCTACGATTTCTCGACCATCCGGCCCAAGGGGGCAGGGGTCAAGGGTGTGGCGGCTGATGCGTCGGGACCCCTCAGTTTTATGGATGTTTGGGATGCGATGTGCCGCACCATCATGTCCGCAGGCAGCCGCCGTGGCGCGATGATGGCGACCATGCGCTGCGACCATCCGGACATCGAAGATTTCATCACCGCCAAGTCCGACGCAGCTCGTCTGCGTATGTTCAACGTTTCGGTTTTGGTTACGGACGCCTTCATGGAAGCGGTTAAGGCGGACAGGTCTTGGGATCTGGTCTTTGACGGCACAGTCTACAAGACAGTGCAGGCCCGTGACCTGTGGAATGGCATCATGAAGTCCACCTATGATTATGCTGAACCCGGCGTGATCTTCATCGACCGCATCAACGCCGCCAACAATCTGAACTATTGCGAGACGATAGCGGCAACAAACCCTTGCGGCGAACAGCCGTTGCCGCCTTATGGCGCGTGCCTGCTGGGGTCAATCAACCTTGCGCGTCTGGTCAGCCAACCCTTTGAGGAAGCTGCGGAATTGGATGAGGTTGCGTTATCCGAGCTGGTCGGTACTGCCGTGCGGATGATGGACAATGTCGTCGACGCGTCGCGCTTTCCTCTGGAGGTACAGGCGCGAGAGGCAGTAGCGAAACGACGGATCGGTCTGGGCGTCACGGGCCTTGCCGACGCGCTCCTTATGCTTGGTCTCCGCTATGGTTCGGACGAGGCCGCGGCGCAGACGGAAGCCTGGCTCAAGGCCATCGCTCGTGCTTCCTACCTCGCCTCTGTCGATCTCGCGAAAGAGAAAGGCGCCTTCCCACTATTCGATGCCGAAGGCTACCTTGCCAGCGGCACCATGCAAGCCATGGACGCAGATGTGCGCGACGCCATCGCCGAACATGGCATCCGCAACGCCCTTCTGACGTCCATTGCGCCGACCGGTACCATCAGCCTTTATGCGGGTAACGTCTCCTCTGGTATCGAACCCGTCTTCGCCTATGCCTACACCCGCAAAGTCCTGCAGAAGGACGGTAGCCGAACCGAGGAAGAAGTCGTTGATTACGCAGTGCAAATGTGGCGCGACAAGTTTGGTGATGCCGAGTTGCCAGACTATTTTGTAAACGCCCAGACGTTGGCGCCAAGTGACCACGTCAAGATGCAGGCGGCGGCTCAGAAGTGGGTCGACTCGTCGATTTCCAAAACGATCAACTGCCCTGAAGACATCAGCTTCGACGCCTTCAAGGATGTATACATGCAGGCGTGGGATACCGGTTGCAAAGGGTGTACGACCTATCGCCCGAATGCGGTGACCGGGTCGGTTTTGACAGTTGCCGAGGAAAAACCAAAGGACACTCCGGTGCTCGCCAATGACGACGGGGAACCGATGCAACCGCATGGCGATGTGATCTACATGGCGGAACCTCTGGACAGACCCAATGCGCTTGAGGGGAACACCTACAAGGTCAAGTGGCCAGATAGCGAACACGCGTTGTACATTACTGTAAACGACCTGGTGATTGGTGGTCACCGTCGCCCATTCGAGGTGTTCATCAACTCCAAGAACATGGAACACTTTGCATGGACCGTGGCCCTGACCCGCATGATTTCTGCCGTCTTCCGACGAGGCGGGGATGTGTCGTTTGTTGTCGAAGAGTTGAAGGCAGTGTTCGACCCGCGTGGCGGTGCGTGGATGCAGGGTAAATACATTCCATCGATCCTCGCCGCCATCGGTGGCGTGATAGAACAGCACATGATCCAGATTGGATTTATCGAAGGCGAGGGTATGGGCCTAAAGTCCGATCCACAGGCGGAAGTGGTCGGTCTAGATACGCCCCGAGGTAAGGCGTGCTCAAGCTGTGGCAGTTTCGAAATGCGGATGATCGAAGGGTGTATGACATGCGCATCTTGCGGGTTTTCAAAATGTGGTTAGAGGGCCTGATAGTCGTTGCTTGATTGTTGTAGGACAACCCTTTCATTCACGCTGGAATGAGGCTTCAACTATCAAAGGACAGGAGTGGATCAAATTTCTGCTTCCATATTTTTTGCATGGGCTCAGCGCATCACAAAGGGATCGGGGATCGGGTCGTCACTGGTGCGCAACCAAACGGTTTTGATCTTTGTATAGTCGAGCGCTGCTTGCAGTCCGCCCTCGCGACCGTGGCCGGAAAGACCGTGGCCTCCGAAGGGTGCGATCGGACTGACGGCGCGGTATGTGTTAACCCAGACAATCCCGGAACGAATGCCACGGATCATTCGATGGGCCCGGGTCAGGTCTTTGGTGAACACACCCGAGGCCAAGCCAAATTCCGTGGAATTGGCGATCTCCAGTGCCTCTGCCTCAGTGTCAAACCCTACAACTGACAAGACGGGGCCGAAGAATTCCTGGCTGAGACCTGGGGCGTCCGGAGCACTTGAGCAGTCGATGATCGTGGGTGGAAAATAGAAGCCATCGCGATCAATTGCTGTCCCGCCAGTCAGCACTGTCGCACCGGCTTGCTTGGATGCTTTGACCAGAGCCTCGGCGTTTTGGACCTGCTTTTGCGTGCACAAAGGGCCGACTTCCGTTGCCATGTCATCGGGTGCGCCAATGACCACAGCTTCGGCCTTTTCCTTTAAGCATGCGAGGAATGCATCTTTGATCCGGTTGGATATCACCAACCGAGAGCCTGCGACGCAACTTTGCCCGCTGGCTGCGAAAATCCCTGACACTTGCGCGTTCACGGCGCTGGCCAAGTCGGCGTCCTCGAACACAATGAACGGGGATTTGCCGCCCAGCTCCAGCGATGTCGAGGCAAGGTTCTCGGCGGAGTTGCGTACCACATGTCGCGCAGTTTCGGGGCCGCCAGTAAACGCAACATGGGCGACTTTGGGATGACTTGTCAGCACTGCACCGCAGTCTGGGCCAAAGCCGGTGATGACGTTCAGCACCCCGCGAGGAAAGCCCGCCTGATCAAAAATGCGGGCAAACTCCAGCATTGGCGCGGGCCCTTCCTCGGACGCTTTCAATACCACAGTGCACCCGGCAGCAAGGGCCGGGCCGATCTTGACCGCAGAGAGGAAGAGCTGCGAATTCCACGGCACGATCGCCGCGACAACGCCCACAGGTTCGCGGCGCAGCCAAACCTCCATATCCGGCTTGTCGATTGGCAGATGAGCGCCTTCGATTTTATCAGCAAGGCCTGCATAGTAGCGATAGTATTCTGCAACATAGGCGATCTGGGCAGAGGTCTCTCGGATGATCTTGCCTGTGTCACGGGTTTCAAGCTCTGCCAATCTGGTGGCGTTTTCAGCGATGAGATCCGCCAGCTTCAAAAGCAGTTTACCCCGCGCCGATGCCGTCAAGCTGGCCCAGTCCGCCCCATAGAACGCGGCCTCGGCGGCCTCTACCGCGGCGTTCACATCCTCGCGCTGTGCCTCGGGCATTTTTGCCCAAACCTTGCCCGTGGCGGGGTCAATACTGTCAAACTGTGCCGCGCCATCCGAGAATGCACCGCCGATATATTGCTGAAATTGCTGCACAATCTGTTCCTTATGCGAAGGCTGGCATGACGTTTTGGAGGAAACGCTCAAGCGATGCTTTCTTGCGTTCAAAGCTCATCCCACTGTCGATCCAGAAGGCGTATTCGTCGTAGCCGAGCGCCTTGTACCCTTTGATCCGCTCGACGGCGTGATCCGCTGTTGCAATGACGTTGTCGCGTCGCATGGCTTCGGGCGAATAGAACGGATGAGCGGCAATTTCGTCGTCGCTGAGCGATTGAATCAACCCTTGCGACACGGGTCGTTCATTTTTGAACCACGCCCCAAAATAGCAGTAGAAACGGTTGATCTCTTCCGCCGCCTGCTGAATGTCGGCCTCATCCTCGGCAATATAGGTGTGGTTAAGCAGCATGATTTCGGGGCGAGGGATGTCGGGAAACTTGGCGCAGGCGGCGTTGAAGGTTTCCATCAGCGTGGTGATCTCTTGGTCGCCCTGCCAAAGAGGCGTTACCTGAACCTTGCAACCATTGGAGACGGCAAATTCATGGCTGTTGGGGTCGCGGGCGGCAATCCAGATCGGCGGACCGTCTTGCTGCACTGGCTTGGGGGATGAGGTGGTTGAGGGGAAGGAGTGATAGATTCCTTCCTGCGCGTAGTCACCTTTCCAAATTTGCTGCACAGCGGGCACCAGCTCGCGCAGCCTTTGACCAGCGTCCCATGCGTCCATGCCAGGAACCAGGCGCTCATATTCATAGCTGTAGGCACCGCGCGCAATACCGAGATCAAGCCGCCCGTCAACGATCATATCTGCCATCGCCGCTTCACCAGCCAACCGCACTGGATGCCAGAATGGAGCGATGATCGTACCCGTGCCCAACCTCACATTCTTGGTCTGGTGTGCAAGATCGACAAGGTTCAAGAACGGGTTTGGTGCAATGGTAAAATCCATACCGTGATGCTCACCAGTCCAGACGGCGTGCATGCCGCCATCGTCCGCCATTTTCGCCAACGTCACAAACTGATCATAGAGTTCGCGCTGATCCTGATCGGCGGATGTCCGTTCCATGTGAGCAAAAAGTGAGAAACGCATGCGTCAGAACCTCCTGTCAGACAACGGCGCGTACTTTGCCACTGTTTTGATTTCCATAGTAAATGCCCAAAGTGCCAATCTTGGTTTCAGCCGCATAACGTTCCAGCAGCGTGACTGTTGCGGGGTCCGTCACGTCGTCCCAAGTTGACGCAGAAATTGGGACAAAAACACCAGCGGCGGAGGTGCAGCGGGTCGCTTGGCAAAGAAAACATAGGTGTTGTTGTTTGCGTGCTGCGTCCTCATAGACCGAATAGAGAAACCCGGGTTCTGCCGCTACGCCTGCCTCTAACAGCAGGCGCTGCATAGCGGATGACACCGTCTCATCTGGCCCAACCTCAGTTTCCGGCAGCATCACTCCACCGCCATCGTCGCTCAGCAAAAGGACATGCCCATCCTGTTCAACCAAGACTGAAACGACCAGTTTGGATGTTGGCAAGATCGCGGCAGCCGATGCAGAGGGCGTGACATATGCGCCGCGCGCATAGCCCAAACCGGGCTTTGCCGTGCTGTCGAATGCCATCACTTGCCCAATCAGGATCGCGTGGTCTCCGGCATCCACCACGTTGAACATCTTGCACTCAAACCATGCCGAACTGCTGTCAATAATCGGCGCGCCGTGAGGCCCGGCGTGCCAATCAACGTCCGCGAACCGATCGTCAGAGGGACGCGCAAAGGTATTTGAAATATCGACCTGCGTCTCGGCCAGAATATTCACGGCAAAGCCAGCGGTGTTCACCAAGGTGTCATAGTTCTGAGAAGATTTGGCCAGACAGACCAGCAAAAGCGCCGGGTCAAGCGACACAGACGAGAAGGAGTTGGCCGTAAAACCCAAGGGTTCACCTTGCGCATCCCGCGCCGTGACAACGGTAACACCAGTCAGAAATGTCCCAAAGGCATTGCGCAGTGCCTGAGTGTCAAATGCAGTCATCCTACGGCCTCCTCATATGGGGTGTCTTGCAGCCAGTTTTTCAGATGCTGTGTGACAAGGCCCGGCGCCGTGAGATTGACCATGTGACGATGGTTCTCAACGACAATGGCAGTGCCATCTTTCACGGTAGCAGCCATTTCTTTCGACATTTCAGGAGTTGAGTTCGGGTCGTCCTCACCCGTGATTGCCAGGAAAGGGCAGTTAATCTCGGCAAACCGGTCTGCGTAAATGTCGTCTCCACGCGCGAAGGCCTCATAGGCGGTTGCATATCCGGCTTGGTGAACGACGCTGAGCCAATCCGCGACCTTGGCGCGCGCGGCTTGGTCAGACGGCGTGTCGCCAAACCAGCGCTTGAGTGGGGTCTCCAGATCAATATTGCCTGAACGGATCTGATCGGCCCGCGATCCAACTGCGATGCGCGCCTTTGCATCTCGGCGAAACACACCGTTCAGCAAGGCAACCCGTCTGGTCAGCTGCGGATACTGAACCGCGAAACCACCTGCGATCAACGCGCCCATTGAGTGCCCAACAATACTCAGGCTTCCCAGGCCAAGCTGGTCTGCAAAGTCGTGCAGCCAACACACGTATTCGGGAAGCTGACTTCCTTGGGGCAAGGCCGCGCTCTCTCCGTGTCCTGGCATATCAACAGCGATGATCCGGTAGCGGTCAGAGAGTGCTTCGATCTGCGGCCCCCACGCCGCCGATTGCATGCCGACCCCATGGATCAGCAAAACAGGCGCGCCAGCCCCGTGGTCGCGCCAGGCGACCTGAAGGCTGGACCTAGACAGCCGCAGGGTTGTCAACGTCATGGCCAAGTTCCTTAAGGTCTTGATAGCGATCACCAATACGGTGATGTGGACGCCCACCTACAGAGGCCCCAAGCGCAATCAGGATTTCATCCGCGCCTGGAGCGTCCGCCACCGCAGTTTGGATCGTCAGGTAGTGTGAGCGTCGTCCACCATCATTCTTGTCCATCAATGGGATCATTAGCGGTGCATTCGCCGGTCCGCGTGTATTGCAGAAAGACAGATACGATTTCGCACCCACGGCGTTGCGATAATGGTTTCCAAAATGCAGGGTGTGGATCAACGCCGAGGCGTGTTCTACCTCGCCACTCAACCCGACGATCGCAGCCTTGCCGTAGCCTTCAACCTGCGCGCCGCCGCCACTGACGTCCAGAATCATCTCTGTCAGGAGCGCTCCTAAGCCCGGCGCACAACCACGGATCGCAGGCGCAAGATCGTCGACAAATCCCTGGCCTGCCCACGGGTTGCGAATGACAGCCATAGCCGCAATCAGCTTGAGAGGCACCTCGGCCTTTTTGCCTCCTTCGATCAGGGTGGTTTCAACATGGGTCAGCGTTTTGCGAATTTCGGCGGGCATATTGAGGCCTTCTTTCTTGAGTCGCATCTGTATCGTACGATGGTATACCATCAGTCAATACTATTGCCGCTGCCAGCTTGGCCTGTTAACTGTTCGCCTATGACCGATCAAAAAGCCATTTTGCCCAAAATCGATCGGGCACCACAAACTCTGCGCGACATCGTTCAAGCCCGAATGCGTGAGGCGATCATTGACGGTCGCTTTGCACCCGGTGACCGTCTGGTCGAACGCCCATTGTGTGAGCAGCTTGGCGTCAGTCGGACCGTCGTACGTGAGACGATCCGCTTCCTGGAAGCCGAAGGGTTGGTTGAAATTCTGCCGAACAAAGGCCCCATCGTCGCGAGCCTGACTTGGGAACAGGCGAAGCAGATTTATGACATTCGCTTGCAACTGGAAGGCTCTGCTGCTGCAGCCTGCACCGCCAAGCAAAGCCGCGAATTCGGCGCCAAACTCAGTAAGGCTGTCAAAGCCGTACATGCCAGAAAAAACGATGCGGAATGGAGCGATTTCCTAAAGGCAACGACCCATTTCTATGAGTTGATTTTCATGGAGGCGGGCCATGAGATTGCGTGGAACATTGTGCAAAGGCTCAATGGTCGGATCAGTCGCCTTCGGGCTTTGACGGTTGCGGCAAAGGACAGAGAGCGCTCAGGTATGAGCCACTTGATGGCGATCCATGATAGCATTCTCAGCGGCAGCGCGGACGCTGCACGCGCAGCAGTAGAAGCCCATATCAGCGAAGCAGCTCTTATCGCAGAACGCTCCTTGAATGTCGGAGAGGCGCGCGATGCCTAAAGGTTATTGGATCGCCTTTGTCACCGTGACAGAACCTGACCGCTATGCGAGCTACCAAGCTCATGCGCCGGCGGCCTTTGCGAAGTATGGCGCACGTTTTTTGGCACGTGGCGGCGATGCAACCTCGCTGGAGGGCGCCCTTTATGAGCGTCATGTGGTGATCGAATTTGAAAGTAAGGCGCAAGCTCTGGCCTGCTATAACTCACCGGAATACCAAGCGGCGCGCGCCCGCCGTGATGGCGCATGCAGCGCGGAAATTGCAATTGTCGAAGGCGTCTAGCCTTTTGGAAAGGATCATCCCATGAGTTTGTTTGACGAAGACCTGTTTTTGAAAGGTCTGGAGCAGCGCAAAGCCACCCTGGGTGCAGAGTATGTCGAGAAAAACCTCGCTGCGGCCGATGAGTTTTCCCAGCCCTTCCAGGAAGCTATGACCGCCTGGTGCTGGGGATTTGGCTGGGGCGATGATGTCATCGACGCCAAAACCCGCTCGATGATGAACCTCGCCATGATCGGTGCGCTCGGCAAAATGGCGGAATGGGAGCTGCATTGCCGTGGTGCGCTGCGAAATGGCGTGACGCAAGAGGAATTGCGCGCCATCATCCATGTCATCGCAATCTACTGCGGGGTGCCTCAAGGATTGGAGTGTTTCCGTGCTGCGCGAAAGGTACTGTCCGAAGGCGAAGCCGGCTGAAAACGTGAACCGGAACGACGTCACGATCTCGCGGCGTTTGTTCCGTTCGAACACAGAGTTGGTTCACGACGTGGACTCGTCCCGAGCTTTCGCGGCATCTATAGCAAGGACTGCTTTGGGACGATCACGTAAAAACCGCGGCTTCTGAACTTCGATTGACAACGGGACAACCGTCAGAATGAGCATGGCACGTCGCTGTCCCTTGGCAAATCCAAGAACACCGCGACGGACCCTTCGGCTCCAAATGCGCCCGGTGGATGGGTCCATTTTCTGTGCAACCAATACCGAGATGGTCCAAAAGCATGCGTGTCCCTCCCAACGGTGCATCCAGCCTTGCGATTAAAATGCCAACGCCTTGTGGAAAACGCTGATGTGGATGCTTTCGGCTTGGCCGTGGGTAGCGGGATTTCAATGGCCGCCTTGCACAAGATGACCAGGGTTCAGTTGGAGATGGGTTCCAAGAATCCTCTTCTGGCGATGGATGATTGTGATCTGGGCTTGGTGGTCGCCCATGAAGCTGTGTCCGCTTTGTAGCGGAACCGGTCAGAAATGCACCGCTGCCAGCCGCCTGATCGTTCACTCGGCCGTGCACAGCGCCTTCGATGAAAACTGGTTTTGGCCAGCAATGAAGTAAAGGTTGGTCACGCGTTGGCGGACGGGGTGCAAATTGGTCCCCTCGTCAGCGAAAGCCAGTTGGATCAGAATCTCGAATACACTGGAATCGGCAGAACCGAGGCTGCGGCGGCGACCGTTTGGATAGGTATACTAAGGGCTACCACATGGCGCCGACTGTATTCGCGAACACCTCCAATGATATGCGCATCAACCGCGAGCAGATGATCGCACCCATAACTGCCCCGAGCGCGACCAATGTCACACTGAACTAGCAATCGCACGTCGTTGGGCCGCCGTCACAACCGTTCTTGCCTCGTAGAGTTATGATCACGGCCAGCGCGAACAGGCTCGTCATACTCGCTAAATCGGTTCAAAAAGTGGATTGTTCACAGGGGTTTGAGAAAACCGTTTCTAGATGACTGGCAATTCGGGTGCGGCTCTTTGGGTCAAAAGCCGCGCTCCGTCCGCTGTGACCACTATGTTTTCTTCGTGCACCATGGTCAGCCCATCACCGTAGCTCAGCGATGGCTCAAGCGTCAGCACCATGTTTTCCTTGAGCACTGTCAGATCAAAATCCGCATGGGAAGGTTGTTCGGTCAGTTGCATGCCCAACCCATGCCCCAAACGGCCGATGGTGGCACCGCTGCTGTCGAATTCCGCAATCACACGACCCATGGCCTGGAACAGGTCGCGACAAGTGTTGCCCGGACGGGCGGTCGCAAGCCCCTCCTCGGTGGCCCGCCAGAGCACGTCATAGGCGCGCCTGGCCCTGTCATCCGCAACCCCGATCGCCCAGTTGCGGTCAAAATCGCAGAAATACCCATCCCATGTCAGGCCAGTGTCCAGCATCAGGACATCGCCATTTTGCAATGGACGGCGGTCGGGGGGCGAAATCACGTCCCGGTACCCGCCCCGTTCAGCCGCCCCGACCAAATAGGGTGTGTCATCCACCCCTTGTGCCAATGCTTCGCGTCTAAAGGCGCGGAAAACTTCGTCTTGTGGCATGCCGTGACAAACGATGTCGGGCACGCGGGCGAAGGTGGCGGATCCGAGGCTGCAGATATAGGCAAGCTTCTCGATCTCCGCCGGTGACTTTATCATGCGCAGGGCATGCACCAACGACGTGGAATCCGCGACCTCAAGCCCTGGCAACGCAGCAACGAGCCGTTCCCAATCGCCCAGTGGCATCCGCAGTACCGTTTCATGACCTTTCATCACCCCGATCCGCGCGCGTTCTCGTGCATATGGCCTCAGGAGATCCGTCAAAAGGCTGATACCGTCATCATTCGGTGTGGGCGCCGCCCAGGTTCGAATGTCGTCCAGCCATGAACGGCGCATCAATTCTGCGCCGATTTCGGGGATGATGGCAATCGGTTTGCCGGAGGCGGGCAAGAACACAAACCAGGGTCGTGTCGGGCTTTGCCAGAACACAGTCTGAAAGCCGGTGAAGTATCGGACCTCTGGTTCGGTCGTTAGAAACAATCCTGCCAATCCATCACGCGCCATTAACTCTTGTGCGCGCCGGGTGCGCGCAGCGAATTCATTGTCAGTAAACCCGCGCTCAGGAACATTGGTCGTCACAGGCCTTGCCCTCGCCTTTTTTGCTTTGATCAGCACCCGCACTTTAACCACGACAAAGTCGATTTCGCGTCAAAAATGGGGATGCACGCGAGTTTTCTCATTTCGAGACGAACAGCTATGTGACCCACAAGAACCGGGACACAGGTATCCTCGCCAAACGCGAACGGGCTGCGGTCGCCTTAACAAAGGAATTCCATATACCCCATCCGCTCGTGAAGCATGCACCTGTCGCGATTATCGGTGGTGGCATTCACCAATGTTCCGTTGCCTATCGTTTGGCCAAGGCCAGCTTTTGCTTCAATGCGGGTCCGTACTTCCATACTGGATACGCTCCGGGCTTTTTGCTGCACCTCTCTTACATGAGCGATTATGTTTATGCCGGGGCCAGTGAAGCTCATGCTCAGGTAGTGCGCGATCTAGGCGCTAAGGCCATCCGCATTGACGGCGACTATGCTGCCTGAATACGGTTGACCAAATCTGAGGCCGAAGAAAATGGTTGGTTCGTTGTCTCTGCCCCACCCAGCCAGATTTTCCTCTGGGGTGGTGTCAGCGGCATGGCTGCCGGAGTCATCGCGGCCATGAGGCAGTATTGCTGGGGCAAGACGCCACAGGGATTGTGATCGTATAGCCTGTGCTTGCGGCTTACTTGTTCGAGAGTGCCAAGGCCGGGGCGGTCACCTCTGTCACCTTGCATGACGAGATCATCACGGCGGGTCTGTCTTGTCGTGAGCCTTCTGAAATGGCCTGAGAAATTCTCGCCGAAGCCCTGCAACTCGTCCATTGCATCTGCCCGGCGCATGTAGGAACAGCCCCTGCTACGAAGCACCGGGGCCAGTTCAAGTTGCCGGCTTGAGCGACTTCCCCTGCGGGATCACCTCATAACCAGGCTCTTCGGGTTCATCATCCTCCATCTCCGACGGAAAGCCAGGTGCCAGAATGTCGAGGCCAGTCGCCTCTTCCAGACGCCGGATGATATTGGGCGACAATTCCCGATCCCCATAGCGCGCAATGCCATCGTCAAATATTTTGCAAATCAGCGGTGAGATTTCCAACGGCACCTTGCCGCGCTCGGCGATGCTCTGGAACAGACCAACATCCTTTTTCACCAAATCCATCGTGAAGGAGATGTCGCGCGATCCATTGAGGATGACTTGGCTTTCCGTGACGTGCGAAAAACTGTTTCCAGATGAGATTTTGATTGCCTCATAGGTGGTGTTCAAGTCCATTCCTGCGGCCTTGGCTGTCACCAGAGCTTCTGCATTGGCAACCAGATGGACGGTGGCGAGGTAATTCGTCAGGACTTTGAGCATCGAAGCCGTGCCTAGGTCACCGGTATGCAAAATACGACGGCCCATAGTCATCAGAAGCGGCAAGATCCGCTCGAACGTCGTACGGTCGCAACCCGCAAAGATCGAGATGTTGCCGGTGTCCGCTCGATGGCAGCCACCCGATACGGGGCAATCCACCGCTGCACCTCCGGCGGCCATCACCAGACCGCCCAGACGCTCGGCTTCGGCTTGGTCGGTGGTCGACATCTCCATCCAGATCTTGCCCTCCTGCACATGGGGCAGCATCTCTTGCATGACCGCGTCGGACGCGGCAGGAGACGGCAGGCATGTGATCACCGCATCACAATCTCGCATCAATTCGGCCGCATTGCGCGCCGCTTTGGCACCTTTGGATACAGCCAGATCGACAAGATTGGCGTTCAAGTCCAGTACGGTCAGGTCAATACCATTGCGCAACAGACTGCCGGACAGTTTACCGCCGACATTGCCCAAACCGATAAATCCAACTTTCATTTCAGCACCTTTCTTGTGAGGAACATCCTTTGGGTGGCGTGTCAGGCCACGAACCGATGTTCGATGCCTGAGGACGCATCTTGCTCAAAGCCATAGACAAAGCTCAGGCCATCAGGATCAACACTGACTCCAGGCTCGACATCTGCAGGGATGTAGATGGCTGTCCCATGGTCCACGGAATACGTAGCACTGGCCAACACAACCTCACCGGAGCCTTCAAGCACGTCGTAGAACTCCGGCTGAGTGTGGCGATGTGGATGCAGGATACCATTTGGCAGAAAGGTGGCTACGCCGACGACAACGCCTTTGCACGCGGTTTTGCAACCTGAAATGAGCGTCTTGCACGCCACATCCCGAAGGGTAGAGTGGAAGCTATCCTCAATCACCTGCTCCTCGACCTTGACTAAGGAACAAGCCCCCATGTTGCCAGGCTTTGTATCCCTATTTGCCAGGACCATGTCGGGAGCCTCCGTGAAAAGCACTGGCATGTCACTTGGTCCTGTTGGCGCTTTCATGTCGTCTCAACGCGGATGTTATTCACTTTTTTGCAGCAACCAAAATGATATATGGTGCGCAGTATGACCAAAAAAATTTTGTGATTTCCGGGAATGCAAAGACGTATCAATCTGATCTGGCTTCGCAGCTTTGAAGCCGCTGCCCGACTTCTGAACTTCACCGCTGCCAGCGAGGAACTCGGGTTAACCCAGACTGCGGTAAGTCTTCACATCCGGTCACTTGAAGAGCAATTGGGAAGCAAATTGTTTCACCGGCGTGCGCGCCATTTGTCACTTACAGATATTGGACAGGCCTATGTCAGCACGGTTCGTCAGGCGATAGCAGATATCGATTTGGCTTCGGTCAGCCTGTTCGGGCCGATGACAGCGCGTATGGTTACGGTCAAGGCACCGGTTTCAACAAGCGTGCTGTGGCTTGCGCCGCGTCTTCCACGCTTCAAACAAGAGCACCCTGAAATCGATATTCGTCTTGTATCGGATATCTGGTCCACGTCGACGGGGCCTGAAGGCATCGACGTCGAGGTGCGAATGGGGCGGGGCACCTGGACCGACGCACGGTCCGAAAAGCTGTCGGAAGAATTCATCACACCGATCTGCGCTGCCAAGCAGCGAGGCTGTATCAAAGGAATCCCAGATCTTTTGCGCGGCCCGCTTATCCACATCCTCGGATATGAAGGTGATTGGAATCGATACTTCGCCACCCATGACTGCGTTCCGGTACCTGAGACTGAACAGTACTTTCTCGATACAACGGTGTCCGCGATGCAACTGGTGGCAGGTGGACATGGCTATGCGATGGTCTTGTCGCGATTGGCGCAGACGCAAAGCGGTCTCGCTGCAGGAATAGTCCCGGTGGGAGAGGCCACTGCCTCTCCTCAATCTCACTACCTTATGTATCGCAACTCAAGTGTCGCTGTGAGACCCGAAATCGAGTTGTTTGAAGCCTGGCTTCGGGCAGAGTTTGCGCAAGTCTGAAACTTTTGACGACGTTTTGGCTGCGGTTTTGCGACCCTGTTTTCACAATACGGACCAAGCAAATCCTCGCGATGCGTTCGGCATGCTGTGTGGTTCGCAGTCCCTGTTTTAGAAGTGTACCCCCAGGTTCGTTGTCAATTTTCAGCGATTGAACGGGCTATACTTTCGTATAATGCCAATCGTCCTTTGAACGTGTGGTTCTACTTGTGCGTCGCCTGCGCGGTCAGCGAACCAAGTACCTTTGTGGTCCAAAGCAATGAGGCCACTGATGAAAATCCGCCACGAAGCACCTGACTCAAATATGGATTGGACGGTCACCGCGCCGTTGGTGGTTGAAACGCCATCCGGTGCGTCGGTGTGCATAAAAAGCTGGTCCTTGTCCGGATTGGTCTGGCCGGACGATGCGCCTGACTGCCCGACAGCTGGCACGCTCAGTGTGCCTTTCCAAGGGGTTGATATCCGCTTTCCGGTTCGTCTGTCGAAAAACGAACAGTCTGGCCTGGTCTCCCTCGAAGGATTGAGCGGTCGGCAACGCGAAACTTTGGCTCTTTTTTATCGTTCGTTGCTGTCTGGCAAAATGGCCAGCAGTGGTGACGTGATCACCAGCTTGGACACTCCTGTTGATCTTGTCCCGATGGAGCAAACGGAAGCAGAGCAATCCGAACAACCAGTGAAGTTCGTTCCGCAGCCTGTCCGGGTTCTGTTCAATGTTTTGACATACCTGTCCATTGCAGCGCTGGTCGTGGGTATCATCGGCAACAATATCTTCACCAATCTTGACCGGATCGACATACAGCACGGTCGAGTGCTAGCCCCAATGAGCCACAGTTTCCCCTCTCAGGGCGGATTTGTGCATAGCGTGGACGTTTCTTCCGGGCAAAAAGTCCGCACTGGCGACGTTATGATCAGGCTTCATGACCCTGAGGTGCAAGCCCGACTGGATCAAGCTGAGGCAGAGCTTGCCGTCGCAAGACAAGAGCATGCCCGTGCCATAGCGGCGATGGAAGAACTGGCGGAGCATCAACAATCGGAAAATACTGCCATGCGCATGGCTGTTGCGGCACGCTTTTATACCGAGTTCGTCGGCAAAGGTGGATTTGACGATATGCGCCGGCAGTGGGTGTCGATGCGCGGGCGCAATGATGATTTGGCGGCAGTGTCGGACCCCGTGACCATCGTCTCTGACCTGATGGCTCGAGAAGTTGCGCGACGAGCAGCGCGGTCCGACAGCGCACGTGCTGATCGCGATGGGCTGCGCGATTTGATTGATCGCAACCATATCCGCGCGCCGTCTGACGGTGTCGTACGGGAAGTTATGGTGCGACCGGGTCAGCTGTTTGGAACACAGGAAGGCGATTTGGTTTTCGAGCGGGCGGAACCCCGGGCTACGGTGGGTTGGGTATCTGAAAAGTTCGCCGAAACACTTTACATCGGGATGCCTGCCACGATCGGACTGAATGAAAACGGTCAAAAGATCACATTCGACGGCGCCATCACCGATGTGCGTGCAGGCGACCATCCCGAACGTCCTGGTGAGTTTGGGATCATGGTAACCGTTTCGGCCACGAACTTAAGTGCTGAGGCCACCAAAGCGAGGCTGCGTCTGGGTGCACCGGTGAACCTCGAAGCCAAGCGGCAACTGGGTCAGGCGTTTCGCGGTTGGCTTGCGAAAATGGGGGTCCGGAATGGCTGAGGAGCTATCGGAATACGCCTTTGACAAGGACCTGACGCGTCGTTTGCACGAACTGCAAAAGCCGGTGCCAAGCTACTTCGCTCGTTGGTCGTTGCCCCACTTCACACTATTTCTTCTGCTTTTTATGGGGCTTTTGTGGCTCTTGGCGAACGTGCCAAATCGTTTCGCAAATCCATCGACACTACATGTAACCGTTGTACTGGGGACTCTAGGGCTCTGGCGGTTTGGGTGGTGGTTCACCCATGCGTTGCGCGCGCAGGTCTATGCGCGCGCCAAGTGGCCAGGAATGCGCAAACGCGCAGATGAACTTTGGGATGCAGGTTGGCGCCCCAAGCGACTGCATATCCAGATGACAACCTATTACGAAGAGCCGTCGATTACCAAACGCGTCATTGGCTCAATCTTGGGTCAAGTCAAACTCGAGGGTATTCCCACCTCGCTCTACATTGGGACAGGCAGCGCATATGACGAACAGATCATTCGTGATTTCGTCGAAACCTACGCACAGGACATACCGGACGATCTGGCCGAACTGATTTTTATCCGTCAGAACCAGCCAGGCAAGCGCATGGCCATTGGACTGATCCTGCGGGCGATCGCGCGATCCGGTGCCAATCCGGATGACCTTGTAATATTCATGGATGGCGATGCCCTTTATGGGGACGACGTCCTGCGCAAGACACTTTCCATGTTCGGTAGTGACCCAGAACTGCAGGCGTTGACCACCGACGAAGAAGTGATCTGCTATGGACCGCAGTGGATTGCAAAGTGGCTGGACATGCGATTTGCCCAGCGGCGATTGGCCATGCAAAGCCATGCGCTGGCTGGGCGAGTTTTGACACTCACCGGTCGCATGAGTGTTTTTCGCGCGCGGCACATCTTAGACGAGAAATTCATCCGCACCATTGAAGCTGACCACTTGAACCACTGGCTGTGGGGGCGCTTTCGGTTTCTGTCTGGTGATGACAAGTCGACCTGGTACCGGCTGCTGAGCGTTGGTGCCAAGATGACCTATGTGCCGGACGCGACTGTCTACACGATCGAAGTGATCAAGGAGAACGGACTGAAGCGTATGGTGCAGAACTTTCGCCGGTGGTCCGGCAATATGCTGCGCAATGGTGCACGCGCCATCGCCCTTGGTCCTACCGCAATGCCCTTCTTCATCTGGTGGTGTGTTGTGGATCAACGTCTTGCTATGTGGACGATGATGGTCAGCCCGGTGATGGCCGTACTGGGCAGCATGATTGTCCCAGGATACTTCTGGAACTGCATTATTTGGGTCCTGTTTTCGCGCGTTGTGTTGTGTCTGTTCCTGTTCGGCTACAGCCGCCGCGCAGATATGACTTGGCCGTTCATACTGTACCTCAATCAGGTGATTAACGCGTCAGTGAAAATCTATATGATTTTCCACCTTTCTAAGCAGAAATGGTCCAATCGCGGCAATCAAAGCGCGGGCGATGGTTCTGGTCTCGTCGAGACGATCAAGAACGGGTTTGCCAAGTTTCAACTCGTGACAGCTCTGTCAGCGTTTCTGATGCTGATCATGATGTATGTGGGTTTGATCGAAACCCCTTTCAGCTAGCGGGACTATCCTTTCGAGAGTCATCTTCACCTTTAGACATCCATCATAGGGCGCGGGGGCCGCTAATATGGATCAGAACATAAAAGAGGGTTTCAAATGATCCATCCAGTTATCCTTGCCGGCGGTGCCGGTACCCGCCTTTGGCCTGTTTCGCGCAAGAGCTATCCCAAACAGTTCGCGCAACTCATTGAAGGTCAAAGCCTGTTTCAACGCACCATTGGGCGCGTATCGGGCAAAGGATTTGCCAAGCCGATAGTGATCACTGCAGAGGATTATCGTTTCATTGCGCGGCAGCAACTTGCGGATGTGGACGCAAGCGTGTCTGAGTTGGTGATTGAGCCCGTTGGACGGAACACCGCCGCTGCGATCCTGACGGCTGCCCTGATACGAAAATCCGAACCCGAGGCTATCTTGGCAGTCTTGCCCAGCGATCACATGATCGAAGATGAAGGCGCGTTCCGCCGCAGCCTGCAAAAAGCGATGCGTCTTGCAGCTAAAGGGGCCATAGTGACGTTTGGCATTCAGCCCGACCATGCGGCAACTGGCTTCGGTTACCTCAAGGTCGAAGGCGGCAATCAGGACGCGTTGATGATCTCGGAATTTTCCGAGAAACCTGAGGCAAACCGCGCTGCAGAAATGCTGGTATCCGGGAGCTGGTTATGGAACTCGGGCATGTTCCTGTTTCGTGTGGATGCCGTACTGAAAGCGTTCGAAGCTCATGCCCCGGAGATGTTGGCTCCCGTCGAAGCAGCCCTTGCACTTGGTGGCCGCGATCTTGGTTTCCGCCGTCTGTCCGAGGACGCTTTTTTCAGGTGCCAGGACATTTCGTTTGATCACGCGATTATGGAGCATGTCGGAGAGTGTGCTGCTCTGGAGCTGACATGCGGCTGGTCCGATCTGGGCAGCTGGACAGCTTTGAAAGATCACGAGGACGCTGACGATGGAGACAATGTCACATCGGGGAACGCCACCGCGATTGATTGCGAAGGCACATTGCTGAAGTCCGAAAACCCGGACGTGAAGTTGGTTGGTCTCGGACTAAAAGACATCGTTGCTGTGGCAACTGATGACGGGATTCTTGTCGCTGATGCATCCCACGGTTCACATGTCGGCAAAGTTGTCGAGACGTTGCGGGCGGAAGGCGCGCAGCAGGCTGATGGCTTTCGCCGCTGCTACCGTCCCTGGGGTTACTACGAAACGTTGTCGCTGGGTCCCCGTTTCCAGGTCAAGCGCATCATGGTCGAGCCAGGGGCTAAACTGTCTTTGCAAAGTCACTTGCATCGCGCGGAACATTGGGTTGTGGTCAGCGGCTCAGCCATGGTGACGGTCGATGACGACGAAAAGCTCCTGTCGGAAAACGAGAGTACCTACATTCCTTTGGGGGCTGTGCACCGCCTCGAAAACCCGGGCAAGCTGCCGTTGCATCTGATCGAGGTGCAATCTGGCTGCTACCTCGGAGAAGACGACATCATCCGTTACGAAGATATCTACGACCGCGCCGAGGTCGCCTGAGGTTCGCGTTCGGCCCAAGTGCCACCACTCACGAACGCGACCGGTCCGCATGGGAAACCATGCGGGCCATTTTTTTGTGCCTAGGTATGGCTTGCCTAACCCTTGGTATAGACCATCTCTCCTTCGTGCTTCTGTTCTACACTTGCGAGATGAATATTAAATTTTTCAGTGACTTATAAAGATCCTCAGAACGGAGGATCGTCTCATGGAACTTAGAAAATTTGATCAAAACGATGTACAGGTTGTCATTCCGGCAACACAGCAAAAGTCGCGGATTAGCATCGTTGGGCTGGGCTATGTAGGGGCGGTTTCCACGGCATGCCTTGCTTCGCTTGGACATCAGGTCATCGGCGTAGACATCGATCAAGCAAAGATTGACCAGATCGCCCGTGGCAAAAGCCCAATTCACGAAGCGATGCTGGGCGAGACCCTTTCGAAAGGCGTAATTGATGGGCTTATCAATGCGACCGACGATTTGGTTGCTGCCGTGCAAGAAACAGATGTGACTTTTGTTTCCGTGGGCACGCCAACTGCAGCTGATGGCGGTTGCGACTATACCTACATTGAACAGTCGGCCCGGGCTATGGGCGTGGGGTTGCGCCAAAAGGATGGCTTTCACGTTTTTGCAATGCGTTGTTCTATCCCGCCTGGCACCACGATGCGGGTGATGGCCAAAATCCTTGAAGAAATGTCAGGCAAGAAAGCTGGACGCGATTTTGGAATCTGCTTCAATCCCGAGTTTCTGCGCGAAGGGGTCGCTATTGACGATTTCCATAATCCGCCGAAGACCGTCATTGGCACCAGCGATTTCCGGACTGCCGAGATCATGCGCCGCATTTATGCGCCGGTCGATGCCGATCCGATCCTCACAACTGTAGAGGTGGCCGAGACCATCAAATATGTCGACAATGTCTGGCATGCGACCAAGGTCTGCTTTGCCAACGAAGTCGGTCGGTTGTGCAAACCTCTGGGCGTGGACAGTCACGCAGTCATGGACATTTTCACCCAGGATCAGAAACTGAACCTGTCGTCCTACTACCTGAAGCCCGGTTTTGCCTATGGTGGCTCCTGCCTGCCCAAAGAGGTGCGCGCAGTTCAGCACATCGCGGAAGGTCTGGGTGTTTCATTGCCTTTGATTGGCAATCTTGATCGCTCAAACCGTGAGCAGATTGAAGAGGCTACTCGCATGGCGCGGGAAACCGGTGCGAAACGTGTGGGCATTCTTGGTTTGGCTTTCAAACCAGGCACGGATGATCTGCGCGAAAGCCCGATCCTCGAGGTTATGGCAGAATTGAACGCCAGAGGTATCGAACTCAAAGTGCATGACACAGCGGTGACCAAGGATACACCGCTGGATGGATTGAAATCCTACGTACAGCACGGCAGTCAAGGTCTTGGCCAATTGGCAGGGTCGCTGAAGGACATGCTTTGCGACGATGTGGCAGAGGTGATGGACAATGTGGATGCTGTCATCGTTTGCCACAGCAATGACACCTACCGGCATGCCGTATCGGATGGTCCGAGTATTCCGGTGATCGATGTGGTGCGTCTGTTTGACGACGTGCCCCAAACTGCGCAGGTCAACGGCATCGGCTGGTAAAGCCTGCGTCCCCCTAAATCTTCTTAAAACCAATGAGGTACTAAAATGCCAACGACTGAGACATGGATCGGTACAGGATTGTCCGATTTGAACGAAGGCACAGGTCATGATGACAACATGGTCGGCCTGGCCGGGGACGACAACTTAAGTGGCCAAGGAGGCGACGACGCCTTGCATGGTGACTATGTCGAAGACAACCTTCTGGGCGGCACTGATGGCGCCACGTCTTTCTCCGACTACGCGGCGAGCGGGAATTGGGAGGTAAATGACCTCGAAAACGGTCATCAGGAAATGACGCAAGTCGTCACGACCGAGGTCGGCGGTGTCTACAACCTGAACCTGGAACTGGCGGCTAACTTTGCTGGCGGCCAATCCGACGCAGCCGTTGAGGTGCTGTTAGATGGTGAAGTGATTGCTGAATTCAGTTCGCAAAGCGGGGCCTATGGTGGACATGAGGTGCAATTCACAGCTGAAGACACCAGTACGCAGCTCACAATTCGTTCTGTCGAAGCCGAAAGCAGCGGTCCTGAGATAGATACATCAGGTCCAATCTTTAACTACGATCAGGAAATGGAAATCGGTGGCCAGACAGTTACCGTTTCCGCCTTTGCAGATGGGCAATCCAATCTCTACCAAGTCCTGAATGGGACATTGCATGTCTTTGACGTTGAAACGCAAAGCTACGAAGTGGCGGGCGTGCAGGGCACCGTCAATGTCAACTCCATGGGCTACAACGCCGAGAATGACATGCTCTATGCGATTGCAGTGGGCACAGGCGTCGATGCGCTTGGTCAATCGGTTGAGCGTTCCGATCTTGTCATGATTGATGCCGAGGGTAACAGCTACCGCATCGGGGAAACGCCTTACCGGTCCTGGACGGGCGACTTTGATGATCAGGGCAACCTTTGGTCGTTCCAATCCAGCATGGACCATATTGCGGTGATTGATGTTGACCAATCTGACGAGAATGGGAACCCGGTCACGACAGTTTACAATTTGCCAAACGACTTAGTCGGCGCGCGTGTCTATGACGTTGCCTTCAACGCAGAGACACAGAGTTTTTATGGTGTTGCCCGACCGAGTGCGGAAGGCGCTGACACAATTCTGCTCGTCATCGATATCTCAAATGGCGATCCACAATTCAGCACCGTTCCCGTCACGTCCACAGTGATTGATGGCAACCGCCTTGACGGTGCGCCGGCTATGACGTTCGGCGCGGCGATTGTGGATGCGGATGGCAATCTGTTCGTGGGTGGAAACTCGGGCGATCACGATATGAACGATTCGACGTCATCGTCGGGTGGGATCTATCAGGTGATCATTGATCCGGTCACCGGTGAGGCCAGCCTGCACTTGATGGAGGAAGCTCCCAGGTCATACTCCAACGACGGTGCTGCCGACCCCACGGCGGAGAGCCCCTTTGTCGAGGTGGACATCAACTCCAGTGTTCTCGTGGCGGAATTGACATTGGTTGCAACAACGGAAGGTGACTTGTCATATGACGACGTTTTGGAAGGCAATGCGGGCCACGACACTCTCTCGGGCGGCATTGGAACAGACGTATTGGTCGGCGGCAGTTCGGGTGATACGCTTGAAGGCGATGACGGGTCAGACAACCTGCACGGCGGTGCTGGTGAGGGCAGCACCAGCGGGATCATTTCAAGCTATGATGAGAATGGTGTGCGTTATGACCAGTATGGAAACATTCTGCCTGAGGATGATGACATCCTGCTTGGCGGTGCCGGTACGGATACCCTCACCGGTTCGGCAGGGCACGATACGCTAGATGGTGGCGACGCCGATGACGTATTGAATGGCGGGTCGGGTTCGGATGCTTTGTACGGTGGCGACGGAGCCGACGATCTGAGCGGTGGGTCCGAAGCGGATTTCCTGTCTGGCGGAACTGGTGCAGACTTGCTCAATGGTGGTTCCGGAGATGATGAGCTCTTTGGTGACGACGGTCAGGATGTTCTGATCGGTGGATCCGGGGATGATTCCCTTTCAGGTGGCGCGGGATCAGATGATCTCACGGGTGGTTCTGGGAATGACACGCTCTCAGGAGGCAGCGACGATGATCAACTTGATGGAGGATCTGGATCCGACGTTCTGCAAGGTGGTCTCGGCGCCGACAGTCTGAATGGCGGTTCTGGTGCCGATGTGCTTGATGGCGGGGACGGCGCAGACACGCTCGACGGTGGATCCGGCGATGACATCCTGTCCGGCGGTGAAGGCCGCGACACCTTGAAGGGTGGGTCCGGCAACGACGACCTGAATGGCGGCGCCGACAAGGACTACCTCAACGGTGGATCAGGTGATGACGTGCTCGATGGCGGCGCTGGAAACGACCGGATTTATCTCGGGGCGGGCAATGACGTTGCCACGGGAGGAGCCGGTGCCGACCGGTTTGTTTTCCGCAGCAATGACATTGACGGCGCCATGGATGTGATCACCGACTTCTCAGTCGCCGAAGGCGATCGCCTGGATTTCAGAAGCCTGGACCTGGATGCTGGTGATGCGGATATGTCCGCATGGTTCAACACCAATGTCAGCGTTGTCGAAGGTGATGATGTTCAAATTGAACTCGGCGGAGGCACGACGTTGCTTTTAAACGGTGTTGCTGATGACTTGGGTCAGTTGATCGACAGCATGTTGTTTTAAGTGTGACACACTGGGGAAGACGCGGGTCATTCAAAGCCCGCGTCTTTTGCTATCAAAGCCGCCTGCGTGCGGTTCTTGGCGTTCAGCTTCTTGCACAGGGTCCTTACGTGCAGCTTGATCGTGACCTCCTGCAAGTCCAGATCGCGCGCGATTTCCTTGTTCGATCGGCCATGGCATAGTCCGGTCAGAACTTGTCTTTCCCGCAAGCTGAGCTGCTTTGAAAACTCCGTCTCTTGCGTTTCTCCGCTATCTGCCAAGACGGAAGCTGGCACAAAGGTTTCGCCAGCAATCATGAAACGGACTGCATTGACCAGTGACTTTGCCGTCATTGACTTGGGGAGATAACCGATGGCCCCGCGTTCCACCGCTTCCTGGGCAATTCGATTTGGTGCAGTGCCGCTGAGCATCGCAAAGGGTTGATCGGGGTGGGCCTTTATCGCGTCTGAAAGACCATCCAACCCGTTCATACCCGGCATGCTGAAATCCAAAAGAACCAGATCAAACGGCCCTTTGTTGTTCAGCGCTTTCATTGCTTCGTGGAAGTTTTCGACGGCCACAACGACGGCCCGACCTTCCGTTTCCAGATAAGCCGAAATCGTGTCACGCACCATCCCATGATCATCTGCCAACAATATTCTCATCGCTACCGCCCGCCAAACTCTATTACCTTACTCAAACCGTAGCGCACCCGCAGCGGTAGAACCACCCAGGCTGCCATGGTTGTTTGATACTGTCACAATCATAGCAATTTCTTACTTCCATCAACCGCCCGTTGTCTTTCGATCAGAGTGTTCTGCGAAAGTTCAGCAATTGCTTCTTTTGGTTATGAGGCAATTTGCAGCGACAAAGAACTCACACTTCCGGGCAGGATCGGCTCACTTTGTGGTATCAGACCTATACCAAAGTATATTCAGGCTAACCGGATGCACCTCGGTGGCTTGGACCGGAGCGTGACATAAGTGGGCCAGGGCAACACCACTCACGGAGTTTTTCTTATGTTCGCGACCATCCGCAGTACCATCGCTTTCATTGCATTTTCGCTTGCTACACCCGTTTTTGCCGACGAAGCGGTTCTGACTATCACCGGATTGGTTGCCTCTCCGGTCGAGGGTGGCGCTTGGGTGTTCGATATGGATGGCCTCAAGGCTTTGCCTGCCGAAAGCTTCGAAACTGAGACCATATGGACAGATGGCCCGCAACGGTTCGAAGGCGTGCCGCTGTTTGCCCTTTTGGAACATGTGGGAGCTGATGGAGGTACAATCCGCGCCGTGGCCTTGAACGACTATGCAGTTTCGATCCCTTCGACCGACGCAATAGAAGGCGGTCCGATCGTGGCCTATGCCCGCAACGGAGATGCAATGTCGGTCCGCGACAAAGGCCCATTGTGGATTGTTTACCCGTTTGACTATAACGACACATACAAGTCAGAAGAGTATTATTCGCGCAGTATCTGGCAACTGGATCGTATCGAAATTGTTCCCGAAGAATAGTGTGAGGTAATCATCGCAAGTCCCGAGCTGTATCCGATCATGGGTAAGAAGCCGATCACACTGTTCGCGGGCCTGCTGATCGCGGGGCTTGTCTTTATCATCTATCTGGGTCGTTCGGTGATCGAGGACCTTGATGCACTTTCCACAGCTCTGCATGACGACATCAGTTGGAATATGTCCCAACTGGAAATCGAAACCCTGAATCTCGGCAGTGCTGCGCATAGTGCGACACACGATCCTAACAGTGACCTCTCCGTATTTCGCAAGCGGTACGATATTTTCTACAGTCGGGTCACGACGCTAACGCAAAGCGCGTTTTACCAGGCCATCCGCGATGATGACGAGGCGCAGGCAAGTTTGGCAGCAACCAAGGCTTTCCTCGACGTTGCGACACCCATTGTCGATAGCCCGGATGACGTGCTGCGAGCGGCCTTGTCTGACATGCAACGACAAATCGAAGAACTGAGACCTCAGGTTCGAGCGCTGGCACTTGCAGGTATCAAGGTCTTTGCAGAAGCTGAGACTGAGCGACGGGCAGAGTTTTCACATACCTTGGTCAAGCTTGCTGCGTCGGTCCTGTCGTTGATCCTGCTGCTACTGGCCGCACTGTTCATACTAATCAAGCTTCATCGCCGTGGACAACAGGTGGCGCACGACAACCAAGTAGTGCGCTCGCGCTTCGAAGCTGCCGTTTCGTCGTCGCTTGATGCAGTCCTGGTGGTGGATACAAACGGTCGGATTGTCGAATTCAACGGTGCGGCCGAAGCCGTGTTTGGATTTACACGCGCCGAGGCTTTGGGCGGGGACATGGCAGAGATGATCGTTCCAGGCCATCTTCGTGATATGCACCGCAAAGGTATGGCGCGCTATCTTGAAACCGGAGAGCAAAAGGTGATTGGCGCGGGTCGTATCAGACTGGAAGCTTTGCGCAAATCAGGTGAGGTTTTCCCAGTTGAGCTGTCGATCTCGCTTTCTGAAGCAGACGGTGAACGGGTCTTCGTTTCATTCCTCAGAGATATCACCCCCGAGCTGGAAGCCGAGGAAGAGCTAAAGACCGCCCGCGATAAAGCGCAGGAAAGCGAGAAAGCCAAATCCGATCTGCTAACCGTGATGAGCCACGAAATGCGTACACCTTTGAACGGAATTCTCGGGTCGCTCGCCTTGATTGAACAGGACACTCTAAACGAACGGCAAAAAAGGCACCTGAATTCGATTTCCGTTTCTGGCGAACTGTTGCTGTCGCATGTGAACGATGTGCTTGATCTGTCCAGCCTCAGTTCTGATGCCGCTCCGCAGCCGAAGGTCACCTTTGACTTGCGGGAAATGGTGCAACAGATGGCGGACAGTCTGGCGGCAAACGCGCAGGCGCGCGGCAACACGCTGACCATCGAATTCTTATCAGATGATCTCGGCACTGTTTGTGGTGCCAAGCGCTCGCTCCAGCAATGCCTGATTAACCTGATTGGAAATGCCATCAAGTTCACCAGCGACGGAGTTGTCGGCCTCGAAATCGAGCGTTTGAACGACACCGATCTTGTCGAAATTCGTGTGTCGGACACCGGTGTCGGCATCGCTCCCGAGAACCTTGAGCGTATCTTTGAAGAATTTGTCACGATTGACACGACTTACGCCCGCGAAAATGTTGGCACCGGTTTGGGCTTGGCAATAACCAAGCGTCTGGTCGAAGCTATGGAAGGCGAAATCGAAGCCGACAGCGTGCCCGGAGAAGGCAGTCTTTTCACGCTGCGCCTCCCCCTTCGTGTCGATCGATCCAAAGCGCGGAAGGGTGGTCAACCAGTGGTCCGTACGCCCGCTCAACTGCGGGCAGGAAACCGTGTGTTGGTTGTCGACGACAACGAAATCAACCGTATGATCTTGATCGAGATGTTGCGAAACATTGGGTTTGCCGTAGACGAAGCAAGCGATGGGTATGAGGCGATTGAAGCTGTGTCCAGCCAACGCTTTGATGTGCTCTTTCTTGACATCAGTATGCCCGGAATAGACGGGATCGAAACACTTGATCGCATTCGCAAGCTGGACGTTGACTGGAGCAGTCTTCCGACCATCGCTGTGACAGCCCATGCTGCGCAGAAGGATCATGAAGCCATCGCCCAGGCTTCATTCGCAGACATACTGGTCAAACCTGTCCGTCCCGAGGACCTGCAGACAAAGTTGTCGAGTGTGTTGCCGTCTCAACATATGAATGGGGACGATCAGAAAGAGGACGTTGCGGAAAACCAATTCAGAGAGCAGTTTGGTGAGGCCAAGTATCAACAAGTGCTTGGCGCATTCCACTCCGATCTGGCGGATTTGGTGGCTACGCTTGCTGGCGCGCAAGTTTTAAATCAGGATACGCGGGACCATGCTCACAAACTCAGCGGGTCCGCGGCGGTACTGGGCGAGCGCGTTGTTCACGGCATTCTTCAAGAGATTGAGCATTGCGACGAAGTTGAGTGGCGTGATCGCCGGGATCAATACATCCGGGACCTTATGCTTGGCAGCGATTGAGTTGGCGAGATTGAAAATGACGCCGTATTTCCCATCTCGGGTCTGGCAATCCAGCGGTTGAAAAGAATGGTAGCTCGCGTGCTTTAGCTTCGAGGTATCTGCAGGCGCGACATCAGTATCGGCGTCAGATACATGGGCACCTGATAGCATCCAACAAAGATCATCAAAGGCGCTGCAACCGTGTCTGGAAGCGCGATCAAAAACAGGGCAATGTTGCGGTTGCCTGCGTAAATGGCCGTCGACAATGTGAACTGTATCTGCGCCCAAGCACCTGCGAACAGGGTCGCTGCGACCAGGGTAAAATTGATCAGAAGCGCAACCATCAACCAAAGCAGCAACTCCATTGGTGCCGTTCTGAACAATGGGCCGACGGCGCTCATCAAACCTACGACGACGACCGCCAACAACAGTGCTGCTATTCCGTCCAGGACGTTGTGCGTCGCAGGTGCTTCGAGACCCGCACCAAGGTGCCGTACAGCAAATCCAAGCCCAACAGCTCCGAGGATTGTCAACAGCAGTTCCAGCGAGAGCGAAAGCGCGCCGATAGGGCCGGAGCCCGTTGGATCAAGGATCAATAGGACGGGAATGGCCGTTAGTGGGAACAGTGCGGTGCTGAGCACCAGCAGCCGCATGCCGGGTACCGGATCTCGCCCCATCATAATGGCAAAGTTCGGCGCTCCTGTCAGCGAGGGGGCAGCGAGCATCAGTGTCACTGCGATTGCCAGCGGGTGTTGTAACATTTCCGCATGATGCAGAACCGCTGCAACGCACAGGGGTAGGCCGGTTTGCAATATTCCAATACGGACCAGTGCAGGCGCAAGTTCACCAAGGCTACCGAATGCCTTGCGCGCTCCGATCCTGATCCCCGTAACGAACAGAAGAAGGGCGACCAGAGGTCCAACCCAAGGCCGAAGAAACTGCGCCAGTTCGGGCAACACCAACCCAACGGCCAGACCACCGATCAAACAGTATCGTCCGTGTCGCCCGATCCAGTTCAGAGCAAGCAGCACAAGTCAGGGGGCCTGTCGCATCGTTTCCGGCAACCACATCGCAATGTCCGGAAACCAAATCAGCACAAAGCACATCAGAACCATGATCATGAACATCGGAAATGCCGCACGCGTGATGTAACCCATTTCGTGTTCTGTCATCCCCTGAAGGACAAACAGATTGAAACCGATAGGGGGCGTTATCTGTGCCATCTCGACCACGACGACCACGAAGATACCAAACCAAATGAGGTCAATCCCTGCATCCCGCACCATCGGTTCGACAACGGCCATCGTCAGTACGACGGATGAAATGCCATCAAGAAACATTCCCAGCACGATGTAGAACACCATCAGGATCATCAGCAGTTCAAAGCGCGATAGCTCCATAGTCGCAATCCCGTCCGCAAGGGCGCGCGGCAGGCCGGTGAAACCCATCGCCAGTTTCAGGAAGGCGGCCCCTGCAAGGATCAACGCAATCATTGCCGAGGTCCGGGTTGCTCCCATTAGGCTTTCCGTGAAGGTGCTCCAGTTCAGTGACCGTTGACTTGCCGCTAAAATCAAAGCGCCGATCACGCCAATTGCAGCGGCTTCGGTGGCAGTGGCGTAACCGGCATACATTGATCCGATGACAACGAAGATCAGGCACAGCACCGGGATCAGAAAGCGGGAATTGCGCAGCTTTTCAGCAAAGGACATGCCCATTTCCCGCTTGGGGTTCCAGTTGCCAGAGAGATACGAGTACGCAGCCACATATCCCATGAACATGAACGCAAGGCACAAGCCCGGAAAGACGCCGGCAAAAAACAACTGCGTGATGCTTTCATTGACGGTTACACCGTAGACGATAAGCGCCAGCGAGGGCGGGATCATCAGACCCAGCGTTGCGGCCCCGGCCAGCGTGCCGATGACAATGCGCTCAGGATAGTCCCGCGCGCGCAGTTCCGGGATCGACATCTTGCCCACTGTTGTCAGGGTGGCGGCGGAAGAACCTGAGACGGCTGCAAAGACAGTGCAGCCAACAATGTTGGTATGCACCAACCCGCCCGGCAGTCGTGCAAGCCATGGTGACAGCCCGCGAAACATGTCTTCGCTCAGGCGGGTTCGAAACAGGATTTCACCCATCCAGATGAACAGTGGCAGGGCCGTGAGTGTCCAGCTAGAGGACGTGGCCCATATTGTCGTGATCATCGTGTCGCCCACGGGGCGGGACGTAAACAGCTCCATCCCCACCCAGGCGACGCCCATCAGGGCCAGACCGACCCAGACCCCTGTACCCAACAGAAGGAACAAGACAAAGAGGAACAGCGTGATGGCATAGACTTCTTCCATTGTGCTACTCCGCAAAGCTTTGGTCGACGAGGTCGCGTTTGATCTGGTGATCGCCGTGGAAAAGAACATGGATCAAGTGGTCCGTCAGAGACAGGGCAAGGATGCCGCCGCCGATGACCATGACCGACTGTGGAATCCACATAGGCGTAGCGTCCTGCGCCTGACTGACTTCGTTGAACTTCCACGACCAGTAAGCAAACCAGTAGGCGTAGTAGGTGAAGTACCACATAACGCCTGCGGCGATGGCGAAGCACCAGACTTCAAGGAAACGCCGAAATCCGGCAGGCACTGCGTTCAGCACCAGTGAAACTCTGATATGGGCACCTCTGTTCAGAGCATTGGCGAAGGCAAAGAAACTGGCCGCCGCCATGGCATACCCTGCGTAATTGGCCGCGCCGGGGAAAATTTCACCCGTCCAGCGGGCCACCATCTGTGCCACGATCAAGAGCAGAATGGCGATCAGGCAAAGGGCAGCGAGCACACCAGCGGCAAGGTAAATAAAATCAAGGACGCGGCGCAGACCGCGCAAAAGTCCTGTCATGGGTCTGTCCCCCGCGCAAGGCAAAGCCGGGCCGGGCCGTCAGGACCCGGCCCGGCTGTTGTGTTTAGTTGGCGTTGTAAGCGTCAACGATGGCCTTGCCGGTCTCGCCCGCCGCTTCGAGCCATTCGGCCGTCATTGTGGCGCCAACCTCTTTGAGTTCGGACATCAGTGCATCTCCTGCTGGTCCGACAGTCATGCCGCCTTCGGCCAGGCCTGCCATGGTAAACCCGGTGTATTCCTTAGCCCGCCAAGTGCCTGCATATTCCGCCAGTTTGGCGCAGGCGTTGATAACGTTTTTGCTGGCGTCGGACGTGTCCGCCCAGACATCGGAATTGATCAGCATGTAGTTGCGGGGCAGCCAGGCATCGACCGAATAGAAGTGGCTGAGGCTTTCCCAGACCTTGCGGTCGTAGCCTGTGGCACCCGAAGACACCATCGACTCGGCAACACCAGTTGCAAAAGCCTGGCTGATTTCAGCAGCTTCGATTTGCACAGGCAACATGCCGGTCAGTTCTGCCAGACGCGCGGTCGCGTTGTTGTAGGAGCGGAACTTGATCCCTTCCATGTCGGCCACACCGTTCACTTCCTTGTTGAAGTAGAGGCCTTGCGGCGGCCATGGCACCGAATAGAGCAGGGTCAGGTTCTGTTCGGCCAGCAGCTCTTCGACATGCGGTTTAGCTGCGGCGTAGAGCGCGTCATGCTCGTCAAAGGATGATACTAGGAACGGGATCGAGTCCCATCCAAATATGGCGCTTTCGTTCTGATGACCGGACAGCAGCCGTTCACCGATTGGCACTTGACCAGTCTGAACTGCCCGCTTGATGTCTGCACCCGCAAAGAGTGAGCCTGATGGGTGTGTTGTAATTTCGATAGCCCCACCCGTACCAGTGGTCACACATTCGGCGAATTCAGCGCCAGTGACCGAGTGGAAGTTGGACCCAGAATACGCCATCGGCAGGTCCCATTTTTCTTGTGCGGCAACGGGCAATGCAAGCATCGTCGTTGCGGCCAGCGTGGCGCATGTTGCGGTGATTTTTTTCATTGTAGTCTCCCTGGTGGTCATTTCTTTTCGGCGCGGCCTTAGGAAAAACGCATTGGGTTAAATGCACTTATGTCAGTGTTTACGGGTTGTTCCGCGACAAGACCTGCGGTGATCCTTCCCGTTTTCGGACCACCGGTCAATCCAATATGGTGGTGACCAAATGCGGTAAAGACGCCGGTCTCGCCCACCTGCCCAATAAGTGGGAGACTGTCAGACGGTGCCGGGCGATGACCCAGCCACTCCACCTCTTCACTGTATGTGAGGTTCGGAAAGTTGGCCTTGGCGTGTCTTCGCAGAAAATCCAATGGTTGTTGTGAAGGACCGGCAGCCAGCCCGCCAAATTCGACAATTCCAGCGCAACGCAAGCCTGCGGTCATTGGGGTCGCTACAAACTTTCCGCTGGCAATCATGACCGGGTGCGATGGTCCACCCTCTGCATCCCTGAAGACAATATGATAGCCGCGTTCGGCCTCGATCGGGATAGTCAGTCCCAGTTTTTGCATAAGCGGTTTGGACCAAACGCCGGTCGCGAGAATGGCTTGGTCGCAAAGGTACGGCCCCTGATCAGTTTGTACTGCCGTGACTTTCCCATCGGTCAGATCGAAGTCATTTATCTCTGCCTGCCGTACCTTGCCGCCCAGTTTTTCAAACTCTTTTGCCAGTGCTTTTACGTAACCTCCGGGATCGCGGATGTATCCGTGGTCCTTCATGGTTGCCAATAGCCCGACATCGGGCGAAAGACTGGGCTCAAAAACGTGGGCTGTTTCTCCCTCCCGAATTTCGGGCTCAAACCCGGCTTCGCGCCGCAGCGCCCATGTGTAGGCATCGGCTTCGAACGCGGCACGGTTTGCGTATGCAAACGAATAGTTGCTGTCCTGAACCCATTGCCTCGCATCTGTATCGGCCGCCAAGGCTTTGTGCTGGTCAACGCTATCTCCAACGATGGTGGTCAACCCTTTTGCGATACGGCGGGTGTCGCTGTCGTTGGCATTGGACAAATATTTCAACAGCCATGGGACCAGTTTGGGAAAGTAGCCCAAGCGCATGAACAACGGAAAATTGGGGTTCAAAAGCATTCGGGGTGCTTTGGGGATCAAGCCAGGTGCTGTCACAGGGGCAATCGAGCACGAGGCAAGCACGCCTGCATTCCCATGCGAGGTTCCTTCGCCGGGGGGCAACCGGTCGATAATCGTAACGTCCGCGTCGCTGATACGCCGGAGCCAGATCCCGGTTGACACACCGACGATCCCGGCGCCGGCTATCACTATACTTTTTTGCATCTACTGCCCCTGCACGGCGCCTTAAAAAACGTAGTCAGATCAATGCATAGGCTTGTATGCAAAGCAAGCACTGCACTAGGCTGTCGTTGAAACATCGGAATGCCTCGGTACCACCTAAATTGTCCGCTCTGGATGTCGGGTCGGACCCCGCAGAGCATACTGAGCAATCTGGCGTTGGGCGAAAGATGGCTACATTTGGCGGAAAAACCGTTTTTGGGGCGACCTTGGGCATCCTCATGCTCAATACGCGGTTCCCGCGTGTTCCCGGAGACGTCGGAAATGCAACCACATGGCCGTTTCCGGTTCAGTTCAAAGTTGTACGGGCAGCTACGCCAGACAACGTTGTGCGCGGCGATGCGACCCCCTTGCTGGGCGCGTTCGTCGAGGCCGGTCGAGAGTTGGTTGATCTTGGCTGTGACGGGATCGCGACCAATTGCGGGTTTCTCGTACCTTTCCAACGCGACTTGTCGAGCGCCTTGGGCGTACCCGTTGCGTCGTCGTCATTGCTACAAGGGCCGCTCATTCTCCAGTCGTTGCCTGAAAGCCAATCGCTGGGCATCCTGACCATCTCGGCGGAAACGCTGACTGAGGCCCACCTCGAAGCGGCGGGCCTTGCCGTCGGAACACCAGTGGTCGGTACCGGGGTCGGTTCTCATTTCACTACCCGCATACTTGATGACGCGGCGGAGATCGATTTTGAGCAGGCGCGAGCCGACAACATTGCTGCTGCAGTGAAACTGGTCTCAGATCACCCAGAGGTTGGTGCGATCCTGCTCGAGTGTACGAATATGGTGCCCTATGCGGCGGACATCCGGCGCGTCACGGGACGGCCGGTTTTTTCGATCTACACCTATTTGACCTGGTTCCAGGCCGGGCTCCGGCCGCGCCGTTTTAGCGAAAACCTGGATGATGTCCGCCAAGTCGATATCCAGCAGGAGTGAGCGGAGGATTGCAGTCGAACTCACACTGCCTGTTGCCGGCGCACGAGATCATGCCAGTTTCATTGAAGCGACGAAGCCTGCTCCAAAGAGATTTCAACTTCGCTGGCCACCCTCCATATGTGGGGTAGCCAGGCCGGGTTTAAATCTTGGCATAGTCCTCCATGGGTGGGCAGGTGCAGGATAGGTTTCTGTCCCCCCAGACATTGTCCACACGGTTGACCGGCGGCCAGTATTTGTCGACCCGGAACGATCCGGTCGGGAAACAACCGTCTTCGCGGCTATAGGGACGATCCCAGTCCCGGACCAAGTCCTCCATAGTATGGGGCGCATTCTTAAGCGGGTTGTTTTCCGGGTCCATCGTGCCGTCTTCGATGGCCTGGATTTCGGCCCGAATTCCGAGCATGGCGTCGCAGAAACGATCAAGCTCGGCCTTGGTCTCAGACTCTGTCGGTTCGATCATCAGCGTGCCAGCAACTGGCCATGACATAGTCGGTGCATGAAAGCCGCAATCGGCCAGCCGCTTGGCAATATCATCCACTGAAACATGCGCGCTGTCTGCAAAGGGGCGGGTGTCGATGATGCACTCATGAGCGACACGACCGGTCGGTCCCTTGTACAGAACATCAAATGCGCCTTCGAGGCGTTTGGCAATGTAGTTGGCATTCAGGATCGCAACTCGGGTCGCTTGTGTCAGACCGTCACCACCCATCATCAAGCAATATGCCCACGAGATCGGCAAGAGTGATGGCGATCCAAAGGCAGCGGCACTCACCGCACCTTCTCCGCCATTCGGATCTCCTGGCAAATGGGGCGTCAGGTGGGATTTCACCCCGATCGGTCCCATGCCGGGGCCTCCGCCGCCATGCGGGATGCAGAACGTTTTGTGCAGGTTGAGGTGACTGACGTCACCGCCCAGATCGCCCGGGCGGCTGAGACCGACCATCGCATTCATGTTGGCCCCGTCGATATAGACCTGACCACCCGCGTCATGGGTGAGCTTGCACACGTCGATCACCGTTTCCTCAAAAACGCCGTGGGTCGAGGGATAGGTGATCATGCAGGCGGCAAGGTTGTCTTTGTGCTCTGCTACCTTCGCCTTAAAGTCCTCTACGTCAATATCGCCATTGTCCGCTGATTTCACGGGCACGACTTTCCAACCCACCATCTGGGCCGAGGCGGGGTTGGTGCCATGCGCGCTCATCGGGATAAGGCAGATGTTGCGATGCCCTTGCCCATTGGCGCGGTGGTAGCTCGCGATGCTCAAAAGGCCCGCATACTCGCCCTGCGCGCCGGAATTGGGTTGCATGGAAATGGCATCATACCCGGTGATGTCGCAAAGCTTGGCCGACAGATCGTCGATCATTTCGGTGTAACCGGCGGCTTGATCCTTGGGGCAGTAGGGGTGCAGAAGCGAGAACTCGCGCCAGCTGACCGGCATCATCTCGGCGGCCGAGTTCAGCTTCATAGTGCAGGACCCCAGCGGGATCATCGCCCGGTCAAGCGCCAGATCGCGGTCTGCCAACCTGCGCATGTAGCGCATCATTTCAGTTTCCGCCCGATTCATGTGGAAAATCGGGTGGGTCATGAAATCGGATGTGCGGATCAACTTGTCCGGCATGTTGTAATGCGGTGTGTAGTCCTTGTCCTGTCGGTCAATGCCGAAGGCGCGCCAAACCTTCTCAATGGTGGCGGGGCGTGTGCGTTCATCCAAAGTGATGCCGATACCGGTTGTCCCAACCGCACGCAGGTTTATCCCTTCGTCTACGGCGGATTTGATCACGGCAGATTGCAGAGGCCCAACATCAACCGTGATGGTGTCAAAGAACGCGGCTGGCCTCACATCAAAGCCACCCTGTTTTAGCCCCTCGGCCAATCGCGCGGTCTTTCGGTGAATGCGTTGTGCAATGGCCTTGAGGCCATCGGGACCGTGGAAGACACCATAGAACCCCGCCATGACGGCAAGCAGAGCTTGCGCTGTGCACACATTCGATGTCGCTTTCTCTCGGCGAATGTGCTGTTCGCGTGTTTGCAGGGACAGCCGGTAGGCCCGATTGCCAAAGCTGTCGACAGATACGCCGACAATGCGGCCTGGCATATTTCGGGCGTAGTTCGCTTTGGTCGCCATGTAGGCGGCGTGTGGACCGCCATACCCAACGGGTACGCCAAAGCGTTGTGTGCTTCCGACGGCGATGTCAGCACCCATCGCCCCCGGTTCCTTCAGAAGTGTTAGCGACAAGGGATCGGCAGAGATGACACCAATCGCGTTGTTCTCATGCAGCTGGGCAATCTGATCAGTGAAATCCCGGATGTGGCCATGAGTACCGGGATACTGGAAGATCGCCCCAAAGACAGTGCTTGCATCCAGATCGTTGGGGTTGCCAACAGTGATGTCGATGCCAAGCGGTTGGGCTCGTGTCCGCATCACTGCGATGTTCTGAGGATGGCAGTTTTCATCGATGAAAAAGCCGGTTGCCTTTGACTTGCCCACCCGTTGCGCCATGGTCATCGCTTCGGCGCAGGCCGTTGCCTCGTCCAGAAGCGAGGCATTGGCGATCTCAAGCCCCGTCAGGTCCGACACCATGGTCTGGAAATTTAGCAAGGCCTCAAGCCGACCCTGACTGATCTCGGGTTGGTAGGGCGTGTAGGCAGTGTACCACGCCGGGTTTTCGAGGATGTTGCGCTGGATCGCCGGTGGCGTGACCGTGCCGTGATAGCCCTGACCGATCAGTGAGGTCAGAACCTTGTTCTTGGACGCAGTCACCCGCATGTGGTGCAGCAGCTCGCGTTCCGACTTGGCTTTGCCGAAATCAAGCGGTTCCTTTTGTCGGATATTCGCCGGGATCGTGTCATCGATCAGCGCGTCGAGGTCCTTCGCCCCCACCACTTCCAGCATTTCGTCCATTTCGGCCGGGGACGGCCCGATATGACGGCGGTTCGCAAAATCGTAAGGAAGATAGTCGGTGGGTTTGAAAGTCATGTCGCTGTGTTCCTTCAGCCGATCAGTTCATTGTAGGCGGCTTCGTCCATCAATCCGTCGACTTGTGACGCATCGGACGGCTTGATCTTGAAGAACCAACCCTTGCCCAGCGGATCACTGTTGGCGAGGCTTGGGTCATCCGCCAGATCAGTGTTCACTTCTGTGATTTCACCATCAACCGGGGCCATGATGTCAGACGCGGCCTTGACGCTTTCAATGACAACGATCTCATCGTCCTTGCTGACAACTGCGCCCACCTCGGGCAATTCCACAAAGACCAGATCGCCCAGCTGTGTTGTCGCATGTTCCGTGATGCCCACGACATACACATCCCCATCGGCTCGCAGCCATTCGTGTTCTTCCGTGTATTTCATTGGTTACCCTCTCTGCTATCGTTTGAAGTTGGCTGCCGTGAATGGCATTTTCGCTACCGTGAGTGGTTGGCGTTTTCCGCGTAATTCACCGAAAATCGTGGTGCCCAACGCGGCGAATTCAGCGGTGATATAGCCCATGGCAACAGGTCCCCCGACCGTCGGGCCAAACCCGCCAGATGTAATGGTGCCGATCGGGTCGGTTTCGTCCTCGCTCGCAAACAGCGTGACTCCCTCGCGCATTGGTGCGCGACCAGCGGGCAGCAACCCAACGCGCTTGCGAACGGCTCCACTACCAATCTCGGAAAGAATTATTCCTGCCCCCGGAAAACCACCCTCCCGATCTCCGCCTGTGCGTCGGACCTTCTGGATCGCCCATGTCAGACCGCCTTCAACAGGCGTTGTGTTGGCATCAATGTCATGGTCATACAGACAGAGCCCAGCTTCCAGCCGTAGTGAATCGCGAGCACCCAACCCGATGGCTTCAACATCTGGATGCTCCAGCAACGCCTTGGCGATATCTACCGCTGCAGCCGTGGGAACAGAAATCTCGTACCCGTCCTCGCCGGTGTAGCCGGACCGGGAAACCCAGACCTCAACCCCGTTTAGATCCAGCGTTGCTACATCCATAAAGCGCATCTCTGCAGCCCGTGGATCAAGCGCACCAAGCACGCCTTCTGCAGCCGGCCCTTGCAACGCGAGCAAGGCACGGTCCGTGATCTCGGTTACCGCGACATCCGGTTCAAGCGCGGCTTTCATATGCGCGATATCGGTATCCTTGCAGGCGGCATTCACAACGACAAAAACATGATCGCCGCGGTTCGCCAACATCAGGTCATCTTCAATGCCACCATCCGCATTCGTGAAAAAGCCGTAGCGTTGGCGGTTCTTTCCCAACCCCAACACGTCAACCGGCACTAGTGACTCAAGGCCGCGTGCTGCAGCCTCATAGGTTGCCCCGCGCACAATCACTTGCCCCATATGACTGACATCAAACAGACCGGCTTTCGCTCGGGTATGCTGATGTTCTTTCATCACACCCAGTTCGTATTGCACCGGCATGTCATACCCGGCAAAGGGCACCATCTTGGCCCCGAGGGCAACGTGCAATGCGTGAAGCGGGGTCTGCTTGAGATCGGACATACCTCATCACCTTTTTCAAGCCGACAAGATTTGCGTCAAATCATGCGGCACCAAATCATACGCAAGACTGTGCTTGCGCGCCGGTGCCTCCTCTGTCCGTGGTGCCTGAGATCATTATCCCTTCGGCGGATGCCAGCAGCATCACTCTCCAGAGTCGTTTGGCCTGAGATTGGTCCTTTGGCCTGAGAGTTTCCGAGGCAGTTGCTCCTTCGGCACCAGTAAACTGGTTCTCCCAACATCAAGCTTTGCGAGTTTCGTATCGGAAACTCACCTTCGGTGGCAAGAAGAAAATTCCATGGAGCGATGTGTCCAAGCGCGTTGCGTCGAGGGACGTTTTGGCAGCTTCGCACTGCCGCCTCATTTGCTTGCTTACCAGCCCTTGAGATCGTGCACGACTGATGCGCATGATCACTGGGAAACAGTGGAGAGTTGCCGATGATTGTCAGGGATGGAACGCTTGATGACGTTCAGCAGATGAGTGCATTTCTTCGCGAACTGACAGCTTTGGGGAAACGACTGAGCCCTGACGACGAGGAATTCGTTCAACGATACTACATTGAAGGTGAAGACAAAATCCGATGCTCCGTGGCCGACGATGAGGGGGCCGTGTTGGGGTTTCAGTCGCTCAAGATCGCCCGTGCTGGCAATCAATGGGGCGTCGAGCCCGGGTGGGGTATCGTTGGCACACATATACGACCATCTGCTGCGCGACGTGGCGTTGGCCGGGCCTTGTTCGAAGTCACACGAAAGGCTGCGGAAGATGCCGGGTTGGCCCATATCGACGCGAGTATCGGTGCGAACAATCCGGAAGGCTTGGCGTATTACGAAGCGATGGGATTTCGTACATACAGGACGTCAATGGACCTGATTTGCAAACGTTTCGATATCTCGCGCTGACGGCACATTGGCCGCTTCAAGGTTTTCTTGTCGCCCTGGTCCAAATCTGTATGAACTAAAGTAGTGAGCGCATTGCAGGCCAAAAGACGATTTTGCTGAGCGAGCTACAAACTCAATTGCAGCTCGTTCCCAGTTCGCCAATACTGCCAAAGGTCGTCGTCGGCGCGGTCTTCAAAAGGTCTGATCGTATTCCCCGACGGTCTCTTCGGTCCGGATGACCGCATCGATGTCTGCAAAAATCGCGCGCAGTTCGTCTTCGCTTTCCGGGCTTTCACAGACGACGACCAGGTTCGGTGTGTTGGACGAGGCACGGACAAGGCCCCATCCCCCATTGTCCAGAATAACGCGCGCGCCATTGACCGTTACCACCTCTTTGATCGCACGGCCGGCAATAGGTTCGTTTGCGTTCGCTTTGGCTGTCAGCTTGGCCACAATACGGTCGAGCGTGTCATATTTTTCGGTGTCAGAGCAGTAGGGCGACATTGTGGGGGTCGAATGCGTTTTGGGCAAGGCTTTGCGCAGGTCAGACATCTTCATGTCGGGGTTGCGATCCATCAGTTTACAGATTTCGACAGCGACCCGCATCCCGCAGTCATAGCCGCGCCCTACAGGTTCGGCGAGAAAGTAGTGGCCTGACTTTTCAAATCCGGCGAGTGCTCCAATTTCCTTGACCCGGCGCTTCATGTGGCTGTGTCCGGTTTTCCAGTAGTCGGCCGTTACGCCGTTTGCTTGGAGTTCAGGGTCCGAAGCAAAGAGGCCCGTGGATTTCACATCGGCGACGAAGGTGGCGTTAGGGTAGAGTTTGGACAAATCTCGCGCCATGATGACGCCGACCTTGTCGGCAAAGATTTCTTCGCCTTCATCGTCCACTACGCCGCAGCGGTCGCCATCGCCGTCAAAACCAAGCGCGAGGTCTGCACCAGACGCCTTTACACTGCCCGCCATGTCATGGAGCATCTCCATGGCTTCGGGGTTCGGGTTGTAGTTGGGGAAGGTGTAGTCAAGCTCAGTATGGCTTTCGACGACTTCTACTCCGATGCGACGGAAGAGTTCGGGCGCAAAGGCCGCTGCTGTGCCGTTACCCGTGGCACACACGACCTTGAGCGGGCGCGTCATCTTGAAGTCGCCAACCAGATCCTGAAGGTATGCCTCTTGCACACCATCCACGAATTCGTAGCCGCCGCCGGGGCGTGCTTCGCCATCTCCGTTCAGCACTATGTCGCGCAGTTCCGACATCTCGTCCGGGCCGTGAGTGAGGGGGCGGTCAAAGCCCATTTTGACACCGGTCCAACCATTGGGATTGTGCGAGGCTGTGACCATCGCTACCGCTGGCACATCAAGATGGAACTGGCTGAAATAGGCCATAGGGGACAGGGCAGGGCCAATGTCCTTGACCTGTATGCCCGCTTGCATCAGTCCGACAATCAGCGCGTTCTTGATGCTGAGCGAATAGTCGCGATAATCGTTGCCCACGGCAATCACAGGATCAATGCCACGTCGCTGCATTTGTGTGCCAAGGCCAAGACCCAATGCCGTCATTCCTGGCAGGTTGATCTCGTCCGGGTACTTCCAGCGCGCGTCATATTCCCGAAAGCCTGTTGGCTTGATCATCGGATCACGCAGGAATTCCCATGTGTTTGGGGTCACAGTGGCAGCAGGTTTGGTCATGGGAGAACTCTTTGATTAAAACGTCATTGGGTGCGCTTTGGCGAGCGCGTCAAATTGCATAAGCGTATCGACCAGGGCGGGCATCTGGTCGAGATAGATCATATTGGGACCGTCTGACGGGGCGGTGTCAGGATCGGGGTGTGTTTCGATGAATACCGCGCCAACCCCAATTGCCACGGCCGCGCGGGCCATGACCGGCGCAAATTCGCGCTGCCCGCCCGATGATCCGCCTTTACCTCCGGGTTGCTGGACCGAATGCGTGGCATCCATCACAACGGGGTACCCGGTTTGCGCCATTTGCGGCAGCGACCGCATATCCGCCACGAGTGTATTGTAGCCAAAGGATGTGCCCCGTTCGGTCAAAAGAATGCGGGAATTGCCCGTGCTTTCGACTTTGGCGACGATGTTGCCCATTTCCCAAGGGGCCAAGAATTGGCCCTTCTTGATGTTCACCACGGCACCCGTTTCACCTGTTGCCAGCAACATGTCGGTTTGGCGACACAGGAAAGCAGGGATTTGCAAGATGTCGGCCACTTCTGCCACAGGTGCGCATTGGGCTTCGGTGTGGACGTCTGTCAGGACCGGAACGTCAATCGCATCCTTGACCGATTGCAGGGCCTTAAGGCCTTGATCAAAACCCAGCCCACGGCCACCCTTGAGTGATGTGCGGTTGGCCTTGTCGTAGCTCGCTTTGAAGACGTATTGCGCACCCGCGGCTTCGCAAACTTCCTTCATTCGCCCAGCCACTTCTTGGCCGAGGTCAGCGCTTTCCAAGGCGCAAGGTCCTGCGATCACCGTTAAGGGGCGGTCATTGCCGATCGTGAGGCCGGCGACTTCAACATGTTTCATAATGGGTTCGGCCCCTAACTTGTCACCTGTTCTCGAAGGATCGACGCTGTAAGCGAGATCATCAGGTAGATGCCTGCAAAGACCAGAAATGCCAAGATCGTGTTTTCGAATGCGCGGGGATATGTCGGTTCTTCCGGCGCGATGGGGTCTACGGCGACGGTCAGATACCGCACCTGTCGGGTGGCTTCCACGCGGGCCTGTTCCATCTGTTGCAGTGCCGATTGCAGCATCATGTCGCGCGCCGCAAGATCGGCCTGAGCGATCTGAATATTGGCAGCGAGTTCGGCCAGCGAATTCTCACCTTGGGACACGTCGGTCATCTTGTTGTTCAGAAGGACCAGTTGATCTTTGTAGATCTGCAGTGTTCCGCGGGCGCCATCAACGCGCGATTGGTTCGGTCGCGCATTGTTCAGCAGGCTGGCCAGCTCGATTTCTTTTTCGATAATCTGGGTTTCCAGCTGGCCGATTTGCGTGCGCAGCGAGGCGATAACACCTTCGGGATCAAGGGTCGAACCTTGAATTTGCAGTCGGACGAGGTTTTCCTGCGCCGCACGGCGTTCTGTTTCCGCGCGCTCGAATCCTTGGCGGGCATCGCGCATCTGATCGTCGCGTTTTTGGGCGGACAGGTTGTTCACACGTTGTTCGGCGTAGTTGATCAATTGTCTGGAGAAATCAGCTGACGCTTGAGGGTCGGCGGCAGCCACTTCCATGCGGATCATGCCCTCGGTCGGATCGTACCCGATTTTGACGTTTTTCTTGTAGGTTTTGTATGCTTCTTCGTTTGTCGGATTGTCGCTGAGCCGCTGGATCGGGTCGATCCAGTCTTGGGTGAAGTGAGATTTGAACCCGACGTCGCGATCCAACCGCAGCATCGCATCCTTGGATTGCAGAAAACCCTGCACGGCAATGCTGTCACTGTTGGTTGCGAACTGCGTGGGCAGCAACCCACCAAGCGGACCTGCGCCGCCAGACCCTTCATTCTGAATGATGAGGAATTCGGATTTGGTTGCGTACATTGGCGTCGCGATGGCGTAGAAGTAGTACCCGGCCAGGAAGGTCGGCAGAAGCACGAAAAACGCGAGCCTCACCAGCAGGAGGCCCATCTTTCTGCGGCGGCGCCGCGCGATGTCGCGCTGAATGTTCTGGATTTCCTGCGATCGCCGGTCTGCCGGGCTGAGTTCTGTCGACGGCAATTGCTGCTTCACAGGTATGGTCTGAGGCAGTTGGGCGCGTCCGGCCCCGCCGGCACTTGCAGGCAGGCTTGCGAAGGCATCCGGCGCGCCGCCTTCATGTGGTTCAGCCCCTGCCTGAGGCACGACAAGCTCCAGCACTTTTGCGCGCTGGAACGGATCAATGCCTTTGGCTCGCAAAAGACGAACAGCATCGAAATCCGATGTAGGGGCCAACCCATGCTTTTGAGCCACCCGACGCGCCATACGCAATTGTCGGCCGGTCAGCCCCTCTTTGCGTATTTCATCGATGGTGCTTTCGCTTTGCACCTGTTGGCTCGAAGCGACTTCGCCACTTTGAGGGGCAGGATTTTGTTTCTGATCTTGCGATATGGTTTCGGGTTTGGGCTCTTCGGCTGAGCTGTCGCGGTCGGACTCGGACGTCGCACTGCCAAGTGCGGGCGCAGCACGTTTGATCCGGAACTTCCTAGCTTTGGGTTTCGTAGTCATAAAGCCGTTTTGCCTCTTCCAACGTGTCAAACATATGCAGTTTGCCATTCAGCAAAACCGCCGCGGAACGCGCGAATTTCTCAAGCGTCTGCGCCTGATGCGACACGATGATAATTGTTGTAGTGCGCAGCCGTTCCTGCAGCACGTCGCCTGCCTTGCGGTTGAATTCAACATCTGTTGACGATGGCATGCCTTCGTCAATCAAATAGATGTCAAATTCGAGGGCCAGCATAAGCGCGAAGGAAAAACGCGCTCGCATGCCCGATGAATAGGTGCCTAAAGGTTGATCAAAGTATTCACCAAGATTGCAGAGCCAGCGACAGAAGCTTTCCACATAGTCGGGGTCCAGACCGTACAATCGCGCAATGTAACGTGAGTTCTCATGCGCGGATATCTTGGGCAAGACACCGCCCATGAACCCAAGCGGAAAAGAAATGTTGCAACTGCGGCGGATCTCACCTTCATCAGGCTTTTCAAGCCCGGCCATCATGTTGATCAGGGTTGTCTTACCGGTCCCATTCGGAGCCAGTATGCCAAACGAATTGCCCAATTCCACTTTGAAGGACGCACGGTCAAGGATCACCTTGCGCTGTGTGCCCGTCCAAAAGGACTTGGATACATTTTCGAATTCCAGCATCCCCGTTGCTCCGCGGTGTCTGCTTTGCCCTACGTGTTCGAGCGAATGGCAATTCCCCCCTTAGCAGAGGTGTCTTAACGATCTAACCATCGACTTGGGCAATATTATGTCCGCTATCCTGTCAAATGTATAGGTTACGAGGGTAATTGTTGCGGAGCAAAAGACAGTTCAACCTCTCTGCCACGGGGATGTGACACGGTTGTGATGATCTCCGTCGGCAGAATTGCTTCTAAGTCGATGCCACCAATTGCCATGCAACACCCGCAAACACAGACCCAGCCAGTGCAAAACCGAGGTAGGCCGCAAATACACGGGGTTTAACTAACGCCCACACAGCAAGTGCGGCAGGGATAGAACTTACTCCACCAGCGATCATGAATGACATCGCTGCTCCCGGAGCCATGCCTTGGTCCAGCAGATCTCCGATCAGCGGAGCAGCTGCGTAACCGTTCAGGTAGGCGGGCATGCCCACGACTGAGCCCAGCAAAATGGTTCCTATCCCGCCGCCGCCAAGAACATTGGCGATGAAGTCGGCAGGCATGTAATACACCATCAGCGCTTCGATGACGTATGCGAGCGTGAGCCACTTCAACAGGAAAATCCCGTTGTTCAAACCCGCGTGACGGAAGATTTGCACGCGCTCTTCTACATGCCAGAATTTCCATACCGGGGTTGCCGAAAAGGGGGCTTTCACTCCACAGCAACCTCCGACAGCCGGTTTTGAACGAAGAGGGTCGGTGAAAAGTGGTGTGCGCGATAACAGTTGGGTCCCAAACCCACCGAATAGCCCCAGCGCTACGGCAGCAAGGGTTTTGGCGATTGCAAACTCCAGTGTGATGGCCCCGGTCGTGATCGCGAACATGGCGGGATCCATCAGAGGTGACGCAAGCCAGAAGGCCATAACTGCACCAAGCGGCGCGCCAACGGCCAGCAGTGCGGCAATGAACGGTATAACCTCGCATGAACAGAACGGTGACAACCCTCCAAGCAAGGCCGCCATGACGATCATGCGGGTGGGGTTGCCTTCGAACGCGCGGGCCAGCAGGTTTTCGGCACCAGTCGCCTTGAGGTAGGCAATTGCAAATACTGCAAAGCCAATGAAGGGCAGAGTGCCCGCAAGCGCTCGTGCCGCAAATCCGATCACGTCATCGACGCGGTAAGGATCGACGATAGCCACAAACAAAACAATGAGTGCAGCGGCCATCCAAACACGGTCGATACTCGACCACCGGCTGGCGGCGGATCTGGAAGAGGACGTGGTGTCAGCCATTTCTGCTGTCCTTTTCGGCACTGTCTGCGCAGCATTCAGTGAGCAGGAAGTTCGACAGGCCCTGCAGCTCATCAAATGCGACTGCGGCGCAGATAATTGAACGACCTTGTCGTGCTTGGGTCACCAGACCAGCACTGGCGAGGATTTTGACATGGTGAGTCAGGGTCGAGCCCATAACACCGGTACGATCACCCAGTACGCCGATGCTCAAGCCGTCAGGCCCGGCCCGCACGAGTGTTCGCAAAACTGACAGACGCTGTTCAGAACCCAGAGCAGCAAACGCAGCAGCAGCGCGGGTCAGGTCAAGCTCAGGGACGTGATTCATTTTCATAATCCTAGAATTATAGAAATTTTTGAATCACGCAAGATTTATTTCGAAGAGTCTCGAATTGATTGCCTAACCCATTGGTGTCGCATAAGTGTTTTCCATGGGACTGCCAGAAAGAATTAGCGCATGCACGCTGTGTGCGGACCGATTTGCCGCAACAGAAACAGCGCATAGCCCGCGACCCGTTGTCTGGTTTAAGCCCGGTGTTCGAATCCTCGTGGCGGGTCAAGCGCCCGGCGCGCGTGTACACGAAAGCGGGCGGCCTTTCACCGACCCTTCCGGAGATCGGTTGCGTGATTGGCTTGGGTTGGATGAGGCAACATTTTACGATCGAGACAAACTGGCGATCGTCCCAATGGCATTTTGCTTCCCCGGATATGACGCAAAGGGATCTGACCGGCCACCCCCCAAGATCTGTGCCAAGACCTGGCGGGAGGACGTCATGGAACACGTGGGTGATGTGCCGTTGGTCTTGTTGATCGGCGGGTACGCGCAATCCTGGCATCTGGGCACCAAGATGTCGGTCCGAGACACTGTGACCGCTTGGCGCGACTTTGCGCCTCGGGCCTTTCCCTTGCCTCACCCGTCCTGGCGCAATACCGCGTGGTTGAAGAAAAACCCGTGGTTCGAGGTAGACGTGCTGCCCGTACTAAGGGCGCGCGTCAAAGAGGTGCTGTCTTGACACAAACGGTTTTGGATCAGGCCCACGGCGTGATGCAGGCTAGGCCAGATGATGATTCCGCACGATTGCAGTTTCTTGAGCGATTGGGAGACGCAGAGCTATTCCTGCTACTGGAATCCGAGGTGAAGGGAGATCAGATCACGCCACAGGTCTTTGATCCGGGAATCGGCCCGCTTGTCCTTGTGTTCGACCGAGTGGAACGATTGGCAAGATTTGTTGGTGCGGAGGCACCATATGCTGCGATGTCGGGTCGTGTGATTGCCGGTTTGCTTGCAGAGCAGAGTCTTGGGCTGGGTTTAAACCTGGATGTGGCCCCGTCGTCCTTTCTTCTGGATGCGGATGGGGTGCAATGGCTGGCAACCACGCTTCGCACTGGTCCCGAAGAGATCGAGGCACGACTGGCCGAAGTATCCGCTCCAACAGGACTGCCCGAAGTCCTCATTTCGGCTTTGGATACCAAACTGGCAACGGCGACCGGGTTGGCGCAGATGGCCTACCTTGTCGGTACAACCGACGCTGACGGCGCTTGCAGCCACATGCTTGCTTTTGTCGGGGCAGCACCCGGGGCAGAGGATGCGCTGGCCAAGGCTGCATCCGAAGCTCTGATCTTTTCGGGGATTGATGCCGGGGCAATGGATGTTGGCTTTTTTGATGCAAATGCCGCGATTGTTCAGCGTTTGACGCGTGTCGGCTTGCGCTTTGACTTGCCGCAGCCCGCGCCAGTGCAGCCACCGGAACCTGCCGCGCCGGGCATGGATCCGGATCGTCCGCCGCGGTTGCGTTGAGTGTAACGGAACTCACGAAAACCGACGTGGTCTCACATCGGCGCGAGGCGGGCTGAAAAGCTGGACCGCTGCCCATTAATGTCTGATTATCCGCCGCAAGTGATACGCGCCGGACCTAGTTTGACAGAGGATGATCCCATATGATGAATCGACTCACGATGGCCGTTGCTGCGGCTGCAAGTGCCTTGACGTTCAGCACGGCTGCGTTTGCCGGCGACCAGTACATTGACGAAACAGGCTTTGCTGTTTCGGGTTATGATGTTGTGGCCTATTTCGACCTCGAAATGAAGCCGGTAGGTCAGACACAAACGCCCGGCGTGCCGGGCAACGCGGACATCACCGCCGAATACAATGGTGCGACATTCGCTTTCTCAACAGAAGAAAACCGCGACAAGTTCGTTGCCGACCCGGCGCGCTATGCACCGCAGTATGACGGTCACTGTGCCTATGGCGTCGCAAAGGGCGGGAAAGTACCTGCCAACCCAAACCTGTGGCGCATCGTCGATGACAAACTGTATTTGAACATCACTGATGTGGTTGTGGGCTTCTGGGAGGAAGATATTCCTGGAAACATCAACCTTTCCGAAGGCAACTGGGTCAGCATCGAAGGTGAAGCGGCGTCGGAAAGCACCATTCCGAAATTCACCAGTGAAGCGCCGAATACATGACATGACGGTTCGCTCGGCAGAAACTCCCAAAACTGACCGGGCGGCGGCCCCGGCGCGTATGACGCGCCGGGGCCTTGGGTTTTTTATTGGCATGGCGATTGTCGGCGGCACAGTCTTTGCATCGCGTTGGTACAACATCTCTGCCGAGGCCGGGATGGAAGGCACCCTGACCACTCCGGATGTCTATGCGGCGGCAACAAAAGGTACGGTCCTGTTGGTCGACATTCGTCGACCTGACGAATGGAAGCGGACGGGTGTCGGTGAGGGCGCTGTCCCCTTGGATATGCGCCGGAAAGACTTTACCGATGCGCTTCTCGCGCAGACTGATGGGCGCACGGACGTGCCTGTGGCTTTGATTTGCGCCCGCGGCGTGCGTTCTCGGCGCTTGAGCGAACGCCTGACAGCAGCAGGGTTCACAACGATCATCGACGTTCCAGAAGGTATGTTGGGATCGGGCGCCGGGCCCGGATGGGTAAAGCGCGGGCTGCCTACTGTGGCTTGGACGTCTGAGTAACCCGTTTCCGAACACCCCTTACGACTATGCTCAAGGTCTTTCGTAGACTTTGCTTCGCAGTTCACTCGCGTACAATAGTTCTTCAATAGTACTCGCTCAGGCGCACTGCATTTCAGCCATTCCTCGACGCCCGTTTTCCGTTCTCATTGTGCGAGCAGGCCCTGCTGGAGGCTGTGGCTCGCTGTCTACAAGGACAATCAATCCCAGGAAGGCCTTCGAGAAGACTACTCCGCTGCTATTTCGGACGCCTCTATTCGCGCACGCATTTCGGCGCGGGCTGTACGCGCGTTGCCAACGATAGCTGGTTCACGAAGCGTCAGAGGATTGTCCAGTCGCAAGCTCGGTGGCCGGATATGAGCCAAGGGGTATGAACTCAGACCAGACAGCGGGACGGCAAACGCCAGGCTGGCAGCAATCGGAATAAGCCACCAAGACACCAACCCCATGCCCAACCCAAGAAACAGAAGCGCGCCAATCAGGGTTTCAATCCAATGAAACTTGATCAAAGTTGCCATTGGATATGCTTGGGCAGCACGGCTTTGTGGCGACCACCCACCACGTCCTACCAAGCCGCCAATAACGGCTTTGGTCTGCTGGATCATCATGATGGGTGCATAAGCAACTGACAGGGCAAGCTCGGTCAGAACCGCTCCGGTAAATACCCGACGCCCGCCAAAAAGCCTGACGGCTTTTCCGTTGGCCGCAATGATCAGTGCAGATGTGATCTTGGGTGTCAGAAGCATCGCGTACATAACCACCAGGAAAATTGCGCTGTCGATATGCGTCATGGCCGGTGGCCAGTTCGGGAACAAGGGGTTCGCCTCGTTGAAGTACGAGATCACGTTGGTCTCGGCATCGCGACCCAACAACGCCCAGAACACCAGAAGTACAAACCATGCGGGTGACATAAGGTAAGCGGCCGCACCTTGAAACAGGTGGAAGCGACTGACCGGATGAAGGCCGCGGGTTGCGAGCAGACGCAAGTGTTGCAGGTTGCCCCGGCACCATCGACGGTCCCGTATCACGTAGTCGATGAGTGTGCCCGGCGTTTCTTCAAAGCTGCCAGAGATACGGGGAAGGAAACGCACCCGCCAACCGGACCGCCGCAACAGCGATGCCTCTACGAAATCATGTGAGAGGATCAGGTTTGTTTGTCCCGTCATGCTGCGTAGATGCGGTAAACCCGCAGATGACGCGAAAGCACGTGTGCGGATGATCGCATTGTGGCCCCAATAGTTGCCTTCAGTGCGGGACCAGTGCGCCAGACCTTCGGCCAGCAGCCACCCATATGCGACATTGGAAAACTGCTGCATTCTCGCAAACAGCGTATTGGCGCCGATAAGCTGAGGAAAGCTCTGTATCAGCCCGGCTTTCGGGTCTGTCGCCAGCTCGCTGGAAAGCCGATCGATGGCCCGACCTGTCATCAGACTATCCGCATCCAACACCAACATTGCTTCGTAAGAGGCACCCCAACCGGTGATCCAATCGACAAGGTTACCTACTTTTTTGTCCGTGTTTTGTGCGCGGCGGCGATAGTGAACCGGCACAGGCGCGCTGCTTCGCAATGCCTCGAAGGCTTGCCATTCCTGCCATGCAATCAGGTCATCGGTTGTGTCGCTCAGAATGAACAGGCTGTAGCGATGGCCGCCTTTTTGACGCGTCAGATCGGTCAGCATTGCTGCGGCGTTGCCGAACACGTCCCAAGGCGTTTCATTGTACACTGGTACCAGAAGGGCGACGTCCAATGGGTCTGAAGGTGCTGGCATGCGGTTTGCATCCAGTCTGCCTGCCAAGCCGACGCCAACGGTTGATACTGCAATGGTGACCCAAATGAATGTCAGACCTATGAGCGCAAGAAGCACGTATTCAAAAGCCGTCATACCGGACATTTTGAACAGGCCGTACAGACCCCAAAGTACAAGACCCGTGATGGTCAGCGCCGGAAGAAAAACAGCCATGCGCCAAATCGGGTCCTGCTTGGCCGTTCCCGCATCTGTATTGGCCGGCGCGCGTGCCAAGTCCTGCGCAGGCATGTCCAGCGGGGCCCGTGGAGGCATTGCAAAGTGTTTCACGCTGTCCATCGGTACAACCACACCTCGCTCAGAGCTTGCCCGTCCAGTCGCAATTGCGCCCGGAACTCTGCCCATTCGGCCTCACCTGGCATGAATGTAAAGGCGAGGCGCGGCCCTCCGGTTTCCGGATTCCGTTGGATGATGCCTTCGGTCACATCACCGGCGCTTGATCGGACAAGGCGATCAACCTTCGAAAGGTCTTTGGGAACGTGAGGGGCATCCTCGAAATCAATTGTAAAGATGCGCCCGCCTTCGGGACGACCGCCAGCCGCAGTGTTCAAAACACGCAGTGGCATCGCAGCTTTCGGTGCCGGATCGGAGCCCCAATCCAGGCGGTAGGTCATGCGATGCGACGTACCGGCTTCGATATCGGCAGAGGGGCGCCAATACGCAACAATGTTGTCGTAGATTTCTTTGTCAGTTGGAATCTCGATGAGGGCGACGCTGCCGCGTCCCCAGCCCTCACCCGGTGTAACCCAGAGACCGGGGCGGCGATGATACAACGCCTCTAAATCGTTGAAGTCGCGGAATTTGCGCGCCCGTTGCATCAGACCAAATCCACGTGGGTTGTTGTCACCAAATGCGCTGATTTGCAGCGTGCGGGGGTTGGCAAGCGGGCGCCAGATGACTTCGCCACCACCATTGTGGATCATAAGCCCATCATTGTCGTGGACGGCAGGCCGGAAGTCGTCGAAGCGTTGTCTGTTCATGTCATCGAACATGAACATCGATGTCAGCGGCGCGATGCCAATATGCGTGAGCGTGTTTCGTGCAAAGATTTCCGCCTCGACTTCCATCACAAGCGGTTGGCCCGGCATGATCTCGAACCGGTAGGCCCCTGTGCAGGACGGACTGTCCAGCAACGCGTGGACAACGATTTGGGCAGCGCCCGCTGCGGGTCGCTCCAGCCAGAAATGAGTAAAGTCGGGGAATTCCTCGCCCATTGGATCGCCGGTTTTGAGCGCAAGACCGCGCGCTGACAGGCCGTAGATATCGCCCGTGCCGATGCCACGGAAATAACTGGCACCCTGGAAGACGGCGTATTCCTCGTGGATGCCCGGTTGACGTAGTTCCGCCCGTAGGCGCAGACCTGAATAGCCGAGCGTTTCATCTATGGGTACATCCGGGAATTTGTCCGTCGTATCAAAGACGCCCATGTCGAACTGGATCGGGCGTGCCTGGTCGCCTTCGACGACATAGGTTCGGATGGCTTGAGGAAAGTAGAGTCCCGGCGGAAACACGTCGACACGTTGTGACGCGTCAGTGCCTTCCCATAGACCATTACGGCTGTCGAACCAGATCTTGCGATACTGGTCGTAGGTAAGGTCCTGCCATGCCTGAGGGATCATGGGCCGCGGTTCATATGCGCGGCTGGCCTTTTCCCTGGCGATATCAACGACGTCCGTCGGGCTGAATGGCACAGAGTCACCCAGCGGCAATCCTTGTTTGTCTTGCGCCCAAGACGCATGAGGAACCGCGGATAGCGCCGCAAGGGAAGCGAGGAATTCACGGCGCAGCATCAGCGGCTTGCCTTCGGTTTCCAGGGAACGGATTTGAACCAACCGGCTAGGTATGCCGTCAGGATCAGAACACCGCACCCAAATGCATTCACTGCCAGAACCGTGATCGTTTCACGGCCCAGAATGTCCATCGCAAAGCCGTTGAAGCGTGCGACAAATATTGAGACGACAAAGACCGCCAAGGATTGCTGTCCGACCTTCAGGATGACAGTCAGCACCTTGTCCCAAGCACGCGACAGTGCGCTTGTGGCCGACACCCGCAGGCGGTGGCCTTTGTCGCCTGCCAAAACCCAAGCGAGGTAGGCAAGCGCCAGGAATTGCACATAGCGCAAAAGGCCGAAGTCGGATTTGGAGATCCACTGGCGGTTATCTGCGCGCCAGTCACGCGCCCAGTCAAAACCCAGTTCGCGCACGCCAATGTTCGAGAGCGGGATGTTCGCAAGAACGATAAAGGCTGCGATGCCGATCAGCATCTTGTTGACGGGCGGTTTCGGCAACCAGCCACGCATAAACGCAAAACCCGTAAAGAAAACAAGCTGCCAGCCAAATGGGTTAAGGAACCAACGCCGCTGCCAATCGTCATTTCCAACCCACGGTTCGGCTGTGAAGTTCAAATACGGAAGGCCCGCTGCCTCCATGAATTTGCGTTGGCCAAGTAACCACAGGATACCGCAGAAGGCCGCGACAAGCCCCAAATGCACACGCGCCAGAAAGATCACGATGGGCATCATGGCAAGGATCACCATGTACATCGGCAGAATGTCGAACAGGTTCGGTACCCACTGCAACGTCATGAATCGGAACAGCATGTCAGGGTTTTGCCAATGTTCGCCTTCGACAAACAGCATCCACAGGTTCAGTTGGCCCCAGTAGTTGCGGGTCGTGATGTCAAGATCGGTGACGAATGCCAAAAGGGCTGTTGTGGCAAAGAACAGGCCGACATGCGCCCAGTACACTTGCCAAATGCGATATCCGACACGGGCCGTCCCAAGGGCAAAGCCAGCCCTTTGGAATGTGGAACCAAAGGCAATGGCGGATGCCATGCCAGAGCAGAAGACGAAGATTTCAGTCGCATCAGAAAAACCCCAACGCGCAGGAATCCACGAGGTCAGGAAGTTGCCCGGTGTATGAGCGAACAGGATTATGAACATCGCCAGCCCGCGGAAGAAATCCAGACGGATATCACGCACCCGCACAGGATTGGCGGGTGCAGCCGCAGCAGAAGGGGCTGCAGTGGTCGTTGTCGGGTCGGCAAAAGTCATGGCCGCTGTCTACTTTACCTCACAAATGGGTGCCATCCCCGCACATTATTGAGCGGGAATGCGCCGCGCGTCCTGGATCGAGGCCAGCCGAGTTGCGGCAAACCGGTCAATGGCGCCAGCCCGACGTGCAATGCGATCTTCGAGCAAAGCCTCGGTCGCGTCATACATGCCAGACCGAAGCCCCGCGTCGATTGTCATCCGTTCAAAAACGTCGCGCTGGGCATGGCTGCCGCCGATGATCTGCATTGATGGTCGGGCCGCGGCAAGGTTCTGGAATGCCGCGTCATAGCGCCCCTCGGCAAACGCGTTCAAACCTGAAAGCGCTGCCTTGCCCGGATCGGCCACGCGTGCCGGCATCTCGCCCTGACGTGCTGCATCGACGGCAAAGCGCGTGGTCATTGCGGCCTGCGCATCCTCACGTCCGGCGGCACCGAGAGCCAGTTGGTAGTGAAGGTCGGCAAAGACGAGGCACCCGTCATCCGTGCGGTTCTGCGCAAAATCCGCCAGCTCGGTCCAGCGATCACCCACGTGGGTGCCCTCAAGCTCGAGCCGCATCAGAAGGGATGTCGCGTTGGCGATGTCGCGGTAGTCGTCTGTCTTGTCCGCGCGGATCTGTTGATCATAGAGCGCAAGCACGATGTCGTTCTCGCCGCGATCGAGGTGCAAAAGCGCTTTGTGCCACCAAACGTGGTAGCGGAAGTTGTTGCAGTGATCCCATGCCGGAACGTTGTTTTCGATGAGGGAAATACCCGCGTCAGGACGGGCGGTCATGTCGTAAACATGAGCTACGGCGTGCAGGCCCCAAGCGTCGTCCGTTGCCAACTCCAGCCCTTTGAGCCCGGCTGCTTCTGCCGCGTGATAGTCACCTGTCTCTTCGAGCGTGAAGGCATGACAGCCGTGCAGATACCCTTCGAGCGGGTGATCTTTGTGGGCATCCAATACGTTCTCGATCGAGGTACGCATGCCAACACCGTCACCCAGAATAAATCGGATCGCGTGGCTTACCTTGGCGGACAAGGTGTCGGTGGGGTGCTCCGCCAGAACGCGCTCCATTGCGGCGATCGCGCCCGAAGGGCGGCCATCTAACCATTCGCCCAAGGCACGAACCCAAAGCCGTTCGCGCGCTGAGCCGCCAGCCGCAGCCAGTGCGGCCACCGCATCCTTGCCTGCCTGATGGGCGACATCCCACAACTCCTTGCGCCCCATCATCAGGGAAAAGAGACCCTTTGCGGCGTATCCCATCGCAAATTGGGGTGCACCCGACAAGATTGCGCCCAGATGCGTTGGGGTCGCAGTGCCATGCGCGAGGAAGGCGCGGATCATGCCGTTCCACTCTTCGACGAGAGCGGGATCTTCTAGGCTGACGGGCGCCTGACAAATATCGTGCATCATGGGTGCGTGACCTTTTACCGTATGCGTTCTTACTGGGTGTAAAACATCTAGGCAGGAATGGTATGCTATGAGCACAGGAAACACGTAACCGTGAAGCAGCATGTGCGGTTCCGTGAGCAAAATGTCAGCACATCCGCGAAAATCAGGCAAAAACCGGCCAAAGCGCTTGGGCTAGTCGGTATTTTGTTGCGAATTTTTGGGCTTTAATGTTGCAAGCACGGCTTTTGTGTCCTGCCCGAACCGGGGCGGGGGGCGTCTGTAAGTCACCGGCGTCGCCGAAAACTTGAGCGGATTCGCCAGAAGACGTACGTGTCCGTCTTCCACATCGCGTCTGTCGACCTGCACCACCGTACCGCGCGCCTCTGCCTGATCGGAGTTCAACGCTTCGGAGACATCATGGATCGGTCCACCAGGGACTTTGACAGCGTGCATTTTTGTCAGAAGGTCGTCTTTTGTCATCTTTGCCAGAATTGGGGTGAGTGATGCGGTTAAACTAACTCGGTTCTCAATGCGGCTTAGGTTGGTCGTGTAGCGCTGGTCGCGACCCAAACCGGGCGCTCCGATTGCATCGCAGAAACGCGCAAATTGCGCATCGTTGCCAACTGCCACCAATACATGTCCGTCCGATGTCGCGAACGCATCGTATGGAACGATATTCGGGTGTGCGTTGCCGCGCCTTTCGGGCACCTGACCGGACACAAGGTAGTTGCATCCTTCGTTGATCAACCACGCCATCTGTGCGTCAACGAGGCTGAGATCGATGTGTTGACCCTCGCCTGTTTGGTCACGATGCCTGAGTGCTGCCAGAATGCCGATGGTGGCGTACATGCCGCACATAACGTCAGCGATGCCAACGCCAACTTTCGTTGGCGTGCCGTCCGGATCGCCAGTCAGCGACATGATCCCGCCGTAACCCTGTGCCATTAGATCGTAGCCGGGTTTGTCACGGTTTGGGCCGGTCTGGCCAAACCCGGAGATAGAGCAGTAGACAAGCCCTGGATGGGCATTGAGCAGCGTATTGTGGTCCAGGCCGTACTTGACCAATCCGTCAGGCTTGTAATTCTCGATCACGACGTCGGCGCGTGCGGCGAGTTGGCGAACGATGTCCTGTCCCTCGTCGGTTGAAAGGTCGACGGCCACCGATTGCTTGTTGCGGTTCGCGGACATGAAATAAGATGACAGATCAGTGGGTTGCCCGTCAACGCCGCGGGCATAGTTGGGGCCCCATCCTCGCGTGTCATCGCCGCCGGTCTTCGGGTTCTCGATTTTGATGACGGTGGCGCCCAAATCACCCAGCATCTGTGTTGCGGTCGGTCCGGCAAGGATGCGCGACAGGTCCAGAACGAACAGGCCGTCCAGTGCGCCCTGTGTCTCAGATGCGGCCATCATATGCTCCCCGATCAATCACAGCGGCGATCACGGTGAACGTATCGGCCGATTGCGCGGCGGCAAGGGCGTCTTTCAACTCGGCCCGTGACGTGACCGTATGGCCGACGCCACCAAAGGCGCGGCCCATGGCCGCAAAGTCGTGCTTGGCAAAGTCGACGCCTGCATTGGTGAGCTGTCTCTGCCGTTGTTTCAATTCGATCAGGGCCAGCGATGCATCAACAAAAACAACGAAAACGGTCTTGAGGCCAAGTTCTGCTGCCGTGGACAATTCGCCAGCCACCATCAGGAAGCCCGCGTCCCCGGAGAAACTAACCACTGTGCGGTTGGGGTCGGCAACTTGCGCGCCCATTGCCAATGGAATTGCACAACCCATGGTGCACAGCGCGGATGACTGCATAAGCCCTCTCGGCTCGTAGCATTCCCACATCTGACTGAGCAGAATGCGATGTGCTCCGCTGTCTGCGGTGGCGAGCGCATTGCGGGGCAATTCAGCACGGCATGTGTCAATTACCGCCGCGGGTCCCCAATCATCGTTGCTAGGGAAAGCGTCGGCCAAAGCAGACTTGGCAGCCGCAACCTCTCCATTTGTCCATGTAGCACGGGGCGTCACGCCGTCCGCCATTGCTGCCAGCGTGACGGCGCAGTCACCGATCACATTGGTTGTCGCTTGGTGCATGTAGTGGTGGTTCGGTTCGGCCGTGATGTCGATCATGGTTTGGATGCCGGGGAAATAGAAATCCCGCCAACCTGTGCGCATTTCGATTGGATCATAGCCCAGGCCGATGATCAGATCGGCGCTTTGGACCAACGGCAACAGAACTTTGTCAGCCTTGGGTGACAGTCCCGCGCCACCCAAAGCCAGCTGGTGATCTTCCGGTAGCAACCCCTTGGCTTTGTACGTCGTAATAACGGGCACGTTGTAGGTTTCAACAAACTGCCGCAGCGCATCCGACATGTCTTGTCGCCGTGTGTCAAAGCCCTGATTCAACGCATCGACACCAGCGATCAGGATTGGACGTTCTGCATTCGCCAAGGCCGCTCGCATGCCTGAAAGTGTTTGTGCCGCTGGCACAACCGGTTCTGCAAGGGACCTGCGTATTGGAAGCTCCGGCCTTACGGGAGTCACGGCTACGGTGATTGGCACATCGATGTGAACGGGGCCGGGTCGTCCCTCCTGCGCGATGCTAACAGCCTTGTCTGCAATGACGTGCGCGGCGCCGGTATTTAGCGTAAAGGTCGCCTTGGTGATTGGACGGAACACTTGCGTCTGGTCTAGCACTTGGTGCGTGTAGGTCTGTGCTTCGTCCGCATCGACACAACCGGCCAGCACAATCAGTGGCACGCGATCTTGATGGGCATTGGCCACAGCATTCACGCCATTCAATGCTCCAGGACCAACCGTAGCCACCAGAATGCCGGGCGCACCGGTGCGGTGCCATGCTCCTTCAGCCATGAAGGCAGCCGCGTTTTCGTGTTTGCACAAGATAAAGCGAATGCCCGCCCGCTCAAGCGCGTCTACGATGGTCAGAACCTCGCCGCCGGGCATACCAAAGGCGAAACGACACCCTGCATCAAAGAGCCGTGCCGCCAGAACATCGGCAGCGCGCGGTGGTGTTGGGGGCGGGGGCAAGTCTTGCATCGCTGGTCTTTCACTTTTTTGCACCGCGCCTTCCTGTCATGGTCATCCCTGACGCACAACTCACACCTGCGCTGGATTTGTTTCACCAAAGGCTTGACCTTCCAGTGACTGGAAGCCCTATGTGCAACACATGACGGAAGGGACACTAACCTTAAAGTTGGAAGGATTGCACTGCGCTTCTTGCGTTGGACGGGCCGAGGCGGCCTTAGCCGCACTGCCAGGTGCGCATGACGTGCGGGTGAATCTTGCAGATCACAGTGCACGGGTTGCTGGGGTCGATGTGGTTAATGCGATGCAGGCGCTGGATGGCGCTGGCTATCCGCCTACCGTCAGGCATACCGTCTTGCACATCCCATCCATGTCTTGTGCATCCTGCGTTAGGCGTATCGAAACGGCAGCGGGCGCCACGCCCGGCGTCATCAAAGCCGAAGCACGTTTGCCAACCCGCACCCTTGTTGTTGACACGCTTGGTTCCGACTCTGATCTGCGAACCGCTTTGAAAGACGCCGGATATCGAGCCGAGCCATCCAACCACAGTGCACAAGAAAGAAACGAAACTGAGCGTATCTTCCGCCGTTTCCTCGTCGCAGCTGCGATGACACTGCCCGTGTTCGTTATCGAGATGGGCGGCCACATGTATCCGCCCTTGCATCATTGGGTGGCTAGAACGATTGGCACCGCCAACAGCCATCTGTTTCAGCTTGTTCTGACTGCAGTTGTACTGGCGGGGCCAGGGGCTGGTTTCTTTCGTCGTGGACTGCCCAATCTTTTCAAGGCACGCCCAGACATGGATGCGCTAGTGGCACTCGGGGCAGGGGCAGCGTTTGCGTTTTCGGCATTTTCTGTCCTTGCCCCCGGCATCTTGCCCCCTGCAGGCGTTTATTTCGAAGCTGCCGCGGTGATTGTCACTTTGATCCTCATGGGGCGCTGGCTCGAGGCGCGTGCGAAAGGGCGCACCGGTGACGCCGTCCGGCGCTTGTTGGGGTTGCGCCCGGATACAGCCGAGCGGCTGGCGGATGATGGCGAGGCCGAGACCGTGCCGCTGGCGTCGGTACATACCGGTGATGTGTTGCGTGTCCGTTCCGGTGGGCGGATCCCGGTGGATGGCATCGTCGTCGATGGGTACAGCCATGTTGATGAAAGCATGTTGACGGGTGAACCTGTGCCGGTCCTCAGGCGAGAGGGCGACGTGGTCACTGGTGGGACGCTGACAACCACAGGAACCATCGCGTTGCGCGCCACGCATGTGGGCGAGGATACGGTACTTGCTCGTATTACGGCTCTAACCCGTGAAGCGCAGGCCGCGCGTCTGCCGGTCGAGGCATTGGTCAATCGGATCACGGCGTGGTTCGTGCCTGCTGTCCTTGCAATAGCATTGGGGACATTTGTGCTCTGGTGGGCTTTCGCCGGATTGACCCCTGCCGTGGTTTCCGCTGTCTCGGTGCTGATCATTGCGTGTCCCTGCGCAATGGGCTTGGCAACGCCAATGTCCGTCATGGTAGGCACCGGGCGTGCAGCTGAGTTGGGCGTGCTATTCCACAAGGGCGATGCATTGCAGCGTGTGCAAGATGTGCAGGTCGTCGCCTTCGACAAGACGGGAACTCTGACCATGGGCGCACCGCAGCTACATGAGATTGCCGTGGCAGACGCTGCAGAACAGGCGTTTGCTCTGCGGATGGCGGCGGGTGTCGAAAGCCTGTCCGAGCATCCAATCGCCCGCGCAATCGTTGATCATGTTGCGAATGCGCCAACCGATGTCTCCGGCTTCCAAGCAGCGCTCGGGGCAGGCGCATCTGCATCTGTCGAAGGGCACAAGGTGGTTGTTGGCAACCTCGATATGTTATCGCAGGCTGGCGTGAAGGCGGATGCAGACTTGAGCGAAGCTGCGTCGGTATGGGCCGCAACAGGCGCGACAGTTGTGCATGTCGCGATTGATGGCCGCCACATGGGATCATTGGCAATTCGCGACACGATACGCAGCGGTTCGGCAAAAGCTATTGCCGTTTTGAAGGCGCAGGGCAGGTCGGTGGCCATGATATCCGGTGACGCGGTTGCCGCAGCAAAACACACTGCTGAGGCACTAGGGATTGATACTGTCATCGCAGGCGTAAAACCGGACCAAAAGGTTGATGCGATCCGCAAGCTGCGTGCGGACAAAGGTGCAGTTGCGTTTGTCGGGGATGGTATCAACGATGCCCCGGCCCTTGCTGCTGCCGATGTTGGGCTGGCTGTAAATGGCGCCACCGACGCTGCCATCGAAGCGGCTGATGTCGTCCTCATGTCCGCACAACCCGCCGCCGTCCTCCGCGCTATGCGCATCAGCCGCGCCACGCTGCGCAACATCTGGCAGAACCTGGCCTGGGCTTTTGTTTACAACACGGCCCTGATCCCGGTGGCTGCTGGCATTCTTGTGCCCTTTGGTGGTCCGCAACTTTCGCCTGCATTGGCGGCTCTGGCCATGGCGCTGTCGTCCGTTTTTGTCGTTACGAATGCATTGCGCCTGCACACGGAGGGAACCGCATGAACATCTCGGAAGCTGCAGACATCACCGCACTGCCGGCCAAAACCATTCGCTACTACGAAGAGATTGGGCTTATTACTCCTGGGCGTAGCGCGAATGGTTATCGCAGCTTCACGAATACCCATATCCATCAACTGACGTTTTTGGCTCGAGCGCGTGCGCTTGGTTTTTCGGTCGAGGATTGCCGTTCCCTGTTGGCGTTGTGGGAGGATCGGGACCGAGCCAGCGCCGATGTACGCAACATCGCTGCGACACACCTCGGCGCTATTGAAGCCAAGATCGCCGACCTGTCAGCTATGCGTGATACGCTGAGCCACCTGGTCAACACATGTGCTGGCGACAACAGACCGGACTGCCCGATTTTGAACAGCCTGTCTTCTTCTGACTGAAAATACCATGGGGAGGCCGTAGGCCGGGGGCAAAGCCCCCTTGAAAATGATGCCGCCGTCAGGCGACCACAGGATCAGCGGCGGCGATCCCTACGTGATGACATCGGCTGGAACGCAACACCTACATGCGCTTCGCAATAGGGTTTGCCCTGTTGCACAGGCAGGCCGCAAAACCAGAAATTGTCCGTGGCCGGATCACCCACCGGCCATTTGCAGGTCCGTTCGGTCAGTTCCATCAGGCTGATCTTCTTGGCCTTCTTTTCGACTTCGTTGACCTTGGCCAATGCTTCCGGGCTGATCTCGTTGGCCGAGGGCTGCGGGGGCAGGGGCTGCCCTGCTGGAATGATCTGCTTGCGTGCAGGCAGGCTGGTTTTTGTCTCGACCGGTTTGACGGCTGGTTCCGTCTTGGGTTGAACCTTTGGTTCAGCCTTGGCCTTGGGGGCTGGTTTCGGTTTGGCTTCTGCCTTGGCTGTGCTTGTGCTCGAACCACCGCCACCAGCACGGTTCGAAAGACCGAGGCGATGCACCTTGCCGATCACCGCGTTGCGGGTGACGCCACCAAGTTCCTTGGCGATCTGGCTGGCCGATTGGCCCTCGCCCCACATTTTTTTCAGCAGTTCAACGCGTTCGTCGGTCCAGGACATCAGCAGGCTTTCCGATTTAAAAAGCGGCCTCACGTGGGGCCGCCTTGTGTCTCAGTTCAGTGTCAGCGCCCTATAGTAGTCACACAGCCCAAAGTTACAAGGGATCACCTTGGGCTTTGGGTTTCGCGTGCAACCCTTCCCGCCAAGCCAGAAGTAGCGCCCCCGCGATGATAACTCCAGCGCCAAGGATCGTGACTGCATCGGGGATAACGCGATAGAAGATGATGTCGTACCCCGCGGCAAAGATCAGGGTGGCATAGCTGAACGGCGCGACAAAGCTGGCATCGGCCCGTGCCATTGCATTCACAAAACATGCCTGAGCTGACGCCATTGAACATCCGACACCAGCCATAAGTGCCCATTGATGGTTCGAAGGTGATTGCCAAACAAAGGACACCGCCACGCCTGCAATGCAAAGACCGAGCGCGTTGTTGGCCAGCAGAATCGAAAATGGCCCTTCACGGCCGGTCAGTTTCTTAATGAAGCTCAGCTCGAAACCCAGGGCGAGAGCGGCCCCAAGAGCCAGAAGCGCGGCCGGTTGAAAGCTTTCCGGTGTTGGTCGCAGCAGGATCATGGCGCCTAAAAAGGCAATCAAAGCAGCCAGCCAGCGCCACTTTCCCACCCGCTCGCCCAGCAATGGGATGGCCAAAATCATGCCGAAGACCGGGTTCAGAAACGAAATTGCAGTGGCGTCGGCCAGCGGAATGTATGCAACAGATGCAAACATCAGTGTAACACCTGCCCAGCCGCATGTTGTTCGGGCCAGATGGAACCCAAGATGGGGTCGCTGCAGTTCCGGTTTCAGAGCCAGTGCCGCCATGCCAAGGACGATAAACGCAAAAAGAAACCTGCCAAAGCTGATCTGGAAGGGATGCAGTGGTTCACCAAACTGGTCGGTCCCCAGTGCCTTCGCAAACAAGGTCGAGGCCGCGATAAAGGCACAAGCCACGATGATCAGCAGTGCGGCAAAAACGGGGTTCTCGGCTTTGGGCTTGTACATGTCGCGTCCCTGCGTCCGTGTGCCGCCAAGTGCAAGTGTATTTTTACTGGTAAAGGCGTCGCAACTGACCTAAACGGTCCGCATGATCACATTCGCACATCTCCGACGAGCCTTGCGACGCAGCTGACCGCTGCGCCTGATCCCGATGTGCCGCGATGGCACGCTTTTCCTCAAATCTGTTGACCCTGCCTCATGCCTCATGCACCAACGTGCTTTGATGTATTGGCCTTCCAAAAAGGATGATCCGCATGATCACGTCCGTTCTGCCAACCTACAACCGTGCCCCTTTGACGTTCGTCAAAGGCGAAGGCACTTGGCTGATCGAGGCGGACGGTCGACGTTTTCTTGATCTTGGGGCTGGCATTGCCGTGAACGCCCTGGGTCACGCTCATCCCGCGCTGACGCAAGCGTTGACCGATCAGGCCGGCACGCTGTGGCACACATCCAACCTGTATCACATCCCACAGCAGCAGGCGCTGGCCGACAAGTTGGTCGCCGCGACCTTTGCCGACACCGTCTTCTTTACCAATTCCGGAACTGAGGCGTGCGAACTGGCCGTAAAGATGGCGCGCAAATACTGGTATGACAAAGGGCATCCGGAAAAGGTGGACATCATCACATTCTCCGGTAGCTTCCATGGCCGCTCCTCCGCAGGCATCGCCGCCTCCGGGTCCGAGAAGATGACAAAAGGTTTTGGTCCCCTGCTGCCTGGCTTCACCCATCTGGCATTTGGCGATCATGATGCGATTGAGCCTGCCATCACAGAAACGACTGCCGCTATCCTGGTCGAACCCGTGCAGGGCGAGGGCGGCATCATCCCAATACCTGACCAATGCCTCAAGGGGCTACGCGACCTTTGCGACGAAAAAGGTATCCTCCTGATCCTAGACGAGGTGCAGTGCGGTGTGGGTCGCACCGGTAAACTCTTTGCCCATGAATGGGCTGGAATTGAGCCCGACATCATGATGGTGGCCAAAGGCATCGGCGGTGGATTCCCACTTGGTGCCGTGCTCGCCACCGAAGACGCAGCCAGCGGCATGACAGCCGGGACACACGGATCGACCTATGGCGGGAACCCACTGGGATGCGCTGTGGGGTGCGCGGTGTTGGACATCGTTGCGGATCCCAAATTTCTGGATGATGTGAATCGCAAAGCGGGCCTTCTGCGCCAAAAACTGGAAGGCTTGGTCGCGGCGCATCCCGATGTGTTCGAGCTGGTGCGTGGATCAGGGCTCATGCTCGGCATCAAGTGCAAGGTTCCATGCGGGGACGTCGTTGCTGCCGGCTACGAAAAAGAAGTTATTACAGTGCCCGCAGCAGACAACACCATCCGCCTTCTGCCGCCCTTGACCATAACTGATGAAGAACTTGCCACTGCTGTTGAACGCCTTGATGCAGCAGCACAAACGGTCGCGGCCTGATCATTCCTTATCTGAATAAACCTAGAAGGTTGAGGGCCTTTGGCTCTCAACTCCTTCGATCCAAGAGACAACGACATGACCCATTTCCTGGACATCCACACCACCAGCCAAGCAGATCTTCGGCATATCATCGACAATGCCCAAGCCATGAAAACAGCGCGTGCCGGGCGCCCCAAGGGCACCCAGGACGACGATCAGCCATTGGCGGGCCATATGGTCGCCCTGATCTTTGAAAAGCCCTCGACCCGGACGCGCGTGTCCTTTGATGTTGGTGTGCGTCAAATGGGTGGGCAGACCATGGTGCTCTCCGGCAGTGACATGCAGCTTGGCCATGGAGAGACCATTGCTGATACTGCGCGCGTGCTGAGCCGCTATGTGGATCTGATCATGATCCGCACCTTTGAAGAGGCCACGCTGCTTGAGATGGCGGAGTATGCCAGTGTTCCCGTGATCAATGGCCTGACCAACCGCACTCACCCTTGCCAGATCATGGCCGATGTCATGACCTTCGAAGAGCATCGCGGTCCGATCAAGGGCAAGAAGGTTGTTTGGTCTGGCGATGGCAACAATGTCTTTGCCAGCTTTGCCCACGCGGCCAAGCAGTTCGAGTTTGATCTGACCTTTACAGGGCCAGAGCCCCTGGACCCGGAAGGCGCACTGGACGGTCTTTACACGATCGAGCGCGATCCCCATTCTGCGGTGAAAGATGCTGATCTCGTTGTGACGGACACATGGGTCAGCATGCACGATCCACAATCCGCGCGTGAGAGACGTCACAATCAGTTGCGTGGATACCAGGTGAACGCGGACCTTATGGCACAAGCCAAGCCGGACAGCGTATTCATGCACTGCCTACCAGCCCACCGCGATGACGAGGCCACGTCCGAAGTGATGGATGGCCCGCATTCGGTCATTTTTGATGAGGCTGAGAACCGTATGCATGCCCAGAAGGCCATCATGCGCTGGTGTCTTGGGGTCTGATCTGATGGCGGACGCACGCATAGCAGTCGCGGGCGCAGGCAGCATCGGCTGCTATGTTGGCGGTTTGCTGGCGGCGGCCGGTTACGACGTATGTTTTTTGGCGCGTCCACGGATCGCCCATGCCTGTGCGCAGCGTGGTCTGCGCATGACAGACTATGCTGGGAATGATGTGCACCTGCCAAAGCCGCAGATGGTTGAAACAGCCGAGGCCGCATTCGCCGGTGCGGATGTGATCCTTGTGTGCACAAAGTCGGGCGACACTGCTGCAATGGGACGAGAAATCGCAGCACACGCGCCTTCGGCACAGATTGTCAGCTTGCAGAACGGGGTCGACAATGCCTCCAACCTGCGCGGCGCAGTGCCGGGGGCCGATGTTCGCGCTGCGATGGTCCCATTCAATGTCGTGCCCGAAGGAGCTGCGCACTACCACCGGGCGACGTCCGGCGACATTCTGGTCGAAGCGGGGCCATTGCCCGCATTTGATACGCCCACCCTTTCTTGGCAGCAGGTCGAAAACATCGAAGCAGTGCAATGGGGCAAGCTGCTGATCAATCTGGGCAATGCAATCAACGCGCTGTCTGACCTGCCGTTGTTGACACAGTTGCAGGATCGCGCGTGGCGGCGCCTCATGGCCGATCAAATGGCCGAAGCACTGCGGATATTGTCTGCTGCGGGGATCAAACCCGCCAAGACGACCGCTGCACCACCCGGCCTGATCCCTCATATCCTGCGTCTGCCCACGCCACTGTTTCGTCGTATTGCGGCGCAAATGCTGACCATCGACGCGCAGGCCCGCTCATCCATGTGGGATGATTTGAAACAGGGGCGTCGTACCGAAATCGATGCTTTGCAGGGGGCTATCATTGCACTTGCCGAACGGTATGGGCGGCAGGCTCCGCTGAATGCACGTTTGCGCCAACTGATCCGTGACGCGGAAGCGGCTGGCAAGGGGCCTCCTGGGCTGACCCCGGTTGATATTCGGTTGTAGCTGTGGACGCGCTCAGCGCCTTGGCTTTGCTCTGAGCGTGGGGTCTGCTTGTGTTGGATCTTCGGGCCAAGGGTGTTTCGGATATTGCCCCCGCATGTCCTTGCGCACATCGGCATAGGAAGTCGCCCAGAAACCAGGCAGGTCCGACGTCACCTGCACGGGTCGTTGGGCAGGGGAAAGTAGGGTGACTTGCAATGGCACAGTGCCCACCATCGGGTGTCGGATGACCCCGAACATTTCCTGCAGGCGCACAGAGATGCCTGGCACCTCTTCGTCATAATCAATGGGAATGCGCCGACCGAGGGGTGTTTCAAAATGCCCCGGCACTGCACGGTCAAGTTTTTGTAGCATGTCCCAGCCAAGATGCGCCTGCAATGCAGGCAAGATGTCGAACGCTTTCCAGTCCGACGCTGTGCGGGTTCCCGCAAGGTGCGGAAGTAACCATGTTTCGAGGGAGCGGAGCAGTGCTTCTTCACTCAGATCGGGAAATTCGTTTCCCATCAGACGCGCACGCGCCATCAGCCGTTTTGCTCCTTTGGACGGTCGAAGACCTATCTGACGAACACCGTCTATCATTGCTGTCGCCACCGCCTCATCAGGTGCCGCGTGCCATGGTTTGTCTTCGAGGATCAGCGCTCCAAACTGACGTTGTGTGCGGGCCTGAACTGCACCGTTTCGTTTGGACCATACGCAGACGTGGTTCCATCCGATTTGGTCTGCGAAAAGAGCTTCCAGCTCGGGCAGTGTCAAAGCCGCTGCTTGCCTGATCCGCGCTTCGCGTGGGTTGCCATCAAGGTCCGTCGCCACGATCAATTTCTGACCAGCAAGGCCGTCACCTTCGGGCATGACGGCGCCCTTACCGCCTGACAGGACATAGCGCGGTTGGTCACCAGAACGCCTCAGCCCGATGCGGTCAGGATACGCGAGACTAGCCATTGCTGCCGCTGAAAGCGGTGCAGTTTCCTTCTGTTTTGCAGCCAGCCTTTTGGCCTCGTCCTTGATCCGGGCGATGGCCCCGCGATGGACACTTTCGCCAAAGCCGCCGGGGTTTCTGAGCGCGCGCAGCCTTAGTCCAAGGTCTGTGCCGCGCCCACGCAGCGGGTCACGATCACTCAGCAAAGCGGCCAGCGGTGCCGCCTGTTTGCCAGCCGTCACCAGCATATGCGCCAGCCTAGGATGCAGTGGTTGCCGAGCAAGCAGTCGCCCATGGTCGGTGATCCGGTTTTGAGCGTCGAGGGCGCCCAGCATTTGTAGGACGGCACGCGCCTCGGCCAAGCGCCCCTCGTGGGGTGGCCTGACAAATTGCAGGTCATTCTCACCTCCGCCCCAAATGGCGAGTTCAAGTGCAAAGCTGGCTAGATCGCCTGCACTGATCTCGGGCGGCGGGAAGGCGGCAAGGGCGCCATCTTCCCCCCTGGTCCAAAGTTTGTAGGCGACACCGGGGGCGACGCGGCCCGCACGGCCCGCACGTTGGGTGGCTTCGGCTCGTGTTACTTTTTCTGTGATCAGGCGTGACATACCCGATGACGGATCGAATTGCGCGCGACGGGCACGGCCACCATCAACAACGATGCGGATGTCCGGAATGGTCAGCGAGGTTTCCGCAATTGCCGTGGCCAGCACGATCTTGCGTTGGTCAGACGGGGAAATAGCGGCGCGCTGTGCTTTGAAGTCCATGGCGCCGAAAAGTGGCTGCACGTTGGGCAGATCGGACAGAAGCGCTGCGGTGCGCCGGATTTCTCCTTCTCCCGGCAGAAAGGCCAGCAGGCCGCCGGGTTCCTTCGTGTATGCCTCTCGGATCAACTCCGCCATCGCGTTTTCGAAGCGGGTCGTTTTTGCCACCGGACGGTCCAGCCAATGCGCTGCGACATCATAGCTCTTACCTTCAGACGTCAGGATCGGCGCCTGCATCACATCGGCCACCGGTGCAGCATCTAGCGTGGCGGACATGGCCAGCAGGATCAGATCATCGCGCAGGGCTTCGGCCACCTCGAGGCACAGGGCAAGACCCAGATCGGCGTTCAGGGACCGTTCGTGGAATTCGTCAAAGATCACCGCGCCCACGCCCGGCAGATCCGGGGCGTCCTGCAGCATCCTTGTCAGGATCCCCTCGGTCACCACCTCAATGCGAGTGGCGGACCCAACAGTGCTGTCGCCGCGGATGCGATACCCGACAGTTTGTCCGGTTTGTTCGCCAAGTGTTTTTGCCATTCGGTCTGCGGCCGTCCGCGCGGCCAAGCGACGGGGTTCCAGCATGAGAATGTGTCCGTCGGTCAACCCTTCATCAAGTATGGCCAAGGGCACCCGCGTGGTTTTGCCCGCACCCGGCGGCGCCTGAAGCACAGCGCGCCCGTGCTGGCGCAATGCGTCCATCAAATCAGGTAGAATGTCATCAATGGGCAACCGGGTCATAGGTTGCCTTATGGCGCAACCGTCATGGCCCGCCAACACTGGACATTCTGTACACGCCCCCGCAGAAAAGCGGCCATGGACACTAAGGATCTTGCTGAACGGATTGCGGCTGGTGAGCGCCGTGCGCTGGCACGCGGTATCACGCTGGTAGAAAGCGGACGGGCCGATCACCGGGCGCAGGCGACCGAGGTCTTGGCTGCATTGCCACGAGATCGGCAGGCGCTACGGATCGGATTGTCCGGTACACCGGGCGTCGGCAAATCAACCTTTATCGAGGCGTTTGGAATGACGCTTGTGCAGGCCGGGTTGCGCGTTGCGGTTCTGGCCGTTGATCCGTCGTCTGCGCGGTCCGGTGGGTCGATCTTGGGTGACAAGACCCGTATGGACCGGTTGAGCCGCGAGCCTGCTGCCTTCATTCGTCCATCACCGAGCCAGACTCATCTGGGCGGCGTGGCCCGGCGGACACGCGAAGCGGTCGCCTTGTGCGAAGGCGCCGGGTTCGACGTGGTCCTGATCGAAACGGTTGGTGTCGGGCAGTCCGAAACGGTTGTTGCGCAGATGTCTGACCTGTTTCTGTTGCTGCTGGCCCCGGCAGGTGGGGACGAGCTGCAGGGGGTCAAGCGCGGGATCATGGAGATGGCCGACATGATCCTCATCAACAAGGCAGATGGTGATCTGAAGCCTGCGGCGACCCGGACCTGCGCAGATTATGCGGGTGCGCTGCGCCTGTTGCGCAAACGTCCGCAGGACCCGGATGGCTTTCCCAAGGCGATGATGGTGTCGGCGATGACCGGAGAAGGTCTGGATGTCGCGTGGGCCGACATGCAGGCTTTGATGGATTGGCGACGGCAGAACAGCTTTTTTGCTGCGACCCGCGCTGCACAAGCACGCTACTGGTTCGAGGAAGACGTACGGGCGGTCCTTTTGTCAAAGCTGGAAACGCGAACCGCCAAAGCTGCGATGCAACGGTTTGGTACGGCTGTTGCCGAGGGTGCGCTTGATCCTGCCACGGCTGCTTTGGACATGCTTTCGACCCTGGACGCCAATTTCGGTGATGGCCGGGTTGACCCTGAACGCGATTCCCCCTAAAGCCACCGAACGAATTTCGATGGCGCCGCCCAGCGTGCGGTGCCTGTGTCGTTTCAGGCCCTGAGCGTTGGATTGAGCGGCAGAGCGGAGAAAAGGATAGACTGATGTCGCGCGTATGCGAACTGACCGGTAAGGGCCCGATGACTGGCAACAATGTCAGCCACGCCAACAACAAAACACGTCGGCGCTTCCTGCCGAACCTGAATGACGTAACCCTTCAGTCCGAGACATTGGGCCGTGGTGTAAAACTGCGCATCTCGGCTGCTGCACTGCGGTCGGTGGACCACCGTGGAGGTCTGGACGCGTACTTGGCCAAAGCCAAGGACGTTGAGCTGTCGGACCGTGCCCTGAAAGTCAAAAAAGAGATCGCCAAGGCGCAAGCCACCGCTTGATCGGAAGGCTTTTGAGCTTTTTGCCCCGCTTTCACTAGGAAGCGGGGTTTTCTTTTGTGTGGCGCCCGCACACAGAAGTACGCACCCTTGGCCAATGAATGTGCCGCAGTTGTTATGGCCGCTGACACGTTCTAACTGTGCAATATGTTCCGCACCATTATGCCCATAGTTCTAAGCCTTGCTCTACTGTTGGCTAGCCTCGGCACTGCTGTGGCGCGTGGAGCGCCACAAGCCGAGGACAAAATCGTGATATGTTCGGGCACTACGGTGGCTGTCATCTTTGTCGATGCGGATGGGCAACCCACCACGGCACCGCATGTGTGTCCCGATTGCGCTTTACATCTGTTTGCGGCTTTGGCGCCGTCCAACACCATTTCAAAATGGCTGGACAACGTCACAATGCTGCGGGCGGCACCGGCGGTTGAGCAGCATTCTGTTATGTGCAAGCTGCGGGCATCTGCGCGGTCCCCTCCTGTTGACGTGATCCGGATTTCCCAAGCACAGACGCCTTAACTCCAGGAGGACACTATGTCCCTTCGAAATACTCTTTCCGCCGCTGTTGCGGCGACGCTCCTTACTGTTCCGGCATTTGCTGACGGCATCATGGTCATGGATCCATATGCCCGCGCGGCCAGCCCAGCTGCAAAATCGGGTGCAGCCTTCATGATGATCCACAATGAAACAGGACAAGACGACACCCTGATTTCTGCGAGCACGGAGGCCGCTGCCCGTGTTGAATTGCACACCCATATCGAGGTGAGCGATGGCGTGATGCAAATGACTGAAATCCAGGGCGGTATTCCGCTTCCTGCCGGTGGCACGCACCACATGATGCGGGGTGGGGACCATGTCATGCTAATGGGGCTGACCGGCCCATTGGAGCAGGACGCCACTATCGAAGTGACCCTGACACTCGAGAAAGCGGGCGATATCGTCGTTACGATACCAGTCGACAATGCCCGCAAGCCCGAAGCCGGTGCGCACGGCGACCACTCGCACTGAAGGCTGGCGGATCAAGATCCGCCTTACCCGGCCAGAATTTCGGCCACCCAGTTTGGTACTGTTTCTGATGCTTTGCCTGGGCGAACGTCATCGAACAGGCCGACATTTTCGCCCGGTTCCAGGTTCATCTCGATCGTTTCTGCGCCGACATGTCGGGCCATCTGCACGAACCCGGCTGCCGGATACACATTGCCCGACGTACCGATGGCGACAAATACGTCTGCATTTGCCAACGTGCGTTCGATCCTTTCCATATGATAGGGAATTTCGCCAAACCATACGATGTCCGGACGAGCAGTTGGTCCTGCGCAGTTCGGGCAGTCCTGTCCCACGGACATCGCGAGCGGCGCGGGCCAGCGATGTTCACACGTCGCGCACAGTGCGGAATTCAATGCGCCGTGCATGTGGATCACATCTGTGCTGCCACCCTTTTCGTGCAGGTCGTCGACATTCTGAGTCACCAAGGTGACGGACCCGGCATGTTCCGCTTGCAATTGCGCCAACGCCCGGTGCGCGGCATTCGGGCTGGCTTCGGCTGCTTGCGCACGGCGTGCGTTGTAGAAATCGACAACAAGCTGTGGATTGCGGGCGAAGCCTTCGGGAGTCGCAACGTCTTCGATCCGATGCTGCGCCCACAGGCCACCTTCGTCGCGAAATGTTCCAAGACCGCTTTCGGCTGAAATTCCGGCGCCGGTCAGGATCACGATAGAAGGGGCGGTCATGGTGTATCTCCTCGCTGCTGAGAAAATACTTGGACTGGTCTAAACAAAAAGAGCAAGCGCTCAACCATCGAGCAAACGCAGTTCTCCGGCGAGCCATGGCAACTGTATCAGGGCCGGATCCATCATATGTGTCTTGATCAGACGTCGCATCGTGTTGGCCACGTCCGTTGGGACCTCGCCCGCCCAATCTGCGCTCGCATACAGCGATATAGTGCGGGAGAAAGGCTTGAAGGGCAGCGGGAACGCATCAACCTGATCATGGAAGCGCCCGGCCCTCATGTACCCCAGCGGTGTTGTCACGGCCCACCCGATGCGGCGTGCCACCATTGCCATCAAGGCCAAGTGACTGCCGATTTCGAACCGGTCCGCGAAATCCAGCTTTTGACGCGCCAGGTGCGCCTCAATCTGACGCGAGATCAATTGTTCCCGCTCGTACCGGAGAAATGGCAGATCGGGCAGGATGGACATGGGATCGCCATCGCGGACCACGCCGCGCGGGGCAACCAGAATGAACGGGTCACGCGCCAGAGGGTATTCCAGAACGCCATCGCGCATCGTGCCGTCACTGGCCGAGATTGCGATGTGCAGGCTCTTGTCGGCAATCGCTTGCAGGATCTCGTGGCTAGGGGCGGTCGCAAGCGTGAATTTGCAGCGCGTCAGGCTGTCAGCCAGGATTGTCACCAGCCTTGGGGTCAGGTCGTTCTCGAAATCATCAATGACCCCAATGGAAAGGGCCGACAAATGCGCCAGGTCCATTACCGTTAATTCGGATTGCGCAAGACGCAGTTGCGACAAAGCGGCCTCGGCCCGTGCCAGAAAGCTGGTGCCGGCAGGGGTCAGCCGCATGGGGCGTTTTCCGTGATCGACCAGATCAGTGGCCAAAGCCGTTTCGAGGTTCCGCAATTGCTGACTCACGGCAGGTTGGCTGAGGCCTGTCACTGACGCGGCTTGGGCAACCGAACCGGTTGCGGCGAGCGCCTCGAACACTTCAAGACCACGCAGGGTGACACCCTTGCTTAACATGGGATACCTTTACACAGTTTTGTATTCTTTGAATGTTCAGGTGTGGATCGGTCAAGAAAAATCGGCATTCCCGTCGTATTGCTTTTGGTTTTTTGAAAGGCATGCCGCGTCTTGCATCAAGTGATCAGAGTAAGGCACAAAAAGGGTATGAAGATTGCAACAGCCTCGTATCCCCTTGATGTGCTGCCCGATTGGGTGGCCTATGAGGATAAGTTGACGGCATGGGTCTCTGAAGCGGCGGAAGCCGGTGCGGAGTTGCTGGTTTTCCCCGAATATGGCGCGATGGAATTGGCCACGCTTGCGGGGCTGGACATCGCCCGCGATCTGGAGACTTCCCTTTTCGCCGTGGCGGATCGGTTGCCCGATGCGGATGCGTTACATGCTCACCTTGCTGCCCAGTTCGATGTGCATATCCTCGCCGCCTCCGGCCCCGCGCGGCACGATGACATCGCCCGTCCTGTGAACCGTGCGCGCTTGTTTGCTCCGGGCGGTGCGGTTGGTGTGCAAGACAAACAGATCATGACCCGGTTCGAGGCGGAGACATGGAATGTCGTTCCTGGCGATCCCCTGCAACTCTTCGATACTGCGCTGGGGCGGATCGGCATCCTGATATGCTACGACAGCGAATTTCCACTTCTGGGGCGGGCCCTGGCCGATGCCGATATCATTTTGGTGCCGTCCGTGACCGAAGCCGTGTCGGGCTATTCTCGCGTTCGGATCGGTGCCCAGGCGCGTGCCTTGGAAAATCAATGCGTTACTGTGATGTCTTCCGTTGTTGGGGAAGCATCCTGGTCCGAGGCCGTCGATATCTCGACAGGGGCAGGCGGCATTTTTGGGCCGCCGGATCGCGGCTTTCCTGACACGGGCGTGATCGCGATGGGCACGCTGAACGCGCCGGGATGGGTCTATGGCGAAATTGATTTGGCCCACATTGCAGAGGTGCGGGCAAATGGCACGGTCCTGAACCGCAGGGACTGGGAGGCGCAAAGCGGTCGTGCCGATCCTGTCACAGTCGTGACACTCGCCTGATTAGCCCTTGAATTATGGGCCGCAGAGGCGCATTTAGTGGCGCGTCCGCATATTGGCGGGCAATGCAATGAAGGAGAGACCATGGCCAAGGAAGATACGCTCGAATTTCCCGGTGTCGTGAAGGAACTCCTGCCCAATGCGACGTTTCGGGTCGAGCTTGAGAATGGCCATGAGATCATCGCACATACGGCAGGAAAAATGCGCAAGAACCGCATCCGCGTTCTGGCAGGCGACAAGGTGCAGGTCGAAATGACCCCCTATGATCTGACCAAGGGTCGGATCAACTACCGCTTCAAATAAACCCCGTTCGTGGCGTTTATTCTGGGATCCGGAAGTCCGAGGCGGCTTGAGCTGCTCGGGCAGCTTGGTGTTGCGCCTGATGACGTTCGCCCGCCTGACATTGACGAAACGCCCCGAAACGCTGAACTGCCGCGCCCCTACTGCGCGCGAATGGCCCGCGAGAAGGTGAACGCGGTGGTCGCCGGTGCCGATGATGTCGTTCTGTGCGCCGACACAACCGTCGCATTGGGGCGCCGCATTTTGGGCAAGCCCGAGGATGAGGCGGAAGCGCGGGCATTCCTGAACCAGATGTCGGGGCGGCGCCATCGGGTTATAACCGCGGTCGCGGTAAAAAAGGGTGACAAGGTTTGGGAGCGCGATGTTGTCAGCAACGTGCGCATGAAGGCACTGTCTGCAGATGAAATCAGCGGCTATCTGGCGATGAACGATTGGCAGGGCAAGGCAGGGGGCTATGGAATACAGGGCCCAGCCGGTGCCTTGATCCCTTGGATCTCAGGGTCGTTTTCCGCGATTGTCGGTTTGCCCCTATCTGAGACAGCGGGGCTTTTGCAGGCCGCAGGCATGAAGGTTTGGGCATGAAGGGTCGCCAGATATGTTTGGACCATCTGAACGGCCGCGAGGCAGCAGCACTGCTTGTGGACGGACATCTGGATGATCTGCTGATCGACTCCGATGCTCCGCGCCCAGGCACCGTTTACCGTGCGGTCACGGACAGACCTGTTAAAGGGCAGGGGGGGCTTTTCCTGAAGACCCCGGATGGCGCGGCGTACCTGCGCGGTGTCAAAGGGATCGGGCAAGGCGAAACACTTTTGGTGCAGGTCACTGGTTACGCCGAGCCGGGCAAGGCCATCCCGGTCAGTCACAAGATTCTGTTCAAAAGCCGCTATGCTATCGTCACCCCAGATGCTCCCGGTCTCAACCTGTCCCGCAGCATTCGGGATGATGATGTTCGCGATGAGTTGATGGCGCTTGCGCATGAGGGGATGGATGGAAGCCAGATGGGTCTGATCCTCAGGTCCGCGGCTGCTGGCGCAGATGCGGATGCCGTGTCGGATGACATTGTCGCAATGCGTGATCTGGCGGAAACGGTGATGGAGGATCAGGGGTCGGGTCCCGAGGCTCTGACCGAAGGCGATGGCCCCCATGTCCTGGCATGGCGGGACTGGACCGATACAGGAGAGGTTGTGACGGAGCCGGGGTGTTTCGAAGAGCATGGTGTTCTTGATTTGCTGGACAGTGCGAGTGGGGCACGGGTGAGTTTGGGCGCAGATGCCAGCATGTTTGTCGAAGCGACACGGGCGCTGGTCGCCGTGGATGTGAATACCGGCGCTGATGGCTCCTTTGCTGCGGGGTTGAAGGCGAATTTGACCTGTGCGCGCATGTTGCCGTCTGCCCTGCGTGTGCGCGGTTTGGGGGGGCAGATCACAATCGATCTTGCGCCCATGCCGAAAAAGGAACGCAAGACGTTTGAAGCGGCGTTGCGTGCAGCCTTGCGCAAAGATGACGTAGATACCGTGATGGCCGGATGGACCCCGCTTGGCCATTTCGAATTGCAACGTAAACGCGCGCGCTTGCCACTGGCCGAGGTGCTGTCGTGACGTGCCCGATCTGCAGTGAAGACACGGTGCAAAAGTATCGCCCTTTCTGTTCGCGCCGCTGCGCTGACATCGACTTGGCGCGATGGATGAACGGTGCTTATTCTGTTCCTTCTCAGCGTGAAGAAGAGGGCGATGTCACGGATGACGATGGTCCTTTGCCACACTAAGCATTTGGTGTGATTTTGCTATGGACAGTGCCTGACGATACGCTTATCACGCGCCCACCCGAAGCGTCAGGCTTCACCCGTGCCCGGGTAGCTCAGGGGTAGAGCAGTGGATTGAAAATCCTCGTGTCGGTGGTTCGATTCCGCCCCCGGGCACCATTTAGAATAATGCGGGAACAATAGCTTGCTGGATTTCCGCGCTGCAGAATAAATCGCTTGAAATCCCAAAATACCCTATCGCAGTGTTGGTACAGTCGGAAAATGCTCTGTTACTTAAAATGAGGTTCGAGCCTTAACCGCCACGTATGCGCTGGAAAGGCGAGATTTGCCAACGCCGCGAAGATGCGCACTTCGACCTACTCGAATGGTCCATCACCGGAACCACATCTGTTCGAGATCAATCTGCTCAATAGAGAGAGCGGTCACATGGACGAGATTGCCCCCATAGATCCAATCCTTAAGCTTGTCTGGAAAAAGCGCCGCCTGGCCCCGCTCTACACTCTCAATGTATCCAGACATGCACGCTCCAGTCTTTGATCAAAAAGTGTAAGTTATTCGGAGTGTTCACATAGCTCAGCCCGAAGCGGGCATCGATCTTACCTGATCAACCTTGAGGTTCGGATTGGCTTCGAAGCACGGAAGCCAGAATGGCTTGGGCCGCACAGCCACACGTACCTACACTTCCGAAGGTCGATGCCCTTCTGCATCAAACGCGCCAACCCACCAGCGCAGTCGCCACGGCACTATCTTTACTTCAGCTCGAATTCCGGCTTTTGCATATGGGTCTTCGGCTTCAAAGCGACGCGCTTCATCCAAGTCATCCGTGTCGAGAAGAGAAGCGCCACCAACGATGTGGGTTCCGGTGTCGTCAAGCAGGGCGCCGGACCCAAGCAGCCTTTTACCAAACGAGGCAAGATAGTCGCGATGGGCTTGTCTCACCGCTTCGCGTTCAGTTTCCTTGTTTGGGTGATCGTACGCAGTGATCAAGAACGGCATCCATTGCTCTCCATTGTGTTTGTCGCACACTAGGACAGACAGGCGAGGGGACCAAGAGAGGCCCAGACCTGATTTCATATGACACTTGGGAACGGTTAGAGCGTTAGCAGAAGTCGACACGGATCTGTTACTTTTTCCGCCGCCTCAAGTGGTCGTTTGGGACACTTCCTGTTCGAAAGCTACCGGGTTTTTCATTCCAGTGCTGAGTGCCGACGCTGTGGATTCTTGAAGCCATCGATGTACTGGAAGAGGGCCAGCTCGGCCTCCCGCGTTTGCCATGATCGTTGCTAGATCAGCTCTGCTTTGATCGCTTTGAAGAACATCTCAGCGGCGGAATTGTCACTGTACTTTCCCTTGCTCGACACCGGCAACTGAAACTCGTGCCGGTGCAGCAGCTTTTGGTAGTCGTGTGCAGTATTGCGACCCGCGGTCTGTATGATGAATGCTGCCTCTGGGCGGTTACTCGAGCGCCACGGCCGTCTGCAATGCCTCGAACGCTAAGTCGCGTTTCATACGATTGCCGACGGCCCAGGCGATCACACGGCGTGAATATAGATCGGGGATAACCTCAAGGTAAAGCCAACCGTCTCAGGTTCACACACAGCTGATGTCGCCGGCCCATTTCTGATTTGGCTGATCTGCATGGAAGTCCCGGTTCAACAGGTTGGATGCGGTGTTGAAGGCGTGGTTGCTGTAGGTTGTCATTTTATCCTTTCTCGACCTTTCAACCCGTATGCCGTTCTCACGCATTCACCGGCCGCTGCGGCGGTGGCCAATGTTCAAACCTAGCTGTTTCAACTTTTTGTTATGAGCATGGATTTGGACATTCTGCGGGCCATCAAATCTGATTCCTCGTCTGTTTTGGTGAAAATCACCTTGTGTTTTGTGAGCGGCAATCGGCGGAATTTTGACTGCTGCTAAATTGATACTACCAAGGGTTGCCGAATCTCGTTATGGTGGTGTCTGCTGAAACTGCCACCGTTGCGCAAATCGGAAGCGATTTACGTAACTCTGACAGCCGATTGGAAGCTAAATGAAGGTAATTGACTGTACCCTTCGTGAGGGTAACCAAAGCCCAAATGTAATTTGGGGAAATAGAGAGAGTTACCATATATCGCAGGGTTTGGTGGATTATGGTGTAGACTGTATCGAAGTTGGACATCCTTACGCGTCCAAATTGGACAGAGAAAATGTGGGGATTGTAACAGCGGCAAATCCGAATATGTCAATTTTGGCACACGCCAGGGCTGTGGAAAGTGACATTACGGCGGTCAAGGAAAGTGGTGCAAACTGGGTTGGTATCTTTATGGCTACCAATAAAATTGCGCGCAGTTTCAAGTTCAGAAACAAGTCAACTGACGATATTCTTGATCAGATTGAGGCATCAATTCGCTACGCGAAGCTGCTGCAGTTACAGGTGCGTTTTACCCTCGAAGACACGTCGCGCACAGATCTTGATCTTCAGATCAAAGCTTACGAGCGCGCGCTGCGCGCGGGTGCAGATCGAATCTGTTACTCGGATACTGTTGGAATCTTACAGCCTTATCAAGCCGCTAGCGCTCTGGCAAAGTTAAGAAACTTTTTTCCGACCTCATCGATCGAAGTTCATTTTCACAATGACCGTGGCCTTGCGTTGGCCAACGCGCTCGCCGTCGAAAATTATGCAGACTGGGTTTCAACGTCGGTGAACGGCATCGGTGAACGCTGCGGGATAACAGACACCATTGCCTATATGTCCAACCTTTCGTTCAATGAACGTGGAACCGTTTCGAGCGAAGAGATCGCGAAGTCGCGTAGTTTAAGTCAAATTGTCCACGCGTTTGGGCGGAATTCTGTGATAGATCGGGCCCCAATTGTAGGTGAGTTTGCGTTCACACACTGCTCTAAACTTCATCGATCTGCTTATAAAAAGAGTAATAGGGCGTATTGTTGGCTTCCGGATTTCGAAGGTCAGGCGGGTCATGAGAATGTACCACTCGACCTTGGCGAGCTTGTAAAAACCGATGTTGAGATTGAACCGGGTATTGAAAATCATCTTACAACTGATAGCTATTACAGCATTGGGCAGACTTGCACTGTCACGCAAATAAAGCCTAGCGCCAACGATATGCACCCGTTCTCAGATCTGAAGTCGCTTAATTGTGACAGCCTTTTTCTATTATTCGGATGTGAAGATGGAAAGAGTGGATTGAATGCCGCGGTCTTCCTGAATGGAGAGAGATTCGAGTTGCAAAGCCCGGCTAGCTTGTTTGTCCCTTCTGGCGTCGAATACTGTTTCGAGAGCTTTAGCGGGGCAGGGCTGGTGATCAACCATGTTTTGAACGCCAAGAAGACGCGAAGTCTGATGAATTTGAGAAAGCCGCACATTGATTTCGACACCCAACCGCTGTCGGCACTAGTGGAACAGGGCTAGGGCAATGTGCAGCATATACGGTATCTACGGCGCTCAAGATGCGTCGCTCGTGGAGGTCATGCAGCATGACACCATTGGCCGCGGGCCTGACAGCCAGGGTGTATTTCGAGGGCAAAATGTCTCTATCGGGATGAACCGGCTGCATCTTTGGGGCTCTACCCAATCCGAAGTCCCTTTTCGAACCGGTGAAGGTGTTTCGGGTTACAACGGTGAAATTTACGGCAAGTTGACCGGTGAATTTGAATTCGACGTCAATACGGATGGTGGTGTTGGGGAGCTGGAGTATCTTGGCGGACTGCAACCAGACGAGTGCGCCGAGGGGATGTTCGCTGTTGTTTCTTTTGATCCTGAAGATCAGTCCATTGAGCTGCAGCGTGATCGTTTTGGGATCAAGCCGCTCTTTGTGAATGCCTCGGATGACGCTCTGGTTTTTTGTAGCTGTATCCGTTCGTTCTTCAGGACCCCTGGAACGGGGCAGATTGATCTGAATATCGATGCATTGTTCGATGTATTTACGTACGGCTACAGTCTGCGGGATCAGACCGCGTTCGAACACATCACCGAGGTCGCGCCGGGAGAAGTGCGGAAAGTTAGTCAGGTTGGCACATCGTCGCGGATGAGTTTGACGCCGCAGGTGGAAGTCGGGAACCTGCATGACGATTTGCGCAGTGCAATCCGACGGTCGGTTGAAAGCTGCTGTCTTGGAGAGTACAAGATTGGCTTGGCTGTGAGTGGTGGTGTGGATTCCACAATCATCGCCCATGAGCTGAACCAATTGGGTGTCACGAATGTCAGTACCTTCAGTGTCGTCCTAAGTGAGACGGAAGACGGCATACAGGATCTATCGCAGCTTCAACTACAAGGCGGTGATGCCTGGAAAGGCTGGGATCATCATTATGTCGAGATCACCAAGGACGCTTTCGTCGCTCACACCCTGTCGTCAATAAAGAGCTTTGCCTATCCGACAGATATGCACAGTCTGCCACTATACTCGGCCTTGGCCAAGTTGGTGGCGGATGCCGGTTTGCGGGTCTTGTTGACCGGTGAAGGTGCGGACGAGTTGTTCTATGGCTACGAGAAATATGGTAAATACCAAGGCCCAACGCACATCAGTGACTATTATCTGGACGGTTTGAAAGGCGCTTATATTCGCCGCATTTTCCCCGACGGGACTGTGAATGCGGGGCTGCAGCGGGGTGCTGGCTTTGCGACTGATGACTTTTGGGGCGGCATCAGAAGTATAGAAATCGCTGGCCGGTTGAGAAAACTTCTGTTGCGCACTGATGTCATCCTGATGGATCAGAGTATTGAGGGCCGCGTGCCATTCTTGCATGCTGGTATCCCTGATATCGCGATGACCTTGAACCATGCACAGCTCGCTGCTCATCCCGGTAAACGGATACTGCGCGAAATCTATGCGCCAGAGATTCCCAGTTTGTCGGACACAAGGAAAAAAAGGTTCAAGGCACCCGAACGGCTCTTTGGCGATGTCTTTGATGATCCCCAGATCAAAGAGCGTGTGTTCCGACCTGTGCACATACCGTGGCTGAACCTGAGCGATGATCTGATCAACGAAATTTACACGGCCTATTCCGCTGGTGACACATCAGTTCAAAGCGATCTGTCCGAGCTCCTATTCCTCATTCTAACAACCAAGGAAGCGGTGAGAGAAGCAAATGAAGCAATTCAATAAGGTCGCGGAACTTTATGCCAATGTCCGCCCTACCTACCCGCGTCAGGTCTATGTTGAAATTCTTGAACGCAATGGAAACGTCCGCTTCCAACAGGCTGTGGACATTGGCAGTGGTGCCGGGCATTCGACGGTTGGGCTCGAGTTGATCTCGAACCAAATTACGGGCGTCGAACCTGGCGATCAGTTGCGGCTTGAAGCCATCAACAAATTTACGGACTACCAGTTCATCAGCGGAAGCGGTGAGAACACGACGCTTCCGGACGACTATGCGGATCTGATCACAGTTGCGACTGCGTTTTATTGGATGGACCGCCAGAAAACGATCCATGAGATATCGCGGATCGTGAAGCCGAAAGGCATCTTGGCGTTGTACCGATATTTGTTTCCCAAGATCATGTCCGACGCGAACGCTGTTTTGGTTCAGCATTGTGAGAAGTACTGGGACAAGTACCGCGATCCGCGTCTGGTGTGTGAAGATGATTCTGACAAACTACTGGCCGCTTCTGGTTTGTTTTCGGATATTGAGCGCTTTCCTGTCGAAAACATCTGGAACCTATCTGTTGACCGCTTTGTCGGATTCCTGCGCTCGACGTCATATGTGTCGAAATACCTGGAAGAAATCGGTGATGGCGCCGAAAACTATCTTCACGAATTGTCCGTGGCGCTGGCGGACGCGAACGGCGCAGACATGTTGGATGTGAATTTCGACATACACATGATTTTAGCCAAAAGTTCAAAGGGATAAGGTGGTGTTGGTGGCGCCTGTTTTTCTGCTGCATGGCTTTGGAAGTACGGCCGACGACATGGCACGAGCGGTGTCGCCGCATTTCAAACGCTCGGATGCCTGTGTGTATATGGATGCGCCTCAGAGATGTCCGCTTGTCGAAGGCAAGAGGCAATGGTTTTCAATTTCCCGCAGAAGAGACTATCTGTCCCAGGCTGTGAAGTCGGCTGCAACAGCTGTTGCCGTAAAGATTGAGCGACAATCCAATGCCGGTGTGCCCGTATGCCTTGTTGGGCATTCGCAAGGTGGAATGATCGCATCGTATCTTTGCCTGACACGGCCCAGTCTCGTCAAAACTGCGATCTGTATTTCGTCAGAAATGCCCTTCCTGTCCGAACTTGCAACAGGTCAGCCGCTGCCCCGGGCGCAGCTTGCGTTTCTGCATGGACGCGACGACCCATTCATTTGCGCGGAGCAGCTTGCGGGTCAGGTCGCGGCAGCGCGAGAGCGGAACATTCAGATCACCCTGAACGTCTTTGAGCGTGGTCGGCATGACATCGAGGATCGGTATGTGCAGTGCGCAGCCGCAATCCTTTCAAATCAAGGGAGCCATCAACATGAAAGAGCTTAGCTTTACGGAACCCTATGTAAACGAACCTGTTTGCTGGAAGGGCGACAACCTGTCCCTTCAACGATCACGTTTTGTACTGCCGCAGGAATTGGAAGAAGCCCTGAAGAAAGTCCTGCAAGACGAACAGTTTGCTGCGGATGGCCCAGTGTCCGATTTTGCTGATGTTGTTCACAACCAACTCGATTGGGAATCGGGATTTTGCATTGTCGACGGACTGGAGAAATTCTGTGTTGACCTTGATGAGTACGTTCGGGTCACGGAGTGTCTGGGCGAAATGCTGGGTACGCTGGTTCAGCAAAATCTGGCTGGTGATAAGATCGTGTTGGTCCGTGATGACGGCCATACCACGGAAAACCCCAACAACCGGGGTCACAAAAGCAGCGACGGATTGGGCTTTCACAATGACCGGTGTGATATCATCGGTCTGGCATGCTATGCTCAGTCAGATATCGGCGGGGAAAGTACACTCGTTTCCGCCAAGTATGTGCACGACATCATCGGGGCTGCACGCCCTGATTTGTTGGCCCAGTTATACGGCGTATTCCCCAATCACCGGCGAGGAGAGGAACGCGAAGGCGAGGACCCGTGGTGCAGTCTGCCTGTGTTTGCGAGCGTGAACGGTGAATTTGTGTGCCGTTTCGTCAAACGCTTCATCATAGACAGCCAAACGTTGCCGGATGCCCCACGCCTGACCGCAAAACAGATAGAAGCCCTGGATTTCATGGAGCAGGTTATTGAGGATCCCGACAACCACTTCCGGTTCAAATTGCGGGAAGGTCAGGTTCTTATCCTCAACAACCATGTCTTGTTGCACGGCCGGTCGCATTTCAAAGACAAGGCCGACAAGAAACGAACACTTGTTCGAGTCTGGTTGGCAAACAAGCAAAGTCGGCCGCTACCAGAAGCGTTTATCCCTTTGTATCGCAACGTGTCCGCCGGAGCCGTGCGGGGCGGTATCTGACGCAAAGCCAGTAGCACTTGATGACTTTGGACAAGGCAAATTAAGGGACCGGGTTTGGAACAACGAGGCAATAGCATCGCTCTTGGCGTCACTGCGATGATCATCAGTACGATTGCGTTATCCGTGCATAACGTGCTGATAAAGTTCGTGGTCGAAGGGTATTCGATTGCCGAGGTCCTATTCTACCGCAACCTGTTCTCAAGTCTCGTTTTTGCCGCGATAATGTACTTTGTCGCCAAAGAAGTCCTGAACTTCAGAAAACATCCGCCCATCGTCCATATCAGATCGCTCTTGTCTGTTGCGTCATGGGTAACGGGCATCTTGTCGATCAAATTATTGCCTTTGAATCAAGCAGTTACGATCTATGCAACGTGCTCGATCTTTGCGACTTGCATCGCGATGATGATCCGGGATGAACCGTTCAAACCGTCGCGTGTCCTTGTGATCATACTGGGGTTTGTCGGGTTCGCCATCGTCGCACTAAAAAGTTACGAAGTGCACGTACTTGGCATCATCGCAGCGACGGCATCCAGCTTGTTTCAAGCCATCGGTATCGTCCTTGTTCGCAAAGCGAAAGTTGGGATTGGGGCCAATATATTTACAATAAACGCTCTGGTGTTTTTGCTGGTGCTTGCAGGGGTGAGTGTACCGTTCACGGGTGCGGCCAAAGTCCCGGATGTGTTTGACGGCGCCATCCTTCTGGCTGTCGGTATCTTTTACCTGGCGACGATGTGGTTTGGTGCTGCAGCATACCGATATGCAACCGTGAGTCATGTATCCGGACTGCAGAACCTCCCCGTCATCTGGCTGACCTTTTATGACATGGTGGCCTTTGACATTGTGCCGGGTCCGACCGCCATTTTTGGCGCGGCATTGCTGGTTCTGAGCAGCGCGTATCTCGCCACGGATACGGACTTCCTCAGCGGTCGAAAATTCTGGAGAGCACGTTTTCCAACGGCAAGGAAAAGAACTGGAGAAACCCGATGACCAACTTTGCGCCACTAGATCTAAGCCTTGACGAAGTCTTGTCCTGGAATGCCAAGGTCGCACCCGAAACGGCATTCATCATGAATGTGCGTGACGGGCAAGACGCCGTCACGGTCAGCTATCGTGAAATGAATGAGTTGGCGCAGCTTTATGCGGAGGCGCTAAACTTTCGCGGCGTCGAACTTGGCGATCGCGTCGCCATTGTAATGCAGGATAGTATCGACTGTGTGGCAGCCATTTTCGGTGCGTTCCGCGTAGGCGCAATTGTCGTGCCCATAGACAAGGGCTGGGGTCAATCCTCGCAAGCGTCAATCATTGAAAGTGCGAGCCCCGCCATCGTTCTATCGGGTGATGACAGCGTTCCCGGAACGACAAGCTTCAGGGATGCAAAGCGGCGTCAGAAGCCCTTGGACCCGGGCCTGACACTGCCTGCCGAAAGGCTGGCCATGCTTGCTTTCACATCGGGAACAACCGGCAACCCCAAGGGCGTCATGATCAGCCATCCCAATTTCCGACACGCATACGAACCGGCACGGGCACAGTTCGGCTTGAGCTTTGGTTCAAAAATCGGATGTGTCTTTAAGTTAACGGGCCTCGGGATTCTCGGCATTCACTACTTGCTTGGCGTTGTGTCGGGTGCGACCGTTGTGGTGTTGCCAGAAGCCTTGCCCTCAACCGTGAGAGGGTTTTGGGAAGACTTGAACGCGCACAGCATTGACTTCATCTATCTTGTCCCAAGCATTGTCCAATTGCTGAACAAGTTCTCCCGACCTCTGGACCAAGCCCAGAATGGACGACAGTTGTTTGCGACGGCGGCTGCCCCGATTTCCCTTCAAGACTTCACTTATTTCCAAAAGAAATTTGAGCGAACACTGTTCAACATCTATGGGCTGACCGAAGCGTCCTTTGCCATCTTTTTGGGCAAGGCCGGGGACGATGGCCGTGGGCTGCATACAATCGGCCCAAGCCTGGATTTCGATGCGCGGTTGGTCACGGATGCTGGCGATATCGTGTCGGGCGCGGGTACAGGCATTCTCGAAGTCAGTGGACCAACTGTCTCCGCTGGGTACTGGAACAATCCGTTTGAAACCGAAAATGCGTTCAAATCTGGTTGGTTGAGCACTGGAGACATCGCTTATCGCGACAAGCGGGGCAATCATTACATCACCGGCCGGGCCAAGGACGTCGCGATACGATCAGGTTTCAATATCCATCTCGAGGAGGTCGATCAGATTATTTCGCAACACCCGGATGTCATCACCGGATGTTCGGTCGCTGTTGAAAACCCGGCTGTCGGAGAAGAAATCTATGCCTTGGCCTATGTGAGAGACCAGCTGACTGCCTCCGAAACCGATCTACTTGACTGGTGTCGCATTTGCCTTGGAAAAACACGAACCCCCGCGCGGATCGTCATTACGCCGGATGCGATTCCGACCAATGCCGCCGGTAAACTTCTGCGAGGAAAGGTGAAGGATATCGTATTGCAGCACCAATCTCGTGTTTCCGCACCCAAGGCGGGACCCGCCTTGAAAGTGCTGAATCACGTAGAAGGGAACAAGTACAACGACTATTCTTCTTTCTATGACCTGGCGATGAATCGCAGTGGCTACTATGATTACGAAGGCGCAGCGCGACATCTTTTGAAACATCTTCCGGAGGAGGGTCGTGTTCTGGAGATTGGCGTTGGCACCGGTTTGTTACTTGAGCGCCTCGCCAAAATTGCTCCGCCCGGTGTTAAATTCCTTGGTGTTGATCATACGCAGGAAATGATCGATGTCGCCCAAGAGCGTTTCAAGGATTTTGATAATGTTGAGCTAAGGTGCGCGGATATATGTGATTTTCAAGCAGATGAAAAATTCAACTTTGCCTTTTCGCACGGGGGTGTTTGGGTGTTTCTAGAAAACATATTGCTCAGTCACATCAACAATGAAGGTATAAACATCACTGCCCTGAATAATCTGTTCGATAATATTGAAGATGATGGCACCTTTGCGATTAATATCCAGCCAATGCATAAAAGCTCGTACACCCACCTCGAAGAGAATCTTTTTTTCCGCGAACGGGTAAAGATTTTTCAAACCAATTCGATCAAGGAATACATTCTTGAAAACGATGGCGAGGTTATAAACTCACAAACATGCCTTTATAGGCTATGGCGGGACGAATCCATTGGTGCATTGTTCGACAAGTCCGGGTTTACTAGGTCTCATGGCTGCGAAAAATATAACATTCTCAGAAAGCAGTGAGGTCAGTCTTGCATCCTGTCATTTTGGAAACTGTTGAATATCAGAAGGGCACCATGCGAGAGGTCGCAGACATTGTGACCTCTGGCGCAGAGGAAGATGAACAGGTCAAAAAATTGTTGGCAGATGGTTTCAAGCAATATAGTGTCGCGGAGGAAGGCTCTTGTCGGCTTGCGGAAAAGGCAATTGCCAAAGCACTTGCAAATAGTACGGTGCCTGTTGAAGAAATTGACACCGTTCTGTTTGGCTCCGAATCCTTCTGGGATGTAGACCAAACCTATTCCAAGCAAACTTTTCCACTCGAACATCAGTTGTTTCGGGCGAACATTTACAACGCTTTGGAGTTGAACGGTCTTGGGAACGCCAATCTCATGGGGTATTGGGCAAACGGTTGCGCCAATATTGGCCTAGCGCTTCAAACTGCTTCTGCCTTGATCCAAACAGAGCGGTCAAAGTCAGTACTGGTCGTTTATATTGATCGTCACCCCGCGCATGAAACTCGCATTATTCATAAGGGAATTACGGTTGCCAGCGATATTTGCCTTGCTCTGATCCTTGCAGGAAATGTTGGCAAGGGGCCAGAACTGTCTCTGGTTGTGCCCTATAGCGATTTGTCGCTCATGCGTGTGAGGGAGCGCGACAGTCTTGAGAAGTATCTGGTCAACTATGCTCGATCTACGAAAAAAGCTGTCGACCATTTTCTTGAGGAGTCCAAGCGGAGTTTGGCGGATTTTTCCGAACTTCTTACGCCAAACTTCACAATGGACTACATGCGGTTGCAATATTCGAGCGTTAGATCGTGTGTTGATATGTTGAATATGGATAGCAAGGCAGAAATTGCCCATGCAACTTCTGCAGATCCGTTTGTCACACTAAGAAACATGCGGGTGCCGCATGGAGGGAACGGCGATGTCGAAAGACTCGTGATGCTTATGGGACCGTTTATGTGGGCCTTTGTACTATTGACATATAAAGGGGACGAATAGATGGACTGTGCAGAGGGTGCGCTGATTGAATTTCTCGAGGAGCGAATTGGCGTAAAACCCATCGAAGCTGATACCGAGTTGCAAGGAGAAAGTTATGACTCTCTCTTAATGGTCGAAATCGTATTCTTTATCGAGGATTTGAAGGGGTCAACTCTCGACCTTGAAAACGTTGAGATCGCGGAACTGAACACGGTCCGGAAGATCTGTGCGGCGTTGATGTAGCATTTCAATCTTCGCACATGTCCATCTGACAGTCGGATATGTGCCGGTTTCCAGGGAAAGGGGCGGTCGAGTGTGTTGTTCTTTAGAAATCCCAGTTCGCATCATACGTGGCGGGTCGTCGAAAGGTATCTTCCTCAAGTCCGATTGTCTGCCGGTGGAGGAGAAGGCGCGTGATGATGTGATTTTGCGGTTGTTTGGCACCCCGGACGCGCGCCAGATTGACGGGCTGGGCGGTGGTGACAAGCTGAGCAGCAAACTTGCCGTCATGGGGCCATCGGATCGCCCTGAGTGCGACATCGACTATCTGTTTGCCCAAGTGGGTACGATGTATTCCGATGTTGATTGGAGCGCCAATTGCGGCAACATCAGCGCCGGCGCAGCTCTGTTCGCGGCTCTTGAAGGGGTTGGACAGCGTATTGATGACCACCAGCATATTGCCATCCATCAGGTGAACACCGGACGTATTCTGCGCGCGCGTGTTCCTATGGAAGGCGGTCAACCTGCCACGCAAGGAGCGTTCTCAATCGGGGGAGTGCCGGGTAAGGGGCCGAAAATTGAACTTGATTTCAGTGACTTCCAGGGTAGCTGTTTAAACAGAGGTGTGTTTCCAACTGGTGAAAAACAAACCAGAATGCGGCTTGGCAGTGGCGCTTTTTCCAGTGTTTCAATTGTCGATATGTCAAATCTACATATTTTTGCCCGGGCCGAGGATCTGCGCATTGATCTTGCACAACCGTATGAAGCGTTTCAGTCCAATTCGGACCTCAGGGATGATCTGGACGCGCTTCGGCGGGATGTCATGCTCATGTTAGGCTTAGCCACAGGTAACACCGTCACGGATGCGGTCAGGCGTGACATGAACCCGCTGGTCTACATCGTGGCTTCGCCTGTTCCCTATGTTTCGCTAAACGGCGAACACGTGACGGACAAGGCTTATAATCTTCGGTCAATTTCATACTCCCGAGGTGATTTTTCGAAGGCATATCCGGCGTCGGGTGCAATTGGTACCGGTTTGGCCGCGGCGGTTTCGGGTACTGTTGTGTCCGAAGCGTTACGAGGGATGTCATCGACTGATGTGGCGCGGATCGGCCACCCTGGCGGAATTTTGTCCACGCAAATGGACGTCGCTGATGCTGGGGATGACATACACGTTTACCGGGCGGAAATTGGCCGCACCGCGCGGCATATCCTTGATGGTGTCAGCTACATATGAGGGATGTGCGGACATTATTGACTGGCTTAGCTTGCCGTGCGCGAAGTCGATCGCCCAAACATGGTTCGGATGGGGCGGCCTTAACCGTATGATCGAGCTGTTGTCATGACAGGGCCGTTGTTGCGTCTTGTGCCTTTGTGGAAGCTGCGATCCCTCTTCTTGGCAGCAGAGCAACTCGATCTTCTTGTGATTGGCCGTCCAGCCTTCGATGTAAACAACCCGGTGATCTTGCGATAGCGATAGCCGTACTGATCCGCCGCTGGGGCGCAGGTAGATACCTTGCGCGTCCGAGATATGCTTCTGTCAGCGCGGCAGCCTTGTAAGCGTCCGATGACATGGCTGGGCTGATAAGGAGAAGTGGTAGATTTTCATACTCTTATCTTGGTGCCTGAACGCAAATGGCTAGGACTGACTGGCAAGTTCTCGTGGCTATATCGGAGCGGCATAACTGACAAGTCACGTGCGCCACATCCTTAAAAGAATGCGGCGCACTTCCAAACATCGGATCAGCCAACCAGAATGTCATCCCGACCGGTGTCGATCCCAATAATCAATGGGTCATGATCAGATGAGGCAAAGCGGCTGTCTTCGAAGAAGTTTGCGTTGTTGAAGGCCGAATTGTAGTTCAGCAGATCCGGTTCGTCCGCATTTATGTGCCATTCCGCGGCCCCGGTGATCAGCTCAGCCATGTCATCGGACGCGATGGCATGATCGAGAGCGCCGCGTTGGCCATCAAAGACAAAACTATACGCTTCGTCTTGGCCGATGAACTGATCAATGAGGTCCACCAGACCTGGATCATCAGTCAGCGATTGCACCGGGTCTTCCTGCGCATAGGCGTTGAGATCGCCCATGATGATGAAGTTGGTCACCCCGCCACCCATATAGTCATTTTCGATCCAGTTCTGGATCTCGACCGCCGCATCGGCGCGCACTTGGTTCCAAAACGCTTGGCCATCACCCTGATCGTAGTTCGGATCATTGATCAGCGCGTCGATATCAGCCTGGGTGATGTCGGTGCCGCCACCATCCAAGTACTCTTGTGCGGCTTCAACCAGCTCGTCCAGACCGCTTGGCCCTTTTGATTTGAAGTGATTAGAAACGATTGTGAAGGTTTCACCTGTTTCGTTGTCTTCAAAAGTTGCGGCCACTGCAGGGCGGTTTCTCTGGAAATCGCCGACCTGGAGATCGGATGGCACCACGGCATTCAAGACTTCCGCCAGCGCAAACGTTGTAGCGGCAGAGCTTTCATCGAACACAAGAAATTCGGAGTGCACAACCGATACTGCGTTGGCATCATAGACAATGCCCGTTGTAATCGCGTCTGTTCCGATGAAACCAGCGTCGGTTGTTGGGTCGACAAAAGCATAGTTGGCGCCCGATCCGGTGGTTGTTGCTTCTTCATTCAGTGCATCGACGAGCGTGGCAATGGCGGAGTCCGCGCCAAATCCTGCATTTTCAATCTCTTGCAGTGCAAAAACTTCGGCCCCTGTACCGGTCATCGCGTCGACCAGTTTGTCGGTTTGGCGTTCGAGGTCTGTTTCACTTCCTGCACCACGTGGATCCAAGCCGTTTGGCCCTGAACCTCCTTCGCCCCGTAGGGTCGAGAAATAGTTCAACACGTTGACCGACGCGACTTGGATATCGCCTCCGACGTCTGGCGCCGTTTCTTCACGTGCGCCGGAGTTGGTGCTTTCGTCGATGTCAAGCGTCCCTTCGACCAACATCCGGTATTCGCCAAACCCAAAACTCATGACACCCGTTGTCGGACCGTCAAGTTCCGCCCCGAGGCGGAGAGTTGGACCCTCCTCCGTAAAGGTATCTTCGGCGTCAAGGAAACCATTGCCATTGTCGCCGGAGGTCGTATTCGGGATGTACTGGAATTCGTCGGGGTTTTCTTCGGAGTTGCCATCGTCGATGATAAGCCGGTTGTTTTCATTCTCTTCCCGCAGAGCCGCAACATCTTCGGCTTCAGTCTGCGCATCGAAAATCTGGGTTGGCTGAGTTTGAACCCCAGCCGAAACCGTGATTTCCCCAAAACGGTCAAGGTTAAAGTTTTCAATAACAGTGATGTTTTCGCCTTCTACACCGCTATCGAGTGTAAAGCGCATCCCTTCGATCGCTTCGAAATTTTGTGCTGCGCCGCTCAGAAGGACGGTGGCTGCAGTCGGCAACTCATTGCCAGAGGACACAATCCGTACCTGATCTTGCGATAGTTGTGTCTGGCCAAAAAACTCGCCGACCACGCCACGTGTCACGACCAGATCACCCACTGCGGGTTGGTTTGCTCCGCCGGAGAAGACGAAAATTCCTTCCGAGGTTTGCGCATTGCCATCGCTGTCGGTGTCCTCTTCCTGCAGGAAGTACCCGTTCGAGGTCACGTAGGTGACAACGGCTTCGACCGTGACAACCTGGTCGACGAGTTCGCTTGCCGCGCCTTCGCCCTGAATGTCAGAGATCAGTACCAGATCGTCGTCGTCCAGTACTTCGACAGACGCGCTTTCGGTTACAATTTCGCCACCGACCGGGTTGCTCAGTGTGACAGTAAAGGCTTCATCGTCCTCAATCACCGTGTCGCCGTTTACCTCGAACGTGATCGTGGCGCAGGTTTGACCGGCGGCAAATTCTACGGTGCCTGTTGGCAGAACACCGCCAAAATCGTCCGCATCGACATCTCCGCCAACGGTAAATTCAACGCTGCCAGCTTCCGAGATGTCCCCATCACGTGTGATTTCAAAGCTGATTTCGGTCACACCATCATCGCCTTCGAACACATCGCCGCTCAAGGCTTCAACCTCATAGGTGGGTGGTTCAGGCTCATCAGTGCCACCCGTGCCTTCAATGATCAGGTTTTGGAAGGCAAACGCCTCTGCGCCACCATCTGCATTTGCGGTGAACGTCAGGTTCAATGTTGAGCCTGTGCCTTCAATCGATCCGGTCAAGGTTTGCAAGATATTGGACAGGGTTTCGCCCGACCCAGCCAGGGTGAGCGGATCGTTCAGTGTTTCTACGCTCCCACCTGCCAAGGTGTAGTCAAGGCTTGCCGCCTCATCCACCACGAAGTCGAACAACGAAATCTCGGCGCCATCGTCGATATTGTAGGTAAAGCTGAAGCTATCACTGGTTTCGAAATCGCCCATGGCGCCGACATCGACACTGAGGCTAAGGTCATCAGCGCCAGAGATATCGAATGACCAAGTTGCCGAAACATCGCCGTCGTTGTCGTTGTTCTGCGTATCTGTGACGCCAAAGAAAACATCGGTGTTGCTGTTGCCGTCGATGATGCCCTGATCGTCGCTTGGGAAAGAACCAGCACTATCGTCTACTAGGCTGAATGGTACTGAACCGGCACCAACCTGGAAAAAGCCAAACCCATCTCCGGCACTGGAAAAGTCCGGGGCTGTGTTGACAAAGTTCAGCACGCCCTGCGATGCGCTACCGACCATGTCAAAGGCGACGACATTTAAGTTGCCAGTGTTTGGTGTTGGCACAACTTGTACGGCCACGCTGCGTGTTGTGCTTTCGGTTCCATCCGAAACTGTTAGTTCGAGATCATATGTGTTGTCGCCACCCGTATCGAGCGGGTTGGACACATCGGGTGCATCGATGAAGCTGATGGCGCCGGTCTCCGCATCAACAGTGAACAACGCGGCATCGTCACCCGACAAGGAAAACGTCAACGTGTCGCCATCGGGATCATCTGCACTGATGACCGTTTGAAACGTGCTGTTGCCTTCGATCAGGCAGACCTGATCAACGGTCAGCAGGTTGGGAGCGTCATTTTCCCCGGTGATCGTGACAGTCACAGTAGCAGTGTCAGTGCCGCCGTTCCCGTCATCCACGACATAGGTGAATGTGTCGGTGGCTGTTTCGCCCGCTCCCAGATGCTCAAAAAGCGCACCGGGGTCATAGCTGACTTCACCATTTTCAAATGTCACGTTTGCGCCTGCTGCGCTTGTTGCAGAGACCGAAGTGATCGCGATCGTATCCCCATCAAACTCGCGATCATTGGCCAATAGTGTATCTGCCGTGATGGTCAGAGCGGCGTTCTCGGATGTCGAGGCTGTGTCGTCGCCTGCGAGTACGGCGTTGTTCATGCCGTTCAGAAAAAGGGTGTAGTCATCTGCGGCAAAGTAGAGTGCCTCGACGCTATAGAGCTTATCCCGTCCGGCATCTTCGACGCTCGGATCGACGGCCGTCACAACCGTCGGACCCCACCAACTCCGGACACTGATCGAGTAGTCTTCAATCGAACCACTGTATTGCGCGGTATCAAACCCAAAGCCACCAAAGATAGTATCATTTCCGGCACCACCATCGATGACATCATCTCCAGACCCGGCAAAGATGACGTCATTGCCAGCGCCGGAAGTGATGGTGTCGTTTCCACCAAATGCGAAGATGTAGTCTCGTCCATCGGTCCCTGTCAGTGTATCAGCGTTCCATGATCCAAATTCAAAATTGCGGTAGTGACGGCTCATCTCGATTCCCTTTTTGGTAGGCGCGTGGGTGACGTGTTCTCATCAAACTGTGAAAGTTTTTGAACAGATGAATCACAATACGTGCGGGCCATGTTTTCGCCAATGGGTTGCATGTCGTACAAAGCGTGGTCGGCGATTTTCGGCATACGTTTGAGAATGGCAGCTGTCTTTTTAACCAATGCAGGGCAATTGAAGCAGGCGGCACAGCGTAAGGAATTGCTCGCGACTCGTGGGGCCCATTCAACAGGAAACCAACCTTCATCCATTGGTGTTCGGTACTGTCTGGGCGCGGTCTGGGCCCCGATGTGGGTTGGCTTTTCAGGTTGGTACCGGTTGAATGCCATCTAGGGACCCATCGCGGGAGTGTGTGGAATCTTGCTACAAGCGAAAGCCGTCACGTATTCCCTGCATAGCGGATTCAGCGAACGCGCCCAATGGTGCAAGTTTTCTACTTCGCAGCGAAGGTCGGCTTAGCATCTCTGTTGGGAGAAATTGATGGAAGCAATGACTGGTTTGGGCGCAATTCGAAGCATAGATTACGTGATCTTGCTCTGTGACGATGTTGAACGAATGAAGCAGTTCTATCGCGACGTTCTCGGCTTTGAGATTGAAGATGAAGCGGTAGGCACATGGGTCGGATTTCGAGTTGGCACACTTTACCTTGGCCTTCGACCTCGGGGGCGATCCTACGACGGTAAGCGCATTCCTGAAAAGTCATCAGGAGTACAAATCAGCTTCCGTGTTCCACCCGCTGATGTTGATGCAGCATATGAAGAACTGTCGGCGAAGGGCGTCAAAGTCATCGAAGGTCCAATGAACCAAGACTGGGCTCATCGGACCCTATTTTTTCACGATCCAGAGTACAACATCATCGAGATTTACGCCGATATACATCCGCGTGAGACACTGGCCGGTCCGAGCGGGGTGCATCTGTTGGTTCAAGAACAGTGATCGTGACACACTGAAAAGCTGCTGTTCACCCGAGCCATTTCAATGCCAGCTTTGTCCCGCATAGCAGTCTTGGAATGCATGTTTTGCCCTGCTGCACCGTCACGAGGCTGCAATGAACCTCATTTCGACGAATGCGGAGTTGCGGATGTGCTCACCTTAGCTCAGTGAAGTGTTTCAGAAGACATGAAAGACCCCAAACATTACGGGCCGACAATTTCGCACACTTGTCTTGTCGGCGCAGTGCGACCAAGGCGAGAGGCAAGGCTTAGTACCCTTTGCGACGGCACTGAAGTGGGAGATGCTGGGGTTACACGAGAAAGAAAAACGTCCGACCCTCCCCGCCGTGAGATGTGCACGGCTCAACCAGGGACGTTAAGCCAGGCTTCGAGGTACTCGCAAAGGCGCGCTCGCAGGCCATCGCCGCTGTGGAGTGCGCAGAACTCTAGGCCGACTGAGTGAATCATGAACGCCTGTATCCCATGCGCGAGGATCGCAGGCGGAACGTCGACGCGGAACCTCCCCTGATCCATCCATACTCTGCTGATGGCCGCGTGACGATGGAAGGCCTGCGCTATGGGGCCGATCTGATCGGAAGCGGTGGCGCCGGAATGGCGGATGATAAAATCGAAGGTGTACCTGTCCTGTCTGAGGAACAACAGAAACGGCCAAATGCAGTCTGCGAGATCCGCAACCGACGTTGGCGGCGGCAGTCGCTCCATCTCTGCGAGCAAGCGGTCCATCTCGTCACCGACCAGACATTCAAGAATGCCATCTTTGTCCTTGAAATGCGCGAAGAAGGTTCCCTTGGCCACGCCCGCGCGTGTGACGACATCATCGACGCGCAGCCCGGCATAGCCAACCTTCAAGACCGAAGCACGCGCGCACGCAAGAAGATTGGCGCGCGTTTCAAGGGTGCGTTGTTGAGGACGTCTGGGCATCGGCTCATCATAGGAATAAATATGACCATGGTCAATTTAGCGGTTGACTGGTAGTGGAATGCATTAAAAATGACCGCGGTCAATTTAAGGAGCTAACATGAACAATCCACGCATACTTGTCTTGAACGGGCACCCTGCCGCCCAGTCTCTGAATAGGACGCTTGCACAGGCTTACGCCGATGAAGCAGCGCGACACCGGGCCGTCGTTCAAGAGGTCCATCTCTCGGATCTGGCCTTCGACCAGGATTTCGGGCGCGCGGGCTACACAGACGTCAAGCCCTTGGAACCGGACTTGGAAGAACTGCTCCAGAGAGTGGAGTGGGCAGACCAGATTGTTCTTACGACACCAATGTGGTGGGGCGGTGTTCCCGGAAAGCTGAAGGGGCTATTCGACCGAATGCTTCTGCCGGGCCGGGCGTTCGACCCCAAAAAGCGCGACCCATTGGGAATGCCAAAGCCGCTTTTTGTCGGCAAGTGTGCTCGTATTGTCATCACCTCGGATACGCCCGATCCATATTTCGAGGACTATTACGGCAGCGCGATGATCCGGCAGTTGAAGGGCCAAATCTTCAACTTTGTTGGGATCAACCCCGTCGAAGTGACCCATTTTGCGGGCGCAAGCCATGCCGATGCAGGGATGGTCGATGCCTGGACCGCAGAAATGAAGCGGCTCGCACGGAACGCTGTCTGAGGCGCCGCTGCCGCACCGCTCGGGTTCACTGACAATTGTCGCCAGTGAATGACAGGTGAAGCGGCCATTTATGTTTGGTGCAGCGAAGGCCTGTTCAGGTTCGCGTAGCAGTCTTGGAACGCATGCTTTACGCCGCCGCACCGACATAAGTCCGCAACGAGCCCAACTCACTGATTGCTGCACTCGGCCCGAATGTCGACTCTCCCACATGGATGGGCGAGAATCCAAATCTGACTTGCGTGTTGCTCGTTTTGCAGCAAGATGTTTGCAACAGTAGGTTGAGCGAAATGCCAATAGAGACTTGGACGCTATACGTACTTACCGTGTTTGCACTGATGAGCACGCCGGGGCCCAGTCAGTTGCTGATGTTGACCAACAGTGGTGTGCACGGGTTTAGGCGTTCACTTTCGACTGCTGCAGGTGATCTGTCGGCTAACGCCTTGCAAATGCTGGCAGCGGGTTTGGGGCTTGCGGCAATCATCGCGGCCTCTGCGACTGCCTTGGCGATGATCAAATGGGCGGGCGTTGCATATCTGGTCTGGTTGGGCATACGGATGATCCGCCGCGCCAAACCAGATCACCCGGGCGCGCCGGCACACCACAAGAAGGCTTCGTTCAAAACGCTCTGGCTTCAGGGCTTCCTGACCTCTGCCGCCAACCCTAAGGCAGTCGTTTTCTTTGCAGCATTTTTTCCACTGTTTATAGCGCCCGACGCAACTTTCTGGCCGCAGTTCTTGATACTATCCGCAACCTACATTGTGATGGATGGGCTTTTTCTGTCGGCATACGGCCTGAGTTCAAGTTGGATTGCACGACGCTTTAAGGGCAGTGCGCGGGTCTGGATCGAGCGCATCGGCGGCGGCTTCATGATCGGGGCGGCGGTGCTTCTTGGGCTCAAATCCATTTCACGCCAGTAGTAGAAAAGCATGCATTCATCTGGCCGGCGAGTGGGACCGCTTTGTCCCGCGTGGCTGTCGTCGTAAGACCAGATCGACTGGCGCAAGTCCCGCGCATTCGTCACTCGACCGGTCTCAACTCGAACACCGGCAACGCTCTCTTGGAGCCAGGTCGGCAGAGTCTCCCTTTAGCCATATGCGCCGCAATCCCTCTCTTCCAGAGCCAACTCTCACCACGGCGCTGGTCGTTCGCACGACCCTGTTTCGTCCCTGTGGGTCACGTGGAGCAACGTGGACCCCTTTCCTCTTGCCCAGTGTTGGCCGTGTTGGAAAGCACAAGATGCTTACTCATATCAGGGCGAAGGACGTCACCGCCTGCGCAACCATTCCACTGCGTGAAACTCCGACAAGGCCACGATCCTTTAAGTGATGCTGCTCGAGGAGGTGTACGAAAGCTGTGCCTCCTTTTCCAAGTCGCTCGGCAGAGGAAGCGTGTCCGACTTACGGTGTGCTCTCGGGTCCAAAGTGACGAACCGATATTCGTCGGGTGCCTGCGACAATACACCCTTCCCGATGTCCTTATCAAAAACATTGCGCGAATTGGCACCACGGGATGGCTTTTTGTGTCACCCGCGTCTCGATGAGCCAGATTCCCCGGCCTGTCCTTAGACTGCTTTCCATCTTTGCCTCAAACATTGTGCCATCGCTTTCATTGACGAAGGCCAAGTTCATGGATAAAAATTATCCACGAATCACGGAGATCAAGATGAAATTAAGCGATGGTGTGGAACAGGCGATCCATTCAGTTGCGATGCTGGCGTCACTGGAGGCTGAACAGGTTCTCTCGGCGGCGGCACTTGCCGAGTTCCATGGTGTCTCACCAAGTTATCTGCTGAAGCACCTGCAAGCACTGTCCCGGTCCGGCATTCTGGGAACCGTTCCCGGTCCGAAGGGTGGTTATCATCTTGCACAGACACCGGAAGACATTTCGCTGTTGGATGTCGTCCTTGCCGTTGAAGGCGCTGAACCTGCATTCCGGTGCAAGGAAATCCGGCGCAATGGTCCGAACCCGGTGCCTGAAGGTTTCTTCAAGGCACCATGTCAGATCAACGCGGCAATGCTGCGCGCCGAGCGGTCCTATCGAGCTGAGCTCAAGAAGGTGACAATCGCGGCTCTGCTGGCTGAGGTCCGAGAGGATGACGACGGAACACTTGCCGCCCGCAGCTGCGAATTTCTGGACGCCAATGTCCGCATCACAAACCAAGGCGGCCAACGCTAGCCGCGCCCGGTAACGGTGCGATTGCTCAAAAAAGGAAACGAGACCGCATGTCGAAAGTCGGAACACTGGCTTGGGCAACGAAAACCAACGGTATTTTGTCACGTGGCGAGTATCTGGGCCTGCACAAACAACTTGTCACTCTGCAGCTCAAAGAACTGCGCGCATGGTTTTCGTCCAAGGGTTTTGGCCGATCCAGGCCGCTCGACTTTGATGTGGATTCCATTGTCATTCCGGATTCAAGCATCGCTAGCCAGGCTGATGAACTAGTTAGGGATTTGTCCAGCGCGCCTTTGCACAGCCACTGCGTCAGAACCTATGTATGGGGCTATCTACTGGGAAAAGAGGCGGCCCTAAACTTCGACCCGGAGTTGTTTTATGTCGCGAGCATCCTTCATGATCTTGGTCTGGTCGAGCCGCATATCCGGAAATCAAGCTGTGCCTGTTTTGCTGTAACCGGGGCGCAAAAAGCTGAAGAATTTCTTCTGGCAGCTGATTGGGACAGAGCGAAGATCAGCAAGGTGTTTGAATCGATAAGCCTGCATCTGAACCTTGATGTTCGTGCAGAGATACACTTCGCAGAAGCCCAAATGCTTGCAAATGGGGCTCACCTCGACGTCGTTGGATCGCACTATCGCCGCCTGTCCTGTCAAACCATCGATGCCGTCATTCGGCGTTTTCCACGGGATGGATTTGTCGACGACATCAAGGGCCAGATCGACACTCCTCACCACCCAATGACACGGGCAATGATGTTGAATGGCATAGGTTTTTCTAGGCTCGCCAGTAGCAACCCCCTCAACAAACACCAGGTCGAATGCCATGGGCATCTGTAGAGAAAGTCGGGTGCTTCAAATGCCATGCTCCGCGTCTTCGCATTTTGGCCGATCTCAAATGGCACGAAGACGCTCACGAAGCCAAAACGAAATTCCGTACACGTCAGAAAGAAAAGGAACGCACAATGGAACCACGTATCGACTATATGAAAGTCTCACCCGAATCCTTCCAGGCAGTCTGGGGTCTTGAACAGTTTGTGTCGCAGAAGGCCGGCATCGAACCACGTTTGCTGCACCTTGTTAAAATCCGAGCTTCCCAGATCAATGGCTGTGCCTTCTGCATCGATATGCATGTTAAAGAAGCGCGTAAGGATGGCATGGGGGACCAGTGGCTTTCACTCATCTCGGCATGGAAAGAGTCGCCTGTCTACAATGAAAAAGAACGCGCAGTTCTGGCTTGGACCGAATCTCTGACCAATGTCGCGCAAACTGGCGCACCTGACGGGGTTTTCTCAGCGCTGGAACCGCATTTCACGGAAGAGGAAATTACAAAGCTCACCGTTGCCATTGGCACCATCAATATCTGGAACCGTATGGCCCTGGGCTTCCGCTCCCAGCATGAGGTTGATCCGACGAATTAACACCCCACTCACGAAACAGAAGCTCCTCCTCCGGGCGGGGCATCGCATCTACTGATGAAACAGCTTCGTCTTCGGGCAGAACTATACATGGAGCCGCTCAAGATGTCGCATGGTCCGCGAGCGGCTCTTTCGTGAGGAGGGTCACATCCGTGCGCGTCCAGTCTGCCAGGATAGCGTCAGTAAGTGCCGGTCGGGCAATTCGATCCCACCACATCACGATTTCGCCGGTGCGTGCGACAGTCGCCTTCCACGCTCTGGCAATCTCGCTGGCTGGCCCGTCATCTGACACCAGAACGAGGTCGATGTCGCCATAGGCATCTGCCCGCCCGTTGCCATTGCGCCAACCTGCATGGTGGAGAATGATCTTCAGGCAAAGAAGCGAGTGGAGGTTTGACTCGATCCAGAACCCCGTTACTGCCTGATCGTAGCTCTACTCAGAGAGGCTGGGCGGTAGATCAACGACACGCGTGTCGAACGGCTGTGGTGACGCGCAGGGCACAAACCGCCCATGAAACAGGTTGAGAAAGGGTGGCTCTGGCTGAACGGTGGTTCGTGCATTTAATTGCGTCCGAAATACCGTAAACATGTCTGGTCTTATGACTTCGTGCATCATCAAACGGATGACGGGAAGACGTTCCGGACAATGAATATCTTGGGCGAATATAGTCGCGAATGTCTGACGATCCGGGTGAAGCGAAGGTTGAACCCGACCGAGGGCATCGACGCCTGACGAACCTGTTCATCCTGTGAGGCGCTCCTACCTAGGCCGGGTCCTACCACGGCTCAGAGTTCGTTGATCAAGCTGTCAGGGATTGGCTTGCGGCCGTTTGTGCAAAGACAGCCCACATTGAACCAGGATCTCCTTGGAAGAATGGAAGTTGTGAAGGCTTCAATGCACGGTTCAGAGATGAGCAATTGAACGGCGGGGCCTTCTGCTCGCTGCCCAAAGCTCAAATCTTCGCCGAAAGCTGGAGGAAACACGACAATACGAAAACGCCAACACAATTACGCCCGTCAGCTTCTGAAACCATCGTCCAGATGGCTCTCAAGCCAATCATGCACCGACATCTAAACTGGAACACGCAGTGTGATTGATCATTGGCCGCGGCGAAAGAGCCGCAACAAAATGACCAATCACTGAAACTATGCGTGCGGGGTAATTCACTGGCACTACCCCGTTGGGAATATGGCTTGACTCATTTAAAAAATCCCACAATGCTGTATATTAGCACAAATGTGCCGTTATACAGAACAACAGGGTAGAAAAGATGATCAAGAAAATGACTCTTTCGGGTGTAGCGGCAGCTGCACTCTCATTGCTCCCAGCCATAGCGATGGCCGAGAGTCCAACCGTTCAACAAATCAAAGAGCGAGGCACCTTGCTTTGCTCAGGCCACAACGGAAGCTACTTTGGCTTTGTTGAAGTGAATGACAAAAATGAATGGAAAGGCCTCGACATCGACCTTTGCCGCGCGCTGACAACTGCGATTCTGGGCGACCCTGACGCGAACCAGATTGTGCCGCTTTCATGGGCACAGCGTTTCCCCGCGCTTCAGTCTGGCGATGTCGATCTGATCATCAAGGCGACCGGTTGGACAATGGGCCGCGACACAGAGCTTGGCCTGCAATTTAGTCTGCCTTACTTCTTTGGTGGTACACAGTTCATGGCCCATGGTGAACTTGGCATTACAGAAGCCAAAGACTTGGATGGTGGCACAATCTGCGTTGAGGCTGGTACGACGATCGAACGCATTGCAGCAAACTATCTATCCACCATCGGTGTCGAGCACACTATGGTGTCCTACGAAAGCGCAGCCGAGCTGCGTGCCGCTTATGTAGCGAACCGCTGCGATGCCTTTGCGGGATGGGGCCCGAACCTCGCGGTGCTGCGTGCCACCGAAATCGACAATCCGGATGCACATGTGATTCTGAGCGACCAGCTGTCTTCGGAGCCGATCTCTGCGGCTATGCGCCAAGGCGACGAAGAGTTCGTAGACGTTGTCAATTGGATGTTGGCTGCGATGCTGATCGCCGAAGAAGAAGGTATCACATCCGCCAACGTCGAAGAGATGGCCGCAAATCCACCCAACCCGCGCGTTGCGCGACTGCTTGGGTCAGAGCCTGGTATGGGCGAACGTCTGGGCCTTCGTGACACCTGGGCCCGCGAGATGATTGCAGCCGTCGGCAACTTTGCTGAGGTCTATGACCGCAACTTGGGCGCAGAGAGCCCCTACAATCTGGATCGTGGCCTGAACAACCTTTGGAGCCATGGCGGCGTGCTGTACGCGCCCATTCTGGACTAGTCCACAACAGCAAATTGGGTCGGCCCATAGGTCGACCCAAAATTCTATCCTTGCGGGGAAACGAGATGTCCAAAGCTGATGAGCTGCGCCTGAAGGCGAAGCGACGCAAAATACTCATTCAGACCGGGCTGATCGGTTTATCAATTGTAGTAATTTTCGGTGCAGTTGTTACCGCCCGCACAAACCTTCAATCGCTCGGACTAACGAGCGGTTTTGGCTTTCTTGCACGTAGCACTGGTTGGGATTACAGCTTTTCGCTTGTACCCAAAACGATCATGGACCCTTACTCGCAGACGTTGTTTGTTGGGTTCTTGAATACCCTCTTCGTCGGCTTCATTGCGATTTTTCTTACCACTCTCTTTGGCTTCATAATCGGTACAGCACGGGACGCGTCGAACATTGCCATCAAGACAGCCGCTACGGTTTATGTCCAGATTTTCCGGAACATACCGCTGATCTTGCAGCTTGTTTTCCTGTATTCTGTGCTGATCAACATGCCCGGCCCACGCCAAGCGATGTCGATAGCAGACACGGTTTTCCTATCGAACCGAGGGCTGATGTTGCCGGGCTTGAGCGTAACTCCGGGCGTTGCGGTAGCGCTGTTGCTGGTCTCGCTTGCTTTTGGTGTCTTCCTGATCTGGCGAAAGTCCGATCTACTACGAGGCCTGCTGACGTGGGGCATTGGGTCCATCCTGATGTGTGTCATTGCAGCCATTGCGGTACGTCCCGAAGGCGCAAGCCTGGTTTCAGTACCGGAGCTCAAAGGCTTGCGGTTTCGGGGTGGCATAACGATCCCAATTGAGTTGTTAGGTATGATCGTTGCGATCACCCTTTATGGCAGTGCTTACATTGCCGAGGTTGTGCGTGGTGGCCTAGCGCAAGTGCCGAAAGGACTGACCGAGGCAGGTCAGGCACTTGGGTTGACCAAGGGGGCCATTTGGTCCCGGATCAAGATGCCCATGGCGCTGCGTTCCATCATTCCACCTTTGGGCAATCAGTGGATATTCATGATGAAGGCGACAACCATTGGTGTGGCGATCGGCTTCAGCGACCTTTTCTACATTGTGTCCATCTCAATCACGCAATCGGGCCAGACGCTTGAACTGATTGCCATTCTGGCCGGCGCATTCCTTCTGGTGAACGGAGGCCTTGCTATCTTTACCAACTGGCTCAACGCACGCATGAAATTGAAGGCGCATTGATATGACAGATAAATCTGTAAATACGCCCATTTCCCTGGCTTCTGTTCGTCAAATTCTCAAGAAACGCGCTTTCTCTACACCAACAGACTCGGTGCTGACGTTTGTCGTGTTCGGTGCGCTCGCCTGGTTGGCCTGGAGCTTGTTCGATTGGGCGATCCTGCGGGCAGTATGGTCGGCAGAAAACGTCGCACAATGTGGTAAAGAAACGAGCGCGGGTGCCTGTTGGGCAGTCATTGACGCCCGTCACAGGCTGATCCTTTTTGGGCTTTACCCGTTTGATCAGCATTGGCGCTCGACACTTGCAGCGGTGGCAATCGTTGCGACGGTCGTGCTGTCGTGCATCCCTCTGATGTGGACAGCAAAGCGGATCATCACGCTTTGGATTCTTGGCTTCACGACTTATTATCTGCTGATGGAAGGCAGTCTGCTGGGGCTGCAACAGGTGACCACGGATGGCTGGGGCGGATTGTCTCTCACCTTGTTCCTTTTCTCGTCGGTCGTTCTGCTTGGAATGCCCATTGGTTTGGGCCTCGCGCTAATGCGCCGATCAGAAATGCCGTTTGTTCGAGGCTTTGCAGTCATCCTCATCGATTTCGTACGGTCCTTGCCGTTGCTGGTGACACTGTTTACCGCCGCTGTTGTCATACCAATCATTCTGCCCAGTTGGCTGGAAGGGGATAAGATCTGGCGTGTCATTGTCGCCTTCGCCCTGTTCTTTGCCTGCTATCAGGCGGAAGTTTTCCGGGGCGGCTTCCAGGCTATTCCGAAGGGTCAGTTTGAGGCGGGTGCTGCGCTTGGCCTCACCTATTGGCAGACGCTGGGGCGGATCGTTCTACCTCAGGTGTTCCGTCATGCCCTGCCGTCAACGATCAATATGGTGGTGATCACCTTCAAGGAGACCGCGCTGGTGATCATCATCGGGTTCTTCGACATCATGGCGTCGGCGAAAGCCGCCTTCGGTACTGGTGAGTGGGCACCCCACTACCTTGAAGTGTACGTCTTTGTCGCATTTATCTACTGGGCCTTCATTTTCTCACTTGGCCAATATGGTGAGTATCTCAAAGGTCGTATGGCAATCTCAGAGCGCTAAGACGTTTTGTAAATCACCTCTCCCTGAAACTTCAAAGGGCTGTCCCATGGCAGCCCTTTTCGTAGCGCATTTTTGACTCCAAAGGTTTGTTGACGGGTATTTTCAACGTCATGTTGCCGCCTCTGTCTTTTGGAACTTCGACTGCACTCATGTTGACCTGTAAAGCTGGGTTGATCAGCTTTTGCATGGCAAGCTGTGCTTCCCGTTTGGTGTGCATCCTGACAAAGGCACCCGGCTGGCACAGTTTCCGACGTGGACATTCACGTCTCCTCGTGCACCGATCGTAATTTGCCATTCAATGCGGCATCCCCCCGGCTTACGACCGTGGCTGACAAACAGACGCATGTTCTGGTGTAGTTCCAGCACACGCTGGATGGAAGCGTGCAATTGCCCGGCATTCCACCGGGTAGTTCGCTGGCGCAGATCCGCCATCTGGAATGAACAGTGTGTCACCCAAGACGGCCCCGTCTTTCAAGACATGAACCACACTTGTGTGAACATGAATCTCTATGATTTGTTCCAGAGGCGGCTTGCGCTTCTTGGTGACCCGAATGATCTCATCCGGGCACTGAAAGCTTGGATAACCTGCCGCAGGGTCAAATTCATCATAGCATCAAAAACGGCACATGCGAGGCCAACGAGATCCAACACCACATAGCTGATGCTATTGGATTGCGCGCTGAAGAATAACGCAACCTCGGCTTTGGCTTGCATCTGGATGGGGCGAAGGATGGTCATTCGCCCAGGCCCTTTTGTCTAGTCGAGAGTGACAAGCCCGTTGGGGCAATCCAGTTCAAACGACAATGCGGCGCGGCCTTTGTAGACTGTGGCCAGATGATCCACGCCGATTTTGGCAAGCGTCTCAGACAGGGCTGCGGGGTCCGGATGGTGCAGGTTTACATTGGTCAGTTTGACGCCAAGATCTTGTTGGCCGGTCGACGGGTGCGGGCCGGGGGACCATTCAATGAACGCAGGCAATAGCCCGCCCATGGGCAGGCCGCCATCCTTGGGTACGGTCAGCCGCCACGACCGATCGCCTCGGGTGAACAAAACGACCTCGCCCAGATCAACGGGGCTCGCCGCGATCACTGCGTCCAGATCATCGGTGCCGACAACCCAGCACAGAGCACGTGGGCGGTTCGCGAGGCGGGTTTGCGTTGCAGGGTCATCCAGTGTGAACCAACGGGTCCGGCCGGGGTCTGGAGCATCTGGATCAATGGCGATCAGTTCAAAGAAGCTTTCGTTGCCTGACTGCATAACGCAATTGTGGGTGCTCATGGCGTCATGTTTGCCGCCGCGTGGCACCTCGACACCGAGGGCATCCTTCATTGCCGTGACGCCCTGTTCCAGTGTTTCGGCCCCGATGGCAAAGTGGTCAATTTTGTTGTTGGGCATAGGATGCGTATCCGTTCAAGAGTTCAAAAGGGGGAGTGCTGCGGCAAGATCTGCCTTCAGCGTGTCGGGGTCGTCCAACCCGATATTGAAGCGGACCAATTGTCCGTCTTCGTCCCAGCGTGTACTGGTGCGTGTGGGGGTGACGGGCAGCACCAGACTTTCATATCCACCCCAACTGACGCCGATACCAAAGTGGTGTAATGCGTCAACAAAGGCGCGGATTTGATCGTCAGAACAGGGTTGAAATACCACGCCAAACAAACCAGCGGCACCCGTGAAATCCCGTTTCCAATGCGCGTGGCCCGGGCAGCTGTCAAAAGCGGGGTGTAGAAGGCGTTTAACCTGCGGTTGCGCGTCAAGCCACGCGGCTATGCCACGCCCGGCCTTGTCGATGGCTTCCATCCGCACCTTGAGGGTGCGCAAACCGCGCAGTAACAAGAATATCTCTTGCCCGCCGGTTTTGTCGCCTACCGCCATGACAGTGCCGCGAATTTGGTCATGATATGCTTGCGTACTGGCGATCATGCCCAGCATGCAGTCAGAGTGACCGCTCAGATATTTGGAACAGGATGCAACAACCACATCCACATCCAACGTCAGCGGCTGGCAAAAAATCGGTGTGGCCCATGTGCTGTCGATGACCGATGGGACCCCAGCGGTGCGTGCCACTTGCGCAATGGCCGGGATGTCGGGCACTTCTAATGTACCAGATCCCGGGGCTTCAACCATGATGGCGCAGGTTTCATGCGTGATCAAATCAGACAGGCCCGAACCGATCATCGGATCAAAGTATTCGATGGTAACATTCTGCCGCGACAGTACCTTGTCACAAAATGCTCGGGTGTTGGCATAGACATTGTCCGCTACAAGCAAATGGGTTCCCGGAAGGGCAAAGGTCAGCAATGTCAGCGAAATAGCCGCGACACCGGAAGACGTCAGTGTGACGCCGTCGGCATGGTCCAAATCGGCCAAAGCGCATTCGAGCTGAAAGCTCGCTTCGTTGCCATAGCGCCCATAATACATGGTGCCGGTTTGATAGCGGGCGTCGCGTGCCGCTTCAAACTTGGCGAGTGAGTCGAAGACAATCGTCGATCCGAGCTCAATCGGCAGGTTGACATGGCGACCATCAATTTTGGCAGGGCGACCAGCATGTACAAGTTGATCCTGAACGGATTTGTGTTGAGATGACATTTGTGCCTTCCATATGCTAAGTTTTAGCCTGACAGTCTTGTGTAAGTGTGTCAATATTTGGCATATATGTTCTTTATAGCGGAACAATCAATCCCATGGCGAGGCTCTCTTGGCGACAAAGACAACGAAATTGACTGCCAATCATTGGGGGGTTGGAACTGCCGAGGTGCAGGACGGCCGTATCGTCTCGATTGATGGACATCACGACGACCCAGACCCGTCACCTATCAATGGCAATGTTGCTGATAGCCTGAACGGACGTGCGCGGATCTTGCGTCCAGCGATCCGCAAAAGCTGGTTGGACGGAAACCCGACAGCCGTGGCGCGCGGTCGGGATGCGTTTGTTGAGGTGTCTTGGGATCGTGCGCTCGATCTGGTTGCGGATGAACTGAATCGCGTCAGGTCAACCCATGGCAATGAGGGCATTTTTGCGGGGTCATATGGCTGGTCAAGCGCAGGTCGTTTTCATCACGCGCAAAGCCAGCTCAAGCGCTTCCTGAACACCATCGGTGGGTTCTCTTATTCGGAGGGAAACTACAGCTACAACGCGGCACTTGTGATGATGCCATACATCGTCGGCCCGTTTCGGCAACACATTGCACAAGCGACCCGGTGGACGGTGATTGCCGAACACAGCGAGCTTGTGGTGATGTTTGGTGGCATGGCTATGCGCAACACTCAGGTCAGTGACGGCGGAGTCGGGACGCATCGTATGCGGGACAATTTGCGCAAATGTGCCGATGCTGGGGTCAAATTTGTCAACATCAGTCCACTTCGCACGGATACGGATGCATTTCTGGAGGCGGAATGGAAACCCGTGCATCCGGGCAGCGACACGGCACTGATGCTGGGTTTGAGTTATGTCCTTTGGTCCGAGGGGTTAATGGATGAAGCGTTCTTGGCGAGGTACAGCGTCGGGTTTGATCAGTTCGAGAAATACCTTTCCGGCGATGCAGATGGCACGCCGAAAACGCCCGAATGGGCTGCCACCCATACCGGGTGGGCCGCCGATGATGTCACAGATCTGGCACGCAAGATGGCGGCGAACCGATGCATGATTTCGGTCGCGGCAGGTGTCCAGCGTACAGATTATGGTGAACAGGCTTTGTGGATGGCGGTGACGTTGGCCGCGATGTTGGGTCAGATTGGTTTGCCAGGGGGCGGCTACACGATTGGGTACGGCGTGAATGCCAACGTGGGCAATATGGAACGCTTGTTCCGATGGGGGACGCTGCCACAAGGAAAGAACCCGGTTGCCAACGTCATCCCGGTTGCCATGATTGGCGAAATGCTGCGAAATCCGCGCGGCAACTACACCTACAAGGGAGAGACGCGGCAATTTCCCGATGCCCGTCTTGTCTGGTGGGCCGGGGGGAATCCCTTTCATCACCACCAAGACTTGCTGCGCTTGCACCACGCCTTTCAGTCTCCGGAGACGGTGATTGTCAACGACTTGAATTGGACATCGATGGCCCGGCACGCCGACATAGTATTGCCTGTTGCCGCCGCTCAGGAACGCGATGACTTTGGAGCAGGCAAATCAGACAACGCCCTTGTGCCGATGCAAAAGCTTGCCGACCCGCCGGGTGAAGCGCGTGTTGAATTTGAGATTTTTCACGACTTGGCAGCACGACTGGGCACGGAAGAATTGTTTGCCGAGGGTAGATCGGCAGATGAATGGTTGCGCCATATTTGGGAGGAAACCCGCGAGGTTGGACAGCGCAATGGCGTGGCCCTGCCGGACTGGGAGACGTTCCATGCTGGCGATGTGATCAAACTGCCGGACCCATCCCCCCATCAGGTCTTTCTGTCTGATTTCCGCGCTGATCCAGTTGCGCATCCGTTGCCGACGCCCAGTGGCTTAATCGAGATCTATTCAGAAACGCTGGCGGGTTTTGGCCTGCCGGATTGCAAAGGCCACGCAAGCTACTTTGCGCCGCGCGACCTTTCGGCGGACGAAGGCGAGCTGTTCTTGTTGTCCGGCCAACCAAAGACACGGCTGCATAGTCAGTTGGATAATGGGGCCTACAGTCTAAGCCGCAAAATCAAGGGGCGCGAACCGGTTTTGATCCACCCGTATGATGCCGAGGTGAGGGGCATATCGGACGGGGATGTTGTGGAGTTGTTCAACGCACGCGGGCGCTGTCTGGCTGGTGCGCGCGTCACGGATGAGGTGCTTGAAGGGTGTGTGTTTCTCTGGACCGGTGCCTGGTGGGATCCTGATTTTGATGCGCCTCAAGCCCGTGACCGGCACGGCAATCCCAACGCACTGACCCATGACGAACGCACCTCCAATTTGTCGCAGTCTCCGGCATCTCATTCTGCGCGCGTATCGCTGCGTCGTTTCGAAGGCACTGTCCCTGAGATCACTGTTCACGCGCCGCCTGTGCTGTATAGTGAAACAGATTAATCGCAGCAGCGAATGAGTTGGAGGATGATCCCATCGCCGAAGTAAAAGAGCCGAAAGTAGACTCAACCCTGTCAAAAGGCCTTTCTATTTTGGAAACGCTTGCAGGGTCATCTTCGAGTATGGGTGTAACGGAACTTGCCAAGTCCTTGGAACTGACAAAATCCAACACGTTCCGGCTTTTGCAATCGCTCTCGGTGCTGGGATATGTGCGCCAGAACCCTGATAAGACCTATGCCGCAACTTTAAAGACATGGCAGGTCGGACGAATTCTACTGGATAACCTCAATCTTAGGGAATTGGCGGCTCCCGAGATGAAGTATTTGTCTTCGGAGACCGGAGAGGCGATTTATCTCGCCGTTCTGGAGGATTTGTCAGTCATCTATATCGACAAGCGCGACAGCCTGAAGCCCATCAGGTCATGGAACCCGGTTGGTGGATCGGCACCGTTGCACTGTGTCGGCACGGGCAAGGCGATCTTGGCGCAGGACTACAAGGAATTGCGACCTCAGATCAGCGGGCGACTGACCCGGCATACAGAGCTGACCCTGACCAACCTCACCGATCTCGATGCAGATATGGAAGAAACTCGGCGTCGCGGCTACGCTTATGACAAGGGCGAGTTTCGCGACAAAATATTGAGTGTCGGTGCTGCTGTTTGCTTGCCAAATGGCAAACCGATTGCGGCACTTGGTATATCGCTCCCGATTGTGAACATGCCGGACAAAGGCATCGACTGGCTGGGGTCACTTGTGGCGCATGCCGCCACAAGTGTTTCGAGTAAGGTCGCAAAGACCTGAGCGCTACTTCTTTTTGATTTCCTCGATAGGGCCGCCCTTTTCCGCCCAGGTCGAAAAGCCTTCTTTGAGGTGCGCGGCTTCAAAACCCATGTCCTTAAGGGTGGCCACCGTCAGCGCAGAGCGCCAGCCTGATGCGCAGTGGAACACGTATTTCTTGCCCTCCTGGCCAAAGACTTCCTTGAAGTAGGGGCTATCGGGATCAACCCAGAACTCGATCATGCCACGCGGCGCGTGGACAGATCCCGGAATCGCGCCGCTGCGCTGCCGCTCTCGGATGTCGCGGATGTCAACGATGACGACATTCGGGTCCTGCAACATTCCAATGAGGTCTGCGGTTTCAATCTCAGCGATGCGGCTACGCGCCGCTTTCACCATTTCCGCCGCAGTGGTTTTTAGCTTCTTCATGTCAATGTGCCATTATTTAGAACAGATATTTCACATATTGACACGACTGCACCTCTGTTGCAACCTCTTGGAATACTGCCCGTTCTGACAGTCATTACTTTTAATAGGGTGCCTCCATGACCAAAGAAGCTGCTATTTCGTTGTGGGATTCCTCTTCGGCCGAGGAAGATTACTCGAATGAAGACCTCGGTGATGTGACTGTCGACGTTGCCATTGTTGGTGGCGGTTTCACCGGCCTTTCGACAGCGTTGCACTGCGCGGAAACAGGGCTCTCTGCGCACGTCATTGAAGCCAAGCAGATCGGTTTTGGTGGGTCTGGACGGAACTGTGGGCTGGTCAATGCTGCCCTTTGGTTGCCGCCACAAAAGGTCCGTGAGAAGTTAGGCACAACTTACGGCCCCCGGTTCATCAAGAAGTTTGGTAGCGGCCCAGAATATGTCTTTTCGCTGATCGAGAAGCATCAGATTCGGTGTGAAGTCACACGCACCGGAACAATCCATGCGGCGCACGGTCCAAGCGGCTTTGTTGATTTAAAGGAGCGACACAAGGAGTGGGTTCGATTGGGAGAACCGGTCGATCTGCTTACCCGCTCCGAAGTCTCGGAGATGATCGGGACCAAGCGTTTTTTTGGCGGTCTCTTGGACCACCGATGTGGCACGATCAATCCAATGGGGTACTGCCGGGGCCTTGCACGTGCAGCCTTGGGTGCCGGGGCAAAGATCAGCACAGGAATACGGGCTAAGAAGCTCGTTCGGGATGGTGATTTGTGGAGAGTAGAAACCGATAAAGGAACGTTGACCGCCAAGGCAGTGGTTTTGGGCACAAACGCCTACACCGACGAGCTTTGGCCTGATCTCAACCGCATTTTCACCATGATCCATTACTTTCAACTGGCGACAAAGCCCATGGGACCGGAAGCGGATCATATTCTGCCGGGTAAGCAGGGCCTTTGGGATACCGGACAAATCATGTTCAATATCCGCCGCGATGCGTTCGATCGTTTGCTTGTCGGATCAATGGGAAAGGTTGTGGGCAGCAAGGATCGCGGTCTGTCCCACCGTTGGGCGAAGAGGCAGATCGAGCGGATTTTCCCGGATCTGGGACCGGTTGAATTTGACGAGGCCTGGCATGGTCAGATTGCTATGACACCGGATCACCTGCCGCGTATCTACGAACTTGAAACCAACCTGTTCACGCCAATTGGATACAACGGGCGCGGCATAACAACCGGAACGATGTTTGGTGAAACGATGGCCGGGCTTTTGACGGGCATGGATCGCACTGATCTGCCTTTGCCTATGACCGATATGAGGACTGTACGCTCAGCGCCGATCTTTTCGCGCATCTATCAATCAGCGTTTACAGCCAACCAAGTACTCAAGGCGATCTAGGATATGACGTATTTCAAGACCCGTGTCGGTGTGGATATCGGCGGAACTTTCACCGATGTGGCTCTGGATCATGGGGGGAATTTGTCCACCTGCAAGGTGCTTACCAACTACAGTCAACCAGAACAGGCCATTTTGGATGGGATCGCGCTTGCTGCCTCTCAGGCGGGAGTTGGTTTGGGGGAGATTGAACAAGTCATTCATGGTACAACGCTTGTGACCAACGCGTTGATCGAACGCCGTGGGGCGAAGCTGGCTTTTATCACGACCGAAGGGTTTCGGGATGTGATCGAGATGCGGTCTGAAAACCGGTTTGAGCAATATGACCTGAACCTGACGTTGCCCACGCCGCTGGTTCCGCGACAGGATCGATTTACGCTGAATGAACGTATGGGGCCGTCGGGCGAAGTTTTACTTCCGCTTGATGCCGGTGAAGTTCAGCAGATGGTGCAGCAAGTTTTGGATGGCGGGTATGAGGCCGTCGCCATCGGGTTGATGCATTCCTACGCCAATGACGTCCATGAAGTTGCAATGGCGGAAGCTTTGCAGGCCGAAGCACCGGAGCTTTCTGTCTCGATCTCCTCAGTTATCTCGCCACAGATGCGCGAGTTACCCCGGTTCAATACGGTGATCGCGAACGCCTATGTACAGCCACAAGTTGCCGACTACTTGGGTCGCCTCGTGAGCCGTCTGCGTGACAAGGGCGTGTCTGCGCCGGTCTACATGCTGCATTCGGGAGGCGGGTTGATGTCTGTACAAGATGCGTCCGAGCAACCTGTCCGCTTGCTGGAGTCCGGGCCGGCGGGGGGGGCGATATTTGCTGCAGACTTCGCTCGTGCGCATGGACTGAATAAGGTGCTGAGCTTTGATATGGGCGGCACCACTGCCAAGATTTGCTTAATCGAGGAAGGCACGCCCAAGACAGCAAACACCTTTGAAGTTGCGCGCACCTATCGGTTCAAGAAAGGGTCGGGCATGACCGTTTCGACTCCAGTGGTCGAGATGGTGGAAATTGGCGCCGGTGGTGGGTCAATTGCTTCCATTGATGCCATGGGGCGCATTCAGGTGGGTCCAAAGTCAGCCGCCTCAGAACCCGGTCCCGCCTGCTATGGGCGCGGTGGAAAAGAGCCGACAGTCACAGATTCGAACCTGTTACTGGGCCGACTTGATCCGACTTTTTTTGCGGGCGGCGCGATCCCGCTGCACCCCTCTGCCTCAAACGCTGCAGTCACCGCGCGACTGACGGAACTGACGGGGCTTAGCGTGCAAGACGCTGCCTTTGGTGTGACTGAGATGGTCGATGAAAACATGGCCAATGCCGCGCGTGTTCACACCGTCGAGAATGGTCGTGACATCGAGCACTTCACTTTGGTGGGTTTTGGCGGAGGCGCGCCATTGCATGCCTGCAGGCTGTGCGAAAAGCTGGGGATTAACGCTTTGCTGATCCCGCCAGGCGCGGGCGTGGGTTCTGCCATTGGGTTTTTGAAAGCGCCATTCAGCTATGAGGCCTCGCGCGGGATGTTCCAGCGGTTGTCGGCCTTTGATGCGGGCGCCGTAAACAGATTACTGACTGAGCTCGAGGCCGAGGCCCGCACCTTTGTCGAGGCGGGCGCTACGGGGCAGCCGATCAAGACGAAACTCACCGCCTTCATGCGCTATTCAGGTCAGGGTTGGGAAATCCCAGTCTCTCTATCGCACAAGACGTTTGAAGACAGTGATAGCGCCACGATCTTGGCGGCTTTTGAAGATGCCTACCGTGTACTGTTCGGACGCACCATTGATGGGTTGGCCTGCGAAATTACCAACTGGTCCTTGATCGTGTCGACGGTTTTGGAAGACGTTTCAAAGGCCGATGGGCACCGCAGCGGAACACCCATTGCTATTTTGCGCGAGCGTGAGTTTTACGACGCAGCCCTGCGTCGCACGGTCACCGCTCAGGAGGTTGCCCGCGAAGCATTGACTCCTGGCACCGCAGTCGACGGGCCGGCCATTGTCGTAGAGCGTGAAACGACCACAATTGTAACGTCTGCTTTCCGCGTGGTGGGGCAAGGCGACGGCAGCTTATTGCTCTTGCGTAAGGAGACGGCGGCATGAGTACCCCTAGCAGCATCGACCTTCAGATCATGTGGAACCGCCTGATCGCGGTTGTCGAAGAACAGGCCACAACACTGATCCGAACCGCCTTCTCAACCTCGGTCCGTGAGGCAGGCGATCTTTCGGCAGGTCTTTTTGATCGTCAAGGTCGGATGATCGCGCAAGCTGTGACAGGAACGCCGGGCCATGTGAATGCCATGGCCGAAAGTGTGACGCACTTCGTCGCCGAAATTGGTGTGCAGGATATTTTCGAAGGCGATGTCCTGATCACCAACGACCCATGGATGGGTACAGGGCATCTGCACGATATCACCATTGTTAGTCCGGTGTTCCGCAAAGGCACCCATATCGGCTATTTCGCCTGCACGGCCCATGTGGTCGACATCGGTGGGCGCGGTTTTGGGCCGGACGGGAATGAGGTTTTTGAAGAAGGTCTGCTGATCCCGATCATGAAATTTGCCGAACGGGGGCAGGTGTCAAAGGACTTGGTCCGCCTGATCCGGGCCAATGTGCGGACACCGGATCAAACAGTAGGAGACATCTATTCGCTTGCGGCGTGTAACGAAGCCGGTGACCGACGCCTGCAGGCGATGCTGGATGAGTTTGGCAGTGATGACATTGATGCGCTGTCGGAGTTCATCATCGAGACCAGCCGCAAAGCCACGCTAGCGGCCATCGCCAAAGTGCCGGATGGCAGCTTTGACCACGCCATGCAGGTCGATGGTTACGATGCGCCGGTGGACATGCAGGTGCGGCTGGACATCAAAGGCGACAGTCTGATTGCGGATTTTGCGGGCACATCGGGAATGAGTAAATTCGGCGTCAACTGCCCCGAAGTTTATACCCGTGCCTATGCCTGCTACGGGCTGAAATGCGCAATTGCGCCGCAGGTGCCCAACAACACCGGCTCGCTCGAACCGTTCCAGATCACCGCACCCGAAGGCTGCATACTGGCGGCCAAACGGCCCGCACCCGTTTCCGTGCGCCACGTCATGGGGCATTTGGTGCCCGACGTGGTTTTGGGAGCCCTACATAAAGCGTTGCCGAATACCGTGCCTGCCGAAGGGGCGTCGGCCTTGTGGAATATCCAGATATCGGCGCGCGCCAGTGATCCAGCCAGTAATCTACCCCGCAGGGAGATCCTGATGTTCAATTCAGGCGGTACCGGTGCGCGGCCGTCCCACGACGGGTTGTCCGCGACGGCGTTTCCCTCTGGCGTATCCACGATGAGCGTTGAGGCCACAGAGCATGTTGGGCCGATCACCGTCTGGCGCAAGGATTTGCGGGCAGGATCTGGCGGGGCTGGTGCACAGAGGGGCGGGCTTGGCCAAACAATCGAGATTGAAGCGCGTGAGGGGTATGATTTCTACTTCAATGCTATGTTTGACCGGGTCAAGAATGCGGCCCGTGGGCGCGATGGCGGCAGTCCGGGTGCTGCAGGCAAAGTTGAATTGTCAGACGGAACCGAACTGCCATCCAAGGGGCGGCAGCTGGTGAAGAATGGCCAACGCCTGCGCCTCAGCCTGCCCGGTGGTGGTGGGTTTGGTGCCGCGTCCGAACGGCCCAAAGACCAAGTGGTAGCAGATTTGAAAGCTGGGTTCATCACGCCCGAACAGGCCAAATCAAATTACGGATATGAATGAGGAAAAGACGCATGAGTGACACGCCAATTGCATTGATTTCCGGTGCGGCACAAGGCATCGGGCTGGCCTGCGCCGAGGCTCTGGCCGAAGATGGCTACAAGGTTATTCTGGCTGACATCAAGCCAGAAGTCGAAGCCGAAGGCACGCGTCTGGGTGGTGCAGGCTATGTTTGTGATTTTGGCGATGTGGATGCGATTGGTACACTTTTTGACGCCATCGAGGCCGACCATGGCCCGGTCAGTGCGCTGGTCAACAATGCAGGCATTGCGATACCCGGTGATTTCCTGTCTTACGATCTGGCTGCCTTTGACGCCGTTTTGGGTGTCAATCTACGTGGGGTTTTTGTGGCCACTCAGCGGGCTGCGAAAACAATGGTAGACGAGGGCATCGAAGGCGCCATCGTCAATATGTCTTCGATCAACGCACAAGTCGCAATCCCGGCGATCCCGGCCTATTGCGCCTCCAAAGGCGGGGTCATGCAACTGACCAAAGTGGCTGCACTTGCACTCGCCAAGAATAACATCCGCGTAAACGCTGTTGGCCCTGGTTCGATTGATACCGAGATGATGGCAGGCGTAAACGCCAACCCGCAAGCCTACAAAATGGCCATGTCGCGCACCCCACTGGGCCGGGCTGGCAGCGCGCGCGAAATCGCCGATGTCGTAGCATTTCTTTGTTCGTCCAAGTCCAGCTATGTGACGGGCGAGACGATCTATGTCGATGGCGGCCGACTTGGGCTCAACTACGTGATGTCATGAGCTACGAAGACGCATATTCCGCTTGGCAATCGAACCCTGTCAGCTTTTGGGAAGAGGCAGGCCAGCAGATCGATTGGTTTACGCCCGCCACATCCGTCTTCAATGCAGAAAAAGGCGTGTATGGTCGCTGGTTCGACGGCGCGACCTGCAACACCTGCTACAATTGCCTTGACCGACATGTCGGGGCCGGACATGGCGACCGTATCGCCCTGATCCATGACAGCCCGGTCACCGACAGCGTGAGCCGGTTCACCTTTGCCGAGGCCACGGCCCATGTGAGTGCGTTGGCCCATGTACTGAGGGGCATGGGTGTGGGGCACGGAGACCGGGTCATCATCTATATGCCGATGGTGCCAGAGGCGGTTTTTGCCATGCTGGCCTGTGCTCGTCTCGGCGCGATCCATTCGGTGGTTTTTGGGGGCTTTGCCGCCAACGAACTGGCCACTCGTATTGATGATGCTGCGCCCAAGGTCATTATCTCTGCCTCTTGCGGGATCGAACCGGGACGCGTGATTGCCTATAAACCGCTATTGGACGAGGCAATTGACATCGTTGATGAAAAGCCAAGTGGCTGTTTGATCCTTCAACGCGATGTCCACCCGTGCGACCTGATCGAAGGCCGTGATCTGGACTATGCGGAGCATGTCGATGCTGCAGTGGCAGCAGGGCAGGGCACCGAATGTGTCCCGGTTCTGGCAACGGACCCGGCCTATATTCTCTATACCTCCGGCACCACGGGGCAGCCCAAGGGTGTTGTCCGCGATACCGGCGGGCATATGGTGGCGTTGAAATGGACGATGGAGCATCACTACGGCCTGAAGCCTGGCGAGGTGTTCTGGGCCGCTTCCGATGTGGGCTGGGTCGTGGGGCATTCCTACATCTGCTATGGCCCGCTGCTTCATGGTTGCGCCACGGTCATGTATGAAGGCAAACCTGTCGGGACCCCCGACGCCGGCGCATTCTGGCGGGTCATTCAGGATCACAAGGTCACGGCATTGTTTACCGCGCCGACCGCGTTTCGGGCAATTAAGAAAGAAGACCCGCACGGCAAGCTGATCGGCGACTACGACCTCTGCCATTTCCGCACGCTGTTTCTTGCGGGCGAACGGTCAGACCCGGCGACCATTGAATGGGCGCAGCAGAAGCTGGACCGTCCGGTAATCGACCATTGGTGGCAAACGGAAACTGGATGGGCCATGTCCGGCAACCCTGTGGGTCTTGGCGCCTTTCCGATCAGGGTCGGTTCTCCGGGCAAGCCTATGCCGGGCTATGATGTTCAAGTGCTTGATGATGAGGGCAACCCGGTTCCGCCGGGCACCCTTGGTAACATCGTTTGCAAACTGCCCTTGCCGCCCTCCGGCTTTCCGACGCTCTGGAATGCGCCGGAGCGCTTTCTGTCGTCCTATATGGAAGAGTTTCCGGGCTACTACGCCACCTCGGATGCCGGGATCATTGATGAGGATGGCTATGTCTTCATCATGGCGCGCACCGATGACATCATCAATGTGGCGGGGCACCGCCTGTCCACCGGCGCCATGGAGGAGGTGCTGGCCAGCCACCCTGACATCGCCGAATGCGCCGTGGTCGGCAAGGCGGATCCGTTGAAAGGCCAGATGCCTCTTGGATTCTATGTCACCAACGACGGGGTAACGATGCCCGCGCCAGAGCTTGAAAAAGAGCTGGTTCAACTGGTCCGCAGCAAGATTGGCGCCGTTGCTGCATTTAAGACCGCGTTGCGGGTAAAGCGCCTGCCCAAAACCCGTTCGGGCAAAGTGCTACGTGGCACCATGCAAAAGATCGCGGATGGTGCGGAATACAAGACGCCGGCGGCGATTGATGACCCCGCTATTCTTGATGAAATCACTGAGGCGCTCGGCGCCCGTGAGTTAATTGGATAAAATATGATTGAACGCCTTCACACATCCGACCGGATGAGCAAAATCGTCAAACACAACGGTGTCGTCTATCTCTGCGGGCAGGTTGGGGTCGGGGACAATGTGACCGAACAGACCCAAGACTGCCTTGCCCGCGTTGACGCCTTGTTGGGGGAGGCCGGGTCTGACCGCTCTCACATCCTGCAAGCGACCATCTGGCTCGCCAATATGGCGGATTTCCAGGAAATGAACGCTGTTTGGGATGCCTGGATTCCTTCCGAACATGCCCCAGCGCGGGCCTGCGGTGAAGCGAAACTCGCCAGAGACATATTGAAAGTTGAAATCATCGTAACCGCGGCCATCAAGCCATAGCGATAGGGAGAGTATCATGCAGTCAGCGGTAGAAATGCAACTGGTCAACAAGTGGTATGGGACATATCACGCGCTGCGCGATGTGAACCTCTCCGTCGCCAAAGGTGAAGTGCTCGTTGTTTGCGGACCGTCAGGTTCCGGAAAGTCTACTATGATCCGCACCATCAATCAGTTGGAGGAGCATCAGTCCGGCGCCATCTTGATCAATGGCGAGGAAATCAGTGCGGACGCCCCTAACATCGAAGAAATGCGTAGAGAGGTTGGTATGTGCTTCCAACACTTCAACTTGTTCCCGCATCTCAGCATCATGGAGAATTGCACTCTGGCGCCGATGCTTGCACGAAAGATTTCCAAAGAAGAGGCCGAGGAAACGGCTATGGAATTTCTGACCAAGGTGCAGATCGCCAATCAGGCGGAAAAATACCCCGGACAATTGTCAGGCGGTCAGCAACAGCGTGTGGCCATCGCCAGAGCGTTGTGCATGAAGCCGGAAATCCTGCTGTTTGATGAACCGACCTCGGCGCTTGATCCGGAAATGATTGGTGAAGTGCTCGACGTGATGGTGACGCTGGCACAGGAAGGTATGACGATGATCTGCGTCACACATGAAATGGGGTTTGCCCGCAAAGTTGCGGACCGCGTAATCTTCATGGACGCTGGCGAAATCATCGAAGAAGGTGACCCCGAGAGCTTTTTCAATAGTCCGAAAAGCGAGCGGACGAAGGTTTTCTTGGATCAGGTTCTCAGTCACTAGTGTGCGAGGTTTACCATAAGTGAGAACACCACCCATCTCACTTAGATGTCTTTTGAAGCCCAAACATTGGACATGGCGATCCAAACCAATATTCGGAAGAACCATTGCCGATGTTATAGGAGCCTGCAGGTGCTGCTGTCGACGGCGGCTTGTACGGTAAAGGGCGCGTTTGTCAAAGCTGCGTCCATCGTGATGCCAGTCGGTCTGATATTGGTTCTTTTCGGGTTCGGTGGCGCTCTCGCTGGGCGAAATAAAGAGACAGTGTTCTCGGTGGATTTGGCGTCCAAACCGATGCCAAACCGAGTGGTGTTCCAGATCGCAGGACATAGTGATTTACGAAGTCTGTACTAGACCAACCAGACTTTGTGCCCACTTCATCGATGGATGGGTGAAAAAACCATGATTTTTCAGGAGGCTATGGTTTTGTGGTGCATCGACAGTTGTAGACCTCAGCAAGGTGACATCCCAACGATGTGGATCGTCCCATGCAAAAAAACCTGTCTTTCTCGGTCCACATGTAATGCGCCAACTTGACCGTCATTTCGGATGCGCAAAATGTGGTAGTTGGTTGCGCTTGTTTGGTGGAGATATCGATGAGCGTCCTCCTGTGAGCACAGGCTTCAAACGCTTGTTTACCAACTCTAATCGACGAGCATCGTGGGGCCACCCTTGTTTCGACGTTGCCGCCTAGGCTCGTTCTGAGCAGTGAAATTTCTGTCAACCAACCGAACGCCCGGCATCCTGCACCAAAACAATTCTCCGGTCGCTCTTTATGCCACATCGCCATACTCCTTTGGGAGCCCATGCACGGTTCAAGGGTCCCCAATTGTGCCACCCAGAGTGGCGGAATTGCCGAATTCAACAATGCGCTCTGAATGCGTCCACCAGCGCCTGAAGCGTTGCGAGAGGCACGCCAAATCGCTGGCACAGAAACACGGGGATAGATGGCCGTTGTCGCCCCCTGAATGCCCGCAACTGAACGCAGAATGCTCTGCTCCAAGTGCAATACTCAACTGCCCCGATAGGTCGAATACCCGTAAGGGGACAGCAACAGCGGAACGTGGTAGTGCGCGTCATCATCAGCCACGCCGAACCTGATCGGTACCTGGTCGAGAAATTTGATCGTGTCCGTGCTGAGGTTGTGCCGATCGAGATAGTCGTTGCAAAAAAAGATCAGCTCGTAATGTCCCTGCTTGAGCTTGCCTTGCGGCAGGATGGGCCCATCGGTGCGGCCATCTGCATTTGTCTCAGCCTCGGCGATCTTTTTGTGGCTGTTGCCGGACACGCGGTAGAGCGCGATCTTGATGCCCGCTGCGGGCAAGCCTCTCGCGGTGTCGAGGACATGGGTGGTGAGGTATCCGGTGGCCATTGCATATCCCCTTGTTTGGTCGCAGATTGGTGGCATCTCACCTTGATTGTCTGGGGAAGTCCATGGCCGAGTTGCCACCGCGCTATCCGCGCGATTTTCATGGCCATGGGGCCGATAGACCGGATGCGGCGTGGCCGGGTGGTGCGCGCATCGCGGTGTCCTTTGTTCTGAACTACGAGGAGGGCGGCGAGAATTGCCTGCTGCATGGTGATGCGGCCTCTGAGGCGTTTCTGTCAGAGATTGTGGGGGCAGCACCCTGGCCCGGGCAGCGGCATTGGAACATGGAATCCATTTACGACTACGGCGCGCGTGCCGGGTTCTGGCGGTTGCATCGTTTTTTCACCGAGGCGCGCGTGCCGGTGACCGTTTATGGCGTGGCGACGGCCCTGGCGCGTTCGCCTGCGCAGGTGGAGGCGATGCAGGAGGCCGAGTGGGAGATCGCGTCACACGGGCTGAAGTGGATCGACTACAAGGATCATTCGGTTGAGGATGAGGCGGCGGACATGGATGCCGCCATTGCGCTGCACACGCAGGTGACAGGGCACCGCCCGCGCGGCTGGTACACGGGTCGGTGTTCCGAAAATACGGTCTGGTTGGCGGCCGAGCGGGGCATGGACTGGATCAGCGACACCTATGACGATGATCTGCCTTATTGGGCGCGGTTGGGTGCGCGGGATCAGCTGATTTTGCCCTACACGCTTGATTGCAACGACATGCGCTTTGCCACGCCGCAGGGATTTAATGCGGGCGATCAGTTCTTTGCCTATCTGCGGGATACGTTTGATGCGCTCTATGCCGAGGGGGCGGCGGGACGGCCCGCGATGATGTCCATTGGTCTGCACTGTCGCCTTGTCGGGCGGCCCGGTCGTGTGCAGGCGCTGCGCCGCTTCATCGAATATGTTCAGGGGCATGAGGGCGTGTGGTGTGCCCGGCGGCAGGATATTGCGGCGCATTGGGCCGAGGTTCATCCGCCCAAGCCTGAGCGCGGGTGGATTCATCTGGATCGTACCGCTTTTGTCGAGGCGTTTGGTGGCGTGTTTGAGCATTCGCCCTGGATTGCCGAAGGCGCCTATGCGCTTGAATTGGGGCCTGCGCATGACACCCCGCAGGGGCTGCACAATGCGCTCTGCCGGGTGTTTCGCGCAGCAACACAAGACAAGCGGTTGGATGTCTTGCGGGCGCATCCCGATCTGGCGGGCAAGCTGGCTGCGGCCAAGCGTTTGACGGCTGAGAGCACCGAAGAACAGGCGAGTGCGGGTCTGGATGCGCTGACAGACGAGGAACGCAGCAGTTTCGAGCGGCTCAATGCCAGCTATACAGAAAAGCACGGCTTTCCCTTCATCATCGCGGTCAAGGATCACGACAAGGCGGGCATTTTGCGCGCCTTTGAGCGGCGTATTGGCAATGAAACGGATGTTGAGATGGCTGAGGCCTGCCGTCAGGTTGAACGCATTGCCCGGATACGGCTGGAGGCGATGGAATGACCTACGCCTTTCCCCCGGGCGGCTTGCCCAGCCAGAACGAACACCCCGAAAGCACGGCCATCTTCACCGAAGCCTATGCCGTGATCCCTGCCTCGGTTCAGCGGGACATCGTCACGTCATTTCTGCCTGGATGGGACGGCACGCGGGCCTGGATCCTCGCCCGGCCTCTGAGCGGGTTTGCAGAGACCTTTGCCCAATACGCGGTGGAGCTGGCCCCAGAAGGTGGCAGCAACGCCCCGGAGCCGGACATGGATGCGCAGGCCATTCTGTTCGTGGCCCACGGCACGGTCCACCTGACGCTCGGTGCGGACCTGCATGAACTGCGCTCCGGTAGTTTTGCCTATATCCCGCCGGGGGCGCGGTGGACGCTGTGGAACCGATCGAACCAGGCCTGCGGCGTGCATTGGATCCGCAAGAAATATGTCGGGGCCGAGGGGCTGAGCCTGCCCGAACCCGTGGTGACTCACGACCTCGATGTACCCCCGGCACCGATGCCCGACTGTGGCGATCTGTGGGCCACGCAGCGGTTTCTGGACCCGCTGGATCTGCGCTACGACTGCCACGTGAACATCGTGAACTTCCAGCCGGGCGGGCGCATCCCCTTTGCCGAGACGCATGTGATGGAACATGGGCTGTATGTGCTGGAGGGCACGGCGGACTACCTGCTGAACAAGGAGTGGGTCACTGTCGGCCCCGGCGACTTCATGTGGCTGCGCGCCTTCTGCCCGCAGGCCTGCATCGCCACCGGCGATGGGCCGTTCCGCTATCTGCTCTACAAGGACGTGAACCGGCATGTCCCGCTTTGAGATCAAGGCGCTGCCCCTGACGGCAGAGGCTTTTGCCCCCTTCGGCGACGTGCTGGACTGCGCGGGTGAGCCCGACAAGATCATCAATGCGGGCAAATGCGGGCGGTATCACGACCGGGCGCAAGTGGACTTTGGCGATGGTCGGGCAGGGATCAACCTGTTCAACGCTGAACCGCGCAGCCTGCCTTACACGCTAGACCTGCTGGAACGGCACCCGGACGGATCGCAATGCTTCGTGCCTATGTCGGAACACCCGTTTTTGGTCATTGTGGCCCCGGACCAAGGCGGTACACCCGGCACCCCACTGGCCTTCCTCACGGCCCCCGGCCAGGCGATCAACTTTCATCGTGGGACCTGGCACGGTGTTCTCACGCCATTGCACGCACCGGGCTTGTTTGCGGTGATTGACCGCATCTGTGAGGGCGCCAACCTCGAAGAAGTGCACCTCGATCCGCCCTACACCATTTCTTCTGGCTGAAAATACCTCGGGGTTTGGGGCAGAGCCCCAAGCAAAAAATGTCGTCGCCGCTAGGCGGCCTTTGGATCACGTCGGATTGCGCTCCGCCCAGCCGGCAAAGACCTTTTCCAGCGCCACCACCACATAATACAGGACGATGCCCATCAGCGCCAAAGCAATGAGAACCGCGAACATCAGGGGGTAGTCTGCACTGATCTTGCCGCTGTCGAACAGGTGACCCAGGCCGCGGCCGTGGGGTTCTACAATCTCCATCAGGTTGGTGCCGATGAAAGCGAGGGTGACGGCCACTTTCAACGCACCGAAGAACTCGGGCAGAGTTTTTGGCAGGGCGATTTTCCAGAAGATCGTGAACTTGGACGCCCCCAGTGAGGCGAGGATGTCGCGGTATTCCGGCTCCAGCGTTGACAGGCCGATGCTGACCGACACGGCGATGGGGAAAAAGCTGATCAGGAAAGCGATCAGGATCGTGTTCATGTCGTGCTGGCCCACGAACATCAGGGCAATGATCGGCACGACAGTCGCCTTGGGGATTGCGTTGAAGCCCACCAACAAAGGGTAGAGCGCCTCGCGCATGGTGCGTGACAGGCCCATGATCATGCCTAGGAAGACGCCGAAGACCACCGACAACAGCAGGCCCACAACGGTCCGCCATAGCGTGTCCCAGCCGTATTCGAGGAACAGGCCCCGGAATTTCCAAAAGGCGGGCCAGATGTCGGAAGGCGAGGCCATCTTGTAGTTGGGCCAGCCGTTGACCCAGACAAGCCATTCCCAGAAAAGGCCAAAGAGGATGAGGGCGGCGAGCGGCACGCCAATCTGGCGGAGGGTCATGCGGCGTCCCTTCCTTGGGCGATGCGGATTTGCTGGCGCAGGATGTTCAGCGCGTCTGCGGACTCAGCGGTGTAGAGCATTTCGATGTCACGTTCGCCTGTTAGGTGAACGTCCATCACGTATTGCGTTTTGGCGGGGCGGCCTGACAGCACGATCACCTGATCGGCGAGGAAGATGCTCTCGCGAAGGTCGTGGGTGATCAGGACGCCAGTAAACGGCTCCTCGGCTTTGACCTTGTGCATGGTCTGCCAGAGGTCTTCGCGCGTGAAGGCGTCAAGCGCACCGAAGGGCTCATCCAGGATCAGCACTTCGGGTTTGTGCACGATAGATCGGCAAAGCGAGGCGCGTTGGCGCATCCCGCCGGACAGCTCTGACGGGCGTTTGTCTTCGAAACCGGACAAGCCCACGAGATCGAGAAGGTGCCGCGCGCGGGCCTCCTGTTGGCGTTTGGACATGCCGGTCGAAACGATTTCAAGCGGCAGCATGACGTTTTGCAGAATGGTCCGCCATTCAAGTAGGACGGGGTTCTGAAAGGCCATGCCAACAGTGGATTTGGGGCCTTTGACCAGATCGCCGTGGAGCCAGACCTCGCCCTCGTCCGGCTTCATCAGTCCGGCGACCAGCCGTGTCAGAGTGGACTTGCCGCAGCCAGAGGGGCCGACGACGGCGGCAAAGCCGCCTTCGGGCACGGACAGTTCCAGCCCGTCCAGCACGGGCAACGGGCCAGAGGGTGTTTTGTAGGCGTGGCGCACGCCCTTGATGTTGATGAGATTGCTCATAGGGGCGTGCGCTGTCTTCTTACTGGAGTTTCCGCGCGTCCGCGGCGGGCAGGTACGCGTCGGTGAAGTACAGGCTGGCGTCAGGTGCGTTCTGGAACTCGTAGGTTTCAGCCAATTGCTCCAGCGCCGTTGCCATGCGTGCGGAATCCACTGCGCCCATGCCGTTTGCCTCAACCGCATCCGTCAGCACGTTGGCATCGATGGCCAGTTGCAGGCGGCGTTGTTCCAATGCTGCGTCGGCGGCAGGGTTGCGCTCGACCAGGCTTTCGATGGCCTTGGCCGGGTCTGCGATGGCGTCTTTCCAACCGGCAGCGACGGCCGTCAGGAAGCCGGTGACGATCTCGGGATTCTCAGCAGCGAAGTCGGTGTTGGCGATGATCGCGTTACCGTAAAGCTCAAGCCCATAGTCGGCCATGAGGATGGTCGAGATGTCTTCTTCGGGCACGCCCAGGCGCACGAGGTTCAGGAAGGACGAGAACGAAAAACCGGTGACAGCCGCCACGTTGCCTTCTGCCAGCATCGGCTCGCGTGTGGGGAAGCCTACGGGTTCCACCGTGATCTTGTCCACGTCGAGATTGTTGGCGGTGGCAAAGGCCGGGAACTGTGCCCATGCGCCATCGGGGGGCGGGGCGCCCAGCACGCGGCCTTCGAGATCTTTGGGCTCGGATACGCCCAGCGACTTGCGGCCTACGATGGCGAAGGGCGGCTTGCCATAGACCATCATCACGGCGGTCACTGGTGCGCCGGGGTTCTGATCCAGGAATTTTACGAGGCTGTTGATGTCGGCAAAGCCCATCGGGAACGCACCGGAGGCCACTTTCGGTATCGCGTCGAGCGAGCCCTGGCCCGCAGAGATTTCAACATTCAGGTCGGCTGCACCGAAATGACCGTTGTCGATGGCGGCGAAATAGGGTGCGGCTGGCCCTTCGAATTTCCAGTCGAGTGCAAAGGGCACTTGCGTTTCGGCCATGGCGGCACCGGCCAGCGCGGCGGTCGCAGCAAAGGCGGCGAGGGTACGTTTGAGCATAGGTTTCTCCCAGGTGGTGACCGCGTGACGTTAGGGGCTGTTGTTCCGGGACGGAACGGATGGCCCCCCGCCACGTCGCTTTCTCTGGGTCGAGAATGTGCGGCGTGCTGAAAAATTATGCAATTGCTTTCGATCAGCATTGTGTGGGCGTTCGGTTCGTGGCCTTGTGGTGGTGAACCCAGAGGGAGGCCCGAGATGAAAGACGACAATTTCCTACGCGCCAACAATGCCCGCCACATGTGGCACCCGATGGGGCATCCGGGCGAGGCGACGGCCCATGCACCGACCATCATCACAGGGGCTGAAGGCTCGGTGATTGAGGATATTGACGGTCATAAAACGGTCGACGCAGTTGGGGGGCTGTGGTGCGTGAACCTTGGCTATTCCAACGATGCCGTGAAAGACGCGATTGCCAAGCAACTTTATGATCTGCCCTACTATTCCGCCTTCTTTGGCACGTCGAACCCGACAGCGATCGAGGCGTCTTATGCTGTCCGTTCGTTCTTTGAGGATGACGGCATGGCGCGGGTGTTCTTTACCTCGGGCGGGTCGGATTCGGTGGAGACATGCCTGCGTCTTGCGCGGCAATACCATCGCATCAAGGGGGAGCCGGGGCGGACGAAGTTCCTGTCGCTGAAGAAAGGCTATCACGGCACGCATTTCGGCGGAGCGTCGGTCAACGGGAACAATCGGTTTCGCATCGCTTACGAGCCGCTGATGCCGGGCTGTTTTCACCTGCCCTCGCCGTATCCCTATCGCAATCCGTTTGATGAAACGGACCCGGCGCTGCTGGCCCAGCATGTTGCTGCGGCGATGGAGGACGAGATCCAGTTTCAGGGGCCGGGCAGCATTGCCGCCTTTATCATGGAGCCTATTCAGGGGGCGGGCGGTGTCATCGTTCCGCATGACACCTTCATGCCGCTGATGCGTGAAATTTGCGACCGGCATGGTATCCTGATGATCGCGGATGAAGTGATCACAGGCTTTGGCCGCACGGGTGATTGGAGTGGGTCACGCCATTGGGGCGTGCAGCCGGACATGATGAGCTGTGCCAAGGGCATCACCTCGGGTTATTTCCCCGTTGGGGCCGCGCTGATGAGCGAAGCGGTGGCCGAGGTGTTTGAGAAAGCGGATGCCGATGGCGCGATTTTCCACGGCTACACCTATTCGGCGCATCCGGTGGGAGCGGCAGCTGTGACGGCCTGTCTGGAGGAAACGTTGCGGTTGGACACCAAAGCCAATGCGGTTCCGCGCGGCACTCAGCTTTATGATGGCTGTGTGTCCTTGATGGAGAAGTATGACATTGTCGGGGATGTCCGTGGCGGGCACGGGTTGATGACGGGTGTGGAACTGGTCAGTGATCGGGCGTCCAAAACCCCGCTGGATACCGAGGCGATGAAGCGCATGCACAAGGCCACTTACGAGGCTGGTGCAATGGTGCGGATCGGAGGCAATAACATCATGATGTCGCCGCCGCTGGTGGTGACGGAAGATGAGATTGCCCGCGTACTGAGTGCGTTGGATGCTGGATTGGCGGCGGTATGAAAAAAGTGAGTGATGTGCTGGGCACTTGAGACAGTGCTGAAGCTGGTTGGTGGTTGGCACCTGTCGCGCAAATTTTGCTACTTTGAAACCAGACCAGCGGTGATGAGCAGGTGAACGAGTTCCGCGACCGACGCGACTTGCATCTTCTCGAGAATGCGGGCGCGGTGATGATCCACTGTTCGCGGACTGATGTTCAAACTAAGGCCGATTTGCTTGCTTGAAGTGTTGGATGAATCCTGTGCCATCATGTGCGCGATTTCCCATTCGCGCTTTGTCAGCGTGTCAACTCGCGCGTGAACACTGTTCATCCTTGCCCGAGAAGCCCGTGCTTTTTGGTCCTCCTTGAGTGCGGCATCGATGTGTTCAAGCAGCAACGATTGTCGAAACGGTTTTTCCAGAAAGTCGATTGCTCCGGCCTTGATGGCTTGAACGGATTCCGGAACGCCTCCATGCCCAGTTATGAAGATGATCGGAAGCAAATAGTCTTTTTGCGCTAACCGTTCTTGCAACTGGAGGCCATTCATACCCGGCATTCCGTAGTCAAGGACAAGGCAACCGGATTGATCCGGGTCATATGCGTTCAAGAAAACATCCGCGGATTCAAATGATTTCACATTGTAGCCGCGCTTGGTCAGCGCACGTGACAGAGACGAACGAATGTCTTCGTCGTCATCTACAATGAATACAATTTGATCCTGTTCACTCATCCATCTGTTCCCATACAGCTAATTCGGAGCTTTCGGTGAGTTGAAGAAAGTATTGTTGTCCCATGTAGCTTCACACGTGTGCCGTCGTCAGTTGACTGTTGTCTGGCTTATCAGCCTCTTGGGGGTCGTCCAGAGCCTGGGCCAGTTTGAGAGAAAACGCAAAGCATGCCCCGCCATCATCTGTGTCTTTGAGCCAGAGCTGACCGCCGTTGTCCTCTACAATTGATCTGCTGATGTTGAGGCCGAGGCCCATGCCGCCGGTTTTTGTCGTTTCGAATTGTGCAAATGCATCGAAGTCAGGTGAAATCCCAGGGCCGCTGTCGCGCACCGAAATCTCTGCAAAGTCACCGGCACGCTTGGCATACACCGTGATTTGCCTCCTGTCAGGTGCGTGTTCGGCGATGGCTTCAATGGCATTGTTCAGCAGGTTGACGAGAACCTGAGCCACGTGAATGCGGATCGCAATCACCGAGGGGACATCGTCAATGGAACAAGAAATATCGATTTTGTTCGACGTGGCTTCGGGTTGTATCAACCTCAGGGATTGTTGGATGAGCTCGTCCAGATTGAACACCGTCGCCGCGCCATCATCTTTTCTGACGAAACTGCGCAGAGCGCGGATGATGTCGCCGGCCCGATGTGCCTGTTGGTCCAGTTCCGACAGAATCTCGACAAGAGCAGGATCGCTGCTTTCTGTTTCGTTTATGGTTGAAATGGCGGCATCTACATTCTGCGTGATCGCAGTCAGTGGCTGGTTCAGTTCATGGGCCAACCCGGTGGCCATTTGGCCCATCACGTTCACTCTGGCGTAGTGAGACAGATCGCGGTTCAGGTCTCGTATTTTTTCTTCAGTATCCCGCCTTTGTGTCACATCATCCATAGTTGCGACGGCGTGGATCGGGTTTCCTTGATCATCCCGTACCATGATTGCATTGACGCGGAGCCAAACAACTTTTCCGTCGCTGCGGATGTACCTCATATCCTGGGAGTATTCGTAGTCGTCGTGTGCCATTTCTGCGAATACCGGGAATGCATTTGCATCATCCGGGTGCAGGACATCGTGGATGGTCAACTTTTGCATGTCTTCTGTTGAATGACCCAACATATCTGCAAACTGAGCGTTTACACGGATGAATTCGCCCGTTTCCGGCATGATCTGTGCCATTCCACGCGAAGCAAGTTCGAAGGTTCGGCCATATTCCCGTTCGGATTTCCGCCGCCTTGCGATTTCCTGAACTAGCGCTTCGTTCGTTGCCTCAAGCTCTTGATAGGTTTTCGGCAAGGGGTCGGATGCCGACACCTCGCCCTGAGACACCAGTGCTGCACGCACGGCAAAGGCGCGCACGGGCTTGTGGATACGATTTGCCAGAAGAAGACCAATGCCAGCTGCAGCAAGAGTGATTGCCGTCGCAATCCAAATGTTTTGCAGCCGGTTTTCTTTGATGCCGCCAATGAAGTCGTCTTCGGGTGCGTAAACTGCAATTGTCCAGGGCAGATCTTCGCTGATCGCCGGCATCAGGGTCGACACATAGGTTTTGCCATCATGCTGAAACTTTGATGAAGTTTCTTCCTCGACAGAAATTGTGCCACCTTCCGCAAGGCCGGCAAAGGCGGATCGAGCGATCGGGTCACCCAGTTCGTCGATACTTGCAAATCGCAGCGTACCGTCTTCGTCCATGGTTTTGATCAGCTGGGCATCTGGGTGGGCGATGACATCACCGTTCCTGTTGAGAATGAACGCGACGCCGTTCTGGCCGATGGATAGTTGTGCCAGAAAGCTGGAGATAGCACTGATTTCGATGTCAACGCCAATGACACCTTGAATGACGCCGGAGCCGTTCACCACGGGGGATGCGACGGTAATCCCGGGCTGGCGAGAAGAAAAAAAGATGTATGGATCGGTCCATATACTGTCCCATCCTGCGCTGGCCCGTTTGAACCAAGGACGCGTTCGGGGGTCAAAGTTATCATTGGGGTCATTGGCTTGGTCGACAATGGCATAATCATCCGCACGCCAGATTAACTCCGTACTGCGTGCGTCGCCGTCTCTTACGATGATCTTTGAACGATATGTGCCGGATTCCTCTGTGCGCATAACGTAGACGAAGTTGCCGTTCTGATCGCCGAAAAAAATGCCGGCGAACTGGGGCGCGATGTGCAGTTGCTGGAACAGCAACGCTTCAAGCATTTCACGATTGTCGCTTGCAACAATCCTGTTTTCGGCAAGGCGGGTCGCAAGATCTGCGGCGACGTATGCAGGCTCAAGAAACCCCTTTGAATGCTCGATGGTGTTGGTGCCCACATCACTCAGCAGGTCATGGGCGTGATTTAGAAGCGCTTTTTCAGATGTCAGGTATGACGAGAAAACGACGGTCATGATCGCGATGAATTGTAACCCGGCCAGGCAAATGGCCAGTATGGCACCAAGAGAGATCCTCATTCGCGACCCCTGCTTTTGCTCCCAAGCGACGCAAAGTCACATCTTGCGCATGCATCCCTGCAACGTGCACTTGTGATCATTGTTCTTACCCCTAGGCGACGACGCGTGACCCGTCCGATGTACAGGCATAGTGCCCGCTTGGCTCAAACAATTATGATGTATCGTTGCCTGAACGTTGCGTCGCACTGAGGTATGCTGTCGTTGATTTCAGCATTTCTTCAATTCTAGACGCTGCAGCATTGATGTCCTCGACCTCTTCATCTGTCCAGCGATGCATCCTGAGTTTGGTCGCATAAACAACTCCAACGACCCTGTTGCTTGTGCCGAAAACAGGTGCGCCGACGAATGAAGCCAAACCGTATTGCCGAACAGCTGCGCTTCCGCTGACAAGCGGATGATAGAATGCGTCACAGATTATGAGGGTCTTTTTCAACCCAACAACATGGGCGCACACTTCCTCCATCGCAGACGGAGCCGCCCCACCCGGAAAGTAGTATTGAAGACCAGAACTGTGCGGATACACTAAGCCGCTCGTGCCGGTGTTGTGTGCCGCAAGCACCCTGTTAGAAGTATCTTGGCCGCCATGCATATTTCGTTCAAGGTCATTGCCGTCGAGGCTGGTTCGGTCACCAGGACTGATACTGGAACCAGCTTTTTCATTGGGGATGGTCGACAGCAAATCGACTGGAAGATCGTGGTTTGGAGCAGCAATCATCAAGTTCCTTACCATCGAACGGGCTGACATGGGGCCAAGATACTGACGCATAACCACCGGCACATGCAGGCGGCCAAAGCCGCCAGCATGGAACGTCGTGACTGGTAACGAACTGTGTCTGGCAGCAATCACCAGACCGGTGATTAAACATCTTAACAACGGCACGCTACGTTAGAACGAGACCGCCTGTAAATTCGCGTGATCACCTAAGTAAATTCACCTATGTCCGCCATGGCGCGCCCAAATATCCGAGCCTTCGCCTTCGTATTCTGCAGCTCGATCAAGGGTTGCCTGCATTAGAAAACAAGCTGGCAGTTACGGCGGTATTGACCGCTAGTTGGGTGACCGAAGCAGGGCGGCCTCGCGGCGACGCAGGCACATCCGCACGGTTGGACCATAGCTGCCCGTCCTGTGTTCAAGTTCGGGAAACAGTGCCAGCACTTCCTCCCTGATGTCTTCTTCTATCGAATTCATCGTTGTCGCGCCGGGGTAGTAGCTTTCGCTTGGACACCCTTCCGCCATAACGATCTGGTGTTGATCAAACATCAGATGAAAATACGTGATCTCGTCGCAAGGCTCGGAGAATATGGTGTCGCCATCGACAAGGTGCTTGGCGCAAACAAGCACCTCGGATTCTCCAAACATCAACTCTGCCCGCAACCCGCAGATCAGCATTCTATGCAGCGGCGACACACGCAAATCGCGCGAGTTTCCCAAAGCCCCTTCCTTTATCATGATGGGTGCAAACCGGTCTTTACCGACGGTTTTGGTCTGACCAAGCCAGCGAAGTGGTTGTGCGCCGTCGTCACGTGTCATGATCAGGTCGCCTTCGCGTAACTCTTCAATTGCCACCGGACCATCAACGGTTTCAATTCGTGTGCCTTGAACAAAACACGTCAGAAAGTCGTCGTAGCTTGTTGTTGGAAGCCCGGTGGTCCGTGTGACCGAGTATGTTTCGCCGGGGACCAGTTCGAAGGTTGTGACGTAACCCTGAAGAGATGAAAAAGCTGCCGAGTTTGCGTTGTGTAAATCGTAGATGAAGCCAACTGACGCACCCGAGGAATCGAAAACTTCAAACTCGTTTTCCGGGTTTGTAGGTGCATTTGTGAACACGGTCCCATCTATGGTGCCGTTCAAAAGTTGGGTTGGTGCCGCAGCGAAGTTGCCTGGCACACCGTCATTGAAAATGTTGTCCTGAGAATCTGTGTCTGTAACTGTCGCCGCAGTTGGTGCAGCCGCCGCAGATGCCGTGAACGTGCCCCCTGTCGCAATGGTTCCGAAATTGTAGTTGGCAGCAGTAATGCCAAGGTCTGAAAGGGAGTAAACAAGGATTGTTCTGTCTGGCATGGGGGCGTTCCTCTCCCTTGGGGGCTTGCTGGAAACAACAGTGCTCTACCTGTTCTGTGTGGCAGCCACTGTGACAATCGACGAGTTTACCATTACGATTCAGTAAACTTGGGTGTTCCGCAGACCGAGACTTCTTTCTTCAATTGCGTGACCAGGATGGCCCCCCACTAGTTTTCGATTCTATGGCGCGCGATGAGAGTGTAATGCACCTTGGAATCAAACAGCTGCGGCAGTCCGAAATACATGTCTGGGATGTCTTCATTCAAAGACGCCAAGACAAAAGCAGTCACCAATTCCGCCCGATCGTTCAAAAGCAGAATCCGTTCGGTCAGGCAAAGCAATTGTTCCGCCGTTTCGATGAGGCGAAAGCACTGACCGTCGAAGATGAAAGATGCATAGTTGTCCGGGGGAAGCTGCGGAAAAACGTAAGTGTCGCCAAGGTGCAGGCAATCTTCTTGAGATAGCTCGCAGTTAACCATCAAGCCATCGACAACGCGGACATCCTGAGCCCGGATCAGATGGGAGTGACCCACGAGATTGCCTTTCAGTGTGCTCGGCCAATGTTCCATTGAGTGTCAAACTCCGTTTTAGCGACCACTCGCGATCAGCCAACTCAATCCAATCAAGCTTTTGCAGCCTGGTTCGGTTTCTGTTGGGGGTGGAAGCCCATATCGCCCGTTCCCCTCGTATTTTTTACGTCCCGTGCATTCAGGCACTCCTTCACAAGTCCAAGTGGGCAGAGTGAAACATGGATTGCGCAGGGCATGGGACCTCGCACAAAACCCAAGAGTGATTTAGTTGTTGTGCTGCATATTCGTGATCACGTGGCAGCGATATGCGTGTCGTTGCCTACGAAAATCATTTGGCAAGTTGCCAGCCAAGGCCGGTGTTCTTCGAATCTTTTGCAGACATACCAGATTATTGGACTTGTACCCGTTCCAAAGATATAACAAATTCGTATATAAGAATTTGATGATGGAGAGAGCAATGAATTTCGACCGACGCGCGTTTCTTACGCGATGTGGTGCGTTTTCAGCGGTGACTCTGACGGGTTCACCTGTTCTGGCCGAAACGCGGTTGGGCTCCGGGACGCTCACAACAGTGAGTGATGGCAGTTTGGTCTTGCCGGGCAGTTTCGTGTTTGAACCAATGCCCCAAGACAAGTTGGCACCAGTTCTGGGCGAGTTTGGCGTGGCGCCAGATCGCCTTGAGCCCGAATGCAATCTCGCGCTTTATCGTGATGAAGAGCTGACAGTGTTGTTCGACGTTGGGTCCGGGCCTGATTTCATGCCGACCGCTGGCGCGGTGCTCGAAAGCCTGGATGCGGCAGGGCTGTCACCAGACGATATCACCCATGTTGTTTTTACACATGCACACCCAGATCACATTTGGGGCCTGTTGGATGAATTTGATGACCCGCTATTTCTGAATGCGACATATTTGATGGGCCGAGCCGAGTGGGATTATTGGTGGAACCCGGAAACCGTGGACACAATCGGTGATGCAAGGGCGGCGTTCGCCGTGGGGGCCAAGCGACGCATGGAAATGATAGAAGACAGCGTCGAATTCTTCAACGATGGCCAGGAAATATTGCCGGGCATTGCTGCGATTGGGACCCATGGGCACACTCCGGGACATATGAGTTTTGAAATCCGCAATGGATCACAAAGCGCACTTATTCTGGGCGACGCCATTGGAAATCATCACGTCGCCTTCCGAAAACCTGAATGGATAAGCGGTTCGGATCAGGATGGTGCACGCGCTGCGGATACGCGCAAAACCTTGTTTGACCGGATCATCGCCGACCAGATGCAAATTGTCGGTTTTCATCTGCCGCAAGGTGGGATCGGACGTGTTGATCGTGCGACGGAGGGGTACGTGTTCGTGCCAGACGCAGGATGAAGTGGGCCTTGGCTGCATGCGCATTTATCGCTGGTCCAGCAATCGCAAGCGAAGACATCGCCGATCAATATCCGGGCTCGGTTCTGTATTCCAAACCTATCGAAGTCATCCCGCATGTCTGGTCCGCCATCGGGGCCACCGCGCCGCCGACCTATGAAAACAGCGGGCACAACAACAACCTGAGCTTCATCGTGACAGGCGACGGGGTGGTCGTGATCAATGGCGGTGCCGCGTACCTTCTGGCCAAGGCGCTGCATGACGAGATCAAGGTGATCACCGATCAGCCAGTAAAGCTGGTGATTGACGAAAACGGGCAGGGCCATGCAATGCTTGGCAATTCCTATTGGGCTGAGCAGAGCGTGCCGATCCTGGCCCATGTGGATGCGGCCCATGAGATCGAGGAGCGGGGCAACCGCATTCTCGAGAACATGAAACAGTACAATCGTGACAAGGCCGAGGGCACGTTCGTCGCGCCGCCCACGCGGACCTTCGAAGATAAGGAGGTCATCGAGATGGGGGATTTCCGGATCGAGGTCCTGCACCTCGGTCCGGCCCATGGCCCCGGCGATACGCAAGTGTGGTTGCCCGAGCAGGGGATGGTGATCGCGGGCGACATGGCCTTTCACGAGCGGATGTTGCCGATCTTCGAGGACACCATCGTGCTTGATTGGATCGAGACGTGGGAGTGCTGTTTCGAAGCGTTGAATGCCACCTACGTGATTCCCGGCCATGGCCATCCGACCAACATGGCGCAGGTGCGTCGCTATACGCGCGACTACCTGCTCCATCTGCGCGAGGTGGTGGGCGTACATCTGGAGGAGGGAGGTGACTTGGCGGAGGCGTATTATGTCGACCAGTCCGCCTATGTCCAACTGGATACGTTTGAACAACTCGCCACCCGCAATGCGGGCCGCGTATACGAGCAGATGGAGTTTGAGTGAAGGCTCCAAGTTTGCCCTGCGTCAAAGCGGCGCTGCGCCAGCCCTGCCAGAGTGTCGGCAGATTCGCCTGACAGGAGCGCAACGTGTTGGAAGCCGTGATTGATCGGATAGGAGATCCTGCGGTGATATGCGCTGCGGGATTGGTGGTCGGGCTGATCTTTGGTGTGGCAGCGCTTCAGTCACAGTTTTGCCTGCGTGCAGCGGCTGTCGAGGTGGCCGATGGTCGGCCCGGGCCGCGTCTTGCCATCTGGCAGGTTGCGTTCTTTGCAGCGCTTGTCACGGTGCAACTCGCCACAATGGGCGGCGTACTGGACACCGGTGAGGCCCGACAATTGGCGGCGACAGGCAGCCTGTCGGGGGCAATCATCGGCGGGCTGATGTTTGGTGCGGGCATGATCTTGGCCCGTGGATGCGTCAGCCGCCTGCTTGTCCTGTCCGCCACCGGGAATTTGCGCGCCATTGTGACAGGTCTGGTTGTAACCATCGTGGCGCAGGCGGCGCTGAGCGGTGTGCTGTCGCCCGTGCGTGAGAACCTGGCGCTGATCTGGACCGTTCCGGGCGGGGTGGGGCGCAGTGTAATGGCGGTGATGGGGCTAGATGTCCGCGTGTTGGTCGGTGTTGCGGCGCTTGCGTTTCTGGCGGCGATCCTGTTCGGGCGGCATCAGCGGGTGCCGGTCTCTGAGCTTGCAGCCGCGGCTCTTGTTGGGGTTGCTGTATTCGCCGGGTGGTTGCTGACCCATGCCGTCGCCCAAGTGTCGTTCGAGGTGACCCCGGTGCAGTCGGTCACGTTTACTGGTCCGTCAACCGACACGCTTATGGCGTTGGTCACTTCCGCCGATGTGCGCCCCAGCTTTGGCCTTGGTCTTGTGCCGGGGGTGTTCGTGGGTGCGCTGGTCGTCTCGCTGATCAAGGGGCAGGCCCGTATTCAGCGGTTCGAGGCGGACACGCCGATGGAACGATATCTGCTGGGCGGCGCGATGATGGGCTTTGGCAGCATGCTTGCTGGTGGTTGCGCGGTGGGGGCAGGCATGGCGGGCGGGTCAATCATGGCCCTGACCGCCTGGATTGCCGTGTTCTGCATGTGGGTGGGCGCGATGCTGACCCACCGATTTATGAAGCGGGGCGCGCAAGTGGAAGCGGCCTGACCGTCTACTGTGCCGCGATGGACCGCCGCGCCAGTTGGCACTGGGTCCACAGGCTTTCGAGAGCCGCGACGAGGTGATCGACATCTGCAGCCGAATGTACGGGCGAAGGCGTGATGCGTAGCCGCTCTGTCCCCGCGGGGACAGTTGGGTAGTTGATCGGCTGGATATAGATCCCATGATCGCGCAAGAGCGTGTCCGAGATGAATTTGCATTTGACCGGATCGCCCACCATCACCGGGATGATGTGGCTGGGATTATCGATATGCGGCAGGCCGATGGCGTCGAGCTGGGCGCGGACATCAGCCACGCGTGCCTTGTGTTCGGCGCGCTCGGCGATGCTGGTTTTCAAGTGCCTGACAGCGGCCGCAGCGCCCGCAGCAACGGCAGGGGGAATGGCGGTGGTGAAGATGAAGCCAGAGGCAAAGGAGCGGACGAAGTCGCACAGTTCCGCGCTGGCTGCGATATAGCCGCCCATAACGCCAAAGGCTTTGCCAAGGGTGCCTTCGATCACCGTCAGGCGATCCATCAGCCGCTCGCGTTCGGCAATGCCGCCGCCGCGCGGGCCGTAGAGTCCGACGGCGTGCACCTCGTCAAGATAGGTCATCGCATTATAGCGGTCGGCGAGATCGCAAATCTCGGCAATGGGGGCGATGTCCCCGTCCATGGAATAGACGGATTCAAAGGCGATGAGTTTGGGCGCGTTTAGGGGCAGGGCCGCAAGTTTGGCCTCGAGATCGACGAGGTCGTTGTGCTTCCAGATCTGCCGCGCCGCCCTGGATTGGCGGATACCTTCGATCATCGACGCGTGGTTGAGCGCGTCAGACAGGATCGTCAGGCCCGGAATGCGCGCGCCGAGGGTGCCCAGCGTTGCCAAGTTCGATACATAGCCGGACGTGAAGAGCAGGGCTGCCTCTTTGCCGTGCAAGTTGGCAAGTTCGGCTTCGAGGAGCACGTGATCATGCGTGGTGCCAGAGATGTTGCGCGTGCCGCCCGCTCCTGCACCAGTGCGATCGAGGGCGTTGTGCATCGCGGCAAGTACCTTGGGATGCTGACCCATGCCCAGATAGTCGTTCGAACACCAGATGGTGACGTCGCCAGGCGTGTCGTTGGGTCCGTTGTGGCAGAGGGCGGTGGGAAAGGCGCCACGATGACGCTCAAGTTCGGCAAATTCGCGGTAGTTTCCGGCATCGCGCAACTGGTCTAGCGCGGACTGGAAGAAGTCTTGGTAATTCATCAGTTTTCGACAGCCTCGGCGACAATGCTTTGAAGCAGGTCCTCGACCTTGGACATCTCCCCTTCTGGATAGTCACGGTATCCCACTAGGACCTCGCCCTCGCGTTCGGCCACGAAGATGCCATAGGGGCAATGCGCGATGTTCATCGGGTCAGCCTCCATCACCTCGCGGGAGATGACGGCTGAGCAGAAGATGAAGATGTCGGCGGCATCAAACAGCTTCGTGTTGCTGCCGACATCCGTGCCCGTCCGGTTCAGCATGTCGCCCACATGGCTGACATAATCGATGACCAGTCCGCGATCGACGATGGCGCTTTCGACCGCAAAGGTGGCGTCATCAAAGCTGCCGTCGAAAGGTACAACGATGGGGCCTTCGGCATGAGCTGCGGCACCGGCAAGGCCGAGTGAGATGGCAAGAATGGTCTGTTTCATCTTATCTTCCTGACAATGCTGCCGTGTCGCCCGATGTGGGGGCAGGGCACTGAGATGTGTCAACGCCAGACCCTTACTTTCAGGCTTTTGCGCCGAACATGTCGGCGGTGATGCCCGCGTACCAGCCCTCGGATTCCTCGTAGGTGGCCTTGCGCACATCCGCGTTCTCGCCCGTTTGCGAGATGAATCCGTCGACCTTTGAGATCTTCTCTTCCGTCGCCTCGTAGGTTGCGCCGACCTTGACGCCGTCATTGGTGTCTATCAGCGACCAGCACGTGTTCGAGAACTTGGCGGGGAAGACCTTGGACCCTGTCAACGCGCCGCGCACGGCGTTGGCGCAGACCTTGGCCTGACTGTTGGCCGAGAAGCCGGATTTTGGCATGTCGCCTTGTTGGCTGGCATCGCCCAGCACGTAGACATCCGGGTCCGCCTTCGTCGACATGTCAGCCGCGTTTACAGGAGCCCAGTTACCGTCTGTTACACCCGCAATCTCTGCAATGCGGCCCGCCTTCATAGCGGGGATGACGTTGCAGACATCGACGCTTGTTTCTTCGCCATCAATGGTCACCGTCATGGCCGCCGGATCGACCGACACGTTACCGCCGCCAAAGTCGTCACCAATCCAATCGACCATGCCAGCGTAGTGGTTGTTCCAACCTTCTTGGAACAGCGCCATTTTCGAGAATTTCGGCTTGGGGTCGGCGACTATGATCTTGGCGGTCGGATTGTTGTTCTTAAGGTAGTGCGCGACCATAGATACACGTTCGTATGGTCCGGGTGGGCAGCGATAGGGGTTCGGTGGGGCGACCATTGCAAAGGTCCCGCCTTCGGGCATCGCCGCCAACTGTGCCCTGAGCAGTTCGGTCTGTGAGCCTGCCTTGTAGGCGTGCGGCATCGCGTTTTGCGCGGATAGGTCCCAGCCCTCGACCGCCCCTTCGACAAAGTCGATACCGGGTGACAGGATCAGTTTGTCGTAAGGCAGGTTTGCGCCACCTGCGAGCGTCACCGTCTTAGCCTCGCGGTCTACGTCGACGGCCCAGTCGTGCACAACGTTCACGCCACCTGCGGCAAGCCCGCCATAACTGTGGCCGATGTCGTCAATCTTCTTGAACCCACCAAGGTAAAGATTCGAGAAAAAGCAGGTGTAGTAGGTACGCGTGGGTTCAATCAGTGTGACGTCGATGCTGCCCTTGCTGTCCTTGGCGATGTAGCGGGCCGCCGTCGCCCCGCCTGCGCCGCCGCCAATGACCACCACGCGTGGTTTTCCTTGCGCGCGAACCATGGGGGCGGCGAGCGTCGCAGCCGCGATGGCGGATGTGCCCAGGAATGTCCTTCTGTTCAATGTCATTTTAGTCTCCTCCCAATGCGCCTCAGTTTTCGAGGTCTTTAAAATACGCGGCCAGCGCCGCGATCTCTTCGTCGCCCAGCCGCCCCGCAATCATTTGCATGACCGGGTGGTTGCGCTTTTTGCTTTTGTAGGCGTGCATGGCGACGACGAACTGATCCTCGGGCCAGAGCGTGATAGACGGGATGCCGTCATCGCTGCCCGCCGCCTGGTGGCAGGTGGTGCATTCGCCGCTGAGATACGCGCCGTATTCCGGGTCGCCCACGAGGGCGAGGATGGCCGGGTCAAGATCGTGGTCGATGCCTTGTGCTGTTGGGTCTGCCTCCGGGATGTTTGCCGGGTCGTCGGAAAACTGTCTCAGGAATGCAATCAGGTGAGTGCGATCTTCGGCCTTCTTCACACCACGAAAACTCATCCGTGTGCCGCTGGTCATTGCGCGCGGGTTTTCGAGGAAGGTGTCCAACGTTTCGGCGTGCCATTCGAGGCCACCGACCCCTGCGCGCTGGAAACTTTTGGAGTAGCGGAAGTCGTCCAGACCAGCCGCCTTGCGCCCGAACAGCCCATTGAGATGCGGGCCGCTGCGGTTCGTGGCCCCGGCGCCGATCTGGTGGCAGCCTTTGCACTGCTGGAACAGTTTTTCGCCTTTTTCCACGTCACCGGCTTCGGCTAGGGCGGGGGCGGGCAGGGCGGCCAGGGTCGCCGCTGCGAGATATGTGGCGACCGTCTTCACTCAGCAAAGCTTTCAAGATAGGCGGTGATGGCCGTCAGGTCTTCTTCCTTTTTCAGACCGGCAAAGGCCATCTTGGTGCCTTTCATGTACGCCTTGGGTTTGGCGAGGAAGGCGGCGAGTTCTTCGGCGGTCCATGTGCGGCCTTCGGCATTGGCCTCTTGGAAAACGCTCGAATACTTGAAGCCGTCGGCCGAGCCGATGGCACGGCCCATAACGCCGTTGAGTTGGGGCCCGGACTTGTGTTTGGCCCCGTCGCCGACCGCGTGGCAGGCAGAGCATTTGCGGAAGACCTTTTTACCGTGCGCCAACAGCGCGTCGTCGTCATTTACAGCTGCCTTGGTGACCGTCGGGGCAGGGGCGGCGGGTTTGGGGGCTGCTTCGGGGATGAAGGATGGGCCGCTTGCCGAAAAGGTCGGCAGGTCGTCAACCGTTCTCGCGTGGTTCATGACGGAGTTGGAGCCACCCTCCGGCGGGGTTTCGACGAGGAAAACCGAGCGCATGGTGACTGCAACCTCTTCCTTGCAGTTTTCCATACAGGGTTCAGTCCGCCATTTGGCGTATTCTTGTTCGACCCGGTCATCGACGATGAAGCCATCGGCGTTGTGCATGGGCACATCAAGGAACGTTTCGCGGCTGAGCACGAAATCATCGTCCACGAGGTCGTTGGAATAGAGAATGTAGGCGACGATGGCGTAGGTGTCGTCGGGCGTCAGCGTGCCCGCCGCGCCGAAGGGCATGGAGCGGTGGACGTAATCCCACACGGTCGACAGGTACGGCCAATAGCTGCCCACTGTCTTGACCGGGTCCTTGTCGCCCAGCGTGTCGAAACCACCCGCAAGTACGGGCCAGTTGTCGACCCCCTCGGCAAAATCACCGTGGCAGGAAGCGCAGTTTTCGACATAGACCTCCTCGCCTGTCCAGACATTGCCGCTGCCTTCGGGCAAACCACGCCCGTCGGGCAGGACGTCAACATCCCAGGCTGCGATTTCCTCGGGGTGCGCGGCCCGACCAAGGCCATAGCGCTCATCCATCTGCGGCGCTGGTTGGGTGGCATTGGCGGTCAGAAGCTGTTCCTTTGCTTTGGCTTGGATTTCGGCTACCTTTGCCTCCAGTTCGGCGGCGCGGGTCGCTGCGGCTGTTGCCTTGTCCGCTGCGGTGCTGGCGTTTTCCGTGCTTTGCGCCACGCGGGTTTCCAGCATCTCGATCTTGTCGGCAGCATAGTCGCGGTTCATCACGCCAAAGGCGACGCCCAGAACCAGTGCCGTGGCCCCGAGCGCGGGGAGGAGGAGGTTAGGAGACTTCGACATTCTCGGCGATCCCTTCAGCGTTCACGTACCAGGTCTGGATACAGTTGTTGTGATAGACGGAGTTCTCGCCCCGCTTTTCGCGCAGCTGCGCCTTGGTCGGCTGGACATATCCGGTGTCGTCCATGGCACGGGATTGCAGCAGCATCGGCGCGCCGTCCCAATCCATATCGAGGTAGAAGCGGGTGAGCGCCTTGGTGTCGCCCTGCTTACCCAGACGGGCGGTTTCCCACGTGATGCCGCCGTCTTTCGACACGTCTACACGCGTGATCTTACCATGGCCGGACCACGCGAGGCCCGAGATAACGAGAGGTCCTTTGCCATGGGTGATTGGCATTTGGGGGCTGGGGGAGGTGATGACGGATTTGGCGTCCATCTCCCATGTCCATTTGCGGGCGGTACCGTCTTCCAGCACATCGGTGTATTTCGAAGTCTCCTCGCGGCTTTCCACGGCCATGTCAGTCACTTCGATGCGGCGCAGCCACTTGACCCACATGTTGCCTTCCCAACCCGGCACGACGAGGCGGACGGGGTAGCCGTGTTCCATGCGCAGCGCCTCGCCATTGGCCTTGAAGGCGACAAGCACGTCGTCGAGCGCTTTCTCCATCGGGATCGAGCGGCCGTTTGAGGAGGCGTCGGCACCCTCCACGTAAACCCATTTGTCGGCGCTGATGTCCGTGCCCGCCTCTTGCAGCAGGGACCGCAGGGGAACGCCGGTGTATTCCATGTTGTGGATCATGCCATGGGTGAACTGTACGCCGTTGAGCTGCGCGCCTGCCCACTCCATGCCGGTGTTCGCCGCGCATTCGCAAAAATAGATGTGGTTTTCGCGTGGGAAACGCATCAGGTCGTCATAGGTGAAGACCAAGGGCTGATCGACAAGACCGTTGATCATCAGACGGTAGTCGGGTTTCGACAGCTCGATCGCGCCCGAATGGTGCCGTTCGAACGCGCAACCTTGCGGCGTGATCGTGCCGTCGAGCGCGTGGATGGGCGTGAAGTTGATGGACGAGATGGGGGAGGCGGTCAGCCATTCCACATTGCGGCGCACCACGTGGCTCTCGAAGCTGATCGGCATGCCATAGGGTGTTTCATCGACACCCACGCCTGTATAACTGGCCCAGTCCTGCAATTCGGTGATCAATGGATCGGGTCCGCTCGCAGATGCGCCCCCCGCGACACTGCCCGCCGCTACTGCAGCAGAGCCGCGAAGGAAAGCCCGGCGGGATGGTTTGAACATGTCATCCATGGGTTCGGTGTCTCCTCGTTAAACGCCTGTGACGACGACACTGTTGTTGTCTTGATTGACCGAGACGGTGCCCATTTTGGCGATGTGGTTTTCAACCACGTCCCAGATCTGCGGGCCCTCGGTGTCCTCGTTGACGGATGCCCAGCCGGCGACCACGTAAGACCGCGCCGGATCAATCGCCTCGCCCGTCCTGAGCAATGTCATGTTGCTGATCCGGCTGCCTTGCGGTTGGCTCACATCAATGTGGTAGCCAAGCCCACCGGTGCGCACCATGTCGCCGCCTTGCTGGTAATAGGGGTCGGGGTTGAAGATGTTGTCAGCGACGTCTTCCAGCACAACCTTCAGGAATTCGCCGGTCATTTCCGTGCGATAGGCTTTGCCGTAGGTCATGGAGGTCACATTGAAGATGTCTTCGCGCGTGATGTCCTGACCCGGGATCAGAGACGGCCCCCAACGCACGCCAGGGCTCAGCGCGATCTCGGCATCCCGTTCGCTGAGCAGCGCATCGCAGATCAGGTCGTCCCATGTACCGTTGAAGTTGCCGCGCCGGTAGAGCAGGCTGTCGGTCTGGCCGATCACTTCGGACAATTCCGCCTCAAACGGTGCGCGCTGGGCGTCGATCAGTGTGGTCATGTCCTCGTCGGGCGTGATCACGTCGGAAAAGATCGGGATCAGCTTGGACTTGTAGCCCAGCACGCGCCCATCGCGGATATCAAGGTCTATGCGGGTGACAAACTTGCCGTTGGAGCCTGACGGGAAGATCAGCGTCTCGCCCGACACCACGGGTTCGGGCAGCGCGTCATGGGTGTGGCCCGACAGGATCACGTCTATGCCCGTCACGACCGTGGCCATTTTCTTGTCGACGTCAAAGCCGTTGTGGCTGAGCACAACGACGCATTCCGCGCCCGCGGCACGCACCTCGTCCACCATGGCCTGCATGTTCTCGTCCCGGATACCAAAAGCGTATTCGGGGAACATCCAGCCGGGGTTGGCGATGGGCATGTAAGGGAACGCTTGGCCAATGACCGCGATCTTGGTGCCGCCGCGTTCGAACATTTTGTAGGGCGGGAAGAGGTCGGTCGGTTCGTCCCATTCGACGTCAAAGATGTTTTGGCCGAGGGCGGCGAAGGGCAGGTTTTCGACCAACTCGTTCACACGGTCGGAGCCGAGGGTGAATTCCCAGTGGAAGGTCATGGCGTCGGGTTCGAGTGCGTTCATGACATTGACCATGTCTTGCCCTTGCGTCTTGAGGCAGGTGTAGGAGCCGTGCCACGTGTCGCCGCCGTCGAGCAGGATCGCGTCGGGGCGGTCGGCGCGGATCGCCTTGATCACCGTGGCGACCCGGTCCATGCCGCCGACGCGGCCGTAGCCTTGCGCGAGGGCAGAGAAGTCGCCGGAAGACAGCGCGTAGTGGCTAGGGCTGCCGTCTTCGATGCCGTAGAGCTTGCGGAAGTCGGTGCCTGTCACGTGCGGTACAGCACCCTTGTTGCCGCCTACGCCGATGTTGATAGACGGTTCGCGGAAATAGATGGGCTTCAGCTGCGCGTGGATGTCCGTGACGTGGATGAGGGACACGTTGCCGAAGGTGTCGAACTGCAAAAGCTGGTTCTGCGTCAGCTTTTGTTGTGCCGCCAGTCGCGCCCAGTTGCCGAAGCCCGATGTGCCCAAAAGGGCGGCGGCCGCCATGCCCACCTGCAGAAAATCACGCCGCGAGATCATCTGTGATCTATCCCTATATACATATGCGTATGTTTGAATTTATACGCTAAGAAAAAGCCCCGCGCCGCGAGACGCCAGGCCCAAGACTGGATTAGTTGCGCACCGACGGTGTTTCGACCGACAGGCCTTCGCCACGCGATGCGAGATACAGTTCAAGTGCCTTGAACTCGTCGCCGCCCTCGGCAAACGGGGTGGCGCGGATGTTCTTCATGCAGCCCTTAAAGCGCCCGTGGATCGAGTTCAGCTTGGCGTTTTTCAGGCGGTATGTCGGAAAGCCGTTGATCTGGCCCTGGCTCAGGTGGTCCGCCCGGATCATCACGCCGTAGTTGTCCTCGTGACAATTCGAGCACGACATGTCTAGTTGGCCCACGCGAGTGTAATAAAGCTCTTTGCCCTGCTCCCAGAACGGAGCGGCTTCACCATCAATGGTCACGTTCATCGGCATACCGCGGGATTGCAATCCGATCAGCGCCGTCATTGCCGTCATCGGACCCTTTGACCATTTCCACGGCTCTGCGCCCATGCGCTCGGTCCGGCAATCGTTGATCAGGTTTTCCATGGTGACCAATTCACCATCCTGAACACGCGGAAGTTGGGTGCGCAGACCGGCAAAATCCTCAACGTTTTCATGGCATGACGAACAGGCCTTGTTCTCGGTGCCGTCCACCTTGTCGAAAAGGTCAATGCCCTGGTCGACAAACACGAAGGCGGGGTTGTCGAAATCGTCTGTCTCCAACGCCTGGGTTTCGGCAGAACGGAACCGCCAACCGGAGTAGATCGTGTCGAGGTTTTCGACATGTGCCGGAGCCGCGACTTCGGTCACCATGGGTTCACCATCGATACTGAGTGTGTTGCTGTCCTGTGCAGACGCCGCGCCTGCGACGCCAGCAACAAGAACTGCAATCCAAGGTTTCAAGTTCATATTATCCCTCCCTGGGTGACCCCGTTGGGGCCTGGCTGGATCGTGCCTCCTTTTTCAGGAGGCTTCGATCTTCTTGCTGGTTTCGTAGACGTCGCCGTCGTCATCGTACCATGTGAATGTGAACTCTCCGGACTCGGGCACAACGGCCTCGAACTGGAAGTAGGGGTTGGTCGAAATCGCAGGCTCCAACGTCACGTCGATGACGTTCTGACCGTTAAAGTCTGCCGTAAAACGATTGATGATCGACCGGGGAATGACGTTGCCGTCATCGTCCTTGCGCTGACCGCTTTCCATCTTGTGGCTGATCAGGGTCTTGATCGTGATCGTATCGCCGGTTGCTGCGGTTTTGGGGACCTTGACGCGGGGTTTTACACCGGATGCCATGTTTTCTCTCCTCGTCTTGTCTGATCAGCCGCCGCAGCCGCCGATGGTCACTTTCACATTGGCCGATGCCTTCTGGAACGAGCCGTCTTCCATCTTTGCGATGGCGACGACGTTCTGGGTGGTGGCCAGACGAATGCGGGTGGAGGCGCTGCGCGATGCGCTGAGCGGGCCGAAGTTGAAGGTCGCCACGTTTGGAACTGGGTTTCCATCCGCAAAAAGCGTGATGGCAACCGCGCCGGGTGCGCTCACTTCGATTGGAACCGTGTTGCCGTTCTCCGCGATCTCGGGGGCAGTAAGGGTGATGGCACCCTCGCCAAGTTCCGCGCCACCGGTCAGTTCCGCGATTGCATCATCGGTCAGCGAGGCAAAAGCGGGCAGCGACCCCATTGCCGTTGCCGCTGCGCTTGCCGAGCTGAGGATCAGCAGATTGCGCCTTGTCAGTTTCATTTTTCGTCTCCTCGGATCAGGAAATTATTGCTCTTTGAGCGTCAGCAGATACGCGACCACGTCTTCGACCTGCTGAGCGGTCAGGATACTCTTGCCTGCAAAGTCTTCGAGCGGGCGCTCGTAGCCTTTGTCGACATAGAAGGCTGGCATGATTGTCCCTTCGAACATCATTTTCGAGTTGGTCACGATGCCACGCAGTTCGGCTTCGTTCCAACGATCGGCGACGCCGTCCATGGGCGGGCCGACCTCACCGTGAAAGCTTTCTTCGGCCAGATCGGCGTTCGTGTGGCACGCAAGGCAATTCCCCTGCTTACGGTTTGCAAAAACCTTGCGCCCCTCTGCTGGATCGCCGGCTTGCCCCGTCAAGGACTGCTCAACCGTACCATCCACAAAAGATACAGCCGTTGGTTTGATTTCTTCCGCAAAAGCAGCCGACGCAGTCATTGCCACGGCGAACGCTCCTCCCAGTACGTATTTCATGTGCCCTCCCTAGGTCGATTCTTTACCTTGGTTGACGGCACACTACTGTACACATTCGCAATCACGCAATATCAAATTCAACTACTTGAATTTTTGTATTTGTTCGGAACTGCAGAAAGCTTGGCAGGATTGCTTCGCACACGCGGAGGAAGGGTCACCCCTTTTGTTCTTCAAATTTTCGAGCGTGGTACTTCTGGAAAGGCTCATCGCCGTCATATCCCTTCTCAACCACCCAGTTGAGCATATTGAAAGTGGTCCAGCGCCCAAACGCCCCGGGCATATTGGCGACCGCGGCCTGGGTCGCCATGACGTCGTCGCTAACCTCTTCCGGAAAAAAGTAGATGCTTGGTGTGAACAAGGCTCCCCACCGTTTGACCATGTCCTTTTCGGGCAAGGCGGTGCCATCAAAATCGGTTACCTCGATGTCACCGAACATGTTGATCTGAACGACAAAGAAGTTATCCTGGATGAATTGCTCGATTTCAGGGATCACGAACACTTCTTCATGCATCTTGGTGCAATAAATGCAGCCGCGTTGCTCGACCATGATCATCAGGCGCTTGCCTTCAGAATTGGCTTCTTCAAGATCTTCGGTCAGGTCCTTGAACGTGTCACGCATCCACGGTGTCTTGTGCAATCCATCGTCGCCAAGTTCAGCGGCAGTTGCTGGCAACACCAGCCAAAATGCAGTCAATAAAGTAATCAGTCGAAGCATTGTATCCTCCCGAAATTACCCAACGGTGCTGAACCACGGGATGTGCTCCAGCATCCATTGCGCGATGTAATTGATGGAATTGGTGGCGATCAGAACGCCGAACAGGATCAGCAGGGCGCCCATCGCCTTTTCGATCAGGCCAAGATGACGGCGGAACCGGGCCATCCATGCCATAAAGGGTCCAATGAACAATGCCGCCGCGATAAAGGGCAGGGTCATGCCCAAACCGTAGACAAACAACAGGCTCGCCCCCTGGCTGGCGGTGTCCTGACCCGCCGCAGTGAACAGTATGGCGGCAAGTACGGGACCAACACAGGGCGTCCATCCAAAGGCAAAGGCAAGACCAATGACAAACGCGCCGATCAAACCGACATTCGATGTGTTCCCAGCATCTGCACGGAATTGACGGTAGAGAAAGCCGATGCGGATCACACCAAGGAAATGCAACCCCATCGCGATGATGATGGCGGCCGCAATCCACCGCAGCAGATCAAAATACTCGCGCACCATCTGTCCGAATGCAGTTGCTGTTGCACCAAGACCCATGAAAACCGTAATGACACCTAACGAAAAGCAGCAGGCTGCCAAAAACGCACGAATCCTAACGTCGTGCGAAATCTCTGCCTCTGCCGAGATCTGGTTCATCCCGACACCTGCGAGGTAGCTGAGATAGAAGGGCACAATCGGCAGTATACATGGTGACAGAAAAGACAGCAGTCCCGCGACCAAGGCGCCCAAAATAGTCACATCGAACATGTTCAGGCGGCTCCTTGTCTTGAGATATTCAAGAATTAGATTATGATAAGATGTGAAACGACGTCAATCGGAGTAGTGGCGTGACGCGACTGCGCATTCTGTGTGTCCTGGCATTGTCATGGCTGTCCTTGGGGGCATCGGCCCAGACCTATCTGCTCATGGCGGAAGAAGATGGCTGTTACTGGTGCGCCAAATGGAATGAAGAAATCGCGCACATTTACCCCAAGACAACCGAAGGGCAGGTCGCCCCGCTGCAACGCTATGATCTGCATAGCGAAACACCTGATGTTGTGTTTGAGAAGCGCGTGCATTTCACCCCGACGTTCGTGCTGGTGCAAGACGGCGCCGAAGTCGGCCGGATCGAAGGTTATCCGGGAGATGAATTCTTCTGGAGCCTTCTCACAATGATGTTCGAGCGCGCGAACATCCCCTTGGAAAAAAGTGGATAAATCGATAAGTCGCTGGATATGTCAACGGAAACGGACACACAGGCGAGCACGCCTTCACGACTTCCAGTCTTCGACGCGGATATGTGTCAGGAAGACATGGACAAGATGATGCGCAATGCGCAAGCCGCATCCAATTTTCTCAAGGCGATCAGCCACGAGGGGCGTTTGATGATCCTGTGTCATCTGGCCTCCGGTGAGAAATCGGTGACCGAGCTTGAAGATCTGCTATCTGCGCGCCAAGCCGCCGTGTCCCAACAGCTGTCCCGCTTGCGCCTCGAAGGGCTGGTCAAACCCCGCCGTGATGGCAAGGCGATCTACTACAGCTTGACAGATGACCGGCCCAGGCAAATCATGGAAGTCGTCTACGACCTGTTTTGCAGGGACGAAGACTGACCGGTTGCCTCGCCAACAATCGGTCTTCGAGAGGAAGCCGATATGCTGGAACTGCTTGGTGAAGCCAACACTGTTGCGCTGATTGGTCTATTGGGCGGTATCGCCCTTGGTCTTGCCGCGCGCATTGGTCGGTTTTGTACGCTTGGCGCGATCGAAGATGTTCTTTACGGGTCTGACGATAGACGCATGCGTATGTGGGCTCTGGCCATTGGCGTGGCCATCATCGGCACCCATGTGACCATGGCACTGGACGGGTTTGATGCATCGCAGTCGGCTTATCTGGACAGGGTCTGGAACCCGGCTGGCACAATTGTCGGGGGCCTTATGTTTGGCTACGGCATGGCCCTTAGCGGGAATTGTGGCTATGGCGCATTGGCCCGGCTTGGGGGCGGAGACCTGCGGTCTTTTGTAATTGTCATCGTTATGGGGTTATCCGCTTATTTTGTTATGTCGGGCCCGTTGGCGCACGCGCGCGTATGGGTTTTCCCGGTCGAAACAGGTGCCACCAAGCCCCAAGGTTTCAGTCAGTTGGCAGATGCATATTTTGGCGTTTCGCCACTTGTGACCGGTCTGGTGATCGGCGCGCTGATTGTTGCTGTCGGCTTGGGCAGCGCTGACATGCGCCGATCTGCAAAACACATTCTGTGGGGCTGCGTTGTCGGTCTGGCGATCCTTTCGGGTTGGATCGGCACGTATTGGGTGGCCATGACAGGGTTCGAACCGGAACCGATTGAAACGCACAGTTTCGTGGCCCCCATTGGTGACACGATCATTTACGTGATGACAGCGTCTGGAAACACGCTCTCATTCAGTGTTGGCTCGGTCGTCGGCGTGATGATCGGCGCAGCCCTCGGGTCATACTCGAAGGGTCACTTTCGCTGGGAGGCGTGCGAAGACCCGCGAGAGTTAAAACGGCAGATCGCCGGGGCCGCCATCATGGGGCCCGGTGCAATTCTTGCCGTTGGATGCAGCGTTGGACAGGGTATTTCCGCGTTTTCAACGCTTGCATTCAGCGCGCCCGTTGCGTTTATCGCGATCTTCCTGGGCGCAAGCATCGGCCTGAAGCAGCTCATCGCCGGCTTTTCTCCCGCCGAATGAGTGCCGGTCTGGTCCGAACTCAGTCAGGTGCGATGTCCCAGCCCGGCCACGCGTTTGGCGGCACCATGTCGATCAAATCATCAATTACCTCTTCTAGCAGGTCGCGCCCGCGCGGGATATAAAATGGCGTAGAGGACGCGCCCTGCGCAAAGAACAGCGCCCAGGAGATTCCGTCGCCACGACGGCGTGCCAACGTATCGACGCCGGGCAAGGCACCACCATGTTCCAAATCAACGACCACGGGCCATTCCCGACTGTCGCCAACACGCCCGATTTCGACAAAGGCGGGATCATTTGGTCCGACTGTGCCTAGCGCTTCACCCGGCAGGAACGACCCTTGTCCCTTTCCTTGGAGTGTCAGGGTCGAGCTGCCGGACGCACTGGTCAACGCCGTGACATTGGCAGAGGCCTGACTGACCGCGCCCACAATTTCGAACAGTGGGATCGGGGCAGACAGGTTCGTTACGTCCAATGTCCATGTGCTGGGTGACGTGGCAAACGCCATCGCCCGCCGGACATGGCCGCCCACCGACACCCGATCGAGTACAGGTGTTGTGCCCGGCACATCGCCGAACCGGAGGATGACCCAGAACCGGGACTGGGTTTCGCCGTCACGGGCTTGTGCTGACCAGTCGGACGGCATGTCGAACGTTATGGTGCCGTTCTGGGTCAACCCTTGGGTGCCATCATCTGTGATCTCGAGCGACAGCAGCGCGTTTCCGGGACCGGAATAGCTGGCCGTGATCGGGATGGGCCCTCCGGTCGCCGGAGCGGCAAGTTCAATGTCGATGCTGTCGAACGTGTTGTACCCCAGTCCGACAAAAACGCGCGTGCCGGTTGGAATGGTGGACAGGTCCAGCCCCGAGGTGCCGCTTGGATGTCGACCGCGCGCCAGTTGATAAGTGTGGTCAATGTTTGGATTGCCCGGTTCGGTTTGCTGATAGATGCGGGTTTCGCGCCCCACCGGGCGGGCAACCATCTGTCGAAAGGCGTTCTCGCTCATCAAATTCGGGACTTGGGAAAACAGGCGCGCCGTCGCAAGCGTATCGGCGATCCAGCCTCCGTGCGAGTCCATCAAACCGGTGTTGTAAAGCCCGCTGGTTCGAAGATGGCGATCCGCATGAGTGCTGTTGCACCCCTCTCTCAGGGGATGTGTCTGAAGCGGCGGTACCCCCATGACCGAGGTGACCAGCGGGTTGCGCACATCGTAGCCCAGAAACACGTCAACCGGTTCCTCGTTGGCAAGTGGAAAGCGGCTGGGTGCCATTGCGTAGCGGGCGCTGATTTCCGGCGGCAGAATGTGCTCAAGCACGAATTCTTCATAGCTTTGCCCGGTTACGGCTTCGATCACACGGCCTAGAATGGTGTAGCCGAAATTGGAGTAAGCGTGTTTGACACCCGGTTCCCATGCCACCGGTTCTTGCTGGGCAAGCGCGAACATCCCCGCCATGTCGGCAGGAAGTTCAGAGGACATGAGATCGCAAATCTCGAAATCGCGGCTCAGGCTGATTTCCTGATCAATGCCTCGGTCCCATCCCCCAATGTGATACAACAGCATCCGCGTCGTAAGTTGCGAGATGTCGATATTCGCCCAATTGGTGCCAATCAGGTCAGACACACCCGGCACGTCGGTGAGCGGCATTTCCAGATCAAGCGCCCCAGTGTCAACCAAACGTATGATAGCCAACGCGGTGATGGGTTTTGAAATGCTTGCAATGTGAAAAGGGGTGTCCGGGCGCACTGTCGTGTCTGCAAGGAAGTTTTCCGGAACCATCGAATACCGCCGTGCGGTCAAAACACGCCCGTCAACGGCAATGGCAAGGGTCGCATGCGGAATCCGCCGCCCGCGCATATGCGCGAGGATCGCAGAGTCAAAATCAGGAAGGGCGTTATGCAGAGCAACGTCGCTGGCGCTTCCGCCGTTCTCGGGCTCCAAGTCTTCTGTTCTGGAAAACCGTGCGTCCTGACCCACCCATGTGCTGCTGATCCGTTTGTTCCCGTTGTCGAGGTGCGCATCCGTGGCCAGTGGTGCGTACCGATCCGGAAGAAAGCCCTCGCGTTTTATCTCTCGCCACACCTCTTCGGTCGCGTCCCATGCAAGGGCAATGCGATTGTGAAACTGGGTCAGTCGCATGGTCTGACCGGTGCACCCCGACAACAGGGCGTTAAAGCGACAGGCATCGTCGTTGTCGACATCCGTGTTGGAGACACCTCCGCCCACGTTCCAGCGACGCAGCCTGATGTTCCCGTCCAGAATGTCCGCCAGCCCCGGCGGCGGGTTCTCGGGTTCGAATGTCGGCAAATGAACGTCCAGCAGGGACACCCTGCCGGGTGCCGCAAGCTGTAGTATAGCAATTGTGCCATCAGCAGGCGTGCCTTGCGGTATGATGCGTAACAAGTCCGCGTTGTCGCTTGCCTGAAGATGCCCCACCGACAACAGCCCGGGAAGATCATCGAGATCCACTTCGATCTCACGGTCATTTATGAAATGGCGGGTGGGTCTCACCATTTGCGCCACCAGTGTTGTTTCGAACGTCACCGGGCTGTCTGCCGTAAACGCGGCCCATGGGCGACCATCGCAAGTTGGGTTGTCCGTTTGCCAGACCGACATGCGTCGGGTTTCGGTATTGTTGCTGTCGCCGTCTATGTTCACTTCGAACTGCGTCATGCGCAGCATGCGCTGCCCTTCGTCCGTTCGATCTTCCCACGCATCTGTGGCCGCATCGGGATCAAGCGGTCGCAGATCCATCTCTGCGGTGATGCCATCATCAACCCAGATCGCAGAGTAACGCGTGTTGTCGCCATTGTGGAATCCGTCAATCCAGACTGGACGGTGCCCTGCATTCCGGTGTGTTTCATCGTCATCCTGCAAGGTGGATCTGGTCACACCGACAGAGAATTCAGCAGTGAGCCCGTCGTTCACCCAGGTGATTGCATAGCGCGTCGTCCCATCTGTCCCAAGATAGGCATCGATGGCAGACAGGCGCCGCCCGGGAACGATTGAAATCGTCGATGTCACATCAGCGCGGGTGAGCCCTGTGGAAAATCCCCACAGAAACGCGGCCCCGAATTCGTCTGCGACGGCAATAATGTCAAATACGGGTTCGCCGGTATCCGGATCGGTTACGGCACTGATCGACACCGGGCGCGTCGCATTGGCTTCAAGCGTACTGCGTACTTCGCTCAGGTCGGATTCCGAGACATTTGGGTAAACGATCCTGTTGCCGAATGTCGCACATCCCGCAGTGACGGCGGCTGGCGGCGGGAAACTTCCGGGAAGCAACAGGCCTTCTTGCGCAGATGCGCGAAACGAAAAGGCAATCAAACAACAGGTAATAGACAGCGAAACCGCTGGAAAATGGATTGAAAACATAACTTGCACCTAAAAATAAAATATTCTGAACCATACCATAACTGCGGGCAAAAATCTGTGGTCGTGCTGCACAGGGGCGTGCTTCGGCGGAAAGTGGCAGAGGTCCGGTGCAGGAGGCTCGCAAAACGCCGGAGGCCAATCTTGTCGTTCAAGCGTCGTAAAACCCGGCCCTGGCAGGTGAAACGGTCCCGAAAATCTGGTCCGGCAACCGGGCTGCGGTGGCATACCTTGTCCAGAAATTCAACAAGGCGGCTGCGGTGTCCGACTTGACGTCAGCATATAGCACGACATCCAGTTGAACCTGCCCAAGCCTGTTGGCCAGTGAGATTAGGTTGCCTGCCTCCAGTTCTCGATAGGCCATGCTGAACGGCACCCAACCAACACCGTAGCCTTTGGCAGCCATCTCAAGGATTCCGCTGGAAAAGGCTGTCAGACAGGCCGTGTTTTCTGACATATCTGCTGTGGCGAATGGGCGGTCCGCTGTTCGAAGAACCTCGCCAAAGAAGCTGTCAGGAGGATACGCAATGGCGGGCGTGTCGCTGGGCACACTGCCGTTGTCCTTCACGGCAAACCGAAGCGCACCACCGACGACCGGCACCAAAACTTCCGCGCCACACAGACCGCGTCTGACATGGTCGCCAAAGGCCATTGGCTGCGTCTTCTCGGCTTCGTAGCAAAGCAAAAGCGACACGTCGCCGCGTAAAAAGTGAGACACACAATCACTCAGATTGCCAGCCCGCAGACGGAAACTCACTTTTGGAAAGGTTTCCCGCGCTCGAAGCGCAAGATCGGGAAACACCGATTGGATCGGTGCATGCTGTGCCGCAAGTGAAACGGTCGTTCGCATGGGTTCATACTGTGCCACTTTTGTGCGCAACTCTCTGAGTTGCGATGCAATTGCGCGAATTTCCGGTTCGCTGGCTTTCAGCGCGTCACTGGTCTCGATCCGATTGGTCTGACGCTCAATGATCACTGCACCCAGCCAATGCTCAAACGCCCGAATACGGCGTGAAAACGCCGGCTGCGTTACATTCCTGCGTTCTGCTGCGCGGGTCAGATTGCCTTCCTCAAGCAGCGTCAGAACGTCGTCGATCCATCGCAAATCCATGAAAATCTCCCCCTGCCAAAACATTTTATATGGGTAGGCTAAGCAAAAAGCATTATTTTTTGCTCCCACCTTCCGAAACGCTTGGGGTGATCTTGCATGGAGGAAAAACGTGACGCAGACTGATGATCTTGCACAACACGGCGCACATGTGCGTGCAGACCTGTCTCTAAGCCTGTGCAAAGAGCTTTCGATCACACTGGCCAAGTTTCCGCGCGTGTCGCTGGGTCACTTGCCGACGCCGCTGGAACCGATGGACCGGCTGAGCGAACATCTCGGGGGGCCACGTATTTGGGTCAAACGCGATGATTGCACCGGATTGTCTTCAGGCGGCAACAAGACCCGCAAACTGGAATTCCTGATGGCCGATGCACAACGTCAGGGCGCAGACACGATCATCACTCAGGGTGCGACACAATCCAACCACGCTCGGCAGACCGCAGCTGCGGCCGCCAAACTGGGAATGGCATGTCATATCCTGCTGGAAGACCGGACTGGGTCGAAGGACGAAAACTATGTGCTGAACGGGAATGTCTTGTTGGACAGGCTCCACGGGGCAACCGTATCCAAGCGTCCTGGCGGCGCGGACATGAACGCCGAGATGACAACTCTGGCCGAGCAGGTGCTGCGCGATGGCAAGATCCCCTACGTCGTACCCGGCGGAGGTTCCAACCCGATCGGCGCATTGGGATATGTGAACTGTGCGCGCGAACTGACCGAACAAGCTGCCAAGGCGGGTTTGGGCATCGATGCACTTGTCCACGCTACCGGAAGTTCCGGCACACAGGCGGGGCTGGTTGTCGGGCTCGCGGCGCTTAAAAGCAGCGTCCACCTCCTGGGGGTCGGTGTGCGTGCACCGCAAGACAAGCAGGAACAGATGGTTTTTGATCTGGCTCAGCGCACGGCGGACTTTCTCGGAACCGGGCTGTCGATAGAGCGCAGCGATGTGCGTGCGAATTGTGATTATGTTGGTCCAGGTTATGGCCTGCCAACGCCGGGAATGGTGGACGCAATCAAACTGCTGGCTGAAACCGAAGGGCTTTTGTTCGATCCCGTTTATTCAGGAAAAGGTCTTGACGGGTTGATTGATCAAATTCGCAAAGGTTACTTTGATGGCATGAATAACATTGTCTTTCTGCATACTGGCGGCAGCGCCGCGCTTTTCGGCTACCCCACCACATTCGATCTACCTGGCTATCAAGACCAGGATGACACCTGAACCAACAAGGAGACCTCAGAAATGTTGTTGAAGAACTATCTTATCGGGACTGCGATCACCGTCGCCCTTTCCGTTCCGGCCTATGCCGAGGACGTGAAGATCGGCGTGCCGTCTTGGACAGGCGCTCAGGCGATTGCCCACGTGCTTGGCGAGATTGTCATGTCCCGAATCGGCGGGACCGTTGAATACGTGCCCGGCAACAACGCAACCATCTTCCAGGCAATGGATCAGGGCAAAGGTGACATTGACGTCCATCCGGATGTTTGGCTCCCGAACCAGGAAAGCTTCACCAAGAAATACGTTGACGAAGCCGGAACCGTGACACTGTCCTCCAACCCATATGAGGGCAACCAGGGCTTCTGCGTGACGAAAGACTTTGGTGAAGCGAACAACATCACCGATATCGCGGATCTGGGCCGCCCGGACGTGGCCGCGCTGATGGACAGTGACGGCAATGGTCTTGGCGAGATGTGGATCGGCGCACCGGGCTGGGCGTCGGCCAACGTGAACGAAGTCAAAACGCGTGACTACGGACTTCTTGATTTCGTTGAACCGATCCGCGCCGAGGAAAGCGTCAAGACAGCGCGCATCAAGGATAGCATCGCCAAGGGCGAAGGATACGCTTTCTATTGCTACAAGCCGCACGCCGTCTGGTTCATGTTCGACGTCCAGATGCTGACCGAGCCAACCTACGATCCCGCCAAATACGTCATGATCCAGCCTTCGGATGATGCCGATTGGTACGAAAAGTCCAACGTGGCCTCGAAAGACGCTCTGAAAGAGGTTCAAATTGCCTGGTCAAATTCACTGGCTGACAGATCTCCGGCCATCGCGGAGTTCTTCTCCAATTTCGCAGTGACTGCGGATGATGTGAGTGCGTTGGCCTTCGAAATCAGCGCGCAAGGCAAAGATCCGGCAGAAGCTGCCAAGATCTGGGTCGAGGCCAACTCGGACCGCGTCGACGCAATGCTAGGACTCTAGGCAAAGCAATGTCGGGCGCCGGTATTGATGCCGGTGCCCGCTTAATACACGGTGGGGGCGTCATGGGCACCGACACAGTCATTCAGATCGAACACGTATGGAAAATCTTTGGCGCCCATCCCCGGGATGCGTTGAACGCCATACGCGAACGGGGACTTTCCAAAGCCGAAGTATTGGCAGAATTCAATGCAGTCGTCGGCGTGGCCGACGTCAGCCTTGATGTGCAGCGTGGCGAAATTTTTTGTATCATGGGCCTGTCTGGCAGTGGCAAATCCACCCTTGTCCGTCACTTCAATCGCCTGCTTGAACCCACCGATGGCAAGATCGAGATCGAAGGCACCGACGTCACGGCGCTGGGCACGAAAGAGTTGCAGCGCTTTCGCAACCAGAAGATTGGGATGGTGTTTCAGAACTTTGCACTGATGCCCCACCGGTCTGTTCTCGACAACGTCGCCATGCCCTTGGAAATTCGGCAGGTGGCCAAGAATGAGCGGATGCGTCAGGCGGCGGCCATTCTGGACATTGTCGAATTGGGGGCGTGGGGCTCAAAGTTCGCCCACGAATTGTCCGGTGGCATGCAGCAGCGGGTCGGTCTGGCCCGTGCTTTGGCGGCCAATCCGGATGTTTTGCTGATGGACGAACCTTTTTCGGCGCTTGACCCGCTGATCCGACGCCAGTTGCAGGACGAATTCATCCGGCTGTCAAAGATTCTGAAGAAGACGACGGTGTTCATCACACACGATCTGGACGAAGCAGTGCGGATCGGGGACCGTATTGCCATCATGCGCGACGGTAAAATGGTGCAGATCGGCACCGCCGAAGACATCGTCATGAACCCTGCTGACGACTACGTGGCGGATTTCGTGGCAGGCATCTCGCGCCTCAAGGTGGTGCATGCCCACGCGGTCATGCAGCCCGTTGATGCCTTTGTCGCGGCCCAGGGGCCCATCACTGCGGACGCGCCACGCGTGAACGAGGCGGAAACTCTGAGCAACCTGATCAATCTGGCCATTGACGACGACAGCCCGATCCTTGTCGAGGATGCGGGGAAAGATATCGGTGTGATCACCCGCGCCGATCTGTTGCGCACGGTCATAGAAGGGACGGAAGTGTCATGAAGGACGAAAACTTCAACCCGCTGGAAGACACCGAAAGCGCTGCGGCACTTGCCTATGCAGAAGAGCGCAGGGACAACATCCGCACCTTCGTGCGTACCAGTCCCGACTATTACATCGCCAATTTTGACCGGGTGGGTGCATCGGCTCGCTTTACCGCGACATTTAACCTGATGGCTGGACTGTTCGGCCCAATCTGGTTTGGCGCGCGTGGCCTGTGGTCCTGGGCGCTCAGCTTCCTGATCATCGAGGCGATCGCATTTGTGCAAATCGCGCGGGGGCTGTTCGGTGATCTGGCTGCCGACGCGATGGCACGGATCGCATCCATCGAAGGGACGCTGGAATTGCGCAAGCAGCAATTGGCCGCCGCCATCGAAAGCGGCTCGGACCGGGTGGATGCATTCCAACGTGCCGTAGATGGGCTTGAGGCGAATATCGGGGGTATACGCGCCGAGGCCGAAGCGCTCGCCGCCGAAGGTCCCATGATCGCTTTGACGGGTCTGATCATTCTTGTTGTAGTGAAGATCGCGCAAGCCGTTGTCGCAAATTGGGCGCTTGAGGCGCGTTTTTCCGACTGGCTGTCCGACAACAGCATCCGGTCCGGTATGCCGGTCCAGCAGATTGTCTTTAGCGCGGTGTTCATGGCGCTGGTCGTCGCTGTCGCCATGGTTCACTACAGCTTTCCGGGGCGCTTTTCGCTGCTTAGCGATTTCCCAACAGACCCAGACATACGGCTGGTTAGCATCGACGGGGTCGAAGCCTTTTTCAATTGGGCAGTGCTCAATGGCGAGGCGCTCTTTGACGGTATCACTTACGCCATCCGGCTTGTTCTGGACGCGCTGGAACTGGTGTTCGTCTCAACCCCTTGGATCGTCATTGCGGCACTGATCATCTTGTTGACATGGCTGACTGCCGGTGTGCGCATGGCGATCTATTCCGGCGCTTTCCTGGCTTATATGGGCCTGCTGGGGTTCTGGGAAAAAGCGATGACAACTCTCGCCTTGTTGGGGACAGCGGCGTGCCTGTCCATCCTCATTGGTATTCCTTTGGGCATGTTTGCGGCGCGGCGCCCACGGTTTTATGCATTCATTCAGCCGATCATGGATTTCATGCAAACCATGCCCGCTTTCGTCTTCATGATCCCGGTGATTGCCTTCTTTGGGACAGGCAAGCCAGCGGCGGTGGTCACGACGATGATCTTTGGTGGCACACCTGTTGTGCGGTTAACGGTGCTTGGCCTGCGTGGTGTACCGGAAAGCGTACGCGAGGCTGCCATCAGTTTCGGAGCAAACAAGTGGTATCTCCTGACCAAGGTCGACCTGCCGCTGGCCAGTCCGTCGATCCGGGCCGGGATCAACCAGACGATCATGTTGTCTCTGGCGATGGTTGTTGTTGCGTCTCTGATCGGGGCGAAGGGTCTGGGCGAAGACGTGCTTGAAGCGCTGCAATACGCCAATGTGGGGCAGGGGATCCTGGCGGGCTTCTCCATCCTGTTCTGCGCCATGATCCTTGACCGGATTGTTCAGGGCCAGCGGAAGTGATCCCACTGGTCCTCGTCCATGGGTTCATGGGCGGCAGTGCACAATGGGATTGCCTCGATCCGTTTCTGTCGGATCGCGTCACCACCATCGCGGTTGACCTTCCGGGCTTTGGAAAGAACGCGGCGCTTCCTCCGGTCGACACGATCACAGGCCTTGCCGATTGGGTGATCCAGGGCCTGCGGGAGCGAGGCATTCATCACTATAACCTCCTGGGCCATTCCATGGGCGGAATGATCGCGCAAGAGATCGCGCGTCGCCACGGCAACGCCGTGAACAAACTCGTCCTTTACTCCACAGGGGCTGTGGGGGTTATCCCGGGGAGGTTCGAGACCATAGCGCAAAGCAAGGCGCGCGCAGGGACCGATGGCGCTTTGGCAACCGCTCGCCGTATCTCGGCGACGTGGTTTGAGGACGAAGAGCAAGGCGCCGGATATCCCGATTGTTCAGTAATTGCCGAGCAGGCCCAGCTTCCGGCGATCCTCGCCGGACTGGATGCAATGGAAGGATGGTCTGGCCGCGACGGTCTTGCGGATCTGGACAATGATACGTTGATCCTTTGGGGTGACGGGGACCGCACATATTCCTGGGACCAAATTCACATCTTGTGGTCCCACATTCCCAAGGCGCGCCTTGCTGTCATTCCGGCTTGTGCCCATGCGGTGCACATGGAAAACCCGTCGACCTTCTGCCAGATACTGGTTGATTTCCTGACGGCTTGAACGGGAACGGTATCATTGCCGACCAATACCAGTCCGGTTCTCAAACGACAATCCAACCACAGGCATGGCCATGCGGACCAAAATGTGGATCGGCGCATCATTGCGATGTTCCGTGGCCGTCAAAACCGACTCACCTAATTGCGCCTAAACTGTGGTGGCTTTCTGAAAACATCCGTACCAACCGGCCATACTGCGAAACAGTCGTGTTGATACCCCACGAACTGTTTCGTCATCGGCCTCAGTGCCCCATTTTCGCCACATCCCTGACACCTATGCCGCACATTCTGGCCCTAGCTTCGCCTTATCCGCCACGCGCGGAGTAACAAGTACGCCCGATCTGCACGGGTGGATAATCAAAGCTCCGTTTGGTGTCGGGGCAAGGAAGCTGTCGATGAAATATACGTTGATCCCCGGTCAGCCTCACACCGCGAGTGAGGAAGAAACAATGTCGATGATCCGCTCGGTCCTGACGGATGATGCGGAAACACTCAAACCACACCGTCGCAAAGCGAAAGTGGCAGACATGGACACGGCCGGTGATCCGCAGGAATCGCTCCGTGCGTTTACCGAGCGCACGCCTCCACCAGCACCGCGTCGCCGGGCAGACGACCTGCCTGAACTTGAAAAAGACACATACGTTCAGAAGCGTCCCGACCGGTTTCATGAGTTGGCAAATACGATCATGCGAGTTCGCCGGTTTGAACCCAAAACACGTCACCTTGCGCTGGCCTGCGCTGCGCTGCTGTTCGTTGTTCGCCCGCATTGGTTTGTCATTGCAGCTGTTATTGTCTTTGCTCTGGTCGTCGCGATCTTCCTGACCTTCGGCGCGGATCGCATCTGGACCGCTGTGCTGGGCTGGCTGGACCGGGTCGAGATGAAAGACAGTGCTCGCGCCGAAGACCTGCGTGCGAAGCTCGATACATTTGCCTATCGGTGGGACAGCGTTTTGGACTTGTTCCCGGATGGCATGGTCGATGGCCTGTACATGCCCGATTTCCAATCCCTGCGGATGGCCGAAGTAGAACACCAAGAGGTCGTGGCAGAGCGTCTGAGCCGGATGGTGCAGGAAACCTGATCTGCGTTCGGCCCTGAAGGTGTTCAAGGCGGGCGCAATCCCGCCTTGAATTCGTCCCAGACTGCCGTTACATCCGGTCCATCCGCAGAAAAGGACATGATCCATGGCCACAACAAACCCACTTCAGTTCATCCAGCAGGTGCGCTCGGAAGTCGCGAAAGTGGTGTGGCCGACCCGGCGAGAGGTGTTCCTCACGACAGTCATGGTGTTTATCCTGGCCGCGTTGACCGCTGTATTCTTTGCCTTGGTCGACATCGTGATCCGCGGCGGTCTTGAGATGGTGCTGACGACCTTCGGATGACACGCAACGAGCGCGACCCTCTTGCACTTTGACATAGCGCGGAGTATTTCCCGATCCTGATCTGAAACAGGCGCGCGGCGATTCGAGCCCCGCGCCGCTTTTTATTCAGGGCGGTGGCACACGCCGCTGCACAAGGCGCAACAAAGCAGGCGAGGGGCCAGAAAAACATGGCGAAACGGTGGTATTCGGTCAGCGTTCTTTCGAATTTCGAAAAGAAGATTGCCGAGCAAATCCGAACCTCGGTCGAAGAAAACGGCCTTGAGGACCAGATCGACGAAGTGTTGGTCCCGACCGAAGAAGTGATCGAGGTCCGTCGCGGCAAGAAAGTGACAACCGAACGCCGCTTTATGCCCGGCTACGTGCTGGTGCACATGGAAATGTCCGACCAGGGTTATCACCTGATCAACTCCATCAACCGCGTCACCGGCTTCCTTGGGCCACAGGGTCGTCCGATGCCGATGCGCGATGCCGAGGTAAACCAGATCCTGAACCGCGTTCAGGAAGGAGAGGAAGCACCTAAGCTGATGATCAGCTTCGAGGTCGGCGAAAAGGTCAAGGTCAACGACGGCCCGTTCGAGGATTTCGACGGCATGGTCGAAGAGGTCGACGAGGACAACCAGCGCCTGAAAGTGACCGTATCCATCTTTGGTCGCGAAACGCCCGTCGAGCTGGAATACACGCAGGTCACCAAACAGATTTGATCGTATGACATCGGTATGATGAAAAGGCGCGCTTTTGTGCGCCTTTCTTTGTTTTGGAATGGGCGTGGACTGTTCTTCTGCGAACTGCATGCACAGTTTGGGAACTACAGACGCCCACACCGGATCGCGGTCGCCGGAAGCGGCCAAAACTTGTTCAGCGACTGGCTGACTTGTGGGCGAAGTCGACTTTCTTGAACTTACAAATGGCGGTTTCGGGGGCGAATCTGTACTTTGTTCTTGCCACGCTCTTCGGTCGAATGGATGGACCAGATGCACTGTTAGCCTGACTGCTGAAGAGTTCGCCCGACCCGACCCGTTATTACTATTCCGCTGAGCTTTCAAAAAGGTCAGAAGGCGCTCTGATGTGGGCGCAATACGTATTTCTGCGCTCCACTGGGCTCGGCACTGCGAGTCGCACTGTTCAAAAATTGGGCGCTGCAAACCCCTTGGGTCAAGGGAACTTTTGCAAATCAACGGGATAAGATGGTGCTGCTGGAGAGAATTGAACTCTCGACCTCTCCCTTACCAAGGGAGTGCTCTACCTCTGAGCTACAGCAGCGCCGTGCGCGGCGGGATAGACCCAAATGCCCCCCCATGCAAGCCCATTCTGGACGCCAAATGCACCCTGCGGTACAGAAGCGGCATGGCAGACAAATCCCCACCCAAGCCCAAGGCAAAAGACGACCGCGAAGCGCGGCTCAAACAGGCGCTCAAATCCAATATGGCAAAGCGCAAGGCACAAGCCAAGGCACGGGCACAGGTAGGCAACAAACAGGAGCAAGACAATGGATAGTATTCTGGTCAAGGGCGGCGGCGCTCTCAATGGGCAGATCCCGATTGCGGGTGCCAAGAACGCCTGCCTGACGCTGATGCCGGCGACCTTGCTCAGTGACGAGCCGCTGACGCTGACCAATGCGCCGCGCCTATCGGATATCCGCACCATGACGCAACTGCTGCAATCGCTCGGGGCCGAGGTCACGTCGATGCAGGACGGCCAGGTGCAGGCGATGTCGTGCCATGGTGCGATCAACACCCGTGCCGAATATGACATCGTGCGCAAGATGCGCGCCTCGAACCTGGTGCTTGGCCCGCTGCTCGCACGCGAAGGGCATGCCGAGGTCTCTTTGCCCGGTGGCTGCGCCATCGGCGCGCGTCCCATGGATATTCACACTGATGGTCTGGCCAAGATGGGGGCCGAAATTGATCTGCGCGATGGCTACCTGCATGCCAAGGCGGACGGCGGCAAGCTCAAGGGCGCCGTGATCGACTTCCCCTTCGCCTCTGTCGGTGCCACAGAAAACATCATGATGGCCGCGACGCTTGCCAAGGGCACCACGGTCATCAACAACGCTGCACGCGAACCCGAGATCGTAGACCTTGCCACCTGTCTGCGGGCCATGGGGGCGCAAATCGAAGGGGATGGAACCTCGACGATCACCATCCAGGGGGTGGACAAGTTGCACGGTGCGACCCATCGCGTTGTCACCGATCGGATCGAGTTGGGCACTTACATGCTGGCCCCCGCCATCTGCGGAGGCGAGGTTGAGCTGCTGGGCGGCAAAGTCGATCTTGTCGGCGCCTTCTGTGAGAAGCTGGATGCGGCCGGGATCAGTGTCGAACAAACGGATGTGGGCCTGAAGGTGGCACGCAAGAACGGACGCATCCGCGCGGTAGATGTGACAACCGAACCCTTCCCGGGTTTCCCGACGGACCTGCAGGCACAGATGATGGCGCTGCTGTGCACAGCTGAGGGGACTTCGGTGCTGGAAGAAAAGATATTCGAGAACCGCTTCATGCACGCGCCGGAACTGGTACGCATGGGCGCTGACATCGAAGTGCATGGCGGCACGGCCACTGTAAAGGGGGTCGAGAAGCTGAAAGGCGCGCCCGTCATGGCGACAGATCTGCGGGCGAGCGTTAGCCTGATCCTCGCGGGTCTTGCCGCCGAAGGGGAAACGCGAGTTGCGCGGGTCTACCACCTCGACCGGGGCTATGAACACGTGGTGCGCAAGCTGTCAGGTGTGGGTGCAGATATCGAACGGATTGCGGGGGACTGATGCAAGACGCACGGTTTGAAGATGGGCGCGAGGCGCCTCTGAACCTTGGCGCGCTGGATGCAGATGATCTGCAAGTGGTGTCGTCGCTGGTGCAGGACGCGGTGTTTCCGATCACGGAAATGCGCTGGGATGCCAAGGGGCGGTGCTTTGCTCTGCTATTGAACCGGTTCCGTTGGGAAGATGAGGGCCGCGCGCGTCATGCGCCCGAGCGGGTGCAATCCCTGCTGGCCTTCAACGATGTCTTGCGGGTCGCCAGCCAGGGCGTGGACCGCTCGGACAAGGACGTGATCCTATCGCTTCTGTCCGTCACGTTCGAGGCGGGCGCGGACGGCGCAGGGGACATCCTGCTGACACTTGCGGGTGACGGCGCGCTGCGTCTGTCGGTTGAGGCGATCGACGTAACGCTCAAGGACGTGACCAGACCTTACGTTGCTCCGTCGAAATCCGTGCCCAAACACAATGACTGACTTGTCCGTGCGCCGTCTTGTCGGCGCGGATGTAGGAGACTGGCGCGCGCTACGGCTTGAGGCGTTGTCGACGTATCCGGAGGCATTTCTGACCACCTATGACGAGGCTGCAGCGGAGTCGTTGGACACCATCGCGGACCGTTTGGACAACGGCCAGACATTTGGTGTGTTTGTCGCGTCAGACATTGTGGGCATCGGCAGCCTGATCCAACTGACAAAGACGCAAACAAAGCACAGGGCAGAACTCGGTGCGTTCTTTGTCCAACCCGGCGCGCAAGGCAGTGGTGCTGCAAGCGCACTTGTTCAAGGCATCACAGAAGCAGCCAGGCAATCAGGTATCAGTCAGTTGGAGCTGTTCGTTGCTGCCAGCAATGCCCGTGCCATCGCGTTTTATACACGCACGGGTTTTCGCGAGGTCGGAAGGATACCCAACGCGACCCTGAGCGATGGTCATGCCGAGACCGACCTGATCATGATCCATGCAATCGGGTAGGCCTCAAGGCGGGCCGATTTCTGGGTAGTCAGCTGGGCAGGATCAGATATGCGACCACGGCCCCGAAAATATAAGCGGGATTTATCCTCAGAATAATCCACAAGAGCTGTTGACGAATACGGCGGATTATCGCCTACTGGTTGATATAGGCACACGATGTAGATGTGCGACGGAAAACCGAGCAGCGTATCTGGGGGATATTCTATGGCATTGAAGTATTTGCGGGACAGCCTTCCTTGGCTGGTCCCATCGGCCGCAATTGTGTTTGCAGCATCTGGTTTTCTGGAGCTTGGCGGTGGAGAAGACGCCGCACCGGCAGGTGAACAGACATTTTCAAATACAACTGCAACGCAAGTTGTAGCGGCTCAATCGGTACCGACCGAAACCGTGCACGAAGAGGTGGTTGCCCGACAGGCTGGTCCCGAAACCACACTGACAACGGTGGGTACATCATCTGCGCAGGCGCTGCCTCTGGCCGCCGCTCCGTTGCCGCAGCCCACACCCGCCCCGGAACTGCAACGAACTGCCGCATTGTCGACACCACCTGCGGCCCCGTTCTTCGACACCAGCAGCTTTGGTGCAGCCGCTCAGCAGCAATGCCTCGAAGATCTACGCACCATGGCGGACCAAGCACGTGTTTACTTCCCAAGCGGCGGTCTGAATGCGGATCAGGGCGGCATTGAACAAGGCCGTCTTCTTGGCTTGATCGCGCAAACCTGCCCAGATGTGCAGATTCGGGTGGAAGGCCATTCGGACCCATCCGGCGATCCAAGTGCCAACCTCCGCCTCAGCCAAGCGCGTGCAGAAGAGGTGATCAAACGTATTGGCGCGTCGGGCCTCGACACGAGCATGTTCTTTGCGGAAGGTTTGGGCGACCGCCAGCCGTCGGGCATTGTAGGGCCAGAGCCTGCTTCGTACTATGATCGCCGGGTCGAGTTCTCGATCGTTGACAAAATCACGCGCGTTGCCGTGCGCGCACCCACGGTTGCAAAGCCATGGGCCACAGCCGCATGCGTGACCGAACTGCAGCGCGCCGTTGACAGCACCACACTGTTCTATGCTCCGCGCTCCGTGTCGCTTGGGGCGGGCGATCTGGACACCGCCATGGGGCTGGCCACCTTGGCGATGGAATGCCCACATGCCCGTCTGCGCGTGATCGGCCACCATGCAGGTGACCTGCAGGCAGGAGAGGGCGTTGCAACCGGCCTTCTGCGGGCCAAGGCGCTTATGGCGATGCTGGTCGGTCGTGGTGTTGCGTCCGAAGAGATCATCATCGCCGCCCCGTCGCGCCCGCTGAACGACGCGGGCCTTCCAGGTAGCCGCGTCCGCTTTGACGTGATCCTCGAAGAGGGCTGACAGCCTGTCCCCGCGGGGACAAAGCTGTAAAACATGCTTGTAATTTGGACAGGAGCGCTGTAACCGGCGCTCCTGTTGCATTTGCAGCATCCCATGTGGGAGGCGCGGCGGTCGCGACCGCCAGACCAGACCACATCAACATAGGCCAAGGGGCGCGTCCCGCGGCTGTTTGAAAAGGAGATTGGCACATGGCCAAGAAACTTGCCGGCACCATGAAATTGCAGGTGCCCGCCGGTCAGGCAAACCCATCCCCGCCGGTTGGTCCGGCCCTGGGTCAGCGCGGCATCAACATCATGGAATTCTGCAAGGCGTTCAACGCCAAGACCGCAGACATGGAGCCCGGTGCGCCGTGCCCCACCGTGATCACCTACTACCAGGACAAATCCTTCGCCATGGATATCAAGACGCCCCCGGCGTCCTACTATCTGAAAAAGGCGGCCAAGGTGAAATCTGGTGCGAACAACCCGTCGCGTGAAACCGTGGGCACCGTGACAGCGGCCCAGGTCAAGGAAATCGCCGAAGCGAAAATGAAAGATCTGAACGCCAACGACATCGAAGGCGCAATGCAGATCATCCTGGGCTCCGCCCGCTCCATGGGCATCGAGGTGAAGTAAGATGGCAAAGCTTGGAAAACGCACAAAAGCGGCCCGCGAAGCCTTCGCCGGTAAAGAGAACCTGACCGTCGAGGAAGCCGTGGCACTGGTCAAAGGCAATGCTTCGGCCAAGTTCGACGAAACCGTCGAAATCTCGATGAACCTCGGCGTTGATCCCCGCCACGCGGACCAAATGGTGCGCGGCGTGGTTGGCCTGCCCAACGGCACCGGCAAGGACGTCCGCGTCGCTGTCTTCGCCCGCGGCCCCAAGGCCGAAGAAGCGCAAGCCGCTGGTGCGGACATTGTTGGCGCTGAAGATCTGATGGAAACCGTCCAGGGCGGCACCATCGACTTTGACCGCTGCATCGCCACCCCCGACATGATGCCGATCGTGGGCCGTCTGGGTAAAGTGCTTGGCCCCCGCAACCTGATGCCGAACCCCAAAGTTGGCACTGTGACCATGGACGTCGCTGATGCCGTGAAAGCGGCCAAGGGCGGCGAAGTTCAGTTCAAGGCCGAGAAGGCTGGCGTTGTACACGCTGGCGTTGGCAAAGCGTCCTTTGACGAAGCCAAGCTGGTCGAAAACATCCGCGCCTTCGTGGGTGCTGTTGCCAAGGCCAAGCCTGCTGGCGCGAAAGGCACCTACATGAAAAAGGTGTCACTGAGCTCGACCATGGGCCCAGGCGTGAGCGTTGACGTGGATAACGCTGTCACCGAGTAATCGGGCGACAAAGGATCTTTGAGGGGCGCGCATCCGAAAGGATGCGCGCCTTTTTTGTGGCGTGGTACTGATCTGGGACATCGAGCGGTACGACCTCCATCAAAGCGGTCGAGGTCTGGAAGGATGGCCCGCAGAAACAGCGGCCTCTGTTTGTTGCACCAACAATATCTGCTTGCGATATGTCAGGCTGCCACCATGTCCACTTCGGATGGTGAAAAGCCGAAGGAAGCCACCATATTCCGATGAGCGTCCGTCCCAATAAAGTTTGAGAGAACTGCATCGACATCCTTCAACAGTTCTGGGTCATTCGAACCGAAAGCGAACGACCCGAAAGCAGGTGGTTTTTCTGAGTTTGGTACCATGATCAGTTCTAGACCCCATTCCGGGTTCTGCTCGATAAACCCGCTATGCGCGCGGCCTACGCTGGTATAGGCGTCAGCAATGCCTTCGCGTACGGCCCGCGCGGCGGCGGCATATGTTTCGAATATCGCAACTTGATCTGCATCGACGCCCAACTCGAGCGCTGAACGATGCTGAACCTGACTACGGATTACAGCCAGTCGGACGTTGGAGTTATCGGCCACCGACTGATAGCCGCTCAGTCCCAACGGATTTCCCTTTGCCACCAGTAATCCGTCCGGCAGCGCCCAGATCGGGCGGCTGAACAATGCACTTCTCCTGCGTTCATCGGTTGCAAATAGTCCGGTCGTCATACGCCACCGACTGTCTTGAAGACCTGGCAGAAGTTCAGCAAATTCCGTCTCAACAGCTTCAAATTCCGCAATACCAAGCTCCGCAAACACATGCCGGGCGAGTTCCACATCGCAACCCGTGACTTGGCCTGTTGCATCAACGTAGTTAAAGGGCGGTTCGATCAGATAGGCAAACTTCATGGGTCATCCTCTTTGGTGTCTGGGCCATAGCTGGCAATTTTGATGGCGAGGATGCTTTCGCATTTTTCGAGAGTGGCGCGTTTGGCCTTCAGGGTCGCTGCGTGATCCGCAAGGATTTGCCGCCGCTCTTCGATCCCTGCATCGCCTGTTTTGGCTAGCGCCGTGAACCGACGCATTTGCTTGAGAGACATGCCCGTTTCGCGCAACCAGTAGAGCAGGGTCAGCCATTCGATCAAACGGGGCGTGAACCGACGATGCCCATCGGTGCCCCGCTCAATCTCTGGCAACATACCCGACTTTTCGTAGAACCTTATCGTATGTGCGGACAGCCCACAGGCTTTCGCTGCTTCAGCAATTCTCATCTTGGCAAGTGTTCCTCTGACCTTTTGGTAGCGGGTTAGAGTAGCTCCAAGTCAATAGTGATTTCCGAAAAAAATGCCGGCCTTCAAATGGGTTGCGGCATCGGTCACAGAAAGCCCGAAGCAACCAAATGCCTGTCTCCAAACCATGCCCGGCTGTGTACTGTCACCCAATACAGTCCGCTGTGCTCAGCCCGACGGTTCTTTCTATAACAAGAAAGGTCCACTAGAAGGAAACCATACGGATATTGCGGAATGTCATGAACTTACGAGATTTGGAATACGTCGTCGCAGTTGCGAAATGTGGTAACTTCAGCTTCGCGGCGGAGTATTGCAACGTCTCACAGCCCGCTCTGTCAAATCAGATCAAGAAGCTGGAGAAAGAGCTGGGCACCGATCTGTTCCTCCGCCTCAGCGGCGAAGTCAGACCAACCACCTGCGGTCAACGCATCGTAAAAATTGCCGAAGAGATGTTGATCAGCGCGCAGCGGATCAAAGACACGGCAACCGAGTTTCGCGACCCCGAAGCGGTGCCTTTTAACATCGGCCTGACCCCGACGCTCGCCCCGTATCTGACGGATTACTTCTCAAATCTATTCAGCGTCCTTTTTCCACGCATGCGGGTCACGATGATCGAAGACCTGCCGCAGAACATGTTGAAGATGGTCGAGGATCACAGCCTAGACGTTGCCTTGGTGGCGAAACTCAATCACAATCCGACGCTCGAGTTCACGTCGATCTGGGAAGAACCTTTGTATTTGGCGGTTCACGAAGGCCACCCGCTTGCGCCCCTGCCATCCATCCGGCCAGAAGACGTTCCAGTACATGACTTCATCCGTCTTCCGCATTCGTTCGGATACGAACTTGAAGAACGGTTGCCAACACCTGATCAGGCATCACGCGGCTCAAAGAAGTTCGACCTGACCGCCCTGCGTTTCGAAACCATCTGCCGACACATCTGTCATTCGGACGATTGTACCATTGTCTCTGCCCTTGCTGCCGAGCAGTTCCGCCAAGACAATTGGCCTTTGTCCTTCATCCCGTTTGAAGCCCCCGGGAACCTGCGCAATCTCGGTGCGGCGTCGCGATTGAACTGCCCTCGAAAACCGCTGCTTGCCAAGATCGGGGCCTATATCCAGGAAAACCCACCCAAAGGCGTCACGCCAACATTTGTGGCGTGACGCGTCTTTTTCCTACTCGATAAAGGTGCGTGCCAACCGGTCGCTCAGCGGTTGGGTCAGGTAGCTGAGGGCCGTGCGTTCGCCCGTGTTCACGAACAGGTCGGCGGGCATACCCGGCACAAGATCCAGTGCGGCCACCTCTTGGGATTGGACGTCATCCAGTTTGACGCGCGCGGTGTAGTAATAGTCTCCGGTGCGTTCGTCTTCGAGGCTGTCGGCAGAGATGTCGATGATGCGGCCCTCTGCCTCGGGCACATCGCCCTGATCAAAGGCAGACAGACGCACGCGCGTGGACTGACCGACATAGAGTTTTTCGATGTCGGCGGTATTCACCCGCGCCTCGACCACCAGCGGTTGGTCAATCGGCACGATGTCCAGAATGGGTGCCCCCGGGCGGACAACGCCGCCAGCGGTGAACACCGTCATCTCGACCACACGGCCACTGACGGGCGCAGTGATTGCCACACGCTTCAACCGTTCCGAGGCCCCAATAAACTGCGGCTCAAGCGTAGCAAGTGACGCATCGATCTGCGCCAGTTCGGTCGAAGCTGCCTCGTCCCGCAAGGTGCGTGCGCCGATTCTGGCCAGTTGCAACTCGCTGATCTGGTTGCGGGCCTGTGCCACTTGGGTCAGCAGTGCCGCGTCCACACCGATCAGGCGCTCGACCTCGACCCGGCGCGCATTCACGCGGGCCGCTGCAACAAGGCCTTTGTCCAGCAAGGTTTGCAGATTGCCAAGCTCCTGGCGTGTGATGTCCAGCTGCCGAGTGTTGGAGGCGCGTTGCGATTGCAGGCCGCTCACTTGATCCTCGAGATTGGTGATGCGTTGCGCTGTCAGGGCCTCTTCGGCATCGCGCGACCTGCGTTCTGCATCAAACAGCAGCTTCTGAGTGGTGAATGCCGTGGCCCACGTTGCGGGGTCCAGTTCGACACGCATCATCTGCGCAACGGACGTTTGATCGAATGTGTCTGTGTCTTGCAGTTGGGCCATCAGTCGCGCACGGCGTACCGACAGATCGCTGAGTTGGCTTTCGATCACATCCAGATCGACACCCAGATCTGTACTGTCCAGTTCCAAAAGGGTCTGGCCCGCTTCGACCAGGTCGCCGTTGCTGACGAGAATACTGCTGACGATGCCGCCATCCAGATGCTCAACCGTCTTGCGATTGCCTTCGACCACAAAACTCGCCTGGGCCACAACTGCGCCATCCAGTTTCGACGCCGTCGCCCAATAGGTGGCTCCGCCAAGGAAACTGATTACGGCCAACAGTCCGAAGACCACGAAGCCAGTGATGCCAGCGCCTGAATCCTTGGGTTGAACGCGGTTGTAGTCTTCAAGGCGCAGAACGCCGGTGTTGCGGGCGGGTGTAAGTGCGGTTGTCATTGTGCTGCTCCTTTCACAGCGGCCGTTTGCGCGCGGCGAGCGGCCAATTGTGCGGCGGCGGTCTGCGCCACGGCTGTCTCTTGCTGACGTGGGCGCAGTATATCCTGCTTGTCGCCAAAACCGGTTTGCGTGCCTTTGTTGAGTGTCAGAACCTTGTTGACGGCCTCCAACGTGCTGGGGCGATGCGTCATCACGAATGTGATGGCCCCGCGTGCACTGGCGCCGCGAATGGCGTTGCGCAGTGCCGCCTCACCTTGGGCGTCCAGATCGGAGTTCGGCTCATCCAACACTAGAATGAACGGATCATCATAGAGCGCGCGTGCCAGCGCGATCCGTTGACGTTGACCGCCGGACAGATGGAAGCCGTCGCCGATCTCGGTCGCGTAGCCGTCGGGCAAGCTGCTGATCAGACCGTGCACATCGGCGGCGACGGCTGCGGCCAGCACCTTGCTGTCGTCGATCGAGGTTGAAAACCGCGCAATGTTTTCGCGAATGGTCCCATCGAACAAATGCACATCCTGCGGCAAGTAGCCCACCAAACGTCCCAGCTCTTCGGGATCCCATTTGGCCATCGGGGTGCCATCGAGGCGAATGGCGCCGCGTTGCGGTGTCCAGATCCCGGCCAGCATCTTTGCCAGCGTCGACTTGCCGGACCCGCTGTGACCGATCACGGCCAAAACATCGCCAGCCGAAAGGGCAAACTCGATCCCACCGATGGTGGCGTTTTGCGCCAAGGGCGGGCCCGCCTGCGCGATGGCTGCATTCAGAGAGATTTGCGGACGCGGCAGTGCTAACCGCTTGGGCGGCTCGGGGTAGGTTTCGGACAGAGCGCGCAAGGTCTTGTACGAGCCACGTGCGGCCAGGAAGGTGCGCCACTGACCGATCAGTTGGTCGATAGGCGCAAGCGCGCGGGCAAGTACGATGGTGGCGGCAATCATCACACCGGCGGTGGCCTGACCGCTGACGGCAAGGGCGGCGCCCAAACCCAACATGCCCGATTGCAAGGCCATGCGGGTCGTCTTGGACATCACCGAAAAGCTGGCCAGCCGGTCAGACACACGGGATTTCAGGTGATGCGCATTGTGTTGCAGAGCTGTCCAACGCCGGGCGAGATCACCAGTCATACCCATCGCGTGGACAAGCTCTGCGTTCTGTTCACTGGAGGTGAACAAACTGTCGGATCTGGCGCGCGCTTGACCTGCGTCTTGCATAACTTCGGCAGAACGGGCGTTGTTGATCAGGGCCATGACTGTCAGGAACAACGCACCGGCAAGACCAAGCGCGCCAAGATAGGGGTGCAGGACATAAAGCACACCCAGATAAAGCGGGATCCACGGTGCATCGAAAAATGCGACCAGAGTGGGCCCCGAAATGAAGTCGCGCATCCCGTTCACATCAGCGGCGGGGTTGTCGCCACTGGCCTTGCCTTGAACCCGGCGGCGGATCGAGGCCTGCAGGATCGGCGCGCCAATCTCCAACTCAAAACGCGCGCCAAGACGGCTGAGGATACGCATACGGATCAGGTCCAGAAGGCCGGTGACCAGGAAAACACCACCCAGGAGAATACTGAGGGCAATCAGGGTGTCCATGTTCTGGCTGGTCAGCACGCGATCATAGACTTGCAACATGTAAAGGGGGCCAGCGAGCATCAGCAGGTTCAGGATCATGCTGAAGAAGCCGATGGCGACAAAGCCGCTGCGCAGCTTGCCCCATGCGGATTTGACGGTGGATTTTTTCTGAAACATTTGGGTGATCTCTTTTCAGCGTGAAGAGGTGGCGACATGGGCCGCCACCTCGGTGTGCTTTGATCAGGCGATGAAGTCGTCGTCGGAGAAGTCGCTGCTGTTGACCCCTTCGAGGCGCACGGAGGCGTCCGAAGAGAAGGTCAGCAGGGCGTCGACGCCGTCTTGCGACACAACGAGGCTCTCGGCGAAGTCCGGGCCGAAGTCAGAGAAGTCCAACCGGTCAACGCCAACTTCAAAGTCGCCGACCGTGTCGTTGCCGAACAATCCTTCGAAGGTGAAGGTGTCGGAGCCTTCGCCGCCGAGCAGCAGGTCGTCCCCTTGGCCACCGTTCAGCAGGTCATCACCGTCTTCACCCGACAGGGTGTTGTCGGCATTGGACCCGATGATGACGTCGCCATCGTCCGACCCGATCACGTTCTCGATCGAGCTGAGGATGTCGATTTCGACCACTTCGTCGATGGCATCCAGACCGGACACACCCGTGGGGGCATCTGCGTCAATGGTTGCACCAGCGTCCACCAGCGTGTCCTGCGCAATAGGACCGTTGATCCCGGCAGGTGCATTGTGCAGGTGGATGGCCGACACGACACCCGGAACCGGGGTCTGCAGGTCTGCTTCGTTCAGGCCCGTCACGGTCAATTCCGAAGAATAGACAACCTGGCCGGTGGCTTCGTCGACCGAGATGGTCAGTGTCGCCGTGCCTGTCGCATCGCTGTCGGAGGTCGGACCCGGTTCCTGGCTTGCGTCGAGTGTCGCCACCAGTTCGATGACACGCCCGTGCCCGTCGCCCTCATCGCTGACAACTTCGAACTGGCCACGGATTTCACCGCCGGGGAAGTCCGAGGTGTGGATGTTGTAGTACAGGTTCCCGGCAACGGCTTCTGCTACAAATCCGGCCGCGTCGTCGATGTTTTGGGTGGGCTGCAAAGAGGCACCGACCGCAACATTTTCGACTGAGACCGTGAACCCGGTTTCGCGAGTGGCGGTTCCGTTTCCGTTGGCCCCAAGGTTCACGGTCACCGCCACGTCCTGATCGGAGAAATCCGCCGTGTCGATGCCTTCGCCACCTTCGATGAAGTCGTTGCCAAGACCGCCGACAATCACGTTGTCGCCTTGTCCGGCAATCAGAACGTCATCGCCTGTACCACCGTCGAGAACACCGTTGATTTGACCAAGATCGACAACAATGTCTTCTCCGGCGCCCAAGAGCACGTTGCCGTTCACCACACCGTCGTCATCGTTGACGAAGGTAACGTCGCCCGCTTCGGTTGCGTCGATGGCGTTGACCGTACCGGTGATTTCACCTTCGTTCAGGATCGCACCCAGCAGGTTCAGACCACCGTCGATGCGGATACCGGCTGCGGCGTCGCTGTCTTCGGACCCGGCGATAACGCCTTCGTTCTGCACCAGACCGGCAAAGTTCGCGTCTTCCTGGTTGCTGAAGAGACGCAGGCCGTCACCGACAGTGTTGCCTTCGACCGCGTCACCGCGACCTTGCAGGATACCTTCGTTGAAGATGGCGGCTGACACAACATCACCGTCCACGTCGCCGGTTTGCAGCGACACGGCGGAACCGTTGTTGCCCAGTCCGGCATCTACAACACCGGTGTTGGTGAAGGTGTAGTTGTCGGCTGTACCGTCGGCATAGACCGTGCCGTTGCGTTGATCGCCGGTGCCCAAGATCGTGCCGGAGTTCACAACGTCCAGACCTTCACCATCGATGTTGACCGCACGGCTGTCCGACGACACCACACCGGAGTTCACAAAGGACCCGCCCGTGTGATCACCTGTGCCGAAGTAGACACCGTTCTGTACACCGGAGATTGTCCCAGCGTTGTTCAACTCACCTTTGAAGTCGATGCCGTTTACGACACGCACACCAGCAACAGTCCCGTTGGCACCTTCGGACGTGATGGCACCGGAGTTGTTGATGATGGCATCGGTGACGCCGACATTGCCAACGTTGCCGATCCGTATGCCATCGCCAGCCAGCGGTGTGCCCGCAGCTGCGTTTCCACGGCCTTGGATCGTTCCGGAGTTGTCGAGCGTGAAACTGTTCACCCCGTCAGCGGCGCCACCAATCTCGGCGCCAAAGCCGGAGCCTTGGTTATCGGCACCCGCGTCGATGGAGCCGCTGTTGACGACGGAAAAGTCATCTGCGGTGCCATCGGCATAGGCAGTACCATTGCGCTGGTCCGCTGTGCCAAGGATCGAACCGGAGTTTTCGACGCTCAGGCCCGTGCCATCGATGTTCAGTGCGCGGCTGTCCGAAGACACCACGCCGCCTGCTTCGTTCACGAACGAACCGCCCGAGTGGTCGCCCGTCCCGAAGTAGACACCGTTTTGAACACCAGCGATCAAGCCTGAGTTCGACAGCTCGCCCTGGAAGTTGATGCCATTGACGACGCGAACACCTGCGACCGTTCCATTGGCACCTTCGGAAAGAATCTCGCCCGAGTTGGTGATGGTGGCGTCGGTCGTGCCAGTGTTGCCAACATTGCCGATCCGCACACCGTCGCCTGCCGGGTTGTTGCCCGCTGGCGCGTTGCCACGGCCCTGAATGACACCATCATTGTCCAGCGTGAACGTGTTGGCACCATCCGCGGCACCGCCGATCTCGGCCCCAAAGCCGGAGCCTTGGTTGCCTTCACCGGCATCGATTGTTCCGCTTGCGAGGTTGCGGACGCTGAAGTCATCCGCCGTACCATCGGCGTAGACGGTGCCGTTGCGCTGGTCGTCTGTGCCCAGAATGTCGCCTGCGTTGGTCAGATCAACGCCGGTCCCATCGATGTTCACGGCGCGGCTTTCCGACTGGATTGTCCCGAAGTTCAGAACGTCAAGATCGTGCTCGGCCTCGCCGATATACAGACCATTGCGCACCCCTTCGATCACACCGGTGGATGTGTTCAGGATACGACCTTCGGCAGCGGCACCATCGGCGATCCGGATACCTGCCGCTGTGCCGTTATTGCTTTCGGACGAGATGAGACCCGAGTTCACGATGTCCGTGTCAGACACTGTGCCTTCCGCGCCGTTGTTGATGCGGATGCCGTCGCCCGCGCCGCCGGTGTTCGAGGCCGCTTGGCCGCGTCCTTGAATGGTGGCGCCAAAGCCGTTGAAAACGGAGTTCGATACCACGTCGCCCACTTCGTCACCCACCTGGAACGAAATGCCAGCGCCGTCGTTACCTTCGCCCGCATCAATTGTACCGCCCGTGAAGTTCGAAATGCCGACGTCTTCCGCTGTCGCGTTGGTGTAGATGGTACCGTTGCGCTGGTTATCGGTGCCGACAATGTCGCCAAAATTACGAACACTGATCCCTTCGCCTTCGATCTCCACCGCGCGGCTGTCGGACGAAATGACACCGCCGCGGAAGTTGTCGAGCGTGCCCGAACTGTTTGGACCGCTGAATTCAACACCATTCAGCTCGCCCGCAATGCTGCCAAAGTTGCGAATGTCGGCGCTGGATCCATCAGTCACTTCAATGCCCGTGGCGTCTGGGCCGTTGGCCTCAATGCTGCCTGTACGGAAGTTGAAGACCGACACGTCCTCGGCCTCGACCGAAACGGCGGACGGTGCGCCATTGGTTTCGACCTCGCCAAAGTTCAGGAACCGGGAAAGGTCGTTGTTCAGAACGAAAGCCGGGGTGTTGTCGACAACCGTACTTTGGAAAAAGCCGTTGGTCAGTGTCTGTCCGTCGCGAACAGTTTCCTGGGCCAGTGACGAGGTCGTCAGCAATCTGGCGCGCAGGCTTGCAAGTAGTTCGGAAAGCATGGGTGATCTCCGCTTGAGATTTGGTTGCTGCGAAGATCAGACCGAGACTGTGGCCTCTCCGCTGTTCAACCAAGTGCGGATGCGTGGATGTATTGGAAATTCCTGGTCCGAATAGCGTGTATAAGAATAAGAAATAGTCACGCTTATCGTGATGTGCGCGGCTCGAAGTTTGAACAAATTCAATAATTTGCGCTGAAGCCTGGTCGCACGCAAGTTAGTCGGTGACGACATTTCACGAAACTGTTTGCGGAGTTTATCGAGCAAGTCCGGGATAAGCGCACCGGAGATCCCAAGTCGACACGCATGGAGCGCGATAATGAACCGCACTAGATGAAGAGCGTCAGACCGACCATGGATACGATCAGAAACAAAACGGTCATAATCCCGCCGGAACGGACGAAATCCACAACGCGGTACCCGGCCGGACCCATGATGAGCGCATTGACTTGGTGTGTTGGGATCAGGAAGGAATTTGAGGTCGAAATCGCAACCGTTAATGCAAAGACTGCCGGATCCCCTCCAGCCGAGATCGCAATGGAGATCGCCAAGGGGACAAGCAAAACAGTCGCACCAACGTTCGACATTACGAGTGTGAAAATCGTCGCCAGCACCGCCAGACCAGCCTGTAGAGACCAAAGCGGCCAGCCATCCAGCAGGGACAAGATTTGATCAGCGATCCACGCTGCCGTTCCGGTGTTTTGTACCGCAATCCCCAACGGGATCAGCGAAGCCAGCAGAAAAACGGTACTCCAACTGACCGCATCGTAGGCTTCGTCAATCGACAGCACCCGCGACAAGATCATACCCACTGCACCTGCCAACAGACAAAGTGACAAAAGCAGGTCAGTGAACAAGATCAAACCGAGCGTCATCAAAAAGAAACCGAGCGCCCAGTTGACCTTGTGCGGACGCAACTCTTCCTGCGGGAAATCCGATGTCACAACGACGAAGTCCTGATCGGACTTGAGCCGAGTCAGGCGCTCCCATTGGACGTGGACAACCAGCGTGTCGCCTGCCTGGAGCTTTACTTCACCGATATGGGTGGCGACATGATCTTCGGTTTCAACATGGCTCAGCGTGTCTTCGCCGCGGTGGATTGCCAGAATGGACAGACCGTGGGTTTGACGCAGACGAAGTGCGATGGGCGACTGCCCGATGACGGTCGATCCCGGCGGAATGACGACTTCGGCGACGCCGGATTCTGTGGCGGCAAAATCATCAGCGAACACGTCCAGGCCCGGCAGAATTTCCAAACCGTAGGGGTCTGCAAACTCGTCATGCAACACCCGCCTCAGGCCCAGAACGGCCAGGCGCGCGGGTGCCTCAATTGTGGTGTCCGCCATTGGGGCGATGACCTTGTGACCCCGGTAAGACGTGCCAAGAATATAGATATGGTGCGCGACCATGATATCGGCCAAAGTCTGACCAATCAGGATTGACCCTTCGGGCACGCGCACTTCGAACATGTCAGCGCGCAGGCCATAGGTGTTCTCGACATATGTTTGCATCGACCGCGCGGCACCTGCGTCTTCGCCTCGCCCCCGCCGACCGGGCAAGATCCATCGGCCCAGAAACACAAAGTAGAGAACACCAGTCAGGACCAACATCACGCCGATGGGCGTGACCGAAAACAGGCCGAATGGCTCCATCTGCTGATCGGCTGGCAAGGTGGGGTTCGCAGCGATGAGCAAATCGTTCAACAAGATCAGCGGAGAGGACCCGACCATAGTGATGGTTCCGCCAAGGATCGCACAGAACCCCATTGGCATGGCCAAACGGCTCATGGGTATTTCTGTCCGGGCGGATATGCGGCTGATGACGGGCAGGAACAAGGCTGCCGCACCGACGTTCTGCATAAAAGAACTGATAACACCGACAGTGCCCGAAACGATCGGGATAATCCGCGGCTCGGTCGTGCCGCCGCGTTTCAATATCAGCGTGGCAACTTTGGACATAAGGCCAGTCTTATCCAGCCCGGCCCCAATAATCATAACAGCGACGATCGAGATGACCGCGTTCGAAGAAAACCCCGAAAAAAGCTCGGCTCGGTTTGAGAGGCTTTCCAGCCCGGGTAAAGTGCTTAATCCGCCCAAGATCACCATGACAAGGATTGCGGCCAAGTCGATGCGAATGATCTCGGAGACAAACAGAAATACAGTGAAACACAGCAGCCCTAAGACTACCATCATTTCCAACGTCAGAACCGTCGCTTCCATCGTTTCTCCCCGCTTCCCAGCTTAGCGGCGGTTTCACGATACGCATAGGTCCAGTCCTGCCCTTGTTTTCGGCCAGCGGTCAGTTTCAGAATGCCATTCTTCGCCCAACGGCAGTGAAAGCAATCGCTATCGATGCTCTTCTACTGAGATTGTGATTATTCTTGTCAACGAAGCGTGGATGATCACTTGGCTCTTTCTGGTTGCCGAACTGCCGCGCAATACCATTGCGTTGAACTCTGCGATCGGTAGTCAGTGGTGCGTGAACGGACTTGCTGCGGTTGTTCCGATATCTGTTTCCAAACCCATATCAGCGGAGTCTGCAATCTGACCAAATTGCTGTTTTTTGCCCAAACCGGATATTGATCTCTGGCCTACGCTGGTCGATCAGCCGCACAACCGAACGCATGAGATTCAATGCCAATTTCCACAATCGCAGCTATTTCAATTCGCCAGACTTGCGTGTGAACTGCCGCCTCAGGATTTCGCCAAAAGCGTGAGCGGCTTGCTCTGTCACCTGTGGCGCCGCCACGAAGTACCCAAACTCCAGGGTTAGTTTCTGCTCCCACGGAACCAATACAATACCCTCCGAGAGTTCGGGGTCGAGTGATACAGGATCGGCGAAAGCGAAGCCAAGACCCTGATGCACCAGCCGATAGGCTGCAGTACCGACAGAGACTTCATATGTGGGTTCGTCCAGCCCGGTGACCTTGCGATCAATGAGACGGCGCAGCACAGTTGAGTCATCAAGCGCAATGTAAGGGACGCCACGCAAGTCTTGCACTCCGATGGAACTTTGCGATGTGAGGTGGTGTCCATGGGCCAGCGCAACGCAAAGGGTGGTTGCTCCCAGCCGCACGGCGTCTGGCTTATCCACGGGCAAAGGTAGCGCCGAAACACATAAATCAAACCGCTGGTGCAGGATTCGGCGCCCCAAATCCCGCCGCAGCATGACCTCCAGTTTCACCGGTTGCTCGGGGTGTGTTGCGGCAAACTCAGCGATGGCCGGAAGAACGAGGCCATTCGCAATCCGTGTTTGGGATACGATGCGGAGCGGGCTGCGAACATCCCTTTTCATCTGGCCGAAAACCGCAGGCAAATCATCGATCTGTGCAAGGAGACTCAGTGCCTCAGGATAGAAGGTTTCGGCCTGTGGCGTCGGGATCAGCCGCTTCTGGTCACGACTGAATAAGCTGACATCAAATTCCTGTTCCAAGAGGCCGAGTTGCCGACTCGCGGCGGATTGGCTGAGGTGCATGCGGGCCGCAGCTCGTGCAAGGGTGCCTTCTTCCATGACGTACACGAAGATGCGCAGGGAACGAATATTCATGGTTCGATTTTTTCGATTTATAGATGCATTAATTGCGTTTTTTATACTTTATTCCATTTGCTAAGTTCCAGCGAGACTTTGAGCGACGCCACCAAAAATGTGCGCCGACGTCTGTGGGAGGACATCATGAAAAGACGCGACTTCATCAAAACCGGCTTGTCGGCCTCTGCCATTCTGGCAACGAGTCCTGCACTGGCTGAATGGGTGCCACGACGCCCGATCAACGCGATTCTGCCGTATTCGGCGGGTGGTGGTACGGATGCCTTGGCGCGTGCGGCGATGGCGTCTGCCGACGGCATCCTTCCGGTGCCGCTTGTGATCGTGAATAAGCCGGGGTCTTCTGGCATAACTGGGGCAACCGAAGCAGCCGCAGCAAGACCTGACGGCAACACGGTCATGGTGACCTCTTCGGGGTCCTTCCTGCTCACCTCGATGCTGCGCGACACCGATGTAAATCCCTTCGACAGCTTTGAGATCATTGCGCAGATCGGCAACCTGACCCCGGCGGTGATCGTACCGGCCAACAGCCCGTTCCAGAGCGTGCAGGATCTGGTCGATGCAGCCAAGGCCAACCCCGGATCGCTGCGTTGGGCGCACAACGGACGTGGTGGGTTCCATCAGGTCGCGGGCCAAAGCTTCCTTAATCGCAACGATCTCGAAGCGCAGGATGTGCCGTTCAAAGGCGGTGGCCCGACACGTGCTGCCGTAATCGGCGAGCAAGTCGATTTCGCCTTTGTCGGCATTCAACAGGCTGCCGGGTTCGAAAACGAACTCAGGGTGCTGGCGCTTGCTGCGCCGGAGCGTGACGCGATCCGCGACGATGTACCAACACTTGCTGAACTGGGCTTCGACTATGTTGCCGTTTCATCGCCCATTGTGTTCTTTGCACCAAAGGGAACAGACCCTGAGATCATCAGCGGCATGGAAGCCGCATTGAAGGCCATCACGGAAACCGATCAGTTTGCGGATCTGATGCGCGAACGCGGCAACGTTCCTGCGTTTCTGAGCGGGGCGGAGACGACCGCGCGTCTGCGTCAGATGCAGAAAGAGACCCAACCGGTGATCGACGCTCTTAAGTCGCAAGGCTAGGGCGATGTCCACTAAGGTCGCTCCCGTCTCGCGGGCCGTCGGCGTGGCGCTGATCCTTGTCGGGATCGGCGCCATCGTGGCAAGTTTGAGTATCGGGTTGGATCAATTCGGGCGTTGGGGCGCGCGATACTTTCCGCTCGGAGGTTCGATCGCCCTGTTTTTGCTCGGTATCGCCGAATTCTGGGGCGCAAAGCCGTCTCAGCCAATGGATCGGCACCATCTTCCAGCCATCGGCGTGCTTCTGGTGCTCTCCGTTGTCTATGTCTGGTCGATCTCGGTCATTGGATACTTGGTCAGTACAGCATTGGCGGCGCCGCTTGCGCTCTATCTCTTCGGCGTTCGCAATCCGATTGGACTGATCGTCGCCGCCGTGCTGTGTCCAGCTGTCTATCACGGTATTTTTTTTGTCGCACTGGGGGTGTTCCCTCCACTTGGTCAGTGGTTCGACCTACTTGATGTGATCGGAGGCTATTGAGCGATGGATATCTTCGCAGGTCTTGCCACAGTGTTAGGCGACCCGATCCTCCTGGCCTGGGTGTTCCTGGCGGCTCTTGTTGGTATGATCGTCGGCGCTATTCCTGGCCTGACGGCCTCCGCCGCTATCGCGATGCTGTTGCCACTCACGTTTTACATGGAGCCACTACCGGCGCTGGCGTTCCTCTATGTCATCGGAAAGTCGGGGCGCTACGGCGGCTCAATCGCCGCGATCTTGTTCAACACACCGGGCACGGCCGCCTCCGCGGCGACGCAGTTGGATGGCTATCCCCTGGCTCGACAAGGAAAAGCCAGCAAGGCGATGAAAGTCGCGACGATCTCTTCGGTGATTGGTGACGTCACCGGCGAACTCCTGTTGATCATGGGCGTCGCATGGATCGCCGCCATTGCGCTGAGGCTCGGCCCGCCGGAATTGTTTGCGATCTACTTCGCGGCTTTCATCGTCATTGGCTCGGTCATCGGTAAATCCGTGACACGGGGCTTGGCTTCGGCGGCACTTGGCATCCTTGCAGCGATGATCGGACTGGATCCGATCAGTTCGACCGAGCGCTTCACCTTCGGTAGTTTCGATCTGACCAACGGTATCTCGCTGGTGCCGTTGATGATCGGCATCTTCGTTTTGGGGGAGGTCTTTAAGCAGATCGAGGAACGCGGGACCAGGGCAGAAATAATGCCGACGGATGATACTGACGCTGCGCGCAACGGCTTGACCTGGATCGAATACAAACCCTGTCTTCCGCACGTTGTCCGGTCGTCCTTCATCGGGTCTTTCATTGGCATGCTGCCGGGGTTGGGGTCGGCCATAGCGGCCTTTGTTGCATATGGAGAGGGCAAACGGCGGGCGAAGAACCCGCATGACTGGGGCAAGGGCGCGCTCGAAGGGATCGCGGCACCGGAGGCTGCGAACAATGCCGTCAGCGGGCCGTCCATGGCGCCGCTACTCACGCTTGGCATTCCTGGCTCGACCATCGGCGCGATCCTGATCGGGGTGTTCCTGATTCACGGAATCCAGATCGGCCCAACGATGTTTCTAACCAGCCGCGAGCTGGTCTTTGCACTGTTCGCCTGCGGACTGATCGGTATCGTGATGTATGGTGTGATCGGCTACTATGGAGCCGCCTACGTCGGACGGTTCATCACGCGCATTCCGACACAGGTACTCTATCCCATTATCTTTCTTACTTCGTTCGTGGCGGCCTACACCTCGCGTGGCAACCTGTTCGATGTCTATGTGATGGTGGCTGCTGGCTTTGCCGGGTGGGCGATGCACAAGTTGCAGTTCAATCCCGCCGCCTTCGTCATTTCCTTTGTGTTGGCCGGAGGAGCCGAAGAGGCGTTTCGACAGGCCTTGTTGCTCAGTGATACCGGGTTGATGATCTTTGTCACTCGGCCGATCGCGTTGGCTTTTATTCTGATCGGGATTGCCGCGATGGTCGCGCGGGTGCGCAGCGTGAACAAACAGGCGCGCGCAGTTGCGCTGAGGGATGCGTGATGCATGCACCTTTAAAAGGCATTCGGGTGATCGACTGGACCCATGTTCTCGCTGGACCAGCCTGCGCCTACTATCTCGGTCAGATGGGGGCCGAGGTCATCAAAATCGAGCGGCCGGGTCGTGGGGATGCAATGCGTTACCGGGGTGGCAGTGACCACAACCGCGTGTCTGCTGGAATGAGCACCGCATTCATGACGCAGGGAGCAGGAAAACGCTATCTGGCCGTGGATCTGGACAGTCCCGCAGGCCGCGAAGTTTTCGAACGGTTGCTATGCTCGGCAGATGTACTGGTCGAGAACCATCGCCCCTTAACCCTGGAGCGACTGAAACTTACGGAGCGTCATACGCGGGCGATCAACTCCCGGTTAATTCATTGTGCGATGACGGGTTACGGTCGTAATAACGCAATGTCGGATTCACCGGCCTATGACGTCAATATTCAAGCGATCAGCGGCTTGATGGCGCTTACCGGGACCGCAGACACAGGACCAATCCGAACTGGTGCGCCTATCATAGATTATGCCACAGGGCTGGCCGGAGCCTTGGGTGTCATGTCTTCTCTGATGATGCGCAGCCAGACAGGTGATGGTGGTTTCGTCGATGTGTCCATGCTGGAGACTGCATTTGCACTAATGTCGTCCACAATAACCGACTACAGCCTTACTGGGACCAACCCGCGACCACGTGGGAATGCGGCCAACAGCCGATCGCCATCTGCCGGGACGTTCCCCTGTCTGGATGGGCATATCAGTCTTGGCGTGAACGAAGAGGCTCAATTTCATGCGCTTGCCAATGCCGTTGGCAAAGCGGATTGGCTCAGAAACCCGGATTTTGCGTCACCCGAGGCGCGCAACGTGAACCGATCGGCGCTTGTCGGTGAACTGTCTGCGGTCTTGCTAACAAAATCTGCTTCCGACTGGGAAGATATGCTGTTGGCGGTCGGTGTACCTTGTGCGCGATTGCGCCAGTTGCCCGAGGCGCTTGATCTGCCGCCTGCGTTGGAGCGGCGCTTTGCGACACGCGGTCCGGCCGGATACCCAGGGTTACCCTATATGGCAGGCACAGAGGCACCAGACGCTGCGCCGCGTGAATTGGGGGCGGATACGCGGTCAGTCTTAATTGAGCTTGGTTTTGGTGATGCGGAGATCAATGAAATGCTGATTGGAGGCGTTGTTGGAGAGAGTAATAACATCTGACGCAGACATTCGTGCGTCGTGCAGCCTCAGTCAGTATGGGCTCACTGCTAACCTTCGTCGCGTCTCGTTTCAACGCCGTCCCCCAGCCCAAACCGGCTATTCGTTTTGTGAGGTGACAGGTCCTGCCTCTAGCACGTCGGGCGGAAACCGGTCCTTCGCTGCTTTTGCAAACACAACAGAGTCTAGGCACGAAAGCGATCATCCAGTCGCAACATATAGTTGTGCTCGCATCGCATAAGAGTCTATCGTACAGCGGATATCTAGGCCATTTCCTAGGTCGTATACCCATATTTAGCGCATTTTTGGTGACAATGAACCAAGTAACAACTCTTCTGAATCTACTGTCATCAGAGATCAACAGCGAAAAACGGCAAGAGATGACGAAATTCATCGGTGACTTATACACCTATGTTCATACTCGCGATCCTAACGATCCTGACGATCTGGATACCAAACTTACTTCTTCCAATCGAACAGAAGAGCTTCTGATCGCACCGGCCGCACTTGAACAGTTCGAGATGCTCTTGGAGACCTATCAACACTTCCCTTCTGGGCAGAAGTTATTGGGACTTTTCTTAGCGCAAATTCATGATGTCTTTTGCTACCAGATCGTCCACAAGGGTATTGCAGACGACGAAATCGACAGCATTATTCAATCCAAAATAGTAGATAAAATCATCGCTGACATGGGGCTTGGTTTCGAACACTTCACTTTGACACGACGCCACGTGCGCGGCATGATCTACTTCTTGGCTGATAAGTGTTTTGTTAGATGGGATAGCAAATGTTCAGCCTAACGTATTCTGCTGCTTATGATCCCTATCATACCGTTTTTCGTTTTGTGGCGTTGTTTGAACACGTTGAGGAGGGCAGCGTGGTCGATTTTGAGAGTTTGAGGATTGCAGATTTTTATCATGCATTTCCTTGGCTTCTGAGAGATTTTTCAGCGTATGCTAAGATGCCCGGCTTCCTTAAAGACAAGAACGCTATCGTCAAGAAGTACCCACAAACAAGGTTTGACAGGCTGCCAGACAAAAGACTGGTTTTCCGTCGAATGCTTGCCTCACAGTTCGCAGCTAGAACAGCTCTGGTTCAATCAGGCAGCTGGACCGCTTCCGAGGAGAGTATTGAGGCGGTCACACGTCCCGCTTTCAACAGCGAAATGATGGAAGCAATTAGACGATACAACTCTGAAAACAACACGCTATTAGGCTTCCTAGGCAACAAGCTAATCTCTGTACCAATATTTGGACCCGGCGGGCTTAAGGACCGCAGTGGTCTTGGAGAGTTCCGATATGACATCGTATGAACCATTCCTAAAGGTTAATCATCTTACCGTTTTTCGGGGTGAACACACCGTGTTTTCTGAGGCTTTTCATTCTGGCTTAAACATAATCAGCGGTGAGAACAGCTCCGGGAAGTCCAGCATTATGGATTTCTTATTTTTTGGTTTGGGCGGTGATTTGACAGAAAACCAATGGAGAGAGACTTCCTTGCTTTGTGATCGAGTGGTTCTTGGCGTGGAAATGAACGGGCATCACATATCGCTATCTCGTGAAATCGAACAGAAACGCATGAGGCCCATGGAAATCTTCTTTGGCGATCACGACACTGCTGTAACTGCGCCTCGACACCAGTGGAGTAAGTACCCGTATTCACGTGGAGGAGGAAGTAGCGATAAGGAGAGCTTCAGCCAAGTTCTCTTTAGACTTCTTGGGCTGCCTGAAGTGCGCATAGATGAACAGAATGTCAAAATTACAATGCATCAACTACTCCGCATTCTGTATTCGGATCAGCTGACATCCACTGAAAGAATCTTTAGATTTCAAACTCCGGACGACGCTGTTACACGTTCGACCATCGGTGATATTCTAATGGGCGCTTACAGCGACAAGTTCTATTCCGCTACGCTGCGGCTGAAGGATGCCCAGGACGAACAGAAGGACGTACATACGCGCATCCGAGCCTTGAGGGACAGATACCAGATAGACGGTCAACCACTGACGGAACAGTGGTTGGACGCTGAAACAAATAAGTTGAAGCATGAAATTGACATCATCGCTAACGAAATCGCTACGTTGGAAAATCAGATATTCTCTGAGCAATTTGACGATCGGCTTACGCTCAATGACCAAAAGGAAACTTATCGTCGAGTTGTTAAGGCTCAGACAGAAATTGGTGCTATTTCGGAACAACTGAACGAGGTGGAGCTGGAAATTTCTGAGGCAGGAGACTTCATCAAAGCGATGGAGCGCAAGGTCAATGACCTGACAAATGCCAGCACTGTCGTGCAAGAGTTCGAATATCTTGACTTTGATATGTGCCCCGCTTGCATGGGTATCGTAGAAAACCATCAAGTTGATGGCGGTTGTTCGCTTTGTAAGCAGCCGTTCCAACAGCAAACTGTTGTTGATAGGTCTGCAAAAATGTTGAACGAAGCAATCCGGCAAAGAGATCGCTCTTTCGCAATTCAGAAAGATCGTAAAGCAACGCGCGACAAACTGGCAGCTGAGTTGCAAGAAAAGAAGTTGCAATGGGAAGATGCAAGTCGATATTATACGATCTCTTTACGAACGCCGACTTCTTCGCTTCGGTCCGAACTGCGAGACTTGAACCGGCAATCAGGGTACAAGCACCGGCAATTGGAGGAAATTTCTTCAAAAAGAAATATAGTTGAGGAGATGAAACTTCTGGAGAGCCAGAGAGTCCAACTGGTTTCCGAAATCGAAGCTCTGTCTGCTGCCATTGAAAGTGAGAAGCAGCGAAACATAGATCGGAAGTCACACGCTAGAAGCATGATTGAAAACGTGGTCCTTGAGTTCCTGCACCGTGATCTTGAAAGACAATCTACATTCAAATTAGCTGATAGAGTTTCATTTGATTTTGAGGGTGATAGGCTCGCCGTGAACGATGAAAGCTTCTTCTCGGCCAGTTCGATGGTATATCTGAGAAATAGCTTTTTGGCTGCATTTCATTTTGCGGCTGCCACCGATCCAGGCTTTGGTCACCCACGATTTCTCCTTATGGATACGATCGAGGATAAGGGAATGGAGCAGGATCGGAGCAGGCACTTCCAAATGCTGCTAGCCGAAAAATCAAGGGAAGCGAACTCAGAGCATCAGCTAATCATCGCAACGTCAATGATCGCCCCCGAGCTAGATAGCCCCGAGTTCGTGATTGGGAAGCACTATTCACATGAAAACCGAACACTCAACATAGTAGCACGCTAAGATGTTCGGACTGGAAAAAATGTTTCGAGTGACAGGGCAAGACGAAACATTCTTGCAGGAGAATGTGAATTGGATGCTTCTTCGCGGGTTTGGAGCCTCAAAGGTCGCTTCCATATCGGTTCTGATGCCATTTGTCGGGTACATCATCCTGTATAATTCGGAATTGCAGGGTTTGTTTGGTGACTTTGGCGGGCTTCTCAGCCAGCAACCGGCAGGACGCAGTTGCCCCCAATATATTTCAAGCTTTCAAAGATTGAACCTGCTGTACTGTGGTCTTTTTGCTCTTGGAACGTCAGCTCTTGTCTTTAGGACTGCTGCACCCAGGGAACTCAAGCTTTACTCCGATAGCAATGACTTCATCGACCGGGAACGCAGTAATTTGTCTGCTAGACGAGTGCGTTCCATGTATCGGACCGTGAACTTTCGGAGGAACAGGATCGGTGAGGAGCTTTGCGATCGGGCGAGTTGGCTGACTGCGAACGTCCCCATCGCCAAAGCATCTGTCGAATTTGCCAACAACAAAAATGAAGATGTCGTCCTTGATCTTATGCGTACTTTCTTTCAGGCCCAAGATAGGCACTTCAGAAGGTGGGCCGTCTTTTTGTGTTTCTTTCTCTTAGTTAGTGGCGCTGTACTTTTGGCCATCCCTTCGGGAGCGTTCACGGTTCGGGTTCTTTGTACCGTGTTTTCCGGGGGTGGTGTGCAAGGCAGTACATAGTCTCAATTTCGGATGGCATAGGGCACCGGCGATACTCTACCACCCAACATGAGCTTCCACTCCTGGAAGTCATCCTCCTGCGACTGTAAACAGGATTATCAGACTGCGTTGCAGCAGTTTCGCAGAGCCGGGTTGAAGGCCCAGATACCGCAACTGCCACGAATGTCGGCAATGTGGGCTGCAAGCTTAGCATTCAAAGCCGCCGCTCAAAGTCAGCTTTGGGCCGTCCGCATCGTTGGATTCTCTGCCGATTTTCGGAGCAATCTGCCATACCGCAGTCGCAGCTTTCAGGCGCATAGGCGATGTAGGTGGCGTCAGTCTGTGTTTGTAGTCCATCTATATGAATTCTATAGCTCATATAAGCGCTTAAAGTTCGGCCAGGCGTCGTCGTCGATGCGCTTCTTGATCTCGGCCCGAGCAATACCGGTAGCTTGGAACGCTGCGTTCACCGATTTGTATATGACGCCATCGACAATGACTTGGATTTTTGCGGGCCGTCCATCCTTCGGTTGGACAAAATCCAAGTCGGGATCAGGGGATGAATACTCAGGTTCCGAAAGGCTTCTGCATTTCTTTTTGAGCGTGTTAATGTCAATTCCATCAGCTCGGCTAGCTTCTGATAGAGTATCATATGAGACACCGCGAATAGTCACAGGCACAGCAAGTTTGGCTAATGCCGCGTTCCTGTTGTGCTTCGTAACGCCTTCACCGATGCGATCCGGAAAGTTCGAAGACTTGAGCTGATAAATCAGAGTTCCGGGTTCAATACCGAGATGCCTAGCAGCTTCGCTCGCTGTGTCGAACTCCTCACCAGCGATCCACGTTCTCACGTGGTTCAAAGGGTTCCGAGCAGTTTTGGGAATCGTTCCAGTCGAATCCAAATAGTCTGGATAGTTGGTACTTCTAATCCGCACTGCGAAAGCTGCGGTCGAGATGTCTAAAGACTGGGCTGCAGCCTGATGGCTATGAAAGTCTTTGCCGTCAACGCGACACGGCTTGAAGCGACTTACTCTCGGACGTTGTCCTTCCTCGGTATAATAGTAGCCTGGCCAGCCGTAGTTGATGCGTTTGTAGATCCTTCTGAATGGCTCGCCAGTTGTCTCAGCGGCCGCTGAAAGTGACTCAAATTCGCCTTCTGGAACACGTACGCGCTTTTTATAGCGGAAAAGCAGGCCCTCTTCTGTGGGTTGCTGACCTTCGTCTTGAAAGAAATGACCAGGCCAGCCAAATCTTATCCTCTGCGCCAGTGCGCCTCCCGTCACACCGGTAGCATCTTCGGCTTCAGTCAAGCTTCCATAGGATATTCCCTCGATAACCACCGGGCGGGCAGAAGCGCTCTCTCCACCGCGTTTAGCAATGTGACCTCGGGTTCCATCCCCGCCGTCAGTTCGATTTGCCAAAGGGCCCGCACCAAGATCCTTCCGCCCAATTAGGTCGATCAATTCTGCTTCGGCGTCATATGCATCCTCCTCAATGCCGAATGTGTCAGCAATCGATGTAAATACTTCGACCCCGTGAGCTTTGTGACGCTTAAGGATGTTCCATTTGCGGCTGTTATTGTTTTCGGATGGTGCGGTGTGTTGCGCCGCTCGTCGATTGACTCCCTTCCCAACGTAAAAGGGAACAGGTTTTCCCAAATCGCTTCGCCACAGAATGTAGGTGTAGTACTTACGTTCATTCAAAGCACCTCGGATCTGAAACAGCTGGTTGAACTCGAGCCTCGTCAATAACTTCGCGTCCAGGACCATCACCCAGTCTATTTTCAACCATTCTAGGTGATGTGGCTTCAACTCCGACATGGTGTCCGCTTGGTCTTGTTCGCTAAGTGTTTACAGGAATGTTTTCCGTTAAGCCCTGATCAGCAACCATAGCACTTCAAGATGCTAACGTCCGCAATGCGTGCTGCAACCGCAGCATCTGCCGAACGGGTTCAAAGTCTCCTTTGGGCCGCCAGTGAAGGCGACCCGAAGTTGCTAGATTTCAATGGCTTCGGCGATGGCCAGGGCATCCTCAAGTTCGACGCCGAGGTATCTGACCGTGCTGTCCATCTTGGTGTGGCCTAGCAGGAGCTGCACAGCACGTAGATTGCCCGTCTTCCTGTATATCTGAGTAACTTTGGTCCGTCGCATCGAATGGGTCCCATAGGCGCTTGCTTCCAGTCCGATCGATGTGACCCAATCCCGGACGATCCGCGCATACTGGCGTGTAGAGATGTGCAACCGCTCGTGGAAGCGGCCTGGCCAAAGATACTCGGATCCAACCATCAGCTCGTCTTCCATCCACTTCTCTACCGAAGCGCGGGTACCTTCCGAAATCTCGAAGCGTACCGGTTTCTGGGTTTTGCTTTGCAGAACGGACGCGCGCTCTTTGATTTGACCCGAAGCCATCACGTCTACGACCTTCATCTTAACCAGGTCGCAACCTCGGAGTTTGCTGTCGATTGCCATATTGAATAGCGCCAGATCGCGATGGTTCTCAGCAAGCTCCAGTCGTACACGGATCGCCCAGACATGCTTTGGTTTGAGCGGGCGTTTCTGACCAACTATACGGCCCTTGTTCCAGGCAGGGCGAAGCGCGCGAATGGCAGGTAAGTTTGGTGTTTCCATGACTGATCCTCCGATCCGCCTTTCCCTCCCAAAACGACAACCCAACGCTGACACGGCAACTTAACATCAGAGTTCAATTCCTCAGAATTGCCAGTTAGCACCGCACCGTTCGGCACATTTCCAAAAAAATAACTGCAAATTGTGAAGATCAGCGTATCTCCATCAGAGGCTGGTTATGGCGCTTGATATACCTTTTGTTCGTTTCCTTCGTTCTGGCGGCAAATCATAATTCACGGTCAGTCTACATCGACTGAACCGAGCGCCTGAGCGGAAGGATACATCCTTCAATCTGGAACCGCAGTTCCAGAGATTTCTGGAGCTTCTGGAAGACGTCGATGCGGACAATGCTGCGTTTCTGGGTGACCGTTTGGGCGACGCTGACGGTTACAATGCAGGGCCTCTGAAGCAGCGTTTCTATGATGAATTTGAGACCCGCCTTATCGCGACGCTGGCTGTCTATGACCGCGAAGGCCGTGACAGAGCCGAGATAGCATCGCTGATCGAAGTGGACATCGCAGCGACCGAAGCCTGGTTGTTGCGGCGATTTAAGAACGAATTGAATGAGACGCGACAACGGGCAGCGGGGGTCACGCATTACATCTGGCGATCTGCTGACGATTCAAAGGTCAGGTCCAGCCATGCCGAACGGGATGACCGCGTTTTTCCGTGGGATCACGGATTTCCGGATGGTTTGCCGGGTGAAGCGCATAACTGCCGGTGCTACGCGGAACCTGCCATCGTCAATGGCCAGATTATTCTGACAGGCCCTCCGGTGTCGCCGGACCTGGCGGATCGCATATCGGAAGCACAAGGCAGGGGACTTGCGCGCGCCGGTGAGGACGCATTGGTTGGCACCGTCACCGGCCTCTACGATCTGCTTCGATTTTCCTATCTCGGATATAGGCGTCTGTTTGGTGTCATCACGGAAGAGGAAGAACAGGAGCGGCTGACCGCGCGCCAGAATATCCTTGATGCGCTGGAGCGCCTGGCGGAACTGGACCGAGAAATGGCCGAGCAGATCGCTGAGGAAGCAGTCGCCTATTTCGAGGCGCAGCACGCAGAGCTCCGCTTGCTTGACCTTGAAGACCGCCTGGGCCTGACCAATGAAGAAGCCTTGCTGCGCGCCTATGAAGACGTAGCCCACCTCGATGCGTCAGTTCTTCTTGGTGGCACGGCGTTCACGGCGGGTGCGGCAAAGCTCGGGATCAATCTAACCCGCCTGCGACCAACTGCGGCTCTGAATGCCTTGCGTGCCGGTCGCACGCGGTTGGACAATATGATCAACACGCGCCGCCGCGAGGTCGATACACTCGTTGCGAGCCGTTTTGCAGAGCTGGAGGCACAGGGGCACGGGCCACAACGGCACGAAGGAGCGGTGACACGCCAGATGCTTGAGGATCGGGTCATGCGTGGTTTCGATCCGATGACAGGAAGCAGGACAGATGGCGTGACCGGCGGCACTCATCCCTTGAGCGGCAGAGCAACAAGAATAACCAGCGAAGCAGATTTCGTTGTTGCTGAAGCGTTTATTCGTAGATCGTCAGAGTATCGGTCTTCAAGAGATGCGGCGTTTTCTCTGGTCGGCCGTGGTCGACCAAGATTTGAAGTTGTCCTACCTATCGAGGATATTTTTGGCCCTGACTATGTGAGCGCAGTCGAAGGGGTAAGAAGGTTAGGTAGTTTCAACAACCCCCAAGGAATCGTGCCGATTGATTTTAATGGTGGGCAGGTGAAAGCTGTCTATGAACTTACTCCAAACGGGGAGCCTGTTTTGGTTACACTATTTCCGATTGGGAGAACCTGATGACCCGAATTGATCTTAGGACCGAAGCGTGGCTGAAGGATATAGGGCTGTATTGCGGAGGCAACACATATGACCCAGGGAAACTACGACAGGTCATCGCAGAAAAATCCGAGTGGTCCGAACGCTTGAAACGCAACTTTGAGTACGTCCTAAACGCGCGACAGCTAAGTGCTTTGGACTACGAAGAGAAGGTCGATATTGAGTTTGCAAGTGACGACCAGCTCTACGGTTACCTTAAGCGGTTGTACGCTTATGTTTTTGAGGATGGCCCGTTCCCGGAATGGAATTGAAGGCATTGGCTCGTGACGAGAGCATGGCACTAGCCTAAGCGAATGTCCGCTATGCGGGATGCAACTGCACCATCTAAGGAGCCACTTCAACCACCGCATTGGGCCGCTTTTGGGAGCGGCCCGAAAATGCTAGATTTCAATGGCTTCGGCGATTGCGAGGGCATCCTCAAGTTCAACACCCAGGTACCTAACTGTACTGTTCATCTTGGTGTGGCCCAGCAAGAGCTGAACAGCACGCAGGTTGCCTGTCTTCTTGTAGATCTGGGTTACCTTTGTTCGCCTCACCGAATGCGTGCCATATGCACTCGCCTCTAGGCCGATTGAGGTGACCCAATCGCGAACAATCCGCGCATACTGGCGGGTGGAGATGTGCAAACGCTCGTGAAAGCGACCTGGCCAAAGGTACTCTGAGCCGACCATAAGTTCATCTTCCATCTACTTCTCGACAGAAGCTCTCGTGCCTTCGGTTATCTCAAAGCGCACGGGCTTCTGCGTTTTGCTTTGCAGGACAGAGGCGCGCTCTTTGATCTGACCTGATGCCATTACATCGACGACTTTCATCTTCACCAGGTCACAGCCGCGTAATTCACTGTCGATCGCCATATTGAACAGTGCGAGGTCGCGATGGTTTTCTGCCGTTCAAGTCGTACACGGATTGCCCAGACATGCTTTGGCTTCAGCGGCCGCTTCTGACCGACGATGCGGCCTTTGTTCCATGCAGGACGAAGTGCGCGAATTGCTGGTAAGTTTGGTGTTTCCATGACTGATCCTCTGATCCACCATGCCCTCCCACAACGACACCCCGATGTTGACGAGGCAGCATATCACGTGATTGCTGCGCTGCCTCCGAGGTCCGGTGTGAGCCCTTTTCGGACATTCTCACACAGTGGACTGGAAGTGTTGCGCGCGTCTTTCGGAAAGCCTATCTCACGCCGAAAGAAAGAAAATTCCCAAAAAATGGAGAGCAGCAGAATGTCTGCCAGTATCTCAAGCAGTATTAACGGCCTTTTCGTGGGCAAGGCCGAGAACCGTTGGGAAGGGCGGGCGCCCTCGGCCATCGGCAAATCGCTTGTTCCGGGTCCGCAAGAAATCGACCAGTTTGGATTCCTATAGGATGAACAAGCGGACCTACAGTACCGCGGCGGGGTTGATAAAGCCATTCATCACTACGCATCTGATCACTACCAAGCTTGGATATCTGAAGGCGAATTGCCAGTCGGAACAGTCCCGGCGGCGTTTGGTGAAAACATCGCAACACTCGGCATCACGGAGTGGGATGTTTGCATTGGTGACAAGTTACGCCTTGGTACGGCGGTTGTTCAAATCAGCCAGGGACGACAGCCATGTTGGAAAGTGAACGAACACATAAAAAACAAGAGGTTGGCTGCTCTTTTTCAAAAGACATCGCGCACGGGGTGGTACTACCGCGTATTGGAACCTGGTATTGCTTGCGTAGGCGATCATGTCACACTTCTTGAGCGAACCCAGCCGGATTGGAGCGTCGCGCGCGTCACGTCCCCCCGTCTCACCAAGCGTTTTTCGCCACATGATGCAGAGATACTGGCGGTACTGCCCGAACTCGCTGATGGATGGCAAACAGCCTTTGCAAAGATTGCAGAGGGCAACAGACAAGAAGATACGAGCGATAGGCTCGCCGGAAGCAGGATATAGCTGTGATCACAGACGCTCCTTTTTGTTAGCCTGACACTACATTGGATGGACGGTTAGCTAAAGGTCCGGTCTGAGCCCGGACCCACCATCATTGAATGATATCTTAACGAGCGAGATTCTCCTTGACCTCAAGTTAGGTTGAGATTCCAAGCTGACCCTGAACAGTTAATTCAGGGCTCACTCTCTTGGCATCACTCTGGATATTTGCAGCTATCGGAACAGCGGCGTGTTTCGCGGTTTCGAGCCTTCTTGCCTACGATGCCGCCAGGACCCTGGGTGCGCTGGTGTTCAGCTTTGTGCGAATGTCGATTGTTGCTACCGGCTTCGCTATACTGGTTCTTTTTTCGGGTTTTGATCCGTCTCTCGATGTCTTGGACATTTCGCTGCTGGTTGTGTCGGGCGTTTTAGGTGTCTTTCTTGCGGACACATTGCGTTACTCGTCATTGGCCCGCATTGGACCTTCCCTTCAATCGCTGCTGAACACGACTACTGCGCCATGTACGTTGGTACTTGGGTTTCTTGTTTTGGGGCAGGTCGTGAGCGAGCTTGCTTTGCTCGGCACAGCCATCGTATTCGGTGGTCTTGTCCTAGCCATTTTTGCGCGGAACTCAGATGCCTTAGCACGTTTTTCCGGAGAAAGCAGCAGCGTGGCGAGCGGCGTCCTTTTTGGGTTAGCATCAGCGCTCTCACAGGCAGGAAGCGTTCTCGTCGCATCACCCGTCATGCTTGACGGCGCTGATCTGATATCAGCGACGTTCGTTCGGTCTCTGGCCGGATCAGTCAGTTTGTTGCTTCCAATAGTACTGTCCGCGGAAAGGAAGGCGCAGATTAGGACAATGCCGAAACCTGTCGCGCGTCAGGTGTTCCTGAGCGCAGCGATTGGCACCGGGCTGGGAATGACCTTGCAACTCTACGCATTGGGAAGTGGTCCGGTTGGCGTCGTGGCCATGCTAACGGCAACGACCCCTTTGATCATCCTGCCCATGATCTGGATCCTTGGCAAAGCACGGCCTCCAGGGTTGGCCTGGATCGGCGCGATTTGCGCGGTTGCGGGGGTAGCGTTAATCGTCAATGCAGGATGATCGTGGACAGCTGCGCGGAAAATGAACGGCAAGAAAGTCCCGCGCGGGCGACGTTCAACGCTCCTTTTTGTCGACCCAAGGCTAGATCAGATTTGCACACAACCCAAGGTCTGCTCTGAGCCCAAAACCGGTGCTTGAGTTTCTTCGCTACGCGCGAACGCAGCATCAGTTCTTCTGTACCAGCAAAGTGATTTGCGCCGCTGTGCGGCCAACAAAGCGGGTATTTGAGCGCCATGGCTCTACAAAGATCAAGGATTCATTCATCGACTTGCCAAAGCAACCAAGGTAAAGACAACGATTGCATCGGCAAGCGCTCAGACCGCACCACACTCTTGTTTGGCTGTTCATGGATCGGCTAGGTCTGGTTGAATGTCGGCATTGCCGAGGCAACCGCTTACAACACGGAAGAACCGCTCAAGCGCCGGATTTTGCCTAAGCGCTGTAGAGGTCGCGGCCGGTTGACCTGTGCCGGTGCGGAGAGTGGTGAGATCCTCACCAGCCACATTGTCATCTGAGGGCGGTTCTACCCCCGTATCAATTTGCATGGCGCTTTCCACAGCAGCTTCGAACGCCGAAATCAGATTTGAGAAATCCTCGACGTTCCGGCTTGTTCCGTAAAGTGTCCGGTATTCCACCTCACGCATCGCCAGGACCATCGTGAAAGATGCCAGGCGGACAGGAACTGTATTCGCTTGGTCTGTGGCGCTCAGGTCCGCCAGATTGACCTCTTCGTAAAGAGAACCAGCCAGCGCGATACAGTTCATCCGTGACGCGCCTGTGTACAATGCCTGGACCGCTGATCTTGGCGTGTAGCGCTCCGCCATTTGCTGAACGCCCACGGCACTTATTGCGCGCTCCACCAGCACTTCGTCAGAAGCGCCCGCTGCAGCACCGCTGGCAACGAGGCCGGCAGCCCGAAGCAGACCGAAGGACAAGAGGTCCTGGGCGGTCTGCGTATTGCGCGCGGCGGCGGCAAAGGCGTCGGCCTGGTAAAACGCAATCCTGATCGCCCCATCAATAAAGCAAGTTTGCGGGTTCGTTGGGCACTGTGCGATCGCGCGCATCTGTGTGTAGTTGCGCAGGTCTTGATCCTTTAACGGTCCGGATTTCCGTGCCGCTTGAAGGAACACGTCTGCGCAGCCCGCCAAGAGCAAGATAGAAAGTACCGCGAGGCCCAGCCTCACGCGTTTGGTTTGATAAGTCATGTTATTCGCTCCTGTCTTGAAGCCGGACATCACTGATCCTGGTGTTGGCCAGCAATCGGATCGTCCTGCATGAACGTTTTTTGGTGAAGAATATGTGCCCGGGCGCGGTCGCGTGACGGACCCGGGTCGATGGCTGATCAGGCTCTGAGCATGCCTGCCAGAGCGCCAATGCCTGCTGATGTGAGCGCGATGACCCACTCAGGCGCCTCTGTGATCGCTTCACTGTCCAACAGCAGAAACGCACCAATCACCGTAACCAAGAGGGTCGCCCCGACGAAGACAACCGCCGCCTGGTAGACGAAGTTATTCGGCACAGATGGCGCGTTTTCACGGATCTCCATATCCGCCGCCCGCAGAACCTCTGTGGGTTTTTCGCCAAAGGTAGCCGCCAGCTTGTCGTTCGCGTCGATCCGAGTAACCAATTCGCCTATGGTTCGTATGCCTTTGAGATTTTCCATTTTTCAACTCCGAGCTCTAGGCTTCGTCGACGATGTCATAGTCAACGACGTCGCGGGTCCACCAGTCGTGTCTGGAAACCGGCTTTCCGGCAGGATCTGCAATCCTAAGCCGTACAGAGTTCGGCGCAGCGCGGCCATTCGTGCCAAGCTCGATCAAATCCCCGTCGAAGCTGGTCAGTGAAAGCGAAAGCGGTTCATCATAGGTGAACATCTGTTCCTCCAGGATGCTGATCGCGATACGCTCGCCCATGCGCAAGCTGTCGTAATAGTCCGAGTTGTAGTGAACGCCGGCCATGTTGCGCCCGATCGAGATGTTGGCCGCAAGCTTGTCGAGCTCTTCTGCGATGGTCGGGTCCGCGCCGTTTCCGTGCTTGGAAACCTTCAGCTTGTCCTTTGCATCAACCGTATAAAGGGCAGTTGCGCCTTTGATCACCTGGCTGATCTTGTCTTCACATTCAAAGAACGCCTTGAGGACCGTGACGCAGGCCCCAGCGACTGTGGCATGGCCCGCGCCGTAGGCCGGATGCATGGGAGAGCCCTCGATAAATGCCATCGGCAAGAGGAAGTTCCGATCATCAGCAAGCGGCGATGTCCCGTCACCAGCACCGTTGGTGGTCAAGTTGCTTTGCTGGATCCAGTCCAGGATCGATCCCTTTCGCAGTGCCTTGGTCGCAGGATCAAAACCCAACTCTCGCAGCATGTTTTCGATCTGCTTGACGGCGCTCGGATCCATACCCTTGTGGTGGTCGTTGGCCACCTGCGCCAGGCGCGCGGCGATCACTTCTGGGCGCGCACGGCGGTGGACCTGGAACTTTGTCCTACGTGCAGCGCGCAGTCCGCGCGTTGCGACCTCGGTTATCAGGCTCAGGATATGGGGCCCGCCCCAGGTGGCAAAGCCCATGCTGTTGACCGCGCGCGCAGATGCAATGGGATTGCCCAGGTCGACCTTGACATTGCTCGCTGCCTCACCGGCGTTCGCCAACAGGATCAGACAGGCGTTCAGATAGGCCTGGTACAGCGCATCGAAGTGAACGTAACCGGCAAGATCACGCGGTGTGTGGATCCGCCGTGACACCTTGTGCGCGGGTTGATCGTATGCGGTGCCTTGCTGGACCTCCAGCCAGCTTTGCCAGTCAGTCATGTAGTCTCTGCCCGCCTCGGGTACATGTTGCGCCTGGGTCGTGGTTTGCAGACCATAGCTGATATTGCCGTTTAGGGGATCGCCGCCCCGACCGCCTGCTTTGGTCAGGTCATTGGTGCCCAGTAGCATGAACTGCGACAGGTATGAGCCTTGCTTTGCCCCATTGGTCGAGCCACGAAACAGTGTATTCACAGTCAGGCCCTCGTGCGGGGATTCCCATGCTGCCTGGCGCCGGCGCTTTTCATGCGCCGTCAATGACTTGCCGCGATAGCCCACCGGGCTGCCCGCCGTATCGAACCAACTGAGCTTACGCAACTCTTCCACGAGGTCCTGGATTTTGACCAGGTTCCCGTTGGTATTGAGACCGGGAATGACTGTGTTTTTGTCCTGCAAATCCTCGAAGGACATATCACGCGTCAGCGCCATCGCATAGACGGTGGCCATTTCCGCGCACAATTCGCTGCGGCCAAGCTTGGGCGCAGGCGCCATTGCAACCGCATCGGAATCAGCGCCGATGTCGTTGAAGTAATTGCCGGCCAGTGGGCTTTCCCACTTACGTTGATCTGGCCCGGCCGCGATCGACAGCCCGCCCATGTGCCTGTCGCCAGTGACAAGAGCCTCGCGCAAGGCCGCGTAGTGGGTTTTTGACACAAGTCCGTAATCGTCGTGATGCAAGCCCTTGGTGAAGCTGGCGGGCTGGCTGTGAGGATAGCGGTTTTCGTCGTCATTGTCCTTGGCGGACAGATACGGCAAGTCGCCTGATCGCTCAGCGGCGACCGAGCGGCGCGCGTTGGCATCGGCGCGGCGGTCTTCAGTGTTGGGCAAAGATGAGTTCGTCATCAGAGTTCTCCGATAGAAAGCTGGAAGCGCAGCGTTCGAAAGGCCGACAATGGCTCTGTTCGTTGGCACGTGCACATGACACATCAGATCGTTGATCTGGCGCTGGAACAAAGCCCGACCAAGCCTCCAAGCGGCAGCTTGGACGCTGTTCGAACGCTGTTCTTGATTTCAGGCGGGTTGTCCCGGGCCAGCATTGGCCCGGGCTTTTGGAAATTGCTTGTTACGCGCGCAAGCGGCGCGCAACGCTCAGTGGCATGACGCCTTCTGCAAACACAGGCCGGTATCCGATGCCGGGCGTGTATTCATGGAGCGTTTCAGCACCATCACCCGCCGTTGTCACCAGCGTCCGGTAGCCGTTCACGATGGTTTCTGTGAACCGCACGTGTTGGACCCCGGACAGGTAGCCACCATAGAATGCAGTGCCATCACCGTCGCGCAGCACGATCTCAAAGAAGCCCTGGCTTTCGATCTCAAAGATCAGATCCAGCGTATCCTCGGAGTTCATTGGGCTTTCGCCTGCCCGCAGCCATTGCGCGCTGAACTCGGCCCCCAGCAGGTCAAGCAGCGAATAGCCCCAGAGTTCCATGAACTCTTCGACGACCGCGATCACCTCGGGCGTCTTTTCAAAGCCGCGTACATCTTTGCCGAAGTCCGCGTAGGTGCGTCCAAATTTCAATTTTCCAGACATGTTTTCCTCCGTTGTCTCGCGTGTTGTTCACGCGGTTTCAATCTACACACCTCAGTGTCAATGCGGCATCTAACAGGCTGTGAATAAACGGGAAAAAGGGTGTGAACACGTGTGATTCAGGATGTTTCCAAGTGCATCTGCAGGGCTCATGAAACAATTCTGCCGGGCGCATTCATTGCGGCCCGGCAGGCTGTTGTGTCGAGATGACGCTGCGATACGCGGTTAGGCGCTCGGGCGCCAAACCGTGACCGCAGGCTACGCGATGGGTGCGTCGGGCCGTTTGTCGTCCGGTGTCTCAACAACTCTCGGAGCAAATTTGTCCAGTAGCTTTTTGACCGATACGATTTTTGCTGTTTTGCTATTCTCGCTGTCATCCTCGAGGTTCGGCGCGGGCACCTGAGCGTCTTCCAATTTTCGCACAAGATCATTGGGCGACACCGTCTCCCCTTTCAAACGCGCATACTGAATATACAAGGAAATGATCCCTGCGAGGATGGAGGCCGCAGCCGATGTGCCTCCAAAGGTTGTATAAAGTGCGCGTGGCAGGTTCTGTTTCTTGTAGACTACACTGGACTCCCCTGACGCACGTTCGGCAGCTGAGTCTGCGGTCAGAACCGACCCCAAATCCGAGTGCAGTTCGCCAAAGTCCTTTGTGGATCCGGGGTCGGCCACGTAGCCATACTGCCCAGGGATGTCGATTGCCAAAACGCCATAGGGCGAATAGCAGTTCTTTTTCTTAAGTTCCTTCAACGCGGGCAGATGGCGCGCGCGCCACGACGTGTCATCGAAACGGGTCATGCGATCGGAAATTTCCTCGGCATCATCGGAGGGCGCGTACAGGACCGCGTCCTTACTTTCGCCAAGACCGGACGTATAACTGGCATATTCGCCGCGCGCGGTGACGGCACCTGCAACAACAAGGTTTTTCATCGTTGCGGCGCTGGAATTGCTACGGAATTTCAAACTTGCCGGGTAACTGAGAAGCGTGCTGCCGTCATTGCCCGCCGCCATCACGACAGGAATCCGGTCCGAGACATGTTTGAGCAATGCCTCAAAAAGTCTCTTTTCGGCAAATCTGGTCGGATTAGACACAAAGCGCGTTGTTCGAAGGTCGTTTTGCAGATCCGGGTCCTCCGGGCCTAGCGCCTCTTTGTTTCTGGACCCCATCTCCTCCATCCCGCGTGGGATCAGGATAACGTCCGCCCCCTTTACAACGGCCCACAACAGCGCGCAGATCAGCGGCCAATATTCCTGATTGTAGACGGTCGAGATCGGAATGATGTGCGCCGCGGGATTGACGCCCCGATAGGCGATCGCGTTTGGATTCTGGTTTGGCGCGGTCGGCGCATCATGTTCGTCTGCGCTCGCCGCCACAAGCCCCGCGCAACACGTTCCGTGTGCGGCGAAGCGGTCCGATGGATCGGGCAGTTCCGGGTACCAGGCAGTCTCCAGTGCCGTCCTGCTTTTTTCGTCATCAACATCCATTTTGGCGGCTTGCTTTTTCGGGTTCAAGAGCTGGTTGATCAGGTCCTTGAGGCTTTCGCGGACCTTTTTTTGGGCGTCTGCAAAAAGCGTCTCAAGCGCGGCAGTGTCCCCCAACCGGACCAGGCCTTCGCCAACTGGCGACCAGTCGTCTTTGTCCTGACCCATATATCTCAACCCCTGCACGTAGGCTGAGAAATCAATCGGGTCGACCAAGCGTGTGCCTTGCAGATTGGGGTGCTCGAACGCGTTGAATGCTTTACCGTCCTTTCGGAATCCGGCGCAGCCATTGTCGATGATCGCGACCCTGATTTCCGGATTCGGATCAGGCGCCGGAACATCAACAAGCGTTTTGTCCCCGTCATTGGAGATCAGGTCGATGGCTTGCAGGTGCCAAAGATAGTGCAGCCCTGCATCGGTTTTGTCGTTCTCTTGGCCGTTTGCCGCCTTGGCTTGGTTATTTGCCATGTCGTTTACTCCCCACCCTCGTACCATTCCTTTTGCACCGCGCGCATTTTGTAGCGGCAGACGTAGTAAAGGTATGGCGCGAATTTCTCGGCCAGCGCGCGGCCTGCTTCTGTGTCGCTCTTGTAATGAAGGCCGGCGTATTCGCGGTTCTCGCCAATCCGCTGGGCCACATGAAACAGCTCGGTTGTGACTTTATATTCCGGGATCGTCCGGGCCAGGACCAACGCAACACAATGATTTTGAAAGGAATGGTTCGATGGATAGGCTGGGTGCGGCGGGATGGCGATGAAAGGCCTCAGTCGCGGATCTATCGCGCTGGGCCGCGCCCGGTTGTAGACGGCCTTGTAGACATAGCCGACGCGCTCGGACAGTTGCAGAACTGTTGAGATCAGCACGCGCGTCGCGCTCAGACCTGTCAGCTCCTCGCTTCCGAGCCTGCGCAGCACGTCCATCGGGTCGTTGGATGCGATCTGACGAATGATCTCTTCTTGCCGATGCCGGTCGTCGCGAAGGGTGTTCTGCTTGTCCCGAAGTGCCTCTATCTCTTTTGTCGTTCCATCCTCGCCCTCCATCGCTGGCGGCGGATCCATGGGCAGCATTTCGTAGGCATAGGGCAGGACGTCGTCCGATGCGCCGTCTTTGTCAGGGCTTTCGCGAACGAACCGGCTGAGATCTCTTACCTCGCTCCAGGTAGAGATGACCTGATTGCCGAATGGCAACACGCGATCGCCGGACAAGGCCATCGGACCTGCGGCAAATCCCGGTGCAGTGTTCGCATTGGCGTTCGCATTGGCATTCGCATTTGCGTTGGCATTTGCATTGGCGTTTGCGTTGGCCCGCGGACCACTCGAGACACCGCTGTACACGCGCGCCACGTATTTGACCACGTTTGCATCGTCGTCTGCTTCAACCCGCAATAGGTCGCCATGACGAGACAGCCTAAGATTTGAGTCTAAACCCTCCGACATCTGGATTCCCCCTTTTCTGTCGTTTTATCCAATAAATTTACGTCCGAATGAGGCCGCCAAACCGCACATATGATCGTTGCGCGCCCGATAGGCTGTCCCGTAAAAACTGGCGCACGTCATCCGAAGGGAACGGAGCGCCAAGCTCGTCCATTCGTTCCAACGAGAAGTCAGGATTTCGTTTCAGGACGCGGCCAAACAATTCGGCCGCAGCCCTCTCATCGCCTGCATTCGAATGGCTGGCTGCCAGATATCGCAATGTTGGAGGAAACGCGAAGGTCCCCGGTGATTGTTGCTTGAGCGATTGCTTGCCAATCCGAATGGCGGTCTGAAAATCACCACTCAGGGCGTTTGCAGCGAGGGACAGGCAGCTAAAAAGGTAGTTGTAAGGATGACTGCGTCCCAGGCGCATAGCATTTTCGCCCGACGAACGGGCAGACGCATATTCCCCCATGTAGACGTGAAGAAAGCCCTTTACGTAATGATAAAGCGGAAGATCCGGCTCATCATGTCTGAGGGGGTCAATCAGCGAAGAGGCGCGATCAAAATCCCGGACCACGAAACCGTAGACATGGGTCAGCAACGTCCTTGAAAGCGGGCTATAGGGATCCGTCTCGATCGCTTTGGCCGCCAGTGCGTCGGCCTGCTCTCTCAACTCTTGCACGCAACTTGACCCAGCTTCCAAGCGGTGGGCCAGCGCATAAGCGCGCCAAGCAAAGGCAGAGCTTGTCTGGTGAAGCTCGGACGCCACAATCAGTTGATTGATGGCTTCGTCCACCGTCGGCTCCGACCGGCGCAGCAACCGGTCTATTCCACCAAGAAGGTTGCGCGCGGCCTGGTGTAGTTCCGACTGTATCCCGATATCTGGCTTAAAGGATCGATCGATAATCTGTTCCACAAGGTCCGCCGTCACCTGTGACACTCGAAACGACTGAAGGCTGGCCAGCTCGAGGTTGACCTGACGCGACCAGACCAACATTTGATCGCCGACACGCCGCAATGAAAAGGAAAGTGAGACGACATCCGCAAGCGACACAGCTTTACAGGAGAAAAGAAGGTCGCATCCACGATCCCCCTCACCGTCGATTTCGCGAAAGTCATGGACATCCACCAATTCATAGTAGCGTAAACCGGTCGCGATCCGGTCCACGATTATGCCTGCTGTGATCTGCGCTTTGAGGTCAGAGCTGTCTGTCGCCGAAGGAAACAGGCCGATGCTCACGGGCGCCGCATTGGCGGCCGCCTGAATGTCTGAAACGGCAATGCTCTGTTCCAAACTGGGTTCTGCCAGGTTGGTGCGCATCTCGACAAGCCAATGATTGAATTGAGGATCGGCGATGTCGATTCCCTCAAGAAATTCCCGTTTGGGATAAATGGTGTTGCCTGCCCTCTCCGAGCCATTCTCGAAAATGTCGATCTTAAGATTCTGTCTATCCAGATAAATGGGGCCACCATTTGATTGGATTGCCGTATGCGCGTCGGCACCAAACGCCTTTCGTAGCTGGGTCAGCGCTTGCTTCAGGCTGTTGCGGCCTTGTTTCTGCCCACGATCGCTCCAAAGCTTGTCTTGAAGCATTGCGCGAGAGCATGGCCGGTCCCCCAAAACCGCCAAAAGAGCAAGCAACCCTTTCGTCTTTTCGCCGCAGGTCTCTGGAAGTCGATCCCTACCGTTCGGGTCGATCAACTGAATTGGGCCAAGGAGTTTAAGATAGAATTCGCGGGACACTTGCGTTTCGGGCTTGAAAATTGCTTAGCTTTGCTTATCAAACTAACACTTTTTTGAAAGAAATTGGCGTTTTTTAAGGAGCAGCCCGACGTTTTCACACTTTAATTACGCTATCTTTGGCTCAATAAGTAAAATCAATGATTTAAGTATGTTCCCCGTGTCTGGCTTACAGCCGGAGCGTGAGATTTTAGGTTTTCACTCGTTCCGCGGTCTGGCGGAAATTGCACGAGATGATCGAATCTGTTTCACCAAGGTAAACCCCTCCAACCGGGTTTCGGGCATTTGGGGCAATGCATGACTGATATTTATTAATTGATATCAATCTCAATGTGATCAGTAATCAGCGATGCACAGCGTGTCGCGTTCCTAGGAAATCTGCTATGGGTTGCGGACGCCCAAAAGCTAACGAATGCCCGGCACCGAGATAGTTCGCTTTTTATCCGCCCGTCAGAATCGCCGCAAAAGGTTACCTCCGACTAGATCGGAATTAAGTTCCGTGGATGTCTGCAAACAGAATTTATCGACCGACAACTCTGCCCCGCGAACTGTGAGTTTGACTTTTGACGGCATGAGCGACTGCGACACCAGCACTAGGCGCTGAGACTCCGGGCGGGGCAGGGCTCATCTTTACCTCTGGGCACTGTGGGTCATTGGAGCCGAGCCTTGGGAAGGGGCGTCAAGTATGCGTTTTTCATAAGCATACCACGCAAAGACGTTGGTTTTTTGTGTAGGTGTTGACTGTATAACTCTGCCCATGAATTGGAGTTCTCTATCATTCGACTGGAACCAAGCCCGGGCATTTCTTGCTGTCGCTGAAGAGCGGTCCTTGTCTGCCGCCGCAGAAGTTCTGGGGGTAACGCAGCCAACAATCAGCCGGCAAATTGCGGCGCTCGAAAAAGAACTGAAAGTCGTGCTGTTCGAGCGTGCGGGACGATCAGTGTCCCTTACTCCTGTCGGCCTGAACCTTATTGACCATGTGCGGGCTATGGCCCGTGGCGCGAACATGGTGTCGCTTGCAGCTTCCGGCCAAGCTCAAGCCATCGAAGGTTTGGTACGTATTTCGGCCGCAGATATGACCGCAGCATATGTGCTTCCACCCATGTTGGATCAGCTGAAGGACCTTGCACCAAACCTTGAGCTGGACATCCTCTCGGAAAACACAGTGAGTGATTTGCTTGTCCGGGAGGCCGACATTGCACTGCGGCATGCCCGGCCTGAACAGCCGGACCTATTTGCGAAGCTCGTCTGCGAAGACCGCGCAAGGTTTTATGCAGTCGCCAAGTACATTGAGGTTTACGGTCAACCCAGCCTGAAGGACGATCATTCGCAGCATCAGTTCGTCAGCTTCGGTGATATCGAAGGTATGCTCGGGCATCTTACGTCGCTTGGGCTAACGCTAACAAAACAGAACTTCAGATACGCGTCGCATTCTCAGGTTGTAGAGTGGGAGATTGCGCGTCAGGGACATGGCGTAGCGATCATGACGGATCGGATTGCCTGCGAGTTTCCTGAATTTGAACCCGTGCTGACCGAAATTGACCCCTTCACCATCCCCACGTGGCTGGTCGCGCATCGCGAGTTGCAGTCGAGCAGGCGCATCCGTTTGGTTTTCGATCTCTTGACGGACTGCCTGTCGCGCTAGGCTGGCAGACCAAATCGACGATCCAATCACCCGTTACCGACAAACCGAAAGGGGCCTTTGCTATGCACTTTGCTGCTGTCTTACCTTACCTGATCATCGGAATTGGCCTTACTCTTGGACAAATGGGTTGGCGTCCTGCCATGCGTGTGTGGGGGATGTGCATGATCGGCGCCCTAAGCGGGCTTGCCGTTGCCATCACGTTTGTTTCCATCGAACAAACGCCATCTTGGTATCTGATTGCCTTATCATCCTCTCCATTTGTCATTGTCCTTATCATGGTGATCAGGGACTTGAGCTATCCGGCCATCAATGATGTGGCGACCGACGTGGACAGCCCTGTCATGTTTGAAGCCGCGCTTGGCGTCGTCGAAAACGCCGAACGGGACATGGCCTACCCGGAAAGCTTCAAGTCGAAGGTTCGGAAAGCCTATCCCTTCATACAACCGCTTAAAATGACTGAGCCCGCGGATCAGGTCTTTGACAGGGTCGTTCAATCTGCAAACTGCCAACGCGGATGGCGCAAGATCCATCAAGATAGGGTACGGAAAACTGTTGAGGTGGAGGCCACAACCCCCTTCTTGGGCTTTGTCGATGACGTGATCATTCAGGTTTCAGAGCAAGGTGGGATGACTCGTGTCGATATGCGCTCCAAGTCCCGTGAAGGGCTGGTGGACGCGGGAAAGAATGCCAAGCGCATTGAAGCGTTTCTCACAGATTTGCTCCGGGGCAACGAGCGTTACCGCGCCGATGATCAGGACAAAGCAGCCACTCTACGACCGACCAGTATGCAAAGAGGAGCGATGTCATGATCCCGATCAAATTCCACCACATCGTAGTGCAGCGGCGCGGCAGTCCCGATGTTTTGTCCTGGAAACCGGTTGAAGTGCGCACTCCGGGTGCTGGGGAAGTGCGGATCCGTGTGGAGGCGGCTGGTGTCTCCGGATACGATCTCATGATACGCGGCCATTGGTTTTTGGGGTTCACCAAAACTCCATATACGCCCGGCGAAGATCTAGTGGGTATCGTAGACGCCATTGGCCCGGATGTTACCAGTTTCAGCATTGGGCAGAGGGTGGCTGGCTGGACGTTCGGGCACGGTGGCGGCTACTCCGAAGCTATCGTCCGCCCGGTTGAGACACTGGTTCCGGTGCCCGATGGACTTGATCCGGTAACCGCCGCGGCGATTGTGACGAACTATCTCACTGCATCTCTGACGTTAGGGAAAACCGCTAAAGCTCAGCGTGGCGAGAGCGTCCTTGTTCACGGAGCAGCGGGCGGCCTGGGTTCTGCACTTTTGCAGCTGAGTAGTTTGGCAGGTTTGAATGTCTACGGAACGGGAAGTGCGAAGTCGACAAAGTTCATTTCCGAAAATGGTGCCATTCCGGTCAACTACAGGACCGAGAATTTTGTACGTCGCATCAGTGCCCTGACTGACGACGGGTTGGACATTGTTTTCGATGTGATAGGCGGACCTCGTCAGCTTTGGCGGTCCAGTCGTTGCCTTAAGCGCGGGGGACGATTGGTGATGCTGGGAATGACATCAATCAACAAGAATGGAGCCGCGGTCATTCCATTAAGCTTGATTACAGCGGGCCTGGTTGCACTCTTCCCGAATGGCATACGTGTGCCCATGTCGCCCAGCATGTTGAGCTATCCGGCTGAAAACCTGGATTGGTACCGGAATACGCTGTCTGACTTGCTGGAGAAAACTGCTACCGGTTGTCTCAAGCCAGCTATTGCAGCTGAGGTGCCCATTGCACAAGCATCGGAAGCTCATGCAATGCTGGGCGAGGGTGGGCTGGTGGGCAAAGTTGTGTTAACCAATCCAACTTGATCGGCAAGCCTCCAATGAAGGCTGCAAAAGCAGCGGGACCGGCGCCGCAGCAGCAATCGTGTTCGTTCCCAAAAGGTCCAATTTCGTGCTGGGTGCCTGGCAAGAGGCCCACCTAGATGCGCTTCTCGAACAGATCGATTTTAGCAACACTGCTACAAGCAAAGAGCAGTCACGCAGGCGTCTTTGAACGCTTTGACCTTTGGGTCGATATGTCGGGAAGCCGGAAATACGAAGTGCAGGTCGCTTTCAGGCCTCGATGCACCGTCAAGAACACTAACGAGTTGTCCAGATCCCAGGTCTTTTTCAACTATTGTTTCAGGCAGAAGAGCAATTCCCCTTCCTGCGCGAGCAAGCTCAGCAGCGAGCTCTCCGTCGTTGACAACAAACTGGCCAGATACTGCTACACCACGCGTGGCGCTCGTGTCCTTGATCGGCCAATTGTTGAAGTAACCGGGAGCCGTGTCGATGATACATTCGTGTTGCTTTAGGTCTGCGGCGACGTGCGGAGTGGATCTACGATTTAGGTAAGCCTGTGTCGCCACCAGACGGGTTTTGATAGACAGCAGCTTTTTTGCTTTCATCGAAGAGTCTTTCATTGGACCAATTCGAAGTGCTGCATCGAAGCCCTCCCTGACGAGGTCAACTGCTCGATCAGTCGCAACGAATTCTAGCTTGAGATCGGGATGCTCGATCGAAAACTCTGTGATGACATCCGTAAGAACCCGTCGAAATACAAAATCCGGTGCAGTCACCCGAAGCTTGCCTTTCAATGGAGCGCTTCCACTTGAAGAACCACTGTTCTGAAATTCGCTTGTGAGTGAGAGAATGGATCTTGCGCGATCCAGTTGTGCTTCGCCAAAGGGCGTCAGCGAGACTGCCCTCGTTGTTCTGACAAAGAGCGAAGCTCCACACCAGTCTTCCAAGGTCTTCAGGTAGCGGCTTAAGGTGCTTGTTGGTATCTTAAGCCTGCGCGCCGCGGAGACCAAGCTGCCTTCCTCGGCGACAGTCACGAACACTTCGAGTTCGCGTTCCAGGTTCATAAGAGTGTCCCAAAAATTGGCATTGTGTCTGCCATTTTATCATTATTATCCTGAAATCAATTACGCACTAGTGTCATCCAAAATCAAGACCCGCTCGTCTTGAACGTAAACAACGTCGGACCGACACGTTAGGAAACAAGTTGCAATCAACACGATCAAGGAAGATGAGTACTCGTGCATCGTCCTCAATTGTAGTCAGACGGCCAATTACGCGCGAATATGTATTGCTCATCACATCATTGAGCGCGATCTCCGCCCTCGGAACAGACATTTTGTTGCCCGGGCTTAGCCAAATCAGCGATGAGTTTGTCCTGCCAAACCCTGGCGATGTGCAATACGTCCTTGTGAGCTTCTTCTTTGGAATGGCAATCGGGCAGTTAATCGTCGGTCCAATGTCTGATCAATTTGGAAGAAAGCCGATAGTGTACTTTGGCTATTGTGTGTTTTTGATCGGCTGTGTGCTGTCCGTTGTCGCACCGGATTGGTCATCGCTTTTGGCCGGCAGGTTTCTGCAAGGTCTTGGAGCGGCTGCGCCGCGCGTGATCTCTCTCGCAATTGTTCGCGATGAGTATGAGGGCCCGGAGATGGCCCGTGTTTTGTCAGTTTCCATGGCCGTTTTCATCCTTGTTCCGATCATCGCTCCTGCCATTGGCCAGGGAGTGGTCTTTTTTAGCGGATGGCGTGCAGTGCATGTCGCACTGGCCTCTCTCTCGATACTTGTGGCCATTTGGTTCGCCTTGAGGCAACCTGAAACCTTGCCGCCGTCGCGTCGCAGTGGTCGAGGTTTCGGGCAAGCCGTTTCAGTATTGAGCGAGATCTTCCGTACGGCTTCGGCAATTCGGTACACGATTTCGACGGGCCTCATAACTGGTGCATTTGTGGCCTATCTCGGCACAGCCCAGCAGGTCTTCGTTGACATTTTCGAAGTCGGAGACCTGTTCCCATTGTATTTTGGACTCTCGGCAGCCTCCCTCGGCGCCGCGGCGATGTTGAATTCGCGTTTGGTCACAAGACTGCACTTACTCAGTTTAACCAGATTCGCTTTGGCCGGGTTGACCATCTTTTCGGCTGGGTTCCTTGCGGTTGCATTATTTTTCGAAGGTGTTCCACAGCTTTGGCTTTTCATGTTTTGGCTGATGTTGGTGTTTTTCTGCCTTGGGTTGATCTACAGCAATTTGCAAACACTGGCACTTGAACCTCTTGGCCATGTTGCGGGGACTGCGTCGGCCTTTATTGGTTCAATTTCCCTCTTCATGTCGCTCCCGTTGGCATCCTTCATCGGGTCTCAGCTGGACGGTACGGTTTTTTCGCTCGTAGCTGGTTTTGCTGTGCTGGGAGGGCTCTCATCTCTAACAGTAGGCTTCCCGAGAACTTCGGGGAAGACGTAGTGAGCAAGGCGGTCCAATGCTCATCTGTTGTGGAGGCGTCCTGCCAATGAAGCTACTCCTTACAACAGCCATCGCGGAAGCGATCACGTTGCTGCTGCTCTTGTTTGTCGCTGTGCCGTTGAAGTATCTCGGGGGATTTGCTGTCGCCACCTCCATCGTTGGTCCGGTTCATGGCCTCGCATTTACGGTTTTCGCCTGGTCCGTGTTCAGAGAGTGGGCGAGAGATGTGGTGACCGGACGTGAAGCTCTTAAGCTGTTCGCTGGAGCATTGCTGCCGTTTGGCGGTTTTTTCAATGAACGGTGGTTGCGGTCCCGGGCGGAAGACGGAGAGGGCCCTTGAACTACGAGCTGATCAAAGCAGCGCATCTCATCGCTGTTTTAACTTGGTTATCAAGCATGGCCGTAGTGTATTGCGGGATCGCGCTGGCGCGGTCGGACAGCCTCCAAGGCATGAAGTCTTTTGATAGCAAGGTCACCACACCAGCCATGATCCTCACTTGGTTCCTGGGACTTGCACTCGCAGTACAGGGCGGATGGTTGGGCAACGGTTGGCTGTGGGCAAAAATTGCTATCGTGCTGTGTCTGTCCGGTTTCCATGGTGTAGTCTCGGGGCGTCTTCGGCGACGCACGCCAGATGCGTCGGTTGTCCACAGCGGTTTTCCTGTACGCGGACTTTTGATTGGCTGGTTCTCAGTCGCGACTGTTGTCGTGTTGGTGGTGACCAAGCCATTGTAGGGCGGGTGCCAGTTTTGTTCGAGGCCGTGTCAGGTCGCGCTCGGCAAAGATCGACCGATAGCTCATTGACGTGGTGTCATTCCGGGTCGACGCGCACGCGCGCAAGCCCAAAACGTTCACGATAGTCCTTGGGAAGGATACCTAGCAGCTTCATGAAACTTCTACGCATTTTCTGTTCGGTAACGAACCCGGAGAGTGACGCGATTTCCTTTATGGGCTTCCTGCTGCCTTCCAAATACAGCCGTGCAATCGTAAGCCGTCGTTCTTCAACAAAACGCGAAGGGGTTTGGCCAAATTCTTGCGTGAAGTCGCGATGCAGTGTGCGTTCAGTCGCCCCAGCAATCTCAGCCATCCTTGATACGCTCCATGGCGCCGTCGGGTCTTGTTCAATAAGACTGTAGAGTTCGCTCATGCGCTTACTTGATGTCGCCTGTGCCTTAAGCGGTTCCGAGTATTGAGATTGTCCTCCCTGCCTTTGCATGAACACCACCATTTCCCGAGCGACGCCAAGCGCAACACTCCTTCCGTGATCCTCTTCAACAAACGAAAGGGCTAGGTCGATGCCCGTTGTAACACCCGCTGAACAATGAAACTTTCCGTCATGGGTGAAAATCTCGTCCAGATGCCAGTCAACCTTTGAAAATCGCTCGTGAGCAAGGTCAATGCGATCCCAATGTGTGGTGGCTTTCCTGCCGTTTAAGAGTCCAGCAGAAGCAGAGAGAAGACTACCAGAGCAGATCGATACGAAACGCGCCATATGAGGCTCCACCCTCTTCAGGAAACGTTGAAGTAAAGGATCATCAAGCCGTTGATCGACTCCAGGGCCACCAGGAACAATAAAGATGTTTGCGCACGCTACCGCTGCAAACGAAGCATCGGCGCGTAGGGCCAAACCGGTGTCTGTCACAACATCTCTGCCGTCCTCACTGACAACAGACATCTCGTACGCCTTCCAACCCAGAATCTTGTTTGTTGACGCAAAAACTTGGGTGGGACCGGCCACATCCATGAGCAGGACGCCATCAAAGCCTATGATGAGAACAGATTGAAGGCGTTTTGTCTGATTTTGAAGGTTGGCACTCATTCCCGACATCAGTCATGACACGTAAGCTGCTGTCAACAAGTCCCACAAAGCGAGTGCCTTCATATGTCACGAACATTTATCACGGCTGTCCCGGGCGTACCCGCGTCACCATCTCCAATCTCCAATGCTGTCGTCGTCGGAAACACGTGCCACATCTCGGGCCAATTGGCCGTATACGATGATGGATATCGACCCGGCACCGCAAGCGAAGAGGCCGCACGGGCCTTTGATCTCGTGTTCAAGGTCGCTGACGCTGCGGGTTTCGGTGCGGACGAGATCGTCTATGTCGATATCGCATTTGCCGATATTGAACGCGACCTGGCAGACGTAAACGAAGTCTGTCGCACGCGGTTCTCGCAGTTTCCGGCAAGGACCGTTTATGAGGCTGCAAAACTGCCCTTTGGTGCGAAAGTCAAGATCCAGGCAATCGCCATGAAAGACGGTGTTTGATGGCTGGAAAGCGGCCTTTCGGAACAGAAGCGTTGCCGCCTAAACTGAAACAGAAGCCGAACAAGACCCCTCATTGCGAGACGGCTCCAGTTCTTCGGAGAACTCTGACAACGGATAGTTTTAGATGGCTTGCTTGAGCGCCAACCAATCAAGCATCGCATCGGTTGTTTCCTGTGGCTTCTCCTGCTGGATCCAGTGGCCACAATCGAGGTTAACCACTTCCACATTAGGCACGAACTCCTGGAGGTTTTCAGAGGGCGGTATCACGTCCTGCGTGCCGTAGATCATCAACGCAGGCTGCCGAACGATTGGATCGACATCCGCCAAAATGCTCCAATTTCGGTCTATGTTTCTGTACCAGTTGATGCTCCCGGTGAAGCCAGTTTCTTCAAAGGAAGACACGAAGATGCCAATATCCGCTTTGCTCATTAAAGGCTCACCCAAGGGCTTTTCGGCCAGCGCAAGGTTGATCATCATCATGCCTGGTTCCGGCGGTACGGCTGGTAAGTTCTTTCGGAACAAGTTGCATAAGAATGGCCCGGTGTTCTCATCCAAGATAACATCCGCAACGCCAGGTTTGCGGTTGAAGTGCACGAGATAGTTGTCCTCTCCAAACACGGCCTCCATAAACTCGATCCAAGGCTCAGGCGTTCGAACCTGATATGGCAGCGCGAGATTGACGAGTTTCTTCACGCGGGTTGGATGCAAGAGGGCCATACTCCACACAACGTTTGCACCCCAGTCGTGGCCAACAAAGACAGCATCATCGTAGCCGAAATGATCCAAAAGCGCGGCAAGATCATCAGTGAGATGAGCGATGTCGTATTCCATCACATCCCCCAGGCAAGAGGAATTGCCGTAACCACGCTGGTTCGGAACGATGACGTGGTAGCCTGCCGCCGCGAGAGCGGGCATCTGGTAGCGCCAGGAAAAGGCATGTTCGGGCCATCCATGGCACAGCACGATCGGATAGCCTTTATTTTCCTGCCTTAATTCAAAGACCTCCAGGTCGACGTCGTTAAGCGCGATGAGCTTGGGTTCGGGAAAGTTAGCGATGCTGGTCATATCAGTTTTTCCGGTTTGGTTCGTCCGGTATTGGCTAATCCTAAAAGGTGTCAAATCTTGACACGTTTCTGCTCTATGTTTGGAGAATGAGGAGCCGCGCCAGACAAAACATCATCATTCGTAGCCTCCGCCGCAGCGGGTCTGCGACCATCGAAAGCCTCAGCCAAGAGGTTGGTGCATCGCGCAGCACTGTCTTTCGGGACCTTTCAAGCCTTCGGGATGAGGGTTACGTTATCATCGCCGAACAAGGTCGTGGGGGCGGCTTGTATCTCGACCCAGGATCAATGCAGACCACGGCCAGACTCTCGGTCCCAGAGGTTTTCGCTTTGATAATTGGCATCGCTAGCATGCGCGCCGAAGGATCGCTCCCCTTCGCAAGCCTCGCTGACAGTGGGCTCTCCAAGATCGAGAAGGCTCTGCCACCTCACGACCTGCGAGATCTCCGGACACTGTTGGATAGCCTCTATGTCGGGCCATTGGCCCCTCAAGTTGATGTCTCGAATGTCGGGCAGGTCGACGGCGACTTGCTCCCGGCTTTTGAGCGGGCATTTCTCGACCGTTCGCATATGGTCTTCACCTACACAGATGCAAAGGGCGCCAAGACCGAGCGTCGAGTTGAGCCTCAGGCGATGCTCATCTTGCCGCCGCTTTGGTATTTGGTTGCGTGGGACACAAGTCGCGAGGATGTCCGGCATTTTCGAATGGACAGGATAAGCCGCCCCAAAGTTCTTGAGAGTCCGCAATTTCGACAACGGCGGATCACATTCGACGCGGGCGTGCAGCCCGTTCGCTACGCTTAAAGGGTATTTGAGTTTCGTGTAGCATGCGACACTTTGGGCTCAGAGAGGTGTGTCGCCGCCATGCCACCAGGGCCAAGGTGCTTGCTTTTTTTGGTATGCGGCAACTTCGAGCCCATTGCTCCAAATGCTGCGGGTGAAACGAATGTCCGCGTGTTCTCGGCAAAGCGCTGTATCTGGCGTTGTCCTGCCGCCACTTGGCTGGTAAGTATTTATACAATGTATAATAACTTGGGAAAGGGAATCTCATGCCCACAGGACACATTATGATGGCAATGAGCCTCGACGGTTATGTTGCCAGAAAAAATCATTCGCTCGATTGGTTGAACAAGCAGCCCACTCAGAACGAAGACCACGGGTTTTTCGACTTCATGGACAGCGTGGATGCTCTTGTCATGGGCAGTGGATCGCTGAAAACCGTTCTCGGATTTTGCGAATGGCCCTATGTAAAACCCGTCGTTGTCCTCAGCCGTTCCATGACAAAACAGGAGTTGCCCGAGCATCTGCGAGACAAGGTGGAGTTTTCGAGGGCCAGTCCTCAAGAGTTGTGGGAAGTCTTCAGCGAAGCCGGCTATAAACGCATCTATGTAGATGGTGGAGCAGTCATTCGGTCATTTCTCAATGCGGGATTGGTTCAGGATATGAAGATCACCATGGTTCCCATTCTGCTGGGAGGTGGAATTCGCATCTTCGGCGAAACGGCCTGTGACGTTGATCTCGAGTTGGTCTCGGCTGCACCGTTTCCGTCAGGTATGGTTGATCTGGTCTACAAGTTAAAAGCTTCATGACCAATTCGTCACCGGTCGGACGGCCCCCAAAGTCAACGCAGCGTCTTTCAAAGCAGCTTGTGCTGCAAACTGCGCTGCCAATTGTTCAAGAGCATGGCGCAGACGCGCTCTCATTTCGTCTACTGGCCGAGAAACTGAAGGTCACCCCGATGGCAGTGACCTACCACACCGGAAACAAGCGACAGCTTCTGGCGGACCTTGTTAGCCTTGCATTCAGGGACACTCTAAAGAACGTAACGGAGGAAAGCCCATCCCAGAGAGCACACGCAATTCTGCGTGCGTACTGCCAACGCGCCTTGCTGAACGCCAATCTACTGCGGGCAGTTCTTGAGGACGTTTCGCTCATGAGTGAAGATCTCGCTCAGATCACCAATGAGTTGCAGACATGCACACAACAGCTCGAGAACGGTGATGAGAGCAATGTCCTCCTCCACCTCCTGATTGACTACACACACGGTTTCGTCTTCTCGGCGAGCAGCGGTGAAAACAACCCGTTGACAATCAAGGACTACCTTCGCGGTATTGAGTGGATTTTAGTTCGCATGCAGAATGGGACAGAAGACTAGCGGACGGTGCCACAGAGGCAGCATCTCGCCTTGGGCTCGACATCTCCAGCAAAGAGGGGACCTTGCGGCGCGGGCACACCAAAATTGCTTCAACACCGTTTTTCGCGGATTGGCGCCCTTTGTCGCCCTGAGAACCCGGGAAACTGCTGAAATAGCCGGGCAAGCGGCGGCGTTGTTTGCGATGTATCGCCCCGGTTCGACAACGGGTCTCGATGCTGAGGCAAGCGCCGAAATCGCACAGTTTGTTGAGCAAGCTATCGAGGTATTCCAGGCGGGATGGTTGCAGCCCACACCCGAGGATTGGGCAAACGGCCGGGTCGATGTTTTTCCTCAGTTGACGGAGGACGAGCGCCGTTTGAGAAAACTGCCGGACTTCACCCCAGAACGGGTCGAGCAATGGCTTGAAACCTATCCTGTTGAAGAGCTGGGCCTGCCTGCCGACACGGGATCACCTATCCCTGATGATCCGACTGACAACATCATTTCAATCCCAATCCCAGAAGAAACAGGGCCGAATATCGTTGAAGCCCGGCCGGGAAACACAACGACACCTGACGGCAACAGCATTCTGCCCCATGGCTCGAAAGGGAACGGTCAAGAATACATTAGCCTCAAAGGCCACGATGTGGAGCAGATCGACAACACTATTGCCAATCCATGCTCAGACTTAAGCGGCATTGTCGAGGGGCGGGGTCGATACAACGGCCAAGAAATGACCTTACTGACGGACCAAGATGGCTATTAGGTTGTTCTGGACCCCAATGAAAAAGTCGTTGCTGTAAGCAATCGTAACCTGCCGCTCGGGCAGGAAGAGAACGAACCGGATAAAATCATCCGACCGCTGGAGTGACCATGAACGCTAGATTCAAAAACCTCATTTCCCAAGCACAATTTGGAAAAGGCACGGAATGGATTTCCGAAGCTGAGCTGCTTGCTTTCAATGATTATCTTGCAACGCGCGGACTTGGCGTTTCTCGAATGGAAGTGATGCGTGCTGAAGGTGGGACTGTACGGCGAAACTTCGGTTACGGCATCTTGCCTGCCCCGTTGGGCGCCGAGCCAGAGCACTGGCTTAATCATTTCGATCCTCAGCGTTCGGCTGAATATGTTCGCGAAACTGTACGATAAGCGAAGGAAGACGGTGCCTTGTTCGACTACAAGGTTTGGTCAGAGCAACCTTAGAAGCGACAAAAAGCTCAGCGGAAAACGCACACGTTTCTGTCCTGCCAACCGGAAGCCGCCTTTCGCGCAGCTGCAGCGAAAGCCCAATTCGTCCGCAAATCGTGAGTTCGCCCATCAACTGATTTTGCCTGTGCAGCGAACGGCTGGTTCGACGGGCCGCACCGCAGCATCGAGATACCTCGGCCAATGTCTGGTAATGGGATGTACCGGCTGCTTCACCCAGCAGGTTAGGCTTTGCCTATTTCTGCGAAC
>NZ_BMWT01000005.1 GCF_014651375.1 Tateyamaria omphalii
ACCGAGTTGCATTTGCCTGATCTGCCGATGCCCGAGTTGCCGGAGATCAAGGGCCCGTGGAACGTGGTGATTACGGGTGTTGGTGGCACCGGTGTTGTGACCATTGGTGCAGTTATGGCGCAGGCGGCGCATATCGACGGCAAGGGTGCCGGGATGATGGAGATGGCGGGGCTGGCCCAAAAGGGTGGTGCGGTGCATATCCACTGCCGTTTGGCGAATGATCCGGCCGATATCAGTGCCATTCGTGTGGCGACTGGTGAGTGTGATGCGCTGATTGGCGGTGATCTGGTGGTGAGTGCGGGGGCCAAGACACTTGGCCTGACAAGCGCTGGGCGCACGGGGGCTGTGGTGAACAGTCACGAGATCATCACGGGCGATTTTACGCGGGACACAGAGTTTGCCTTGCCCTCGGACCGGTTGAGCCTTGCCCTTGAGGCGCGGCTGCGGGATCGGGTGGATATGTTTGATGCCTCGGACCTGGCCAAGGCCACGATGGGCGACAGCATCTTTTCCAACATGATGATCTTTGGCGCTGCTTGGCAGCGGGGCCTGGTGCCGTTGACGCATGACGCCATCGTGGCGGCCATTGATCTGAACGGTGCGGCGGTGGAGCGCAACAAACGCGCCTTTGATATCGGGCGCTGGGCGGTGCTGCATGCCGAAGAAGCGGCGCGCATTGCCGAGCCGAAGGTGATCCAGTTGCCGAAGTCGCTGGAGGAGAAGATCGCCTTCCGTGCGGAGCATTTGGTGAAGTATCAGTCCAAGCGCTTGGCCAAGCGCTATCGCAAGTTGGTCGACGGTATTGAGGAGGTCGCTGTGAAAGAGGCGGTGGCCAAGGGCTATCACAAGCTGCTGGCCTACAAGGACGAATACGAGGTGGCCCGCCTGCATCTGGAAACAGAAGCCAAGGCACGGGAGCAGTTTGAGGGCGACTTCACCATGAAATTCCACCTGGCCCCACCGATGCTTTCGAAGGATGGCCCGGATGGGCGGCCTGTGAAGAAGGAATACGGGCCGGGCATGATGCGCAACTTCCGTCTGCTGGCCAAGTTGAAAGGTCTGCGGGGGACACCGCTTGACATCTTTGGGCGGACCGAGGAGCGGCGGATGGAGCGCGCGCTGGTCAAGCAGTATGAGGCCGATATAAAGGCCGTGCTGCCCAAGCTGGATGATGGCACCCGCGATGCAATTGTAGCGCTGGCTGCGCTTCCGCTCGACATTCGGGGCTTTGGTCCGGTCAAGCAGACGAACGAAGCAAAAGCAGCTAAGCGGCGCGAGGAGTTGTTGTCTGTCATCCGGACAGGGGGACCCAGTCAGGCCAAAGCCGCTGAGTGATCGCGTCACACCTGCGTCATATGGGCTAGGCAGGATTGCGCTCAGCCCGTAAAACGGGTTGCTAGAACCGTCATCAGGCAAAGCACTATGCCCAACCGTCAGCAACGCGAGATCACGCGCGAGATCAGCTATTCCCACTCGGCCGAGACCAAGGGTGGGCGCGCCTTGATCCGTATCCTTGAGAACACGACCGGGCGTCTGCGGTTGATCAAGCGGGCGCAGGGCTACGAACACGAGGTCGCGGCGGGCCGTGATTTCTGGGCCGTCATGGTCGAGCGTTATGGGCTGACGCTGAATGTGGTTGCGGGCAGTTTGAACAACATCCCACGGGACAAGCCGCTGATCCTGATTGCGAACCACCCCTATGGCATTCTGGATGGGCTAATGATGGGCCATATCCTGTCGACCATCCGGGGTGATTTTCGCATCATGGCAAACTCGGTCTTCAAGAAGGCCGAGGAGCTGAACAAGGTTCTGCTGCCCATCAGCTTTGATGACACGCGGGAGGCGATGGCGCTGAACGTGGCGACCCGCAAGGAAGCGTTGCGCTATCTTGGCGATGGCGGTGCCATTGGCATCTTTCCCGGCGGGACTGTCAGCACGGCGGCCAAGCCGTTCTCAAGACCTATGGACCCCGGTTGGCGCAGTTTCACCGCCCGCATGGTGGCGAAATCTGATGCGACTGTTGTACCGCTGTACTTCGATGGTCACACAAGTCGGTTGTTCCAGATCGCAAGCCACCTGCACAACACGCTGCGCCTTGGCCTGCTGATCAAAGAGTTCAAGAAGCGGGTGGATACGCCCGTGGATGTGGTGATTGGGGACCCCATCGGCAGGGATGTGCTCAACCCCATGGCGGGGGAGCCGAAACAGATGATGGAATTCCTGCGCAAAGCCACGTATGAGCTGAACCCGAACCCGGTGAAGGTGTTTGACCTGGGATATGAGTTCGAAGAGCGGCACCGCACGTAAGGCCGCAAGAGGCGTAAGATGGCAGTTGGTATTTTCGATTCCGGTTTGGGCGGTTTGACCGTGCTGGACGCTGCGCAAAAGCGGCTTCCGGATGTTGATTTCATCTATCTGGCCGACAGCGCCAACGCGCCTTATGGCGTGCGGACTGCCGATGACATCTTTGGCCTGACTTGTGCCGCTGTGCAGCGCCTGTTTGATGCGGGATGCAATCTTGTCATTCTGGCGTGCAACACGGCCTCTGCAGCGGCCCTGCGGCGGATGCAGGAGGGGTGGGTGCCCGAGGACAAGCGCGTCCTTGGCGTGTTCGTCCCCATGATCGAGGCGCTGACGGAGCGGCAATGGGGCGACAACTCGCCCCCGCGCGAGGTCGGTGTGCAGCATGTGGCGCTCTTTGCGACGCCTGCGACCGTGGCGAGCCGTGCGTTTCAAAGGGAGCTGGCGTTTCGCGCCATTGGCGTTGATGTCGAAGCGCAAGCATGTGGCGGTGTTGTCGATGCGATTGAAGACGGTGATATGATCCTTGCCGATGCGCTGGTGCGATCCCACGTCGATGCGCTGAAGCGCAAAATGCCCCACCCGCAGGCGGCCATTCTGGGATGCACACACTATCCGCTGATGCAGGATGAGTTTCAGGATGCGCTGGGCGCGGATGTGGCCGTGTATTCGCAAGCCGGTCTGGTGGGCGAAAGCCTCGCCGACTATCTGCAGCGCCACCCTGACAAGATGGGCAGCGGGACGCCGGGATATCTGACCACGGGCAATCCCAAGACTGTCAGCCAGCGTGCCACGCAGTTCTTGCGACGACAGATCACGTTTGAAGCCGCTTGATCTGACCCTTTATCCAAGAAGACCGACATGACCTATAACATCGCTATTCTGGGCGCTTCCGGCTATACGGGCGCTGAATTGATCCGGCTGATTGCCGGGCACTCCTCTATTGAAATCAAGGCTTTGGGCGCGTTCTCTAAAGCGGGGCAAACCGTTGCGCAGGTGTATCCGCATCTGCGCCATCTGGACCTGCCCACCATGGTGGCCTTTGACCAGATTGACTGGATGGGCATTGATCTGTGTTTTTGCGCGTTGCCGCACAAGACCAGCCAGGAGGTGATCTCGGGCCTGCCACGGGACTTGCGGATTGTGGACCTGAGTGCTGATTTCCGGCTGCGGGATCCCGAGGAATACCAGAAATGGTATGGAAATCCGCACAGCGCAGTCGAGATGCAGGGTGAGGCAGTCTATGGCCTGACCGAGTTTTATCGGGATGAGATTGCGGGTGCGCGTCTGGTGGCTGGCACCGGCTGCAACGCGGCCACAGGGCAGTTTGCGTTGCGGCCATTGATCGCGGCTGGCGTGATCGATCTGGATGACATCATTCTCGATTTGAAAGCAGCCGTGTCTGGCGCCGGGCGGGCGCTGAAGGAAAACCTGCTGCATGCTGAGCTGAGCGAAGGGTATCATGCCTATGCCACGGGCGGGTCACACCGGCATCTTGGGGAGTTTGATCAGGAGTTTTCCAAGGTCGCGGGGCGGGACGTTCACATCCAGTTCCAGCCGCATTTGATCCCTGCAAACCGGGGCATTCTGGGCACGGCCTATGTCAAAGGCGAGGCGCAGGCCGTTTATGACACGCTGGCAGCGGCTTATGAGGCGGAACCGTTCATCGAAGTGTTGCCTATGGGCGAGGTGCCCAGCACCCGGCATGTGCGCGGATCGAACTTTTGTCATATAGGCGTCGCGGCGGATCGGTTGCCCGGGCGGACCGTGGTTGTGGCTGCCCTCGATAATTTGACCAAGGGATCGTCAGGGCAGGCGTTGCAAAATGCCAATCTGATGTTAGGTATTTCGGAGGTCGAGGGGCTGTTGATGGCCCCGCTGTTTCCGTAGCGGGCTGAGATTTTTCGTACGAAAAATCTGGGCTGGAGTCGCAAAGATGAAGAGCCTGAAAAAGCAGCGCCGAATCCAGATCATCGCCCTTGCGGCGGTGGCTCTGACAGTGTCGACGGTACTGATCGGCTACGCCATGCGCGATGGGATCAACTTCTTCCGCGCACCCAGCCAGATCATTGCGGAGCCTCCCGGTCCGACCGAGGTGTTCCGCATTGGTGGACTGGTGGCCGAGGGGTCACTGGTGCGCGGTCAGGGCGAGTCGATTCGCTTTGAGGTGACGGATGGCGGCGCAACAGTGCCCGTCGTGTTCACCGGCGTGCTACCCGATCTTTTCGAAGAGAACCAGGGCATGGTTGGCACCGGCTCATACATCAACGGTGTTTTTGAAGCCTCTGAAATTCTTGCCAAACATGACGAGACATATATGCCTGCTGAGGTGGTGGACGCGCTTAAGGAGCAGGGCGTCTACAAGGAGCCCGACACCTAGCGTGCGCTCAGGTTAAAGCCCATTAACCAGCATCACAGCAGTCTTCCCATCACATCTTGTGGGAAAGGCTGACTGATGCAGAATGTCCGAGACATTGCAGAAGAGATCGTGGGTCGCGAGGGCGGCTTTGTGAATGATCCGGATGATCCGGGTGGTGCGACGAAGTTTGGCGTGACGATCCACACGATGGAGCGGTTGGGTTTGGACCTCGACCGCGATGGCGATGTGGACGTGCGCGACGTGCGCCGTCTCAGCCGTGCGCAAGCGGTGGATATTTTCATCACGCACTACTTCGAGCGGCCAAGAATTGCGGCTTTGCCGGAACCGTTGCACGCCTCCGTCTTTGACATGTATGTCAACGCGGGTGCCAATGCGATCAAGATCCTGCAGCGTTTGCTGAACACCATGGGGCATACCGTTGTAGTCGATGGGGCGTTGGGACCACAAAGCATCGCGGCCACGCGCGCTGCATACGACGCGGCACCTGATCATCTGGTTGATGCCTACGGGATTGCGCGGCGCAACTATTACTTCCGCATCGCTGACAATCGGCCGGCCAGCCGCAAATACGCGCGCAGCCGTGCCGGTGGGAAGGGCGGCTGGATCAAGCGGGCCGAGGAGTTCATCACGCCGCGCTTTCATCTGACGGACACACAGTTTCGGGAAAGGGTCGCGGCATGGGGTTGATGCAAGGGCTGTTTGCACTGCTGTTCGGCGGTGATCGCAATGTGGTGAAGGACACGGTCGAGGTGTTCCGCGAGAATGCCGAGGCCGGATCGGCGCGGGCCCATGAGGTTCAAATTCAGGCGATGCGCGAGCTCGGGGCTGAGTTTGCCGTGCCGCGCGTGGCGTGGTTTGACCGCGTGATGGACGGGATCAATCGTTTGCCGCGTCCGGCGCTGGCTTTGGGGACCCTGGGCTTGTTCGTCTCGGCCATGGTGGCGCCTTTGTGGTTTGCGGAACGTATGCAGGGAATTGCGTTGGTGCCTGAACCGCTGTGGTGGCTGTTGGGTGTGATCGTGTCCTTTTACTTTGGCGCGCGCCATCAGGTGAAAGCGCAGCAGTTTCAGCGCGAGATCGTGCATACGATGGCACATGTGCCGCAGGTGATGGAGAATGTCGCTGCCCTGCGAAAGATGCGCCATTACGGAATTGGGGCGGCGGCCACGGATGGGGATGCGCGGTTGACTGTTGTGTCACTGGCCCAGGGAGAGAATGCGGCACTGGACGAGTGGCGTGCTGCGGCGTGATCCAAAGGCCGCTGCGCGACAACATTTTTCAGGGGCTCTGCCCCCGCCTTCGGCGTCCCCGTGGTACTTTTGATCAGAAGAAACCGCGTTTCTGGCGATGTCGTGATGCGACATAAACGGCAGGGGCATTGGCGGGGTGATCCGGGCGGCATATAACAGTGCCATGATTACAGAGCTCGGTCACTTCGCCCTCGTCCTCGCCTTTTTGATAGCCATTGTTCAGGCTGTTGTCCCGCTGCTTGGCGCATGGCGCCGGGATGCGCGCTGGATGGCCGTTGCGGAACCTGCGGCGTCGGCCCAGTTCCTGCTGATCGCCTTTTCCTTTGCGGCGCTGATGTGGGCGTTCATTGTCTCGGATTTCTCTTTACGGCTGGTGGTTTTGAACAGTCATTCGGCTAAGCCGATGCTCTATAAAATCTCGGGCACATGGGGCAACCACGAAGGGTCCATGCTGCTTTGGGTGCTGATCGTGGCGCTGTTCGGGGCCATGGCTGCGTGGTTCGGGGAAAATTTGCCACCCACATTGCGCGCACGGGTTCTGGCGGTGCAGGGGGCCATTGGCGTGGCCTTTCTGGCCTTTATCCTTTTCACATCGAACCCTTTTCTGCGCTTGGCTGTGCCACCCTTTGACGGCCAGGACTTGAACCCGCTGTTGCAGGACCCCGGTTTGGCGTTCCATCCGCCGTTCCTTTACCTGGGCTATGTTGGGCTGAGCATGGCCTTTTCCTTTGCCGTCGCAGCCCTGATCGAGGGCCGCGTGGATGCGGCGTGGGGCCGCTGGGTGCGGCCCTGGACGCTGGCGGCCTGGGTCTTCCTGACCATCGGAATCGCGTTGGGGTCTTGGTGGGCCTATTATGAGCTGGGCTGGGGCGGATTCTGGTTCTGGGACCCGGTCGAGAATGCGTCGTTCATGCCGTGGCTGCTGGCGGCAGCGCTGCTGCATTCGGCCATCGTGGTTGAGAAACGCGAGAGCCTGAAATCATGGACCATCTTGCTTGCCATCCTCGCCTTTGGGTTTTCGTTGATCGGCACATTTATCGTGCGGTCTGGTTTGCTGACCTCGGTGCACGCCTTTGCCAATGATCCTGAGCGTGGCGTGTTCATCCTGATGATCATGGGCTTTTTCATGGGCGGGGCGTTGCTGTTGTTTGCCTTGCGCGCAGGTGCGATGGAGGCGCGGGGCGTGTTTGGGATGGTCAGTCGCGAAAGTGCACTGATCGCCAACAACCTCTTGCTGGCCGTGAGTTGCTTTGTGGTCTTCGTGGGCACGATGTGGCCGTTGGTGGCCGAGATGTTCTTTGACCGGAAGTTGAGCGTCGGTCCGCCTTTCTTCAACATGGCCTTTACGCCGTTCATGGTGATCCTTGGTTTGATCCTGCCGATCGGGGCTATGATCCCGTGGAAGCGGGGGCAGATTTCGAAAGCGGTGCGACCGCTGCGCTATGTCTTTGTGTTGGCCTTGGCCTTTGGCGGATTGGCCTGGGCGATGAACACGGGCAAGCCGTTGACCGGCCCACTGGGTGCGTTCCTTGGCGCGTGGCTGGTGATGGGCGCGATGGTCGACGTTGCGTCCCGGACCGGGAAGACGTTTGACTTTGGTCGGCTCTGGCGCTTGCCGCGGGCGGATTGGGGCAAGACGGTGGCCCATGCTGGCCTGGGTGTCACGATGATTGGTGTTGCGGGGCTGACGGCTTGGCAAACCGAAGACATCCGCGTGGCCCAGATCGGCGAGCAATTCAATGTCGGCGGATATGACCTGACCCTTGACGCGGTCGAGGATGTGGAAGGGCCGAACTACCTGTCCACGATGGCTTCGATCACCTTGGCGCGCAATGGGAGCGAAATTGCGCAACTGCACCCGGAAAAACGTATCTATCCCGTGGCGCAGATGCCCACGACCGAGGCTGGGATCGACTATGATTTGGCCCGTGATGTCTATGTTGTGATTGGCGATGCGCAACAGGGCGGTGGCTGGGCTGTGCGGACCTATATCAAACCGTTGACCAACTGGATCTGGATCGGCTGTGCACTCATGTCCCTTGGCGGGCTCTTGTCACTGAGCGACCGGCGCTTCCGTGTGGCTGTTGGCGCGCGCAAGGTGCAAGCGGTGCCTGCAGAATGAAACGGCTTGTTGTTCTGTTCTGGGTGCTTTTGACCACCGCCGCTCTCGCACTTGATCCATCAGAAATGCTTGAAGACCCCGAGCAAGAGGCGCGTGCCCGTGCTTTAGATCATGCGTTGCGTTGCGTGGTGTGTCAGTCCGAGTCCGTTGCATGGTCGAATGCGCAATGGGCCGTTGATGCGCGGCAGGTCATTCGCGAGCAGGTGGCGGCAGGGCAAAGCAACGCACAGATCGTTGATTTCTTTGTCGAACGCTATGGAGAGTTCGTTTTGATGACGCCCCGCACATCGGGGTCCAACTGGATGTTGTGGGCCGCTGGGCCGCTGATGTTCCTGTTGGCGGCCGGCATTGGCTTTGGTTACTTGCGCGGGCGCAGTCGTGTACCTGTCACGACAGACGCCGGGTTGAACGATGAGGAAACCCGTCGCTTGCGCGAGATTATGGACGAGTAACGGCGCGTCGGGGCTTTTCTAAACTGATCGGTTTGATATTGAGGATCGGAACCTGAAGGGACACCGGCCATGAACTACGAGACGCTCACCTATGAAATGGAAGATGGCGCAGCGATCATCACGCTGAACCGGCCGGACGTGATGAATGCGTTGACGACGCAGATGCGGGCAGAGATCGAGGTGGCCGTGACCCATGCGGGCAAAACAGCACGCGTTGTCGTGTTGACCGGTGCAGGGCGTGCTTTCTGCTCGGGCCAGGATTTGGGGGATCGCGCCAATGCGTCCAACCTCGATCTGGAGCGCACATTGCGCGACGAATACACGCCGATGTTGAATGCGATTGTTGATTGCCCCGTGCCGACGGTCGCCGTGGTCAATGGTGCGGCTGCCGGGGCAGGGGCAAACCTTGCGTTGGCATGCGATGTGGTGATCGCGTCGGAGAGTGCGTATTTCCTGCAAGCCTTTACCCGGATTGGCCTGATCCCGGATGCCGGTGGAACCTATGTGCTACCGCGCACGATGGGCATGGCCAAGGCCATTGGCACCGCATTGTTTGCCGAAAAGATCACGGCCCGCCAAGCGGACGCTTGGGGCATGATCTGGGAAGCCGTTGCGGATGAGGGATTCGATGATCACTGGAAAGCGCGTGTCGCGCATCTGGCGAATGGTCCGACCAAAGCCTTTGCAGCCGCCAAGCGCGTGATACGTGAAAGCTGGAGCAACGACCTTGAGGCGCAGATGGCATCTGAGGCGTCCGAGCAGGGCGATTGTGGCCAAAGCCGCGACTTCCGCGAAGGCGTGCTCGCTTTTGTCGAGAAGCGGAAACCGAGCTTCGAAGGACGCTGATCCAGGCTGGATCAGCATCTTTCTTGGTCAGACTGTCGTATTGGGGTCCAAAACCGGGATCGGGATGCCGGAGATAAAGGCGATATCGTCTGTCGACAGCAATCCCGCCGCTCCGGATACAACAGTGACGGGCTGACCATTCAGGGCGACAATGGCGTCATCTCCGGCCGTAAGCACCGAAATATTCGCCGCTACCGGCGCTTCTGGATCAGCCAGCACAAAGATGAAGTCTTCTCCAGGGACGTAGTCTGTTATGGTGCTTGGACCCTGATCCCCTGACAGCGCGTCAGCGAAAATCCCAAATTCATCCTCGCCGGCACCGCCGGTTGCGATGTCTCCGCTCCCGAGGAGCAAGGCGTCATTTCCGTCGCCGCCGCTGAGGGTATCAGCGGCGTTGTCTTCGGCATTGGGTTCTTCGAGAATATTGTCGTCGATCCCTCCAAGCCCCGCGGCCTGGACGAAACTCAACGTGCCGTCCCGCAAGCCAGCCAAATCGGAGGGGGACAGGTCGATGAGTGACAAGTCACCACCCATAATCAAGTCATTGCCGCCGCCGCCTTCGAGAGAGTCCGCGCCTGCGCCCCCGACAAGGGTATCCTCTCCGAACCCGGCCAAGGCCGTGTCGGAGCCATCCCCACCTTCCAGCCAATCCCTGCCGAGACTACCGGTCAGCCGGTCATCGCCACCGCGTCCTTGGGCAAAGTCGTCGCCTTGACCACCGGCAATGGTGTCATCCCCTGCGCCGCCAACGATCACATCATCATCCGCCTGACCCAAGAGACGGTCGTCGCCAGCGTCGCCTTCGATCAGGTCGTTCCCAACGCCGCCTTCGATTGTGTCCGAGGAGTCTGCGCCGCTGATTGTGTCTTCGCCTTCGCCGCCGATCAGAAGGTCGGTGCCTTCTGTGCCGTCGATGGTTTCCCCATCTTCTGTACCGGCGACTTCCACGCCTTCGGGTTCTGCGACCGCGTCAGCTTCGTTTGTGTCGCCGTCATCATCATCGTCCACGATACTGACGATCAGCCCGATGCCCAGTAGAGTTAGAAGAGTTAAGCCAATTACCATAACAACACCCCCCAGTGTTTTAGGATAATTGGAACGTTCAAACGGTGTCTGTCAAGCAACCGGAGGTATTGTTGATCGCAGGGAAACGATTTCACCAAACCAGTTGAATTGAAAAGGAAAAGCCCCGCACTGGGCGGGGCTTTGGTCGGGTTAGCGGCTTTCGATATCGACGTAGTCGCGGGATGTTTCGCCCAGATACAACTGACGCGGGCGCCCGATCTTGTTTTGCGGATCGGCGATCATTTCCTTCCACTGCGAAATCCATCCCACGGTGCGGGACATCGCGAAAATCGGTGTGAACATGGAGGTCGGGAAGCCCATCGCTTCGAGGATGATTCCCGAATAGAAATCAACGTTCGGGAACAGTTTCTTCTCGGCGAAATACGGATCTTCCAGCGCCTGTTTTTCCAGTTCCTTGGCGACCTGAAGGATCGGGTTGTTGTCCACACCAAGCAGTTCCAGCACTTCGTCTGCGGATTGCTTCATCACCGTCGCGCGCGGATCGAAGTTCTTGTAGACGCGGTGGCCAAAGCCCATCAGGCGGAACGGATCATCCTTGTCCTTGGCACGGGCGATAAATTCGGGGATGTGGTCGACGCTGCCGATTTCCTTGAGCATTTCCAGACATGCCTGGTTTGCGCCACCGTGGGCAGGACCCCAGAGGCAGGCAATGCCCGCGGCGATACATGCGAACGGGTTCGCGCCCGAGGACGACGCCAGACGCACGGTCGAGGTCGACGCGTTCTGTTCGTGATCGGCATGCAGGGTAAAGATGCGATCCATCGCGCGGCTCAGGATCGGGTTCACCTCGTAATCCTCCGCCGGGACGGCAAAGCACATGCGCAGGAAGTTCGACGCATAGTCCAGATCGTTGCGCGGATAGATGAAGGGCTGCCCGATCGAGAATTTGTAAGCCCAAGCCGCAATCGTTGGCATCTTGGCGATCAGGCGGATCGAGGCGACCTCGCGCTGGTGTTCGTCGTGGATGTCTGTCGAGTCGTGGTAGAAGGCGGACATCGCGCCGACCACGCCGGTCATGATTGCCATCGGGTGCGCGTCACGACGGAAGCCACGATAGAAATACTGCATCTGTTCGTGCAGCATGGTGTGGTTTGTCACTAGGCTTTCGAATTCTTCCAATTGGGCGGCGGACGGCAGTTCACCGTAAAGCAGCAGGTAGCACACTTCGAGATAGTGGGATTTGCCTGCGAGTTGGTCGATTGGGTATCCGCGGTGCAGCAGAACGCCTTTGCCACCATCGATAAAGGTGATGGTGCTGTCGCAGCTGGCGGTCGAGGTAAAGCCAGGGTCGTATGTAAACACACCCGCCTGACCGTAGAGTTTGCGGATGTCCAACACATCGGGGCCGGCGGTGGGCGAGTGGATGGGCAGGTCGAAGCTGTCTTCACCAATTGTCAGGGTTGCGGATTTTTGGGTATCGGCCATCAGGGTCGTTCCTTTCGTCGCGTGGCGGGCACGCCCGCCTGGGGCCGCGGTCGACCCGCGTGCCCATCGTTAGACTGCGCACCATGAACGATTGATGAACCTCGTCAGGCGGCAGCATCCTCAAGCCTGGCAAGGGTTTCGTCACGCCCCAGCACCAGCATCATGTCAAAGACCGAAGGCGTTACGGCCCGACCCGCAAGGGCGGCCCGCAAGGGGCCTGCCAGCTTGCCGAATTTCGTGTCCTGCGACGCAGCAAAATCGTTCAGGACCGCCTCCAAACTGTCACGGGACCAAGTAACGGTTTGCAGCTGCGGCGTCAATTGCGACAGTATACTACGGGATACCGTATCAAGCGCTTTTGATGCCTTTTCATCCGGTGCGATTGGGCGATCTGTTAGAACAAAGTGCGCTTTTTCAAGCAGTTCTGGCAAGGTCTTGGCTCGTTCCTTGACGTAGGGCAATGCATTCAGAAGCCCATCTTTCTGTGATTGTTTCAGAGGTTTCTTGTCTGCGGCCTGCAAATAACTCTCAATTTCTTGCTGCAATGCAGCGTCTTGGGACTGCGCAATGTGCTGTCCGCTGAGGTTTTCCAGCTTCTTTACGTCAAAACGGGCAGGGCTTTTCCCGATGCCGCCAAGATCAAACCAGTCTTTTGCCTGCGCATCTGTAAAGAACTCGTCATCGCCGTGGCTCCACCCCAGACGCGCGAGGTAATTGCGCATACCGGCGGCAGGATAGCCCATAACCTGGTATTCCTGAGCCCCCAGCGCACCGTGCCGTTTCGACAGTTTTTTGCCGTCCGGTCCGTGGATGAGGGGGATGTGTGCCCACACCGGGACATCCCAACCCATGGCATTATAGATCATCATTTGTCGCGCAGCGTTGTTCAGATGATCGTCGCCGCGGATCACGTGTGTAACGCCCATGTCGTGGTCGTCCACCACAACGGCAAGCATGTAGACAGGTGTGCCGTCCCCGCGCAGCAGAACCATGTCGTCCAACTGGTCGTTCCGAATGGTCACATCGCCTTGCACTTCGTCATGGATCACGGTGGTGCCTTCCTGCGGCGCTTTGATCCGAACAACGAACGGTGCATCAGGGTGTGTGACAGGATCAGCGTCGCGCCAGGGTGAGCGGAAGAGGGTCGATTTGCCCTCGGCCCGCGCGGCATCGCGGAAGGCTGCAATCTCTTCCTGGGTCGAGAAGCATTTGTACGCTTTGCCTTCTGCCAGCAGCTGATGTGCGACCTCTGCATGGCGGTCAGCGCGTGCGAACTGGCTGATCACCTCGCCATCATGGTCCAAGCCCAGCCAAGCCATCCCATCGAGGATCGCCTGTGTCGCTTCGGGGGTCGAACGCGCGCGGTCGGTGTCTTCGATCCGGAGCAGGAAGGTGCCGCCACGCCCACGTGCGAACAGCCAGTTGAACAGCGCCGTGCGTGCCCCGCCGATGTGAAGGAACCCCGTGGGTGAAGGGGCAAAGCGGGTGACGACGGGTTGGGACATGGTGTGCGTTTACCTTTGTTTAACCACGGTGGGTCTACGGTTTGCGCTCCTGATACTCACCATGGGCGAGAGGGGCAAGCATGGGGCATGGCCTGGGATTTCGCCACGTGATGCTGATCCAGCGCGGCCACCTGTTTGGATGGTGCCCGGTTGGACTGGCCTGTGGGATCGCGCTGTTTTTCGGGCTGCGGTTTGAGCCATCGGTGGTGTTGATCCAGAGTGTCGGGGTGGCGGGGGCCGGTGCTGCGTTTCTGTCCCGGCGCATTGGCGAGGTGATGTCGCCTGCGTTCGTGTTCCTGACAATGATTGCTTTTGGCTTTGTCCTGGCCGGATGGCGGGCGCATTCGGTGGCGGGGCCGGTGCTGGACTGGCGCTATTACGGACCGGTGGAGGGGCGCATTGTCGGTATGGATCGCAGCGCATCCGATGCCGTGCGCCTGACCCTTGATCACGTCAAACTGGACCGCGTCGCGCCGTTCGAAACGCCAACGCGGGTGCGCATTTCATTGCATGACAAATCTGATCTGGGCGTGACTCCGGAACCGGGTTTGCGGATCATGACAACGGCGCATCTTGGGCTGCCGGGTGGCCCGGTGGAGCCGGGAGGTTTTGATTTCCAACGACATGCCTGGTTTGCCGAGTTGGGCGCTGTGGGCTACACCCGTGTGCCCATACTTGCCGTCAGCATGGCCGAGTTCGACCTGCGCCAGACCGTCTTCCGTCTCCGCATGAACGTTTCGACCCATGTTCGTGCGGTCCTGCCCGGGGATGTGGGTGGGTTTGCCGCGGCTGTGACCACGGGCGATCGCAGTGGGATCAGCCAGGATGCCTTGCAGGACCTGCGCGCGTCGAACACGGCTCATTTGCTGGCAATCTCGGGTCTGCATATGGGCCTGCTGTCGGGTTTTGTGTTCGGTCTGCTGCGCCTGCTGTTTGCCCTGATCCCCCGCATCGCACTGTATTGGCCGGCTCGAAAAATGGCGGCTGTGGGCGCCCTGATCGCGGCCTCTGTCTATCTTGCGTTGTCAGGAGGCAACGTCGCGACAGAGCGGGCCTTTGTCATGGTGGCCGTTGCTCTGTGCGCGGTCCTTGTCAACCGGCGTGCCCTGAGCCTGCGGGCGGTGGCCATGGCCGCCCTGATTGTTCTGACATTGCGGCCGGAGGCATTGATGGGCCCCGGATTCCAGATGTCATTTGCCGCCACCACCGCGCTTGTCGCCGTCTTTGGCTGGATCCGTGATCTTGATTGGTCGTTGGGGCCGAAATGGCTGCAGCCAGTTTTGGGGGTCGTGATCTCTTCAGCCGTTGCAGGGCTTGCAACCGCACCGATTGGTGCCGCGCATTTCAACACGATGGCGCATTATGGGCTGATCGCGAACCTCGCAAGTGTGCCGCTGATGGGGACACTTGTGATCCCGGCGGCGGTTCTGGCGCTGGTACTGGCACCTGTTGGCCTTGACGGCATTGGTTTGTGGCTGATGGGGCTGGGGTTGCGTTGGATTCTATGGGTTGCCGATGCCGTGTCCGGGTTGGACGGGGCGCAAGGCTATGTGGCCGGACCGGGTCCTGTCGTGTTGCCGCTGATGGCCTTGGGCATGCTCTTTGTGATCCTGTGGCAGGGGCGTGTGCGCTTTGCTGGGGTGGCTGCCGTCGCTGTGGCCTTTCTGCTGTGGCAAACGGGATCGCGCCCGCATGTGCTTGTGGCCGATACAGGCGGCATCGTGGGCCTCATGACCGATGAAGGGCGCGCCTTGAGCAAAGCCAAGGGGGCGGGCTTTATCGCGCGCAACTGGTTGGAAAACGATGGCGAAGGGATTGATCAGGCGGACGCTGCCGCACGCTGGACACAGGGGAGCGGCCCTCGGATCGTCCACCTGAGTGGCAAACGTGCAGCGGCGGGATTTTCAGGCTGCGTGAAAGGGGACATTGTCGTTAGCAACACGAAGCTGGCTGACGCTGCTAACCTTCCCTGTCTTGTGCTGTCCCCGCCTATTTTGCGGCGCACGGGCGCGATTGCCTTTGTGGAAACTGGGAACGGCCTGCGAATTAGGACAGCGCGTGACGTTGCTGGGGATCGGATGTGGTCGGGCTGGACGAAAACGCCACCACCTGAACTGACAAGGCGTGTCGACAACAATTGGGCGGTTGCGGAAAACAAGTAAGGCGGACCACTGGTCCGCCCTGTGACATACATTCTGTGCGATGATCGCAATGAGTAAGGCGCACGTGTCGTGCGCCCATGTTCAATAGGTGCGGATCAAACCAACGAGACGCCCTTGCACCTTAACCTGTCCGACAGGGAGAACACGTGTCTCGTAGGCTGGATTTGCTGCTTCAAGCGCAATCGTATCACCCTTGCGCATATAGCGCTTCAGCGTCGCCTCGTGGTCTTCGACAAGCGCCACGACAATGTCGCCGTTATCGGCTGACGATGTTTCGCGGATGACCACGACATCGCCGTCATTGATGCCGGCATCGATCATCGAGTCGCCCTTGACCTCAAGCGCATAATGATCGCCTTGTCCCGACAGCATCTGTCCGGGCACAGCCACAGAGTGCGAGACCTCGGAAATGGCAGAGATTGGAACCCCGGCGGCAATCCGACCCATAACAGGCAAGCTTATAGCGTCGGCGGTCTCAACGGGGCGGGCAGCCGCCGGGGGAGGCGCGTCAGGTTTGTCGCCATCAATCACGCGCGGCTGGAAGCCACTTGGGGCGCCACCCAGGCTTTCGGGCAGGCGCACGACTTCGATGGCACGGGCGCGATGCGCGAGCCGACGGATAAAGCCACGCTCCTCAAGCGCTGTAATCAGCCGGTGGATGCCCGATTTCGAGCGCAAATCCAGCGCCTCTTTCATCTCGTCAAAGCTGGGGGGAACCCCGTCACGCTGCACCCGTTTGTGAATGAATTCGAGCAGATCCAGCTGCTTTTTCGTCAACACTGTTCGTCCTCCAAGCCCATTTTGTTTGGGTTTGTTCTACGGACGTTCCCCTTTTGTGTCAACGGGTCAGGTCAAATCGACTACATCCACCAGTTCACCAGAGCCACGGGGTGGGTCATTGGGGGCGCGCACGATCAGGGCATTTGCATTGGCCAGCACACTCAACAATGAACTGTCCTGCAGCCCTGCATCCTCGACCGCGCCATTTCGGACCCGCCCACGCATGTAGTGTTCACGTGGGCCATTCGCGGTAAGGGGTGCTCCGAGCGGCATTTGGTGGCGGGGGGCGGGGGCCCGGCCCAATCCTTGCATTGCGCGGATCATTGGGGTCAAGAAAACTGTGCCACAGACCATGGCGGAGACGGGGTTTCCCGGAAGACCAATCATGGGCGTGCCGTGCAACCGTCCCGCCATCAGAGGTTTGCCCGGGCGCATCGCGACCTTGTAGAAACTGCGCTCCATACCCAACTCGCCTGCAACATGGCCGACAAGGTCATGATCGCCGACCGATGCGCCACCGATCGTGACGATCAGATCGGCGCCTTGCGCCAAGCTGAACACAGTTGTCAGGGACGCAGCACTGTCACGCGCAATGGGCAAGAGGCGGGGCACAGCCCCAAGTCGCCGAAGCATTGCAGACAGGCCAAACGTGTTCGATGCGATAATCTGATCCGGGCCGGGGTCTTCGCCCGGCATGACCAGCTCGTCCCCTGTTGCGATCAACGCCACGACTGGTGCGCGTCGCACAGGAACCTGTGGCACATTCATCGACGCCAAAAGGGCAATGTCAGCCGGGGTAAGGATGCGGGGCGCGTCGAGCGTATCCCCTTCGGCAAAGTCGATGCCAGCGGGACGGATGTTGTCTTTTGTACCAGGATCGTCCGTGATCGTGATCAGATTACCGCTGCGTGTGACGTCTTCCTGGATGACAACCTTGTCTGCCCCCTCGGGCACTGGCGCGCCGGTAAAGATGCGCACGGCTTGACCCGCGCCGACTGTCCCGGCCCATCCATGCCCTGCGGCGGCTTCACCCACCACTTTGAACTGCGCGTGTAGATCGGCCTCGACCGCTTTGAGCGCGTAGCCATCCATCGACGATGCGGCAAAGGGCGGCTGGGTGCGCCGCGAGGCGACAGGTTCAGTCAGAACCCGACCATCCGCTTCAAGAAGGGGCACATGTTCGACCGGCATTTCGTCCGCAAGTCCGAACAGGTTTTCAAGCGCTTGGCTGACGGTGATCATGGCGCCTCGTAACGCCCGGACTTTCCGCCATCTTTCAGAACGACGCGCAGACCGCCGATTTCCATGCCTTTGTCGACCGCTTTGGCCATGTCGTAGACGGTAAGGGCGGTGGTGGAGGCTGCGGTCAGCGCTTCCATCTCGACCCCGGTTTGGCCGGTTGTCTTGACGGTTGCCGTGATACGTAGCCCCGGCAGGTCAGCGTCAGGGGTCAGATCGACGGACACCTTGGTTATGGGCAGGGGGTGGCACAGGGGGATCAGATCCGCGGTGCGCTTGGCCCCCATGATCCCAGCAAGGCGTGCAACACCAATGACATCACCTTTTTTGGCCCGACCTTCGGTAATGATATCAAAGGTTTCCGACCTCATCTTCACCCATGTCTCGGCCACGGCGATGCGGTCAGTGACATCCTTGTCCGACACATCGACCATATGTGCCGCACCTTGATCGTCGAAATGCGTCAGTGCCATTACATGCCCCCTCCGGCAGTGAGTGGGTTGGCAAGCAATGTCCGCGTGGCTGTGGCCACATCGTCTTGCCGCATCAGGCTTTCGCCGATCAGGAAGGTGCGTGCGCCATACATGGCAAGGTCAGCGAGGTCGGCCGGTGTATTGAGCCCACTTTCGGCCACGATGGTCCGGTCGGCTGGCACCTGTTTGGACAGGGTGCGGGTGGTGTCGAGCGTTACCTCAAATGTCTTGAGATTGCGATTGTTGATGCCCATGAGCGGGCTTTTCAGAGCCGCAGCGCGGTCAAGCTCTTCCGCATCGTGCACTTCCAGCAGTACATCCATGCCCCATTCGAACGCTGCTTCTTCCAGCTCGTGGGCCTGTGCATCACTAACGGACGCCATGATGATCAGGATGCAATCGGCCCCAAGCGCGCGCGCCTCGGCCACCTGATAAGTGTCGTACATGAAATCCTTGCGCAAAGCGGGCAGGGTGCAGGCGTCGCGGGCTTGTGTCAGGAACTCTTTGGCGCCCTGAAAACTTGGGCTGTCCGTCAGCACCGACAGGCATGTGGCGCCGCCGTCTTCGTAGGCCCTGGCGAGCGCCGCCGGATCGAAATCCGCCCTGATCAGCCCTTTGGATGGGCTGGCTTTCTTGATCTCCGCAATAAGGCCGTAAGCTTCACGGTTCGCAACCTGCAAGGCATTTGCAAACGGGCGCACAGGTGACGCTTCGCGTGCCTCGGCTTCTACGGCTTCAAGTGGTTTGGATGCCTTGTCGGCCGCCACTTCTTCCAGCTTGTAGGCTTTGATTTTATCGAGGATCGTATCTGTCATCTGTTGCGCTTTTTTCTGGCGGAGGGACCGAGGGGCCAGCCCCTCGTGCTCCCCGGAGTTTATCTGGCAAGATGAAAGAGCTTCAACCCGCTTGCGTGATCTGTGCGACCTTCCGGATTTTGTCGCGTGCCGCGCCGCTGTCGATGCTTTCGGTGGCGCAGGCGACACCTTCCTTCAGGTCTGTGACGGTGCCAGCAACCTTGAGCGCGGCGGCGGAGTTCAGAAGGACAGCGTCGCGATAAGCGCCGGGCGCCCCGTCCAGCAGGGCCGCGAACGATTTGGCATTCTCTTCTGGCGTGCCGCCGACAATGGCCTCAAATGGATGGGTGGGCAGCCCTGCTTCTTCCGGGTGCACTTCAAAATCGGTGACTGTGCCGTCGGCTAGGGCAGAGACCCAGGACACGCCTGTGATCGTCAGTTCATCCGTGCCATCAGAGCCATGAACCAGCCAAGCGGAGGTGGAGCCGAGCTGGCCAAGTGTCTCGGCCATGGGCCGGATCAGGTCCCGCGAAAACGCCCCTGTCAGCTGCTTCTTGACGCCAGCAGGATTGGTTAGGGGCCCAAGGATATTGAAGATTGTGCGTGTTCCAAGTTCAGCCCGTGTTGGCATCACGTGAGCGGTGGCAGGGTGGTGCATCGGGGCCATCATGAAACCGATACCTGCGCCCTTGATTGCCTTTTCGACCACGTCAGAGCCAACCATAACGTTGATACCCATCTGGGTCAGGGCGTCCGCTGCCCCGGACTTGGAGCTGAGGTTCCGATTGCCGTGTTTGGCGACCGTCACGCCTGCGCCTGCCACGACGAATGCCGTGGCCGTCGAGATGTTCAAGGTGCCCTTGCCATCCCCACCTGTGCCCACGATGTCCATGGCGCCAGCAGGCGCGTTAACCGCATTGCACTTGGCGCGCATGACGGCTGCAGCCGCGGCATACTCATCAACGGTTTCGCCGCGCGTCCGCAAGGCCATGAGCAAGCCGCCGATCTGGCTGGGCGTTGCTTCGCCATCAAAGAGGATCTGGAAAGCTGTTTCGGCCTGATCGCGTGTCAGGGGACCGTTTGCCGCCGCATCAATGAGCGGTTTCAGTGCGTCACTCATGCGGCCACCGGCATAAGGTCAAGGAAGTTTTGCAGCATGGCATGCCCGTGTTCCGAGCGGATCGATTCCGGGTGGAATTGCACGCCGTGGATCGGCAATTCCTTGTGGGCAAGGCCCATGATCGTGCCGTCTTCGAGTGCGCCGGTGATTTCCAGCTCATCCGGCAGGCTGTCCCGGTCGACGATCAGCGAATGATAGCGGGTTGCTTCGAACGGGCTTGGCAACCCTTTGAACACCGAATGATTGTCGTGGTGCATGGTGCCCATCTTGCCGTGTACGATCTCGTTCGCGCGCACGACTTTACCACCAAAGGCTTGCCCGATGGTCTGATGACCAAGGCATACGCCCATAAGAGGGGTGCGGGTTTCGGCGGCTGCGGCAGTGAGTGCAAGACAGATACCCGCCTGATCCGGCGTCGCGGGGCCGGGCGAAAGAAGGATACCTTCGGGTTTGAGTGCCATCGCTTCTTGCACATTCAGTGCGTCGTTGCGGTAGACGTGCACATCCGCGCCCAACGATCCCAAATAGTGGACGAGGTTGTAGGTAAAACTGTCGTAGTTGTCGATCAGCAGAAGCATGGGCGTATTCGATGTTCCAAGGGCGGACGTTGGCCGGTATAGTCGCGCCATACATGTTCAGGGTTGCCGGCCAGCGTCAAGAGGCGGGGGGCCTTCGAACAGGCACGAAGAGCAGGCTGTGGCACATCGCAAAGCGGGGTCACGGCGGGACAGGCAAAGAGGTCAGATATGGCACGGGGTTTTCTGAGCGGCATTTTCTGGGGTGGCGTGGTGAGCGTTGCGGGCGCGGCGGCTCTGTCCATTGCCAGCGACAGCCCGACAGCGCCAGATGCCGTCGTGCGCGCGCCGCAGGGTGTTGATGCACCGCAGGAAGGCACCGGCGGGACGCCACAGACGCGGGGCGATGCCGATCTGGTCATGGATGGCGACGCGCCACAAATCAACAGTCCGGAAGCCGATGACCTGACTGCCGCAGAAGCGGCGGGCGCGGATACTCCATCCGTGCCACAGACCGGGCAGGCGGAAGGTTTGGCTGATCCGGCCGAAGTTGGTGAAGGCGCAACTGTCGCAATAGACACGGATGCGCCGGTGCAGCCCAGCCCGCAAGGTGAAGCGCCGCAAGCGCCTGTGGGTGAGACGGAGTTGTCCATCTCAACAGATCCCGCGCAGCCACCTGCGCCACAGGTTCCCGATGCGCCAACCGCATTCGCCGAAGATGCTCCGGCAACCCCCGAAGGCACAGACACACCGACGACCGAAGCCGCGGCACCGGATGCGCCAGATGCTGCCCCAGCTCCGGACGTTCCTGAGCGGGTCGAGACTCCAGCTGATCCGGAAACACCGCCCGAACGGTCCGCCGCGCTTCCCTCGGCGCTGGATCCAGCGACTGATAATGGACGGCCCACGATTGGGCGCCCAGCCACGTCTCTTGTCGACCGCGCTCCGAGTGCGGACGAGCCTCCCGCGGAAACAGACAATGAGGCGAATGACGCGGCGGCGGATGGCCCTCCGATCCAGATTTATGCAGCGCCTTTCGAGAACCCTGAAAACAAGCCATTGATGTCAATTGTCTTGATTGACGAAGGCGCAGATTTGACTGGTGGCAGCGTTGGCCTCGCCGCATTGCGGAGCTTTCCCTATCCGCTGACATTTGCTGTGAATGCGTCACTTGGCGATGCAGCGGAACGTGTAGCTGAGTATCGCGGCGAAGGGTTTGAGGTTGCGGTCCTTCTGGACCTGCCAGCAGGCGCAACGGCTTCAGATACCGAAGTTACGCTGTCAGCGGCGATAGACGCGGTGCCAGAGGCTGTCGCGGTGATGGAGGGGACGGGCATCGGTTTGCAGGAAACACGCGACGCGTCTGACCAGGTCTCTGCCGCTGTTTTGGCCTCTGGCCATGGGCTGATCCTGCAATCCAAGGGCTTGAACACCGCTCAAAAACTGGCCGTGCGTGAAGGCGTACCAGCAGGGCTGGTGTTCCGTGACTTCGACAGCGCGGGTCAGACACCAACGGTCATCCGCCGGTTTCTGGATCAGGCAGCGTTTCGTGCGGGTCAGGAAGGCGGTGTGATCATGGTTGGCCGCCTGCGTCCCGACACGATCTCGGCTTTGCTATTGTGGGGGTTGCAGGACCGGGCAGAACGTGTGGCGCTTGCCCCAGTGTCATCTGTCCTTCAGTTGCTCGCCGAAGAAGTGCAATAGGGCTCAGATAATCTCATCTTCGTCAAAGAGCGGGTCGGCTTCCAGTTGGGCTGTCATCGCTTCAACCGTGTCTTCATCTGCCGTGGGACTTATCTCGGCCAGATGAAATACCGCGTCCCCCTCGTTCACGACGGGCAGAACGGCGCGTCCGATGAGTATTCCAGACGACGGGGCGATAAGTTCGGTTTCCGTGGACCCAGCCGGGTCGGAAATGGCCGCCAAAACCTCGTTTTCCTCGACAACGTCGCCCTCGGCGCGAAAGGTACGCAGCAGGCCGCCGGAGGGCGCGCGCAACCACGTAGAGCTATTGCAGGTCAGAGATGGGGTGCGTGGGTGCGCAATACCCTTTGCGGCCAACATGTCCTGATCCCGCATCACGCGGAGGATGCCCGCGACGCCAGCGCGCACTGAAAACTCATCAAACCGCAGACCTTCACCTGCTTCATAAAGCAAAACGGGTGTCCCGCGCTCTGCCGCTTCGCCACGCAATGATCCCTCGCGCAGGGAGGACGTCAGAATGACTGGTGCACCAAAGCTGCGCGCCATGGTCGCGGTGATCTGGTCGCCAGGCGTAATGCGGATTTGAGGCAGGTTGGTACGATGAACGGCAGCGGAATGCAGGTCGATGCCGAAATCGCACCGTAGAACCACATCATTCAGAAAGATATGCGCCAGCCGCGACCCAAGGGACCCGCTTGCGCTGCCGGGAAAGCAACGGTTCAGATCGCGGCGGTCTGGCAGATAGCGGGATCGCGCCAGAAAGCCGAAGGCGTTCACGATCGGGACAACCAGCAATGTGCCACGCAGCTTGTCGAGCTGTGGTGTGCGCAGAAGGCGGCGCGCAATTTCCACACCGATCACCTCGTCCCCATGGACAGCAGCGCTGACAAACATGGTGGGACCGGGGCGTTTCCCGTGCAAAACCTCGACCCGTAGCGAAACAGGTGTGTGGTCGGGCAAGTCTGACACGGGCAGGGCCACGGATGCCCGACTGCCGGGGGCGACATTGATGTCACCCAGTTGGAACGCTCCGCGTGGCATCAACTTTGGCCCACTAACACGTCTGTCTGTGTGTCACTGGTTGCCGCCGCCAAAGCGCGCGGCGTCTGCAGCCGCCCGCCGAATGGCACCAGATTTGTGCACTGTTTCCATGAACTCCGCCTCGGGGTCGCTGTCATAGACAACGCCGCCTCCAGCTTGGATGTACAGCTTTTGGTCCTGAACAACGGCTGTCCGCAGGGCGATGCACATGTCCATGTCGCCACCCGCACTGAAGTATCCTACGCCGCCGCCATACACACCGCGCTTTTCCGGCTCCAACTCGTCGATGATTTCCATCGCCCTGACCTTTGGCGCGCCAGATACGGTGCCAGCGGGCATCCCGGCAAAGAAGGCGTCAAGCGCGTCTTTTCCCTCGGCCAGTTCACCCACGACGTTCGAGACGATGTGCATCACGTGGCTGTAGCGTTCGACGATGAACTCCTCAGTCGGTCGGACGGTGCCAATCTTGGCCACACGGCCCACATCGTTGCGGCCGAGATCCAATAGCATCAGATGCTCTGCCAGCTCTTTCTTGTCGGCCAGCAGATCGGCTTCCAGTTCCTTGTCCTTTTCGGGTGTGTCCCCGCGGGGACGGGTGCCTGCAATCGGGCGGATCGTAACCTCGTTGCCGAACACACGAACCAGGATTTCGGGGCTTGCACCCACGACCTGAAACCCACCGAAGTTGAAGTAGAACATGAAAGGTGACGGGTTCGTGCGCCGGAGCGACCGGTAGAGTGCGAAGGGTGGCTCCCGGAACTCCTGCGTCCAACGTTGTGCCGGTACGACCTGAAAGATGTCGCCCGCTTTGATGTAGTCGCGCGCCTTTTCGACAGCGGCCTTGTAGGCATCCTTGGTGAAGTTCGACACCGGTTCGGCTTGCGGGCTTGCGTCCCCCAGATCACGGGTTTCAACCGGCATTGCGCGTTCAAGGTCGCGGACGGCGTCCATCACCCGTTCTGCGGCCTGAGCATAGGCGGCGCGCGCCGATTGGCCATCGCTGACCCATGCAGGCGAGACGACAGTGACCTCACCCTTTACACCATCAAGAACGGCAACGACCGACGGGCGCAGCATCAGCGCATCTGGCAAGCCAAGCGGGTCGGGGTTGATGTCTGGAAGGCGTTCAACCAGCCGGATCATGTCATAACCCAAGTAGCCGAACAGGCCCGCGGCAGCTTGTGGCAGATTATCGGGCAGGTCGATGCGGCTTTCTTCGATCAGGGCGCGCAGTGCATCAAGCGGGTTGCCCTCCAGCGGCTCGAACGCATCTGCATCATAGCGGGCCATGCGGTTGATCGAGGAGGCTTCGCCGTCACATCGCCATATCAGATCAGGTTTCATCCCAATGATCGAGTATCGACCACGCACCTCACCGCCGGTGACGGACTCAAGTACAAACGCATCTTTCTGAGCACCCGTCAGCTTCAGCATCAGGGACACGGGCGTGTCCAGGTCTGCCGCAAGCCGGGTGTAAACCACTTGGTTCTGGCCTTCCGCATAGGCTGCGGCAAAGCTGTCAAAATCGGGAACGAGTGCCATCAGGGGAAGTTCACGTGCACGGCGTCCAACGCCTGCTGGTTGATTTGCGTCCCTGCACGCAGCACAACGTCTTCGCCGAAGATGTTGAAGATTTCACTGGCGAGAAGTTGGCCCATCTCGGCGCTGAGCGCTTCTGTTTCGGCCTGCACTTCCGGCGTGTCAGTGGTCTCGTTGACCGCATCAAGTCGGACAACCAGCACTGCGCCATAGCCCGAGATAATGCGCACGTCGCCGGGTTCCATTTCAAACACGGCAGGCATGAATGCGGGGGGCGTGCCCTGTACGAACGCGCTGCGGTCCAGATCGGTTTCGACGATAGAATCCAAGGATTGGCTGGCAAAGCTTTCGCCTGCTTCCAATGCAGGCAGCAGGGCTTCGGCCTTTTCGGTTAACCTGTTTTCCGTTTGCTCCGCTTCCCAGTTGCCTTGAACGTTCAGCTTCGCTTCCTCAAACGGGGCAGGGCGCGGCGGCAGGAGGTCGTCCATCCGCATGGCGACGATACCGCCATCGTCCAGCTGGACGATTTCCGGGAAGTCGTCTTGGGTCAGTTCCACAGCGGCATCGCGGAAGCCATCATAGGCTGCAATTCCGTCGCCCATGACCGGGAACCAGTCAATGGTACCCAGCTGCATGTCGGTTTCGGAATCCAATTCTTCGAGCGTTGCGCCGCCTGCCAGCAGGTTGTCGAACTCTTCGGCCAGAACTGCGACCTGCCGCCGTGCGGCGTCCAGGGCCAGTTCCTGCCGCAGTTGTGGCTCGGCATCCTCAAAGCTGATGATCTGAGCAGGCAGGACGCCGTTCACGCGAAACAGCGCCGGGCCAAGCGATGAGGGAAGGGGACCAACGACATCGCCAACCTCGGCGTTGAAAACAGCCTCGCCTGCGGCATCCAGTTCAAGACGGTTTACGTCACCCATGTCGACATCGGCCAGTTCCAACCCGCGCTCTGTCACCAGCGCTTCGAATGTTGTGCCGTCCACCTCAAGCTGCGCGGCGGCGCGTTCAGCGGCATCCGCATCAAGATAGACCAGACGCTCAACAAGGCGCCGTTCGGGACGGTTGTATTGATCTGCCCGCGCGTCGTATTCGGCGCGCAGGGTGCTTTCCTCGACCTCCATTGAGTCCAGGATCATGTCGGGCAGCAGAGCGGCATAGGTGATGCGCTTGGTTTCGGGCAGTTCGTAGTCGTCAAGGTTGTCTTCGTAATACGCGCGCAAAACCTCGTCCGAGGGTGTGGGCAGTGCCGTTTCAAGATCAGCCTGACCCAAACGCACCCATGTGAAGTCGCGTGTTTCGCCAAGAAAGGAGACCAGCGTGCGGGCGTATGTTTCGGGCATGCTGACACCTGAAACGATGGCACCCTGCAGGATCGAACGAGATACTTCCTCGCGCAGTTGATTTTCGAATTCGGATTCGCTGGTGCCTTGGTTGTCCAAGGTGAACCGGTAGGCATCGCGGTCAAACGAACCATCAAGGCCGCGGAACGCCGGAATGTTCAGGATTTCGTCGCGGATTGTTTCGTCACCAACGCTCAGGCCCATTTCGCCTGCTTCATGGTCCAGCGCGCGGGCGCGGACCAGACGGGCCAGAACAGCCTGATCCAGACCAATGGCTTGGGCACGGGCAAAGGTCAGGGGCGCGCCTGTTTGCTGGCCAACTGCCTGCATCTCGCGTTGCAGCGTGTTTGCATAGGTTTGGACGTCGATATGCTTGTCGCCGACCTTGCCCACGGTGCGGATTGTGCCCCCCAGACCATCAAGGCCAAAGCCAAGGCTGAGGCCCACAAACAAGAGGCCCAGAAGGATCCAAACGGCGATTTTCGAGATGGATGTGTTGCTCTTGGCCATGTGCGCCTTCTAACGGGTGTCGTTGCGGTTGAGGATGTCTAGCGGCACTGCCTGAGACGGGCAAGAGCCGTTGGATTCAAAGGCTCAGCGCTGACAGCCTTGTGTAGAGGTCACTAATGCCGCTGGCGTCAAGGTTAGCAAAGGCAATGCGCAATTGCTGGCGTCCTTCAGAGGCACCTTCGGGCCAAAACATTGTGCCCGGCAGGCACAGGATACCGGGATCTTGCACCAGTTTCGGGGCAAGGTCGGCTGACGACATGTCAAACGGGTGCTTCATGTAGGCGAAATAGGCACCCAGCCCCATGAGCTCCCACCCTTTGTCTGCCAGCACGGGAAGTCCATCGGTAATGGCCTTGCGCCGCGCGAGGATTTCGTCGCGTTCCCCCGCGACCCAGTCACCAAGGTTTTCCAGCCCCCAAAGAGCGGCGTACTGTCCGATCTGCCCCGGACAGATCGCAACGGTGTCGAGGAACTTTTCAGCCTCAGCCAACCGCGCCGAGGATGTCACCAATGCACCGACCCGGTGGCCGGTCAGGCGGTATGTCTTGGAAAACGAATAGAGATGGATGAACGTATTCTCCCATCCATCCTGTTGGAACAGGGCATGCGGCGCACCGCTGCGACTGTCGAAGTCGCGATAGGTTTCATCAACGATTAGGGCGATCCCGCGCGCCTTTGCCAGTTCGAAGAAGGCGAGCACGAGGTTATCGGGGTACTCAACGCCTGCCGGGTTGTTTGGCGTGACCAATGCAATGGCGCGCGTCCGGTCGGTGATCAGGGCGTCGGCGGCCGCGACATCCGGCAGCATACCGTCGCCCACGGGCAGCGGTGCAGAGGTGACGCCAGTCATATCCAGCCACATTTTATGGTTGAAATACCATGGGGTTGGCAGGATAACTTCATCCCCTTCCTCGCACAGCGTTGCGATTGCTGATGCAAAGGCTTGATTGCAGCCGGATGTGATCGCGACATTGGCTGCGCTCGTGTTCGCTCCGTAGTGGCGATTGATCTGCTCTGACAATCCTGCACGCAGGGCCGCCATGCCCAGAACCGGACCGTAGAGATGCGCATCATCTTTGGTGAGCGCCGCATCTGCCATCGCTTGGCGCAGCGCGTCGGGAGGAGGATCAACCGGCGCCGCTTGGCTGACGTTGATCAGCGGACGGTCTTCGGGGAAGGTGACGCCCTCGATCCAGCGCCGCGCCTCCATCACCGGAGGGGCGAATGTGGAAGCGGTGCGTGTCGTGGTCATGTGAGTGCTCGTTTTGAAAGCGCCGGAACCTCCGGCGGTCGTTTGGCGGGCCCGGTGCGTGCGTTCTCAGTCGGTGCCGCGGTAAGGCTCGACATATTGCAGGGCCATATCCCAGGGGAAGAAGATCCACGTGTCCTGGCTGACGCCTGTGATGAACGTATCGACCATCGGTTCGCCCTTGGGCTTGGCATAGACGGTGGCAAAATGCGCTTTGGGGTATAGTTCGCGTACCACCTCAAGCGTGCGGCCAGAATCGACCAGATCGTCGATCACCAAGATACCCGTGCCGTCGCCCATCAGTTCGGCGTCAGGTGCCTTGAGCACTTCAACCTCGCCCTGGCTTTGGTGGTGGTAGGATTTGACGCTGATCGTATCCACGGTGCGAATGTCCAACTCGCGGCTGACGATCATGGCCGGTGCCATGCCGCCCCGCGTAATCGCCACGACGGCCCGCCACGCGCCTTCATCCGGTCCTTGCCCATCAAGGCGCCACGCCAGCGCCCGGCTGTCGCGGTGGATTTGATCCCAGCTGATGTGGAACCCTTTTTCATGGGGGAGGCGGTCTGCCATTGTTTACTTCTCCAGGATCAGGCGCACGCCAAGCGCGCCTAGCAGTGTGGCCGCGATGCGGTCGAAAACAGGTTTGAGGCTGACATAACCGCGTCGAATGTGCGGTGTGCTGAGCGCAAGGGCGAGAAGCGTGTAGAACGCCAGTTCAAGCAGCCAGTGATTCAACACGATCGCAGCAATATCTGCTGGTGCGAGCCCTTTAGGAAAAACAACGACAATCACGGCGGCCGCAAACAGCATCGACTTCGGATTGCCCAGGTTCAAGAGCATTCCTGACAATACTGCCTGTCCGCGTGGCCTCGGTGCATCGCCAAGCTCGTCACGTGCATGTCGCCATGTTTGGATCGCAATCCATATCAGGTAGAGCGCCCCACCGATCTTGAGCGCGGTATAGGTCCAAGGAAAGAGTGTAAAGACAGCCTCAAGACCCAATAGCGCTGCCATCGTCCACATCGCGGCAGCGGTGCCGAGACCAACACCGGTCGCAATGCCAGCCGCGCGACCGCCTGTTACGGTCGCCTTGGTGATAAACAACATGGCCGCACCGGGAGAAAGCAGCGCAGCCAAAAGGACCGTATTGAAAGCTATTAGTTCTGCCAGCGTCAGGCTCATCCGTTACCCTTTTTCAATGTCTGGGGCGTCGACGGCCTTCATGCCGACCACATGGTATCCAGCATCAACGTGCAGGTTTTCGCCCGTCGTGCCAGACCCCAGATCGCTGAGCAGGAACAGTGCGGATTTGCCAACATCGTCGATGGTTACGTTGCGGCGCAGCGGCGAGTTGTATTCGTTCCACTTCATGATGTAGCGGAAATCACCGATGCCGGAGGCGGCCAGGGTCTTGATTGGGCCGGCGCTGATTGCGTTGACGCGAATGTTGTCCTTGCCCAGATCCTCGGCCAGATATTTGACCGATGCCTCGAGTGCGGCCTTGGCGACACCCATGACATTGTAGTGCGGCATGACCTGTTCGGCGCCGTAATAGGTGAGGGTCAGCGCGCTACCACCATCGGTCATCATCTTTTCAGCCCGCTGCATCACGGCAGTGAACGAATAGACCGAGATATCCATGGTCAGCGCGAAATTGCCGCGGCTGGTATCAACGTAGCGCCCACGCAACTCATTCTTGTCCGAGAAGCCAATGGCGTGGACGATGAAGTCCAACGTGCCCCAGCGATCCTTGAGTGCCTCGAAAAGAGCATCAATCGAGGTTTCGTCGCCGACATCGCACGGAAGGACGATATCGCTGCCCAACTGCGCCGCCAGAGGATCGACGCGTTTCTTGAGCGCATCCCCTTGATACGAGAACGCAAGTTCCGCGCCAGCATCGGCCAGGGTCCGTGCAATTCCCCATGCGATGGATTTGTCATTGGCGAGACCCATGATCAGACCCCGCTTGCCCGTCATCAAATTGCTCGCCATGTCACTGCCCATACCGTCCCTCATTGTCGGCTTTGTGTCTGGCGGTCAGCTTTAGGCCATTGCCCCAGACGCATCAAGAGAGGGGCGGCAGTTGAACCTGCCAGCGTCGAAGGTTAGCTGTTTGAAAACTGGACAGGAGGCTGACATGACAGATCGAGCGGGCAAATTCGCTGGCGAAAATCCCTTTGATATTGTCCGCGCGTGGATGAGCGATGCCGAAGGCACAGAGATGAACGACCCAAACGCCATTGCACTGAGCACTGTCGATGCCGACGGCCTGCCCAATGTCCGCATGGTCTTGCTGAAAGAAGTCGAAGATGATGCCTTTGTCTTCTACACGAATTACACCAGCGCGAAGGCTGCGGAACTGGACCACGCGGGCAAGGCTGCCTTTGTGATGCATTGGAAGTCGCTGCGGCGGCAAGTACGGGTGCGCGGTATTGTCGAGAAAGAAGAGGGAGCGAAGGCTGACGCCTATTATGCATCCCGTTCACTTAAATCGCGCCTTGGGGCATGGGCGTCAGACCAAAGCGCGCCGCTGGACAGCCGTGCCGCGCTGATGGCTACGGTGGCCAAGGTCACGGCGCAGCACGGCACCAGTCCTTCCCGCCCACCGTTTTGGGGCGGCTACAGGATCGTGCCGGTCGAGATAGAATTCTGGGCAGACGGCGCCTTCCGGTTACATGATCGTTTCTGCTGGCGACGTGAAAAACCCGGCTCTGCATGGCAAGTGACGCGCCTAAGTCCGTGAATTTCACGTAGCGTGAAATGTAAACATCTGAATTTATAGCGGTAATTCATGCTTGAATTCAGAGGTCAAAATGGCGCAAGTCTTGGTATGCGGCATAATGCACTCATAGAAAGACAAGTCTTGTCAGAACACAGTCAAGATACGGATGTGGTCACCGGGACCGTGAAGTGGTTCGACCCTGTGAAAGGGTTCGGTTTCATTGTGGCCAATTCCGACGGTCCCGACATTTTGCTGCACGTAAATGTGTTGCGAAATTTTGGTCAGTCGTCCGTCGCGGACGGGGCCAAGGTCAATGTGCGCGTACAGCGTACGGAACGCGGCGTTCAAGCCGTTGAAGTCAAGTCTATAACGCCTCCAGACCATACGGATTCGTCCTCCCTTAATGATCTGGCTGAAATGGACCAGCATGACGTGTCAGAGGCGCCCTTGCAGCCGGGACGCGTGAAATGGTTCGATAAGGGTAAGGGATTCGGTTTTGCCAATGTGTTTGGCAGTTCCGAAGATGTGTTCTTGCATGTGGAAGTCTTGCGCCGCTCCGGCCTGTCGGACCTTCAGCCTGGCGAAGCTCTTGCGTTGCGTGTGATTGACGGAAAACGGGGTCACATGGCGGCGGAAGTGCTGGCATGGGAAGCTGCGCTGGCAAAAAAGGACCGTTGACGATGCACCGCTCGTGCCATCGGGCGTTCTTTGCACTGGTTTTCTGTTTTTTTGCGCAAGCAGTTGCAGCAAAGTGCAATGACGCGACGGTTTGGCTTCGGGGTGAGTTCGGTTCGGCCCGGTTTAACGTTGAGATCGCCGATACCAATCGAGAGCGGGCCATTGGGCTGATGAACCGACCGTCCATGGCTGCGAGCGAAGGGATGCTTTTCGTCTACCCCCGGCCTCAACCATTGTCGTTCTGGATGAGAAACACCCTGATCTCGCTTGATATGCTGTTCCTTGATCCGACCGGAACCGTAACCAAGATTCATCACGAGGCCGTCCCACTGGATGAAACACCGATTCCCGGTGGGGACGGACTCACTCACGTTCTCGAAATCAATGGCGGGCTGGCCCGTATGATGGGGATTCAAGAGGGGACGCAGATGCGACACCCCAGCTTTGATCAAGATATCGCTGTTTGGCCCTGTTGATTGCACGCTTTGGGCTTTTCAATTGCGTCGGCCCCGTCTAAGACAGCGCCACGGTCGGAGCGTGGCGCAGCCTGGTAGCGCACCTGTTTTGGGTACAGGGGGTCGGAGGTTCGAATCCTCTCGCTCCGACCATTTCCACCTAGTTTGATGCAATGCCGCCTGTTGCGACGAGCAGTTGGTCCATCAATTGATCGAGCGCTGGTTGCTTGATGTAGATGCGCCGTGGATTGCCTGATTTTTGCACAACTTCGGCAAAGTAGGACAATTCCACAACAATATCGCCATCAGTCTTGTCCGTTTCCTTTTGAACGACAAGTGTTGGCGCTTCGAGAGCACCATCATATTGCAGGACAAGAAATGCTGCCACGTCTGGTGGCGGCAGAATTCGGCATTGGATGACAGAACGCGATACAACCCGCAAATTGTCACCCGGAGCGTCACAGGACGAACGGAACGCTTCATCGAGCTGCGCGGGATTCGCGGCAAATGTCGCGCGACGAACAGGCAGGTCTTGTTCGTCAGTCACTACTCTTTCTACATATTGTGGTGCGCAGGCGCTGAGTGCGACCGCGAAACAAGCTATGATTGGTCGCATTTTGTGGGCCTCTGCTCCGGGATGTGTCGACCTGACCACATTTTCCGCAGCGCGGCAAAACCTTTCTTTGGTCGCGCGCCTTTACTGTGGATAACTTCACGTGAAGCATCCACAGGTTGGACTAAGTAAGCCGATTGGTTCGAGTTTTTCAGATGAGTGCCGTGGACGAAATTTGGCCGATACAACCTCTCGTTAACGAAGTGAATCGCAAGCCGTGCCGACGCGCAAAACCGGCCTCTCCGGTCAAGAAAAAAGATGTCAAAAAACTTTTAAAATGTCGTTGACGTGAACCCTCTGAATACGTCAGTTTGTGTGGGCCGGGTGGTTCACCACAATATTTAGTGGTCAACACTATGGGCGAAGCGCCGGGCACGAGGGACAGGGGAACACCGTATCATCAGCGGATTTTGCAGCCACACATCAGTGTCTGCGGGGTGGTTCAGTGACTTTGTGCCGGCATAAACACGGGGCCCTGCAACGTCAGGCGCACCTTTCGGAACACCAGCTGGGAATGAGGCAGCGCGATGAAGATTGAAAGACAGTTCACTAAAGCCGGTCAGGATGCGTATGCGGCGCTTAATTTCGTGACGACAACGTCCGAGATCCGCAATCCGGATGGGACTGTGGTGTTCCGGTTGGACGAGGTCGAGGTTCCGAATTCGTGGAGCCAAGTGGCCAGCGACGTCATCGCACAAAAATACTTCCGCAAGGCCGGCGTGCCGTCCAAGCTGCAGAAGGTTGAAGAAAAGGACGTTCCTGAGTTTCTGTGGCGGTCTGAAGCAGCCGATGGCGCCATAATGGGCGGCGAAACGTCGTCCAAGCAAGTCTTTGACCGCTTGGCCGGTGCATGGGCGTATTGGGGCTGGAAGGGTGGTTACTTCACGACCGAGGAAGATGCGCGCGCTTATTATGACGAAATGCGCCACATGCTGGCAACACAACGCGCCGCACCGAACAGCCCACAATGGTTTAACACGGGCCTGCACTGGGCCTACGGCATCGACGGACCGGCCCAGGGTCACCATTATGTCGACTACAAGACTGGCAAACTGACCAAATCCAAGTCTTCCTACGAACACCCGCAGCCGCATGCTTGCTTTATCCAATCGGTCGAAGATGACCTGGTGAACGATGGCGGCATCATGGACCTGTGGGTCCGCGAGGCGCGCCTGTTTAAATACGGTTCGGGCACCGGCACCAACTTCTCCAGTCTGCGCGCAGCGGGCGAGAGCCTTTCTGGCGGCGGCAAGTCTTCAGGCCTGATGGGTTTCCTCAAGATCGGTGACCGTGCAGCGGGGGCAATCAAGTCGGGTGGAACCACCCGTCGTGCCGCCAAGATGGTGATTGTCGATGCCGACCACCCGGATATCGAAGACTTCATCAACTGGAAGGTAATCGAAGAGCAAAAAGTGGCGTCGATTGTCGCCGGGTCCAAGATGCACGAAGAGAAGCTGAACGGCATCTTTGAAGCCATCGGCACATGGGATGGCGCCGAAGCAGACGCTTATGATCCCAAGAAAAACAACGCGTTGAAGGATGCAGTGAAAGCAGCCAAAAAGGTTGCGATCCCCGAGACTTACATCAAGCGGGTGCTGGACTACGCCAAGCAGGGTCACACCAGCATTGAATTCCCCACATACGACACGGACTGGGACAGCGAGGCCTACAGCTCGGTTTCGGGCCAGAACTCGAACAACTCGATCCGAGTGACCAACGCGTTCCTGACAGCGGTCGAGAAGGACGCTGATTGGGAACTGATCAATCGCGTTGATGGGTCGATCACCAAGACCGTCAGAGCGCGCGACTTGTGGGAGCAGGTGGGCCATGCGGCATGGGCCTGTGCCGACCCGGGCATTCAGTACCACGACACGGTCAACGACTGGCATACATGCCCTGAGGACGGGCAAATCCGGGGCTCGAACCCATGTTCAGAGTACATGTTCCTGGACGATACGGCCTGCAACCTGGCTTCGATGAACCTGTTGACCTTCCTGAAAGATGGTAAATTCCAAGTCGAAGAGTACATGCACGCGTCCCGCCTGTGGACTGTAACGCTGGAAATCTCGGTCATGATGGCGCAGTTTCCTTCGAAGGAAATCGCGCAGCGCTCCTATGACTTCCGCACGCTGGGTTTGGGCTATGCCAACATTGGCGGCCTGCTGATGAACATGGGCCACGGTTACGACAGTGACGAGGGCCGTGCGCTCTGCGGTGCGCTGACTGCGATCATGACCGGCGTATCCTATGCCACTTCAGCCGAGATGGCAGGCGAACTTGGCCCATTCCCTGGTTACCAAAAGAACGCTGACCACATGCTGCGTGTCATGCGCAACCACCGCAATGCCGCCTATGGCGCGACCGAAGGCTACGAGAAGCTGGCGGTGAAACCTGTCGCTCTCGACCACGCCAACTGCCCAGATCCACGCCTGATCGACGTAGCCATGGGCACATGGGATGAAGCGCTGAAACTGGGCGAGGCACATGGCTACCGGAACGCGCAATCCACAGTTATCGCGCCCACCGGTACCATCGGTCTGGTCATGGACTGCGACACTACGGGGATCGAGCCGGACTTTGCCCTGGTAAAGTTCAAAAAGCTGGCTGGTGGCGGTTACTTCAAAATCATCAACCGCTCAGTGCCTGCGGCGCTGGAGAACCTCGGCTATGGCTCGGCCCAGATCGAAGAGATCATCAGCTATGCCGTGGGTCATGGGTCAATTGGCAACGCTCCGGCAATTAACCACACGACGCTGACCGGTCACGGCTTTGGTGCCAATGAGCTGGCTAAGGTGGACGCCGCGCTGGAAAGCGCCTTCGACATCCGCTTTGTCTTCAACCAGTGGACGCTGGGCGAAGAGTTCTGCACCGGTGTGTTGGGCATCCCAGCTGAAAAGCTGAACGATCCAACCTTTGATCTGCTCAAGTCGTTGGGCTTCTCCAAGGCTGATATCGACGCTGCAAACGACCATGTTTGCGGAACGATGACGCTGGAAGGGGCGCCACACCTGAAGGAAGAACACTACCACATCTTCGACTGCGCCAATCCGTGCGGCAAGAAAGGCAAGCGTTTCCTGAGTGTTGACAGCCACATCACTATGATGGCCGCAGCGCAGTCGTTCATCTCTGGTGCGATCTCCAAAACGATCAACATGCCCAACGATGCGACCATCGAGGACTGCCAACGCGCTTACGAGTTGTCTTGGTCGCTTGGGGTAAAGGCAAACGCGCTTTACCGCGACGGCTCGAAACTCTCGCAACCTCTGGCCGCAGCGCTGGTCGAGGATGACGAGGACGCGCAGGAGGTTCTGGAAAGCGGAGCACCCGCAGAGAAAGCCGCCGTTCTCGCCGAGAAGATTGTTGAGAAGATCGTTGTGAAGGAGATTGTGAAGTCTCACCGCGAAAAGATGCCTCAGCGCCGCAAGGGTTACACTCAGAAAGCCATCGTTGGCGGCCACAAGGTCTATTTGCGGACGGGCGAGTATGAAGACGGCAATCTGGGTGAGATCTTCATCGATATGCACAAGGAAGGTGCTGGCTTCCGGGCAATGATGAACAACTTTGCCATCGCCGTGTCCGTCGGTTTGCAATACGGTGTTCCGCTGGAAGAGTTCGTGGATGCATTCACCTTCACCAAGTTCGAACCTGCGGGCATGGTTCAAGGCAATGACAGTATCAAGAACGCGACGTCGATCCTTGACTACGTGTTCCGCGAACTGGCCGTGTCCTACCTTGACCGTACGGACCTGGCGCACGTGAAACCCGAGGGTGCGACCTTTGACGACATCGGTCGCGGCGAAGAAGAGGGCGTGTCCAACGTCTCTGAGCTGTCCGAGACTGCCGCGTCAAAGTCCCTGGAAGTGCTGAAGCAAATCAGCTCCACCGGTTATCTGCGCAAGCGTCTGCCCCAGGATCTGGTGGTGCTGCAGGGCGGCATGGCGGAAGAGGTCACAATGGACGCAGAGGTCGCCTTGCAGACGCTTGTGCCCGAAGTGGCAGTGAACGGTGCGGCATCTGTGTCGACCACGACCGTCACGGCGGCCACCACCACCATGGATGCGCGCACCAAGGCCAAGATGCAGGGTTACGAAGGCGAAGCCTGCGGCGAATGCGGCAACTACACGCTGGTGCGCAACGGCACCTGCATGAAGTGCAACACCTGCGGCGCAACGTCTGGGTGTAGCTAAGAGTTACGCACCCCGGGGAAGGGGCGCGAGGGGGCCGGGCTGGCTGGACCGGTCTGGCTCCCGACGAGACGGGTGGGGCGGTACTTGAAGTCCTTCCCACCTTCACACGGGGCGGGTGCGCTCGCCCCCGACGACGTTCAGGCCGCAGGCAGAAAAGTACCGGGCGGTTAACATATTGAGCCTGAACGGCGAAACTCACAGGGGGGCCTTTTGGTCCCCCTTTTTCTGTTGAGGCGGTGGTGTTCTCTTTGCTGCGCAAATTCGCCCAGCCACCGCCCGCGAAGGGAGCGGCCAGTCTTGTGGTTATTCTGCTAGGAGAAGCCGCAGTTTTGCACGTGCACGAGAGAGGCGGGACATAACAGTCCCCAAGGGCAGATCCGTTGCTTTTGCCAGGGCAAGGGGTGAAGTCTCCCCTGCAATAAGGAGTTCCATCAACTCGCGCTGTGGTTTGGGCAACTTCGCAATTGCGGCAAGGGTGTCCGCACAATCCAGACGTAACAAGGCTTCTGGTTCGGTCAGGGCGTGTTCTTCCTCCAGTTTTTCAGTGGCAAGCAGCCGAAAACCGTTGCGCGCCCGGTTTGACAAGGTGCGCATTGCATAAGAAGGCATGTTCTCGATCCGATGACCGTCGTTCAGGCGCTGACACAGGCTGAGCAACGTGTCCTGCACAAGGTCTTCTGCCTCGGCGCTTTCATCTGTCAGCCTCTGTGCACGCTGCTCTAACACAGGGATGAGTGGCACAAGACGGAGAAGTTTTTTGGCCTGTTTCATGGCCGCGAAGCTGATCTTTCTGTCTCCGCTTGAATAGCCCGGGGGTTTTCGCCGATTGGGTTTGCCCCCTCTTTTTGGGCAGCACGCCGCGCATGGCAATCGCCGGGATCGGCAGGCGCTTGCGCGGTTGGAAGGGGTGAAGCCGGGAAGGGGGTGCAGTCCCGAAATTTGTGCTCATGTACATCAAGGGCGCCGGAAACAGGCCCCTGAAACAACCAAACTCGATAGGAGTTCACTAATGACCAAGATTGCTTCTCTGACTTTCGTAGCAGCGCTCACCATCCCGGCCTTTGCAGTGGCCGAAGGTGCAGCGGAGCTCGATACGAATGGGGATGGCGTGCTGACCATCGACGAAGTGCAAGCAAGCTTTCCCGACGTAACCTCGGATGTTTTCACCGCGATGGATCTGAACGCCGATGGCGCTCTGGATGCAGATGAAGTGGCCGCCGCGCAAGAAGCGGGCCTGATGCCACCCACAGACGGTTAACCCGAACACCCGACTTTTGCCGCGTGTCATTGTCCGCGTGGTAAAGGGTGGGGGTGTGAGGTCCGGTCTCCCCCCAGGGGCCGGGCCTCATTTTTTTGTGTGAAGAGTGGCTGGGTTGGATTCGGCTGCGGATTCACCTTGTTTTCATGAAGATGAAGGCCAGCAGCAGGGTGTCACCCCCCGTGCAGCATCCGTGCACCCCCTGTACACCCCCAACGGACGGTCGGCGTGAGGTTAACGCAACGTGCGGTGATGTAGGATGTTTCGCCTCCGGATTTTCGGAAACACCTGAAGTTCGCCTGACAGCGGCGCGATTATTGGGTTTGTCGAGATCTGAGCCCGCAATGGCCATGTCACGGCTGTTTGCGGACCGACCCTTCGGGGAGGACTTTTTGAAACAGGGAAGAGGGACCGCTTTTGTAAGGCGGTGCCCGCTCTCTATTTTTGGGTCAACTGCTTGGCAGATGGATGTTGAACGTGTCGCGAATGTCCGCATCAAGGGCAAAGTCGAGGGCTGCAGCTGGACGGCTGGCGAGAATTTCCAGCTTGCGCGCCGCCGCTTTTTCCAAAAGGTCCGGCTTGCCCAGTTCGACCCATTCCTTGGGCGAGGTGCGGTCGCCGAAGGTCGGATAGACGCAGTCCGATTGCATACGCGATAGTGTCTGTTCGGTTCCAAGGTAGTGACCGGGACCTTCCATGCATACCTTTGCCATCTGGTCGAGAGCCAGTGTTTCGTCCGTCACTTCGATCCCGCGGGTGCAACGCAGGGCCTGTCCGATGATATCGTCGCCGAGGATCAGGCTTTCGTGGCAGAAGCCCAGAAGCGATGCGTGCATGCCCGCAGCTTCGTAGACCATGTTCAATCCCGAGATGCCCGCCATGACATTCGAACACATCTGTTCCCACCCGGCCTGCATGTCGGGCAGCTTGCTGTCTGTCGCCCCGGCCGCAGCACCGCCGGGAAGGTCATAGAACCGGTGCATCTGGGCGCATCCGGCGGACAGCAATGCTTGTTCACCTGATCCGATGGACATCGCGCCTGTGCGCAGATCAAGACCGAATGGCCATGTGCCGAAGATGGCTGGGGCGCCGGGTTTGACCGCGTTGACATAGACGAGGCCCGCGAGGCACTCGGCCACAGCCTGCACGATGGCGCCTGCGATGGTTGAGGGGGCAGTGGCGCCGCTCATCCCCGCAGAGAGAAGCAGAACGGGCAGCCCGGCCTTGATGCATTCCTCCATCACCTGGCAGCTTTCGGAGGCGAACTTCATCGGTGGCACGACGAAGCAGTTCGTATTTGAGACGAAGGGGCGTGCGCGCCAGGCGTCTTCCCCGCCCGCAATCATGTGCAGCATTTCGACCGCAGGCGCCACGCAATGCGGTTCGGAAAAGCTGGTGCCGATATGTTTGGTTGTGCCGGAGACGCAGGCGTAGACCGAGTTGTACTCCATCTCGACCGTGTCGGGGATGTCACGACAGATCATAGGCCGTTGGCAGAAATGAATATTGTCGAGCACGTCGCATATGCGCGCTGCGTCGTGCAGGTCCTGGACTGTGCTGTCGCGGTAGTTCTGGCCATCGATATCCACCATGTGCACAGCCGCACCAGCCGTGCCGTAGTGAACGCGGGAGCCGCTAAGATCGAGGTCATGCTTGCCGTCGCGGCTGCACAGGGTGATCGACCTGTTTGCCTTTGCAATGGTGTCTTCGACAAGTGCGCGCGGGAAGCGGATGCGCCCGTCGTCGCCCAGGATTGCGCCCGCACTGGTCAGGTATTCTACGCCGGACGGCGGCGCATCGGCGAGGCCGATGGTTTCGAGAGCGTCCAGTGCAGCCGTGTGGATGCGCTGAACCTCTGAGTCGGTCAGTGGATTGTAGCGGCCACCCTCAAGGCCGGGGCGCACGGGGCGCAGATGGTCGGGGAGGGCGGTGGCGCGCGCAGCACGGCGTGCGGCCCGGCCGCCAGAGCGAGAGGGGGTTTGGTCGTTCATTTTCATAGTCCATGGGCAAGTGTGCGATGTATCGAGTGCGGTCAGATCACACCAATACTGGTCGCCCGCGCGCGGCCCTGCCGCGTTCGGCCCCGATGGTCCGTGCCACCAGTGAAATCTTGCTAAAGGTGCCCTGCACGACGTGCGACTCCCCTGTCACCTTTGTTTCAACATGTCACGCTTCGTCACGCTGACGTGCGAAACGTCGCTTGTCTTGTCTGTTTGCGACATGTTGCGCGCGGCTTGTTGCTGCAACTTGGCATGGATTTGGGCGGTCTGATGCGCAGTCACAGCACTATAAGCGCTGGGGGCTGGAACTGTGCCGCGTCATCCACAGTTGTGTACGGGGCGGCGCGTGATCGCGTTGTGCCACGAAAAAAGGAGCAGACTTATGAAGATGCGCATTTTTGCGATTGGGTTGGCAACGGCCCTGGCAAGCCCGGCTCTGGCTGGCAGCCTTGAGCCCCCGGCACCCGAACCTGTGGCGCCTGTACCCCCGCCTCCCGCGCCGGTGCAATCGTTTGGCGGCGACTGGACGGGTGGTTATGCCGGTTTGCAGTTGGGTTATGGCGACGTCGATGGATCTGGCGCTGCGGATGGTGACGACATTCTATACGGTGCGCATGTCGGGTACCGCTACGATTTCGGGACGTTCGTCCTGGGTGGTGAGCTTGACTATGATTTCGCCGACATCGACCTGAATGGGGCTGCGGATGTCGACAGTGTCGCCCGCCTGAAACTGCAGGCAGGGTACGATTTTGGTCGGACGCTGGGCTATTTCACCGCGGGTGTTGCTGATTTGGATACGTCGATCGGTTCAGAGACCGGTGAGTTCTATGGTATCGGCGTGGCCTACCAGATCAACGATCGCTACACTGTCGGGGCCGAGCTCTTGGAGCACAGCTTTGACGATATTGGAGGCACGGGCGTCGAGGCAGATGCCACGACCTTGACCGTGCGCGGTTCGATCCGCTTCTGATCTCAGGCTGCGCGCGCTTCGGCAAATGTCGTGAGCGTGCGCAGTGCCTGTTCAAAGTCGGCGTCGTCAATTGTCATGGCGACCCGAACGTGGCCGGCGGCGGCTTGTCCAAAGCTTTCGCCGGGCATCACCGCGATATGGTGCTCGTCCAGAAGGGCGTTGGCAAAGTCGTCGCCTGTCATCCCAGTCGCACGGATATCAAGCATCAGGTACATAGCCCCTTGGGCCGGGATCAGGCCAATGGTGTTCTGGCCGGACAAGACGTGCTGCGCGATGGCGCGGCGGCGTTTGAACGGTGCGGCGATCTCTGTTTCGAAGTCAGGGCCCTGATCCAGTGCGAAGACCGAGGCGTCCTGGATGAACCCGGGCACGCCATAGGTCGTGTGCGTGGCGAAGGTGATCAGGTGCGCAATCACATTTTCCGGCCCGATCACCCAGCCGCAGCGTGAGCCAGTCATGGCGTGGCTTTTGGACATGGAACCAACAACCAGAGTGCGCTCTGCCATGTCGAGCAGGGAGCGGGGTGAGAAATGTTCGCCCTCCCAAACTTGCGTGTCATAGACTTCGTCCGAGATCAGCCAGAGGTCGTTGTCGATGCACACCTGTGCGATCCCGTCGAGCGTGGAGCGGGAATAGACCGTGCCCGTCGGGTTGTTGGGGGAGTTGATCAGCAGACTTTTGGCGTTTGTGGCATGCGCGGCGATGTCTGAAGCGCGGGGCTGGAAGGCGTCTTCGGCCCGGGTCTGGATCGCGTGGGGGATTGCGGAAACCCCGCGGATCGTGCCGGGATAGGTGGCGTAGTACGGGTCAAGGTAAAGCGCCGTGTCGCCGGGATCGCAGGCCGCGGCGTGGGCGGCAAAGAGGGCCGATTGCCCTCCCGGGGTAATCAGGACGTTGTCGCGGGTTGTGGCAACGCCTGTCCGTTCCGTGGTTCGTTTTGCCACGGTGTCGCGCAATGTGTCCGTGCCCGGGACCATCGCGTAGCCGGTGTGCCCGCCAAGCGCGCTTTTGTGCATGTCCTGCAGGATCGGGGCGGCTGTGCGAATGTCGTGTTCGCCGATTGTCAGTTCGGTCACGGGGGTGCCGTTCGCGATCATCTTGCGGGCCTTGATGAACACGTCCCAACCATCTGATCCGCCGCCTGTCAGCGTTTGCATACGTTGGGAGAGGTTCATGTTTGGCTCCTTGGCATGTGTTGGCGCCAAGGGGTCAGAGGGGGCGGGGGATGTCAACACATGGACTGGGGGCCAGCCCCCACGCCCCCGTGGTATTTTCGGTCAGAAGAAGATCAGGTGTTGTCCTGCCATGCGGCAAGTTCGGCTTGGGCCTTCTTGGGCAGGCTGTTGCGGATGATACCGTAGGAAGTGTAGATGCGATCTTGCAGGGCGTCTACGCCGGGGTGATCGAAGGGGATGCGGACCCAAGAGCGGTGGAAGTATTTCGCTTTTTCGGCGGCTCCGATCTCGATCAGGAACTGAGCGTTTTCCGGGTCGGCGGTTTTGACCGAAATCTCATCAAGCGCGTGGCCGTAGCAGGCAAACATCTTGTCGCCGACTTTCCACGCCTCAAGCCCGCCGTCGGCGCTGGAGTGATACCAAGCGCCGGGCAGGGCGGCGCAGATGCGGTTTGCGTCATCAAGTGTCATGGTCCGACTGTGCCGGGGCCAGTGCGCTGAAACAAGGGTTGACCGGTGTCACCCCTGCGCGCTACTGACAGTTTATGACCCGGACCATCTGCATCATTTGCTGCATTATCTGCTGATTTCTTCGGCGGGCCGGTTCTTTGTTTCCATGACAGATCAGAATTGCTAGGCCCGCGCCAACCCTGCGCCCGAATTCATGCCTTGCGAGACCCTGCCATGACGATCCAGCTTCATAACACTGCGACCCGCCGGAAAGAGGTGTTCAAGCCTCTCGATCCCGACAATGTGCGCATGTATGTCTGCGGCCCCACGGTCTATGACCGCGCGCATCTGGGCAATGCGCGACCCGTGCTTGTGTTTGATGTTTTGTTCCGGCTGCTGCGCCATGTTTATGGCGAAGATGCAGTGACTTACGTGCGGAACTTCACGGACGTGGATGACAAGATCAACGCAACCGCACTTGCGCGGAAAGAGGCGGGTGCCGAGGGGACGCTGGAAGAGCTGATCCGTGAACGGACCGAGGAGACAATTCGTTGGTATCACGCCGATATGGACGAGCTCGACGCGTTGCGTCCGGCTCTAAAGGGGCAAGTGACCGACGAAGCCGCGCCCCGTGCCACGCGATACATCGAAGAGATGAAGGAAATGATTTCGGAGCTAATAGCAAAGGATTTTGCATATGTTGTAGCGGCGACCATAGGGCACAATTCCAGAGCGCAGTATGTCTATCTGGATAGTAATCGGGTTCCATCTCACGCCTTTCTTTCTGTTGACGCTCTCGAAAACCGCGATGATGGCCTGGCATATGGAGATCTGTCTGGCAGAACACTGGAAGACATGGTCGCAGGGTCACGAGCTGAAATAGGTGAGGGTAAACGAAACCCGATGGACTCGGTTTTGTGGAAACCTTCGACTATTGAGCAGCCCGGCTGGGAAAGCGACTGGGGGTTTGGCAGACCGGGTTGGCATATCGAATGCTCGGCCATGTCTAGGAAGCTGTTGGGGCGGCAATTCGATATCCACGGTGGAGGGTTGGATTTGCTCTTCCCTCATCACGAAAACGAGCGCGCGCAGTGCAGAGCCTGTGATGGTGAAGATGCGTCCGCGCAAGTTTGGATGCACAACGAGATGCTGCAGGTCGAGGGCAAGAAGATGTCCAAGTCTCTGGGCAACTTCTTTACCGTACGGGACCTTTTGGATCAGCATGTGCCGGGGGACGTGATACGCTTCGTGATGTTGTCGACGCATTATCGGAAGCCGATGGATTGGACCCAGAAGAAGCGGGCCGAGGCGGAAGACACGCTGCACAGATGGTACCATTCGTTAGATCGTATTGGCTCTCAAGACTTGCCCGTTGAAGTGATTGAAGCATTGAAAGATGATTTGAACACACCGGGCGCTATTGCGGTGCTGCATAAATACTATCGCGAGGGAAACCTGACCGCATTGCTCGGAGGAATGAAGCTATTGGGCATTCCGGGGCCACTAGAAAGCAAATGGTGGCAAGAAGTTTGGGCTGGCGACCCGCACACCGACGAATTGCATATCTGGACGGCGAGGCTGTTGGCTGCTCGCAAGGAGGCGATGGAAACGAAAGACTTTTCCGCCGTTGATGCCATGAAAGCCAGCCTTACCAGGGCCGGTGTGGAGGTTCGAATGTCAAAGGCTGGCGTCGAGCTGGTTCCTGCTGCGGGCTTCGATCCCTCAAAACTGGAGGGGCTGGAATGATCTGCTCCGAACACAGGCCAGACCTCGACCGCGGGTGGGGGGGTAGCCCCCGCGTCGTGCGTCAGCACGCCTTTGGCGTGACGGGGCAGTCGGGGGCTGGCCGTGACGCTCGCGCCACGGCTGGAGCAGAGAAGATTGGGGACGTGTTGTGACCAAAGATCGCCTCTATCTTTTCGACACCACGTTGCGCGATGGGCAGCAGACCCAAGGCGTGCAATTCTCGACCCCTGAAAAGCACCAGATTGCGCAAGCGCTGGATACTCTTGGCATTGACTACATCGAAGGCGGCTGGCCGGGCGCCAACCCGACCGACAGCGCGTTTTTCGAGGACGCGCCCAAGACCAGCGCCACTTTCACCGCCTTTGGTATGACCAAGCGGGCTGGGATCAGTGCCGAGAATGATGATGTCCTGGCGGCCGTCCTGAATGCCGGGACGCCAGCCGTCTGTCTGGTGGGCAAGACCCACGATTTCCATGTGGAAAAGGCCCTTAGCATCTCTTTGGCCGAGAATACGGACAACATCGCGCACACCTTTGCCCATTTGGTCGCCAACGGGCGCGAGGCGATCTTTGACGCCGAGCACTTCTTTGATGGCTACAAGAGCAACCCGGACTATGCGCTTGAGGCGATCCACGCTGCCTATGACGCAGGTGCGCGGTGGATTGCGCTCTGTGACACCAATGGCGGGACGCTGCCGCATGACATCCATGCCATCACCAAGGCGGTGATTGCCTCGGGCATCGATGGAAACCGTCTGGGCATTCACACCCACAATGACACCGAAAACGCTGTGGCCGGGTCGCTGGCCGCCGTCGATGCGGGTGCGCGGCAAATCCAAGGCACGCTCAATGGGCTGGGCGAGCGGTGTGGGAATGCGAACCTGACGTCGATCATCCCGATCCTGCTGTTGAAAGAGCCCTATGCCAGCCAATTCGAGACAGGTGTGTCGATGGACGCACTGGCGGGACTGACGCGGACAAGCCGGATGCTAGATGATATTCTGAACCGGGTGCCGCAGAAGCAGGCGGCCTTTGTCGGGGCCTCTGCCTTTGCGCACAAGGCCGGGCTGCACGCATCGGCCATTCTGAAGGACCCGACCACCTATGAGCATGTGGCACCGGACACGGTGGGCAATGCGCGTATCATTCCGATGTCGAACCAGGCGGGGCAGTCGAACCTGCGCAAGCGCTTGGCCGAGATGGGGCTGGATGTGCCTGCGAAAGACCCGGCCTTGCCGCGCATTCTGGATCGGATCAAGGCGCGCGAGGATGCCGGATATTCCTATGACACCGCGCAGGCGTCGTTCGAGCTGCTGGCGCGGGATGAGTTGGGCTTGTTGCCGGAATTCTTCGAGGTGAAGCGCTACCGCGTGACCATTGAGCGCCGCAAGAACAAGCGGGACCGGATGGTGTCCTTGTCCGAAGCAGTTGTCGTGGTGAAGGTCGATGGGAAGAAGATGTTGTCCGTGTCGGAATCCATGGATGAGCTTGGGACTGACCGAGGCCCCGTGAATGCGCTTGCCAAGGCGCTGGCGAAGGATTTGGGCCGGTATCAGAAGAATGTCGAGGATATACGTCTGGTCGATTTCAAGGTGCGGATCACGCAAGGCGGGACCGAGGCCGTGACCCGGGTCATCATCGACAGTGAGGACGGACAGGGGCGGCGATGGTCGACCGTGGGTGTGTCAGCGAACATAGTTGATGCGTCGTTTGAGGCGCTGTTGGATGCGATCCGGTGGAAGCTGGTACGGGACGGTGCGGAATGACGCCTGAACAATGGTCCGCTTTTCTGGAGGTCCACAAGGACCTGCCGCGCGAAGGGCCGGGTGCGCCGGAGGACGTGCATTGGGCCTTGGGTCGGATCGGTATGTCCGGCGCGGTTGACGTGTTTGACGCGGGCTGCGCGACAGGGGGCGACACTGTCACCTTGGCGCAAGCTTTGCCCGAGGCGCGGATCAGGGCGGTTGATACGACAGAACCGTTCGTGGCCCATGCACAAGCGCGTCTTGCGCCGTTCGGGGACCGTGTGCGTGTTGAGCTTGGCAGTATGGCCGAGCCGGGTGGGACCTATGACCTGATCTGGTGTGCCGGGGCGCTGTATTTTCTGGGCGTGACCGAGGGGCTGACCCTGTGGCGTGATGCGTTGAAACCTGGGGGGCATGTCGCTTTTTCCGAACCGGTTGCTTTGGGGCCCTTGTCGACCGACGCAACGGCGTTTTGGGAAGAGTACCCGCAGATCACCGATCTTGCCGGGATAGAGGCGCGTGTGTCTGCCGCTGGTTACCGGGTGCTGGACCATCGCATGATCGTGGGTGCGCCCTGGCTGGCCTATTATGATCCGATGCAGGCCCGGATTGACCATTTGCACACGATCAACACCGATCCAGCGGTCACTGAAGCCATGGGCGCATGCCAGCGCGAGATTGATCTGTGGCATGCGGCGAAGGACGAGATCGCCTATGCCCTGTTGATCGTGGCCCCGGAATGAGCCTGCCCACGGAGGTCATCCCCTGCGCGCGGATTGTCGAACAGGGGGATCCTGATCGATTTCGGACGGTGATGGCGGCGCCGGTGTCGGCGCGCGCAGTGCTGTTCCCGCTCTATGCTCTGAATGTCGAGGTGTCGCGCGCGCCTTGGGTCACGCAAGAGGCAATGATTGCCGAGATGCGTCTGCAATGGTGGCGGGATGCGCTGGAGGAAATCGCAGAGGGTCGACAGGTGCGCAAGCATGAGGTCACGAAACCCTTGGCGGACGTACTGACGGCGGGCATGGCGCGGCGGCTGGACGAAAGTGTCGCGGCGCGGCGCTGGGATATGTACCGCGACACGTTCGAAGATGAGGCGCATTTTGATCGTTACCTGGATCAGACGGCTGGTCACCTGATGTGGACCGCGGCCGAGTGTCTTGGAGCACCGCCTGATCAGGAAGCTGCGGTGCGGTCTGTTGCTTTGGCCGCTGGGCTTGTCGCGTTTTTGCGGGCGGTTCCCAAGCTGGAAGAGGCGGGGCGTATTCCATTGCTTGATGGCACACATGATGGTGTTGCCGCGTTGGCGCGGCGCATCAGGATGCGCCTTACGGCTCCGCGATTGCCCACGTCAGCGCGTGCTGCGCTTTGGCCTGCAATTGGCGCCCGGTCGCTCTTGGATCAGATCGTGCGTGATCCCGCGCTCGTCGGGGAGGGCCGCGTGCCGACCGCGGCACCTTGGCGGTTGAGTTTCAGTGCTGTGACGGGCCGTGCGATGTTGTAGCCCGCGGGTCGGCGCATCAGGATGCGCCTTACACGGCGATGGCACGTTTCCGCATCACGAGCCAGATGAGCGATCCGCCTGCCAGGACAAGGAAAGGCACCATTGCGATATTTACGGCTGCCCAACCTTCGACCGGGTCACCGCCTGCACAGTTCATCAACCCGCCCGAGGCCAGCGATGCGAGGGTAACGCCGCCAAAGACGATCAGGTCGTTCACGCCCTGCATACGCCCCCGTTCCTGTGTGGAGTGAGCGCCGGCCAACATAGTGGTGGCCCCAATAAAGCCAAAGTTCCAACCCAGCCCAAGGAAGAACAGTGCCCAATAGAAATTGGCAAGGTCGACGCCCTGAAGCGCGATGACACCCGCCACGCCGAGGATCGCAAGGCCAAGACCCATGATCCACTCGACCCCGAAGCGTGAGATCAGGTGACCCGTGAAGAAGGATGGAGCGAACATGGCAAGGACGTGCACTGTGACGACGTTTGCAGCGTCCGGTTCGGTGAATCCACAACCCACAACGGCCAGCGGCGTGGAGGTCATCACGAGGTTCATCAGCGCATAGGATACAGCGGCGCAGATGACAGCGACGGCGATGCGGGGGTCGCGCAACAATTCGCTGCGCGAGCGTCCCGCGCCTTCGGTTGCCGAGGGTGGTGCCGGTTTGGGAATGTCGAGGAACAGGAACAGCACCATGCCCATAAGGTTGAAGCCCATGGCGACCCAGTAGATCGGAATATAGCGCGCGACCGTGGCATCCGCCGTGCCTGCAGTGACATAGCCCACAACCTGCGGTCCAATGATCGCAGACAGCAGACCGCCCGCCATAACATAGGAGATTGCTTTGGGGCGGAACGCGTCCGAGGCTGTGTCGGCGGCAGCGAAACGATAGAAGCCCTGCGCCGACATATAGATGCCCGTCATGTAGCTGCCCGCGAGAAACAGCCAGAAGCTGTCGATGCTCAGTGCCCAGACCCCGATGGCTGCACCGGCCAAGCCGCCAAGTGCACCGAGGATGAACCCTGTCCTACGTCCAAAGCGTTGCATGACGTTCGATAGCCATGGGGCCGTGGTCATCGATCCAAATACGATCAGCGAAATCGGCAGCGTCGCCAGACAGGCGTAAGGGGTCAGCTGTTGTCCAGCCAGACCAGCCACCACGAACATCATGGTGATCTGGCTGCCAAGAAACGCCTGTGCCGCGACCAGGACGGCCACGTTGCGCTTGGCGCGGGTGTCATCAACGTAGGTCATGTTTGCTGGCTATCCCCGGGCGCGCCCAGCGGCAAGTGCGCGATTAAGCACAGGTGGTTGCGCACCGGTGACATGGGGCTAGGGTGGCGGCATGAAACGGGTCCTAGTTCTGGGTGGGTCGGCCGTTACCGAACCTGCAGTGCGCGCCTTGCAAGCAGCGGGGCATGAGGTGCAGGTCTACTGGTCGCGGGCGCCCATGGTGGCTGATCTGCCTTGTTCGGCGACATTGCGGGCAGGCGTGCAGTCTGCCGAGGCAATTGTCGATGCTACACATCCCTTTGACGAAACACTTCGGGCGATCTCCGCGCGCTTGTCGCCAGATGTGCCACGGGTGCGCGTTGGCCGTGGCGCGTGGGTACCGGACGCAGAGGATCAATGGCAGCAGGTCGACACTCTGGCGCAGGCGGTGGCAGCCTTGCCGTCGGGTGCGCGTGTCTTTGCGGCTTCGGGTCGGGACAGTGCCGAGGTGCTGGTCCACCATGACGGCCCGGTGTTCTTGCGCCAATTGCACCGTCATGATGACCCTGCGCCGGAGGGCTGTACCTATGTTTTTGGCGATGGCCCGTTTGATGCCGCGCAAGAGGCGGCATTGTTCAAGGAGCTGAAAATTGACGTTGTGCTGGCGCGAAACACGGGCGGAAAGCGTGCGTTTCCGAAGATTGCAGCCGCGCGGTTGCTTGGATTGCCAGTGGTCCTGATTGCACAGCCCGGTACTGGGGCCGTGACCTTGATGAGCGACACGGGCGCGCTGCTGGCTTGGGTGGATCACCTGTGACGGGACGCCTTATAGAAAGCGATGCAGATGTGGCCGAAGGCGCTGCATGGTTGGCCACGCAGCATCCCGCTCTGGCGCAGGCGCTTGAGGTGGCAGGCCCTTTGCCTTTGCGGCGACGGCCAGACGGATTTGCCGCGCTTCTTAATGCGATCATAGGCCAACAGGTGAGTACCGCATCGGCCAATGCGATCTGGGCGCGGATGCAGGAGGGCGGGCTGGTCGCACCCGCGCCGGTGATTGCGGCGGGCGAGGGCGGATTGCGAGCTGCCGGGTTGAGCCGTCAGAAGATTGCCTATGCCCTTGCCCTGGCTGAAGCCGGGATCGATTACGACGCGTTGCGCCACGCACCGGATTCAGACGTCATTGCAACCCTCACTGCGGTGAAGGGCATTGGGGTCTGGACGGCCGAGATCTATGCCATGTTTGCGCTTGGCCGGGCGGATGTCTTTGCCCCGGGTGATCTGGCCTTGCAGGAGGCGGCGCGCCTCATCTTTGACCTGCCCGACCGACCCAAGGAAAAGGCGCTGCGTCAAATGGCTGAAGAGTGGTCACCATGGCGGGCGGTTGCTGCCCGACTGTTCTTCACCTACTACCGGGTCGCAAAGGGCCGAGAGGGGATCACATGACACGGGTGTTGCAGGCAGGGCGGGTTGAGCCCGCATCAGGAGAGTTGCGGTCGATCGTTGTGTTCCTGCATGGCTACGGAGCAAACGGTGCGGACCTGTTGGGATTGGCCGATCCGCTAAGTGAACATTTGCCGGATACGCTGTTTGTGGCACCTGATGCGCCTGAGGCCATTCCGGGCTATCCCGGTGGCTACCAGTGGTTTCCGATCCCATGGATTGACGGATCGTCGGAAGAAGAGGCCGAGCGAGGGCTGAATGCCGCCGCCGAGGACCTGAACGCATTTCTTGATGCCCTGATGGTGGATGAGGATGTGCTGCCGGAACAGGTTGTCCTGTTTGGCTTTTCCCAAGGTACGATGATGTCCCTGCACGTGGCCCCGCGGCGAGAAGACCCGGTGGCTGGTATCGTTGCCTTCTCCGGTCGCTTGCTGAACCCCGAGGTGCTGGCGGACGAGGTTGTCAGCCGCCCACCTGTCTTGCTGATCCACGGGGATCAGGATGATGTGGTGCCACCGCAATCCTTGCCGCAGGCTGCTGAGGCGCTGCAAGAGGCTGGGTGGAAGGACGTTTATGCGCACGTCATGAAAGGCACCGCGCATGGAATTGCACCGGATGGGCTGAGCGTTGCGTTGGCCTTTATGCGGGACAAGCTGGGCTTGTGAGCCGCCTCGCTTTTTGCGCCGCTTTGGTCTGTGCCATGGCATTGCCGTCAACGCCGGCTGCGGCCCAATCTTCCGATGCAGATTCCGTGTCTGCCGCTCCGCTGACAATTGTGGTGGATGGCGATGCACTGCCGACGTTGGAGCGTGATCTGTATGCGCTGGATGCCGGGGTGGGGGCCTTTGATGCCGAGGCTGAACCGCTCTCTATGCTCGATGTGGATGCCTATATCTGGGTGATTGACCGGCGCGATACGTTTGTGCCGGACAGAGATCACATTTTCTCCGACTCGTTGCGCCGGATGTTTGCAGACCAACCGGGCGACGCGGAAACAGCGCTGGAATGGAGTGTGTTGCGTTTGGTGGATGATCGGGATGGCCGCATTCATTCTGTGCGCCTTGTTTTGGCCTATGCTCATGGGCTGAGACGCTATCCGGACCTTTGCGTTGCAGTTGGGGTGCGGGATGTCGTTCAATCTATAGATGTAGAAGATGATGACGATGGGGCCAATGATCCGTTCCAAGGTATGGAGCGGTGCCGGGCTGAAGGATGGACCACGCCGCGGGACGCTGTTGGGAAGTAAGTGCTGCCTACTGCTTTGGCGCACAAAAATCGTCACATCTCTGTCACCAATCCGTTCTATTGCGGCTGCGACATCTCGTGGTGCGCATGGCACTTGCAACGTGCTTTCCACAAGATATAGTCACCACATAAAGCCGGGGCGGGATCCCCGCTCTGGTGCCACAACGGGCAGACAGGGCGAGGACGGAGTCACGCATGGACGGCGATTTCAGAACGGAATTCACACGCAGCCCGTCTGCGTTGAAACAGCACCCGGCGTTGGTGCTGAATGCGGACTACAGGCCGCTTAGTTACTATCCTTTGTCCCTGTGGCCCTGGCAGGAGGCGATCAAGGCGGCCTGGCTGGATCGGGTGGACATCGTGGCCGAGTATGATGAGGTCGTTCGGTCCCCAAGTACCGAGATCCGAATACCCTCTGTCGTGGTTCTGAAAGACTATGTGAAACCTCAAAAGCGCGTGGCCTTCACGCGCTTTAATTTATTTTTGAGGGATGAATTTAGGTGCCAGTATTGCGGAGCCAAGGGCGATCTGACCTTTGACCATGTGGTGCCACGTGCGAGCGGAGGCGTGACAAGCTGGCAGAACGTTGTGGCGGCCTGCAGCCCCTGCAACCTGCGCAAGGGCTCCAAGCCGTTGCACCGCACCGGTATGGCCCTGCGCAAGCCACCCCGCCAGCCGGGCGCGGAGGAGCTGCGCAACATGGGGCGGAAGTTTCCACCAAACCACCTGCATGAAAGCTGGATGGATTTTCTGTACTGGGATGCGGAACTGGAGGCATAGGAAAGCAACCGCACTGCGGAGCCTTCACGTGCTCGTGAACTGTGACCCCATGCGTCGGCGTACGAACTGGGGCATGGTTCGGCTATGCGTCCGATCATTGTCTGTCTTTTAGCTATGTTTTCCACCCAACCTGCGGGCGCTCAAATCTTGCAGGGGAAGATCATTCAGCAAATCGGCTCTGGTCAGTTCGTGCTGTTGGACACGGATGTGCCGTTCGCCGTCGGTGCAGACACGTTCGACGATGACAACCTCTATGGTTTTGACGAAGACCAGAACATCACGTTGGTCGAACCCATTCGGGTCGACATCGGCAACGAACAGGGGTGGATACCTGCAGGCACAATCGTTGCAAGCCACTATGTGTTCTTTGACAGCCTGTCCGGCATTCATACAGGCTACGTCGATTTTGATGCGCCGATCCTTGGGGTCGCGGCGTTTCAGGGTACGATGGCGGCAACGGATTTTCTGGCAAATACCGGCGTAACTTATCTGAGCACCGAGTTACGGGGTTTAGAGCAGGGCGACTATGTCTGGATAGATGAGAACCTGCCCAGTCGATTATGGGTTTACTGGGCGGGATCATCACCGGGCGACTATGTCCGCGTCTTCACCGAGGAATCAAAAGGCGCGCTGCTGATGTAGGGTGCTGATGGTGCCCCGTCGTCAGGCGACCAGATCGACCCATACCGGCACATGGTCCGACGGTTTTTCTTCGCCCCGCACGGCCTTGTCGATCTGGCAGTCCGTCATCAGGTCGGCACAGTTCGGGCTGAGCAGGAAGTGATCGATGCGAATGCCGTCATCCTTGTTCCATGCACCTGCCTGGTAATCCCAGAATGAATAATGTCCCGGCACAAGGCTGCGTACGCGGAAGGCTTCGGTCAGCCCCAGATTCTGTAAGCGCCGGAAGGCTGTGCGGCTTTCAAGTCGGAACAACGCGTCGTCGCGCCAAGCATCTGGTCGCTTTGCATCTTCGGCCTGCGGAATGATGTTGTAGTCACCGGCCATGAGAAAGGGCGTTTCTTCGGCCAGAAGCGCGATCGCCCTTTGGCGCAGCCGTTCCATCCACGCCAGCTTGTAGTCATATTTCGGTCCGGGCACAGGATTGCCATTGGGCAGGTACAGGCCACACAGACGCACCGCCTGAGTGTCACCCATGACCGTCGCCTCAATATAACGGGCCTGTTCGTCCTCATCGTCGCCGGGCAGGCCACGTGTTACGTCCTCAAGTGGCAGCTTCGACAGGATGGCCACCCCGTTGAATGACTTCTGGCCGTGTGTTTCGACGTTGTAGCCCCGATCCTCAAACAGCTCGCGGGGGAAGTTTTCATCAATCGACTTGATTTCTTGCAACAGCACAACATCCGGATTTGCCGCATCCAACCAGCGCGGCAGAGCTTCGATACGGGCTTTGATGCCGTTGATGTTGAAGGTGGCGATTTTCATAATAGTCCCCGTTTTGACCGCTTCGTTTGTCTCGCGCATCCGAGGGCTTTGGGCAAGACCCCAAGGCCGGGCGCGGCAAGTGTCGCAAATTAACTATTTCTTAACTAATCGATTCGGGCTAGTGTCGGGGAATTGCAAGCTGCAATACAGGAAAATCACAGCAAAAACAGGGCTGTGGATAAGAAAATTTGTTCCAAAAATGTTCTGGGTTGAAGCCGGGGGCGTGCAAGCGCTTCTATGCTTTTCCTTATGTGGATAACCTTCGGGCAACTCTCCTTTAGCAAGAATTTTCCTTTTGAAAATCGCCTTTAACGGGCAACGCTTTGGTCACCACAACCAAAAGATGAAAGGGGAAGCTGCTATGACGGCTCAACGCAAAACACAATTCGTTCTGGACACCGCTTCGATCAGTGGTCTGCATTCCGGGGAAGGGGTCGAAATGTTCTCGACCAGCAGTGCGCCGATGGCGCGGGACACTCTGATGGGCGACGGCGTTCATATGTTCTCGACCAGCAGCGCACCGTCTGCGGGGAATGTGATTGCCGGTGACGGGGTCGAGATGTTTTCAACAAGCAGCGCACCGGTTGCGCGCGAAACGGTGGCTGGCGACGGTGTCGAGCTGTTTTCGACCAGCAGTACGCCGGCGCAGACAGGTGCAGTCATGCAGGGTGAGCTGACAAATCTGTTCTCGTCAGGGTCCTGACCGCGGGCGGCGGGACGACACGACAACAGACAAAGGGGTACAAAAACATGTCAAATGTCATTGAACTGAACGTCCCGCCGCGCCGACAGCGCCTGACCGAACGGGCAGGTGGATTGATCGATCTTTTTGCAACGCACCGCAGGCACCCGGATGATGTGTTCTGGCTGAAAGAAAATGCCGAGCTTCTAGGCATTCTGGAATGTACCGGCACGGAAATCGATGCGGACGCGTTGTTACCCCATGGGGACTTTTACAAAGGGCTGTCCGAACGGCTGCAGTTCTTTCCACAATACTATCGCTTCCTGTTGTCCATCGGCATGGACCTGGAAGACCTGGGACTGCCGGGAACGCAGATGGAAAGCCTGTGTCAGTGGGTTGCGCGCCAACGCTTGCCGGAGGCAGAGCTGAGTGATTTGCAACGGGCGGAGGCGCGGCGCCTGTTGGCGCGTCGCGGTGTCAATTGTAGCGCCGCTGATCCCGGGTTGGATGACCGCCTGCGCGGGTTCATTGCCCGGCCCGAAACATTTGCGCTGCCCAACAAGAAGGCCGCCTACGAGCTGACGCATATCGTTTTTTATTTGTCCGAGTACGGGCGCCGCGATCCATGTCTGGATGCGGCAACCCTGCAAAGCCTCGAATATTTAGGGATTCTGGCCTATCTGGATCAGAACATCGACTTGCTGGCCGAGGTCTGTGTCGCATTGCGGCAGGCTGGAAAGGCACCGAGTGCCATCTGGGTGGAAGCGGTGCGCCGGTCCATGTCCGGCTTCCGGATTGTAGAAGACCTATCCGGGACAGCATCAGACGATTATCACGAATACCTTGTGGCGTCCTGGGCGGTGCAGGTTCTTGGCTTGGAGGGCACGGGATGCCCGCTGCCCGAAGGGCGGGCTGTCTTTCAGCCAAGCGCCCAACATCCCAGCGCATTGCGTCCGGTCTCTGCGGCTTTGCTTGCCGCATCCGAGATGCGCAGCTGCGATTGGGGGCACATGTGTGACTATGTTTTTGATCTGCTGGATGACGATGCCGGACTGGTCTTGGAAACGACCATTGCGTCGACCACTCAGTTTCAGCCTTTTTTCGAACTGTTCGCGCGCGCCTGAGGGCTACATCGAGAAAGACGTGCCACAGCCGCAAGAACTGGTGGCATTGGGATTCTCGATCACGAAACGTGCGCCGATCAACTCTTCGGAAAAGTCGATGACCGCGTTTGCAAGGAAGGGCAGGCTAATGCTGTCTACGACAACCTTTTGTCCCGCGCCTTCCAAAACAAGGTCGTCATCCTTGGGGTCGTCCAGCGCAATCTCGTATTGGAAGCCGGAACACCCTCCACCTTCGACGGCGACACGCAGGGCTTGTCCCTGATCGGCTGCGCCGATCTCGGCCAAGCGCTCAAAAGCGCGTTCGGTGACTTTGGGTGGCAATTGCATCGCATCTGCTCCGGACGGTTTTCATCGTTCTGCGTCTGCAATATATGCCCGACAGGAACAGGCGACAAGGATCACCGGACATGCCAGCCGCGTACGCTTCTGATCCTGACCGCGCCCGCGGACGGCGTTGGCCGGAAGAAGAGATGTCATTCCGCTCGCCGTTCCAGCGCGATCGGGACAGGATCATTCATGCCTCGGCCTTTCGGAGGCTCAAACACAAGACGCAGGTTTTTGTGGAGCACGAGGGGGACTATTACCGCACACGGCTGACCCATTCGATAGAAGTGGCGCAGGTTGCACGCACCATCGCGGGGGCGCTGGGTTTGAACGATTGCCTGACCGAGGCTGTGGCGCTGGCCCACGATTTGGGGCATCCGCCCTTTGGCCATACGGGTGAGGATGCACTGCAGTCACTCATGGCCCCCTATGGCGGTTTCGATCACAACGCGCAGGCCATCAAGATTGTGACGCGGCTGGAATGTCACTATGCCGATTTCGATGGGTTGAACCTCACCTGGGAAGCCCTTGAAGGCATTGCGAAACATAATGGTCCAGTCACCGGTGACTTGCCCTATGCACTGGCGGAGTATGACGCAGAACACGACCTAGAACTTGGCACACATGCGAGTGCGGAAGCGCAGGTTGCGGCACTGTCCGATGATATCGCCTACAACAACCATGATCTGCATGACGGTCTCCGCGCCGGGTTGTTTGCAGAGGCTGACATTTGCGATCTGCCGATGATCGGTCCGGCCTTTGCCGAGGTGGATGTGCTGTATCCTGACCTTGACCCAATGCGGCGCAGGCACGAGGGGCTGCGCCGCGTCTTTGCTGCCATGGTCACGGATGTTGTCGAAACTTCGCGCAGTTTATTGGCCGAAAGCGGTGCCCAATCGGTCGAGGATATCCGCCATTTGGGTCGGCCCGTCATCCGGTTTTCAGATGCGCTTTGGGCCGATCTCAAACAAATCCGGTCATTCCTGTTCACCAACATGTATCGCGCCCCATCTGTGATGGTGGAGCGTGAACGCGTGACCTGCATCGTAAACGACCTGTTCCCGCTGTTCCTGTCCAAGCCTGATCTTCTGCCCGCGGAATGGCGCCGCAACGTGGATGCGCGGGACGAGGTTGCGCTGGCCCGCAGCGTGTCGGACTATATCTCCGGCATGACAGACCGATTTGCACTGCAGGAACATGCCCGGCTGATCGGGTAGTCATGCTTGACGCTTGGGGTGCGCGTGATACACCCCGCGCATCTAATGAATAGGCCCCCCATGAACCTCTTTGCCGATATCCGCGCCCTTGTGCTGACCAACCTTGCTGCCATGGCCGAGGCGGGCGAACTGCCTGCCGATTTGGCGACAAACAATGTTGCGGTCGAACCACCACGCGATGCCGCGCATGGTGACATGGCCACCAATGCCGCGATGGTTCTGGCCAAGCCCGCGAAGATGAAGCCGCGCGACATTGCTGAAGCGCTGGCAAAGCGTCTGGCAGAAGATGATCGCATCACCAGCGCAGAAGTGGCTGGGCCGGGGTTTCTGAACCTGCGGCTTGCACCGTCGGTCTGGCAGAGGGTCGTTGCCGCTGTATTGCGAGCTGGCACGGACTATGGCCGGTCTGATTTGGGAGCGGGGCAAAAGGTCAATGTCGAATACGTGTCCGCCAACCCGACAGGGCCGCTGCATGTGGGTCACACGCGGGGGGCTGTGTTTGGGGACGCGCTGGCCTCGCTGCTGGACTTCGCAGGCCACGATGTCACGCGCGAATACTACATCAATGATGGCGGCGCGCAGGTCGATGTGCTCGCCCGGTCTGTCTACCTCCGCTATCTCGAAGCGCACGGGCAAGAGGTTGCGTTCGAGGATGGCACATATCCCGGCGACTACCTGATCGGGGTTGGTGAAGCGCTCAAGGAGAAGGTCGGCGATGCCTTTGTCGGCAAGGGCGAACAGTTCTGGCTGGCTGAGGTGCGGGAGTTCGCGACCGAGGCCATGATGGACCTGATCCGTGACGATCTGACCGCACTTGGCGTGGAAATGGATGTCTTTTATTCCGAAAAGTCGCTCTACGGCACAGGCCGGATCGAGGCGGCGTTGGATGATCTGCGGGGCAAAGGACTGATCTACGAAGGCGTCCTTGAACCGCCCAAAGGCAAAAAGCCCGAAGATTGGGAGCCACGCGAGCAAACCCTGTTCAAGTCCACAGATCATGGCGATGACGTGGATCGTCCCGTGATGAAGTCCGACGGGTCCTGGACCTATTTTGCGCCAGACATCGCTTATCATTATGATAAGGTACAGCGTGGCTTTGACGCGCTGATCGACGTCTTTGGTGCGGATCACGGCGGCTACGTCAAGCGGATGAAAGCGGCGGTCAGCGCGCTGTCGGATGGCAAGGTGCCGCTCGACATCAAGCTGACGCAGCTGGTGAAGTTGTTCAAGAACGGGCAGGAATTCAAGATGTCCAAGCGGGCAGGGACCTTTGTGACCCTGCGCGACGTGGTGGACGAGGTTGGCCCCGACGTGACCCGCTTCATGATGCTGACGCGCAAGAACGATGCGATGTTCGACTTCGATCTGGATGCGGCGCTTGAGCAGTCCAAGGAAAACCCGGTGTTTTATGTGCAGTACGCACATGCGCGGGTGAAGTCAGTTCTGCGCAAGGCGACCGAGGCCGGTATCGTGGTGGATGATGCAACACTTGCAGCGTCTGACCTGTCCAAGCTGGATCACGAGGCGGAACTGGCCCTTGCGGCCAAGTTGGCGGAATGGCCACGGCTTGTTGAAACCGCTGCACGGACGAATGAGCCGCACCGGATTGCCTTCTACCTCTATGACCTTGCGGGTGTGTTCCACGGGCTGTGGAACCGGGGGAATGACCTGCCCGAATTGCGCTTTCTGCAGGATGATCCCGCAACCTCCCAGTCAAAAATCGCGCTCGCGCGCGCCTCCGCCGTTGTAATTGCAGCGGGCCTTGGTATTCTTGGGGTGAAACCAGCCGAAGAGCTGCGTTAACGTCCCGCCGATAGGGGCAAACAGGCACATATCCCAAGGCGCGCCACCGGGCGGGCACAACCAACAAGATGACTTGCGCGGGCATGTATCCGTGCGGGCAACGAGGCTACAGATGGCAGATATGCACTATTCCCACGACATGGGTCACGGGGGCTATGACACGCACCAGGATGCGTCAATGCCGCCTTCAAACATGTTGAAAAACCTCACGAATTTCGCAGGCGCTGCTGTTTCTCTGGCGCTGATCGCGGGTGTGTCGGTCTGGGGCTACAAGCTGGTGATGCGGGATGTGTCGGGCATTCCGGTTGTTCGTGCAGCCGAAGGTGAGATGCGTGTGCGTCCCGAGAACCCGGGTGGCCAACTGGCTCGGAACACGGGCCTTGCCGTGAACGAAGTGGCCGCTGCAGGCGAAGCGTCTGGTCCAGTGGATCAGGTCACATTGGCGCCGCGTCCTGTCGACCTGACTGAAGAAGATCAGCCGATCCCCGCTCAAACGGTGGCGCCTGTGCAACAGCCCGAACCGTTGAACGTGGCAGCCAGCCTCGAGGCCGCTCCGGTCGATGTGGCGACCGCGCTGGACGGGGGCGATATTGACGATTTGGTCAGACAACTCACGACCGGCGCCGAAACCATTGAGGCAGACGCAGCCGAAGTGGAGCCGGTGCTGGCCAGTGTAACAACCGCTGATCTGCCGGAGACCCCAACGCCAGTCCCCGCCGTTGTGAAGGGGCCTGGGCCGAAGGAATCCAAGCGGCCCCAATTGCGCCCAGCCTCGGCGCCGCGCACCGTAGTGGCTGCGACCGCACCACGTACAGAGCCGCAGACCAGCGACCTTGATCCCACCGCGGTCCCCGCCGGCACCCGGTTGGTGCAGCTTGGTGCGTACGACAGCCCAGAGGTGGCGCGCTCGGAGTGGGACAAGATGCAGGGGCGCTTTGGTGATCTCTTGCGGGGCAAGGACAGGATTGTGCAACAGGCGCAATCGGGCGGTCGCACGTTCTACCGTCTGCGTGCTCACGGCTTTGCTGACCTGAGCGATGCCCGTCGCTTCTGTTCGGCCCTCGTCGCCGAAGGCGCGGACTGCATTCCGGTGGTCACACGATGAGCAATTTTGGCGCAACCATCCTCGATGCGGATGGGTTGCGTCTGACCAAGGATGAAAAGGCATTCTTTCGCGATGCCGACCCGTTCGGATTCATCCTCTTTGCCCGGAATATCGACACACCCGATCAGGTCTATGGCCTGTGCTCCGAGTTCCGCGATGCGGTTGGGCGCGAAGCAATTATCACCATTGATCAAGAGGGCGGGCGCGTTCAGCGCATGCGCGGCCCAACTTGGACCGAATGGTCGCCGCCACTGGATTTTGTGCAAGCTGCTGGTGATGATGCTGAGCGCGCTATGTATCTGCGTTACAGGCACATAGCGCATGAACTTAAAGAGCTGACAATCGACAGCAATTGCGCCCCAATGGTTGATCTTGTGGTCAAGGAAACCCACGATTTCCTGCGCAATCGCTGCTACGGAACTTCTCCGGGCGACATTGCTGCCTTGGGCCGCGCTGCAGCGCAGGGCCACTTGGACGGCGGAGTTCTTCCTGTGGTGAAGCACATGCCCGGGCATGGTCGCACCGATCTCGACAGCCACTATGATCTGCCGCGCGTGGACGTGAGCCTCGACGCCCTGCGCGAGACGGATTTCGCTCCGTTCCGGGCGCTCAATGACCTGCCCATGGGGATGACGGCGCATGTTGTCTACGAGGCCGTGGACGACACAGCTGCAACGCTTTCGGCCGATACGATGGCCCTGATCCGCAATGATATTGGCTTTGACGGGCTGATCATGACGGATGACATCGGGATGAAGGCGCTGAACGGCACGCCCGATCAGAGTGCGCGTTGTGCGTTGGATGCGGGCTGCGATGTGGTTTTGCACTGCAATGCGCCCCTGGCCGACCGTATAGCTTCCGCCAATGCAGCCGGTCACATGACGGACGCTGCCCAAACACGGGCCGACGCTGCCCTGGCAGCGCGTCAAACCCCCGCCGACATTGACATTGCCGAGCTCAACGCCGAACTTGAGGCGCTTTTGAGCGGGGCAGGTTAAAGCGTGGGGCATGGCTGAAGATACATTCGAGGAAGACCGCATTTCGGTCGCCGACCGCCTCGCGGCGGAGGCGCTGATTGTCGATGTCGACGGCTTTGAAGGGCCGCTTGACCTGCTTCTGACGCTCAGCCGTACCCAGAAGGTTGATCTGCGCAAAATCTCTGTGCTTCAGCTCGCGCGCCAGTATCTTGCCTTTGTCGAGAAGGCAAAGCAGCTGCGGCTGGAACTGGCCGCAGATTACCTGGTGATGGCCGCTTGGCTTGCGTTCCTGAAGTCTCGTCTGCTCTTGCCGCCTGATCCGACGGAAGAGGGGCCATCGGGCGAGGAACTGGCCGCTCATCTGGCCTTCCAGCTTGAACGCCTGCAGGCCATGCGCGACTCTGCCGCCCGACTGATGGCGCGCGATCAGTTGGGGCGCGATTTCTTTGCCCGGGGTCAGTCCGAAATGGTGACACGGGTGCGCAAGGTAACGTACACCGCCACGTTGCTGGACTTGATGCAGGGCTATGCCCGTATCCGCACGCGCGACGAATTCCGGCCATTTGTCATGGACCGCGACGCCGTATTCACCATGGAACAGGCGCTGGACCGGATGCGCGGCCTTATCGGCTTTGCCGGTGATTGGACCGACATCCTGTCCTATCTGCCCGAGGGCTGGGAAATGGATCCGGCCAAACGCCGATCCGCGACCGCCGCCACCTTTGCCGCCAGCCTTGAGCTGGTGAAGGAAGGGCACCTGGAAATCCGCCAGTCCGAGACATTCGCGCCGATTCAGCTGCGCAAGAGAGATGAGCAACGTGACAGAAGCAACTGAAGAACAAGAAGAAAGCCTGTTCGAAGCACCCCCCATGGCTGAACAGGAACGGATGGTCGAAGCAATCCTCTTTGCGACAGCTGAGCCCATCAGCACACGCGAATTGGAAGCGCGTATGCCGCACGGGTGTGACGCTGCCGAAGCACTGGTGTATTTGCGCAAGCGCTACGAGGGGCGTGGTGTGCAGGTGATGAAGGTTGGAGATGCCTGGGCCATCCGAACGGCGGCAGACCTTGGTTTCTTGATGCAGAAGGAAACGGTCGAGACGCGCAAACTGTCGCGCGCGGCTATCGAAACGCTGGCTATCATCGCCTACCACCAGCCCGTGACAAGGGCCGAGATCGAAGAAATTCGCGGCGTCAGTGTGAGCCGAGGCACGGTTGACCAGTTGCTGGAACTGGAATGGATCCGCTTCGGGCGCCGCAAGATGACACCTGGGCGACCGGTGACATTTGTGGTCACGCAATCCTTCCTTGATCATTTTGGATTGGAAAACGCCCGCGATCTGCCGGGGCTCAAGGAACTGCGTGCTGCAGGGTTGCTGGAAAACCGGCCTCCACCCGGCACGCTTCCGGGGCCGGAAACCGACCCGGAGGATGAAAGCGAAGAGGGTCAGTCAGAGCTGTTTGAAGACTGAGCAAGAATTGGTCTGAAATTCGGCGTATTTGTCGCTATATTTGACCAGAGTGAACAGGGCGGAGCAGTCCCATGAATGCAAATCAGATCATCAACATGATCATGCGCATCATCATGCGCAAAGCGATCAACAAGGGGATCGATGCGGGTATCAACCGCGCGACGCGTGGCCGACAGCAGCCTCCTCCTCCCCCTCAGCAGCCGCAACTTGAGGATCATGATGGGCCGACGCAGGCTCAAATTCGGGAACAACGCCGGGCAAGGCGTGCAGCCCGTCAAGCACGGCAAGCGGCTAAAGCTGATCGAAAATAGCCTGACAGCGGTCTCAAAACGCATGAAAGGTGGGGAAAACCACCGTTGATTGCATGAATTCGGTGCCGTAGCGTAACCTTCATTGTTCTGGGGGGAACGTATTATGGCACATAGTAAGCCCAGTCTTTTTGTATCTTCTGTTTCATTGGGCGTCACAGTCATCGGGCTGTACGTGATATTCGTTCTGTTCGTCACGATTGGCTTTGGCAGCTACATCTATCGCACCGCCTGGCAGGCGGAGCCGGTCACACAAGTTGCGACGCAGGAAAGCCGGGCGTTGGTCTCGGATATCGACAATCTGCTGTTCATCATCAAACGCGAGCAGGATTTGGAACGCGCAAAGACGAGTGTGACGCAGAATATTCAAATCCACGCGGCCAAGATGTCCGATATAGAAGCGCGACACAGCAGATCATTTGGAGCGATCGCGGTTGCCAAATCCGCCTTGCGGGCCGAGGTGGACGCAACGCTTGGCAAGCTGTCCGAGTATCAATTTGTATTGGCTGGGCCACAGCGGCTTGTCTACGACGCGACCCTAGAAACCTTGCACATGACTGTTTCCACGGCGCAGCCAACCCTGCGGGCCAAGACGGCGGAATTGCAATTGCGGGCCTTGATGCGAACACTGGGTGATGGGCTTGAGAAAAGCGATGTCGATCTGGATACGACGGACAGATACACAATCCTTCATGATGAGACCTTTGTAACGCTGGATCTTTTGTCTGACGCGGTTGAAACGGCAAACAGCGCATCCCTTGTTATCAAAGCCGAGAAGGAGGCGATGCAGGCCCAGATCGACGAATTGCGAGCGCGTTGGACCGGCCACAACAATCAAATCCTCGCATTGCAGGAAACGCTAGGGCCGGGGGATCCTGCACGGGCACGTCTGTCGGCGTTGTCCCTGAATTTCCCGATCTTTCCCGATATCCTGATGCGCTTTGTCAGCTTTCCAACCATCTTCCTGACGCTGATCGTAACCATCGCATCGGGGGGCTTGGGCACGGTCGTGGCCTTTTCCCGCCGCTACTATTCGTCAAAACATGCCGACACGCTGACCTTGTCGCGGCTGTTTGTGAACGTGGGCGAGGGGATTGCCGCAGCCATTGCCATCTTCCTCTTTTCCGGCGCTGGTATGTTGGCGTTGACGCAGGGCAGTGGGCCGGCAAACGATGTCGAACTCACCCCTTACACGGTGGCCTTCATCGCATTTCTGTCGGGTTTCATGGCAGAAGATGCCTTTGCTTCAATCCAATCGGCGGGCAAACGTATCTTCAAACCGGACCCACCCGCATCGCAGAACAGTGAAGGCGCCACGCCGGCTGCGGAAGGCGGCTAACCGTTTGGCGCTGCAAAGTGCTTGGACAGTTTCAGTCCCTGACCCTGGTAGTTCGATGCAATGCCCGCGCCATAAAGCTGCGTGGGCTGCGCTGCCATCCGTTCGTAAATCAGGCGACCGACAATCTGGCCATGCTCAAGTACAAATGGGGCCTCGTGACAGCGCACTTCCAGTACGCCCCGTGATCCGGTGCCACCTGCTGCATCGTGCCCGAATCCGGGATCGAAGAAACCAGCATAGTGCACGCGGAACTCGCCAACCATGGCCAGGTAAGGGGCCATCTCAGCTGCGTAGTCAGGTGGGATATGAACAGCCTCACGACTGACAAGGATATAGAACGCTCCGGGATCAAGGATGATATGCCCATCGCGCGCGTGCACTTCTTCCCAGAACTCGGCCGGATCGTAGTGGCCGATATTGTCCAGATCGATGACGCCTGTATGAGGTTTGGCCCGGTATCCGACAAGCGTCGTCTCTGGCAGGCGCAGATCAACCGAAAAGCCCAGACCTTCGTCGACAACGGCGGTGCCGTTCACCAGGGGTGTGTCACTGTGCAGTTTGGTGAGTTCGTTGTCGCTCAGCACCGCTTGTCCCACGCGAAAACGGATCTGGTTCAAGCGCATGCCAGGGCGGACAAGAACGGAAAATGAGCGGGGACAAATCTCGGCGTATAGCGGGCCAGAGTACCCTGTCGGAATGCGGTCAAATTCCGTGCCGCCATCCGTAATCGTGCGGGTCAACAAATCCAGCCGCCCGGTTGAGCTTTTTGCATTTGCCACCGCCTGCACACCGTCTGGCAGGTCCAGTGCTTCCATCAAAGGCACGACATAGACGCACCCTTTTTCCAGCACGGCGCCGCCGGATAGATCAACTTCGTGCATCTGGAATTCGGCCAAGCGATCGCTGACGCGCGCACCGTGACCCGCAAGGAACGATGCACGCACACGGTAAGCGACCGTGCCCAAACGCAAGTCAAGACTTGCAGGTTGGACCTGTTCCGGGATCACGGCTGGACTTGCGGCAATCTCACCGCGGTCCATCATCGCTTTCAGTTCTGTATCAGGAAGTACGCCGATCATGTTGCCCCCTCGTCTCGTGTTGTGGGGCCTGCGGCCAGTGCCCCTGTAGCGCCAGGGCGGTGTGTATTGGTCGGGCTAGCAGGACTCGAACCTGCGACCTTCCGTCCCCCAGACGGACGCGCTACCAGGCTGCGCCATAGCCCGACGTGAGGGGTGTCATACCCGATTTCTGGCCGGGGGCAAGAGGGGATTTGCACTGGGATCGCGTTCTTCTCAGTGCGGCTCGCGCCGGTTGCTCGCCATCTGGTCGCGCAACGCGGTCAGCTGCGACAGTAACGGCCGGATCATGTTGCGCTGCGCGTCATTCAAATGCGTCAAACGTTCTGCCTTTGTCAGCGCGGAGGGCGCAACTGGAATGGTGTCTGGATCGGGATCGTCAGGCACATTGACAATGCTTGGTTTCGGTGCCGCCACAGCAGGCTCTGTTTGCTCTGCTACAGCAGTAACCGGTTCGTTGCTGTCAGTGTCGGGCTCTGCATAGTCCGACAGGAATGACGGCAGTGTTGCAGCAGGCTCCGCCGCGGGTTCTTCAGGTGTCTCTTCAGCCTCTTGTGTTTCCAGGGCTTCCGGTTTCAGTTCCTCAGCCTCAGCCTCAGCCTCAGCCTCAGCCTCAGCCTCAGCCTCAGCCTCAGCCTCAGCCTCAGCCTCAGCCTCAGCCTCAGCCTCAGCCTCAGCCTCAGCCTCAGCCTCAGCCTTCGGTTCGGCTGGCGCAGGGGACAAATCCTGCTGCTCGAGCGTTGCCTCTACGATGTCGTCAGTCAGAGCAGGGGCGTCTGCATCTGCTTGCTCGGTATCTTGCGCAGGCGCGTCTTCGACAAGCGGCGGGTAGGGAAGTCCAGGTCGGTCTTCGCTCTCGGAAGCCTCTGCGGCGGGTGCAGGAGTGAGAAGGAAAGAAGGCAAGGGGGCGTCGGCGGGCGCCCTTTCCGGCTCTTCGGTATCGGTCTCATCGTCTGTGACGTCTGGCGCTGCCACGTCTTCAGATTCTTGGCCGGCATCGAAAGCTACGACCTCCGCCTCGACATGTGATGGCGCAACATCTTCGTCGATACTTGCAGCCAAATCTGCATCCAGCTGTGCATCCGTTTCCGCATCAAGAGGAGGGGACAGGTCGGCGACATGCGCCATGCCTTCTTCGCGCAGAATCTTCTGGACACCCTTGATGGTCAGGCCGTCATCATGCAGCAATTTTCGGATGCCACCCAGCAGCAACATATCGCTGGGACGATAGTACCGCCGACCGCCAGCCCGTTTGACTGGTTTGACTTGGGTGAACTTGCTTTCCCAAAAGCGCAGCACATGGGTCTGAACGCCCAACCACTCGGCAACTTCCGAAATCGTGCGAAAGGCGTCCGCGGACTTGGCCATCTGTTCAGGACTTGTTGCCTACGGCCACGCGATCTTTCATCAGATGCGAGGGGCGGAAGGTCAGAACGCGGCGCGGATTGATGGGGACTTCTTCGCCTGTCTTGGGGTTGCGACCGACACGTGCAGACTTGTCGCGAACAGAGAAAGTGCCGAAAGACGAAATCTTGACCTGCTCTCCACGCACAAGCGCATCTGACATGTGGTCCAGTACACTTTCCACCAGTTGTGCACTTTCATTTCGCGACAGTCCCACTTCGCGGAACACAGCTTCACTCAAATCCATGCGTGTCAAAGTCTTATCAGTCATAAGTTCTCCCCTTTGGCAAAGCATAGGGCGCAGAGAAATTCCGAGTCAATATCAAGACCTTGGCCATGACACCGGATGTACGTTTTCTGGCCGGTCAGGCGGGCTTTTTCTGCCATTGCCGAGGCAGCACAACCCTGACCTCACCAAACGAGACCGTATTTGGGGCATCGGCGGAAATCCGCAGAAAACATGCAGCAACTGACAAGGGTCATCAAATCGCCAAGGACTGGATACACAATTTGATGTAGATTCAACCTGTGATTACATGCCGGGAGGAGAAACCGTGCCGCATCATGCTGCCGTACTCAACGATGTTCCGACCAACCTCACCATCCCTCGCGCCGCTGATCCCTGCAACAAAGGTTCGGACGGCAAGCGAATTGACCGCTCAACGCACGCACTGAGTGAAAAGTCGTATGACCTGATCGTCGCGTGGATGCGCGCTCGCATCGGCGAACGCATCACCGAAGATATGTTGCACGCGCTGAACCCGATGGGCCATCACGCGTTCCGTCGTGCGTTCGAAGCACGCGCTGGTATGCCGCCCATGCACTATCTCACATGGATGCGTGTGGACCTTGCCGTGCGTTTGCTGATTGATACGCGGTTTAACCTGAACGAAATCGCATTTGTCACCGGTCTGGAGAACAAGCAAACATTGGCAGACACATTTCGAGGAACGCTTGGCATTGGCCCGCAAGCGTTGCGGATTTCATCGCTGTGACGCAGGTACGTCCAAAGCTCTCGACCAAGTACAAGGCGTTTTTTGTTGGGGACACAGGCGTCTCAAGCCGATTTCACCACCGCAGCACCACCGCACCCCAAGCCAGCCCACCGCCGATCGCTTCGGTCACGATCAGGTCGCCATCCTTGATCTGGCCGCTTGCACGGCCCACGGACAAGGCGAGCGGAATGGATGCCGCGGACGTGTTGCCGTGGTCCTGAACGGTCACAACGACGCGGTCCATAGCGATCCCCATCTTCTTGGCCGTGCCCTGAATGATGCGGATATTGGCCTGATGCGGTACGATCCAGTCGACATCATCCGCCGTTACACCTGCACGTTCCATCGCTGTTTCCGCCGTTGCTGCCAGCTTTTCAACAGCATGACGGAACACCTGGTTTCCCTGCATTCGCAGATAGCCGCTTGTGCCGGTGCTCACACCGCCATCGACATAAAGCAGGTCACGATGTCGACCGTCCGAGTTCAGATCGGTTGCCAGAATGCCGCGATCCGCCGCGGTTCCGTCGCCTTCTCTGGCTTCAAGAACCAAAGCGCCAGCACCATCACCAAAAAGCACGCAGGTGCTGCGATCGGTCCAGTCCATAATCTTCGAAAACGTTTCCGCACCGATGACCATGACTCGTTTGGCCTGGCCCGAAACGATCAGCGCATTCGCATTCGACAGGGCATAGACAAAGCCGGCGCACACAGCCTGAACGTCGAAGGCAAAGCCACCCGTCATCCCAAGCTTGTCTTGAACCATTGTTGCGGCGGACGGAAAGGTCAGGTCGGCCGTTGAGGTGGCTAAGACAATGGCGTCAATGTCATCCGGTTGCAGGCCCGCATCCGCCAGTGCCGCTTGCGCCGCTACTGTCGCCATGGAGGATGTCGTGTCATCCTCGGTTGCAAAGTGCCGCCGCTCGATCCCTGAACGGGACCGAATCCATTCGTCGGATGTATCGAGCGTTGCCTCGAATTCGGCATTCTCGACCACGCGTGCGGGCAGGTGGTGCCCCACGCCACGGACCACCGCACGAAGCGTCATCTGTTGCTCTCCTCTGCCCGCTGTGTGGCCCGGGCAACCCGGGCGGCGAGCTTGTCGTTAAAGCCTTGTTCGGACAATTGGGCCGCCAGTTTGATAGCAGCCGACACACCCGTAGCATCTGCTCCGCCATGCGATTTGACAACCGTTCCGTTCAAACCAAGGAAAACACCGCCATTCACGCGGCGCGGATCGATGCGTTTGCGCAAGCGGCGCATCGATGTAAAGGCGAGTAGATATGCGAGGCGTGAAAGGGGGGTGAACTTGAAGGCTTCACGCAGTAGATCACCGATCAGACTGGCAGTTCCTTCGCCTGTTTTGATGGCTACGTTGCCGGTGAAACCGTCCGTGACGATCACATCCGCCACCTCGCCCTGAATGTCGCCGCCTTCGACGAAACCAACGAAATCGAACTCGGCAGCGTCGGCCTGTGCACCAATCAGCTCATAAGCTTCTTTCAGCTCCGAGCGGCCCTTATGTTCTTCGGTGCCCACGTTCAGAAGGCCGATTCGAGGGCGGGGCAGGTCCATGCCATTCCGGGCATAGGATGCGCCCATCAGAGCATAGCGCAGCAAATCATCTGCGTCCGCGCGTACGTCCGCACCCACATCCAGCATCACGTTGAAGCCCTGTGGATTGCGACTAGGCCACAGGACGGCAATTGCTGGACGGTTCACACCAGGCAGCTTGCGCAGACGGATCATCGACAATGCCATCAACGCCCCGGTGTTTCCGCAACTCACAGCCACGTCCGCCTCGCCCGCGCGCACGGATTCGATGGCGGACCACATCGAGGTGCCCTTGCCATTACGCACCACATGGCTGGGTTTGTCGTCCATCGTAACGACGCCCGCGGCGTCACGGATCACGCATCTGCCCACAAGATTCTTGCGGCGGCCAATAAGCGTCTCAAGCTCATCCCGCGGACCATGCAGGATAAAGCCCAACTTTGGATTCTTCTTCGCAGATGTCGAACAGCCAGACACGACTGCGGCGGGGCCCATGTCCCCGCCCATCGTGTCGACAGAAAGAATTATGGGAAAGGCAAGCTTTGCTGCCGCATCGGCCGGGTCTGTGGAAGGGGCCGTCATTGCGCGCTGTCTTGCCTTGTCGCCTGTGACGCCACTCAGGCCGCGTCGTCTTCCAGATCAACCTCTTCGGTCATGGCGACGATCTCGTTGTCGTCGTAGTGACCGCATGCCGCGCAAACGTGGTGCGGGCGCTTCAGCTCACCGCAATTGGGGCATTCATTGGGGTTGGCGGGGGTCAAGCTGTCGTGGGCGCGGCGGTTGTTGCGGCGCGATTTCGACACTTTATTCTGTTGTACAGCCATTGAAGTGGGCCTTTGGTTCGGGCAGCGCCGCGGATCGTGCGCGGATGCGATGTGTTTCGTGGTCCCGGATCGGGTGTTTCGGTCATCCAAGTACGGGTTGAGCAGCGTTTAGGCAAAGCGCCACGCCATGTCCAACCCAAAATCTCGTGAGGGCGGCAAAATACGCATCCTTCGCAGGGACGCAAGGGCAAATCAGTCGTCTTTTTTTTCAGTCAACTGCGATTTGAGATCGGCGAGGCCAGCAAATGGTCTGGCAGCTTCGTCTGTCAGGGGGGCTACACCCGGTTCGGTCAGTACCATCTCGCCCAATTCGGCCCCTTCGGCCCTCGGGAAATCCGGGATCGCAAGGCTCAGGGATTCGATCATGACGGACTCAGGGTCGATCCACGCACCAAGGCGCTCAACTTCGTCATCTTCAGGCATTTCCGTTTCGGGCACGTCGATCTCTTCATAGTCACGCGCATAAAGGCGTCGAACAGGTACATCGATGCGGGTGGTTACGGGCACCAGCGTCACGGCACAGGGCTGTGTGACCGTTGCACCCAGAGTGCCAGTAAGTAACCAGTCTGCAGTACCATAGGCAGTGATTTGCCCTTCAAACCGCATTTTGCGCAGGCCGCTCAGCTCTAATGTGTCTGCCAAGGCCTTCATCGCTTTGGCGTCCGGTAAAACCTCGAACGGGGTTGCATCGTTTTGCGCCAAACCACTGACGCGCAGTGCAGTGGTGGAAGGGGGCGTCTGTGACATGGATTGCTTTCGTTTCTTGAACCAAGGCCAAAGCTTGAGTAAGTCGAGATAAAAGCACCTCGCGCCCTGAGCAAGGGGTGGCGTATGACAAGGGGGGTCAGATGGCGACCTTTACACCACTTTCTGCTGCAGGGCTTGCCCTGATCGTCTCGCTTGGCGTCGCTGGATGCTCACCGACATTCCGCAATCACGGATATGTTCCACCCGAGGAAGACTTGGCGGAACTCGTCGTCGGTATCGACACACGCGCGTCGGTCGAGGATCTTGTGGGTCCTCCAACGGCGGGTGGTGTGCTGGAGGGTGGTGACTATTTCTATATCCGCAGCAAAGTCCGCACATTCGGGCCGCGCCGCCCGCAAGTGGTAGAGCGCCAGGTGTTGGCAATTACCTTCGACGCTGATGGCGTATTGCAGAATATTGAGCGTTTCGGCCTTCAAGACGGGCGCGTGGTTGCGCTGTCTCGCCGTGTAACCGAAAGCGGTGTCACTGACACCAGCTTCCTACGTCAGCTGCTCGGCAATATTGGGCGCATTGGACCGCAGGGTATACTCTGATCGTTTGGCTTCATCCGCACGTCATATGCCCCATGTTATCGGGGCCACATGTGGCTTGGGCAGGAGGCTGAACGATGATCGGATTGAAGAAGGGACGCTATGCGGCTCGACAGGCTGAAAGGCCTGCTGACATCGAAGCCGCACAGGCGTTGCGTGCGCGCTGTTTCGGACTTGCGTCTGACACAGATGCCTTTGATGATCGCTGTACACATATCCTGATCCACCGAGTCGCGGACGATGCTCTTGTTTGCTGTTTCCGAATGTTGCCTCTGACCGGGACCACGATCTTTAACAGCTATTCGGCCCAGTATTACGAACTCAGCGCGCTCGAAACCTTTGATGGTAAGATGGTCGAGATGGGCCGCTTCTGTGTAGATCCTACTGCGGCGGACCCTGATATACTGCGCGTCGCTTGGGGTGCGATGACCGCATATGTAGATGATGAAGAGGTCGAACTGCTGTTTGGCTGTTCTTCGTTCGCTGGCACCGAAACGGCAGACTATCTGGATGCTTTCGCGATGCTCAAGGCGCGTCATCTGGCTCCCAAACGCTGGTTGCCACAGGTCAAGGCGCCCAAGGTCTTCAAATACGCCGCACGGCTGCGTCGCAAGCCGGATGCAAGAAAGGCCATGCTGCGTATGCCGCCGCTGCTGCGCACGTATCTGATGATGGGCGGTTGGGTCAGTGACCACGCTGTTGTCGATGACAAAATGAACACACTGCATGTCTTCACAGGGGTCGAGATCGGGGCGATTCCGCCTGCGCGGAAAAAACTTCTGCGCGCTGTTGTATGCTAGGCTCAAGGCGCGTTTTCTCTGACGAAAAGCTCTTCTTTATCTTCCGTGACGCTGGTTTTTGACGAAGACTGCTTCGGTACAGCAGTCTGTCGTCATTACAGTCCTTGCGACGGGTTTTCCGGCGTTCATCCGGGGGCGGGTTTTCACCGACACATTGCACTCAAGCCATGCACAACGCCATGATATCCATGGTCCTGCCTACACACGTCCCACGAGCACTTTGCCGAGTGGACGGAACACTTAGGTTACCGCTTGGATTTTGCGCAGTGATTCATTTATCGCGACCCAGCTGAGCCGATCTATGCGTCGGGACTTGCTCTAACCATTTGATTTAGCTGCAAGGTTAGGCAGAAAATTACTCTTGTTGGATTCAACTATGTCGGGTATCTTGTATCTATAGACATTGGTTTTTAGAAAATTCATTCAGGAAAACCGGTCGTGACTGACTGTCATCGACGAAGCTCAACTTCCAAAGTACCAACACTTCAACATAAGGAACGCACTATGTCCGCACTTTTGCACCGGATTCAAAATGACAACGACTTTGCGCATGGCCTTCAGGCAAAAGCCCTGGATGTGTACGGTCAAGGTATCGCTGAAGCTCAATGCGGAACAAAACCGCAAGCCCTGTCACCGGCTCAACTTGAAACACTGGCTGTAAGCCAAAACGACATCAATGCGAACGCAGATACAACTGCGTTCGACACGACTGCATTTGACACAACCGCGTTTGATACAACGGCGTTCGACACTACCGCCTTTGATACGACGGCGTTCGATACAACTGCATTTGCAGGCGCTGCGGTCGCCTAGTTTGCTTACTCTCCAGAGGCCCGATCAGTTTCCGCAGCTCCGCAAAAGTTTCGAAACTGATTGGGCCCTTCTTATTTCTAGCTTGTCGCTCGACGTGAATGGGCGTTGGGCATCAAGGCCTGCACAATACCCTATCCCCGCACAGGGGTGGAAATTTCATATATCAACTATTCCGTCGCGTGCCGAGAATACCCTCAAAGCTGCTTTGGAGGTTTTGGATGAATGCGCCGCTGCATTTAAAGTGTATGCGAGTTTGTCGCAGTATATGTCCGACTCCTATGCGTTACGAGGCAGCTATTCCCAAAAGGGCAAGTTCATTACGGTCTATCCCAAAGATTACCGCATGTTTCTGACCCTTGTTACGCGGCTTGGACTGAAGCTGGAAGGCGCGCCGCACTACAAGGTGCCATTTGAAAGGCAAATTCCGGGAACACCTATTTTCTACAGATATGGCGCGATGTCTTCGCAAACTCGAACCATCTTGGCCCCGGATGGTACGGAACGTCCCGATAATCGTCAGAAATACCGCCCAGATTTTATTGTGGACCCCTTGGAACCCTATTTGGAGGAAGATCTTGATGCGAACGATGTTTTGCAGCAGCCGTCTTTCTTTAACCACTATTTGGTAGAGGATGTACTGAGCCAAAGAGGGCGTGGCGGAAATTATCTTGCCAAGTCACTAAACGATGACCGCAGTGTTTTCGTAAAGGAAGGCCGCAAATTTGGAGAGCATGACTTTTTTGGCCGCAGCGGACTGTCGAGAGTGGAGAATGAGTGGACCTTCCTCAGCTGTTTGAATGCGCATGGGGTGCCCACACCAGAACCGATTGAGTTCATCAAAAGCAACAATCACTGCTACTTGGTGACTGAGTTGATTAATATCAGGCGTGATGTGAACTACTCGGAAAGTGAACGAGAGCATATCGCAAACAAAATCGCGACCATTGTGAAAAAATGTCACGCAACAGGTATCATATTGGGTGACGTGAAGCTTGAAAATTTTCTGATTGCCGAAGATGACGTTTTTATTTGTGATCTGGAAACGGCCTCACATGTCACCTGGGATGTATTGCCCTCTGGAGGTACCGAATCCCACCTGCCCAAAAAGAAACGGCTTCATGGCATTTCAAGGGACAACTATGCCTTGGCGGTTCTCTTGTGTTTCTTTTTTTCCGACCGGTCAACGTCTCATCGCTTCCGTGCGGGCGTCAACATTGCCAAAATGGCAAGACAAATACCCGGAGAACTCGGTATCGAGGCGCGCAGGTGGCTTAGGGCCTGAAGGCGACCAGCCGTTCGGCACAGGAGTGCCGTTGGTTTTGGGTTGATGGCGCGCCAGAAGTGTCGCCTCGTATAAAGACGCATGGGGGTACAGAAACAGCGCTTGGGATGACACCCAGGTTGACGCCCACGGATTGACCCACTAGCTGCCCGACCATGGCTCGTGTTCCCTTACTGCAACTTTCCGACATTTCCCTCACCTTTGGCGGTGATCCCGTCTTTGATCAGTTGTCTCTTGTTGTGCAGCCAGGCGACCGTGTCGCACTCGTGGGCCGCAACGGGTCGGGCAAATCGACCCTAATGAAGGTGATGGGAGGCCTCGTAGATGTGGACCGGGGTGAGGTTGTTCCGGGGCCCGGTGTGAATGTCGGGTACATGGAGCAAGACCCTGACATGACAGGGTTTGCGACGCTTGGTGATTTTGCCATTCACGGGCTCGAACCCTCAGATCTCTACAAGGTCGAGCGTGCCGGTGAAGGGCTAAAATTCGATCCGGCACGCCCCGTGGAAACCGCATCCGGCGGGGAGCGTCGCCGCGCAGCACTGGCGCGTTTGATGGCGGAAGCGCCTGATCTCATGTTGCTGGATGAACCCACGAACCACCTCGACATCGAAGCCATTGCCTGGCTCGAGGCCGAGCTGAAATCCACTCGCGCTGGGTTCGTCCTCATCTCTCACGACCGGGCATTCTTGCGTGCACTTACCCGCGCAACCCTTTGGATTGACAGAGGAATGGTCCGTCGCCAGGAGAAGGGGTTTGACGCATTCGAGGCGTGGCGAGACACCGTTTGGGAGGAAGAAGACACCGCCCGTCACAAGCTGAACCGCAAGATCAAGGCCGAGGCACGTTGGGCCGTCGAAGGCATCAGTGCGCGACGCAAGCGCAACATGGGACGGGTGCGCGCACTACAGGATCTGCGTGCCGAACGGGCCTCTCAAATCAAGCGGCAAGGGGCGGCCGCTATGGCCTTGGACGCTGGACCGAAATCAGGCCGTAAGGTTCTTGAGGCACAAGGTATTTCAAAGACTTACGATGATAAGGTGATCGTCGAGCCGTTCTCACTCAAGGTCCAGCGCGGTGATCGCATTGCTTTTGTTGGCCCGAATGGAGTTGGTAAAACCACCTTGCTCAAGATGCTGATCGGAGAAGTGACGCCCGATACCGGCAGCGTCGCGATGGGCACCAATCTGGAACTTGCGATCTTCGATCAGGCCCGCTCGAAACTCGACCCGGATGCCAGCCTTTGGGATAGCCTGACAAGCGATCCCGACATGCGGGTCAGTGGTAAGGCCGATCAGGTCATGGTGCGGGGCAATCCGAAGCATGTCGTTGGTTACCTGAAGGAATTCCTGTTTGATGAAGCGCAGGCGAGGGCGCCCGTAAGATCGCTTTCCGGGGGCGAGAAAGCACGTCTGCTGTTGGCAAGTATCATGGCGCGTCAATCCAACGTGTTGGTGCTGGATGAACCCACCAATGATCTGGATGTTGAAACGCTGGACCTGCTGCAAGATTTGCTGGACCAATATGACGGAACTGTCCTGTTGGTCAGTCACGACCGCGATTTCCTGGATCGTGTGGCGGTCACCACCATTGCCATGGAGGGGGATGGGAAGGCCACTGTGTATGCCGGTGGGTGGAGTGACTACCAGTCTCAACGTGGCCCCAAAGATGTTGCGCAACCTGTTGAAACAGCGAAGAAACCAGACACTAACGCATCCAAACCCAAGCAGACGCTCAAGGTTGGTCTGTCCTTCACGGAAAAGCACCGGCTTGAAGCGCTGCCGGCCGAGATTGAACGTCTGGAAGCCGAAATGGCCAAGCTGCAAGAGTTGCTGTCTGACCCCGATCTCTACACACGCGAGCCAGTCAAATTCCGCAAGGCAACAGAGGCACTTGCTGAACGTCAGGCCAAACTGGACGCTGCTGAAGAAGAGTGGCTGACGCTCGAGGAAAAAGCCGAAGCCTAGGTGGGACGGGCAGGGACGCCCACGACCGTATCGCCCTCGGCAATATCCTTCGTCACGACGGCGCCGGCGCCTACGATGGCTCGATCCTTGATCGTGGTGCCGGGCATGATGATGGCACCAGCCCCGATCCACACGTCTGCACCAATGGTCACAGGCAATGCCCGTTCGATACCTGCGCGCCGTTTGACCGGATCACGATGGTGATCTGCACACAGAATCTGAACTCCTGGGCCAATCATTGTGCCGTCTTCGATCCATACGGGGGCGCTGTCGAGGATCACGCAGCCGCTATTGATGAACACTTCGGTCCCAAGGTGGATGTTCCGACCATAGGAACAATGAAAGGGGGATTCGATCAGACAATTTGCACCGGCTTCGGCAAAAAGCGCGCGCAATGGCGCACTGAGTGTGCGCCGCTCTGACGGGGGCAGATGATTGTGCGCGTGCACCGCATTCAATGCCACCATACGCAGGTCTTCGAGCGCATCATCAAGGCAGGAATACCAATCACCGGCCTCCATTTTTTCCCGCTCGGTCCGCATCATCGCATCCGCAGCGCGCCGTCCAAACGGATGACCTCGCCGTTCAAGTACCCCATCTCAACAATGAATGCCGCAAGGCGGGCATACTCGTTCGGATCACCCAAACGCGGCGGGTTCGGCACATCGGCTGCCAGGGCCGCTTGCACATCCTCTGGCAACCCAGCCAGCATCGGGGTTTTGAAGATGCCCGGCGCAATCGTCATGACTCGCACGCCGGACGATGCGAGATCGCGTGCCATCGGCAGCGTCATGCCTACAACACCGCCCTTGGACGCGGCATAGGCGGCTTGTCCCTTCTGCCCGTCAAATGCGGCAATCGAGGCGGTGTTGATGATCACACCTCGCGCACCATCGGATTCGGGTTCGTTGTCGGCCATCGCCGCTGCTGCCAGACGCGCGACGTTGAAACTGCCTACCAGATTGATATCGATCGTTTTCTGAAAGGCGGGAAGGGGGTGCGGCCCATCACGTCCGACGGTTTTGATACCAACGGCAATTCCGGCGCAATTCACTGCGGCGTTTAGCCCGCCCATCCTGCTGCGGGCCAGATCAATGGCTGCCGCGACCGATGCTTCATCCGTCACGTCCGTTTCGGCAAAATGTCCGCCGATCTCGCTTGCAACGTCCGTTCCGCGGTCCGCATCGCGATCCAAAAGCGTGACCTTGGCACCCTGTGCAGCAAAGTGGCGTGCAGTTGCTTCGCCAAGCCCGGACGCGCCGCCCGTTACGACCGCCATGGTTGTGTCGAGTTTCATGCGAGACACTCCCTGAAAAATATGAACGTGCGTTCAGTTAACCGGAAGCAGCATCGTCTGACAAGGCGAAGGAGTTACCCTTTGTGGATCCACCCACCACCATAGATACGGCTGCTGTCCCGGTCGTAGAAAACGCAGGCTTGCCCGGGGGACACTCCCGCCTCGGCGGCCGCCAGTTCAACGGTGGCCTCTGTTGCGCTGATAGGTCGGATGATGGCGTCAGTCGGAGGGCGGGTCGATCGCACTTTAACGGCCACATGCCATTCGTTCTTGCTATCGAATCGGGCGTCGCCCAGCCAGTTCACTTCGCGCACCGGAATCGTACGGGTGGCCAGCATTTCCTTGGGCCCGACGACAACCTGCCGATTTTCTGCATCCAGCTTCACCACGTAAAGCGGATCAGCCAAACCGCCGATTCCCAAGCCTCGCCGTTGTCCAATCGTGTAGTTGATCACCCCGTCATGGCTGCCCAACACCCGACCGGTGTGATCGACAATGTCACCTGGTGCCGCGGCCTCGGGGCGCAGTTTGCGGATGACGGAGGCGTAATCGCCGTTCGGGACAAAGCAGATATCCTGGCTGTCGGGCTTGTCTGCCACGCCCAGCCCGTATTTCGCTGCCAGCGCACGCGTGTCGTCCTTGGAGGGCAGGTGGCCTAATGGAAAACGCAGGTAGTCCAATTGCTCAGGCGTGGTGGAAAACAGGAAATAGCTTTGATCGCGACCGGCATCGGCTGCGGCATGCAACTCTGCGCCATGCGTGCCCATTTTGCGTTGGATATAGTGACCGGTCGCCATGCAATCAGCTTCAAGATCCTTAGCCGTTTCAAGGAGATCCTTGAATTTCACCCGCTCATTGCAGCGGATACAAGGCACCGGCGTTGCGCCGCCCAGATAGCTGTCAGCAAACTCATCAATCACCGCGTCGCGGAACACGTTTTCATAGTCGAGAACGTAGTGCGGAAAGCCCATTTCCTCGGCCACGCGGCGTGCATCGTGAATGTCGCGCCCGGCACAACACGCGCCTTTTTTGGCAAGTGCTGCGCCATGATCATAGAGTTGAAGGGTTACACCCACAACATCGTAGCCCTGACTCTTCAGCTCAGCCGCCACAACGGAACTGTCCACGCCGCCGGACATGGCGACGACGACACGTGTGTCAGCCGGGGCTTTGGCAAAGCCCAACGAATTGAGCGGACCGTTGTGGTCAAGCATGGCAGGTCTCCGAGGGGATTGAGCGCATATATATGAAAATCCGAAATAGTCTCAAGGCCCGGTTTAACGGCGCATTAAACGCATTCACCCAAGCTCTGTTCAAAGATGAATAATGAGCGGTGTGTGATGTATTTGAAGAAAGTGGATGGCCCACGGGCCGTAACCTTGCCCGACGGTTCCGTGTTGACGCAGGCGGACTTGCCTCCGGCGACGACGCGGCGCTGGGTTGCGTCACGCAAGGCGGCCGTGGTGCGTGGAGTGTTGTACGGTCTTCTCACGCAAGACGCAGCGCTTGAGCGATATGGTCTAAGCGAAGAAGAATTTCATGAGTGGGTTCGTGCGGTTTCGACGCACGGAGAGGAGGCTTTGAAGGCAACAGCGCTACAAAAATATAGACAACTTTAGGTTGTTAAGATACGACTTCATCAAGGGTAACGTGTGATTAACCTTTTCGGTTCACGTTTGTTTCAACACCTGAACGCCCCTTGTGTGGAGATCCGAAGAATGCGCGTATTGCTTGTAGAAGACGACCCAACCACCTCGAAAAGCATCGAACTGATGCTGACCCATGCGAACCTGAACGTCTATGCGACGGATTTGGGTGAGGAGGGGATCGATCTGGCCAAGCTCTATGACTATGACCTGATCCTTCTTGACCTGGACCTCCCCGATATGAACGGGCACGAGGTGCTGCGCCAACTGCGCCTGGCTCGGGTCGAAACGCCGATCCTGATCCTGTCTGGTGCGGATGACACAGAAAACAAGATTAAGGGCTTCGGTTTTGGTGCCGACGATTACCTGACAAAACCGTTCCACCGCGAAGAGTTGGTGGCACGTATCCACGCCATCATTCGCCGGTCGAAAGGTCATTCTCAGTCCGTCATCAATACCGGTGACATTTCAGTCAATCTGGATGCTAAGACAGTGAGCGTCGACAACAAGACTGTGCACCTGACTGGCAAAGAATACCAGATGCTTGAGCTTCTGAGCCTGCGCAAGGGCACGACACTGACAAAAGAGATGTTCCTGAACCACCTTTATGGCGGCATGGACGAACCCGAGCTGAAAATTATCGACGTCTTTATCTGCAAGCTGCGTAAAAAGCTCAGCAATGCCACGGGCGGTCAGAACTATATCGAAACCGTTTGGGGCCGTGGATATGTGCTGCGCGATCCTGAGCCGGCAGAGATGACAGAAGATACACCGATGGCCGTAGGCGCCTAGAGGCAGCTACATCCCTCCGAAAAAGGGTCGCCGCACGGATATGTGTGGTGGCCCTTTTTTTGTTTCACGGGTGCAATACCCATCAATGACTGGACCACCTGCGTTTCGGCTTTTATCTCTTGGCGCGACAAGCGCAGGGGATGATTTGTGACCGACACCATCAAGATCGACGCGATGACTCGGGATCAGGCCGTGGCAGAGCTTGCGCGCCTGGCCGACATTCTGGCGCGCGCCAATGTTGCCTATCACACCGACGATGCCCCCGACATCAGCGATGCGGAATATGACCAACTCAAGCGTCGAAATGCAGAGATTGAGGCGCAGTTTCCCGATCTGAAAAGGGATGACAGTCCGAGCGAACAGGTGGGCGCACCGGTGGCCGACGGGTTCTCCAAGGTCACCCATGCTGTTGCGATGCTGTCGCTCTCAAATGCATTTGACGATGCGGATGTATCCGAATTTGACACCCGCATTCGAAAGTACCTTGGCCTTGGGGCAGATACGGCACTGTCCTATACGGCGGAACCGAAGATTGATGGCCTGTCCTTGTCTTTGCGTTACGAAGACGGCGTTCTCACGCAGGCTGCCACACGCGGCGATGGGGCCGTGGGCGAAAACGTGACAGCCAACGCGCGCACAATCGACGACATTCCTGCAACGCTTGAAAGGGCACCGGCGATTCTGGAGGTGCGTGGCGAAGTCTACATGTCGCACCCAGATTTCGAAGCGCTCAATGACCGGCAGGCAGCCGCAGGACAAAAAACATTTGCGAACCCGCGCAATGCCGCAGCCGGGTCGTTGCGCCAACTGGATGCCAACATCACACGCGCCCGACCGCTTCGGTTCTTTGCTTATGCGTGGGGTGCGTTGTCTGATCCGCTTGCGGACAGCCAAATGGGGGCAATCGAGCGGCTGTGCGCACTTGGTTTTCAGACCAATCCGCTCACCCGTCTGTGCGATGGGCCGGAGGAGATGATCGCGCATTACAAATTGATCGAACAAGAGCGCGCGACACTCGGCTATGACATCGATGGCGTTGTCTACAAGGTCAATGAGCTCGGGTTGCAGTCCCGTTTGGGCTTCCGATCCACAACGCCGCGATGGGCTGTGGCGCACAAATTCCCGGCCGAGCTGGCCTGGACCCGACTTGATGCCATCGACATTCAGGTGGGTCGCACGGGCGCACTCAGCCCGGTCGCACGCCTCACACCTGTCACTGTCGGTGGAGTCGTCGTGTCAAACGCCACGCTGCATAACGAAGACTACATCGCGGGGCGTGACAACAAGGGAGAACAGATTCGCGATGGTAAGGACATCCGTGTTGGCGACTGGGTGCAAGTCTACCGGGCCGGTGATGTGATTCCCAAGGTCGCAGATGTGGACCTTTCCAAGCGCCTCAAGGATGCACAGCCCTATATCATGCCGGACCGGTGCCCCGAGTGTAACAGCGAGGCTGTGCGCGAACCCGGTGATGCCGTGCGACGCTGTACCGGCGGGCTGATTTGCCCGGCGCAGGCGGTGGAAAAGCTCAAGCATTTTGTCAGCCGTGCCGCCTTTGACATCGACGGTCTGGGTGCGAAGCAGGTGGAACAGTTCCACAGCGACAAATGGATCGCGGAACCGGCTGACATTTTCACCCTACGCGACCGCTATGACACCGGCTTGCAGCAACTCAAAAACAGGGAAGGCTGGGGTGAGAAATCGGCGGCCAATCTGTTTGATGCGATAGATGATAGGCGCAACATTGGCCTTGGACGCATGATCTTCGCGCTCGGCATCCGTCATGTTGGCGAGGCCGCGGCGAACCTGCTGGCCACGCACTACGGAACGTGGGACGCATTCAGCACAGCGATGCGGACGGCCGAAGAAGGCAACGACGCGTGGGACGATCTGCTCAGCATTGATGGTGTCGGTGCGGTCATGGCCGGATCGCTCGCGACAACCTTCAATCAAGAAGCCGAGATCGCCAGCATCGACCGTCTTGTGGCACATCTGAACATTGAAGAGGCGGTGCGACCGGATACGTCAGGCAGCCCAGTTGCAGGAAAAACCGTCGTCTTCACCGGCACTTTGGAAAAAATGACGCGGGCCGAAGCCAAGGCGCGGGCCGAAGCATTGGGGGCCAAGGTCTCCGGCTCTGTCAGTGCCAAGACGGACTTGTTGGTGGCCGGGCCCGGTGCAGGATCGAAGGCGAAAAAGGCGGCTGATTTGGGCATTGAAACCATCGATGAGGATGGCTGGCTGGATCTGATCGGCGCGCTATGAGCCGCCCGGAAGTCCTGTTCCCGCTCTTTGCGGAGCTTGAAACGCTCGACGGCGTTGGGCCCAAAACGGCGCAGAATCTGGGTCACATGGGTATCGCTGCACCGCGTGATCTTTTGTTTACCTTGCCGCATACAGGCGTTGATCGCGCCTTGCGGGAAACCGTTGAAGGGGCCGCACTGCCAACAACTCTGACCGTTAAGGTTACGGTCGGTGCCCATCATCCCGCCCGTAATCGGGGCGGTGCATACCGTATTCATGTTGAGGATGCGCAGACCAGTTTCCAACTCGTCTTTTTCCACGGGCGCAGCGATTATCTGAACAAGGTGCTGCCCACCGGCAGCACCCGCGTTGTGTCTGGCAAGGTCGAATTGTTTGACGGCATCGCGAACATGGTGCATCCGGACCATATTCTGCCCGTGGAAGAGGCCGGTGATATCCCGCCGTTTGAACCGGTCTACCCTCTGACGGCAGGGGTCACACAAAAGACCATGTTCAAGGCCACCCGTTCTGCCTTAGCCCGTGCGCGGGAATTCGCAGAATGGATTGATCCGGGGCAATTGGCACATCAAAAATGGCCCGATTTCGCCGCTGCACTGAGGACGGTGCATATGCCTGAGGGACAGGGTGACCTGTCTCCAGAGTCTGTCGCGCGTACGCGGCTGGCATATGACGAGTTGATGGCGCATCAGCTGACGCTCGCCCTGGCCCGTGCCTCTGAACGTCAGGCGGTCGGGATTGAAACTCGCGGCACCGAACGGTTGCAAGCCCGTGTGCGCGCTGCACTGCCTTATGCACCGACCGGTGCTCAGGAACGCGCCATTGCCGAGATAGCCGGGAACATGGCGGCACCCACGCGCATGAACCGCCTTTTGCAGGGCGATGTCGGGGCGGGCAAAACGCTCGTCGCTTTCATGGCCCTGCTGATTGCGGTCGAAGCAGGCGGGCAGGGGGTGATGATGGCGCCCACAGAAATCCTGGCGCGTCAGCATCTGGAAGGCTTGCAACCCCTGGCCGAAGATGCCGGAGTTGTTCTGGAGCTGCTGACGGGGCGGGACAAAGGGGCGGAACGTCGCGCGAAACTGTCAGCGCTGGCCCGCGGTGACATTCAGATTCTCGTGGGCACACATGCTGCGTTTCAGGACGATGTTGTGTTCTCTGATCTGCGATTGGCGATTGTGGATGAACAGCACCGCTTTGGCGTGCGGCAACGGCTGGCCCTTGGCAAAAAGGGGGGCGCGGCGGATGTGCTGGTGATGACCGCCACACCGATCCCGCGCTCGCTGGCCTTGGCGCAATATGGTGACATGGATGTATCGGTGTTGGACGAAAAGCCGCCAGGTCGCAAACCGATCAAGACGGCGATGGTCAGCACCGGTCGCATGGACGAGGTGGTTGCGCGTTTGCAGGCGGCGATGGACGAGGGGCGGCAATGCTACTGGGTCTGCCCGCTGGTCGAAGAAAGCGAGGCGGTTGATCTCACGGCCGCCGAGGAGCGGTTCAAACGTCTGCGCGCGGTGCTGGGGGAAGGCCGCGTTGGCTTAGTCCACGGCCAGATGCCACCTGCCGAGAAAGACGCTGCCATGGCTCGGTTCCAGGCGGGCGAGACCGGTGTGTTGGTCGCGACAACTGTGATTGAGGTTGGCGTAAACGTTCCCAACGCCACCATCATGGTGATCGAGCGGGCAGAAACCTTTGGACTTGCGCAGCTGCACCAGTTGCGTGGACGTGTGGGGCGGGGGGATGCCGCCTCAACCTGCCTGCTTCTGTACCAAGCGCCGTTGTCTGATGCCGGGCAAAAGCGGCTGGAAGTGCTGCGCGAGACCGAAGATGGGTTTCGTATTGCTGAGACGGATTTACAAATGCGGGGCTATGGCGACCTGATCGGCACAGTGCAATCCGGTGTGCCGCGATTCCAGGTGGCGGACCTTGAGCGGCAGGCTGGCTTGATGGCGGTTGCACAATCGGATGCCCGCAAATTGCTGACCGAAGACCCCGAGCTTTTGTCCCCGCGGGGACAGGCGGCGCGCGTTCTCTTGTGGCTAATGCGGCAGGACGAAGCGATCCGTTTGATTTCAGTGGGTTAGGCGATTTGTTCTAAAAAGTTCGCAAATGTTCTTAAAAAGTTCTTTACGCATCGTTAAGAATGTGAGAACAAAGAGGCAACTCGAAGATGGAGATGCCGACATGACCACGTTGCGCCAAATCAAGGATATCGCCTCCCGCGCCGAAGCCACGTTGCTTCAGGATGCTGCGGGCGCTGCGGCCCTGACGGTGATGCTGGTTGTTGCGCTGCACCTGCCGTCTTTGGTCTGAGTTTCTGCCTGCGATCTTGCTTGATCCCATACCGCGCCCGTCCCAGGTGCTGTCCCGCGTTTCACCGGCTCTGCCTGCCGTCTGAACGCACCCGTTTGCCACGGGGCTTGGATCTGTCCCACGCAAGAGACGCTTTCCCTGCGCCGCCATCCGCCCGGATGTGCGGCGCTTTTTTTTATCTGGATTGTAGTCTTGCAGTGTGTCGGAGGCCGACTGGTCAATGATTGCTCAGGCGCAATCGGACTGTAAAGCTTGTTCCATCGCTTCCGCCGTCGCTTCGATACTCAGCAGTATTGATGCATGTCGGTTCTTGTAGTCTCGGGCGGGTTCCAGAACTTCGAACCCATCAAAGGGGGCGTCCGGAACAGGACCGCCAGATTTCAGCATAGCGCGCAGCGCGTCGCGCGCCGTTTGAACTTCGTCGAGCGTGCGTCCAATGACGGCACCACCGGTAACAGCTGCCGCAGCCTGACCAAGCGCGCAGGCTTTCACATCTTGGCCAAAGCCGCTGATGCGTCCGTCTTCCACCTGGACATCAATTGTGACCGTCGACCCGCAAAGGGGCGAGCGTTTTTTGACCGTGGCGTGAGGGTCAGCCAGCCGGGCATGATGCGGAATATCAGCGGCGAGGCCCAGGATGCGGCTGGAATAAAGCTTGATCAGGTCGGTATCGGCGGGCATGGCCCCTCCGCTCTGGTGTCGTGTGGCGTTTCCACCTACATAGTCGGCTCGGACGCAGATGCAAAAGGTTTTGCCATGCCGGATTTCGATCCCAACAGCCTGAAATTCAACGACCAGGGCTTGATCCCGGCCATTGCGCAGGACGCGGACAGTCATGAGGTGTTGATGATGGCCTGGATGAATGCTGAGGCGGTTTCCCGTACCTTGGAGACCGGGCGTGTCACATATTGGTCCCGTTCGCGGCAAGCGTTCTGGATCAAGGGGGAAACCTCAGGCAATGTTCAGGAGCTTGTATCGCTGCGCGTGGATTGCGACCGCGATTGCCTGATCGCGCTTGTGAAGCAAACAGGACCGGCTTGCCACACCGGGCGGCGGACCTGTTTCTACACAGATATGACGGACGGTTCCGAGGTCGAACTGATGGCCCCGATGGAGTAGCCCCGACCTACGGGGCGGGCGGCAGGCCGACCATCCGCCTGATGTCGTCTGGGGTGGCGCCCTCAGCCCTGTACTTAGAGATCGCGCGTGCATCGTCACGCTTGGCCAGACGTTTGCCGGAATCATCCCGGATCAGGCGGTGATGGTGATAGATCGGGGTGGGCAGATCCAGCAAGTGTTGCAGGACGATATGAATGCCAGTTGCCTCCGCCAGATCCGCGCCGCGTAACACATGAGTCACCCCTTGCGCTGCGTCATCGACAACAACGGACAGATGATATGACGTGCCGATATCCCGGCGTGCCAAAACGATATCACCAATGGTCTGCGTTGGATTCTTGATCTCAATCTGCCCAGCGTGCTCACCGGTTTCAGAAAAAACGAGTTCGGCATCGATTTGAGCAATGGCCGCCACTAGATCAAGCCGCAGGGCCACGGTTTGGGGGCGCGAGCCCGTACGCGAATGCATGTGACGGCAGGTGCCAGGGTAGATTAACCCATCGGGACCGTGGGTGGGCACGCCTTCTTGCGGCGCCTGCGCGGCGTCAAGAATATCCCGTCGGTTACAATCGCATTGATACAGCAAACCCTGACGCCACAGGGTATCCAAAGCATTTGCGTAAGTATCCATGTTTTGAGATTGGCGCAGCACAGGCCTATCCCAAGCCAGACCAAGCCAACGCAAGTCGTCATAGATTTGGTCCTCCCACGTTTCCCGCGCGCGGGATTGATCGATATCTTCAATCCGCAACAGGAAAGTGCCACTCTCTGCCCGTGCCAGGTCGTGTGCCAGCATGGCGGAATAGGCGTGACCCAGATGTAGTGGACCCGTCGGTGACGGCGCAAATCGGGTAGTGAAAGTCACGCTTTTTCAAGCACGTAAACGTTGGACTTCAAGTCTATGCCGGGCAGGTGATCCCCATGCTTCTTGAACAGCAGGCGGCCAGCGCCGCAATCGGTCCACGAGGCCACACCAGCTTCGTTTGCCGGGTCTTCCAGCGCGTGGTCGTTGAAAGAGAACACCAGCTTGCCGGATTTGGGCAGCGCCCGCATCAGGGTGTGAAGCACATCAATGGGTGCCGCGCCCGCACCGATGACACCAATGGCCGCCATGGCGGAATAGCCGTCTCGGGGCAACGCGCCACCGGCCTCAATCTGATCGAGGTGCCGATACACGCCCTTGGCGCGTGCGCCTTCGAGCATCTCGGTAGATAGGTCAATACCGTCGATGGCCTCGAACCCAGCTAGCTTGAGCGCCAAACCTGACAGACCTGTCCCACAACCGAAGTCGAGGATTGGGGTCGATAGATCAGTCACATACTTCTGCAATGCCTCGGCACACCGGCCCGGGGTGGCATATCCGTTTTCGGCCACTTCCGCTTCGTAGCTGGCGGCCCAATCATCATAAAGCGCGCGGGTCGAAGCCGCGTCACGTGCCTGATAGGCCTTGTCCAAAAATCCAGTCATGCCAACAAAGTAACGGTCGGATGTGGTATCCGTCCAGTCTCTAGGCCGCGGCAGCCTGCGGGGCCAGCCAGGCCTGCCAATCTGCCTTGGCCCGATCAGTGTAGGCCTTGTAGCGGTCTTTGCGCCCACGCCGACCGCCGCGCAGCCCTTCGACGGGCGGGAACAGGCCGAAGTTTACGTTCATTGGCTGAAAGGTCTTGGCCTCGGCCCCACCGGTGATGTGGGTGATCAGGGCACCCATCGCTGTCGTGGCAGGGGGCATGTCCAATGAACCGCCAAGGATCTCCGTGGCGGCGGCGCGACCGGCCAGTAGGCCCATCGCTGCGGACTCCACGTATCCTTCGACCCCAGTGATTTGCCCGGCAAAGCGAACGTTGGGCCGTGACTTCAGACGCATGTCAGCGGTCAACAATGTGGGTGAGTTCAGGAACGTGTTGCGGTGAATGCCGCCCAGGCGTGCAAAACGCGCATTCTCGAGGCCCGGAATACGTTTGAAAACATCAGCCTGCGCGCCATACTTCATCTTGGTCTGGAAGCCGACAATATTGTAGAGCGTGCCCAGTTTGTTGTCGCGCCGCAGCTGTACCACGGCGTGCGCCTTGACGTCAGGATGGTGCGGGTTCGTGAGCCCCACGGGCTTCATCGGCCCATGGCGCAGCGTTTCGCGACCGCGTTCCGCCATCACTTCGATGGGCAGGCAGCCATCGAAGTAACCGGCTGTCTCGCCCTCGTGGAACTCCGTTTTGTCGGCGGCCAGCAGTGCGTCGATGAAGTCTTCGTACTGCTGCTTTGTCATGGGGCAATTGAGGTATGCGGTGCGCTCTTCCTCGGTCTCGCCCTTGTCATAGCGTGATTGCATCCACGCTTGGTCCATGTCGATCGAGTCGAAATAGACAATCGGTGCAATTGCGTCGAAAAACGCGAGTGCTTCGGCGCCGGTTTCCTTCGAAATCGCCTGACCCAGTGCCGTCGATGTCAAGGGACCTGTGGCGATGATCCAGTGACCATCATCTGGCAGGGCCGTGATCTCCCCATATTCGACCGAGATGTTGGGGTGCGCCCTGAGCGCGTCGGTCACCGATTGCGCAAAGGGATCACGGTCAACAGCCAGTGCGCCACCCGCGGGCAGGCGGTGCTTGTCAGCGGTTTGCATGATCAGCCCGTTTGCGGCCCGCATTTCCCAGTGCAGCAATCCAACGGCATTCTGCTCGCTATCGTCCGAGCGGAACGAGTTAGAGCAGACCATTTCGCCCAATAGGCCGGTTTGATGCGCGAACGTACCGACTTTGGGGCGCATTTCGTGGATCACGACCTGAACGCCCATGTTCGCCCCCTGCCAAGCGGCTTCGGACCCGGCCATGCCACCGCCCACGATATGAAGGATTTTTGTCATGGGCGGGATGTAGGGCATGCGCGTCGGTGGCGCAATCCATGCCCAGTCTGCTTCGGCAATTGATAAGGATCAATGTGGTCTTGCTAGGCGACCTCTATGCAAGGAGCACAATTGTACAGGACAAGACTATGACACTACTCAGACTCGCTTTCGTGGTTTCAGCACTCTTCGCCTTGCAGGCGTGCGAGGAACCGGACCGTTACCCAATCAGCGGAGAACCATGCGGCCCCGAGGATCCGGTAATTGTTGCGCCTCCTGGTGATTGCGGACCGGCCGTATAACACAATGCACCTGTCGGCGGGTCCGGAAGCTTTTCTATTGTAGGGAGGTCTTTTGGGGTCGCCGCTGCGGGGATGGTCGGTCAGAGAGAGGCTGACCTGGAGGGACCTTCCGCACTCGGCGACCCAAAAATGTCATCGGTTTGTTAACCGTGTCCAATTTGTGCCTCATTTGTGCCCAAATTGCTAGCCGTATCTTGGAAATAGTCGGTCCACGATTTGGAAACAACCAAAAGTCGTGCGGGATTTTATCTTCATTTTTGAAGCTATTGAGACCAGTTCGGCGGGCGCTTCTCAATAAACGCGTCAATGCCCTCGACGGTGTCCGGATTCATCATGTTCGTAACCATGACCTCACCGGTGTAGGTGTAGGCTTGAGCAATGGGCATCTGAAGCTGTTCGTAGAATGCTTGCTTGCCGATCTTGACTGCGCTGCCCAATTTGTCAGCGATCCGGTTGGCAAGATCCCGGGCGGTCATATCCAGCTCCTCCATCGGTACAGCGTGGTTAACAAGGCCCAGCTCAACCGCGCGCGCCGCCTCGATGAACTCGCCAGTGGTCAGCATTTCAAAGGCTTGTTTGCGTGGGATATTGCGGCTTAGCGCCACCATCGGTGTCGAACAGAACAGGCCGATATTCACACCGTTGACCCCAAACCGTGTCCCATGGGCCGCGACTGCAAGGTCGCAGGTTGCCACCAGCTGGCATCCCGCCGCGGTCGCAATGCCGTGCACCTGCGCAATGACGGGTTGGGGCAGGGACTGGATGCGCGCCATCATTGCGGCGCATCGGTCGAACAAATCTTTGAAATACGCTGTGCCACCATCTGCCGCTTGCCGCCCCGCCGTCATCTGCTTTAGATCGTGGCCCGCGCAAAACGCCTTGCCCGCACCTGACAGCACCACGGCACGCACAGAACTGTCATTCGCGACATCATCTAATGCGCCATGCAGTTCGGCAATCATTTCATCAGAGAGCGCATTCAGGCGATCAGGCGCGTTCATGCGCAGATGGGCGACGGCCCCTGTGACCTCACGTTCCAGAATTGTCATCTTGCCCTCCAACATGTTTGCGGCTCACCCTAGGGCAGGGACAAGGGAAGGAAAAGCATGGCTGTTGTAATGACTGCGCCCGAGATGAATGCGTTTCTACAAAAGGTGTTTCTGGAAGTTGCGGGTGAATTCCATGTCGAAGAGGTGACAGAAGACGGGGTTGTGCTGCGTTTGCTCGTGCAGGACCGGCATTTGCGGCCGGGCGGTACAGTTTCGGGGCCTGCTATGTTCGGATTGGCGGATGTAACCGCCTACATGGTGACTTTGGCCCATATTGGGCCGCGTGCCCTCGCCGTGACGACCAACTGTTCCATAGACTTCATGCGAAAACCGAAGGCCGGGGTTGATTTGATTGCACATGGCCGCTTGTTGAAACTGGGCAAGCAATTGTCTGTGACGGACGCCTTGTTGTTTTCGGAGGGGGACGACAAACCTGTGGCACGCGCCAGTCTCACTTATGCCATTCCGCCTCAAGGCGTTGATCTACAATAATAAAAAACGGCCGGGTCAAGCCCGGCCGTAAGGAAGAGGTCTGGCAGGTGCCACGGGGATGTCACGCCCGCCAGAACACGCGCCAAGACTCGTAATCAGCCTCGGCGGGTGTCAGTCCCACGTCGCGCAGCAGGTGCGGATCCAGCTGGCGCAAAGCCAGGCGGCTGCGACGACGTTCGGCCCATTTCGACAACACCACTGCAATGCGCAGCGCGACAACCGAGGTTGCCGGAATGCGATTCTGCGCAGTCAGGTAAGCCAGGTGCGAGGCGGGCGTTTGCATGTGATGTGCCATGGGAAACTCCTAAAATTGTATTGACACAATGTGGCGATATTGCCATGATTGTGTGATACAATATGAAATCGTGTAACGCTACGGAAACATTGTAATGGGTACAATTTGGTCGCCGGATCTGCTGGATGGGCAAGCTCCGAAATACAAGGCGGTGATGCAGGTCATCCGCCAACGCATTACGGACCATGATCTGACCCCGGGGGATAAGCTGCCCCCAGTGCGAGATCTGGCGTGGAGCCTTGGTATTACACCGGGCACCGTGGCGCGTGCTTATACGCTTTTGACGGATGATGGGACGCTGAAGGCAGAAGTGGGGCGTGGCACTTTTGTCGCGCAACCTGATGAAAAGGGACCGCTTTATTCTGATGTGCCCATTGAGGTCGACAGCGTCACGCACAATTCCGGGGCGCAGACCTGGAACGTCAATCTGTTTTCACCGCACTTGCCGAGCGTTGGGCAAGCGACATTGATCCGCAAGCTGCTGGCCAAGGTTGCGCAGGACCCACCCTCGGGGGTGATGCATTACCCAACACGAGCGGGGAGTGCGCAAGCGCGCACGGCATCGGCGGCGTGGTTGGCTGGGGCGCCGATCGGATCATTTGGGCCGGATGATATTGTCCTTGCGAATGGCGGGCAGAATGCGATTCTGTTGGTACTTCAGGCGCTTCTTCGCGGGCGACGCCCTGCCATTTTGGTTGAGGACCTTGCTTACCCGGGCTTTCGACGGGCGGCGGAGTTGTTGCGCGCAGACACAATCCCGGTCGAAATGGATGCGCATGGAGTCATCCCGGAATCATTGGATGCGGCGGCCAAGGCGCATGACGCACAGGTTTTTTGTACATCCCCCGAAGTACACAATCCTACATGCGGTTTCACACCTTCCGCCCGGCGCGAGGAACTAGCCGAAGTTGCCCGCAAGCACGATCTGCACATCCTTGAGGACGATTGTTACAGGTTGGGGCTGGCACAGGCGCCCAGCTACCGCATGATTGTACCAGAGCGAACTTGGTACATTTCATCGATCTCGAAGTCCATCACGCCAGCCTTGCGACTTGGTATTGCTGTTGCACCGAAAGGGCGGGCCAATGTCCTGCGGCGGACAGCGGAATACTCGTTCTTTGGCCTGCCGACACCGATGACGGACTTGTTTGCATCCTTGTTGGTTCACCCCGACCTACCTGATCTCATGGCAAATGCGCGCAAGGGCATTGGCACTTATGTGCAACGGGCGGTGAATGTCTTGGGGGGATATGACATCGTTTGGCGTAAGGACGTGCCATTCCTGTGGCTGCGCTTGCCCGAAGGGTGGCGTGCGGGGGCCTTTGTTCAGGCGGCGTCACAACAGGGCGTCGGTATCCGTGCTGCCGAAGACTATGCTTGCCGGGATGCGCGTACGCCGCATGCTGTGCGCATTGCCATCAATGCAGGTGTCAGCCTGCAGTCTTTCGAAGCGGCTATCGAACGATTGCGTGATCTGCTCGACAACCCACCCGATCAGATCGGGGTCTAAAGCGGACCGCCAGCGCCCCAAGTGAGGCCAAAGGCAATTGTCAGAGCGGACAATGCTGCGGCGTATCCCGTAAGCTTCGCCCATGAAAACGGACGCTCGCCATAGGTACGTCCTTGCATACCGCACACAACAACCTTCATCGCGTCGCCATTGTACTGATAGTGCAGGATCCAGACGGGCAGCAGAATGCGCCTGTATCGAACACCGCTCGTGTCAGTGATATAGCGCACGTCATGCACACCTGACTTGCCGACGTGTCCCTTGATCCGGTTGCGGATCAAAAGGTCCTTGTCCTCTGCATTTGCGGTCAGCCCTTCGGTGACAGATTGGTGGTGTCGCTCGGCGCCAAACCCGGCCAGATAACCGGGGCGGTAGGGGCGCAGTCGGCGCGGTTCAAAGTCATGCAGGATGCCGTCCCGGATCAAGGGGGTGATGTGAGGCGACGCGGGGACCAGCAGATCGTCAAAGGTGATGCGCAGCGCGCCCGAGGTCTTTCGCACAACTGTTCGCTTGTTCCTGCGTATTTTGTGCTTGGCCCAATAGTTCACGGCCTCTTCGCTATCGAAGGTCCAGAACGGGACATAAAGACCAGCCACACGGGCCTTGGAAACAATGGCTCTCAGATGAGACGGCGCGGCCCAACGCTTGGCAACCCAATCCAGGGCCGCCACCTGGGCATCGCGTTCGGGCACGCGAAACGGGATCAGCGCTTTGGTTTGAAAGCCTGTGTCGCTGGTCGCCAGCACCACCGGCCCGTCACAATAGGCGCAGCGCTCGGATAGGGTTTGGCCAACAAACACCACGTCCCCGCCGCAGGTTTCGCAATGGTGAACGCGGGTTTCGGCCAATACGGGCGGGTCATCCTCTGGCGCATCCGGATCAAAATCGAACTCTTGTGCTGCGCGGTCATCGTGTTCGGATTCCAAGCCGTGGCGTGTGGCGCAACTTGTGCAAACCAGCGCCTGTTGCGCCGGGTCATAGGCGCATTGCCCGGCGCAATTGCTGCATTGCAGTTCGGACTGTGCGGCGCCGATGTCATCCATCAGTCGGACTCCATGATGGCCATGGCGATCTCAAGCAGGATACGCAGGCGCAGCCAGCCGCGATCAATTGCAGCTCCAAGATCTCCGTTCACAGCCCAGTCGCCAATGATTGTCGCAATGAACCATGTGGTCATTGCCCAGAATGCAACCATTGACCATCCTCGGATCGATCGCAGCCAGCCGGCAGACCCGTGCTTTAACTCATGCTTGGCTTCGTAAACGGTAATCAGCTTGCGCATGGCTGGCGCACCGACAGCAGTCGCACAGGCCAATAAAGCCAATGCCGCAAGGGCAGGGGCGGCCAATTCTATCAGCATGGGGCAGGGTATCCGGGTGATTGTGTGGGGTAAAATAATACCTTATTTGCAAGCTTATGATTTTGCACGATTAAAACTGCCTTCATGCCGTTGACGCAGGTTTGCCCTGCTGTATAACCACGCAATCTGAAATTCCACCCCTCAAGGGATTCACTCATATGAAAACCTATACCGCAACACCTGCGGACATCGACAAGAAATGGATCCTGATCGACGCCGAGGGCGTTGTTCTGGGCCGTCTTGCCTCGATCGTCGCCATGCGTCTGCGTGGCAAGCACAAGCCGTCGTTCACACCCCACATGGACTGTGGCGACAACGTGATCATCATCAACGCGGACAAGATCCAGTTGACCGGCAACAAGCGCCAGGAGCATCACTACTGGCACACCGGCCATCCGGGCGGGATCAAGTCGCGCACCAAGGAGCAGATCCTTGAAGGCGCACATCCCGAGCGCGTTGTGACCCTGGCCGTCAAGAGGATGCTGCCCGGCAACCGTCTGAGCCGCCAGATCATGACCAACCTGCGTGTTTATGCCGGGGCAGAGCACCCGCATGAAGCACAAAGCCCCGAAGTTCTGGATGTGAAGTCCATGAACAAGAAAAACACCCGGAGCGCATAAGCATGGCTGACGAAATCAACACACTCGAAGACCTGCAAGCCGTCGCTGGCGACGCTGCCCCGGTCGAAGTCGAAATGACCCCGCGCGAGCCCGTCCGTGACGAGTTCGGTCGTTCCTATGCTACCGGCAAACGGAAGGACGCGGTTGCCCGTGTCTGGATCAAGCCGGGTTCTGGTAAGGTCACAGTGAACGGCAAAGAGCTGAACACCTATTTTGCGCGCCCAGTGCTGCAAATGATCCTGCGTCAACCTTTCCAGGTTGCAGGCGTTGAGGATCAGTTCGACGTCACAGCCACCGTCAAGGGCGGGGGCCTGTCCGGTCAAGCGGGCGCGGTCAAGCACGGCATCTCGAAAGCCCTGCAGCTGTACGATCCCAGCCTGCGTGGCGCTTTGAAAGCCGCAGGCTTCCTGACCCGCGACAGCCGTGTGGTTGAGCGTAAGAAATACGGTAAGGCCAAAGCGCGTAAGAGCTTCCAGTTCTCCAAGCGTTAAGCGCCGTATCATATCATCGAAAAAGCCGCCCTTCCGTGGGGCGGCTTTTTTTGTTTTCCAATACGAGGCTTCCGCCTTGCGCGTGGCGACCAAGTCGACCACCAGTGCGCAGTTTTCCAAGGTGACGAGGGTCTGCCGCACATCCAAGCTGGCGGTTTCGAGCTAGCAAATCATGGCACACATTCCGGCAGCGGCGTAGCTAGGCTCTGATTTGTCGCCACTGGCATAGGGTGATCCCTTGCCCGTGACACAGCGCGCCCCGCTTGCGGAGTTCGGCCTACAACTCAGAATTGGTTTTGTGATCACGGTACCCTGCCGTACGCTGCCCTTACGTCACCTAAAAATATCTGGGAGGAAACACCATGGACAGGATGCGCTTTGGCATCTTTCTCGCCCCGTTTCACAAGCCGGGGATCAATCCGACTCTTGCGCTGGAACAGGACCTTGAACTCGTTCAATGGCTCGACCGATGTGACTACGACGAAGTCTGGTTCGGTGAACACCACTCTGCCGGGTCCGAGATTTCAGCCAGCCCTGAGATCATGATTGCGACAGCCGCGCCACGCACGCGGCGGATCAAGCTGGGCACGGGTGTTGTTTCCGTCAGCTATCACAATCCGCTTTGGGTGGCCGAAAAGATCGTGCAACTCGACCATCTGACGCGAGGCAGGGCGATGTTAGGTCTTGGGCCCGGATCACTGCCCACTGATGCCGCGATGATCGGGTTGAGCCAAAAAGACACGCGCGGCCTGCTTGCCGATGGTCTGGACGTGATCACGCGACTGCTGCGCTCGGACGAGCCTGTCAATTTCGAGAATGATCGGTGGTTGCTCAAGGATGCACGGTTGCATCTGCGACCCTATTCCAATTTTGACCTTGCGACGGCCGCGGTAGCCTCACCAACAGGGCCCAAACTGGCTGGTAAATACGGCACCGGATTGATCTCGATTGGGGCGACAACGGCCGCCGGGTTTGATGCGCTGGCGCTGCATTGGGACGTGATTGAGGAAGAGGCCAAGCACTACGGTCACACGCCTGACCGTTCGAAATGGCGTCTTGTCGGGCTCTGCCACATTGCCGAAACTGCGGAACAGGCACGACGCGACGTGGAATATGGGATTGAACACTGGTTCAACTATTTCCAAGAAATTGCGGCATTCCCGCAGATGTCGATGCCCGGACAGAATGCCAAAGAGATGATCGACTTCATCAATGATAGCGGCTTTGGTGCGATCGGAACGCCAGAAATGTGCAAGGCGCAGATTGACCGGCTGTGGAAGCAGTCGAATGGTGGCTTTGGCGCATATCTGATGCTTGCGCACAACTGGGCGAATTTCGAAGCGACCAAGAAATCCTATGAACTGATTGCCCGTGAGGTGTTCCCACATTTCCAAGGTCAGCACCTGTCGACAATGAATGCGGCCATGCGCGCGCAAAAACTGCGCCCCGAACTGGCAGACATTCACATGAAGGCGGTGGAGACGGCTCAAGCCAAATACGCGGAAGAGAAAGACGCGCGACACACAAGCGAGCCTGCTGAATAGTCCCGAGAGAATTTGTTGCTTGCACAAATGTGCAGGCGACATTCTAGGTGTCGGGTCGGATCAATCCAAGCCCACGCAGGTAAATCCCGATCCCGGTCTCAAGTAAATCCTCGGGCGGGAAGGGCGATGTTCGGCCTGGTGAGTTGCGCGCAAACAGTTCGACAACGCCGTGGCTCAGTGCCCAGATATGTGCCGAGAACATTGAAGCGGGCGGGCGCTTGTCCTCGGGGATATGTTGGGACAGGTCGCCTGCTGCTTTCTCCAGCACGGCGTTCGCACGCGCCACAACGTCGGCGAGTTCAGGCGTTCGGTTGGTTGAAATGCCGCTTTCGAACATTGCGATATAGTGGCCGGGAAACCGGCGGGCAAAGGCAAGATAGGCACGTCCAGTGGCCTCAAAGGCCGCGAGCGCAGACGGTTGCCCGGATTGGTAAGCATGCTCCATCAGGTCGGCAAAGATGCCATAGCCCTGGCGCGCGCACTCGGCGATCAGGTCCTCACGTCCTTCATAGTGACGGTAGACTGCCGCCGGGGTGACACCCGCCTGTTTTGCTGCCTCGGACAGTGTGAACCCGGTGGGGCCCTTGTTTTCGATCAACTGCAGGGCAGCTTCGATCAGGGCCTGACGCAGGTTGCCGTGGTGGTACCCGCGTTTAGGCATCCCAGATATCCGGTCCGCCGCAAATCTCTTTTTCTATCTTTCCAATGGCTTGCGGATCTTTATTCGTGTAGTCAAGCCCATGTAGAACCGTGCGGATCGCATTCAGGCGCGCGCGTTTCTTGTCATCGGATCGTACGATCGTCCATGGTGCGTGGCTGGTATGAGAACGGTCTAGGGTTTCACGGATTGCATCTGTGTAAACGTCCCATTTCTTCAGCCCCTCAACATCAATCCAGCTCAGCTTCCATTGCTTCAGTGGATCCCGCTCTCTCGCGAGAATACGGCGCAACTGTTCGGCGCGGCAGACGTTCAGCCAGAATTTGAAGACGTGAATGCCTTCATCGACCAACATCTCTTCAAACGGATTGACCTGAACAAAGAAATGCTGGCGCTGCTTGGTGGTGCAAAAGTCAAAAACCTTTTCGACCACGGCACGGTTGTACCAGCTGCGGTCAAAGAACGCGATTTCACCACCCGCTGGCAACCGCCTGATATAACGTTGAAAATACCATTCAGAGGCTTCGGTTTCGGTGGGCTTGGACAGTGCAACAACATGGGCGCCACGCGGGTTCAGATTCTCACGGAACCGCTTGATCGTGCCGCCTTTACCGGCAGCGTCCCGACCCTCAAAGACGCAAGTAACGCGCGCGCCTGTGTCCGACACCCAGCTCTGCATTTTGACCAGTTCGATCTGCAAGGCTTCCATCTCGCGCTCGTAGGCCTTTTTCCCCATCCTTTCGTCATGTGGATAGGTCGGGGTCAGGATGTCATCCTTGTCCGCTGTGCGGATCTTGTCCCGAATATCATCAGGCGCACCGGTCTCGAAAAATTCACTGATCGCGCCATCGAATGGAAGGCTCATGGTTCGAGACCTCAAGTTACTGCTCTTAACATGCAATATGGGTGAGAGAGACGTCTAACGCAAACCCGCACGGTCGGCCACGCGGTCAATTGCGGAAATTACGTCGCTGGCATGTGTGTGGTGCGGCATATGTCCCACACCCGGCAGAACTGTCAGATTGGCCCCGTCAATCTGCTCGGGCAGTTTGATCGAGTGCACGTCCAGCGGCACAATGGTATCGGCATCGCCATGCACGATTTCAACAGGTTCGGTGATCTCGCCATAGCGCTTGGACAGGTCCACGACATGCGGGCGCAGCCAGTTCACCTGGCGCGTATTGGCCCGCATGGTGTTGCGGCGCAAGGTCATTGCCGATCCAACGTGGTCCAGATACCCCTCCGGCGCTTTCTGAGGCTTGAAGATGCCAGCAACGATCATGTCAACGTAGGTTTGCGGTACAAAGGCTGACAGCAATGGGATCACCAAGGCGCCGCCCCAGGCCGTGCCCCCAACGGTGTAGGTCCAGTCGAGCGTACCCGGCCAGGGATTGGCCACACCAGCGACGGACACTATGCCAGTCAGATCATCGAACTCGACGGCCCACGCAAGGGCAACGATGCCACCAAAGGAATGGCCCAGAACAATCGGGTTCTCGACACCCAGCTTCTGTGTTGCCGCACGCAGCAGGCGCGCCTGCGTGATCGGGTCTTCATGCGCGTTGGTCCATATCCGTTCATATTCAGGTCCTGCGCGGTCGCTCCAGCCCAGCCCTGGACGATCAAGGATGGTGATCCGGTACCGGTCCTTGATCAAGTCGGCAAAGGCAAAGGTGAAATCCCGCGTGTTCCCCGATGCACCGTGGATCAGCACAAGGTCAGGGCCTTGGCCCATTTGTTCCGCGTGCACGGTGACACCATCCACGTCGAGCAATATGCCTTGCGGCGGATAATGCTCCATTGCACTGCGTTCGCGCTTTTTGGCAAGGACTTGAACCGTTCCAATGCCAACGACAGCCAGCACGGCCAACACAACCAACACTGCTTTCATATTCTCACCCCCGCAGATCGGTGCGGTCCCGGCCGATCCGGTTCATGTCATACGGAGTGGTGAGATAAATCTCGGACAACCAATTGCCATACAGAAGGTGCGCATGACTGCGCCAGCGATTGGTGGGCTTCTGTGATGGATCATCGTTCGGAAAATAATCAACGGGCAGGGCAATCTCGGCGCCTTCGACCTGCACATTTTCCAAATCGCGGTCATATTCCTGTTTCAGCGTGTCGCTGTCGTACTCCAGGTGGTTCATGATGTAGATCGCGCGATGACCCGGGTCCTCGATCAGGCATGGTCCGGTGACATCAGAGCCCAGTAGGATAGGCAAACCGGCCGCCTCAACTTCCGGTGAACGCACCTCTGTCCAGCGCGACACTGGCACAATGCAATCATCGGAGAAGCCGCGCAGATACGGAGACGCGGGCGCGAGATTGGTGTGCCGGTAGGCACCAAACAGTTTCGACCCCAGCAGGTGTTTGGGCACCTTGTGGAAGTGGTGCAGCATTGCCATGCCGCCCCAACACACACCGAATGTGGAATGGACATTGGTTTGGGTCCAATCCATGACCTCTTCCAATTCCTGCCAATAATCCACGTCTTCGTATTCCAGATGTTCGATGGGCGCGCCGGTGATGATCAACCCGTCGAATTTCTGATCCTTCACCTCCTGGAATGGCCGATAAAAGCTTTCCATGTGCTCGGCACTTGCGTTCTTGCTCTTGTGTTCGGACATGCGGATCAGGCTCAGCTCGATCTGCAAAGGCGTGGCCCCGATCAGGCGCGCAAACTGCGTTTCTGTCTGAATTTTCTTGGGCATCAGGTTCAACAGCCCGATCTTGAGTGGGCGAATATCCTGATGGCTTGCCAACTCTTCGTCCATCACCATCACGCCCTCGTTCGTCAGAACGTCATAGGCGGGCAGGGAGGAAGGAATTTTGATTGGCATTTTCTCTGTCTTTCACATTTGTCGCGCTCAAATAACGATTGCTGGCCCGGGTTTCCAGACGTGTAGGCATTGGTAAACAAACGTTGACAGCGGCGTGACGGGCAAAAGTGCGCCGGTGCGTGTTTTGGGGGCGGCTTTAGGGGAAGCAACACCAAGTTTTCTGCATGAGCGAATTGCAGCTGGTTGTTTGTGCATGCCTTGATATGACCCATCAAATCGGGGCTGTTGCCAAGGCAATTGTCTGGTGTCGCGCTCGATCACGCCCACCCATGGCTCCTTAAGAAGCTCGAAGCGCTTGCCTCCAAAGCGATGTGCATCACAAAGGACACTTGTCTGCCACCAACGCTCTCTCATGCCGCCAAAGCCGTCAGAGATCACTGGTTTTGCTGAGAAAGCTTTTGGGCAATGAGGTTCACGAAAGCGTCTTCTGACATCAACGCCGCAACTTCGTCGGCGGTGACAGTCACACCCCAACGTGCCATTGCTTCGTATCGGGGCTGCCTGTGGGCGAGAGCCTTGGCATAGGTCCAGCGCACAAACACGTCAGGATCGACCTTGCCTTCCGCTACACCGGTTTCTGACAAGTAAGTTTCCCAGCACTGCAGCAGGAATTCCGGCTGATAGGCCATCGGCTTCGGTGCCCTGTCAAACCGCGCTATCAGCGCCGCCGTGTGCGCCTCGTCCCCTTTGATCCAGATCGGCAAGGCCACTGCGCTGAGTGCGGTCATCAACGGATCATGGTCATCCGATGGGTCAACCCATTCACAAATGGATCCACCCGTGTCACAGATGAAGTTGGGATAGCCATACAATTGCTGTGCCCGTTCAGCGAAATAGCCGGTGTCGTTGAGTGCGGCAATTTCCGACTGGCGGAACTGCTCTTGTCGCCGGCGGTATTCGGCGATCGGCAAGCCGCCTTTGGACGGGTCGCCCGGTTTGCCCAAATACGTCGATACGGGGCTCAGGTTATGGAACGTGATATTCGAGCCGATATAGATGCTGTCAGACATCAGAAGGTCCCGTAAAAATGGAACCTTCATGGCTTCGGCCTTGGCGTTGTCGGCGATGCGTTCACCCATGTAGCGAGTGCCGATGCGGTAATCGATCGAATAGTGGAACCAGTTTCTGCTGTCGCGCAATGTCGTAGACATATGTGTCTTGCCCAAGCCGGACATTCCAAACACAAGCACACGTTTTGACGGAGCGGCCCGCCAGCTGTCCGCATCGCGATAGAGCATTTTCGTCAAAGTCCCCCCGTGCCGTTTTCCGGTTTGGGCTGTCCTAGCTGCGGGGGCTGGGCCGGTCAACGCTCCCGCGTCGCAGAACGGTGAGGATGCGACCATCTATGATGGTCAGGCCAAGCGCCAAAAGGGCGAAGCCGACAAAAGCGTTTGGGTTGAGTGTCTCATCCCGCACTATGGAGCCTAAGACGATTGCAACCGGCGGGATAACGAGCGTGACCAGCATCAGGTTGCCTGACCCCGCCATGGCCAGAACGCGGTAGTAAAGAAGGTAGGCGCCCGCCGTCGCTAGGATCGAATAGTAGGCAATGGACAGCACTGTGTCCGTTTGCAGGTTCAGGCTGATCGGCCCATCGACCATCCATGCCAACGGAACGGTAACAACGCTTGATCCTGTCAACATACCAGCGGCCGCAACCTGTGGACGCAGGCCGCCAAGGAAATGACGCCCCCAAACACTGGCCAAAGCATAGCTGACGGTGCCCGCAACAATGGCCACTTGGGCGAGGCTGCGCAGATCAAAGGATTTGAAATTCTCCAGCCCAATGGCCGTTGCCACACCAAAAAAACCAAGAGCAACCCCAATTCCCTTGCGCGCTGTGATCCGTTCGTCCGCAAAGAAAAGCGCAGCAGCCATGACTCCGAAAATAGCGGTGGCCGCGTTCAGGATCGATGTAAGCCCGGTTTCGATGTGCAACTGCCCCCATGCCATGAGGCCGAAAGGGATGACGTTGTTCAGAATCCCCATGCCCAGAAATGCACCCCAAACACGCGGATCGCGTGGCACAGGCAGGCGCATTGCCCAAACCACGAGCCACAGGGCCCACATGGCCCAGAATGTGCGATGTGCGATGCTGGTGAGGGGGGCGATTTCGTCCAGAGCGATGCGGATGGACAGAAAGGATGCGCCCCAGATCAGGCCAAGAAGGATAAGTTCGGACCAGGCGCGTCCTGAGAGTGTTTTTTGTGAGGTCATAGGCGCACCTTTTCAGCCCAGCCCCATTTTCGCCACCCGGAACCTGCGCAAAGAAAAACCCCGCCCAGATGGGCGGGGTGTCTGCAGTGTCCCTATGGGGACAGGATCAGAACTTATAGGCGAACTTGATACCAAAAGAAACGGCGTTGTTACCGTCGAAATCTGCAACCGGATTGCCGCCTGGGGACGAAACAGCATCACCCAAAATCGTGTAGCGCACACCGCCAGAAATCGCGAATTGGTCGTTTACATCGTACTTCGCGCCGACGGCGACGTGGCGCGAACCGTTGTTTGGTCCGAGCGGTGACACCAAGTTGTCGTCACCCACTGTGGAGAAACCGGCGGCAATGGATGCAGACCACTTTTCATTGAAACGTCGGCCAACTCCAATCTCGAAATCATATCCATCCTCGAGGTCGGTCAAAGGACCACCTGAAGGATTGACCGAAACGAATCCCGTTGGCGCAACCACTGTATCGCTGTAGCGGGCGTAACGAAGACTACCGAACAGCAAAGTATCTTGCGCAATACCGGTTTGAAAATCCAAATTTATGGACTCCGGTGTGTCTACGTCAGTCGTCGCACCAGGTGCTGAAATCTGGGCTGCGCCGACAAATTCCGTGGTCGGCAAATTGTGTGTCGTGGATGAGTTGTAAGTCAGCGCAACACGCAATGCGATTGCAGGGATTTCATACGCTGCACCAACCACATATCCAACATCACCGTCGGACGCGAAGTTGCCAGAGTACCCATTGAGGCCTCTGAATGCCACGCCACCGAGCGTCACCCCAGCAGAAACCTCTTGATAGCGCAAGCCACCATGAACCGACCAATTGTCATTGAACTTGTACCGCGCCAGTGCAGTCACTGCATTGCTGTCTACGGTTGCTCCTGTGCCGCCGAGAACGCTGGCAGCTGGGTTCCCAGGGTAAAAAACATCCGAACCATATGGTTCGTCGGAGATGATGGCAAATGACAGCTTGTCATTGAAGTCATACTTCAAGCCCAAGTTCCAAATAAGGAAGTTGTCGCCAACATTGTCGATAGGCTGATTTGCAAGTGGTCCGAAGAGCGGGTTGTTTTGCGACCTGCCCTCAACGCTCGGGTTTGTATACCCAAAGCTCAGCTCAACGCGGTTGCCTTCCTCGAACAGGATACCAATGCGCTGGCCTGAGCGGTCAAGGCCGACGGCGTGTGCGGATGCGGTGGACGCCAGAAGCGCCGCGACCGTCAAAAGACGGGTTTTCATGTTATTTCCTCCCAAATGGCGCACAGAGTGGATGTCGAGTGGGTGCGCTTTGGTAAACAATAAGCCGTTTTCAAGGGGCATGCGTCAATATTGACGCTAGGGCAGATCGGCTCTCGTGACGGAGCGTCATAAGTTTGTGACTTTCGGGTCACATCGCCTTCGTTTGACGCGATTCCACCAAAATGTTCACGTAGTTTCCCGCAAAAATGATTGCGGCACCGACAAATACCCAAACATCAATGACTTCGCCATATGCGAGCATTCCAATGATGGCAATGGTTGGCAAGCGGACAAAGTCAATTGGGACCACCACCGTGGCTGGCGCAATAGAGAGTGCATTCGTCAGGCAATAATGCGCCAACAACCCGGCGCATCCGATCAGGAACACCCAAGGTCCGCTTTGCAGATCGGGCAGGGCAGTGTCCCCATCGTAGCCCGCCATGGCGATTCCCATCACAAGCTGCATGGTCGTTAGCCAGAACAGGATCGAGGTGATGCCTTCGTGCCGGGTCAGCCGTTTGGTCAGCATGATCGTGAGCGCAAAGAAGATGGCCGATGACGCCGCTGTGATCACGCCAGCATTGATCCCTGCCATGTCAGGCCGCGCGACAATAAGAATGCCGATAAAGCCCATGATGGCTGCCAATGCCCGCACCCGTGTCAGCCGCTCGCCCAAGATCAGCGGGCTCAGCACGATCACCCAAATGGGCGAGGTGAACTCAAGCGCAAAGACCTGAGCGAGAGGGATGACCGTTACGGCATAAAACCAAAGGTTCTGGCCGGTGAAATGCGCCACGTTACGAAACAGATGGGTGCCTAGGCGGTCCGTCTTGATGCTGCGCCACGCGCCTGTGGCAAAGGCAACCGCGCAGACGACAAAAAAACCTACAACACTGCGATACATCATGATCTCGAACGTATCGAGGCTTTCTGACACCTCACGTCCGGCGACGGCCATCGTCGAAAAGGACGCGATCGACCCTGTCATCCACAGCGCCGCCTTTAACACGGGACTCATGGCATGCCTTTGATTGTGTATTCGCGGGCAATGCCTGCAGTTTTTTTTGCCCAGACCGAATTTGCCGTACGCATCTGATGCGCTTCAAAGGCTGCAGGATCGGTGAATTCCTCGGAAACGGTCCAAATCATCGGATCGTCCGTGGACAATACATCAAATCGAATGCAGCCAGGTTCGGCCCGGGTCAGCCGCACGTGCTCAGGCAATGCTGCGCGTACACGCTCTGCCTCTGCCTCCGTCGCGCAGCGCAGAACCCCGTCCAGTGTCACTCCCATTCAATGGTGCCTGGAGGTTTGGAGGTAATGTCGTAGGTGACGCGGTTGATGCCTGGTACTTCGTTGATGATCCGGGTGGCCGTCTCTCCAAGAAAGTCGTGGCTGAACGGGTAGTAGTCGGCGGTCATTCCGTCGACAGAGGTGACCGCGCGCAGCGCGCAGGCATAGTCATAGGTGCGTCCGTCGCCCATCACGCCAACCGTGCGGACTGGCAGAATGGCGCAGAACGCCTGCCAGATCTCGTCATACAGCCCGTGTTTGCGAATCTGGTCGATATAGACGGCATCCGCTTCACGCAGGATATCCAGCTTGGCGCGCGTGATCTCTCCGGGGCAGCGGATGGCAAGGCCGGGGCCGGGGAAAGGATGGCGCCCGATGAAGTGGTCGGGCAGACCCAGTTCGCGGCCCAGGGCGCGCACTTCGTCCTTGAACAGTTCACGCAGCGGTTCGACCAGTTTCAGCCCCATCTTTTCCGGCAGACCACCCACATTGTGATGCGACTTGATCGTGACGGACGGACCGCCCGAGAAGCTGACACTTTCGATGACGTCCGGGTAAAGCGTGCCTTGGGCCAGGAACTCGGCCCCCTCGATCTGGTCCGCGTATTTCTGGAACACGTCGATGAACAGACGGCCAATGATCTTACGTTTGGTTTCTGGGTCGGACTGTCCTTCAAGTTCCCCCAGAAACAGCTCTGTTTCGTCTGCATGGATGACCTGGAGGTTCATGTGATCGCGGAACATGCCGACAACTTCTTCGGCTTCGTTCTTGCGCAGCAGGCCGTGGTCCACAAACACACAAGTGAGCTGATCGCCCACAGCCTCATGGATCAACGCCGCAGCGACAGAACTGTCGACACCACCGGACAGGGCGCAGATCACTTTCTTGTCGCCAACTTGCTCGCGAATACGCTGCACTGCTTCTTCGCGGTAGGCACCCATCGTCCAATCGCCGGTGAAGCCCGCAAGCCGCACGAAGTTTTCGTAAAGCTTCGCACCCTTGGGGGTGTGGTGCACCTCGGGGTGGAACTGCACGGCGTAGAAATTGCGAGACGTGTCCGCGGTAATCGCATAGGGCGCGTTGGGTGACGTTCCATAGACTTCGAACCCGGGGGCAAGCTTGGACACATGGTCGCCATGGCTCATCCACACCTGTTCCTTGCCATCGCCGAACCAGCCGTCCAGCAGGTTGAGCTGCCCTTCGGGCGTGACAAATGCGCGGCCAAATTCTGCAGTGCCGCCGCCGCCAGAGATTTTGCCGCCTTCAACCAGACCACCCAGCTGCTGCATCATCACCTGCTGGCCGTAGCAGATGCCCAGAACCGGAATGCCCATGTCGAACAAGGCATCGGGCGCCCGCGGCGAGCCCTCACGCGTGACACTGTCTGGACCGCCAGACAAGATTACCGCCTTAGGCGCCATGTCCTGAATGAGACTAGCGTCAACATTCTGGTAGGGATGAATTTCGCAATAGACATCAAGCTCGCGCAAACGCCGTGCGATGAGTTGTGTCACCTGGCTGCCGAAGTCGATGATGAGGAGGCGGTCGTGGATCTGGTCGGTCATGTGCGTGCAATAGGCCTGTGCGCGCGGGGTGGCAAGCGCGGGACTGGGGCTCGGCCCCAGACCCCGAGGTATTTTTCGTCAGAAGAAGGGGGGATGTCGCTTTTTTCCCTTGATGGACGCTAACCGCGCGCCGTTGAGGGGCGGATAGGGTAATCACCGGTGCATCAATTCATCTGACAAGGGGATGCGGCATGGAACAGGCACCGACACGCAGACGGGGACGCGGCGGCGGCGGGGCTGCACGGCGTGCGGAGCGCAGTGCCGTTTCTTTCGAGACGGCGAAGTTCATCGAACGCAATATCCCGAATTTCGAGGTATTGACCGAGGAAGCTCTCGAAATCATCGAAAACAACGCGGAGAAAGTGCTGGAAGAGATCGGTGTGAATTTTCCGGACAATCCAGCCGCGTTGCAGCGTTGGCGCGATGCGGGTGCAGATGTCGACGGTGAACGGGTGCGCATCCCTTGCGGACTTGCACGCAAGCTATGCGAAACGGCACCGCCATCCTACACCCAGCACGCTCGCAACCCGGCCCGCACAGTCGAGGTGGGGGGAAAGAACCTTGTTCTTGCGCCGGTTTATGGCCCACCGTTTGTGCGGGACGCCAGCGGCGGTCGGCGCTATGCGACGATGGAGGATTTCCGCAATTTCGTGAAGCTGGGCTACATGTCGAAATGGCTGCACCATTCGGGCGGCACCGTTTGTGAACCCACGGACGTGGCGGTGAACAAGCGGCACCTTGATATGTTGCACGCTCACATGACGCTATCGGACAAGCCTTATATGGGATCGGTTACTGAACCCAGCCGAGCCCGCGACTCGGTCGAGATGTCGGAGATTCTGTTCGGCAAGGATTTCGTAGCCGAGAACACGGTGATGACATCGCTTATCAACATCAACTCGCCCATGACGTTTGATGACGTGATGATGGGGGCGCTTGAGGTCTATGCGCAGGCAAATCAGGCCTGCATTATCTCGCCCTTCATCGTGGGTGGGGCTATGGCACCGGTGTCGGTGGCGGGGACGCTCACACAAGTGCTGGCCGAGGTGCTGGCTGGCATCGCATATTCCCAGCTGTGCAGGGCAGGGGCGCCCGTCATCATGGGGGCGTTTGTCACCTCGATCGACATGAATTCAGGTGCACCCACCTTTGGCACGCCCGAGGCATCGCACATCACATATGGCGCTGGGCAATTGGCGCGGCGCCTTGGGCTTCCCTTCCGGTCGGCCGGTTCTTTCTGCGGCTCGAAACTGCCCGACGCGCAGGCCGCGTATGAAACTGCCAATTCACTCAATATGGGTCTTCTGTCGGGCGTGAACTTCATGCTGCACTCATGTGGTTGGCTTGAGGGCGGGCTGGTCAGCTCTTACGAGAAATTCGTCATGGATGCGGACCAGCTTGGAACGCTGCACCATCTGGCTGCCGGCGTGCAGGTGGACGAGAACGCGCAGGCGATGGACGCCATTCGAGAAGTGGGGCCGGGCGGGCACTACCTTGGATGCGCCCATACGCAAGCGAACTTCAAGTCAGCGTTCTGGAAGTCAGACCTTCTGGATTACAAGCCGTTTGAGACCTGGGAAGACGAGGGCGCGCGGGATACGGCCGCGCTGGCCACGCTTCGGGTGCAAAAGCTTCTGTCGGACTACCAGCAACCCGCCATGGACCCTGCCACGCGCGAGGCGCTGGATGCCTACGTGGCCGAAAAGAAAGCGGCAGAGCCTGACAGTTTCATGTGATCAGATTGCGGGGTCGCTTTGTGCTGCCCGCAGCGTACGCGCCTCGCCTACAATCGCGATCAGGATGTCGATGTGGCGCAGCAGGCTGTAGGACGAATCGTCATTGACGCGCTGGGCATTCAGGTCGCCTTCGATTTCCATCAGGCGCATAAGTGCGGCACCGTGGCGGGGCAACTGTCCGTAGCCCAGAAGACGCGGCAGATGAGCGTTTCGGCGATAGTCTTCCGCTCCGATTCGCGCGGCGCGCATCAGCAGGCGTGGACGACGAAGTGCGCTTAGCATTGTCAGAATATCTTGCATTTCCGGTCTCCTAAACTTGATGTCGACCCGATCCCCATCGGGTGAGAGTAGGGCAACCATTGCACAACCTGGGCGGGTGTTGCGTGCGTCAAGCGGACCGCGCACGTTGGTTTAGCAACTGTTTATCTTTTAGAAACAATGCTGCTGATATCGACGAATATTAACGATCCAGTAATCAATGCAGCTCTAGGTTGTGTGGATATTTTTGTGGATAACCCGATGCAAACAAAGACATTCGGGGCCCAAAAAGGGAAGAAGGACGGAAAACAGCTATGCGCCACAGCGATGTACTCTGCTCGACGGGCCTGAACCTGCCTGCCTGGGTTCCAGACGGGGCCGTACACTACCTTGCACACACCGAAGCCGGTTTGCCCATCAGGGAACTGGCACGCAAATCGGGATGCCATGCCTCTACCGTATTGCGTCAGATACGACGGTTTGAAACCCGCCGTGACGATCCGCTTGTTGATGCGGTGCTGCGGAAATTGGGGAATTCCCTGGGTCGGAAACGTTCGTCGGCTGCACCTCAGCCCATGAAGGATGATCCGGAAATGCAAAACACTCTTGCTCGGGACCTTGGTCCAGACACCAACATGATGACCCAGGACTCGGTCCGTATTCTGCGGCGCCTCTGTGAAACGGGGGCGGTTCTGGCGGTTGCTGTAGATATGGAAAAAGCCGTTGTCGTCCGTGATGGGGTGACGGGCAGCAGTACGCGCACAGCCGTTGTGGATCGCAAGATCGCGGAGGCAATGGCGCTTCAGGATTGGATCAGCGCGGAAAGCACGGGTCGCATCACGCGGTACCGCATTACTCCGGCAGGCCGGTCGGCCCTGTCCGAGATGATGGGAGAGGTGGAGGACGCCCAGCCCGGTTTTGCCGAGGCGGCCACGCCATTTGCGGATCAGCATCGTCAATGGGGTGAACGCACGGTGCGGGACACGGATACTGGCCAGCCACGCAAGGTGCGCTACAACCTTGCGGAATCGCCGCTCACGGCTCTTGCGCGCCGTCGTGACAAGACGGGGCAGCCGTTTCTTACGGATGATCTTGTCACGGCGGGCGAACGTTTGCGCGAGGATTTTGAACTAGCCCAGATGGGGCCCAGGGTGGCCCAGAACTGGGACCGCTTTTTAACGGGTGGTGGTCGTGGTGGGTTCGCCATGGACAGCGGTGTCGGCAATGGACCGGAAGGCGCGCGCAGCCGCGTGGCAGCGGCCCTCCGGGATCTTGGCCCGGGCCTGTCGGATGTTGTTTTGCGCTGCTGCTGCCACCTCGAGGGTCTCGAAAGCGCCGAGAAACAACTGGGCTGGTCCGCGCGATCCGGCAAGATCGTGCTGCGCATCGCCCTGATGCGTTTGAAACAACACTATGATGAAACGATGGGACCAGGTGGCGGCCTGATCGGCTGATCAATCACGCCTGTTCCAATGAAATGGCGCCGCGCTCCTCCCCGCGGTGCCATTTTTTTGTGGTGACATGTGCACCACTCTTCAACACGGGGCGTCCGTTTCTTAAATCGAGACAACACGCACAACCGAGGGTTCCGCGTGTTTGCAGCGGAGGGTGTTGATGCGATTGTCTCCGGGAAGAGTGTTTGCGCACGTTCGCACCGGGTTGGCGGTCGCGCTCATTGCCATTTTCGGATCATCTGCTGCCCGTGCAGAATGGCAACGCTACGCGTCTGGCGTCGTCGGCACACTCACCGAAGGCAGCTGGCACGAGGCCGTGCGTCCGCCCGAGGTGCAGTTCGCCGACTCGCATCTGATTGGGGGCGCAATTGGATGGGATCGGCCCATTGGTGCCAGTCGCTTTCGCTATGGCGCTGAGGCGCAGCTGGTGCGCCACTTCGGTCGCCCAAGCCATTTCGAAGTAAGCGTGCCTGTTGTTCTACGCTATATGTCGGACGCATCGTCGCCCGTGACATCCTTCGCAGCGGGCTTGGGCCTATCCTATACCACGCGGGTTCCGCAGGTAGAGATTGACCGCAATGGGAACTCGCAGCGTCTGTTCGTGCACTGGATGGCCGAGATCGAGTTTGCATTGCAGGATACAAAACAAACGGCGTTTGTGCGTTTGCATCACCGGTCTGATGGATACGGCCTCTTTGAAGTAGACGCCGGCTCGACGGGTTTTGTGTTTGGACTGCGTCACCGTTTCTGAGGCTCGGGCACGGCGTGCTACCCTTGGTCCACGCGCGTCAGGTTTCGCATAGCGGCCATGCGCCATGTGGTATTCTTTTGCGGATTGTCTATGTTAGAACAAGTTTAACGCTGAACCATTTGGCAGAGATCCATGCGCGACCTGAAAATCCCCGAACAGCGGCACCCGGAAAAGGCGCGGCGGCCTGATAATCCGCAGCCCAAGAAACCGGATTGGATCCGGGTCAAGGCGCCGGTCAGCCAGGGATATAAGGACACGCACAAGATCATGCGCGACAATGGCCTTGTGACGGTCTGCGAGGAAGCAGGCTGTCCAAACGTCGGCGAATGCTGGAGCCAGGGCCACGCGACCATGATGATCATGGGCGAGGTCTGTACCCGCGCCTGCACCTTCTGCAACATCGCGACAGGCAAGCCGCCCGAAGCGTTGGATGCGTTCGAACCCGGTCGCGTGGCACATGCGGTTGAAAAACTGGGTCTGAACCACGTGGTCATCACCTCCGTCGACCGCGATGATATCGAAGACGGTGGAGCAGATCATTTTGCCCAGACGATCCGCGCCATCCGTCACCGCAGCCCGGACACGACCATCGAGATTCTGACGCCGGATTTCATCCGCTGCGATCCGTCGGTGCTTGAAGTGGTGGTCGAGGCACGGCCTGACGTCTTCAACCACAATCTGGAAACGGTGCCGGGCCTGTACCCGGAGGTGCGCCCGGGTGCGCGCTATTTCCACAGTCTGCGCCTGCTGCAACGTGTCAAGGAACTGGACCCATCCATGTTCACCAAGTCGGGGATCATGGTGGGGCTGGGTGAAGACCGACAATCGGTCATCCAGGTAATGGAAGACATGCGCGCCGCCGATATCGACTTCCTGACCATCGGCCAGTACCTACAGCCGACACCAAAGCACCACCGGGTTGATCGCTTTGTTCATCCGGACGAATTTGCGTCCTATGAAAAAGCGGCCTACGGCAAGGGCTTCCTGATGGTGTCGGCAACGCCGCTCACACGATCATCTTACCATGCCGGTGATGACTTTGCGCGTTTGCGTGCGGCCCGTCAGACGAAACTCGCCTGACGTTTCATGCAATTGGCTAGGTGAACCGCACCTTCCCGATATAGGGCAGGTTACGGTTGCGTTGCGCGTAGTCGATCCCGTACCCCACGACAAATTCATCTGGAATTTCGAAACCGGTCCAGTCGGCCTTTACCTCAACCTCGCGTTTGCTCGGCTTGTCGAGCAGGGCAATGGTGCGCAGCTTTGACGGGTTGCGTCCCTTCAGCAGGCGGATCACGTGCTGCATGGTATACCCGGTGTCGACAATATCTTCGACGACCAGCACATCACGCCCTTCAATTGCGCCGCGTAAATCCTTGAGAATGCGCACTTCTCGGCTGCTTTCCATCCCATCTCCATAGGAGGACGCTTCCAGGAAATCGACCTCGATGGGTAGGTCCAGTTCGCGCACCAGATCAGCAATGAATACAAAAGAACCGCGCAAGAGCCCAACGACCACCAGCTTGTCGGTGCCCGCAAACTCGGCCTGTATCTCCCCACAGAGCGACTCAATCCGTGCGGCAATCGCCTTGGCCGAGATCATTCTGTCTATGACATATGGCCGCTCTGACATGCGCTTCCCCTTGATTTTGCATGACAACCGCGACACATCCCTGCGCAACGCTCGTCCAAGGTCACCTTTACCGCAATGCCCACCCATTCCGAAACCCGCTTCCTGCCTTACACCGCACAACAGATGTACGATCTCGTGGCAGATGTGGGCGAATATCCTCAGTTTCTGCCGTGGTGCGCCGCAGCGCGGGTGCGCAGTGTGACACCTCAAGGGGATAGAGAGGTGATGGAGGCGGATCTTGTCATTAGTTTCAAGGTATTCCGCGAGCGTTTCGGGTCCCGGGTCGTGTTGCATCCCGCCGACAAGAAGATTGATACGGAATATCTTGATGGTCCCTTTCGCTATATGAAGTCCAATTGGGCGTTCGTAGACGCCGAAGGCGGGTGCGATGTGTCCTTTTTCGTGGACTTCGAATTCAAGAACGCCATCCTGCAGGGGATCATCGGCGTGGTGTTCAACGAGGCGATGCAACGCATCGTCCGGGCGTTCGAGCGGCGCGCGGCCGAGCTTTATGGATAGCGTCGGCTCAGTTGAACCCGGCCCTTCGGGGAGGATTTTTTGAAACAGGGAAGTACGGACATCACCGCGCTGCTTCTGGCCTATGCGCTGGCTGACCCGCCAGACGATGCGCGCGCAGTGATGCGCTTGTCGTTGCTGGATTGGGCCGCCTGTGGCATCGCCGGGCATCGCGATGGCGCGTTTGATGCTTGGGCAGCGACGCTGGACACGGATGGACCTGCCACGCGGCTGGACGGGCGTGGCGGAGCGGTGGCGGAGGCCGCGCTTGTCAACGGCACATTGTCCCACGCGCTGGACTATGACGACACGCATTTTGCGCATATCGGCCATCCTTCTGTTGCGGTGATCCCGGCAGCGCTTGCTGTGGCGCAGATGCAGGGCGCACGGCTGAAAGACATGGTGGATGCAGCGCTTGTCGGGGCAGAGGCATCGGTTGCAACCGGGCTATGGTTGGGGCGGGGGCACTACCAGGTCGGGTTTCATCAGACAGCCACGGCAGGGGCCTTTGGCGCGGCGATCGCGGCGGCCCGGCTTCTGGGCCTTGATCCTACACAGATGCGGCACGCGCTTGGTCTGTGCTCGACAATGGCGTCCGGGTCAAAGTCTCAATTCGGGACAATGGGCAAACCGCTGAATGCAGGTCTGGCGGCACGCACAGGGGTCGAGGCGGCGTTGTGGGCGCAAGCGAGCATGACCGCGGCCCCTGACGGTCTGGCAGGCGCGCTTGGGTTTGGCGACACACATCACGGGGAAGGGGCAGAGGTGCCGTTCGCTTGGCGCATGGGGGCTGTCAGCCATAAGTTTCATGCCTGTTGCCATGGCCTCCATGCCGCTCTTGAAGCTGTTCGTGACGTTCCGCTGCGCGATGCGTTGCGGGTTGAGGTGCATAGCCACCCAAGGTGGATGACGGTCTGCAATCAAGCGGCCCCTGATACCGGTCTCGGGGCCAAATTTTCCTATGCACATGTGCTGGCCATGGCTGCCCATGGTCTGGATACTGGCGATATCGATGCCTTTACCGACGCCTGCGCGCGTGATCCGCGGCTTGTGGCGTGGCGTCATCGCGTGACCGTTTCACCTGACGATGACCTGACCGAGATGCAGGCGCGTGTGATCGTAGCTGGGGTGGAGTGTTTCCATGACCTCGACACGCCTCTTTCGTTTGAGACCCGTGCCAACCGCATCCACGCAAAAGCCCGCGCGCTGGTGGGCGCACGGGCGGATCATATTGTGCAGGCCATCCAGATGGATGACCTGCCAACTTTTGCTCAGCTGCTGACGTCGTAAGCACGTTCGCCATGCACGGCGAGGTCGAGGCCGTTGACCTCGGTTTCTTCGTCTACGCGCAGCGGCGTAATGGCGCGCACCACAAAGATCAGCACAACCGTCACCACCAGCGTGAAGACACCAACAATGATCAGCGATCCAAGTTGAGCAGCCCAGCTGCCTGCACCAAAGACAGCGATCATGATCGTGCCAAAAATGCCGCCGACACCGTGAACGGCGAACACGTCCAGCGTATCGTCGATCTTCAGCGTATTGCGGATCAGGTTCACAGCCTCTTGGCAAAGGATGCCGGCGACTGCGCCAATGATCAGCGCCTCAACCGGGCCGACAAAACCCGACGCGGGTGTGATCGAGGCAAGACCTGCAATGGTCCCTGTGACCATCCCAACCAGAGACGCCTTGCCGAACTTGATCCGTTCCCACAGCGCCCAGGTCAGTGACGCCATCGCGGCGGAGATATGGGTCACGGTCAGTGCCATCGCGGCACCGCCATCAGCGGCCAGTTGCGACCCGCCATTGAAACCGAACCAGCCGACCCATAGCAGGGCCGCACCCATCATGACCATACCTGGATTGTGTGGCGGTGTAGTTTGGTTCTTGCGCGCGCCGAGGAAGACAGCCAGCACGAGGGCCGCAATGCCCGCGGTTTCATGCACCACGATGCCACCGGCAAAGTCCTTGACCCCAACCTCGCCAAAGATGCCGCCATCGGCCAGCATACCGCCGCCCCAGACCCAGTGTACGACCGGCGCGTAACACAACAGCATCCACAGGCCCGAGAACAGCAGGACAAAGCCAAAGCCAATGCGCTCGACATAGGCACCCACGATCAGGGCAGGTGTGATGATGGCGAATGTCATCTGAAATGCAAAGAACAGTACCTCGGGCAGGGTGCCGGACAGGCTGTCCGCATCGACACCGCTCAGCAGCAGTTTGTCTAAGCCACCCCAAAGGCCGCTTTCACCGCCTCCAAAAGCAATCGAATATCCCGCGATAAACCAAAAAATGCTCATCAGGCAGGCAATGGCATAGCAGTGCATGAAAACGCTCAGCACGTTGCGGGCTCGCACTAAGCCCCCGTAGAATAGCGCAAGGCCCGGCAACGTCATCAGCAGCACCAGTGCGGTTGCCACGATGATCCAGGCGGTATCGGCTCCGTTCATTGTCCCCTCCGGAATTTTTGTATGCGGGGTCCTCTGGCCGACGGTGCCTGCGGAAAAAAGAGGCGCGTGGGGTCACGTGTGCTTATTTTGGGAGCATTTGTTTGAATGCATCTATTTTGTGCGATTTTCTGAGGCGTTTGCACAAAAATAGAGCAAAGAGAAAAATTGCGCTTAGGTCGGTATCAATGCGGCTCTCAAAAGCCCAAGCGCATGATCCCGGGCCGCGATACGCACCTTGTCGCGCCCTTGCGCGCCGAACTCAACCGTTTCCGTGCGGACGCCACTGGCATCGGCGACGCCGAAACACACGCGCCCTTCGGGTTTGAACTCTGATCCGCCCGGTCCGGCGATCCCAGTGATCGATACAGCCAACTGAACGGGTGCATGTTTCAAGGCACCCTCTGCCATTTCGGCCGCAACCTCTTCGCTGACAGCTCCGTAGGCTTCGAGAGTTGCTGCAGCCACACCCAACATGTCCATCTTTGCCTGGTTGGTGTAGGTGACAAACGCGCGCTCAACGACCGCAGACGATCCCGGAATGTCGGTCAGCGCAGCTGACACCATGCCACCGGTACAACTCTCTGCTGTGGCAATCATGACGCCATGATCTTTTGCTAATTCAAGGACTTCTGCGGCAAGGTTCATGCCATCAGAACCCCATGTGCGAGGGCCGCCAACGCCAACACACTAATGGCCGCAAACACGCCGGCAATCACGTCATCCAGCATGACGCCAAGCGCATCGCCACGCCGATCTGCCCAGCCGACAAGCCATGGCTTCCAGATGTCGAAAAGGCGGAACAACACGAAGGCGGCAATCCAACCCGGCCACATGACAAGAATGTCCAAACCACGATCCCACGCCGCGTAGCTTAGCGGAAACAGGGCAATCCACTGGCCGACCACCTCATCTGCCACGATCTCGGAAGGATCATGGTCGCCACCGCCTGACGTCATCTGTGCAGTGGCCCACCAAGCGGCGATAAAATAGACGGCCGTCATGGCGGCAAGCAGCGGGAAGCCACCCAGTTGATGCCACAGCCAACCCAGCGGCAAAGCGACAAGGGACCCCCAAGTGCCGGGGGCGGGTCGCATGTACCCCACGAAACATGCCGTGCCCAAAATCCGTGCAATCATGTCTTGATCAACGCTGCCGTGGCGATGCAGGCAATGCCTTCACCCCGTCCGGTGAAGCCCAAACGTTCGGACGTGGTCGCTTTGACCGACACGCGTTCAATGTCCAGGTCCATGATCTCGGCCATCGCGGAACGCATCTTTGCCGCATGTGGCCCAATCTTCGGCTCTTCGCAGATCAAGGTGCAGTCGACATTCGATATCTCGAACCCCATCTTGCGGGCCATGCCCACCGCATGGCGCAGGAATATGTCGCTTGCAGCGCCTTTCCACTGCGGATCGCTGGGGGGAAAATGCTGCCCGATATCGCCGCGGGCCAAAGCGCCATAGATTGCATCGGTCACGGTGTGCATACCGACATCGGCATCAGAGTGACCGACAAGGCCGCGCTCATGGGGCACCTGTACGCCGCACAGCGTCACGTGGTCGCCGGGGCCAAAGGCATGCACATCGAATCCATTGCCCAGTCTAATGTCCATCGCGCCCTCGCAAGATCCGTTCAGCCCGTTCAAAATCCGCCGGGTGTGTGATTTTCAGATTGTCCTCGTCACCGGGCACAATGGCAACCGCCAAACCGTGTGCACGAGCCACCTCCACGTCATCTGCCGCGCCGCCGGGATGGGCTGCGTGCGCTGCACGGATGGCTTCAAGGTGAAAGCCTTGCGGGGTCTGCGCCCGGTACAAGCCTTCGCGGTTCTGCGTGCCGGTCACACGACCTTCAGCACCCGTCCACAACGCATCCGTGACGGGGAGGGCCGGGGCTGCGCCGACACTCTTATCAAGTGAATCCAGAACGGCCGATATAGTCTGGTCCGTGACCAGAGGGCGCGCCACATCATGGATCAAAACGACGTCCGCGTCCTTTACTGCTGCCAGGCCATTGGCGACGGAAGTGGCTCGATCCGCACCGCCATACACAACCGTTATGTCCGCACTGGCCACCTGCGTGACACGCGCATCATCATCGGGATGCGCAACCAACACGACCTGAGAAACCTCCGAATGACCAGCAAAGGCATCCAACGTGCGCGCCACAATCGGTCGCCGTCCAAGGTCCTGCCACTGTTTGGGCACATCCCCTCCGGCACGTGTCCCGCGTCCGGCAGCGACGATCACGGCAGCGGCGCGCTTCATTCTTGGGTTCTCCAATTCATACTTGATCTCTAGGCGGTGCGGTGCGGCCTGTCCATGATCAGAAGTTCTGCCTAAACTTTAGGCAATGCGCCGCCCGTGAGTACGGAAACAGCGTTGCAGTGATTGAGAAAACCCTACATGTGCAATACCAGACAGTATCGCACAAGGATTAGGCAAACCGGATGGCAACAGGTCCCCTCGACATGACAGCCCCCGTGATGCTGGCCCCAATGGCCGGAATCACCGACCTTCCATTCCGATCTCTCGTGGCTCGGTTTGGGGCAGGTATGGTGGTGTCTGAAATGGTGGCCAGCCATGATATGCTCAATGCGCGTCCCGGCAGCCGCGAAAAGGCAGAACTGGGCCTTGGCGCCGATGGCACAGCCGTGCAACTGGCCGGGCGCGAAGCTGCGCCAATGGCCGAAGCGGCGCGTATGGTCGCTGGGCAGGGTGCACGCGTCATCGATATCAACATGGGGTGTCCGGCCAAAAAGGTGGTGAACGGGTATTCCGGCTCTGCCCTGATGCGCGACCCGGATCACGCGTTGACGCTGATTGAGGCAGTGGTGAACGCAGTCGATATTCCGGTGACCCTCAAAACCCGCTTGGGCTGGGACGACGCCTTGATGAATGCGCCCGAGATTGCTGCGCGGGCCGAAGCTGCGGGTATCCGGCAAATCGTGATCCATGGCCGCACGCGGTGCCAGTTCTACAAGGGCAGCGCCAACTGGGCTGCGATCCACGCAGTGGTCGATGCCGTGAGCATCCCCGTGATTGCCAATGGTAATATCGTGGATGCCGCCACGGCGACGCAGGCTTTGGATCAATCTGGTGCACACGGTGTGATGATCGGACGCGGCGCACAGGGCAAACCGTGGCTACTGGCCGAGGTCGCCCATGCGCTTTACGGCGCACCTGCACCGGACGTGCCCAAAGAGGATGCCTTCGCCGAGATGGTGATGGCGCACTATGATGACATGCTGTGCTTTTATGGCGATCTTCTGGGACTACGGGTGGCGCGCAAGCATCTGGGCTGGTTCATGGACACCGCTGGCACGCCGACGGATATGCGTCGCGCGGTCCTGACGGCCAAGACGCCCAAGGCGACGATGGACTTGCTGCCCCGTGCCCTGTGCCCCGAAACAGGGATGGCGGCAGCATGACCGGGGCAGGGGATCTCTGGGCCTCGCTGCCCGTGCCAGTGATCATCATCGGGCCGCAGGACGACATCGTCGACATCAACTCGGCTGCCGAAGGGTTTTTCAACGCGTCCGCCAAGACCATGAAGGGCCTGCCGCTGTGGGATGAACTGGCCGTGGATGCGCCGCTGGAAGAAAGCCTCGCGCGGGCGCGCAAGAACGGCACGCCGCTTTTTGTCAACGATGTCGATGTGGGCCACGGAGGTCGCGCACCGTTGCAATGCGCACTGCAAATCGCACCGTTGATCGGTGCAGCAGATCACATGGTGCTGATGATCTCTCCGCGCGAACTCTCGGGACGGATGACGCAGAATCATTCGGTCAAGTCCGCTGCCAAGTCCGCCATCGGCATGGCCGAGATGCTGGCCCATGAAATCAAGAACCCGCTGGCCGGTATCACCGGGGCCGCCCAACTGCTTAGCATGAACCTCAAACCCGAGGATTTGGAACTGACCGACCTGATTGTCGAGGAAGGCCGGCGCATCGTGAAGCTGCTGGAACAGGTCGAGCAGTTTGGAAATCTCTCTCCTCCCGATCTCAAGCCCGTGAACATCCACGATGTGCTGGATCGCGCGCGACGATCCGCGCTGCTCGGGTTCGGAGCCGAAATGAAGATCATTGAGGATTACGATCCCTCGCTGCCTCTGGCCTATGGCGATCCGGACAAGTTGCTTCAGGTGGTACTCAACCTTCTCAAGAATGCGTCGGAAGCCGCTGGTAAGGGCGGCGGAACCATCCGCCTGCACAGCTATTTCGAACATTCGTTCCGCCTGCGCCGGGCCGATGGTACGGGCCAATCCCTGCCGCTGCAGGTCGAGATCATAGATGATGGCCCGGGTCTGCCGGACGCCATCGCCGCCGATATCTTCGACCCCTTCGTGTCGGGCAAGGAAAACGGCACCGGGCTTGGCCTCGCGCTCGTGTCCAAGATCATCTCGGATCACGGCGGTTGGATTTCTGTCACCTCCGTGCCCGGCAAGACAGTGTTTCGCCTGTCCCTGCCGCGCGCGCCCAAATCGGCCCAGCCGGGCCCCGATCAAACAAAGGACTAGCATATGGATGGCACCGTTCTTGTCGCTGATGACGACCGCACGATCCGCACCGTTCTGACCCAGGCGCTGACCCGCGCCGGGTGTAAGGTGCACGCGACCTCCAGCCTGACAACACTGATGCGCTGGGTGGGCGAGGGCAAAGGCGACGTGGTGATCTCGGACGTGATGATGCCGGACGGCAATGGCCTAGAAATGCTGCCCAAGATCAGCGAGGATCGCCCGGGCCTGCCCGTGATCGTGATCAGCGCGCAAAACACCATCATGACGGCAATCCAGGCGGCCGAGGCCGAAGCCTACGATTACCTGCCCAAGCCGTTCGACCTGCCGGACCTGATGAAACGCACGGCCAAGGCGCTGGAGCAAAAGGCCCACGCACCCGCCCGCGACGAAGACAACGAGCGCCCGGACGAACTGCCACTCGTTGGCCGCACTGCGATCATGCAGGCGCTCTACCGCGTTGTGGCGCGTGTAATGAACACGGATCTGCCGGTGCTGATCTGGGGCGAAAGCGGAACGGGAAAATCGTTGATTGCACGGGCCATACATGACTTCTCCGACAGGCGAACGCTTCCGTTTGTCACGGTCACGGCAGCAGAGCTGCAAGACCTCGAAGGCCCTGCGCGTGTTCTGGCGCGCGTTAAGGGCGGCACTTTGCTGATCGACGAAATCGGCGACATCCCCGAGGAAATACAGGCCCGCATCGTGCGCATGATGGACACGCCGGGCGAATATGTTCCGCGCTTCCTTGCCACCTCGCAAACGGACCTGACGGCGGCAATGGAGGCGGGGCAGGTGCGCAAGGATCTCTACTACCGCCTGTCTGGGGCCACTCTGAACGTTCCGGCGCTGCGCGAAAGGGTCGATGACATCCCGCTGCTGGCGGAACACTTCCTGGTCCGAGGGGAGAAAACCGGACAGCAACGCCGCGTTCTCTCAGACGCCGCGGCCGAGATTTTCCGTACCTATTCTTGGCCTGGCAATGTGCGCCAATTGGAAAACGCAGTTCGGCGGCTGGGCCTCACCAGCCGCGCGCTTGAAATCTCGGCCTCCGAAGTCGAACAGGTACTTGGCAGCCAACCCGAACTGGAGCCAATCCGCAGCGCGGGTGATACAGAGAAGCTGGGAGCGTCGGTTGGCCGTCACCTCAAACGGTACTTCGACCTGCACGGCAACATGCTGCCTCCTCCCGGCCTCTATCAACGGATCCTGCGTGAGGTTGAGGCACCGCTGATCGAAATTGCCCTTGATGCGACAGGTGGAAACCAGGCGAAATGCGCAGATCTGCTGGGCATCAATCGCAATACTTTGCGCAAGAAAATCACCGATCTGGATATTGAGGTGACACGCCGCCGCAAATTGATGTAATACTGCCACACAACCCGTGGCCGATGGGGCGCACTTGTCCCCCGGATCACTGGATATGGCGGTACGGCACCAAAGGTGCCACATCATCGAGGTCGGGCCACGTGGCATCCGGAACACGCACCAGCTGGTGGTTGACGCTGGGCCGTCTGCGGCGACGCAGACGGGTGCGCAACGCGGCGACGTTGGGTCTCGTCCTGCTTGGACCTGTCCTCGCGCTGGCCACATCTCTCGTTCTTGGGCCGCTTGATCAGGGCGCAAACGCCCTGTCTTTGCGCCTCGTTCTGCTTGCTGACCTTGTCTATGTGCTTGTGCTCGGCGCTTTGATCCTGTCGCAAATCGCGCGACTTATCGCGGCGCGCCGGGCAAAGTCGGCAGGATCGCGCCTGCACCTTCGGCTTGCAGCAGTATTTGCGGTGCTGGCCCTGATTCCGACTGTGACGGTGGCGGTGTTTGCAGGCCTGACTGTGAATATCGGGCTTGAGGGGTGGTTCTCTGATCGCGTCAGCCGCGTGGTTGGGGCATCACTTGCCGCGGCTGAAGCCTACGAATCAGAACAGCGCACCGACCTGATCACAGACGCACGCGCACTTGCGCGTTACATCGATACCGTGCGTGGTGCACAGATTGTCGGGGACCGCGAGGTGCTCAGCGAAGGGCAGGTGCAGGTGCAACGGGGCCTGCGCGAAGCATTCCTTGTCGATGGCACAGGGGAATTGCGCGCGCGAGGCGACAGATCCTACCTCTTTGATTTCGAACAGCCAACGACCGACCAGATCTCTCAATCCATCGACACCGGTGGGTTGGTTATTCAGGACTGGACCAACAATGAATTCCGCGCGCTTGTTCCATTGGCCAGCTACGTGGACCGCTTTCTGTATGTCAGCCGCGAGGTGGATGGCGAAATTCTGTCCTTGCTGGACGAAACAAAAGAAACAGTGCGGCTGTATCAGCAGCTTGAAAGTGAACGGGGCACCGTGCTGTTCCAGTTTGGCCTCCTCTATCTGGGGTTTGCCGTCATCCTGATTCTGGCCGCGATCTGGTTGGGTCTGTGGTTCGCTGAAAGGCTGTCCGGCCCAGTTGGACGGTTGACGGGTGCCGCGCAACGGGTCGGGGCCGGGGACCTCGACGTACAGGTGCGTGAGGAAGAGGGTGATGACGAAATCGCCATGCTCGGCCGTTACTTCAACCAGATGACCCGACAACTCAAAGGTCAGCGTCACACCTTGCTGGCCAACACCGAACAAATCGAGCGGCGGCGGCGTCTGTTTGATTCAGTGCTCAGCTCGGTCACCTCCGGGGTCGTCGGGGTGGACGCGAGCGGGCGGGTCACTTTTGTGAACCGTTCAGGCGCACAGCTTCTGAACTGGCAAGAGGGGCGCGAAGCGGTGCCGCTCGCTGTGGCAGTGCCCGAATTTGCCGCACTCTTTGCGTTGCTCAAGGCTGGCCCGCAAGAGGTGGCAACTGGTGAGGTCAAGGTCACGCGCGGTGGACGCCTCGAAAACCTTCTGGTCCGTATGGCGACACGGCGCAGTGTCGAAGGGCAGCTCGAAGGGTATGTGGTGGCCTTTGATGACGTGACGGACCTGGTGTCGGCGCAGCGGATGGCTGCGTGGGGTGACGTGGCCCGCCGCATTGCACACGAGATCAAGAACCCGCTGACACCCATCCAACTCAGCGCAGAGCGTATCAAGCGCAAGTTCAGCCCCAAAGTGGGTGAAGAGAGTGACAGCCTCGAACAGATGACCGATGTGATTGTGCGACAGACCGGGGATCTGCGGCGCATCGTCGACGAATTCTCGAAATTCGCGCGTATGCCCGAGCCCGACCGTAAGAGCCACGATCTGACGAAACTGGTGCAGGATGCCGTAGTCCTGCAACAATCAGGCCAACCGGGCGTGCAGATCGTGGCCGATTTACCCAACCATTCCGTTCATGCTGAGGTCGATGCCACGATGATCTCGCAAGCATTGACAAACCTCGTGAAGAACGGCGGGGAAGCAATTGAAAGTTTGAACAAAAAAGGCGTTCCCGATGGGCATGTCGCACGGATTGAAGTGGCAATGAAGACGGGCCCAATCGGTGCTGAAATCACCATCTCTGACAACGGCATCGGCCTTCCCGAAGATCGGGCGCGCCTGTTTGAACCCTATGTGACGACACGCGATGAAGGCACGGGCCTCGGCCTGCCCATCGTCAAGAAGATCATCGAAGAACACGGGGGCACATTGACCCTCGAAGACGCGGCCCCGTTCGAGGGCCAAACCCATTGTGGAGCCATGGCCGTGATCACGCTGCCTGTCATGGCATCCGCACCAGCAGTTGAGGAAGAGGAAGCAGTATGAGTGACATTCTGATCGTAGACGACGAACGGGACATCCGGGAGCTGATCTCGGATATCCTCAAAGACGAAGGATTTACGACCCGGCTGGCCGGGAACTCCGACGATGCCATGGCCGAGATTGAGGCGGAGGAACCAGCGCTGATGATCCTCGACATCTGGCTCAAGGACAGCCGGATGGACGGGATCGACATTCTCAAGGCGGTCAAGCGGGACAATCCGGGTGTGCCGGTGGTCATCATTTCGGGTCACGGCAACATCGAGATCGCGGTGGCCGCGATCAAGCAGGGCGCCTACGACTTCATCGAAAAGCCTTTTAATATTGACCAGTTGCTTGTCGTCATCCGCCGCGCGATGGAAACATCTCGCCTGCGCCGCGAGAACCAGAGCCTGCGCCGCCCGGAAGTCGCCCAAGCCAAGATGATCGGCACGTCTGCAAGTTTCCGGGCACTGACGTCCCAACTCGACAAGGTGACCAAGTCGAATGGTCGCGTGATGCTGACGGGCCCCGCCGGTTCGGGCAAGGAGGTCGCCGCGCGCTACATCCACGCCAATTCGAACCGATCCGACGCGCCATTTGTCACCGTGAATTGCGCGGGCGTCGCGCCTGAGACCATGGAAGAGGTTCTGTTCGGCAAAGAGGGCGGCGAGCGTGGTGTTGAGCCCGGCCTGTTGGAGCAGGCGCATGGGGGCGTGATCTATTTCGATGAGGTTGCGGACATGCCTATCGGTACGCAATCCAAGATCCTGCGTGTGCTTGTGGACCAGCAATTCCAACGGGTGGGTGGCAACGACAAGGTGCGTGTGGATTTGCGCGTGATCTCGTCCACCAACCGGGATCTGGAAGAGGCCATTGCAGCCGAGACGTTCCGGCAGGAACTGTATCACCGTCTGAACGTGGTGCCGATTGCGGTGCCAAGCCTTGAAGAACGGCGGGAGGATATTCCGGTTCTGGCCGAGCACTTCATCGAGGAATGCAACACCGCACAGGGTCTGCCCAAGCGCGAACTGAGCGAAGATGCCGCCGCTTTGATGCAGACGATGATTTGGCCGGGCAACGTGCGGCAGCTCAAGAACATGGTCGAGCGGGTCTTGATCCTTGGCGACGGAACCGGACCCATTGATTCCAAAGAGCTGCCCGGTTCTGAGGAGCCTGCCGGTGAAGAGGGCCGTGTAGTTCTGTCCGGTGCGCTTGCAACCTTGCCACTGCGCGAGGCGCGGGAAGCGTTTGAACGGGAGTATCTGCTGACCCAGATCAACCGCTTTGGTGGGAACATCAGCCGGACGGCGAACTTCGTTGGCATGGAACGGTCGGCCTTGCACCGCAAGCTGAAGTCTTTGGGGGTTGTGACCTCGTCCAAGGCGGGTGCGCGCGTGGCGCATCTGGATGAGGAAGAGGCGCAGGTAAGCTAAGCTGCAACCGAAGCCCAAAATCTGTCCCCGCGGGGACAGATTTGTAAAATATAACAAAATCAACCTCTTGAGAATCGCAAAGGTTAAATCGCGTTAACCTTTGCGCACATTCAGTTGGGCCAGAACGTCCAGCCCCTGCATGTTCAGGAAATGCAGAATATCGATAAACACCCAGTTCTCAGCCAGCCTGTCCCCGTCACGACGGTAGACATCGACAACCCGCATGTCTGCTTTTTTGCCCGAGGGCGGTAGTCCCAGATATGGGCCTGTGCATTCCATTGTCAGGTTAGGCCAGCCAAAGAAACCACCGTAGTTCCCTTCAGCCATGCGGCAGATGTGGCCGTTAAAGGTGCGATCCCCAAGCTGCGTCCGGAATGGGCGCTGATGTTGTTCGATGTAACGGTCGATGGTGTAGGTGGCTCCGATGCCCGTTGGTCCCCACCAGATCATGTCATCATGCCAGTCGCGGGCCAGTTCGTCTTGGGGGAGGGGCGGATTCTCGGTCGTGTTGGCCTGTGTGATCGCGTCCATCATTGCGTGGATACGGTCGAGCGTTGCCTGACCGACAGCCGGGTCCTGATCATCGAACAGTAAGCCGTCATGTGTCATCGGTCCGGGCTGAACCAGTTGGGCGCCCGTCATGCCGGGCAGGGGGTACTGACCCGCCTGTGCCATTAGATGCAACAGATCGACAAACAACGCCTGTTCGACAATCCGATCCCCCTCCACACGCGAAAACTCGGCGTAGCGCACCATGGCGATCTTGCGTGTGGGTTGGATGCCGAGGAAGGGCACATCGAACAGGCCCATGAGATGGCCCATGGAGGCAACCCATGTGCCACCACCTTCGTCGAGATGGTTGTGCCCGGCAAAGAAGATGTCCTGACGCCGCTGCACACGGGACATAGCGGTCAAGAAGGGGGACCAGAACGTGTCTGCGACCGCTTGCGGACCACGTTGCTCATGGAAGGGGTGCATCCCGCGCCACAGCGTGTCAGGCAGGAAATGCAGTGAAAGTGCAGTTGCGCAGCATCCGGGTTCGGCGCGCCCGAGGGCGGCGTGATGGGCCAGCACGACGGCTTTGGCCCGGGCGAGATCAGTTGTCATGATTATCCTTGGGTAACGATGCGGAACCGGCCATCGCCGGTCCGAATGGCGCAGCTGCGGGCATTGAGCCGGGGCAGGACGGTAGATGGACCGGGCGGGGCGGCGTTTGCAACCCCTTGGGTACATTGTGGAATTTCGACGGGCCGGTAGCCAAGATCATCCATGCACTGTGCCTTGACCCGGGCACGCAGATTGGCGTTGGCATCAACGGTATAGACATCTCCGGGGATCCAGTAGCCGCGGCTGTAGCAATGCCCGTCCTTTTTGCAGACCCGTCGCGGCACATAGATCGGCGCCCCCTGACGGACCTGAGATGCAACAGGTGCGTCGCGCACGGCACGCACGTCACAATTGGTGTTGTCGCGCTCGAACTGGGCCAAGCTGACGCCTTCCGCATAGTAGGTCGACAGCGGCAGGCAGCCGGACAGGACCAGAGGTGCGATAAGGGTGATGATGGCGCGCATGGCCCAATCTTGCCCAAGCCAGCCAGATTTGACAATTCACGAATGACGCTTCGGCAGGTTTTGCGCAAACGTTGACCCTCTGCGCCCCGTCTGTCATGCAAAGAGGCTGAATGTGCCGCGATGCGGCGCGTCAAAACGGGGACATGGATGAAGGTCATCATCTGCGGGGCTGGCCAGGTGGGGTGGCAGATTGCACGCCACCTTTCGGGTGAGCGCAACGATGTCACGGTGGTCGACAATGACCCCGATCTGGTGCGTCGGGCCACTGACACACTGGATGTGCAGGGCGTAGCGGGCTTTGCCAGCTATCCGGACGTTTTGGAACGTGCCGGCGCGCGGGACGCCGATATGGTCATTGCGGCGACGTATTCAGATGAAGTGAACATGGTCACCTGCCAAGTGGCGCATTCCGTTTTCGGGGTAAACCGCAAGATCGCGCGTCTGCGCAGCCAGTCCTATCTGACCGCCATCTATTCCGATCTTTACCGTCGTGACCACATGCCGATTGATGTGGTGATTTCGCCGGAGCGTGAGGTAGCAGCGGCCGCTTTGCAGCGTCTGAGTGCGCCCGCGGCCTTCGACACCGAGCTTTTCATTGATGGGCAGGCCCAGCTTCTGGGCATCGCGTTGGACGCCGATTGCCCGGTGTTGAACACGCCTTTGCGCCAGCTGACCGATCTGTTTTCGACCTTGCGCGTTGTCGTTGTTGGCGTGCGGCGGGACGGGGTGCTGTTTGCCCCTGAAGCGTCGGACCAATTGTTCGAGGGCGACGAAGCCTATGTCTTTGCCCATGTGGATGACGTGCCGCGCACCATGGAAGTGTTTGGCAAGACCATGCGCAAACAGGAACGCGTGGTTCTTGTGGGTGGGGGTAATGTTGGCCTGACCGTGGCCAGCGCCCTTGAACAGCGTGCAAGCCGCGTGCGCGCCAAGGTGATTGAGCGCAATCGCCGCTGTGCGGAACTGGCCGCCGAGGCCTTGGAACGCACCATCGTGCTGAACGGCGACGGTCTGGACGTGACCTTGTTGGCCGAAGCGGGTGTGTCGCGGGCCGATGCGATGCTGGCGGTGACTGATGACGACAAGACCAATATGCTGGCTGCCGTGCGGGCCAAGGCCGAGGGCTGTCCTTATGCCATCGCCTTGATCAACGACCCGACCCTGGTGCCGATGATGGGCCCCCTTGGCATTGACGCTTACATCAACCCGCGCGCCACCACCGTATCGTCCATCCTGCGTCACATCCGGCATGGGCGCGTGCGCTCGGTCTATTCCATTGGGGATGCGGATGCCGAGGTGATCGAAGCTGAGGTGTTGTCGACCTCGCCACTGGCGGGTCAGAAGATCAACGAGATTGATTTTCCTGAAGGGGTTCTGGTCGGGGCCGTGCGCAAGGGCGATGATGTGATCCGACCCGTGGGCAGCACCCGCATCGACGAGGGCGATGTGATCGCTCTCTTTGCGCTGGCCACCGACGTGCCAGAGGTGGAGCGCCTGATGCAGGTGTCCATCGACTTTTTCTGATGTCAGGGCGCGCGCAACCGCGGCAACCGTTTTGGGCCTCTGTTTTGCAGCTGCCGCTGTTCCTATTGCTGGTTGGCCTGTTTTCGGCCGCAATGCTGGTGCCAGCGGTCTATGGCGGCATTGTGCGTGACCTCGTCGCGGCGCGCGCCTTTCTGTATTCGGGTGTTCTGGGCTTGGTGACCTTTGCCCTGATTGGTCTGGCCCATGCGGGGCGGGATCCTCGCCATGGCACCCTTGGCCCGCTGCTGTCGCTGATGAGCACTTTTGTTGTTTTGCCGGTCATTCTGGCGGTGCCTTTTTATGAAGGTTTGCGCACGACCACGTTTCTGAACGCGTATGTTGAGATGGTCAGCGCCATCACCACGACGGGTGCGACCATGTTCGACGACCCGGAGCGGCTGAATGGCACGTTGCATTTGTGGCGGTCGATTGTCGGCTGGTTGGGCGGGATGGTCATGTGGGTGGCGGCGTCGGCCATTCTAGCGCCTTTAAACCTGGGTGGTTTCGAAGTGACGGCCCGGGCTGAACCTGGACGCAGCGCCAGCCGTGACATCGGTATGACCACCCCCGAGGTTCGGGAACGTCTGGCCAAGGTGTCCGCCGTTCTGATCCCGATTTATGCCGGGTTGACTATGCTGCTTTGGGTTCTTTTGGCAGTGGGGGGAGAGACCGGCCTTGTCGCGTTGTGCCATGCGATGGCGATCTTGGCGACGTCGGGGATTTCGCCGGTCGGGGGCCTTGAGCGCGCCGGGTCAGGCATGGCAGGCGAGGCGGTGATGCTGCTGTTCATGCTGTTTGCCCTGTCACGCCTGACCTTTTCGACGGACACGACCACAGCAGAATCGGGTGGATTGTTTCAAGACCCCGAGTTTCGCATCGGTGTTGCGGTGGTGATCGCCGTGCCTGTTTTCCTGTTCCTGCGTCACTTCCTTGGGGCGTTTGACGTGGACGCTGAAAGTGATTTGGCTGATGCCGGGCGCGCACTGTGGGGCAGTGCGTTCACGGTTCTGTCTTTCCTGACCACAACCGGGTTTGCCTCGGCAAACTGGGTGGACGCGCAGGCGTGGTCCGGGCTGGAGACTCCGGGTTTGTTGCTGATGGGGTTGGCCTTGATTGGCGGGGGCGTTGCAACCACTGCTGGGGGCGTCAAGTTGCTGAGGGTGTTTGCACTTTATCGCAACGGTGTGCGTGAGATGGAGCGGTTGGTGCATCCCTCATCTGTCAGCAGCGCGGGGCCGCGCGCGCGACGGTTGCAAAAGGACGGTGCGTTTATTGCATGGATTTTCTTCATGCTTTTTGCGCTGACGCTCGCATTAATCACCATGCTTCTGACCTTGACCGGGGTGGCTTTTGACACGTCGCTTGTCCTTGCGGTTTCGGGTCTTTCGACCACGGGACCACTTTTGGGCGTCGCGACGGATGCACCAATCGCATTGATCGAGTTGAACAATGCAGCCAAGGCCATCTTTACGGCGGCCATGGTTTTGGGACGATTGGAGACGCTTGCGATCATCGCTCTTTTCACACCGGATTTGTGGCGCGGGTAGGCGGGGCTTTGCAGTAGGTCCGTAACGGACTGTTTTTTGGGCTGGAATCTTCCCAAGCCCCAAGACATACTCCACCCGGAGGGATGGTCTGATCCGCAGGCCTAGCAAGAAAAAAAGGGTTAACCGACATGGCTTCGGACCGACAGAATCTGCAGGATGCGTTCCTGAATCACGTGCGCAAGACCAAGGTGCCCGTGACCATCTTCCTGATTAATGGTGTGAAATTGCAGGGGGTTATCACGTGGTTCGACAACTTCTGCGTCCTGTTGCGCCGGGATGGACAGAGCCAGCTTGTCTATAAACACGCCATCTCGACCATCATGCCCAGCCAGCCAATCAGCCTCTATGAGGGCGAAGACGCTTCTTGATGGGTGAGCAGCCGGAGTTCACCCGCGCTTGGGTGCTCCATCCCGATATCAAATCCAATCCGGACCGGCGTGAAGCGAAATTCGCGCTGGCTGAAGCCGTGTCTTTGGCGCATGCACTGCCCGAGCTGGAGGTCGTGGGTAGTGAAATTGTGCCGCTGCCGCGTGTGCGTGCGGGCCTCTTGTTCGGGTCCGGCAAGATTGAGGAACTGGCCGAACGTATCAAGGACGCTGACGTCGAGCTTGTCTTGATCGACGGGCCGGTGACGCCCGTACAGCAGCGCAACCTTGAGAAGGCATGGAAGGTCAAGCTGCTCGACCGGACCAGCCTGATCCTTGAAATTTTCAGTGACCGCGCCGCCACCCGCGAAGGGGTGCTACAGGTGGAGATGGCGGCGCTCAGCTATCAGCGCACGCGCCTTGTCCGCGCCTGGACACACCTTGAGCGTCAACGCGGTGGGCTGGGGTTCGTGGGTGGCCCCGGTGAGACACAGATTGAGGCGGACCGGCGCGCCATCGACACGCAGCTGGTGCGTCTGCGTCGGCAGTTGGACAAAGTGGTGAAGACGCGCACCTTGCACCGTGCTGCCCGGGCCAAGGTGCCGTACCCTATCGTGGCTCTCGTGGGCTATACGAATGCCGGAAAATCCACTCTTTTCAACCGGCTCACGGGTGCGGATGTCATGGCCAAGGACATGCTTTTTGCCACGTTGGATCCGACCATGCGGCGGGTGGAGCTGGAAGACGGCCCCGAGGTGATCCTGTCGGACACAGTGGGGTTTATCTCGGACCTGCCGACCGAGCTGGTGGCGTCCTTTCGCGCGACGTTGGAAGAGGTTCTAGCGGCCGACATCATCCTGCATGTGCGCGACATCTCGCATCCCGAGACTGAGGCGCAGGCCGAGGACGTGCGCACGATCCTGACGGATCTGGGCGTGGGAGAAGGCCGTGAAATGGTCGAGGTCTGGAACAAGATCGACCTGTTGTCAGATGATGAGGCCGACGCCGCACGCGCCCGTGCGGATCGTGAAGACGACGTGTTCACCATGTCCGCAATCACCGGCGAGGGAATTGATGCCCTGCTGGCCAACGTGGCCGAGACATTGCAGGGCGCAGTGACAGAAGAGACCGTGCTGCTGCCCTATGCTGAGGGGCGCAAACGGGCATGGTTGTTCGAGCAGGATGTGGTGCAAGCCGAGCGTCAGGGCGAAGACGGTTTCGAGTTCGATGTGCGTTGGACGACGATCCAAAAGGCGCGGTTCGAGGGGCTGTAAGCGCGGCTGAGTGCGCTGTGTTAACGCGGGCATCTCATGATGACTTGGGGGCGCGTGATCATCCAAAACTGCATATTTCAGGTTTGAAACTGCGCATTTTCAAAGATCGCAAAGGTCCCCAATAACAGGGCGATTTCCTGAATCTGCGCATTTTGGTGCGCAAACTGCACATTTTAGTATTGGCGGGGGAAAGTGGTTAACAAAAATAGTTAACACGTGAGTTTCACGTAAAAAATTCTTATGTCAGACGTGATGCGTGCTGCCACGCAACGGCGTGCGGCGATCCCGTTCGATAACGTCGAATTCGCAAGTTGTAGTCCAAGTTGAATTGCGCGGATGTCGAGATGGTTTGCCGGAGTGTTCCGAGCCGATTTCGCGGGGCTGGGCACGCAGAACACTCTAGCAAAGCGTGCGCTGTTCAGGTGTCAGGTACAATCGTCTGGTTTGAAGGCCCTCGACGCGCCATCGACATAGTCGCACAGCGTAAGCTCAATATCCTCGGGCCAGCCCAACGGCGGTTGATCGCGCCACGCCCATGCAGGTGACGGGCGAAAACCGTTGAACGACGCACCGGTGAAGTTCGCGCCGCTTACCTGCACATCGACGAATTCTGCTTCGTTCAGATTTGCGCCCCGAAAATCTGTGCGCGAGATATCCACGTTTTCCAACCGGCTTTGATACAAGTGTGCGCGCGTGAAATTGACTTCGAGGAAGGACGACTCTGTGATCGAGGCATTGTTGAACTTGGCGCCCTGAAGGTTTGAAAAGTTGAATGTGCTTCCCTTGGTGACGAAACGTCCAAGATCTGCATCGGTGAAATCCACGCGCATGAATGATGCACCGGGCATCTCTGCCGCAAACAGGTCAGCTCTGGCGAGTATGGCGTCAGGGAAAATGGGCTGGAGCAGCTCTGATTGGTTGAAAGATGTGCCGGTGAGGTTCGCGCGTGTGAAGTTCAGGCCCTGTCCCTTGCTGGAGGCGAGATTGGCGCCGGACAGGTTGGCATCTGAAAAGTCGGCGCCCACAAGAAAGGACTCGGTCAAAATCGCGCTTTCAAAATCCGCATAACGTAGGTTGGCGTCTGACAGATTGGCCGTTGTCAGGTTACTGGCCGTCAATTGTGCGTAGGAGAAATCTATGCCACCCACATAAGTCTGCTGAGCCACGAGCGCTTGGAGCAGGCGCCCACGTTCAGGACTGAGCAGAGGGAATCTGAACTGTCCCCGCAGCGGTTGTTCGAAGTCCAGCGGTTCGAAAGATGATATCGCGATCCGATACGGCGTGCTTTGCTGGGCGAACCTGTTCATCTGATCGAACATGGATCGGCTCATAAAGTGGAGTTTTGCACCGTTGCCTGCCTCGCTTGGCATGGAGCACCCGAAGGGCACCTCGCCTTGACTACAGGTTTGTGACGCGCTGTTGCGGATCGTAATGGAGGCATCCAAAATGGCACGAAGATCGTCGGACAGAGCGGCGCGGCGGGTGGATTCAAGCAAAACGCTTTGCGCGATGTTTGCATCGGTTTGCAATACGATCCGACGGTTTTGTTCTTGGGTGAGTTTGTTCAGTTCGTAGGTCAGATACAGACCTGCCGCCCCGGCAAGGCCCGCCACGATGGCAACGGTGATGCGGAAGTAGAATTCACTGGCACCCCGTCGGACAAGAAGCAGGCCAAGGTTCACAAGCGCGGCGGTGCGGCGGTCCTCGACGGTCGGATTTGAAATGCCTTCGGGTGTCGTGAAATGGTCGACGAGAGCCGAAACCATTTCGGCGTTGTCCATGGCGGGATTTACGCCGCGCTTGCGGAGCCAGCGTTTGAGAAGCGCATTGGCGACAAGAAGGGCGAGGCCGATGGTCAGAAGCAGTGCGAGGGCCAGTGCAGCGATTGTCGGTGCCGCGTTCCGCAGTGCGGTTGCGATGTCTTCGTTTTCCAGCGCGGTTTTGGCGGCAAAACCCGCGGCCGCACAGGCAAGGCAAATCAGCAAAAAGACTATGCGTTTCATCGAAAGGCTCGATCTTGAAATGCGTGTAGCCTAAGCGAGAGCATCGCGTGCTGCCAAGACCTCAGATCATGCGCCACTGGCCCGGTTGCAGATCATCAAGGCGCCAATCGCCGATTTGAACCCGGATCAGCCGCAGCGTGGGAAAGCCGACATGGGCTGTCATGCGCCGTACTTGTCGGTTGCGTCCTTCCGTGAGTGTGAGGTCCAGCCAGCTTTCGGGAACGGATTTGCGGACGCGGATGGGCGGGTCGCGCTCCCAGATGTTCGGGGGTGCTATGGCGCGCGCCTTGGCGGGTTTCGTGGGGCCGTCCGTGAGCGTGACGCCCGCGCGCAGTTGGGTGAGAGCTTCGTCCGTGATCGTGCCTTCGACCTGGGCCCAGTAGGTCTTGGGCGCTTTGTATTTCGGGTGCGCGATCTTGGCCTGCAGTTTGCCATCGCTGGTCAGCACCATCAGCCCTTCGCTATCGCGGTCCAACCTGCCTGCCGCGTAGACGCCCGGCACGTCGATATAGTTGGAGAGCGTGGGGCGCGGGGAGCCTTCGGTGCCTTTGTCGGTGAATTGTGACAGAACGCCGAAGGGTTTGTTGAACAGGATTGTCGTCATCGCAGGGGTTCGAGCCGAGTGACCCCCACGGCCGCGGCGCGTGCGAGCCCTTCGTCCAAGGACATGGGGATGTATTCGCCGCGCCGCCAGAGCTGGGCCAGATCGTCGTAGTGGCGGGACAGGAAGTGGCCGGATTGCCCTGTCGAGATCACGAAGACCGAGGAGTTCGGGTCGGCGAAGTCGTAGACGCCGCGATAACCTGCGCCGTGCACATTTTGGAACGGGTCGGGGCCGGTGCCCTTGGTCAGCCCGCGTAGGAGCGTGTTGTCGCCACCCGATGTGCTTTGCCGGATGTTCACGAAATAGCGCAGGATTGGCACTTCGCCCAGCACCTGGTGGTCGTGGGTGGCCTGGTGGGCGTCACCCCACCGCAAGGATTCCAATTGACTGCCATAGGTTTCGTTGATTTCGAGCAATGCGTCGTCGAGCGCGAGGCGGGCCATGTCGGGGCATGTTTCGACCGGGGCGGATTGGCGTACGTCGCACCAGATCCCGGCCCCATCCACATTGCGGAAGACCCGTTCGATGAAGAGCGGTTCGACATGGGTGAGCGTGTCGGCCATGGGGCCAAGCTCGTCGCGGATCAAACGGTCCTGCAATTTGCGCAACCAAGCAGCATAGATCAGAGGTTCAGGCCAGTGTTCGTTCATTTCGCCGTTCCATTCGGCAAGTAAGGCCAGCGCGCGCTGACGCTGACGTTCCTGAGTGCCTGCATTGGCGGCTTCGCCGGTGAACCAGAGTTCGGCGCCGATCAGGGGCAGCAGTGAACGTGCGGTAAAGCTGACAGTGTCGAGCTGCGCTTCTATGAAGCTGTCGCGGGTATGAACTTCGCGCGCCTGCATCAGGCGGCGCCAGCGTTGGACACGTTGGGTGTCGCCCCAGACAAAGCTGACATGGTTGGGGAAGGGGCGGTCGACGGTCTTGTTGTTGGTGTTGCCAAGGATACCCCCCACGGGAGAGACGAAGCCGGGATTGGAGGTGTAGGCCATCCGCCCTTGCCAGCGGTTCTCGGCCCGCGCACCGAGCGAGGGCAAGCGGCCCTGACTTTGGTGGTTTGCGTCACGTTTGGGGATTGCGCCGATGGTTTTCATCGCGATGGATGCGCGGTCGACAAGCGTAATGTTCTGGGCAGGTGCGATGTGTTTTTCGCCTGCGGTTATCGCCTCGGCCACGGTTTGAGAGGTCATGATACCCATAGCCGCGCTTATGGATGTGTCGCGCGGGCTGAGCACTGTCCAACTGAGCGCTGCCACGTGGCCGGGTGGGGTGACCGTGCGAAGGCTGCGGACACTTCCGGGCAGGACCGGGCCATTGTCGGTCCAGCGCAGGGTCAGTGTCACCGGGTCCTCGTCTGCAATTTGCAAGATGGAGTCGCGGGACTCGAACTCTTTCCAGCCGGTTGGCGTACGGTATTGCGAGGGGTTTTCCGGGTTCAATTCCTCTATGAAGACATCCTGATCGTCGACATAGGCGGTCGTCAGACCCCATCCAAGCCGGTCGGAACGTCCAGTCAGGACCACGGGCATCCCGGGAATTGTTCCGCCGATGACACCACCGGACGCCAGTTCCAATCGAGCAAGATACCAGATTGCGGGAGCCGAGAAGCCCAGATGCGGGTCATTTGCCAACAGCGTTCCACCCGATGCGGACCGGGCAGTGGCGGCGGCCCAGGCATTGGACGCCCCGGCAAATCCGCGCGGCCTGAAAGGGGACAGCGGATGCGGGTCTGCTTCGGCAACCATGTAGTCAGGCTCAACGCCCGGCACGAGAGTGGCATATTCCGGCAGGCTGGCGATGCCTTCGCCTGGAACATCGGGCAAGATGTCGGCCAACCGGGCAGGATCGTCAAGCGCTAGCGACATGCGCGCGCGCAACACTTCCTCGCTCAGATGCCCGGACAGTTGCAGGCCCATCAACTTGGCCACGGCGATGCTGTCTGCGGGTCGCCATGGGGCAAGGGGCGTGTTGAACAGGAACATCTCGGGCGCGCCGCGTCCCAATGCCTCGGCATTGATCTGGTCGAGGCGGGCATTAACCCCCGATGCATAAGCCTCAAGCGCTGCAAGAGTGGCCGGGTCCTGTGCGGCGACGGATTGGACCGAGAGGCGATAAATGTCGAGGCGTCGAACGAAGCTGTCGATATCGACAGTTGTGGTGCCAAACAACTCGCTGAGCCGTCCCTGGGCTGTGCGGCGCAGCATCATCATCTGCCAAAGGCGGTCCTGCGCATGGGCAAAGCCCAGGCCGTGGAAAACGTCTGTGTCCGTCTCTCCGAAGATATGAGGAACATTGGCGTTGTCGCGCACAATCTCGACCGGGGCCGAGATGGCGGGTACGCGCACGCGGGCATCATAGTTGGGCAACGAGCGGGAGGCGAGGTAATAGACCATGCCAACACCCAGAACGGCCAGCACGATCAGCGCTGCGGTCAGGCGGACAAGCCACTGAAACACCACTGCCATTCTGTCCGCCCCCTGTGCGCTGTTACGTTGACCCTTGGGCCACGACTGTTAGGTAGGCATGGACGGAAGCGCAAGCCGTAGGCCGCGCAAAGAGACGAGGGATCACGATGGCGAAACTGGCATTTTTGGGTATGGGCGTGATGGGTGCACCAATGGCGGGGCATTTGCAAAAGGCCGGGCACGAGGTCACCGTGTATAATCGCACCGCCGCGCGGGCGCAGGATTGGGTGAATGCCCATGGTGGCGCGATGGCGACCACACCGCGTGCGGCTGCGACGGGCGCAGATTTCGTGATGGCCTGCGTTGGAAATGACGACGATCTGCGGTCTGTCTGCCTGGGCGATGATGGTGCCTTTGCCGGGATGGGCAGCGGCACCGTTTTTGTCGATCACACAACCGTGTCGGCCAAGGTGACGGCAGAACTGTATGCGGCAGCCGATACCAAGCAGGTCAGCTTTGTCGATGCGCCGATTTCGGGTGGGCAAGCCGGGGCCGAAAACGGCCAGCTTTCCATCATGTGCGGTGGCGATCAGGGCGCCTATGACCGGGCCGAGCCGATCATGCAAGCCTACGCCAAGCTGTGCCGCCGCATTGGTGAGAGTGGCGCAGGCCAGATGACGAAGATGTGCAATCAGATTGCCATTGCCGGTGTGGTGCAGGGTCTGTCAGAGGCGCTGCATTTTGCCGAGAAAGCGGGTCTGGACGGACGCGCGGTGGTTGAGGTGATTTCACAGGGCGCGGCCGGGTCGTGGCAGATGTCGAACCGGTATGAGACCATGCTGGACGATCATTTTGATCATGGGTTTGCAACAGACTGGATGCGCAAGGATCTGGGCATTTGTCTGGAGACTGCGAACGAGAATGGAGCCAGTCTGCCGGTGACGGCGCTGGTCGATCAGTTCTACAAGGATGTGCAGAAGATGGGGGGCGGGCGTTGGGACACGTCCAGCTTGTTCAAGCGGCTGCGTAACATCGGGTGAAACCCGGTCGGTTCACCCCGGAAGGTCGATGGGCGGCACTGTTTGCTGCGCAAAAGCGCCCGCCCACCGACCCGTTAGTCAGGGTATGATCCGTGTATACTTGGTGCCTTCGAGTGTGGCGCCGAGGCGGAGGCCCGCGCGTGCAAAGACCGCGGCCAGCACAGGTGACAGGGCTGTGGTGGTGTCTGCGGCCACGCCATCACCTTGATCCGAAACCACGTATTCAAGGTCAGCGCCCGCCGCCCAGCCGGGGCTGCGGCGGAATTCTGTAAGAGCTTCGGGCGTCATGAAAAACAGCACGTGGGCAAATTGCTGAGCCCCGATCTGAAGTCCGCCTGACCCCTTGACCATCGAGTAGTAGTCGACCGTTGCGTTGTCGACCCGCAGCGCGCCGCGTCCATAGGCGCCGCCAAAGCCAAGCCCTGCTTCGGTGACCAGCGGCATGACCAGCATGCCGTTGGCTTTTTGTGCCAGGTCGACTGTGTTCGGGTAGGCGCGGTACATCTCGTTAAGCGTTGCATCGACCCGTGCGTCGATCAGAGTACTGCCCCGGCTGCCAACACCGTTTCCACATGCCGCCAACACGCCCGTGCTGGCCAGCGCCCCTGCGGCGAATGCACGCCGCGAGATCCCATTCGTATTCATTTTGAACCGCCTGTATAGCTCTTGGTTTTGCGCGGTTTGGCCGCGCTTGTGCGCAAATATACGCCGATTGCACTTGGCTGTCACTAGGTGGTCAGGGGTGCGCGGGTTTCTGCCGTGCTTTTTGGGTGCTCTGTCCCCGGCCTTCGGCCTCCCTGGGGATTTTTTGAAACAGGGAATTCGGACCTTTCTGCGTAACGGCAAACACCGTGGGGCGGTGTTTTGAGGTTCGCATGGGCGGAGCCCTCGGCGTTTAGGTGGACTTGCCTGTGTTCAGGAGCCTGGCCGCCGCAGGGGCGAAGTAAGTCAGGATGCCGTCGCAGCCTGCGCGTTTGAAGGCCATCAGGCTTTCCATCATCACCCGGTCATGGTCGACCCAGCCATTGGCGCTTGCGGCTTTGATCATCGCGTATTCGCCTGACACCTGATAGGCAAAGGTGGGGGCTCCGAAGCTGTCTTTGACCCTGCGGCAGATGTCGAGATAGGGCAGGCCCGGTTTCACCATGACCATGTCAGCGCCTTCTTTGAGGTCTCGTTCGATCAGTCGCATGGCCTCGTCCGAGTTGCCGGGGTCCATTTGGTAGGTGTTCTTGTCACCTGTCAGGGCGCCGGATGCGCCCACTGCGTCGCGGAAGGGGCCGTAGAAGGCCGAGGCGTATTTGGCGGCGTAGCTGAGGATCATCACGTTCTGATGGCTGGCGCCTTCGAGGGCTTGTCGGATCGCACCGATGCGTCCGTCCATCATGTCGGAGGGGCCGATAATGTCGGCACCAGCCTCGGCCTGGGACAGCGCCATTTTTACCAGCGCTTCGACCGTGCGGTCATTTACGATTTCGCCGTCTTCGACGAAACCGTCATGGCCGTTGATGTTGTAGGTGTCGAGGGCGACGTCGGTCATGATGGCGATGTCTGGCACGGCCCGTTTGATGGCGCGGATCGCCCGGTTGGCGTGGTTTTGTGGGTCCCACGCCCCGGCGCAATCCTCGGTCCGTTCTTCCAGCCCGGTATAGGGAAAGATGCAGATGGCCGGGATGCCGAGATCTGCGGCTTCGCGTGCGGCGTCCGCAACCTTGTCGACCGACCGCCGGATGACACCTGGCATGGAGGGAATGGGTTCTTCGATGCCTTCGCCGCTGCGCACGAAGATCGGCCAGATGAAGTCATCTACCGTCAGCGTGTTCTGTCGCACGAGGCCGCGGATTGCGGGGCTTTGGCGGGTGCGGCGCAGGCGTGTGGCGGGATAGGGGGCTTGGGTGGGGCGCATGAAGGTGTCCGGTTTGAGTGACAGTGCATGGGTGACATGGATTTTTGACCTTGCCAAGTCTAGGCACTGCGTCACACCCGCGCTAAGAGAGGCGTCAACACAGGCAACAGGGCCCGGCATACGGGACGACGGGACAGCGCGTGGACTGGTACGACACGATATTTGAGTTGATCGACATGCGCTCGTTCTCGAACCTGTGGTTCTGGATCGCGCTGGCGGTCGTGTGGTCAACGGCAAGCCATTGGGTGCTGGGTGTGCCCTATGACATGGTGGCCCGCGCGCGCCGTCATGGGGGGCAGGCCGCCGAAGATCTGGAAGACCTGATCCGTATCAACACGAACCGTCTGCTGTTTATCGGTCGCGTGTCCGGGCTGTGGCTGCTGGGCCTTGCCTGTTTTCTGCTGACCGGGCTGGCGCTGCTTGGTTTTGTCTACAGCGTTGAGTTCGCGCAGGCTCTTTTCCTGTTGGGCTTTCCCATGAGCATGGTGGGTGCGCTGAACCTGTCTACCGCGCGGCTGATCCAAGATGAGCAGGCGACGGGAGAGGCGCTGTGGCGCCGCCTGACCCGTCATCGGACCATTGTGCAGGCCATCGGCATGGTGTCGATTTTCATCACCGCCCTGTGGGGCATGTACCAGAACCTGTCTATTGGCCCATTCGGCGGTTGACAGTTTGGGCGAAAGACCCAATTGAAGGCCTCTTGATCCCGTTCCCTGCCGAGTGAAATGCCGCCCATGCCCGAGCAGACTCATATCACCGTGTCCGGCGCACCCGAGGGGTTTGACGCCAGGCTGATCCTTCAGGAAGTGTCCAAGGGCGCACCGGTTTGCCATGTGGCCCGCGACGACAAGCGGCTTGCGGCGATGCAGGCAGCGCTGCGGTTCTTTGCCCCCGATATGCCGGTGCTGGTTTTCCCGGGTTGGGATTGTTTGCCCTATGACCGCGTGTCGCCGAATGCCGACATCTCGGCTCAGCGAATGGCGACACTCGCGGCGCTTGTGCATGGAATGCCAGAGCAGTTTGTCCTTCTGACCACATTGAATGCTGCGACCCAGCGGGTGCCTGCACGGGATCTGCTGCGGGAGGCCGCGTTTTCGGCCACTGTTGGCAACCGTGTGGATGAAAGCGCGCTGCGCAATTTCCTTGTCCGTATGGGGTTTGTGCAAAGCCCGACGGTGATGGAACCCGGGGACTATGCCATTCGTGGTGGCATTATCGACATATATCCGCCCGGTGACCTTGGACCAGTGCGGCTGGACCTGTTTGGCGATGTATTGGACGGCGCGCGCCGTTTTGACCCCGCAACGCAACGTACGACTGAAAAGCTGGACGTGATAGAGCTTGCGCCCGTTTCCGAGGTTATTCTGGATGAGGCAGCGGTCACGCGGTTCCGGCAGAACTACCGGTTGGAATTCGGGGCCGCTGGCACGGACGATCCGCTGTATGAGGCGGTAAGTGCAGGGCGCAAGCATCAGGGGGCCGAGCATTGGCTGCCGTTGTTCCATGATGGTTTGGACACGCTGTTTGACTATCTTCCCGGGGCGACGATCACGCTGGATGATCAGGTGACACCGGCGCGGCTGGCGCGGTGGGTGAGCATCGAGGACCAGTACGAGACGCGGCGCTTGGCGATGGAAAACCGGTCCAAGATGGATTCGGTCTACAAACCGGCAGCGCCTGCTGGCCTATATCTGGACGATGCCGCGTGGGAGGCGGCGGTGGCCGGTTTCCGCGTGCTGTCCTTGGCTCAGCTGCCTCAGGCAACGGGGCCGGGGGTGACGGATGCCGGAGGGCGGATCGGGCGCAACTTCTCACCTGAGCGTCAACAAGAATCTATCAGCCTTTTTGGTGCTTTGGCGTCTCATGTTAAAGTGAAATTGGCAGATGGCCCAGTTGTCATTGCCAGCTATTCCGAGGGCGCACGCGAGCGTCTGACCGGTCTGATCGAGGATGAGGGGCTGGCCGAGGTTGTTCCGATTACCAACGCCACACGTATTGGCAAACGTGGGCTGCATCTGGTCGTTTGGGCGTTGGAGCATGGGTTCGAGGCGCCGGGCCTGACCGTCATTTCCGAGCAGGACGTGTTGGGCGACCGGCTGATCCGGCAGCCGAAGAAAAAGCGCCGGGCCGAAAATTTCCTGACCGAGACACAATCGCTGTCACCCGGCGATCTGGTTGTGCATGTGGATCACGGGATTGGCCGGTATCAGGGCATGGAGGTTGTGACGGCTGCGGGCGCTGCACATGAGTGCCTGCTGCTGGAATATGCCGAGCGTTCCAAGCTGTACCTGCCGGTCGAGAACATCGAGCTACTATCCAAGTACGGTCACGAAGAGGGGCTGCTGGACCGCCTGGGTGGTGGCGCGTGGCAGGCCAAGAAGGCCAAGCTGAAAGAGCGCATCCGCGAGATGGCGGATCGGTTGATCCGCATTGCGGCTGAGCGTGCGTTGCGAAGGGCGCCGATCCTCGAGCCGCCCCCCGGCATGTGGGACGCCTTTGCGGCACGCTTTCCCTATCAGGAGACGGACGATCAGCTCAACGCCATTGCTGCGGTGATGGATGATCTGACGGCGGGTCAGCCGATGGATCGGCTGATTTGCGGCGATGTAGGCTTTGGCAAGACCGAGGTGGCGATGCGCGCAGCATTCGTCGCAGCCATGTCAGGGGTACAAGTGGCGGTCATTGCCCCCACCACGCTGCTGGCGCGGCAGCACTACAAGAGTTTTGCGGAGCGCTTCCGTGGTTTCCCCATCGAAGTGCGGCAGCTTTCCCGCTTTGTCAGTGCCAAGGAGGCATCGGCCACGCGTGATGGGATGTCGAAGGGGACGGCGGATATTGTTGTGGGCACCCATGCGCTGCTGGCCAAGGGCGTGCGGTTCAACAATCTTGGCCTGTTAGTCATTGATGAGGAACAGAAATTTGGGGTGGGCCACAAGGAACGGCTGAAGCAGATGCGGTCGGATGTGCATGTGCTGACCCTGACGGCGACGCCCATTCCGCGCACCTTGCAATTGTCGCTGACGGGCGTGCGTGACCTGTCGATCATTGGGACACCACCTGTCGATCGCCTTGCCATCCGCACATACGTGTCCGAATTCGATGCTGTGACCATTCGCGAGGCGCTTTTACGCGAGCACTACCGTGGAGGGCAGTCTTTCTATGTTGTGCCACGCATCAGTGATCTGCCCGAGATCGAAGAGTTTCTGAAAGACCAGTTGCCTGAACTGACCTATGTGGTGGCGCATGGGCAGATGGCTGCGGGTGAGCTGGATGACCGCATGAACGCGTTCTATGATGGCAAATTCGATGTGCTATTGGCGACGACGATTGTAGAGTCAGGCCTCGATATTCCTACGGCCAACACTATGGTGGTGCACCGGGCGGACATGTTTGGTCTGGCGCAGCTCTACCAAATCCGGGGGCGTGTGGGGCGGTCGAAGACGCGCGCCTATGCTTACCTGACCACGAAACCGCGCGCCAAGCTGACTGCGACGGCTGAGAAGCGGCTGCGCGTTCTGGGCTCGCTCGATACGCTGGGGGCTGGGTTCACGCTGGCCTCACAAGACCTGGATATTCGCGGAGCGGGGAACCTGCTGGGCGAGGAACAGTCCGGTCAGATGCGTGATGTGGGCTTTGAACTCTACCAATCCATGCTGGAAGAGGCGATTGGCAAGATCAAGGCGGGCGAAATGGAAGGCTTGACCGACGATGACGGGCAATGGGCGCCCCAGATCAATCTGGGCGTGCCTGTGCTGATCCCAGAGGACTATGTGCCTGATCTGGATGTGCGCCTGGGTCTCTATCGTCGTCTGTCAGAGCTGACCACGAAGGTTGAGCTGGAAGGCTTTGCGGCCGAGTTGATCGACCGCTTTGGCAAGCTGCCCAAGGAAGTGAACACCCTGATGCTGGTCGTGCGCATCAAGGCGATGTGCAAGCGGGCGGGCATTGCGAAGCTGGATGGTGGGCCGAAGGGGGCCACAATCCAGTTCCACAATGACAAGTTCGCCTCACCCCAAGGGCTGGTTGAGTTCATTCAGGATCAGCGCGGCTTGGCCAAGGTCAAAGACAACAAGATCGTCGTGCGCCGGGATTGGAAGAAGGACAGCGACAAGATCAAGGGCGCGTTCGCGATTGCCCGGGATCTGGCTGAGAAGGTGATGCAGCAGAAGAAGGCGAAAGCCTAGGCAATCGCCTGTTCTGCGCGGCGCATCATTTGCATTAGGATTGACGCGATAAGGCATGCGATGAGGACGGTCGCCACCAAGGGCAAAGGCGTGCCGTCGAACATCAACCCGACGGGGGATGCAAGTGCGGCGCCAAGAACGGTTGATACGGCGCCAATCACTGACGCTGCCATGCCCGCGATATGGCCCATCGGCTCCATCGCGATGGCGTTCAGGTTGGCAACCGTTAGGCCACCCTGAAACATCACGCCCCATTGCCAGAATATGTAGAACCAGAATAGGCCGGGCATGTCGGACATCATCCACAGCACGAAGACGGTTGAGATGATGACCTGTGCCGTCAGCGCCCATGTCACCAGCCTGCGCATCCCGAACCGGCCCACGATGGCCGCGTTGAGTAGGCTGGACACGCCGGAAGCGAGGGCAATAGCCCCGAACCAGAGCGGGAAACTGTCTGCCCGATCAAACGACTTTTCAAAGATCGGCTGAACCATCGTGAGGATGGAAAACAGGATCATCAGCATCAGTGTCTGGACGTAAATCGACAAGCGTACGGTGCGGTGTGCAAACATCTGCCGCACAGCGTCTTTCATCAGCGGCCAGCGCAGGGGGCGGCGTTTGTCCTGTGGCAGCGTTTCGTTTACGCGGATGCCGAACCAGAGCAGAAGCAATACGGCAAAGATCAGGAACGCGGGGAAGATCGCGCGCCATCCTGCGGCGTCCATGATGATCTTGCCTAAAAGCGGTGCAATCGCTGGCACCAGAAGGAATACCATCATGGTCAGCGACAGGATGCTGGCCATGGCACGCCCGGAATAAAGATCGCGGACGATGGCAGCCGACACGACACGCGGACCGGCAGCACCGAGGCCTTGCAAAACACGCGCTGCAAGCATCAGCTCAAGCGTCGGGGCGATCCAGCTGAGAACTGCGCCAAGCGCATAGACCGCAAGGCCGAGATACACAATGGGTTTACGTCCGATCGCATCCGACAGAGGGCCGGTGACAAAGGTGCCGAGCCCCATGCCAATCACAAAAAAGGTCATCACCAGCGCCGCTTGTGCGACACCGCCCGGAGCGATTTCGTCTGCAATAGACGGCAGGGCAGGCAGCATTGCGTCAATGGAAAACGCAATGGTCGCAAACATCATCGCCATCAAGGTGATGAATTCAACTTTACCCAGTCGTTGTCCCTCGGGTTTCGTCAATGTTGTTACAGCCCTTCTCGGCATCTTGTGACGCGATTGCGCGCCACATTGACCATCTAAACCGAGAATGGCAACGACTTGCGGTTGAAAATCTATCAAATGGTAAAAATGTGAACGATTGTGCCGATTAGGCTGCGCCCTCGCGCAATTCCGAGATCACTTTTGCCCAAAGTTCGGGCGGTTGTGCACCCGGCACCGCATGTTGGTTGGCCACGATAAAAGTCGGTACCGACTGGATACCCATCTGGCGGCTATGTGCGTCTCGTCCCGAGATATCCTCGCGGTCCGCATCGGAGGCCAGAAGGCGCCGCACGACGCTTGCGTCCATTTCGATACTGTCGGCGATGTCAGCCAGAACATCGTGATCTCCGATGTCCCGTGTTTCGACGAAATAGGCTTTGAACAGGGATGATACAGCTGCAGTCTGTTTGCCTTCGATCCCGGCCCAATGGATCAGGCGGTGGGCGTCCAGCGTATTTGGCGTGCGTTTCATGCCCTCGAAGTCGATCTTGAGCCCCGCTTTCTCGGCATGTTCCACAACGGGTGCGTAGGCGCGGACCGCGCCTTCCTTGCCGCCGAACTTGCCTTCCAGATATGCGCGCCGATCCATGCCTTCAGCGGGCATATCAGGGTTCAGTTGAAAGGGATGCCATTCGATCACGAATGGATGATCCGGATGCGCTTCGAGCGCGCGATCCAGATGGGCCTTGCCGATATAGCACCACGGGCAGATCGGGTCGGACATGATATCGAGCTTGATGGAATCAGGCATCAGGTGGCTTTCGTATTTTTGGGCCAGAACAATGGCAGCCGCCGCCGAACCAGCTTGCCATTCGCGCCTGTGGGCAGCATTGGCAGGTGAACATATGCGCGGGGTTGCTTGTACCGCGCCAGCTTGGTGTCGACATAGGCGCGCAACTCGTCCTCGTCCAGTGGGGCGGGCGCGGTGTAGAACGCGGCAATGATGAAGACGCCGGGCTTGACCTCGATCTGGGTGGCCCCGACTGCCGTCAGTCCCGGCGCATCGGCCAGTGCTGCCTCAACCTCGAGCGGGGAGACGCGATACCCGCCTGCATTCATCATGTCATCGTTGCGGCCCAGATAGGTGATCTGCCCGTCCTCATCCATCGCGCCCACATCGCCGGTGAGGAACCAGTCCCCGTCAAAGCGGGCGGCGGTGTCGTCGGGGGCGTGCAGGTATTCCAGCATCAGGCCGGGGTCGGACCGATGCACGGCAATCGTGCCGGGCGTGTTGCGGGGCACCGGGCCGTTGTCGCCCAGGATCGCGATATGCCGTCCGGTCTGGGGCTGACCCAGCGCGCCGGTCTTGGCCGGGTGGGATGGGCTGGCAGAAATGAAGGTTGAGCACTCGGACATGCCATAGGCTTCGAACAGGTCGGTGCGGGTTGCGTTTCTCCACGCCTCCAACGTGGTTTGCGGCAGCTTTTCTCCGGCGCTCAGGCCATGGCGCAGGTTTGGCAGGGCTGGCAATTCTGCACGATCCAGCATCTGGCGATAGACGCCCGGTGCTGCGGCAAAGATCGTGGCCTTGTGCGTGGCCAGCAACGGGCCAAGTGTCTCAGGCGCTGTGCCCGCAGCCGGGATGAGTGCTGTTGCTCCGACGGTCCATGGATCCATCAGACCAGTGCCCAGCGTGTAGGTCCAGTTGAAGGCCCCTGCGTGCATCAGCACGTCAGTGTCGCGCAGCCCGTACCATCCGTCGTGCATCATCTGTCGCGCCCAGATCGCCCGGTGTGCATGGGCCACCGCGCGTGGTTGGCCCGATGTGCCGGACGTATAGATGATGTAGCCCAGACGGTTCGGATCGCCCATGTGCCACGCGGCGGGGGGATGGTCGCGGAGGGCCTGCAATGTAGCGAGGCCGATTTCCGGGGCACCTGTCGCGGTTGTCACGTCGGGATCCCGCAGGATCAGACGGGGGCGCAGTTCGGAGACGATGCGCGCAACCTCTGGCTCTGTCAGCGCGGCGGAGGTGGGGACGGGGACAAGGCCCACGGCTAAGGCACCAAGATATGCGATGGGAAAGTCGATTGTGTTACCGAGGCGCAGAAGCACGATGTCACCCGGTGTGCATCCTGCCGCGAGAAACCCACCGCCCGTGCCAAGTACGGCGCCTTTGAGGGTTTCGTAGGTCATGGATGTGGTCTGGTCACCGCTGACCACGGATACGGCGACTTTCCTTGGCTGGGTGTCGGCGCGGCCAAGAACGTGCGCTGCCATGTTGAATGCCGTCGGGCAAGGCGGCATTGGGCCGGTGTCGACGATGCTTAGCATGGGCAGCGTTGCAAGCCTTGGGCCTGCGTCCTATAGAAGTCGTCATGCAAGGAAAAGATCCCAAGACACTGATCCAGATCGCCCGGTCGACCGGGCAGGACGAGGCGGCCGAACCGCTGGATCTGGGCGCACGTGTGCGCGAATTGCGCAAAGCGCGCGACTGGACGCTGGAACAGGCGGCGAACCAGGCCGGACTGGCCCGTTCGACCCTGTCCAAGATCGAAAACGGCCAGATGTCGCCCACCTACGAGGCGCTCAAGAAGCTTGCCATCGGTCTTGAGATCAGCGTGCCGCAATTGTTCACGCCGCCGGAAAAGGGACAGATCAACGGCCGTATGGTCGTGACCCAATCGGGGCAGGGCAACGCCCAGGCCACGGTGACATATGAGCATGAATTGCTGGCAGAGACGCTGACCAAGAAACAGATGTTGCCGTATCGCGCGCGTGTGCGTGCGCGGTCGATGGATGAATTCGATGGTTGGGTGCGGCACGATGGCGAAGAATTCCTGTATGTGCTGACCGGAGTCATCCGCCTGTATACCGAGTTTTATGAACCGGTCGATATGCGTCGGGGTGATAGTGCCTATTACGATGCCACGATGGGCCACAATGTGGTGTCCGTCAGCGACGAAGATGCTTTGATCTTGTGGGTGACGTCGCTCGCCTAAAGGCGATCACGCGGTGTGCAGTGTCTCGGCGCGCTGCGACAGAAAGGCATCGAACGCGTCCTGTGCTTCTTTCAAAGACATGTCGTGGGTCGCGGCGAGATAGCTTTCAAACCGGTCTTGATCGGCCTTGAGAAATGGCATCGCGCTGGGTTCGAGTTTCGGAAACTCACGGCACAGCGCGCGGTAGCTTTCTGCCCAATTGCGGGTCAGATCATTCCAGTTCATGCATACCCCCGATGTTATCCGGTTTACCATGTGAACACTCACACATGGCGGCCTGCGGGTCCCACCGCGGGCCAGACATCCACCCCGCGCCAGACAATATTGCAAATTCGTGACAGATCAACCTTTGATCTGGAGTAGCCTACCCAGGGTTGAATGTGCAATCAGGACAGCCAAAATCTGTGCCCCGATGAAGGCTGCAATGTGCCCGGGGTAGATGCCTGCAAACGTGTCGGAAAACCCGCGTGCGATGGTAACCGCCGGATTGGCAAAGCTGGTTGATGCCGTGAACCAGTAGGCGCCCGTGATATAGAGCGCGACCAGTGTCGGCACGGCCTCGGGGCGCGACTGCAGGCCACCGAAGATCACGAAGAGCAATCCGAAGGTGGCCAGAATTTCGGACCACCATTGTGCCAGGCCGGTGCGATGCAGGGTGGTGGAGCTTTGAAGTATGGGCAAATCGAACATGAGATGGGTGGCCCACACCCCGAGGATGCCGCCCGTCACCTGCACGGCAACGTATGCCAGGGCCGCGCGGGGTGCGATGTCTCCCCGCAGCCAGAAAGCCAGTGTCACGGCGGGGTTGAAATGCGCCCCGGAAACAGGGCCCAGCACTGTGATGATCACGTAAAGCATACAGCCCGTTGCGATCGCATTGGCCAGAAGCGCGATAGCGACGTTTCCGCCCGCCAGCGTTTCGCCCATGATGCCAGACCCAACCACGCCGATCAGCAGCAGGGCCGTGCCGAGCCCTTCGGCCCAGAGTTTTTGTGTCATCGTGTCGTCCGAAGATCAGTTGTCGTCCCACCACCAGAACTGGGGCATCCAGTCTGGTCCATCGCCGTAGAGCGGGATGACATCCGGATGTTTCATTTCTGCGACATGGGCAATGCGACCGGTTGTGAACTGCCAGAACGGCACCACATAGCGGCCCGCAATCAGCAGTCGGTCCAGTGCGCGGGTGGCCGCGATACTGCCCTCGCGCGTCGTGGCTGTCAGCATGGCGTTGATCATGGCGTCGATGGCGGGGTCCTTAACCCCCATCAGGTTGCCGGACCCGTCTTCAACTGCGGCATCCGTGCCCCAATAGAACCGTTGTTCATTGCCCGGGCTCAGGGACAAGGCGCGCCGGATGTAGGTCATGTCGAAATCGAACGTGTCCTCGCGCGCGGTGAATTGTGCGCCATCCACGAGATCAACTTTCACATCGATGCCAAGCTGTTCCAGCGCCTGAATGTAGAGATTGGCAATCGCCCGGTCCTCGGTCCGCTGTTGGTCGAGCAGGATGGTGAATTGCATCGCCTGACCATCGGCATTGCGCAGCTTGCCGTCTTGCGTGGTCCATCCGGCTTCTTCCAGCAGACCGATGGCGCGGCGCAGGCCCCGGCGGTTGCGCAAGGTGCCATCGCTTTCGGGCAAGGCATATCCTTCCATCACGCCGGGCAGCAGTTTGCCGTTGAAGGGGGCAAGCAGTTCGGCCACGCGACCCTTGGCGGCACCCGGTTCCATCGCCAGCAGCGAATTCGAGAAATATGAGGTGATGCGGGGCTGCGCGCCACCTGTCAGCGTGTCGTTGATATATTCGAAGTTGAAGGCGGTGATCAGGGCCTCGCGCACCCGCCAGTCGTCAAAAGGCGCGCGGCGGGTGTTCATGACAAAGCCGGTGATCCCAGAGGGTTTCTGGTGCGTGATCTCGGTCTTGATGACGTTGCCGGATTGCACGCGCGGAAAGTCATATTCGCTGTTCCAGGTTTCGGCGTTGAACTCGCGCCAGGCCGAGATTTCACCTGCCTTGAAGGCTTCCAGCACCACGTCACCGTCGCCATAGAAGTCGATGGTGATCTCATCGAAGTTGAAGGTGCCACGGCGGAAGTTCAGATCGTTGCCCCAGTAGTCGGGGTTGCGGGTCAGCGTGACATAACGCGACCCTTCATATTTGCTGACGACATAGGGGCCGGAGCCGATTGGCACATCGTTGATCGTGGAATTGGCAAAATCCTTGCCTTCCCACTGTGCCTTTTGAAGGATCGGACGCATCCCGGCGAGCAGGGCAAGCTCTCGGTTTTCGGTGTTGAAGGTGAAGCGGATGCTGCGCGGGCCGGTTTGTTCAAGGCTTTCGACCTGCGCCCACAGGCTGCGATAGCGACCGTGCCCTTCGGTGCCGAGCTTTTCGTAAGACCACAGAACATCTTCGACGGTTACCGAGCTGCCGTCTGAAAACTGCGCCTCTTCGCGCAGGGTGAATTCCACCCAGGATCGGGCCTCGTCCGTCTCAATCGATTCGGCGAGCAGACCATAGAGCGCGAAGGGTTCGTTCCGGCTGCGACCCATCAGGCTTTCATGGGTGAGAAACCGCAACTGCCAAGGCACATTGCCTTTTTGGATGTAGGGATTAAGCGAATCAAAACTGCCGGTGTTGGCGAGCGTGATGGCTCCACCTTTGGGTGCATCGGGATTCGCGTGTGGAAGTGCCACAAAATCCGGTGGCAGGGCCGGGGCACCATACATAGCTATGCCATGGCTTGGCTCTGCTTGTGTCATTGAAGCCAGGGATACTAGACCCGCAAGAATCGCACTCGAAGCGCAGATTCTTCTGCGTCCAGTTTGGAAAAAATGCCTGCTCATTTTGTAAACAATCCTTGATCGCCCTTGTTTTGTTAACAATAGCGGCCCTCGGACATTTACGCATTATCAAACTTTTAGCTTGGACTCTTCGGGCGGGTTTGCGTATAACAAGGGCACTGCTCGATAGGTTTCTTGCCTGTATGAAACCTGCCTCAATAACTTAACGCCAGCTTCGTGCTGGCGTTTTTTTTATCCTGAACGCAAACAGACAGGCCGGGTGGCCATTCCTTTCGCACGTGCAGCATGACAGGATGCGCGCAGCTTTGACGAAAGGATCGTGCCCATGGCTTTTGAGATTTCCCTGGCTGGCAAAACCGCCATCATCACCGGTTCAAATTCGGGCATCGGGCTTGGCATGGCGTGGGAATTGGCCCGCGCCGGGGCCGACGTGGTTTTGAACTCGTTCACGGACAGCGCGGAAGATCATGCACTGGCCAAAGAGATTGCCGATGCAACCAAGACAAATGCCCGCTACATTCAGGCCGACATGTCCAAGGGGGATCAATGTCGCGCCCTTGTCGAAAAGGCTGGGGCCTGCGACATCCTGATCAACAATGCGGGTATTCAGCACGTCGCGGCCATTCCGGATTTCCCGGCCGAGAAATGGGACGCGATCATTGCCATCAATCTCAGTTCGGCTTTTCACACAACAGCCGCCGCGCTACCGATGATGCGCGCCGCCGGGTGGGGCAGGGTCATCAATGTCAGTTCGGCGCATGGGTTGACCGCGTCGCCCTACAAGTCGGCCTATATTGCGGCGAAACACGGGGTCGTCGGCCTGACCAAGACAACAGCGCTGGAAACAGCGGAAGAACCGATTACGGCAAACGCCATCTGTCCGGGCTATGTGTTGACGCCCCTGGTTGAAAGCCAGATTCCCGACACGATGAAGGAATACGACATGGGGCGCGAAGAGGTGATCAAGAACGTGATGCTCAAGCGTCAGCCGTCCAAGGAATTTGCAACCACGGAACAGATGGGCGGCACCGCCGTCTTCTTGTGTTCATCTGCGGCGGACCAGATCACCGGGACAACCATCAGCGTGGATGGCGGTTGGACCGCGCTGTGATCCATCTTCATCTTGCCAAGTAAACTCCCGCCGGAGGCTCCCGCAGCCTCAAACAGATCAAAGGGGTGATCCATGACGCGCAAGAAAATCAACGTGGCATTACAAGGTGGGGGCGCACATGGTGCTTTTACCTGGGGTGCGCTCGATGTGTTGCTGGCTGATGACCGGATTGAGGTCGCTGGTATATCCGGCACGTCAGCCGGCGCCCTGAACGGTGCCGCGGTCAAAGCAGGCATGGCCATCGGTGGTGAGGACGCGGCGCGCGAAAACCTTGATTGGCTGTGGGGGCAGGTGGCGGGCGTGCAAGACATGCGCATGGCGCAGTGGATGGCGCCCTTTGGGCCTGCGCAGGTGTCTCAAGCGCTTGAGAATTCATTGCCTTATGCTGTGGGCGATGCTGTGGGGCGGATGTTGTCGCCGTATCTTTATGGTCCGTTCTATCGCAATCCGCTGACGGACATCGTGTCGAAGTTCAACATGGACAAGGTCTGTTGCGACGACGGTCCGCAATTGTTCATCAATGCGACGCGCGTACGCAACGGCAAGCTGCGTGTTTTCAAACATGCCGAAGCTACGCCGGAGGCTATCATGGCCTCGGCATGCCTGCCGACCTTGTTCCAGGCGGTTGTCGTCCATGACAGTGAAACCGGGCAGGATGAAGAGTTCTGGGACGGTGGTTATACCGGTAACCCGGCGCTGTTCCCGCTTTTTGATGCGTCGTTGCCGGACGACATCGTTGTCATAAATATCAATCCGCTTGAGCGCGAGCAGTTGCCGCGCACACCACAGCAGATCCAGAACCGTATCAACGAGATCAGCTTCAACTCGTCCTTGCTGCGCGAGATGCGCGCCATTTCATTTGTGAAGCGGCTCATTGACGAAGGCACGATTGAGCTCGGCAAGATGCGCCGGGTCAACATGCACATGATCGCGGACGATGCCTTGATGAACGACTTGAGTGTCGCGACCAAGCTGGTGCCAAATGGCTTTGTCATGGGGCGGTTGAGGGAGGCAGGCGCGCGCGCAGCGGAAGATTTTCTGGCAGAGCATTTCGACCAGATTGGCAAGGGAGACAGCGTAAACATGCCCGAGATGTTCAGTTGAACATCGACGCTTGTGGCTACTTGGGCGGTTTGGTGGGATCCTTGCCGTTCGGGTAAACCAGCCCGGCGGAAATCACCAGTTTCGCCGCATCCTCAACGGACATGTCCAGTTCGATCACGTCTTCGGCTGGCAGAAACAACAGAAAGCCCGAGGTCGGGTTTGGCGTGGTGGGCACAAAGATACTGAGCAGTGCGCCTGTATTGCCCGCCCGTTCACTGACCTCGCCCTTGGCGGTGGTCGAGATAAAGCCGATGGCCCAAATGCCCTTGCGTGGATACTCGATCAGACACGCGTTTTCAAAGGACCGCTCGGATTGGGCAAAGATCGTTTCCGAAATCTGCTTGATCCCGGAATAGATCGACCGGACCACCGGTGTGCGTCCCACCAGGCTTTCCGCATAGCGGATCAGGGAATTGCCAATATAGCCTTTGGCGATCCAGCCGACAAAGACAGTGAACAGGAGGAAGACGATGACGCCAACGCCGCGAACGTTCACTTTTATCCAGTCCGGGTTCGGGACAAGGACCCCGTTTCGGTCGACAAAGCGCGGGTTGTTCAGCCAATAGTTGACGATTGAGTCCGGCTGCCAGACCGTCGGCACCAGCGGCCACACAAATCCATCGACCCAGCCGATCACGGTCCAGATCAGCCAGATGGTCAGCCCGACGGGCGCAATGACCACAAGACCGGTCAGAAAAGAGGCACGCAATCCTGAAAACAGGCCGGGCTGCCTGGGCTCTTTGGGGTCAAAAGGAGTGGTCATCGGGATCCCGGCGCAAGTTCACGGAACAAGTAAGTCAAGCCGTGCGGCACTACAATGGTTTCCGCCCTTTATTCAGGCATTTGGCCCCATTGCGCCCAATTCCGTTGCAATGGCGGCTGCGAGCCGCGCATTGTTGCGCACCAGAGCGATGTTCGCGGTCAGCGAACGCCCCTCTGTCAGCTCAAAGATGCGTTGCAGGAGATATGGGGTCACGCCCTTACCCGTGATCCCGTGGGTATCTGCGTCCCGTGCGGCCTGTGCGATGATGGGGGCAAGCGTGGCCCGGTCGATCTGGTCATCCTTAGGGATGGGATTTGCGATCAGTTGACCGCCCGGAATGCCCATGGCCGCCCGTTGTGCGTGGGCTGCGGCAATTGTCGCGGCGCTGTCCATGCGCAGGGGCGCGGCCACACCGGCACTGCGTGACCAGAAGGCGGGCATGTCGTCTTGCCCGTAGGCGATGACCGGCACGCCTTGTGTTTCCAGCACTTCGAGCGTTTTGGGAATATCGAGGATCGCCTTGGCCCCGGCCGCAACGACTGTCACGGGCGTCTGCGCCAACTCCAGCAGGTCGGCAGAGATATCAAAGCTGTTTTCAGCGCCCTTGTGCACACCGCCGATGCCGCCGGTGGCAAAGACAGAGATACCGGCGATCCGGGCTGCGATCATTGTCGCGGCCACGGTCGTTGCACCAGTGCCGCCATTGGCCATGCAGACTGCCATGTCGGCACGGCTGAGCTTGGCCACGTTCTTGGCCTGTGCCAGCGTTTCAAGCTGGGTATCGGTCAGACCCACGTGCAACGTGCCGTCGATCACGGCCATGGTCGCTGGTACGGCTCCGGCTTCGCGAATGTCCGCTTCGACCTGGCGCGCGACTTCGAGGTTTTGCGGATAGGGCATACCGTGCGTGATGATTGTGCTTTCAAGTGCAACCACGGGGGCGCCTGCCGCCAGAGCATCTGCAACTTCGGGAGATGGGGTGAACAGGGTCATGTGTCTGTCTTTCCTGAAACATAGATCGCGGCGGCTTCCAGTGCGGCGTGAAGCGCTGCGGGGCGGTCAGCGCCCCGGACTTCTGCCGCGATGTGGGCCGCCATAAACGTGTCACCCGCACCGGTGATCCGGGTGACCAGCACTTGTGGAGGTGTTTCGCTGACCAGCCCTTCGGCTGACCCTTCGGTGGCCGTGTTGCCGCCATCGGTCACAAGAACACGGGCTGCGCCGCGTTCCAGCAACCCTTGGGCCGCTTCCATGGACGTTTCGAAACCGCGCTGGCAGAGCAGGCCCGCTTCTTCGAGGTTCACGTAGAGTGTGCCACGGCTGTGGGTCAAAAACGGACCCAGCCGTTCGGCCTTGCCCGGAGAGGCGGGGGCCACGCGCAAATCTGCCTTGGCCAGAACGGGGCTGGTCGCGATTTCGTTCAGAAGGTCCAGTGTGAGGTTGCCATCAAGGGCCGCAAGCCCGGTGTATGGGGCGCTGTCCGTTGCAATGGTTCCATCCATCAGGGGGCGCAAGATCTTGGCCCCGGCACTTTCCAGTGAGTGCGCATCCGCGATGGCGGCAATCAGGCCATTGGCGCCTTCAACGGCCATGTATTGATCGGTGGGCAGATCCTCGGACCGGTAGACCGTGTCGGTGATCATGCCGCGCGCGGTGCAGGCGGCAATCAACTCGTCGCCTTCAGGGTCGCGCCCGATGGCTGTCAGCAGGGCAGGTGTCAGTCCGAAGCGGGCCAATGTCATGGCGATGTTCATGGCCACGCCGCCGGGCAGGCGGGTGATCCGGCCCGGTACGTCCGACCCCTGGCGCATGGCCAGCGGTGCGCGGCCAATCACATCCCAGAGGACCGAACCTATGCAGAGAATGTCATGTGAGCGGGTCATGCCCGCCTTGTGCCGCTGGTTGACGCCAGTGGCAAGGGGGTGGGGCTATTCCGGCACTGCGAAGGTGAGTGCAGCCCAATAGGTATCCCACACCGCGTCGTCACTGTCGGTGATTGGTGCGATCGAAACGGCATCGAACAGGTATTCATGGCCCGGTGTGACAGGGATGGCCGCAATTCCATCGGCATCTGTGCGGTGGAGGGTGATTGTGACGCTGTCATCGGGCGCGCGGTCAAACACTTCAACCTGCGCATCCGCGCGTATGGCGCCATCGAGGGTCACCTGGACCTGCATGGTGCCGTCGAAGTCTGCGGCATATGGGTTGGTCAGTGCGATGAATTCGGTTTTCAGACCCAGCGCGCGATCTGCGCCTGCACCTTCGCCCACGGCGATCAGAGCCTTGGCGTGCCGGGTGTAGCGTTCCTTGAACGGCGGGGCGGGAAAGCCATTGGCTGCGTGCTGTGCCTCGATATCCGCGAAATCCTTGTGGTCCGCGAATTTCTGAAACTTTGCCCACTCCTTGTACGTTAATGAAGATGATGTTGTTTCATGCACCACCACGACAAGCCCGCCGACAGGTGCGGGCACGTCAAGGGCCGGATTGTCCCCCATCCGCGCCTCGACCGGGCGTATTGTGTCGCCGACAACCACGTCGAAGCGTGCGATGCGACGTTCAAAGTAAGCCAAGTTCACGCCCTCGAATGCCTCACCATTCTTCAGGCGTGCCACGATTTGTCCCGATGAAGGCACTTGATACTGCTCCGGTTCGATCCAGAACTCATGAGCGGTTGCGCTTGTTGTCAGGATGGCGCACCAAAGCAAAGTAAGAAGACGGAAGAGATACATGCAGTTTGCCTTTGTTCGAGTGCCTTTGAAGCTGCGGCTTTGGGCTGTGTTGTCAACACTTTGCTGGGCAATCTGGTCCAATCTGGCCATAGCTCACGAAGTTGTGCCGACGATTGCGGACCTGACAGTAACGGATGGCGCGGTTCGCCTTGACGTGCGGGTGAATGTCGAGGCGCAACTGTCCGGCATTGACCTGGATGCGGTTGCCGACACGGATAATGCAGAGAATGCGGGCGACTACGATGCTTTGCGCGCACTCAGTGGTGCGGAGGTTGAGGCGAGTGTTCCTACGCTTTTGGCGACTTGGAATGATTTGCCATTACTGCTGGCCGATGGTGAGCCCGTTGCGCTGAGCCTTGAAAATGTGACCGTGCCCGAGGTGCAAAATGAAGAGCTTGCGCGCGTTTCCGACGTTGTGCTGACGGGATCTGTCCCCGCCGGGACAAGCAGCATGCAGGTGGCGTGGCCGGATGGCGCGGGCGATCTGATCCTGCGGCAGCAAGGGGTGGATGCGCCCTATACCGGGTTGATCAGCGGCGGTGGGGACAGTGGCCCGATTGCAGTTGCGGGCGGAGACGCGGCCTCGGGCTGGCAGACCTTCGGGACCTACATCCCCGTGGGGTTCGACCACATTCTGCCCAAGGGGCTGGATCACATCCTGTTTGTTCTGGGCCTTTTCTTTCTATCGACCCGTCTGGGCCCGCTTTTGTGGCAGGTCACGGCGTTTACTCTGGCGCATACGGTGACACTGGCGCTTGGCGCATTGGGGCTGGTGAACCTGCCCGGCAGCATTGTGGAGCCTTTGATTGCCGCATCTATCGTCTATGTCGCGGTCGAGAACATCTTTGCCCGTGGCCTGAACCGCTGGCGGCCCATGATCGTGTTTGGCTTTGGCCTGTTGCACGGGCTGGGCTTTGCGTCGGTGCTGGGCGAGTTTGGTCTGCCTGAGGGGCAGTTCATCCCGGCACTGATTGGCTTCAACATCGGTGTCGAACTGGGCCAATTGACCGTGATTGCACTTGCGGCCTTTGCGCTCTGGGTGGGTGTGCGTGCTGCACGTATGTCCGACCTGGAAGGGCAGGAGGAAACGATCACCGATTACAACGTGATGTTCCGCGCCTGGTCGATGACCGGATCGCTGATCATTGCCGTTGTGGCGATTTACTGGGTGATTGAGCGGACTCTGCTTTAACCCAGAGGCTCCATCAGGCGGGCAAGGGCGGCGGCGGGATCTTCGTCGCCCCAGATCTCTTCGCCAACCCCAAAGAAGTCGGTGATGGGTGCCAGCCGTTTGACGAGGTCGAGGGTCAATCCACCCTCGGCCACGATTGGCACCTCGATCATCTCCGACCACCAGGCGAACAGGTCATCGTCTGCTGTGACTTCGTCTCCGACACCTGTCAGGGGGCCGAAAGCGACGTAATCTGCACCGGCTTCGCCTGCTGTCATCCCGTCATGGCGAGAGGTGCCGCAGAAGCTGCCCACAATGGCATCCGGCCCCAGCGCCTTGCGTGCGTCGCGCACGGATTTCGAAGCATCGGACAAGTGTACGCCATCCAGACCCAGCCGTTCGGCCAGTTGCGTGTGATCATTCACGACGATGGCAACGTCATGGGCATGGGCCACTTCGCGGCAGGCGTCGGCGGCGCGGGAAATGCGGTCTTCGTCGCGGGTGGCGAGGGCAAGGCGGATGCAGGCCACATCATGCGCATCGAGGACTGAGGCCAGTTGATCGGGAAACACTGACAATTCGAACACGGGCGGGGTCAGAAGGTAGATCTGCGGCTGCTCGGGGGCACTCATTGGCGTGGTCCTTTTGTTCTGTTTGTCGCTCTAGCCGGAAAAGACATGGCTTGAAAAGATTTATGCCTCCGGCGGGAGTTTATTTTGCAAGATGAAGGGGATTGTTCGGTGCGATGTCGCAGGGTAGACGGCGCGCCATGACACCAACATTTGTGCTGACGCGCCCCCAGATGGGCGAGAACATCGGGGCGGCCGCCCGGGCGATGCTGAACTTTGGCGTGGACCGGATGCGCATCATCGACCCGCGCGACGGGTGGCCGAACCCGGCTGCCGTGGCCATGGCCAGCGGGGCGGGCCGGGTGCTGGATGCGGCAACCGTTCATGCGGATGTGGCGGGCAGCCTGTCGGATTGCACCTATGTCTACGCCACGACAGCGCGCATGCGGGACATGACCAAGGAAGTCCTGAGCCCGGAGGCAGCGATGCAGGATGCCGCGTGCCGGATTGCCGAAGGTCAACATGTGGCGGTGATGTTCGGGCCCGAGCGCGCGGGTTTGGAGAATGAGGATATTGCGCAGGCCAATGCCCTGATCTCGGTGCCGGTGAACCCGGAATTTCCGTCATTGAACCTGGCGCAATGCGTGTTGCTTGTAGGTTATGAGTGGATGCGGGCCAGCGCCGAGATTGAGCACAAGATGGTCGAGATGGCGGGCACGGAGTGGGCTGACGGCCATGAGATTGACCATCTCGCGCGTCATTTCGAAGAACGGCTGGAGGAGGCCGGCTTCTTCTTTCCCGAACACAAAGCCCCGAGCATGAAGATGAACCTGCGCAACCTGTGGAGCCGGATGCCTCTTACACGCGCTGACGTGCAGACCCTGCATGGCATGCTGCGTCAGATGGTCCGCTGGGCGTCGCGTCAGTGATGCTGGACCTCGCCCGGTCACAGACATACGTTGCGCCCTGACATAGCAACGGAGCCGATATGGCAAAGAACCGCAGCATATTTGAAGAGGTTGGCACCACCGAAAAGCAGGTGGTTGAAACCGGGGTGATCGATAAGGGCAGGGGTGGTGCACGCGGTGCCATTCGGGTCTGGTTGATGATCCTCTTTGCCCTTGTCGTGGTGATGATCGCAGTGGGCGGTTTGACCCGTTTGACCGACAGTGGCCTGTCCATCACTGAATGGCGCCCGTTCACCGGGGCCATCCCGCCGCTGAACCAGGCAGATTGGGAGGCGGAGTTTGCGCTGTATCAGCAGATTGACGAGTTCCGCATCCAAAACCAGTGGATGACCCTTGCGGATTTCAAGGTGATCTATTGGTGGGAATGGGGGCACAGACAACTGGGTCGGGTTATTGGCCTGGTCTGGGCCATTGGTTTCTTCTGGTTCCTCATCCGTCGCCAGATACCCACGGGCTGGACGCCACGACTTCTTGGGTTGGGTGTGCTGGGTGGTCTGCAAGGGGCCATTGGCTGGTGGATGGTCGCCAGCGGTGTGACGCAGGGCGAAGGCATGGTGGATGTGGCCAGCTACCGGCTTGCCACGCATTTGGGCCTTGCCTTTGTCATTCTCGGCTTCATTGCCTGGTACACCTACTTGCTGGGTCGGCCTGAACGGGACTTGATGCAGGCGCGTCGGTCAAAAGAGGCCAAGCTGTTTTCGATGTCGACCGGCCTGATGCATTTTGCCTTTCTGCAAATTCTGATTGGGGCGCTGGTGGCGGGTATCGATGCCGGGCGGTCCTATACCGACTGGCCGTTGATGGGTGGGCAGGTGTTTCCGGCCAGCGCTTTTGTCTTTGAGCCATGGTGGCGCAACCTGTTTGAAAGCCCGGGGCTGGTGCAGTTCATCCACCGCGTGACGGGCTATCTGCTGTTTGCATTTGCCGTAGTGGTCTGGCTGCGTGGTCGCAAGTCGGCCCATGAAAACACGCGATTTGCCTTCAATGCCGTCTTTGCCGCGATGAGCCTGCAGATCGTTCTGGGCATCGTGACCGTGCTGTATGGCGCGCCATGGCAGGTGGCGATCCTGCACCAATTCCTGGCCGTCGTATTGTGGGCGTTGATTCTGCGCGCCCGGTTCCTGTCCGCCTATCCCATTGCCACATCCATTCGAGGATCTTCCTGATGAAAGCCTTTGACGACCTTCTGGCCTTTGACCACACAACCCAAGCCTTGGGGCAGGTCGCGGGGCGTTTGGGCTGGGATCAGGAGACGATGATGCCGCGTGGTGCGGCGGCCCAGCGGGGCGAGGAAATGGCAGCTATGGAAAGCGTTCTGCATGCCCGCCGCACGGATCCGCAGGTTGGAGAGTGGCTGGCCGCCATTGATGCCGGTGGTTTGGACCGGGTTGGCGTGGCCAAGCTGCGCGAGATCAAGCGCGGCTATGACCGCGCTTCGAAGGTGCCTGCGGAACTGGCAGCACAGATCGCGCGCGTGACTTCGACGGCGCAGGGCAAGTGGGCCGAGGCGCGCGAAGCGGATGACTACAAGGCGTTCGCGCCTGTCTTGGACGAGGTGGTTACGCTCAAGCGCGAAGAGGGGGCCGCGCTGGCAAATGGCGGCGACATCTATGATGCGATGCTTGAGGACTACGAGCCCGGAACAACAGCGGCTGATCTGGAAGCGATGTTTGGTGCATTGCGCCCCGCGCTGACCGCATTGCGCGCCGCTATTCTGGAGAGGCCCGCGCCGAAAGGCGTGACAGGCACCTTTGACGAGATGGCGCAGCTGCGCCTGAGTACGCTGCTGGCCAAGACATTTGGCTATGACATGGGGCACGGGCGGATCGACAAGGCGGTGCACCCGTTTTCATCCGGGTCGGGTACGGATGTGCGGATTACGACCCGTACGAACCCCGAGGACCCGTTCAACTGTTTCTACTCGACCATCCATGAGGTCGGCCACGCCTGCTATGAGCAGAACATCGATGATGCCTATCTTATGACTGCGCTGGGGCGCGGTGTATCCATGGGGGTGCATGAAAGCCAAAGCCGGATTTACGAGAACCAGCTGGGGCGTAGCCGGGCCTTCACCGGCTGGCTTTATGGTCAGATGCGCGATGCGTTTGGTGATTTCGGGATCGACGGCGAGGAAGCATTTTATGCCGCCGTCAACATGGTGTCGAATGGCTATATTCGCACCGAAGCGGACGAGGTTCAGTACAACCTGCATGTGTTGCTGCGCTTTGATCTGGAGCGTGCCCTGATGTCCGGTGATCTGGGTGTGGGCGATCTGGAGGCGGCCTGGAATGATCGGTTCGAGGCTGATTTTGGCTATGCCGTCGACAAGCCGTCAAATGGCGTGTTGCAGGATGTGCACTGGTCTGTGGGCCTGTTTGGCTATTTCCCGACCTATTCGTTGGGCAATGTCTATGCCGGGTGTTTGCACGAGGCTTTGCGCACGGCGGTGCCGGACCTGGATGCGCAGCTTGGACAAGGGGATACATCGGCTGCCACGACATGGTTGCGGGACAACTTGCAAACCCATGGGAGCCTGTATACCCCGCAGGAGGTGATCGAACGGGCCAGCGGGCAGGCGCCCGGGCCGGAACCTCTGTTGTCCTATCTTCAAGAGAAGTTCAGCGGCATCTACGGATTATGACGAAACGCGCTGCGAATTCCCCTTTCTGACGGGCTGATCGACAAGGCAGGCTCGGCTTGTGTGATAACAAGTGGAGTGCAATCATGTCGCCAAAACACATGCTTTGGGTCGCCATATGCGCCGGGTTTGCGTTGCCCGGCTGGGCCCAGGACACAACAACACAACAATCGGTTGTCGGGCCATCCGGTGATGCCGTCTACAGTGACCAGATCCTAGGCACGGATGGTGAAACCTATTTCTGCCGTCCCGGCCTGATCCCACGCGGAGATCAACTGGTGCGTCGCTGTCGTCGCGTGACGGGAACTGGTGCCGCAAATGCGCAATTGGCGGGTGGGGCGTTGTCAGCTCCAGCTGCTTTGGCCGCTGTCGCTGTATTGGTTGTGGTTGCTGGCGGATCGTCTTCGTCCACAACAGCCACCGACTGACATAAGATTTTGGCAATCAGCAGCCCAAGCTGCTGATTGTTTAGCTCTCGGCCTCTGCCTCGCCGTCTTCGTCGCCCTGATCGGCGATCCAGGCAACGCTAACCACTTCCTCATTCTTGCCGGTATTGAAGACGCGCACGCCACCAGCGCTGCGCGACCGGAAACTGATACCGTCGACGGGCACGCGAATGGATTGCCCCTTGGACGTGGCGAGCATGATCTGATCGTCCATGTCCACCGGGAAGGAGGCGACGATGTCACCACCACGCATGGCCTTGTCCATCGCTGCCACGCCAAGCCCGCCACGTCCGCGGACCGGGTAGTCGTGGCTGCTGCTGAGCTTGCCTGAGCCTTGCGCCGTGATCGTCAGGATCAGGTTCTCGGCTGCTGACATTTCAGCGTAGCGTTCCTGGCTGATCGTGGCGTTAGCGTTAGTCTCTTCCTCGTCCGAGGTTTCGCCATCATCTGCCAGTCCAGCCACTGCGCGGCGCATCTTGAGATAGGCGGCGCGTTCGTCGCTTGTGGCGTCGAAGTGGCGGATGATCGACATGGATACAACGCGATCAGACCCGCTCAGTTTGACGCCCCGCACGCCGACGGAAGACCGGCTGTTGAACACACGCACATCAGTCGCCGGGAAGCGGATTGCGCGGCCAGAGTTGGTGACAAGCATGACGTCATCATCGTTCGAGGCGATGCGCGCATTGATCAGCGTCGTGTCCGCGTGCTCGTCTTCGAATTTCATCGCGATCTTGCCGTTGCGCATGACATTGGTGAAGTCGCTGAGCTTGTTGCGGCGGATGGTGCCTGCGGACGTGGCAAACACCACCTGAAGGTCGTCCCATTCCTTTTCATCCCGGTCGACCGGCATGATGGCGGCGATGCTGACCCCTTGGGGGATCGGGAGAATGTTGACGATGGCCTTGCCTTTGGACGTGCGACCGCCTTGGGGCAGGCGCCACGTCTTGAGCTTGTAGACCATGCCATCGGTCGTGAAGAACAGAAGCTGCGTATGCGTGTTGGCGACGAAGAGGGTGGTGATCACATCCTCTTCCTTGGTCTGCATACCGCTCACACCCTTTCCGCCGCGCTTTTGGCTGCGGAAATCGGCCAGCGGTGTGCGCTTGATGTAGCCGCCCGCTGTCACGGTCACGACCATATCCTCGCGCTCGATCAGGTCCTCGTCTTCCATGTCGCCGGACCAGTCTACGATCTCGGTACGACGGGGGACGGCGAACTGGTCCTGCACCTCGGTCAACTCGTCCGAGATGATGCCCATGATCCGCTCGCGGCTGCCCAGAATTTCTAGGTATTCCTTGATCTTAGCGGCCAGTTCTTCAAGTTCGTCCGTGACTTCCTTGACGCCCAGTTGGGTAAGCCGTTGCAGACGCAGTTCAAGGATGGCGCGGGCCTGGATTTCGGTCAGGTTGTAGGTGCCGTCATCGTGCATTTTCGACAGTGGATCGTCGATCAGGCGCAGATAGCCTTCGATCTCGGCTGCGGGCCAGCGGCGTTCCATCAGCTTGGCGCGCGCTTCTGCAGCGTCGGCGGATGCACGGATGGTGGCTACGACTTCGTCCACGTTCGAGACGGCGACGGCAAGACCGCAGAGGATGTGCGAGCGGTCGCGGGCCTTACGCAGATCAAATGCGGTGCGACGGATAACCACTTCTTCGCGGAAGTCGAGGAAGGACGTCAGGAAACGCCGCAGCGTGAGCTGTTCGGGGCGCCCGCCGTTCAACGCCAGCATATTGCAGCCGAACGACGTTTGCATCGGCGTGAAGCGGAACAGTTGGTTCAGCACGACCTCGGCCGTTGCATCCCGTTTCAGCTCGACCACCACGCGAACACCGTTGCGGTCGGATTCATCCTGAACGTGGGAGATTCCTTCGATCCGTTTGTCGCGCGCCGCCTCGGCGATGCGCTCGATCATCGTCGCCTTGTTCACCTGATAGGGGATCTCATCGATGACGATGGCGTAGCGGTCTTTGCGTATCTCTTCGACGCGTGTTTTAGACCGGACAATAACACTCCCGCGCCCTTCTAAGTATGCTTTGCGCGCGCCGGAGCGGCCAAGCATGATGCCGCCCGTCGGGAAATCAGGGCCGGGGACGTATTCGATCAGGGCCTCGGACGACAGATCTGGGTCCTCGATCAGGGCAAGGCAGGCGTCGACCACTTCGCCGAGGTTGTGGGGCGGAATGTTGGTCGCCATGCCGACGGCAATGCCGCCTGCGCCGTTGACCAGCATGTTCGGGAAACGCGATGGCAGGACCGTCGGCTCGCGGTCCTTCCCATCATAGTTGTCTTGAAAATCGACGGTATCCTTGTCGATGTCGGCAAGGACGAAGGCCGCAGGCTTGTCCATCCGCACTTCGGTGTAGCGCATGGCGGCAGGATTGTCGCCGTCCATGGAGCCGAAGTTGCCTTGGCCATCGAGCAGCGGCAGGGACATGGAAAAATCCTGGGCCATGCGCACCAAGGCGTCGTAGATCGCACCGTCGCCGTGGGGGTGGTATTTACCCATGACATCGCCCACGGGGCGCGCAGACTTGCGATAGGATTTGTCGTGCGTGTTGCCGGTTTCGTGCATCGCATAGAGGATACGGCGGTGCACCGGTTTCAGGCCGTCCCGCAGATCCGGGATCGCGCGCGAAACGATGACCGACATAGCGTAGTCCAGATAGGACGTGCGCATTTCGTCTTCGATCGAGACCGAGGGTCCGTCGTAGGCGGGCCTTTCGGGCATCATTTCATCATCGTTTTCAGGCGGTTGGGGCGTGTCGTTCACGTTGATCTGCTCGTTCTGTCGCGTGCGCTATATATTGCGGTGCAGTCTATCAGAAAGCGCAGATAAGGTGCAATGGTGCGAAGACGATGGTTGTTAGCAGTCTGTTGTCTCTGGTGCTAGATCATTGTTTTTATTGTAAATTAATAACTGATCCGTTCTGCTGGTTTCAGAGCGGTAAAATGGAGGCCGAAAATGGCGGATACGGAAACCGAGTTAATGTTGAAAGGATATGGTCTGACGACTGCCGAAATGTTCTATCACATGCCGGATTACAGGCACGTGCTGAACACTTTTGTCTGGCAGGAATACGACCTTGCGCCAGACCATCCACGCCTATTCAAGTTCATCGATTTCTGGAAGGCAGAGATTGAGGGGGCGCTGCATTCCGTGCGCTTTACCCATCGCAAGATGATCGCGCCAGGAGAATGGCGCAATGTGACAGGCGAGTTCACGGTGCACTGAACCTGCTTCGTAGGAAGTATATGCTTTGATCCTTAGGAGATCGCATTGTGGCCGGGTTTTTATCCGATATTATGCGCTACAGGATGCTCCGCCCAGAACGCAGAATTTGGCGCAATGAGGGTGGTTTAGGGATACATCCGCTTCGGCTTGCTCCAGAGTCTCGCCCATCTCGAATTGGGAATCGTAGGGCAGAAGAGTGCAGGCCAAGACAGCCGGTTTCCCGGCCCCTTTGCGTTTCACAACCATCCGGGACGATGAACACATCACGGCATCGGGATGTTTGTTCAAGATATCCCAGCAAGCAGTTGTAATCTCCGGCACTTCGACCTGCGCGTCCATTTCGGGGAACAGCACCGTCATGCCAGGATTCTGCGCATCAATGTCCCAACCATGCGTGGCATAAAGTGCTGCGTATCCAGCGCGCGCCTCGGCCTCGCTTTCGGCCATCTCGATCCGTCCCGCAACAGCCAGACGAGCGCCGATAGAAGATAGCCAATCCACCCCACTCAGGGTTTTGGCAAAGGTTCCAACGCCGCGTTCCGTGTCATGGACAGCGGCGGCGTGGTGGTCGAGCGAGATGCGGAAAGTTAGTTTGTCGCCATAGGTTTCGACCAGCGGCACGATGCCAGCCTTGACCTTTGGGCGCATCATCGGGGCCATGGCGTTGGTGAGGATCAACACCTCGTAGCCTCGTTTGAGCGACCGTTCGACCATGTCGAGGAAGGCGGGGTTCATGAAAGGCTCACCACCGGTAAAGCCGATCTCGCGCACGTTCCAATTGCGGTCTTCAAGCTGGTCAAGGTAGCCGGACACTTCATCCGCCGTCATGTATTCCAGCGCGTCGTTGGTGGGCGAACTTTCGATATAGCAATTGGCGCAGGCGATGTTGCAGAGCGTGCCGGTGTTGAACCACAGTGTCTCGGGATGTGTCAGCGACACCTTTGCCCGTGCTTCACCCTTGGCTGTCATGTGGGGATCCTGGAATTTGCCCAGATTTGCCAAGTCTTTCATATCGCCTGTTTCCGTCTTTTTCCGTGCGGTCCGAGGTTAGAGTTATGTCGGACAGTCGCAAGGTGAAAGCAGACTGTGCCCCTTTGACGGCTTTGTGATAAAAATATGCGACCGGGTGATGCAGGTGCAGCATCGGGCGTTGAGTATCTGTTTGAATCTGCTACTGGTAGCGCAAACATTTTCTGAGCATGCAAGAGGGAGCCTTGCCATGGTATCGCGCGTTATCCCGGTCGATCCGTTTGATCTGGTGATTTTTGGCGGCACAGGGGACCTTGCACGCCGCAAGATCTTGCCGGGATTGTTCCGTCGGTTCTGTGCCGGGCAAATGCCCAAGGGCGCGCGGGTGATCGGCGCGGCGCGCGGCGACATGGACAGCGCAGCCTATCGTGACTTCGTGGCCGATGCGATTGCCGAATTTGGCGGTGAGAGAAGCTGCGAAGAGGGTACGCTTGCCGGATTTCTGGAGCGGATGGAGTTTGTGACCATCGATGCCCGCGGTGACAAGGGTTGGGACGAACTGGCCAAGCTCGTCCGTTCGGATGTCGTTCGCGCCTACTACTTTTCTGTCGGCCCAAGCCTGTTTGCGGACTTGGCCCATCGATTGAACGCCCATGGGCTCACCGATGCAGACAGCCGGATCGTGGTGGAAAAACCCTTTGGTCGCGACCTGCCGTCGGCGCAGGCGCTGAACAAGGATCTGGCGATGCATTTCGATGAAAGCCAGATTTATCGGATCGACCACTATCTGGGCAAAGAGACGGTGCAGAACCTGATGGCTGTGCGCTTTGGCAACATGCTGTTCGAGCCGCTGTGGAACAGCCAGTATGTGGACCATATCCAGATCACCGTAGCCGAGACGGTCGGTGTGGGCGGCCGGGGCGAGTATTATGACAAGTCAGGCGCGATGCGGGACATGGTGCAGAACCACCTGATGCAACTTCTGTGTTTGATCGCGATGGAGCCACCTTCAAAGTTCGACCCGGATGCGGTCCGTGACGAAAAGCTGAAGGTCATCCGCGCGCTGGACGAGGTGCAGCCGCATCATATCGTTCGGGGGCAATACGAAGCATCGGACGATGAGCCCGGATATCGTGAGGCGGTCGGCGATCCACGCTCGCGCACCGAAAGCTACATTGCTATGAAGGTCGGGATTTCGAACTGGCGGTGGGCGGGAACACCGTTCTACCTGCGCACCGGCAAGATGCTGAAAGCAAGGTCCAGCGAGATCACAGTGGTGTTCAAGGAGCTGAACCACTCGATCTTTGGCGAGCAGTCAGACCACCGCAATGTCTTGTCGATCCGGTTGCAACCGAATGAGGGGATTACGCTGGGCGTAACCATCAAGGAACCGGGTCCAGGGGGGATGCGTCTGGTGGATGTGCCGCTGGATATGTCCTTTGCCGATGCGCTGGGGGAGGATGGCGCGGACCAGACAGATGCTTATGAACGTTTGATCATGGACGTGATCCGTGGCAACCAGACCCTGTTCATGCGTGGGGACGAGGTCGAGGCCGCATGGGCCTGGACCGATCCCATCATCAACGGGTGGGAAGGCCGTGGGGAAGTGCCAAAAACCTATGACGCGGGCAGCGAAGGGCCGGTGGACGCCGTGCAGCTTCTGGCCCGTGACACCCGAGTGTGGAGAAAGGTGGCCCCATGAATATCGTCGAATACCCGGATCGTGACCTGCTGGCCATGGGATTGGCCGATGCGCTGGCGAGCGAGTTAAAAAACTGTCTGCTGGTGCATTCCTGGGCCTCATTTGTTGTGCCGGGGGGAACGACGCCGGGTCCGATCTTTGACAGCTTGTGCGCTGCCGATCTGGACTGGGCGCGTGTGAATGTCATGCTCAGCGACGAACGCTGGGTGCCGGAGGATCACGACCGATCGAATGCTAAGTTGCTGAAAGACCGGCTATTTCAGAGCCGCGCAAAAGAAGCCAAGTTCGTACCGTTCTACAGGGAAGGGCAAACGCCCGATGCGGCGGCGCCGGTGCTGTCCGAGGAGTTGGCAGATCAGATGCCCATTTCGCTTTTGCTGTTGGGGATGGGAGCAGATATGCACACGGCTTCGCTGTTCCCTGGCGCGATTGGACTGGACGCGATGTTGGCCGATGATGCGCCTTTGGTTGTGCCAGTGTCTGTTGCAGGGCAGGAGCCGCGGATTTCGTTTTCCGGTCCCGCGCTTGCCGGGGCAATGGCAAAGCACCTTGTGATTTATGGCTCGGACAAGCGGGCGGCGTTGGAGCGCGCAGAGGGTCTCGACCCGCTTGAGGCTCCCATCAAAGCTGTTATGAGCGGCCTGACGGTGCACTGGGCGGAGTAAGAGAAATGTGGGACGCTTTGAAGGCCAAGGCGGAGGCCGTATCTGGTCGCGCCATTCTGGGGCTGTTTGATGATACGCGCGCAGATGCGTTTGCGGTGCAGACCCAGCACATGCGGTTTGACTATTCCAAGACAAATATCGATGCGGAGACGCGCGATATGCTGCTTGAGTTGGCAAGTTCAGCGGGCGTTGCAGCGCGGCGCGACGCGATGTTCTCGGGCAACAAGATCAACGAGACCGAGGGACGGGCGGTTCTGCACACCGCCTTGCGCAATCTGGATGGTGGGCCCGTTCTGGTGGATGGCGAGGATGTCATGCCGGGCGTTCTGGAAACACTGGACCGGATGGAGGCCTATGCCAACGAGATCCGTGGCGGTGCCATCACCGATGTGGTTAATATCGGGATTGGTGGGTCGGACCTTGGGCCTGCCATGGCTGTGCAGGCCCTCTCGCCGTATCACGACGGGCCGCGTTGCCATTTCGTGTCGAATGTAGACGGTGCGCATATTGCCGACACGCTGCGCGGGCTGGACGCGAAAACGACGCTTGTGATTGTAGCCTCCAAGACGTTCACCACGATCGAGACCATGACCAACGCGCGCACGGCACGGGCATGGATGCTGGACCATGACGGTGATCCGTCTGCGCAGTTTGCCGCCCTGTCGACAAACCTTGAAAAGACATCCGAGTTCGGGATTCCGGCCGAGCGTGTCTTCGGCTTCGAGGATTGGGTTGGTGGCCGATATTCCATGTGGGGGCCGATTGGCTTGAGCCTGATGATGGCTGTGGGGCCGGACGGGTTCCGCGCCTTCCTGCGCGGTGGACAGGACATGGACACGCATTTCCGTGCCGCTGAAGGTGCTGAGAACATGCCTCTGATGCTAGCCCTTGTGGGCATCTGGCATCGGCAGGTTCTGGGTCATGCGTCGCGCGCTGTTCTGCCCTATGATCAGCGGCTGGGGCAGTTGCCTGCCTATTTCCAACAGCTTGAGATGGAGTCGAACGGCAAGTCGGTGACCATGGATGGCGGCGCTGTTCCGGTTGAGAGTGGCCCTGTTGTCTGGGGTGCGCCCGGAACCAACGGCCAACATGCATTTTATCAGCTGATACATCAGGGCACGTCGGTTATTCCATGCGAGTTCATGATTGCCTGCGCGGGGCATGAACCCGAGCTGCGTCATCATCACGATCTTCTGGTGGCCAACTGTTTCGCGCAGTCAGAGGCATTGATGCGAGGACGGACACTGGACGAGGCGCGTGCAAAGATTGCGGACAAGTTTGACGGGGACGAGTTGGAGCGGCAGGCAGCGCACCGCGTGTTTGCCGGGAACCGACCGTCGACCACGCTGATTTATCCCAAGCTGGATCCGTTCACCCTGGGCCAGATCGTGGCGCTTTACGAGCATCGCGTTTCTGTCGAAGGCGTCATTCTGGGCATCAACTCCTATGACCAATGGGGTGTCGAGTTGGGCAAGGAACTGGCGACAGCCTTGCAACCAATTGTTGAAGGCGACGCGTCTGCGGATGACAAGGATGGGTCCACTCGGGCTTTGGTCTCGTATCTGCACATGAACCGCTAGGAGCGGTTGCAGACAGGCACGTGATACAAAATACCGCCCATTTCTGCGGAATTGGGGCTTTGTGAATTCAATTCAAGATTGTGCTTTCGCCAAAAAATTCAATGAAATGGCCTGTTTTGGGCGGCTATTCGCCCAAAACAGGGGCGGTCAGGAATGCCTGACCTGACCCGAGGTTGTGTTTGCGTGCAATAATGTTGCGTAGGGCGCGCCGTATTTTGCGCTCTGTTTCTTTAACATGCACCGGAGGCCAATATTATGGCTGGCACACAACACGGGCTGACACGGCTCGATCAACTTTTCAAAACGTGTATTCATGGCAAAGGACCTTCAAGACCATTTGCTCAAACGCTTGGGCGCGTTTTGCCCGCGAACCCTGTTCACATCAAGAACATCACCCATGCGGATGTGATTGCGGCACTGGATGAACTCGCGCAATCCATGGGGGCGACCCAGAACGAGGATGGGCATGCAGATGCGGGCATGACATTCCTGGGTCAGTTCGTGGATCACGACATAACCCTTGATGCGACGTCGGCCCTTGGCACGCGCATCGATCCTTCAACGATCCCGAATGTGCGAACGCCAAGTCTCGATCTGGACTGCGTTTATGGCGCGGGACCTGAAGCGTCACCGCATCTCTATGGTGAGGGTGAGGCGGAGCAATTTCTCGTCTTTGGACGGAAGGACAATCCGCGCGACCTGGCTCGGACCTGTGCCGGCAAGGCACTGATCGGCGATCCGCGCAACGATGAGAACATCATCGTGGCGCAGGTTCAGGCGATTTTCATCGAGCTGCACAATATCCTGATGAGCAAACGGGTCGAAGATGGCGATGATGCAAAGGACATCAAGGCTTGCGCCCACGAGGGGCTGCCGAAGCATATCTGGCATGACCACGTGAGCCCAAAACTGACCAACTTCGAAGAAGTGCGCCGCTTTATCCGGCTGCACTATCAGTGGATCGTGTGGTGCGAGTTGCTGCCCGCCTTCATCAAGCAGGAATGCCTGGACTGGGCGCTGGAGAACCACGCGTTTGGGTGGGATGCTCCGGTTATGCCGGTGGAGTTCACCGGTGCGGGATACCGGTTTGGTCATGCGACAACCCAGTTTGAGTACGCGCTGACCGAGGGGGCTGATCCCAAGGGCCTGTTCGCCACGCTCGGCTTCGGCCGTCGTCCGGTTGAGGGGAACCTCGACTATGCGATGTTCTTTGAAATGAATGGTGATGTGTCGTCGCAAAAGGCGCGGCCTGTCGGGCCAAAACTCGGGACGCCCTTGCTCAACCTTCCCTTTGTCCACGCGCCGATTGAGCTGGCGGATATCGAGGAAACGTTGACGCTGGATCAGTCCCGCAATCTGGCCCTGCGCAACATGGTGCGTGACCGCTACACCTATCAACTGGCCAGCGGTCAGCAATTGGCGGCGCATCTTGGGACGCATCCCATCGATCCGCCTGCCATCCTGAAGGCCAAGGGCATCACCAAGACACCGCTGTGGTTCTACTGTCTGCAAGAAGCGGAAGAGAAAGGCCATGGCAAGTTGACCGGGGCCGGGGGCCGTCTGGTGGCATCCGTCTTTGCCAACCTGCTCAAGCGGGATTCCACAACCTTCCTGCACGTGCCTCATTTCAAACCGTGGCACGGGTTCAAGGGGCAGCCGAGCGTTCTGGCCGGTCTGATTGCCTATGTTGAAGCGCATCGCGGGCACATTGCCCATGCCAAAGACCTGCAATGCGGCTGATCAGGGTTTAACCTGGGGGGCGGGGGCTGGCGTGCGCGCTGGCCCCTGTCTTTTTTGATGCTGATTTTTTTGGCCCTATCCTGACGTCATCTCTGCACGCGATGCTTGCAAGGCCAGCCGCCCCTTGGCAGGGTTGACGCAAGGGAGGAACGCGCGGGGCCGGGGAGGGCCGCGCAGGCAAGGCGTTGCTCTGACAGGAAAAACGGGAGGCGCAGATGCTTGGCCAAATGATGAACTACCCTCTGACCATTTCTTCATTGGTCGATCACGCGGCGCGGTATCATGGGGATACAGCCATTACGTCCGTGAACACTGGTGGAGGCGTGGAAGAGACAACATGGGGGCAGGTTGGGGCCAATGCCCATCGGTTGGGTGACGCGCTGCTTAAGCTTGGGTTGGAGCCCCATGCCCGCTGCGCCACCATTGCGTGGAACAACCGGCGGCACCTTGAGATTTACTTTGGTGTGTCCGGCGCAGGGCTGGTCTGCCACACGATCAATCCGCGCCTGTTTCCCGAACAGCTGATCTACATCATCAACCATGCCGAGGATCGGGTGCTTTTCATCGACCGCACCTTTGTTCCGCTTGTGAAAGCGATACGTGACAAGATCCCCGGTGTGAAGCATATCGTTTTGATGGACGGTCGCGATGAGGCAGCTGCGGAAGAGATTGAGGGCCTCCAGTTTTACGACGAGTTGATTGCCACCGGCTCGCCTGCCTTCGAGTGGCCGGAGTTCGATGAGAACACGGCGTCGTCGCTGTGCTACACGTCCGGAACGACCGGGAACCCGAAGGGCGTTTTATATTCCCATCGTTCGACTGTCCTGCACGCTTTTGCGTCCAACACCCCGGATTGTATCGGGTTTTCTGCCCGTGACGTGGTGCTGCCGGTGGTGCCAATGTTCCATGTGAATGCGTGGGGCACGCCCTATGCCTGTGCGCAGGTGGGTGCGCGGATAGTGTTGCCCGGGCCGGGACTGGATGGGCCGTCGCTGGTCAAGCTGATCGATGGGCACAAAGTATCTATTGCCCTCGGCGTGCCGACGATCTGGCTGGGTCTGCTGGGCGAAGCGGAGGCGTCAGGCTCGCAACTGACATCCCTAAAACGGACTGTTGTGGGCGGTTCCGCCTGTCCACCGTCCATGATCGCTGCATTCCGCGAGAAGTACGACGTGGAACTGATCCACGCCTGGGGCATGACAGAAATGTCGCCGCTTGGTTCGTCCAACCAGCCGTTGGCCAAACATGCTGACTTGCCTATCGAAGCGCAGCATAAACTGCGTGAGAACCAGGGCCGCGCGCCCTGGGGTGTTGAATTGGAAATCATGGACGATAACGGCAAACCGCTGCCCCATGACGGAGAGGCGCAGGGTGCCTTGATGGTGCGGGGGCACTGGATTCTGGACAGTTACTTCCTGAAGTCGCGGGACGAGACGCTGACGGATGGCTGGTTTGACACAGGTGATGTGGCGACAATGGACCCGGATGGGTACCTGTCGATCAAGGACCGGTCCAAGGACATTATCAAGTCGGGCGGCGAGTGGATTTCATCTGTCGATCTGGAAAATATCGCCATTGCACATCCGGCTTTGGCGGATGCAGCGGTGATTGGCGCGCGGCATGAGAAATGGGACGAGCGGCCGGTCTTGGTTGCCGTTGTGGCCGAAGGGCAATCGCCCAGTGAAGCGGAAGTTCTAGCCGTTTTCGAAGGCAAGATTGCCAAGTGGCAGGTGCCGGATAAGGTTGTCTTTATCGATGTGCTGCCGCGCAATGCGACCGGAAAGGTGCTCAAGCGGAACCTGCGGGACGAGTTTGGCGAGGTGCTGATCGGTTGATCAGCGGTTTCGCCGGGCCCACCCGGTCGTTACGACTGCTCCACTTTCGAAGATTTGATAGTCGCGGTCGAGCGGCACGCCATAGCTGTCGATATTGACCGTTCCCTTTTCGTGCAGGTTGGCCGCAGCAACGCGGTCCTTGTGTACGGTGTAGTGCCAGATGCCGTCCTTGAACGTTCGTGTTCGGATGAAGGTGCGTGTACCGTATCTGGAGTGCTTTTCCGTGTATCGGCACGTGCCTGGCGTCATGCTGCAATCATGCGGGGCGAAGGTGACGGTTCCGCTCGGCACGCGCGCCTTGACGGTATTGCCCATGCTGTCGGACCATGAGGTGACTTTGACCGGTTCCCCAAGGCTTGCGTCGCGGGTGTAGCGGAACTTGAAAAGCGAGCCGTCATGGCCCATGACTTTGACCTTGGCGTTGCCGTTGTGCGCGCGCCAGGTGAAGGTCGCGCCCTTGGGGAGTGCGCCCATGTCATAAGAAGGTTGCGCCGCGGCCGGGAGTGCGAGGGTTGTTGCGATGGCCGCGATTGCAAAAAAGTGGCGGTGCATTTGATCAATCCTTGAGGTGGTTCTGGCGGGCAGGGCCACGGTATTTTTCTGTCAGTTTTTCATCGACTTCTGATCCGTCCTTGAGGTGAATCAAGATGCCCTTGCCGTTTGAGGCGCCGCGCATGGCCTTGATCTGGTCTTCGGACCGTGTGGTGCGTTGCGACATGCGCAGGCCCCAGTCGTGCAGGTGGTTCAGCAGCTTCGCCTCTATGTCGCGGTGTTGGTCCGTTTTTGCTAGATCGTGCAGCTCGTGGGGGTCCGTTTCGAGATCGAACAGCATGTTGCGCAGGCTGGGGGCTGCGCAGTGCATCAGTTTGTATCGTCCGTCGAACACCATGAAGAGGCGGCAGTCTCTTGGCTCTAGCCCCAATTTCACGGCAACCGGTGTTGCAGAGAAATCGTACTCAGAAATCACGTAATCCCGCCAATCCGGTGTTTCGTCGTGCAACCACGGCAACAGGCTGCGCCCTTCGATGATGTGATCAGGTACGGCGCCACCTGCTGCCTCAACGAAGGTTGCGGCAAGGTCGATGGATTCGACCAACGCATCGCATGTGGAGCCGCGGGTGCTGTTGGCTGCCTCACGCGGGTCAAAGACGATCATCGGCACCTTGACCGATGGGTCATGGAACAGGTTTTTTTCGCCCAACCAGTGATCGCCTAAATAGTCACCGTGGTCCGATGTCAGTACGATCATGGTGCTGTCCATCTGCCCCGTTTCTTCCAGATGATCGAGCAGGCGACCCAACTGGTCATCGCATTGCTTGATCAGGCCCATATATGCCGGGATGACCTTGGCGCGCACCTCTTCATCCTGAAAGGCGCGACCCACTGGGCCGCTCATGAACGTGTCAAAGACCGGGTGGGCATCGTCCCGTTCCTCGTCGCCGCGGTTGGCGGCGGGCACGTGGTTGGGTCCGTACATGTCGTGGTAGGGCGCGGGCACGATGTAGGGCCAATGCGGTTTGATGTAGCTTAGATGCGCGCACCAAGGCCCCTTGGTCTGGTCGATGAAACGGATGGCTTCCGATGTGAGCCATGGCGTTTCGCTGTCTTCCTCGCGGATGTTGGCTGGCAGGTCCGTGTTGTCAAAGAACCAGCCCGAAGCGATCTGACCGTCCCTTACTCCGGCATTGGCGTAGTCGGCCCATGGATTGGTGCCATCATACCCTTTGGACTTGAGGTATTCGTTGTAAGGGCTTCGCCTTTCATCATAAAACCCGTCTGGCCCTTCGGCCCAAAGCCCGTCGTCGCGCACCCATGGATCGAACCCGCATTCCGTGGTGCGCACGCCGATCAGGCTGTCCGCATCCAGCCCAAGACGCTCCATGCCTTCGGCGTCGACAGTCATGTGCGTTTTGCCGATCAGGTGGCAGGACATGCCGATCTTGCGCAGGTGATCGCCCAAAGTGTGTTCGCCCACGCGTAGGGGAAAGCCGTTCCAGTGTGCGCCATGAGACGAAGCGTAGCGCCCTGTGTAATAGCACATGCGCGATCCGCCACAGATTGGTGATTGTACATATGCATTGGTAAAGCGGACGCCCATCGCCGCCACCCGGTCGAAGTTCGGCGTATCAAGGTGTGGATGCCCGGCACAGCTGAGGTAGTCGAACCGCAGCTGGTCATACATCACAAACAGAATGTTCAAGATCGGTCAGTCCCCGAGGCTTTGCAGCCGCTCGCGTACGGCCATAACCGAAGAGTAGGTGGAGACGGAGTAGGGCACAAGGAAGGTAAGTGCGCATTTGACCCAAGCGACGGGGTCCATTTGCGCCGTCACTATCCGATCGCCGTGATTGATCACCGCAATGACCACACCGACGACAATGGCAATCTTGGTTGCGCGTCGCACAACGGATCGGTCGGTGGCGATCTGCCAAGCTGTTGGATGTGCCATTTTGCCTCCTGTCGCTCCAAATTGGACCAAATGGTTCCGAATGCAACGGATTTAGGCGTCTTCGCACGCAACTGTGAAGAAAACATGGAGCGGGTAACGGGAATCGAACCCGTAACTTAAGCTTGGGAAGCTCGCGTGATACCTTTTCACCATACCCGCGCCGTGGATGTTCGGGATATGCGTGGGTGGGCCTCGCGTCAAGCGGGTTTGCGTGCGCGGTAGATGTGGATGCAGGCAGGAATACGTAGGCCAGACGACGTGTCAAAGTCAGAAATGGCGTCGGCCACCGCCTGGTGCACTCTTGCTGTCATCGCTGTGTCTGCCTCGTGATATTCGACCGCGCGTTGTGCCGGACCGATGTCGAGAAAGAGTGCGGCCGTCTCCGAAGCGTTGCCGGGTGGGGTGAGGTCCAAAGCGACGGTTTCGACATCGGTATTGCTCAACCCGGCCTGTTCCATCATCTCCAGAACACGAGCGCTGTCTTCGAACGCGAAGGGACCGGGTAATGTGCGATCGACCTTGGGCAGGTCGCCCAATACACCCACAGCCGCCTTGGCTGGAACCATGAAAAATGGATTCTGCGGTGCCGGTCCCCAAGCCGCAAATGTCATGGTGCCGCCCGGTGCCAGAGCTGCTTCTAGGTTGGATAGTGCGGCAACTGTGTCGTCAAAAAACATGACGCCAAAGCGTGAAATCATCGCGTCAAACAGTGAAGTAAACGGATGCGACTGCGCATCCGCCTTCAGAAACGCAATATTGGTCGTTGTCGCCATACGCTGACTGGCGAGGTCCAGCATGGTTTGCGAGATATCAAGGCCTGTCACGTGTCCGCGGTGCCCAACCGCCTGCGCCGCTGCGGCCACGCTAACGCCTGTGCCGCACCCGATATCAAGCACGCGGTCACCGGGTTTCAGCGATGCCCGCGCCATCAAAAGTTCCATGACGGGGGCCAGAACGGCATCCATTTGAGCCTGCTGTGCGACCCATTTGGGGCCTGCATCGGATGTCCAGAATTCCTCCTGATCTGCGTTTGTCATGCACGCCTCCGGCGCCGGCGTCCGCCCTCGCTGTCGCCGCCTGTGTTAAAACTAACATCGGGAAGGGTTACGAGGCTGTTCAGGATCGGGAAAGGGTCGGCTGAATTGGGGATTGCAGATGCATTCACGAAATGCTCCTGAAACCGGGGTTCGATGGCTGTTTCGATCTTGTGGATGCGCCGGACTGTCTCTTCGATCTCGGCCCGGGCATCACGGTTCAGCAAAGCGATGCGCGCGCCCGTTCCGGCCGCATTACCCGCCGAGGTCACTTTGTCCAACGGCGCGTCGGGGATCATGCCCAGCACCATGGCGTGCTTGGACGATATGTGCGCCCCGAAGGCGCCTGCCAGTACAACGCGGTCGACAGTGTCCACGCCAAACTTGTCCATCAGTAGGCGTGCCCCGGAATAGAGCGCGGCCTTGGCCATCTGGATGGCGCGGATATCGGGGTTTGTGATGGTGATGCGGGGACCGCCTGTCGCGCTACCGTCGTGCAGGACATAGGCGTGCGTGCGTCCGTCAATGACACTGCGCTGTGATCCGGTCTGTGCCGCGCTTCCGATCAGCCCCGATGCGTCCAACAGACCTGCAAGGCGCATTTCCGCAATCGCTTCGATGATTCCTGACCCGCAGATTCCGGTGATACCGGTGCCCGCGGCGGCAGCCTCAAACCCATCTTCGTCAGACCATTGATCAACACCAATGATACGGAAACGCGGTTCTTTCGTGTTGGGGTCAATCTCGACCCGCTCGATCGCGCCGGGTGCCGCACGTTGGCCTGCGCTAATCTGTGCGCCTTCAAACGCGGGGCCTGTCGGGGAAGAACAGGCGAGGACCTTGTCCTTGTTGCCCAGCAAGATCTCTGCATTGGTGCCGACGTCGACGACCAACATCAGGTCGTCCGACTTGTCCGGTGCCTCGCTCAAGGCCACGGCAGCAGCATCCGCTCCGACGTGTCCGGCAATACATGGCAGCAGATAGATCCGAGCCGAGGGGTGGATATTGAGGTTCAGGTCATAGGCTCTCAGACGAAGTGCATTTGAGGTCGCCAGTGCAAAAGGTGCCTGGCCGAGCTCGAACGGATCAATACCCAGTAGCAAGTGGTGCATGACCGGGTTGCAGACAAAAACGGCGTCGACAATCAGCCCTTTGTCAATTTCGGCCTCCGTCGCGATTTGCGTGAACAGGGCATTCATCCCTTCGCGCACGGTCAACGTCATCTCGTCCGCACCGCCCGCATTCATCATGCCATAGCTGACACGGCTCATCAGATCCTCGCCAAAGCGAATTTGTGGGTTCATGATACCCGAAGAGGCGACAACTTCTCCGGTGGTCAGATCACACAGATGCGCTGCGATTGTGGTGGACCCAAGATCAACCGCAAGGCCGTAAACGGCGCCTTCGTAGTAACCCGGCCAGATATGCATGATCCGTGGTGCATTCTCGTCATCTCCGAGGTGGATGGCGACAGTGACTTTCCAGCTCCCCTTGCGCAGTACCGGTTGCAGGGCCTGAAGAATATGTAGATCCGCGTGAATGTTGGTGATGCCCCAATCTGCGTCGATTGCTGCCACCAGGCGCTCCAGATCGCCGGAAGGATCGTGCATGTCGGGTTCGGCAACCTCGACATAATACAGTTTCGTCGACGGGTTCATGACGATGTCCCGCGCCTCGGCCCGTTTGCGCACGACCTGCTTGTGCACCTGGCTTTCTGGCGGGACGTCGATCACCACGTCACCTTGCACTGTGGCCTGACAACCGAGACGACGGCCATCGATCAATCCGCGCTTGGATTTGTAGCGTTCCTCGACCTTGTTCCACTCAGAAAGGGCATCGTCGGCCACGGTCACACCGTGTTTTGGAAATTCTCCATAGCTGGGTGTGATCTGACACTTGGAACAAATCCCGCGGCCACCGCACACGGAATCTAGGTCGACTCCCAATTGCCGCGCAGCGGTCAGGATGGGTGTGCCGACAGGGAAGTTGCCGCGCTTGCCGGAAGGGGTGAATACGACGAGTGGATCGGTGCTCATGAACGCCTCGGAATCTTGCCTGCCCTTACAATAGTGACGGCGCGGCCAGTGGAAAGGTGTCAAACGACATGGCTCGTTCCGCAGGCGTCAGATTGCGCTCATCTTTAACCCTCGCTCCGGATTGCGGCGGTTGGCGCTTTTCGTGCTATCCGCCCGCACGGGCGTGAAAGATGAAGCCCAGCAGGTTCATCAATACTTGCGCTGCGAGAATGGCCGTCGATCCGGTTGGGTCATAGTCCGGCGCAACCTCCACCAAGTCGATGCCTACAATGTCATGCCGTCTTGCCGCTGTTTGCAACATCTCAAGCACGTCATAATAGAGAAAGCCTCCATGGCTGGGTGTGCCGGTGCCGGGTGCAATCGAGGGGCAGAACGCATCGATGTCGATGGTAATATAGAGACGCGCACGGTCGGGAATACGATCAATCACGCCCTTCGGACCCAGAGCCCGCGCCTGTCGCACCGACAGGATGTCCGATCCCATGGCGCGTGCGTCGTCATAGCCCTCTTTTGCTGTGGAACTTACATTGCGGATGCCCACTTGCGTCAGACCGTTGACATAATCGCATTCCGCCGCACGGCGCATGGGGTTTCCGTGGCCATGGCGTACGCCATGTCGTTCATCGACAAAATCCAGATGTGCATCGATCTGAAGAATGTGGATGTCGCCTTGGCCGTCAAAGGCGCGGATGCAGGGGATGTTGACCGAGTGGTCGCCGCCAATGGTGACGGGCAGGGCACCCGCAGCGAGAGCCGCCCGCACGCCGGTCTCAATGTTGGCGTGGGACCCTTCGGTGTCTGTGTGGATGATGTCGGCATCACCCATATCCATGATCCGCACAGTCTCGGGCAGGTAGGTGGCGTCGTCTTCGTGGTCGTAGGCTCCGGCATGGCCAAAACTGAACAGCGTCGATGCCTCGCGCACCGCGCGCGGGCCGAACCTTGCGCCTGAGCGCCATTGCGTCCCAGCATCGAAAGGCGCGCCGAGTATTGCGACATCGGCATCCAGCTTTGCCCAATCTTCGACATAGGGTCGCTTGCCGAAGGTTGAAATGCCCACGAAAGGAAGGTTTAGGCGGCCAGTATCATATGTGTTTGTCATGAGGTTGGACCATGCCTGTGCATGCCCTGCCGGTGCAAGCCCTGTTCTCTACGCGGATGAGGCCTGGGCGATCTGGCTCGTCACCCGGCATTTTGACGTTCCAGGCCAAACCCAGCGACTGGAGCGTTGAGATCAGCCAGAACCCCGGGTCAAGCTGGCCTTTTTCGACCCCAAGACGCGCTGAGTACGGAAACGCGTGATGATTGCCGTGCCAGTTTTCTCCAAAGGTCACGAGGCTCCAGCGGGGCACGTTGAAACCCTGTACTGGGAGCCCTGTCACCACCCAGCTCTGGTGACCGCGCCGATGTGCGACATGGCCAATCCACCAATGGCCAACCAGCGAGACAAAAATGCGCAGGCTGATGCCCCAAAGAACCCAAGCCCACCCGCCAAGGGCAAACAGCAACAATCCAAGAGGCAGGTTTTGCAGCCACCACAAGCGTTCCATCCACGCATAGATGCGATCTTGGTCCACGCGCTGCTCAAGCACAAAGCGCGGCGGGTGAACGAGATCATATCGACAGCAAAGCTGCCACCATGCATCCCTGACAAGGCTGGCGCGATGTGCGGGATGGGCGGGGCACATGCGCTGTCGCTGATGCCAGTCGCGCATGTCGTGGGTGCGGATCATACCAATCGGACCAGCCATTCCGACACATGTGCCCAGCCAGACCAACATATACTCGATCATACGATGCGTCTCGAAACTGCGGTGGATCAATAAGCGGTGCATTCCAACGGAATGTCCTGCACAAACGGTGAGTGTGGTTAACGCCAGAAAAACCATGGCTGCGTCCCATTGAGGAAACAGCAACACGCCCATGATCCCCAAAACGCCGTGGCCAATGACCCATAGGGTTTTCCAGACGTCCACGCGAACCGTTCCGCGCATGTTGCAGGTGCCCAGTTCCGAGATGACCCGCTCGGTATCACAAAGGTCAGGCATGTTGGATGGTTTTTCGGCGTACATAAGTTGCAGCGTGGCTTGAGGATACCATTCACGCAATAGGGCTTCCCATTTTTGCAGGTCCATGAAATAGGGAGGCGTCAAACGAACCCTCCCAAGGAGACCCCCATGGAGATTCGCGAGGCGCTCACCTTCGATGATGTTCTTCTGGTTCCAGCCGCGTCCAACGTGCTGCCCACGACCGCAGACACGCGGACCCGTGTCACCAAAAGCATTGCACTGAACATTCCGTTGCTCAGTTCAGCGATGGACACCGTGACCGAGGGGCGCATGGCGATCGCCATGGCGCAGGCTGGTGGTATGGGGGTCGTGCACCGCAATCTCGACATTGATGCACAAGCGCAGGAGGTTCGCCGCGTCAAACGGTTTGAAAGCGGTATCGTCTACAATCCCATCACGCTAAGTGCCACGCAGACCCTTGCAGATGCCCGTGAGCTGTCAGAACGCTATGGTTTTTCTGGGTTTCCCGTGGTGGATGAAAACCGACGTGTCGTCGGGATCGTGACCAACCGAGACATGCGCTTTGCCGAGAATGACAAGACGCCTGTGTCCGTGATGATGACGACCAAGGACCTTGCCATCTTGCATGAACCTGCGGACCGGGATGAAGCCATCAGCCTGATGAAAGCACGGCGGATCGAAAAGCTGCTGGTGACCGACGCCGACGGAAAGCTCACGGGTTTGCTGACACTCAAAGACACGGAGAAGGCTGTTTTGAACCCGACAGCCTGCAAGGATGATCTGGGACGTCTGCGCGTGGCGGCCGCATCCACTGTCGGAGATGCGGGCTTTGAACGGTCGCAAGCGCTTGTCGACGCAGGCGTGGACATGATCGTGATCGACACAGCCCACGGACACTCCGAAGGCGTTGCAGAGGCGGTGCGGCGGGCCAAAAACCTGTCGAACGAGGTGCAGATCGTTGCGGGTAATGTTGCGACCGGAGAAGCGACGCGCGCGTTGATCGATGCAGGCGCTGACGCGGTGAAGGTCGGTATTGGGCCAGGCTCTATCTGCACCACACGGATGGTGGCGGGGGTCGGTGTCCCACAGTTGACCGCGATCATGGACTGTGCTGCCGCAGCTGGCGATGTGCCTGTCATTGCTGATGGCGGGATCAAGTTCTCGGGCGATTTTGCCAAGGCGATTGCTGCTGGCGCGTCCTGCGCCATGGTCGGAAGCATGATTGCCGGTACAGATGAATCTCCGGGCGAGGTCATCCTTTACCAGGGCCGCAGCTTCAAGTCTTATCGCGGCATGGGCAGTTTGGGCGCCATGGCGCGGGGCTCTGCAGATCGGTATTTCCAGAAGGACGCAGCCAGTGACAAGCTGGTGCCCGAAGGGATCGAAGGGCAGGTGCCATATAAGGGATCAGCCGGCGCCGTTATCCACCAGCTGGTCGGCGGATTGCGGGCTGCGATGGGTTACACCGGCTGTGCAACAGTTGATGAGATGCGGAAGAATTGCAATTTCGTAAAGATCACCGGTGCTGGTCTCAAGGAAAGTCACGTGCATGATGTGCAGATCACGCGTGAATCTCCGAACTATCGCGTTATGTGAGAAATCAATGTGTTGCAGTGCGATCCTAAACTAGGAATTGTGCGATGACACCGGGCGCACGTGTGGCTGCAGCCATCGAAATCCTCGATGCGATAGGCGAAGGCCAACCTGCAGAGAAAGCGCTGTCCCGGTGGGCCCGCGCCAGTCGCTTTGCTGGATCCAAGGATCGGGCTGCTGTGCGTGACCATGTCTTTGATGTGCTTCGAAATTGGCGCAGTGATGCGGCTCGCGGCGGCGCGGAGACCGGACGCGGACGCATGATTGGCAGGCTGCGTGACCAATGTATCGACCCGGACCAGTTGTTGAATGGTCAAGGGCATGCACCTGCACCGTTGTCCGATCTTGAACGTGAAGATAGTGATCAGGTTATGCCCAGAGGTGTCGCCTGGGATCTGCCCGATTGGCTGATGCCGATCTTTGAGGCAAGTCTCTGTGAAGACGCTGAGCGTTCAGCGCATGCGTTAAAGGAGCGCGCACCTGTGACATTGCGGGCCAACATCTCCAAAACCACTGTTCCGGATGCGCAAAAGGCATTGGAACGTGATGGTGTTGTGACCATGATCAACCCGCGTGCCGAAACAGCTCTGACTGTTGTGGATGGTGCCAGGCGTGTTCGAAACGCGACGGCCTACCACGACGGGCTTGTGGACATTCAGGATGGGTCAAGTCAGGCCGCCGTTGCTGGGCTGGGGGTACCTGGGCGGGCGTTGGACATGTGTGCCGGTGGTGGCGGCAAAGCGCTGGCGATGGCCGCTCTTGGCTGGAACGTGACGGCCAGTGACATTGATGCGGCGCGGATGATTGACCTGCCCACTCGGGCGGCGCGAGGTGGGCATGACATCATGATTTGTTCGCCAGAGAGGCTCGTATCCCACGGGCCATTTGATTTGGTGTTCGTTGATGCGCCGTGTTCCGGGTCGGGTACATGGCGGCGGACGCCCGAGGCGAAGTGGGCGCTGACCCGCGATAGGTTGGAAGAGCTGATGCGCATTCAACGCCAGGTTTTGACGCAAGCCGCCACGCTTGTCGTACCGGGCGGAACGCTTGTCTACGCGACTTGTTCGGTGTTGCGCGAGGAAAACGAAGAGCAGGTTCAAAACTTCACAGCAGAGGCCTTTGGGTTTCAAGCTGGCGCGACGCAACGCTGGGCGGTTGATGATTGGGGCGACGGGTTCTTTTCTGCGCACTTGACACGCACAGGTTGAGAGGGGCTTACTCAACCTCAGGTTTATCGTGTCGAGATGTTTCGCCTTTGGCGTCACCTCTCTGCTGGGCGGAAACGGGTAGGGCTTAAGAGGCAGTTAACCGTTTTGGCCGCAGAAAGGCACAACGAATCGAGAGAGACGAGGTGCCTGGTGCCCAATAGCGTGGGATCGCCGATCAATTTGACACCCCCGGAAAGGGATGGCTCGCATCGTGCGGTCAGCCTTCTTGGCGCGGCCGTTTTACTTGGGGTGATGGGTGTTCTCGCGCCGGATCGATTGCTGCAAATGGGGCTTTTGGCGGCATCGCTGGCGCTCATGGGGCTCGGCATTGCGATTGTTCTGCAGGCCCGCAGAACCCGATCACGCCTCGAAAACACCATTTCGACCATAGCTTCTTTTATCGAAAGGGATGCCTCTCCAAGTTTTGTGTGCACAACCGATGGTGAAGTCTTGCAAGCCAATGCCGCTGCACGCCAGACTTATGCCACCCGCAAGGGCGAGACGATGGCGGGCACGCTTCGCAATACATTTGCCAACCCGGGCGGTATCCTGTTTCGGCTGAAAAAGCAGGCCGAGATTGACGGTGCCGCACGAGAAGACATCGTGACGCGGAAGGGCCATATGCGCCTCGCAGTGCACGAAATGGAAAACGACACGCTTTTGTGGAGGTTGGAGGCAGCACCAGACACGGGGCAGGGGCGAGGGGCGGATGGCCCCGGGTTGCCGATGCTGATGGTTGGTCGAACAGGCGCCGTGCTTTATATGAATGAAAGCGCCCGAAAGCTTGTCGGTGGCCGGGTCAAAACGCTTGAGGCTGTGTTTGAACAAGTCCCCGTAAAACTGGGTGCGGTGAACCCGCTGACGTCACCTGACGGACCCGTCGACGTTCTTGTCACACAGGTCGAGGCCGGCGCAGGCCGACGCGCCTTCTACCTTTTGCCGCCGCCGGCCCAAAGCGCCGATGAGGGATCGGGCAGTTGGGCCTCGCTCGAGGATTTGCCAGTGCCACTCGTTCGGTTTTCGCCGGATGGCGAAGTGCGCGCGTTCAATCGTTGTGCGTCTGATTTGATTGGAAATGCGCTGGCCGTTGGGAAACAAATTTCTGATTTGATGGCGGGGCTGGGGCGCCCGATCAGTGATTGGCTGGAAGAAACCGTGTCTGGGCGCGCGGTGCAGCAGTCGGAATTTCTGAGGCTGACACGGTCCGACAAAGAAATGTTTGTTCAGGTCGCGCTAAACCGAATGAACGAAGACGGCGAGGTTTCCGTAGTCGCCGTCCTCGCAGATGCGACAGAGCTGAAAACACTGGAAGCGCAGTTCGTTCAAAGCCAGAAAATGCAGGCGATCGGTCAACTTGCGGGAGGTGTTGCCCATGATTTCAACAACCTGCTCACTGCGATTTCCGGCCATTGCGACTTGTTGTTGCTGCGCCATGACCAAGGCGACCCGGACTACAGCGACCTCGTACAGATCAACCAGAACGCCAATCGTGCCGCCGCGCTGGTGGGTCAGCTGCTCGCGTTCTCTCGCAAGCAGACGCTTCGACCGGAAGAACTTGATCTGCGCGACACGATGTCGGATCTCACCCATTTGCTGAACCGCCTGGTCGGTGAAAAAGTCACGCTGAATCTGTCCCATGACCCGGTTTTGAAGCCCATACGCGCAGACAAGCGGCAGTTGGAACAGGTGTTGATGAACCTCGTGGTTAACGCGCGTGATGCCATGCCTGACGGCGGCGAAATTCAGATCGACACCGAATGTGTGACTTTGTCCGAACCATTGGAACGTGATCGCGTGTGTGTGCCCGCTGGAGACTATGTCTGCTTGCGAGTCGTTGATCAGGGCGTCGGTATTTCGGCCGACAAGCTGCAAAAAGTGTTCGAGCCGTTCTACACCACCAAAAAAACCGGTGAGGGGACCGGCCTTGGGCTGTCCACCGCTTACGGGATCGTAAAGCAAACAGGGGGGTTTATCTTCGTCGACAGCACGCCGGGGAAAGGAACGTGTTTTTCGATCATGTTCCCCGTTCTCGAAGTGACAAAATCGAAAAAGCCTGCTGCGAAAGTGCCTGCTCAGTTGACAGAGCCCAAACATGGCGACGGTGTGATTTTGTTGGTCGAGGACGAGGCACCGGTGCGCGCTTTCGCCAGCCGCGCATTGCGACTACGCGGATACACTGTGCTTGAAGCGGATTCCGCCGAAGCAGCGCTCAAAACGTTGGAAGATGTTTCCTTGAATGTCGATCTTTTCGTAACGGATGTGGTCATGCCCGGAAAGGATGGTCCATCATGGGTGCGCGAAGCACTTCGGGAACGTCCCGATGTGCGCGTTGTTTTTGTTTCGGGCTATGCCGAAGATCGACTGACAGACCAACAAAGAGAGATCCCCAATTCGGTCTTCCTGCCGAAACCCTTCTCACTCAATGATCTGGCCGAAACTGTGCACCAACAACTACATTGACTGACCTAAGCCGTTGGGATGCTTTCATATAGCGCAAATTCTTCTGCGAGTTTTCGACGGAATCGTTTCTCTACTTCCTTGGACAACTCCACTGGGCGCGCGGGCGATACGTTTTCCTGTCTCAACTCAAAGGTGACGCCGAGCCGTTCGGTTAAGAAAGCTTGTAGACGGGCCTGATCCTCGTAGCGGAACAGATGTGTGACACCTGTTCCGTTTGGCTGACGTTCCAGAAACTTGTATTGGCTCCCAACATCCGCAAATTCGGGTTTCTTACCCTTCATGTATGCCAGCACAAAGTCGTCAAAGCTGATGCCATGGGTGGCGTTTGGTTTGCCTTGCATGAACGGGCGTTGCCGATACCTCCACCAACTGCCCAACCAGCTTATGGGGTCTCTCATAACCGCCATGACGTCCAATTCCACATCACAGACTTTTAGGAACATGGGGCGAATGAATCGGTTGTAGCGATACACCGGCGCATGTTTCAGCGAAGGAGGTTCAGAAATAACGAGGTCCGCATGCGGTGCCAAAGCGGTTTCGTAGGCCGAGGATCCGGTCTTGGGCACGGCCAGAAATGCCAGCTTTGCCTTGTAAAACACCAACATGTCCTGCCCCGTTCAGCTTTTCTTCAACTTTGCTTTGGGCCGTAAACTACTCCTTAACCCGTGTTGGAAAAAGGTGGTTACGTAGAAATTTATTGAAATGTTCCCGATTTGATCTCATAAGGAACGCAAGGGGAACATCGAAGCATCCTCGGCAGTGATTGCCGCCCCCCGGCGGGTATGACACAAAGGACCAAAGCAATGGCAACGGCAGACCTTTTGACCATGACAGACAAGAAATCGGCAGACAAACAAAAGGCGCTCGACAGCGCACTGGCCCAGATCGAGCGTCAGTTCGGCAAGGGGTCGATCATGAAACTCGGCGATGAAAACGCCATTCAGGACATTAAGGCGAGTTCAACCGGTTCGCTTGGACTCGACATTGCGTTGGGTATCCTGCACTGTGTGGCAGAGCAGCAAAAGGCGGGTGGGGTTTGTGCCTTTGTCGATGCAGAGCACGCGCTGGATCCGCAATATGCCAAGAAGCTGGGCGTTAACCTTGATGAGCTGCTGATTTCGCAGCCGGACACAGGTGAACAGGCGCTTGAGATCACCGATACTCTGGTGCGCTCCGGTGCTGTGAACATGGTTATCGTTGATTCTGTGGCCGCTTTGACACCCAAATCAGAACTTGAGGGCGACATGGGCGACAGCAGCGTCGGTGTGCAGGCCCGCTTGATGAGCCAGGCCATGCGTAAGCTGACGGGATCGATCAGCCGGTCGAACTGTATGGTGATCTTTATCAACCAGATCAGGATGAAGATTGGTGTCATGTTTGGCTCGCCCGAAACCACCACAGGGGGCAACGCGCTGAAATTCTATTCTTCGGTGCGTTTGGACATCCGCCGCATTGGAGCGCTGAAGGATCGTGACGAGGTCGTGGGCAATGCCACCCGCGTGAAAGTCGTCAAGAACAAGGTAGCGCCGCCGTTCAAGCAGGTGGAATTCGACATCATGTATGGCGAAGGCATCTCGAAAATGGGCGAACTGCTCGATCTTGGCGTGAAGGCTGGTGTGGTCGAGAAATCGGGCTCCTGGTTCAGCTATGGTGATGAACGGATCGGGCAGGGGCGCGAGAACGCCAAGACCTTCCTGAAGGAAAACGGACGTATCGCCTACGAGATCGAAGACAAGATTCGTGCGGCGCACGGGCTCGACTTCGATATGCCCAAACATGAACAGATCGAGGATGACGATATCCTCGAAGCCTGATCGGTCAGGTGCAGGGGACGGACCCAGGCGCACCAGACGTGGTAAAGACAGTATCTGGAACAGGGTGTCGCGAAGGCGGCACCCTGTTTCGTTTGTGGACACTGCCGCGGCGCAGCGCTATGTCAGAGCGACCAATCAGACGCCCGGACCTACGCCCATGCCATCGCTCAATGACATCCGCTCGACATTTCTGAATTACTTTGAAAAACAAGGACATGCGGTCGTGCCATCCAGCCCGCTGGTGCCACGCAACGATCCAACACTGATGTTCGTGAACTCGGGCATGGTGCAGTTCAAGAACCTGTTTACCGGGTTAGAGAAACGCGACTACACGCGCGCGACCACAGCCCAGAAATGCGTGCGGGCCGGGGGCAAGCACAATGACCTCGACAATGTGGGCTATACGGCGCGTCACCACACGTTCTTCGAGATGCTCGGCAACTTCAGCTTCGGCGACTATTTCAAGCACGAAGCGATCCCGTTTGCATGGAATCTGATCACGGGCGAGTTCGGTATCCCGAAGGAACGGCTCTATGTCACCGTGTACCATACCGATGACGAAGCGTTCGAGATCTGGAAGAAGGTCGGCGTTCCCGAAGACCGGATTATTCGCATCGCCACCTCCGACAACTTTTGGCAGATGGGTCCGACCGGCCCCTGCGGCCCATGTACCGAGATTTTCTATGACCATGGCGAACACATTTGGGGCGGCCCTCCCGGCAGTCCGGAAGAGGATGGCGACCGGTTCATCGAAATCTGGAACATCGTTTTCATGCAGAACGAGCAGTTCGAAGATGGCTCGATGGTCGATCTGGACATGCAGTCCATCGACACCGGCATGGGGCTTGAGCGGATCGGGGCGCTGTTGCAGGGCAGCCATGACAATTACGACACCGACCTGTTCAAGTCGCTGATCGAGGCGTCTGCGGATGCCACGGGTGTCGACCCTTACGGCGATCAGAACTTGCATCATCGGGTGATCGCCGATCACCTGCGTTCGACCTCGTTCCTGGTTGCGGATGGCGTGATGCCATCGAATGACGGGCGTGGCTACGTGCTGCGCCGCATCATGCGTCGCGCGATGCGGCATGCGCACCTGTTGGGGGCCAAGGACCCGGTGATGTACCGTTTGGTACCTGCGCTGGTGCAGCAGATGGGCGCCGCCTATCCGGAACTGGGGCAGGCGCAATCGCTGATCACGGAAACGCTGCAGGCCGAAGAAACCCGGTTCAAGCAGACCCTCGACCGGGGGCTGAAACTGCTGGATGACGAGGTTGCTGGCCTGGCTGAAGGCGCGGACCTGCCGGGTGATGCAGCCTTCAAACTCTATGACACATATGGCTTCCCGCTTGATCTGACGCAGGATGCGCTGCGCGAAAAGGGATACGGGGTGGACACGGATGGCTTTGATGCCGCCATGGCCGAGCAAAAAGCCAAGGCACGTGCCGCGTGGTCAGGTTCAGGCGAAGCTGCCGATGCCACCGTCTGGTTCGATTTGGTTGACAGTCACGCTGCCACCGACTTTCTGGGCTATGACACCGAAATCGCTGAAGGTGTGGTGCTTGCCATTGTCAATGAGGGCGCTGAAGTCCAATCGCTGGATGTTGAAGGCGGCGGTGCCTGGGTTGTCTTCAATCAGACCCCGTTTTACGCGGAATCGGGTGGGCAGGTTGCCGACCACGGATATGTGCGGAGCTTGGAAGGAAGCCAGGAAGAACACGAGACCCGGTTTTCGGGACATGTCAGCGATGTGCAAAAGCGGGCGGGCGGTCTTTACGCTCACTACCTGAAGGTGGACAGCGGTCAGTTGTCTGTCGGCGACCCGGTTCGGCTCGAAGTTGATCATGCGCGTCGCACCACAATTCGCGCCAACCACTCGGCCACGCACCTGCTGCACGAGGCGCTCCGCAATGCGCTCGGGGACCACGTCGCACAGCGCGGCTCACTCAATGCGCCGGATCGCCTGCGCTTCGATTTCAGCCATGGCAAGGCGATGAGCCTTGAGGAATTGAACACGGTCGAGGCGGAGGTCAACGCCTATATCCGCCAGAACGCGCCAGTCGAAACGCGGGTCATGACGCCGGATGATGCTCGCGCCTTGGGGGCACAAGCGCTGTTTGGTGAAAAATACGGTGACGAAGTCCGCGTGGTGTCCATGGGGACCGAAGCCGGATCCGGTAAGGGCATCAGCGGTGACACCTACTCGCTTGAGTTATGCGGCGGCACACATGTGCGTCAAACCGGCGACATTGGCGCTTTCGTCACGCTCGGTGACAGCGCATCCAGTGCTGGTGTACGCCGGATCGAGGCGCTGACGGGGCAGGCGGCAATGGACTATCTGCGCGGACAAGATCACCTGTTGGCCGAGACGGCCACCGAGCTCAAAGCGCAGGCCCAGGACGTTCCGGCGCGGGTCAAGGCCCTGATGGATGAACGCAAGGCGCTGGCCGCCGAAGTGGCGCAGTTGCGTCGCGATCTCGCCATGGCGGGCGGCGGGCAAGCCGCACCCGTGGCCGAGGATGTCAACGGAACGCCCTTCCTCGCGCAGGTGCTGAGCGGTGTGACAGGTCGTGATCTGCCCGCATTGATTGACGAACACAAAAGCCGCATGGGGACGGGTGCGATCCTTCTGATCGCGGATGCGGATGGCAAAGTGGCCGTGGCTGCCGGTGTCACGCAGGACAAGATCGACAGCGTGAACGCCGTTGATCTGGTTAAGGCCGCCGTAGTCGAATTGGGTGGTAAGGGTGGTGGCGGCCGCCCCGACATGGCTCAGGGCGGGGCCAAGGATGCAGCAAATGCGGACGCCGCCATTGCAGCGGCCAAAGCGGTCATGGGAGGATAAGATGCCAGCACTCTGGATTGCACATGTCACGGTGACGGACGAAGAGGCGTACAAGAAATACGCCGCCGGGGCGACGATCGCCATTGCAGATCATGGGGGAACGTTCATCGCACGCGGCGGTCGCTACGTGCAGCTTGAGGGCAAAGATCGCCCCCGCAATGTGGTTGCTAAATTCCCGGACGTTGAAACCGCGGAGCGGTGCTACCATTCAGACGCGTATCAGACTGCACTCGAGCACGCTCGTGGTGCCTCTGAGCGCGAACTCCTGATTGTCGAAACGTCCGAGTAGCCGTTTCTTCTGACTGAAAATACCATGGGGTCTGGGGCAACGCCCCAGTCCCGACTTAAGACGCCCGTGCCATCCGCTTGCGTTCATGCGGGTCCAGATAGCGTTTGCGCAACCGCACGGCGTTTGGCGTCACTTCCACCAACTCGTCATCGTCGATATAGGCAATCGCCTCTTCCAACGACATCGTCACCGGCGTGGTCAGTCGCACCGCTTCATCCGTTCCCGAGGCACGGACGTTGGTCAATTTCTTGCCCTTCAGCGGGTTCACTTCCAGGTCATTGTCCCGGCTGTGCTCACCGATGATCATGCCGGTGTATACGTCCGCTTGCGCGCCGATGAACATGCGCCCGCGCTCTTCAAGGTTCCACAATGCAAAAGCGACCGACTGTCCATTCTCCATCGAAATCAGGACGCCTGCGCGCCGTCCCGGGATCGGGCCCTTGTGTGGGGCCCATTCGTGGAATACCCGGTTCAGCACGCCGGTGCCGCGTGTGTCTGTCAGGAATTCACCGTGATAGCCGATCAAGCCGCGCGACGGCACATGGGCGACGATGCGCGTTTTTCCCGCACCCGCCGGTTTCATCTCGACCAGATTGCCTTTGCGCGCGCCCGTTAGTTTTTCGATGACAGCGCCTGAGTATTCGTCATCCACGTCGATCGTGGCTTCCTCGATGGGTTCGTGCCGAACGCCATCGATCTCCTGGAACAGGACCTGCGGGCGCGAAATGCTCAGTTCAAACCCTTCGCGACGCATGTTCTCGATCAAAACACCCATCTGCAATTCGCCACGGCCCGCCACTTCGAAGGCGTCGCCGCCCGGGGTGTCGGTGATCTTGATGGCGACGTTCGATTCCGCTTCTTTCATCAGACGGTCGCGGATCACACGGGATTGCACCTTCTTGCCGTCGCGACCAGCCAGGGGCGAGTCGTTGATGCCAAAGGTGACTGTGATGGTCGGCGGGTCGATAGGCTGCGCGGGCAGGGCCTCGGACACCGAGGTGGCCACGATACTGTCTGCCACGGTAGCCTTTGACATACCCGCAAGCGTCACGATATCGCCTGCTTCCGCCATATCGATGGGTTGCTGCCCAAGCCCGCGGAAGGCAAGGATCTTGGTGCAGCGGAAGTTCTCGATCAATGTTCCATCGCGGCTCAGGGCCTTGACGGTCTCACCCGCTTTCAGGGTGCCGGATTCAACACGACCCGTCAGGATACGGCCAATAAACGGGTCCGATCCAAGCGTTGTTGCCAGCATGCGAAACGGTTCGTCCTTGGCCGCTAGCTGGGCCGGGGCAGGGACGTGATCCACGATCAGATCAAACAGGGCCGACAGGTCTTTGCGGGGGCCGTCCAGCTCCATGTCTGCCCAGCCGCTGCGACCGCTGGCATACATGGCGGGAAAATCCAGCTGGTCATCATCCGCGCCCAGATTGGCAAAGAGATCAAAGCACTCGTCCAGCGCTCGGTCGGGCTCGCCATCCGGCTTGTCTACCTTGTTCAGCACGACGATCGGACGCAGGCCCAGCGCAAGTGCCTTGGACGTCACGAATTTGGTCTGGGGCATCGGCCCTTCGGCTGCGTCGACCAGCAGCACAACACCATCAACCATCGAAAGAATGCGCTCTACCTCGCCACCGAAATCGGCGTGGCCCGGGGTGTCCACGATGTTGATGCGCGTGCCTTTCCACTCGACGGATGTGGCCTTGGCCAGAATGGTGATCCCACGCTCACGCTCCAGGTCGTTGCTGTCCATGGCCCGTTCAGTGGTGGCCTGATTGTCGCGGAACGTGCCCGACTGTTTCAGCAATTCGTCCACAAGCGTGGTCTTGCCGTGGTCGACGTGGGCGATGATGGCGATGTTGCGCAGATCCATATCTGTCCTCAAGTAGCGTAGCGGTAGGACGTCAGTGTCCTCAAGTAGCGTAGCGGTAGGACATAAATGTCCGATGCTGGCGACACGGTCTTGAGTAGACAGTGCGCCCGTTGTCCGGCCCATATAGCGCTGCAATGCAGAATGAAAGGGCCAATGGCCTCTAGTGTGTCGCCGTGGTCGAGAAGAGTTGAATCACCACAATGCCCGTAATGATCAATCCCAATCCAAGGATGGCAGCCAGATCGAGGACTTGCCCAAACACCGCAAAGCCAATCAAGGCGATCAGGACGATCCCCAATCCAGACCAAAGGGCATAAGCGATGCCGACCGGAATGTATTTCAGCGCGATGCCCAGAAAGTAAAACGCGACCCCATAGGCCAGAACAACCAGCAGCGTTGGCCCCATCCGCGTGAACTGATTGCTGGCCTGAAGCGCGGTTGTGCCGATCGTCTCGGCGGCGACGGCCAGAACGAGGTAAACGTAATGAAGGGGCATTGGCGTGTCTTTCAGATGGGCAGGGCTGTGCTGTCCTTGATCTCTTCCATAACGAAGCTGGCCGACACATCTGCAATGGGCACGTGATGGATCAGCTGTTGATACAGGTCATCATAACCCGCCATGTCTGATACGCGCGCCCGGACCAAATAATCCAGATCACCGGTCATCCGATAAGCGCTCAAAATGCCGGGAATGGCCTGAACCGCCCGATTGAATTTTTGCTGCCAGTCCGGATCGTGACTGTGCGTGCGAATTTGCATGAACACCATCAGGCTCAGCCCGACCGCGGCCGGGTCCAACAAGGCCACCCGGGATTTGACGGCGCCATTTTCTTCCAGCGCGCGTACCCGCCGCCAGCATGCATTCCTGCTCAGACCGACCCTGTCACCAAGCGTTTCTAGGGAAACGCCTGCGTCCATCTGCAATTCGCGCAGGATTCGCATGTCTATGTCATCAAATGTCTTCATCAACCCTATGTTGGTGGGAGCATGTCACATCGCAAGGCCCCCACTGGGGTCAAATTGGGAAAAAATATCTCGGACCCTGACATATGGTGATCGAAACCAATTCAGGAGTTTCAGATGCTGACCCGTATGTTTCTGTCCCACCCCCGCAGCGTAGATGAAAGCTATGCGCAACATGCCGTTTTCGCGGGTGGATTTGCTGTCCGATTGTTCTTGGCTGGCGGCGCGGCGCTGGTCCATGCGGTGATCCCATGCCTGTTCGAAAAGACGGCAAGCAACATGATCGCTGGCATGTATGCCAAAACCCACAACCGTGGTCGCTGACGCATGTGTAGATGGGCCGCTTACACAGGGGCACCCTTGTTCCTGTCGGACATGGTTGCAGAGCCGAAGCATTCGCTTGTCAATCAGTCGCTGTCAGCCGAGGAATGTAAGACGCCTGTCAACGCGGATGGGTTCGGTTTGGCGTGGTACGCGCACAGACCGGAACCGGGGCTGTTTCGCGATGTGTATCCGGCGTGGTCCGACCCAAATCTCCAATCTATAGCCAGTCAGGTGAAATCCGGGATGTTTCTGGTGCATGTGCGGGCGTCGACCGAAACGGCCACCAGCCGAAACAACTGCCACCCGTTTGCCGTCGGGCGCTGGTCTTTTATGCACAATGGTCAGGTCGGCGGTTTTGGGGCGTTCCGCAAAAAGGCGGACATGCTGATCACAGACGCACTGTATGAACATCGCAAAGGGGCAACGGATTCAGAAACCCTGTTCCTTTTGGCGGCAGGTGCGGGGCTCGACAGCAATCCACGCAAAGCCATGGAACACGCCGTTTATCACCTTGAAGCCCTGTCAAAACGCCATGGAACTACACCGCATATGCGGTTATCCGCCGCGTTCTCGGATGGCGAAACGCTTTATGCGGCGCGCTACGCGTCCGACGATAAGGCGCCATCGCTTTACTATCGGTGGAAGGAAAACTGGCAGGGATGGGCCATCGTGTCGGAACCTTTCGATGCCGAACATGACGGGTGGACCGAAGTGGCACAGGGAACGTTCCGTAGTTTCGGCCCGGACGGCGTGTCGACCAGCCGTTTTGTTCCACGTCATTTTGACGACCCCACCCCACGCGAAGCGGGGTCGCTGAACGACCAGAAGGTTGCCTAGCCGGCAAGCGCCTTGTTCAGGTTCTCGTCAATTTTTTCGAGGAACCCCATTGTGGTCAGCCACCCCTGATCGGGACCGACCAGCAAGGCAAGGTCCTTGGTCATGTGCCCGCTTTCGACGGTCTGAACGATCACCTTTTCCAATGTCTCTGCAAAGTTCTGCAGCGCCGTGTTGCCATCCAGCTTCGCCCGGTGCTTCAACCCGCCGGTCCATGCATAAATCGATGCGATTGAGTTGGTCGATGTCTGCTCACCCGCCTGATGCTGGCGGTAGTGGCGGGTAACAGTGCCGTGCGCGGCCTCGGCTTCCACGATCTTGCCATCGGGGGTCATCAACTGGGACGTCATCATGCCCAGCGATCCGAAACCTTGGGCAACCACGTCCGACTGCACGTCGCCATCATAGTTCTTGCAGGCCCAGACAAAACCACCATTCCATTTGATGGCACAGGCCACCATGTCGTCGATCAGGCGGTGTTCGTACCAGATACCTGCCGCTTCGAACTGCTCCTTGAACTCGGTGTCGTAAACCTCTTGGAAGACTTCGAGGAACCGCCCGTCATATTGCTTGAGGATCGTGTTCTTGGTTGACAAATAAACCGGCCAGCCAAGGCTCAGGCCATAGTTGAAGGACGCCCGCGCAAAATCGTAGATCGATGGATCGATGTTATACATCGACATGAACACGCCGGCGCTGTCCGCTTTGTAGACTTCGTGCTCGATCTCGGTTCCGTCTTCGCCCACGAATTTCATGGTCAATGTGCCCGCACCCGGGAATTTCATGTCAGTGGCTTTGTACTGGTCGCCAAAGGCATGGCGGCCCACCACGATGGGCTTGGTCCATCCGGGCACCAGACGAGGGACGTTGCGGCAGATGATGGGCTGGCGGAAGATGACGCCGCCCAGAATGTTGCGGATCGTTCCGTTGGGACTGCGCCACATCTTCTTCAGGCCAAATTCTTCAACCCGCGCCTCGTCCGGCGTGATGGTCGCGCACTTGACGGCAACGCCAACCTCCTTGGTCTTTTCGGCGGCGTCGATAGTGATCTGGTCTTCGGTCCGGTCGCGTTCCTCGATCCCAAGATCGTAGTAGAGCAGGTCGATGTCCAAATAGGGTTCGATCAGCTTCTTCTTGATGAAATCCCACATGATGCGGGTCATCTCGTCCCCATCCATTTCGACAATGGGGTTCTCTACCTTGATCTTGGTCATGGATGGGTCCTTTGCAGCACTGTCAGTCGTGCATAGCGCTTAGCGGGTCAGAACCGATTTGGAAAGACTGTATGCAACGGTATACAGAGGTTTTCCTGGATTAGAGTGCGTCAAAGAAGGCGCTGATGCGTTTGCTGGCATAGTCCCAAAGCCCCGGCGCTCCGCGCTCGATCTTTGTGCCAACGCGGGTAGCTATGGTTTCCTCGGACACATTGTAGTCCGTCCAGCTGCCGCCGCCCGAGGCGAGGTTCAGCATCGGGGGCTGGAACCGGTCGAGCGCCTTTGCAAATTGCGCGGTTGGTGTTTCGGCAGCTTCGAACTCTTCCCAGATTGGGCGCAGCGTTTGGGCAATGTCGAGGGGCAGCAGGCCAAAAATACGATCAGCAGCGGCCTGTTCCTGTGCAGCGACAGCGGCGGCATCCACATCCTCGAAGATCGGATTGTCGCCCGCATCAATCTCGACCAGATCGTGCAGGATCAACATTTTGATAACGCGGTTGATATCGACGTTCGGGCCCGCCTGATCCGCCAGAACGAGTGCATACAGCGTCAGATGCCAAGAATGTTCCGCGCTGTTCTCAGCCCGGCTGCCATCAGCCAGGGTCGTTGCGCGAAGGATGGACTTGAGCTTGTCCGCCTCGTTGAGAAAGGCGATCTGCTGGTCCAGCCTTGTCACTCAGATGCCTGTTCCGCGCGATGCGCCTTGAGTTTCTGGGCCAGGAAGCGGCGCCCGGCATCATTGGCCATCCGCGTACGGATCGCTGTCAGGAATGCCTCTTCAAGTGTTTGCGACGACGCACCCAGCACATCGCCCACTTCCATGAACAAGCGGTCGTTGCCCAGCTCGTTCTGTACGGCAAGGCATTCCTCGGCCAGTTTATTGGCCATTTCGACGACGACGGGATCCGCCATTAACGCGTGGTCTCGGTCAGGCGACGTTTCACGTAATCGGTCGTGTTGCCGATCAGCGTGTCCAGGTGCGGCTCTTCAAAGAAGTGGCCAGCCCCTTCGACCTGTGTATGCGTGATGGTGATGCCCTTCTGCTCATGCAGCTTGGACACCAGCGCTTCGGTATCCGCGGGCGGTGCCACACGGTCGGCGGTGCCGTTGATGATCAGGCCCGAGGACGGGCAGGGCGCCAGGAACGAAAAGTCGTACATATTGGCGGGCGGTGACACGCTGATAAAGCCTGTGATCTCGGGCCGCCGCATCAAAAGCTGCATGCCGATCCACGCGCCAAACGAAAAGCCTGCGACCCAGCAGTGCTTGGAATTGTTGTTCATCGACTGCAGGTAATCGAGGGCCGAGGCCGCATCGCTCAGCTCGCCAATGCCCTGATCATATTCGCCCTGACTGCGCCCGACACCACGGAAGTTGAAGCGCAGAACGGTGAACCCCATGTTGAAAAAGGCATAGTGCAGCGCGTGCACCACCTTGTGATTCATCGTGCCGCCAAACTGCGGGTGCGGATGTAAAACGATGGCAATCGGCGCATCACGTTCTTTTTGGGGGTGGTAGCGGCCTTCGAGGCGGCCTTCGGGTCCGGGAAAAATGACCTCGGGCATATGGTGTTCTGTCCTCGCGCGTCTTTTTTAGGTTCCGATTTCTTGACGAATTTGATCGGGCACCTTAGAACGGTTCTAACTTTTTCGACAGGTCATTCATCCTGCAGTGGGCAACGATGTATGACCTTGTGTCGATGACGTCAATTGGGGGTTTTGCCATGAAACTGTCGACCAAGGGACGCTATGCGATGGTGGCGCTGGCCGACATCGCCATGCAGCCGGGCGACCAACTTGTCAGCTTGGGGGATATCTCGACCCGGCAGGACATCTCTTTGCCCTATCTTGAGCAGTTGTTTGTTAAGCTGCGCCGCGCCGATCTGGTGTCTTCGGTGCGTGGGCCGGGCGGGGGCTACAAACTCGCGCGGTCGGCCTCTGACATCCGTGTGGCCGACATTCTGGCGGCCGTTGATGAAAAGGTAGACGCCATGCACAAAGGGGCCGGGGCCTCTGGCGCGGCATCCGGGTCCAAGGCGCAGTCGCTGACCAACCGTTTGTGGGAAGGGCTAAGTGCGCATGTTTACGTTTTCCTGCACCAGACCCGCCTGTCGGATGTAATCGGGAATGAATTGGCCCCTTGTCCCGCAGTGCCCAACCTCTTTGCGGTGGTCGATGATGGCTGATGTCAACTGGGGGCCAGCCCCCAGACCCCCTTGGTATTTTTGGTCAGAAGAAACATGAGCCGGGTCTATCTGGATCATAACGCAACGACACCTCTGCGCCCCGAGGCGCGAGAGGCGATGCTGCGCGCAATGGATGTGGTTGGCAATCCGTCGTCGGTCCATGCGGAGGGTCGTGCGGCAAAGGCGATTGTGGAAAAGGCGCGGGGGCAGGTTGCGGCGCTGATGGGCTGCGATGCGGGGGACATTGTTTTCACCTCCGGTGCGACCGAGGCGGCGGGCATGGCATTTCCTGATCTGTCTGGCGCGATCTTTTCGGATATCGAACACGATGCGGTGCGTGCCGCGGCATCGACAGGGGAGTTGGCACCGCAATATGTGCTGGACGTGGACACTGATGGCGTTTTGACAGGCACCATCAATGGCGTGTCTATCTTTGATGGTATGTGGGATGACGTTGTCGCCATGCAGGCCGCCAACAGCGAGACAGGTGTCTTGCAGAAAACCTTGCCTATTGCGCAGGACATCTGGGCGACGAAACGGGGCGCTCTGATTGTCGTGGATGCTGTCCAGATGTGGGGCAAGCTCCCGTATAGCATCGCCAATAGTGGCGCGGACTTTGTACTGTCGTCAGCGCACAAGTTTGGCGGGCCGAAAGGGATAGGTGCGCTTTATGTGAAAACCGGAGTTGAACCTGCCGTTCGGATCAAGGGCGGTGGACAGGAAATGGGCCGCAGGTCGGGCACTGAGAACGTCATAGGTATCGCGGGATTTGGGGCGGCAGCCGAGGCTTCACAACGGGATGTGGCCAATGGAAAATGGGGCCGGGTCGAGAAACTTAGAAATATTCTAGAAAACGCTCTTGCTGCTGCGTCAAAGACAACTATTTTTGTCGGGAAAGAGGTGCAACGCCTGCCCAACACCTCCTGTTTCATCACGCCCGGCTGGAAGGGCGAAACACAGGTAATGCAGATGGATCTGGCGGGTTTTGCCATCTCGGCGGGGTCGGCCTGTTCCAGTGGCAAGGTCAAGGCAAGCCGCGTGCTGAAGGCGACGGGATATTCGGAGCTTGAGGCGGCATCTGCGGTGCGGGTGTCACTAGGGCTTGAGACAACGGAAGAGGACGTTTTGCGCTTTGTCGATATATGGGCGCAAAAACTGAAGAAACACGAGGCGCGGGCGGCGTAAACCGCTCAGATGCGAGAGGATGTCTGACATGGAAAATGTAGTGGTCAAGGAAGGTGTCGATCAGGAAACGGTGGATGCCGTTGCCGAGGTTGGCGGTGCATACAAATACGGTTGGGAAACCGACATCGAGATGGAGTATGCACCAAAGGGCCTGACGCCAGACATCGTCAAGCTCATCTCGGAAAAGAACGAAGAGCCCGAGTGGATGACCGAATGGCGCCTGCAGGCTTATGAGCGCTGGCTGCAGATGAAAGAGCCGGACTGGGCCATGGTCGACTATCCTGAGATCGACTTTCAGGACCAGTATTACTACGCCCGTCCCAAATCGATGGAGGTCAAGCCCAAGTCGCTGGACGAGGTCGACCCCAAGCTGCTGGCCACCTACGAAAAACTGGGTATTCCGCTGAAAGAGCAGATGATCCTTGCCGGTGTCGAAGGGGCCGAAAATGCACCTGCTGAGGGCCGCAAGGTCGCTGTGGATGCCGTGTTCGACTCCGTGTCTGTCGGTACGACTTTCCAGGCCGAGTTGAAAAAGGCAGGCGTCATCTTCTGCTCGATTTCCGAGGCGATCAAAGAACATCCCGAGTTGGTCAAAAAGTACCTTGGGTCTGTCGTTCCGGTGCAGGACAACTTCTATGCCACGCTGAACAGTGCTGTCTTTTCCGATGGCTCGTTTGTCTACATCCCACCGGGTGTCCGCTGCCCGATGGAACTGTCTACCTATTTCCGCATCAATGCGGAAAACACCGGCCAGTTCGAGCGTACGCTGATCATCGCGGACAAGGGCAGTTACGTGTCCTATCTCGAAGGATGTACTGCGCCGCAGCGCGATACATCGCAACTGCACGCCGCTGTGGTCGAAATCGTGATCCTGGAAGATGCAGAGGTGAAGTATTCGACCGTGCAGAACTGGTATCCTGGGGATGAGAACGGCAAAGGTGGCATCTATAACTTCGTGACCAAGCGCGCCGATTGCCGTGGCGATCGTGCCAAGGTGATGTGGACGCAGGTTGAAACTGGCTCTGCCGTGACCTGGAAGTACCCGTCCTGCATTCTGCGCGGTGACGATAGCCAGGGCGAGTTCTACTCCATCGCCATCGCCAACAACATGCAGCAGGCCGATACCGGCACCAAGATGGTGCACCTGGGCAAGAACACCAAGTCGCGCATCGTATCTAAGGGCATCAGCGCGGGCAAGGCGCAGAACACCTATCGTGGTCTTGTGTCCATGCACCCAAAAGCCAAGGACAGCCGCAACTACACCCAGTGCGACAGCTTGTTAATCGGTGACAAATGCGGTGCCCACACGGTTCCGTATATCGAGGTGAAGAACAACTCGTCCCGCGTGGAACACGAGGCGACGACGTCCAAGGTGGATGACGACCAGCTCTTCTACTGCCGCAGCCGTGGCATGGACGAGGAAGAAGCGGTGGCCCTTGTGGTCAACGGCTTCTGCAAGGACGTGCTGCAGGCACTGCCCATGGAGTTCGCCATGGAAGCGCAGCAATTGGTTGCCATCTCGCTCGAAGGGTCGGTGGGCTGATCCATGTCTGAACCGAAGGAACCCAGGTCCGCCTTTGTGACCATGGCCTTGTCCGTCCTTGGGGGCGCGGCACTTGGCGGTGGCGTGGGGGTGTTGTTCCTGCCTGACTTCGCCGCTGCGCTTGCCATCGGTGGGGCGATGACGGGCGGGGCAATCGGGGCGGCGTTCTTTCTTTTTGCCGGGGCTGACCGATGAAGGATCTGTCGAACACACAGCGGACCGACGTCAGGATCAAACGTCACGTGGTCTCGAATCTGGACGGCACACAGCAGGGCGGGCTGGCCTTTCTGATTGCTTTGATTGGCGGCATGATCGTGGCGGCTTCACTTGCGCCCGGCGCGTTGACGTCTTTCTGGGTGTGGCTTGCGCTTTTGATGCTGTCCGTTGCAGTGGCGACGGGAGCCCAACGGCTGTTTGCCCGCGATCCTGCGGAAGATGCGGAACAACGCGCGTCTTCTCAATTCAGCTCTGCGCAAAAGGGGCAGATCAATGGCACCTGATGCACCACGTAAGCCAAGTGGCCTTCAAGTCCGCTTTGGACATCCGGGACGTCTCCTACCGGAAACGCGGGAACTGACGCTGGTGATCTTGGGTCACCTGATCGTGTTCATGTTGTCCATCGCCCATGACGAAATTGTTGCTGAAATGGTCTCCGATGGCTGGATCATCCAAAAGTACGCGGAACGGTTTGAGATCCTGATGGGGCTGATCCTCTTTATGTGCTGGGGCGCGCTGACGCTTCGGTTCGTCACAATTCTGCGACATGCCCGCGCCGCTGACGGCCTGTGCCGCGACTGCAGCGAGCCACATGGAAAACACTGAAGGTTAGACGATGATCCTGACTACAACAAACACGGTCGAAGGCCACAAGGTCACCGACTACCGCGGCATCGTCGTGGGTGAAGCGATCATGGGGGCCAATATTGTCCGCGATTTCTTTGCCGGTGTCCGAGATATCGTAGGCGGTCGCGCCGGCGCATATGAATCCAAACTTCAGGATGCACGTGACATGGCCATGACGGAGCTAGAACAACGTGCGGCAGCGCTCGGCGCGAACGCCGTCATCGGAATAGACCTCGACTACGAGGTTGTTGGGGACTCAATGTTGATGGTCAGTGTCTCGGGCACCGCCGTCATTGTGCAATAGCGCGCGACAGGCGCGAGACGAGGAAAACAAAAATGCTGAATATCAAAAACTTGCATGTTCAACTTGAAGAAGAAGACAAGCAGATTTTGAAAGGGGTCGACCTAACTGTCGAGGCGGGTAAGGTTCACGCGATCATGGGGCCAAACGGATCGGGCAAGTCCACTTTGTCCTATGTCCTGTCGGGCCGCGATGGCTATGAAGTCACGGAGGGCGAGGCGAAGCTGGACGGCGAAGACTTGCTCGAGATGGAGCCAGAGGAACGCGCCGCCGCAGGCCTGTTCCTCGCCTTCCAATATCCCGTTGAAATCCCTGGTGTTGGTAACATGACCTTCCTGCGCACGGCAGTGAACGCACAGCGCAAGGCGCGGGGCGAAGATGAAATCAGCGCCGCTGACTTTCTCAAGGTGATCCGTGAGCGCGCGAAGGCTCTGAAAATCGACGCGGACATGCTCAAGCGCCCGGTCAATGTCGGCTTCTCTGGTGGTGAGAAAAAGCGCAACGAAATCCTGCAGATGGCGATGCTAGAGCCCAAGATGTGTATCCTTGACGAAACCGATTCCGGTCTCGACGTGGATGCGATGAAACTGGTTGCTGAAGGTGTGAACGCGCTGCGCAACGAAGGGCGCGGATTCCTTGTCATCACGCACTACCAGCGTCTTCTGGACCACATTAAACCTGATGTCGTACACATCATGGCGGACGGCAAAATCGTGAAGACAGGCGGTCCCGAGCTGGCGCTTGAAGTTGAAAACAACGGCTATGCCGACATTTTGGCTGAGGTGGCGTAATGGCTGAACCCGCACCAAAATCGAACCCGACCGAGGAACGTTTGGACACCCTCACCATGCCGCAAAACGGCTGGGCGGATGCCGCGCGCAAGGCGGCTTTGGCCCGTGTCCGTGAGATGGGGCTGCCCGGGCGACGCGACGAGTATTGGAAGTTCACGCGGCCAGACAGCCTCGTGCAGCCAACGGCCCCGGTTGCCGCGCTGTTCCAAAATGAAGAGGGCCCGTTGTTCGGCGACCTTGACCGGCTCAAGATCGTTTTCGTCGACGGAGTCTTTGATGCAGAACAATCCGATGATCTGACGCTGTCCGGCGTGCGCATCGACCGGCTGGCTGAAAGTGCGGACATTCATTGGGCGTCCGACCTTTATGGAACGCTTGAGGGCAACGGCCACTACGTGCCCCGGCCTTTGGCAGCATTGAACACGGCATACGCCACTGACGGTGTGCTGATCCATGTCACGGATAAAGCTGAAAAGCCGATAAACTTCATCTACTTGCATGAAAACGAAACATCAGATGCTATCCTGCACCACGTGGTCAAACTCGATCCGGGGGCCGAGCTGACCCTTTTGGAAACCGGCCCGGCGGCGGCGCGGTTCAATAAGGCGATGGAAGTGGATGTGGCCGATGGCGCGACCTTCCACCATGTGCGTGCTCAAGGTCGCGACCATGAACGCCGTGCAGCGACGCATATCTTTGCGCGTCTGGGCGCTGAATCCGTGTTCAAGTCGTTCACGTTGACCGTGAATGGTCGTCTGACCCGCAACGAGTGCGTGATCGACATCACCGGCGACGATGCGGTCGCGCATGTTGCGGGGGCATGCGTGGGCGATGGCGATTTCCACCACGACGACACCGTGTTTGTGACCCATGACGCGCTGCGCTGCGAAAGCCGCCAGGTGTTTAAGAAGGTGCTGCGCAACGGGGCGGTTGGTGTGTTCCAGGGCAAGATCCTTGTAAAGGAAGGCGCCCAGAAAACAGACGGTTACCAGATCAGCCAGTCGCTACTTCTGGATGATGACAGCCAGTTCCTCGCCAAGCCTGAGTTGGAAATCTATGCCGACGATGTGGCCTGTTCGCATGGGTCTACATCCGGCGCCATCGACGAAGAAGCGCTGTTCTACCTGCGCTCACGTGGCGTACCGGCCGAGATTGCGACTGATCTGCTGACGTTGGCCTTCCTCGCCGAGGCTGTAGAAGAGATCGAAGACGAAGTTTTGCGCGACGCATTGGTCGAACGCCTGCAAGGCTGGCTGGAGCGTCACCGGGGCTAAAATGGCCATCACGCAGAACATTACGGCCACATATCGTGGTCCGGGGCGCGTCGTGAGGCGTTTGCTTGAGCTTGGCCAGCGCGAAGATCGTGCGCTGGCCTATCTCATGGCGTCTTGTGCCCTGGTTTTCATTGCGCAATTGCCACGACTGGCGCGCGAGGCGCATTTGACCGGTCAGGATCTCAATATGCTGATGGGCGCTTCTCTGATGGCGTGGATTTTCGTAGCGCCGCTCTTGTTCTACGTGATTGCTTTTGCGGCACGTGGTGTCGGGCGCATTTTGCGCGGGCAGGGCACGTCTTATGGCGCGCGGTTGGCACTGTTTTGGGCGCTTCTTGCGTCCTCACCATTGATCCTGCTGCATGGCCTGATCGCGGGCTTTGTTGGCCCGGGCATCCAGCTTCAGACCGTGGGCCTGATCTGGTTCATGGTGTTCATGTGGTTCTGGATCGGCGGATCCATCGCGCAGGAGCGAGCAGCGTGAACGCTGCCGCAGATCTGGCGGTCGACACGCTGCGGGACCCCAAAGAAGTGGCGCAGCGCATTATCGGATGGCATCTGGATCGGCAGACCCTCTATTTTGCGCTGTTTGCCGTCGCTGCGGTCAATGCCATTCTGGCCTCTGCGCCCGTGGTGCTGGCCCCGGGTTCCATTGATCCTGCCGCGCAGGCGGCGATCCCGCTTCTGGCCTTGCTTGAACGGCCCTTTGCGCTGTTTGCGATGATCGCGGGCGGGCTTCTGGTCATGGTACATGGGCTGGTCTGGGCCGGGCGTGCCCTTGGCGGGCATGGCGAATTCACCGACATGTTGGCACTGCTGACCTGGTTGCAGGCGCTGCGTGCGGCTGCACAGGCCCTTGTGCTTGCGCTCAGCTTGATCGTGCCGGCCATTGCGGGCCTTGTGGCGCTGGTCGTCGCGATCGTCGCGTTTTGGCTATTGTTGCATTTTGTCAGCGCAGCGTTGCGTTTTGACTCGCTGTTTCGTGCTTTTGGCTTGCTGATCATCGTGCTGGCCGGACTGTTTATTGGAATGATGATGCTTGTGACGCTGACCGGCGTGACGGCAGGAGGACTTGCGAATGTATGATGTGAACGCCATCCGGGCGGATTTTCCCATTCTCAGCCGCGAGGTGAACGGAAAGCCGCTGGTCTATCTGGACAGCGGTGCGTCTGCCCAGAAGCCGCAGGTCGTCATCGATGCCATTTCCAAGGCGTACTCTGAAGAGTATGCGAATGTTCACAGAGGGTTGCACTTCCTTTCTAATCTCGCGACCGACAATTATGAAAGTGTCCGTGGCAAGCTGGCCCGCTTCCTGAATGCAGGTTCCGAGGACGAAATCGTGATGAACTCGGGCACGACCGAGGGCATCAACATGGTGGCCTATGGCTGGGCTATGCCGCGGATGGAGGCTGGCGACGAAATCGTCCTGTCCGTCATGGAGCACCACGCCAATATCGTCCCTTGGCATTACTTGCGGGAACGGCAGGGTGTTGTTCTGAAATGGGTGGATGTGGACGCCACGGGCGCGCTTGATCCGCAGAAGGTTATTGATGCGATTGGCCCCAAGACCAAGCTGGTCGCCGTCACCCACATGTCCAATGTTTTGGGCACAAAAGTGGATGTGAAAGCAATCTGTGAAGGGGCACATGCCAAAGGTGTGCCGGTGCTGGTTGACGGGTCGCAGGCTGCCGTCCACATGCCGGTTGATGTGCAGGACTTGGGCGCTGATTTCTACGCCATCACGGGCCACAAACTCTACGGTCCCTCGGGGTCGGGTGCCATCTATTGCAAGGCCGAACGCATGGCCGAGATGCGCCCGTTCATCGGCGGCGGCGACATGATCAAGGAAGTGTTCAAGGACGGCGTGATCTACAACGATCCGCCCCACAAGTTCGAGGCGGGCACACCAGGCATCGTGCAGATGATCGGGTTGGGCGTCGCTCTGGAATACATGATGGGCCACGGGATGGAGGCCATCGCGGCGCACGAAGATTCTTTGCGCGACTACACGGTGGAGAAATTGGGTGGGCTCAACTGGCTGCAGGTGCAGGGCACGACCCCGGACAAGGGCGCCATTTTCTCATTCACCTTGGACGGGGCAGGGCATGCACATGACATCTCGACCATCCTCGACAAGAAGGGTGTGGCGGTGCGGGCCGGTCAACATTGCGTAGGTCCGCTGATGGAGCATATGGGGCTGAACGCCACTTGCCGCGCGTCCTTTGGCATGTACAACACCAAGGAAGAGGTGGATGTGCTGGTGGACGCGTTGGAGCTGGCACACGACCTGTTTGCGTGATCTGTCCCCGCGGGGACAAGGTGTGCGCTCGATTTACCTGATGTTTTACAAGTTGCGAAAGCGCAGGTAAGTCAATCACTTGAGGTGCGTGCGCGGCGTTTTGTCGATGTTAACCAGCCGGACGCGATGCTGCTGCCTGAAACCGGACGGGGTTCAAAAAGGGCCACTGCGTCGCGCGGTGTTTCTTATCGATTGTACGTTGTACAGTCGGGCGGGTGCGTATCGGTTTTTTGCGATCGCGCCGTGGTTCAATTTGGACATCTTCAATGATCAAGACAGCGCTTACTGACAAATTGATGCAAGTGGCGCTGGTCGGTCTGACATTTATGGGTGTTGGCGCAGCGTCGGTAGCGCCACTACAGTCGATCATCGGGATCGAGGAGATTGGATTTTCCGATGCTGCCTATGCCGTGATCGTGACAAGTGGGGCGTTTTTCAGCGTCGTCGCATCCATTCTGGTCGGAATCTATACGGATCAGACAGGACGGTTTCGCGAAGCGTTACTTGCTGCATTGGTGGTTGGCACCGTAGCCGGATTACTGATGTTTTTTGCGCCCTCCAAAATCGCCTTTCTGTTGGTGCATGTCGTGCTGTTTCCGGTGGGGGCAACGGCCTTTACCCAGTATTTTGCAATCTCGGTTGTCGCGGCCAATGAGAACCCGCAACTTGATCGTCCTTATGCAGCAACGCTGTCACGAGCGACATTTTCCGCTGCGTTTGCCCTGACTCCCGTGATTTGGGGCTATGTGCTTGTTCAAGGAGTGGATGTGCTTGCGGCCTATGCCGTGGTGGCTGGTGCCAATATTCTGGCGTTTGTTGCAGTCATGATGTTGTGGCGCCGCAATCATTCGGTGTCTGAGACTGCGAAATCAGGTCAAGGAATTCTTGCGTCCCTGCTTGAACTGACTGATCTGGGCTTGCTAGTGCGTATGGTCTTGATCTGCGTGATCTCGGCCACGAATGGCCTGTACAATATTCTGTTAGGCTTGCTGATCCTGAACAACCTTGGAGGCGCTGAGTCTGATGTTGCGGTCTTTGCCGGGCTCGTCGCTTTTGTCGAAATTCCGGTCATGTTGCTTGCCGTTCGGTTTCTGCGTGTGATGTCCGCTTCGTTTCTGATCCTGATCGGTGTCGTGATTTATGGCGGGTTCCTTGCCATTCTGGGGGCTGTGCCGTCCATCGGGTTCGCATGGTGGCTTGTGCTGCCAGCAGGAGTTGGCGCGGGTATCGTCCTTTCAATCCCGATTGGGTATGTCCAAAACCTTGTCGCGGATCGGGCTGGTGCAGGCAGTTCGTTGTTGTCTGTCAATCATTTTGGTGGTGCGATCATTGCGTCAGTGATTTTTGCATTGGGGTCTGGCGTGACCGACTACCAGGGCATCGCCATGATCGGTGCGATGATTGCATGTGCATCCGCAGGTTGTCTTTACTTTTTGGACCAACGTCGGGACCGACGTGTTTCGGCGTTGTAAACCACGAATGGGCTAAAGGCCGCGTGAGTGAAAGGTAATTATTATCAGCTTGTTAAAGGTTTACTCTTTTGCGTTGTGGCGATTTGGCGAGAAATAGCCTGACGAACCAAGACACACGTAAAAAGGGATGGACCTGAGACTCTACACCTGTAGAAAGAGGTCAGTTTGTAGCTAAAATCCGGCCAGTTGGTCGGGCAAAGTTCATTTAACTGCCCACAGTCAGTTCCAGCTCTCATTGTTTCTGAAACCCCGTGTTGGGGGTCAGGGAACTGTGTCGTCAACCGATGTCAAATCGGGGGGCTGGCAGTGCTGTGCCCTCGCTTCTCCTTCCTTCAATCCCCATGCGGAGTCCTCCATGCTGAAACATCTGAGTCTCTTTCCAATCCTGATCGGCCTTGCCGGTCCAACTGTCGCCGATCCAGTACGTTTGCCGATAACGGTAAAACCTTTTGACAACGTCAAACTGATTGGTCCCGCTCGTCAGAACCAAGAGCTGCGCCTGATCTACCAAGGCGATGCGGGAAACACTGCGGAGTTTGCGTGCTATCGAAACGGAGAGCCGATTTTGGGGCTGTCCAAACGTCTGAGAACCTATCGGACGAGACCAGATGACATCGGAACACTTATCGAATGCTCGCTGACAGAGCCGCACAGCCAATTCGAGATGCGGTCACCACCTGTTGGACCAATCCGTACGGGAACGCTGAATGCGGCTGACGAAACGCTTACCGTCGAAGAACTGCATTCAGTTCCGGATGGTGCGTACTCCACATATGTTAAAAACCTGCGCCATATGCCGTCGGTGGTGACGCACGAAGGAGAGATATTCTTTGTCTACGTTGACAATGAAAAGCGTCCCATAATTGGCAAGGTGGCACGAGACAAGAAAGTCACAACCGCACCGCTTGTCTCAGACAGCATGTTCAAGATTGAGGACGATAACCATCATAATTTTTCGATTGGTGTCGACAGCAAAGGGTTTTTGCATGTGGCGGGAAACATGCACCGCTATACAGGGCAGGGCAATTCGGCGGCGGAAAATGATAAGGGTCTGACAGCAATGTTCCGTGGCCAGCGCATCCTTCTATGGCGCAGCGCGGCTGAGGGGGACATTTCCCAATTCAATTTCAAGGGGCGTGCAAGCGATGGGGTGCCTGAAGGAACAGGGTTCACCTACACCGCATTCAAGTCTGGCATGGATGGCGAACTGTATATGCGCGCGCGCATCAACCTTGGCCCGAAAGTACCATTTCGGTATCCGCTCAGCGCCCTGGCTCTGTATAAATATGACCCAACGCGACAAGTGTGGGATGCGATTGAAGGCGAGATCGACCCTCAGCAGTACAGAGCGTATTTCGATTTCACCCCACGTGCATTCTTGTGGGAAGACAATGGGAACGATGGCCGGGGGTACCAAGGGTATTTGTCTGGAATGACAATTGATTTTGACAATACGCTTCATGTCGCCAGCGCCGTGAACAACACCGACAGCGCGACGGCAAGCCACATTGTCTACGCTCGGTCAAAAGATGGAGGCACCAGCTGGGAACGCAGTGATGGAACTGCGATTGATGCACTGCCATTGCGGGTCGATCCGGGTCCAGGTCAGGCCGAAATCGTGTTTTCCCCAGCGGATCATGCCGGGGGATACTTCACGCAGGTCCACGTCGCTGCCAGCATGACAGGTGCACCAATCATGACAACCGGCTTGATGACTTCAGCGATAGACGGTGGTTTTGAAAACATCGGAGGATTTCGTGCATACGATAACCGCACCGAGGTGTGGTCTCCGCTGCTACCGGATCCGCTGAGCGCATCAAACGACACATTGGTTGTCACAGATGTGAATGGCATCACCACGATGATGCATCACAAGGGATCCGGTCGCATTTATCGCCTATATGATGGCGACGTGGTGGGCTATGAAACCCAGTTTGCCAAAGACCTGGATTTCAGTGGTTACGACGAACGTGCGCTGCGTGAGAAAGCCGCGATTGTCGGGCTGGCATACCCGGCGACTTGCACGATAGCGCCGTGTCCAACCGGCTTAAAACTGTACAGCATCAAGACGGATGTCGCAGGAATTCCGTTACCAGAACTGGGTGCAACCGAGGTTCAGTCCGAAGAAGATTGGAAATGGGCGCGCACCCAGATTGGTGGCGGAGAGGGTGCGGTTACGGTTGCCAACAACATCTTCAAATTCACAGGCACTGGTATGGGCTTTGGTGATGCGACATCGAACAGCCTGCAGTTCACGCACAAGCTTGTGTCTGGCGATTTTGAGTTTGTCGCACGGATCATTAACATCGACTACACGTCCCCAAACAGTTTCGCGGGATTGATGATTGCGAATGGTGCCGATGAGACAAGCGACGCGGTTGCGGCCTATGTAAATGCAAGCGGAAAGCTGCGTACGCATGTGCAGGTGAGCGGTGCGAAAACTCCTTTGGATGTCGCGAACCGCGAAGCGAGCGAATGGTTGAAGATTGCGCGGATCGGCAAAGTAGTACGCGTCTATCACGGTTCTAACGGGACTGATTGGACCTTGTTGAGTGAGCGATTTGTCGGCTCTTTGAGCAATCAGCTTCATGTTGGACTGATCAATGGCGGCGCGGGCGTGCTCGGGTCAAATGACGACCCGAACGGGGTAGCTCGGATCGACAACATCCAGCTTTTCAAGATGTAGGAGTCGGGAATGCGTCGTGGCTCTGGGTTTGCTTTCCAAGCAACTCAGGGCCCGCGCCGTACTGTTTGTACGGGCTTTGTGTGGTGTCCCCATTTCTAGCGCCGCTCTTGCGTGGGGAGTGGGCAGGCTCAAACTTTGGCATTGTGAGGCAGGCGACAACAGCCTTGCCGTGAACGTTCAGTTTTTGCCCCGCTGTTCGTCGCGGCCGCGTTGTGCGCGTGAGAACGTCTGCACGCAGCGGTACCGCAGTGAACGGGTATTGGGGAACCTTGTGTAGAAATGGCGGACCATAGAGGATTCGAACCTCTGGCCTCTGCCTTCGGAGGGCAGTTACAGAATGTCTGTTCGCCGCCCGTTCACTGTTTTCCCCTTGTTTCGTTCGCTTTGGAAAGGCGCGCATTCTACCCAATCTGTTACACGTAACAGATACTCACCTCTCAATTGCCTTGATGGCTGACTGCTGGAAGTCCGGGCTGTGATGGCCATAGACACGCTCAATGGTCTCGGGGGATGTCGCGAAGTATCCTGCGGCGTCCCAAACGCTAGCACCTCCCTGCAAGACCCATGTGATGGCAGTATGCTTCAAAGTGTGCGGTGTTACTCCGCGCAACTGATCGCAGTCACAAGCCCTCGCAAAAGCGCGTTTTACATCACCCACGCGTGTGCCTTGGTATTCGACTGCCCATACGCTGCCAGAGGCTTTCCAGCGCCTCAGGTGCGCCAGTAGCTGTCTGGGGATGCGGGCGGGGGTCCGTCGCTTTGCCGTCTGCCTCTCAGCGTCCGCGCGGCGATACATGATCCCATTTTCAAGATCGAACCAACCGCCGATAGTGTTCGATTCAAATCCCATCCGCAGTGTCGTGTCTTTGCGATTGCCCGTGTAAAGGCTGATGAGGATGAAGCGCGCCAAGTGTTTCGACTTGTGGCCCCGATACGCACGCCACAGCAATTGTGCGGCCTCGTCACGGGTGAGCCATCTGTCTTTGGATGGTGGCTTGTTGGGCAGCGTTACACTCGGGGCATACGTTATGAAGCCCTCGCGATCGCAATAGTTCAGGGCGGCTTGAAGCGTTCCTAATTCTCGTCGTGTCGTCCCATCTGAGCGATCACGCCACTTTGCGTAGCGGCGGCATGTCTCGCCCTTTACGTCAGACGCCTTCAATTCAGACCAGAACGGCAGAAGCGCATCTATTGCGTATCCTATTCGTGCGGGATCAGCTGCCGTGTGAGCATATTCCTCCGCATAGATTGCAAGAACTTCGGCGCACGTTACGTTTTGCGGTTCATTTGCAGCACCTGTCCGCCCTTTGGTTGCGATGTAGGCTGCGAGGACCTTTTCAGCCGCTGCGCGGCTTGTGCAGCCCGTTGACCTGTCCTTTTGGCCGGTGTCTCGGATGTAGTAGTGGGGGCGGTGCTTGAACTTGTGGAGCCTTGCTCCTTTGGCTGGTCTCGGCATTTTTTGATAAGGTCCGGTATCGTTGTGGGGTCGATCCTGATAGCGCGGCCCATGCGCACCAAGAATCCATGTTCCTCGGCGGCTGTGCGCAATGACGCTTTGGGCACACCAGTATCTTCTGCGGCTTTTTCAAGTGTCCAGAGTTTGCTCATCCTCGCGGGCCCTCCAACGCTGGCAGAATGTTCTTTTCTTCGACCCGCTCGTGAACGGTACGACCATCCGGCAAGAGTATCTGGCCAAGAAATGCAGCGTCGAAGCTGAGAATGCCGGTTTCGATGGCAGTCAGCTGCCCCTTGATCCAGTCGCGCAGCATCGACCAGATCGCAATGTGACCTTGGTCGAGACACGCCTTTTCGTACTGCGTGCGGGTTTTCCGCATTCGCGTCGAGTACGGCTTCTCGCGCATCAGCGCAGACGCGTAACCCTTGGCGCTGGCTGTCACCTGAACCATGCGGCCCCGGTATTCGAACTGAATGGTGACCTCGCCGCTGTCGAAGTCCTCCATGGGCGCAAACTTGGAGCATCCGAATGCCTGGATGATCTTGCGGATGTCATCGAGGGCCTTCTGGCCGCTGGTGGCAGTTGCATAGGGTAGGCTGCTCATATCAAATCCCAAACTGTTCGCGATTGGCCGCATCTATGCAGCGCTTCCAGACACGGGCCTCGCGTGCCCATAGGTCGGGCGTGTTGAACTTCTTGGCTCGGCGCAGGAGGCGGTTATGCAGGCGCCTCAACTTGGTTGGCACCGTCTGCCAATGATCGCGGCACAGGAACGACCAGTCGGGCGGGTACTTCCGCGACCAGCGCTTGCAGCCGAAGGCCGCGCAGGTTTGCTTGGGGTAGGGGGCGGTCATTTCGCAACCTCAAGGATCAAGGGCGGGAGGCCAACGACGAGGACTGATACTGCGATCAGGACGACGCCCAAGAAGCCGAGCGCTACAGCATTAACTTCTGTGTCTTCGCCTGGATCTGGGTCGCGCGCCTCTCCGAAACACAGCAGCAGGCAGAGCAGGCCGAGTACGAACGCAAGCATCACCCTGCAACCTCCAACTTCTTGCGCCAGTCAAACAGCCCAAGCGCGCCTTTGACCGGAATGAAATCGACCGCCTGAACGTTGTCCAGAACCAGACCGTAAGGCCCGAAGAACCACGGGTCATTGCTGTGTTCGATGCAGTCTACAATCTCGGCTGTGCCGATGATGCCGCCGCGTTGAATGTCGCAAAGGCGCGGTGTCAAATCGCTGAGCGAAGGCGGTTCTTTTTTTGCCTCCTTGGTCGAAACGGGCTTTGTCCGGTGCCACGCCAAGACATCTTCGACACAATACGAGTAGGCAATTTCTTCGGGCGGCAATGGGGCCGTGGAAGCGTGCAAGCAGATCGGCCCGCGATAGTGAAAGCGTCGTGGCCTGTTCTCAATCCGCTTGCCTGCGTTGATGATGGCCCAGACCCAAGGTTGGCGGATGGACAGTGCTTTGTCGGGCAGCATGGGGATTTGGCGGGTCATGCTGCTTCTCCCTCAAAAGTCAGGCGCAACCCATCTGGCGTTTCTAGCGAAAGAATATGTGGTACCCGGCGGCATTCATTTTCTGCCTCTTCGCGCGTGTATATCCCTGCCTCGGCTCGGGAAGTTTGATAGCCTGAAAACCCGGTGCCGTAGTAGGCTTTCTCTTTTCGACTCCAGATCCGGCATGGTTCGCCGCCTCCCAAGCGAAGGCGTTTAAGAACCTCTGCGCGTGCAGTATCCCCATTTGCGGCGGCAGCGCGCATTGCGCGTTCGATCGATTTGACGCGTAGCCTATGATTTCGTTTTTCGCGAAGACGGTCGGGCTGTCCGACGAAAAGTTCAAAGTTTGCCCTGTTCACACGCTCGTACCTGTTCAGAACGACCCACCACATGTTGTTGATGTTGTAGAATGCTCGCCCCTTGATGATCCGGCCTTTGACGTCGGTTGTCCAAACCTCGCCCCCATGAGTCAGGCTGTACGCATCAGCGGACGTGGCATTGCGCATCTGTGTGCAAATCGGATGGCCTGCCACCTTGTCCCTATGCCAGCTGTCCGCATAGCTTTTCTCGATCAACTGCATTGCTGTCAGCTTGCGCTTGGTGGCGTCTGTGCGATCAGTGATTGCGACACGAGACTTGCGCTCAAACAGCCGGATTATCTTGCGGGTGAGCATCGTGAAGCGCTGTCGGTCAAGATATTCCATGCGCTCAAACTTGCGGAAGTCGTATCTGGGGCCATACCGGTTATCGAGTGGCCATGTCGTTGCCCAGACTTTCAATTCGCAGCACCGACCATTTAATTGAAGCTCAGCACGCAAATTACCTTTTCGTGCCAATCTGTTCAAAGTAGGGTAGTTTGCACACACTTCGGGGTCTTCGGTGACCGACCATCCTTGGCGTCGCAATAAGCGTAACATCGCCTTGTATGCAAAAGCGCGAAATGTGGGGTCGTTTGCATTGTCCTGCCAAATCCCGATGCTGGTGTCGTGCAAGTTCATTGTTATTTCGCGGGCATTTTCCATCACGAACTCCCTTCTGCCCGTGCTTGGGTGAGGGCGGACTCGGAGTGCTCGGCAACCAGCCTCTCCAGCGCCGCACACAGCATGATGCCCAGCCACTCGCGATGAAGCGCGTCGTTGCCTTCAACATGAGTGTAGTCAAGAGCAAACCCCTGATGGCCCGCCTTGAAGTGCGGTGCACCCGCAAGGCCGCTTGGCTCGTAGTGATGCCAGAAACGCTTGATGGCAGACGCATGACGCTGGCGAACCTCAACCATGTGCGCCTCCATTAGTTCCTTACTGTTCATGGGGCGCCTCCCGCACGGCTTCACGGTCGATCCGGTCGATTTCCGCAGCGGCCAGAGCGCCGGCACGCATGACAGAAATCAGGTTGATTTTCATGTCAGCGCCCTCCTTCAATTGAGGTTAGCTTTGGCTTCGGTGCCGCTGTGGGCGCATCTTCCGAGTTGTCGGCGCGCAGGTTGTAGAGTTCGGACATCCGCTCTTGGATTTCCTCAATCAACGCGGCCTCGGTGGGGTCGTCGGTGGGGAGGTTCAGGAATGCGACCTGAGCCTCCGACCACTGACCTTTCCAATCACGCCACAGCCAGTTCACGCGGCTACCCAAGATTGCTGGCCGACGGTGAACTTTCCGTCAGGGCTGAGCACGTGAAACAACTGGTCAAGCGTGAGATGCGCGTAGTTTCGAGGAATCTCTTTTACGTACGAGGGCTTTCCGTCCGGCCCATCACCCATCGGGCGGATACGCGGGCCGGTTCCGTTCGGGCGTTCGATGCGCCCTTTCTTTACCACGGGGATGCTCGCTAATCTGCAGGGCACCCATTGGCCGTAAGTGTTGCGCGTCTCAGCGTAGTACATTGGCTTGTCACCGGACGACGGGTTGGGGGGTGTTACGCCGCCGTCCGATGTTGCGGTCTGCGCCGCACCTGCCTGCTCGTGAGTGGTGTTCATTGGGCTTCCCCCGCGGCCGCGGCTTCCCCCGCGGCCGCGGCTTCCCCCGCGGCCGCGGCTTCCGCCGCCGCTTTCATGGCAGCCTCTTTTTCTTCGGCAGTGGGTTGGGGGTCGTCGCCCTCAAACAGGTCGTCACCGCCGCTTTCTTCCGCGGAAACTGCCGTTGACTTGAGTTCTTCTATGATCGTCTGAACCACAGACTTTTGTTCTTGGCTCAGCGGTTTGTAGAATGCGTTCAGTGCATTCTTTCCCCCGCGTGCAGCAGCCCGTGCGTCGTCCAGCAATTTCTTGGCTTCGGGGTCCGTTCCACCTTCATCTGCCCATGCACGCATCTTTTCACCAACGGACACATCGACGCGCTTGTTGCCTGCAAACAGGCCGCGAAAATGATCGGGGCACTTGAGCAGAACAGGCTGACCGGGAAACTCCGGCGTCATCAACATGGACGCCGACATTTCGAAAATCAGATCGCGGTCCGCGGCAATGTCCCATGGCAAGTCTGCGCGACGAAGTTTGGTGTCGCGCGCATTCTTCCGGTTGTTGCCGAAACCTTCTTGCATGACGGGTTTTGCGCGCATGCAGATGATGACATGGGTCTTGGCCTGCACGATGCGCTCGACGAGGCGACGGTAGCGTGGCTTGACCGATGCCCAAGCCAATTGACCCACTCGTGCCGCCTTTTGGGCATCCCCGCCTGACAGGCGTTCAACCTCACGAGCTTGCATTTCAAGGACACCGCCAATGCCTTCCCAGGCGTGCGAGAAAGAGTCGATGACGATGGCCTTGGCGTCGGTCTTTTCGATCTGGTCGATGACCGCAATCCACCGTTCGGGCGGAAAGCCAACCATCTCGCCTTTGACCTCGGGCCCGAAGTTGTAGTGCTGCATCTCCGGGAAGTCGCGGCGGTAGTGCAGGGCGCGCTTGTTCTCGGTGTCGATGACCGCCACAGGACCGCCATCGGCCAGCCCACGCGCCATCAGCAGGGCCGAATATGTCTTGCCCGTTCCGGATCCGCCGGCCATCGCAACAGCAACGCGCAGGGAGTAGTCTTGCGTCATCTCGATGTCGGGGAAGGTCAGTGTTTGATCAAGTGCCATAATCAGTCTCCAAAAATCTCAGTTGCAGAAATCGTGTTGTCAGGTGTGGGAAACGGCGCCTGAAAGCTGGCGGTCTTGGCATAGACATCCTTGCCAGTCGCAGATCGCCGTGCGTCCTGCTCAGCCTTCCGAGCCGTGAATTTGGCGTGGTAGAACTCGGGTACTTCAAGCGTGTGGACGTTGCGCGGGTATCCCGGCCAGTGACCTTGCTCGAGGCAGAGTTTCCAAATCTGGCGTGCGCGCTCAGTTTTCATTGCCGCGAGTTCGAGGTCCAGACTGGACAACTCAATCACACACACCTCATAGGGCGCGGTCTTTTCCTGAAAGACGAACCGGAACGCGCGATCCTCACCCGTGGCAGCACGCCAGACATCGAGGTAATGCCGAGCCTGAATATCGTACCCGTAGTTCATCACCGATCGCAGGCACGCCTCAGGGCTGGCGTCTTCGCAGGTTTTGAGGTCGTACAAAGGTAAGGATGGATCGGCTGGCGCCTGGTCAACCATGGCCCGGCAAGTTGCACCATCGATTTCAGCTATGGCAACGACCTCTGCGTCGTCCGGTGAGAACGAAACATTCAAGGCGCTGAGCGTTGCATCCAGCTTTGCGGACATCGCGAGGATATCGTTTTCTTGGTCAGCCTTGAGCGGAACGAGACCTTTGGCGCGGACGTCCGCCTCCCATTCCTTGGCAGCTTTGGTTGAGGCGGCACCGTTGGACGCTAGAACGTCGTCAGGGAATACGGCCCAATTCGACCGACCCTGCAGAATGCAGGCGTGCGCGGCCTTGCCCACGTCGAACGTCTTCTTGGTCGTGGGTTCCAAATCCGGATTCATCCGGGGGTGCGCCGTCCAGACGTGAAGCGGGCTTTGCGTGACCAGCTTTCGGGCCAGTGTCGAGGACAGGGATGGTTCAGCGCGGAGGTGATCAGCGTGATACCGATCCTCGGCGATGAAGTGATGGAAACCCGGCTCGAGAACGGTGCGGACAAGCGTCACCGCGCCGGTTGGCGTCTGGTGGCTCATGCCCTCGGTCAGAACGGTCTTGACCGCCCCATTGTCCGCCATAGCCGGAAAAATGACCGTGCCATCGCGCAACCAGACTTCGAGGACGCATTCCCCCGCTTTGATGTCCTCGTGCCGTTGCAGGACAGTCCCGGATGTGATCGCCTCGCAGAGTTCCGTGAGTGTGGCGTGCGCGTCGCGATCCGGGAAGCGTTCGGACAGACGTTCTAGGGCGTGGTCGGTCATAGCTTGACCTCCACATGTGGAATTCGGCCATCCAGCATCGCCTTTGCCACATCCTCACGTGGGATCGGCATTAGAGCAGCGGTAATTTCCGATAGAATGCGGTCGCGATGTTCGGTGTCACGCCGCCGTTTTTCCGCAGCTTCGCGCTGGACGCGTTCTTGCGCCGCAATTCGGTCGCGTTCTGCTTGGGCTGCAGCTTCGGCACGGGCGTTGGCCTCGTCCAATTCGCGCTGGTGGCGTTCTTCCGCCTCCTTAGCATCTCGCCGAGCCTGATCCTCGGCCTCCTGTTTAGCCTTCTCCGCAGCTTCAACTCGTTCGCGTTCAATTCGCTCAGTCCGTTCGCGCTCGGCCTTTTCCTGCGCCAATCGCTCTCGTTCCAAGCGCTCTTTTTCAGAACGCTCCCACTCAATTCGCTCGGCCTCAGCTTTCGCTTCTTGCTCTTTCGCAATGCGCGCAGCTTCGGCTGCACGAAGGCGTTCCAGTTCGGCGGCCTGTTGCTCGCGCTCAGTAGCACTGGTCAACGAAAAGCGCAGGGAAGAAAGGCAGTTTTCCTTGTTGGTCGCAGCCTCATCCTGAAATTCATCCCAGCTATCGTCGATTGGAATTGCGTCCAGCGTTGCAATCACATCCGCTAGATCGGACGACGAAGCATCCCGATACCCGTCCTTCCATGCGAAGGCTGACAGTCGCGCCTTGAGGGTGGCGATACGTGCCTGCTCTGCGGCCTCCCATTCATCAAGGGGCTTGCGAACAGTCGCTTTCAGCGCATCGAGACGTTCCCTGACGACACGACGTTCCGCATCAACGGCATTGATGGCTGCGCGCTTCTTGTCGTTCAGCTCTTTGCCCGCCTTATCCAAGGCAGTTTTTGATCGTGCGATCTTGTGCGCGAGGCTGGCGATATTCTTTCGACCCTTTGCGGTCGTTACATCCGAAACCTGTGACTCAACCTCTTTTTCGATTTCAGAGATGATCCGTTCGATTTCACCGGGCTTGCCATAGAACTCCGGCAGCTTCGGGCCTTCGATTGTCGCGAGTTGGTTCATCGTAGATACCTCTCAGCACGTCCCGCAGTAACGCGGGGCAGGGATGGGTTGATGTGGGTGAAACGTCGCCGCGCTCAGCACAGCGGCCAGACCGCCTGCCAGCGCAAAGGCGAGGGCTATGACGGCGATCCTCATGTCAGCACTGCGAAGGCGATAAGGAACGCTATTCCGAGAGCCGAAGCGTAGAAGCAGACTACAAAACCCCTAGCTGTCCCATTGCTTTTTTTCCGTGCCAGAATGTGCTTTCCGGGATGGCTGCAATTGTATTTCTGACACGGGTTCCACGATCCGCATTTAGGGCAGTCGGTCATACCGACACCTCGTGATCCGTCAGGTACGCCTCGCATTGCGAAACGGCATACTCACCAAAGGCGCTGACCAGCATTTCCCGATCCAGAAGGTAGGGGCCGAACTTGCCGCCGATTAGGCGGGCATAGGCAAATTCGCGGCCATCAAGTGTCTCGTCATGTGCCGTCTCAAACGTGACCACGGATACATGCGCGTCGTCTGTCTCAAGGTCGTACTCCGCAACGTGGCCAGGGTGTGTGGGCCATGGCGTCACGACTGTGTTGTGGATGGCGTCGAGCATGAATCGTCTCCTTGTTACTGTCGCGATCCGCTGCCTGTTGGGACGGTGCCCGGGCTGGCCTGTGCATCTTCGGCGACAACTCAATGGTAGATTTTAAAAAATCCAAAGTCAAGAAATGGATTTTGAAAAATTCGATTTTAGCAATTCGCGCCTGATGTATGTTGCTTTAGTGGGAACGAAGCATTGGAAGGATGCGTTGTGGGGCCGATGGAGCGTGAGCGACTCGCCGTCGACTGTTTGACGGCGTTGGAGGAGCAGGGCTTGGAGCTTTTGATGATCTATGAGCCCGACCAGGCGTTCGAGCTTCTCGAGAGCACCAATCGCGACTATTCGACGTTGCCGCTAGACCCGCGGCGAGTCGCGTTCACGAGAACGAATGCTTTTTGGATGTTTGCGATGAAAAAGGGCGAAGTTTACGCAGGCACAGGTGTTCGGTTTGACGACTTGGGAGATGAGACGTTTGACTCTTACTACCGCCGTACTTCGCAACCAACCTATGGAGTGCCGATGGCACCAACCGGCAGAACGGCACAAACAGCAACACCGATTGCAGGAAAGACAGCGTATTGGGGTGATTTGATATCGCCGAAGAACGGCTCGAAGAACCTCAACTCAAACCACATTATGCGCCTTTTTTGCTACTACGGGCAGCATCGGGTGTTCAGTGATTTTCGTGCTGATTACAGCTATTGTTTTATGCGTGATAAGCAGTTCATTCGCGGCGCGCCACAGACGTTCGGATTCCTGTCCAGCCGCCCTTTCATCTGGGAATGGGACAATTGCCCATTTCCTGGTGGGTGCCCGGAATGGGTTCCATTCCTCGCGCGCACGGACTTCCAAGCATTGAGCTACAGCATAAAGAGGCTATTGGTCGACGACAGTACACCAGACAACTAGACCCTTGGAGTTGTCCGCCATTGTTGTCTTGAATGCGGCGCGCAGAAAGTCAAACTTCGCGCGCTTTCCTCTTTCTGGCATGGGGTGGTTCAAAAAGACCGCCTCAACTCCAAAACCATTCTCCCATGCTGTACGCTGCCCATCATAGATCGCCCGCCGAGTTTCTGCATCAAACTTGAAGAACTGGTCTTGCAGGTATCCCACATCAGTAGTGTTGGCAGCTCTGGACGCTAAAGCAAGGCGTCCAGACACCTTGAGGAAAATTCGCTCGTCTTTTGGTTCGTCGTAAATTTGACAGTAGTGCAAGTAGTCTGAAAAACCGCTAATGTGGCCTGCGGACCTAACGTAGCACTGTACAAGCTTTTCAACTGTTGGCTCACCGATCCGTTCTGCTGTTGGCGCGGATGAGGAAGGTGTTGAGTAGCCCAGTAAATCGTTTGGCGTGCATCCCAAGTTTCTGCACATCCTGTCGATAGTGAATATGCCAGGTCCGACGCTGGATTTGTCGAACTCCCCATCCGCAATCTTTTGAGCGCGAGCTGCTGACGACTGTGATGCTAAGCTAAGGCTTCTAAATGATTCATACTGCGACAACTCAAAGTAGCGGAGAAAATTGTTCCTAAAGACTAACGGGAGGTTATCCATAAATGCAAAATCCAATCCTAGTGCAACTAATAAGATACACACTGGCTTGACCTGCGCGCAAGTGATGCGTCACGTTTTCTCGCATTACGAGTGAAGGCGATGTTTGGGGAACGCAAATTGGTTACTGTTAGGGAATTGACGCGACTGATTGAGGCAATCAGTCCTGATCAGCGGCGGGCTGTTGGGCGCGAAGCAAAGAAATTACCGCATCGGTCTGCTCTGGCTTTTCAGCCACATGCTGAAGAATCTCATCAGCGCCTTCAGGCACATCAAACCCGTACAGAAGCCAAATCAGGCTAACTCCAAGCACGTCACACACGCTTACCAGCTTTGACACCTGAGGGTCGCGGGATCCATTGATGACGCCTGATACATAGCTCACGCTGTTTCCAGAGCGGCGGGAAATCTCGTTTTGAGACATGTCGTTAGCGTCCACAGCCTCTTTCAGGCGGATGCGCATCTTTGCTTCGTCAAACTTGGCAGTCATGCGCCGCAACCTATAGATTTTTGAAAATACATGCACGGATTTTAAAAAATTCATTGCGGGCGGATTATTTAAAATCTACTACTGCGAGTATGCAGTACATCGAGCAACATAAAAAACACTGCCTTGAGCTACTGGAACGTGCACGCGAACACATGGCGGCAGCAAAGGTCAGTCCAACCTACATGTGTCGAAAAGCGGGTGTTCAAATTCACGCGCTTGGGGTTCTTGAGAAGGGAACGGCCACGCCGGAGACTATGCAAAGGCTTTCTGACTACCTCGCTGATCAGGAGGCGACGTTGGACGCAGGTGCCACATGACCCGCAACGACCTGTCCAAAGCCGTACAGCAGGCCTGCGCTGAGATTATCGCGAAGCCTCAACCGGGATTGGTGCCGTCATCGGATGGTGCGGGTTTTAGCCGGGAAGGAGGGTCGGCGGGATCGAACGGATCGTCTCCTTCTTCGAGCTGCTGGCCCAAAACGAGCAGTTCGTCTCTGATTTCTGAAGCGGGGAATCTGTCAGCGGTTAGCCGTAGCCGCGCTGCTAGACCAGATTTGTTGAACACCTGTGCGTCTATCAATCCGCGCAGTACGATCATTAAGATCATACGGTTTGCGAACGCCGTGGTTTCGATCTGGTCAAGGCGGTCGAGCAAATGATCAATCGCGGCTTGCCCTTTGAGTTCACTCACCTCGTCACCTCATCAAACCGGGCAAAGGCTGTTGAACGCGATGCTTCCCGGTCTTGCCACTCCATAGAGAACGAACTGACCACCGTTCATCCGACCCGCGAAGGGGCTGAAACCAACAAACCCGCCAAACGAGTTTTTCGCGTTCACTTCACCGCAGACTGTATTGCTGATGGTGCCGTCGGCGTGTCGATTTTCGAACCATCTGAGCTTACGAAACTGCGCGGAGTTCGGATCTTTGAAGTTGTGTGTGACCGAGTTCTGAACGGTTTGAATCTGGGCATCGGTCATCGGCAAACGCGTGCGGCTTTCAATAGGGCCTGCGCATGCGGCAAGCAGCGACAGGGCCACGCAAATAGCGCCAACAGTCGTGTATCGGTTCATCAGAAATCCTTTTTTGGTTTTGTCAAATCGGCTTTAGGTTTACCAACCACAGCTTTCTCTGAGGGGTGTAATCACCTCATCGATGCCGCTGATGTCGAAGGCGAATTCTTGTGCGTTCTGGCTAAACGGCGTGAAGCGCACCAGCATTCTTTCCTTGCCAAGCATTCGCTTGATGAACGGGATGGCCTGCGCTCCGCGCCAATGACCCAACGCCGAGCTGCTGGTGCTTGCGGTCATTTCGGTATGGGCCGCAGGATCTTTGTCAAGCCTGTAGTCTACGCGTCCGTATCCAGAGATGCCGCTTGTCATTTGACAGTTGGTCACGACGTAGATGGACGTCGTGTCTTCCTGGCACCTCAAAAACAGTCTCGGAATAGAGCTACCACCGCCAAACGAACGGCAGGTGGTCGCCGCATCTGCCGACGTGCTGATGAATACATCAGTGGTGTCTGCAAGTGCGGAAGTGGACGTTTCAACAGACCAATGCCTTGGAATTTCTGGCCGGTCTTCGGATGTGTCGATGGCGGTTTCGGCAACATACCCAGCTGCCGCATCGTAGCAGGCAAGCCGTTCGCTATCGGTGTGGATGTTTGTGCACTCCTCCGCCCAAACCGGCCCCGAGAACAGCGCAAACGCGCCAAAACCAATCAATCGCTTCATCAAAAATTACCCTTCTACCAAACCGGGCGCAACTTTGACGCGATTCAGCATCGGGGGCAAGGATGATGAAGCGATGCATCTCACCCATTGAAAGAGGGCCGTCACCCTCGGTCTCAGCGGTGCGCTACCGTACTTTTTGCTTACGTCCAAGGATCAAGACGGCAAACAGGGCGAATACGCCAAAGATCAACCCAAGGACGAACCATACCATTTCATCGCGGCCACGCTTTGTTGCGGCTGAGGCGGTTGCAACTGCGCAAACCCCCCAAATGAAAAGCGCAATCCAAAGCCAATCCATTCAACAAACCCTCCACCATAGCGGGAATTACTGTGACGCTAAGCAGCATCAAAGGCAAGCCGCATGACCGCTGTTTTCCTTGTCTGTTTGTCCTTCAACTGGATGGGGTCGTGCACGCTTATCGCGCGGACCGAGGTCAGGTTGAGAGACGCGCCGTCTCACTGCCTGCTCGTCGTTGATCCATCTATGCGCAACCGCATCGTCAGCTGTTCGATCGAAGGCGAGAAATCCAAGCCAATACCCGAGACAGAAGAGGGTGAGCCGACATGACCACCACATGTCCCGACCACATCAAACTGCCGGCTGTCTGTAGGGTTCGAACCTTCCCACGTTCACACGATGAGCAAATCCTCGCGGCGCTGGATCAAAGGACTGATGGTCGCCGCTGGCCCGAGATTGCGACCAACGTCGGAATGACAACCAGTGCCTGCACCAACGCCTGCAACAAGGTCGTACGCGAAGACGTGGAGTTCAGCGGTGAGTCACGAGCCTCTGTCATGGCGGGGTATTGGTGATGGCACGTCGGTTTGTAAATCCGGATGTGGTTCGCCAGATGGCCAGCGACGGCTTGAACGCAGTCGAAATTGCGGAACTCACTGGCTTTCACCAGACAACCATTCTCCGTGCTGCCATGCGTGAGAACATTCGCCTGCCGGTCGCGATCGGGCGGGGGCGCAAAAAGTCATTCGAGGACGACGTGTTTATAGACGCCCAAAAGGCTGGCTGCACTCTCAGGGAAGCTGCCGATCGCATTGGGTGTTCTTCGGAACTCGTGCGGACCAGAGCGAAGGCTCTTGGGATATGCTTCAGGGTTGATCCGAATTTCACGCGCGCGCGCCGCAGAAAACCAAGGCGTTCGAAGGCACGGAAGCCTGCGCCGACAACACACAACTTACCCAAAGTGAAAACCATGGCCGACTACGCGGCTGAGGAAGTCGCGGCAATGCGCAGAGCGAGGATGATTTGATGCTTGATCATTCGGAAGCCACACTCACACCAGAAATGGAGCAACAGTTCCGCTTGGCCGTCGAACTCGTTTGGGCAGAAAACAAGTGCTCGACTAGCTTCATTCAATGCAAACTCGCCATCGGATACAACGCGGCAGCGCGCATCGTTGAACGCATGGAAGTCTTGGGAATCGTATCCAAGGCAAATCACGTTGGGAAACGAGAAGTCCGAAGCCGCGAAGATTTACGATCTGCACTACGTATCCGCCAAGAAATCACCGACATAGCCGGTGAGGAAGCAGCACCTATTTTGCTGAATGCGATTGTTGAGGGTTTGCGCTCTCTTCCGGCGCTCGAACTTGGGGCCGACGAAGCCCGATCCAAAATGGAAGAGAATGCGCGCAAGGGTCGGGCACCTATGAAGGAAGATCCCGACTTTCGCGATCACAACAACCAATCGTACCGCGTCACCGCCGACGAACTTCGCAGCTTTGTCGAACGTTTCGAACGGCTCGAGGCCGAGAAAAAGGACATAGCGGACAGTCAAAAGGAGGTCATGGCAGAGGCTAAGGCGCGTGGATACTGCGTGAAAACGCTGAAAAAGGTCATTTCCGAGCGCAAAAAAGATGCTGACCAACGAGCCGAGGAAGGCGCAGTTTTCGAAATGTATGCGGAGGCAGTAGGTCTATGATCACCTCCGCGCGGAAAATGAATTGGCGCCCCTTGCCCGACTTTTCCCGGTTTGAGGTTTCTGAATCCGGTGATGTTCGCTGCATAAAGAACAAGCGCCGACTGAAAGGATACATCAACACCGATGGTTACCCGTCGTACGTACTTAGGGATGATACGGGTCGCGCACGCCACGTAGCGGCGCACCAATTGGTCGCAGAGTCGTTTCTCGGGCCAGCTGCTGGCTCAAAGATGGAGGTGGCACACAATGATGGTTCCCGCTTAAACGCACACTATTCCAATCTGCGTTGGGCTACTCGGCAGGACAACAGCGATGACCGCTGTACCCACGGCACTACGGTCAGAGGCGTAAATAATCCAAAGGCAAAGGTCACTGAGGATGATGTCCGCGAAATCAGGCGGGAGTATCGCGCGATCAAGTTGCCGGGCAGCGGTCGTCGTGTTGTTGAGATTGAGGAAAAGTACGGTCTTCACCGAGCGACAGTAGTTAGCATTGCGATGGGCCGCAGTTGGGGGCACGTCACATGACCCCAGACCCGCACATCTTCGACAAGATCGACTCATGCACCTCGTTGGAAGAACTCGGCGGCATGGTCGACGGATTCCGCCTTCGTGGTGAGGAGCCAACGTCCGAGGTTGCCGAGGCGATTGCCCGACGCCGTGTGGAACTGCAGCGGCGAGCGCGAACATGAACCGAAATCAGGCCCTTGCAGCCGTTCAAGACGCCAAGCGTCGTCGTGACACCCGGGCCCAGCATGAGGCGACAGCCAAGGCACGAGAGGCAACCCTCAACGTGCTCATGCGCGGTCGCCGCCGCTGGTGGCATCGAATTTGGAGGTGGTGATGACCAAGCGTGACTTTGCAGCCATTCCCGAAGCCCGTGACCACATTGGTGACGCACTCGCGGCCTCTGACCGCGCGCAAGAGACCCTGACAGCTGCGGGGCTCAACGATCTGGCCCACCATCTAAAAGTGACCGTTGCCGGGCTCAGGCACTTTGCAGGGCCTGAGGGTGTCATGGCGTATGTGGAGAGGGGGGACGAGGAGTGACAGAACGCATCCGCGCCGCCGATCTCAAACGAGTGCTGGCCAAGCCCAAGAACAAGTACGGCGCTGAGAAGACGACCGTGCACGGAATCAAGTTCGATTCCAAGCGCGAGGCTAAGCGATACGCGGAACTCTTGGCACTACAGAAGGCCGGTGTGATCGCCGAATTGCGCCTACAGGTGCCTTTGATGCTTGAGGGTCGGAGCGGGCCACTCAGGACGCGGACAGGTCGCCAAATGCGGATCACCGTCGATTTCCAGTACGTCGAACTATGTACCGGGCTCACCATTTGGGAGGATGCGAAAGGGAGTCCCACGCGGGACTACGAGGTTCGGCGGGCTGTGGCAGCTGCTCAAGGCGTGGAGGTTCGCGAAGTATGAGCGACCTTCAATGCGGTTTCTCGCCCTCAAAGGCACGGGGAAAGCGTCCGGTCCCCATGTGGGCTGACAGGTTCCTGCGGGACACGATGGAACTGAGCGCCGAGGAAATCGGAGCCTATCACCTGGTTCTCTACGCGATGTGGAAGCGGCCTGATTGCAGTCTGCCAGCCGATAGCAAGAAGTTGGCACGCATTGCCCGTGTGAGCGTCCGCAAGTGGAACAGCCAGATTGGACCATCGATCCTTCCACTCATGGATGAGTTGGACGGTGTCCTCACGAGTAAAAAACTGACTGAAGAAGCGCGTCAGACTGAGCAGTGGTGCACCGCTCAACACGTCCGAAAATGCGAGGCGTGCAAATTAAGTCGAGATAAATCGAACTTTTCTGACGCGCCTTCTTTCGGCAGAAAAGATATCGAAAATCCCGGCAAGTCATTGAAAACAAATGACCCACGATTAACCGGGGATACCACCCGGGATGAACCGGGGAACCTACCGGGGATAAACCATCCCAAAGACCCAACATATATGATTGGTGATGACGCGGGTACGCGCGAGACTGACGATCTGCCTTTTCCTGATGATGGAAACCAATCGGTTCCGAATGACGTGAATCTGAGGGGCAGGCTGCTTGTCGTCTGCAAGGTCGATCCGCAGTCTGGCCTAACCGGGCATGGTGGGCAGATGCTCGGCACGGCTTCCGACATGCTGGTGGTCTCTCGGTGGAAATCTGATCTGCAGATGACCGACGACGAAATCGTCACCGTCGCAGCCGAGGTCATAGCCCGAAAGCCAGACGGACCACCAAATGGTTTCAGCTACTTTTCGAAGGCCATGGCCCGATACGCCGGTCAGCGTGACCAGCAAGCACTTTCCCCGATCACCCCAACCGCAACGACAGGAGGCAGCCATGCCAGCACCTCACGAAACGGACCAGGCAATTCGATCGCAAGCGTCGCAGCTCGGCGTGTCGCTGAATTGGCACAAGGGCCGGATGTACGCGACCCGGTCAACCAACCAGTGCCCAGCCTTGGAGGCGATCATTCGCAGCGAGATGGTCCCGGCGACGGAGACGGAAATCTACGCTTGGTTGGGCGAACTGGATACGATGACGATCAAGCGCAAGGCCACTGAGTTCGACGCCCTGTTGACGCTCGAGGCGTACACGAAGCGGCTGCTCGATTTTCCGAAAGACTGCGTGCATCACGCGCTCTTGGTGAAGACTTGGAAGTTCTGGCCTGCATGGTCTGAACTGGCCGATGTGATCGCACCTCTGGTGGCGTTTCGGAATGATGCCTTGCACGCGGTCCAGAACCCGGGGCCGCCTCAGATCGAGGCGCCTGATCGAAGGCCCTGCGGCAAAGACAGGGCGTCGGAAATCATGCAGGAAGCAGGCTTCACGGCCAAGCGCATCGCCGACATCCAGGCAGCACCGCCAACGGTAGCACCGTCTGACATCGATGCGGGGGCAGGGCACACGGCCAGCCAGCGTGTTCCGTACTCGGCCCGCCGACACCCCGACGACATCCGCATCAGCCGCCTGCGCAACCCGATCATGCGGGAATCGATGGGGCTGACAGAAGCGCAGGCGCAAGCCGAGATTGACGCAATTCTGAATGGCAAATCACAGGAGGATGCAGCGTGAACAGATTGAGTATCCCAACTGCGGCCCGCGAAGTAATCAACGAGACGGCGGCGCTGGCCCGCGTGTCCGTGGAAGACCTTTTGTCCCACAAACGCGATCGGCGCCTTGCTTGGCCAAGACAGGAGGCAATGACCGCGCTTCATCGAAGTGGACGGTTTTCTTTCCCACAAATCGGAGTCTTCTTCGACCGCGATCACTCGACAGTCCAGCACGCAAAAAGCCGGGTTCTTGAGCGCGAGGCTGAGGACGAGCAAGTCGCAGAACGCGTCTACCACCTGACGGTCATAGCAGAGCAGAAGTGCCGCAAGCCCAAGTTCTTTCGGCATGGGGCCGTTGGGTTCAAGAGCATGAGGGGGCACGGGTGATGGCAGAAGGCGGGTACTTTCGGGTCATCTTAACTGCTTTCGCGATCGACGACTCTGCGACAGCTGAAGAATTTTCGGGCAAGTTGGCCGATGCGTTCTCACAGATGCCAGAGGCGGAAGATTTGGCCTGCACAGTAAAGTGGGAATTTGTCTCTGATGAAGGTGAGGCTCCATGACCCTCGTCAGCCCCATCTACGCCCGCGGCCCAGCAACCAACCCAACCAGCGATCGAGACCGCAACCACGCCGCTCGCCGGGAGTTATTCCACGAACTGGGCGTGGTGGTGATCGATCCGGACGATGTGACTGACGACTGGACGCGGCAGGCAATCATTTCAGAGGCAATCAGGCAGTATGGGAGGCCGGAGGGTGGCAGCAGTTCTTGAGCAGGACATCATAGCGTTGGATTGGGTACGGGCCCGCAAGACAGGCGAAGATCTGGCACGGCAACAGATCAGGCGCGGAGACCCGCTAGACGACCGGGCAATCATGTGGGCGCTACTGTGTGATGCAGTGTCAGTGGCCTCTGTCGCATACCGGGGCCCGCCGTTCCAGAACTGGCCAGGTAAGTCTGCCATGCCGGAGGGCATCGACGAGGTGACCGTCTGGCACAAGGTGGCGGCGTATCTGCGTGGTGAGCTTGAGGAAATGCCGGAAGTGGAATCCCGGCAGCCAATGCCTGACGCATGGTCAGTGACGCGCTCGGAGGCGGTTCTGGCGCTGTATCACCGTCATGCACTGGTCGACAAAGGGGATTGGGCGGATATCCGAAAAGCCGTGTTCCTGCGGGCGTCGGGGTTGTCGGACAAGCGCGTGCGTCTGGTGACTGGGTTTTCGCGAGATCGGATCAAGTACAGCAAGCGACAGGCAGTTGATGATATGATCGCTATGGTACGTTGTCGTTGGTGAAATCAGATTTGTTTGCTATCAAAACACTGTTTGATTGAGGTGTTTTTTGATGACGAATGAACAAGACGTTAGAAGTGCGCTTTTCTGGTTTTTGATTACAGCTGTTTCGCTGCCGGGTCTGTTCTTTTTTGCATCGTACGCGAGGGTGCAATTCCTTGTAGCGGCTGTCGACACGCATAACAGTTTTACTGGATCCAACTTGTTGGGTTTTGGAGGTACACGCTTGGGCGTGTGGCTACCAACTTACGTGTTCATGCTGTTTGGCACGCTCATCTTGGGGTACTTTTCTCTCAAGATTTACTGGGGAATTCGCCGATTGGTTGAGGATCCTTTAGACTGGCGAGTCGAAAAAGCCGGAATCTTGCGTCTATATTCGATGTTGATTTTCCTCGAGTTTCTGGGGCACTTGGTCTCGAGACTTCATCATGTTTCAAGCAACTCAATAGGCAGAACATTCGGCAGGCCGTCAGGATTCCTTTCCACGTCTGTGGAGTTCTTGGGTTACAGTGTCAGCGTCTGGGATGCTCTGGGTTACGTTTTCTTACTTCTGTTGATCCCAATCATTCTTTATTTGATCTCAACGTATATCGGCCTTACTAGAGCCTGGTTGGCGTCTGGGTTGTTTTTATGGAGTCAACTTTCTTCAGCCGTAGGCACTGATGGTGGCCAGCCACGAAACTCAGCGTCTAACGGTGCTCAACCAATAGCGAGCATTGTAAGGTTTGAAGCGATGGCCCGCCGAGCAATTTCTGGAGCGGAACTCAGAATTCTCGTTTTCACAGTCGCAATGTTCGTTACAGGTGTCACAGCAATTGCAATGTTCCAAGCGGTGTTTGAGGGCTCATCGACAAGACAAACCACTCGGTTGATCTCGAAAATCGAAAGCTCTCCGATTGTACTGAGCTCTGATTACTTCCAGATAAGTGGTGATTTGCGTACAGTAAGTAGCGCCATCGCTGCCAAACTAGACACTCTAAAGTCGACTTTGGACATTGATCCAGCGGCGTCTTTTTTAAGGGAGCGTCCGGCAGCATCAGATCTTGTTGCTGCATTCCGTGAAGCAGATTTCAGTTTGGAGATCGATGCAGTCTCAGAAATACGTAGGCGGATAAACGACGCTCAAATCAACGTCACTGAGAAGCAAGACAACAAAAACGACTTTCTTTTACAATTGGCTGAGATCAAGGATCAACTCGAGAGTGTTTCACGCACCAACTGGGATGTCATAGTTGTACGAACCGCGATCATCCTCTTGGCTGTGCTTGTAATCGGCATCTTCCAACGTCTCTTGATGTCAGCGGTGAACGAACGTCGATCATGGGAGAATAAGCTGGCCGCCATGGCGCTTCTTTCCAAAGAACGGCTGGATAGCAGCAGCGAGGTTCGAAATTTCCTGAAGATCATCTTGGCTGATCCGCTGGAACCGGCGAAGGCAGGTGCTTCGAAATTACCAGGCACTGACGTCGACGCATTGGTCAATCGGCTTGAAGGGTTGGTGAATCCAAAACCGCCGGGATCGAAGTAGAAGTAAACGCTTGACCAATTCCCCATTTTCCGGCACAAATCTTGGCATACTCGGAAGAGTTGCGCGATAGGCTCGGGTGCATAGCACGCCGGGCCTTTCTTTTTGGGGGTTAGACCCATGAAACCGCGCCGGGGAAAGCCCGGTATCCCATAACCCAATCCAACCCGCCTGAACCCCGTGCAATGCCTGCGGCGGGGAAGACGTGGCAGCGTCGCAGGTGGGTTGGACCTCGGAGAGGAACGTGATGGCAAACCCAAACCCCAGCCCGGCCACCCGGTTCAAGGTCGGGGATAGGCCAAATCCGCAAGGCAAGACGTCAGAGCAGCGTCGCTTGGAAATTGAAAACGCGGAGCGCGCAACAAGGTTGCACAACCGCATGCTCGCGAGCCTTGAGCGTGAGCTTGAAGAGGCTGAAGAAGCAGGGGACAAGGCTGCGATCAAAATGATCAACGCCAATATCTTGAAGTTGATCAAGGATGCGCAAGACCGCGGCCTTGGTTCACCCGAGCAGCTGATCGATCACAGGTCCAGTGACAAGAGTATGACGCCGCAGGTGATAACACGTCGAGTGGTTGATCCGAAGTCTGATGGAACGGGGGAGTGAAGACCAGCTTGAGCTGGAAATAGACACACCTCGTTGGGCCATACCGCTCCAAGCAAGTGAAACTGCTGTTGGACGTGTCGTCCGATACAAAGGAGCGTGGGGCGGTAGGGGGTCAGGTAAGTCCCATGAGTTTGCCGGGATGGTGGTCGAGGAAATGATCGCCGACCCTGATTGCAGCGTTGTCTGCGTCCGCGAGATTCAAAAGTCTCTTACTCTGTCAGCAAAGAAGCTGATTGAAGCGAAGATCGTCGCGTTCGGGGTTTCACATCTGTTCCGGGTTCTAAAGACCCATATTGAACGCATCGACGGATCGGGGATGTGCATCTTTCAGGGGATGCAGGACCACACCGCGGACAGTGTGAAATCGCTCGAAGGGTTTAAGATTGCGTGGGTCGAGGAAGCACAAAGCCTTTCTCAACGCAGCCTTGATCTGTTGCGGCCGACAATTCGCGCTGCGGGGTCACAAATCTGGTTCACTTGGAACCCTCGTCGACGCGGCGATCCAGTCGAAAAGCTCTTGCGAAGTGGTAAGGGCAAACGAGAGGACGCAATTGTCGTCAGGGCCAACTACACGGACAATCCGTTCCTGCCTGTTGAACTTCTTTGTGAGGCTAAAGATGACCTCGAAAACAACCCTGATGGGTTTGGTCACACCTGGTTGGGTGAGTACGAAAACATTGGGTCCAAGGTCGTCATTCCCGCGGCATGGATTCGATCAGCCATCGGGCTCGCGCAGGACTTGGGCTTGGAGATCACGGGGAAAAAGTATGCCGCATTGGATGTCGCTGGCGGTGAAGAGGGCGGTGACGAGAATGCAATGGCTCGCCGCAAAGGGCTTGAGCTGACGAAGCTCAGTACATGGAATGGTCTGGACACAGCCATCACGACGCAAAAAACGGCTCGGATCGCTGTCAATGAAGGCATAGACGAAGTCTACTACGACAGCGTGAGCGTTGGTGAGGGTGTTACCGGAGAATGGGCGTCGATGGGGCGTCGCGGCGAGCAGCCTGACAACATGCAGTTCTTTCCTTGGTCGGGAGGTGATGCGGTTCTCAATCCGGAAGAACGCGTCGAACCAACGAACCCGGAAAGCCCTCTGAACAAGAACCAGTACCACAACCTGAAAGCGCAAGGTTGGTTCTCACTCCGGAAGAGGTTTGAGAACGCGCACAAGGCCCGAAACGGCAAACCGTTTGATGCGGATCACATGATCAGCATTCACCCGGAAATCGAAGATCTTGAGTTGCTTGAGGAAGAGCTTTCGCAACCGCAGCATAAACCAAGTGGAAAAGGCAAAACCATGGTCGACAAACAGCCGGATGGAGCTGCATCGCCCAATAGGGGTGACGCGACCATGATGGTGTTTTTCCCTGTTCAGCGTTTGCGACCCACAGCCCAGGTGTTCTTGTGAAGCACTTCTCGATCAAACAGTTCTTCGAGAAGGTCTTTGCCGCCGGAACCAAGCACGACCACTACACAGACTTCGGCTATCCCAAGCTGGTTACGTTCGAACATCTGCACCACATGTACGAGCGCAACGACCTGGCCAAGGCTGCGGTCAAGAAGACGACGGAAAAGACGTTCCAGAACCTACCGGCAATCCTGTCTGGTGAGAGTGAGATTGCGGACCTCGCAGACGCTTTTGAGCGCCTTGGGTTCTGGGACAAGCTGTCTGACATCGATGAGTACGCGCAGGTCAGTGGCTATGCTGGTTTCGTCATTCGGGTCGCGGATGGCAAGACGTTCGATCAGCCTGTGGATGGCTCGGTTTCGCTGGATGACATTGTCGAGTTGGTGCCCGCGTGGTCGGAGCAGCTCAAGGTTTCGGAATGGCATCTGGAACAGACAGACGCCGATAAATATGGCAAGCCCCGGCTGTTCACGTTCCACGAAGCGGCGATGCAGACAGAAGGCGCCCAACGCTCTGTCGTTGTACATCCGGATCGGGTGTTTGTCTGGTCGTCAGATGGCACGGTCAAGGCCAAGTCCTCGCTGCTCAGCGGCTACAACAACCTGTTGGATATGGAGAAGATCAGCGGCGCAGGTGGTGAGGGGTTCTGGAAGACTGCAGCCGCTCGGTTGAACATCGAGATCGACAAGGAAACCAACTTCGACACCTTTAAAAAGGCGGTTGAAGACGCCAGCGGTAAATCTTTCCAAGAGGCGCTGGATGACAAGGCCAAGAAGGTGAACGCGGGCTTTGACAGTTCCTTCATCACCCAGGGCATGAAGGTGGGGACGTTTTCGATTGCGCTGCCGCAGCCGAAGGAATTCTTCGACATCCCGCTGCAGGCGTTTGCCGCTGGCCGGTCCATGCCAACCAAGATTCTTGTCGGTATGCAGACGGGAGAGCGGGCCAGCACCGAGGACGCCAACGAGTGGAACAACACGATCATGGCACGGCGCAATCGCTGGACCATTCCTTCGATCCGCATGTTCCTCGAGAAACTGGAAATGCTTGGTGCACTGCAATCCGGTTGGTCCATCGAGTGGGACAGCCTGTCGGATGACACGCCCAAGTCCAAGATGGAGCGGGCAAAGACAATGTCCGACATCAACAACACGCAGACCAATGTCGATGATCAACCGGTGTTCTCCGCATCGGAGATCCGCGAGGAAGCAGGCTACGAAGGCAATCTGCCCAGCCTGCTCGATGACGACGACGACATCGAAACCGAATAGGTGACAACATGAGCAAGCGCGTTCGCGTGAATGTCCGCACTGCGGTCAACACATCAGCTGTGCGTCGAACTGAGCGGAACGGGCGCGATGTGATCATTGTGCCGAGTGCGACGCTGCCCGATGACGTGGTGATGAACAACATCATGTATCCGGCGGATGAGATCGCCAAATCGTACATGACGCTTAACAGGAAACCGGCTCCCGCGGGCCATCCGTCTATCAACGGTGCCTTTGTATCGGCCAGTGATCCCGAGGGCATTAATCTGGGGTGGATCGGCGCGTGGAACGAGAACGTGCGTCAGGAAAAGATGGGCGATGGCCGCAATCGCGTTCTGATCGACAAGGTTATCGACGTTGAGCGCGCCAATGAGACAGCAAAGGGTCGTGAGACCCTCGCGGCGATCGAAAACGGCGACCCTATCCACACGTCAACCGGCCTATTGTGCAATCTCGACGCCGCGAACGGCGACGTCGATTACAGCCACGTAGCCCGTAACATGGAATTCGATCACGACGCCATTCTGCTGGATGAGCAGGGGGCGGCGACGCCAGAACAGGGCGTTGGCATGCTCGTCAATTCCGCAGGCGAACAAGAGAAAATCGAGGTCATCAACAGCATCTACGAGGACGCTGAACGTGAACTCGACTGGGCAGCAGAGTCAGCAGTTCGCGCCGCTGAGAAGCTGGTCAAGGCGCCCATGATGGAGCGCATCAAATCCGCAATGATGGAAGTCTTCACCGACTTCTACGGGCGGGAAACCTCAGCAAACAAAGGAGATGCTGAAATGGCTGATGACAAACAGCTGAACGAGCTATCCGCGAAGGTGAACGCCCTCGAGGAAGGTCAAACCAAGATCAACGAAGCGTTGGGTACGATTTCCGACTCCATTGGCACGCTGGTCAAAAACCAAAACGAGGCCGCTGAAAACGCCAAGGCTGCTGCCGAGGCAAAGAAGGCCGATTTTGTGAACAAGGTGGTCGAAGCTAAGATCGACGGCATGACCGAAGACGTGGCCAAAGCTATGGATGAGGTTGCGCTGAATGCCGTCCTGAAGATGCACGAAGCCACGAACACCAAGAAGGCTGCACCACTTGCAGGGGGCATGTTCGGCATCGGCAACGATGATGGTTCCGACGTGTTCAATCCTCTTGCCGGAGGTGCGAAGCAATGACCACGGCAAACGTTGTATTCGCCGGTCCTGTTGAGACGGTCAAACCGCTGATGCGTGAGGCCATCATCAAGGACGGCCAAACTCTCGTGGGTGGTCATTTGGTCGAGATCGACGCGAACGAATGGCAGGCCCATTCCACAGCCGACGTGGGTGGCGACATCCACGTGATCGACATGGATACCATTGGTCAAAAGTTGGTCACCGACACACTGACCACCGGCCAATCGCACCCCGCGTTCACGCCCGAGGTTGGCAAATCCTACAATCTGATCCTCGCGGCGGGCCAGACGATCGCAAAAGGCGCGTCGCTTTCTTCAAATGGAGATGGCTCGGTGAAGGCAACTCCCGCTGGCGGTGTGTCTGAGGCGTTGTTTACCGCCCAAGAGGCAATGACCACCACGGGCGCAACGGCACGCATCAAGGCGCGCTACAACCCAACCGGCGTGAACGCGACGGTCTAACCAGAAAGGCACTCACATGCTCTATTTTGATCCCGAGCGCCCTGAATGGGCCGCTCAGCGCAACCACGCTGCGCAAGCTGCGTTTGTCGGCAACACGCGCACGCTCGTGAACCGTCACAACGCCCAGATGATGGGCAACGACGCTGCCGTTCTGCCGCGTGACGTGGCGCAGGAGTTTGACCGCCAACAGGTCGAGCTGATGCGCGCAAACAACCTTGTCCTGCTCACTGATCTGCTGCCCCTGGCGCGTTCACTTGCGGTCGGCAAGATCGAAAGCATTCACCGTCGTGTGTCGGATAGCGGCAAGGCCGTGCGTTCGCTGACGGGCCGTGCTGTGGTTGATATCGATAAAGCCGGTTACGACTATGACAGCACGATCAAGGTCATCCACCAGGACGGCTTTGGTCGCGACTGGATGGAGATGCAAAGCCAGCGGACAGAAGCGTTCGACGGCCTTGTCGACGACCAGGCGAATTCGAACCGCACTGTCCTCGATAGTATGGCCGAACACATCTATGATGGTGCGCTTGACGAAGAAGGTCAGCTGATCACCTTCAATGGTACACAGGCAACCGGGATCAAGACGTCGACCAAGACCGTCGATATTAATCTCGGCGCCGGCGGTCTGAACATCAACTTTGCATCGGCTGCCGCCACACCAAGTCAGATCCGAGATGCGTTCATCCAACTGGTGAAGACGCTACGCGTGGACAACAACGTCGGCGAGAACATCACGTTCTACATTTCGGCGGAGATCGAAACCAACTTCCAGCGCTTCTACGGCACGGATGCTGGCGATTCCGGCAAGACGATCATGACAGTTCTCAAAGAACTGGCAGGCGTCGAGGACATCAAGGTCGATCGCATGCTTTCGGGCAACGAGATCGTTGGGGTGGTGCTGAATACCCGGTTCATCCGTCCGCTGGTGGGCATGGCCGTTTCGACGGTGCCTCTGTTCCGCGCGAACCCGATGGATGCCTACAACTACCTGACATGGGCAAACGTTGGCCTTGAAATCCGCGTCGATCAAACCGGCAAGTCCGGTGTGATGTACGCACGCGCCATCGCCTGATCAGTCAGCTGGCCTGACTTGTTCGGGTCAGCGCATCAAGAAAGGAATAGAACATGAAAAACCAGTTCTTCGTGACCGGTCTTGGCCTCAAGATCGACAAGGTGATGATCATGCCGGGTTCGACGCTGACACTGAACACTCCGGCGCCGGGTCATTGGTCGCGCTTTGGAACCTCGGACTTGGCTGAGGCCGAGCAGCGTATGGAGGCCCAACATCTGACAGTTGCTACACCAGCAGCTGCGGTTCAGACTTCCGAGCCGACCGGAAAACCCAAGACCAAAAAGCGGCAGGGCTTGGAGCAACAGGCCACTGACAACAGCGTCGAGTTCACCGACGAGATGTCTGATGACGATCTGCTCACGGCTATCAAAGCCAAGAAAGCTGCAGCGGCCTGATGCCAATCACGGTCGAGGACGGCACGAACGTTGCCAATGCTGACGGCTGGGCGGATCAGCCCACTTTCGAGCAGTGGCAGGTGGACTTTCAGGGGGCTGCGTCTGCAAAGGACGTTCCATCGCAGGAAGCCGCAATCCGTCGTGCCGTCATTTACCTTGACTCTCTACCTTGGGTGGGCCGTAAAACACACGGTCGCGCTCAGGCACTTTCATGGCCGCGTTCCGGTGCCTCTGATGGATCGGGCGATGCTATCGGCGATGCCGAAATCCCGGCAGAACTGATCCGCTCCCAGCACATGCTGGCATGGGCCGAGCTTCAAAGCGCGGGCATCCTGAACCCTTCGGTCAACATGGCAAACGCCAAGACGCTGACAAAGGCAGACGTCATTGCGTGGACACACACCGGTGCTGAGGGTTCCAGCATCGATGCCCACCGAACACTGGTCATGGGTGCACTCGATACGATCATCGGACTTCTTGCCGAGGATGTGCGCGATGTGAAGGACTACGACACCACATATCTCGGGGTATTCGGGTGAGCGGGGCAGCCATCGCGGCAGAAATTGCAGCGGCTCTTGGCGAAGTCGGCGATGAAACCGGCGCAGGCAAACTTGAGGCTACCATCAGCCGCCGCGGCGTGCTTGATGAAAGCACCACGCCACCAACGCTAGGTCCGGACCAGACGTTCACGTTCACGGCAATGATCAGTCAGTTCACGACAAAGGAATTGGCGTCAGGCAACGTGCAGTCCGGTGACACCAAGTTTATCTTGTCTGAGGGCGAAACAGACCCGCGAAACGATGACAGCATCATCGTTGACAATATCGAATACGAAATCGAAGGCGTTGACCGTGTCGCGCCGGGCGGGGTAACCCTCATGTGGAAAGTGCATGCCCGTGGTGGCAGGCCGGTTACAGGGTAGGCATGGCAAGGCAAACACTCGCAGCGTTTCAGGCGGAATTGGCCAAGATTGAGCCCACTCTTGCACGCGCCTTTGCAGAGGCCATGGCTGACGTGCGATCGACGGCTCAACGTGACCTGATCATTGCCGCCATCGAACGCGGCGACGTTGAAGGAGTAGTGCAGGCCATTCGTCTCGGTCGTGAGTTCTTCGCACCTCTCGATGCTCGAATTGAAGATGCGTTCCGACAGGGGGCAATCTGGCAGCTCACACAGTTGCCAAAAAAGGCGGGGCCGGAGGGCACTAACCTCATCGTCCGATTTGACCAGAGAAACCCGCGCGCCGAACAGTGGACGCGGGACCGGGGCGCGCGCTTCATCAGTGAGGTAACCGAGGATCAGCGGACCTTGGTTCGCGAAACCGTGCAACAGGGCATCGCTGATGGCGCAGGCGCCGACAAGATCGCACGCCGCCTCATCGGCACCACACAGGGCAACCAGCGCAAAGGCGGTGTCATTGGCCTGCACAGCAAGCAGGCATCCGCAGTGGCTCGCGCGCGGGATGAACTGAGCGATCCGGCAAGTATGCGGGGTTACCTTCGGCGCAAACGTCGTGACGGGCGTTTTGATCGAACGGTACTGAAAGCGATACGTGAGGAACGTGCGCTATCTAGCCGTGAAATCGACAAGATCACCGGACGCTATGCCGACCGGCTCTTGCAGACGCGCGGTCGGCGCATCGCACGCACGGAGGCTCACAACGCGTTTTCCGCAGGACGAAATGAGGCTGTGATGCAGATGGTCGACAGCGGACAGGTGCCGCCAACGGCGGTCAAGCTGGTGTGGCAGTCGACACCAAGTTTGCGAACGAGGGACACGCACCGGGCAATGAATGGGCAGGAGGTTCCTTTTGGTATTGCGTTTCAGAGCCCGTCAGGTGCGCTGATGATGTACCCGGGCGACGGCAGTTTAGGCGCGCCAGCGGAAGAACTGGTGAACTGCCGGTGCGGTGTGCGGCCAGAAATAGATTTTGTGAGTTTGGCGAGATGAAACAACAGGTGACATACACGTATTCGATTTGGCGCTTGCGGGTTGCGACGTGCGCTGCCGTGTTTCTCACGCCCTTCTTGTCTGAGATGGAAAGGAACAAATGTGCCCGAGCGTTGGGCGAATGGGTCGCAGCTTCCGTCAAGCTATCGCGCTAGATGACACAGAGTTTCGCCGCACAGGTGCGCAACTGGTCGGAGAAGGCCAAGCGCAATGCCGGTTTGGTCGTCGCGGATGCGGCGCAAGTGAAGTTCAAGGCAATGTCTCGGCGGCAGCCATCTGTGAAGGAAACGGGCGGCAGTTTTGAAGTCGGCAAGGTGCCGGTGGACGAAGGTGTCCTAATCAACACTATGATTTCGAGCCTCAACGGGTCGCAGGTTGGCGAGGGCGAGAACGCATACGTCGCTGGGTTGGCTGGGTTTGAGGCCGGCGACAGCATCTTGTTTGCCTTCACCGCCGAGTACGCGCAGGCGATTGAGTACGGGACGGTCAATTTTCCGGGCCGGTTCATGGTGCGCGAGGCGCTGAACAGCAACGGTGGCTGGCAGGCCCAGATCGACTTGTCGGCAGCGAAGTTTCAGGACTGATCAATGGCAACGGTTATCGACGCACAGAACGCGCTCTTGGCGCGACTGCAAGCCATGCCTGATCGTCCAGCCATTGCCTATCCGAACGACAAGATCGTCGAGGCTAAGCCGCGCATTGTCGTCCAGTTTCCGGCTGCCGCGCAGACCACAAGAACGATTGGCGGGTGCTCACAAGGCGATGCGGAAATGGTTGCTCGCATCGAGACCAAGCAACACGAATTGACGACTGAGGCGAACACCATCGCCGAGCAGATCATCGCATGGTTTCGGCCAGTTCAACGTTTTGGCGGTGTGACGATCATCGAAGCGCCGTCTGTGCGCGCACAGTTTTCGGAAGCGGGTAGCTTCCACCTTCCGGTCATCATCCGTGGCCGGTTCTACACCTAGCAGCCCAGGAGGCAAAAATGAGCGATCTATTCCCCGTCGCCGGGGCAAAGTTTTACATTGGCGGTGCAACTGAAACGCAGGCCAACGATTTTATTGCCACCGACTTCTCCGCCGAAACGTGGGTTGAGGTCGATGGCTGGGAAACGGCTGGATCCAAGGGCGACACAGCAGAGTTGATCACCACACAGCTGATCAACCGAAATCGCGATGCAAAACAGAAGGGCACGCGCAATGCTGGCTCGATGCAAAACGTCTTTGCCAGCCTTCCGGGCGATGCCGGCCAAGCGGCGATGCGAGCAGCAGAAAGCAGCACCAACAACTTCGCATTCCGCGTCGTCTACGACGATATCCCAGACGGCGGAACAACCGGTACGACGCACTACTTCGTGGGTCTGGTGATGTCGTGGCAGGACCAAGGTGGTTCCGCGAACACGACCCGCATGCGTCAGGCAACGGTAGAGATCAATTCCAACATCGTTGAAGTGGCGGCGGCATAATGGACATTTCTGAGATTAAAGCAGCTTCCCAAGCGATGGATGAACCGCAGTGGGTTGGTGAGGACGTACACGGGCTCAAGGGTGTGAAGTTGCTTGTGGCTTCGCGCGACGGTCGCGATGCTCAACGCCAGATCAATCGCCTTGTTCGGTCGATCGGTCAGGATCAACGAGATGAAGACGGCACTCTGACAGAAGAAGCCCAAGAATCGCTTGATGACATGGTTCTGGCACGGTCGATCCACGATTGGAGTGGCCTGACAGATGGTGCAAAGAAGCTGTCCTTCAGCGTCGAGACAGCCGAGGCGCTTTGCCAATCTAGCGTGTTCTATGCGGCGTTGCGTGACTCGGTCGCGCATGTGACTAAAAAAGCCAACGTCCTGCTCGAGGACCTGGAAAAAAACTAGTCGACGCCGTCCGCGTTGTTGCGCAGGGCGGCGTTGCAAGCTTGGACTGCGGTGCGCTCGAATTTCTTGATGAATTCAAGGAACTGACGACCGACAGGTCCATTCAATACACGGGTGGAAAGCAACCATACATTGGCCCGATTCCGGCAGCGTCCATCCGGTCTGCGTCCGAAAGGTTCGGGTCCGAGGCGGCGTCATTCACCCGCTGCATCCGCGCAATGGATGTCGCCTATCTCGAAGTCGTCCGCAGACACCCGGACGAGCCAACCGTGAATTTGAGCCGAAACTTTGGCCCCGGCGACCTGCTGGCGGCTGGCAAACCATCAGGGGGTGCATGATATGGATATTGCGCTTCTCGGCGTCGAAGTGGACAGCAGTGGTGTAGTCAAAGGCACGCGCGACCTTGATCGCCTCGGTGATCAGGCAGCCCGCACCGAACGCCAGACGAATAAGATGGCAACGGGCGTAAACCGAGGCATGACCGGGGCAGGGCGTGCTGTCGAGCAGTTTGGCCAACGCGCCAAGGTTTCGTCTTTCAACACCGCAAATCTGGCCGCTCAGGGCAACGATGTAATTGTGATGGCCTTGGCCATGCAGAACCCGTTGCAGCTTGCTTTGCAACAGGGCACGCAAGTTAGCCAGGTACTCAACACCATGGGCAGCCGGGGCGACATCATCCGAAACCTCGGCGCCGCCTTCACTTCCATGATCAATCCGGTTTCGTTGGCGACAATTGGGATCATTGCCGGTGGTGCCGCGCTTGTGCAGTGGGGTATTTCGGCGGCTGGCGCGGGTCGCGACGCCAAAGATTTCGAAGACACAATCGAAGATACCAGTGAAGCCGTTGAAGGTTACATCGATCTACTTCGATCGCAGGATGACGCTTTCGATTTAGGTTTCGGTCGTTTTCAAGATGACCTCAAGAGGACATCCCAAGCGTACAAAGACCTTCTGGCAATCGCCAAGGTCGATGCCATCAATTCTGTGGCCGCAGCAACGACAGCGCTTTCTGAAAGCGTCACAGGGTTCCGGTTGTTCAGCGGTGACAGCATGTTGCAGGGAGCGATCCCGAACGCTGGTGACCTCTTGGGGATTGAAACAGGCCTCCGCGGTAACATCACCGCAATGAAAGACGCTCGCGAGGAAGCGCGCCAGTTTCTCGAGCTCTTAGAACTGGTAAACACCAGCGACAGCTTGTCATCGCAATTGAGTGCGGCTCTGCAGCTTCGTGATGCCTTTGTCGCAATTGTTGGTCCTGCAGAGGACATGACCACACAGCAACTTGAGTTCATGCGCAATCTCTCCCTGTCCATTCAGCAAATGGAAGCGCTAGCGGCTGCGACAGATGACCAGGCAATTTCACAAGCTGCGGTTAGCGAGGAAATTCGCGCGGGCTTTGAAGCTGCGGCTGCGGCACAGACGACACTCACGGATGAAACGACTGAATACATCAGTCGCATGGCGGACGCCTTTGAAGCGGCGTCTGACCTGAAAGAGGAAATTGGCGACGCCGCATTCGAGGCGGTGAGGTTGGCTGGCGTTGATATGGCTGGACCGATTTCAGCGGCCACATTGGAAGCTGCCAAACTAGCTGGCACCCTTGAGATTGCCGTGAGCGCCGCTGCATCTCTCCTGAATCTGCAAAATAGTCTTGAGTACTCCGGTCGAGGCGGCAACCCTTTCCGTTTCGGTGATCCAATTGGCCGTGATCCCAATGCTGGAACAGGCACTCTTTCGGCAGATGCCCAGTCCCTGATTGATGCTGCCAATCGCAGATCGCGTCGCAGAGGTGGTCGCGGCGGCGGCCAAAGCGAGGCCGAAAAACAACGCCAAAAGGATCTGCGCGCAACCGAGAAGATCCTAAATAGCCTGTTCACAGCACAGGACACTTACAACGACGCACTTGATCAGGCGAACCGCCTCTACAAGATCGGCCTCCTTCCCGCTGGAGCGTACCAAGAGCACCTCAAGCAGCTGAAGGTCGAACTGGCTGAGGCCGAGTTCGGACAGGTCTATCAGGCGATTGATGACATCTCTCAGTCGATGGCCGACGCCATTGTTCAGGGTGAGAACTTTGGCGATGCGATCAAGAACGTCATGCAGCAAGTAGCGGCAGACATTCTGGCATCTGGCATTCGTGAGTCCCTGTTGCAGGTTTTTAACATACCATCGATTGCTGGTGGTCGTCGGGGCGGAGGATTGCTGTCCAGTTTGTTCGCCGGCCTGTTTGATCAGGGGGGCAACATCCCGTCAGGACAATTTGGCATCGTAGGTGAGCGTGGACCGGAACTTGTTAGCGGACCAGCAAGTGTGATGGGCCGCCAAGACTTCAGCAACGCCATGCGCGGCGGAGGTGGGGCGCAAAAACTCGAAGTCGGTATTCATTTTGAAAACACGGGAGCGATGCGGGCGTTCGTCTATGATGCTGCAGGTCAGGTCGTCGCCGAGAGTCGACCAGAAATCGTAAGCGAAGCGGTCGGTTCCGTTCAGCGTGGTGCGCGGCGCTCAAAGAACTTCCTTGGGGTCTGACCGGTGCCTGACGTCATAGCATGGCCACCCTTGGGCATCACGGCCTATGAACACACGCTGACCCGCCCGGTACAGCGCGAAACCGGCTTGGATGGTGAACCATACCTAAGCCAGTCGCTCAAAACGCGGCGGACCTACACGGCAAGAACGTCCGGCATTGGCCCTGACCGGTTTGGTGCTGGCTATGTGGAGATACTCAAGCACCTTCTGGATGGCAAACTCGCCCTTGTGAGCGTTCCCACGCTTCCGCGAGTTTGGATGGGAGCGGTTCGCGCCATGCCTGACCGGGGTGCGGATCAGATTACGTGGGTGACGCCGCCGGAGCCAGTGACGTGGCAGGATGGTTCGGCGGTTGGCTGGATCAACCGTGACCATATCATTGCCGTGGCCGGTGCCGACCAATCCGGGTTTAATTACATTGACTGTACCGGACTGCCGGTTTCGCAAACAGTTGCAGCACCCGGTGAAGCGGTCTCGATTGCAGGCGACACCGCCTATGTCCTGCGGCCCGCCAAAAGCAACGAGGACGGTGAGGCAAGGGTCTATCTGACCGGCCCGCTGACGAGCGGCAATGTACGCATCGGGGTCATAGAGGTGCGCACCTTTGAAATCCCCGATTTTCCTCGCGCCCAACAGCCGGTCAACGGTGATTTCTTCTATGAATTTCAAATGCGGGAAGTGTTCGATGATGACTTTGACACGCCGTTGCAGGTGATCAATCCATGGAGTTGAGACGTGGTTTGGCACAGGCGCAGATCGATGCACGCAGGGAAAACCCTCTTTTCCCATGTTCGTTCGTGCACATCGATTGGCCGGACATCGCGGTTCGGGTGTTTTCCGGGTCGGGTGTCATCCAGTGGGACGGCCAAACATGGAATGGCGTCACCACACGCCACGGGACAGTGGCCGATATGGTGATCCCCGAAACGGGTGAGCAAGTCGCGCCGCGTGAGGCGACGTTTCGGATTATCGGTCAGATTGCCGAGGTTCTGAACGACGCCGCTGATCAACGTGTTGCGGGGCGCGCGGTGAGAGTCTGGTCTGCGACAACAACGGAACCGGGCGGGAACGCGTTGGCAAGTGAACCAGTTTTGGAGTTCACAGGTTATGTCAGCGATACGGGCTATCAAGAGCGCCGCCAAGGCGATGACGCGCCCACACCGGCCTTGCTGACTGTCGATGTCACCTCAGGCGTCTCAGCTCGTGCGAGCGCGGAAATGGTGCATTCGAGTGAGGATCAGCAGCGGCTCTATCCCGGCGACACCTTCTTTGACCGGACCGCGAACGCTAGAATCTGGGAAAGGACTGTGCGGTGGCCTGCAAATTGACGGCAGAAACGGTCATGGAGGCCGTCCACAAGACAATGGAAGGTCCTTTTGTACGGGGTGTCAGTGATTGCTGCACCGCCGCCTGTCAGGCGTTCGGCGAGGTCTGGGGTGAAGACCCCTTGGGTCCGGTGGAGTACCGGACTGCAATCGGCGCTGCGCGGTTCCTGTTGCCTTATGGCGGCATCGATGGATGCGCAAAGGCAATTGCCGCGCGCGCCGGGCTTGTACTTGGCGACGCCGCACCCGGTGCCTTGGGTGTGATACGTCATCAAGCGGCTGCCACATCGGATCCGGAGCTATCTCGCGGGTGGGTCATGGGCATCTGTGTTGATGGCCGCACCTGGGCAATCAAGGGCGAACACGGGTTCATCCTGGCGGAGTTTGATCTACAGGGGTGGCGTCCGAAATGGGCCTAGCTGCTCTTGTCACGCTGATTAAAGCGGGTGCGAGTTTCGGGGCTGCCTTGACAGCCGTATATGGTGGAATTGGTTCTCTAGCTCTCAGGCTGGGGGCCGGATTTCTCTTGAACCGTGCCGCCGCCGCGATCTTTCGTCCTGACGCTCCGAGCTTTGGCACCTTGCCACAGGCAGACATAAGGCGAGAATTGCAGTTTCCGCGCGAGCGGCCCGCATATCGGTTCCCCTATGGTCGGTTTCGGGTGACGTGCACGCCGGTGCCATACCCGGTGATTGGTGACCTGGCCTACGGGGCGTTCTTGGCAAGTTCACGTGAGAGTGCTGGACCGTTTGATGTCTACATCGAAAACCAGAAGATCAATTTCACCGGCGATCCATATGACTTTGCGGGTCCGGGCGCTGTGGCTGCCGATGGTCCCTACAGAAACTACATTCGGTTCTGGATTGGGCGAGGTGGCCACACCTCGCCCCCGCAGTGGTATCTGGACAATGCGGGATACTTTCAGGGGGGTGATCCGCTTCGCTGGAAGCGGTCCGACGCAGGTCAGGGCAGGACAGTTGTGTTTGTTGTTATGGACCATGGTCCGCAAGATACAGCGCAGCAACGGTGGGCATCCGCTGTCCCATTGATTGAGCTTGAGGGGCCGTGGATGGCGGTCTGGGATCCGCGCGATCCCGCCCAGACCTTTGAAGACAAATCGACATGGCAGTTTCGCGACGATCCATTCCTGTGCGCCCTGGACCTTGCCACCCAGAACCCGTTCCGACCGTACCGCGCGGAAAACCTGATGATTGACCTGTTCAGGGATGCGGCGGATGTCGCGGAACATCGGGTGCCCTTGAAGAACGGTGGCAGCGAGGCACGTTACCGCTGTGCTGGCGTGATTGTGTTGAACGGCCCGGAGCTTGAAGACCTGTTGCAGCCGTTCGTCGCTGCCGGGGCAGGGCGGACAATCGACTTGGGCGGGCAATTGGGCATCGTTCCTGGTGTGTGGCGGGAGCCGGTTGCGGAAATCACCAATAGTCTTGGTGGCGTCGCATTCTCAGCCATCAGGCCCGATGAGGAACGTTTCTCCGAAATTAGGGTTCAGTATACCAGTGAGACGCGGGACTATTCGCCTGCCGAGCTTCAACCATGGACCATTCCGCAACCCGAAGGCGTCGTGGCGACTGGTGGTGTCATGAGCCTTGATCTGAGCATGGTGCCATCTGCAACGCAGGCGATGCGGATCCGAAACATCAGGGGTAAGGAAAACGCGGCACAGAAGACGCTGGAAGTCATGGCGCTGCCTCATGAGGCGGCTGATATGATGCCCGGATCGATTGGCATAGCGAACCTGCCTGAACCGTATGGCAGTCGCATGAACGGCTCTTATGAGGTCGTAACCATCGGTCATACCGCAGATTTGGTTGGTGACAACGGGTTCGCGATGCGCAGTCCCATCGCGTTCCGAGAACTGAGCGAAGACGTGTATGCTTGGAACCCGTTCGAGGATGAAGAAGATGTTTTTGATCCTCCCGCAAGTCTTCCACCCGGTGCCGTACAGCTTCCGGGTGAGATCAGCGTAGAGACAGGCAATACGGTCAATTTGAACACCGGCGGAACGATCATTCCGCGGATCAAATACACCTTTGGTCCATCATCATCCGGCGGCGTGACCGGGTACGAAGTGCAGAGCAGCGTATCTGGTAATGAGGCATGGGTGAATGAGGGCTTTGTCTCGGTGCCAGATCCTGAGCCAACAGGTGGGGGTCCGTTCTTCGGCACGGAGCCAAGCACATCCGAACCAGCCATACTATCGGGGTTCATTCAGTCCGCTGCCGGGGAGCTGCGCGACTTAAGAGTTCGTGCCGTCGCTTCGGGTGGCGCGAGTGATTGGCGACAGATAGACGAGGTTGCCTCGGTCGTGAGCATTGTCCTTGCTGCACCGACCGTTGGCTCACCGATCCCCGGTACCGGCGAAATCAGCGTCTCGTACACGGCTCCAAACAGCAACGAAGCCAAATCAATCGAGGTTTGGGGGTCAGACAGTGATGATGTCGGCTTGGGCGACATGCTGACGACGATTCCGGTCACCAACGCGCAACAGGTGTCCTACACAGAAACCGGCCTGACGTCAGGCCAAACGCGCTACTATTTTGCCCGGTCTCGCGGCGACTTCGGCAACGCCAGCGCATTCACAGCGTCCATATCCGAAACAGCACTGTAAGGGGCAGATATGCCAGATTTTCGCACACCCGTTGTCGGAACGGAGGTGAATGTACAAGCATTCGATACAGCTTTGACAGCGGCCTTGAATGGCCTTGATGCCGATCTGCGTGAAGAGATTTCCGCCATTGTCGGCAGCTTGCGACTGGTCGGGGATTGGGACGCCGGTGGCAACTTTCCCGCTGGAGCCGCTCAGAGCGACTATTTCATTGTCGATCAAGGCGGGACAAGTGGTGGAGTAGCGTTCGAGCGGGGTGATTGGCTTATCGCCGTTGCTGTGTCACCCAGCACGACAGTGTATGCCGAGAATTGGGTTCGGTTCCGTCCGTTTGCTTCTCGCCAGCCCGTGCCTTTCAGTTTCGTATCAGATGGGACTGCCGGTCCATATGCTTTGCCTGCGCCTCCGAACGACAGGGTGTTGGTGGACGTTCGACTTGGCAATGTTGTTCAGGATGTCGGGCAGTATTCGGTCTCTGGCTCTTCGTTGACCTTTGTAGAGGCTGTGCCGTCAGGGCTGAGCATCAGCGGTGAGATACGCTATGGTGACCGGCTGGTTCTGCCGTCCACTTTTCCGGCGGGTACGGAATCTGCACCCGGCTTGGCGGTGACGGGAGACACAGATACGGGGTTGTACCAACCATCGGCCAACCAATTGGCCGTCGCTGCCGATGGCGGTTTCAGAGTACCACTCTTGATCCCACAAAGGACGTACACTGCAAGGTCATTTGTGAACAGTGACACTGCCTTCTTCGTTGAACTGCCGGGAACGTCGACGACGTTAGTCGCTTGTCTGGCCGTGAACATCATCGACCACGCATGGCTCATTTCCATCACGGGCACGGTCTCGACAGTAGAAGCCTTTGCCACCTTGGCAGAAGCATCTGCTGGGGTTGTGGAGTTCACGACAGGACCTCTTTCTGGCCTGACCGGGACGGACGGAAAGATCACGCTTTCACTAGACAGCTCTGCCAGCCCGCCAAGGCTCTGGATTGAGAACCGGCTGAGCAGCAACCGCTTCTTCTCTCTGACACTTTTTGGTTAAGCAAGGATCGAACATGGGTTTCAATCTCATTTCACCGCGCATGGTCGAGGGCCTGCGCGACAGACCTCTACTCATCTTGATCTTGGGTCAATCGAATGCGGCGAACAGCAACCCGCAGGCCCAAGGGGGCGACCTGGTTGTAGACGATCTCATCAAAGCTTTGGACGATTCCGCGTTTGTTGTCGTCAACCCAACGACAGGCGCTGGCGTGCATGCTGTCGGCTACAACAATCTGGCATTCCAAATGGCAAAGCGCGCGCGCCGCGATGGATACGGCGAAGTGTTCATTGTTCAAGAAGCGGTTGGCGGTGCGACGATCGACCAATTCATCGGCACAGGTCCACAAGCGCCCCGGTACACGTCCATGCAGGCAAAGATGAATGCCGCGCTCTCGTCTCCTGAGTTGGCAGCAAAGGCTTTCGACTTTGTTGTAATTTGGATGCAAGGCGAGAGTAACGGCGGCCCCGGCTTTGAGCTGAGCCAATACGGAGCGCAGTTTGGCACGCTCAAGGGGCAATTGCGATCTGAACCATGGTGGAAGGCGGGAACACAGATTGTTTGTGGCTCCATGCCGCCCCTATCATCCGCGCGGATTGTTGACGCGTTTTTCGTGAACACGCTTCCGAATGACGACGATCCATACACGGTCACCGCCGACCTGCGTTCGTTCACCGCCGGTGCGGATCAGCTTCATTGGACGGGTGAAGAACTCGATGAGGTGGGGGCACGGTTCTACGACACGTGGCGACGCAACATTGCCCCCGCAACTCCGACGCAAGACCGTGTCGCATCAGAGTATGTTTTGTTCAGCGGCGAGCACGTGAATGGCCGGGGATTGGGAATTCGCTGGGATGAAGCACCGTTGCAGGGAACGATTGGTGTGTCGTCCTACAGCTTTGCGGACAACCAGGTTTTTGTTACCCCCGCCAGTCTGACATTCGACAGCGATGATGGCTTTGTCAGGGCCAACGGTGATTTCTTTGTCAGCGGCCATTTGGAGTGCCTTTCAGGACTGACATTCGACAGCCAGTTTGGTTCTGCGTTTGTCGATGTTACAAATGCGGTCAACACCAGCGACGGAAAGAAGGCCGGAACCGCTTACTTCGATGCAGCCAACAACCGCCTAATCGTTGCGACCGGTCCTGCAGACAATGCCAGTTGGGTGTTTTTTAATCCAGCAGGGGCGATTTCCCCCGTCTAAGCCCAACCCTGAACCGCGCAGAAACTGCGCCTGACTTGCCCGCCGCGTGCGGGTTTTTTTGTGGAGAATTGACATGAACCGCGAAGATTTCTTCGCTGCCCTGCGGAAGCGGGACAGCGGTGTATTCGGCACGTCTCTTTCGCAAGGGCAAGTCGATGGCTGCGAGGCCATTCTGGACGCCTGCTATGAGGCTACAGCGTCTCTTGAGCAGGCCGCATACATCCTTGCAACAGGGTACGGTGAAACAGGCGGGAAAATGCAGGCCGTCCGTGAAAACCTGAACTACAGAGCCAGCGCCATTCGCAAGCACTTCGGCTCGCATCGGCGCCAAGGCTACACCCCAGAACAGCTTGCACGAAACCCTCAGAAGCTCGCCAACACCGTCTATGGTGGTGAGTGGGGGCGCAAAAACCTTGGAAACACACAGCCCAACGATGGCTGGGACTTCCGGGGCTGGGGCATTGGTCAATGGACCGGGCGCAGAAACACGGAAAAGGCGGGTCGGGACGTTGGCTTGGACTTGGTTTCTGATCCCACAAAGCTGGATGACCCTGCGACAAACGCGAGCTTGCTTGTGTCTTGGATGGTCGAGGGCAAGGCGACGGGCAAGCGCTTGGGGCAGTACATCAACGATGGACGCAAGGATTATCTGGCGGCACGGGCCGTCTGGGGGGGCGTGAACGCGTCGAAGTACGCCCAGCACGCTGAGCGGTTTGAAAAGGCATTGCACGCTGCCGGGTATGCCCCAAGCACAGCCCCACAGAAGCCGCCACAGCCCGATATGGAGCAACTGCCGGAGTTTGAGGGTGAAACCTCGCCTTGGCTGGCATTGCTCAAAGCGATCCTCAGTATCATTGGGAGGAAGTCATGAACTACGCCCCACTTGTGCGCATCTCGCTTCGCTATGGAGCTGGCGCACTGTTCAGTGTCTCGGTTGGTGACATGCTGGCCTCTGACCCTGACGTTGTGAATACGGCATCTGCTGCGCTTTCCTTCGTCATCACGGCAGTAACCGAGTGGCTCTATGCCCGAGCTAAACGGGAAGGCGGCGCGACATGAGCAACGATCCAATCCTTGCCGGGCTTCTGGTGTTTGCCTTGATCATTCTGGCAGCCGTCGGTCTTGTCGGTGGCGTCTGGTTTTACCTGTCATGATGGCCCTCATCGCAAAGTTTCTGGGCGGCAACGTGCTGGATCGTGTCTTGGATACGGTCGATCGAAAGGTCGATGCACAGACCGACAAGGATCGCATCAAGGGCGAAGTTGTGCAGCAGTATCTTGCCACGCGGGCTGACTTCATGCGGGCGGGCGGCTTTTGGTTGATGCTGTTGTTCGCAGTACCTCTGGCATTCTGGTTCAGCGCAGTGGTCTTGTATAGCGTCCTTTGGTGCGCCGGGTGCGCCTTCCCTCAGAATTGGACCGTGGCGGCTCTTCCTGCGCCTCTGGATGAATGGGCCGGAACTATCATTGTTTCCATATTTGGCGTGGTCGCGGCTGACCGCATTCTAAGGCGATAAGCGCATGAGCGTGAGCCGTATCATCGTGAAGGAAGTAGCGAAAATGAGCGATCCGACAACTGCTGTCGCCGCAGGTGCTTTGACGAGTCCAATTTGGTTGCCGAGCTTGAACATGGTGAGCGCGTTTTTCGCAACTGTACTGCCCATCCTTGGTGCGATCTGGCTGATCGTTCAGATAGTGCGCGCGATCTACACGTGGCCAAGCAAGAGTTGAGAGCGTGTTTCTGCCGCGTACGGCAGGACCGCAAGCTAGGAAAGCCCAAGTCCAAGCCACCTATTTCCCGAATTCACACCTTCACTACAAAGGAGGCACGCCATGCCGCGCGCTCAACACCTCATTACGCTTGAACACAATGAAATCGCCGAGCTTACCAGAAACGATGTCACCGCGATCACGTTCCACTGCATTGTGGGAGAGGTGCATATCATCCGCTCGAACTCCGAACCGGACGTGAACGACAGTGGCTGGCTGTATCGGCGCGGTGAAGGTGAGCGCAACATTGCCTTGGCTGACCTGTCTTCCGCACCTGGTACACGGGTTTGGGCCATTGGGCGGGCAATCGCATCTGAGGTGCTGGTGGACCATGCGTAGCCCGTTTGAACGGTCGTTTTCGCCGTTTGGGTCTGAGGTCGTCGCTGGCAACATCCCCGTGGTCACCTCAGAAACGTGGGCTCTATCCGGCCACAGCTACGGCGACACTCTGCAGGGCCGAAGGCCGGAGGGAAACGCGCTGCGTGATATGGCTGGCGTGGACGGGATCACACTGAATGAGTTCTTTGTCACGGGGGCGTGGCAGACAGCGCAGTATCGCTATGATCGCAGCCAATCGAACGATGCAGGGGCAATCGGTCCTCCGCATCTGATTGACGAGCTGCGCGACCCAGCAAATGAATTCACCTACCTTGTGAACATGGAAGGCATGGATGACCCCGGTGGCCTAGAGGGGATCACAAACGGTTCTCCGTCTTTTGCAGACACCGGTGCATTGGCGTGGCATACTGAGGCCACGACTGCCGGAGTTGATACACATTTCTACATTCGTTGGGGTGGCTACAGCGCGGAGTACGGTGGGTTTAATCAGTCATGGCGCAACGCAATCAGCAACGAGGAATGGGCGCGCTGGGATGGGATGAAGTCCTATGTGGACGCCAACAAGGCACATGGATCACCCTCGTTTGAATTTGTGTACCTTGATGCGGCTGTTGCGGTCCTGTTCGATCGGATTCAGGATGGAACTTACACCCAATTTTCCATTGGTGATTTCTTTTCTGACACCGTTCACATGGATACGAACCTTGGGCGTTGGCTTGTTTATGTGTTTGTTTGGTCTTCTATTCGCGGAACCGATCCGAATGTGTACCCGCTTCAATTGGGCGCGATGACAGCGCCAATCACGGCAGGCCAGAAAGCGGAACTTTTTAACCTCGTTGTGGATGTGCAAGCTGATCCGAGCCTTGCAATTCTGCCGGCTGGTCCTGCAACAGCACCCGCAGCTTTAACAGTGTCTGACTGGACTTTGGAAACGAGTGCTACCAGTGGGGCTGTTGACCTTACCATAACCACCGCGCCCGACGATGGCGGATCGCCAATCACCGGGTACCAGTACACGACAGCGGGCGCAGACAGCCATTGGGTAGATATTCCAAGCGCAGGCGCGTCCTACAGCGTGGGTGAGACTGCGCAGATTACACATCACTCATGGGATCCAAGCTTTCCCATTGGCACCGGAAACAACGTAGGCATTTTGGTGCGCGCTGTTAACGCAATTGGCAATGGGCCTCTGTCGGATGGCAAGGGCGCTGCAACAGGGATGTAACCCACCACCACTATACCGGCCCCTACAAGGGCGAGGTCAGATTACCGGCAATAGCTGGATACGGGCAAAGCACGACTCCGGTCAGTTTCATACTCCCGATACTTGCCCCTTGAATATCTGGGGCAGTCCCGAGCAAGACCCTCCGAGATCGCGAGAGCGCCTATGTCCTGCCCAGAGGGCAGGTAGCAGGTGCCGACCCAACGGTCATGCGTCTTTGCGCCCGTGAGGCTACAGGAGATCGGCTTGCGCAGGACCAGACGACGCAACCACTTCCGCCCGGCCGCCCCCGCGGGTGTGTCCAATTCGGGCCCGTCGATCCCGTTGAAGCGCACGGGAAGATCTTTGACCTCGATGGTGTCTATGTCGCGAACATGCGTAACGCGACCCTCAATCCAGTTCTGAGCACTGGCCGTCGCTGGAAGAGCAACAGCCAGGAATGGTGCAAGGATGAACCACTGCATCAGCTCGCGACCTGCAGATCGAGACAGCCGGCGACAAGAACAGCCTGCGCATCAAGAATAGTCGACACAACCTTTGCCGGTTTATCCGTCATGTCGGCAAGACCATCGTCTATGGCGGCACTAAGCATCAGAGATGACTTTCGGGCATTTGAACAGGGTTGAGCCTCGTCCCATTCATCCAGTTCAGCAAGCTGCGCAATCCAGAGGGCTGCGAGTTCGCGAGTGAGTGTCAAAGGAAGTACACCAGCGACAAGAGCATACTCGATAACATCGTAGATCGTACTGTACCCCAAGGGAGCGAGTGGTCGCTCAGCACAGTGCAACGATCGGTCCAGGAGGCAATGGTGCCATAGCGTCTGAACTTGCGTCGGCGTGATTTTTAGAAAGTTGGCAATCTCATCTTGCGTGAGAGGAATGTGCATCTTTTTCCGTTCCGATTCTGCGCCCCATCACATGCTGCCCGGAGAAGTCTTTACAATTTGTGTAAAGCTGGTGAAGCCCTAGTCTAACACTATCCCGCAGGTTTCGGTGGTTCACACGGATCAGCGTGGGGATACGGCACGCTGGAACGCCGATGGACGGGCCGTAGGGACGTTTGTGGACGCGCAGGTTTCTATTGGGTTTCCCATCTAAGACAGCGTCGAAATTCCACGCAAAACTCGCGGTCGGTCATTGTCCAGTAGGTCGTGGATGGGCCGCACTATAGATCAGAAATCTCTGGCAATGGATCAAAGTCTTCCAGTTCTTCGCTTTCCCAGCATTCGGCCGTGTCAGGAGTGTAGTTCAACACTTCTACTGAGAATTCTTTTTCAACGCTGGGATAGTTCTCGATGATTGGTTGCAGCCCTATCTCACCGATACTGTTAGACTGAGTCTTTTCCAGCAGATTTTCCAATGCGAGATGTGCCTGTTGACATGATCGGTAGTCAACGAAAATACTTAGGATGCCACCCCACGGAGCACCTGGTACCAAGTGCAGCTTAACATTTGCGCCCTCTGGTCCTTGTGTCCAAACAATGGTCCCCTGTCGAAATGAGGATCTACGGTAGTCTTCTGTTCTTGTTCGAATCCCGGCTGGATCACTAAAGCTGAAATCTTTGGTACTTGTGAGCCAATCTAAAATCGTCGCGTCGGCTGTATACCGCCAACCTGAGAAGACTGCTACGGACCCATGCACCTCCACCCTCGGGTGCATTGAGAGGCTTAGTCGGGCTGAATCGTCCGTGTTTCTCGAAATTCGCGCTTGCGCTACCAGTGTTTTTGGGGAGCCCGGGACCGCTCTTCCCCAGTCAACGTGACTCGGCCTAGAACTGCCAGCCAAACGTCGCACCTCTTCTTTTGATTCCGCGACAATTTCATCAAAGTGTCGGGCTTTGTATGCGTCCAAGCCTAGGATTATTACTAGGACTGCTGTCCAGAGCGCTATTGCGCCGCGGAACCAGTTTGTCGCAGTACTTGCTGTAGCAACAAGATGGCTTTCGCGCGCCTCCGATGAAGCAAACCTATCAAATAGTGCGTCTACCTTTACCGCTAGGTATCTGACATCTGGTTCCGTAAAATCGGAGGTTTCTTTTTCCAATAGGCTCCCCGGATTCTGATCAGGCATCAGATTCCCCCTAATACTATTCTATTTCCCCCTATTGGTATCCTACTGTTGAATATCCAGTCAAATACCAGGTCTGCTCTCTTTCTTGCGCAGTAAGGGTGGCACTCTCCGCTTCGGAGCGTTTGATCTACACAAGTAGTTTCTGTTGCTTCCCTCGATTCTCATATGCACTGTGAATTGACTGCATCCTCTACGAAGGGCAAAGGATGTTTTAGGTCTGTGGTAGAGAAGTGCGATATGAGCGCTGGATACCGCGTCGGGTAACATAGGGACGCAAGTAGATGGCACTTACAACCAGCGAAAAGCTGGACATCTATCGTCGCAACCTTGCGCAGTACGAAGCGGCTGGCGATGACGATAAGGTGCGCGTTGAGCGGCGCTGATAGAGCGGCTTGAGCGTGAAGGGAAGAGTGGTTGATGCTTTGACTGTGGGCAATGCATTTTGCGTCATGAATAGATCAACCGTGCGTATCGGCACTTACTTGGATTGAAACCGTCTTGGCGACCGCAGGATGGGCTTTTGTTGAAGAAGGTAAGTAAAGGGTGATGAGTGCTGTTTTTTGACGATTCCCAGTTTGAAAAGATACGACGGTCCATCGTGCTCATCGGAGCGACGTTCGTTGTTGTGTGGTATTTTGAGGTGCCAATCTCAAACCCATTGCAAGTTCTTGGATCGAAGGAAGACTCCGTTCCGGGCTTGAGCAATCAAGCCTTCATTTGGCTGCTATTGATGTTGCAGAGCTACCTGGTGGTGCGTCTGGCGATGTTGCGAGGTGCTACGTTAATCAGGCTTGAGCAGGCTTGGGCCGTAAATGTCGTAGGGAGTCAGGGTGACGCCTCGGACAATGTTTTGGAAGCGAGAGCAAAATTACTTTCAGCCAGCGCTGACATCAGAAACTTGGAGAAAACGGTGCAGAATGCAAGCCAGATGTTTCGGCACCACTTTTCCAGTTTGGAACAGTATTTGGCACATGCTCACAGCGCAGGCATAGACCTTTCTGACGTGAGAAACGCAGATACCGATGGTACGCTAGGAGAGATTAAGTCGAATTGGGCAAATGCCTTGACAGCTTTGGAAACTGCGGCTGATACCGTTAAAGTAGACGCGGTCGATACACTCACAAAAACTCTGCTAGATACCAAGGCTGATCGCGCAAGGGTTCGCGTCCGTAGGTCATTTTTTCTGTTTGATTTAGGACTTCCTGCTGTCATCTACTGTGCGCAAGTACTGCTTACCTTAGCCGGTGACAGGGCCGATTCCTTGAAAGTGTTTTTACTGTCGCTTTGATGTATTTACGAAAAGGAGCGGTGATAGTGAACGATCTGAGCGATGCCTCACTTTCCCTAAATGAGACTCTGACGCTTGTTTTGTCGTTGATTGCATTGTTTTTTTCAGCCCTTACACTGGGGTGGACGATCCACCGTGATCGTCAAAGACCCAAGTTCAAAGTTTCGGTTGCTGTTAGCAGGTTGGTGCATGAGACTGGATCGCCGTCACATCCCTTCATAAACGTTCAGGCCATCAACTATGGACCGATATCGAACCGTGTTGGTTTAGTTTTCCTTCGAAAAGGTTGGTTGAGGCGACGATTTGGAGACACCAGCACCGCTGTTGCCTTCCTAGCTGAGGACAACAATCATCTGGGCACCACCCCGCACTCTGTCAGAGCCAATCGCATTGAGGTAGGAGACAGTGTGAACTTCGCATTCCCTTTTGATGCAGAGTGCTTCCTGAAGGAAGACTGGAGTCAAATTGGCGTCGCAGACGGTTACGGAGCGGTTCATTGGGCGCCGAGGAAACAGTTACAAGAAGTACGTGATAGATTTCTGGAAGAGTTTGCTGACCAAATCGGTGGCAACAAAAAGGAGCCTTGACGCACCACCCTCTGATCCGCTGTGATCATCTTAATGTGCAATCTATACTCCAATCTCACTTCGCAAGAGGCTATGCGTCAGCTTTTTGACGTGCCGGTGGCTGATGATCATCTTGGTAATGCAGCACCACTGCCATCTATCTATCCAAAAGGTGCAGCGCCCGTGGTTCGCCTTGGCCCGGACGGAGAGCGAGAACTGGTCAAAATGTCTTGGGGGTTCCGCACACCCAAGGTGTCAAAGAAAACCGGCAAGCCAATCAAACCGGCGGCCTGGAACAATGCACGCGACGACAAGCTGCACACTGGCTTGTGGAAGTCGAGCTTTCAGCAGCGGCGTTGCCTCGTACCAGCATCCAGCTTCTGCGAATCCAAGGGCAGGAACCCTGCGACCCACTATTGGTTCGGTATGGCATCGGATGACCTCGACGAGCGGCCACCCTTTGCATTTGCCGGATTCTGGCGGGATGAATACGACGATTTGGCCGTCGATGCGCAGGGTTTGTCGACGTACACGATCATCACGACCACCGCCAACGAGCTGGTCAAACCTGTGCACCCACAGCGCATGCCGGTGATCCTTGCCGCAGAAGAATATGAAGAATGGTTGTTTGGTAGTTCCGAGAATGTGGGGCGGCTGCTCAAGCCGTTTCCATCTGAGCATATGCGTGTCGTGGGGCAGGGCGTTGGGATGAAGGCTGATGATCCAGCCAGAACGCCTGTGTAGGCCATCACCAGTCAGACACGCCTTTGCCGCCGCCGTGTGAGGATGACATGGGGTTTACGTCGCTGGGCAGGCACCAGCCTCTGACGCGGCGCTGACCAGTCCTGATACCGCAGCCGTCGCGTTCGCACAGTATCTCACGCTTATGCATGTCTGAGCCGTCATCACGAACAACGGTCGTTTGGCCGCAGGGGCAGGTGGAGTGGATGCCGATGAAACCTTTGTTCTTGTAATGTTCCATTTCCTGCTGATAGCAGTCAGGAGTCCCCAAAGAAAGCCACTAGCCTGTCAGACGATTCCCCTTCGTTTCTGTTACATGTAACAGAAACGAGCAAATTGAACGGGCTCAAAAAGTCATGAAAATATGGCGGACCATAGAGGATTCGAACCTCTGGCCTCTGCCTTCGGAGGGCAGCGCTCTATCCAGCTGAGCTAATGGTCCACTGGGGCGCGGTATAGCGGTGCCATCCGCGCCCTGCAATTGGAAATCGTAAGGCGCAGGTGTCCAGCGCCTCGGCCCGCCTTACAACGAGATGCGGAACTGCGCGAAGCCGTCAGGGCCGTCACCGGCAGGCTCGATTGCGACGCCGTCGACTTCATCAATGTAGTCCTTGGCTTTGGGGCCCGTTTCGAACAGGACTGAGGTGCCGTCGAGCGGTGCAAAGGACCAGTTGGCGTCAGCGCGGGGGCTGATTGTGCCCTGTTCCACGATGTACCGCACAATCACGTCGCGGTTTGTGTCGGGGGCTTCGAACACGATGGTATCACCCTTGGCGCCAGGGAAGTTGCCACCCCCGCCCGCACGGTAGTTGTTGGTTGCGATGATGAATTGTTGTTCAGGGTCAATAGGTTCACCATTGAACTTCAGGTCAACGATGCGGTTGGCATCTGTATTGATCAACTCACCCTTGGGGTCGAATTTTGAAGGTTGGCTGAGGTCGATCTGGTATGTCACGCCATCCATCACGTCGAAATTGTAGCTTGGGAAGTCCGGGTTCAGAAGCGGCGCGTCAGTGCTGCCGGGTTCCACCTGGTTGAACATGCCGGCGGAACGTTCGAGCCAGTCCTTCACCTCGGCGCCCGTGACCAGGACCGCGCGCGCTGTGTTGGGATAGAGATAAAGATCGGAGACGTTCTTGATCGCGACATCGCCCTTGGGGACGTCGGTAAAGTACTCGGGGCCTCCGCGACCACCCGCCTTGAACGGGGCGGCGGCAGAGAGGATCGGTAGCCCTTCGTATTCGGTGCCCTGCATCATCTGGGCGATGTACCAGCTTTGGGCAATCGACACGATCTGGACGGACGGATCGTCGGCCACAAGTGCGAAGTAGCTGTGCAGCGGTGCGTCGGTCTTACCGACCGCGCGTCGGACATAGGCCAGTGTGGCGTCGTGGTCGGCTTGCACGCTGTCGAGGACCGGTTGGTGGTCTTCCACGAGTGCCGTGACAGAACGGTCTTCGTTCCGTTTGGAGATCGGGCGTGCTTCGGAGCCGTGCCCGGTGATGCGCCAACTTGAACCATCGCGATCCAGCATCAGGTCGATCACGCCCAGGTGCGAACCCCAGAATCCACCCATGGCGGCTGGTTTGCCGTGGATCGTGCCATTGGACACATCGACGGCGGGCAGGTCGGCATAGGTGGAGGAGGGGAAGACCTGGTGGTGGTGGCCCGTCAGGATGGCGTCGATCCCGTCAACGGCGGCGAGGGGGACCGAGGCGTTTTCCATGCCGTCGGAGTGGTCGGCTGCGCCAATGCCTGAGTGGCTGAGCGCGATGATGATGTCTGCCCCTTGCTCTTTCATCAGCGGGACGAGCGTTTTTGCTGTCTCGACGATGTCGCGGGCCTGCACGTTGCCTTCGAGATGGCGGCGGTCCCAGTTCATGATTTGCGGTGGGACAAAGCCGATCAGGCCGACCTTGATCGGGTGCGTTTCACCTGCACCATCCGTCATCGTCTGGTCGAGGATGACGAAGGGTGGCACCAGCGTCGTGTCGGCTGCGGCGTCCGCGCCTTGTTCTTTGGAGACGTTGGCGCAGACCACGGGGAAGTCGGCGCCTGCGAGCGACTTCATCAGGAAGTCGAGCCCGTAGTTGAATTCGTGATTGCCGAGGGTGGCCGCGTCAAAGCCCACTGTGTTCATGGCGGTGATTATGGGGTGGCTGTCGCCTTCCTTCATGCCCCGTTCGTAGGCGATGTAGTCGCCCATCGGGTTGCCCTGCAAGAAGTCGCCATTGTCGATGAGCATCGAGTTCGTGGCTTCGGCCCGGATGCTTTCGATGATGGAGGCTGTGCGCGACAGGCCCACGGTGTCGCGTGGTTTGTCGGCGTAATAGTCATAGGGGAAGACATGCACGTGCAGGTCTGTCGTTTCCATGATGCGCAGGTGTGCCTGATTGGTGCTGGCGCGCAGGGAGAACGGGTGCATGGCGGCGAAGGTGGCCGTGGTGGCCAGGAATGTGCGGCGTGAAATGAGATGTGTCATGTGGTTCCCCCGGAATATGTACTGTGGTTCACGTTAGGCGCGTAATGCCGCCGTGTCACAGTTTCATGTCTGATCTGGCAGAAGATCGCGCATTTTTGCCGGGTTTGAGCTCAGGGATTGACCAGATTCTTGCCGACGCCCCCGTTTGGAACATCGCGAGGTAAAAGGGTCGGCCCCTGAGACGAAAAAAGGCGCCATTGGCGCCTCAAATCAGACTGAGTAGGTGCAGACCTATCCGCCCCAGGACCGGACCACGCCACAATCCATATGCACGAAGTTCGAGCCGGAGTATTTGCCGACGCCGCCACCGCGGCAGGCCTGTGCCGCACGCGCCATCTGGCTGACTGATCGGGTCGACAGGCGCAGGTCAGCAGCCTGACCTTTCATGTGCAGGGAGTTCTTGGCCACACCCCGGCTGCGCGAGCGCAGCATGGCGTTGGTTTTCGGGCTACGATAGCCCGAGAGCAGCATATAAGGTTCATCGACATTGAGCAGGTTGTGCGCGGCTGCCATGATATCAACATTGCGCAAATCCATGGATTTCACGTCATCCGTACGCCAGTCACGCATGAAGTAATTCACTTCCTTGACCGCGTCTTTGATGTAGTGACCTTCGATCCAATAGATCATGTCGATCCGTTCGCCAGTACGGCCGGAATACATTCGAAGACGGCGAATATCGCCCGCGCCCCGAAGAAATCCTGCTGCGTTTGAGAAAGTAGGCGCCGCCGTGATCGTCGTTGCCGCGAATGCGCCAAGTATTGCCCGGCGGGTCATGCCCGTAGAGGTATTCTTTGTCATATCACTGCGCGTCCCGTACGCCTGCCTGTCCGTGATGTTACACGGAGTTTGCCATCTCATCCCCAGATGCAACATTTGTATGGCATAGCTTGATTCGTTTACCAAGTGCTGAATCGGGTCCATGAGGGGTCGCAAGTCATTTGGGCAGATTTTTGCGCAAACCCTGACCATTGTGTCACAAACACCCCAGAGCGATGCAGACGCGCATCATGCAAGTGCTTCTTGCTGCCCTGCCGGCAATGTGAATAGACAGGGCGCGCGCCGCTTTGGGATAACCTTGATCAATTGGCGTACAAGAATAATAGGTGCAACGTGACGGTGATTTTTTCTCGAATTTGGATGATGGCACTGGCCATCATGGCGGCAACGCTTCTGACCACCACGCCGCAGACGGCTTCTGCACAGGTGACGGCCTTCAAACAGGCGGTGGCAGAGGCTGCGGCGCGGGACGCGGACATATCTGCTTTCTATAAGGCGAATGCTTATGAGAGCCTTTGGACTGGACGGACCGGCCGCGAGCGTCAGCGCCGTGTGGCATTGTTCAAGGCCTTGTCCAATGCGGGTCATCACGGTTTGCCGGCAGCGCGCTATGACGCTGCTGGTCTTCAGGCCAAGATGAAGGCCGCCAAGACGCAGCGTGATCGTGGCCTGGTCGAAGTCGAGATGAGCCGTACCTTCCTTCAATATGCGCGTGACCTTCAGACCGGAGTACTGGTCCCGTCGCGTGTGGACCGTGCAATCGTGCGGCAGGTTCCTTACCGGGATCGCACATCGTATCTGGTGAACTTCTCGAAATCTTCGCCCTCGGGGTTCTTCAAGGCGCTCGCGCCGAAGACCATGGAATACAATGCCTTGATGAAAGAGAAGCTGCGTATGGAGCGTCTGCTTGCGAAAGGCGGTTGGGGTCAGAAGGTGCCCGTGAACTCCCTGAAGCCGGGCCAGACGGGCGATTCCGTCGCCATCATGCGCAATCGCCTGATTGCCATGGGCTTTCTGAAACGCACCAACACACAGACCTATGATGCGAGCATCCAATCCGCTGTGCAGCAATTCCAGTTGGCACATGGTCTGGCCGCCGATGGTGTGGCCGGGCAGGGTACGATGACCGAGCTGAACAAATCTGTGCAGCAGCGTCTGCAGTCCATCATCGTCGCGATGGAGCGGGAGCGGTGGGTTAACCAGGAACGTGGCAAGCGTCACATCCTGGTCAACATCCCCGACTTCACGGCCAAGATCATCGACGGCGGCAAGGTGACGTTCGAAACCCGGTCGGTTGTGGGAGCCAACAGGGATGATCGTCCCACGCCCGAGTTCTCGGACGTGATGGAGTTCATGGTCATCAATCCCAGCTGGTATGTGCCGCGTTCGATCGTGACCAAGGAATATCTGCCAGCGCTCAAGCGCAACCGCAACGCCGTGCGCCATATCGAGATCACCGACAGCCGTGGCCGCAAGGTCAATCGCGGTGCGGTCAACTTCTCTCAGTACACAGCCAAGACGTTTCCATTTGCCATGCGCCAGCCGCCCAGCAAGGGCAACGCGCTAGGTCTTGTGAAATTCATGTTCCCGAATGTGCACAACATCTATCTGCATGACACGCCAGCTAAGAACCTGTTTGGTCGTGAAGTGCGTGCCTACAGCCATGGCTGTGTGCGTCTGGCTGATCCTTTTGACTTTGCCTACGCGTTGCTGGCCAAGCAGGAAGCGCAACCGGAAAAGTACTTCCAATCGGTTCTGGCGACAGGACGAGAGACGCGCGTTGACCTCAAGGCGCCGGTGCCTGTGCATCTGATTTACCGCACCGCCTTCACCACTGCGAAAGGGCACACTCAGTACCGTCGCGACATTTATGGTCGTGATGCCAAAATCTGGAATGCGCTTGCGAATGCGGGGGTGGCCCTGCGCGCGGTTCAGGGGTAAATCCTGCCCCTGAGGCTGCAGCCAAAGGGGACCGCCATGCGTTACACCATTGCCGAGATCGCCAATGCACTTGAGGCAGAGGCGGTCGGTGACTCCGACATGGTTGTGACGGGGCTTTCCGAACCCGGTCAGGCGGGGCCAGAGGATCTGGCCCTTGCCAGCAATCCCAAATATGCAAAAACGCTCGCATCCGGATCAGCTCAGGCCGCGTTGTTGTGGGCGGATGCCGATTGGGAAGCCTTGGGCCTCAAGGCGGCGGTTCTGCCGCAACGCCCTCGCTTTGCAATGTCGCGCCTGACAACAATGGCTGATCCGGGGCAGGGGTTTGGGTCCGGCATTCATCCAAATGCCGTTGTTGATCCCACTGCGCGCCTTGGGGCAGATGTCACGGTTGGTGCCGGTGCGGTCATTGGGCCTGAAGCTGCCATTGGCGACGGATCGGTCATTGGTCCTTTGTCATATGTGGGGTGGCGTGCCTCGCTCGGCCCCAATGCGTACCTGCGTGAACATGTCAGCATCGGTGCTTACGTGCATGTCGGTGCCAATTTCGTAGCAAACCCAGGGGCACGGATAGGGGGCGACGGTTTCTCATTTGTGACTCCGGAAAAGAGCGGCGTGGAGGCGGTCAGGGAGTCCTTGGGCGATCAGGGCGAGGCAACCGGCCAGCCCTGGGCCCGGATCGCGAGCCTCGGCGCTGTTGCGATAGGGGATGATGTCGAGGTGGGCAGCAACTCCGTGATCGACAATGGCACCATTCGACCCACCACGATTGGGAACCGAACCAAAATCGATAACCTTGTCCACATCGGACACAATTGTGTCGTCGGGGAGGACAACCTGTTGTGCGGCTGTGTTGGCCTTGCCGGGTCGGTGACGGTTGGCAATTTTGTTGTAATGGCGGGTCAGGTCGGCATATCCGATAACCTGACCATCGGAAACAATGTGGTTCTGGCGGCAGCTTCCAAGGTGCTCAGCTCTGTTCGTGATGGAAAAGTCATGCTGGGCTATCCCGCCACCGAGATGAAAACCAATCTGGACATGTTCAAGAATACCCGGCGCTTGCCGCGCATTCTCCGCGACGTCGCGGAGTTGAAGAAAGCGGTTTTCAAGTCCGGCACCAATGACTAAATCATCGCCAAGTCAGGCAAGGGGGCAGGCGTCATGAGCATCAAAGACAAAGTCATTGGGATCGTCGCAGAGCAAGCCATGCTGGAACGAAGCGACGTGGCGCTGGAGAACACGCTCGAAGATCTTGGGATCGACAGCCTCGGTCTTGTCGAAAGCATTTTTGCAATCGAGGAAGAGTTCGATATTCAAATTCCGTTCAATGCGAATGAACCTCAGTCGAGCGATTTTGACATATCGAATGTGCAGGCAATTATCACCGGCATTGAGCGACTGATTGCAGAACAGAAAAACTGATGTACCGTGTTGTAATTACTGGCGCGGGCACGGTGAATGCCCTGGGCCACGATGTCTCCGAAACGCTTGCGGCCATGCGCGAGGGAAAGTGCGGTATTGGCGACCTGGATTTTCAGGATGTGGATCGGCTTGCCATTAAGATCGGTGGCCAAGTTCGCGGGTTCGAGGCCGAAGGACGCTACAACCGCCAGCAGATGAGCCTTTATGACAGGTTCACGCAGTTCACCCTTGCCGCTGCCAAAGAGGCGATTGAACAAGCCGGATTGACATTCTCGGGCGATCTTGCCGCCAGATCGGGTGTTATACTTGGAACAGCCGCTGGTGGCGTCAGCACCTGGGATCAGAACTACCGCCTCGTATACGAAGAGGGGAAGAACCGCGTTCATCCCTTTGTCGTACCGAAATTGATGAACAACGCGGCGGCGAGCCACGTGTCGATGGAATGGAACCTCAAGGGGCCGTCCTTTACGGTTGCGACGGCATGCGCATCTTCGAACCATGCCATGGCACAGGCCTTTCAGATGGTGCGCACAGGCATGGCACCGGTCATGGTCACGGGCGGGTCTGAAAGCATGTTGTGCTTTGGTGGTGTCAAAGCCTGGGAAGGTTTGCGCGTCATGTCCAAGGACGCCTGTCGCCCATTCTCTGCCAATCGCAATGGCATGGTGCAGGGCGAAGGCGCGGGCGTTTTCGTCTTTGAGGAATATGAGCATGCGCGCGCCCGCGGGGCCGACATTCTGTGCGAGGTTGCGGGTTTTGCCATGTCGTCAGATGCGGCTGACATCGTGATGCCGTCCAAGAATGGTGCAGCGCGCGCCATGTCCGGAGCGCTGGCGGATGCCGGCGTCAACGCGGACGAGGTTGGTTACATCAATGCTCACGGGACCGGTACGGCGGCCAATGACAAAACAGAATGTGCCGCTGTGGCGGATGTGTTTGGGCCACACGCGGATCAATTGATGATTTCGTCGACCAAATCCATGCACGGTCATCTGATCGGTGGCACCGGCGCAGTGGAGTTGCTGGCGTGTATTATGGCTTTGCGCGAAGGCGTGATTGCCCCGACTATTGGCTATGAAGAACCCGACCCGGAATGTGCGCTTGATGTTGTTCCGAACGAGGCGCGGGACGCCAAGGTCGATGTGGTTCTGTCCAACGCTTTTGCATTTGGCGGTATGAACGCTGTTTTGGCGCTGCGCAAAGTATAAAGGCCACCGCAATCGGTGGCCTTTTCTTTGTGTTTGCTACCCGTCTTCAGAATTGAGCGATAGATGTTTTGTCGAATGAGGCGGTGAACCCTTTAAGCGACATGTTCAGCTCGACTTTCTGATCAGGGGCCAGTGCCGGTACAATCGTCAGTCTTGCATTTGCACCACGCCGGAACTGTGCCACTTCCTCGGCAACCAGGCCGACGCGGGAATAGCATCCAATCGGGTTGCAAAAGGCGTATGGGTAACGGCGTGCCTGACCACCATCCACTTCCATGGTCAGCTGTTGGGGCAACGAGGTTTCGAGTGGTACGATAATCGTCGCACCGGCGACAGCGCGACCACCCTCAGGCAAGCGGAAGATCGAAACTTCTGCAACCGGTGTGCCTTCGTCGTCGGTCAGCAATTGGTACATCTGGCAGGGTTCTTCGCCTTCTTCTGCCTTGATGCAGCGCAAATCCCAATCGCCGTTCGTTTCCTTGGTATAGGTCTGACCAACCTGCGGCAGCGATGCGTCTTCGCCCAGGCTCAGTTGATCTTCGATCGCGTTGCCAACAGATGGCGCATCGTTTGAGTTTTCAGGTGCCGCGTCTTCGGTGGCCGTATCTTCGGTTGTCGTATCCGTGGTTTGGGCCGTCGCGCCAAGCGGCAGCAAAAGGGCCACGGAGAGGGCAATCAGTGAAGTGCGCATGTCAATTCCGCTCTTGTTGCATTTGCCTGACTGCTAGCACGGACCAAAGCCGGTGTCAGGGGCAAAGGGCAAAGAATTCGAGACCGGCGGCAAACAGCAAAAAAGGGGACCCCAAAGCCCCCTTTTCCAATCTCTTCTCTCCCCGTCGGACTGGCCGACTTATGGCGGGGAAGTTACGAGAGCGCAGGGCAGCGGTCAACAGTGAATATCGGAAAATGAAAAGTCCGTGAAATCAATGTTTAACCGAAGGTGGTATTTCCCAAAAAAAGGCCGCGCACGAAGCGCGGCCCAGTCTGACAGGGAGGAAGTGTTCCGCACCAGGAGGACGTCTTGGCGGGAACAAAAACACTATGGCACCCAAGTGTTAACTTTGTATGGTCGGCGCGGCAGGCCCAATGGACAAAAGGTTAACAGCAATGAGTGACAGTCTTTTTATCGGTGGCGGCGGCGTGGACTATGCTGAGAAGCAGGGCCTGACGCTGAAATACGCCAATCGCCATGGGCTCATCGCGGGGGCGACGGGGACGGGCAAGACGGTCACGCTCCAGATTTTGGCCGAGGGGTTCTCGAACGCCGGAGTGCCGGTGTTTCTGTCGGACGTCAAAGGTGATTTATCGGGGCTCGCCAAATCAGGGACAGCCGAGCACAAGCTGCACGGTCCCTTCACGGAGCGAGCGGAGAAGATCGGTTTCACCGACTACACCTATCATGCCTGCCCGGTGACCTTCTGGGACATGTTCGGCCAACAAGGTCACCCAGTGCGCACGACGGTGTCCGAGATGGGGCCGCTGTTGCTGGCCCAGTTGCTTGAGTTGACCGAGGCGCAAGAGGGCATCCTGAACATTGCCTTCCGTCTTGCAGACGAAGAAGGCATGCCGCTTCTGGATCTCAAGGACCTGCAGGCCCTTCTGGTTTGGGTCGGCGAGAACGCCAAGGACCTTAGCCTGCGCTATGGCAACGTGTCTTCGCAATCCATTGGCGCCATCCAGCGGCGCCTGCTGGTGTTGGAGAACCAGGGCGCGAGCCAGTTGTTCGGTGAGCCAGCGTTGGAATTGTCCGACCTTATGCGCACGGATGCCTCCGGCAAGGGGATGGTGAACATTCTTGCGGCGGATCAGTTGATGGGCGCGCCGAAACTCTATGCCACTTTCCTGCTATGGTTGCTGTCCGAGCTGTTTGAGGAACTGCCCGAAGTGGGTGATCCAGACAAACCCAAGCTCGTGTTCTTCTTCGATGAAGCGCACCTGCTGTTCGAGGACGCGCCCAAAGCGCTGGTCGACAAGGTGGAGCAGGTGGCGCGACTGATCCGCTCCAAAGGGGTTGGTGTGTACTTCATCACTCAGAACCCGGCGGACGTGCCTGAGGATATTCTGGGGCAGTTGGGCAATCGGTTCCAGCACGCACTGCGCGCCTTTACTGCCAAGGATCGCAAGGAACTGCGGATGGCGGCAGAAACCTACCGCGAAAACCCACGGTTTGAGACCGAGGAGGCCATTCGCGAGGTCGGGGTGGGTGAGGCCGTGACCTCAATGCTGCAAAAGAAGGGGGTTCCGGGGATTGTCGAACGCACGTTGATCCGGCCGCCTTCATCTCAACTTGGACCATTCACCAAGACCGAGCGTGCAGCTCATCTGGCGGCCAGCGATATGGCAGGCAAGTATGATGAGCCGATGGACCGCAAGTCGGCCTTTGAAATTCTGAAGGCACGTGCAGATACCGCAGCCAAGGAAGCTGCCGAGGCAGAGGAAAAGGCTGAAGAGCTGGAGCCTGTCCTGCGTGAGTTCAATGCGGGCCGCCGGTACTCAGGTGCGCGGGTGACACGTTCAACCTCAAAGTCCACGCGTCGGGGGGCCAGTTTCGGCGAAGCGATGACCAAGATGGTTGTGAAGGAACTAACCGGCACCACGGGGCGGCGTATGGTCCGCGGCATTTTGGGCGGCCTCTTCAAAGGGCGGTGAGATTGCACCATATCGGGCAGGAAGGCGTTGCGCCTTCGCCAAGATAGGGACTGGATCGCTATGCCTGATGCGCATCGACTTAGACATGTTGTGTTTTTCCGGGCGAAGGAACGTGCGGATGTGGACCGTGTGTTTGATGGCCTGTCCATTCTGGAAGCCAACCCGCATGCTGATGTGATCTCGGTTCGCAAGAACACGCACAACGATGCTCTTTCGGACGAGGTTGATGTGGTTGTGTATGCCGAGTTCAAGGACACCGACGCATTGGAGGCGTACAAGGCGCACCCGCTGTATCAGAAGTCCATAGATATTGTGCGGCCTCTGCGCGATCTGCGCGTCGCAGCGGATATTACGTTCTGATAGGCGCGGGTGCGCGGCGCATCCACCATTCAAGCGCAAACAGGTAAGGGACGTAGAAGGCAAAGACCTGTATCTGGTCAAACAGGCCGGAGAAGTCCGGTTCGGCAGCAAGACCGCAGGTGTGCTCTCCGATCGTGCAAGTGATCCCGTACCACAGGCCGTAATGCAGGCGGTAAAGCCAAGACCCTAGACCGAGGACGATCAGGCGCAGGCCCCAACGCCTGTGGCGCGCGTAGTCACGTGCCATGGCCAAGCGGGGCGTTTGGATGGCTGCCGTGATCATCAGCACACCGTAAATGCCGAAGCCCACCGACATCAACTGCCCACCAACTGTGCCGCTCAGAGCGATGTAGACCAGACCGCCGACACCCGTCAGCAACGCCATCACGGCCAGAACGCGGCCCGATATGCGGTGAACACGCGGCCATCGTTGTCGGATCGGACCAGCCAGTTGGATGACAGACAGCAAGGTCACAAGCGCACCCGACACCATATGGGCGAACAAGGCCAAAAGACTGGCCTGCGGCCCAGTGAGCCGCTCGATGGCAGAGGGGTCGCCGGACAGGCCAAGTGCGCCGCGCGATACGGAATGCCAGACAAAACCCTGGATCAGCACGAAAAGCAGCGATAGCCCGGCAATCGTCCATCCGGTCCGGCGTGCTGTGCGCTGCATGTTACCTCTCTGGTATCAACCCTCTCGGGCTGAACCGTAGCACCAGAAGCAGGACAACTCCCATGGTCAAAAGTCGCATGTGGGCCGCGCTGTCGAGCAGGTGTTCGCGCAGCCAGAACCCTTCGGCCATACCTGAGGTGATGACCTGCATCACCCAAAGTCCAATGGGTTCAACCATGACCCAGAGCCACCAGATCAGAAAGCCGCCCAGCACAGCGCCAAGGTTGTTGCCCGATCCACCCACGATCACCATGACCCAGATCAGGAATGTGAAGCGCAAGGGCTGGTAGGTGCCCGGTGTCAGCTGTCCGTCCAGTGTGGTCATCATCGCGCCCGCGATGCCGCAGATAGCCGAGCCAAGGACAAAGATTTGAAGATGGCGGGCGGTGACGTCCTTGCCCATGGCCTCGGCCGCAACTTCGTTGTCGCGGATGGCGCGCATCATGCGGCCCCAGGGCGAGTTCAGGGCGCGCTGCGCGAGGATGAAGAGGATCAACAGAACGACTGTGAACAGCCCGGCATAGATGGTTTTGACCCAAAGGGTGGACGCAGTAACAGGATCAATGCCCAGCCCGCTTGCACGTTCGACAAAGGTCGCGCTGTTTTGCAGTTCGATCTCATAGGGTGCCGGACGCGGTAGTCCGACGACGTTCTTGACCCCGCGTGCCAACCAGTCTTCGTTCTTCAGGATGGCGATAATGATTTCCGCGATGCCAAGTGTCGCGATAGCAAGATAGTCCGAGCGCAGGCCAAGCGCCGTCTTGCCGATGATCCACGCTGCACCAGCAGCCAGAAGACCGCCCACGGGCCAAGCGATGATTGTGATCCACCCCCATTCTTTCCCGTGGGGGTTCAAGCCGCCCAAATAGCCTGCGTTCGCCGGATTTACAGCTTCGACTGCTGCAACACCTGAGTCAAATACGGCGCGATAGATAAAGAAACCGGCGACGAGGATCACAAGCATGACGATTGTGCGAAGCCGCCCCTTCGGCAGAGCGTTGTATGCGAGGATGGCGCCAACAATGGTTGCCGCTCCGAGTACAAGGGCCGTGACCACCCGCAAACCGCCTGCTGACCACGCTTCTGGTTCGGGGGGCATCGAGACAAGGACTGCTGCAAGTCCACCCAGCGCCACGAAGCCCATAATGCCGACGTTGAACAGGCCCGCGAACCCCCATTGCAGGTTGACCCCCAGCGCCATGATGGCCGAGATCAGCCCGAAATTGACGATGGTGATGGCAAGGTTCCATGACGTCATGAGCCCCGTGCCGATGATCAGCGCCGCGATGAAGCCGAAATAGACAAAGTTGCGTGTCGTGTCGGTCATACGGATTTCCCTGCAAACAGCCCCGTGGGCTTGAACAGAAGCACGATCAGCAGGATCACGAAGCTGACCGCGAATTTATAATCGGTGGACAGAAGCTGGGCGAGGCCAGCAGGCTCCAACACTTCGGGCAGGGCGTAGCCCGCGACCTTCTTCCAGGCATATGTGATCATCACCTCGGAAAAGGCGATTGTGAATCCGCCTGCAATGGCGCCAAGCGGGTTGCCCAAGCCACCCACTATAGCCGATGCGAATATGGGCAGGAGAAGCTGGAAGTAAACGAAGGGCTTGAACGACTTGTCTAGGCCATAGAGCACGCCTGCGACCGTCGCCAGTGCTGCCACGATCAGCCACGTGACCATGACCACCCGCTCGGGGTTGATGCCGGACAGCAGCGCAAGATCCTCGTTATCCGAATAGGCGCGCATGGATTTGCCGGTGCGCGTGCGGTTCAGGAAGTAGAACAGCAGCGCCACAACGATGACAGCGGTGATGACGGTCAGCCCTTGGGTGGTCTTGATGGCCAGCCCTTCCTTGAGCCCCGTCAGCGCCTTGAATTCGCGTACCGAGATGATGAAACGTTCGCCGTCCGAAAAACGCTGATCGTCAGGGCCGATGATGAAGCGCACAAGGCCGTTCATGATGAACATGACACCCAGCGAGACCATGACAAAGATGATCGGTTTCGCCTTTTGCCCGCGATAGAAGCGGTAAACCCCACGGTCGGTCGCCAGCACGAACAGAGCGCAGACGGCGATGCCAAAGGGCAGGGCGAGCAGGGCGGTGGGTAGTGGCCCCGCGCTGATCCCTGCAGCCTGGAAACCCCATGTGATCAGGATCGTCGCCATGGTGCCAAAGGCCATCGTGTCGCCATGGGCGAAGTTTGAAAAACGAAGGATGCCGTAGATGAGGGTCACGCCAAGCGCGCCAAGGGCGAGTTGGGAGCCATAGGCGATGGCTGGGATAAGGACGAAGTTCGACAGGGTGATGAAGGCGTTGAGGAGGTCCATTACTTCGCTGCCTCGCACTGTCCATTGTAATAGTCAGTGACGGGTCCATTCGGCTGGCTGATAGCCGTCACTCGAACGCTTGACACCTTGGCGCTCGCCGCAAGCGTATAGATGTCACGATCAAAGACGGCCTGCACGGTGGCTGTGCGCCTTTTGAGACGGGCTGACGACGACTTGCGGGCGACACCATCGAATGTCAGCAGCTGTGTCTGAGGGTTCCATGTCACGCGTGCGCTGATGGGAACGCAGTTTGAGTAGTCAACCACGCCGTTAGACTGCATCTTCAATTGACGGCCCGGATAGCAGTGATGTGTGAATGTGCATGTCAGTGGCGACTGTTTGAAGTTCAGAGACTGACCCAGTACCGGCGACGTCAAACCAAGCATTGCGATCATGCTAACCAACGCCGCGTGAACAAAAAGTGAGCGCATTCTCACCCCCCCAAAAAGCTCTTGCGCACTTCAGGATCTGCCAGCAGTTCCTTGCCCGTCCCGGTATACGCATTCCGGCCCTGCACCAGCACATAGCCTTTGTCTGCGATCTCAAGCGCTTGGCGGGCGTTCTGTTCGACCATCAGGATCGGGATGCCGGTGCGGGCAACTTCAATGATCCGATCAAACAGCTCGTCCATCACGATGGGGCTGACCCCGGCAGTCGGCTCGTCCAGCATCAGCACCTTGGGTTGTGTCATCAACGCGCGGCCCACGGCAACTTGTTGGCGTTGGCCGCCTGACAGCTCGCCTGCGGGCTGGCGGCGCTTTTCCTTGAGGATCGGAAACAGGTCATAGACCTGCGCCATCGTGTCCGAGAAATCGTCGCGCCGGATAAAGGCGCCCATCTCAAGGTTTTCCTCGACGGTCATGGAGGTGAAGATGTTGGAGGTCTGAGGCACAAAACCCATGCCTTTGGCCACACGGTCCTGCGGGGTGAGGTCCGTAATGTCTTCGCCATCAAGCCGAACAGAGCCTTGGCGCACATCCAGCATTCCGAAAACAGCCTTCATCGCTGTTGACTTGCCCGCACCATTTGGGCCGACAATCACCGCGATCTCGCCCGGGTTAACTGCGACAGTGCAATCATGCAGGATGTCCGGCCCGTTGCCGTAGCCGCCCGTCATTGTGTCGCCGATCAGGAAAGCTTCGGCCGTTTGCATGGAGGTCTTTGTACCCGGGGATGCTGTCAAAGTTCCCGTGCCTTTGGGATTGGCAACTGATGCATCCTTATTGCCGCGGTCATCTTGATAGGGGTTGCTCATCGCATACCCCCCGTCTTCTTCTGACCGGAAATACCACGGGGGTATGGGGGTAGAGCCCCCGTATCGGTCGGATTGGCGCAGCCAATTCGAAAGAGAATCATGCGCCCACCTTGTCTTTGTTCTTGAGGCCGGTGCCCAGATAGGCCTCGATCACCTGTTCGTTGGCCTTGATTTCGTCCAGTGTGCCCTCAGCCAGCACCTTGCCTTCGGCCATGCAGATGACCGGATCGCAAATCTTGCCTATGAAATCCATGTCATGCTCGATCACAACGAACGTATAGTTGCGTTCGGCATTCAGTCGCAGGATAGCATCGCCGATGGTGTTCAGAAGGGTGCGATTCACGCCCGCGCCCACCTCGTCCAGAAAGACGATCTTGGCGTCGACCATCATGGTTCGGCCCAGTTCCAGCAGTTTCTTCTGGCCGCCCGAAACCTGACCTGCCTTGTGATCGGACAGGTGTTCGATGGTGAGAAACTCCAGTACTTCATCCGCCTTGGCCGCCAGTGCGCGTTCCTCATCCGCGATGCGTTTGCGTCCAAACCATGTGTTCCAAAGGGTTTCGCCCGATTGCGCCCCCGGCACCATCATCAGGTTCTCGCGGCACGTCATGGAACTGAACTCGTGCGCGATCTGGAAGGTGCGGAGAAGACCCTTGTGAAAAAGCGTATGTGGCGGCAGGCCGGTGATGTCCTCACCATCCATTGTCACACGACCGGATGTTGGTGGAAGAACGCCCGCGATCACATTGAAAAGTGTCGTTTTTCCAGCGCCGTTCGGTCCAATCAGGCCCGTGATCGAGCCGGGCTGGATTGACAGCGATGCACCGTCAACAGCGTGAAATCCGCCGAAGTGTTTGTGGATGTCGTCTACGACGATCATATGCTTCCCCGCGCCGCTTTGAGAACGGTCTTCAAGATATTGAAACAGCCCGGGAATGCCCGGGCTGTCCGTTGGTTTCAAGGTTCGGTTAGCGGTACTTGGCCGTGGTGATTTCACCGCCGTCGATGACGATCTGGCGATAGTTGCCCGCCGATTCTCCGGAGCCGATCAGTTCAACCGCCGTCGCGCCGACATAGTCGATGTCGCCACCGTCTTTGATGATCTGCAGGGCCTTGGCCAGCTCGCCAGGGAAGATTTGCTCGCCTGGCGCATTGGCCACGTCCATGACGTGGTCTTTGTAGTCATTGCTATCCTTGGAATTGGCTGCTTGCATGGCCAGCATGATCAGAGCTGCCGCGTCATAGCTTTCCGGTGTGAAAGGCGACGTGGCGTCGAAGGCATCACCGACCATCTCCGCGAATTTGGCAGCGCCCGGGCTGTCGGTGCCGGGGTGTTGACCGGTCGAGCCTTCGATCTCGTCTCCAAAGTTCTCGGCCAGCTTGGCGCTGATCATTCCGTCAGGGAAGTGGAACGTGTCGAATGCGCCGGAGTCGAGTGCTGCGCGAACCACACCGGACCCGCCCTGATCGACGTAGCCGGCCACGACCAGACGTTCGCCTCCAGCGGCAGCCAGTGCACCGACTTCCGCGGAATAGTCCGCTTTGCCGTCTTCATGGGCTGCGTTGATTGTCACGGTACCACCTGCAGCTTCAAACGCGGCCTGGAAGCTGTCTGCCAGTCCTTTGCCATAGTCATTGTTGGTGTACGTAACGGCAACTTCCTTGATGCCTTCTTCCATCAGCACTTCGGTCATCACGACGCCCTGGCGTGCGTCCGAGGGTGCTGTGCGAAAGAACAGGCCGTTGTCTTCATTGTCGCTGTGCGACAGACCCGGCGACGTCGCTGATGGCGACACCATGACAACACCGTTGGCGACAGCCACGTTGTTCAGGATCGCGCCCGTGACGCCCGAGCAGTCGGCGCCCATGATGCCGTCGACCTTGTCGGACGTCACCAGACGTTCTGCGGCTGCTGTTGCCGCGCCCGCATCGACGCATGTGCTGTCTGCACGGACGGATGTCACGGTCGCACTGTCAAGCAGCAGGCCGGAATCAGTGACCTCTTTCATGGCCAGTTCTGCTCCGTCCGCCATGGATGGGGTCAGAGATTCAATGGGGCCAGTGAAGCCCAGAATGATGCCGATCTTGACTTCTTTTGCGTGTCCGCCGGCGAATGCAGTGCCAGCCATCAATGCGGTGGTGGCTGACGCCATAAGCAGTTTTTTCATTGCGTGTTCTCCCTGTGGATCATTGTCCTGCGGAGGAGCGTAAGCGGGCGATGCAAAAAAGAAAAGTCGAATAGTCTGGCGTGACCCACGGGAATGTGGGTGGACCGCGCGCGATGGATGATTAGCTAAAGTCCAGACCAATGATTAAGGAGATCCCAATGCGCCGCCTTGTTGTTCTTGCCATGGCCTTTTTGCCAGTGTCCGCCTTTGCGTTGGAAACGGATCAGGGAGGCGTAACAGTGACGTCGGTCGTCACCGGACTCGATGCGCCGTGGGGCGTCGCTGAATTGCCGGACGGCTCTTTATTGGTGACGGAACGCAACGGGCGCTTGGTGCATGCGTCAGGTGGCGAAACACATGCAGTGGATGGCGTACCGCGTGTCGCTGCAGCCGGGCAGGGCGGGCTACTGGATGTTACCTTGGCTCGAGATTTTTCCACGTCTCGCACGGTTTTTCTGACCTATTCCAAACCACAAGGGCGGGGATCGGGGACTGCGCTTGCGGCGGCAGAACTCAGCACGGATGGCGGACGGCTCGAAAACCTGCGGGATCTGTTTGAGAGCGCGCCGGGGGGCAATACCGGACGCCATTTTGGCAGCCGGGTGGTCGAAGCGCCCGATGGCACGCTGTATGTCACCATCGGGGATCGCGGTGATCGCCCGTCCGCACAGGACCGATCCAATCACAATGGTGCAATTGTTCGGGTTAACCGGGATGGTTCAGTGCCCGCCGACAACCCATTTGTCGGACAGAAAGGAATTCAACCACACATCTGGTCGTTCGGTCACCGGAACCCGCAGGGCGCCGGTCTGGACGCAAATGGCACGCTGTGGACAGCTGAGCATGGTGCGCGCGGCGGAGACGAGGTGAACCGCGTGCAGAAAGGGGCAAATTTCGGGTGGCCGGTGATTTCTTACGGCGTTCACTACTCTGGCGCAAAGATCGGCGAAGGCACAAAACAGTCCGGGATGGAGCAGCCGGCCTTCTATTGGGATCCGTCAATGGCCCCATCGGGATTGATGGTTTACCAAGGCGACATGTTCCCTGAATGGCGAGGCGACATGTTCGTCGGTTCACTCAAGTTCAGCTACATTTCACGACTTGAAATGCGGGCAAGCAGCGTCCGCGAAGTCGAGCAGATCGAAAGCGACGAAACCCTGAGGGTGCGCGACATCGTCGAAGCGCCGGACGGGAGCATTCTTTTCATCTCGGTCGGCAACGGCGCAGTGTACCGGATGACGCGTTGACGCCTGTACGATAGGGTGACCGCGGAAGAGGAGGACACCCATGCCCATCGAACGTCTCGATCATGTGAACTTGCGCACAACGCGTCTTGCCGAAATGATCCAATGGTACGAGGAGATTTTGGGGCTATCGGCTGGCGCGCGTCCTGCATTCAGCATGGATGGTGCGTGGTTATATGCCGGGGAGGTTGCAGCAGTTCATTTGGTTGCTGTTGAAGATGATGGGGCGGCAGGATCTGAAACGGCGCTCAAGCTGGAGCATTTTGCCTTCCGCGCTTCGGGGAATCCGGAGGAGTTTCGAGACAAGCTGCAACAACGAGGCGTTGCTTATCGTCGATCGGGTATTGAGGACATGAATTTGTCGGCCTTCAATGTGTGGGACCCGGACGGCAATCATATTCATGTTGATTTTGTCGAAGGGTAGAATTCCCGGGGCATGGTGAAAGTTTGACGCGCATCGCCAATCTTTTGATCAAAGTACCATGTTTGCTCTGAAACGCTGATTGTTGATGCATGCTGTCGGCGGTAACACGCACATGCGCAGTCATTTTGGTTGTCATGGTGTTCCGCTGTAAACAAAGTGCCCGTGCGTGCGTATCTTGGGTTTGTGCGGTTGAAGTCCGATGTGAGATGCGACGCTTACCTGCTTACAATGGGGCAAAAAATGTCGCGGATTGAACCACAAGGTTTGCAGCATGGATGAATCAACGGCGCCTGATCGAACAGCTTTGATCGCCGGCGCGCGTGCGGCACGCCTGAACGGTCGCCCCGGTGAGGCGTGGCGTCTTTTGGAGTTGGCCAGAAGCGAAAGCAATCCGTCCAATCTGCCTGCCATTCTGATGATCGAGGCAGAGCTGCTGCACGATGCGGGCAGGGTTGAGGCGGCCGAAGACAGGTTGCACAAGCTGCTGGATCAAGTCCCGGATCATTTCTGGGCTGCCTTCCATCTGGCGGCTGGTGCATGGCGACGCAAGGAATTCGATCTGGCGCAAACCAGAATCGCGACAGCGCGTGCTTTGGATCCAGACGGGCGCATAGGTGCGCTTTGGCGTCTTCGGGTTAACCTGATGAAGGATCTGGGCCATTCAAAACGCGCCGATCACTTGCTGCGCCAGATGGCACATTTGTTTGAGAATGATCCTTGGCCAAGACAGCAAATGGCAATTCGTGCCAGAGCGGCAGGCCAATATGATGTCGCTGTGCGGCATTGCCGCGCGGCAATGCGGCTTGCGCCAGACGATCGCTCACATGCTCTGCTCCATGCCCAGGTGTTGGCCCAGCAAGGCGAAGTAAAACAGGCTGCGGGTGCATATGCCGAAATGGAAACGCGGTTCGGTGCAAACCCGGAACTGGCATTGGCGCGCATTCAGCTTCTAAGGTCGGCGCAGGACTTTGTCAGGGAAATCGAGGCCCTTTCGGATGCCTTGAGCGCGCATCCTGACGCCGCTGCATTGTGGCAACATCTCTTTAGCGTGCATCTTGCAGCGGCGCCGGACGATGTCCCGGAAGCCGTTCTTGAACTGTTGAATGCGCGGATCGCGCCTCCTGCGAACACGCTTTTGTCCATTCGGTATTGTCTGGAGACGGATCAGTTCGACAAGGCGAAAGCCCTTTGTAGAACGCTCGGACCGCGCACTTCGCATCCCATGCGGGCTTTGGAACGGGCCCAGGCGCTGTGGGGCATGCGGAACTACCGCATGGCGCTGCGATATCTGCGCTTTTGCATACGGCGCTGGCCCGCGTCACCAATGTTGCTGAAGGCATTTATTGTTTGGGGACTGAAACTTGGGCAAGGCGATGCTGTTGCACAGGCAATTGAACTGCACCTGAGTTTGCATTCGGAAGCTGCCTTGTATGAAAACAGACTTCTTTTGGCAGGATTTGCGAATGACTTGCCTGCGGCCATTGCCAGCTACAAGAAAGTGCGGGCTGGCGGGCAGGTGAAGCTGCACCAGCAGGAATTGATGGCCAAGATGATCGCCACGTTGGCCGAGTTTGATGACATCCCATCGATACTGGCGGATACAGGTGATCCGCTTGGAGAGGCAGGAAAATTACTGCACCGCGCTGGCGTGCCGGGCGTATTGATGCTGGAGTATGAAATTGAACGGTCCAATGGTGACATGTCACATGCAGACCTCAACGCATGGGCCCGGGCGCGGCCGGACTCCACCCTGGCCGCTATTCGCGTCATCGACCGTTGGAGACGCGACAGAGCGCAAGACATGGTTTCAGTTCCCGCTCATGAGGTAAACGCCAAAATACCTGCGCAGATTTATCAGTATTGGCATGATCCAAACCCGCCCGAAATGGTTGCAAGCCTAGTCGCGAGCTGGTCTGGTGTCCCTCGCTATGCACATATGTTGATGGACCAGAAGGCGGCGGTCAAATTCCTTAGAAAAGAGTATGGGGCAGCTTGGTTGCGGGCATTCCAGCTTGCGACGAATCCGTCGGAACAGGCGGATTTGTTGCGTCTGTGTATTCTGGCCCGGAACGGTGGTATTTATGCTGATGTTGATGACTGTCTTTTTGGTGATCTCGACTCGATCTTGGCCAATGGCGCTGAATTGATCCTGTACCGTGAGACCATGGCAGGCGCGATTGGAAACAATTTTATCGCCGCCCGGCCACAGCATCCAGTTGTTTTGCGTGCCGCTGAACTGGCGCGTGATGCACTTTTGGAACGTTCGGTAGAGCTGAGCTGGTCAAAGACCGGTCCGGGGCTGCTGACACGGGTTTTATCGAACTATGTTCTCGAAAACGCTGACGAAGGCGGGCAGGGGGCCGTGCATGTGCTTGCACCTGGCGAAATCGAACGTTCCGTGTCGATGCATAACCGGCTGGTGCATAAGTCTGCGCAAACCCATTGGTCCAAGAGTAGCGGTCGCGGTGCACAAGGTGCTGCATTGTGGGTGCGCGCGCTTTGCGTTCTGGAACGATCAGCGTAGCCCTTGCATTCAATAAGTGCTCATAAGCGGCTAATAATTAAGCAAATAAATATACGGGCAGCTTTCCGCATCTTTTGAAGTTATCTGTTTGTTAGCCTTGTTTCTGGTCAATGCAAACCGTAGGGTTTGCCATGAATGATAGCGAGTGCAAGTGGAGAACGTTGCATGCCAGATACCGATATTCAGATCACGGAATTCATCTACGATGCTCCAAACTCCGTCAATGACAACAACTACGAATGGGTCGAAATACTGAACACGGGTACCGGGCCCGTAGACCTTTCAAATTGGACCCTGTCAGATGCAGCCGGGGCATCGGATCCTATCGGAAGCGTGACGCTGGCTGCAGGACAATATGCAGTTTTGTACAATGCAAACATATCGCAAGCCGATTTTGAAACGGTGTATGGTGCGCTTCCGGCCGGTGCTGTTCCTATCCCGGTGTCAAGCTGGCCTTCGTTGAACAATGGCGGCGACACAATCACGCTTGCCAATGCCAGTAGTACCGCGATTGAGACTTTCACCTATCCTGACGCCGCCGGACCGGGCGAAAGCCTGGAAGTGTCTGGGCCGGATGGTGCGGAGACATTCACCCAGGACACGTCGCCGACACCGGGTGCTTTGTGTTTTGCGGCTGGATCAATGATTGCAACACCGGAAGGTGAGCGCGCGGTCGAGATGCTTCGCATCGGCGACTTGGTTCAAACAGAGCAGGGTCACGACGTCAAAGTGCTGTGGATTGGGCGACAAACGGTGCATACGGCGCATGCGCCGTTGCGGATGGAACCCGTCCGAATTGCCAAGGGCGCTCTGGGCGAAAACGTACCGCACCACGACCTGGTCGTCACAGCTGACCATGGCATGGTCCTTGATGGTTTTGTGATCAATGCATCGGCGCTGGTCAATGGATCGACGATTGACTGGGTGCCTCTGACGGAGCTGGCCGAGCGGGTAACTTACTACCATGTAGAGACAGAAAATCACGATGTGATCCTGGCAAATGGCGCCGCAAGCGAGACCTTTTTGGACATGCGTGGACGGGCGGCGTTTGACAACTTCCAAGAGTACTTGGACCTTTACGGAACGGAACGTCTGATACCTGAGATGTCGCGCGCGCGGATTACGTCGCCTCGACTTCTTCCGGACAGCATTAGGCAACGCTGCGCGCGAGCTTTGGACAAGTCGAATGCGCAAGAGACAGCCGCAATCCGCCTGCGTGCCTAGAGGCGACCTTTAGACCGGGAAAATGGGCCGAGATGACGCTGTCATAGTTGTCTCGGCCTGCTCGGGTTGCTGGCACCCCATGCGGTGCATTTCCTACAAGATCCAGCCATACCCGTATGCGTTACCTTCTGGTTGAAACGCGCATCAACATCTGTCCGGATGTGCTGCTCGCTGTCCGACGTAGTCAGATTGGCCTAGAATGATGTCGATGGCGTTTGCCACGCCGTCTTCTTCTGTCAGTTGCGTTGCGAGTAGTCCGGCGTTGGCGCGCAAGGTTGGATTGCTTGTCAGTTCGCATATGGCTTTGGTGAGGTTTTGCTGGGTCAGTTGACTGCGTTTGATTGGCGGCACAGCGACGCCAAGATCTACGCACAGCCGCGCCCAGCCGGGCTGATCACCCATGAATGGGCAAATGAGTGTCGGTGCGCCTGCTTGCAACCCCTCCGCTGTCGTGCCCGCGCCACCATGATGCACAACCGCAGCCATTTGTGGAAAGAGCCATCGAAAGGGTACCGGTGAAATGGCGATGACATCATCACTCTCGTCAACCTCCAATTCGGCCCAACCCTTGGACACAACGCCACGTTGTCCCGCTTCACGCAAAGCCTCAGCGACAAGCCTTCCCAGCGCCCTTGAGTCCATACTGGGCATACTGCCAAAGCCGACAAACACCGGCGCTGGACCTTTTTCAAGGAATGTCGCCAGCTCCTTTGGTGGAACGAAATCGTCCGGCATGGGAAGCCGCCAATACCCAGTGATGTGGGCGTGATCCGGCCAATCCGCAGGGCGGGACATGAGGGCGCTACCATGGGCGTGCAAGACTGGGATTTCCCCGGCGCCGGGCGGAAATAAAACGGCTCTGGACGTCTTGATTGGCCGCAGGTTCAGCATGTCCTTTCGAAATCGGTTCACGCTTTTACGCAGAAGGCCGAACGAGGCGTATATCAGTCTGTAAGACAGCCGGTTGAAACCGGGAAGTCCAAGGGGTGCGATTCCCATGGCTGGAAACGCCTTGGTTGGCACAATCATCGGCTGAAGTGTCCCCAAAAACGCCGGAATCCCAAGTTTTTCAGCGATGTGCGGTGCCGCGAACAACTTCGAATGGTAAACAATCGAATCCGGTGCAAAACTTTGGGCAGCACCCCAAACCTCTGCCATCAATTCGGCATTGATTGAACCGGATCTTCGGGCCAGCCGAATGCCGGCAGTGATGCGCTTTAGCAGGCCGGAATTCCCCTCGAGCATTGCACGGCCGTCGTCGGATTCGATTGCTGCGAGAGAGGCATCCGACAATGCAAAGAAAGGCACGTCATGGCTTCGGACAAAGGGTTCAAACCGTTCTGAGGTTGCGAGCAACACCACACACCCTGCGGATTGCAGTCCGCGGGCGAGCGCAACAAATGGCTCAACATCTCCACGCGTGCCGTAGGTGCAAAGCAGGATCTTAAGAGGGCGCATATTGTGCCTCCTGAGGTTCATCCGGATGTATGCATTCCCGCGCCGCAGATCATCCCTCTGAGCCTGCCAATGTGACCTGATCGGCAAAGCTAGCGATACATTGCGCAAAGCTTCGTCATTGCGTTGGGCCGACCTGCACAAATCTGATGACGCCATTGTTGCAGAGAGGAGTATCCGGACATGCCCGCGTCATCTGGGCGAAGACATCAAAACCATTGGCATGTGGTACGGCCCTTGGATCCGCATTTTCCTGCCTGCTTCGACACTGCGTTTAAGTCCTGTGCGTCGGATCTTTGTCTTTGTTCCGAGTGTCTTGCGAGACGTCGATGACGATTTTTCCGGTATGCTGTTGGGTCATCAGTCGCGAGAACGCTGCCTGTGCTTCTTCAAAACGGAAGGTTTCCGTATCCAACACCGGGTGTAATGCGTTTGTGTTGTAAAAAGCGACAACGTCGCCAAGCATGCGCGTGTTTCCAACGAAAACACCGTTAACGGTCAGTGACTTGAAGATAATGCTCGTTGGGTCCACTGCGCCAGCAATGCCAGCCAGTACGCCGACAGCTGAAATGCGTCCGCCGAAAGTAGCCGCGTTGAGTGACCTTTGAAACGTCTTTGCGCCGCCCACTTCGACGATCACGTCAACACCCCGTCCGTCGGTCAGTTCAAGAACTGCACGATCCCAATCGGTGATCCGATTGTAATTTACGACATGATCCGCTCCGGCCTGCCTGAGCACTGCTTTCTTCGCTTCGGTGCCAGTCAAAGAGATAACAGTCGCCCCTTTGGCCTTGGCGATCTGAAGTGCGAACATCGACACACCACCGGTTCCCATGGTCAACACGGTGTCCTCATGCCCCAACTCCCCTTTCTCGATCAAAGCGTTCCAGGCCGTCACGCCTGCACATGGAAAGGCCGCCGCTTCTGCGAAACTGAGCGTTGGTGGGATCTTCACAAGAGCATGAGCAGGGAGGCGAACAAATTCGCTCAACATGCCTTGCAGTTCATGGCCAAGGGACTTTTCCGAACCATTGGGATTTCCATCAACGAAATCAGGAAAGAAGCCAGCCACAACTCGTTCGCCGAGCTCGACATTGGTGACCGCTGAGCCCTTTGCGACGACACGCCCCGCGCCGTCAGAAACAGGCACGTGTTCGCCCCCCCCGTTGTTGAGTGGCAGGTCGCCACGGGCCAAGGCCAGGTCCTTGTAGTTCAGTGATGCGGCTTCGACGCGGACGATCACATCAGTATCGTTCAAAGGCACGGGATTGTTTTTGGTCTTTAGGTGCAAGCTATCGATGTCGGCAATTGAACCGAATGCATAGTATCTCATCATGTGCGGCCTTCCGTTGTGAGTTACGAGGAATTAGGGGGCAATTCGTTGACAAATAAGGTGCCATGGCGTCACTCAAACGTGTCCAAAAGGTTGACATTGGGGTTGGCAATGGCGTCGAAAACAAAGCTCCATCTTGCGCGCACATTGATTGCAGCCGTGGAGGGAGGAAGCATTGCAAGCGGCGCGCGGGCCCTGAACATCACACGAAGTGCCGCCAGTAAGAACATCGCCCTTCTCGAAGACGCCCTGGGCACAAAACTGCTGAACCGCAGCTCACGTAGCCTGTCCCTTACTCACGCCGGAGAGGTCTACATACAGGAGGTGCAGAAAGCACTCAGAATGATCGACGCAGCGGAAAGCGCTGTCTCCCAATACCGTGAGGAACCAACCGGGGTTCTGACGATTGATTCAACGATCCTGTTTGGCAGGATGGTGTTGGGGGATGTCATTCATGATTACTTGAAAAAGAACCCCAAGATGACCGTCGATCTTCGTCTGAACGACGACGCGTCCAACGTGACTTCGGGCGAAATTGATCTCTACTTTCGGACTGGTCGGCCGACACATCAGGACTTGATTGCCATAAAACTGATGGACATCTGTTTTCGCACGGTTGCGTCCCGGGAATACATTTTGAACCACACGGCACCGCACTCCATCGCCGCCCTTGCCGATCACAACTGCATAAACTTTCGATTTCCTTCTGATCATTCGATCTTTCAATGGCGCTACAAACTGGGAAACGAAACGGCCTATCAAGTATTTGGTGGGAACCTTATCTCGACGGATGTCGAGGAAATTCGGAAGGCGGTTCATCGTGGGTTGGGTATTGCACAGTTGCCCAATCAGCTCATCGATGACGACATCCAGTTGGGCAGATTGGTCGACCTTTTTCCCGAAAATACCTTCGTGTCCAACGCCCTCTACATGTGCATTCCGCGGCATCGTAGGGCCGACATTAGGGTGACACGATTTAGGGCTGCGCTGAGGTCTCACCTTGGATAACTGGTGCGGTTACATCATTCGATGTGTTTTGGCTTACAGCCCGGCCGCTCAAGGTACGCTTCGCTCATTACAAGCCGGACGCTATAGTTTCTTTTTGAGATTGCTATAGCGCCGTCTGCTCACGGGGATGGCCGATCCGTTCCCGAGCGTGCACGTGTATGCACTGCCAGCTGCTTTTATCTTTTTGACATGTTTGAAGCGAACCCAGTGTGAACGGTGGCATTGCATGCCGTGAAACCCCTTGAGGGCGTTCACACATTCAGAAAAGGACAGTTTCAGGGTAGCATGCCCATCGGCGGTTGTGATCGTCACATAATGATCCTGTGCTTCGACATGAATTACGTCGTCGCCCAACCGCATTGGGGCCGAGGGTATGGCACTGCGAAGCGGGGGTTCCGGCAGGCTTCTTGACTGCAACAGTGTCCGGTACCTTTGAGCAATTTCCGCCGCCCGGTAGGCAAAAATCGCAACAAGAGCGGATAACCCAAGCGATGGCGGAGCCACTGCGACAAGTTCCTGAAAATAGAGCTGCGGGAAACCAAGGGTGACAAGATCGTTCGCCGATCTGTCCTCCAGAAAGGAATCCGCGATCAAAGAGAACAACGCAAGCAGAACTGGCAAAAGGCAGACTGCGAGTATCAACGGCAATGGCATTCTCACGCCCAGAAGAACGCCCAATGCTGTCGTTCCCGCAAGCAGGCAGGCGGCTACGAACAAGTGCGTGAACCAGTGTAGAACAGCAAGCCACAGCGGGTATTGCGCCGTCACAATTGGGTCGAGGCTGGTGATCACCAGACCACCCATCGCGGAAAACCCGATACAGTATTTGGTAAGCTGCCACCACGAGGTGTCGCCTGACCCAAACATCGTCATCAGAATCGTTGGAAGCAGGCGGGCCTCAAACTCTTTTTTGTTCCTGATGTCATGCATCTCAATGCTTCCTGTCAGTGCTGGTAGACGCGTCGTTCCTAAGGGGCCGCATCGACCAGGAGAACAATGAATTCGCGAACGGTACTATAACGACCATTCGCGAACGGTCGTTAACCGCTCGCGGATTTTCGCGCGGCATTCAAGAACACGATCTTCTCAAGCCCGCTGGCTGCGGGCTGTTTGTGCACGCGTCAAATATCTGGACGCATCACACAAACAACCAAACACACATCGAGAAGAGGATTTGCACATGCCGGTACGTTACAAGGCAACGCTGCTGCTCAACAGTGCATTCATGATCGCGGCGCTTTGCGCCCAACAGGCATCTGCCAATGAAACCGGGCGCGACCTGACCGGGGTTATTGGCATCGGAGTAAGCTCCGCACCAGAGTTCTCGGGCTCTGACGATGACGCCACTGGTGCCTTTCCAATCATCAGTTTGACCTGGCGTGACCGCTACTTTTTGAATGATCGGGGGCTCGGCTTTTACGCGCTCAGAAACGCCGGTCCGCGCGATGTGTCGGTCAGCTTTGCCATTGGCTACGACTTTGATGAACGGCTGGCCGAGGACGACATTCGCTTGACCGGATTGAGAGACGTCGAAGCGGGTGCACTGCTGTCTGCCGGCCTGGATTTTGACCTGGGTGCAGCAGCCATCGAGGTTGAACTGAACCACGGGATCAGCAGCGATGGACACGAAGGAACCCGCGCAATCGTGGGCGCAGCGTTCAGCCGAACTGTTGGTGACCGACTGCGGCTGGGTGCCAAGCCATTCGTCGTGTGGTCCGATGGGTCTTACGCTGATGCCTTTTATGGTGTGAGTGCTCAGGAGTCTGCGCAGTCTTCATTTGCGGCCTTTGACGCGGGTTCGGGTTTCGAACGGGTGGGCATCGAATTGCAAGCGTCCTACGACCTTACACCGCGAACTGCACTCTTTGTTGGAGTTGAGCATTCTCAACTGCTTGGGGATGCCAAGGACAGTCCGATTTCCTTCGACGATTCCCAAACCGAGATATCAACCGGGATTCTCTTTCGCTTCTGAGCATTTTCGCACTCAGCAATGACAATCCCGATCCCATCTACCCCGACAAACTGGGAAACACGACATGAAACCCTTTTTTTACACCCCGCTCTTGGCTGTGCTGATCCTCGTAGCCGTCGTTCTGTCCATTGGCGAAGACCCGGATCGTACAAATCCGATTTCGGCCGAAGATGGCCCTTTGACCCCTTCGGTTCTACCTGTTGGCCAAGGCTTAACTCTGGCCCTTACAGCAGATGTTCAAGGCAGACCGACACCGCTTTTGGTGACAGGAGTGTCAAGAGACCAGGTGTCCGCAATCGACCTGTCCGAACATGGTGCTGAACACACCTCAGACCTGTTCAGCGTGGTGCGTGACATTGGTGAGCGCAGTCTCGAAGACCTCTTCCGTCAGGCAACTGAATCTGCCGCAGACGACGTCGTGACAACATACGCATTCGGCGAACTGAAATCCGTCGCGGGTCGAGGGCAACAGCATGTGGCATCTGGCACAAACTTCATCGAACACGCCGAAGAAACCCAGAGCCAATCTGTCTTCAATTTCCCAAAGTTTGGACGGGCGACGCCGCCTGTCACAACTGTGGCGCTCAAAGAAGGTGCATTGCTCGACTACGAAGTTGAAATTTGCACGATTTTTGACCGGGACATTTCCACGATCCAAGACTTCGATGCCGCGGAGAAGGGGTTCTTTCTCTGCGGTGATTTTACGGATCGGTCCGTATTGTCCCGGTTGATCGATGTGGACAATTTTGACTCCGGTTCCGGGTTCAGCGATGCCAAGAGCGGACCGGACTTTTTCCCCACGGGTGGACTTCTGGTGATCCCGAGAGATTGGCAGGCATTCGTAAATGAAGAGCGTATTGTGACGCTTCGCAACGGTCAGTTGCGACAGGATGCGCGGGGTAGCGAGATGATCCTCGATTTTCGCGCATTGACCCAGAAAGTCTTGGAGGATTCCACGTCAACACGGTTCTTGTACCAGGGTCAGCGCCATCGACTGGTAGAGGAGCAGAAAATTGGTCGGGCTCAAGTCCTGATGTCAGGCACACCAGAGGGGGTTATTTTCATGCCGCCGACCTGGCGCCAAATGGCACGCGGCGTCGTTCGGTATGTTTTGACCGGCACTTTTTTGACGTCAACCACAGGGTATGAGCACGTGGTCAATTCCTTCATTCAGGACGAGTTGAACTCCGGCAGGTTTCTTCAGCCTGATGAGCAGATCACCTATGTCTCAAGTTCCATGGGTGTGATCACAACATCCGTCGTGGTGGGCGGCGATGACGCGACAGGTTTGAATGCCTCCGCAGCATCCCTAAAGGACACGATGCGTGCCAACCCGGGCTAGAAACGCGCGGGTGTGGGCGTCTGGGTCAAATCCTGAGAGCATATCATTCATTGATGGCCGATTGTGTGGATTGTCAGCCTGCGGCTCTCAATGGACCCGGACGGCCGCCAACGCAGACCTTTTCTTTGAGCCCAAGATGACGCCCGTGTTCACAGTAAAGTCTTTAACTGCGCCGCGTCATTGGGTTTTCCGGATCAGCAAGAGGAGTGACCCTCTGGAAGAGATCGGTCTTTGTGGCAGTACCACACAAGTCCTTCGATGGACCAAAGGCCTCTCTTTGCCTCGCTCAAATCGACTTGGTCACCGAGGACATGTGGAGCAGGCTACAGAGCATTCGCTAAACGTGGAAACTCGTGGTGAAAATTGATGAAATTGAGGCGTTTATGAGTTCCAAAGCCACGGCGTTTCGATGCAACGCAAATGAAATTCAAGTCTTAGCAGAAGGCCAGAACCTTGGACGCACTCGTTCTCATTGACATCCAAACTGGATTTGACGACCCGACCTGGGGGGATCGCAACAACCCTTTTGCCGAGGATCGTGCAGGATTACTTCTTGATCGGTGGCGCAGTTCTGGACAGCCCGTCGTGCATGTTAGGCACGTCAGCAATGCCCCCGGTTCGCCGCTGAGTGGAGACGGAACACAGTTCAAACCACAAGTCGCGCCAAAACCCGATGAACTGATAATCGAGAAATCGGTAAACTCTGCATTTATCGGAACGGATTTGAATGAGCGGTTGCTGGCACTGGGCGCAACGGCCCTGACACTGTGCGGTTTGACAACGCCGCATTGCGTCTCCACCACAACGCGTATGGCCGCTAATCTAGGCTTCAAAACGCGCCTTGTGGCGGATGCCTGCGCCGCATTTACGTCCAATGCAGATGTCAGCTTTGACGATGGCCCCGCCTTGACGGCGGATGAAATCCATCGAACGGCTTTGGCCCACCTTCACGGTGAGTTTGCGCATGTGTGCAATTCCGAAGAGGTGTTGAAGGACAGCGCGTATCCGGCGAGTGGCTTGGTTTGATTTTTTTAACTTGTGACCTCTGTCCAAGATGGAGGAGCGTCACTCTGCATCAGTGGACCAAACCATATCAGCTTATGCGGCAGCGCGGTGTCTTTGTGGATGTTTCATGGCCGGCGCGCAATACTAGGGCAGGGCATCGCGTGTTGAAAACTGGCTTTTGAGTGGCTCTCAGCTGAACCAGTTGCATGTTGTTCGGAATACGAGGCGCAACGACGACAAACCGATGCCAATTCCAAATCCACATAAGTTGGGCCGTGCGGGAAAGTGGCGGAGAGACAGGGATTCGAACCCTGGGTGGGCTTGCACCCACAACGGTTTTCGAGACCGCCCCGTTCGACCACTCCGGCACCTCTCCGCGGGGGTCTGGTGCGCCCAATTACGGTGAACGACGCCGACGCGCAAGATAGTTTTTTGCCGGGACGGCCCACACGGGAAATTTGATGGACGCGCCCGCAAAAACACATACCTTTGTTCATGATCGCGATTTGCCCGAGCAGAAAGAAATGAGGTTTGATATGCGTGCTCTTCGATGTGGATTTGTGTCCTTGGTCCTAACATGCGCCTTGTCCATCTCGGCCTATGCTGCAGATCGGGCGAAACTGCAGGACTTTCTTGAGGTGACGGGTTTCGATGTTGCGCTTGAAAGCATTCGTTTGTCCGCCGGCTCAGCGCCAGAGATGCTTGGTCTGCAGGCCGAAGACTTTGGAACGGAATGGACCCGGCTGACACGGGATGTTTTCAAGACCGAGGTCATGCACGAACTTGCCTTGGATATTCTTGAAAAAACTCTCGAAGACGACATGCTGACCCATGCAGCCGATTTCTATGCAACGGATCTGGGCCAGCGTCTGGTCGAGGCGGAAAACGCCAGTCACATGAAAGAAGATGATGCGCTGAAGCAGGACAGTGGCGACGCAATTGTTTCCGGGCTTGAACGGTTGGACAGTCCACGACTCGACTACCTCAAGCGGATGAACGAAGCCTCTGACAGCGCAGGTGTCAGTGTTCGCGCCATTCAGGAAATCCAGGTTCGCTTTCTTATGGCGGCCGCAGGGGCTGGTATCATCGAATTGCAACTCGAAGAACCGGATTTGCGCGAGCTTCTGTCCAGCGACGAGGATGTCTTGAAGGAAGAGATCGCGGAAAGTGCTTTGACAGGCGCTGCGTACACGTACCAATCCTTCTCCGATCAGGAAGTACTCGAATATGCCAAGGCTCTGGAACACCCCAAGATGCGCCATGTCTATGACCTTATGAATGCTGTCCAGTACGAGATCATGGCCAACCGGTTCGAGGCGTTGGCCCGGGCGATGCAATCGCTTCAACCAAGTCAGGAGCTATAGATGCGCAGTGCCGCTCTGGGTTTGTCACTATGGCTGTTTGCGCAAGCTGCCTATGCCGACGTCAACCGTTTGGTTGATGCGATGGGCATACCTGAATTGATTTCAGCTTTTGTCGCGGAAGGTGTCGAAAGTGGCAATTCCATCGACGAGTCGTTCTTGAACGGGCAGGGCGGTGATGTTTGGGCGGACACCGTTCGGCGCCTGTATGATCCTTCTCGCATGGAAGCTGAACTGCGGACCATAATGACGGAAGAATTGGACCCGGACATATCCGAACAAGCCTTGCTTTTCTTTGAAAGCGAGTTGGGCGAACGGATCATCGCGCTGGAGGTGCAGGCACGACAGGCATTCCTTGATGAAACAGTGGAAAATGCAGCCAAAGCCAGCCCGGCGGCGCGGGGTGATAACGTAACCGACTACCTTGTGTCCCGTGACCTGATAGAACGGAATACAGATGTGGCCGTCGCGGCGCAGGCTGCATTTTTGGAAGGAATGTCAGAGAGTTCAGGCCGCAATGATGACACGCCGGATATGGATCAATTGCGCGCACGCACCTTGGTCAATACGGAGGGTTGGTTGCGCGGCTACAACGCGCTCGCACAATCCGCGATGACTGATGATGATATTGCCATCTACACCGCCTTTTGGGAGACGGATGTAGGCCGGGCAGTTGACGATGCGTTGTTCTTGGCGTTCGGACAAAGCTACACGACACTTTCCTACGCGCTCGGGCAGGCCGCAGGTCGGCTTTTACCTCAAAACGAGCTCTGAATCTTCCTGCGCTGTACCATCCAAAGGCCGCTTTCCTGCACGCCTTTTCACCCAACTCCGGCGCGCAAAGTCAAAGATAGGCCGCCAGCAATCTTCCTTCGTGCGAATTCGCAACTGGGAACACCATGTCAGTGCCCTCAAAACCCTCGGTTGCCAGTTCAGGGAACAAGGCAATGATTTCTGCAATCTGCTCTGTATCCAGCGTCCCGCGGGCTTGGGTTCCGACATAGAAGCTTTCAGTGGGGCACCCGTTTGCCCAGATGATCTGATGCGCATCGAACATGACGTGGACATATGTAACGAAACCAGTGGGCGTATTTTGGATTGTGTCACCGTTCACAAGGTGTTTTGCGGCGACCAAGATACGGTCTTCGCCCGTCATCAATGCTGTTTCCGGCGTTTGCAGCAGTATTCGGTGATTGGGAGAGACCGTTAGGTCACGCCGAGTGCCTAAAGTGCCGGCGAAGATAGTGACCGGCGCGCGATTCCCGATCGCAGGCACGGTGCGTTTGCCAATCCATCTCACCGGCTGCGGGCCGTGACCCATCGTTGTTACCAAATCTCCTGGTTTCAAATCTTCGATGGGGCACGTGCCACCGGGAACGCGGATTCGTGTGCCGGACGTGAAGCAAACGAATTCTGAGTATGGTCTCGGATTGCGCCCAATGTTTCCTTCACTCGTGAACACATATTGCTGACCGGGAACCAACGGCTGGTTCGAAATGAAAGCCGTGGTGGTGTTGTTGCCGGTGTTGTTTGCGCCGATGGTGATTGAAAATCCTTCGAAGCCGTTGTCGTCGGTCAGGACGTAGTTGATGGTGACACGCGCGCCAGCGGGGTAAGTGACACCATCGATTGTGACGGGGTTCGCCAACACCTGGTTCGTGTCTGTGGGCGCTTCGTTGAAATCGGGATCATCATCATCAATGACGATCTGAAGAGGTTGAGCGGCTGCATTTAGCTGGATGTTAAACGGAGGGTTGCCTTGCGCGCGCGCACCGCTTTCGTTCGGAGGCGTGATGTTGCCCCCGGTGGTGTCGAAGTCATCAAGTTGATAAACCCATTGCAGGGTGTAAAGAGGCATAAGCTGCTCAACTAAATTAACAATTCTCGTGCCTCAGAGGCTCTACTATTATGGGTTGAATTGTGAGGCTGAATTTCGCGACCGGCAAAGTCCCGCCGACGCGATTTTTTCTGTAGCTGTGCTATGTGCTTGACTTGCGGTCGGAATACTTCAATAAGCGCGCATTCTGGCGGCGCTCGCGCTGTCAGATCATATGGATACCGCCCAAATGGGCGCGCTGTCTGAGGTGGCAAATGCCGTGAACACCCGGGTCCGGGGACCACAAGACGCGGAAACAAAAAGGAAAGACGCATGTTCGCGGTTATGAAAACCGGCGGCAAACAGTACAAAGTTCAATCGGGCGACACGCTCCGCGTTGAAAAACTGGCCGCAAATGCAGGTGACAAAGTCCAATTCAACGAAGTTCTGATGGTTGGTGGCGACAAGCCCCAAGTCGGTTCGCCAGTTGTTGCAGGCGCTGGCGTACAAGCCGAAGTCATCGAACAGATCAAAGGCCCCAAGACGATCAACTTCGTCAAGCGCCGTCGTAAGCACAGCTCGAAGCGCACCAAGGGGCACCGTCAGCAACTGACACTGGTCAAGATCACCGACATCCTTGCCTCTGGCGCGGACAAGTCCGGTGTGATGGCCGCAGTGAATGGCGCAGGGTTCGGCGTTGCCGCAGCACCGGTCGCCGCCAAGCCTGCGAAGAAAGCGGCGAAAGCCGATGCGCCCAAGGCTGAAGCCAAGGCAGAGCCGAAGAAGGAAGCCAAGAAAGCCGCGCCCAAAAAGGCGGACGCAGCTGGCGACGATCTGAAGCAACTGTCGGGTGTTGGTCCCGCGCTTGAGAAAAAACTGCACGACGCTGGTGTGACCACCTTCGCGCAGATTGCAGCATGGACCGAAGAGGACGTTGCTGCTATGGACGAGAAACTGTCGTTCAAAGGCCGGATTGAGCGTGAAGGCTGGATCGCTCAGGCCCAAGAACTGGCCAAAGGCTAAGGAGAGAGACGCATGGCACATAAAAAAGCAGGCGGTTCATCCCGTAACGGTCGCGACTCCGCTGGCCGCCGTCTTGGCGTGAAACTCTATGGTGGCCAAGCGGCCATCCCCGGCAACATCATCGTGCGTCAGCGCGGCACCAAGTTTTGGCCGGGCGAAGGCGTAGGCATGGGCAAAGATCACACGATCTTTGCAACCGTCGATGGCGCCGTCACGTTCCACAAAGGCCTCAAGGGTCGCACGTTTATTTCCGTGCTCCCGGCTGCGGAGGCTGCTGAATAAGCCGTACCCAAAAGGTTTTGACAAAATCAGGGATCGGCGGAAATGCCGGTCCCTTTTTCGTTTCCGCCCCCCGCAACCAGCGAGGAGGGTCTGATGACAGACCTAATGACGACTGACCGCCTTACCCTGCGCCGCCCCGGAATGCAGGACGCCGCCGTGTTCACTGCATTGGTGGGTGACCTGGATGTGTCGCGCTGGCTGACCCGAGTGCCGCATCCCTATACGTTGGCGGATGCCCAGGATTTCATCTCGCGTGTTGAAATCGGTGGCGGCAACACCTTTGCCATCTGTGTCGGAGATCAGGTCATCGGATGCATCGGAACCGAAGATCAGCTTGGCTATTGGTTGGGTAAGAACCATTGGGGCCACGGGTATGCGACCGAGGCCTGTAAGGCCATGATAGATCGACACTTCGCCCAAGATTCCTCGGATCTGAAAAGCGGCCATTTCGTGGAAAACACGGCCTCTAGCCATGTGCTTCAGAAGCTTGGTTTCGTACGCACATCGCAGACCCAAGCCAAGTGTCCTGCGACGGGCGATACTCATGTCTTGCAGCGTATGGTGCTGACCCAAAACAGTTGGGAGATGATCGCATGACGGCATCGATCAAACCCATATTGCGAGGGCCTCGCGTCACTCTACGGGATGTTATGCCCGGCGATGTCGATGCGCGTTTTGCTCTTGGAAACACTCCGGACATCATCCGCATGTTTGGCGGTGATCCAGCGCAGGTTAGGGACATAACCCGCGACGCAGCCCAAGCATGGGTTCAATCGAAGCAAGATGATCGGCATTCGTGGATCATTGACGTTGACGGCGCATTGATCGGTGCGATCCGGTTGCACATGCTCAACCTCGCTGACAAGCGCGCGCTTGTTGATATTGGCATTCTGGATAGCGATGCCTTGGGGCAAGGTTACGGGTCTGAGGCAATGCGGGTGCTGGCAGCCCATGCTTTTGACACTTTGGGGCTGCACCGTCTTGGATGCCGCGTTTTAGAGTTCAACGAAAGGGCCATAGCGGCATACAAGAAGGTTGGCTTTGTTGTCGAAGGGCGTGAGCGGGAGTCTGGGTTCATTGATGCCCAATGGCATGATGATCTAATCATGGGACTGCTCGACCGCGATCTGGTGCGTTTGCCATGACGGTTGCGGCAATGTCCTTTGCGGTGTTTGCGGCCAGCCAGGTTGGCACGCCTGGCCCCGCGAACATGGCGCTTTTGGCCACAGGTGCGCGCTACGGCTTTCGCGCGGCTGTGCCATTCGTGGCCGGTGTCGCATTGGGCAAGCAACTCATCATCTGGCCGGTGGGTTTTGGTCTGATGGAGTTGGCTGATCGTGCGCCATGGGTGTTCGAGACCCTGAAATGGGCGTCGGCCGCCTATATCATATGGCTGGCACGGAAGGTGTCACAACTGCGCCTTGGTGCATCCGATCCGGGTGCTGTCGCGCCTGGCTTCGTCGCTGGTCTTGTGGTGCACCCGCTGAACCCCAAGGCATGGGCAATGATTGTCGCAGGTTTCACAGGCTTCGTATCGCCCGGTACGGATGCCGTTATCGCAACGGCAACGATTGGTGGAATATTGCTCGCCACTCAGGTGCTGTTTCACCCGCTTTGGACACTTGCCGGTGATCGTATCGCGCGCACCCTCGCAGGAACGCGTGCGGAACCTTATCTGATGTATACCCTCGCGGCCCTGACGGTCGCGTCGGTGCTGTTTGTTTTGTTCGGAGGAGGGACATGACAATGGAGATGGAAAAAATCGTGACCCAGAATGTGATCGAAACGGAGCGCTTCGTTCTGCGCCCGTTGCGCCGCTCAGACAAGGGGTTGATCGAAATGTATACGAGCGATCTGCGCGTCGCACGTAACACGCAATCCATTCCACATCCGATCCCGCCGGGCATGACCGAAGCTTTCGTTTCCCGCGCGATGGGAGATGAGCGCGAGGAAGATGTCTGGGCCATGGACGGGCTGAAATCCGGAGGTGCTGAAATCATGGGGCTGATCTCTTTGACCCGCATGGACCGCAATCAGTCCGAAGTTGGATATTGGGTCGCGCCGCATTTCTGGAACACCGGTCTCGCATCCGACGCGGTTCAGGCGCTTGTGGATGCCAATCCGATGGACAATGCCACGATGTTTGCCAGTGTATTTCAGGACAATCCGGCTTCGGCCCGTGTGTTGACGCATTGCGGGTTCGAATATCTTGGCGATGCCGAAGGGTTCTCGGTTGCGCGCGATGCGACCGTGCCCACATGGACCTATAGTCGCAAACTCTGATTGCGGGGGCTTGCCCCCCGCGCTAGGACACCATCCATGAAGTTTCTTGATCTGGCCAAGGTCTACATCCGCTCGGGTGCAGGCGGAAACGGGTGCATCTCGTTTCGGCGCGAAAAATACATTGAATATGGCGGCCCGGATGGCGGCGATGGCGGCGGCGGTGGCTCGGTCTGGGCCGAGGCGGTGGATGGGCTGAACACGTTGATCGACTTTCGCTATCAGCAGCACTTCTTTGCCAAGAACGGTCAACCGGGCATGGGGCGTCAGCGCACCGGCAAGGATGGAGACGACATTCTGCTGCGTGTCCCCGCGGGGACAGAAATACTTGATGAGGATCAGGAAACGGTGATCGCTGACCTAGTGAACGTCGGTGATCGTGTTGAATTGGCGCGTGGAGGAAATGGCGGCTGGGGCAACTTGCATTTCAAATCCGCCACCAACCAGGCTCCTCGTCGTTCTAACCCCGGCCAAGAAGGTGTCGAGCGCACGCTATGGCTGCGCCTGAAGTTGATCGCTGATGTGGGCCTGCTGGGCTTGCCGAATGCCGGCAAGTCAACTTTCCTTGCAACCACGTCGAATGCGCGCCCCAAGATTGCCGACTATCCCTTTACGACGCTGTATCCCAACCTTGGCGTTGTTGGCGTGGACAACACTGAATTTGTTGTCGCCGACATTCCAGGCCTGATCGAAGGCGCCTCTGAAGGACGCGGGCTCGGGGACCTGTTTCTGGGCCACGTTGAACGCTGTGCTGTCTTGCTGCACTTGGTTGACGGCACATCCGAAACGGTAGCAGAGGATTATCAAACCATCATTGGCGAGCTTGAGGCCTATGGAGGCGACCTCGCGGACAAGCCGCGCGTGACCGTGTTGAACAAGATCGACGCGTTGGACGAAGACGAACGCACCGCGGCGCGGACTGCGCTTGAGGAAGCATCCGGCAGGCCGGCGATGATGATGTCGAGTGTTGCGCGCCAGGGTGTCACCGACGTGCTGCGGTCCCTACGCGGGCAGATTGATGAAGACCGCTTGCGTCACCGGCCGCAGGAAGAGGCCGAGCCATGGCGTCCCTAACCACGGCCAAACGGCTTGTGGTCAAGATCGGGTCGGCGCTTCTGGTCGATCGGACCACGGGCGCGCTTCGAAAGGAGTGGCTTGCTGCCCTTGCACAAGATGTGGCGTGGCTCAGATCGTTTGGCGTACAAGTCGTTCTTGTTTCGTCAGGCTCCATCGCGCTTGGGCGCCAGGTTCTGGCTCTGCCCACCACAGATCTTGCGCTGGAGCAGTCGCAGGCCGCAGCCGCTGTTGGCCAGATCCGTCTTGCCCGCGCCTATGAGGAAGCATTGGCACCGCATGACATCACGACCGCGCAGGTGTTGATGACCTTGGAAGACAGCCGGGATCGACGCCGCTATTTGAATTCCCGCGCCACGCTTGAACACTTGGTTGGCTTGAACGTGGTGCCGATCGTCAATGAGAACGACACGATCGCGACAGATGAAATCCGGTTCGGCGACAATGACCGACTTGCTGCCCAGATCGCGGCGACCATTGGGGCGGATGTCCTTGTTCTGCTGTCAGACGTGGACGGGTTCTATTCCGCCAACCCCGCCGATGATCCTGATGCAAAGCGCTATGATGTCATCGACCATATCACGCCTGAAATCGAAGCGATGGCTGGCGATGCTGGATCGGGGCTGTCTAAGGGGGGTATGAAAACCAAACTGATGGCGGCAAAAACAGCCACGGCGGCTGGATGCGCAATGGCAATCTGTCATGGTGCTGCTGTACGCCCGCTGACCGGGCTTGAAGCGGGCGCCAATGCGACTTGGTTCACTGCAACGCTGGATCCGCAAGCAGCACGCAAACGCTGGATTGCGGCAATGAAGCCGCTCGGCAGTGTGACGCTCGATGCAGGTGCTGCGCAGGCATTATCCAAAGGGAACAGCTTGTTACCGGCTGGAGTTCATGTCGTCTCGGGAAGGTTTGGTCGCGGTGATCCGGTGGCGATCACGGGTCCGGATGGGCACCAGCTTGGTCTGGGGCTCAGCCGGTACACGGCGGAGGAAGCCCAAAAGATCAAGGGCCACCGAAGCGCCGAGATCGAGAAGTTGCTGGGGTATCCGGGACGGGCTGCCTTGATCCACCGCGATGATATGGCGCTGTGATCTTCTTCTGACTATAAATACCACCGCCGGAGGCATGGAAATCTGCGGCGCACCGCCCGAAAAAGGACGTGACCGATGAAAGACTTCGCTGACATTCCCGCCTTGATGGCCGATATCGGCAGCCGCGCAAAATCCGCTGCTGCGTCACTGGCCTTTGCAAGCGCCGAGCGGAAGCACGCTGCGTTGATCAGCGCGGCAGAGCACGTTTGGAACAGTCGGGATGCCATCATTGCGGCGAACGTGCTGGATATGGAATTCGGGCGGAACAAGGGATTGTCCGATGCGATGATGGATCGTCTGCGGCTGGAAGAAGAGCGCATTCAGGGGATCGTGGATGGCCTGCGCGCGGTTGCAGAACAGGCTGATCCGGTCGGAGAGGTGCTGGTGGAGTGGACGCAACCGACCGGACTGAACATTCAGCGGGTCCGGACACCGCTCGGGGTTGTTGGCGTTATCTACGAAAGCCGCCCCAATGTGACGGCAGATGCCGGGGCTTTGTGTTTGAAGGCTGGGAACGCTGTTATACTGCGTGGCGGATCAGAAAGCTTCCATTCATCGGGGGCCATTCACGCAGCTTTGCAAGCGGGTCTGCGCGACGCTGACCTGCCCGAAGATGCGATCCAGTTGGTGCCCACGCGAGATCGTGCTGCAGTCAGCGAAATGCTGACCATGACCGACACAATAGATGTAATTGTGCCACGTGGTGGTAAGGGCCTGGTTGGCCTCGTGCAGCGCGAGGCACGCGTGCCCGTCTTTGCGCATCTCGAAGGGATTGTGCACATCTACATCGATAAGTATGCGGATCCCGAGAAAGTCCTCAAGGTCGTTTTGAACGCAAAAACGCGGCGCACTGGCATCTGTGGGGCTGCCGAATGTCTGTTGATTCATCAGGATGTTGCGTCGACCATTGGTCAAGGGGTTGTCCGCGCATTGATGGATGCGGGCGTACGTGTTCATGCAGATGTCGCGTTGCAGACGATCGAAGGGGTGTTGGCCGCCACTGATGCCGACTGGGGCAAGGAATACCTCGATATGGATATTGCCGCACGCGTGGTGTCGGATGGTGATGCGGCGATTGAGCATATCCGCAGACATGGTTCAAACCACACCGATTGTATCCTGACCGAAGATGCAGAAGCTGCTGCCAAGTTCTTCAACCAGCTCGACAGCGCGATTCTGATGCATAACGCCTCCACACAGTTTGCAGATGGCGGTGAGTTTGGCATGGGCGCAGAGATCGGGATCGCGACGGGCAAGATGCATGCGCGCGGCCCGGTGGGTGCAGCGCAGCTCACCAGCTTCAAGTACTTGGTGCGTGGCGACGGGACCGTGCGGGCCTAAAATCGGATTGTCAGCCTGTCTGGCAAAAGTTCGGTCGAAATCTTGCGTTTTGCGTCTGCGGCCACCTCAGGCAACAACGCGAATTGCACATGGGCTGGGGCCAGTTCCTCAACACTATTTCCTTTGAGCAGGCCCCAAAGCGACGCATCGATGCTTTGTTTGGTGGAATGCCCCGTGATGTCCCACGCGCCATCAGTGCACGCAATTTCAATCCGTCCGCCGTAGGGCAGGGCTGTTTCAAGACATTGGACCGCCAGAAAGGCCATCCTTACGGCCCAACGTGGTTGAGGATCAAGCGGGCCATAGACGGCTTGCAGTCGTCCGCCGTCCATACTGTCCGACAGGATCGACACGACCTCGGCCCGGCCGAGGGGCTGTGTACTTGCGGCGCCGTATGCGATGCGAAAGAACCGGATGCGCGCGCTGGCATTACCCACGCTTTCCGAGATCAGATCAAGTTCCGGACCGGTTTGCCCGCCGGACATCCCCAGCAATTCCAAACCGTTGTTGATCGCCCCGATTGGCGATATGAGGTCGTGACAGATGCGGCTGCCGATCAGTGCCGCCAGATTGATGTTACTTTGGCCCATCAATGGCCCCCAGATAGTGAAGTGGTAAAGGCCCCGACATGGAAGATTTAAATGCCATTCTGGCTCCCGGCATGTTGGTACGTCACCCCCAATATGATGAGTGGGGGATTGGGCAGGTCCAAAGCAACATCGCCGCCAAGATCACCGTGAATTTCCCCAACGAGGGCAAGGTCGTGATTGATGGAACGCGGATCGCTTTGATCCCGGTCTTTGATGCTTGAACATCCTTTCTAAAACCTTAACGCATTGCAACCTCTGGTCGCATGCGTCGCCAATCCCTACCCATTTGCAAGATATGCCGATACACCGCCCGCGATGAGCCTGACCAAAGCCCCAGAATTTCGTGTGAGCCTTGTGGACGACCCGACGGACCTGCGGGCTGCGCAGGCATTACGTTACGATGTTTTCGTGCGTGAACTGGGCGGTGGCGGCGCGATGGTCGATCATGATGCCGGCCTTGAACGTGATCGTTTCGATCCTTTTTTTGACCATCTTGTTCTGCACGATGATGCGGTGGGGCAGGTTGTTGCCGTCTACCGCATGCTTCGCGCTGAACAGGCCGAAGCAGCAGGCCAATTCTACTCGGAAGACGAATATGATCTGGCGCTCCTGCGCGCGACGGGGCGGAGGCTGTTGGAGCTGGGTCGATCCTGCGTGCATAAAGACTATCGTGGTGGACCGGCGCTGTATCATCTTTGGAATGGTCTTGCCGCCTATGTGGCGGAGCATGAGATTGAGATCATGTTTGGTGTTGCGTCGTTTCACGGCACGGACCCGGACGCCTTGGCGCAACCGCTTTCACTGCTGCATCATCGGCACCTTGCACCCGAACCGCTGCGCGCAACGGCCCGGGAACCGCACGCCGCGTCTATGGATCTGATGCCTGAAGATCAGATCGACCGACGCGCCGCGATGGTGGATATGCCTGCCTTGATCAAAGCCTATCTGCGCCTTGGTGGTGTTGTGGGTGAGGGGGCTTATGTCGATCATGCCTTCAACACGACAGATGTGTGCCTGATCATGGAAACGGCTGCCATGTCGGACCGCCAGAAGCGGATTTATGGAGCAGTTTCATGAACATGACATGGGACGGTGCGCCGCCGCCTGACCATGTGGTGCGCGGGCCAGCGGCAGCGCTGCGCGTCCTTTGGCGGGGCGTGGGTATCATCTTGATCATTGTCATCGGATTGGCGTTGCTCCTGCCTTTGCGTCTGATTGAACGACCATTCTTTGGATTGGCGCGGCCGTGGACGCCGTGGATCACGCAGGTGGTGTGTCGCCTGTCCCTGTTCTGGCTTGGGCTGTCCTACATCCGCAGTGGTAAACCGATGAAGGGGCGGGGCGCGATCGTGGCCAACCACTCATCTTGGTTGGACATTTTTGTTCTGAATGCGGCGGACCGTATCTATTTCGTGTCGAAATCCGAGGTGGCCAGCTGGCCCGGTATCGGAACATTGGCCCGCGCCACAGGGACGTTGTTCATCGCCCGTGATCCACGCGCAGCCAAGGTTCAGACGGAGTTGTTCCAAGAGCGGCTGCTGGCCAGTCAACGACTTCTTTTCTTTCCCGAGGGAACCAGTACAGACGGCTTGCGCGTCTTGCCGTTCAAAACGACCCTGTTCGCGTCATTCTTTGCTGAGGATCTGCGCCCACATTTGTCCGTGCAGCCGGTTACCGTGGTGTACCATGCGCCGAAGGTGCGTGATGCCAGGACCTATGGATGGTGGGGTGACATGGAATTTGGCACTCACCTGTTGGCGACGCTGGCCTTGCCAAGACATGGGCGGGTGGAAGTGATTTATCATGCGCCTTTGCCTGTGTCTGACTTCGCGGATCGCAAGGCTTTGGCTGCAGCGGCAGAGGCGGTAGTGCGTGCCAACCATGCGCTTGCAGCGGATGAACATCCGATAAACGACGGGGCTGAAGTTTGACATTTTGTCGCGCGGAAGGTTGGATGGCCGAACGCTTTCAGCCTGTCATCCCGCATGCACAGGGGATGGAGCGCAATATGGCTACGGTTTTGGCCCACCAGATCTTGTGTTTGTTTGATCCGAAGGACACGCTTGCGCGCGACGCCATTGTTAGGGGCTTTGCCCCGTCCTTCGGGCTCCCCGTGGTATTTCCAGTCAGAAGAAGACGGGCGTGCCCGATAGGGTGATTTCGGGCTTGCCAATTGGGGAAGGTTACCGTAATGCGCGCCCATCAATCCGCAGTTCGGGGCGGGCAGATGGGGGAGACATCCCCAAATGTCCACCGGTTGGTGCATCCGCGCTGATACCCCGGGCAAGGCGAAAACCGGAAAAGGATAAAGCACATGGCTCTTCCCGAGTTCTCCATGCGCCAGCTGCTTGAAGCAGGCGTACACTTTGGTCACCAGACACAACGCTGGAACCCGCGCATGTCGCCCTTCATCTATGGCGCACGCAACGGCATTCACATCATGGACCTGACACAGACGGTTCCGATGCTGGACCAGGCCCTGCAAGCGGTGCGTGACACCGTTGCAAAGGGTGGCCGCGTTCTGTTCGTCGGCACCAAGCGTCAAGCTGCTGGCCCGATCGCTGAAGCTGCTGAAAAATGCGCACAGTATTACATGAACCACCGCTGGCTGGGTGGCACGCTGACCAACTGGCAGACAGTCTCTCAATCCATCAACCGTCTGAAGGCGATTGATGAGCAAGCCGAGAACGGGTTCGAAGGCCTGACGAAGAAAGAGCGCCTGGGCATGGAACGTGACCAGGGCAAGCTGCAAGCTTCGCTGGGCGGTATCCGCGAAATGGGCGGTCGTCCCGACCTGCTGTTCGTCATCGACGTCAAGAAAGAAGCGCTGGCCGTTGCCGAAGCCAACAAACTGGGTATCCCGGTTGTGGCCGTTGTCGACACCAACTGCTCGCCCGATGGTGTTGACTACATCATTCCCGGCAACGACGACGCGGCCCGTGCCATTGCGCTGTATTGCGACCTGGCATCCCGCGCGGCTCTGGATGGTATGAGCGCCCAACTGGGTGCGGCTGGCGTTGATCTTGGCGCGATGGAAGAAGCCCCGGTTGAAGAAGCTGTGGCCGAAGAGGCACCCGCAGAAGAAGCTGCTGCCGAAGCGCCTGCGGAAAGCTGAAGCGTCACAGAACTGACATGTGCGGCGGGCTAAGCCCTGCCGCAAACCACACCTATTTGAGGAGAGCCAAGAGATGGCAATCACAGCAGCATTGGTGAAAGAACTGCGCGACAGCACCGGCGCAGGCATGATGGACGCGAAAAAAGCGCTGACCGAAACCGGTGGCGACATGGAAGCTGCCGTAGACTGGCTGCGCACGAAGGGTCTGGCGAAGGCCGCCAAGAAATCCGGGCGTACCGCTGCCGAAGGTCTTGTGGCCGTTGTCGTCGATGGTGGCACCGGCGTGGCCGTCGAAGTGAACTCTGAAACCGACTTTGTCGGCAAGAACGCTGAGTTCCAGGAAATGGTGGCGGGTATCGCAAATGCCGCCTTGGGCGTGGACGGTGTCGAGGCGCTGGTCGCAGCTGATATGGGCGGCAAGTCCGTGGCTGACGTAGTGACCGACAAAATTGCGACCATTGGTGAAAACATGTCTGTGCGCCGTATGGCGAAGATCGAGATCACAGGCGGCACCGTTGTGTCCTATGTCCACAATGCAGTGACTGCTGGCATGGGCAAAATCGGTGTGCTTGTAGCTTTGGACGGTGGTGACGAGGCCTTTGGCAAGCAGGTTGCAATGCACATTGCCGCTGTGAACCCTGCCGCTTTGGGCGAGGACGACCTTGATCCCGCAGTGATTGAAAAAGAAAAGCAGGTTCAGATGGACATTGCCCGTGAAAGCGGCAAGCCTGAGCAGGTGATCGAGAAGATGATTGTCGGCCGGATGAAAAAATTCGTCGCCGAATCGACCCTGTTGAATCAGCAGTTCGTTGTGAACCCTGACCTGACGGTCGAAGCGGCAGCCAAGGAAGCTGGCGCGACGATCACTGGCTTTGCCCGTTTGGAAGTGGGCGAAGGCATTGAAGTCGAGAAGGAAGATTTTGCAGCTGAGGTTGCAAAGGCCGCTCAGGGCTAATCTTTTCCTTGCATGGAACAGGAAACGGCGTGCCGATTGGGGTGCGCCGTTTTGCATTGGAGGGTTAGGCTCATGCTGGATGTGGGTGATGGTCACCAGCTGTGGTTTGAACAGGCTGGAGAAGGTATAGATGCCCTCGTTTTGCATGGTGGGCCAGGATCGGGCTGCAAACCCGGTCACTATGATCTGTTCGATCTGTCACGGTACCGCGTAACGCTTTTCGATCAACGTGGTTGCGGCCAGTCAACGCCTGCGGCGGCAGAGACGCTGGAAGCGCTTGAGGCCAACACAACCTCTCATCTGATCTCTGACATCGAAGCGCTACGTGTGCACTTGGGGGTGGATGCCTGGGTGTTGTTCGGAGGGTCTTGGGGGTCGACGCTGGCTTTGGCCTATGCCCAGGCCTGTCCCACTAGAGTTCGTGCGATGGTCTTGGCGGGTGTTGCCACCACTGCCGAACGGGACCTTCAATGGCTTTACGGTCACATCGGCAACATGTTTCCCGAGGCATACGCGGCATTTTGTGCTGCCGTCCCAAACGTGAGCACTGATCCGGCCGCGACTATTGACCGTATCCGCGCCTATCATGATTTGTTGTGCGATCCGGTCTATGCGCAGACCGCCGCAGACGCATGGTGCCAATGGGAGACCGGTATTTTTGGCGGTGATATTCATGCGCTTGCCTCACGTTATTCAGATTCAACCTTTCGGTTGGGGTTTGCGCGGATTGTTACGCATTATTTTGCCAATCGGGCCTGGTTGGAAGACGATCAACTCCTTCGGAATTTACCGGCAATTGCCCACATTCCCTGTACGATGATCCACAGCCGGTTCGATCCGTCCTGTCCGTTAAGGGCGCCGTGGGAACTGGCGCAAGCCTGGCCCAACGCGGCTTTGCAAGTATTGGACGGCACCACGCATTCTGCTTTGGACGATGAAATGTGCGAGGCCATTCGGTCGGCAACGGATGCTTTGGTGATTTGAAAGTGAGTGGGCGAGATCGCGTTTGGGGTCGCAATCCCGCCCGTTTGTCGGCGTCCTTGGCCACGGGGATGAGACACGTGGACGCTACAAAGTCCGACCCACCTGCTGAAAAATACACAGGCGAGCCGGGTCCGGAAGAACCGGTCGAAACGCAGTGCCCTCGTAATCGCGAGAGGTCCGTTTCGCTGTTCCCTGGCTAAAGCCACCACTCACGGAACACGCCTACAATGCCAAATTTTAAGTCCGTTAGCAAAGTGGGGGATTCCTTACCCGTTGGTCAAAGATTCAAGTGTGACGACCTTGGGTTGTATTTTTGAGTAATTTTTGGGCAGTTATGCACAGAAAAACGACCGGCACTCAGTTTTGCTCAGATTTCGAAGGCTTGCTCGATCGAGCACCAATGTGTCTGAACCCGGAGATTCGCCCGGTCAAAGATCATCACGTTGCCACCCCCACCTGGCCCCTGATCATACTCTCGACTGATCGGCGTGTTGGCGCAGGCGCAATACAAAAGAGAACCCACCGCGCCGTGGCCAACGACCAAGATGTCTCCGGGCGGTGCTGTATGTGTCATGGTTTTGATGCTGATCAGGATGCGTGTTTGAGCATCCTGTGCCCGCTCCCATCCCCGTATAGATTTGGTTGGGTTTGCAAAGAATGCGTCCGCTGTCTTTTCGAACTCAGACGGGGGGAGGTAGCCCGTGGCAGAACGGTCATTTTCATAGCTGTCTTCGGCGATAACAACCTCCAAACTCAGGGCCGACGCAAGCGGACCCGCCGCATCACGTGCTTTGCGTTCCGGGCTGGAGAAGACAGAATTTGTGCCGTCCAGACAGGTCGGGGCGGTCTCTGCAAGTGCTCTAATTCTGGACTGGCCGACGTCATTGAGGGGCCATTCAGTGATTGGTACATATGGGTCGATCTGAACCTGCGGGTGGCTCAGATAAATCAATCGTGCGTTTTGGGTCATCAATTTATGCTTCGAGTATGAACATCTGATTTGCGAAGGCAGCCTTAAGCACCGCTTGCGCAGTTGTTTCAACTGCCAATGCTTCTCGTGCAAGGCGGAGGTGCTTTTCCACCGTCGCTGATGTCAGGCCCATCAAAACGGCAATATCCTGCATGGTCTTGCCGTCGCCAACCCATTCCAGAGCTTCACGCTGGCGTTTGGTCAATGAACGATTGGGGGCCGTATAGGGCAACGTAAGAATCTTGAGATGCGCCACGTTGTTCATCAGGTGGATGTCGCGACCATGCTCGGCCCATACGGCATCAATCTCTTCCTGCGTCATACCTTTGCGTGCGGTGAGGGCGATGGCACCCTTTGACCGGGCTGAGACCGACTTGAAGCTGATCGTGTATCCGACGGTTACGCCCATGGAGTAATTGAACTCCAGCACACGCTGTTCTGAAGCGCTCAGCGTTTCAGAAGACTGCATTTGCGCAAGGATACCCCAGCTGCATGCGCCTTCGTTATTCAATGCCCAGTTGACCATAGGGGCATGGACGTAATGCTGTTCGCCCAGGAATGTATCCGTATACGCGCGGTCGTGATTTGTGAGGATGATGAAATCCTCGGGATCTCCAAGCGAATTGCCTGACCGGTAGCGGGTGAAGCCATAGATCAACCTGTCAAACCCGTATTCCGCCATCTTGCGCGAATGGGCTTCCCATAGTTCCTCTATGGTTTGGCAGTTCGACAGCCTGTGCAGATAGCTTTTCAAGTCCGCCCCCCAAGGTGTCCTATCAACGCGTCCAGAGCCAGAGTATAGCCTGCAACGCCAAAGCCGCAAATCATGCCGATGGCAACCGGCGCAATATAGCTGTGATGGCGAAAGGTTTCGCGTGCGTGGATATTGCTGAGGTGCAGTTCAACGACGGGCAATTCAGTTCCAAGGATCGCATCATGCAATGCGATCGACGTGTGTGTGTAGGCGCCCGCATTCAGAACAATGCCGTCATGCGTTCCTTTTGCAGCATGAATGATGTCAACAAGTGCGCCTTCGTGGTTCGACTGGGCGCATGTGACGTCATAGCCGTTTTTGACACCATATTCACGGCACAATTCTTCGACCTGGGGCAGGGTGGTTGCTCCATAGATCTCGGGCTGACGGGTGCCGAGCAGATTCAGATTGGGACCATTGAGGACCAGAACAGAAGTCATGGGAAAAACCTTAGATTTATGACGGTGTTATCCACTCTGCCCCATATCTGTCCAGTGCAGGGTTAGTCGGATGGGTCAAAGACCGCCAATCCAAGCCATTCTGCAACAAGAGCGGGCGTATCAGATCCATCGATTTCGATCGTCAACGCCATCGTGCGCAGCAGCTCGCATTCGTTCCGCTGCCGAATGTCGTTGAGTGTGAAGCGTCCCCGCAAACGGTCACCTGGACGCACAACGGCGAGGAAGCGTAAGCGATTGAAGCCGTAGTTTATACCCATCGATTGACCGGGTAGAAGTGGGAAACAGTCATAGGCAAAGCGCGATGCCAGGCTCAGAGTGAGAAACCCGTGTGCGATGGTGCTTTGGAAGGGCGTGTTTTTGGCGCGCTCAGGATCGATATGTATCCACTGGTCATCATATGTTGTGGCGGCAAACTGGTCGATCATTGGCTGATCGACCTCGATCCATTGTGACACTCCGACTTCCGTGCCGATTTGTTCCGACATAAGCTTTAGTGCTGTCTGGATGCTCATGGATCAGGACCTACGCGCACCATGCGCTTGCCGGTGTTGTCGCCCTTCAGAAGACCAATGAGGGCCTGGGGCGCGTTTTCCAATCCTTCGACGATATCCTCTGTAACCTGGATCTTGCCTTGTTGGACCCAAGCTTGCAAAGCGCGAGTCGCCTTAGCGTCGTCGCGTGCAAAATCCATCACGATGAACCCTTCCATTCGAAGCCGTTTGACGACAACAACACCGGGCAAGTTTCGGGGCCCTGTCGGGTTGGTTGTGTCATATTGGCTGATCGCGCCGCAGCATACGACGCGACCGCGTTCGTTCATCAAAGCCAGTGTCGTTTCAAGGATATCTCCACCCACGTTGTCGAAATACACATCGACGCCATTTGGGCAGGCCGCCTTCAGAGCTTTGAAGATGCCGCCTGCGCGGTAGTCGATGCAGGCGTCAAATCCAAGCTCCTTGGTCACAAACGCGCATTTCTCGTGCCCGCCAGCGATACCAACGACCCGGCATCCAAGGGCTTTGCCGATTTGTCCCACATAGCCGCCGACAGAGCCGGCCGCGGCGCTGACCACAATCGTTTCCCCGGCCAAAGGTTGTCCGATCTGCATCAATCCGTGAAACGCGGTTTTGCCGGCGATTCCATAGACGCTCAGCAAGTGACTGAGCGGTTGAACCTTGGGCAATTTCTGTACCTTGTGTGCCGCACGGGTGACATGATCGGCCCAGACACTTTCTGTCGCCACGATGTCGCCGGGAGCCAGTCGCGGCGACTTGCTCTCCATGACCTCGCAGATCGCGTATGTGGGCATCGCGTCGCCCGCATTCACCGCGTCACGGTACGTGGCCCCTTGCATCCAGGATCTGTTGGCCGCGTCGATGCTCATCAGGATGGTCCGCAAGAGAACCTCACCATCCTGTGGCGCGGGCGTTTCTGCCTCCCGAAGTTCGAAGTGTTCAGGACCGAGCGCCCCCTGAGGCAGGCTGGCAACAACAATCTGACGGTTGGTCATAGTATGGCTCCTGTGTATGAGGGGGTATGACGAAAGAGTACCGCCAACCCGTTTACGCGCCGCCCGCAGGGGCGGCTGATCTGTTTTTGATCCGCCACGGGGAAAGCGCGGCTGCGCGACCCGGCGTGAGCTTTCCAATCAAGGATGGCAGTGGCGATCCACCTTTGCACCCGCAAGGGGAGCGACAAGCTCTGGCGGTTGGAGAATGTCTGAAAAGAGAAACGTTTGCAGCGCTTTATGTAACGAAATTGACGCGCACGCATCAGACGGCTGCCCCACTGGCTGGGCATTTGGGTATTACTCCGATCGAGAACCCTGATTTGCACGAGGTGCATCTTGGAGAATGGGATAACGGCTTGTATCGGATCAAGGCGGCACAGCGCGATCCAATCTACCAACGTGTGTTGGAGACGCAGGATTGGGCACCAATCCCCGGGGCGGAAACACGCGATGCGTTTTTTGCGCGGGTGCGCAAAGGGTTGCTCGATGTTGCCCGATCGCATGCAGATGAGCGCGTTGCGGTTTTCGTACATGGCGGCGTTATCGGTGCCGCCCTTGCTATGGCAACCGGGTCGGAACCGTTCGCGTTCCTTGGCGCTGCCAATGGTTCGATCAGCCGCGTGGTGGTTCACGGCGAACGCATGGTCGTCCGAGGGTTCAATGAAACGCGACACCTTGACCACCTTTAGACGTTTGTGAGCACGACCTTGCCTTGAACCTTACGGTCCGCGATCAGGTCCAACGCCTTGGCAGCATCCTGCATCGGAAAGCTGGCAGAGATGCGCGGCTTTACTTGACCTTTTTCATACATCTCAAACAGTTCCGAGACATTTTGCACGTGTCCTGCGGGATCGCGGTAGATTGATGCGCCCCAGAATACGCCGACGATCTGGCACGATTTTAATAGGGTCAGGTTCAATGGGATAGCCGGAATGCCGGCAGGAAACCCGACAACAAGAAACCGACCGCCCCACGCCATTGAGCGGATCACTGGTTCGGCGTAGTCGCCGCCAACGGCGTCATAGGCCACGTGAACACCCTCTGATCCTGCGACCTTCTTGATCTCACCCGAGAGCGCTTTTTGTGCGCCACGGTCCATCTCGCGTGGATAAATGATTGTATGGTCTGCACCCAGATCGCGGCAAAAATCTGCCTTGTACTGGGAGCTCACGGCGGCGATCACGCGGGCACCGGTCGCTTTGCCAAGCTCTATAGCCGCCGCACCGACACCGCCCGCTGCGCCTAGGATCAAAAGTGTTTCGCCTTTCTTCAATTCCCCTCTATTTTTCAAAGCGTAATGGGACGTCCCGTATGTAAAAATGAAGCAAGCCGCTTCATCGAACGGCATGTTTTCCGGGATCTTCACACAAGACGTGGCGGGAGCACAAAGATGGGTGGTGAAGCCGCCAAAACCGGTCATGGCCAGCACGCGGTCACCGACTGCCAGATGCGAAACGCCTTCGCCAAGCGCCTCGACAACGCCTGACACCTCGCCGCCGGGGGCAAAAGGGCGTGGCGGTTTGACTTGGTAGAGATCGCGGATGATCAACGTATCCGGGAAGTTGACACCCGCGGCTTTGACCGCAATCCGCACTTCGCCTTTCTTTGGTTCCGGCTTCGGTCCTTCGGTCCATTCCAGCGTTTCAGGGCCACCGGCTGCGGTGCTGAGCATGGCGTGCATATAGGGTCCTCCCTCCCATGACGTTACGGCAGGGGTGCAATGTGCCTGCCTTTGTCTCATCCTGCAGTTGAGGAGGCGCGGCTGTAAAGCCGTGGACAGGGCGACGTTACGGTAGCCCGCAGAACGGAGGAAAGAGCCATGGACCCCCAAACCCTTTTTTCATTGGATGGAAAGGTGGCTCTGGTCACCGGTGGCGCAACCGGCATTGGGCGGATGGCCGCCACAGGTCTGATGATGGCGGGCGCCCGTGTACTGATCGCAAGTCGCAAAGGTGAGGCATGCGAGGCCGTGGCAGCAGAACTGAACGCCATGGGTGCGCAGGGTTCCGCCGAAGGGTTTGCAGGCGATGTCGGCAGCGAAGAGGGTATCGCGGCCTTGGTCGCTGAAGTGTCCAATCGTACAGACAAGCTGCACATCCTGATGAACAATTCCGGCGTCACGTGGGGCGCGCCGATGGGGCAGTTTCCACATCAGGCATGGGAAAAGGTCATGAACGTCAATGTGGCGGGCCTGTTTCACCTGACGCAGAGCCTGTTGCCGATCCTGATCAAGACCGCCACCGCAGATGACCCGGCCCGCGTGGTCAATGTGGGGTCGGTCATGGGGGATGCGCCTTTGGGTGACGGGGCCTATTCCTACGCTGCGTCCAAGGCGGCGGTCCTGCATATGACCAAGATCATGGCCAAAGAGCTGGCGGGGCATCACGTGACCGTAAACGCGCTCGCACCGGGGCCGTTTGTCAGCAAGATGACGGCCTTCGCGACGGCGGACGAAGGTATGCGCGAAAAGGTCGGTGCCGATGTGCCCTTGGGCCGTGTGGGCCGGGACGAGGATATTGCAGGCTGCATGCAATTCCTGTGCGGGCAGGGCGGTGCCTATCTGACCGGGGCGATCCTGCCGGTGTCCGGCGGCATTCAGGTCATGTCAGGCCCGAACCTGTTCCGCGCGGCTCTGGAGGGATGATCCGCTTCGACGATCAGGTCGCGGTTGTGACGGGGGCCGAGGCGGGCCTGGGGCGGTCTCATGCCTTGGGGTTGGCCGCGCGCGGTGCTCGTGTTGTTGTCAACGATATGGGCGTACCCAGCACGGTGGTTTCGGAAATTGAGGCGGCGGGCGGTCAGGCCGTGGCCGCTCCCGCCGACGTCTCTGATCCCGTTGCTGTCAGGGACATGGTCGCGCAGGTCATGGACCATTGGGGTCGGATCGACATTCTGATCAACAACGCGGGCATCCTGCGCGACAAGACCTTTGCCAAGATGGATATGGATGACTTCGCCAAGGTGATCAATGTGCACTTGATGGGTACTGCGCAGTGCTGTCACGCCGTTTGGCCGATCATGCGTGCCCAAGGCTATGGTCGGATCGTGCTGACAGCCTCTGGATCGGGGCTTTACGGCAATTTTGGGCAGTCCAACTATGGGGCAGCCAAGGCTGCGATGGTTGGTTTGATGAATGTGCTGCATCTTGAGGGTGCGCGGGATGACATCCGGGTCAATACATTGGCCCCAACCGCAGCAACAGCGATGACCGAAGGTCTGCTGCCACAAGCGGCGCTGGATCTGCTCCAGCCAGAAACAATCACACCGGGTGTACTGCACCTCGTCAGTCAGGACGCGCCAAGTCGTGCTATCCTGTCAGCTGGCGGTGGCACGTTCGCGATTACACAAATTACAGAAACCCAAGGTGCGTTGATAGAGGGCGAGATTACACCCGAAGCCGTGGCTGCGGCGTGGTCCAAAATCTCGGACCCAACGGACGCTGAGCCGTTGGAAAACGCTTTTGCACAGACCCGCAAATACGCACTGCGCGCGGCCAAAGCCAAGGGGGTCAACCTTGACTGGTAGCGGGCAATGCGCCTTCATCTTGCCAAGTAAACTCCGGGGTCCGGGGCAGCGCCCCGGTCCACTACTCTCAACCCCAATAAGGACCAGATAAATGCGCGACGCTGTCATCGTCTCAACCGCTCGTACCCCTATTGGCAAGGCCTACCGCGGGGCATTCAATGCGACGATGCCGCAGGCTTTGGCGGCACATGCCATCGAACACGCCGTCAATCGGGCCGGTGTTGAAGGCGGCGAAGTGCAGGATGTGATCCTTGGGGCTGCGCTGCAACAAGGGCACACTGCCAGCAACATAGCACGACAGGCGGCTATTCGGGCCGGGTTGCCCGTGACCGTAGCCGGCATGAGCCTGGATCGGCAATGCGCGTCGGGCATGATGGCGATTGCGACAGCTTCCAAACAAGTGGTCCAGGATGGGATGGATGTGGTCATCGGCGGCGGGGTTGAATCCGTGTCCATGGTGCAAACACCCGAAATGCGGGCGCATGGTGATCCGTGGCTCAAAGAGAAAAAGCCGGAAATCTACATGACCATGTTAGAGACGGCGGAGACTGTAGCTGATCGGTATGGAATTAGCCGCGCGGCCCAAGATCGTTACGCGGTACAATCCCAAGCTCGTACCGCTGCCGCCCAAGAGGCCGGCAAATTTGCGGACGAGATTGTGCCCATGTCAACGGTGATGAAGTTTCAGGACAAAGAAACAAAGGCAATCTCGGAGCATGAGGTCACCCTGGAGAAGGACGAGGGCAATCGCCCTGGCACGACGTATGAAAACATTGCCGGTCTCAAGCCAGTGTTTTCAAATGGCATTCATGTGGAGCAAGGCGAGTACATCACTGCCGGAAACGCATCGCAATTGTCCGATGGTGCGTCTGCGGCTGTCGTCATGGAAGCGTCACTGGCCGAAAAGAAAGGCCTTGCGCCGCTTGGACGTTGCGTTGGTGTGATGGCAGCAGGTTGCGAACCTGACGAGATGGGTATCGGCCCTGTTTTTGCCGTGCCACGCCTGCTTGAAGCGCATGGCCTCACGATGGATGACATAGGCCTGTGGGAGCTGAATGAGGCCTTTGCCGTTCAGGTGCTTTATTGCCGCGATACACTCGGTATCCCGGATGAGTTATTGAACGTGAATGGTGGTGCCATCTCGATCGGGCATCCCTATGGCATGTCGGGTGCCCGGATGGTCGGTCATGCATTGATCGAAGGTAAGCGGCGCGGCGCCAAGCATGTAGTGTGCACCATGTGCGTCGGTGGCGGCATGGGCGCGGCTGGCCTGTTCGAGGTGCTTTGAGCAACACATCTTTGAGCGGTCGAGAATTTTGGTGAAACAACGGGCTAGGCGATGAATGTACACATGACACGGCAGGACAAATTGCCAGCAGCATTGCAGGGCCTGCGCATCCCAATGATCGCAGCCCCTTTGTTCATCATTTCGGTCCCCGAATTGGTGGTCGCCCAATGCAAAGCAGGCATCGTCGGTTCGTTTCCGGCGCTGAACGCCCGTGAGGACGAGGGCGACCCACCGCTTCTGGACGCGTGGCTGACGCAGATTTCAGAAGAGCTTGACCGTCACAACCAGGCCAATCCTGACAGACCCGCAGCCCCCTTTGCTGTCAACCAGATCGTGCACCGGTCGAACGGGAGGCTGGAGCGCGACCTGGAGATATGTGTTCGGCACAAGGTGCCAATCTGGATCACATCGCTGGGCGCACGGGTTGAAGTGAACGAGGCCGCACATTCCTGCGGGGGTGTTGTTCTGCATGACATCATCAACAACACGTTTGCCCGCAAGGCGATAGATAAGGGTGCGGATGGTCTGGTCGCCGTCGCGGCGGGGGCAGGCGGGCACGCGGGCCAGCAATCACCCTTTGCTCTGATCCGTGAAATCCGGGAATGGTTTGATGGTCCAGTTGCTCTTTCTGGCGCCATCGCTACGGGTGAAGCCCTGTTGGCTGCCCGCGCGTTGGGTGCCGATTTCGGCTACGTTGGCTCACCTTTCATTGCGACGGACGAAGCCAACGCGGTGCAGGGGTACAAGGACATGATCGTGGACAGTGGCGCAGAGGATATCGTCTATTCCTCACTGTTTACAGGTGTGTGGGGCAATTACCTACGCGGTTCGGTCGAGGCGGTTGGTATGGATCCTGACAACTTGCCGACGGCAGATGCGGCATCGATGAACTTCTCTTCAGGGTCTTCAAAACCCAAGGCGTGGAAGACGATTTGGGGGTCAGGACAGGGGGTGGGGGCTGTGACCTCAATAGGACCGGCAGCCGCAATCGTCGACAGGATCGCCCGGGAATATGCGGAAGCCGGGGCGCGGTTGGTCGGGGATTTTTCAGGAAAACTGTGATGGACACCCAGACGCTTGATACTGCCGCTGTGGCGGCCTTTCTCAAAGACAGATTGCCGGGGTTCGACAAATCCATCGAGGCGACAAAGTTCGCGGGTGGCCAATCCAACCCGACGTTCCTTTTGCAGACACATGCCAGGAATTATGTTTTGCGGCGCAAACCTCTGGGTCAGCTATTGAAATCGGCCCATGCAGTGGACCGGGAGTTTCGCGTGCAAAAGGCGCTTTATGGTTCGGATGTGCCGGTGGCCAAAATGCATGTGCTGTGTCAGGATCCGGCTGTTATCGGATCAGACTTTTACGTGATGGATCAGGTTGTTGGCAGAAATTTCAATGAACCAACCATGGACGGGGTCGGCAACGAGGATCGATCCGCAATCATCAGCGATATGAACCGGGTCCTGGCCGCATTGCATGACATTGATGTCGACGCTGTTGGATTGTCAGATTTCGGCCCGCCCGGGCACTATCTGGAACGGCAGGTCGGACGCTGGACCAAGCAGTACCGCGCCTCTGAAACCCAAAATATTCCGTCGATGAACAAGTTGATTGAACGGCTTGAGGCAGACATGCCGCCGGATGACGGTCAGCGGACGCTGGTGCATGGCGATTACCGTATCGACAACATGATCTTCGAAACCGAGGGCACGCGCTGTCTCGCGGTGCTGGATTGGGAACTCAGCACAATCGGTCATCCGTATGCTGATCTAGCATCTGTTATCATGCAATGGCAGCTGCCAGCCGGACCACAAGGACGTGGATTAATGGGCGTTGACCGCGCCGGTTTGGGACTGCCTTCGGATGCCGAGTTTGTTGCATCTTATTGTGAGAGACGTGGGTTGGATCGCGTTGACCGGTTCGGTTTCTTCGTTGCTTTTTGTTTTTTTCGAATGGGTGCAATCATTCAGGGTGTCCTGAAACGGGCGATCGATGGAAATGCATCCAATCCGGAACGCGCCATGCAGCTCGGTGCGTTTGTCCCAGTCTTCGCTGACAATGGGTTGCAGGCATTAAATAACGATAAATAACAAAGCATTTCGAGAGTGCTTTAAAGCAATACATTAAATAAAGACCGTGCATTGCAAAGGACCGACGGAATTCAACCTATACGCTTGACTTATCCTGTACCTGTGCAACGCTGGACCTATCCCACCTCGTAAACTGGCCCGAAAGAGGCCACCGCGGCGGGCCGCATCCTAGGGAGGAATATCATGCGCACTACCACCATGCTTGGGCTGACCACCGCTCTTACCCTGGCCGCCAGCGCCTTCGCTGCTGGTGCCGATACAATCAAGATTGCCTTCATTGACCCATTGTCTGGTCCCTTTGCAGGGACGGGTACCAACGGTTTGCATCAGTATGAATTTGCCGCCGAAGAGTTGGTGAACAAGAAGGGCGGCGTTTTAGATGGCGATATGTTCGAGATCGTTGGCTTTGACAACAAAATCAGTCCTAAGGAATCGCTGATCCAGCTTCAGGTCGCGATCGATCAGGGCATCCGCTACATCGCCCAGGGGAACTCGTCTGGCGTTGCCAATGCCCTTACCGAAGCAATCAACAAACACAATCGCCGCAATCCGGACGATAGGGTCCTGTTCCTGAACTATTCCGCTGTTGATCCGGCACTAACCAATGACAAGTGCAATTTTTGGCACTTCCGCTTTGATGCGAACGCGGACATCAAGATGGATGCTCTGACAGACAGTATCGTCAGCAATGATGCCATCGAAAAGGTTTACATCATCGGCCAGGACTACAGTTTTGGCAAAGCCGTTGCTGCGGCGGCTGTGAAATACTTGGGCGAAAAGGCACCCGAAATTGAAGTCGTGGGGAACGAGCTGCATCCCATTGGCAAGGTCAAGGATTTCACACCCTACAGCCGCAAAATCGTTGCCTCGGAGGCGGATGCGGTCATCACGGGCAACTGGGGTGCTGATATGGTGGGGCTTGGCAAATCCGTACTCGAAAACGGGTTCACCGGACCAATCTACACCTATTACGCAGCTGCTGACGGGATCACGGCGGCCTTCGGAGACGCCGGCGTCGGAAGCTTGCGGCTTGTGGCCGAGGGGCAATTGAACCCGCCGCCAAACGATCGCGCTTCCGAGTACATTCAGGCGTTCAAGGCAAAGTATCCAGATGGCAACTTGAGCCAGGCGCGTATCACCAACGTGATTGAGATGCTGGCCAAAGCCATAAACGAAGCCGGCACCGCCGAGGATGTTGTTCCTGTCGCCTACGCTCTGGCTGGCATGGAGCATGAAAGCCTTTGGGGTGGCAACCTGATGATGCGCGAAAGCGATCATCAGCTGATCCAGAACGTGCACATCATGGAGCACACGGATGACGTCGTTCACGATCACGACAATTCGGGCTTCGGTGTGAAAGTGGTCAAGACGGTTGAGATGGCAGCAGCCGACAGCCCCACCACGTGTAAAATGCGACGCCCATGAGCGCGCCGCACAGGGCCGCTGACATTCGGCCCTGTGTTTCTTCTGGCCAAAAAATACCACGGGGAGTTTGAGGGGCAGCGCCCCTCATTCTCAAACAGAAATCGCGTCGCGTAAGCGGCATTGGGATCACGCGTGATATGGACCTCATCCTCGTCAATTTAATTGATGGACTTGTGACCGGCCTGTTGCTTTTCATGTTGTCGGCTGGCCTCACTCTTATTTTCTCCATGATGGGAGTGCTCAACTTCGCGCATGCAAGTTTTTACATGCTCGGCGCATATTTTGCCTTTCAGATCAGCCTTTACATGGGCTTTTGGATGGGCTTGCTCATCGCGCCGCTCGTGGTCGGTGTTTTGGGGGCAGGAGTTGAACGATATGGTTTGAGGCGCGTGCATCAATACGGCCATGTCCCAGAACTGATTTTCACTTTTGGACTCGCCTTGCTGATCGAGGAAGTCGTCCAGTTCATCTGGGGCAAGAACCAGATGCCTTATGCGACGCCCGAGGTTCTGCAATTCACGGCCTTCTCAATCGCTGGCAACTCCATCCCCGCCTACAAAATTTTCATGATCTTCATCTCGGTCGCGATCTTTGTCGGGTTGCTCTACATCCTGACACGCACGCGGGTGGGTATGATCATTCAAGCGGCTCTCACCTATCCCAAAACGGTCGAAGCCTTGGGGCACAACGTCCCACTGATATTTATGGGGGTATTCGGTGTCGGAACCGCTTTGGCCGGTGTGGCCGGTGTGATTGCCGGTCCAGTCCTTGGCACGTTTCCAGGTATGGCGTTCGTACTTGGCTCCATCGTTTTCGTGACGATCGTCATTGGTGGTTTGGGTAGCTTGTGGGGTGCCCTTGTCGCCTCACTGCTTATTGGATGGATCACAACATTCTCAAAAGCCTACAATCTGCGGATGGAGGATCTTTTGACGTGGCTGGGCTTCACCAAGCCTGAGCCGATCTGGGATAGTGCATGGCGGGATATGTGGTCCATCACCAGTCCCCAAATCGCGGATATCCTGCCCTATATCCTGATGGTTCTGATCCTCATCTTCCGCCCCTATGGACTGTTTGGAAAGCGTGACGCATGACTGATCAGTCTACCACCGACCCAACCAAGCCCGCGCAGCGTATGCGGGCCGGCTCCATGGCAATCCCGTTGCTGCCGTGGTGTGTCGCGGCCGTGTTATTGCTGGTTCTGCCGTTCATCTTTACCGCCAATTCCGCGATCACGATCATGAACCAGATGGCTATCACAATCATCTTTGCGCTGGCTTACAACATGCTTCTTGGGCAGGGTGGGATGTTGTCGTTCGGCCATGCGGTCTATGCGGGTGTCGGCGGGTTTGCCTGTGTTCACATCATGAATATGGACGACTTCTTTGCAAGCATTCCTCTGCCGCTCCTGCCCATTTTCGGTGGGTTGATGGGGATGGGTCTTGCCACCATTGTCGGCAGCTTTTCGACGCGCAAAGCTGGTACAGTGTTTGCTATGATCAGTCTGGGTGTGGGCGAGCTGATTGCCGCCTGTTCAGTCATCATTGTTGCATTCTTTGGCGGGGAAGAGGGGATTTCGGGTGACCGCACCTATGGAATGCCTTTTTTTGGTGTCGAGTTTCTTCAGCAAATCGAAGTCTATTACCTGATCGCCGTGTGGCTGATGATCTCGGCCGCGCTGATGTACCTTTATTCGCGGACACCATTGGGACGCATGGCCAATGCTGTCCGGGACAACCCCGAACGCGCCGAATTCCTTGGTTATTCTGCGCGCTGGGTACGGTTCTATTCCTTCGTGGCTTCAGGGTTCTTTGCTGGGATTGCCGGGGCTTTGTTTGCAATAAACTATGAAATCCTGACCGAAGAGAATCTGAACACCACACAATCTGGCATCATTCTTCTGGTGACGTTCCTGGGTGGTGTCGGTTTCTTTTTCGGACCCATCCTGGGAGCCATTGTATTCACGCTAGTGCAAACAGTGCTGAGCCTTCAGACCGAGCTTTGGGCTTTTTACCTTGGTATCGTTTTCGTTGTGACAGTCATGTTCTTCCCGGGCGGTCTTGCTGGGATCATCATGATGCATGTGCCTGCCATGCGGTTGGGCAAGCTGGGACGATTGGGGGTGCCGTATCTGAAAACCCTTGGCGCAGGAATGATCGGTTGTTTTGGGGCGGCTGCATTGATCGAGATGACGTTTCATTTCCGGCATGCCAGTACAGGTGATCATGAAATGACGATCTACTGGACGACATTCGACAGCCACACCGTGCTCCCATGGATCATCGCCATTGCATTTACAGTGTTTGGCTTTGGTGTTGCGCGCCGGACGGCCCCAGACTTGGTTGACGCATGGAATGATGCGAATACGCCAAACGGAGCGACACAATGAGCGCGGCGTTGGAACTGGACGGGCTTAAAAAGTCTTTTGGTCAAACCGAGATCATTCGCGGTGTCGATCTGAGCATCGGCAAAGGAGAGAGGCACGCCATCATCGGACCCAATGGTGCCGGAAAATCCACGCTCTTTAATCTGATCACGGGGCGCTTCCCACAAACCGCGGGCGCGATCCGGCTCCATGGTCAGGATTTGGCGGGGAAGGCCCCGTACGAGATCAACCGCATGGGTCTTTCACGGAGCTTTCAGATCACCAATATTTTCCCGAAAATGACGGTGTTTGAAAACGTGCGTTGTTCTCTGCTCTGGTCTATGGGCTACCGGTACAACTTTTGGTCTGTGGTCAGTCGCAGTCGCGCGCTGACTGAGGGCGCCGACAGCATTCTGGAACAGATCAACCTGACGGCCCGCCGTGATTTGCCCGCCGGTGTGCTCAGCTATGCCGAGCAACGCGCTCTGGAGATCGGGATAACGATCGCTGGCGGCGCGGATGTGATTATGTTGGACGAACCAACTGCCGGTATGAGCCATTCGGAAACTGACTACATCGTTGATCTCATCCGGACGGTGACAACAGGAAAGACACTGGTCATGGTTGAGCATGACATGGGCGTGGTCTTCGGTCTTGCGGACCAGATATCTGTGTTGGTGTATGGTGAAATCATCGCAACGGGCACGCCAGAGGATGTACGTGCAAACCCCAAAGTTCAGGAAGCATACCTGGGCGAAGCATTGGAGACGCACTGATGCTCGATGTTACAGACCTGCACGCGTATTATGGAAAATCCCACATTCTACAGGGTGTTAACATCCAGATTGCCGAGGGTGAAATCGTCGCTCTCTTGGGCCGAAATGGGGTCGGGCGGTCGACGACCTGCAAGGCCGTGATGGGCGAAGTTGAGCCGCATGGTTCGGTCAAGTTTCGCGGGCAGGAGATTGCGGGCAAGAAGGCCTACGAAGTTGCCAATCTCGGGATTGGATACGTGCCTGAAAACAGGGACATCTTCCCAGGGCTGACAACGCGCCAAAACCTTATTCTTGGTCTCAAACCTGGCCAGAAGGACGGGCAGGGGCGTTGGTCGATGCAGGATATGTTCGATATGTTCGAAAACCTTGCCCGCCGGGCCGATGTCGAAGCATCGGTGTTGTCGGGTGGAGAGCAGCAAATGCTGACCATGTGCAGGACGCTTATGGGCGATCCGGACCTGGTGATGATCGATGAACCGACAGAGGGGTTGTCTCCTCAAATGGTGCAGCGCGTCGCACAATTACTTCAGGAAATTGCCAACCGGGGCATTGCGACGCTGCTGGTTGAGCAAAAACTCTCAATCGCTTTGGACATTGCGCACCGGGTCTATGTCATGGGCCACGGGCAGGTGGTGTTCGAAGGGACGCCCGCTGAACTGAAAGCCCGTGATGACATTCGCAAGGAGTGGTTGGAAGTTTGATGTGCTTCCGCTTGCAATGACGACTGTGCCCGGTCCCGCGTCCCGTAAATGATCTTGCCCAATGTACGATGGATCAAAGGGCGGCTGCCTTTTTGTAGGCAGGACGTGTCATCAACCGATCCACATATTCAATCAGCCGTGGCATGTGTGACATGTCGATCCCAATTCCCTTTGCCGATATTGCCGCCGACCCCGTCATGATGTCCGCAGCAGAAAAGTCACCCGCCAGGTAATTGCGCCCGTCGAGTGCGCTGTCCACTGGCGCCAGCATCTGTCCCAATAGTTTTTTAGCGCGTTTGGCATGTGTCTCGGACTGTCGTTCGGGTGGCAGAAAAAATGTCTCGACCATATAGCTGTTCACTTGCGGCATCAGCATCCCTTCGGAGTAGTGCAACCATTGAAGGTAAGCGGGGTATTCGCGGTTGGTCGGAGCAGGGCGAAACCGGTCACCGTCATGCCGCGTGATCAAGTATTCGAGGATCGCGCCACTTTCCATGATCTGCACATCGCCATCCACCAGCACAGGCACGCGACCCATGGGATGAATATCAGCGCGGTATTCGGGGCTGCGCATGGCCGGGTCACCAAGGGCATAGGACACAAGTTCGTAGTCGAGATCCATCTCTTCCAGCAACCATGCCACGCGTATGGCCCGGCTGCGTGGTGCGAAGTAAAGCTTGAGCATCGTGATCCTCCCTTGGCTTCAGGCTATCTCCCTGTCTTTCATCTTGGCAAGGCGCGTTGACGTCGTATCGTGGGCCCATGTCATTGACCTTAGATTCACATCGTCTTGCCCGAATTCAGAACTGGGCAGATCGCTACACCTCGGACCGCAAGTTTGCGGGTTTATCTGTACTGATACGTCAACATGGACACGAAGTTTTCTATGCTCAATCCGGTGTGAAGGACCTTGAGAGCGGCGCCGCCTTTGAGCGAGACACAGTGGCGCGTATCTATTCGATGACGAAACCTGTCACGTCGCTGATCCTCATGATGCTGGTTGAAGAGGGCTTGCTGCACCTGGATGCGCCATTGTCGCGGTTTCTGCCCGCGTTCTCGGACATGCATACGCTTCGGCCCGGTGCAGGTGATCTGTCACAAACAGAACCCTGCGCCACACCGATGCTACACCAGTTACTGACCCACCGATCCGGTTTTAGCTATCCGTTCAATCCGGGTCTATTGCCAAAGGCCATGGCGGAGCAGGATTTACTTTTCAAACCCGCGGCGGGCACGTTGGCCCAACAGTGTGACGCGCTTTCTGACTTTCCACTGGCTTTTGCGCCGGGGCAGCGATGGGAGTACTCGGTTGGGATCGACGTCATCGGCAGAGTGATCGAAACAGTTACCAGCCAATCACTTGATGACGTTTTCCGGGAAAGAGTGCTGGACCCGCTTGGAATGCGAGACACCAGCTTTTCAATCGCTGATCATGCGCTTGACCGATTTGCGAGCCTGTACACACCGCTGGCGGGGGATGCGATGGACCTGAATGCAGCGGCAGATGGGGATGCGTCCCTACGGCTTTTTGACGACGCCATGCATTCGCCGTTTCGCAGTACGATATGTTTCAGCGGCGGTGGCGGTCTGGTCGGAACCATCGACGATTACATGGCCTTTAGCGAGTGTTTGCGAAACCGGGGCCAAGGGCTGATCTCTCCGTCGACGGCGGACTTCATGATGTCCAACCATTTGCCAGGCGATATTGCGAGCCTTGGCCCTGCCAGCTTTGCTGAGCAACCTATGGACGGTATGGGGTTCGGGATTGGAGGCGCCGTTGTGATTGATCCGGCGCGCAGCCGCGTACCGTCATCGCTTGGTGACTTCAGCTGGGGTGGGATGGCTTCGACATTCTTCTGGGTCGACCGCGTGCACGATGTAAGCGTCGTCTTCTTTACCCAGCTCAGCCCATCCTCCAGCTACCCCGCCCGAGCGGAACTCAAAGCGCTGGTGCATGCGGCACTGATGTGACAGGACGATCCACATGACAGATGCACATCAGACGCTGCTCGACTTGTTGGCTGTGGAACGGCTTGAGGTCGATATGTTCCGAGGCACGGGGCAGGGCGGTGAAACCCCGACGCGCATCTTTGGTGGGCAAGTGATTGGGCAGGCCCTCGCTTCGGCATACCGGACGGTTGAGGACCGGTTGTGCCACTCCCTGCACGCGTATTTCATTCGTCCGGGCGATCCTTCCATTCCTGTCGTCTATCAGGTGGATCGCGCGCGGGACGGCGGAAGCTTTACCACCCGCCGCGTTGTCGCGATCCAGCATGGACGACAGATTCTGAACATGTCGGCGTCCTTTCACGCCGATGAGGACGGGTGGTCACATCAACATCCGATGCCAGATGTTGAAGGACCGGAAAACCTGTCTGATCGCGTGACACTTCGCAAAGCTGTCGTGGATCGTATTCCCGAAAAGTTTCACGAGGAGTTCTTGCGTCCGCGTCCGATCGATATCAGGGAAGTGGCACCGCGCGACTTCTTTACACCGGACCCGATGGATGACCGCAGCCATCTTTGGTTCCGCATGGCGGCGGCGCGTGGGATCAGCCCGCAATTGCAGCATTGTCTTTTGGCCTACGCATCCGACCTGAATTTGTTGGGAACGGCGTTGCGTCCGCACGGACAAACCTGGTTCACGGGCCGCGTCATGGCGGCCAGTCTTGATCACGCCATGTGGTTTCATGCGCCCGCAGAATTCTGTGATTGGCATCTGTACACGATGGACAGCCCTTGGTCGGGCAAGGGCAGGGGTTTTAACCGAGGTATGATTTACGACAAGGATGGCACTCTTGTCGCGTCTGTTGCACAAGAAGGGCTTATTCGTCCGATCACACCCAAGAGCTAGTGCTGTACGTGCGGTTCAGTTTCTGCATTCCGGCAATCCAACGATCATAGTCTGCCGCTTTGAGCTGCATGTACTTCAGGACATTTGCGTGTGGAAGAACGAGAAATGTCTCATTCTGGATCGCAGTGATGCAAGCCCGGGCCGCATCCTCGGGTTCGAGCATACCATCAATGGCCGCGACGTGGTCTTCGTGACCTTCGGTCATGGCTGTGCGAACGGCTTGTGGGCACAGGACTGAGACCTTGATGCCGGCATCACCATGCGTGATGGCCAACCATTCTGCCAGCCCTACGGCGGCATGTTTCGTAACACCGTAGGGCGCCGATCCGATCTGGTTCAAAAGACCTGCCGCAGACGCGGTGTTCAGCAAGTAACCACTGCCGCGGTCCGCCATGCGTGGCACGACGTGCCTCGCGGCCCAGACATGCGCCATCACATTGATATCCCACAGCCTTTGCCATTCGGCGTCCAGCGCATCCGCACCGCCTTCGACCAGCACCCCGGCGTTGGAGCAGAAAATGTCAATCGGGCCGATTGAGGCTTCGGTCGTGTCAATCAGTGTCTTGATCTGGTTTTCGTCGGCAACATCGACCGTCACGGCGGTGCCCCCGATCATATGCGCGGTTTCTTCAGCGCCTGCTGAATCCCTGTCGGCGCAAATGACGTGCTTGGCGTTCTGGTCGGAAAACGCCTGACACAGAGCCCGCCCGATGCCTCCTGCCGCACCGGTAACAACGACAATCCTGTCTCTGATGTCCATGAACAGCCCCAAATACAACGCACCAAAAACGGCACCGTTCCACACTAGGTTGCATCGGTATTGTTGCCAAGCCAAGCCGCGCAGATCCAGAGGCTCTTGCTTGTGGTATTGAACCGGCCCGCCGCACCGTTGGCAGGGTACCGGGAATTGTCAATTCTAAAGACGAATGTTATGTCGATGGTTGAGGAACAATTTCACAATGGGAGGGCACAAGCTGAGCATGCGCATCACACGCCGACTTCAGCATGGTCCCCGTTTCGCCCTGTAAACTCGTTTGCAGGGCTGACCACAGGTAATCTGAACACCGGGTCTGCCCAAAGCCGCATTGCGGCCCCTCTTTATGTGTTTCGAGATTCCTATGGCGATCCTGCATGCAAATGCTCTGGCGGTAACGCTGAGCGACCCACTGTTTTCCAACCTCAACCTCACCATATCCAAAGGCAATCGTATTGGCTTGATTGCTCAAAACGGCGCTGGAAAGTCCACGCTTCTGTCCTGTCTTGCAGGGGATGTTGATCAGACCAACGGCGAAGTCACGCGCGTTCGTGGATTGCGTGTTGGTTATGTAAGGCAACACCTGCCGACGCAGGCCCTGTCACACACTATGTACGACTGGGTGTTGGCAGCGCTTCCGCCAGATCAGGCAGATTACGAAAGCTGGCGTGTCGACGTGGTCCTGGACGATTTATCGGTCCCTTACGAACTGCAGCGCAGCCAGCTTGCAGAACTAAGCGGCGGATGGCAGCGCATCGCAATGATTGCGGCGGCCTGGGTCAATGAACCCGGTTTGTTGTTTTTGGATGAGCCTACAAATCACTTGGATTTGCACCGCATCTCTCTTCTTGAGCATTGGTTGGCTGCGCTCCCCAATGATTTGCCAATTTTGATGACCTCGCATGACAGAGCATTTCTTGATGCCGTGACCAATTGCACGTTGTTCCTGCGTCCGGAGAAATCACGTTTCTTCGCGCTGCCTTTCTCTGCAGCTCGCGCTGCGCTTGATGAGGTGGATATGGCAGATGCACGTCGGTTCGCCAATGATCTGAACAAGGCGCAGCAACTGCGGAAACAAGCCGCAAAGCTGAAGAATGTCGGCATAAACTCCGGGTCTGACCTGTTGTTGACCAAAACAAAACAGCTAACCGAACGGGCGAGTAAGATAGAGGCCGCCGCCAGACCGGCGCACAAGGAGAAGTACGCTGGTGACATAAAGCTGTCCAACAGTGGGACACACGCCAAAGCACTGATAACTTTGAACGATGTGACAATCAGTACCCCCGATGATCGTTTGCTATACAAAACGGGCAAGAAATGGATTTCGCCGGGGGATCGGGTGGTTTTGCTAGGCGCCAACGGGACAGGCAAGTCCCAGATGGTGAAGTTGATCGCACGTGCTCTGAACGGTGAAGCGACGCAGATCAAATGTGCTGCATCTGCTATTCCAGCCTACTCTGATCAGCACTTGCGCCAGCTCTCGAGCACGGAAACCCCCATGAGCACTGTGACAAGTCTGTTTGACATTGGTGATCAACGTGCGCGCGGCGTGTTGGCAGGTGCTGGCGTGCACTACCGTATGCAGGACACAAAAATAGCGGCCTTGTCCGGTGGGCAGAGGGCGCGTTTGGCCATGCTATTGCTGCGCCTCAAGAATCCAAATTTTTATTTGCTGGACGAACCGACGAACCATCTGGATATCGAGGGACAGGAAGCGCTGGAAAACGAATTGATTACGCGTGACACATCCTGTCTGTTGGTCAGCCACGACAGGCATTTTCTGCGACATGTCGGGAATCGTTTTTGGTGCATTCAGGGGCAAAAACTGGAAGAGGTTGATTGCCCGGACGAATTTCTGAACGCTGAAATGCAAGCGCCTTAGACGCCCGGTTTTGTCCTGAGATCCTGCTTGCGCGGCGCGTCATGGTCGGCATGCGGCATACCATGTCGTATGTTATCCATGATGCGCCGATAGTCAGGTCGCATTGGACAAACACGCCACAGTTAATATTCTAACTCGGAGGCCGAGAGCAGAACCGTTTTGGAGGAAACGATGTCTGCAGTAGAACATATCAAAGAGATTGAAGCCGCTCTGTCAGAACGCCCCGTGCAACGCGACGACTTTGTTGTGGCGTCATGGCGCAGATGTGTTGAACAACATGGCCTTGATCCAACCAAACCTACGCCTGCGTATATTTTGCCGGAACGCGAACTGCGGCATCATCAGCAACAGGCTGAACGATTGACGTTGATCGCAAGGTCGGGCTTGGAAGACCTGTTTCGGCAGGTTGCGAGCCAGAACTATGTTCTATTGCTTACGGATGCTCAGGGTATCACTGTCGACTACTTTGGTGACGCAAATTTTGAAGACGATCTTCGCGCCTCCGGTCTATTCCTTGGGTCGGCATGGTCGGAAGCACAATCAGGAACAAATGGCATAGGCGCTTGTATCGCCACAGGTAGGGCCGTCACGGTTCATCAGAAGGATCATTTTGATCTGCACCATGTCCCCTTAAGTTGCAGCGCTGCGCCCATTTATGATCTTCGGGGCAGTTTGGCAGCTGTACTAGACGTGTCTTTGCTGCGATCCCCGCAACCAAAGGCGACGCAGGCCCTGGCGTTGCACATGGTCAAGACGGCGGCACGGCGCATTGAACTTGCAAACTTGACGGCCGAAATGAGCACTAAGTGGGTGTTGCGTTTGTCCAGGCGGCCCGACTTCGTCGATGTGGACCCGGACGGCGCATTGGCCGTCGATGATGCCGGGACAATCATCGGGGCCACACGACAGGCGCAACTCTTGTTGAGGGATCCGTCAAACAGCCAGGTGGTAGGGCGCTCTCTGACCTCGGTTCTCGACCTCGATCTTGACGACCTTCCTACGTTCTCAAGGATCCGTTCGACGAAAGAGCGTTGCGTGTTCCTGAAATCAGGTGATGTCGTTTACGCCCACGCAATCGCTCCGCAACCTCGGGTTCGAACGCGCAGAGATTCTAAGCCTTCAAAACTATCAGGCCCGTTTGCGGCCTTGCACTGCGGTGATTGGAACGTCGAACAGACATTGAACAAGGCGGAACGCTTGGCACAAAATGACTTGCCGATCTGGATAACCGGGGCCAGTGGCACTGGTAAGGAACGGCTCGCGCGTGCAATACACAGTAAACGCGATGAGCGCGCTCCGTTTGTCGTCGTTCAATGTGCGGACTACCCCGGAGCTGAGTTGGAAACGATCTTGTTCGGCACCAGGGGCGATGATGATGGTTTGATTACGCATGCTCGTGATGGTGTGTTGTTTCTGGATGCAGCAAATGAAATGTCCGCGGCCGTTCAATCACGGCTGGCGCGTGCGCTGACAGATGATGGGATCCGACCAGCAAACGGTGCTAACCCAATATCCATAAAGGCCAAAATTATTTCGGCCAGCACGATGCCCATATCGGACTGCAAGCTGCGCGACGATCTGATGTTTCGCCTTGGCGGCGCGTGTCTTGACCTGCCCAATTTGGATGATCGTGCCGATATTGATGGTCTGGTCGACAAGATCATAAGACTGGCTGGTATTGCAGCGCCAAAGACATTCAAAATCTCGGACGGTGCCCGGTCGCACCTTAGAAACCGCAGCTGGCCCGGCAACATCAGAGAACTGAAGAACACCTTGAGGGTTTCAATGGCTCTTAGCGACGATGGGTTCATTGATTTGGAACACATTCCTCAACCCGTCACCAAAGCGGCGACAGGTCATGAGGGTCATAACACTGCAGACCTTGAACGCTGTTTGGATGAATGCGGTTGGAATATATCGCGTGTGGCGCGCCTCCGCGGCGTGGACAGAACAACAATCCACAGACAGATGAAGCGGGCCGGGATCACGCGCCCTTAAAGCCACAAGGTGTGGCACTGGTCCGCAATGCAACACAAATCCGCAATCACTTGCGCTGCAATGCGGCGCCCGCCACCTCTTTGGATAGGCCAGCGTCACATTGCCAGTAATGATCGCATCCAATTACGAAAGGGAGGATCAGTTTATGCTGGATACATCACACGGCGATCAAATGGAGAGCATGCTCAATCGGTTCGGGAACGCCTTGGAAAATGGGCGAGTTGATGAGGCAGTTTCCATGTTCCAGACAGATTGCTATTGGCGCGACCTGGTCTCATTTACCTGGAACATCCGCACGATGGAGGGGCAGGACGCGATCCGCGACATGCTGCAAACACAGCTTTCAGCTATCAAACCCACGGGTTGGCAAATTGCGGAGGGCGAGGCGGTCACGGAAGACGGCGGCATCGTCACGGCATGGATCACCTTCGAAACCGGTGTTTCACGTGGCTATGGCCTTGTCCGTGTGAAAGATGGTTTGATCTGGACGTTGCTTACGTCGATGACAGAGCTGAAGGGTTACGAAGAGCCGCTTGGCTATGAACGTCCCTTGGGCGCCAAACACGGCGCGGGAAAGGGTCGGAAATCCTGGCGTGAAGAACGTGACGATGAGATTGCTGAGCTTGGCCATTCTGTCCAGCCTTACACGGTAATCATCGGAGGCGGGCAGGGCGGAATTGCCCTTGGCGCACGGCTGCGTCAACTGGGTGTGCCCACAATCATCATTGAGAAAAATGACAAGCCTGGAGACAGCTGGCGCAATCGCTACAAGTCGCTCTGCCTGCATGATCCGGTCTGGTATGATCACCTGCCTTACCTGCCGTTTCCATCAAACTGGCCCGTTTTCGCGCCCAAGGACAAAATCGGCGATTGGTTGGAGATGTATACCAAGATCATGGAGTTGAACTACTGGACCAATACGACAGCAAAATCGGCCAAGTTCGAGGATGAGACCGAGGAATGGACCGTTGTCGTAGAGCGTGATGGCAAGGATATCACGTTAAGGCCGAAGCAGTTGGTTATGGCCACCGGTATGTCGGGAAAAGCCAATGTGCCGACCTTCCCCGGTATGGAAAAGTTCAAGGGCGATCAGCACCATTCGTCAAAGCATCCCGGCCCGGATGCCTACAAGGGCAAGAAGGCCGTTGTTATCGGCTCAAACAACTCGGCCCACGATATCTGCGCTGCACTTTGGGAAAACGACGCCGACGTGACGATGGTTCAGCGTTCGACAACGCATATCGTCCGGTCTGATCCACTCATGGAATTCGGCCTCGGGGACCTGTACTCGGAGCGCGCCCTCGAAGCGGGTGTGACAACACAGAAGGCAGACATGATCTTTGCCTCTTTGCCCTACAAGATCCTGCATGAGTTCCAAAAACCTGTGTATGACAAGATCAAGGAAGTGGACGCAGACTTCTACGACGGGCTTGAGAAGGCTGGTTTCCGACTGGACTGGGGTGCCGATGGATCAGGACTGTTCATGAAGTACCTGCGTCGCGGTTCAGGCTACTATATCGACGTCGGCGCCAGCCAGTTGATCATCGATGGCAAGATCAAGCTCGCCAATGGTCAGGTGAGCGAAGTGGTCGAGGATGGTGTGTTGCTCGAGGATGGGACCAAACTTGACGCTGATCTGATCGTTTACGCCACGGGCTACGGCTCGATGAATGGTTGGGTTGCGGATTTGATTGATCAGGACACCGCGGACAAGGTTGGCAAGTGTTGGGGGCTTGGCTCTGACACACCCAAGGATCCCGGACCTTGGGAAGGTGAGCAGCGCAATATGTGGAAGCCGACACAACAGGAAAGCCTGTGGATGCATGGCGGCAATTTGCATCAGTCGCGCCACTATTCGCAATATCTCTCTCTGCAGCTGAAAGCGCGCTACGAAGGCATCGACACACCCGTTTATAAGCTGCAGGAATCCCATCATCTGGGTTGATGACGTCTTTATCCGGGCGGCATATGTTGCCCGGATAATTCATTCGGCAAATTCGGAAGGCTGCTCTGTTGTTAACATGCCGGATTTGAGGTTTTCGATAAGCCGTCGCGCCCACAAGCAAGCTCGGCCAATAGCCTTTCAGGCGAACGTGCCCGCAAACTGTTCTCTCAACGCTTTCTTCTGAACTTTCCCCATCGTGTTTCGGGGAAGTTCCGGTAGCAACACCAACTGTTGTGGCTGTTTGAAGCGTGCAAGCGACGCCGTCATGTTGGCAGCTATGGCGTCAAGGTCCGGCTCTTGGTCGGGCTTGGCAACGATGACAGCCAGAACACTTTCGCCGAAATCAGGGTGAGGCACCCCGATAACGGCACTTTCCAGAACGCCGTCTTGCTCATCCAAAATCAGCTCGATTTCCTTGGGGTAGATATTGTACCCGCCAGAGATAATGAGGTCTTTGTTGCGCCCGACGATTGTCACATAGCCGTCCTCGTCAACCATTCCCAAATCGCCGGTGATAAAGAAACCGTCCGTGCGAAGCTCCTCAGCGGTTTTATCGGGCATCTGCCAATACCCCTGAAAGACATTTGGACCGTGCACCTCTATCTGGCCGATGTCACCGTTCGGGATTGTCTGGCCAGTCTTGGGGTCGGTGATCTTTACCTCGATCCCGGGCAACGGAAAACCAACCGTCCCGGCGCGGCGCTCACCCTCATAGGGATTTGAGGTGTTCATGTTGGTCTCGGTCATTCCGTATCTTTCAAGAATACGATGACCCGTTCGTTCTTCGAATTGTATGTGGGTGTCCGCCAAGAGCGGGGCGCTGCCCGACACGAAAAGCCGCATGTGGGCGCTCAGCTCTTTAGTGAACCGCTTGTCACCCAGTAGGCGTGTATAGAATGTCGGAACGCCCATCATTGCAGTGGCGCGCGGAAGTTCTGTGATCACTTCGTCCAGATCGAACTTTGGCAGAAAAATCATCTGGCCACCGCACAGTAGGGTGATGTTGGTCGCCACGAACAGCCCATGTGTGTGAAAGATGGGCAACGCGTGCAACAAGATGTCCTGCGACGTGAAACGCCACTCCTGCCTCAGCACCTGAGCGTTGGACAGCAAGTTACCCTGGCTCAACATTGCCCCTTTTGAACGACCAGTCGTACCAGAGGTGTACAGCAGGGCCGCGAGATCACCTTCTGAGCGTGGAACAGTCTCGAAGGATGCGGGGAACGAGACTGCCAGGGACGGAAAGGAGCCCGCCCCATCAGCATTCAGAGTCTCCAGTTTCGCGTTGCACCGATCTGCTATGGTTGCGAGGGCGTCACGTCTGCTTTCGTCTCCCAAGACCAGACGCGCGCCGCTGTTCTCAACGAAATATGCCACTTCCGCAGGCGTGTAAGCGGTGTTGAGCGGAAGGAAGACAAGACCTGCCTGCACACACGCTGCATACACAGCCAGCGTTTCCGGCGATTTTGCGGTTTGAACGGCGACGCGATCCCCGACAACAAGGCCCATGCTGGTCATGGCGCCTGCATATTGTGCAGCACGGTCAAGGAACGCTTTGTAGCTTAACGAACGCCCGCCGGGCAGTTGAAGAAACTCCGCATCGCTCGTGCTATGTTGGCCGAACAGTGTGTCGAAAAGTGGGTTGGGCATTGGTCTCTTTGACTATCTAGTTCTTTGACGGGTGGCACGCCGCAAGCGCATGCACTTCGGGCGAGGCAGCGACAGCCTTGTCAGTTACGAAATGCTCGTGGTTGGCTGTGATGCGTGACAGATCATAGATGTAGTTCACCATTGCACCTCTGGATTGCTGCAAACCCTTTTCGGACAGATCTGCGTCCGCATGGACCGCATGTATGGACGCTCCATTGCCCAAATGAAACCGCGCAACCGGGTCCACAGGCAATCCATCCGCGCGTTTTGCCTCAAGCAAGTAATGGGCAACACTGACCTCAATCGCTGTGCTGCTTTGCAAAAGCGGTTGCGTCTCCTTGTCCAGCCAACGTTTCAGGCCCGGCACGGGCGACAACGTCACGAATGTTTCGAGGCCAGAAAGGTCCCGCGACAGATCGGCGACCACTTGTTTGATCAGTGAGTTTCCGAAGGAAATTCCAGCGAGGCCGTCCTGACAATTGGAGATGGAATAAAAAACCGCGGTATCCGCCTCCTCTTCTTCAATCGGATCACGTCCGTCGGCCAGAAGGGTCTGAATGGAACTCGGGATGCCCCGGGTGAGCGCGACTTCGACAAAGATCAATGGATCGTCTGGTATGGCGGGATGAAAGAACCCAAAACACCTGCGGTCCGAAGGCTGCAATCGGCGACGCAAATCGTCCCAGCTGTCGATCGCGTGGACAGCTTCGTACGCAATGATTTTTTCCAGTATTTCTGCCGGGCTGGACCAATCAATGGGCCGCAGAACCAGAAAGCCGCGGTTGAACCATGATGTAAACAAATGCTGAAAATCGACATCAAGCGGTTCGAGCGTTGGCACGTCACGCATCATCCGCAAGAGGTCCTTGCGCATGGATACCAAGTGCTGAGTGCCCCCGGGCACCTGGTTCAAACGGCGCAACAACTCTTGCCGCTTCGGTTCGCTGGCGCGTACAAATTCACTGTAGCTGCTCTTTGAAGGGGTTTCCTTGTAGATCTTGAGGCTTTCGACAACATCCACAGGGTCAATTTCCAGGTCGTGCATCATGAACGCAAAGAATGCTTGCCTATGCTGATCGTCGCCGCTGCTATATTGCCGAAGAATAAGATGTGCGAGCGTGCTGCCTGACACTTCTCCACGCGCGCCAAGTAGGTCCCGGGACAGTTCTGTTATCGTACGGCCTTGGGCGTCAGATGAGACAGCACGTGCATAGCGCCGCTCGAAAACTGTGGAGATGAGATCAGCGAAGTAACTCATATCGCGGTGCCCATGACAGCGTTAGGCAGCCATGTGGCCAGACCCGGGAAGATACACAACAGGATGATCGCGATCACCATACACGCCACGAAAGGAAGCGATCCCTTGAGGATCGTTTTAAGCGAGATATCAGGTGCAATGCCGTTGATGACATAGAGGTTCAAGCCAACCGGAGGCGAAATCAGTCCGATTTCCATGTTGATGGTCAACACCACAGCAAACCAGATAGGGTCAAACCCCGCCGTTGTTATGATGGGCAGTAGGATGGGGGCCGCCATCAAGATCACGGCAACCGGAGGTAAGAAGAACCCAGCAATCAAAAGGAAAACATTGACGGCTCCCATAAGCACCCAGGGGTTCACGTCCAGTGTGCCAATCCATGCCGCAATGGACTGCGTGATGAACAGGCTGGACAACATGTAGGAAAAGACACCTGCCGCCGCGATGATGAACAGGATCATCACGCTTTCCTTTGTGCTGTCACGCAGCACCAACCACAGGTCCTTGGGGTTCCACAGCTTGTAGATGATCATGGCGATCATCAGGCACAGAAGCGCTCCGACAGCTGCTGTCTCAGACGGCGTCGCGACACCACCGTACATCGCATACAGCACGCCAATAATGATAAAGATGAATGGCAGGACCCGCGGCAGTATTTCGAGCCTTTGCCGCCATGTGTAGTTTGCGTGGGCCAGCAAGGCACGATCCCCGGACCGCCATGTCGAATACAAAGACCACACCATAAACAGACCCACCAGCAACAAGCCTGGGATGACACCAGCGAGGAACAGGCGACCGATAGATTGTTCGGTCGCGATGCCGTAGACGATCATGGTAACCGACGGAGGGATCAGGATACCAAGAGTGCCACCCGCCGCAATCGAGCCCGCTGCAACGCCATCGGGATACCCACGCTTGCGCATCTCGGGAATACCCATCTTACCAATCGCGGCGCATGTTGCGGGGCTGGATCCGGACATTGCGGCAAACAGGGCACATGCCCCTAGGTTCGAGATCACAAGCCCACCGGGAACGCGGGTGAGCCACCGTTCAAGCGCTTCGTAGAGGTCGGCCCCCGCCCGGGTTGATGCAATCGATGCGCCCATGATGATGAACATCGGGATCGACAACAGCGCGAAGTTGTCCAACTTGCCGAACAGGATCTCTGGCATCAATTCCAGCGAACGCACGCCGTCAAAAACCATGATGAAGCCTGTTGAGATAATCAGCAGCCCCAGTGCCACCGAAACACCTGAGAACAAGACCAGGATCGTGCAAACCGCGACAAGAGCACCAAGCGTGAGCGGGTCCATCACACGTCCTCCAGGCCGAATGGTTTTTCGATCCCAAGCAGCATGGCGACCATGTCGGCAACCAATTGCAGCAGGAAAAGTGCAAAACCGAATGGCAGCGCCAGATAGGGTATCCACAATCTGACGCCCCAAACCGTGTCCGAGCGCCAGTTCCGTTCCCAGGTCAGATGCCAGAACTCATAGCTGTACCACAGCATGATCGACACCATGATGATGGACAGGGATAGGGTGAAAACGGCGAGGGCAAAGCGCAAACGTTTGCTCAACGCCAGTGGCACAAGGTCTACGTTCACGTGCCCACGAAGACGCTGGACGTAGGGCAGGCCTACCAACGTTGCCCCGATGGCAAGATAGATAACCGCTTCTGTTTGCCAGATGGTCGATCCATTCAAAACAAAACGGATGAAGATCATCTGGCAAGTAATTGCAACAGCTGAAACAATCATCGCTGCAGAGCACCAACCCGCCAGTGTCGATAGTGCAGCCACAAAGCGCAGAAACGGATTGTTACCCGTGCGCGCTATCGCGGCGGAGCTTTGACCCGCCATCATGGAATCCTTGGAAAAAGATGTGTTTGTAGGGCCGCCAGATCAGGCGGCCCCGTAGAAGGGTATCACTCTACGGCCAACGCCATATCCAAAAGCTCTTGGCCGCCTTCGACTTCGGATACGAACTTGGCATAGGATGTTTCCTGTGCCAAAGCGCGCCAAGCCTTGAAGTCTTCCGGTGACATTTGCGCAATTTCGACGCCTGCGTCGCGGAATACTTGTTCAGATGCCGCGTCTTGTTTCTTAGCCTCTTCGAGATAGAAAGCTTGCGCTTTCGCCGATGCGTCAAGCAGGGCTTGCTGTTGATCGGACGTCAGCCCGTCGAAGCGCGATTTGTTCATGAGCAAGGGTTGATACATGAACCACAGGGCAACATCGCCCGCAGGCGTATAGCAACTGACCTGTTCGTAGATGCGGTAAGACACAAAAGACGATGACGAAGTGTTTGCCGCCGTCAGTACGCCTGTTTGCATCGCATTGTAGATTTCCGAAGATGCCATTGAAGCAATGGATGCCCCGGCACCCGCAAGCATTTGCTCAAAGGCCTTCCCCGCAGCGCGCGTTTGCAAGCCTTCAACGTCTTCCGGCTTCGTGATGCACTTGTCTTTGCCGACGAAGCCACCTGCAAGATAACCATGTACCAAGACCATCACATCATCATCGGCCATCTTCTCTTCGAGGGCTTCCATGAAAGGTGACGCGCTCAGGCGTGCGGCGTGGTCGTGGTTCTTAACCATGCCAGGCATGAGGGTCAGGTTGTAAGCCGGTTGTTGGCCGCCTGCATAACTAAGCGGCAGGACGGTCATGTCCAACTGCCCACGGCTAAGCGGGCGATACTGCTCGCGCGGTTTGAACAGCGACTTCGAACCGAAAATCTGTATCTCTAGATCAACGCCTGCGGCCGCCACCTCGTCGGCAACCATCTGGGCGACCTGATGGCGCACGTCCTTGTTGGACCATTGGTGTGATAGGCGAAGCGTTTCTGCACTTGCCGTCGATGCGGCCGCGACACATGTCACAAGTGCGGCAGCCGTCAGTGATTTGAAATTCATTTTATCCTCCCTAGGCGTGAATCAACGTTTGTGCGTTGAAACGGCGACTTCGACGGTTCCACACCGTGCATAACAAGTCAACTTTCTTGTATACAATATTAAGGTGTTTGCATTTGAGGGGGCAAATGGTACATCTTTTTCATGGATATTAGGCGCGCCGATCAGATTGCAGCATCCCTTGAGCAACTTGTTTTCTCGGGGGAATTTCGCGACGGCGAGCGACTGGACGAGTTGCGTTTGGCGGAACAGTTCCACGTGTCACGAACACCCATTCGCGAAGCGTTGCAGGTCTTGGTGACGTCTGGATTAGCTGAACAGGTGCCGCGTCGGGGGGTGTTTATACGACAACCTGGCCCGGTTGAGCTGATGGAAATGTTTGAAACGATGGCTGAAATCGAAGCAGTCTGTGGCCGCCTTGCTGCCATGCGGATTACTGATGAAGATCTAGAGGCACTGACAGCAGCAAACGACCGCTGTTTACAAGCGGCTCGAGAGTCCGATCCCGACGGCTATTATGCCGAGAACGAGATGTTTCATCAGATTATCTATCGTGCTGCAGCCAACAGCTTCCTCGAAAAACAAGCACTTCATCTGCAAAACCGTCTCAAGGCGTATCGTCGCATTCAACTAAGGTTCCGGGGCAGGCTTGACCAATCGATGAGCGAACACTCCAAGATCCTGCACGCCCTCAAAGAGGGAAATGCAGAAAAAGCTGCATCCGTACTACGCAGTCACGTGGCAATCCAAGGCGAGAAATTTCATCAACTTGTCGCAAGTCTGAAACGCTGAAGCTATCCGTTGCTCGCGAATGAGCTGGCTGCAAGAAGGAAATTCTTGAGGCTATAGCCAGCTATTGAGGCGCAAACCGCGCAAGGACACAAACAGACAAAACGAGTTCCGCACCCTTGTCCGGTCGTTTCGCGCACTGCATCAGGCACGTTCAAACTGTCTTCGTGCAAAAGCAGTGCTTTGCGCTTTAGCTGGCCCGCATCCCCATATCCCAAAAACCGACTTCCAGCCGTGTGGCCGTCGTAAACCGGTGCTGCAACCGAGACCATCGCGGCACATTTTGCGGATCATCACCCAAACGGCGCGCCACTGCGTCATCCATCATACGGCCGATTTCGACCATGACCGATTGGTAATCCTCGCCCGCATACGTGTTGATCCAATCGTTGTATGGTGTGTCGGAAGCGGCGCTTGCGGCCAAACGCGTTCCGATTTCTCCATAGCCAAAACAGCAAGGGGCTAAAGCCGCCATCAAATCGAGAAAATCACCCTGCAAACCGGCGTCCGTTACATAGCGGGTATAGGCGAGGTTCTCGAACTCCTCCGATGCGTTGAACAGTGTCGCTTCGTCTATGCCTTCGGCCGCGCATGTGCCGATGTGCAATGCCATCTCGTGATTGACCAATGCATCGACCGTGCGCGCGCAGGTTTTCATTTCAAGCTGCGTTTCCGCTTTGACGACGCCAAGCGACCATGCGCGAGAGAAGTGGACAAGAAAGACGTAGTCCTGAATCAGGTAGTGCAGGTAAGCAGATCGGGGCAGGGCGCCCGTACGCAAACCTTCGACAAAGCTGTGGTGCGTGTAAGCGTGCCAGGGGTCCGGACAGCCGTTGCGCCAAGCTGCAAAAGTGTGTCCATAGGGTTGTGCCTGTCGTTGACCCTGTCGGTTTGAAACTGAGGCTGTCAGCAGTGTCATGCGCGGTCTCCTTCGGATTGCGCATAGAGCGCAGCAAAGTGATGGGTTGGACCGTGCCCACTTCCAACCGACAAGTGGTCTGCTTGTGCGATAGCGTTCTTGACATAAGCTTTGGCCGCGGCAACGGATGCGCCAATGTTACTGCCTTTCGCCAGATGTGCAGCGATTGCCGAAGACAGAGTGCACCCGGTCCCATGGGTGTTTGGGGTTCTGGTCCTTGGACACTCGTACCAGCGGGCTCCCTGGGCCGTAACGAGGCAATCTGGACTGCCCGGGCCCTCAAGATGACCGCCCTTCATCAAAACAGCACTTGGTCCAAGTTGCATCAAAGCCTTTCCTTGCGCTTCCATCTCAGCGCGCGTGGTGGCCGTGGCCTTACCCAAAAGGTGTGCTGCTTCTGGCAAGTTGGGGGTCAGCAGCGCGGCCCGTGGCAGCAAATGACGCCTTACAGAATCTACTGCGTCCGGTTCCAAAAGTCGGGCGCCGCCCTTGGCGACCATAACAGGGTCAAGAACAATTGCGGCTTTGCATTGGGCAAGGGTGGCTGCAACAGCACGCGCGATCTCTGCATTTGCAATCATGCCAATTTTCACCGCGTCTACATGTATGTCGTCTAGAACCGTCCGTACCTGCGCAGCGACAAAGTCCGGTGGAACAAGGTGAACACCAGAGACACCTTGTGTGTTTTGCGCTGTCAGAGCCGTCAAAGCCGCCAATGCGTAAGCGCCATTTGCAGAGATGGCCTTTATGTCTGCTTGGATTCCGGCGCCACCAGATGGGTCTGACCCTGCAATACTCAGAACATTGGCTATCATGGATTCAATTCCACTTCTGAAAAAGCGCGCGCAGCATTGGTAACGTCGGACTGTCCGCAAATGGCGGAGACAACGGCCACCCCATCGGCACCACAGTCGCGCACTGCATCTCGGTGTTGTGCTGTGAGCCCTCCGATCGCGACAGTGGGGAGAGGCGAAAGTGCAACCAGCCCCGCCAAACCGCCAAAGCCGATAGGCTGCTTGTGATCCGGTTTGGTCCGCGTCCCAAAGACCGGGCCAAGACCCAGATAGTCCACGATGGCGGGATTGACCGCATGGACCGCCACGGCACTTTCACAAGACAATCCTAGTATTTTGTCAGGCCCCAAGAGTGCGCGTGCGTGGGCGGCTGACATGTCACCCTGACCGATATGGGCGCCATCAGCATCGGCGGCAATTGCGGCTTCAACATCGTCGTTGATGATCAATGGGATGTCTGTGCCCGACAGAACATTCTTCAAAACCCGCGCCATCTCGACGCGGTCTGCCGTTGTTGCCTGCTTATCGCGCAACTGAACCATCGTGACACCGCCCGCAACTGCATGTCGTACGGTGTTTTCCAAACCTTCGGCACTGCAAAGATGCGGATCAGTCACAAGGTACAAACGCAAACATGCTCGAATGTCTTTCATCATGACACCGCCTCGGCCAATTCGGCTGGTTGAGTGCTGGCTAGCGCGTCAAGGAAATGCATCTGAAAGCTTCCCGGCCCGCGTGCCTGAGATCCGGCCCGCAATCCGGCAACTTTGAAGTGTGAAAGCGCCCCGATTGCGGCATCGTAAGCAGGGCCGACTGCTGCATATGCGCCCATGAGTGCAGTCTGTGCGCATCCCAAGGCGGTGACGTTCGGCATGATCGGTGAACCGCCGTGAACCCGCGCAACCCTGGACCCATCCGTCACAAAATCAATTGGACCAGTGACCGCGACGACCGCACCAAATTGTTCCGCAAGAGAACGAGCTGCGTTCGCGGCTGCTTCAACCGTATCACCACTGTCCGCGCCTTTTCCCGCGCCTGTTTCTCCGGCTAGGGCCATGATTTCCGATGCGTTTCCGCGAATGATGGTTGGACGCAACTCCAGCAGTTCCTGAGCCGCGGCCTTGCGAAAGGCACTAATGAAATGGGCGACCGGATCGAACACCCAGGGAACCTTTGAGTCATTTGCCAGTTGCGCAGCCAAAGTCATGCTGGGCATCCACGAGGTGGACAGTGTTCCAATGTTGAGTGTCAGGGCTCCAACAATTGGAGTGAAGTCCGCAATTTCTTCTTTGGCATGGACCATCGCCGGAGAGGCACCGGAAGCAAGAACAACATTCGCGGCGACATTCATTGCAACGTAGTTGGTGATGCAATGCACCAAAGGATTCTGGGAACGGAGGGGGGTCAACAGGTCTTGGAACACCATGCAATCTCCTTTTTCGCAGGCGAAATCGGAGACCTGTCACTGATTGTAGAGTGACCTGTGACCTCCCTCCGCCAGCATTATCTGGTTCAGGTTCGAAGGGTACGTCTCAGCTTTGCAGCGCCCCTGGCACGTTGAGATGTAGGATGATGAGTTCGCTTAGTCAAACAAGCCAGAGCTCTTTTTTTGAATGGTCCGGAAATGGTTTGGCACTGGCAAACAAGAATCCGTTTATCGCAGCTGGGAGGACACCGAACCGCGCGATCCGCACAGCTGATTTCTTGCCACAGACGAATAGAACATGCACTCAGATGATGTTGGCCACGCCCGCGCGCAAACGTGACTGAACATCTATGCGGGCTGAAGATTGGTACGACCCTATTGCAAGGCGTCCTCCAGGCTTTTTGCCAGCTTCCCAACCAACTCGTCGATCTGACCTTCGGTGCAGATGTAAGGTGGCGCCAACAAAACGTGATCGCCATTCCTGCCGTCAATGGTCCCACCATTGGGATAGCATATCAGGCCATTGTCCATCGCCTTGGCCTTGATTGACTTTGCCAAGCGCAATTCGGGGTCGAAGGGAGTTTTGGTCTCTTTGTCTTTGACAAGTTCCAATGCGCGAAACATGCCGCGTCCCCGAATATCACCAACATGACTATGTTGCCCGAATTGCGCATCCAGCGCACTTTCAAGATAGTGTCCCATCCGTGCCGAACGGTCCACCAGCCCACCTTGGGTCAGCTTTTGTACAACTGCATTTGCTGCTGCGCAGGCGATTGGATGGCCCAGGTAAGTGTGCCCGTGCTGAAAGAACCCGCTACCGCGTTCTATGGCGTCGTGAATAGCGCCCGAACACAGCATTGCGCCAATGGGTTGGTACCCACCACCAAGACCCTTCGCAATCGTAACGATGTCAGGACGCACGTTTTCCTGTTCGCAGGCAAAGAATGTGCCGGTTCTGCCCATGCCGCACATCACCTCGTCAAGGATCAGGAGCACACCGTATGCATCGCAGATCTCGCGAATTCGCTTGAAGTAACCGCGCGCCGCGGCGACTGCTCCGGCAGTGGCGCCGACAACCGGTTCGGCAATGAAGGCTATGACTGTTTCCGGGCCGAGCCTCAGGATTTCATCTTCCAGTTCATTTGCTGCGCGCAGCGCATATTCGTCTCCGGTTTCGCCATCTTCTTGCAGTCGGTATGCGTAGCAGGGGGCGATATGTGAGGCGGACACCATAACAGGATCGAACGGCTCTCGCCGCCACATGTTGCCACCGGTTCCAAGTGCCCCCAAAGTGTTGCCATGATAGCTTTGGCGCCGGGAAATAAAGTGTTTGCGCTCGGGCTGACCAATCTCGAGCATGTATTGACGTGCGAGTTTGAGGGCCGCTTCGACCGCCTCGGACCCGCCAGACACAATGTATACCTTCTCAATCCCTTCCGGCGCATGAGAAACGAGACGCGTTGCAAGGCTTTCAGCAGGTTCTGACGTGAGAAAACCTGTATGGGCAAATTCCAACTTGTTCATCTGCGCGGACATCGCGGCGATGACATCGCCGTCACCGTGACCCAGGCATGAAACAGCCGCTCCGCCTGATCCATCCAGGTAGGATTTCCCTTTTGAATCAAACAAGTAAACCCCTTCTCCTCGTACTGCAACGGGCAGAGACGTTTTCGAGTTGCGCGAAAATACATGCGACATGGCTGATCCAGTGAAGTCCTAAGAGTGCCGCAACTGAAACAGATGAAACATGCGTTGACAATGACTGAAACAAAAGAAACACTTTCGTCATGTCCTGAGGGGGGCCATTTGGATTCGACTTATGAAACGCGGCTTTCTGCGCGGTACAGTGATCTGAGCGATACACTGCGCCAGGCAGCAGACTACCTCGCAAGCAACCCGGTCGACGTCGCATCGCGCACTTTGCGCTCTGTTGCGGCGGAAAGCGGGGTTTCTCCGGCGGCTTTTTCCCGCTTGGCGCGGGCGTTGGACTACACCGACTTTGAAGAGTTGCGTGAAGAACTGCGCACGAAAATCGGGCGACGAGTAAAGAATTTCGCAGAACGAGCTGAAAGGCTTCACGATCAACATCACGAAGGGCGCGCCAGTTTTGTGGATGCGCATCTGGCGGCGTGCCAGTCAAATCTTCAGACTTTCATGGATGGGCTTGATCTTGGTTCACTTGAACACGCCGTGGACAGAGTCTCGGCCGCCCGCAAAGTGATGCTGTTGGGTGCATTGGGGTCAACGGGAGTGGTGGAATACTTGTCGTATATGGCCAGCTTTTGTGCCGACAACTGGATGATGGCAAGTCGTATGGGCGCGTCACTGGGCGGTGGCATGGCGGGTCTGGACGAACGCGACGCTTTGATCATCGTGACGAAACCACCGTTTTCGGAACGTACAATTCAGGCAGCTGCCCTCGCGCAGCAGCAAGGTGTATACGTTGTGCTGATCACAGACACGCACAGATGTCCGGCGTTGAAACATGCGTCTGCACGTTTCATTGTGCCCACAGACAGTCCACATTTTTATTCATCTTACGTCGTGACCATTTTTCTCGTTGAAGCCTTCATCGGCGTGTTGGTCAGTCGAACAGGGCCTACAGCCAGAAAAAGAATTGCCGAGGTAGAAGCGGCCAATAGGGTGCTTGCCGAGGTTTGGGATCAATGATCTAAAACTGAGTATCAACCAAAGGGAGAACCTAATGTTCAATAATTTCAAGTTAATGGCAGCCGGGGTTGCGGTTGCAACCCTGACCGCGCCGGTCGCGATGGCGGAAGAGTTCATCACAATCGGGACTGGTGGCGTCACGGGTGTTTACTACCCAACAGGTGGCGCAATCTGTCGCCTCGTGAACAAAGGTCGCCGCGATCACGGCGTGCGGTGTTCTGTCGAATCTACTGGTGGATCAGTCTATAACATCAACACAATTCGTGAAGGCGAATTGGAATTTGGTGTGGCTCAATCCGATTGGCAGTACCACGCGTTTAACGGGTCTTCGCGCTTCGAAGAGGCCGGGGCATTCGAGGGGCTGCGCGCGGTTTTCTCAGTCCATCCAGAACCCTTTACCGTGGTTGCACGTGCAGATTCCGGGATCACAAGCATCGAAGATCTCAAGGGCAAGCGTGTGAACATCGGCAACCCGGGCTCCGGTCAGCGCGGCACGATGGAAGTGCTTATGGGCGCCTTGGGCTGGACCACTGACGATTTCGCACTGGCGACCGAGCTGAAAGCGGCGGAACAATCTGCAGCCCTGTGCGACAATCAGATCGATGCGATGGTGTACACTGTTGGTCACCCCTCGGGTTCGATCCAGGAGGCAACAACCGCCTGCGACTCTGTTTTGGTCGAAGTTGCGGGTGATGCCGTCGACATGCTGGTTGAAGAAAACTCATTCTACCGCACGGCGACGATTCCCGGCGGGATGTATCGCGGCAACGACAGTGACACGATGACCTTTGGTGTGGGCGCTACATTTGTCTCGTCCGCAGATGTATCCGAAGACGTAGTATATACCCTTGTGAGCTCCGTCTTTGAAAACATTGACGATTTCAAAGGTCTGCACCCCGCATTTGCGAACCTGGTGCCGGAAGAAATGGCATCGGCTGGTCTGTCTGCGCCGCTGCATGACGGCGCTGCAAAATACTACCGTGAACAAGGCTGGGTTGAGTAAAACCACCTATTTTTGATGAGGCCAAGGGCGTTTATACGCCCTTGGTATACAAAGCCGCCAAAAGAGCGGTGCGCGGGCACAAGCCAACAAACAATGGGGACACTATGACACAATCCGACAACCGAGCACTTAGCGAACAAGAGCTTCAGGAACTGGTTGCGGCCAGCGATAGCGGAGCCCGAAGCCCCACGGGGGCAATTGGAACAGCAATTGCGGCAGTCGCCCTGATTTGGTCGGTGTTTCAGGTTCTTCTGGCGTCACCCGCTGCACCCTACATTCTTCCTGGTGACCTCATTAACAACTCGCGCCAAATTCATTTGGCGTTCGCCGTTTTCCTTGCGGCAATGGCCTATCCACTGTTCAAGTCTTCACCGCGCGATCGCATACCGTGGTATGATTGGGTTTTGGGGCTGGGCGGTGCATTTCTTGCCCTCTATGGCTATTTTTTCTACGACAAGATCGTGGCGGCAGGGGGACTTGCCGATGCTGCGGATGCCAATTTTGCGTTGGCGGGTCTGACGCTGCTGTTCATTGCGGCTTATCGCACACTTGGCCCTGTGATGGTCATCCTAGCTGTTGTCTTCTTATGCTACGTATTCTTCGGTTCTTCAGAATGGGTCCCGGATCAAATCCGGTGGGCAGGTGCGTCCCTGCGCAAGGCGATGAGCCACATGTGGATCACATCCGAAGGCGTATTTGGGATTGCTTTGGGGGTCTCGACCAAATTCGTTTTCCTCTTTGTTCTGTTTGGCGCGTTGCTCGATAAGGCCGGGGCAGGGAACTACTTTATCAAAATGGCGTTTGGCGCTTTGGGCCACCTGCGCGGCGGCCCGGCCAAAGCGGCTGTTGTTGGATCAGCTGCAACCGGACTGATCTCAGGCTCTTCAATCGCAAACGTCGTAACGACAGGTACATTCACCATCCCGCTGATGAAACGCGTTGGCTTCAGCGCAGAAAAGGCTGGGTCCGTGGAAGTCGCTTCCTCTGTGAACGGCCAGATCATGCCACCCGTGATGGGTGCCGCTGCCTTTCTGATGGTGGAATATGTCGGCATTTCCTATGTCGAGGTGATCACGCATGCCTTCCTGCCTGCGGTGATCAGCTACATCGCACTGGTGTATATCGTTCACCTGGAAGCTGTGAAAAACAATATGCCGACAATCGGCAACAAGGTTGTCAGCATGGGGCGGACAATTGGCGGCATGTTCGCATTCTTTGCCGGTTTCGCGGTCCTGTGTTACGCGACGCAATACCCGGTTGGTTGGGTCGTATCGCTGTTCCCATCTGGGTCAGGTTTGGTCCTGTCGGTTCTGCTTGGGCTGATCTACGTCGCTTTGATTTACTTGGCATCACAAGTGCCGGACCTGGAGCCCGATGACCCGAACGCCGAAGTCGTGGAATTGCCGGATGTGGCAAAGATCTACAAGTCGGGACTGTACTATCTGCTTCCGATCATCGTTCTGGTGTACTTCCTTATGATCGAACGGAAATCGCCTGGCTTGTCCGCCTTCTGGGCGACCTTCCTGCTGTTCGGAATATTGCTCACTCAAAAGACTTTGAAAGCAACGTTCAGAGGCGAGGCTAACGCCATCAGTCGGCTCAGAGACGGCGTTGTTGATCTGATCGAAGGAATGATCGACGGCGCGCGCAACATGATCGGCATTGGTTTGGCCACAGCGACCGCCGGGATCATCGTCGGCACCGTGTCATTGACGGGGATCGGTCAGGTTATGGCGGACTTCGTCGAGTTCCTGTCGGGCGGAAACCTGGTCCTCATGTTGATCTTCGTGGCCATTCTGTCCCTCATCTTGGGGATGGGCTTGCCAACCACTGCCAACTACATCGTCGTGAGTTCGCTTATGGTGGCCGTTGTGGTCGAACTCGGCGCTCAGTCTGGTCTTATTGTGCCGCTCATCGCCGTCCACCTGTTCGTGTTCTATTTCGGGATCATGGCAGATGTGACACCGCCGGTCGGATTGGCCAGCTTTGCTGCGGCTGCCGTGTCAGGTGGTGATGCTATCCGAACTGGTTTCACGGCGTTCTTTTATTCACTACGTACCGTGGCCTTGCCATTTGTGTTCATCTTCAACACCGATCTTTTGCTGATCGATGTCACGTGGACGCAGGGCATCATCGTGTTTGTCGTGGCGACGATCGGGATTCTCGTCTTTACGGCAGCCACGATGGGTTGGTTCTTTGCGCGTAATCGCATCTGGGAAACTGTTGCGCTACTTGTGATCGCCTTCGCGCTGTTCAGACCGGGCGTGTTCATGAACCAGATCCAACCACCTTTCGAGGATATTGCGCCCGCAGCCTTTTCCGAGGCCGTTGGGAATGCATCCGTGAATGATCAGCTGAGGATCGTTGTCTCGGGTCCGGATTTCGACACTCTTGAAGTGAAGGATCTGACGGTGCCAGTCACCATTCCTGATGTCGACGGCGCAGAAGCACGCCTGGATCAGCTTGGTTTCTTGCTTGTTACAGATGGGGACACAATCATTCTAGAAGAACCGCTGTTCGGGACCGAGCTGGGCGATGCTCTGGGATCGTTTGACTTCTATGGCGACACGCCGGTTTCAATCAGTTCTGTTCGCGCGACTGCGCAGCAGTTACCGAAGGAACTTATCTTCATCCCCGCTCTGTTGCTCTTGGCAATGATCATATGGCTGCAAACCCGACGGGCGACACCGGCAGTGCGCGAAGGAGAAATGGCATGAAGAAAACAGTCTTATGTGCTGTCGATATCAATCGACCGCAAGATGAAGCCAAGGTCCTGCAGGCCGCAAAGCGAATGGCAGACATGGAAGGTGCACAACTTGATCTGATCACAGTTGTTCCGGATTTCGGTGCCAGTGTTGTAGGGGCATACTTCAGGGACCACCATGTTGAAACAGCACAGGATGGGGCTGCTGAGTTGTTGTCATCGTTTGGAGAAGAGGTGCTGGGCGCAGAGGTGAACCAGTCTGTTCGACATCTTGTTGCGACGGGCAGTGTCTACGAAGAGGTCTTAAAAGCAGCAGAACTGGATAATGCGGATCTGATTGTTCTCGGTGCCAACCGCCCCGATCTCAAGGATTTTTTGCTAGGTCCAAATGCAGCGCGCATTGTGCGGCATTCCAACTGCTCAGTCTACGTTGTCAGAAGCGATCGGTAATGTCTTAGAATTGACTGCTGGAGACGGCAGGGGGCTGTGATTGGCACGTACTGACGTCAAGCTTAAGACACACATAGAAAACCCTCCGACACTGGTCAAAGATCCGATGTCGGAGGGATGCTTGAAGTATAGATTGTTTTAAATTCCTTGACCTTTGATGTTCATCGACAGGTCGTTTGCATAGGTGCTTTGATGTGGATCAGCACTTGCCGAAAGATTTTGAAACGATCACCTTGCCCGCAACGCTAATGGTCACTTTTACACCCGTGGGGATGCCCCAGGTGGTGCAAATGTGCAGGCACGCTTCAGCAGCGGTTCCGTTCGGAATGATGCTTGGAATTGGGAAGCAATACTTGCCAAAGCCCAGTGGTAGGTTGATGCAGACTTTGCCATTTTCCACGGTGACCGATATACATCCAGCCGCCATGGCCAGATGGCCATCCTCTGTGACGCTTTCAGCCATCGCGTCCGCTTTGTCAGCATAGTGAGCCCGCGCTGCTTCAAGCGCTGCGGCCACCGCGTCATTGTCAAATTCATAAACCTGGTCAGCCATCTGTAATCTCCTTGTCGAAAGTTTTCATTGTGTGCGGATCAAACCCTGTTGCAGTGCTGGGCAACCAACCGTCACGACCCGCTCCAACAGCATCACCGAACATCCAAAAAATGTCTTGAAATCCAGGCGAAACCTTTCCGAAATGGAAAAGTCCTTGTTTCTGGCTGTGTTGGCTTGAGACTTCGGAAAGCTTTTCGAAGTCTTTCCGTATGCGAACCACCATTCCGTCCCTCTATGAACACAGAGAGGGGCAGGGGGCGTTTGTAGCCGCAATTGCAATGGGTCAGTCGAAACACATTTTTCGTTCGCGACGAACGCTACTGCTCGTCATAAACACCAAATACGGCGCTGCAGGATACTGGGTGTTCATGCGACGTGCGGCACGCATTGCATTCAGCCACACCATGGCAGGATTCACTATCCTATCGGCTGCGTAACAGAGGTCATAATTTGGTTGACCTTGGCTGATGTCATCCATGACCAATCGACCGGGGAGGGGGACCAGCGCTTGCTAGGCTCTTTGATGGTACAGTGCGAATATTGCGTCTTTGACCTGGCGGTTCACTGCAACGTGGAGGGCCTTCATTGGCTCACTTCCCCCGTCAACATAGTTCCAACAATGTAGTGAGGCTTGATGATCGTGAAAACACATCTCCACCAAGACCTCAACTTCGGGGAAACGAGCATCATAGCCCTCATGATGGGCGCGCTCCCACACTCGCCACGAATGCACATAACCTTCTGATTTGAGATGGCCACAAAACGCATCAAACGCATGTTTGAAAGAGGGAATTGTTTGCTCATCTCTCAAATTGAACGCTCCAAACATTGAGCAATTGCCTGAATGTGAGCCGCACATTGATCCCTCGTGGTCTGCTGTGGCACTTGCAGAATAACGGCTTGGTGCGGTCCAACACGTTTGGTCGCGACCAAGATCCGATCGATTCCGCCCAACGTTATCTCGACCACGCGACCTGCAACGTGCCGTTCGTTGCTTGGGCGTGAAACCGACCGAATGCGAATAAACTCGACTTTTACTGCGACTGAACCAATGGCGGCTGCGAGAGTTCCTCATTCTCACAACTTGGGACAAACCGCCGTTGAGCAAATCTTGTTTGTTGCTTTCATTCCTGCGCCTCAAGACGTGTAGAAACGATCTGGTCATCAAGCTTGCCAGCACCGGTTAGGAATAAAGCAATGCATGTGGCGGTTTTGTCGGACAACTGTCAGTGTGAAAACTTGAAGCCGCATGATCCTCAGGCTTTTCCGCTTCTGCATGACAACAGCCAACCACTTGGGCTGCGGCGAAAATGCAATCCTCGCTTTGCGAAACACCGAGCTTTCCAGAGAGCGTGAAGACAGTTCAGGAGGATAGGGTCACCACCAATCTGCACTGTCTTTCGGAACTGGAATCACAAGCTCTTGGAATTGCACCAGCGGTAGTCTGTCATTGTCCGCCACGATCGTGGTCGCAAACACGGTCAGCAAGAACTTGAGACTGCTGTCGGGCGATTGTGCGCCTGTGGTGGATTGCCAATTGGACAGGTTTGATGCGATTTGGCCCGCCAGGCTCTTTTCGTCACCCGGATCAACTTTTCCAGCGACTAGGAACACCGGCAGGATACTGTAAGCACTGCTACCATTGTTCGCCATCACCTCATACCGATACGCAATCGAGCTTTCGGTCTCCAGCGGCGGGTTTGTGCCGTTCTGGACAGAGTCTGCTGGCGGGGTGGTCAGGCTGACAAACAGGGCCTCGATCGCCTCGGCCAACGTAGACTTCGGATCAAGGTCGATCTGGTCGGGCGCGCTGTTCAATGGAACAATCGGCGTGGGCCACGCAACCGTTTCCGTGCGATAGACAAAATCCGGATTTGTTTGCTGTGGCGGAACTGCGAGGTTGCGGTTGCGCTCTGTAAACGCGCTTGGCAGCACGTTTTGGTAATCAAGCACATACAAGTCGTTCCATTGCAGCGTCAAACTGCGTTCAGATTTGCCGCCATCAGGTGAATAAATTGCCACGTCAGCACTGGCGGACTTGAACGTGTAACCCATGATCGTTGGCCAGGGCGGCGTGCCACTTGCGCGTGACCACGCTGCTTTTACCTGCAGATCCGTGTTGCTTTCGACATTCTGGATCTCAAAGTGCCAAACCTCAGTGTCGTCGTCCGGCTCGACCAGGTTCAGCCCACCAAGATGAGGTTCAGGGGGGTGCCAGCTGCTCCAAGTTGCCGCAACACCTGCTATGATGGAGCTAAAGTCCTTGAGCGCATTCACAGATTCAGCCCCGCCATCGGCAGGCAACTGCTCGATCTTGGGTTGGAGTTGTGGATATTCATACACAAATCGCGCCAACGCATCGAACAGGTCATTGGGCGGATCACGCCCGTCGTTCGCAGCCAGCAGGGCAGCGTCAGGAGCGGAACCGGGCACCGTAGTCGTCTGCAACTGGTTAAACGTTAGCGACAGATTCAGAGTATCCTGGTCAGCAGCCGAGCGTTCGACCTGCAGCTCATAGTCCCAGACCAGCGCGTCCTGAATGGTGCTTACAGTTGTCTTGGCTTGCGCTTTGGTCGACAACAGTTTCGGCAGGGGTGGATAGCTGCGCAGCGGGATCGGGATACGTGTTTCGCCAATCGGTTGCGTCAGAGTGTTTTCTTGTGCCTGCGGCAGATCTCCGGGGTTTTGTTGCAAGACAAAGGTCAGCCAGCTTGACGGAACATAGCCGCGATCCGATGCCTGACCATCACGCTGATGCTCCAGCTGGTTTACCTCATAGTTGAGGTCCAGATTGAAGGCGCGTTGTGCTTCCGGGTCACTTGCGGATGCCAGGAAGTTAAGCCAGTTCTTATGATCGGCGGTCGTTTGCACCAGAGGAAGGGTCGACGGTGTCAATGCGTAAGGCAACGTACCCGGGTCCCCCTGTCCTGGGACCTGCACGGCGCCATAGAGCTGTGGCGGCAGTGTAGAATCCCCATTCGGTTCAATCGAACCGTTGAGGTTCACAATCGCCTCCAGCTGCGTCAGCGTCGAGAAGCCGTAGTCGTTGGCCAGCGTTCGCAGCAACGCTTGCCGCCAGGTCTCTTTGGCAGACTTGGGATCGCCCGTGCCGTCCGGTTCGTCGTAAACATATGTGATCTTGTCCGAAATCGAGCCAGCCAAGGTCTCTTTGTTCTGGACGAAGGGATCATACAGCTCGTCCTCACGGCTGGAGTGATCAGCAACTGCCGGGGCCATTATCGGGCTGAAAATAGTTTCCACCGTGGTCAGGAACAACGCCCCCCACTGATCCATATCCGTGCTGTTGAAAATGCGGTTGACCAGGTCGTAGCCTTTTTCCGATCCGCTGGGATTGCCATAGTCCTTCAGGTCCGGCACATCCCGTGTGATCAACTGACGGCTAAGTGGTGTTGGGGCATAGAAGATCGGCTCCGGCTTGCCATCGTCACCTTTGACGATCTCAACTTCGGTGCCCACACCCTTGCCCCAACGCTGCAACCAGATGCTGCGGCGACCGAAGCGTTGGCTGGTGATATCGCTGTTCTGACCGGTAGCAACCTTGACGACACCGACCTTGTCATCGAACGGGTAATAGGCCGTCTCGAATTTGTCAGCAAAGCTCGTCAGACCCGAAGGATCGGCTTTCTCGCCGGTGTCCTCGACCGGCTGCAATGGAGAATTGACCAAGCGGACTTCGGGCGCCTTGTCAGCGATTTCATCGGAGACATTGGCGCGCTGCAGTACCAGGCTGACAACCAATTCTTGCAAGTCACCTGCCCAGTTTGCGGGCTGGGATTTGTCGAGCGGCATGGCGAGCGTGACCGGGGCAGGTGCATCGCCACTGCCGCCCGCTCGCAACCAATCCAACAGCGGTTTCACATAACCGACCAGGCCCGAAATTACACTCGCCCCCGAAGTCAGTGCACCCAAAGGGGTCGGCGCCAGCGTACCACCGGTGTCCACGGCAGCGCTGGTATTGGGTTGATCTGTCAGTTGTTCGTAAATCTTGGCGTATGCTTGTGTCGTCACCTGCAACTGTTCCGCATTCACCTTGCCCTCGGAGTCCTGAATCGTCGACGGGTCGAATGACATTCGCAGGCCCAGCTGTACGCCACCCTTATCTTCGACTGCGTAGTAGACTTGAGTGCCCGACCAATCGGCCAGCCCCATCAAATCATCGTTGTAGACAACCTTAAGGTCGGTTGTGTCCATCAGCGATGCAGGTACCGAGTTGCCGAACACATCCTCAATCGAGATACGAACGGTAAACACATCATCAACCGCGCCATAGCGGTTGTCGCTGCCCACCAACTGTGCAGTTTCAAATGCCTTTGAATAAATCCAGGTGACTGTGTCAGCATCGGCGCCGCTTTCGTCATTGGCGTTGATCGGACGGCTCCAGTTCGCATTGGGTTGGGCTGTGCCATTGATCTTTTTGATCCGATAGCTGACCATCTGGTACAGTCCCTGCAGGAAGTCTCCGCTGCCTGCGTCTGCCTCGTCCGGGGCATTGTCCCAAGTGATCGACCAGCCCACCGAACCACCGGCATATGCAGCGGTGTATCCTTGGACAGGAGTGCCCTCGGAGTTTTCGGCTAAGGTACTGAAGATCGCCTTGCCATTTTCAGGGGCCGATCCGATCAGCGCGTTTTGGTAAGGTGCAGCGGGTGTAATCGACCCTTTGCTCCCGAACTGCACGACCAGTGCCAGATCAGCAGGACCGTTCTGGAACATGTTCAGGTCAAGGCCTTCAACCTGTAAGTAGAAGCCCGACGAATGCACAACGGACACTTCCCAGGTCAGACGCAGGAAACGGGCAAATTGGACACCACCTTCGCCGGGTTTCGCCCAATTGAGGCTGGGAGTCGGATCACTCTCCACACCAGTATTCGCTTCAGCCACCGCCTCTGCGGCAGCGACACCAGCAGGTGTACTTACGGTTGACAGATCCGTGCGCACGAGAACCCGTGGCGTTTTTGCAGAGGCCCAATTGCCCCGGCTTTCGCTTACCAGCAGGTTGATGGAGTTCACGGCCTCGTTGCCAGCGTCGATCTCGTCCAACAAGGCTTGCAACATCGCCCGGTTGGCTTCGTCCGTGCCAAGCAGCGAAAATGTATCGACGAGAATGGCGCCGGGCTCCACTGCGTCAGGGTCAGGTATTGATGCCAAACGGATCGGCAGAACCAGTGCGCTGTCCGCTTCCCACGGAGTGCCACCAGTCGACAAATCTGTTTGTTGATCGGCATCTGCCTCACCTCCAAACAGTTGGTTGACCAGCCATGGCCCGGTTGTGGCGCCGTTGTCTTTGCGCCAGTCACGCACCGACTGGACCACATCTTCGGACAAGACGCTGATGATGTATTCATCCTCTCCATCAGACCACTTGTTGATGTTGTTCATCGGGAAGATCAGCGGTTTCTCAACCAAAGCGCGCAATGGGCCCACAGTCCACGGCGGTGACACCGGACCGCTGGTGTGTACCATCGACGGCTCAAGGCTGGACGTTGCATCATCTGCAACCTTGACCCATTCAGGTGTATCCGGCGTGCTGGTTAGCCGCGCGTTCAACACCCAGGCGTCATCCTTTTTGGCAAGCGGAAACTGCTGGCCAGTAAGGACATAAAGAGCCTCCAGTTTGCTTGTGTCGTTGGGATCCGGCAGACGCACGCCGCCCATCAAGAAACGCGAGACGAAACCGCCCAAATCATCAATGCTGATTTCACTCAATGCCGTGGCCAGATCGGGCGCGCCGGTTTCGATCAGCAACTGAATGACCTGCTGACCCAGCAGGTTGAAATACTCGTCGAACACCAAGCCGGCTGTCGATTCCTCGACTCTTTCGGATGCTTGCAGAATGTCGCCGCCGCCGAAGTAAGCCGCGACAATGGCGGAATAGTTCGACGGCAGGCGCAAATGCCCAAAGCTGGCGATTGAGTCACGCAACGAAGCGTTCATCACCTTGCCACCGTTGTACTCCAGGCCCAAGCTGTCAGGCATTGCCATCGATACAACGGCTGTATCTGCGGCGAATGCGGTCTTTCCGATGTTGAATATGAACGTTTCGGACAACGCTGCCAGTATGGCTGCACGATCGAATTCACCACTTTGCAAAGCGGTTTCGGTTGTCACCAACTGTTCGTGGAACGTGGTGGACGCGCCTCCATAGGCGTCGATAAGCCAACTCGACAACTCTGATGCAAGAACGCCAAAGGGGCTGTTTAGACCACCCGACTCCAGCACTAAGGTCGCTACGCCTTGCGGAGCCCAGTTTTCGGTCGAGTCATTGGTCGCAATAGCCGTGGGTTGCAGGACAAAGCCCACATCGATCTGGGTCTTGTCTTCGGCCCTGCGCGTGTGAACGCCTTTGGACAGTCGAGCCCACGGTGCCTGACCGGGAATGGCCATCGCTTCGCGCAAATCCTGCGCTTCCAACGGACGGCCGGAATTGACCGCTGTCGGGGTCGGTCCGCTGAGTTTTGCAACTGCCGACCCGTTTCCGATAACGGTGTCGATAAGATCCAGCTTGGCTTTGAACGAGAATGAGATCTTCACGAAAACGATCTTGACCGAGGCTTTCGCAACGACTTCTGCGGTCAACTTCAACGGCGACGAGTGCGCTGTTTCAATTGCAAAGGCCACGGTCAGCGAAATGGTCAGGGACACATCCACCGCAATGATTTCGAAATCGACTTTTCCGAAGACATTTCCAGTCAATGAGAGGCTGACGCCCCACCACCAATAGTCGACGCCTGTCTGGGTCATCTTGCCATCGAACGATGCCAGGAACCCTTCGATTGTGCAGCCGAGCATAAGACTTGCTCCGGCCTTGAGCGGGCCTTTCTCGAACTCCTTGCCGACGCCACCAGCAATCCCAAGACCAAAGGTCCAGATCAGGTTGAATTCGGTGCTGAACTGATCAGGGGCGGCAGCGCTGCTGAGTTTGCCCAGGTAAAACCCCGCCTTGACGATCAGTGGCAATGGGCCCGCTTGGAACTGCACCGTAATCGGGTGGGCCGTTGCGCCGGTAAATGGCCATCCGACGGCAAATCGCCAATCGCCGTTGGTCCAGATCGAGATGCTGAAATTGGGCAACGATAGCATAACCGCGCCCAATGGTATGGTGCCCAGATCGAGATAGATGTCTGCTGAATATACACCCACCTCATCGCTGACTTTGCGATAGATGATCGTAAAGGTGAAACCTTTGACCTTGCCCAGGAATCCGCCTTCGTCATCCTCCTTGTCATCGTCGGCCAACACGGCGGTGCCATTGCTTGCAACCAGCTCCTTGCCGCCGCCACCTGTGCCACCGCCACCATCGTCCGGATCCTTTTTCTTTTGCGGCGTAATGTTGATCTGCAGGCCGTAGAAACTGGAATCGATCAGAACAGTGGTCAGCTTGAGGCTTTGGTATTTGAACTGCAGTGCAAAGGCGATGCCCGCGTCCGAATTGTAGAGGTCGAGGTTGGCAAAGATCAGCCGCGCCACCTGTTCGACCGTCTTGTCAGTCATCAGGTTCAACTGATTGAACACCTCGGTGATCACATTTGGATTGGTCGGGTCAGTCTTGATTTCGAAAGATCTGCCCAGATAGCCCTGTGGTACGTCCACCAGCGTCACGCTGATCGTTGGCCCATCCCAGTTTGTGTCCGTGGATTTACCGATCCAGAACAGTGAGTTGCGGCCACCTGGGTCGCCGGGCGCACCAAAGATGCCCAAATCCTTGGGGCCGACGCCGTAGCTCAGGAAGAAATTCAGCAACATCGATTGGAAGTGCATGAACCGCAGCATCGAGACATAGGTCGTCTCGCCGAATTCGAAGCGGTCGAGCTGCACATATTCAAAGTCTGACGCAATGACGCCTTCGAACATGAACCCTTTGGGTCCTGAAATCTCGGGGGGCAGGCGCAGGATCACACCGACCTGTTTATCCGGATCCGTGGTCTCCGGGTCCCAACCGATCAACAGAGTGGCTGTCAGGTCGGTCTTGAACGACGCCAGCATACCGAACGTGCCCAAGGGCACTTCAAACTGGAGACTGTAACGCGGGGCGCCAGTGTTGGTCCCGCTGCCCGTTTTGACCTGCCATTCCCCTATCTCGGATGGGGTCAATCCGTCGGGGGAGCGCACTACTGCTTCAATCGTTCCTGGGAATGTGCGCTCAAAACTGTGGTCCCGCGCCTCGCTCAGCATCTGGTCCACCTTAATGCCGGTCAGGTTGGTCGGGATACCGTCAACTAGATCGGCAGTGTTGTCAGCCTTGATACAGGTCGTCATGTCAAAGCCGTAATCGGTGATCGCCAAACCCTTGGTGGGGAGGTTGTCGGCAACCTCACCATAGGAAAACAGATCGCCCGCAATGTTGTCCTTGAATGCCAGTAACCCACTGATACGGAAGGCAGAGGCGGCGATGACTTTGCAATCGTCGGTACCATCGCGCCGTGTGACCGGCACCAGCGTTGCCTCGGTGATTGATTGGGCCACAAGAGCGGTAAACGTGTCGCCGGTGTCGTCATAAACGAAACTGCGCTCGTCTTTAGTCGAGAACAACAGCGATCCGGTGCCATCCTCGAACAGAGTATAGACGCCGTCGATGACAATGGTCCCGTATTCGGGATAATCCATCACTGGCCCCGGCTGCAGGGTTACACTGCTGCCGAACAGTTCTTTGATGCTGAACGCGATCTGGGAGTCGAAAACCGCCAATTTGCTGTTGGCGTATTGCACATTCAACAGCAGGACTCGGAAATCGGGGAATTCGGTCGGCGGTGACTCTGGGATAGTATAGGGTGGGTTCAGCTTTGCGGAATCATAGTTGATAACCGAAAACAGCGAGCTGTGCTGAACAGACGTCACGCTGTCCATATCCTCGACGCGATTGATCGTAATGCCAAAATGGTGCGCCAGAAGTTGACCCTTGATCCCTCCCAAAAGGATCTGGATGTCCAATGGCAGCTCATCGTATTTGAGCGGACAGTTGAACACCAGGATGCCATTCCAGTTGGGATCATCAATTGTCTTGCGGAAAGCGTCGAACAGATCGCCGCCGTCGTCAGCCGCCTTCACGTAAGCCAGCAACCGGGCCTGAACATCTGATTTGGTCGCACCGTCTTGGATCAATGTAGTCCAGGTGTTGTCATCCTCGATCAGTTCACGTGCCGTCACACCGGGTACAAATTTGAAGATCGAAACCGCCTGATTGTCGGCATTGCCCATTTGAACATCAAAGGTGAAGTCACCCAGCTTGATGTCTTTGTCGGGAAACGGCTCGAACGCAGCCTGATCCGTCGCAACAAGAAAAAGGCTGTCGTTCAATACAGTGTTCGAAAACGTTGGGTTGACCACGCCGTTGCTGTCTTCATCCGAGGTCAGTTGCAGAAGCTGGTCGGGGTTTTGTGGACTGCGGGCGAGGATCAGGTTCTTGATCGTCCCTGCAGGTGGCGTACCACCGTCGACGGGATTCAACTCAGCCAGCAGGCCAAGAGGTGTGCGCGCATAGCCGCCATCAAAGGCCAGGTTGGTGGATGTATCGAAGAAAATGGGTCCGTAGTCGACACTGAAATGTGGTTGCAGCGTATTCCGCCGGTCAGGCGACACCACTTGCCGTTCAATGGCAGACAGTTCCTCTGCGGACAGGTTGGCGTTGGGATTTACAATCCCTTCGTCCTCGTCGGAATAGAACACCCCCCCATAGGGCAGCATAGGGAAAGCCACGTCCTGGTTCGCTTGTTGGAACTGCAGCAGGCTTGCTCCCACCGCGATCGGGAACTCGTAACGCGCTTTCGCTTTGTCCAACTCACGTCCGAAATAGGTCGAAGACGACGCCTGCGCACAATAGCTGGTGTCGACCACTTCAACACCAGCAGCCGCATCAAGTGTTGACTGTTTAAGCACACGAATCCAGCTTGTGGTCAGTGCGTCGTCAAGGGTTGTGGGCGTACCATTTTGCGGGTCATAAGACGTGGCAAAGGCGGGTTTGCCCGCTTCAAACACCAGCCGGTCACCGGGTTCGACAAGGACGTATTCGGTTCCAGCCAAGCCGCTGCGGATCTGCACACGTTCTTCTGAGGTCAGACCGTCGCCCGAACCTACCTCAAACTCACCCACCGGGCACAGATACCGGTCACTTTCCTCCGCCCCGGTATTCTTGGCAAAGCCAAACCCGCCCGTCAGATCCTGTGTTTTGGGGACCGCAGGCGTGATCGAAACCGGCGCATTGGTCGTACTGGACAGGTAGTGCGAGATCAGAGCACTCTGCTTGCTCAAATCAAGCGCCATGCGCGTGCGTAGGTCATTCAGCGGGGCCAGCGGTTGCAGGTAGACGTTGAAAAACAGGTCCTTGACCCGGATGGGCCCGGGATCGGATGCCGGTGTGAACAGTGGGTATTGCGCGGCATCAGCGCCCGCAGCATCCGGACCATAGAAAATACGCTGCAACCCCGCGTACTGCTGGCCGAGCTCGTAGTGGCTCCAGTCCCAGGCGAAGGTCAGCGTGCCGCGGTGATTGCCGGACAAAGGCAACACCACTTGCGTCGGACGCGTGCCGACGGGCTGCGGCAGGTCGTTCTCGACGATCTGCACCAAAATGCTCTCTTCGCCTGATGCTTTGTCAAACTTTATGGCGGGAGCATCGATATCGAGTGAAATCCGCGTGTTACGCCGCAATTCCAGTTGCCATGTCCCGATCTGCAACGTCGCGTTTGTCGGCACTGCATATGCGGTTGACGATGCAACAATATCATAGGTGTCAGAAGCATGACGCCATGCAACACGGGAAAACGTGGTGGGTTCTCTGGTGAGAACACCATTCAGTTCCGCCAGCAGATCATTGGGGTCAACGTCTTCGTCAGAAAAGACATAAGCACCAGTGCTGTCGTAGCTTTCGGATAAGGTCAGTGTATCCGTCGTACTTTGACCTTCGAACAGATAGTAGTAGGTCAAGGCAACATGCCCGTCGCCGGACCCGTTGTTGCTGGCGACATATAAAGTCGCTTTGTCATCGGTTGCGGCCAATGCGAAAGTGATGTCATCCCCGCTTTCATGCGGAACAACTGCCGGTGCCGAACGGGTTGTGAACAGCGCAGGATCCGGTTCAGCCTCCTCGATCACGGACTTCGCGATCGTCTCGTTCTCATCAAAGAGGAGAACAGTGATCTGAAATCCGTCCGTTGTCACCGTGTTGCGCGGCTGAAGGCTGTTGTCGAAAACGATGATCTGCACATCGAGAACGGTTTTGACTTCAGGTCCGACTTCGATAACGTACGTTATCGTGGCGCCACCATTGATATTGACGATCAACTCGTTATGGCCGATGCCCAGAACATCACGCTGTGGCGCCGAAGCCCACCCATATACGGTGGTCATGTCCAACTGCGCCTCTTGGAGGTCCAGCCCCTTGATATGGCGTTTGCCACCCTGGTTCAAAACCAACTCGACATCGCTGACCGAACCATTCAGAAAATATGCATTCGCCATAGCTCATCACCCCCAAAAAACGTGCGGTAACGGGAAAACACCCGACCGGAAAATCTACCGGTCGGACATCAACTGATTTTAGATCATGTCAGGCCGCCATAGCGCCGCTTTGACAGGTCAGGTGTCCAACCTGTTGACCAAGGTGATCGTGATGCCAGAACTGTCGCCAGTGGCATCCTCGCCGACGATCGTGTCTTCGAACATGAAGAAATACAGATCCAGCACGGTCGAAACCTTGGATGTAATGGAGTAACGCCGGGTTGCTGTCCCTTGCTTCGACACGAACAGCAGCTCATTGTCATTCATATCCCCGCCGAACACGTTCGCGTCAGGGCGCGCATTGATTTCTGCCGCCCATGCAGGGCCTGAAACCGCTGTGCCGTCTGAATTCACCGAAATCGGTGCCAAGGGGTTCTGTGCGCCTGCGTTCAGGGTGACCTTCACTTCGGTGGGACTTGCATTGATAAAGTACGCTTTTGCCATTTCTGGGCTTCCTCCTGGTTGGATAGTGAAATCTGAACTCTAAAACTGACTCCATCAGCTTGGATAAATCTTTTCACCCAACTGCTTTCCAAGCTGTGAAATTACCAAATACCCATCGAATACCCACAACAGCATTTCTGTATTCGGCGCCGCACCTTCCGGATCATGAAGATCATTGTACGTTTGCGATCCCGAAACCGCCTTGGATTTGATGACCAGCGTGTTGATCCGTCCCCACACTCCGGGTGTGGGAGCATTCGTCGGCTCGCGCCGAACCGATAGCGAATCCGGTATGTAGTTGTGTTTTGCCTCGCTCGGCTTGAGTTCAGACAAGACTTTGGTGTTCAGCGTCGACGTCATCTTGTCCGCTTGCCAGTTAACTATGCGTAGGTTTGCAGACATAACTCGCCCTCCTGTCGTGAAAACTGACGAGATGCAGGCAAACCCTTCACAGCAGTGTTCGGAGTGCCTGCTACTTGCGCCACTGCTGAATGCTGCGTGTACCCAGAGATTGCGCGCGCATTGCTCCACCCAAACCTTGGGTCCACGGAACAACGGTAATACCCGAACTGTCGCCGGTCATGTCCACGCCGTTGATCCTGCCGTCTCGGACGTAGAAAAACAAATCCAGCGCGATCGATACCTTTGACTGCACATTGAACACCAATGGCGCGGTGTGGGACTCTAAAAATACTGTAACCGCATTGATAAGGTTCGACCCGCCAAACGCATTGCGCCCAGGATACGCGGCAATTGTCGCAGGCCATGAATGGTACGTCATCACAGGCGTGTTGTCTCTTTTGACAACCTCGAAACGATCCAGTGGATTGTTCTTCGGATTTGCGTTCAGGTTGACCGTCATTGCGAAGGGCGTTGCGTTGATGAAATATGCCTTGGCCATAGAGTAATGGGTAACCGCTTAGCTGCGGTGTTAAAAGTGTCCGTTCAGTCAAGCGCACAGCCATGCCGTCAGTCGTTTCAAAAAAACGCGCGGTTTCGAGAGACACGGAATACATCCTTTAAAAGGGCTTTCAATTTGGGCGGGAAACCGAAAATTGCCACCACTCGCCTCATGGTAGAATTTTAGTTCGTTGACGTCACGTCAACAATTTTTCAGGACGGCCGATATGTCTCTTGACATATTGAAATCAAAGGGGATTTTCTTGGAATGCGTGAATGTTTTTTGCAAGCGCCGGGTTCAGAATCACTCATTCAATGCCGCGTATCGGTCCGTATTGTGCGGCACTTGCTTATCACGGCGTCAGGCCAAAAACCGGACATAGTACGTGCCCATTCCACAAGGAAGCTTGCCAGTCGCATGAGCTTTGGCCTTGTGGAGAACTGATAAGGTTTTGGTAACACTCCGGCACAGGGCGCATAAGCATCTCGTCACGGTATTCGATGCGCAACGTCAACGACAAAGCTTTGATCATCAACGGTTGAGCCGCCGGAATTAGATTTGCTCTCGCTAGGGCTTTCAAGAACGAATGTGCCAAGCTTGTGATCGCGTCTCGACGGAAGGAACAGCTCGAAAAGGAAGCCGGTGCTCTGCGATCGGGGCTGTGAGACAAGCGGCATGACCTGCGATGCCGAAAGCGCAGAATTCACTTGGAACACATATGGACGTCTCGCTGTTCTCATCAACGATGCGGGTGTGCTGCAACTCCAAGTCGAGATTATCTATTTGGAGATTGGCGCTGCGCAAAATCTTCTATTTGAAGTTTTTTGGCATTGTAAATGGCATGCGACTTTCAGCTAAGAGTTCCGTAAACAAGCGCTAACCCGCGCCAGCCACACCATGAAATCGAAAAACAGCATCTTGATCGGTTTGCCGAGTCTCTGTGCCTAAGTCGCGGCAAAATTTGCCTTGTTTAGATGATGACAGCTCGATGCGACAAGCACCGACCAAGTGGATGTCCGGTTGCTGCTATCAGGTTGTGTCATCTTCGAAATACCTGCGGCACCCCGCACCTCCAAGTCATATATCGTGCGGTGTTGAGCTAAGTGCTTCCAGACATCCACAGTAGGGCGGTGCCTCTTTGAAGTTTCTGTACTGGTTCTGCTCGCATGGAACTTTTGGGGTATTACAATCTCAAACGCGCGCAATCTCGCCCTTCATATGCGGGTGGAACACGCAGAAGTACGAGGTTTGCATGTCGTCGGTGACCAAAACCTCAGCGACTTGATTTTGCGTAAGCTCGCCTCTGTCCCACTCAAAATCGTCTGCAGTGGCGGTGTGCGGAGCAAGGTCTTCATTGACCCACTGAATTGTATCCCCAACTCTTGCGTCGATACGCTCCGGCACAAAGGCAAAGCTCTTGATCCGGACGACATGGGTCGTCGGTCCAGATGCGGCACTTGGTCCAGCTTTGAAAGCGGTTGCAACTGCAGCCGCTCCCATCAAAACTGCGCGTCGTGTTTTGTACACTTGCATCAGTACTTCAGACCTTTGACCATCATTTCTGCGTGCCTTTCATGCGCCTTGAAAATCTCTAGGCCCTGTTCGAAAAGCGCCTTTACTTCAGCGTTGTCGATGTTGGGGATCATCGTGCCCTCGACCAGCGCGTTGACCTCCTGATGGTACGCCAGTTCGTTTTCGGCATACGCCATGTCAAAGGCTTTTCCGTCCAACTCGATGAAGCCCGCAATGATCTTGTCGGCACGCTCATTGAGAGACTGGCTGACTGCGTTGTCCTGCGCGGTTGCACCAAGCTTTTCCAATAGTCCCAGCGCAGCGTCATTTACTGCTTCATGATCGCGGATCATGGTGCGCGCAAATTCGTGGATGTCCGGGTTCTTCGACAACGCCAGTGCCAGATGAGCATAACGGATATCAATGTTGTCGGCGGTGTAAGCAATATGCGCAAATTCCAAGTCGCTCATCGCAGCGATGTCTTGCGCTTGGGCTTGAAGGCCAAACATTGTGGCAGCGACGGCCAAAGCAGATACGAGTTTCTTCACGACATTTCCTCCAGGTCGATAGGTGACGTGAATGCAATATCGTGTGTACGGATGTCGGGCCTATGCCCCACAGTTCGTATTTCTATACAGATCGTTCAAGCCTTTGAACAAAGGCGAATTCAAACATGTTCGGTAAATGCTGGACCACCTTCTGCGCTGGTCGGTTGTACCCTCGACCTCAGACGATCCATCCAAAGATGTACCCAGTTCCGAGCGAGCCGAGAATGGCAAGCAGCAAATAAAGCATGAATGGTTTCAATTTGAGAACCGGTGCAATGGCCATCGCGCCCCAGATGCTGACCACGCCACCCGAGACGAGAAAGGCCATCGCTGCGCCTTCGGACATACCGTTGTCAATCAACCCTCGCGTAAGTGGAAGCGCGGCATAGCCGTCGATGTATGCAGGCGCTCCGACAAAAACAGCGGCGGGTATGGCCCACCATTTGTCTTCGCCAAGATATGCGGCCAGTGCCCCAGGTGTCAGTGCGGCGTTCAAGGCATACTCGGCGGTAAATGCAGGGATCAGACAGATCAGGATCAATCGCATGGTTGCCCCGAACTGCCTTCTGAAAGACTGCCGTCGCTCTTCGGACTGCCACACCCAAGGATCGAATGGCCGATCCTCGCTGCATCGTTCAGCACCTAGTTGACGCGCCAAGCCATTGTCTCGAAGCGCACTCATTGCCCAAGGTGTCTTGACGAAGAGCCCGGTGATGGCACCACCGAACAGGCCCAATCCGAAGGCGGCGAGCGTTTTGCCAATCGCAAAGCTCAGGCCAAGGGTTGCAGCGGTTGTCGCGAGCATCGCGGGGTCCGTTATTGGTGAGGACAGCCAAAACGCCATGATCGGAGCAAGCGGCACGCCCGCGGCCAGCAATCCAGCCATCAAAGGCAGCACGGTCACGCCGCACACAGGCGTGATGGCGCCTATGAGGGACGCGGTAAACACTGCTCGCAGCGTTCTGCCCTCGAATACGTCGGCGATGTGAGCATCTGCGCCGCTGGCAATGATCCAGGCCGCAAGAACAATGCCTGGAATAACGAAAGGAGCCACGACGATCAGGCCCCAGACGACGAACTTTGCGGCGTTTGCTGCGTGGTCTGGCCAGGCGAGAGCAAGACCTGCCAACAGAAGCACAGAAACGCCCCACACCAGGGGTTTTCGGTTGGATACTCGGTGGGCAGCGGTCTGATCGGACATCGGATACTCCTTTGATCTTGAAAAATAGCTGTCCATCAGGCATCTGTGAAACGGGTAGTTTCAATCTCAGGTATTGAAAAAACAGATGGAGAATTTGGACAGCGATCTCTTGCGAACCTTCATCGCCGTGGCAGAGGCCGGCAGCGTTACGGAAGGTGCGGCACGGATCCACCGATCTCAGTCTGCGACGAGTCTTCAGATCAAACGTCTCGAAACCATCCTGCATCAACCCGTCTTTGACCGTCATGGTCGCGGGGTGGTCTTAAGTGACACGGGACGAAAGCTTTTCCCAGTCGCGCAGGAGGTAACGGCTCGTCTCGACGCAGCGCTACAAGAGATTTCCCAGAATTCATTGGGCGGGAAATTGCGCTTGGGCATACCCGACGATCATGGACAGACCAAACTTGCTGAGATCATTGCGGCCTTCACCCGCCACCATCCGAAAGTCGAATTGGATGTGACCTGCGCATTGAGCACAAGGTTCCCCGAGGACCTCAACAAGGGTCTGTTAGACCTCGCGATCTATGAGGTCGAAAGCCCATCAGGGCACGAAGAAGTTCTGTATGAAGACCCGACATGTTGGATGTCATCGGTACATCGCAGTTTTCAGCCCGATGAATGCCTCCCGGTGGCCTTGTTCGATCATGCGTGCTGGTGGCGCGATGTTGCGAGTACTTCACTGCAAGCCCGTGGAAAACCATATCGTGTTGTCTATTCCAGCCAAAGTGTCTCAGGCGTGCTTGCAGCAGTCGAAGCGGGGATCGCTGTCGGTCTGCTCGGCCGCTCATCGCTGCAAGGCGGTTTGTCGGTGGTGAACGAGGCATTGGGCTTTGCCAGCACGCCGTCCTCCAAACTGGTGATGGCATCGCGCAAAGCGAGTGAGTGCCAGTCTCAGAATGCCATGAAAGCCGCGATCCGTGGCGCGTTTATGGCTCGGATGTGAAACGTTGACCCTCAGCGTGCTCCTGACGACTGGGCAGATACGGGCTCACGGCTGTCGTCAAATCGATCCCAGCATCGCTTTCCAGACACTTGCTGCGATCAATACCTCATGGATCATGAATCTGTTCTGCTTTTCGCTGCGGTCGCCCCCGAGGCGTTGTGCGCCGATTGCCTAGACACTGACTTCATTGCGCCTGCGCCGCGCGGAGTACGGGCAACAACCCCGGTCAAAGTGCCAATCGGACAAAGGCTTAAGACAACAACCGCGCATTCTAAACTGTTCCAAGCGAAAGGATTTCATCGCTCAATGTCTTTTGCGAAACATGTAACGCTGCGCGACCGTAAGGGTACAAAGGCGGACCATTGGTCTGATGCAGATTCACTATAACACTATTGACCGAGGGATGCGATTATCGGGAGCGCTTGCTATGCTCGCAAGGGCAGGGGGCGGACCACTTCCATGCACTTCGGCTGAAGAGTTGACGGTCCCTTTGGACGCCGGCAACGTTTCAGTAAGTTGAGAAGATTCGCTTTCGACCAACGACTTACATACATTGACGTTGATCGCGCGCTTTCCTGGCATCTGTCAGCGAACTGTGGCACGTACTGGGGTGGCCAAGAAACCGTACATCGGTGAAGAAACGTCCAATAGACAATTGCGGGTCGACTGGTGCCCACTTTGCTGCGTGGAAGACAGAGTAGGGGGCGGCACCATTATTTGCGTCCGACCTAGTCTTTGGCTTTTGTCACGACGTGCCCATTTTGCAATCGGTCGCCAATTGAACGTGGCCTGACATGCTACTGTTTCGTAGCAGGCGAATACTAAACCATACATAACAAGCAAGTGGCACCAATATACCAGCACTGATTTACTTCGCTGGACGGCAGGTTTGGATACGATTGCGTCTTCGGCAAGGACGCACAGTTCGGAATGCAGATCACGCCGTAAATCTCGGCATACGAACAGGTTCACAAAACATCATCAAAAGACGAACAGAGAGTTCAAAGGCGCTGCGTATCATCTCAGGGCTTCCCGTCGTGCTTGACCATGTGCTGCGCGCTGAAAAGCCGGCGAGCATCGTCTAGGCGACATGCTCGGCAGCTTGTGCTTTCCATCGTCCAAAAGCTGGAGTTTCCAGCAGCTCCGGAAGGTGTTTTGCAGGACGTTCAATTGGCGGTAGTTCTGAGGAATGATTGAAAAATCAGAGAAAAAGAAATCGCGTCATTTGACGGTGGTTGTACGTCGGGAATTTCCGATGTCAGTCGAGGAAGTCTTCTCGGCATGGGGCGATCCAGAAATCCGGTTAAGTGTGTTCGTCCATGGGTGCCATAAGAACAGCGTTACGGAATGTGACGTTTGAGAATGTGGTCTTGAGCGGTACGAGGATAGTTGGGAAAATCGTGTCTACACACGGCTAATCCGCATAATCCAAATTATGTAAATTTAATAATGCCGAGAATGATGTAAAAATCTTTTTTATGCAATGGCTTACAGTGGAACCCTAATGAATCAACCCAAGGCGTAGCCAGCCCCACGAACAGTACGCACAGGATCGTTCCCACCAAAACACGTGAGCGCTTTACGCAACCGACCAATGTGTACATCAACCGTACGAGTGTCGACGTAAATGTCGCGCCCCCACACACGATCCAGCAATTGCTCACGGCTCCAGACTCGGCCAGGTTTTTCCATGAATGTGCTCAACAACCTGAATTCTGTCGGGCCAAGCTTCAGCTCGTCCTGGCCGCGAGTCACCTTGTGGCTTTCGGAATCCAGAACGATGTCATCGAACTCCAACCTTTGGCCCACAGTCGCAGGCCTTACACGGCGCAACTGGCTGCGCACACGCGCCATCAGCTCGATCACTGAATACGGTTTGACCACATAGTCATCCGCACCCGTTTCAAGGCCTCGCACTTTGTCGATTTCTTCGGACCTAGCTGACAGCATGATCACCGGAATACTGCGTGTTTCGGGCTTGATCTTGAGTCTCCGGCAGACTTCAATGCCGGACAAGTTGGGCATCATCCAGTCCAGTACGATGATGTCGGGCATCTCTTCATTGACAAGCAACAGCGCTTCCTCACCATTTTGCGCGCGGCTGACTGCAAAACCCTCGGCTTCGAGGTTGTATGCGAGCACTTCGCGTTGTGCTGGCTCATCTTCGACAACCAGAACTCGGGGCTGATCGACGGACATATGCCTTGTCTCCTAAGCCTGAATGGATGTTTTGTCGGCCTTCTGGCGGTTTTCTTCCGGGGTCGATCCGGTCACCAGATACACAACCTGTTCTGCAATCGACGTTACATGGTCGCCCATGCGTTCGATGTTCTTTGCAATGAAATGCAGATGCATACACGCCGTAATGTTGCGCGGATCCTCCATCATGAAGGTCAGGAATTCGCGGAACAGTGCGTTGTACATCTGATCGACTTCGGCGTCGCGATCAATCACGTCCTGCGCCAGTTCTGCATCACGCGCAACGTACGAGTCCAATGCATCCTTGAGCATGCGTTCAACTTCTTTTGCCATGCGACGCAGCGCACCGGCACTGTCATTCACCGGTGCCATTTGGGACAAAACACTTGTGCGCTTGCCCATGTTTTTTGCATAATCTCCAATGCGTTCCAGGTTGGCGCTCACCTTGATCACAGACAGCAGAAGACGCAGGTCGATTGCAGTTGGCGCGCGCAGTGCAATCACACGCGCGGCCTCCTCATTGATCAACTCCTCCAGCTCATCAATGGCCTTGTCGCCCTTGCGAACCTGTTCCGCCCGCTCTTCATCACGGGTTTCGAGGCTGATGGCTGCCTCAAGAATTGCGTTTTCAACCAGGCCGCCCATCTTCATGATCTGCGCCTGGATCGCTTCAAGGTCTCGGTCAAAGGCCGATGCGATGTGTTGGTCTTGCATGAATCTGCTCCTTAGCCGATGCGGCCAGTGATATAGCTTTCGGTCCTTGGATCGACCGGATTGGTAAAGATCTGGCCCGTCTCACCGTATTCAACAAGATTGCCGAGGTGGAAAAATGCCGTCTTCTGGCTGACCCGTGCTGCCTGTTGCATCGAGTGGGTGACAATCACCACGGAATAGCTTTGGCGCAACTCGTCGATCAGTTCTTCGACCTGAGCGGTTGCAATGGGATCAAGGGCCGAACACGGCTCGTCCATCAGCAGAACCTCAGGTTCTGTTGCAACAGCACGTGCGATACACAGGCGCTGCTGCTGACCACCGGACAGCCCGGTTCCAGGCGCATCCAGACGGTCTTTCACTTCATCCCAAATTGCGCCACGGCGCAGAGATTTTTCAACCAATTCATCCAGTTCCGCCTTGTTCTTGGCGAGGCCGTGGATACGCGGTCCATAGGCGACGTTGTCATAGATTGACTTCGGAAACGGATTCGGCTTCTGGAATACCATACCCACTTTGGCCCGCAACTGCACCGGATCGACCTTCGGGTCATAGATGTCTTCGCCGTCGATCTGGATATCACCCACCACGCGACACACATCAATTGTATCGTTCATCCTATTGATGCAACGAAGAAATGTCGACTTTCCGCAGCCTGACGGCCCGATAAATGCAGTCACCGTCTTGTCATCAATTTCGACATCCACATCCTTGATGGCGTGGTTGTCCCCATAGTAGACCTGCACACCTTTGGCTGCGATCTTGACGTCGTTTGTGTCCACGTCTCTCTCCAGAATTCTCATGTCGTTCATGACGGCCCCCTACCAGCGGCGTTCAAACCGGCGCCGCAAGATCACAGCGATGGTGTTCATGGTGATCAGGAACAAGAGCAGCACGATGATGCCGCCCCAAGCTTTTTCAGTAAAGACTGCGTCCGAACGCGCAGCCCAGTTGTAGATTTGCGCCGGCACGGCCGAGTTGGGTTCGATGAAACCCTCAACAAAGGTGTCCGGGTAACGCGCCACAAAACCAACCATCCCAATCAGCAAAAGCGGTGCTGTTTCACCAAGGGCTTGCGCCAAACCGATGATGGTACCCGTCAGAATGCCGGGCGCCGCCAAAGGCAGCACATGGTGGAAAACCGCCTGCATTTTCGAGGCCCCTACCCCAAGTGCCGCATCTCGGATCGACGGAGGCACAGCTTTCAGCGATGCACGGGTCGAGATGATGATTGTCGGCAATGTCATCAGCGTCAGAACCAAACCACCGACAAGCGGCGCGGATTGCGGCAGATGCGCAAACTGGATGAACACGGCAAGTCCCAGAATACCGAACACGATAGACGGTACAGCGGCCAGGTTGGAGATATTGACCTCGATGAAATCAGTGAAGCGGTTCTTAGGCGCAAACTCTTCCAGGTAGATAGAGGCAGCAACACCTATCGGCAGGCTCAACACCAAGACGACAAGCATCATGAAAAACGACCCCAACACAGAGGCGCCAATACCCGCGCCACCGGGATTGTCTACGCCAGTGTCAACGCCTGTCAGGAAGTTCCAGTTAAACACCTGCTTGATCAAGCCAGCTTCGCGCATGGCATCGATCAGGTTAAAATCCTCGGGCATGAAGAAGCGGTTGCCACTTTGCAGGTCTTCTCGCTTGAACGTGCCCTTCAGGTAGCGATCGACACGTGACGCGGCCGCAAGTTCGAAGGAAACCGGTGTTCCCAACTGATCCTCATTTTCACGGTAGTAAGCCCGCAAGTCGCCACCAACTTTACCCAAGAGACGTTCAATCGCCTTTTTGTCGAATTCGATCTCGACGCCTTCGCTCTCCATCGCATCAGTCAAGGACGTGACAAAATACTCTGTGTATTTGCCAGTTTTCAGCAACGCTTTTTCGGCTTCGTCATATTGCTCTTGCGTCAGCGTGAACGGCACTTCGACAACGGCTTGCCGAAAGGCTGGAAGACCCGAGCTCAGAATTGCTGCAAGAAGTGCGATCAAGAAGAACATGCCGGTGCAGATTGCGCCGATGCCATAGGCATGGAACCGTCGCTCTGCCGCGTTGCGCTTCTTGGTCCGCTCATCTGCATGGGTCAGAGACTTCGACGGATGCGCGCTGTCGGGTGTCATGGCTGCGTCAGTCATTATTCATACTGCTCCCGATACTTGCGCACGATGTAGAGGGCGAAAACGTTGAGCCCGAGCGTCATGATGAAAAGGGTCATGCCAAGTGCAAAAGCGACAAGAGCTTCCGGCGAAGCAAAATCACTGTCACCTGTCAGCTGTGATACGATCTTTGCCGTGACGGTTGTCATGGCCTCAAAGGGGTTCAGACTTAACCGCGCTGCGGCCCCTGCCCCCAATACCACAATCATGGTCTCACCAATGGCTCGGCTGGCCGCCAGAAGGATCGCCCCGACAATGCCCGGCAAGGCTGCAGGAAGGACAACCTGTTTTATGGTTTCCGATTTGGTTGCGCCCAAGCCATAGGAGCCATCTCGCATGGCCTGAGGGACCGCGTTGATGATGTCGTCAGATAGTGAACTGACAAATGGGATCAGCATGATGCCCATGGCCAGACCGGCCGTCAGCACTGCTCGTTGCCCCTGCATCCATCCCAATCCGTCATCGCCAAAAACAGACAGCAGGATCGGGCCAATCGTCAGCAGCGCAAACAGACCATAGACGATGGTCGGGATCCCGGCGAGGATCTCAAGCATCGGCTTGGCGATGCTGCGCATCTTGGGCCTGGCATATTCTGACAAATAGATGGCGGCAAAAAGACCGATGGGCACTGCGACCAGCAAAGCCACGAAGGAAATATACAGGGTACCCCAGAGCAACGGCAGTATCCCAAGACTGGATGCGCCACCGCGGCCGGAAAAGCTGGGCGCCCATTCCAACAAAAAGAAGAATTCGGATGCCGGATATAGGCGGAAGAACTCAATCGTGTTGAAAATCAACGAAAGAATGATCCCGATGGTCGTCAGGATTGCCACCGAAGCAGCAGCAATTAATAGGGCCAAAACACCCTGCTCTACCGTGTTCCTTGCCCTGAACGACTTGGTACTTTCCATTGTGCCCCAAGCTGCCCCGGCAACGGCGACAATCAGTACAGCGATTGTCATCATAATATTCGATGTCTGCGCCATCGACCTGTAGGCTTGAGACGCATTCAAAACGGTCTGTGTGATCTCGCTGGTCACCACCTGCCCGGCATCTTTCAAACGCTGTGTGACATCCGCCAGATCAGCAGCACCATTCCGAGCTGTTTCCTCATCCAGCAGCCCAACGTCCACTGCTTTCGAAAGCCCGTCTGCGGTACGCCGTACCTCGGACATGACAAGTCCAACATTTGACCCCTGGGCAACTTCGTTTTCGGGGATCATCTGAACAACGCGATTGTCGATGAACAGTGGCTGAACCAGCATCCAGAGCACCATCAGACCAAAGGCTGGAACAATGGATTTCATAAACGCGTTGGAGCCATAGTAGATTGGAAGCGAATGCAGGTTGCGGCTGTCGCCACCAGCGCTTGCAAGTGCTCGCTGGCGCCCCATGAAGAACCCAATCGCCGAGATCGCCAGAACGATCAGCGTGAGCCAGATAGCAGGCATATGTCCCCCAAAAACGAAAGCCGCACGTTTGCGGTCTTGTCAGAAGAAGCCGGGCAACGATCCTTCGACGCCCGGCCTGTTGTTGTGGCAGTCACCAGCAATCCGCTGGATTACGAGTTGCTGCCCATTGTTTCTTCGTCAGCGATCATTTGCTGTGTGTCGGCGAGTTCCGGGTCGGATACCAGGCCGTAAGCTGCAAGTGGTCCATCGGGCCCAGCCACTTCATCCGCTACGAAGAACTGAGCGTATTCCTTCAAGCCGGGGATGACGCCGATATGGGCTTTCTTGATGTAGAAATACAGCGGGCGCGACACCGGATACTCGCCCTTGGCGATGCTCTCGGTTGTCGGCTCAACACCGGACATTGTGGCCACTTTCAGCTTGTCGGTGTTGTTTTCGTAGAATGCCAAGCCGAACACGCCGATGGCGTTTGTGTTGGCGTCGATCGAAGCCAGCGTTTCTGTGTAGTCACCATCGATGTCGACAGAAAGGCCATCGGTGCGCACGCTTAGGCACGCATCTTCTGCATCGTCTTCCGACATGCCGCCAGCGATCATTGCTTCCATCGCGCCTGTGGCTTCACAGCCAGCTGCGATCACTTTTTCTTCGAACACTTCGCGTGTGCCGTGTTTGGTTCCGGGAATGAAGGCCAGAATGTCAGCAGCAGGCAGATCAGCGTTGAAGTCGGACCATTGCTTGTGCGGGTTGTCGACCAGAGCACCGTCTACCATGACCTGTGGGGCCAGAGCGTTGAAGATGTCGGAAGGTGTAAACGCCGTGTAGTCGGGCCCCTGAATTTGCGAAGCAAACACGATCCCGTCATAACCAATGCGAACTTCGATGATGTCTGTCACACCGTTTTCGGCACATGCCTTGATCTCTTTGTCGCGAATAGCGCGTGATGCGTTTGCGATGTCAGTGTGCTCAGTGCCAACGCCTTGGCAGAAACGCTTGAGGCCAGCCGAAGAACCACCTGACTCCACAACCGGTGTCGGGAAGTCGAAGTTTTCGCCGAAGGCTTCGGCAACAATCGAAGCGTAGGGCAAAACGGTGGACGAGCCAGCAACCTGAACCTGATCGCGCGCCACTGCCGCAGTCGCAGCCATGGCCGTAAGGGCCAGCGCGGATGTGGTGAGTTTCACAAAGGACATGAATGTCTCCTGTTTGAGCATTTTCTTTATGATCCCCCCCATGAGGATCTTAGGGCCCGTCTAGGCACCACTCGCAATGCTTTTGTGACAGATGCGTAACAATTTTATGACAGCAAGCAGTTTGCCGCCGCGTTATCCAAAACTTTTTTGAACCGGCAGAATGACGGTAAAGGTTGCGCCCTCGCCCAACGTGCTTTCAACCCGCAACCGGCCCCGATGGCGATTGATGATATGCTTGACGATGGCAAGGCCAAGGCCAGTACCACCCAGCGCACGGCTGCGATGATCGTCCGCCCTGTAAAACCGCTCAGTAATGCGCGGCAGATGCACAGGGTCGATGCCGGGCCCGTAATCCACAAGCTGAACCCGGACCCCAGGTGCACGCAGGGCCGGTTCCCGAGCGCTGGTGGTCACGCGAACAGTGACGCGCCCACCCGATCCACCGTATTTGATCGCGTTCTCAGTCAGGTTCGTGAAAACCTGCTTCAATTGATCAGCATCCGCGATCAGATGCACGGTCTCATCTCCGAACTCACGCTCAAACGTGACACCCGCTTCGTCTGCAAGCGAACGTAGGGTGCGCAATGTGGAATCAAGCACATCATTCAGCACAACAACCTCTGTCGGGCGTACACGCTCGTCGCCCTCCACCCGGTTCAATGACATCAAGTCCCCGACCAAACGGTTCATCCGCTCTGCTTCATCCTGCATGATGTTCAGAAAGCGCTCGGCCGCTGCAGGATCATTTCGTGCTGGTCCGCGCAGTGTTTCGATGAACCCCATAAGCGCGGTCAGCGGTGTGCGTAACTCGTGACTGACATTTGCGACGAAATCGCGGCGCATCTGGTTGGTTTGCTCGACATGAGTGACGTCTTCGAACACCAGCACCGCCAAACCGCCGCCGTCGCGTCCCAAACCCGGGCCCGCGCGCACGCTCACGCTAAACGTCGTGTCCTGTGCGCCATCATTGCCAAGGTACCGCGTCGTCCGCGCCTTTCCGTCTTGTAGTGTGGCCTCGACAGCATCAAGCAGTGCCGGCTGGCGCAACATCGTCACGTAATTCCGATCCAACGCCTGTTGGCCGATCAGTGTAAGCGCCTCGACATTGGCTGCCACGATGCGTTCGGAGGCATTTATAGCGAGCGTGGGCAAAGGAAATGCCGCAAGCAATGCGCCCAGCACATCGTCACCCATCGCCCTGCCCCCTCTTACGCCAGTGCAGCCTCGACCGCGCGCGTGAACACATCGCACAGCACGTCCGGGTCTTCGAGGCCAACCGAGATGCGGAAGAACCCCTCGGACATTCCAAGCTCCGCACGCTTCTCGGCCGTCAACGCCCGGTGAGATGATGAGGCCGGATGCGAAATTGTTGTTCCAATGTCGCCCAGCGTCGGGGCAAAGTTCAGACCGTCGGCCCCGCGGGCAAAGGCATTGGCCGCCTCGCGCCCGCCGTCGATTTCAAAACTGACCATGTTGCAATACTGGCCCTTGAGCAGCGCTTCGGCGCGGGCATGGTCGGGGTGGTCGCGACGGGCCGGATAGATGACCCGCTTCACCCCGGGCAAAGCCGACATATGTTCGGCCAACTTCGCTGCGGTCGCTTGTGCCCGGTCATAACGCAATTCAAAGCTCAGAAGCCCACGCTCGGCCAACCAGCAATCAAAGGGGCTCGGGGTCATCCCCGCAGTTACGGTAAACACGCGCAACCGATCATTGATGGCTTGGTCCTTTGCCGTGACATAGCCCAGCATCACGTCGGAATGACCAGACAAGAGCTTGGTCAAGGAATGTATGACAATATCTGCGCCGTGATCGAACGCTTTGAACGCCCTTGGCGTGGTGAACGTGTTGTCGATGACCAACAACACGCCCGCCTCTTTCGCCAACGCAGACAGGCCCAACACATCCGCAACACGCAAGGTCGGGTTCGAAACAACCTCGACCAAGATCATCTTGGTCTCGGGGCGTAGGGCCGCCCGCACAGCGCTGGCGTCGCCAGGATCAACCATCGACGTCTGAATCCCAAGCCGTGGGAGGTCTTCGGACATCATACGCAAAGACCGGCCATACAGCTGGTTGCCGCCGATCACGTGATCACCTGACGTCAGCAGCCCCAGCAGGACGGCAGATACAGCTGCCATACCCGACGAGGTCAGCACACCCATATGCGGCGCGCCCTCCATTCGGTCGATAGCCTGCGCCACCACATCTGCATTTGGATGCCCCTCTCGGCTGTAGGTGTAGCCCTGCAGATTGCCATCATACTGAGCATCCAGCATGTCTGGCGTGTCCGAAGCATAGACGACCGAGGGGCTGAGCGGCGTCACGACCGGGCTCGAAGCGCTGTCTGGCAGCGGCGTCGGTCGCATCAGAGATCCCTTTGAGTTCGAAATCATTCGAGGAACTCCGTGTGATAGGTCTGAGAACTGAAGGTGATGTCCACACTCAACCAACAGGGTCGCGGCAAGTGCGCAGAAATCAAATCAACCAGGTCCTTTTGCAACGCAGCCGTGAACGCGGTGTTTCGATGCGGTTTTGCCAAAAGAGCCACGGTTGCCTTCAAATGGGTATGCAAAGAAGTGGGTGCAGGATATGCACGCCCCTTGGTTTCCCCTGCCCCGCCATCGTGGCGGAGAATACAGGCTTCGACCTCCGCAAGAATGGCATTTGCATCTATGTTCAGATCGCTTGAATAGCTAAGTTCGCAATGCGGCATCAGCTTTGAACCTCGACCATTGCATCCCGGAAGGCACGCATGTTTTCCTGATAGTGAAGCGCCGACGCACGAAGGCCTTGAATACCCTGGTCATCCAGTTGTCGCACCACTTTGCCGGGCACTCCCATAACCAAGGATCCCTCTGGAATTTCCTTGCCTTCGGTGATCAATGCCCCTGCGCCGATCAGGCAGTTCCTGCTGATCTTCGCGCCATTCAGAACTGTGGCTCCCATGCCAATCAGCGAGTTTTCTCCAATGGTGCATCCATGCAGCATGACCTTGTGTCCAATGGTGCAACCGGGGCCGATTGTAAGGGGATAACCAGCGTCAATGTGCATGACGCAATTCTCCTGCACGTTGCTGCCCGCTCCGATCCGTATATCCTCGTGGTCTGCTCGGATCGTGCTTCCGAACCAGACACTTGCACCCTTCTCGACAAAAACGCGGCCGATCAGGTTTGCGTCTGGTGCGATCCATGTATCATCGGCGATCTGTGGACGGTGCTCCCCAAGAGCATAAAGTGTCATGGCAGGTCCTCGAACTCTGTTTGCAAGACGCGTACATGGTCTGTCAATTGTGGTTGTTGCAGACGTCGCAAGCGCGTAGCGGTAATGATGGTTTTCAGATGATCCTCGGTCTTGTCCAGGTCATCATTGACCAACACGTAGTCATACCCGCCCCAATGACTTATCTCGTCCCAACTTCTCTGCATGCGGCGGGCAATGGTGTCCGCATCATCCTGTGCACGGGTTTCCAACCGGCGGCGCAGTTCCGCAATGGATGGAGGAAGAATAAAGATCGACAAGGTGTGCTGGCCCAAAACAGAATTCGTGATCTGCTGTGCGCCCTGCCAATCGATGTCAAAAAGGACATCCTGCCCTTTGTTTATCGCATCTTCGACAGGTCCTTTTGGTGAGCCGTAGAAATTGCCAAAGACATGAGCGTGTTCCAGCATCTCTCCATTGGCCACTTGCCCCTTGAAGTCCGCTTCCGAAATGAAGCGATAGTGCTCTCCATCCACTTCGCCCGGCCTTGGCTTACGTGTCGTGGCCGAGACGGAAAAGGACAAGCCCGGGTCCCAATTTCGCAACCGACGTGCCAAGGTGCTCTTGCCCGCGCCGGATGGGGAGCTGAGTATGATTAGAAGACCGCGACGGTTCTGGGCGTCAGTCATGTTTGTTATTCCACGTTTTGCACTTGCTCGCGCATTTGATCAATCAACGCCTTCAGCGCCAGGCCGACGGTCGTCAAGTCAGCGTTCTGCGCCTTCGAACATAGGGTATTTGCTTCGCGGTTGAACTCCTGCATCAGGAAATCAAGCTTTCGCCCGACCGGCCCACCTTCGCTCAGCAATTTTCTGGCTGCGGCGATATGGGTGTGCAGCCGATCAATTTCCTCTGTCACGTCCGATTTGACCGCCAAAAGCGCAAGCTCTTGCGCAACCCGATCCGGGTCCGCGCCGTCAGTATTGTCCAGAACACGGGCCAGATTCCGTTTCAGATTTGCAGCCACCTCATCCTTGCGATCCTCGGCCAAAGCAGCGGATTGCCCGGTCAGTTTCTCAACTTCGGCCAGCTGCGACAGCATCACATCACGCAGCGCAGCGCCTTCACGCACACGCATCTCGTCAAACGCATCCAGTAGCTTCGGCATTTCTGACAACAAGGCCGCTCGCAATGGAGCAGGATCATCCTGCACGGCGCCCGCATCCATGACGCCCCGCATGCTTGCGATGTCAGTGGCACGCGACGGAGCAAGAGACAGACCTTGCTCCATTGCCTCGGCTTCGATCGCCAGAAGGTTTTGAATGACGGCTTGCATGTGAGGTTCGTTGAGAGCCAAGCTGCCGGCCGCGTCATCGCGTGAAATCCGCAGCGACAATGTCACATTTCCGCGCTTGGCCCGTCCGGTCACCAAAGGGCGAAGGGCCGTTTCCAACCCGTCAATCCAATCGGGAACACGTAGTCGAAGGTCGAGGCCCTTGCCGTTGACACTTCGAACGTCCCATGCCCAGCGAAAAGAGGCGAAAGAACCGGTGCCCGCAGCGAAACCAGTCATTGAGCGCAACGCGCTATCTTTGGATGTCTTGGTCATATCAATGCGTTTAGGGGGAAGTTCACATCGGGGCAAGCACTGCCCGTGTCCCCGCGGGGACAGGTCAGCGATTAACCATTTGTTAGCTTTATCCGAGCGGTTTCTTACAAATTTGATATGTTTTGCATCATTCCCGAAGCAAAGCATTCGGCGGACCGAGCAAGAGTATGTACAGATGGACAAATCAGACCTTTACACGCACAATGTCAGAGCCATGACAGAGTTCCGCGCACACACGGGTTTTTCGGCAATCTCACAGGTTGAAGCCTATTGGGAAGGCTTGCGCGGCACGCGCTTGATGCCAAAACGGTCCGAGATCGATCCGCGTGGCATTGAATCGGCCCTTGAATACACTTTCGTTTTGGAACGCATCGCTCCTGGTATGGCGCGCATCCGCATCGCGGGCAGCCATCTGGGTGATTTGATGGGTATGGAGGTGCGCGGCATGCCCCTGACATCCCTGATCACTCCCCCGTGCCGCCGTCAAATCGCTGATGCTATCGAAGATGTCTGTCAACGACCCGCCATGTGCGAACTCAGGATGAGTGCGGAAGCCAGCGCCTCAAAGCCGCATATGGAAGGTCGATTGCTCCTGTTGCCTCTCAAAAGCGATCTGGGAGACGTGAGCCGCATTTTGGGATGTCTGGTTGCACAAGGCGAGATTGGCCAGACACCGCGCCGCTTTAATCTGGTCGGAGCCCGGATCCGACCTATCACATCCACAACGTCCGTTCTTGCCCCGATCAAACCGACGGTTCAAGCTGAACAACAGCGGGTACAGGTGGATGGATTTGCTGAAAACCAAAAGAGTTTTGAGGCATCGACGCCAAAGCCAAATGTCCCCTATCTTCGTCTTGTAAAGTCGGAAGACACTTAAATCTGAGCGCAGATTGTAAAAGAAACGCCGAGTTGCCCACCCGACGTTTTTTCCAATTGTCAACTTGCAGCGCGTGATTTCGCGCGTGTCGCACGCAATTGAGAAAGCTCTTCGGCAACCAGAAACGCAAGTTCAAGCGACTGAGAGGCATTCAGGCGAGGATCACACGCCGTATGGTAGCGATCGCTCAGGTCTTCTTCGGTCACGGCACGGACACCGCCGGTGCATTCGGTCACGTCCTGCCCGGTCATCTCGAAATGAACTCCGCCCGGAACAGTCCCTTCGGCGGCGTGTACGCCAAAGAACTCGCGTACTTCGCGCAGGACACTGTCAAATGGACGTGTCTTGTAACCGGTGGACGACTTGATCGTATTGCCGTGCATCGCATCGCAGACCCAGACAACTTCCGCACCTTCTTCGCGAACGGTATTGATCAGACGCGGCAAGTGTTCACCGACGGATCCAGCGCCGAAACGCGCAATCAGGGTCAACCGACCGGCTTCGTTCTCCGGGTTCAGCTTCGCCAGAAGCACCTTCAAATCCTCGGTTGTCATGCTGGGACCGCATTTCAGACCAATGGGGTTCTGAACGCCGCGCGCAAACTCAACATGCGCGCCATCCGGCTGACGGGTACGGTCTCCGATCCAGATCATATGGCCGGAACCGGCCAGCCACTTGCCCGTTGTGGAATCGATCCGCGTCAGGGCTTCTTCATACTCCAGCAGCAGGGACTCGTGGCTGGTATAGAATTCCACAGACGAAAACTCGTGCGTCGTGTCTGCGTCGATGCCGGCAGCCGCCATGAAGTCGATCGTGTCCTGGATGCGCGTCGCGATTTCACGATACTTCTCGGTCCCCTGCCCGTCGGCAAAGCCAAGGGTCCACGAATGCACCATGTTCAAATCGGCGAAACCGCCAGTGGAAAACGCGCGCAGAAGGTTCAGCGTGGCCGCCGCCTGCGTATAGGCTTGCAGCATCTTCTGGGGGTTCGGAATGCGCGCTTCGGGCGTGAAGGCGAGCTCATTGATGATGTCACCACGGTAGCTGGGCAACTCCACACCATCCAGCACCTCCGTCGGCGCCGAGCGCGGCTTGGCGAACTGGCCCGCCATGCGGCCCAACTTGATCACCGGAACCTTGGCGCCGTATGTCAGCACCATTGCCATCTGCAGCATGACTTTGAACGTGTCACGGATGCTGTCCGCGCTGAACTGATCAAATGCCTCGGCGCAGTCACCACCTTGCAGCAGGAACGCGTCACCACGGGATGCATCGGCGAGATGAGCCTTTAGCCGCCGCGCCTCGCCTGCAAAAACCAGCGGAGGATACTTTGCAAGCTGCGCCTCAACCGCGTTCAGTGCCGCAGTGTCGGTGTAATCGGGCATCTGGACCCGGGGCTTGGCGCGCCAGTCAGATTTCGTCCAATCGCTCATCTTGTCTCTCCGCAAAAACTGTTAGCGGTCACGTGACCGCGGCTCTCTATACAAAAGCTGTGAGAAGGACACCATATCACAAATGCGCCCTCTTGACGTGGCGTTTACAGCGTGATCAGGCTGACAAAACTCCCGGGCCAAGACACCCGGCCAAAGTTGCAGGACACCCGCCGCAATGTCACTCTCTCGCCCGCCCAAAGAGCCGCGCCATGACGCTGACAAGCCGAAGCGTTTTGTGTTTGTTTTGCTCGACAACTTCACATTGCTTTGCTTTTCGGCTGCTTTGGAAAGCCTGCGCATTGCCAACCGTATGGGTGGTCGTGAGCTGTACAGCTGGAAGATCGTTGGAGAAGGCGGAGAAGTCGCACATTGTTCCGCCGGGCCGGGCTTTCAGTTGGACGGTGATCTGGACGAGTTGACCCGTGACGACGTCGTCATGATTTGCGGTGGTATCGATGTGCAGGCAGCGACAACAAAGAGGCTGCTGAGTTGGATGCGCCGCGAGGCACGCAAAGGCATCCAGATGGCAGGTTTGTGTACGGCAGCGTATTCGTTGGCGAAGGCAGGCCTTTTGGATGGCAAGAGGGCAACGATTCACTGGGAAAACCAGGACAGCTTTGCCGAAGAGTTCCAAGAGGTCGAGCTGACCAAATCGGTTTTCGTCATTGATGAAAAACGATTGACGACAGCCGGTGGGACGTCCTCCATCGATCTGATGCTGAAGCTGATTGCCGATGATCACGGTGAAGAACTGGCCAACGCCGTCGCCGACCAGTTGATCTATTCTTCGATCCGCACCGATCAGGACACCCAGCGCTTGTCCGTGCCCACACGCATTGGCGTCCGGCATCCAAAGCTCAGCCAGGTCATTCAGATTATGGAGCAGAACATCGAGGAGCCGATCAGCCCGTCCATTCTGGCCAAGGATGTCGGCATGTCGACACGGCAGCTGGAACGTCTGTTTCGCCGCTACCTGAACCGGAGCCCCAAGCGCTACTACATGGAATTGCGTTTGCAAAAGGCCCGCAATCTGCTGATGCAGACCGACATGAGCGTTATCAACGTTGCGTTGGCCTGCGGTTTTGCGTCACCATCGCATTTTTCAAAATGTTATCGGTCGCACTATGACACGACGCCCTATCGCGAACGTGGTACACACGCAGCCCGATTGTCAGTTTAGGTTGGGTATCACGTTCCGATTGTTAGCATACGAGACGTTACGCGCTGTCGCCACGAAACCCCGTTGCAACAACAAACTTTTCCGAACTGTCCGCGCGGGACGCAGGTGGTTTGACATTGGCCACCTTGTCAAATCGTTGTTTGAGCAGCTTTTGAAGGCTGCCCTCTGCCCCGCCTGCGAGAACCTTTGCCACGAATGTCCCGCCATCATCCAGAACATCAAAGGCAAAATAGGCGGCTGCTTCGCACAAAGAGATGATGCGTAAGTGATCGGTTTGTTTGTGGCCTGAGGATGCGGCAGCCATGTCGGACATGACCACATCGGCTTTGCCACCCAACCATTCCTTGACCTTCAGATCAGCGTCATCTTCCATGAAGTCCAACTGGTGAAGCGTGCACCCGGCAATCGGCTCCATTTCCTGCAAATCTACTCCCAAGATCGTACCGACCGCCTTGCCGGACTTTTCACCAAGGGCATTCACACGTTTGACAGCCACCTGACACCAGCCACCCGGTGCTGCCCCCAGGTCCACCACTCGGGCACCTGGGACGAGGAAGCGATACTTGTCATCAAGTTCCATGATCTTGAAGGCCGCCCGTCCTCGATAGCCTTCGGCTTGGGCGCGTTTCACATAGGGGTCGTTCAACTGGCGCTGCAACCAACGAGTCGATGACAGCTTGCGACCGCGCGCCGTTTTGACCTTGACCTTCAGGTCACGCTGTCCACGTCCTGATGTGTTCTTGCCGGTTGGGGTCTTGGCCACGTTACCACCTTTCATTGCGCGCCAGCGGTTTGTTCAAACAGTCCGCTTCAAGAATTCGCGAACATAGGATCGATCATGCAGGAATGCATCCTCTGCCAACTTCCGCAACATGCGCTGCCGATATCACCGATTGTCCGCGTCCGCATCTCCTTATTCGAACAGAGGGTGATCATGCAGAGCACGGTGGCTCGACGGCCATCAAACCCGTTGATCTTCCAACACACCGTCCGCACTCATCTGCGCGTACAATAATCCCTCCCGCAATCCGCGGTCCGCGACTGAGAGCCGGTTCGTGGGCCAACAACGCATCAGCGCCTGAAGGATCGCCGCACCGGACATGATCAGGGCGTGCCGGTCTGATCCAATACGGGGGTCAGCACGCCGCCCTCCGGGCCCCAGAGCCAGATAGGACCGGATAACCTTGTCGATCTGATCCGACGTCATGCGCAGACCGTCCACCTTTGTCCGGTCGTATCGCTTCAGACCAAGGTGTGATGCGGCAACGGTCGTCACCGTGCCCGAGGTCCCAATGATCTGAAAACGCTCGGTCGGCTCAGTCGCATGGTAGGGTGAGAAATCGGCCAGGTTCTCTTCGAAAAACCAGCTCATCAACGCGAACCGCGCGGCATCATCGTCTACGTCGTTGAATTGTTCACGCAGCGTGGCGACACCCAGTGGAACACTGATCCAATCAACGACACGAGCCTCCGGTATATCTGCGGCGACTTGTTTGAAGCCCGAATGCAACCGCATTATGGACTGCGGACGATCAGCGCGCGGGACCTGAGACAGATCAAGCCAAACCAACTCGGTCGAGCCTCCGCCGATATCGACCACCAACAGGTTCTCTGTTTTGGGGCTGACCAACGGCGCGCAAGAGACAACAGCCAACCGCGCCTCTTCTTCTGGTTCGATAATGTCCAATCGCAACCCTGTCTCGCGCTGAACACGTTGAACAAATTCTTTTGCATTCAATGCTCTACGGCACGCTTCTGTAGCAACAAGGCGCATCCGCCGGACCTTGTGTCGCTTCAATTTCTGCTGGCAAATCCGCATGGCTTGCACGGTCCGTGACATGGACCCGCGTGATAGTTTGCCAGATTTCTCCAAGCCAAGACCAAGTTGGACAGACTTCGAGAAGCTGTCCACGACCTGAAACCCCGCGCCCTTCGGCTCGGCGATCAGCATGCGACAACTATTCGTACCCAGATCAAGCGCGGCATAAAGCTCGGGCGATCCTGGGGCACGCGGCGCGGGCTTGGCCCCCTGTCGGGCGCCTTTGGTCTGTGTCGCGCCCGCACCTCGGGGACGCTGTGGCGCCATATTCTGCGCCTTTCAAATCGAGTTGATCCGACGATATGTCGTGCGATGTGATCGCGCAAGTGACTTGATCAAGCGACAGCATGCACCCTGCGCTGATCGAAGGGATTGTCGAAAAATGGGGCAAGATGCGCGTACTCTTCTTCAAGCAGCACGGCCAGAACACGTTGCGTTTGCGCGGACAGATCACTCAGCTGAAGACGACGATCGCTTGAGTTGAAATGCGGTATCACGACGTCTCGCCTTGTGTGTTCACTTAACGCGACACCAAGATCGTCCATTTCACTTGTACGAAAAACGCGATCGTAGACTGACCAATCCGCACCGGTGAAAAGCTCGGTCGGTAAGGCGTGGTGTTTGATATCCGAAGAGGTCGCGATGTACGCACTCAGGTTCTGGAAAAAGTAATCTGGGTCCGGTTCAGTGGGCAGATGCACTCTGCCCCGGCGAATTTTCGGACTGTGACTTAGGATACCCAATCCCTCGACCCGGTTGGTGTACACTGCCAGCAACCGCTTCAAAGGGTCACGCACGACCGTGAAGCAATAATGATTCTCCAGAATACTCCAGCGGTGCGGGCGAAACCGTACTGTTGGATAAATGGCATGCACTTGCTGCTGAGTGAACGCGCTCACGCTGTCTTCTGCTTGAAGCGGATCAATTGCGGCTAACGCAGCCTTGACCGATGAACACGCCGCCTTTGGCACAGCCATATAGGCCAGCCGATGGGAATCGACCCGAATAACCATAATTTCCTGCCCGACATTTTTTGTCTTGTTGCCCTTACCTTAACCAAGGTTTGGCAGACCCAAACAACCATTGAGGCGAAAATATGGCATTGTTGCATATCAGACTCAGTGCGTGGGACGTCGCAACGGTCGCGTCCTTTGTCGAAATTGAGCCTTAGCGTCACTAGATGGTCGCGTATTAGGGCAAAAGACACGCGGAGGAATCACATGCCTGACGTCACCATCGTTTACTGGCGCGACATCCCGGCCCAAGTGATTGTGGGCAAGGGGCGGCGTGGATCAAAACGGCAGTTGGCAGAACGGTTTGAACAGGCCATCGACCGCGCCGCAATGAAAGTGAATGCCAAGGATGCCGATGCGTATCTGGCAGAGTGGCGCAAGGCAGATCCTTACACCGTCGATGGCGATCCAGCAGACATTGCCGAAAGTGAAGCAGTACGGCTTGAGACCGAATACGATCAGGCGCGGATCAAGGCGCTGATTGACAACGAAGGATGGGCCTAGCGCCCTAGCACAGGGAGGTGCCGCAATGGCATTGCTGAACTTCAAACGTGACGACGGTCCAGTGGCCGGCACCCTCTCGCCCGAGGTTGAAACATTCCTTCAGGGGTATTCCATTGAGGTGATGCCGCGTACATCGCAGAAGGTTGAAGACTTCCGCGCCATTCTGCCTGCAGGCACCCGCGTGTACATTGCTCACATTGAAGGCACACCGATCGAAGACATGGTGGCCACCGCCAAGCGCTTGAATGCCGAGGGTTTTCCGGTCATGCCGCACTTCCCGGCACGGATCATCAAGGACGAGGCGACACTGAAAGACTGGATCGCCCGATATCAGGGCGAGGCAAACGTCGATCAGGCGCTGCTCCTGGCAGGTGGTGTGGACAAACCCCATGGCGATTATCACAGTTCAATGCAGTTGATGGAGAGTGGGGCATTCGATGCCGCCGGTTTCAAGCGGCTGCACGTCGCTGGACATCCCGAAGGCAACAAGGACATTGATCCCGACGGAGGAATGAAGGTCGTCGATGAAGCTCTTGCCTGGAAACAGAAATTTTCTGAGCGCACTGACGCGAAAATGGCCATCGCGACACAGTTTGCTTTTGAGGCGGGACCAATTATTGAATGGGCCGACAATCTCAGGACTGCGGGCATTGATCTGCCCATTCACATAGGCATTGCAGGGCCTGCCAAGTTGCAGACTATGATCAAGTTTGCAATCGCCTGCGGAGTCGGCCCATCTCTGCGCGTGCTGCAACGCCGCGCCAAAGACGTCACCAAACTGCTGTTGCCATTTGAACCCACCGAAGTCGTGTCCGAGCTGGCCGCCCACAAAGCTGCGAACCCGGATTTCAACATCGTCCAAGTCCATTTCTTCCCCCTTGGCGGGATCAAAACAAATGCGAATTGGGCGATTGAAAACGGTGGCGCATCAACAGTGCCCGCGGCCGTCGGATAACAACACTCATAACTGTCCTGAAAAGGTTTCAAGCCCTTGCCTCTCGCGTAACGGTCTCGTGCGCGGTAGGTGTCTTCTCCAACCGGCGGGATGTCGTTTTGGCCTGTGCACCAGCAGGGAAATCGGAACAACAGTTCGCAAAACCAACGCACAAAGGCCGCGCCCATGACCCGCACTGTCATCGAATCCAAAACCAAAACCGCACTGATCGGCTTTGACCAACCATTCAGCGTCATCGGCGAACGGATCAACCCGACAGGTCGCAAAGTCCTGAATGAAGAGCTTGAGCGGGGCGATTTTTCGCGTGTTGAAGCAGATGCCGTAGCGCAGGTTGCCGCGGGTGCAACGGTGCTCGACATCAACTCAGGGGCCGTCTTCTCGAATAAGATGGCAGAGGACCCAAGATACGCAGACAACAACTTTGTTGAGCCGGAATTGATGAAACAGTTGGTCGAACGCGTTCAGGCCGTGACAGACTGCCCGCTTTGCATCGACAGCTCCGTGCCCGGTGCCTTGGAAAACGGCCTGGCCGCTGCCGAGGGTCGTCCACTTCTGAACTCCGTGACTGGTGAAGAGGAACGGTTGGAGCTCGTTTTGCCACTGGTCAAGAAATACAACGTGCCGGTTGTCGCAATCTCAAATGACGACACAGGTATTTCCGAGGATCCGGACGTGCGCTTTGCAGTGGCAAAGAAAATCGTTGAGCGTGCGGCAGACTTCGGCATTCCCGCCCACGATATTGTCGTTGACCCGCTGGTGATGCCGATCGGTGCAATGGGTACTGCAGGTCTGCAGGTCTTTACCCTCGTGCGTCGTCTGCGCGAAGAACTGGGTGTGAACACAACCTGCGGCGCTTCGAATATATCGTTCGGCCTGCCCAATCGTCACGGCATCAACAACGCATTTCTTCCGATGGCCATGGGTGCTGGAATGACGTCCGCCATCATGAACCCCGTGGCCCTGCCTGTTGGTCCCACCAAGATCGCCGAAAAGAAGGCCGAAGTCGAAGCTGCCGGCATCGTCCTGCCCGAAGGAATGGATGATGAAACATTTGTACAAATGTTTGGTTTGGGATCCACAAAACCGCGGTCCGGCAAGGAAATGGAAGCCATCCGTGCTGCCAACTTCTTGACCAATAATGACGAAGGCGGCGGTGAATGGATTAAGTTCAACCGCGTTGCACCCAAGGCAGGTGAAGAAGCGCGCGGACGCGGTGGCCGCGCAGGTGGTCGGCGCCGCCGCGGTTGAACCGGATCCTCACGCGTTTTTCAAAGCCGCTCAGGATGTGACTCGGGCGGCTTTTCCTTGTTGATACTGCGCAAGCACTGCACAGAACAAGTAACGCGGTTTTAACGGACCGTCCGGTAAACAGACCTCACGATTGCGATCAGGAGGAACCGGATGGGCTGTAAAAGTGATGTAACTTGCCGTGTGCGCCATGGGTGACTCCATCCTGCTGCCTCCGCGGTTGAACGCGGCTGCTGCATCTATGTTGCATGCGCAATTGCTGGCTCACACCATTGGCCGTGACGTTGTTCTTGACGCCCAAGATACTTCTCACATTGGCGTGTTTGGCGCGCAGGTGTTGCTCAGCGCTCGGCACGTCGCTTCTGAAACCAAAGCATCCTTCAGCATCCTGAACATGCGCCAAGCTGTTCAAGACCAACTGTCCGCCATGGGACTTTCGCACCTAGCACACCAAGAGGAAGAAACATGAAGCTCGAAATTCTCGCGGTGGACGACAGCCGAACAATGCGAGATATGATACGTTTCGCATTGGAACCCGCAGGTTTCACCGTACACACGGCCGAAGATGGCGTGCATGGCACCGAAGTTCTTGAAGCAATTGATCCAGATGTCATCATCACCGACATCAACATGCCGCGTATGGATGGGTTCGGCTTCATCGATGCCATTCGAGATCGTGGTCAACATAAGAAAACCCCCATACTGGTTCTGACAACGGAAGCCGCACCAGAGATGAAGATGCGCGCGCGCAACGCCGGTGCCACAGGGTGGATTGTCAAACCCTTCGACCCGGTGAAACTGGTAAAAGCCCTGCAAATGGTGGCTGGGTAGCAGCCAATGGTTTCTCCGGACCCCATGGCAGAAATTCGCGTTTCGTTTTTTGTCGAATGCGAAGAGCTGTTGGAAGCACTGCAAGACGGACTCCAGGCTCTTTCAAGCAGCACCCATGACGAAGAAACAATCCATGTCGTGTTCCGCGCAGTTCATTCGATCAAGGGCGGTGCTGCCGCCTTTGGTCTCGAAAAGTTGGTGCAATTTGCGCATCACTTCGAAACCTCACTGGACCGCGTCCGGACCGGGACAGCATGTATAACTCCAGACCTTCTGAACCTGTTCTTTCGCGCAACGGACCACCTGTCTGATCTGGTGCATGCATCCCGAGACAGTCTCGACATTCATGAGCCCGGCATGCTGTTGCATGAACTGGATGTGTTAGCCTGTGCTGCATCTCAAAGCGCGACACACGACGGTGCGACATCCATTCCAAAGGAAATCGCCCTCAAACCTACAGAAACAGATGATGTCGCCTCACAGCGTCAAAAGACTTACAAAATCGAATTCCGACCAAATGTGGAATTCTTTGAAGAAGGCCACGATGTAGTCGATGTTCTTGAGTGTTTGGCAGCCCTAGGTGACGTCGACGTGCAGTGTGATTCAAGTACATTGCCTCCCCTCGATCATCTGATGCCGACGCAGATATACCTTGGTTGGACATTTGATCTGACAACGGACGTTGACCAAGCAGAAGTTGTCTCGACGCTTGGGTTTACCCATGGGCTTGCCACCTCTCAGATCTTTCCACATGCCCAGGACAAAGGGTGCCTTCCAGAAACCTCTTCTGCATCCGTAGGTGTGGCCAATGATCAAAGAATTCCAAACACGCCCAAAGACAAAACAGTTGTGCGCGTTGATCTGGATAGGGTTGAACGGTTGGCAAACTTGGTTGGCGAATTGGTGATCAACCAAGCCATGTTGGCCCAAAGCCTGCAAATATCAGGCGTTTCACCACATTCCGACACCATGCATGGTCTAGAGGAATTCCAACGCCTGACGCGCGATATTCAAGACAGTGTGATGATGATCAGGGCACAACCGGTCAAGTCGTTGTTTCAACGCATGGCGCGAACAGTGCGCGAGGCATCCGCTTCGATCGACAAGGATGTGCGTTTGATCACTGTTGGAGATGCGACAGAAGTCGACAAGACGGTCATTGAACATCTTGTCGAACCGCTGACACATATGGTCCGCAACGCTGTCGACCACGGAATTGAAAAGCCCGACGAACGGCGCGCATGTAGCAAACCGGCGCAAGGTGAAATCCGGTTGAGCGCAGCTCATCGATCAGGTCGCGTTCAGATTGAGGTTTCCGATGATGGGGGCGGCATTGATCGGGACAAAGTCCTGGCCACTGCTATCAAAAATGGTCTGGTGACTGAGAACGCGACACTCACAGAATCAGAAATTGATGCACTCTTGTTTTTGCCGGGGTTTTCAACAGCACCGGATGTTTCCGATCTTTCGGGACGCGGCGTTGGTATGGATGTCGTTCGCAACGCGATCCATCGCCTGGGCGGTCGGATCAACATCAGTTCGAAACCAAACGCCGGAACAACCTTCAGCATTTCCCTTCCGCTCACCCTCGCCGTACTGGATGGGATGGTCATTGAGGTGGCGGACGAAACACTGGTTGTTCCGTTGAATGTTGTGGCTGAGACTCTCACGTTGTCCGACAACATGATCGAGCAGATCCAACCCGGATACTCGGTCGTACGCGTGCGCGGTACTTTTGTGCCGCTGTTTGATCTTGGTGCCGCGCTCGGGTATCGCCCCCTTTGCGACAGCGTAGAAAACCGCATTGCAATGTTGCTTGTGCTGGAAGACGATTCACATGTCGCGCTGCTTGTGGACGAGGTTCGCGATCAAAGACAGGTGGTCATCAAAGGATTGGATGATAGCTGTCACCGCCCTCCTGGGATCGCCGCGGCCACGATACTGGGAGATGGCCGTGTAGCTTTGATACTCGATCCGGCTGATATCGTTGCCAACACAATCCCTGCAAAAGCAATTGAGCGGGCAAGAATGGAGCCCCAGGCATGACCATACCAGTCACAACGAAGCAAAAAGAGTTGCTGACATTCAGGTTGAGCGATCAAGAGTACGCACTCGACATCATGACCGTCCGCGAAATCCGAGGGTGGACACGCGCCACCCCAATGCCCCTAGCCCCAAGTTTTATGCGCGGCGTCATCAACCTTCGCGGCACAGTGCTTCCCATTATGGACCTTGCTGAACGCCTCGGCCTTCCGGAAGCTGATCAAGGTGAGCGAAATGTCATTGTTGTTGTGCAACTTAACGGCTCCACAATTGGTCTGCTGGTGAATTCGGTCTCTGACATCATCACTCGGGATGCCGATGAATTGCAGACGCCCCCGGACGCCACTGTTCAGGATGACCGAAACGTCATCGATGCAATAACGCTTTTAAACGACCGCATGATACGCGTTTTGAACGTGTCAAAGGTTGTTGTGCCTCCGGAAAGCGACGCTGCGTAATGCGCCACCCACCAGACTTACCTCAGTTGGATGACCAGCAGTTCGATGCAATTGCCGCGCTCGCCTATCGCGAGTGCGGACTTAAACTTGAGCACGAGAAGAAATTGATGGTTCAATCGCGTTTGCGACATCGCCTGCGCGCCCTCAACTTGGACAGTTTTTCCTCCTATTCCGAACATATCGCATCGCGCGTGGGCTTTGACGAACATCGTTTGATGATCTCGGCTTTGACGACCAATGTGTCACAGTTTTTCAGAGAGGCACATCACTTCAGGTTACTATCTGACCGGCTGATGCCACTGTTCAGACAACGAATTCAAGAAAACGAGCGTATCCGCATCTGGTCTGCAGGCTGTTCGAAGGGTCAGGAACCCTATTCGATCGCAATGCATCTGCTGCGTTCTGAACCCAAACTTGCAACCGCAGACTTCAAAATTCTCGGGACTGATATTGACCCAAGCGTTGTCGCCCAAGCCCGTACTGCGCAATTCACCTCACTCGAACTACATGGTGTTTCAACTGAGGACATTGGTAATTTCACTGTCTCCTGTGGTGACGGTCAATCAAGCAGAAGAATGTGTGATGACTTGACGCGAATTGTTTCAGTCAACGAACTCAATCTGTTTGACGACTGGCCAATGCGCTTTGCGTTCGACGCCATCTTTTGCAGAAATGTCGTGATTTACTTTGATCAGTCAAAACAAACGCAGCTTTGGCCGCGCTTCAATCGCGCCTTGACCACAACAGGCATGCTGTTTCTTGGGCATTCGGAACGAGTCTTGTCTCCTCAGGCGCATGGATTCCGTTCGGTCGGGCCAACCACTTACGTAAAGTGTGATGACGCACGCGTTTGGAGCCAATAGATGTTTCCGAGCATTTTCAGAGGCCCTCCAAGGCGCTTGATTAACTGCTATATCTCCACTCCGACCAACAGGCATTTTGTTTCGCTCACCTCTCATGGCATCAAGACCACAACATGTTTTCCCCATTGGTCGACGGTTGTCGGTGTACCGACAACCGTCCTGGAAAATACGGTCGCGATCGTCCTCAATGTGCTCGAAACAACAAGAGGAAAGTGGTTGCGAAGCCTACCCAGGTTGTCCCTCACCCAAGCCAAGAACACGGCCCTTCCAACAAAAAAAGTTGAAAAAGCGGTTTCGGGCGATTGGGCCAATGCAACAAACCTCACGAAAGAAACTCATTTGCCAATCGATTGGACTAAACTTCCCGCGAAAAGGCGCCTCCTCCAATAATGCGGAAAACCAGCTCAAACTCTGTTCCCTGCAACCGAGAATTGTCTCGAATGGCGCAAGTTCTTTCGACTCTGAATGAGGATTTTTTGGTTATTTCCAAAATAGTATCGGAAGTGACGGATCAATCTCGTGCGGCTTTGACACAACACCAAATCTTGCAACTGCAAAACATTGACCGAATGTCACAGTCCCTGCAGGATCTTGTTGCCGTTTGCGACCTACTGGCGACCGGACCACATTCCCGAGCATCCTCAAAAGTTCACCTGCAATTGGCGGAGACGCGCTCAATCCTTGACTCAAATCAAGAGAATGACCAGTCAGGACCAGCCGGTTCGGTTGAAATATTCTGAGCGGGACCACAAAAACAGCCTGCGTCAGAACAATTCGACCCCGTTTCCCCAGGGCGCTGGAATGGCAACATCACGTATTGGTGCATTTGTCATTTTTTGCATGGCGCGGCCCGTGCCCGGCCAGAAACGCACATTCCGTGCAGTGTTGCCTCCCACCGACTGTGTCATCACGGGGATATCCTCTTTCGCCAGGTAGGACAGTGTGAAGGCTGCGTTTCTTGCCCCGATATCCGAGAAACCGGATATCATCCGCGCACCACCAAACACTTTTGCGTGCAACCGGCATCTTTCGACCCCCAGCTTCACCAGATCGTTGATCAACACTTCCATCGCGTTGATGCCCGACATGGCGCAGTTCGTCCCCCTGCCGCTCGACAGGGCCAACAGCATGTGATTCATACCGCCTACACGCGCCACAGGATCCCACAAGCAGCACGCAACACACGACCCCAGCAAGGTCGAGATGACAATGTCCGGTCCTGAGCCTGTTGCATGTTCACCTTGCGTTATGAACAGCGCTTGAGTCATTTTTCCACCCGCCGGCAATAATCCTCAAAGAACTGAGGAAATCCAAAGTACCTTTCTGAAATGGAAATCTGCCAAACACCTGCGCGCACAACGTGCAGCTGAACAGTGCATGCATCGCAAAATGACATGTGAGCACGGCATGACAACAGTTGCGATTGCCTGAGTACAACTTTTGCCTGCCGCATACTGGATCATCCGCCATCACCGTTTGGATTGGAAACCTAGATAGCGGTGCCCGGATAAATTTGACGTTAAGAGGCGCCCGGTCACGTCGCGCAACCGGGACACCCAATAGCATTAGCTGGCAATCGCATTCATGAACCTGTCCTTGATCACCACCGGATCCATTGTGATGACTGGCATCTTGGC
>NZ_BMWT01000006.1 GCF_014651375.1 Tateyamaria omphalii
CGATCCGCGAAGGCGGCCGCACCGTCGGCGCAGGCGTCGTCTCCAAAATCACCGAGTAAGAGGTCGCGCACGGCGCGACCTGTGGGCGGCACCTGTGACAGTGCCTTTGCGTAGCAAAGGTCACGAGGGCAGGGCCGCACCACCACGGTCGCAGCAAAGGACCAGCCGTAAGGCGGAACTAACGCACGCCTGACAGAATACTCATGAAAGGCCACGCAACTTGCGTGGCCTTTTTCGTTGCTCTGGCCGGTTGCCTTGCTAGGCTGCACAAAACCGGAGCGTGTATCTTTGAAACACCTGTTATTGTGCACCGTGGCGACGCTGTTGCTGTCCCAATCGGCGCTTTCGCGGCCGATCCTTTCTGACAGTCAAAAAAGCTATGCCGCTGTGTGTCTTGACGAAAGTGAACCTCCTGATCGGTTGATCGCGATTTGCGAGACGGCGTTGGTTGGGATTAGGGAAACCACCCGGGACACGCGCAACTTACAAGTGTCACTGGCACGGGCGTATGACAACGCGGGTCAGCACAAACGAGCCAGACAGGTGGCTGAAGACGTTTTGGCGCAGGACCCCGACCATCAAGGTGCGCTCAATGTGCTTGGTTGGGCAGAATGGGCCTTGTCCGACTACGCGGCGGCGACAGACGCGTTCCAAAGGGCGCTGGACAGCGGTGCGTCTGCGGAGTCCTTTGCCGGCCTCGCCTCATCCGGTCGCTACATGGGCGACATGGAGGAAGAGGAATACCTGACCCTCATCGACACGGCGCTTGCGATCTCTCCTGACTATGTCTGGGCCTATCGCGAAAAGGCATGGTTCTATATTGACACCCAGCGCCCGGCCGATGCGGAGCGCATCCTCGAACGGGCGCTGCAATACGATGAAGAGGACCCGTGGACCCTTTATGCGCTTGGGGTCGCCTTCTACGATCAGGGGGCGTCTGGTGCAGCGAATGCTCGGCTGAACCGTGCGATCGACACCGGGTACGCACCGACATCAGCCTATCTTTACCGCGCCAAAGCCAATTTGGATCTGGAAAACTACCGCCGTGTACTCATTGACGCGGAACGCGTGGTGCAGGATTGGCCCGAGAGCTCAGAGGGATACGTCTGGAAGGCGCGTGCGTTGTCGGCGCTTGGGTTGCGACCCGCAGGGCAAACAGTGTTGCGGGATTTTCTGGCCAAGAACCACGATGATTTTGCGGCGTACTGGTTGGCTGATCTACTGTACTACGGCGGGGAGGAGGCGGAAGCCATGCGCGTCATGGCCAGCGTTTTCGACAAGGGAAGCCCAGATTATTACAGCCATGAATTCATGGCCATGATGCAGTTGGAAGCCGGAGAGTTTGCCGCCGCGCGGACCCATATCGACGCTGCCTTGGCCCATGATCCGGCAGCTGCGTTTCCGGTCTTTTACACCTCACTGATCTATGTCCGCGAGGGGCGGTTCGACGAGGCCGAAGATGTGTTTCTGAATGCGCTGCGCGGTGGCCTGCCGCGTCACCGCATCAGCTACTTCATCGGTGCCTTGACTGAACAGGGCGAATTGGAACGCGCGGTTGCTTTTCGGACCCGCGCAAACAAGGTTTCAGCTTTGACCGAATGACCTTTCTGGGTCTTTGACCAGCGGTCTCGCTGGGCATGGAAAGAGATTCGAAGAACTCGTTCGTCTGAAACTCTGCACCTGCGACACGAGTCACAAAGTTACGATTTTGTCCCTCCTGAAGAACAATTCGCAATTTTTTGTCAGTTTCGCTGCACTTGCAAACTCGGTTAGAAAGCCATTGTTTTTCAACGCCTGCGGGCATGCTGCGGACGCAGAAAACGATGTTCGGTATACGACGGTATTCACGTAAGTAATTAAAATATATTGATTTTTTATGACTTCTGGTCACGTTCATAGGCAGAGAGGGAGGACATCATGGACCAAGTGAATCTGGATGCGTGGGTTGGAAAAACCGTATCGGACGTGGGTGGGATAGATGTTGCTACTGCTGCCCGAATTCACGCGACGATCGGGCGATCGGATGAAACCGCGCCGCGTGATGGAACGCTGCTTCCTCCTCTCTGGCACTGGAGCGCATTTGGGCCCACGGCACATCTTGAGCATCTTCGGGCTGACGGTCATCCCGAACCTGGCGTTCTGCTTCCACCCATGGGTTTGCCGCGTCGGATGTGGGCGGGGGGAGCGCTTAGTTTTCATTCGCCCCTGCAGGTTGGTGACACGTTGAGACGCCATACGTCGGTCCGGTCCGTAGACTCCAAGGCAACAGGCGCTGGCCCGATGGCCTTGGTCACGCTTGATCACAAGATTTACGGCCCACAAGGGCTCGCTATCGAAGAACGGCAAGATATTGTCTACCTGCCCGTGCCGGACCGCTTCACGCCGCCCAAGGCGCGGGCAATGCCGGCAGACACAGCCGAAACGTCGGACATGACACCCACCCTCCTGTTCCGCTACTCGGCGGTGACGTTCAACGCGCACCGCATCCACTATGACCTTGATTATGCACAGCAGGTTGAAAAGTATCCCGGTCTTGTGGTGCAGGGTCCCTTGCAAGCCGCTCTGCTGATCCGCCACGCCGTTGAGACAAAAAAGCGACTGCCCTGTTACTTCGATTTCCGTGCCGTACACCCCTTGTTTTCTGGAACACAGCTTGAGATTTGCTCAACAGAAGAAGACGGCGTTTTGTCACTCTACACGGGTCAGAACGGCCATCAGGGTATGTGCGCCACAGCCATGTGGGAGGACACACAATGACCATCCTTTCGGGAATGCGTGTGGTCGAGCATTCTGCTTTCGTGGCCGTCCCACTCGCGGGTATGACCCTGGCTCAGATGGGAGCAGAGGTCATCCGCGTGGACCGCATCGGTGGCGGTCTTGATGCTGACCGCTGGCCACTCGCACCGTCGGGGCAAAGCCTGTTCTGGGCCGGTCTCAACAAAGGAAAGAAATCCATTGCTGTTGATACGCGGCGTCCAAGTGGTCGTGAACTGGTACAGCAGCTGGCTGCGGCTCCCGGCGATGATGCCGGGCTGTTTCTGACTAATTTGCCGGCGCGTGGTTGGCTTGATTACAGCACACTGTGCGACCTCAGAGATGACATGATAACGGTTACGCTTGCCGGAGATCGGCACGGGAAACCCCAAGTGGACTATACGGTGAACCCGGCACTTGGCATTCCATACATGACAGGCCCGGTTGGATCGCACGACCCTGTGGGACACGCGTTGCCCGCATGGGATCTAGTCGCTGGCAACATGTGTGTTTCTTCCTTGCTTGCCGCAGAACGATGTCGTTTGCGCGGGGGTGGCGGGCAAGATGTTGCGCTGGCTCTCAAGGACGTGGCTGCAGCGACAGTTGGCCATTTGGGCATGATTGGTGAGGCTGTTTTGAACCCTTGTGACAGGATCAAGGCTGGTAACTCACTTTATGGGGCATACGGACAGGACTTTCTCTGTGCAGATGGCCGACGGATCATGGTCATCGGACTGACTGATCGCCAATGGGACGGCCTGGTCAAAGCAACTCAGTCCCAAGATGCCATCACTGCCATGGAACGCCGCTATGGTGTTTCATTACAGGATGAGGGCGAGAGATGGCGCCGCCGGAATGAAATAACCGATGTACTGCGCCCTTGGTTTGCCGCGCGCCGTGTGGTTGATTTCCGCGCTGATTTTGATCGGGCAGGATTGACGTGGTCCGAATTCCGAACAGTTCGCGAAGCCTTGGCGGAAGATCCAGATCTTGGACCGGAAAACCCGATGTTCGACATGGTGACACAACCGGGTGTTGGACGCTTTCCTGTCCCTAAACATCCCGCCACTTTCACGGCAACAGACCGGCCTGCAGCAGTGGTTGCGCCGACGCTGGGCGCACATACCGAAGAAGTGTTGGGTGATGTGGCTCGTCTGTCCGACACCGAAATTGCCCAGCTCTTTGATGCAGGTATTGTCCAGTCCAGCAGCTATCGAACTTCCCGCACGGCGGCCTGATTTCACTCTTGCAAACCGAAGGCGCGCCGCGTAATTCAATCCAGCGTGCAGGGGTATAGCTCAGCTGGTAGAGCGACGGTCTCCAAAACCGTAGGTCGCGGGTTCGAACCCTGCTGCCCCTGCCAAGTCTCAAGATGCAATTCATACTGGATCGCTAGGCAAGAATTGGGTTTGCCTGTTTTGCAATGATCGCCTGCCTCATTCGGGGCGATGACATGAGTATTTTTTTGAGCCCTGTTTGCAAGTACCACCCGTCACTCCAAACCACAGATATGATCACTAGCGCAGCCTGTCCTGTATGCTCCGCAGCTCAATGATGTTCCAACGACGCGTCTAGTTCTTCAGGTGTGTCTTCCAAAAGAAAGCATGCGGCCTCGTGCCCGTCGCGGTGTAACATTGGCGGTTTTGCGTTTGCGCATTTCGTCATGGCGTGCGGACATCGTGAAGCAAAAAGACAGCCCGGGGGTAACTCCATTGGGCTTGGCAAATCACCTTCCAGCATTTGCGGCGCAATCCGGACGGTCGGGTCGGGTATGGGCACTGCGGACAACAGGGCCTGAGCGTAGGGGTGCTTTGGGGCACGGACAAGATCGGCGGCGGGCGCACGCTCCATCTGCGCGCCCATGTACATGACCAATACCTCGTCCGAGATATGGCGGACAACGCCAAGATCGTGCGCTACAAAAACGAGCGCCAGGCCCATCTCACGCTGCAGTTCCTTGAGAAGGTTTACCACTTGCGCCTGTACGGAAACATCCAACGCCGACACCGGCTCATCACACAGCAGTACCTTGGGTTCGGCGACCAACGAGCGGGCGATGCCGATCCGCTGGCATTGCCCACCCGAGAACTCATGCGGGAAACGGTTTGCCTGTGCGGGCGGGATACCCACCCGTTCAAGCATCGCCAACGCAGCTGCCTTGCGTTTGTCGATATGCATTTCCGGCCGGAAAAAGGACAGGGGTTCGGTTACGATCTCGCGGATCGTCATTCGCGGGTTGAGGGACGCAATTGGATCCTGAAAGATCATCTGCATCGTTGCCCGCAACCGTTGCATCGATGCACGGTTATCGTATTGGACACGCTCACCATCCAGGGTGACGGTGCCTGAGGCCAACGGGGTGAGCCCCGCAACCGATCGGATCAGTGTGGATTTCCCACAGCCTGATTCACCGACGATACCAATGGTCTGGCCCGGTTCCAGGTCAAAGGAAACCCCATTGACTGCATGGACCACCCCCGCAGGTGACCACGGCCATTTTTTGGTTTGGGCCACGCGGAATTCAACATGAGCGTTCTGAACCGCGAGCATCAAGTCAATTCCTCGATAGGGCGCAGACAGGCCCGGCCGTCGCGCAGTTGGGGCAGAGTTTCGCGGCAAGTATCAACGGCGTCCGTACAGCGCGGCGCGAAAGGACAGGCTTGCGGAAAGCGGTGCTGGTTTGGTGGGCTGCCGGGAATGGCGATCAGTGTGTCCGAAGGGTCTTCGATATTCGGGACAGCACGCAATAGGCCACGCGTGTAGGGATGCGAGGGCCGGTCGAACAGGGTGTCGGTTCTCGCAGTCTCCATGATCCGCCCACCATACAGGACGAGCACGTCTTCGCAGAACCCGGCAACTACGCCAAGGTCGTGCGTGATCAATACGACAGAAGTTCCCAAGTCGCTTTGGACATCTTGCAGCAACTGCATGATCTGGGCTTGCACCGTCACATCGAGTGCGGTTGTCGGTTCATCTGCAAGGATCAGGCTAGGCCTGCACATCAGCGCCATTGCGATGACAATCCGTTGGCGCATTCCTCCGGAGAACTCGTGCGGATAGGCCCGCAACCGAGTTTTCGCATCGGGGATACGAACCGCATCCATCACCTCTAGTGCACGCGCGCGTGCATCGCGACGAGACATTCCTTCGTGGTGCTCCACAATCTCGGTCAACTGCCGTTCAATCGTCATGTAGGGATTCAAGGATGACATGGGGTCCTGGAAAATAATACCGATTTCCTGCGCACGGATCCGGTTCATCTCGCGGGGGGAGGCGGCCAGCAGGTCTTGCCCGTTCCAAAGGATACGCCCGTCGACCTCAGCGTTCTTGGCCAGCAGCCCCATGACGGCAAGGGCGATCTGCGACTTGCCAGAGCCGCTTTCACCGACAACCGCCATGCGGCTGCTGGTGTCCACGGAGAAGGATACGTCGTTGACCGCGTGCACCATACCATCACCGGTGCGGAAGCGGATGTGCAGGTTTTCGACACTCAGCATGATCTGCCTCGGGTTTCTGTGTTGCTCAATTGGTTCATCTCACCGCTCCTTCGGGTCGAGCGCATCCCGCAATCCGTCGCCGATGTAGAAAAGCGAGACTTGGGCCAACACGAAAACTGCCGCCGGGAATCCCAACTGCCACAAGGTTCCGAACGTCATGGTGCTGGCTCCTTCCGACAAGAGCGCCCCAAGCGAGGTGTTGGGTTCCTGAATACCAACACCAAGGAACGACACCAGGCTCTCCATCATGATCACTTCCGGAATGACCAGCGACGTATAGATTACGACAACCCAAAGCACATTGGGTGCAAGATGACGGAAGATGATGGCAAAATCTGACATCCCCAGCATCCGGGCGGCGTCCACAAATTCGCGGTTCTTCAGCATCATCACCTGCCCGCGCACGAGCAGCAGACCGGCAGTCCAGTTCACGAGAATGATCACGAGGATCATCTGGCTCATGGAACGGCCAAAGAAGGCCTGCCATACAACGAAGAATATGATGTACGGGATGGCCAGCCAGATGGTGTACGCGCCCAGAACGGTGCGATCAAAGCGACCGCCATAGTAGCCTGCCAAAGCACCCAGCGTGGCGCCCAAGAGCACCGAAACCGGGCCAGCGATAAAGCCCACCAGCAAAGAGGTACGCGTGCCCTGAACAACGCGTGCATAAAGGTCGCGCCCCAGTTCATCGACGCCAAACCAATGCCCGTTTTCCAATGATGGACCGCCATCTTCCTTGATGCGGCCAAGGACGTTCCAGTCGATCTCCTCAAAGGACCAGCGGGAGAACAAGTTGCCGACGATGGCAAACAGGATCAGAACGCTGAGCATTCCCACTGAGAAAACCGCCATACGGTTGCGCAGAAAGCGACGCCCAGCATCCGCCCAGAACGAGCGGGAAGCGACCATTTCCCCGGCGCGTTCATCAGCGAACGCAGCAGAATTGAGGCGACGTTTGACGGCACCGATCATGACAGGCCTGCCCGCACTTTCGGGTCGATCCATGCATAAAGCAGGTCAACCGCCAGTGTCAGCGCAAAGGTGAGAACGGCGTAAAGGATGGCGAGGCCCAGCAGGATCGAATAGTCGCGGCTGTAGGCACCGTCGATAAAGTCCTGCCCTATGCCACCGGTGGAAAAGAACACGTCGACGAAAACCGATCCGGTGATCATGTAGACAAAGACAGGCCCCATATAGGTCAGGGTTGGCAGCAATGCGGGTTTAAGCGCGTGGCGCAGAATGATTGTGCGTTCGGGCAGGCCCTTGGCCCGCGCCGTGCGGATATAGGGCGAACCCAGAACCTCAAGCATTGAGCCGCGTGTCAGGCGTGCGACCGATGCCATGTAGGATGTACCAAGCGCTATTGCTGGCATCACAATGTATTGCCATTGCCCGCCGTTCCAGCCGCCGCCGGGTAACAGACCCCAAGAGAGGGTGAAAAGAAGTACCAGCAGTGGCGCCAGCACGAAGTTCGGAAAGATCTGGGAAAAGATGGCGAGGCCCGTCATCGTATAGTCCCAGAACCCGTTGTGTCGAAGGGCCGCGATGATCCCGAGCGGTACGCCCAGCATAAGTACAAAGACGGCCGACCAGAACCCGTAGGTCAATGTCACCGGAAAACCCTGCGCAATGACATCGTTCACCGTTCGGTCTTTTTGCGCAAAGGACGGGCCGAAGTCGAAGCAGCAGATGATGTTCTTGATATAGGTCCAAAGCTGGACATAAAGCGGTTCGTCCATGCCATAGCGTTCAAGCACATTGGCCATGACAGCGGGGGGCAGGGGGCGTTCCGAGGTGAAGGGTCCACCCGGCGCGAGGCGCATCAGGTAGAACGCGAAGATCACGAGGATCAACAACGTCGGGATCACCATCAAAAGACGGCGAAGGGTATAGTTGAGCATTGTGGGCTCCGAGATTCCGGCGGGGGGGATGCCCCGCGGTTACGCCCCGGCGCGAGGCCGGAGCGTAAAGTTACGGTCACATCAGTCGGCGATGCGGTACAGATCCTTGGCGTACCAATTCTGCTCGACGTTATTGATCGGCCACCCCTGGATGCTCTCGGACAGCATGATGTTGGTTGAGTAATGGTAGATCGGGATAACGGGCATCTCGGCGGCCACAATCTGCTCTACCTCGGTATAGAGCGGTTGAGGATCGTTCGAGGACTTGGCTTCCGCCATCAATTCGTCAACACGAGCGTTGGAGAACTTGGCGTCGTTGTAGCCTGACTCGGTGGTCAGGAGGTCAAGGAACGTGGATGCCTCGTTGTAGTCACCGCACCATGCGCCACGCGCCATATCGTAGTTTTGGGCACCGCGTGTTTCGAGGAAAACCTTCCACTCCTGGTTTTCGAGCGTGACGTCCACGCCCAGTTTCTGTTTCCACATTTGGGTGGCAACAATGGCGACCTGCTGGTGGGCTTCGGATGTGTTATAGAGGTAAGTGAAGCTCAGAGGTTCACCGCCTTCCCCATAGCCCGCTTCGGTAAGCAGTTCTTTGGCTTTCGCGTCGCGCTCAGCCTGTGTCATGCTCGCCATTTCGATGTCTGGCGTCTCGAACCCAGCCGTTGCGGCAGGCGTGAAGGAGAAAGCGGGGAATTGGCCACCCTGCAAAACGCGATCCACGATAATTTCGCGATCTACAGCCAATGCCAAAGCCTGACGTACGCGCACGTCTTTGAAGGCTTCGGGGCCAGAGGCAAGGTTGAAGTTGAAATAGTAGTTACACAGACGTGGCAGGGCGAATGCCTCGTTTGGAAACTCTTGGGACAGCGCAGGGTATTGGCCTGCAGGAATGTCCGTCATGTCGACTTCGCCAGCGCGCCACCGGGTCAGCCCCTGTGCTTCGTCGCCAATCACATACGTGGTGACCGTATCCAGAACAGTGTTTTCGTTGTCCCAGTACATCTCATTCCGTGACCGGACAGAGCGTTCCTTGGGGACGTGGGCCGTCAGGACGTAAGCTCCGTTGCTGACCATGTTCTCTGGTCGGGTCCATTGCGCCCCGTGTTCCTCAATCGCCCATTTGGGGGCGGGGAATGTGGTGGCGTGCGTGACCATCTTGGTGAAGTAAGGCAGCGGTTCGGACAGTTTGACGACCAGAGTTGTATCGTCAGGTGCTGAAACACCCAGCGCAGTTGGCTCCATTTCACCCGCGATGATGGACGCGCCGTTTTCGATCGCCATCAGTTCCATGTACCAGGCATATGGCGAGGCCAGTTCCGGGTCGACCGCGCGCTGCCATGCATAAACGAAGTCACCCGCAGTCACGGGCGTACCGTCAGACCACTTGGCATTGTCGCGCAGATTGAACGTGTATGTCAGGTTGTCATCAGATGCCTCGTGGTTCAGCGCAACCCCGGGCACGATGTTGCCGTCGGCATCTTGGTTGTACAGACCTTCGAACAAATCCCGAACGACGTTGGATCCATCCACATCTTCGACCACCTGCGGGTCAAACGAGGAAAACTCGTCAAGTGTCCGGTATGTGAAGGTCTGTTCGTCTGCCAGTGTCACTCCTTCGGGGACGTCGGCAGCAAAAGCAGGGGTTGTAAGAAAGGTTGTTGCTAAGGCTGCAAAAAGAAACGGACGGCGCTTCATAGGGGGCTCCTCTGTTTATTATCATATGAGTTGTGTTGGCACTGTGACTTACGTGCGCCAAAGACCAAAGTAGTGTCGAGCAGAATTGACGTCAGGATACGCGATGGTCGGCGAACTTCCGCCATTCGCCAAAGTTTGGCGAAAAAACAGTGGGTTGCGTTTCATTCTGAGCAAGAACAGAAGCGCGACGAACAATCAACTGCTGCTGTACGAAACATTACAAGAGTTTCCAAAGACCGTCGACGTGTCACAACGTCTTTCGTTTCGACCCGCACTTTGTTCGGTGCCTGCGCCTTTGATTCGTTCAACAATCGGTTTTCATCCGTGGCGGGAAAGTACATTGTGGCCGCTCGGTGGGGGGGGCGAATAATTCGACCCGTGTTTGGTGGCACTGCACCACATACTTGCAACCTTTTACCACCCAAACGGAGCATAGCCTAGGCTCAAACTCTAATACATTTGTGCTGCGGGACCGGGGCGCGCCGCAGTGAAATCAGGTGAACCTAACTGGAGTTTACGTGCGGCGCGGTAAGCGAAGGCGCAAGTACTTATTACGCATAACTTGGTCATCAAAAAGTACGCCTTCGCCCACTGCCGCAGAGGCGACACCAGCGGTAAGACCAGCGCAGCAAGGGAAGTATCAAACTTCGCGCACCACGCGGTTTTCGGCTCGCTGTGTCTGCCTTTTCGCAACTTGCATGAAGCGCCTCACGAAACGTCTCCATGCACTACTGGACTATGCTGTTAAAGATTCCCCAGGTCCTGAAATCTTTCCGAAATAAATCCGAAACCGGCTTTGGACGGTGCCCCAATCCCTTCCCGTCGAATGGTGATGAATGTGGTGCACTGCGTGTTTTGGTTGGGAGGCGTTTAGTGCCTATTTGCCTGATCGCCGCCTTAGTCCAAGGCCGCATCTCGCCTGTGAGTATTGGTGTGACCCAGCCTTTGGGCTGGAGCATACAAGATCCGCCTCAAGTCGATTTCGCGATGATTTCGCGATTGTTTCAGGTAAAAAATCTACCTTTGCGGGAAGTTGGTTTCAGTGGAGTGCTCCTCCACGCAATCACTCTTCAGCGACGAAAACGCTGAAATTTATGACAAAAAGGAGAATCGTAATGGCCACCGTAGACGTTCTGATCGCTGTAGATGTTGAGGGCGCCCTGAGCAGCGGCAACCTAGGCGCGAACACGTACATGGTTGATACCAACAAATACATGGGGTCCGGCAATGAGGGCACCGATGAGCTGAAAACAACGCTTAACATTGGAGACACGATCGTCTGGACAGTCGCGCCGATCGATCCCGGCACCTCGGCAGAAATACACAGCTTCTCGGGCACTGCTGTATCCGACAAGTACATCAACCCGGTTCAGGACCCGCTTGCACCGACATCCTGGGAATCGAAATTCCAACCGCCCGGCGGAACATCAGCCGGGACATCTTACCAGTACACGATGACCTTATCCTTCGAGGGCAAGAACATGACGTTTGACCCGTTCTTGGTCGTCGCATGACGAATGAACGCTCGCCCGATCGTTCCACTCTCGGCCGAGCAATATCAACAATTGCACACCACAGGAGAAGACACATGTCCACAGTAGACGTACTTATGATGGTTGATGTCGAAGGCGCCCTTGCCAGCGGCAATCTGAGCGAAAACATTTATCTTGTCGACACGAATGGTTACTTGGGTTCGTACAACGAAGGTCAGGACGAACTCAGCACCAAGCTGCACAATGGCGACACCATTGTCTGGTCTGTCGCACCGATCGATCCTGGTACAAACGCCACAATTTCAAGCTTTTCAGGTCAGGCCGTGACCGACAAATACATCAGTCCTGTGCCGGATCCGTTGTCAGCGGGGGTCTGGGAATCCAAATTCCAACCGCCAGGCGGATCTACCGGTGAGTCGTTCCAGTATAATGCGACGCTCCAGTTTGATGATGATAAGAAGCTGACGTTTGATCCGTTCCTGATTAATCTCGGTTAACCGAGCATAATCCATGCAAGTCCCCGATCCTGCCGGGGGCTTGCTTGCGCCCCACTACCGACCAATCGGCAACGTGACCGCGCATTGCCGAAAATGCAGTTTCCAACTTTCGTGACGCTTTTACTTTGAGGATGCGCGCCTTCAAGCGCTTCATCCATTGGCCGCGACTTGTCAGCCAAAGCTCATCACGATCGAGTGCATTGGTGAAAAGCCGTCTCCGGGGGCTTGCCAGCAGATGTCCACGAGTCAGCGCATCCCAGTGGCTGTCACAAAACGTTCATAAAACTGAAGGGCTCTCATTCATCGCCCTGTAAGTACCGGCAATGAGCCGCGTCGTTACTCCTTTGGTCAACAAACCGCGAAAGCGCCGACCGACGAAAGGCACAGACGATGACGATGACCGCAGACCATGAAACATTTGGCACAGCAAACTCTGTTCTGGCTCATGGGCTGAAAACGGTTCTGCTGCCGGCCGTTTCTGCTGCAGTTCTTGGCGCGACGATCTGGTTCCAAGCCACCACTCTCTCCCCTGATGCCCGGATCGTTCTCATCGTCATTGTCTGTGCGATGATCGGTTGGGTTGCGACCCGGTTGCCGGACAGTCTGGTTGCTCTGATCGCGGCCCTGGCCCTCGTGGTCTTGGGGGCGCAACCGCCCGAGGCTTTGACCGATACACTTGGGTCACAGATCGTGTGGCTCTTGCTCGCAGCCTTTGTCATCGCCGCCGTGGTCAAGGAAGCGGGGCTGGTGGAGCGCCTCGTGGCACCACTGACGCGAACTGCACCACGGGTTTTACCCTTTTTCCTCGGAACGGGCTTGGCTATTTCGGCCACCGCGTTTCTCTTGCCCAGTACGTCAGGGCGCGCTGCACTCTTGCTGCCGGTGTTTCTCGGTCTTCTGTCGGCCTTGCCGGATCACCGGCTTGTCAAACCTTTGGCTTTGCTGTTTCCGACAGCGATACTGCTGTCTGCGGGCGGGTCCTTAATTGGTGCCGGAGCGCATCTGGTCGCGGTTCAGGCGATTGACGCAACCGGTGGGCCAAAGATTGGCTATCTTGACTGGCTGCGCATTGGCGCACCGCTTGCCGGAGTATCGGTTGTTCTGGCCACTGTCCTGATCTTTGCGATCTTCGTTCCACGGGATTTACAACACGCTCGTATCGCGCCTTCGGCCAAAAGCGGATCCCTTACCCCGGTACAGCGGCGCATCTTGATTGTGCTGGCTGGGCTTGTCGCCTTTTGGATCGCCAAACCCGTGCACGGTTTGGACGAATCCATAGTCGCGTTGTGCGGGGCGGTCTTGCTTTTGTTGCCTCCATTTTGCGCACGCAAGCCCAAGGAAGTCTTTCGCTCAGTCGATACGGAGTTGGTGCTGTACATGGCGGCGACGCTGATGCTGTCGGTCGCTGTGCTGGACACGGGCGCGGATCAATGGCTGGCGGCAGGGGCCATGAAGCTTTTGCCACCAGAACTGGCCACCCATACCGGTTCTGTCGTGATCTTCATGTCGATTATTGCGGTGATTTCGCACCTGGCCATCACATCACGTTCGGCCCGTGCAGCTATTCTGGTTCCGGCCTTGGCTTTGCCGGTAGCTGGTTTGGGGCATGACGCGACGCTGACCATCCTGATTGCCGTAATGGGCACAGGGTTTTGCCAGACGCTGATGGCAAGTGCCAAGCCTGTGGCCATCTTCGGAATGCACGAGTCGGCCGGGTTCACTCAAAAAGACCTGTTCAAACTCGCCCTGCCGCTCGCGCCTATCAAGGTCACGCTGCTTGTCGCCTTCGCGCTTTGGGTATGGCCGGATCAACTGGTCAAGCTCGATCCCGTGCAACCACAATCGCCGACCTTCGCGGCCCCCAGCCCGTCTCTTCCGAGCGGCCAGATGCATGTTGCAATCGAGGCACCCACAGCGCCCTCCATCAGCCAGCGCCCCACGCTGCGGCCGGAACGCGAGACGGCCATTGTTCGAGGTGACACAAGTGGGGCGCGCTCGACACTCAACCGGGCCGCGCAACGATCGCCGATCATCGCGCAGGCCCGCAATGATCTGCGCGTCGCACACAGGCAGATCAAACGGGATCTCTCCCGCCTGTTCCGTTGATCCGCGTCCGGCCGATACTCCCAACCCTCCCTCCCACCTCTCAGACAAAAGGAACCAGACCCATGACCATGACTGTTCTTGTTGCGCCATCCGGCTTTAAGGAATCCCTCTCTGTCAACGCCGTCACCAAATCAATTTCCAAGGGGATCCTGCGGGCCATGCCCGAGGCCCGCATTCTGCAGGCCCCAATGGTTGATGGCGGCGAAGGCACAACCGAAGCATTGGTACGCGCCACGGGTGGCGCGATCATCCCGGCGTGTGTTACTGGGCCTGTCGGCGAACCGGTCGACAGCTTTTATGGCATTCTGGGTGGCCGCGGACCGCGCACTGCGGTGATTGAGATGGCCGCGGCAGCGGGTCTGTCACTGGTACCGCAGGATTGCCGCAACCCGATGCTGACCACGTCATATGGTGTTGGCGAACTGATCCTGCACGCGTTGGATACTGGCGTAGAGAAAATCCTGATCGGCTGCGGTGACAGCGGGATTAACGATGGCGGCGCAGGCCTTGCCCAAGCTCTCGGTGCGCGGCTTCTTGACGAAGAAGGGGCCGAGATCGGGCGTGGCGGAGGCGAACTGATGTGGCTGCACCGGATTGACATGTCGGGCCTCGACCGGCGGCTCAGATCGGTTCGTATCGACGTCGCTGTGAACTGGCACAACATGTTGCTGGGGCCGAAAGGTGTCGCCCGGGTCTTTGGCCCGCAGAAAGGCGCCACACCGACACAGGTGGACTATCTCGAGTCCGCTCTGGAGCGCTGGGCGACCTTTATTCGAGCCGAAACCGGCCTAGATGTTGGTACCGCACAAGGGGCAGGTGCGTCTGGTGGTCTGGGCGCCGGTCTGATGGCATTTGCGGGTGCCACACTGCATCCACGCTTTGATATCATGATGCAGTATCTCGACTTTGATAGACTGCTGGATCAGGCCGATCTTGTTATCACGGCAGAAGGCAGCCTGGACGGTCAAAGTCCCTATGGCAAAGTGCCCTGTGAAGTAGCTCGACGTGCTGCAGAACGAGACATTCAGACTGTAGCGCTTGCGGGCACCATCGGCAAAGGCGTGGATCAGACGTTTTCTCACGGCATTTCTGCCTTTGCGTCCATCCTCAAACGGCCCTGCACACTCGAAGAAGCAATCCGTGACGGTGACCGTCTGCTGCGCCGCGCGGCGGAGGATGCAATGCGTATGATGTGCGTCGGCTTGCGCATGTCGCGAAAGAAACGGGTCGCACATGCCTAACCTTGATGCTGGCGGGCGATCGTCCGCCAGCTTCGACGCTTGCGCGTGAGGGGTATTCTTTGTCTTCTAGCTTTGGACTGATTGCGCGACGCGCGGACAATTCAGGCACAAGTAAGGCATGATCCCAGTCCAAGTTTCTACAACTGTGGCGGATCGGCACTAGGCAAATCAGAACCCGCTAGGCTAACACTGATCAGGCCCGGGGGGGCACGCTTGTCGAGGCATCTTAATGCTCAAATTGTTGACCGCTGCACTTTGTGCGACGCTCTGTTTCTCCGGCCACGCGGACGCACAAGATCGGAAACGGCTGGGTTACGGCCGCCTGATCACCAACGACTTTTTTGGCGATGGCGAAGACCGTTGGCGCACTGGTGGGTTCCAGTCCTCGCGTGTTTGGGGTCCGGCTTGGGATGGTACAGCGCCAACTGGGTTCGGCCAGTTGTTGGAACTTCGGCTGTCCGCTGAAATCCTTGCCCCCGATGACATCCGCACACCCGAACCAGGGGATCGCCCCTATGCCGGTGCGTTGTCAGCGGGGCTGCATACGCATTTCACACGGGGCCCGATGGAGTATTCCGTGGGCGGTGACATTGTGTTTCTTGGCCCGCAGACCCGGCTCGATGAACTTCAGGATGCATTTCACGATGCCTTCAACATTGCTACGCCATCTGATGCGGTGCGTGATGCGCAGGTTGGCAATGAGGTTCTGCCCAACATGGTTTTTGAGGCCGGGCGTAGCTTTGCCATTGGGCAGGCCATGTCTGTGCGTCCCTTTGTGGAAGCGCGGGCTGGAGTTGAGACCCTTGTCAGGGCCGGTGTGGATTTCACCTATGGCGGTTTTGGGCAGGGCGAGTTGTTGGTACGCGACGGCGCTACTGGACAACGCTACGACGCGGTCCAGTCGGATTGGACCGGATTCAGTTTTGTGCTGGGGGCTGACCTTGCGCGGGTGACAGACAGTGAATTCCTGCCGGCCAGCAGTGGGGTCAGTCCAGAAGACACGCGAGAGAGGTTGCGCGCCGGAGTAATGTGGCGCAGCGAAACGGGTGTATCAGGCTTTTACGGAGTGACCTATCTGGGTGAAGAGTTCGAGGGGCAGGACGAGGGCCAGATCGTGGGCGCTATCCGCTGGCGCGTGCCTTTCTAGCATGTGTTGAGACGGAATTTGTGGGCGGATCGCTGACGTTACGTGACCTTTCGCATGCAACACACTGTAATCTTATAAAAATCCAGTCTTCACAGACGCGAATCACTTTGCTAACGTGCTTGCAATAAAAAAAGTAAGGCAGGCATACAGGCAATGGAAACGGGCTTTCGTGGCACGTTTGTCATCTCCTGGTCGCAAACGGAAGTGGACGGTCTCGAGGCCGCACCTTTGCCGTCGCTGGCGGTGGGTGCAGCATGGGCTTGGCGTGGGGACGCCGTGCGTGTGGATGGTCCGCAGGATGTATTGCGCCTGGACAGGGCGAACGGAGAAGATGTGATCCGCCGCAGGGCAGCGCGGATGGTGCACCGACTTGTCGGGGCAGCCATCGGCAACTCTCCTTTGACATCCGAACCGGAAGAGTCAGAGCCGCTGATGACAGACAGCAGCTTTGTCGTGACGGACGGGGCAAAAAGTTACACGGTGACGGTGATCGAAGTCGGGCGCGGTGCACCGCCATTGCTAATGTTCCTTGATGATATTCCACCGCGGAAAACCGATTTGTGGGTTGTGCATCATACCATCAACACTGCCTATGGTGATCCGACCCCGGATGGGGCCGGTGGTGTGATCTGTTTTACACCCGGCACTTGGATCGACACACCCGATGGACCGCGTCTAATCGAAGATTTGCGCGAAGGGGACAAGGTTCAGACCCAAGACAATGGCCCGCAGGAAATTCTGTGGACCGGAAGCCGACATATGACCGGAGCGCGGCTCTTTGCTATCCCGCGATTGCGCCCAATCCGCATTGCAACAGGTGCGCTTGGGGTGGAGCGACCTGATCAGGAATTGCTGGTGTCACCGGAACACCGGATGCTGATCAAGGGTGACGTGGCCAAGGACTTGTTCAACACGCCGGAGGTGCTGGTGGCGGCCAAGGACTTGGTCAATGGGTCAACAATCACGGTTGACCTTAAGGCCAGGAAGGTAACCTATGTTCACCTGCTGCTTCCCAAGCACGAGGTCTTGCGAGCCAACGGCGTTGAGACAGAAAGTTTCCATCCGGCCAATACAGCTCTGTCGATGCTGAGTGAGGAAGATCGCGCGCGACTGGTAGCAGGTATGCCGAACCTAGAACGCGATCCTCATACCTACGGGAGCTACGCCCGTCGCAATCTGAGTACTAGTGAAGCCGCGATTTTGCACCACGCTGCGTAGTTCGATAGACGCTGCGCGACGACATTGTTCAGTGGGCTTTGCCCCCGCCCTTCGGGCTCCCCCATCATATTTCTGGTCAGAAGACGTTGCCTAACTGAACCCTGGTGTGCCCTTGTCATGGGGCGCGCGCGCCAGGTGTTTCGTTTTGATTGTCGCAGAGGTGTCGCGGGATCCATCGTGACTCCAGCCTGGTGGTGCAATGGCATAGAGGATGCGCTGCCTTAGCGTCAGACCGCGCTGCGTGACGTCTTTCCAGATGCCAACCCACTCGTGAAACGCTACCCGGATCGGGTTGAATGTGCCGATGTTCTGGACCAGTCCATAGTCCGGTTTTTCGCTTTCCAGTTCTGGAACAAATGTTCCGAACAGTTTGTCCCAAACGATAAAGACACCCGCGTAGTTCGCATCCAGATATCGTGCGTTGCGTCCGTGATGTACACGGTGGTGACTGGGTGTGTTCATGACCGCTTCGACCCAGCGCGGCATCTTCCCGATAGCTTCCGTGTGAATCCAGAATTGGTAGATCAGGTTCAACCCGCCGACGAACAGTACCATGGCCGGGTGAAAACCAAGTAAGATCAAGGGCGCGCGGACCACCATCATGAAGGTGAATGTTCCGGTCCATGTCTGCCGCAGCGCAGTGGTCAGGTTGTAGTGTTGGCTGGAATGGTGGTTCACATGGCTGGCCCAGACCCAACGGATACGATGCCCAAAGCGGTGAACCCAATAGTAGCGCAAATCATCAAGGATGAAGCAGATCAACACAACCCAGATGCTGCTGCCAAGATCGAGCGGGGTGATCGCCCAGAGCCACATGAAGAACCCCCAGGCGATGAAACCTAGCAGAATGCCTGACGCGACACTGCCAGCCCCCATGATCAGCGATGTGACGGCATCACGCGTTTCGTAGCGCCCTCCGCGATGCTTGATCACGATCCAAGCCAGTTCAATAGCTATGGCGGCTATGAAGAATGGCACAGCAAGCTGCACCACGTCCGGGTATTCAAGGTCCATGGAACTTCCTCAGATAGGACAGCCACAAATGTCGTTCGCTGTCCTGTAGCTGTATTGTGATCCATGGGGCTGAGGGGTCGTCAAAGGTAAAGGTCACTCCGGACCGGGTTTCACGCCAAGATGATGTACCCAAGCGGCGGGCACTGGTATCCGTGCCCATCGTCCAAACAAGCCCATATCCTTGGTCCGATCGAAGTAGGCCGCGACTGGCGTCCAAGCTGACTAGGACATCGATGCTGTCTTCATCATCGAACGTGTCATCCGGATAGTGCCGCAACCATTCGGAGCGCACGGTATTCAAATCGAGGGCTTTGGTTTTGGACAGACCAAGAAAGTGCAGCGCGAGAGCAACACCTGCAATACCACCAACCACCAATATCAACAGGATGTGCAATGGCACGGCCTGATCCTCCCTATGGCACATTTCAGGAGAGGTAGGACGCAATCGTCAAGCTTGGCGTCGCGTCAGGTCAGAGCGGCGAAAAGAAGTGTGCCAACCTGTGGATCACCCCAAGGCTTTGGTACTGTTTGATTAAACGCGGTTCTGCGCAGCGTGCGGCGATTAGCTGTTTTCTGACCCGATAAGCGTCCTGATAATAGCCTTGGCACTGTCAGAGGACCAATCCGCGTCACCGCGCAGGCGGGCGATCTCGCGCCCCTTGGGGTCAATCAGAACAGTGATGGGCAAGCCAAAGACGCCCATTTGCGCAGCCAATTTCTGCTTTGGGTCCTGGTGGCGAGGCAGGTTGGTTGCGTTGATCTCTTCCAGGAATTTCACGATGGCGGCCGGGTTGTTGCGGCCTGTGGCGATCGTCACAACTTCGAAGTCGTCGCCGCCGAATTCCGCTTGGAGTTCAGAGAGCATTGGCATCTCGTGTCGGCAAGGTGCGCACCAGGTGGCCCAAAAATTCACAAGAATGTGCTTGCCATCGTAGTCAGCCAGAGACCCTTGGCCTGCGCCGTCGGCGAGATCAAAGGATTGTCTTGATACCGCTTCGGGCGTCCCATGGAAGATCAGCTTTTTCATGTCGCCGTCACGCAATGCTGCAGCGGCGTCCGTGTCGGCAAGCGCGGGAATTGCACCAAGGCTCAGGGCCATGTAGAGGGCTGCGACAACAGTTTTTTTCATGTCTCTTCCTTAGGTGGGCGACCAGATGACCGACAAATCCGCGAATGCAATGTGGGGAGGCCGTTTTGCGGCAGGGCCAGATGCGATCATGGAGGCAATCAATGCCTCGATCGGATTTGACCAGCGCATGGCGTCCCAGGACATCGCGGGTTCGCGCGCCCATGCCGCCATGTTGGGCGCCACCGGCATTCTGAGTGATAAGGATGTGGAGGCGATACGGGAAGGGCTGCTCACGGTCTTGTCAGAAATTGACGCAGGCACGTTCCAGTTTTCGACGGCATTGGAAGACATCCACATGAATGTGGAGGCGCGATTGAAAGAGGTGATCGGAGAGCCAGCGGGGCGTTTGCACACTGGCCGCAGTCGGAACGACCAGGTGGCGACCGATTTCAAACTATGGGTGCGGGATCAGTTTGATGCCGCTGAGGGAGCGTTATTGTCGTTGATCGCCGCACTTCTGGATCAGGCAGAGGCTGGCGCGGATTGGGTCATGCCCGGCTTCACCCATCTGCAGACGGCGCAGCCTGTCACATGGGGCCATCATATGATGGCTTATGTCGAGATGTTTGGTCGCGATCTGTCCCGTGTTCGTGACGCGCGGGCGCGGATGAATGAAAGCCCGCTGGGGGCTGCCGCTCTTGCAGGGACGTCCTTTCCCATTGATCGGCAGATGACGGCAGAAGCGTTGGGGTTTGACCGGCCTGCCGCCAACTCTCTGGACGCGGTGAGCGACCGCGATTTTGCGTTGGAATTCTTGAGTGTGGCCAGCATTTGTGCTGTACATCTGTCCCGCTTTGCCGAGGAATTGGTAATATGGTCTTCAGCCCAGTTCCGGTTTGTTACCTTGTCCGACCGGTTTTCGACCGGGTCGTCCATTATGCCGCAAAAGAAAAACCCTGATGCGGCAGAGCTAATCCGGGCCAAGGTCGGTCGTATCTTTGGGGCCAACACGGCACTGATGATGGTGATGAAAGGCCTGCCGCTCGCCTATTCGAAAGACATGCAGGAAGACAAGGAACAAGTCTTTGATGCCGCTGACAATTGGATGCTGGCGCTGGCGGCCATGGATGGGATGGTGCGCGATATGACCGCAAACCGCGACAGCCTCGCTGTGGCGGCAGGCTCCGGATTTTCTACCGCAACGGATTTGGCGGACTGGTTGGTACGTGTGCTGGGTCTGCCTTTCCGCGATGCGCACCACATCACGGGCAGCCTTGTAGCACTGGCCGAAGCAGAGGGATGCGACCTGCCCGATTTGACGCTTGATCAGATGAAAACCGCGCATGAAAGCATCACTGACGATCTTTTCAATGTTTTGACCGTGGAAAATTCCGTCGCATCGCGTACAAGTTACGGAGGTACTGCGCCGGTTCAGGTCCTTGCGCAGGTTGCTCGATGGAGAGAGGTGATCGCATGATCCGCATACTTTGTATCTTGTCGTTGCTGACCGTCGCAGCCTGCGGAGCGGATGGTGAGCCCGTTCAACCACACGCTGGTGTTAATATCGGTGTAGGGGCAGGCGGCGTGCATGCGGGTGGTACCGTGGGGGTCAGCCGTGGCCCCTTGTCCGTCGGTGTGAGCCTCTTCTGATCCATGGCCCCCATTCGCATGATGTACCTTGGCCTTGCCATTTGGGGGGCCATTCATCCGATGTACTACTTTGTCACTTGGTTTCAGACCAATAGCTGGGACCTGATGGCCATGGTCGATGCGTGGCATGTAAATGCGGCCACAAGCGGATTGGTTTGGGATCTGACGATTGCAGCCCTCGCACTGACCCTTTGGATCATGTCGGAGGTCGCCATACGCCGAAACTGGTCCGCATTGGTTGCAATTCCGGCAACATTTTGCATCGGGGTCAGCTGCGGATTACCCCTGTATCTGTTCCTACGTTCCCGTCCAGTTCAATAAAATTGGACCATTTTGAGCCCTAATTTCGCCCAATTCCTTTGATTGTTTCGCGATCAGGTACAACGCGTTCGAGCAAAGGAATAGCGTCATGGAACAGGTCGCTCCCAAGATATTACTGGCTGCACCGGCCAACCCAATCCCACCCACGTCACAGATGATTGTTGAAGTGGCGCGGCGCGACGGAGTGTCTCCTCTGCGCCAAATGCGCGAAATGTGGGCGCTGCGTGGCGGGCAGAACAAGCTGAGTCTGACGGAATACTACGACCTGGGAGTATTCGCTGCGGACATGCCGTTGGATGTTAAGAAGACGTTCGTCGGTGTCCAGGGCAACAAGCAATTGAACATGCGCCTGTCCCCGATGAAGATTACGGCAATTCGGTCCTTTACCAATGACAAGGTCATGTACACGTCGTTGTTGGATCGGCTTGGGGTGGCCACAACGCACACCCAAGCAGTGGTGCATCCATATCGTGCTTTCGGCACTCTACCGGTTCTTCGGGATGTCCAGGCGATTACCACTTATCTAAAAAATGAAGCTGTGTACCCGATCTTTGGCAAACCCTGTAACGGCTCGCGTAGTGTTGGATCAGCGTTGATCACCGAGTGTTCGGGCGACATGCTTCGCCTTGGCAATGGACGAGAAGCGGATGTAGCGGGCTTTGCCCAAGAATTGATCGAGGACTACCCCGAGGGCTTTATCTTCCAATCGGCAATCCAACAGCATCCGGATTTGACAAAGGTCGCGGGTCCGTCCATCGGCACCTTGCGCGTTGTCACACTGCGCGACGAAAATGGCCCTAAGGTTCTTTATTCGCTGTGGAAAATTCCGTCACCGTCCGCAATGTCTGACAACTTTTGGCAAGCCGGTTCCATGCTGGCGCATGTCGGGGCGGAGGATGGTGTCGTTGCCCGCTGCAAACGCGGCACCGGACTGGGGGCTGAGTGGATTGATCAACACACCACGACCGAAGCGCCTATTGTTGGTGTGCAAGTTCCGATGTGGGATCAGGTCAAACAACTCGCCATGGACGCCCATATGATGTTCCCGGAGTTCGGCGTCTTTGGGTGGGACATCGCCTTGTCAGACACCGGTCCGCTGGTAGTTGAGTGCAACGACAATCCATATCACACGCTGTATCAGCTGGCGACGGGTGACGGCATTATGAATGAATCGTTTATGCCGCAGTTTGACGCCGCAATCGCCTGTTCCAACGCAATGGTGAAAATGCGCGATGACCTTATGGCGCAACGGATTGCAGATACGAAACAAAGCAGGTGATGCATTGAAGATGGGCGTTTGCTGATTTAGGCAGGCGCCCATGGATCATTTTCTATATCGGAATGGCGTTCTGCACGCCGAGGATGTGCCGGTGGCCGAGATTGCGGTCGCCGTAGGTACTCCATTCTATGTCTATTCGACGGCCACCCTGCTGCGTCACTTCACGTTGTTTGACGATGCTCTCGACGGAATGGACCATCTTGTCTGCTATGCGATGAAAGCGGCGAGCAATCAGGCGATCCTGAAAACTCTTGCACAAGCAGGCGCAGGTATGGATGTCGTATCCGGCGGCGAATACGCGCGGGCTAAGGCTGCAGGTGTCCCGGGTGACAAGATCGTGTTTTCCGGCGTGGGCAAGACTGCGGAGGAAATCCGCACGGCCCTGACTGGCGGCATTCGTCAGTTCAACGTGGAATCCGAGCCCGAGATGGAGGTACTGAACCGTGTCGCGGGAGAGGTTGGTGTTGTTGCACCCATCACCATACGCGTGAACCCGGATGTGGATGCCAAGACCCACGCCAAGATCTCAACCGGAAAATCCGAGAACAAGTTTGGTATTCCCATCGCCCGTGCCCGCGAAGTCTATGCCATGGCAGGCGCGATGGACCATATCGAAGTCATAGGGATCGATGTGCATATCGGCAGCCAGTTGACCGATCTGACCCCGTTTGAACTGGCCTATCAGAAAGTGGCCGAGTTGACTGTGCAGCTGCGCGAGGACGGGCATGATATTCGCCGTTTGGATCTGGGTGGCGGGTTGGGCATTCCTTACGCCCGTTCGAACGAAGCACCGCCATTGCCGACTGACTACGGCGCAATGGTCAAGCGGACGGTGGGCCATCTGGGGTGCGAGGTCGAGATTGAACCGGGCCGCCTGATCGCGGGCAATGCGGGGCTGATGGTGTCAGAGGTTATCTATGTCAAATCGGGCGAAGGGCGTGATTTCCTGATCCTTGATGGGGCGATGAACGACCTGATCCGTCCAGCGATGTACGAGGCGCATCATGATATCGTTCCTGTGGTTGAACCGGCTCCGGGCACGGAACAGGCCCCCTATGACATCGTGGGACCGGTCTGCGAATCCGGCGATACGTTTGCCAAGCAGCGTATGATGCCACCCCTTGTGGCCGGAGACCTTGTCGCCTTCCGGTCAGCGGGAGCTTACGGCGCGGTTATGAGCAGTGAGTACAACACAAGACCATTGATCCCCGAAGTTTTGGTCAATGGCGATCAATACGCGGTGATCCGCGCACGTCCGACCTTTGACGAAATGATAAATCGCGATACCATTCCTGAATGGCTCTGACCTTCTCAGGGCCGCTTGAGGCTGTGGCGCTATGGTGCGCCGCGACACCGGCAAGGGACGCGATGAATGGCGAGTTTTTCCAGGCATGACGTTCGGCATGGGCTGAAAGCATTGCGCTGGCCGCTGGCGTTGACCCGCGCTGGAATGTTTGCCGAAGCCTTTTGGCAAGCGACATGGCCGCTGGCTACCGTCGTGCTGGCGGTTCTGGCGATACTGATGCTAGGCCTGCAAGACACGGTCATGGTCGAACTGGTCTGGTTCCTCGGTGTCGTTGCGGCGCTGGCCGGTATTGGTGCACTGATCTACGCTCTTCGCCGGTTCCGCATTCCAACGCGTGAAGCCGCCCTAGTCCGGTTGGATGAAACGTTGCCGGGACGCCCCATTCAGGCACTGATGGATGAACAAGCTATCGGAGACGACGATGCTGCGTCGACTGCGGTGTGGCGTGCGCACCAGGCGCGAATGGCTGAACGCGCCGCGGCGGCCCAACCTGTGCCTGCCGACTTACGAATTGCGCGCCGCGATCCTTACGCCTTGCGATATGTTGCCGTCCTGATTTTTGCTGTGGCGCTCATCTTTGGGTCTATCTGGCGAGTTGGTTCGGTTGCCGAAATGACGCCCGGTGCTGGCAACGGATTGGCGACAGGTCCTGTTTGGGAAGGTTGGGCTGAAAGCCCACGCTATACCGGTCGACCCACCATCTACCTGAATGACATTCCCGAAGGACCGCTTGAAGTGCCCGCTGGGTCGCTGATCACTCTCCGCCTGTATGGCGAAGTGGGTGCGCTAACTATTGCGGAAACCGTATCGAGTCGCATCGGAGAGGTGCCGCCAGCCTCAGAGCCGGAACAGGATTTCACAGTTGCTCAATCGGGTGAAATTGCAATCAATGGACCTGGGGGACGAACATGGGCAGTCACTGTCTTGCCGGATGCCCCGCCTGCGATTGCCGTTTTGGATGCGCCGGAGGCGACAGCGCTGGGCGAGATGACACTGCCCTTTGGTGCGTCTGATGACTATGGGGTGGAGGTGGGTGAGGCCCGATTTTCCCTGGACCTGGATGAAGTGGACCGACGCCACGGTCTGAGCATCGCACCGGAACAGCGTCCTGAAATCACCGCCTCATTGCCGATGCCGTTTACTGGCGGCCGGACAGAGTTCGAAGAGGCGCTGGTCGAGGATTTCTCGGAGCATCCATGGGCGAACCTGCCCGTGACCGTTGTCATGACGGCCCTTGATGCTGCAGAACAGCAGTCGGAAACCGAACCATTCAAGATGATCCTGCCTGGACGGCGGTTCTTTGATCCGATGGCTGCCTCCATCATTGAACAACGCCGCGATTTGTTGTGGTCGAAAGACAATAGCGCTCGTGTTGCGCAGATTCTGCGCGCCGTGGCCCATCGTCCGGACGACGTGTTCCGCCGCGAAGTGGATCAATTGCGCCTGCGCCGTGTCATCACCCGGCTTGAAACACTTGCCAGTTACGGCCTGACAGACGAGCAACAGGAAGATGTTGCGCGCGATATGTGGGACCTTGCCCTCGGGATTGAGGAAGGGGACCTGTCGGACGCTTTGGAGCGTTTGCGCCGTGCCCGCGAACGGCTGGAACAAGCCATGCGCGATGGCGCAAGTCAGGCCGAGATCGAGGAGCTGATGCAAGAGCTGCGCCGGGCGACCGATGATTACATGCAGCAACTGTCCCGCCAAGCAGAGCTGGATCGGCAAGAGAACGACGAGAACCCGCGCAATCAGCCCCAAAACCAGATGCAAATGACGCAGGACGATATCCAGCGCATGATGGATCGCATTCAGGAGCTGATGGAACAAGGTCGGATGGCTGAGGCCGAACAGGCCCTGCGCGAGTTGCAAGAGATGTTGGAGAACATGCAGGTCACCCAAGGGCAGGGCGGCGAAGGCCAAAGCCCTGGAGAACAGGCCATGGAGGGATTGGCCGAGACCCTGCGTGAACAGCAAGGTCTGAGCGATCAGGCGTTCCGCGATTTGCAAGAGCAGTTCAATCCGAATGCGCAAACCGGCGAGAGCCAGGGCAACGAAGGCCGTGACGGTGGTCAGGGCCGCGGCAATCAGCACAGCCAGGGTGGCGAAGGTCAGGGCGAGCAAGGCACCGACGAGGGCGGCGGAGACGGCAACGAGCAGGCCGAAGGACAATCCGAAGGATCCCTCGCTGATCGCCAGCAGGCCTTGCGAGATGAGCTGCGTCGCCAACAGGGCAGTCTGCCGGGGGCTGGAACCCCAGAAGGCGACGATGCGCGCGACGCGCTGGATCGTGCAGGCCGTGCCATGGACGGTGCGGAAGAGGCCTTGCGTCAACGGGATTTCGCAGAGGCCATCGACAACCAGTCACAGGCCATGGAGGCGCTACGCGAAGGCATGCGCGCCTTGGGCGAAGCGATGCAGCAGGAACAGCAGAACGCGCAGCAAGGGCAGGGCACTAGCGAAAGCGACCGTCGCGCCGAAGCGCGTGATCCCCTGGGCCGTGATCCGGGTGCAAATGGTTCTGTAGGCACCGAGGAAGGGCTGCTTCAGGGCGAGGACGTGTACCGCCGCGCCCGCGATCTGCTTGATGAAATTCGCCGCCGCTCGGGCGACGGCGAACGTCCTGATGTAGAACTTGACTACCTCAAGCGTCTGCTAGACCGGTTTTAAGGCTTAGCCTTCCTCTGCCGGCGCGGTCAGATTGTCGAGCCATGTCAGCCCCGCTGCAACCTGCCCATCCAGCCATACACGGGCGCTGTCCACCTGTGCGACATAGGCGCTGAGGAATGGGTCGGCCTGGGGAACTGCCCGCGCGATATCCGGTGCAAAGACATAGATCGCGCCGAGGATCACCGCCAGCAGGATCATCAGCATGAAACCACGCCGGAAACCGGATTTCCGCGGAGCCATCTCGATGGGGTCGGTTGCTGAATCTACCCCAGACGCGGTCTGCCGGTCACTGGTCGACCGAAGGGTCGAGTTGATTTCCTCGATATCGGGCAAAAGGTCACGGCGGGATCCGATGGCCGCTGCTGTTGCAGCTGCTTCCGATATTTGTTCGGGAACTGCTTCTTCGCCGCGCATCCGCGCCATCCGCTCGCGCGCTTCGCGGGCACGGCGATCTGCGTCCGTTTCGGCGCTGTCAAGGCCCAGGTCGGGTTGACTTTCAAGGCCTTCTGTTTCGGTCGCCCTGGCTTGGGCTTCGATCTCTGCTTCCTGGCGCAGGATATCCGCAACTGACGGGTCCAACTCACGCCGTTGCGGCTCTGGGGCTTCGGAACGCTCTTCGTCTTCGACCGGTTCATCATCCGGCGGCGCCAGATCTGCAGGCGCGTCCGCCTCTTCCGGTTCCTCGGGGGCGTGGTCGGGATGATGCTGAAACCAGGTCTGGCCGCAATTCGAACACTGCACGTCGCGCCCCTCAGAGGGGATCACGTCATCGACAACCTCGTATTGCGCATCGCAATTGGGACATATCAGCCGCATTTTTCGGTCCTGCCTCGGTTTTGCGTGTCACCATATGTTGTAGGAATTGTTCAGAAAAGACATAAGTGCGACCACCGCTGCCAGAGCATACAGATTGAAACTGGCATGGTGCTAAGGCACAACAGGTGCCAAGAGGGCGAGGGTGCACGTGATCGAGCTGGAAAATGTAGCCTACAGCTATGGCGGGGGCGAGCTGCTGTCCGACATTTCCGTCAAGTTGGCCCCAGGGTCGTTTCACTTCCTGACCGGCCCGTCAGGCGCAGGCAAGACCACACTTCTGAAGCTTTGCTATGGTGCGCTCCTGCCGACGGCCGGTCATGTTCGGTTGTTTGAACGGGATGTAAGGAGCCTCGAGCGGGACGACGTGGCCATGATCCGGCGCAGGGTCGGTGTCGTGCATCAGGATGTACAATTCCTTGATCATCTAAGTGTTTCCGACAATGCTGCACTGCCTTTGACTGTCTCGGGACGGCAGGCGGACACGGCGAACGGAGATTTGACGGAACTCATGGCATGGGTTGGCCTGACACATCGCGCCGATGCCATGCCGCCCGAGCTGTCAGGGGGCGAACGCCAGCGTGCAGCGCTGGCCCGGGCGGTGATCATGTCGCCGGATGTAGTGCTTGCGGATGAACCGACTGGCAATGTGGATTGGGATATGTCGCAACGTTTGCTGACCCTGCTGGTCGAGCTGAACAAGATGGGTAAAACCGTGCTGCTGGCGACGCATGACCTGTCCCTGATCCGTGCGGCAAAAGCCCAGGTGCAAGCACGCGTCCTGCGTATCTCGAACAGACGCGTACAGCTGGCAGGAGCGGACCTGTGATGTTTGACCGGAACACCCTGCGGGCTCTTGCCGCCGGTGATCGACATGCCGACCGCGTGGTGCCACCGACGGGATTTACGGCACAGTTGACCCTTTTCGTATCGGGCGCGATGGCCTTTCTGGCTGTGTTCGCCTTGGCTTTGTCACTGGCCTCGGGTCGTTTGGCTGACCGGTGGGGCGATGAACTGGCGCGCACCGCAACCATTCGCATCGTCGCACCCGAAGATCAGCGGGCAATCCAGACAACCGCAGCTTTGCAAGTGCTGTCGACAACCCCTGGTATCGCTAACGCGCGCGCTCTGACCGACGAAGAACAGCAGGCTTTGCTGGCCCCTTGGTTCGGGCAGGATCTGCCGTTGGACACACTTCCTATCCCCCGCTTGATCGAGATCGAAGCGACGGACCAGGGGTTCGATGCCACCGGCTTGCGCTTGCGCCTGGCAGCAGAGGTCCCCGGCGCGGTGCTGGACGATCATGGCCGCTGGCGTGAACCACTGGTGTCTGCTGCGCAGCGGATGCGCCTCCTTGGCTGGACCGTTGCTTTGCTGATCATCGGTGCCGTTGCCGCCATGGTGACGTTGGCGGCCAATGCAGCTCTAGCGGCTAATGCACAGGTCATCGCTGTTCTTCGCCTTGTTGGGGCCACGGACAGCTACATCGCCAATGCGTTTGTGCGACGGTTTACATTGCGCGCTCTTGTCGGTTCAGCGGTAGGGACGTTCATCGGGCTGATCGCCGTGTGGATAATGCCTTCGGGCGGAGAAACACCGGGTTTTCTGACCGGGCTTGGGTTCAGCGGTTTGGGTTGGCTGGTCCCCATCGTTTTGCCAGTCGTTTGCGCAGCGGTCGCCTTGCTTGCGACGGCGTACGCCGCCAGTCGTGCCCTGAGGACCCTCACATGATTCAATATGTTCGCTCATTGGTCTTTGTCGGCCATATCTACGTGATGATGTTGGTGATCGGGCTTTTATGGGCCCCCTATGCCATCGTCAGCAAGCATGGCGCACGCTCGGCCTGTAAAACCTACAGCCGGTACGTGTTCTGGTCGATGCGATGGATGGTTGGCCTTAAGGCCGAAGTAAGGGGAGACGTGCCGGAGGGTGAGGTGCTGATTGCGGCCAAGCATCAATCATTCCTTGATATCATGATGATCTTTACTGCGCTGCCGTCGGCAAAGTTCATCATGAAACGGTCAATCTTGTGGACGCCGATCATCGGACTGTATGCGAAGCGGCTGGATTGTGTGCCAGTGGATCGCGGAAAGCGTGGCGCAGCCATTGTCAAAATGGTCCGGGATGTGGAGGCCGGGCGCGCTACACCAGGTCAACTGATCATCTATTCGCAGGGCACGCGGGTCGCCCCTGGGGTCAAGAAGCCCTACAAGGTGGGCACAGCCGTACTTTACGAACAACTGGGGCAGCCTTGTGTACCCGTGGCCACCAATGTGGGTGTCTTTTGGCCACGCACGGGCATCATGCGCAAACCGGGGACTGCCATTGTCGAATTTTTGCCAGCGATGCCTAACGGCTTGGACCGTGATACGTTCCTGGACCAGCTGGAAGCTACGGTAGAGGAACGATCAGATGCCCTGATGCGCGAAGGAGGGTTTGAGCCCAATGGAGTTCATTGAAGACATTCCGGCGCTTGAAGCGCTCTACGGCACCCCAGGACAACCCTCGTTGCGAAAGGTGGCGGACCATCTGACCCCGCTCTACGCCAAGTGGATTGCCACGTCACGCTTTGTTGTGCTGACGACGGTCGGCCCGGACGGCACTGACGGCAGTCCGCGCGGTGATGATGGACCTGTTGTGCTTCAGCTTGATCCCAAAACACTGGCGCTACCGGATTGGCGCGGGAACCAGAGGCTCGACAGCCTGCGGAACATCGTAGAAGACGGCCGCGCATCCTTGATGTTTATGGTGGCTGGTTCAAATACGGTTGTGCGTGTGAATGGTCAGGCGCGGCTAACAGCGGACGAAGGTTTGCGGCAGCGGTTCGAACAGAAGGGGCGGCATCCGGCCACCGTCATCGTGATCCGCGTAGATGAGGTTTACACCCAATGCGCGCGCGCTGTGATTCGCGCTGGACTGTGGGCCCGCAACGATGTCGAGGGCCTGCCGACCCCGGGCGAGATACTTGCAGAAGTGTCCGAAGGGGATGAAGGCGGGGCATCTTATGATGCTGCATGGCCCGAGCGCGCGGCCCGGGCCATGTGGTAGCCGTTTTCTGATACAGAAAACGGGCCAGAAACGCTGTCAATTTCCGGCTCTGCTCGGACCTGATTTAAGGCAGAAGCACTGCGTCGATGGCGTGGATCACACCGTTTGACGCAAAGATGTCTGGCTGAATGACATTGGCATCATTCACTTTCACGCCTGACCCGAACTTGCCGACGATCCCGTTCACATCGAGTGTGCCGCCTTGGACGGTTGTCACGTTCTGGCGCGTGCCCAGCACGTCACCCGCGGTGATCTGGCCCGGTACAACATGGTAAGTGAGGATATTGACCAGCTGGTCTTTGTTTTCCGGCAAGAGCAAGTTGTCGACCGTGCCTGCGGGCAGTGCGGCGAATGCATCATTTGTAGGCGCGAAGACAGTGAAGGGGCCGGGGCCTTTAAGTGTATCAACCAACCCTGCGGCCTGCACAGCAGCAACGAGCGTTGAGAAGTTCGGATCGCCTGCCGCGATATCGACGATGTCCGGGTCTTGTGGTTGCGCGCATGCGGCCAGTGTCAACAGGGCAGCGCCGCCCCCGATCAGTTTCAAAGTGCTGCGACGATCCATGATGATGTCCTCTTGTCGTTTGGCATTAATCAATCAACCCAGACGGGCTGCTCTAACAAAGAGGGCGGTTTGCCAAAAAGGGAATAACACGCATCCCGTTACATCGGCGTGAACGCGCCATGCAGCGGATTTGCTCCGAGGTCGCCTCCGTTCGGTGGCGGATGGTCGCCAGTTTTGTGCTTTTTCTGTAATTCTCTGGACGTAAGAGCCGGTCCTATGACTAGGCCTCGACTCAAATAAAAAGGGCCGGTTATCTACAAACCGACCCTTTTGCATGCGTCTTTGTAATTCCGAGCTTAGCTGTGAATCGCCCCAAGACCACAGGCCAGCGCCGCCTCGCGCACCGCTTCGGAGTAGGTGGGGTGGGCGTGGCAGGTCAGGGCCAGGTCTTCGGCGGAAGCGCCAAATTCCATCGCCACGCAGACCTCGTGGATCAGGTCACCGGCGCTTGGACCGATGATATGAGCACCAAGGATACGGTCGGTTTCAGCGTCGGCGAGGATTTTGACGAACCCGTCTGCTGCAAAGTTTGCCTTGGCGCGACCGTTGCCCATGAAGCTGAACTTGCCCGCCTTGTACTTACGCCCTTCGGCTTTCAGCATCTCTTCGGTTGCGCCTACATTGGCGACCTCGGGGTGGGTGTATATCACGCCGGGGATGACACCGTAATTCACGTGCCCATGCTTTCCCGCCACCTGATCGGCGGCGGCCATGCCTTCATCCTCCGCCTTGTGGGCCAGCATTGGCCCCTCGATCACGTCGCCGATGGCGTAGATGCCGGGGATGTTGGTTTGCCAATGGGCATCCACTGCAATCTGGCCACGGTCCGTCATCTTGACGCCGAGCGCATCCAGACCAAGCCCGTCGGTGTAGGGTTTGCGGCCCGTCGCAACCAAAACGACGTCAGCGTCCATTTCGTGTTCGCTGTCATCCTTGCGCAGTTTGTAGTGCACCTTGGCCTTGTTCTTGGCGACGTCGACCTTTTGAACGGCGGCACCCATGGTGAAGCCCAGGCCTTGTTTGGTCATGATCTTCTTGAACTGGCGCTGGACCTCGACATCCATGCCGGGTGTGACGGCATCCAGGAATTCGATCACCTGCACTTCGGCTCCAAGGCGCTTGTAGACCGAGCCGAGCTCCAGCCCGATCACGCCCGCGCCGATCACCACCATCTTCTTGGGCACCTTGCCCAGCTCCAGCGCGCCGGTTGAGCTGACCACAACCTTTTCGTCGATCTCGACACCCGGCAGTGTGGCGACGTCGGACCCGGTGGCGATGATGATGTTCTTGGCTTCGTGAACCTCGTCGCCCACCTTGACCTTGCCGGCCTCGGGGATGCTGCCCCAGCCTTTGAGCCAGTCGATCTTGTTCTTCTTGAACAGGAATTCGACACCCTTGGTGTTCTGGCCGATGGTGTCGGCCTTGTATTGCAGCATCTGCTTCCAATCGACCGACGGGCTTTTACCCTTGAGACCCATGGCGGCAAAGTTGTGTTCGGCTTCGTGCAGCATGTGGCTGGCGTGCAGCAGTGCTTTGGACGGGATGCAGCCGACGTTCAGGCAGGTGCCGCCCAGCGTCTCGCGCCCTTCAACGCAGGCTGTTTTCAAGCCCAGCTGTGCGCAGCGGATCGCGCAGACATAGCCGCCGGGGCCGGAGCCGATGATGATTACGTCGTAAGAAGCCATGGGTTTGGTCCTTTTGTTTTGGCGTCGGACCGGTGGCGCTGCCCCCGGACCCCCGTGGTATTTTCAGTCAGAAGAAGATCATAAGAGCGCTGCAATTAACATGCAGGGCGCGGCGAGAAAGCCTACGAACCAGATCAGTGACCGCCAAGGGGTCAGGCCGAAATAGTAGGCGGGTATGTATAGGATGCGGGAGGTCAGGTAGGTCCAGGCGCAGGTGGCAGTAAAGGCCGTGTTTGCATTTGCGAGCGACACAACGATGACGGCGATCGTAAACAGCGCGAGGCTTTCGAAGTGGTTTTCCCATGCTCGGATCAAACGGGCGGTTTTGTCAGACACCTGATCCTGAATGTCACCGCCCAAACGCTTGCGGTCCCTCGGTGACAGCGTCTTGCCCTTCGGCAATTCGATGTTCGTGGGCACAGCCATAAGCACGAATTGCAGCACTTGAAGCATGGCCGCGAGGGCAAGAGCGGTGAGTTCCGGTGTCATCGTGTCTGTCCGGTCAGGCCCCCAACAACGGCAGGATCATCAGCACCAGCCCGCCAAGAGACGCGAACCATGCGATGGAGCGTACCATGGGGATGCCCGAGGCGTAGGCGGGGATATAGGCGACACGCGCCCAGAACCAAAGTGCGGCGCCGGTGGCCGATGTGGCCGTGCCAAGATCCGTGACCTTGAGTATCAGCGCGAGCGCAATGAAGGCGGGGAGTGTTTCTAGGTAGTTCTTGAGAGCGCGCTGGATGCGGCCAGCGATCATGTTCTGGTCGCGGTGCTCGTCCTGCGGGCCAAGCGCCCAGCCAAGGCCTTTTGACAGGTCTGAGAAGGTGGCCTGAATGATTGCGTGAGCGATCAGCAGGATGACTGCGTAGGTCAGATAGGTGAGTTCTGGGGTCATTGGGAGGTCGCCATTGTCTTGAGGATGTTTCGATCCGGGTCTTCAACCTCGAGGCTGCGGGATCCATCGGCATTCTCGTGGATGGCTGCCACGCTGGCAACTGATGCAATTTGATCGTGAAGAGCGTCAATGTCGGCCGTCGCAAGATGAAAGTCTACTGATCCGCCGAGCGTTCGATGGCCGCCTCCTGCGCCAGATACATATAGCGCCAGACCTGGTTCCGGATGGTCGAATTGCGCCCACCCGAATTGTTCGGCGACAAAGCTTGCCTTGCAATCCAATAGCGTCTCATAGAACCGCAAAGATGCGGCCAAGTCAGCGACCGGAATTTTCACAAGTGCAAGTTGCAAGGCCATATGCTTACAAATCCATCAACAGACGTCGCGGATCCTCCAGCGCCTCTTTTACCCGCACGAGGAACGTCACCGCCCCTTTGCCGTCCACGATCCGGTGGTCGTAGGAAAGCGCCAGGTACATCATCGGACGGATCACAACCTGACCGCCAATCGCCATGGGGCGATCTTGGATTTTATGCATGCCAAGAATACCTGACTGCGGCGGGTTCAGGATGGGCGAGGACATGAGCGAGCCGTAGACGCCGCCATTCGAGATAGTGAACGTGCCGCCCTGCATTTCGGCCATGCTCAGCTTGCCGTCGCGCGCGCGGGCGCCTTTTTCCGCGATGGCCTGCTCGATGGCGTGGAACGACATGGCGTCCGCGTCTCGGATCACTGGCACCACGAGGCCCGTGGGCGTGCCCGCGGCAATGCCCATGTGTACGAAGTTCTTGTAGACGATGTCTGTGCCATCGATCTCGGCATTCACTTCGGGCACTTCTTTCAGAGCATGACAACACGCCTTGGTGAAGAATGACATGAAGCCCAGCTTGACGCCATGTTTCTTGAGAAACAGGTCTTTGTATTCGTTCCGCAGGGCCATCACCTCGGTCATGTCCACCTCGTTGTAGGTGGTGAGCATGGCGGCAGTGTTCTGGCTGTCCTTGAGACGCTTTGCGATGGTTTGGCGCAGGCGGGTCATCTTCACCCGCTCCTCGCGAGCCGCATCGTCCGCGGCGACAGGTGCGCGGGGGGCTGCGACAGGGGCCGCCGGTGCGGGCGCGGTGGCTGCCGCTGCGACGGCCTTGGCCACATCCTCTTTCATCACACGGCCATCACGGCCCGTGCCGGTGACCTGATCGGCACTGATCCCGGCCTCGGCCATCGCTTTCTGGGCCGACGGCGCATTTTCAACATCCGAACGCCCTGTCCCCGCGGGGACAGCAGCCGAAGCGGCCTCGGGGGCTGCTGCGGCAGGCGCAGCGGCAGCGCCGGAAGAGGAGATCACCGCCAGCTTGGCGGATGCATCAACGGTGGTCCCTTCGGGCGCCGTGATTTCAGCAAGGACACCCGCAGCGGGCGCGGGGACTTCGACGCTGACCTTGTCGGTTTCCAACTCGCAGAGCATTTCGTCTTGCGCGACGCTGTCACCAACAGCTTTGAACCATGTGCTGACGGTTGCCTCCGTTACGCTTTCGCCCAAGGTCGGCACCATCACGTCGACAGTTTCACCGCCGGCCGCAGCTTTGGGCGCGGCGTCACGCTGCTCTTCGTGATGCTCTTTCGGTCCGTCACCGGATGGGGCAGCGGCCGCACCGGCCCCTTCGGCAATGTTGGCCAGCAGGGCGTCAACGCCAACTGTTTCGCCTTCGGCGGCCACGATATCGGCAAGAGTTCCGGCGACTGGGCTGGGCACCTCTACCGTAACCTTGTCGGTTTCCAACTCGCACAGCATCTCGTCCACCGCGACACTGTCGCCGGGTTTCTTGAACCATGTGGCGACGGTGGCTTCGGTGACACTTTCGCCCAGTGTGGGCACGCGGACTTCGGTGGTCATTGTCTTATCCTTCGATGGTCAGCGCTTCGTTGACGAGCGCGGCTTGTTGGGCTTTGTGCTGGCTGGCCAGACCTGTGGCAGGGCTGGCAGATGTGGCGCGGCCTACGTAGACGGGGCGCTGATGCTTGGCCTTGATGCGGGTCAGGACCCATTCGATGTTGGGCTCGATGAATGTCCAGGCGCCCTGGTTCTTGGGCTCTTCCTGGCACCAGACCATTTCGGCTCCTTTGAACCGCTCCAGTTCCTTGACCAGAGAGATCGCCGGGAACGGATAGAACTGTTCAATCCGCATCAGATAGATGTCGTCGATGCCGCGGGCGTCACGTTCTTCGAGCAGGTCGTAATAGACCTTTCCCGAACACATAACGACGCGCTTGATCTTGTCGTCCTTGGCCAGTTTGGTGTCGGAGTTCCCGTGCTCAGCGTCGTCCCACAGGACGCGGTGGAAGGACGAGCCGGTTGTGAACTCCTCGGCCTTGCTGATGGCCAGCTTGTGACGCAGCAGGGATTTTGGCGTCATCAGGATCAGCGGCTTGCGGAAGTCGCGGTGGATCTGTCGGCGCAGGATATGGAAGTAGTTGGCTGGTGTCGTGCAGTTGGCGATGATCCAGTTGTCCTGACCGCACATCTGCAGGAAGCGTTCAAGGCGGGCAGAGGAGTGTTCTGGCCCTTGCCCTTCGAACCCGTGTGGCAGCAGAACGGTCAGGCCTGACATGCGCAACCACTTGCTCTCGCCCGAGCTTATGAACTGATCGAACATGATCTGCGCACCGTTGGCAAAATCGCCAAACTGGGCTTCCCACAGCGTCAGGGCATTCGGTTCAGCCATCGAGTAGCCGTATTCAAAGCCCAGCACCGCGTATTCCGACAACATCGAGTCGATGACTTCATATTGCGCCTGACCCGCCCGAATCTGGTTGAGAGGGTAGTACCGTTCTTCGGTCTCTTGGTTCACATAGCCCGAGTGCCGTTGACTGAACGTGCCGCGGGTTGAATCCTGACCGGCAAGGCGTACGGGGAACCCTTCGGTCAGAAGCGAGCCGAAGGCCAGCGCCTCACCCGTGGCCCAGTCAAACCCTTCGCCGCTATCGAACATCTTTCTCTTGGCTTCGATCAGACGACCGACGGTCTTGTGCATCGGGAAGCCGTCCGGCGTGGATGTCAGCGCTTTGCCCACATCGGCCAGTGTTTCCGGCGCGGTGGCTGTCTTGCCACGCTGGTAGTCGTCCTTGTTCTTGTCGAGGTGCGACCACTTCCCGTCCAGCCAATCAGCCTTGTTCGGTTTGTAATCTTTGCCCGCTTCGAATTCGTCATTCATGCGTGCCTGGAAGGCCGCTTTCATATCCTCGATCTCGCCCTCGGGGATCAGGCCGTCACGGACCAGACGCTCGGTATAAAGTGTGAGGGTCGTTTTGTGCTTCTTGATCCGTTTGTACATCACCGGGTTGGTAAACATGGGCTCGTCGCCCTCGTTGTGACCAAAGCGGCGGTAGCAGAAGATGTCGATCACCACATCCTTGCGGAACTTCTGGCGGAACTCGGTGGCAACCTTGGCGGCGTGCACCACGGCCTCGGGATCGTCGCCGTTCACGTGGAAGATCGGTGCCTCAACCACCAGCGCGTTGTCGGTGGGATAGGGGGACGAGCGTGAGAAGTGCGGCGCAGTGGTAAAGCCGATCTGGTTGTTCACCACGATATGCATGGTGCCGCCTGTCTTATGTCCGCGTAGGCCGGACAGGGCGAAGCATTCAGCCACGACGCCCTGACCTGCAAAGGCCGCATCGCCGTGTAGCAAGATCGGCATAACGCTTGTGCGTTCGTGGTCATTGTTCTGGTCTTGTTTGGCGCGTGCTTTGCCCAGAACCACAGGGTTCACGGCTTCGAGGTGAGAGGGGTTCGCGGTGAGTGAGAGGTGCACCGTGTTACCGTCGAACTCGCGGTCGGACGAGGCGCCGAGATGGTATTTTACATCACCCGAGCCATCGACATCCTCGGGTTTGAAGCTGCCGCCCTGAAACTCGTTAAAGATTGCCTTGTAGGGTTTGGCCATCACGTTCGCGAGAACGGACAGGCGCCCCCGGTGGGGCATGCCGATCACGATGTCCTTCACTCCCAGCGCTCCACCGCGCTTGATGATCTGTTCCATCGCGGGGATCAGGCTTTCGCCGCCATCAAGGCCAAAGCGTTTGGTGCCCATGTATTTGACGTGCAGAAACTTCTCGAAGCCTTCGGCCTCGACCATCTTGTTCAGAATGGCCTTGCGCCCCTCGCGGGTGAACTGAATTTCCTTGCCGAAGCCTTCGATCCGCTCCTTGAGCCAGCTGGCTTCCTCGGGGTCCGAGATGTGCATGTATTGCAGGGCAAAGGTGCCGCAATAGGTGCGTTTCACGATCGCTACGATTTCGCGCATCGTAGCGACCTGCAGGCCCAGTACGTTGTCGATAAAGATCGGGCGGTCCATGTCGGCCTCGGAGAAGCCGTAGGACTTGGGGTCCAGTTCCGGGTGCGGGGTTTGATCGCGCATGCCCAGCGGGTCCAGATCGGCCACAAGGTGCCCCCGGATGCGGTAGGCGCGGATGATCATCAGTGCGCGGATACTGTCCAGTACGGCGCGCTTGATCTGGTCGTTGGAGACCTCAACGCCTTTTTCGGCGGCCTTCGCTTTGATCTTGTCGCCTGCGCCTTTCACTTCCGGTTCGGGCGCCCATTCGCCAGTGAGAGCTGCGGTCAGATCGTCACCGGGTTGCGGGGGCCAATCCGTGCGCGCCCAAGACGGTCCCTCTGCCTCGCGTTTGACGCTGACCTCGTCATCGCCCATCGCCTTGAAGAACGCCTGCCAGCTTTCATCAACGGCTGCAGGGTCGTTGGCATAACGGGCGTACATCTGTTCAAGATATTCCGCATTATGCCCCTGCATGAAGGATGAGGCATGGAACTGGTCGTTGGGGGATTGGTCGGTCATTGTGATGCTCCGATCGTTCAGGCTTAACGAAGGTGTTTGCGGATCAGTTTGTCCACATTGACTTTGTATGCGGTCCACTTGTGGTTGCCGCCTTCAGGGGTGATGAGTTCGATATCCGCACCCGACGTCTTTGCAATTCCCACATATTGCTGAGCAAAAAGTGGCAGCGTGTTTTCGTCATTCATGTTGGTGAGCGCATATGTCTTGGTGGAGTGTGGCAAACGATTTGCAAAATCATGTGGTGACTGGCTCTGTTTCCAGGTATTTTTGCCGCTCCTGTGCATGCGCCAAAGCGGAACATTGCAGGGGCAGGCCGTGAGGATCGCAACATCTATAATACCAGGATAGGCCCCAATGATGATACCGGTGTGGGCTGCGCCGCCTGAATGTCCCATGACAATCAGGTTGCGCGTTCCAAGCGATGCCTTCATCGCGGCAAGTGACTGCGCAATCAGCGCATTGTTCGTCTCGGTATAGTGATCTTTCGACGGGTTCTGCCCGGGACTGCTCTGACCGTTGTATTGGTAGGCTGGCCGATTAAGGGTCACGACAGTGGTATCACGGGTACTTTGAGCCAATGTGTCTGCATAGCTGTCGTACCGTCCTGGCCCACCATCGCCATGCAGTATCACCACGAGATTCCGGTTGCCGCTGCCCCACACTTCGCCTGTCAACTGACCCATGCTTAGCGCCGATGCGAGCCCGGGCACCAAAATCAATGCGCTGATCCACATGGTCAGCGCTGCACGTGACAGCGTTATGTGGGGCGAAAGCCTCATCCCTTGATTGCTTCCATCACCGCTTCACCCAGCGTCGCCGGGCTGTCGGCCACCACGATGCCCGCGGACCGCATCGCTTCGATCTTGTCTTCGGCGCCGCCTTTGCCACCGGCGACAATCGCGCCTGCGTGACCCATGCGGCGGCCCGGAGGGGCGGTGCGGCCTGCGATGAAGCCAGCGGTTGGCTTCCAGCGGCCTTTTTTCTTCTCGTCGGCGAGGAATTGGGCGGCGTCTTCTTCTGCCGAGCCACCGATCTCACCAATCATGATGATGCTTTCGGTCTCGTCATCTGCCAGGAACATCTCGAGCACGTCGATATGCTCGGTCCCCTTGATGGGGTCGCCACCGATGCCCACGGCCGAAGATTGGCCCAGACCCATATCCGTTGTCTGTTTCACAGCCTCATACGTAAGCGTACCCGACCGGCTGACGACACCCACGCTCCCGCGCTTGTGAATGTGACCGGGCATGATGCCGATCTTGCACGCATCAGGCGTGATGACACCAGGGCAGTTGGGGCCGATCAAGCGGCTGGCTGACCCTTCCAAAGCGCGCTGCACTTTCATCATGTCCAGCACCGGAATGCCTTCGGTGATGCAGACGATCAGGGGCATCTCGGCGTCGATGGCTTCGAGGATCGAGTCGGCGGCGAAGGGTGGAGGGACGTAGATGACTGAGGCGTTTGCTTCGGTCTTTTCCATCGCCTCGTGAACCGAATTGAAAACGGGCAAGTCCAGATGCGTCTGGCCGCCTTTGCCGGGTGTCACACCACCTACCATTTTGGTGCCGTAGGCGATGGCCTGCTCGGTATGGAACGTGCCTTGCGACCCGGTCAGACCTTGGCAGATCACCTTGGTGTTTTCGTCAATCAATACGGCCATTTTGGGCGTCTCCTTCGGGGGTATCCATGATATGTGCGGGGCGTGTCATGCGGGGGCGGACCCCTTGCGCAACAGTGCCTTGATGTTGTCGTCGATGGGCAGGCCAACACGGTTGACCAATTCGACGGTGAAGCCGACACGCGCTGCAGCATCGCGCAGCGTATCAAGCGTGAAGTAGGTGACGTGATCGGGGTAGCGGAAGCCGCACCATTTCCCGCCAGTGACACGGCGGTTGACCGACCCAAAGTTCGGCACGCGAACATAGGCTGGGGCGCCCGGTTTCAACACACGCCAAACACCTTTTAGAACGCCCATCAGATCCACCTCGTGTTCAAGGTGGCTGTGCATGATGACCCTATCGAACATGTCGAGTGCGAAATCCCAGATCGCCTTGGCACCGGCGCCATGTACGCAGTACCCGCCGCGCGCACGCATCCAATCGTCAGCATAGGCATCCAGGGATTTGCTGAGTTCGATGCCATAGGGGGCATCGGCTCGGGCACGTTCACCAGTTTGCCGCAACCAACATCCAAGACTTGGTCATTGTTAAACCAGGTGTTCGTGCATTCATGTTTCAGCTTGTGAACAAGCTTCTGCTTTTTGCGCATTGAACGGATCGCGGGACTGAGCTCAGTCGAACCTTTGTTCGTCTGTTGATTCTCGGCATGGGTATTTTCCCAGGCGAAATCCTCCTTCAGCGCAACATAGTCCAAGGGATTGCGCAGATAGGTTAGATGACAGCTAACACAGCGCGCAACAACCCATGGGGTCGGAGAGTAATCTGCCCACGGGGTCGCCTCTGGCGTGGCGTAGCTGGGGTAGGGGCGCAGGTCCGTCATTCGGGTAGCCCCATACCTGCAGGAAGCCTATCCACCGCGATAAAGGTTTGGTTGTCTTGTGTGCCGATATGGACGACGGCCACACGTTCAAGCAGCAGTTCGCGGGCTTGAATGTAAACGGTCCCAGGCTCGGGCCCATAAGGCTGAGGCAGGGGAATAGCGACGCCAAAGATCGGTGGCGTAGCCATCTTGGCCTGAACCGCGGACATCGCTGCCTGCGCGTGATCGCCGTGAAAACGCACTTCGCATCGGCGTTCCGCGTGATCAGGTGTTCCCGGCGCGGGTTCAAGGGATTTATCCCAGAATACCAGCTCGAAGGGTAAGGGGGCCCCAGCGACGCGTTCCATATTGATTTGTGCGCGCGCAACTGTTTGGCCAGCCTTGAAGCAGTAGGACACAAACGCATCAATCGCAGGATGCATCCCGGCGGCCGCTGGCAAGGCCAAACCGCACAGACACAAAGCGCCAAGGATATGACGTGCGCCTAGCGCCATACAATCCACACTCCGGTGAGTTTCTGACCCAGGACATTCGTGCGGGTCACCATTTTCAGTCTTGTTCCTTCCGGAGCGCCGGAAATGGTCCATTCCTGTTGTGCATCTCCGGTAGCTGCCACGCGCGTCAATGCGTAGCCCGCATCTGTCACGGTATTGACCAGCGTTTGCGCCATTTGGGCTTGGTCCTGACGACGCACGGAAATACTGCATTGGAAGATATTGGAGCGTCCGGCGCCAAGGGCGACGCTCATGAAAATGTCGCCTCGTCGCTGGCCGGATAGAAAGTAGTTTCGCCCAGCTTCATTGGGCACGACCCCGAAATCGCGTCGGCTGACCTGATCGAAGCGTTGTTCAACGCCTGTCATGTCCGGCAAAGATGCGACACAGGTATCGGTAAAGGCCTGTGCAGCCAATGCGATGGTTCCACTCGGTTCTGCGCGATCGGGGATTGCCGGCTGTGCGACGGGCGTTGCGGCAGCAGTGCTGCGGCCGGACACAACGGACCGGATTTCCGAGGTGGCTATGTCGCGTTCTGACGGCACGCGCGGCGCATTGCCCTGACGTTGCTCGAGCCATACTGCGGTCGAGGCCAATCCAACTGGGGGCATAGCGGACTGCACCGGAATGTCAGGACGCCGTTCACTGCTGCAAGCGGCTACTAGGGTCAAAGTTGATAGCAACAGCAAGGTTTTGCGCATCATTTTTCCTCCAAGGGAAAGACAGCAAGAACCGCCCGCCCGCCACGCGCCGGATCAACCGTCACACGCCCTTTGCGTCCAGATTGGACAAAATCAACAGACAGCCGAACGCCATGGCGCTCAGCCGTCGTGACTGCAATACCCAACTGCCCGATGCTGCGCTGAAGCTGGTCGGCCACTCCGATGGATTTCAAGTCGTCACGTGACACCAAGGAACACGACTTGATCTCTCTGTTGCCGCTCCGGTTGGGAGCCAATGCGCCGTAGTTTGGGTGATCCCATATACCACGTTCTTTCTTTACAAAGCCATTTGCAGACAAGCGTTGTTCGATCTGGGTATGTGCCGGGAAACCGGAGATGCAGATGTCGTTGAACACCTTGATCATCTCCGCCTCCGAAGGCTGGGCAAGGGTGCTGCCGGACCACAGTACGGCGAACACACATGTCGCAAACCGGACTGAATTTCGTCTCAACACCGTACCCGTTCCTCAGTACCAGATCAGCCCTTGACCGCTTTCACGATCTTTTGGGCACCATCCTTCAGGTCGTCGGCTGCAATCACGTCCAGACCGGAATTGTTGATGATGTCCTTGCCCTGTTGAACGTTCGTGCCTTCGAGGCGAACTACCAGAGGCACTTGCAGGCCGACTTCTTTCACCGCGGCAACAACACCTTCGGCGATCACATCACAACGCATGATGCCACCAAAGATGTTGACCAGAATGCCTTTGACGTTCGGGTCGGATGTAATGATCTTGAAGGCTTCAGTCACCTTCTCCTTGGTTGCGCCGCCGCCCACATCAAGGAAGTTGGCTGGCTCGGCGCCGTACAGCTTGATAATGTCCATGGTCGCCATGGCAAGGCCCGCGCCATTCACCATGCAGCCGATCTCACCATCGAGCGCGATGTAATTCAGGTCGTATTTGGAAGCGGCCAGTTCTTTTGGGTCTTCCTCGGTTTCGTCACGCAGCTCGTTCACGTCAGCGTGGCGATAGATGGCATTCCCATCAAAGGATACCTTTGCGTCGAGTACCTTCAAATCACCACTGTCAGTCACTATCAGCGGGTTGATTTCGAGCATCTCCATGTCCTTCTCGACGAAGGCTTTGTACAGCAGCCCCATCAGGCCAACGCACTGCTTGATCTGCTTGCCTTCGAGGCCCAGCATGAAGGCGACGCGACGGCCATGGTAGGCTTGGTAGCCGGTGGCCGGATCAACGCTGAAACTCAGGATTTTCTCTGGGGTCTCTGCCGCGACCTCCTCGATGTCCATTCCGCCTTCGGTTGAACAGACAAATGATACGCGGCTGGTGACACGGTCGACAAGCAAGGCAAGATACATCTCTGTTTCGATGCCGGAACCGTCTTCTATATAGATGCGGTTGACCTGTTTACCGGCGGGTCCGGTTTGGTGTGTCACCAGTGTCCGGCCCAGCATCTTCTTGGCTTCTTCGGCGGCTTCCTCGACCGAATTGGTCAGACGCACACCGCCTTTGTCGCCTGCGTCGGCCTCTTTGAATTTACCTTTGCCGCGTCCACCGGCATGGATTTGCGCCTTGACCACCCACATGGGCCCGTCCAGTGCGCCCGCTGCCGTTTTCGCTTCCTCAGCTCTGAGAACGACGCGGCCGTCCGAAACCGGAGCCCCGTAGCTGCGCAGAAGGGCTTTGGCCTGGTATTCATGGATGTTCATGGCGGTTTGATCCCGTATAGATACGTCAACGTTGGGCCTATACGACCAACACTGAACGGCGCGTAAACGGAAAATATGTCGCAGCGGCGGATTTGTGCGCTAAAATCCAACATTTGTGATCACTGCAATAAATCGTGTGATCACAAAAATGAAACGGAGAGGGAATCAGACGATTGGGTCCGCAAAACCTGATAAAACCTGCGGAAAACGGTGTGCGGTGGGGCGTGGTGATGACGGTCAAGGAACCGGCGGCCCTGGTTCTCACGAACGTCCTTTGGCATCTGCATACCGGTGCATCCGCGGTTTTTGTCTTTTTCGATGACCCGCATGACCCTGCAGTTAACGTGGTGCAGGCTGTTCCTGGCTGCAATGTTCAGGTGTGCGACCAGATGTATTGGCGCAAGCGCAGGCCCAACCACGGTCGCCCGCATATGCAGATGCGTCGACAGACGATCAACGCGAATGTGGCGCATAACAGGTGCGCGCTTGACTGGTTGTTTCACGTCGATGCGGATGAATTTATCTGGCAGGACGGCGATTTCGCGGGCGAGCTGGAGGCGCACCAGAACCCGGAGGTTGAGCTAAACATTCCTGTCCTTGAGCGCATTTTTCCCAAAGCGGGTCAGGCAAATCTTTTCGATGGTCTGTTCCGTGTAACGTCCGACCTCAAGGAGGAGGCAGCGCGCGACGCCTTCGGGCTTTTCACAGGATTTATGAAACGCGGACAGTATTCGCATGGTGCTGGCAAAAGCGGCATACGCGTTGGCGGGGGGTTAAGGCTTGGCGTGCACAATGCAACCGTGCCTGGGCGGGAGAAATGGAATCGGGCGCCAAAGCAGATATCTCGAACGGCTCGGCTGCTGCACTTCGACGGGATCACACCGCTACACGGCATTCTGAAAATACTGCGGCATTTACGTACTCCACCCAATGCGCGCAACACCATCCCGCAGGCGCACAGACAGGCCCAGGTCGACTGGATGCTGGAGCGGAGTGAAACGGTGACTGACGGCGTGGCCGCCCACCATATGCTTTTTGCATTGACCGAGGATCGGCAGGCACGGCTGCAACGACATGGCTTGCTTTGCAAAGTTCCGTTTGACCCGGCCTCGACGATTGGCGCAGAGGCACCCGATCTCAGCCCCTCTGAGTTCGACGCGGATGTTGTCCGCCGATACCCGTGGTTGCGTAATCTGATCGAAGCCTAGGGCGTTGCAACGTCGGCCTGACTGTTTCGATAGGTGCGCCACTTGTTATAGAGGATATACAACAGTGCAGCCTCGGGAATAGCTGTGACTAGAAATGGCAAACCGGTTGCAAAGTCCAAGATCACAAGTCCACCGATTGCCCCGAGAATGCGGTTTCGGTCCTTCTTGAACTTTGTATGGGTTCCTGTCTCGTCATCTTGTGCCGCATCATCCGAAGCTGGCGCAAACGCCTTCGCGCCCATGACCTTCGGACCGAGGTTGTCGAGGTGCCGTGGCGCAGTCACCCCGTCTGCGACGACCGCGTAGACAGCAACTTCTTCCGCTAGGTGTCGCGGCGTCGCAGGACCAAGTGGGCGCAATTCGACCTTTTGCAATTTGCCGTGCGCGTGATCGAAAACATGTTGCGAGATCAGAATACCGCCCACGTCAGCCATCTCTTGCAAGCGTGCGGCCAGGTTCACGCCATCTCCCAAAAGATCTGTACCTTCAATGATGACGTCGCCCAGGTGAATGCCCAGCCGAAATGGCAGTAGATCGGTCCGCGCGTTCAAGGTGCGTTGCACTTCTACTGCGCATCTGACTGCTCCGATGACAGACGGAAAATCGGCGATCAGTCCATCGCCAGAGGTGTTGGCAATGCGTCCTCCACACTCAGCGACGGACCGATCTATGACGTCGCGCGTTGCACGGAGTGCACGCACAGTACCTTCCTCGTCCAGACTCATCCTACCAGAGTAATTGGCCGCGTCCGCCGCCAGAATGGTGGTCAGCTTTCGTTCGATGGGACGCGATTGGGACATGTGAACCATATAAACATAAAAAGGGCCGGATGCGACGGCATCCGGCCCTTAAATTCATCGCCGCGGCAAATTTACGCGAGGCTGTCGTCGATGCCCTTGCAGGCTTCCATCAGGCCTTGAACGGCTTTGACCGAGATGTCGAACATCTCTTGCTCTTCCTTGTTAAGCTTGATGTTCACGATCCGCTCGATCCCACCAGCGCCAATCACCGTGGGCACGCCCACATACATGCCTTTCAGGCCGAAATCACCGTCGCAATGGGCTGCACAGGGCAGCACGCGTTTTTGGTCTTTCAGGTAGGCTTCGGCCATTTCGATGCCCGCGGTTGCAGGTGCATAGAAAGCGGAACCGGTTTTCAGCAGGCCGACAATCTCGGCACCGCCATCACGGGTGCGTTGCACGATGGCGTCCAGTTTTTCTTGCGTGGTCCAACCCATCTTGACTAGGTCGGGTAGGGGGATGCCTGCAACCGTCGAATAGCGCACCGAAGGCACCATCGTGTCACCGTGGCCGCCCAGCACAAAGGCTGTAACGTCTTTCATCGACACATCGAACTCGTCAGCAAGGAAATGGCGAAAGCGGGCGCTATCCAGAACACCGGCCATGCCGCAGACTTTGTTGGCGGGTAGGCCTGAGAACTTCTGCAACGCCCAAACCATCGCATCAAGCGGATTGGTGATGCAGATGACAAAGGCGTCGGGCGCGTTGGCGGCAATGCCTTCACCAACTGATTTCATAACCTTGAGGTTAATGCCTAAAAGATCATCGCGGCTCATGCCCGGTTTGCGAGGAACACCAGCCGTCACGATGCAAACATCTGCACCGGCGATGTCAGCATAGGACTGCGTGCCTTTCAATTTGGCATCGAAGCCTTCCGATGGACCAGACTCCGCGATGTCGAGGGCTTTGCCCTCGGGTGTGCCTTCCGCAATGTCAAACAGGACAACGTCGCCCAGCTCTTTCAAAGCTGCGAGGTGGGCAAGTGTCCCGCCGATTTGACCGGCGCCTATCAGGGCAATCTTGGGTCTGGCCATGGGTGAAAATCTCCGCAGTAGGGGTTTTTGCTGGCGCGGTGCCTAGCGCGAGAATGGGGGGTGCGCAAGTGTGCCGCACTGCAGCGTGCCTTGGTGCACTTGCTGGTGAATATCACGTTGGCACGCTAAGGGTGCGCCATAACGGGTTTTTTAAAGGGTCGTGCGGGCGTGAACCTTGATCTGTGGTTTTTTGCAATCGCTGCACCGGCAGTGGTCTTTGCGGGCATTTCCAAGGGAGGTTTCGGGTCTGGCGCGTCCTTTGCATCAGCGTCGATTCTGGCGCTGGTGATCGAACCGGGTATGGCGCTGGGCGTTGTTTTACCTTTGCTCATGCTGATCGATGCCGCAACCCTCAAGCCGTACTGGGGCAAGTGGGATTGGCGTGTGTCAGCCTTGATGATTGCGGGTGGGCTACCCGGAGTTGCGCTGGGCGCGCTGTTGTACTCACGTACAGAGCCGGACGTGTTCCGAGTGCTGATCGGCGTCATCTCGGTCGGCTTTGTCATCTGGCAAGTCGGGCGCAACCGCGGCTGGATCAGAACTGCGTCGCGCGCTTTGCCTGCATGGGTCGGCGCAGGGACGGGCACCGTTGCCGGGTTCACCAGTTTTGTCAGCCACGCGGGCGGACCGCCCGCGGCCGTTTACCTGCTGTCATTGCGCCCGTCCAAGACAGAGTATCAGGCCAACACCGTCCTGATCTTTACTGCGATCAATATCTTCAAATTTGTGCCTTACGCCTTTCTGGGCATGTTCACGGCGCAGACAGCAATCGCAAACATCGCGTTGGCACCCTTTGCGCTGCTGGGAGCCTGGCTTGGTGTCCGTGCGCATCACCTTGTGCCCGAACGTGCTTTCTTTTTGTTGACCTATGTGCTGCTGGTGATGACTGGCACAAAGCTGATCTGGGATGGCCTGACATGACTACGCGGACCCTGACAGTCGGCGATAGAGACCAAGCCATGAAGTTGTATCGGCATCTTGTTGGAGAACAGCCCCTTGCATTGGGCTCGGCCTTTGCCGCGTTGGTGGACCACCCGGGCACATCGGTTTGGGGTGCCTTTTTATCGGATCATCTGGTTGCGATGGCAACGCTCCACGTTTTGCCCAACATGACACAAGGTGGCCGTCCCTACGCATTGATAGAAAATGTGGTCACGCACGAAACGCATCGCGGAACCGGGCAAGGGCGACAGGTGATGGAGGCGGCGATTGCGGCTGCGTGGGCGGTGGACTGCTATAAAATTATGTTGCTGACCGGGCGCACGGCAGAGGCACGAGGCTTCTACGAAAAACTGGGCTTCGGCGCAGACGAGAAATGGGGGATGACCATCCGCCGCGGTCCTGTGCGTTGAAGGTAATGGCGGATCATGATCCGCCTTACGATGGGTCGGGCTAGTATGGTGTCTGGTCCGGGCAATGCAAAGGCGCACGGGGGTGCGCCTTACTGAGAATTGTCAGATGATTGTAAGGCGGATGTGTCGCCCGCCGCGCCGGTTCACGCGTCGCTGCCCTTGGCTGGCAAGGCTTCGGCGAGCGTTTCATAGGCCTGGCCGCTCGCAACAAGGCAGGTCATTCCATTGGGCGTTGTCACCGTGATCGTCCAAGACCCACTTTCATCCGAGGCAAAAACCTCGATCACCGAGTTATTGGCACCAAGACCCATGGACTGGCGCGTTTCGCCGTAGCCTTCGGCCAGGCGGCTCACCACCACATCGCGGGGTCCGCAATTGCGGGCCTGCTGGGCTTGCGCCGCATTCGCCATTGCCGCAAGCACCAGAACGCCCGCTGTCATCACATTCATCATCCGTGTCATCACGTTCAGCCTTTCACAAAGGAAGGCGTCACCTCTGGTCATCTGGCCCAGCCGGAACCCCGGCGATGACCGGGCAGCCCCGGTTCACATCTGATCCCATCGCCCACTCCGTGAAGTGTTCAGCGGCCCTGCCGAAACGGTCCTCCCAGAGCGATCGGAATAGGAACAGACTGCGGATCGAGGTTTGAATAGTGGTTAACGCACCGTGCGCAGTTGTTCTCAATTTGATGGAACGGCCTGTAAACAAGGGTACGGAGTAGAATTTTCTGCAATGCAGCAAAATTGACCTTGAACTATCTGGTAAAAAATGCCCCTTTCCGCGCAACTTTATGACTCGCAAGGAATCCATCCCATGGCCCTCGACCGTCCCCTTCGCTCCGTTCTGTACATTCCCGGTTCGAAACCTCGGGCTTTGGACAAGGCGCGCGGATTGCCGGTGGATGCGATCATCTTCGATCTCGAAGATGCCGTATCGCTGGAGGAAAAGGAAAGCGCGCGGGCCACATTGGCCAAGGCGCTGGCTCAGGGCGGCTACGGCGCACGGCTGAAGATCATACGGATCAACGGCTTTGACACCGCGTGGGGGCGGGATGATGCGCAGGCAGCCAAGGATATGGGCGCCGACGCAGTCTTGTTGCCCAAGGTCTCCTCGCCCGCCGATCTGGATGCGCTGGCCGAGATCATTGGGGACATCCCTCTGTGGGCGATGATGGAAACGCCACTGGGCATGATCAATGCGCCCGCCATCGCGGCACATCCATTGCTGCAGGGCATGGTCATGGGTACCAATGATCTGGCCAAGGAGTTGCAAACACGCTTCCGGCCGGATCGTCTGCCGCTGCAATCCGGGTTGGGTCTTTGCTTGTTGGCCGCCAAGGCGCATGGGTGTGCCATCGTCGACGGCGTTTACAATGCTTTCAAGGATGACGAAGGCCTGCAGGCCGAATGCGAACAGGGCCGAGATATGGGTTTTGACGGCAAGACGCTGATTCACCCCGCGCAGGTTGACATCACCAATGCTGCATTCTCACCGTCCGAGGACGAAATTGACCTGGCCCGCCGTCAGATCGCTGCTTTTGAAGAGGTGGAAGCATCCGGTCAGGGTGTGGCGGTTGTGGATGGACGGATCGTTGAGAATCTGCACATCGTGACTGCACGCGAGATACTGGCCAAGGCCGACGCTATCGCGGAGATGGCAAAGGGATAAGCGATGTATTGGATTGTATTGATTGCGGGTGTGGCGCTGTGGTGGGCGGCGCACCTGTTCAAGCGGGTTGCACCCGCACGGCGGGCGTCCATGGGGGATCCCGGCAAGGGCATTGTCGCCCTGGCGGTGGCCGGGTCCATTGTGCTGATGGTCATAGGCTATCGGGGCGTGGCCTTTGTCCATGTCTGGCTGCCGCCCGAGTTCATGGTCCACATTAACAACCTGCTTATGCTGATCGCGATCTACCTGCTCAGCCCGGCACCCAAGCGCGGCAAGCTGGTGTCTGGCATGCGCCATCCCATGTTGACCGGGTTCAGCCTCTGGGCCATCGCGCATTTGCTGGTGAATGGGGATGCCGCGTCGATGCTGCTCTTTGGCGGGTTACTGATTTGGGCTGTTGCGTCAGCACGTATCATCAATGCAGCCGAACCCGGCTGGCAGCGCGGGCCGGAAGGCACGTTGGCCAAGGACGCGATGTTCCTCGTCGGATCGGTTGTTCTGCTGGGCGTGATCGGCTGGGTCCACAACTGGCTGGGTGTCTGGCCATTCCCGGGGTAAATCCATGAAATTGTACCGCTTTCTGTCCGAAGAGGACACGTCCGCTTTTTGCCACAAGGTTACTGCGGCCTTGAATGCCGGGTGGGACCTGCATGGCTCACCAACCCAGACATGGGATCACGCGGCGGGGATCATGCGGTGCGGACAGGCCGTCGTGAAAGACGTCCCGGGGGACTACACCCCGGATATCAAGTTGGGAGAGCAGTGATGGCCAAGACCAATGCAGGCCGGTTTTTCGAAGACTACAGTGTCGGTGACGTCCTGACCCATGCTGTGCCGCGGACGGTTGGCGCAGGAGAGCGGGCGCTCTATCACGCGCTTTATCCTGCACGTCATGCTCTCTATTCTTCGGATACATTTGCGCAAGGCTGCGGTCTGGCAGCCTCTCCACTGGATGACATGATTGCCTTTCACACGGTTTTTGGCAAAACCGTTCCGGATGTGTCACTGAATGCGGTTGCCAATCTGGGCTATGCCGAAGGTCGGTGGCTCAAACCGGTCTGGCCGGGTGGCACGCTCACCTCGCAATCCGAGGTGATCGGGGTCAAGCAGAACTCGAACGGCAAGTCCGGCGTTGTCTATGTGCGGACGACCGGGCGGAACCAGCGGGATGAAGCGGTGCTGGAATATGTGCGCTGGGTGATGGTGCGAAAAGGCGATCTTGATGCGCCCGCGCCTGAGACTGTCATCCCTGAGCTGGACAAGGTTGTCCCCGCGGGGACACTCGCGGTGCCCGAGGGATTGAGCTTTGCAAACTACAACTTCGATCTGGCGGGCGAACCCCACCGGTGGGGGGACTACGAGATTGGCGAACAGATCGATCATGTGGACGGCGTGACGATCGAAGAAGCCGAACATATGATGGCGACCCGCCTTTGGCAGAACACGGCCAAGGTGCATTTTGATACCTCTGCACGCCCCGACGGGACACGGCTGATCTATGGCGGCCATGTGATTTCGATGGCGCGGGCACTGTCATTCAACGGCTTGGCCAATGCGCAGATGGTTGTGGGTCTGAACGCCGGGGCACACGCCAACCCCTGCCTGGCGGGTGATACGGTCCGCGCTTGGTCCGAGGTGCTGGACAAGGCCGAAACCTCGGTCCCAGGAGTTGGTGCAATCCGTTTGCGGTTGGTCGCAACGAAGGGCGGCGCGCCATTCCAGTTGCGGGGCGAGGACGGCAAGTATCTGCCGGAGGTCTTGCTTGATCTCGACTACTGGGCCTTGATGCCCATGTAGGGAGGGATGTCTGGGTGACGCGCGTCTGACGACGACGCCCCACCCGCCATCCCGCAGGACGTGAAGGATAGACACCATGCTGCGATATGTTTTGCCGTTCCTGTTTGTGCCGGGCATGGCCGTTGCGGATGAAGAGCGTGAGGCCTTTGTCGAGGCCAATCTTCTGGGTGTCTTCTATCATGAACTGGGACACGCACTGATCGACATTCTGGCCCTGCCGGTCTTTGGACAGGAGGAGGACGCGGCGGATGTCGCCTCCATCCTGTTGATCGATGGATTCTACGAGGAAGAAGCGGCGCAGGCGCTGGCCTATGACGCCGCCTTTGGCTTTCTTGGAGAGGCCGCTGCCGCCGCAGATATCGCGTATTGGGACACGCATGGGCCGGACGAGCAACGTTTCTACAACACGGTATGCCTGTTCTACGGTGCCAATCCCGAAGCACGCGAGGATTTTGCGATTGACCTCGGGTTGCCGCCAGAGCGCGCCGAAACCTGCCCGGATGAATTTGCGCTGGCGCTCGACAGCTGGGGCCCGGCCTTTGATGAAATCGCGGGTCAGGGCAATACGATCCAGTTCGACCACGGTGGGCATGCCCTGCTGACCACGGACCTGATGCAGGCTGAAATCGCTGCACTGAACGACGATTTCGACCTGCCCGTTACGCTGACTGTCCGGGTTGAGGAATGCGGCGAGGCCAATGCGTTTTATGACCTTGGGACCACCGAAATCATCATGTGTACCGAGTTCGAAGGCCATCTGCGCACGCTTTACGACGCGCTCGAATGACGATGCGTTTGTGAAGTGCACTGTATAACGGGACGCGCTAGGCTTCTGTCATGTGGCGCTTGGTTTTGATCTGTCTGGCATGGGCGTCGCCAGCGCGTGCGTGCGAGCTGGCGCTGCTTCTGGCTGTGGATGTGTCGGGGTCAGTCGATGCCGATGAATACCGTATCCAGATGGACGGCGTGGCCCATGCGTTGCGGGACGGGATCGTGGCGGATGCCCTGATTGCGCAAAGCGCGCAGGTCAGCCTTGTACAATGGACGGGTGCGTCGCGACAGCGTCAGACCGTGCCATGGACCGAAATCCAGACCTACCAGGACGTGCTGGCCCTCGCTGATCGGATCGAAGGCGACGCGCGCGTCTGGCGGAATTATTCAACCGCCATTGGTGAAGCGCTTGCCGTATCGCGTGCCGCCTTTGCCCCGGTGGCGTATTGCCAGCGCAAGGTGATCGACGTGTCCGGTGATGGCGTCTCGAACGAAGGGGTGGAGCCTGCGACGCAGCGCAAAGTTCTGATGCGGGAAAACATCACCGTGAATGCCATCGCGATTGAGACGGACGACACGGATTTGACAGCCTATTTCTTTGAAAATCTGATCACGGGGCCGGGTGCCTTCGTCGTGACAGCGCGGGGATTCGAGGACTACCCCGAGCAGATCAAACGCAAGCTGCAACGCGAGACGACAAAACAGGTGACTTATTCTGCACAGTGACCAAACTTGTGATCACACGCATTTCAACCGTGATCACGTTTGCGCAGAATCCTGCAAATGCGCCAAAAAACCGCGCCAATTGTGAAGGCGTCGCGCGTGACATGGCCGTAAAAAGAGGTATCAAGAAGCAACCGACCACAAAGGATGCACAATGGCAGACGTCAACCGGGGCAACCGCCCACTTTCGCCGCACCTGCAAATCTATCGACCACAATGGACATCGATGTCTTCGATCATGGTGCGCATCACCGGCATTGGGTGCCTCATCGCCTCTGTGCTTGTGGTTGCATGGCTTTTGGCTGCGGCGTCGTCCGAAGCGGCATTTGCGGTCGTGGATGGGCTGTTGCGCAGTATTCTGGGTCAGTTGATCCTGATCGCCGCCATGTGGGGCATCTTTTATCATATGCTGGGTCGGCTCCGACACGTGTTGTGGGACTTTGGCTATTTTGTGCAGGTCCCGGTGTCGGAAGACATGGGCAAGGGCATGTTCATTCTTGCCACGTTGCTGACCATCTTTGTTGTCGTTGCAGTCTAGGAGAGGGGTCGAGATGCGTTATTTGACAGACCGTAAACGCGCCATGGGCCTTGGGTCCGGACGTGAAGGAACCCATCATCACTGGCAGATGATTGTCAGTTCCGTGCTTCTGTTGCCGCTGGTGCCGATCCTTGTCATCCTGTTTGCTTCAGCTCTTGGCGGCAGCCACGCCGAAGTTTTGGCGTTCTTCAGTCGCCCGATCCCGGCTATTCTGATGGGGCTGTCCCTAATCGTGATCGTGATTCATCTGATGCGTGAAGCGCACGCCGCGATCGAAGATTACGTGCATGGCACGGCAGGTAAGTTGACGTTAATCGCAACCACGGCATTTGCCTACACCATGATCGCGGCAGGCCTGTTCGCGATCGCGCGCATCGCGCTTTGAAATAACCAAGCGCGCTTCGCCAGCGCCGCTTTGAATCGATAGGAGGCCGAAATGGCTGCATATGATTACGAGACGCATGAATATGACGTCGTGGTCGTTGGTGCCGGTGGCGCTGGACTGCGGGCGACACTGGGCATGGCCGAACAAGGCTTGCGCACCGCTTGCGTGACAAAAGTGTTCCCGACACGCTCTCATACCGTTGCGGCTCAAGGCGGCATCGCGGCGTCCCTGTCCAACATGGGGCCCGACAACTGGCAGTGGCACATGTATGACACGGTCAAAGGGTCTGACTGGCTGGGTGACACGGACGCGATGGAATACCTCGCCCGCGAAGCGCCCAAGGCGGTTTACGAACTGGAACACTACGGCGTGCCGTTCTCGCGCACCGAAGAGGGCAAGATTTACCAGCGCCCGTTTGGCGGTCACACCACCGAATTTGGTGAAGGCCCCCCCGTACAGCGCACCTGTGCCGCCGCTGACCGGACCGGCCACGCGATCCTGCACACGCTTTATGGTCAAAGCCTCAAGAACAACGCGGAATTCTACATCGAATATTTCGCCATCGACCTGATCATGTCCGAAGATGGCGTGTGTCAGGGCGTACTGTGCTGGAAGTTGGATGATGGCACCATGCACCTGTTTGCGGCCAAGATGGTTGTGCTGGCGACAGGTGGTTACGGCCGCGCCTACTTCTCGGCCACATCGGCCCACACCTGCACCGGTGACGGTGGTGGTATGACAGCCCGTGCTGGCTTGCCCCTGCAGGACATGGAATTCGTGCAATTCCACCCCACCGGCATCTACGGCTCGGGCTGCTTGATCACCGAAGGTGCGCGGGGTGAGGGCGGCTACCTCACCAATTCCGAAGGTGAGCGCTTCATGGAACGCTACGCGCCGACATACAAAGACCTCGCATCGCGCGACGTGGTCAGCCGCTGCATGACCATGGAAATCCGCGAAGGGCGCGGCGTAGGCGCCGAGGGCGATCACATTCACCTGCACCTCAACCACCTGCCGCCGGAAACACTGGCCGAACGGCTGCCCGGTATCTCGGAAAGCGCGCGCATCTTCGCGGGCGTCGACCTGACCAAGGAACCGATCCCGGTCCTGCCCACCGTGCACTACAACATGGGCGGCATCCCCACGAACTACTGGGGTGAGGTTCTCGCACCAACCAAGGACAACCCCGACAACGTCTCGCCCGGCCTGATGGCAGTGGGTGAAGCGGGCTGTGCCTCAGTGCACGGTGCCAACCGTCTGGGTTCCAACTCGCTGATCGACCTCGTGGTGTTTGGTCGCGCCGCTGCCATCCGTGCTAAGGATGTGGTGGACGCGGAGGCACCTGTGCCCACGCCGAATAAACGCTCGATTGAGGCTGCGTTCAGCCGCTTCGACGGGCTGCGCTATGCCAAAGGCCACGTGCCCACAGCAGAACTGCGCCTTGAGATGCAACGCACCATGCAGCAGGACGCCGCCGTATTCCGCACGGACAAGACGTTGGCCGAGGGTGAGGAGAAGATGAAGGCCGTGGCCGAAAAGCAGAGCGATCTGCAAGTCACCGACACGTCACTTGTCTGGAATTCCGACTTGATGGAGACACTGGAGCTGACCAATCTCATGCCCAACGCGGTGGCTACCATTACCGCGGCCGCGGCACGTAAAGAAAGCCGCGGCGCCCACGCGCACGAAGACTACCCCGATCGTGATGACGAAAACTGGCGCAAGCACAGTCTTGTCTGGTTCAAAGGCAACGCGGCTTCGCTTGGCTACCGCGGCGTGCACCTGCAACCGCTGACCAGCCACAACGATGGTGGCATCGACCTCAAGAAAATCGCGCCCAAGGCGCGGGTCTACTAAGGTCAGTATGACCCAAGCGATGCGCAGTATGGACAATGTGGCACTCGTCCCCGGACGGGTGCTGCGCGTCTATGGCATGCGCCGCTCGGGCAACCACGCGCTGATCGATTGGATCATGCGGAACACCAGTGGCGGTGGGCTGTTTCTGAACAATTGCAAACCCGGCCGCGATCCGTTGCAAACAACACGTGCCGTCACAGCCTATCGCGATGGGACCGAGCTGGACTTGTCTGACCGGCAGGCCAAGATTGCAGCTGCAGGTGACGCGCCGACCGCACTTGTGTCCTACGAAGACCGCATGCCGCAGCTCGAGCGCAAGCCGCTCTACCGCGCGCCGGAAACATGCGTGATCATCTACCGCAGCTTCCTGCATTGGGCCGCGTCTCTGTTACGCAAGATTCAACGTAATCCGGGCTACGGGCCTGTGGAGCGGATGCGGGTGATGATGAATTCCATTGGCACCTATGGCGCGATGCTTGATCGGGTGCAGGACGATGACATTGTTCCTCTGCTTTTTGATCGCTGGACCGCGGATGACCGTTATCGGGCGGACATGGCGTCGCGGCTTGATCTACCGGGCCGAGATCTGGGCAAGGGCGCGGTGCAACGGTACGGAGGTGGGTCATCCTTTCAGGGCCAATCAGCCACTCCGGACACCCTTGCAACAGATCAACGTTCCGCCCAGATGGCAGATGACCTTGAATACCAGTTGATCTTGTGGACAGTCGCCCGCGATCCTCATTTCATCGCGCGGCTGGCCGAAGTGTTTCCCGAGGACGCGCAGCGCCTGTCCGATCTTCTGCGCACAGCCAAAGCCGAGGTAACCCTGCCATGATCCGTGCCGCTGCTCTCATCGCAATTATGACACTCACGGCCTGCGCTGAAGCCACGCAAGCCGTCGATGACGTGGCCCGTCGCAGTGCCAAGGCCGCCGTGGCCGAAACACTGGTCACCCGTTTCCCGGCTGTCCCGAAACAGGCGGTCACGCCGTTTACGGACTGCATCATCGACAATGCCTCAGCCCGTGAAATCGGTGAATTTGCAAAAGACGCGGTGATTGGCGTGTCTGAAACGACCGTCGCGTTGGTACGTTCTGTCCTTGAACGTTCGGAAACGCAGCAATGTGTCACCCGCGCCGGGTTGACCCTTCTGACAGGGTAACCCGATGACGGCGCGTTTGATCCTTCATATGGGACCGCACAAAACCGGCACGACGGCGCTGCAGGCTTTTTTGCGACGCAACGCCGATGTGCTTGGTCCCGATCTGCAGGTGGTTGTGCCGGGCAAGGGGGCAATCAGCCGTCCCATGGCGCAAGCGGCATGGCGGTTTGCGCTTGGGCTTGATGATCACGCGACGCTTGTTTCGGCGATTCAAGTCGCGCGGGATGCGCTTTTGGACATGCGGGCGGACACGATCTTGCTGAGTCACGAAAACCTGTGCGGCGCGATGATGGGAACCGGGCCGACCATGGAATTCTACCCACAGCTTCCAACACTGATGGACGCGCTGGATACACACCTTGCTCCGTTGCGGCCCGAATACGTGTTTTACACCCGCAGCATGGATCGCTGGACCGCCAGCGTTCACAATCAGGTGGTCAAGGCCAACCGCTATCCGCACGACTTGACGCGGTTCCGGGCCGAAATGGCGGGCGCGGACAGTTGGGATGAGTTGTCCGAGGCTACGACAAAACCCGGTCGAACAGTCACACTGTTCGCGCTCGAAGACGAAAAAGACACCACACGCCCCGGCACCCAACTGTTGCAACATGCCGGTTTGTCTGATGCACAGATCGCGGGTCTGACACCCGTCACCCGCCCCCGCAACGAAAGTCTGACGCCGGGCGCGCTCGAATTCATGCGCCTCGCCAATGCCTTGAAACTCTCGCGGCCTTCGCGCCGCGAAATCGCCCAAACGGTGGTAGAGAACCAATCCGTTTTCGACTCCCTGACCGATGTTCTCGCGGTCAGCAGAAAGGAACACTGACATGGTCCAACTGACGCTTCCCAAGAACTCTCGCATGACGACAGGCAAGACATGGCCCAAGCCCGAAGGGGCGACCAACGTGCGCAAGTTCAGCATCTACCGCTGGAACCCCGATGATGGAAAGAACCCGCAGGTCGACACCTATTTCGTCGACATGGACACCTGCGGCCCGATGATCCTGGACGCGCTGATCAAGATCAAGAACGAGATTGATCCAACCCTGACCTTCCGCCGCTCTTGCCGTGAAGGGATTTGTGGCTCCTGTGCGATGAACATCGACGGGATCAACACTCTGGCCTGCATCTATGGCATGGATGAGGTGAAGGGCGACGTCAAAATCTACCCGTTGCCGCACATGCCGGTGGTCAAGGATCTGATCCCGGACCTCACGCATTTTTACGCCCAGCACGCGTCGATCATGCCGTGGCTGGAAACCAAGACCAACCGCCCTGCGAAAGAATGGAAGCAATCCATTGAAGACCGTAAGAAACTGGATGGTTTGTATGAGTGCGTGATGTGCGCGTCTTGCTCGACAGCATGCCCAAGCTACTGGTGGAACGGCGACCGCTATCTCGGGCCAGCCGCGCTCTTGCATGCTTATCGTTGGATCATTGACAGCCGGGATGAGGCAACGGGTGAACGTTTGGATGACCTTGAGGATCCATTTAAACTGTATCGTTGCCACACGATCATGAACTGCGCCAAGACGTGCCCCAAGGGTCTGAACCCGGCTGAGGCAATTGCAAACATCAAGAAGATGATGGTCGAACGTACGGTCTGATACCGATGTCTGAAGAGCTTTGGCTTGCGATTGTTTTGACGACGCTGGCCGGGCTTTCGATCCCGATTGGTGCTGCACTTGCCGTGTGCCGCATACCGCTTCTGTCAAACGTGGCAGCCAGCGAGCTCAAGCACGGGATCGTCGCCTTTGGTGCTGGCGCTTTGCTTGCCGCCGTGGCGCTTGTGCTGGTGCCCGAGGGCACGGAACGATTGCGGCCCGGTTTGGCGTTGTTCTGGTTCGGCGCTGGCGCACTCGCATTTGCTTACATTGACCGGCTGCTCGCCGCGAGTGGCAGCAAGGCCGCACAGTTCCTTGCCATGATGATGGACTACCTTCCAGAAGCGATGGCGCTCGGCGCTCTGGTGACGGGTGATCTGAACGCAGCGGTTCTTGTGGCCCTTCTGATGGCGCTGCAGAATCTACCCGAAGGTTTCAACGCCATGGACGAATTGCGCCAGAACAGTCAGCGCGGCGCTTTGGCATTGCTTGGGTTGTTTGCGTTGATGGTACCCCTTGGGCCACTGGCCGCGATTGCGGGCATGTTGATCGACCCGAGCGGCACGGCAATCGGGGCGGTGATGATGCTGGCATCCGGTGGCATCCTCTACCTGATGTTTCAGGACATTGCTCCCAATATCCCATTGAAGAACACATGGGCGCCTCCGCTGGGTGCTGTGCTTGGTTTTCTTCTCGGACTGGCAGGTGATCTTTTGATCTAGGCGCGAAAGCCGTTGATCTTTCAGCATTGTTTGAGCCTGCCTGTGCGTCAGACAACGGCTAACGTTCTTGGCGCAATTGGTTCGAAACCCTGTGCGGCTATCCAGAATAGGGTGAAAAAGAACCTGATTTTCTCCGTGACCGCGGCTCGCTCCATGTCTCACATGACCCAATCAGCCAAGTCGGCATATGTGGGAGAACACCATGAAACGTCCAATTGCCGAATTCATCGGCACATTTACACTCGTCCTGTTTGGATGCGGCGCTGCGGTCATTGCGGGTGCCGATATCGGCCTAACAGGGATCAGCTTTGCCTTTGGTCTTGCGTTGATCGCGATGGCCTATGGCATTGGCCATGTTTCAGGCTGCCACATCAATCCTGCCGTGACGCTGGGCGTGGTTGCATCTGGGCGCATGAAACTGAATGAAGCGACGCCTTACATATTGGCGCAAGTCGCTGGTGGATTGGTGGGCGCGCTGGTCCTTTTGATCATCGCTTCGGGCAAGGCCGACTATTCGGTTGCAGAAAACGGGCTTGGCCAGAATGGCTGGGGTGCTGGGTACCTGGGGGAATACAATATGGGGAGCGCATTCATATTCGAGCTTGTGGCGACGTTCCTCTTTGTACTTATGATTCTTGGCGTGACCGGGCCCGGTGGCGCCGGGGCGCTTGCCGGTCTCTCGATTGGTTTGACGCTGGTGGTAATCCACCTCGTGGGCATCAATGTGACTGGCGTTTCGGTGAACCCGGCGCGGTCTTTTGGACCGGCCGTTTTTGTTGGTGGTGCGGCACTGGGGCAGCTTTGGCTATTTATTTTGGCACCGATTTTCGGTGGTGTTCTGGCCGGCATGCTGGTCAGAACTGGGTTGCTGGATCCGGAAGACGCGTAAGTGGTCTGGCCCTCGAAAACATAGCCAATTAGCATGGGTGTAACAGGAGGTTCCACCCATGCCCATACCCGACGACGCGGCCGCGCGGCGCGCCATTCAACCTGTCATTTGCTATCCGGTTGAAACCTTGCCAAAACCTGACTTGGCAACCTATTCTCGTGCCCGCGCTGGCATGACTAAAATCGGCGAAACACTCGCTCCGGCCAGGGACGCTGCGACCTTCGAAGTCCCGGCGGGTCATATTTTTCGCATCTCTTCCGTTGAGGGTCCGCAGGTAGGTGACCTGAACCTTTGGAACCTCAACGATCTGTCCGAGCGGTTCTATTCCGGTAAGACTCGCGCATTACACGGCACGCATGTGGATACGGGCGACCGTCTCTGGACCAGTTTTCCCACCCTGCGCCCGATGGCCACGATCATTCACGATACGCTGGATTGGTATGGGTTCGATGAATTTGGTGGCGGTGTTCATGACGTGATTGGCACGCGATGTGACCCCTATACGGGTAACCTTCTGCAAGGCGGCCAATACCACTATTGCTGTCATTCCAACCTCACTCGTGCGCTTTCCGATCACACTGGCCTTTCTCTGGCCGAGGCTGAGCCGCATGTGCATGACGTCATGAACGTCTTCATGTGTACTGGTTTCACGCACGACACGGGCCAATACTTCATGAAGGCCTCTCCGGTTCGCCCCGGTGATTACATTGATTTCTTTGCCGAGATTGACTTGTTGGGCGCGCTCAGCGCGTGTCCGGGTGGGGATTGCGGTTCTGAACACTCATCAGACACCGCGCCATGTTTCCCGCTCAAGATCGAGGTGTTTGCGCCTGCGGCAGGCACTCTTGATAGTTGGCAAAGCCCGCCGCCCAATGGGTATGATCGCAGCCATGGTCGCTGACGGCAATGTCATCTGTTGCTATTGGGTGGGGGCCATTGTGCATGCAAGGCCCCTGCCAACAATGACGGTGCGGTGCACCGGCGCATGCTTTGCTTTTGCTCTAAGAATTGGATGCTTTACGAAGCCCGTGATGCCTCAGGCAAACGCAGCTTCCAGCGCAATCTCCACCATGTCGCCAAACGTCTTCTCGCGGTCTTCGGATGGCAAAGCTTCACCGGTCTGCAAATGGTCGCTCACGGTCAACACGGCCAAAGCCCGACGACCATGGCGTGCAGCCAAAGTGTACAGCTCAGCCGCTTCCATTTCGACGGCTAGAATGCCATGTCGCACCATTTGTTCATCGAGGTCAGGACGCTCTGCATAGAACACGTCGGAGGAATAGATCCCGCCAACATGTGTTTTGGTGCCCTTGGCTTCAGATGCGCGTACGGCAGCCGAGAGCAGGCCATAGTCGGCGCATGGGGCATAGTTGATCTCTTTGAAAAAACCGGTTGAGGGCGAAGTGATGGTCGAGGACGTCATAGCAATGATCACGTCTCGAATTCCCACATGAGGCTGCATGCCACCGCATGACCCAATACGGATCAATGTCTGCGCGCCATATGTGGTGATCAACTCGTTGGCATAGATTGACAGGGATGGCATGCCCATGCCCGACCCCTGTATGGTAACACGGTTGCCGTTCCACGTCCCGGTAAAGCCCAGCATGCCGCGGACTTCATTGACCAATTCTGCGTTTTCCAGAAACGTTTCTGCTGCCCATTTGGCGCGATAAGGGTCGCCTGGCATCAGCACGGTTTCAGCAATCTGGTCCGGTGCGGCACCGATATGAACGGTCATGGTCAACTCCTTCGTGTGAGAACAAACGTTGCAGTATCCGCTTTCAGCAGAAAGGAGAATAGCAGGCGGAACGACAGAGCCGATTTGTGCGCGCTCGAAACAAAAAAGGCCACGCTCTTTCTGTAAAAAGAACGTGGCCCGGATTTAAACGGCGCGCGGTCAGATTTTCATCTTTTCGGCATCCGTGCCAGCTTCGACAGCTGCCTTGAACCAGTTTGGTTGACGCCCTTTACCTGTCCAGGTCTGCGCAGGGTTGTCAGGGTTCATGTATTTCGGTTGAGCACTCGAGACTTTCGCACTTCCCCGCCCAGATTTTTTACTCGTTAGCTCGTCCAGCGAAAAACCATACTCGGCTGCTGCCTTTTGAGCGGCTGCCAAAGCATCTTGCCGCTCGGACTTGTGACGCTGCACAATTGCCTCGTCTATGTCAGCGCGCAATGCTTCCAGTTCCTTGCGGCTCATCTTGTCGAGTTTGATTGCCATTGTTTGATCCGTTCGTTTTGACATTTTTAACTCTATTTGGTGAAAGCACTGGAAAATCAAGAGCCTGACTGATCGTATTTGTGTCAGAAGCGGGGACTTGCTCGCTATGCGCGTTTCTTTCGACTGTCAGTGGAAAAATGCCTTGGTGAATCCGAGTGGGCTGAATTGGGCTTCCCGCGACGGAGGAGACGCCCATGGCAATCGATATGGACAAAGCCATTGAGGCTGTAGACGAGATCGCCAAAACCTATTCGGATTTGGCGCAATTGGTGTCGGTGCCGCTATTGGACGCAACAGCGGCCCAACACAAGTTCAGCGGGAAACATGATTGAAATCGCGAAACGGGCGCGCGCATTGTCCAGAAAGATTGATCCTGTTTGGGTCGGCGTGATGGACGCGCGTGAAAAGAAGTGTGGTATAGCGGATAAAACAGCACTGAATGATCAAGCCTCGAACACCACAACTCAAGCTAAAGTCAAGTTCTCGGCCGAGGCGCCGTCGATCGCCATCGTAACCCTGGATACGGTGGCTTCTCACGCGGCCGGAGTGCTTCTGAGCAATGGAACTCGTGCACAAAGCTAAAGCGCTATCGCATTGCGGGCGGTCACGACTACAAGCCCTGCCTTTCTATTGAACGAGGCTGGTCCGGTCGATCTCTTGGTGAATGCAGACAAATCAGAAAAACAAAGAAGGATTGAGAAATGGCATTCCCAACAGCGGTCAACAGCCCGATTGCAGATGCTGTCACGCCGGGAGTAGGCAAAGAAACCACTGCTGTGGCAACAGACGCAGACACGGCATTGCAAACGCTGCAGCGTGTCACAGGACTTGCTCAGACAGCTGTTTTTCAGAGGGTGAAGTGACGTCTATTCCGCCGCCACGGCCTTTGGATCGGCCAGCGTCACGATGTCCTGCATGATCGTGTTCAGTTCGAAGTCCTTGGGTGTATAGACCCGAGCCACGCCCATGGCCCGCAGCCTGTCTGCGTCGTCATCCGGGATGATACCGCCGACAATCACCGGGACATGGCCCAACCCGGCGGCCCGCATACGCTGCATCAGGTCTTCTACCAGTGGAATATGGCTGCCCGACAGGATCGACAGACCCACCACATGCGCTTCGTCCTCGAGGGCTGCGGTCACAATCTCTTCCGGCGTCAACCGGATCCCTTCATAGGCGATGTCCATCCCGCAATCCCGGGCGCGAACGGCAATCTGTTCCGCGCCGTTCGAATGGCCATCAAGGCCCGGTTTGCCCACAAGGAATTTCAAACGGCGACCCAGGCGGTCGCTCACGGCGTCCACGGCATCGCGCAGATCGTCCAGACCCTCGGTCATGTTCGAGCGACCTGACGATACACCTGTTGGCCCACGATACTCTCCGTGCACCGCACGCATCTGTGCCGCCCATTCACCCGTGGTGACGCCAAGCTTGGCGCAGGCAATCGAGGCAGGCATGACATTCTTGCCCACCTTCGCCGCAGCGCGCAGCTCAACCAGTGCCGCCTTGACCGCGGTATCGTCCCGGTCGGCGCGCCATGCGTTCAAACGGTCAATCTGATCCTGCTCGACTGCAGGATCGACAACCATGATCCCACCATCGCCAGTCATCAGCGGGGATTGTTCCCCTGCTTGGTACTTGTTCACACCAACCACAACCGTTTCGCCCTTTTCGATCCGGTTCAGGCGTTCGGCATTTGATTGCACCAATTGGGCTTTCATATAGTCGATGGCTGCAATGGCGCCGCCCATCGCATCAAGGTTTTCCAATTCGTGACGCGCGCCTGCTTTCAATTCCTCGACCTTGGCGTCGACGGCGGGGTTGCCGTCAAACAGATCGTCATATTCCAGCAGGTCGGTTTCAAAGGCCATGATCTGCTGCATCCGCATGGACCATTGCTGGTCCCAGGGGCGGGGCAAACCAAGGGCTTCATTCCACGCAGGCAATTGAACCGCGCGAGCCCGCGCCTTTTTTGAAAGTGTCACAGACAGCATTTCGATCAGAATGCGGTAGACGTTGTTTTCCGGCTGCTGTTCCGTCAGGCCAAGTGAATTGACCTGCACCCCGTAACGGAAGCGGCGGAATTTCGGGTCGGTCACGCCATAGCGTTTTTCGCAAATCTCGTCCCACAGATCGACAAATGCGCGCATCTTGCACATCTCGGTGACGAAACGAATGCCCGCATTCACAAAGAAGGAAATGCGCCCGACAACTGCAGGAAAATCAGCTGGATCGATACGGGGTTTCAATTCGTCGAGAACGGCTGTCGCCGTGGCCAGGGCAAATGCCAATTCCTGCTCGGGCGTCGCGCCCGCCTCTTGCAGATGATAGGAACACACATTCATCGGGTTCCATTTCGGCACGCTGGTGTAGCAATACTCGGCTACATCCGCGATCATCTTGAGCGACGGTTTCGGCGGGCAGATATAGGTGCCGCGGCTCAGGTATTCCTTGATCAGATCGTTTTGTACGGTGCCTTGCAGCTTGGACACATCCGCGCCCTGTTCCTCGGCCACGGCGATGTAAAGCGACAATAGCCATGGAGCCGTCGCATTGATTGTCATGGACGTGTTCATTTGCTCCAGCGGGATTTGGTCGAACAGCGTGCGCATGTCGCCCAGATGCGCAACGGGCACGCCCACCTTGCCAACTTCGCCACGCGCCAAAACGTGGTCGCTGTCATATCCTGTTTGCGTCGGCAGATCGAACGCCACTGACAAACCGGTTTGACCCTTGGCCAGATTCGATCGGTAGAGGGCATTGGATGCGGCGGCGGTCGAGTGTCCGGCGTAGGTGCGGATCAACCAAGGGCGGTCTTTCTGTGCAGGCTGCGACATGGCGTACTCTCCCGTGAATCGGCTGGGTAACAAAATTTCGTATGATGTGAGGTATAGGTAATTTTGTGGCGCAGTCAATCCGCTGCGTTGCGGCATTTTCTGCGTTGCGGCCAGACGGCTACGACAAACATCAGCCATCCCAGAACCCCGACGCTGTGGGCTGATAACGTCACGGGTCCGGTAAAAGTCAGCAGCGCCAGTATCTCTTCTGGCGGGGGCGGTGCCTTGATCACAGATTGCGCTGGCAACCCGTCAAAAATCACCCGGTAGTAGGTATAGTATCCCTGTGGTGATGCCCAAACAAAGGTGATGAAAGCAACCAACCACACTGGCACGCGGATGATGAGTGGACGGCGCAACACCAGCAGGCGTGTAAATCCAAGGGCCGCGACGGCAAACAGCAAGGACACGACTGCCAGGCCGATCTGACCCCAAACGGTTAGGGTATAGAAGGAATCTCCATCATACATTCGGCCACTTTCAGGGGCAGACAGGGGAAAGACCAGTCCATTTCGCTTGCTCCCAACCCTTACGCCTGCGAGGGTCCACCCGATGATGAGATCGGTTGAACTCCCCCTCTGGCTTTTTGTGCTGATCGTGTTGTTCGCGGCCGTGACCTTTGCCTCGCATTTCCTGTTCCCGTCGGTGCGCTGGTTCTTTCGGAGGCGGCTGGAGCGAGCGGTAAGCCGACTGAACGAAAGGCTGACGCGGCCTATTGAACCTTTCAAGCTGGCCCGTCGCCACGACATGATCCAGCGCCTGATCTATGACCCGGAAGTGACCGAGGCCATCGTTCAGCACGCCAGTGAAAACGATGTGCCTGAAAACGTGGCCTTTGAACAAGCGCGCCGCTACGCCCGCGAAATCGTGCCCAGCTTTTCGGCCTTTGCCTATTTCAGCTTTGGTGCGCGTGTGGCGCGGTGGTTGGCCACAGCGCTTTATGACGTGCGGACGGGCCTCAACAACGATCAGCAGATTCAAAGCGTGGACCCGGATGCAACCGTGGTTTTCGTTATGAACCACCGCAGCAATATGGACTACGTGCTGGTCACATATCTTGCGGCGCGGGCTTCGGCACTCAGTTACGCGGTCGGGGAGTGGGCGCGCGTCTGGCCCTTGTCGCGTTTGATCAAATCCATGGGTGCATACTTTATCCGCCGCAGGTCACGGGGCGCGCTGTATCGCAAAGTATTGTCTCGCTATGTGCGCATGGCCACCGCTGCTGGTGTGACTCAGGCCATTTTCCCTGAGGGCGGGTTGAGTGTGAATGGCCGCCTGATGCCGCTCAAGATGGGGCTCTTGTCCTATGTCGTTGAAGGCTATGATCCGAGCAAACGCGATGTTGTTTTTGTTCCGGTCGCAATCAACTACGACCGTGTGTTGGAAGATCGCGTGTTGATCGCCGCCCATAAGCGGGGAGACCGCCGTTTTGGCGTCAGCATTACAGTGGTCATGGCCGCCATTCTGCGCTTGCTGTGGCAATGGATGACGCGGCGGTATCGCAAGTTTGGAACCGCGTCCGTGGTCTTCGGCCCACCAGTCTCTCTTGCAGCCTTGGGACAGGATCATGATCTTGAAACCTTGGCCGAAACGTTGCGTGCTCGCATTCAGGATGTGATGCCAGTCCCGTTTGTACCTTTGCTGGCCCGTATGTTCTTGCAAACGGACACGCCGATCCCGGAAGCGGATATGACCCATCGGATCAAAACAGCTATGCCGTCCCAACGCGGAACGCGCCCGCCTCTGACAGATGATGATCTGAACAGTCGCATCTCCCGTGCTCTGGATGACATGGAGCGGCGCGAAATGATCCGGCGGGCAAACAACGGGTGGGAAAAAGTGAGCGATGAACTGGATTTGTTCCGCTTTTATGCCAATTCGATTGACGACCTGTATCCCGATAGCATCACCTCGCAGGATGCTGCGCATGCAAAGTCATAAAATTACAAAAATGCCGAAGTGTGGGTTGCTTTATTTCGCGTCGAGCCATATTCAGCCGTAACGCAGTCGATTCTGCGCTGCGGCACGGAATTTTTAACCCGGAGGCTGAACATGGCACTCGATACTGGCATCGCGTCCTACGACGCACCTGAAAAAGACCTCTACGAGATGGGGGAAATCCCCCCCATGGGGTTTGTCCCGAAACAGATGTATGCGTGGGCCATTCGCCGCGAGCGGCATGGTGAACCGGACACGGCGATGCAGTTGGAAGTGGTCGACGTGCCAAAGCTCGACAGCCACGAGGTGCTGGTACTCGTGATGGCGGCCGGGGTGAACTACAATGGCGTCTGGGCATCGCTGGGTAAGCCGATTTCCCCCTTTGACGGGCACGGGCAGCCGTTTCATATCGCGGGTTCCGATGCTTCTGGCATCGTCTGGGCCGTTGGCGACAAGGTGAAACGCTGGAAAGTCGGGGATGAAGTGGTGATCCACTGCAACCAGGACGATGGCGATGACGAGCATTGCAATGGCGGCGACCCGATGTATTCGGAAAGCCAGCGCATCTGGGGCTACGAAACTCCCGATGGCTCATTCGCGCAGTTCACCAACGTGCAGGCGCAGCAGCTTATGCCGCGGCCAAGGCACCTGACTTGGGAAGAAAGCGCGTGCTACACGCTGACGCTCGCCACCGCGTACCGCATGCTGTTTGGCCACGAACCACATGACCTGAAGCCAGGACAGAACGTTCTGGTTTGGGGCGCATCAGGTGGTTTGGGCTCTTATGCGATCCAGTTGATAAACACGGCAGGTGCCAACGCCATCGGCGTGATCAGCGACGAAAGCAAGCGTGACTTCGTTATGGATCTGGGTGCCAAGGGCGTCATCAACCGCAAAGACTTCAACTGCTGGGGGCAACTGCCCACAGTCAACACGCCGGAATATGCCGAGTGGTTCAAGGAAGCCCGCAAGTTCGGTAAGGCGATCTGGGACATCACCGGCAAGGGTGTGAATGTTGACATGGTCTTTGAACACCCCGGTGAAAGCACGTTCCCGGTTTCGACCTTTGTCTGCAAGAAGGGCGGTATGGTTGTGATCTGCGCAGGCACCACCGGCTACAACCTGACTTTTGATGTGCGTTACATGTGGATGCACCAGAAACGTCTGCAAGGCAGCCACTTTGCCCACCTCAAGCAAGCATCAGCGGCTAACCACCTGATGGTCGAGCGTCGCCTTGATCCCTGCATGTCCGAAGTCTTTGCCTGGAATGACCTGCCCGAAGCGCACATGAAGATGCTGCGCAACGAGCACAAGCCCGGGAACATGTCGGTGCTGGTGCAGGCGCCCAAGACCGGTCTGCGTACTCTTGAGGATGCGCTGGAAGCACGGCGTTAACGTCACACACGTCAAAGGTGAGTATGAACGCCCGCGAATCACCCTGTGGTTTCGCGGGCGTTTTGCTGTTCCAAGTACAGGTGCAATGGGATCAATGACTTGTAAATCAGCACCTCACTATTTCTGGGGAGGGGAAATACGTGAATTTTCGAGCCGAGTTAACACATGCTATAGTTGTGTTAACCTTTCATTAACCACTCGGGAGTGAGTCTGATCATGAAAAGTGACTGGATACTGGACGTTCTTACGGACCTAAAGACTTTTGCCCGCTCCAACGACATGCATGCGCTCGCTGAGCAGTTGGATGACACCGCAATCGTCGCGATGGCCGAGATCGCCGCGATGAAGGAAACACAGGATGGTCAGCGTCACGACGGCGAGGCAGCCGTTGGAACCTATTTTGGAGGATTTGGAGCAAGCTAAGGGGCTCGCTGCCCTACAGGCAGCGTCCGAAGATATTCGCGATCACTACAATGTCGATCATGTGGTTTATCACTGGGTCGATTCAGCCGGGGATCAGTATGGTTGCGGAACATATTCGGATGCTTGGCGCGACCGATATCTCGAGCAGAATTACCTGCGTGTTGACCCGGTTATTCTTGGGTGTTTTCAAAGGTTTCATCCAGTTGATTGGAAGCGCTTGGACTGGAGTAGCAAGTCAGCGCGCGCTTTTCAGGCTGAAGCCATCGCTCACGGTGTTGGTAACCAGGGATTCTCGGTTCCGATCCGTGGGCCGAACGGGCAATTCGCCCTCTTTACGACAAGCCACTCATGTGACGACAAAACATGGGCAGATTGGACAGATGCGCATCGTCGTGATCTCATCCTGATCGCCCACATGTTCAACGAAAAGGCGCTGGAACTGGAGCCGGATCGCGCGCCCGAGCAGTCTCAGGCGCTCAGCCCGCGCGAGGTTGACGCGATGACCTTTCTGGCCATGGGATACAGCCGCGCGCAGGTGGCCGACACGCTCTCGATTTCGGAGCATACGCTGCGCGTCTACATCGAAAGCGCCCGGTTCAAACTGGGTGCTATGAATACGACACATGCCGTTGCCCGGGCCATGAGCCGGGGGTTGATCGTCGTGTAAAAGTGCTTGTTGCTTTAGAGGGCAACACAACGCACTGCTATGCGCACAAGATATTAACTTACGTCACGGTAGCCTCCCGGTCATTCCTCCCCGGTTTGACAAGGAGTATTACAATGCTGCGTTATGTTTATGCCTCTGATCTTGACGATTATCCCAAACTTGCCCGCACCATGTTTCGCGACCGTGCGGACCAGTTCAAAACCCGATTGGGGTGGGATGTTAACGTAGACCAGGATGGGTACGAGCGTGACGCGTATGACGATCTGAACCCGCTCTATGTCATTTGGGAAGAACCGGACGGGTCGCATGGCGGATCCATGCGTTTCCTGCCGACGACCGGCCGCACCATGGTGAACGAACACTTTGGTGACTTGATCTCTGGGCCCATTGCTAGCCCATTGATCTGGGAATGCAGCCGTTTCTGCCTGACACGTGGGGCCGGTGGTCATGTCGCTGCCGCTTTGATGCTGGGCGGCGGGGAAATCATGCAGAACTTCGGGATCGAGCACTTTGTTGGTGTTTTTGACGCCCGTATGGTCCGCATCTATCGCATGATTGGTTCTTCACCTGATGTGTTGGGCAGCACGGGTACAGGCCGCGACCAGATCAGCGTTGGCCTTTGGCATTTCGACGAGGGCGACGCAGAAGCTGTCGCCGAACGGGCCGGTGTTCCGATGCAGCGATCGCGCCAGTGGTTTGACCGGGCATTCGGCATGACACGCTACCGCAACTACGCGCGCAGTGCCTGATCGCGCTGGCACCTGCCGCGACCGATCTATAGGGTCGCGGCATGTCCACTTCCCTTGCCCTTTCTGACGATCAGGCCACAGCTTTTGACACCGTAACCGAGATGTTGCGCGGTGCAGGTATCGATCTTGAGGACGCACTTCTGATGCCGCCGAAATCCACGGCAACGTCCGTCATGGCAATCACCGGCAAGGCTGGCTCGGGCAAGACACTTCTGCTCTCCGAACTTTACAAGGCACTCGAAGCTGCCGGGGTGGACGTTGTGTCTGGAGACTACGAATCCCGCAGACGTAAGGACCGCCGTACACTTGCCATTCTTGCCCCTACGAACAAGGCGGCAAGCGTTCTGCGCTTTCGCGGTGTGCCAGCGACGACAATCCACCGCATTCTCTATACCCCCGTCTATGACCCGGAATATGAACGCATTGCAGAATGGCTCGCAGGGAATGGCGACCGGCCAGAGGTTGAAGGGCTGACGGATCAGGCGCTTGATCGGGCCTATGCCTTCTACCAGACGAACAAATCCATTCCCGGAGCATTGGCTGCTGCGGGGCTGCGCGGCAGCGACTTCATCACTGGTTGGAAACGGCGCGAGGAACCGCTGGATATTGGCTTCATCGATGAAGCCTCGATGCTGGATGACAAGCAATTCGAGGATCTGAAGGAGATTTTCCCGACCCTTCTGCTCTTTGGCGATCCCGCGCAGTTGGCCCCGGTCAACCAATCCGGCGCAATGGTATTCGACAAACTGCCCGAACGGCGGGTTATGAATCTGGGCCGTATCCACCGGCAAGCAGCGGACAACCCGATCCTTGACCTCGCGCACGCGCTGGCCGACCCGCAGGTTGACTTCTATCGGTTTGAAAAGATGGTGGAGGAGGCTGCCGCGCGCGACGAACGTGTCGTCTGGGGCCAACGGGTCGAGGTTGACCTGATGGCCCGCAGCCCGGTGCTCGTGTGGCGCAACGCCACCCGCATCCGGCTGATCAATGCTTTCCGCGCGGTGTATGAAGCCCCCGAAGACCGCCTCATAGAAGGGGAGCCGTTGATCTGTGACGGGCTGGAACTGCCTCTGAAACACCGCAAGAAGCGACTGGACCTTGAGGCGCGCGGACTGATCAAGGGCGCACAGGTCGTCTATCTGGGGGAAGGGCGCAAACCTGGCTTTTCCCGCCTACACGTGATCGGGGCCGAAGACCCACAAGTCTCGGCCGCGTCAATTGTGAAGATAGAAAAACCGGACGAAGAAGAACCCTTTATCCCCTATGCGGCACGTATGGGCGCCACATTTCTCCACGGAGCCGCCGTAACAATCCACAAGGCGCAGGGATCGCAATGGGACACGGTGCAGGTGTTCGCACCTGACCTTTTTGTGGCCGCCCGCATGAACCGGACAGAGGCAGGGCAGCCCCTCTGGAAGCGGCTGGCCTATGTGGCCATCACACGCGCGCAGGACCGGTTGATCTGGGTGGTCCGGAACAGGTTGTCAAAACCGACGGGCCCGCTTCGCGTGGACGATCTGCGCAGCGTTCCGGCGGCTACGCTTACGCTCGCACCCGAGGAGCCAGAGGTTTAGTTGCGCAATAGCGAAAACGCAGCCGATGCGGTCCACCCGGCCGCAATGGCAATGGCGAGAGACATTATTCCATACCAGAACGGGTTTTCACGGCTCAGGACGAACAACCAACGTTCCAATCCTACCTTGTGGACGTCGATGGTTGTCTCGTAGCTGGCCACAACCTCTGCATCCCGTGTCAGAAAGATGCGCGTTTCATAGGCGCCTTCCGTCAGCGCCGCTGGCAGTCGGATGCGGGTCCGGAACAGGGTGTCTTCATCGACAACAACTTGATCTTCAAGCAATTGATACGTCTCTGCTGCAGTGTTGATACGGATTAGAGCCGCCACATAGGCGCTCGCATCCAGAACCGACTCCGGCGCACCCACAGCATTCAGTTTGCTGGTGACGGATACGCGATGTTCAAGATTCTCACGGACACCCAGAACGTCTTCAAGCGGGGCGCTCGAAGCAACAGCGTAGTAACTTGGCGCCGCGTCAATTTCGACTGCGTCCGTATTGACCCAGATGCCAAAGCGGCGCTCTTTGCGGCGCACGGTCACAGGCTCAGGTGGGCCTGCAATGGTGACGATGACACCCAATTCACCTTCCGGGATCGGGGCTTCACGCTTCACCGCACCAAAGATCAGAATTTCTGACCCATCAAAGCTGGTGGTGATGGCAACTTCGTCCTGGCTCAAGCCCAGAACGACCTCTTCTGCCCAGGCAGGCAGTGCAACAAGAACGAAGAGGGCCAGCCAGCGCAGCATCAATGCCCCTCCACCGCGCCGACAGAGAACAGTTCGGATGGCATGACCAGCAGATCAAAGGCCAGCTTACCGCACACGGCCAGCACCATAAGGGCAAGCAGGATACGCAGCTGTTCCGCTTTCATCCGCACGCCGATGCGCGTGCCGATCTGGGCCCCAATCACACCGCCGACGAGCAACAGGACGGCGAGTACAACATCCACGGTAAAGTTCGTCGTGGCGTGCAGCATCGTGGTGAATGCGGTGACAAAGATGATCTGGAACAGCGATGTCCCGACAACCACCTTGGTTGGCATACCCAGCAGATAGATCATGGCCGGCACCATGATGAACCCGCCCCCAACACCCATGATGGCGGCAAGGATGCCAACACTCAGTCCAACGAGCAAAGGTGGAATGACCGAGATGTAGAGGCCGGAAACACGGAACCGCATCTTGAAGGGCAGCTTGTGGATCATCCCGTGCTTCTTGCGGGTGGGGATCGCAGTGCCCTTGGCCGTCTTGCGGATCGCATTCAAGCTTTCGACAAACATCAATGCGCCGATCACGCCAAGGAACACGACGTAACACAGACGGACCAGCAGATCGACCTGACCCAATGACTTGAGATAGTTGAAGATCAGCACGCCGAGTGCCGCACCTATCAGACCGCCAATCAGCAACACAGTGCCCATCCTCAGATCCACCGTTTTGCGCCTGAGATGGGCAAGCACACCAGAGAACGAGGAGGCCACGATCTGGTTGGCTTCGGTCGCGACAGCGACCGCCGGGGGAATGCCGATAAAGAACAAAAGTGGCGTCATCAGGAAGCCACCGCCCACACCAAACATGCCTGACAAGATACCTACCAGTCCGCCCAAACCAAGAAGGAGGAACGCGTTAACCGATACCTCGGCGATGGGCAGGTAGATTTGCATGGGTACTGTTAGGACGGCACGGTACGGGAAATCAAGATGTCATGCCGCCGCGCAGCAAACTGGGACTAAGTTTGTGAGAAATCTGGACCTATCGCGGGGCGCACAGACATGTGCGCCTTACGATTGGGGCGGTTTGGTGGCGCATCAAGATGCGCCTTACCGTTCTTTCACGTAAGGCTCCCCTCCTGCACGCGGGGGAATCGCCTTGCCCACAAATCCGGCCAGGATCACCACGGTCAGGATATAGGGCAGGGCGTCGAGAAGCTGGACCTGCACCTTGAACCCAAGGGCGCCCTCAATGATGTCCGGGCGCAGGGCGATGGCCTGCAAGTAGCCGAACAGCAATGTGGCCCAAAGCGCGTGCCAGGGCCGCCACTTGGCAAAGATCAGGGCGGCCAGCGCGATAAAGCCACGACCGGCTGTCATGTCCTTGACGAAGCCCGCTTGCAGGCCCGTCGCCAGATATGCCCCCGCGATGCCACACAGAACGCCACAGATGCCAACTGCGACAAAGCGGAGACCCACAACCGATACACCGGCTGTATCAACGGCCGCCGGGTTCTCACCCACGGCACGCAGGCGCAGGCCAAAGCGGGTGCGGAAGAGCAGCCACCATGTGCCAGGTACGGCCAGAAGCGCCACATAGACAAGGATCGAGTGGCCCGAGATCAGCTCAGCATAGATCGGGCCGAGGAATGGCACGCCGCGCAGGCTTTCCGCAAAGGGCAGGATGATCGGTTCGAACCGCCCGCCTCCGATCAGTGACGGGGTACGCCCGCCTTGCTGAAACCAGTCCTGTGCAATCAGCACTGTCATGCCCGCGGCAAGGAAGTTTATGGCCACGCCCGAGATCAACTGGTTGCCGCGAAAGGTGATCGAAGCAAGGCCATGGATGCCCGAGAGCACCATGGATGATGCGATGCCTGCCAACAGGCCCAGCCAGACCGAGCCGGTCAGGGCTGCCACAGCGGCAGAGAAGAACGCGGCAAACAACATCTTGCCCTCAAGGCCGATGTCAAAAATGCCCGCGCGCTCCGAGAACAGGCCAGCAAGACAGGCCAGTAGCAGAGGCGTGGCCAGACGGATGGTTGAGTCGAGGACTGCAAGGTCAAAAAGGGCGAGAAAATCCATCGTACTTACTCCGCCGGCTCAACCGATTTGGATGCGCGCGCGTTGCGCGCCGCCAGAAACACTTTTTCCAGCGGCATCCGCACCATGTTGTCCAGCGCCCCCGTGAATAGGATCACAAGCGCCTGAATGACGACAATCAACTCGCGTGGGATCGACGTCCAAAGCGCCAGTTCAGCCCCACCTTGGTAGAGAAAGCCGAAGAGGATCGCGGCCAGGAAAACGCCAAAGGGGTGGCTGCGACCCATCAGGGCGACCGCGATGCCGATAAAGCCTGCGCCCTCAACAGCGTTCAGGACCAGCCGCTCGGCCTCACCCATCACGTTGTTGATGGCCATCATGCCCGCCAGCGCGCCCGAGATCAGCATGGCGATCATGGTGATACGCACGGCCCCGATGCCTGCGTATTTGGCGGCGCGGCCCGACTTGCCATAGGAGCGGATTTCCAGACCCAGTGGTGTGCGCCAGATCAACAGCCACACCAGAACACAGGCGATGATGGCAATGACCAGCGACACGTTTGCAGGGGCAGCCTTGGAGAAGTTGATGCCGATGGGGGCCAGCATCTCGTGCAGGTTGGGCAAATGTACTGCCTCCCGGAACCGCTCGGTCGCGGGGTCCATGCTGCCTGCAGGACGCAACTGGTTGACCAGCATGTAGTTCAGTACGGCAGCCGCGATGAAGTTGAACATGATCGTGGTGATCACGATATGGCTGCCCCGCTTGGCTTGTAGATAGGCCGGGATCGCGGCCCAAAGTGCGCCAAAAACTGCGGCACCTGCCGTTGCGGCCAACAAGGCAATTGTCCAATGCGGCCAGGGAATGAACAGCAACACTAGGGCCACACCCAGCCCGCCCAACATGGCCTGACCTTCGCCCCCGATGTTGAACAGCCCGGCGTGGAATGCCACGGACACTGCCAGCCCTGTAAACATGAAATTGGTCGCGTAGTAGAGCGTGTAGCCCCACCCATAGGTCGACCCAATCGCGCCGGTGACCATCAGGTTCACCGCCTCGACCGGGTTTTCTCCAATGGCAAGGATCACCAGCGCCGACAGGATGGCGGCAAGGATCAGGGAGATCAGCGGAACAAGGATCACCTCGGCCCATTTTGGCATCACATCCATGGTTCAGACCTCCTTCGACGCATTGCCGTGCGCATGGGCAAGGTTGGCTTCAATCTCGGCCATCGTGTGGGGCTTGTCGGTGTCGGTTATGCCCGCCATCAGCAAGCCCAGTTCTTTTTCGTCTGTCTCGGTCGTCTGCCGTTCACCCATGATCTGTCCGTCAAACATGACGGCGACCCGGTCGGCAAGACCAAGGATTTCTTCCAGTTCGACCGACACCAGTAGAATTGCTTTGCCCTGATCACGCAGGGCCACGATCTGTTGGTGAATGAATTCTATGGCCCCGATATCCACGCCACGCGTGGGCTGCCCGATCAGCAACAGGTCCGGGTTCCGCTCAATCTCGCGCGCCAGCACGATCTTTTGCTGGTTACCGCCAGAAAAGTTCTTGGCCGCCAGATGCGGATGCGGCGGACGCACGTCAAAGCGTTCCATCTTTTCGGCTGTATCGGCCTTGATGGCCGCGTTGTTGCTGAGCAGGCCCGAGGTATAGGCCGCATCCCTGTGATAGCCGAATGCGGTGTTTTCCCAAGCAGGGAAGTCCATAATCAGCCCTTCGCGCTGACGGTCCTCGGGCACGTGGGCGATGCCCCGGTCGCGGCGCGACCGCCCATCCGAATACTTGCCGGTCAGATCAATGGGCTGGCCGTTCAAAGTCACGGTCCCGGTCGCGTCCTCGTAACCACCCAGAACTTCAAGCAGCTCTGATTGCCCGTTGCCTGCAACGCCTGCGATGCCGACAATCTCACCAGCGCGCACTTGCAGGTCGATGCCACGCAGACGCTCGACGCCCTGTTCGTCCACAACTTTCAGATTTTGAACGTCCAACACAACGTCGCCGGGTGTCGCTGGTGCCTTGTCGACGCGCAACAACACCTTGCGACCGACCATCAACTCGGCCAGCTCTTCGGGGCTGGTTTCGGCGGTTTTGACGGTGGCCGTCATTTCGCCCCGGCGCATCACGCTGACGGTGTCTGTGATGTCCATGATCTCGCGCAGCTTGTGCGTGATCAGGATGATCGTTTTGCCCTCTTCCTTCAAACGCCCCAGAATACGGAACAGCTGATCCGCCTCGGCAGGCGTCAACACGCCCGTGGGCTCATCCAGAATCAGGATGTTGGCCTGCCGGTACAGGGCTTTCAGGATCTCGACGCGCTGCTGCATGCCTACGCCAATCTCTTCAATGATGGCATCGGGATCGACCTTGAGATCGTATTCTTTCTCCAGGTCCAGCAGGGTTTTGCGGGCCTTCGACAGCGATGGTTTCAGCAATCCACCATCTTCGGCGCCTAGAATGATGTTTTCCAACACAGTGAAGTTCTCGACCAGCTTGAAGTGCTGGAACACCATACCGATGCCAGCGGCGATGGCCGCCTGGCTGTCAGGGATTTCGGTCTTGTTCCCCCCGATGAAAATCTCGCCCGCGTCTGCCTTGTAGAAACCGTACAGGATGGACATCAGCGTCGACTTGCCTGCGCCATTCTCCCCAATAATCCCGTGGATCGTGCCGGACATCACGCGGATGGAAATATCTTTGTTGGCCTGAACAGGGCCGAAGGCTTTGGAAATGCCTTTGAGTTCAATGGCGGGGGCTGTCATGGGTCTTCCCTTGGTCCGGGGCCAAGATTTTTCGTACGAAAAATCTGGGCCGCGCGGTGATGTAACCGGGCGGCCCAAACCATTGCATATCGTGTGCTTAGAAGTTCAACACAGGGCAGCTGTCGTCCGACATGTAGTCGTGCACTGTTAGGGTGCCGCCAGCGATCTCGGCGGATGCTGCATCAACCGCTGCCTTCATCTCATCTGACACGAGGGCTGCATTGTGCTCGTCCAGCGCATAACCGACACCGCCATTGGCCAAGCCCATGACGTTAAAGCCCGTTTCCATCTCCACGCCATCGGTGAAGGCCTGGAACACGGCGTTGTCCACGCGCTTCATCATCGACGTCAGAACCTTGCCCGAGTGCAGGTAGTTCTGGTTGCTGTCCACGCCGATCGACAGGATATCTTCGTCGGCAGCGGTCTGAAGAACACCCACGCCGGTGCCGCCTGCTGCTGCATACACAACGTCAGCACCTTGGCTGATCTGTGCTTTGGTCAGCTCAGATCCTTTAACAGGGTCGTTCCATGCGGCAGGTGTGGTGCCTGTCATGTTGGCGATGACCGTCGCATCGGCATTCACAGCTTTGACGCCTTGTGCATAGCCGCAGGCGAATTTGCGGATCAGCGGGATGTCCATTCCACCGATGAAGCCGACAGTGCCGGATTCGCTGGCTTGCGCGGCCATCATGCCGACCAGGTAGCTGCCCTCGTGCTCGTTAAAGACAACCGAGCGTACGTTGGGGGCATCTACAACCATGTCGATGATGGTGAACTTGGTGTCCGGGTAGTCAGCGGCGACCTGACCCAGAGCATCGGCGAAGGCGAAGCCAGCCATGACGATCGGGTTCGCGCCGGATTCAGCAAAGCGGCGCAGGGCCTGCTCGCGCTGCGCTTCGGATTGCAATTCGATCTCGCGGAACGTGTTACCGGTCTCATCGGCCCAGCGTTTCGCGCCGTTGAAAGCTGCTTCGTTAAAGGATTTGTCGAACTTGCCGCCCAGATCGAAGATCAGCGCGGGTTCAGCCAGCGCAGCACCTGCGGACAGGGCCAGGGCCGCGGTCGCGCCAAGGATTTTCTGCATCATGGTCATGTATCAGGTCTCCCAGTTTTTAGTGGTTGGGGCGGTGGCAGCGGACCACCGAACGCCCGGGATCAAAAGATCATACGGGATTAGGCCGCAGGGGCGGGGGGGCGTCAACCGCTTTTTAACTCGTGGGGCGGGTGAGAAGGGGCCTAACCTTGCGCAAAGCTGATTGGGTAGGCAGGGGGGCTGTCTGCCCCCGCTCCGCCCTAGGGGCGAAGCCCCCCCGAGGATTTTTTTGAAACAGGGAAGGAGAGGCCCGCGCGCATGATCAGCGCGTCTGCGCGGCCGTCCGGGCGTTGGTAGTAACCTGTACGAGTTGCAATGATTCCAAAGCCTTGGCGGATGTAGAGCGCAATTGCGCTTGCGTTGTCCGACGCAACCTCAAGGAAGGCGCTGGTGCATGTCCTGGCCGCCTCCGACATCCAGTTGGTCATTAAATTCGTGCCAATGCCCTGACCCTGATGCGCGGGGTCAACGGCGATGGTCAGCAGTTCCGCCTCTTCGGCAATCCCGCGCCACAGGGCAAACCCGCATTCGGATGCGCTTAGGTATGTGTGGGGATTCGCCAGAAGATCGGAAAACTCCTGCGCTGACCAAGGGCGTTCCTGCGTGAAGGCCGCCTTGTGCAAATCGGCAAGCGCGTCCGGTGTCATGGCAGGATGGGTGGCGGCGCATCCCGCGCAGGTGCCGCATCCGGCGGACGGACATAGAACGGGGCAGGGGATGGTGCCTGTGTCGGCCAGACAGAGGCGGCGTGTTGTGCAATGGCGGTTGCCAAGTCTGCGGGCGTGGGATGCGGGGCCGTGTTCGAGATGTCCGCGACGGGGCGCAACTGCGCTTTGTCGCCTTCCATGACGTATGCCATGTCGCGGGGCGCGGGGATGGCGACAATTGTACCCGCGGGCGCAATCCGCATTCGGGCCTCGAAACCTGTGACCCCGTAGGCAGGGCATCCCAGCCCAAGGGCCAGACCGCGCGCCGCCGACACACCGATCCGAATGCCGGTGAAGTTGCCCGGCCCAGTTCCCACGGCCAGCGCATCCAGATCGGCCCAACTTACGCCCTGGCTTTCCAGGACCTCCTTAAGCAGGTCCATCAACCGCTCGGCCTGACCGCGCGCCATCTCTTCACCAATGGCGATCAAAACTGCATCGCCGCGCACCAATGCCGCTGCGCAATGGGCCGCAGAGGTGTCAAATCCGAGGATGAGCGGTTTTGTCATTCGGCCACTGTGTTCAAGGCATCACGCGCCGACGCATCAGAACGCGGCAAGTCGTCGTCGATATGGAGCCACGGCAAGGCATTGCCAGCATGGCTGTGCATCGCAGGGGCAAGCTGATCCGCCTGATCTATGATCCCGACAGGCAAATAGACCTGATCCGGCAAGTAGTCGAAGGCAGCCGCCAGCGGTGCGTGGCAGGTGGGGCATGTCCAGCGTTCGACACCGGTGGCCCCCCGAAATGCATCTGGCAATTGCGCGATGACATCCGCCCGGTCAAAGGCGGCAAAGGCCGCAACCGGCGCCCCTGTCCAGCGACGGCAATCGCTGCAATGGCAATAAGCCACCGTGAAAGGTGGCTTATCCAGCGTCAGTCGGGACGCACCACAATAACATCGGGCCGTGATCGGCCCGGCAGTGTCAGACGGCAACAGGGCGTACCTCTGTCACCTCGGGAATGTAGTGGCGCAGCAAGTTCTCGATCCCCATTTTAAGCGTGAGGGTCGAAGACGGGCAACCCGCACAGGCACCCTGCATGTGCAGGTAAACAACGCCACGATCGAACCCGTGGAATGTGATGTCACCACCGTCCTGTGCAACGGCGGGGCGCACCCGGCTGTCCAGTAGTTCCTTGATCTGGCCCACAACGGCTGCATCCTCACCATCATGTTCCGCGTGACCGGACGCCGGGGCATGGCCCTCATCCATGACGGGCTGACCGGACTGGAAGTGCTCCATAATGGCGCCAAGCAAAGCGGGCTTGATGTGATCCCAATCAACTGCATCGGCCTTGGTTACAGTGACAAAGTCTGTTCCAAAGAACACACCCGTCACGCCTTCAACGGCAAAGACTCGCTTGGCCAGCGGCGACTTATCTGCCGCGTCTGCCGTTGGGAAATCCGCCGTGCCCATATCCAATACGGACTGGCCGGGCAGGAATTTCAGCGTTGCGGGGTTTGGTGTGGATTCAGTTTGGATGAACATGGGTCAGCTCCTGAGCGTTACACTAGGATATGCGGGCGCGGCAGCAAACTGTCAAGGTTTGGAACCGTTCTAAACTGAGCCGATCCTATACAAATGGAGATCAGGTGATGGCTTCCAGCTTCTCTTTGCTTAGATCGCCGGGAACGATGGTCATCGGAATGGGCAGATTGCCCGCATTGCGGCTCAGTTGCGTGACAATGGGGCCAGGGCCCTTCTTGTCCGTACCGGCCCCCAACACCAACACACCAATCTCCGGGTCATCATGGACCTGCGCCATAATCTCGTCGACAGCCTGGCCTTCGCGAATGATCAGCTCCGGGTCGATCCCTTGCTTGTCACGCATCCACTTGGCGAAAACCTCGAAATGGGCATGGATACGTTCGCGGGCCTCTTCACGCATGACATTTCCAACGCCGATCCAGTGATTGAACTCATCCGGCGGGATCACCGACAGGATTGCAACGCCACCGCCCGTGTGGCTGGCCCTCATCGCGGCAAAGCGCATCGCGTTCAGGCATTCACGGCTGTCATCCAGCACCACCAGAAATTTGCGCATCCTGTCCTCCGCTCACGTTTCGGCACAATGGCCCAAGCCCTGCCTGTGCGCAATCCCGCCTTTGATCACGCGGCGCGGGCGTGGGCAAGCGCCTGTTCCAAGCGGTCATTGCCCCAGAACAAGGCGCCATCCACGACAAAACTCGGTGCACCAAACAGCCCACGTTCCACCGCTTCTTCGGTTGCATGACGCAGCATGGCCTTGCCGTCCGGCGCCGTGGCCGTGGCTATGACCTCGGCTGCGTCCTGGCCAATCTCGTCCAGAATGGCGGCAATCACGGCATCATCGGCAATAGCGCGATCCTCGGCAAAATTGGCATGGTACACCGCGCGGACAAAGGCGCCAACCCACGGCTCATCCGCATGTGCCGCTGCAATGCGCGCGGCCAGCAGGCTGCCCCGCGGAAATGAGGATGGCTTGGCAAAAGGCAGCCCCAGATCGGAACAGCACCGCGCAATGTCCGTCCACATGTACGCGCCCTTTACCGGAAACATGTTGAACGGCGAATCCGTCATGCCCTGCGCGCCAAAGACGGGGCCCAGCAGAAACGACCGCCAGACCAGCGGCACCCCTGCCTCCGCACAGGCATCTTCGATACGGGCAGCACTCAGATAGCTGTAGGTGCTGGCAAATTCGAACCAGAACTCAAGCGGCTTAACCATGGCTTGCCGCCCAATCCCAATACATCTCGCGCACACGGCGGGTGACAGGACCGACCTGGTAGGATGTATCCTCGAAGCCCGAAACGGGCGTCACCTTCATCATGTTGCCGGACAGAAACACCTCGTCTGCGTCCTCGAAATCTTCGAAGGTCAGGACCTTTTCGATGACCTCCATCCCGTCCGCACGCATGTTGGACATGTGGCGTGCACGGGTGATGCCGGACAGAAAGGTGCCGTTGGGGATGGGCGTAATGACCGCGCCGTCCTTGACCATGAAGACGTTGGCAGTGGCGCTTTCCGCCACATTGCCCATCGCATCAGCGACCAACGCATTCTGGAACCCGCGCTTACGCACCTCGGCCAGCATGCGAGCGTTGTTGGGATAGAGGCATCCCGCTTTGGCATTGACCACGTTGTCTTCGATCACCGGGCGGCGAAACCGGGTGCGGCCCAACGTGATGGACATGGATGGGTCGGCCATTGGGATCGCCTCGAGGCAGATGGCAAATCCTGTCATGTCCGGCTTGGGAACAATACCTGACGCGTCACCGTCCAAACCCCAATACATGGGCCGAATGTAAACCGCATCAGACGGATCATAGGCTTTCAACCCTTCTTGGATCGCCTCTACGATATCCGCGCTTTCCATGGTTGGGGTCAGCATCAAGGCTTCGGCGGATCGGTTCACGCGGGCGCAGTGCAGGTCCAGATCCGGCGCGCGCCCATCGAACCAGCGTGCGCCGTCAAACACTGTACTGCCCACCCAACTGCCGTGATCTGCAGCGCGCATGATCGCCACATCTTCATCGTGCCACGCACCTTCATAAAACGTGCGGATCTTGGTGCCGGTTGCCATGTCTGTCCTCCCGTATTGCCGCGCAGGCTAGCAGAGACAGGTCAAGGGTCCAGACCTTTTCACTTTGGTTCCTTGCGCAACTGGTACACACCTTCCGGCAGGTCCAGTGCAGCGGCCAGATCGCGCGCCTGTTCCGGGGATAGGGTGATCTTGACCACGCTGTCGGTGCGCGGGTCGTATTGTTCCACAGTGATCACCTCGGCGAACGAGTTGATCACAACATCTTCCTGGAGAGGGGCGGCCCCGTCATCCACCAATGTGACGACTGTGGCGTCAAATTCGTGCTCGATCGTAAACATGTGCAAAGCCTATGGCATGGGCGCTGACTTGCAAAGAGGCACACGGCTGCGTGAACAGGGCTGGAAGCTGCCAACGTGCGTGATAGTATCCTCCCCGTTTCTTATGAAAGGACTTCGCCTTGATAACGCGTCTCTTGGCCGCCCTGACCACATTGGCCTTTGTGGCCGCATGCGATGACGTGGTTGTCACGTCCGCGCCCACGGGCGGTCCTGCGCCCGCCGTACGGGAGGTGCCGGACGAGTTGGGGTCGCGGCAGCAATCCCTGCGCACCTTTGCCGAGGTCGTTCGACGCATGGAGCCGGTGGCGGAACGCGAGTGCCGGGCCCGGACACGAGATGTGAACTGCGATTTCAAGATCATCGTGGATGATCGTCCGAACGCACCTTCCAATGCCTTCCAGACGCTGGATGACAACGGGCGCCCGCTTCTCGTGTTCACTGAGCGGTTGATTGATGATGCGCGGAATGCAGATGAACTGGCCTTTGTGCTGGGGCACGAAGCGGCCCACCACGTAAGCGGGCACATCGCGCGTCAGCAGCAGAATGCTGCTGCGGGGGCGGTGATCTTCGGCGGTTTGGCCACAACTCTGACCGGCGGCGACGCCGGTGCAATTGAGTCGGCTCAGCGGATTGGCGCGCAAGTGGGTGCCCGCACCTATTCCAAGGATTTCGAACTTGAGGCCGACGCGCTGGGCACGGTCATCACCGCCGCCGGCGGGTATGATCCCGTCAAAGGAGCCGAATTCTTTAACCGTATTCCTGATCCCGGCGACCGCTTCCTTGGAACACACCCACCCAACGCTCAACGTATCGAAACTGTGCGCAGGACGGCTGCCGCCCTCTAGGCGATTGTCCGGTATCGCCGTCTGCGCAAGCGGATCAGGATGCCGATGATCGACATGGCGACCCAGAATATCTGGATCAGGGCAGACGCGAGGTTGAAGCTGGCCATAAGCCCGAGCAAGACACAGCTTGCAGCAATCAGGTTGATGGCGAAGTAGGTCAGGCAATCGCCACTCAGGCAACGGGTGGTCAACAGCCCGTAGTTGATCACATAAAGGGCAAACCCCAATATGCCGATGACCTCGTAAATGTGCATGGTCTCAAGCAAAGAATACGTCATGGGAAAACCCCGGTTCAAAATGTCTTCAATCAATCAATGCAGCTTGGCTAGCACATGCGGACCCGTCTGTCGGGTCTGGGAAACCCGACCTTGAAGCAGCTCGGGCACATCTTGACGGATCGTGGGTCCAAATACGCGGTGTCGGGCTGTGCGGTCACGTCGCGGGCCGACATTGACGCGGCACTCAAAGTCCTCAGACGCGACCGCGCCTATGCGAAGGCCACGCACAATACGTGGGGTGCCGCCCTGTCTGACGGTGGCCCGATCAAGGGCGATGACGGAGATGCGGGCGCAGGCATGGTGATCCTGCGTATGCTGGAACGCAAGGGGCTGACCGACCACCTGGTTGTGGTCACCCGCTGGTATGGCGGCAAACACCTGGGCGGCGACCGATTTCGCCACGTGCAAAGCTGCGTGCGCGCCTATCTCGACCAGCTTTGATCTGGATCAAGGACTTTCCGCACGGCGTCCATCAAGCTGTACGTATCCAAGGATCTCGTCGAAAGGGACGCCCGATGACTGACGCCCGATTGAAGACCCACGCCGATCTTGTCGACCGCATGGCCGCTGCCCGCGGTGTCGACCTGCAAGAAGCCGCCCTGCGCGCGCATCTCACACCCTCCGACATCTCGGACCTCGTATTGCGTTGTGTGGGGTGCACCAAGCCTGATGTGTGTGCGCAATGGCTTAAGACGCAGCCGGGGCAAGTGTCTGAGACGCCAGACTTCTGCCGCAACGCCGAAGCCTTTGCCGATTTGGCGCGTCGTTCAGACTGACACGCCTAAGGCCACAGCTCCGAAAAAGCAGGCAGAGGCGGCCAGCACAAAGCTGTGCCAGATGGCGTTCTGAAAGCGCAGCGACTTTTGCGCATAAAACACGGTACCCAGCGAATACAGCCCCCCGCCTGCCACGATCAGCGCGGTCGAGGCACCGGGCAGGTTTTGCCACATCGGCCAAATCAACAGCACGCTTGCCCAGCCCATCGCCAGGTACAGGGCCAGCGATCCGCGCGCATCCGTGGCCCAAAAGCTCAGCTTGGCAATGGCTCCGATCAGAGCCACCAGCCAGACAGCACCCAATACTACATAGGAAAATGCAGAGCCGATAAGAAAAACCAGCGGCGTGTAGGTGCCTGCGATCTTGAGGTAGATGGCGGCGTGATCAATCCGGTGAAACACCGGGCGCGACCGCTCCCAAGGCAACAGGTGGTAGGCGGCGGACGCCACAAGGGCAAAGACCGCAAGGCCGGTATAGATGCTGGTCGCCGCAATCTGTGCCGCCCCTTGGGTTTGCACAACATGGACCAACAGCATGGCACTTGCCGTGATCCCGGCCGTCAGGCCAAGGATGTGAACAGACGCATCAGCAAGGGTTTCACGAACAGAATACGGGTACGGCATTTGGGCAACCTGACCTGAGAGATGTTCACAGTCTAGGCACAAACCCTCACGATTCAGTTGACGTTGCTGCCGCCAGGCGGCGCAGATGCCATCGGTAGATCAGCGGTGCCAACACATGGTCATACGCCTTGGAGGCCAACCAATGGATGCCGGGCAGGGACACGATCCGTGCAAGCCATCGATAGCGCGGCATATCCTGCCACAGCACGATAAAAGCTGGGACGCCTGATGTCAGTTCGCCATTCCGCAAAACGTACAAGCGGCGCGCCGCCTCGTCTCGGCTCAGCCCCCAATCCGACATGTCGATGCAATTCAAATCTTCAAAGCGGATCGGCAGGGCGCGGTCCCCACTATACTTGGCATAGTGGTCAATCTCAAAGCTGCAGACAGGGCAGTCCGCGTTGTAAAGCACTCTGGTATCGTCGGTCATGACTGAATTATAGAGCCGCACGCGGGCGGCTCTACAGACAAAGCGCCGCACTCACCGCGGTTTGTTCCCGTCGATCCAGCGCGACATCATCACCTTGTCCTTGAAACACTCTGCCGGGATCTGGCGGCGTTTTAGGCGAGCGATGCGTTCGGCAAACTGCACCTGTTTGGCACTGGGATAAGCTGAAAACCGACCTCCGGGGGCTTTGGGCTTGGCCTGATCGATCCACGACGACAATCCGGCCTGATCACGGAAGAGCGCTGCAGGCAAAGGTCGGCCTGTCTTTGCAGCCAAGGTGCGGGCATAGGCAATCTGCCTTTCCGTGGCAGGCTGCGCATCAAGGGGCAGGGCCGTCTGCACCGGTTCGAACAGGCCGGGAAGGGTGGGATGGATCGACATATCTGTTCTCCTTGCTTTCGCTAGGTGGAGAACAAATATAGAACATACATCAAATTTTACAAGTCTGGTAAGGCGCATCCCGATGCGCCAGCGCGGGCTGAGACGGGCGGAGGACACCTCCGCCTTACGCATAAAGTGTAAGGCGGATCTTGATCCGCCCTAGACCAGCTTGCCCCAAAGGTCGTAGTCACCAGCTTCGTCCACCTCGACGGTGACGATATCGCCCGGTGTCAAGTCCTCGAACCCCTCGTCAATGAACAGGTTGCCGTCGATCTCGGGCGCATCTGCTTTGGTCCGGCAGGTTGCGGCTTCGTCGTCCACTTCGTCCACGATCACGTCGACGTGCAGGCCCACCTTTGCTGCCAGCTTGGCTTCTGAGATGGCGGCGGCCTTCTCCATGAACCGCTCCCACCGCTGCTGCTTGACCTCAGGGGCCACGTGATCGGGCAGGGCGTTTGACCGCGCACCTTCCACGTTTTCGTATTGAAAACAGCCCACGCGATCCAGTTGCGCCTCGTCCATCCAGTCCAGCAGCGTCTGGAATTCCTCTTCCGTTTCACCGGGATAACCCACGATGAATGTGGACCTCAGCGTGATGTCTGGACAGATCGACCGCCATTCAGCGATCCGGTCCAGCGTGCGTTCCGCAGCAGCAGGCCGCGCCATGCGGCGCAGCGTGTCCGTGTGGGCATGCTGGAACGGAATGTCGAGATAGGGCAGGATCAGCCCCTCCGCCATCAGCGGGATCAGCTCGCGCACGTGGGGGTAGGGATAGACGTAGTGCAACCGCAACCACCCCCCCAGCGACCCAAGATCACGGGCGAGGTCGGTGATATGGGCGCGGTGCCCACGGTCTTCTGCATGTTTGATGTCCACACCATAGGCCGACGTGTCCTGAGAGATGACCAGCAGTTCCTTCACCCCGGCCTCGACCAGCTTTTCCGCCTCCCGCACAACGGCATGGGCTGGGCGCGAGGCAAGGCGTCCACGCATGTCGGGGATGATGCAGAACTTGCACTTGTGGTTACAGCCCTCCGAAATCTTGAGGTAACTGAAATGGCGCGGGGTCAGGCTGACGCTGCGCGCGGGCAGCAGGTCGACAAAGGGGTCCGGGTCCGGCGGGACGGCAGCATGCACGGCGTCCAGCACTTGTTCGTATTGATGCGGGCCGGTCACGGCCAGCACCTTGGGATGCGCGCCGGTGATGTATTCAGGTTCCGCGCCCAGGCATCCTGTGACGATCACGCGTCCGTTCTCGTCCAGCGCCTCGCCAATGGCCTCAAGGCTTTCGGCCTTGGCACTGTCCAAAAAGCCGCAGGTGTTTACGATCACCGCATCCGCACCGGCATAGTCGGGAGAGACGCCGTACCCCTCGGCCCGCAAACGGGTCAGGATGCGTTCACTGTCGACCAATGCCTTGGGGCAGCCGAGGCTGACCATCCCAATCGTGGGCTGGCCGGGGCGGCGTGTGCCATCCAGCGTGGCTTTGGGGGCAAGGTCGGGGCGCAGGTCAGGCGGGTTCGTGCTCATGGCTTGCCTCATATGTGATGTGGTGGCTCGGGAAAAGGGTTGGGTGCTATGCGTTCGCTGCGTTACGCTGGTCTCAACACGTCGTCAGAACGGAGCAGTCGTCATGAAATGGATTTTACGCCTGATCGGGTTTGTCCTGGTTCTTGTACTTGTGGCCGGGGTGTCGCTCTTCTTTCTGCCTGCAGATCGCATCGGGATCATAGCCGCTGACCAGATTCGCAAGGCGACCGGACGTGACGTGACCATCACCGGGGTGTCCATGACCCTTTGGCCGGTGCTGGGTGTGCGGGCGGATGGGCTTGAGGTTGGCAACGCAGAATGGTCCCAGCAGGGCCCCATGCTCACGGCCGAGAATGCTGCGATTGGCGTGGACCTGATGGCCTATATTCGCGACCGCGAGATCCGCATCACCAATATCGAGGCAACGCGCCCCACCATCCGGCTCGAAAGCCGTGCCGACGGGCGAGCGAGCTGGGTGTTTACGGATGCCAGCGGTGAAGCACAGATTGAAACAGAGACGGCGCCCACGCGCGACGCCCAGCCCTTGTCGATCCAGAAGCTGCAGATCACGGACGCCACACTGGTCTATGCGGCAGAAGGGTCGGAAACGCTTTCATATTCAGGCGTAGACCTGTTTCTTGACTGGCCCAAGCGACTGGGCGCGGCCACCATCGACGCAACCCTGCGCCCCTCGGGGACACCGGTTGAGGTCGATGCCACCATTGACGGGTTCGCGGGCTTCATCGCGGGGCAAGTGCAGCCGGTCAAAGCATCCATCGAAGCAGGTGGAGGGCTTTTGACCCTGGATGGACGCGCCAGCACCGCCGGGGAGGTTGCGGGCACGCTTGGGCTGAACCTGCCGGACACCGATGCGTTTATGGCAGCCTTGGCGTTGCCGCGCCCCGGTCTGCCGGCAAAACTGGGGGAGTCGGTCGAGATGTCGACTCAGCTCACCCTCACTGCCGATCGGCGCCTTTCACTACGCGATCTTCGCGCGGACCTCATTGGCAATGTGTTGACTGGTGCTGCTGATATCAGTCTGAACGGGACGCCAACGATTAACGCCCAGCTGAATGCCGGGGCGCTGGACCTGAGCAGCGCAACCGGCGGGGAGAGTGGTGGTGACAGTGGCGGCTCGTCGTCCTCCGCTTCCGATGTAGGGACCGGTTGGCCGACGGATTCAATCGATGCCAGTGGGCTGGCGGGTTTCAATGGTGAGATTGCGCTGTCCGCGTCGTCCATCGATCTTGGACAATTCAAGCTGGGGCCAACCCGCACCCTTTTGCGCAATGACAACAGTCGTATGGTGTTCGAACTGCGCGAGGTCGCCGCCTACAACGGCACCTTGGTGGGCGAGTTCGTGGTCAACAACCGTTCGGGTCTGAGCGTGGGCGGGAACCTGACGGCGCGGGGCCTTGGCCTGCAACCCTTCCTGCGAGACGCGGCGGACCTTGAGATGTTAACCGGCAAGGCCAATGCGCAGGTGAAATTCCTTGGTGTCGGGTCCAATGTGGACGCGATCATGAAGTCCCTTTCGGGCAATGGGTCATTCAATGTGGCGGGTGGCACAATCGAAGGGCTGGACCTTGATGGTCTTTTGAAATTTGGCCGCGGCAATGGCCGGACAACGGTGTTCGAAGACATGAGCGCCAGCTTTCGGATGGAGGGTGGCAACCTTCTGAACGATGACTTGCTTGTCGTGCTGCGCAGCTTCGAGGCGCGCGGTGCAGGCCGGGTTGGACTGGGCCAGCAGGACATCGACTACCTGTTCACACCGACGGCACTGAAGGGCGATGATGGTCCCGACCTAGCGATCCCCGTGCGCATTCGGGGGCCTTGGGCGGACCCCAGCATTCTGCCTGATCTGGACTCGGCCATTGACCTGAAACTGGATGAAAAACTCGAGGCAGAGAAAGCCAGGATCGAAGCCCGGGCGAAGGAAAAGTTGCGCGAAAAAGTCACCAAGGAGCTGGGCGTTACCGATGAGGGCCAGGACCTTGAAGATGCGGCCAAACAGAAGCTGGAAGACGAAGTGAAAAAGGGATTGCGGAGCCTGTTTGACTGATGTGTCCCCGCGGGGACACCATGTTTGGCGCAGTAACGGCATCCCAATGGTTTTCTGAATTGCCAATAACATCAGGGGCTTGGCTCTGCGTGCGTTTGGTTTTGTTGAAATTAACCAAAACTCCGGCAAACTGGCCGCGAAGGCAGGCGGCGCTTCGTTCCGTGCCTGCGCCGACGCGGTCCGATTGTCAGGCTGCATGGCATTTCAGGTGATGTAAAACGGTGAATTTGCCCAAACAAACGCAAGCGGCGGCGCCTGTCAACAAAGCAGCTTTTGTCGTGCAAGGCTGAACTTGCAATCAGCGAAAGGCTATGCCGCCAAAGGATGTGAGAGAGAGGACCATGCCCTCCCTCTCAATGCATCCTTGGGTGGATTCAGGCAGGGATTTTCATGTCTTCCTGCATGACAAGTGGGTCAGGTATGTCATCGTATTCGACTGGCATTGTCGCCTGCAGTCGCGTCATCTGATTGAAGATGTTGATCCGCTGGATGTCGCTGGTGCCACCGGCAATCCGCATACCCAAGGCATCGCGCAACATCCTGCTAATTTCATTGTTGCCGTATCCCACGTGCCCAAATAGCTGCACCATGTTTTCCGCAGACATCAACAGGTTTTCGCCCGCGAAATACTTGGTGGCGGAACACAGGATGGAGGCGGTCGGAATCCCTTTGTCCAACTCTTCGAAGGCGGCATAGGTCAGGGTGCGGCACACGATAGCACCCATTTTCATGTCAGTCAGACGACCCTGCACATATTGATTGACCGATAGCGGTTTGCCGAAAGCGTGCCGCTCGGTCACGCGCGTGTATGTCCGCATGATATGGTTTTCGATCAAGCCAGCGGCCATTGCACCATAGAGCGCGCGTTCAAACGCGATGATATCGTAGAGGACACGCAAACCATCACCCGGCTGGCCGATGATGTTTTCGAGTGTCAGGGGAACGTCGTCAAATTCGATGGACGCGGTGGGACTTGTCCGGATACCCAGGTTGTCCTCGATTTCGCCAATGCGGACGCTGGGGCCTTCGAGGTCAACAAAGAACAAGGTGATGTCCTTTTTCTTGCCCAGTGCCGGAATACGACCGGCAATCATGCCAAGTTGGGCAACGGGTGCGTTGGTAATGTGGACCTTTTTGCCGCTCATGATGAAGCCGTTGCCGTTCTGACGTGCCGCCAGTTGCATGCGTGACAGGTCCGAACCGCCAGTTTCCTCGGTCATCGCGGTGACACCGATGACTCCTTCCAGCAATCTGGGCAGCCAGCGTGCCTTTTGCCGGGGTGTTCCTTCGTCGAGGAGAACCTTGATCGAGCCCAGATGTCCAAGCGTCGTGACCAGGAAGCCAAGGTCTTCTGCTGTTGTTGACAGACCTTCGAGCGCGGCGATGACGTCTTTCCATGATCCACCAAGGCCACCAAGTTCCGTCGGCACCGCGATCCGCCAGATGCCTTCGTCACTTATTGTTTGCCAGCTGTCGTGATCCAGTGTGGCGTCGGCGTCGTTTTGGGTCGCCGCCTTCGCGACGGATCGTCCTAGTGTTGCATAGGTGTTGAACAACTCTTCTTGGTGCGCGTTTCTGCAAACTGACATTGAACTTCCTCCATGGGCTTTTTGCAGGTCCAGTGGAGTTGTTTTTTCTGTCTTTGTGAAATGAGTAGTTGAAATTCACCCGTTGAGTTCACGAAATGGTTGGCCGTGTAAGCTTAATATAATTCCACAACATTTGCGAAAAGCGAATCAAATAGAGTCGCCTGTAACCGGACCGATACAGATTTTGAGGTGAATGTTAATGCGGCCCGAAGCTGTGTGCGATTGCCTTGCCAACGTTTTGTGTCAGGGCGTCAGCTTGAGGGGCTAGTTTCAACAGAAGGTCCGCATTCGGCAAATGGGGCAGGCCGAATTCGTTTCCAATCCTGATGAAATCCTTCGGTACGGCGCGTGAAGGTAGAACGCCAATTGCGCTTCCTGTTGAAATCATTGCGAAAATAGGGGCCAATTGGTTGGACGAACAAACGATATTCCACTTCAGGCCGGATTTGTTCAGGCTGGATGTGGCAAGCCGTCTGACTTCACATCCTTCGGGGAACAAAGCGAGCGGGATTGGATCGTTGTCCGGTTCGTAGCCGTATTTCGCAACCCAGCACAACGGTTCGGCTGTGAGATTGATGCCGTGCATGTCGCCAGTGCGCGTGATCAGCGCAAGGTCAATTTCGCCATCTTGCACCATACGTGCCAGGTTTATGGACAGATCCGAGATGACCTGGAATTCCACATTGCCGTTGATCTTCGAGTACTCACGGATCACGCTGGGCAGAAACAGTTGCGCATAGTCGTCGGGTGTTCCAATCTTGATAACGCGGTTGTTCGACGCAGTTTCAAGCGAGCTGACCAGTTGGTCATTTAAGTTCAGGATATCAATGGCATAAGAGCGTACCATTTCACCTGCTGCCGTAAGTTGCATGTCGTTTTCGCGGTTAACGAGGCGTTCGCCGACGAACTCTTCGAGCCGCTTGATTTGCAGGCTGATCGCCGATTGCGTGCGCAGCAACCGCTCTCCTGCCTTTGTGAAATTTCCTGTATCTGCGACGACGATCAATGTGCGGAGAAGATCAATGTCAATATTCACCAGGCTCATTCGTCTAAATCTCCGCGCGCTTTGAAAAATCTCTGAGCGCAAATATGCGCAAACTTTATCCTGTCGTTGTCTTTCGATCCGGTAGGATCAACTGGCTTTATCGCAACGATGCAGTTTTTGCCAACTGCCCCATGGATTTCTACCTAGAGTTATGTCGCCCTCTAAAGAAGTCAACGAAAGGTGTGCGCGGAAAATCGCGTAATTCTTGGCTGTATGCACTGTAACAAGGCACGGGGCGACAAGTCGAGGTCTGGCGCTGTTGTGAAGAACGGGGCTGGCATGTGAAAGCGTTGCTTTGCCCGTGCAATCCCGCACGATTTTTTTAGTTCGGGAATCAGATGAGAATCCTTCTAGGGCGTTGAAAAGTAAAACCTAAAACTTGGCATGAGTGACGCTTATCCCCTGCATTTACATTGCTCGTTTCCCAAGCGTCGCCCTGTTCGACATGGTGAGGGTACGACCAACACAGTTTTTGATCATTCAAAAATTCTACAAGACAGGGAGCCACGAACGATGAGCCTAATCGAACATAAGAGTTTTGCGCTGACCCAGACATGTATTCGGGTCATTGGCACGGGAATGGACGTGCCGGAAAATGTGCTGACCAACGACGATATCCGCACCAAGTACAATACCGACCTCGATTGCGCCTGGGTCAACCGAAAACTGGGCATCACCGAACGTCGTGTGTCTCAACCGGATGTCATGACGTCCGACCTGGCCGCTGCCGCTGCGCGGAATGCGCTGAAACAGGCGGGGATTTCGGGTGAAAGCATCGATCTGTTGATCGTGGCGACGGCAACGCCTGATCGCCAGGCCCCCGCAACCGCTTGTTTCGTCCAGCAAAAAGCGGGCTTGCACAACGCGATCTCCTTCGATGTCAGCGCGGTGTGTTCCGGTTTCCTGTATGCCATGACAGTGGCCTCCAGCTTTCTGAGAAGCGGGCAAGCCAAGCGGGCCATGGTGGTTGGCGCGGATACGTTCTCGCGGATCACTGACTGGTCGCGCATGGATGCGGTGTTCTTTGGCGATGGTGCCGGAGCCGCGATCCTTGAAGCCAGCCCGCAGCGGGACGCCGTTTTCGACGCCGAGCTGTATTCGAACGGTCAGGAAGCTGATGCGTTCACGGTCTATCCGGATCAAACGACCTTTTCGATGAAAGCAGGTGATGTTCTGAAAGCGGCGCTGACTGCCATTCCGCAATGCGCAGAACGTGTATTGGCGCGAAATGGGCTGGCCGTTGAGGATATTGACGTTGTCGTTCCGCACCAGCCTTCCATCAATCTGTTACAGAAGATTTCCGAAAAAACCGGAATTGGTTTCGAGAAATTCTGCCTGAATATGGATCGATATGCCAATACAGCGGGCGCGACAATTCCGATCATTCTGCATGAGTCCATCGAAAACGGTCGGGTCAAAAAAGACGATCTTGTTTTCTTTGCGGCTGCCGGTGCGGGTTTCACCGCCGGCGCCGCTGTTCTGCGCTGGAATTGAGGAGAATTTGAAATGTCACTGATCACTCCGCAAATCAACTCGGACTACGTCGCCGCCGCCCGCTGCGAAGGCAGTCACATTTTTGACCGGGACGGAAACAGTTGGATCGATGGTGCGTCCGGATCCATCGCCTGTTCGATTGGCCACGCCCATCCAACCGTTGTTCAGGCGATGTCGGAGGCGTGCCAACAGACCAGCTTTGTGTACCGGACACAATTCACCAACCCCGAGATTGAGCGACTGTCGGCACGACTGTGCGAGCGGTTGGGATATGCGGCCAGTTTCTTCGTCAACAGCGGGTCGGAAGCCGTCGAAACCGCGATGCGTTCAGCGCAACAGTATTGGCGCGAGCGTGGACAGGGCACCAAGACGCGCATCCTGAGCCGCCGCCTGAGTTACCACGGATCAACCATCGGATCACTCAGCCTGTCCGGCCATTGGCCGAGACGCCGGTCTGCAGGCCCGCTGTATGGAGAGCCCACGCAACCCACGCCCTATCCGTTCCGCGCCCCGAAGAATGATACCCTGGCGGCGTATGGCGTTGCTTGCGCCAATGAACTTGAGCGCGAAGTACAGCAACTGGGTCAGGACAACATCGCCGCCTTCATCCTTGAGCCGATCATTGGCGCATCGGGCGCGGCCATCGTCCCCCCCAAAGAGTATATGCAAAGGGTGCGCGCCCTGTGCGATCAATACGATGTGTTGTTGATTGCGGACGAGGTGCTGACCGGTCTGGGCCGCACGGGCAATTGGCTTGCGATGGAGCATTTCGGGGTCAAAGCCGACATCGTGTGTCTGGGCAAGGGCCTGAACGCTGGCTATTTCCCGATCTCGGCCGTGCTTGTGTCCGCAGATGTGTACGACCACATGGCGAATGGCAGCGGGGCGTTCGAGCTGGGTCACACCCATTCCAATCATCCCATTGGTGCCGCAGTCGGAAATGCAGTCCTGGACGTTCTGGAAGAAGAACGCTTGGTGGAACGCGCCGAATGGTATGGCCGAGGCTTGAAAAGTAAACTTAAGAAAGTGTGCAGTGGCCACACCATCGTTGGCGATGTGCGTGGCGAGGGCATGCTGATCGGTATCGAACTGGTTGATCCGACAAACTGGAACAACCCATTCCCGCCCGCTTTCAAAACTGCGGCGCGGGCGACACAAACCGCGTTTGAGCGGGGTTTGGTCATTTACCCGGCAGCAGGGTTTGCCGGGGTGTTGGGAGGTGACGCCATCATCGTGGCACCCCCATTCAATATCTCTGAGCAGGCGACGGAACAGCTTGTCGACCGGGTGGATCAAACACTCGCATCGCTCAGCGACGCAGTCTTTCAACAAAGGAGAAACACTCATGCAGCTTGAAACCGGCCTGAAAGGCATTCTCACCCACCGTGTCGTCGACAGCGATCTGGCCACCAACTGGCGCAACGACGTCCCGGTTCTTGCAACCCCTGTCCTGCTTTGGCTGTCCGAACTGGCCTGCATGGATGCCATCGACGGGTGCACGTCTGATGACGAAATGACCGTAGGTTTCAAACACGAGATGAGCCATCTTGCCCCCACGCCCAAGGACTGGCTGGTCCAGATCTCGGCTGAACTGGTCGAGGTTGACGGTAAACTGCTGACCTTCGACGTCGTGGCCAACGATGGGGAAGAGTGCATCCTGCGTGGCCGCCATACACGCGCAATCATCGCAAAACGCCCATTCGTCGACCGCGTAGAGGCCAAGGCGCGGGCCATGTCCATGGCGTCCTGAACGCAAACACGAGGAGATTTGAAATGGCAGAGATGATAAAGAATACGAGCTACAAGCGGTTGCCGCCTTTGCCATTTGCGGTGCTGCTGCTTGGCGGAAGCTGCCTTGGGGTGGCGCCGGTGATTGTGAAATCCATTGACCTGTCGCCCGAAGCATCGGCGTTCTATCGTGTGGCGCTGTCAGCACCCTTGTTCGCGATTGGCGCGGCTTTGTTTGCCCAAAACATCAAGGCCTCGGCGCAGCCGGTTCTGCGGCTGAACACAAAGGTCCTGTGCCTGCTGACGGCGTTCATTTTCGCTCTGGATCTTGTGCTGATGCATATGGCGATCCGGCTGTCGGATGTGGCAGTCGCGACTCTGCTGACCAATTGTGCGCCATTCTTTGTCGGCATACTTGGCCTGATCGGATTGACCAGCAGACCGGATATGAACTTTTGGGTGATGTTGCCCATTGCGTTGGCGGGGTGTGCTTTGTTGATCGGCACGCCGCAGGGGGATGGACAGTCGCAGGTTCTGGGCAATGTCCTCGCGCTGTCGGCGGCCTTTTGTTACGCGTGTTACGTTGTTGGTGTGACCGAGCTGCGCAAGCGAGGTCTGTCCACACTAACCATCATGTCGGTGGTGACGATCGTGAGCACGGTTTTCCTGTTGCCGCTGTTTGCCATGCAAGGATTCCCAGCGCCGCAAAGCATGCAGACGATCATGATGCTTCTTGTGCTGGTCTTGATTGGCCAAATGCTGGGTCAGGGGCTGACAACGTTGGCGTTGAAGGACCTGCCATCGTCGCTGAGTTCACTTGTCTTGCTGGTTCAGCCCATCGTTGCAGGTGCGCTGTCGTGGTATTTCCTGTCTGAAATCCTGAATGGCATTCAGTTGTTGGGGATGTTTATGGTGCTTGCCGCCATTGCCGGGGCCGCGTTCATTCCGGCCAATACGTTCAGGCAGAAAATCCGGAAACCAAAGCTGCGCAAGGTGGCGTCAAAACTGGCCACGGATGACGTGCATTAGGCTGACCAAGCGCTGATGGTTGTTTTGAGTTGGGAACGGGCGTCTGCGGGCGCCCGTTTTGACGTCAGTAGGGCAGGCCGACATAGTTGAGCGCCATGGCCGCCTGCGCCTCGGGACTGTCACGCAGAAGGGCGAGTTCCGCCAGCTGCATCTTCTTGTCGAAGGGGGTTTGCCCCGGGAAGTGGTGCATCAGGGTTGAGAACCACCAGCTGAAACGTTCGGTCTTCCAGACGCGGGCGAGGGCACGTTCGGAATAGCGGTCGATCCCGTTACTGTCGCCGTCGCCGTAGAATTGGCGCAGTCCCTGGTTCAGATAGTGAACGTCGGATGCTGCGGTGTTGAGACCCTTGGCCCCGGTTGGTGGTACGATATGGGCGGCGTCGCCGCACAGGAACAGGCGACCCCAGCGCATCGGCTCGCACACGAAGCTGCGCAGCGGGGCGATGGATTTCTCGATGCTGGCGCCAGTGATCAGAGTGTCCGCCGCTTGGGGCGGAATGCGGCGGCGCAACTCGTCCCAGAAGGCGTCGTCGGTCCAGTTGGAAGGGTCGTCTGAGGTGTCGCATTGGATGTAATAACGGCTGAGGTTTTCGTTCCGCATCGAGCAGAGGGCAAAGCCGCGATCCGAGTTGGCGTAGACCAGTTCGTCGTTCACGGGGGGTGTTTCAGACAGGATGCCGAGCCAGCCGAAAGGATAGACCTTTTCATACTCCTGTCGCACGGCTTCGGGAATTGTCTGGCGGCTGACGCCGTGAAACCCGTCGCAGCCCGCCACGAAATCGCAGTCGATCCGGTGGTTTTGGCCGTGTTGGGAGAAGGTGACATAGGGCGCGTCGGTGTCTGCGTCGTGTATCACGACATTTTCGACCTCGAACCGCGTGTCGCCGCCGGTTGCGTCCCGTGCATCATAGAGGTCGCGCGTCACCTCGGTTTGTCCGTAGACCAGAACCGTCGCGTCGGTGTGGGTGGTGAAATCCACGCGGAACATGTCGTTGTCATAGGCGATCAGCGTGCCGTCATGCGCGAAGCCTTCGGCCTTCATCCTGGCGTCCACACCGGCCTGACCCATCAGGCCGACCAAGCCCCGTTCCAACACGCCTGCGCGGATGCGACCGAGGACATAGTCGCGCGATTTCCGCTCAAGAACGACCGTTTCGATCCCGGCCTTGTAGAGCAGTTGGCCCAGCAACAGGCCGGACGGTCCACCGCCGACGATGACGACCTGAGTGCGCATGATACCCTCCCCGGTATTTGTCATACGACATAACTATTTTGGAGAAAGGTCAAGCAGGGCCGGTGTGGCCGGTGACGTTGCGGGCGTAGGCGGCGAAGGCTTCGATTTCTGCATCTGATGCGGCGTGGCCGGTATAAGCGACGAGGTAGCCCGGCACCATGGCGAGCCGTTCGTCCAGCGTTTCGCCAAGGTTGGCGTCGTCGTAGCCGAGCTGCATGTAATAGATGACCCGCGCGCGCGCTTTTGCTTCCAGTTCGGGATAGTCGAACCGCAGAAACATGTGTGTCAGCGCGGCAATGCGTGCGTCGTCGCCCGCCTTGAGGACCGCATTGACCCGGTCGGAGCGCCGCGCCCAGTCCCGGATGGCAAAATCGAGCCGGTTGTCGAAAAGCGCGGTGTTGATGTTGCAGCGAAAGACGTTGCAGCAGGCTTCGGTGATGGTGTCGGCGGGCGCGTTTGCCTGTGCAACCATGGCGGCCGTATTGGTGCGCTCCCAGTGCTCGAGCAGGGCGTTCAGCAGGTCGGTGCGGTTTTTGAAGTACCAGTAGAAACTGGACCTTGAGACACCCATTTGCCCGGCCAGCTCAGCCACTTTCACGGCTTCGACCCCGCCTTGTTTGAGGACAGAGAGGGCTGCGTTCAGCCAGTCCTGGCGCGTGACCTTGATGTTGCCGACCAGCGGGCCCTTGGCCGGATCGTCGCGGTGGAGGAGCGGCTCTGACATCAGCTTGTGGGGGCACAGCCGCCCGCGGCTGTTCGGTCTGCGATGTATTTGTGCAAGGCTTCCATCCGGTCACCGTTGGCGGCGGGTGGGGTGAAGTCGCGCAGGATGCCTTTCCAGATGTCCGTTGCGCGGGTTGTGGCATCCACGCTGCCGCGTTCTTCCCACGTGCCGAAATTGGCGAAATCCGCGACCACAGGTTCATAGAACTCGGTCGCGTAGCGTTCCATCGTGTGGCTGGCCCCAAAGAAGTGGCCGCCGGGTTGTACTTCCTCGAGCGCATCCATGGCGATCTCGGCCTCGTCAGCGGGGGTTGCGGCGCAAAGCTCGGCCACCATTTGCAAGACCTCAACATCCGTGACCAGCTTTTCGTAAGAGATCGTCAAACCACCTTCGAGCCAACCGGCGGCGTGCAGCGTGACGGTGGCGCCGGCCAACAAACAGCCCCATGTGCCGAATTGCGTTTCGTTGGCGGCCTGCACGTCGCCCAGGTTGGCGGCTGATCCGGAGGCGCAGCGCCATGGCAGGCCGATATGTCGGGCCAGCTGCCCGGCTGCGAGCGATGCCTTGAAGTGTTCGGGCGTGCCAAAGACCGGTGCACCTGATTTCATGTCCACGTTTGACGTGAAGGTGCCGTAGCAGACCGGCGCGCCGGGGTTGACCAACTGGCCAAGTGTGATGGCGGCAAGAGCCTCGGCATGGCTGAGCGTCATCGCGCCCGCCACCGTGATCGGTGCCATGGCGCCCATCAGCGTAAAGGGCGTGATAATCGCCATCTGGCCGTGGCGGGCGAAGTCCATGATGCCGAGCGCCATGGGGATGTCCAGTTGCCGGGGAGAGTTGGTATTGATGATCGTGTAGCAGTGCGAGTTGGCGGCGAAGGCCGCATCCGACAGACCACGGAAGTCGCGCAGCATTTCGAAGGATTCTTCGACCTGACCGGTGCCGCGCGAGAAGATGAAGGGCAGCTTGTCGGTCAGCTCCATCTGCCCCGTCGTCATGGCGTAGTGGCGCAGGTGGATCGGCACGTCTTGCGGCTCGACCAGTGGTGGGATCATGTGCAGCACGTCGTAGTGCTGGGTCAGTGTGATCAGCTCGCGAAAGTCCTGTTCGGTGCCGGGGCGGCGGCCCCGTTCCAGATCGGTGGCATGGGGACAGCCCGCGCCAGGCTGAAAAATCATGGAGCCGAGTTCCATCACCAGATTGCGGTCGGGATTGCCTGCAATCAGGGGGAAGGATTTGGGTGCGGTGTTGAGTGCCGCCTCGACCATCTCGCGCCCGATATGCACCATTTCCAAGCTCTCATCGACCCGCGCGCCGCCTGCTTTGAACTGCGCCCGTGCTTCGGGCTGCAGCACCTTGATCCCCAGCCGTTCCAGCACATCCAGCGCTGCCTCGTGCATGGCCGCGATCCGATCGTCCGAGAACACGTTCATCGGAGGGAACGGGTTGCGCAGGGTGCGGTAGTTGGTGGTGCGTGCCTTTTGTGGGGGCGCACCGCGACCGCGGCGACGGCGGGGGAGGTCGGTCATCCCCGCATCGCCTTGCCTGTCGGATCGTAGGGGGAGGGGGCGATCACCTTGGCGGATCGTTCCACGCCGACGACGTGGACCTTTAGGTTCGTGCCTCCGGCTGCTGCGTCAGTGTCGACCAGCGCAATTGCGAGTGATTTTTGTACCGTGTGCCCGTAGCCACCCGAGGTAACGAACCCTACGCGCTTGTCGCCGCTCCATACGGGTTCGTACCCGCTGGCATCCGCATCATCGGCATCGATTTCAAGGGTGACCAGCTTTTGCGCGGGGCCGTTTCCGTCACGCTCGGCCACGGCGGCGGCCTTGCCCACGAACTCTTTATCCCAGTCGATCCAGCGGTCCATGCCGGTCATGCCGGGGGTGTAGCCTTGGGTGAATTCGGCCGACCAGATGCCAAAGGATTTTTCCAGCCGCAGCGACAGCATGGCGTTGAAGCCGTATTCTTGAAGGCCGAACTCCTCGCCTGCGTCCAGCAGCATCCGGCGCAGCTTGATGTGGTCGCCGTAGCGGCAGTTGATTTCGTATCCCAGCTCACCCGCGATAGACATGCGCGCCACCTTGGCCCGGATCATGCCAACATCGAAGTCGCCGCAGCCCATGAACTTGAGCGCGCCAATGTCCTGATGGCACAGCTTTTTGATCACCTTGCGGGAATTGGGGCCGGTTAGGCCAAAGCCGCACATCTCCTCGCCCAGATCGCGCACCTGCACGCCGTCGATCATGTGGTCGTCGAGCCAGCGCATGTGCCAAGCGCGCAGGTAGTACGAGCCCATGATCCACCATGTGCCATCACCCCAATTCAGGACGGTGAGGTCACCTTTCAACCGTCCGTCTTCGCCCAGCATTGGCGCCAGTTTGGCGCGGCTGGGGGCAGGCAGTTTGGAGGCCATGACGTTATTGAGCCAAACCTCGGCATTTGGGCCTGTCACCTCGAACCGGGAAAAGCCGGTGATGTCGACCATGCCGACATTCTCGCGCACGTTCCGGCATTCAGCGCCTACAATGTCGAAGGCGTTTGAGCGTTTGAGGGTCAGGTTCTCCTCAAAATCCTCAGACGGCGCGAAGTAGAGCGGTGTTTCCAAATCCCAGCTTGATCCCCAGCGGCAGCCGGCAGCCGTCATCGCATCATGCGCCGGGGCCATCTTGAGCGGACGGCCTGCGGGCAGTTGCTCGTTTGGATAGGACATCACGAACCGCCGCGAATAGAACTGGCCCGTGGTTTCCTTGATGTACTGCTTGTTCTCAGCGAATTTGCCATAGCGGGCGACGTCCATGCAGTAGACATCAGCCTCGGGCTCGCCCTCGATCATCCATTCGGCCAGCGATTTGCCCACGCCGCCGCCCTGCAGGAAGCCAGCCATGACGGCGCAGGCAGACCAGTAGCCGCGTTTGCCCGGCACTGGCCCGACCAGTGGGTTGCCATCGGGCGAGAAGGTGAAGGCACCGTTGACCCAGGTCTTGATTCCGACGTTTTCAGCGGATGGGTAACGGGCAAAGCCCAGCATCAGCTCGTTCTCGATCCGGTCGAGGTCTTCCTGGAACAGCTCCATCCCGTAGTTCCACGGCGCGCCGTCCATGGCCCAGTGTTGATGTTCGATCTCGTATATGCCGATCAGAATGCCCTTCTGGTCTTGGCGCATATAGGTGAAGCCTTCGAGGTCCACGGTCATGGGCATTTCAAAGTCGTGCGCGGCGACTTCGGGGATCTGGTCGGTGATCAGGTAGTGATGTTTGAGCGGGGAGACCGGCAATTCGACGCCCGCCATGCGACCCACCTGCTTGGCCCAGAGGCCTGCGGCGTTGACCACGTGTTCGCAGCGGATGTCGCCCTTGTCGGTCTTGACGATCCAGCCGTCATGGACCTGCTCCAGCGCCTCAACCTTGGTGTGTTCGAAGACCGATGCGCCCCGTTTCTTGGCCGCTGTGGCATAGGCATGCACGGTGCCTGTCGTGTCCACATACCCTTCGCGGTCGGCCCACATGGCCCCCAGCACGCCGTCTGTGGACATGATGGGGCAGCGTTCTTGCGCCTGTTGTGGCGTCAGCAACTCGCAATCTTCGATCCCGATGGATTGGAAGACGCGGTAGGCCGATTGCAGCCATTCCCAGCGTTCAGGCGTGCCCGCAAGCGTCAGGCCGCCTGTCATGTGCAACCCGATGTTCTGGCCGCTTTCTTCCTCGATCTCTGACAGCAGGTCGATGGTGTAGGCCTGGAGCGCGGCCATGTTCGGGTCGGCATTCAGCGCGTGAATGCCGCCTGCTGCGTGCCAGCTTGACCCGGCGGTGAGGACTGACCGTTCGATCAGGGCTACGTCGGTCCATCCCATTTTTGCCAAGTGATACAGGACCGAAGCCCCCACCACACCGCCACCAATCACGACAACCCGGTATTGCGAATTCATGTTCCGTCCCCGTCGACTCACTGTTGATTGCCAGCAGGGTGCGAAACACTGGACAGCTCTGTCCAGTGCTTTCACGACACGCAGGGGTCAAACTGCGACGGCAGTCTTCGGAGGCTTGAGCGGCACGAAGGAGCTGTCGAATTTCGATAGCCGTAGCTGGCCGTTAATAAACCAGTTGATTAATTAACTACATGGTTTATTAAGGGAGGCTATGACACAAGATGACACATTGGATGCAGTTTTTTCTGCCCTGGCGCACCCTGCCCGGCGGGAGATCCTGGCGCGACTTGCACAAGGTACGACTACGGTGAACGCCTTGGCGGAGCCGTTCGATATGTCGTTGCCAGCAGTGTCGAAGCACATTCGCGTTCTTGAGAATGCCGGATTGATTAAGCGTGAGAAGGACGCGCAGTTTCGTCCTTGCACGCTCAATCCCAAGCCCATTCAGGACATCGCGGACTGGACGGAAAAGTACCGCCCCATATGGGAAGCCCGCTTTGACGTGATGGGAAAACTACTGGACGAGATGAAGGATCAATCATCATGAGTGACACAGAAAACTGGGTACGCATTGAGCGCGAGTTTGATGCGCCTTTGGAATTGGTGTGGCAGATGTGGACTGTGCCAGAGCTGTTCAAGCGGTGGTACGGACCCAACGGCATGTCCGTGCCCACGGCCGAAATGGACGTTACGGTTGGTGGTACGCGCAAGGTTTGCATGGCGATGGAAACGCCAGAGCGGTCCATGTCGATGTGGTTCACAGGGGTATACAAGGAGGTGACAGAACCGCGTCGCCTTGTCTACACCGAAAGCATGTGTGACGAGGCGGGCAATATCATCCCGCCGCAAAGCATGGGTATGCCGGACGGCTTTCCAGACATCACCGAAGTGATCGTTGAGTTGACGCAGGTGGGTGACAAAACACGGATGACCATTGTGCATGTCGGTGTAGAGGAGGGGACAGCGGGCGCAGGTGGCTGGAACCAGGCATTCGACAAGCTTGCTGCGTTGGCAAAATCGCAAGCCCACGTGGACAACTGATATGCGTGAGCTTGCTATCATTGCTTTCGTGACGGTTGATGGGGTGATGCAAGCGCCCAGCATGGCCGACGAAGATCGTTCGGGCGGCTTTGACCGGGGCGGATGGGCCGCGCCCTATTGGGAAAGGGTCATGCCGCATGTGGAAGAGACGGCCATGTCGAAGCCGTATGATGTCTTGTTTGGCCGGAAGACCTACGATTTGTTCGCCGGTCACTGGCCGAATGCCCCTAAATCAAAAGCCAACGAGCGGTTGAACAGTGCTCGGAAGTTCGTTGCAACTTCTTCGCCATTGGGGACGGATTGGGAGAACTCCGAGGTTGTGACGGGCGACGTCGCCCCCGAGATAGCGCGCCTTAAGTCGCAGGACGGTCCCCTGATTCAGGTGCACGGCAGTGCGCAATTGATCCAGACCCTCGTCAAACACGGCTTGGTGGATGAGTTCAGGCTATGGACGTTCCCCGTTCTGGTTGGCGGCGGAAAACGTTTGTTTGAAGGGGCGCAGCCGCCGCGAGACCTGAGCCTTGTGTCTGCTGAGGGTCTCGCCAATGGTGTGGTATCGCAAGTCTACCGCACAGCGGCCTGAGCGACATTGGTTATGCATCTGCCGCTCGGTCGATCTTGGAACAATTGCGTGTCTACTTGGTTTCCGGTGTCTCTTCGTTCGTGTGATCCGGAGAATCCAGAGTGGACCACATGTCGTCTTCCGTTGGTTTGGGTGGTGTCATGCATTCACGGGTGTGGATGCTGACCTTGGCCAGGAAATGCGCTGACACCGGTGCTGTCACAAACAGGAAGGCCATGATCAGCAGCTCGTGCATTGACGGATCTCCTGATGCGGCGGCGGTCAGGATCGAAGCCAAAAGCAACATGCCGATGCCAAGCGTCCCGACCTTGGTCGGCGCGTGAAGGCGCGTCATCGGGTCGTTGAATTTCAACAGACCGATGACGCCGACCAGTACAAAGATCGACCCGATCAGAAGCGAAATGGCTGCGCCAATGATTGCGAGGGCTTCCAAAGTCATTCGATGATGTCCCCCCGCAATACGAAACGGGCCAGTGCAACCGTCGATACAAAGCCCAGCATGGCCACAAGCAAGGCCACTTCGAAATACACGCCGACCCCTTGATGGATGCCAACCACAACAACAAGGCCAAGGGCGTTGATGACCATCGTGTCCAGGGCCAGTACGCGGTCACCGCCCGTGGGGCCAATCACCAGACGCACCATCGACAACACCTGACCAATGGCAAGCACGACAAGCGCAATCGAAAGCGCGATATCAAACAAGCTGGTTGCGAGGGTCATGCGAAGATCTCCTTCAAACGGCGCTCGTATCGGTTCTTGATCTCATCTCGAACGGCGTCGGGGTCGTCGGTGTGCAGGATGTGCACGAGAAGGCAGCTGCCTTCGTTCGACAGGTCCGCAGAGACGGTGCCGGGGGTCAGCGTGATCGTGCCTGCCAGAATGGTGATCGCTTCTGGCTGTTTCAGGTCCAGCGGCACGGAAACCCAAGCCGGTTTCAGCTTTTCGTTCGGAACGGTCAGAACAATCCACGCCACCTCGATATTGGCGACGATGATGTCGCGGATGACCAACATCGTGTACGAGAGCATCCGGCCCAGCCGGAACCCCTTGGGCGTGCCGGGCCACCATATGGCGGTGATGCGCGGGATGATGATGCCAAGGATGATGCCGAAGACGACCATCCCGGCACTGACTTCGTTCTGAAGCAGCGTCCAAACAAGGGCCAAAACCAGCGTCAGCGACGGATGCGGGAGAATCCAGCGAATGGCACGTCCCATATCAATAGCCCTCCTGCGGTTTGCTGAGCTTGCCGGGGGTGTCCAGCACGGTCGAGACATAGGCATCGGGTGCAAAGAGTTGCGCGGCGATGGTTGTCGTGTAGCCGTGGACCTGCCCGGCAAAAACCGTGTGCAGGGTCAGCAGTGTGAACAGGCCACCCACGGCGACGTAGGACATCGTGGCGGGATTGCGGGTATCGGGCACAGGTTCTTCGGGCGGCTCAACACTGTGCGCTTTCCAGAACACGATGCTGCCGGCCCGGGCAAAGCCCAGGATGCTGATCAGGCTGGACGAGAGTACAATGGCCCAGACCCAAACCATCATGTCGTTGTCAAAGGCGGCGTCCAGCACCAGTAGCTTGCCCAGAAAGCCGGACAGGGGCGGCAGACCGGCCATCGCGATGGCCCCGGCAAAGAACATGCCTGCCGTGACAACCGTGCCGATCATGGGCGCTTGGGGTGTCAGGTCCACATTGCCCCGCCCGGTCCGAACAAGGTCCGAAACCAGGAACAGAACGGCGCCAGCGAAGGTGGAGTGCACGATGTAGTACAGTGCTGCCGCTATGCCCGCGGGACTGAACAGAGAAATGGCAACCATGACCATTCCCATCGACCCGATGACCGAGAACGCAACAAGGCGGTCGAGTTTGCGTGCCGCCAGAACGCCGACCATCCCGATGGCCAGCGACACCAGCGCGGCAGGCAGCAGCCAGACATCATGCAAGCCCGATGTGACTTCGAGGTCCGGTGGGAAGATCATCGTGTAGACCCGGATGATGGCGTATGCGCCAACCTTGGTCATGATGGCGAAGAGGGCTGCAACTGGGGCGGGGGCCTCGGCATAGCTGGAGGGGAGCCAGAAATGCAGCGGCACCAGCGCGGCCTTGATGGCAAAGACCAGCAGCAGCAGAACGGCGGCCACACGGATGCCCACGGTTTCTTCCGGCGCGATCAGGCGCACACGTTCTGCCAGGTCCGCCATGTTGAGCGTGCCGGTTTCGGCATAGATGGCACCAAGCGCGAACAGGAACAGGGTCGAGCCGATCAGGTTGAACAGTACGTATTGTATGCCTGCCCGCAGCCGCGCATTGCCTCCGGCATGGATCATCAGGCCATACGACGCGATCAGCAGTACCTCGAAGAAGACAAACAGGTTGAACAGGTCGCCCGTCAGGAAGGCTCCCAATATCCCCATAAGCTGGAATTGGAACAGCGCGTGGAAATGTCGCCCGCGATCATCCCATCCCGACCCGATGGCATAGAGCAGCACAAAGAGCGCCAGCACCGAGGTGAGCAGGATCATCAGCGTCGACAGCCGGTCGCCGACGATGACAATACCGAACGGTGCGGCCCAGTCGCCCAAGCGATAGTAGATGACGGACCCGTCCGAAACCTGCCAGGCAAGCCCGGCGGCAAGGCCGATCAGAGCGACCACACCCGCAACGGAAAAGACCCGCTGAATGCCAATGTGATACCGCGCCGCTAGAACGATCAGCGGGGCCAGAAGGGCGGGCAGGATGATGGGGGCAACGATCCAGTGGGTCATGGCTGGCCCTCCGTCTCGCTCGGCTCCGGCTGATCATCGATATGATCGTCATCAGACCCAAGGAAAGCACCAAGGCCGATCATCACGGCCACGGCCGTCATCCCGAACGAGATCACGATCGCGGTCAGCACCAGCGCCTGTGGTAGCGGGTCTGTGTAGGTGGTGACGTCGTCACTCAGCACCGGAGGCGCGCCAATGGTCAGACGCCCGGACGAGAACAGGAACACGTTCACGGCATAGGTCAAAAGCGAGATGCCGAGGATCACCGGAAAGGTTCTGAGCCGCAGCACGAGGTAGATACCACCGGCAGTCATCACGCCGATGGCGGAGGCAACAAGCAATTCCATGTCAGCCACCCTCCTTCACAGGCTCAATCAGATCGGATGATCCTTCGGCGCGGGCCGGATTGATGTCCATCGGGTGTTCGCTTTCATCTGCATTTGCACGCCGCGCCAGCCGCGAGAAGCTTTCGAGTGACAGCATGACGGCCCCAACGACGGCGAGGAACACGCCCACATCGAACAGGGCGGCTGTGGCCAGCTCGAATTTGTCGAAGGGCGGGATGCGGACATAGGTGAAGTCCGATGTCAGGAAGGGTTTGGTCACGAACCACGACCCGATGCCGGTGAAGCCAGCCACCAGAACGCCCGCGCCAATCACTCCGTGGTAGGGGTATTTCAGCCGGGCGGAGGTCCATGTGAAGCCACTTGCCATGTACTGCATGACGACGCCGATGGAGACGACGAGGCCAGCGATAAAGCCGCCGCCGGGTTCGTTATGGCCGCGCAGGAAAATGTAGAAACCAACCAGCAGCACAACCGGCATGATGACGCGCGTCAGCACGACCATCATCATCGGGTGCATGTCACCTGCGCGTGGCTGATCTGGAATGCGGTTCAAAAGGCGCGCGCGCACCGGGCCATTCAGCAAGGTTTCGGTCAGGGCATAGATGAGGAGGGCTGCGATCCCCAAAACGATGATCTCACCATAGGTATCGAAGCCCCGGAAATCGACCAGGATTACGTTCACAACGTTGGTGCCGCCACCACCCTTGTAGGAATTGGCCAAGTGGAATTCGGAGATGGGCGTCGCCACCGCGTCCCGCAGCATGTAGTGATAGGCGAGCGCAAAGGCGGCAAGCCCACCGGCAATCGCCACGCCCGTGTCGCGCACGCGGCGTAGAACGGTGCTTTCGTGGGGTGTGGTCTTGGGCAGGAAGTTCAGGGCCAGCAGAAGCAGGATGATTGTCACCACCTCAACCGTGAACTGGGTCATGGCAAGGTCTGGTGCGCTGAGGAAAACGAACCCGACTGACACCATCAACCCCACGATCCCGATCAGGATGAGGGCTAGGAACCGGTTGCGGTGCAGGAAGACAAGTCCGCCGGTGGCTGCCACCAGCATCGCCCAGCCTGCGATGGGAACGGGCCCTGCCACTTGCATGGCGCGGGTTGCGTCCCCAATCGTGCCGGTCGCCCATGCGTGGTAGCCGATGGCGACGATCGCAACGAAGGAAATCATCGCGTACCGGCTGAACGCGCCATTGTGCAGGCTGTGAGTGAGGGCCCGGGCGGCCGACGCCGCTGCTTCCACGATTCCTTCGAAAATGACTTTCGCCTCAGGGCGCGGTGCGGCCTCCCATGCGTTGGACAGTGGCTTGAAGATAACCATGAGGAGCAGGCCGCCAACCACCGCCGCAATCGACATGAACAGCGCAGGCACCAGGCCGTGCCAGATCTTGAAGTATGCCTTGGGGACTTCCCCGGCCTCGCCCAGCAGGGATGCCGTCACAGTCTTCACAAAAGGCTCGGCCAAGAACGGCGCGACGCCGATCACCACAACCAGCACAACCAGAATGGCGGGGGGCAACCACATGCCGGGGTTCGGGTCATGGGGTTTGGAGGGATAGTCGTCACGCACTTTGCCCAGGAAGGTGTGCCCGATCAGGCGGAAACAATATGCGGCCGAGAACACTGAGCCGATGGTCGCCAGCACAGGCACCAACAACGGGCTGTTGAACAACACGGTGTGTGTGGCTTCCTCCAGCATCATTTCTTTCGACAAGAACCCGTTCAGCAGCGGGATGCCTGCCATCGAGAGCGCGGCGAGTGTGGCGATCACGAAGGTCACAGGCATCAATGTCCGCAACCCGCCCAAGCGTCGAATGTCGCGCGTATGTGCCTCGTGATCGACGATGCCCGCCGACATGAAAAGTGCTGCCTTGAATGTGGCGTGGTTCAGGATGTGGAACACAGCCGCCATTGCGCCAAACGCGGTGCCGGTGCCCAGCAGCATAGTGATCAAACCAAGGTGGCTTACGGTTGAGAACGCTAGAAGCGCCTTGAGGTCATGCTTGAACAGCGCGATGACCGCGCCGAGGACCATTGTGACAAGACCGGCGGTCGTGACGATGACAAACCATTCTGGTGTGCCTGACAACACCGGCCACATGCGTGCCATGAGGAAGATACCGGCCTTCACCATGGTGGCCGAGTGTAGATAAGCCGACACGGGCGTAGGTGCCGCCATCGCATGGGGCAGCCAGAAATGGAACGGGAACTGCGCAGACTTCGTGAAACAGCCCAAAAGGATCAGGATCAGGGCGGGTAGGTACAGTGGATCTGCTTGGATCAACTCGCGATTTTGCAGAATGACGCTCAGGTCATAGCTGCCCGCGATCTGGCCCAGCATCAACATGCCTGCGATCATGGAAAGGCCGCCCATGCCGGTCACTGTCAGTGCCATGCGCGCGCCTTGTCGACCTGCGGGCAGGTGTTTCCAATACCCGATCAGCAGGAAGGACGACAGCGAAGTCAGTTCCCAGAACACCAGCAGCAGCAGGATGTTGTCGCTGAGCACGATCCCGACCATCGCGCCCTGGAACAGCAACAGGTAGGTAAAGAACTCGCCCATGTTGTCGTCGCGGCTGAGGTAGTGGCGCGCATAGGCGATGATCAGCAGGCCGATGCCGAGGATCAGCAGCGCAAAGAAAAAGCCCAATCCGTCGAGCATGAGCGTGAAATTCAGGCCAAGCTCTGGCATCCAGTTGACGCGCGCTGTCACCAGCTCTCCGCGCAAAACCTGCGGCAGGTTGGTCAGCAATCCGATAAACGCGGCCAAAGACACCGTGAATGTCACGCCAGCACAGGCTGCGCGGCCTGCTGCATTCATTAGTCCGGGGAGCAGCGCGCCCAGAAAGGGTAGTGCAACGATAAAGAAAAGTGACAAGTCGGGCCCAGTAAGCTTATTTCGAATCTATCCTTCAAGATAGATGGCATTCCGGCATGCTCAGGCAACATTAATCGACCGGAAATTCGCGATTTCCCGCTTAAAAACCGGTATCTTACCCGGCGAGATGTGATTTGCCTGTCGCGGAGTGCGATGACCGCACTTCTTTATATACGCTTTTTTGCTCACTGAACTTCTGGACCATCGCGATGCTGAATCCGTGTGTGTTGTTTTGTCAGCAAGTCGACCATTTGCAGCCGTATGATCCCTGAGCAGGCATGGGCATCAGCCCCAGATGCACGTCGCCGTGCCGTGTCACGCCGGTTCTGAACGCGCTTGTGTGGGACCTGATGCATCAAGGCGTGGGACGTATTGCCCATTTTTCTGGCGATTGGTGATTTTGTGTTCAAAAATTATGCAGACCGGCAGTGTTCAGCCATTTTCTCGACCCTGCGAGGTGCACAATACGGTCTTGGGACTACCACTTGGCGCGGGTTTCAAAACCCACGAACGTGCGATGGTGCCGGCCTAGGAAACCATATCACCACCGCACTCCGCATCATATGCGTGGGGGGTCATATGGGTGTTTTGTCTGCAAAGCACAACGTCCCTGCGCGACACGCAAAGGGAATGGCAATGTACAAGAAACTACTTGCAACAACAGCGGCACTGACAACCATGGCGGCTCTGCCAGCCGTCGCACAGGATTGCCCCATTAAAGTGGGCGTTCTGCACTCCTTGTCAGGGACAATGGCGATCTCGGAAACAACGCTGAAGGACACCATGGAGATGCTCGTTGAGCAGCAAAACGCCGCTGGTGGCGTGTTGGGCTGCCAGCTTGAAGCCGTCGTGGTCGACCCGGCCTCCGACTGGCCGCTGTTCGCTGAAAAAGCGCGCGAACTGCTGACCGTTCACGAGGTCGACGTGATTTTTGGCAACTGGACGTCGGTCAGCCGCAAGTCTGTTCTGCCCGTGATCGAAGAACTGAACGGCCTGCTGTTTTATCCTGTGCAATATGAGGGCGAGGAAAGCTCGAAAAACGTGTTCTACACGGGTGCCGCACCCAACCAGCAAGCCATTCCTGCGACGGATTACTTCCTTGAAGAGCTGGAAGTCGAGAAATTCGCACTGCTGGGCACTGACTATGTCTACCCCCGCACGACCAACAACATCCTTGAATCATACCTTCAGCAAAAGGGCATTCCTGCTGAAGACATCTTTGTGAACTACACGCCCTTTGGCCACTCTGACTGGTCCAAGATCGTTGCAGATGTTGTGGCGCTTGGCGCGGACGGCAAGAAAGTTGGTGTGATCTCGACCATCAACGGCGACGCCAATGTCGGTTTCTACAAGGAACTGGCTGCTGCGGGTATCTCGGCGGATGACATCCCGGTCGTCGCGTTCTCGGTGGGTGAAGAGGAACTGTCGGGTCTCGATACGTCCAACCTCGTCGGTCACTTGGCCGCGTGGAACTACTTCCAATCGGCGGACACCGAAGCCAACGAAGCGTGGATCGACGCGTGGAAAGCTCGCATGGGTGATGAGCGCGTGACCAACGACCCGATGGAAGCCCATTACATCGGCTTCAACATGTGGGTGAACGCCGCGACCGCCGCTGGCAGCACAGATGTCGATGCCGTGCGCACCGCGATGTATGGTCAGGAGTTCCCGAACCTTACAGGAGGCACCGCAATCATGCTGCCGAACCACCACCTGGCCAAGCCGGTTCTGATCGGTGAGATCCTCGAAGACGGCCAGTTCGACATCATCAGCCAGACCGAAGAGGTGCCGGGCGACGCCTGGACCGACTTCCTGCCTGAATCGGCTGTCCTGGTTTCGGATTGGAAAGAGCTGGGCTGCGGGATGTACAACACCGACACCTCCACCTGCGTTCAGATCAAGTCCAACTACTGATCTGACAATGCGGGGGCGGGCAACTGCCCCCGACACTTCTTCAAGGATAACAATTGGATGTCGGTTCTCCGCCAGTTTTGTGCCGCGCTTGTGTCGGTGCTGTTAATCGCGTTTGCAGCCCCCTTGGCGGCACAGAATGCCGATGCGCCCATTCAACGCCTGCTGCAAGAGCATGGCGAGATCATCGCCAAAAGCTCACGTCGCACCATCGGCCCGGCCATCGATGCGCTCGCCGACAGTGGCTTGCTCGAGGCGCAGGCGGTGCTGGAACGCTGGCAGGCGAAGGAGATGTGGTTCGATAAGGAAGCCGGCCTGTTCGTCTACGCCGAGGAAATCGATCGCCACACGATCCGCGCCTTTGATTTTGCGGATGGCACCGAGCTGGGGGAGTTCGAAGATAAAGGCTTTAAACAGCTTAAGCCCAACAGCGGTATTCGTGGCCTGATCGGTGCGGCGCTCGTCCGGTTCCAACTGAATGATCCAAATCCGTCTGCCCGGGCTGCGGCGCTGATTGCCATCGAACGGGATGCAGATGAAAGCCACCTTGCCGCCTTGCGAGCTGTGAAGGAAACCGAAGACAACCCAAGGCTGCGTGAGCGCATCGACCGGCTGGAACGGATCCTGACCATCCGTTTTGCAGAGGATGATGCAGAACGCATAGCGGCCATCGAAAGCTTTAACGGCGATCTGGGCGTCGATGTGCGGGCAGTTCTTAACCCGCTGGTCGTGACGTCGCTGGATGCAGCCAAGACGCTGCCAAATGATCCTGATGTCGTTGGGCAAGTTGAGTACGGGACCGAAAGACTGAGCGCCGAGGATGCTTATGAACTCTTGGTCACCAAGGAACTGGCGGTTCCTCGGATCACCCGTGGTGATCAGAAAGCGGCGCTTATCGCCAATATCGATGTGGACGCCGTCGCCGGGATTGAAGTTGCTTCGCTGAATACCGTCACTGCCCGCGACATGGCCTATGCCGCACTTGCCCGCGAAGGCGCGGTCGAGCCTGCGGCGACCGCGGCCGAGGTTGCACACGCGTTTGATGTCTATGTGTTTTTTGAACGCTATCGCAATGCGTCTCCGGCCGTTGCCATCGCCGCACAGGCGGTGCTGACAGGGATCGAAAACAAGGTGGCCCTTAACCAGACAATCGATCTGGGGCTGGACGCGCTGTCACTGGCGTCGATCTATTTCCTTGCAGCCATCGGGCTGGCCATCACCTTTGGCGTGATGGGCGTGATCAACATGGCCCATGGCGAGTTCATCATGATGGGCGCCTATACGGGCTACGTCGTTCAGCTCTTTATCCCGGATTACACGCTCAGCATCATGGTCGCCATTCCGCTGGCGTTTGCGGTGACCTTTGGGGCAGGGGTGGCGATGGAGAGGCTGGTGATCCGCTGGCTCTACCATCGCCCGCTTGAGACATTGCTGGCGACGTTTGGAATATCCATTGCGCTTCAGCAATTGGCGAAGAACATCTTTGGCACCCAGGCGCGTCCCTTGACGGCCCCCGGATGGCTGGACGGGTCACTGGTATTCAACGACATTGTTTCGATCAGCTATATCCGCATCGCGATCTTCGTACTGGCGCTCCTGTTCCTTGCCCTGTTCCTGATCGTGATGAACCGCACGCGGTTGGGGCTTGAGGTGCGCGCCGTCACCCAGAACCCGCGCATGGCGGCGTCCATGGGTATAAATCCGGATCGGATCAACATGCTGACCTTCGGCTTTGGCTCGGGCATTGCCGGGATCGCGGGCGTTGCCATTGGCCTGTATGCCAAGGTCACGTCCGAGATGGGCAGCGATTACATCGTGCAATCCTTCATGACCGTTGTGGTGGGAGGGGTGGGCAACATCTGGGGCACTCTGCTGGGCGCCACCATGGTGGGCACAATGCAAAAGGGGATCGAGTGGTTGAACCCGTCCAATACCCTTGCTGCCCAGACCTACATGATCCTGTTCATCATCCTGTTCATTCAGTTCCGACCCAAGGGCATCATCGCCCTCAAAGGTCGCGCGGCGGAGGCCTGAGCCATGACAAACGTCGCACTTGATACCGCGCCAGCGCGCCAGCCAACGTTTCTGCTGATCAGCAACCCGTCGGTCCTGATTTTCCTGGCGTGTCTGGCCATTTTCACGCTGGGCGTGACCGTACTGGCCGAAGGCTTTGGAATTGGTGTGATTTCGACCAGCTTCGTCAAGACGCTGGGCAAGACACTGTGCCTGTGCCTTGTCGCGCTCGCCATGGATCTGGTCTGGGGCTATTGCGGCATCCTGAGCCTGGGGCACATGGCGTTCTTCGGTATCGGTGGCTATGCCATCGGTATGTGGTTGATGTACGCCCGTACCGAAATCATCGTAGTACAAAGCCTGTCAGCCGCTCCATTGCCACCAACGACCCAGGAAATCTCGGACGGGATCGCAGCACAGATTTTTGGCGTCGTGGGCGCATCCGAGTTCCCGCCCATCTGGGCTGTGGCCCATTCGCTGCCATTGCAATTGGCAGCGGTTGTACTGGTGCCGGGGCTGCTGGCGCTGGTCTTTGGCTGGTTGGCGTTTCGCAGTCGGGTCACAGGTGTTTACCTTTCGATCCTGACGCAGGCGATGACCCTCGCCCTGTCGCTGTACCTGTTTCAGAACGACAGCGGGTTGCGCGGCAATAACGGACTGTCCGGACTACAGAACCTGCCGGGGCTGGGCGATGTGCCACAATCGACGGTGTCGATCTGGTTCTTCTGGGCCTCGGCACTGGCGCTTGGGTTGGGCTACCTGCTGTGTGTCTGGGTGGTATCGGGCAAGTTCGGCTCGGTCATCCGCGCGATCCGCGACGACGAGAGCCGCGTGCGGTTTCTTGGCTACCCGGTCGAGGCTTACAAGCTGTTCATATTTACGATCACGGCGGTCATCGCGGGTATAGCCGGCGCGCTCTATTACCCACAGGCGGGCATCATCAACCCGGCCGAGATTGCGCCCATCGCGTCCATATACCTTGCGGTCTGGGTCGCTATCGGCGGGCGTGGTCGGTTGTACGGTGCGGTGATTGGCGCGGCTTTCGTCTCGCTCCTGTCCACCTACTTCACGGGCGGTCAGGCGCCGGACATCAACCTTGGATTCTATACGATCCAATGGGTCAACTGGTGGACAGTCCTGTTGGGACTGTCATTCGTCGTGGTCACTCTGTTCGCGCCGAAGGGGCTAGGTGGGTTGTTTGATTTTATTGCGAGCAAAAGATCACCTAGCCGCCACGGCGCTGACCTTGGCCCCGACGCGGGTGCGTTGCGCGAAAAGGAGGCCGAGACATGAGCACGCTTCTTGAGGTGTCCGGCGTGTCCGTCTCATTCGACGGGTTCAAGGCGATCAACAATCTGACCTTCCAGATCGGCGAGGCCGAAATGCGTGCCGTCATCGGGCCGAATGGGGCTGGTAAAACCACCTTCATGGACATTGTGACGGGAAAGACGCGACCTGATGAGGGGCGCGTGCTGTGGGGCGAAAAATCGCAATCGCTCCTGTCGATGTCGGAAAGCCAGATCGCACAGGCCGGGGTTGGTCGCAAGTTCCAGCGCCCAACCGTGTTCGAGGATCAGACCGTCGCCGAAAACCTAATGCTGGCGCTGAAAAAGAAACGGTCCCCCTTTGCCGTTCTGAACTTCCGGGCATCGCGCGCAGATCGGGAACGGGTTGAGGAATTGGCCGGCGAAATCGGGCTCGTCGCGGCGCTGGGCCGCAAGGCGGGCGAGTTGAGCCACGGCCAAAAGCAGTGGCTGGAGATTGGTATGTTGCTGGCGCAGGGGCCCCGACTGCTGTTGGTCGACGAACCGGCTGCCGGCATGACCCCGGCAGAACGCGAACTCACAACCGAAATACTGGTGGAGGCGGCCAAAACCCGCGCGGTTGTGGTGGTCGAGCACGATATGGAGTTCGTTCGCCGCCTCGATTGCAAGGTCACCGTTCTGCACGAGGGGTCCGTTCTGGCCGAAGGGTCGATTGATCACGTCACATCCAACGAAGCCGTCATCGAGGTGTATCTTGGCCGATAATCTGCTCGAAATCGAAGGGCTGACACTGCATTATGGTGGCAGCGAAATCCTGCGTGGCGTTGACCTGACAGCGCGCCGCGGGGAGGTCACTTGCGTGATGGGCACCAATGGCGTTGGCAAGACCAGCTTGCTCAAGGCCATCTCGGGCACACATGTCCGTAGCGATGGTGTGTATCGGCTGGATGCCGAAGAGATCGGCAAATCCAGCGCGCATGCTTTGGCGCAAAAGGGGGTCGCCTATGTGCCACAGGGGCGGGAGATTTTTCCGTTTCTCACCGTGCAGGAAAATCTTGAGACCGGGTTTGCCTGCCTGCCACGCAGCAAACACCGCATTCCGGATGAGACTTTTGACCTGTTCCCGATCCTGAAAGATTTTCTGCATCGTCGTGGTGGAGACCTTTCGGGCGGCCAGCAACAGCAGCTTGCCATCGCCCGTGCGCTGGTCACCGAACCCAAGCTTTTGTTGTTGGATGAACCGACAGAGGGCATTCAGCCTAACATCATCAAGCAGATCGGCGAGGTCATCTCGACCCTGCGGGAACGAGGGCAGATGGCCATCGTACTGGTCGAGCAGTATTTTGACTTCGCCTTTGATCTTGGAGACCGTTTCACCGTGCTTGAGCGTGGTGCAGTCAAGCTTCAAGGAAAACGGGCTGAGATTGAGCGCTCTGAGTTGTTGAGCGCTGTCTCGGTCTAGACATCGATGTCATCGCAATGCGATTGCTGCGCAGGCGTTATGGCACGACAACGATGTTCCCGGTGTGCTGTTTGGCGATGAATGCCGTTTGTGCGGCATGCAATTCGGACAAGAGATAGGTGGCCGCCAGAGCGGGTTGGATTTCGCCGCGCTCGATGTATTGTACGAGGTTCGGCATGACCTCAAGATCAATGACGGTCGATCCTGTGAACGTCAGGTCCCGCAGGTAGAATGTGCGCAGATCCATCTCGACGATGGGGCCTGCAATGGCTCCGGAACACGTGTAGCGCCCTCCGCGCTCCAGAACGTCGATCATCGTGGGCCAGTACGCCCCCCCAACAACATCCGCCAGCACGGTGACTTTTTCGCCATTCAAAGCCGCCTTTAGGTTCGTTGGGGCACGTGGCAGCACCATGTCGGCACCCAACGCGGCAACATTGGCATGTTTGGCCTCAGACGCCAGGGCAATGACGCGCGCGCCGCGCCGCCTGGCAAGCTGCACCAGGGCTCCGCCAACGCCACCCGATGCGCCAGGGACTAGTACTGTATCCTGACCTGTCACACGGGCGCGCGTCAGCATGCCCTCTGCCGTGGAATAGGAACACGAGAATGTCGCCAATTCGGCATCTGACAGGTCGGATTTGACCGTGATCGCGTTGCGGGCTGGCATCGTTGTATATTCGGCAAAACCGCCATTGCGTTCTGACCCGAAGTAGCCTGTCTTGTTCTTGTCATGCAGGTCAGTCGGGTCGCGCAGCCAGTTGTCGGTGATCACCCGTTCTCCAATGCGCGCGGGATCGACGCCATCGCCTACGGCAACGATGGTGCCACAGACGTCCGCGCCTTGAATGCGGGGAAAACTGATAGGGGCGCCGCCCCAGCTTGGGTCGTCTTCTCCGACTTCTTCAAACGCGCCGCCCGTCGTCGCCTCGGTCACTGTTTTTGAGTACCAGCCCGAGCGGGTGTTTACGTCGGTATTGTTCAATCCACAGGCCCCCACTTTGACCAGAACCTCGCCCTCGGCCGGGTCCGGGCGTGGCCAGTCGGTGTGCCAGACCATTTGATCCAGATCGCCATGACCCATCGTGACCATTGCGTTCATCGTTTTGGGAAGCGTCATGTCAAAGGGCTCCAGTCTTTTCTTGTTCGGACGTCGCTCGAAAGCAGGAGGATGGCACGAAAACCGCACCGCGTGTGTTGACCATGGACCACGGTCAGCAAGGGTGCGTCTAGTGCAAAACATTATCGGTCGAAGAAGGCGGCGTTTTGTTGTTCATGCGGTGTATGCAGGCTCGGCGGGTCGGGCCTACCCTTGGCCAGGCTGCTAGGGCAGGCCGTTGGAGTGCGAACAGAAGTTGCCTTTTGTTTCCAGAGTTGAGATCGTTCCTTGGCACGCCCGCATGGTTCAGATCGTTTTCAAACAACATCCATGGAATCGCCTCAAAGGGCTTTGATGTGTTTAAGGTGTTCATTTAAAAGGTTTATTTCTACTAATTTTTTAGTTTGACAGAAAATTTACTTTGCGCCTATCGTATGCGCAGTCGGCGAAATCCGGCTCACATAGAAATTTGGGAGGACACAAGATGCGCAAGTATCTTCTCTCCGCGACGGCTGTAGCTGCAGTCATTGCGGGGCATGGGACTGCTTTTGCCGATACGGCGGCAGCCCAGAAATGGATTGACCAGGAATTCCAGCCATCCACGCTCAGCAAGGAAGAGCAGATGTCGGAGATGGAGTGGTTCATCCAGGCGGCTGAACCGTTCTCGGGCATGGAAATCAACGTGCTGTCCGAGGGTATTCCAACCCACGGCTACGAATCCGAGGTGCTGACCAAGGCGTTCGAGGAAATCACCGGCATCAAGGTGAACCACCAGATCCTTGGTGAGGGCGAGGTTGTGCAGGCTGTGCAAACGCAGATGCAGACCCAGCGGAACCTCTATGACGGCTACGTCAACGACTCCGACCTGATCGGCACGCACTCGCGCCTGCAACTGGCGTACAACCTGACCGAACAGATGGCCGGGGATTGGGCGGGCACAACCAGCCCGACGCTGGACCTTGATGACTTCATGGGTATCCAGTTCACCACAGGGCCCGATGGCAACCTGTACCAGTTGCCCGACCAGCAGTTCGCGAACCTCTATTGGTTCCGCAAGGACTGGTTCGATGACGAAGACAACAAGGCTGCGTTCCAAGCTAAGTATGGCTACGAGCTGGGCGTTCCCGTCAACTGGTCGGCCTATGAGGACATCGCCGAGTTCTTCAGCGAAGACGTCAAGGAAATCGACGGCGTCGCGATCTATGGCCACATGGATTACGGCAAGCGTGCGCCTGACCTTGGCTGGCGCATGACCGACGCTTGGTTGTCCATGGCTGGTGCCGGTTCGGTGGGTGAACCAAACGGCGTGCCGATCGACGAATGGGGCATTCGCATGGAAGCCGGGTCATGCAACCCGAACGGAGCAAGCGTGACCCGCGGTGGCGCTGCGAACGGTCCTGCGGCGGTCTATGCGATCCGCAAATGGGACGAATGGCTGCGTGCCTACGCTCCACCTGGTGCGGCATCCTATGACTTCTACCAGTCGCTGCCCGCATTGGCGCAAGGCAACGTGGCCCAGCAGATCTTCTGGTACACCGCCTTTACCGCCGACATGGTGAAGCCGAAGTCCGAAGGTAACAACACTGTGGATGACGAAGGCAATCCGCTGTGGCGGATGGCACCCAGCCCGCACGGTCCGTACTGGACCGAAGGGCAGAAGGTTGGTTATCAGGATGTGGGGTCTTGGACCTTCCTGAAATCCACACCTTCCGATCGTGCGCAAGCGGCGTGGCTCTATGCTCAGTTCGTGACGTCCAAGACTGTTGATGTGAAGAAGTCCCATGTGGGTCTGACCTTTATCCGCGACAGCTCGGTCAACCACGAGAGCTTTACCGAGCGTGCCCCCAAGCTGGGTGGTCTGGTCGAGTTCTACCGCTCGCCTGATCGCGTTGCATGGTCGCCAACCGGCATCAACGTGCCTGACTATCCGAAGCTGGCCCAGATCTGGTGGCAGCAGATCGGTGACGTCAACTCGGGCGCTTTCACGCCCCAGCAGGCGATGGATCGTCTGGCCGAGGAGATGGACATCACCATGGCACGGATGCAGCAGGCGGATGAAGCCGCTGGTGTATATGGCGGATGTGGTCCACGCCTGAACGAAGAGCGTGATGCCGAGTGGTGGTTCGCCAATGGCGGCGCCAAGCCGAAGCTGGAGAACGAGAAGCCGCAAGGCGAGACCGTGAACTACGACGAACTGGTTGCCCGCTGGCAGCAGTAAACTCCCCGTCGGCCCCCTGTCCCAACATGGGGGGCTGACATCTGGTCGAAGCGCGCCTGCGTGCTTCGGCCTCATTCTTCGCGGGTAGGACCAATGACACTCGAGCTGAAAGACGCCACCAAGCGCGTGCGCGGCATCACCCATATCAAGCCCACATCGCTGGTGATGGAACCGGGGCACTTCAATGTCCTTCTGGGACAGACCGGATCAGGCAAAACATCCTTGATCAAACTGATGGCGGGCCTTGATCCGCTGGCCGATGGCGAAGTTTGGATGGATGGGCAGAACGTGTCGCGCCTGTCGACGCAAAAACGTAACATCAGCCTCGTGCACCAGTTCTTTGTGAACTATCCGCATATGACGGTCTTCGACAACATCGCCTCCCCCTTGCGGGTTGCAGGCATGGCGAAGTCGGAAATTCAGGGGCGGGTTGAGGAAGCGGCGGACATCCTGCAGCTACGTCCGATGCTGCACCGGCGCCCGCAGGAATTGTCCGGTGGCCAGCAACAACGCTGCGCGCTGGCGCGCGCGATTGCCAAGGAAAGCCGGGCGGTTTTTCTCGATGAACCCCTTGCCAATCTGGACTACAAGCTGCGCGAAGAGCTTCGCGAGCAATTGCCGGAGCTGTTCGCAGGGCGCGGTGCCGTTGTGGTCTATGCCACGTCCGAGCCGGAAGAGGCGCTGCTGCTGGGTGGCAAGACGGCGCTGATGGACGATGGAGTTGTCACCCAGTTTGGGACGACGGCGCAAATTTACCGCAAACCGGACAACCTCACGGCCGCTCGGGTTTTCTCTGATCCGCCCATCAATGCCGCACGGATCACCAAGTCGGGTGGGGCTGCGCACATGGATACCGGCGCGAGTTGGACGTTGTCAGGTGCGGCAGCAGAGATGGCGGATGGGATCTATACGCTGGCCATTCGGCCCCACCACGTGACGCCTGTCCCCGCGGGGACAGATTATGTGAAATTGGATGGCACTGTTCTGGTGACGGAATTGTCCGGGTCGGAATCCAGTGCACACTTCCAGATCGGCGATGACGGATGGGTCTCTCTGGCCCACGGCGTGCACCCATACGAGGTGGGAGAGCAGCATGAGTTTTACATGGATGCATCCCAAGCCTTCTATTTCGCAGAAGACGGGAGGCTCGTCGCCTGATGGCAAAGATTACGCTTTCGAACCTGCGCCATTCCTACTTGCCGAACCCGTCAGGGCCGGAAGACTATGCGCTCAAGGAAATTGACCTCGATTGGCAGGACGGTGGCGCTTATGCGCTGCTCGGGCCTTCGGGTTGCGGTAAGTCGACGTTGCTCAACATCATCTCGGGCCTGCTGACCCCGTCCGAGGGGCGCATCCTGTTCGATGACCGGGATGTGACGGATCTGCCGCCCGATCAACGCAACATCGCGCAAGTGTTTCAATTCCCGGTGATCTACGACACGATGACGGTGCGCGACAATCTTGCTTTTCCCCTGCGCAATCGCGGCGTGCACGAAGGACGCATTGCCGAGCGTGTAGCTGAAATCGCGCAGATGCTGGAAGTCGAGGAGATGCTCGACATCCGCGCCTCGCATCTTAGCCCGGACAACAAGCAGAAGATTTCGATGGGCCGTGGCCTTGTCCGTGATGACGTGAATGTCGTCATGTTCGACGAACCGCTGACAGTGATCGACCCGCATCTGAAATGGAAATTGCGGTCGAAGCTGAAAGAGCTGCACCAGCGGGTGCGCGCGACGATGATTTATGTGACCCATGACCAGACCGAAGCGCTGACCTTTGCCGATCAGGTGGTTGTCATGCAGGACGGTGAGATCGTGCAGATTGGCACCCCGGTCGAGTTGTTCGAGCGGCCTCAACACACGTTTGTGGGACACTTCATCGGGTCGCCCGGCATGAACGTGCTGCCCGCCGAAGAGAGTGATGGCGCGGTTCGGTTCCAAGGGCGCCAGGTTGCTCTGGAAGGGGCCGTAACCGGGCAGGGGGGAACAACCCAAATCGGTGTGCGCCCCGAGTTCGTATCTCTGGCCGATGCAGGCCTGCCTGCCCGTGTGCACAAGGTGTCGGACGTGGGCCGCCATGCGGTGGTCGAGGCGATGGTGGGCGACACAGCCGTCAAAGCCATCGTGGAGGGGGAATTGCCGGAACAGGGTGCAGAAATACATCTCGCCTTCCGGCCTGACCATACGCGCCTGTATCGTGACGGGTGGTTGTCGACGGAGGCACGGACATGAAGACCGAAAACCAAAAGGCATGGTTCTTTGTCCTGCCCGTGCTGCTGCTGGTCGCGTTCAACGCGTTGGTGCCAATCATGACGGTGGTCAACTACTCGGTTCAGGAGACGTTTGGGAACAACGTGTTCTTCTGGCAGGGCTTGGACTGGTTTGAACAAATCCTGCGCTCGGACAGGTTCCAGGCGGCTTTGGGGCGGCAGTTCCTGTTCACCTTTCTGATCCTGATCATCGAAATTCCGCTGGGTATCATCATTGCCTTGTCCATGCCCAAGAAGGGCATGTGGGTGCCGGTCTGTCTGGTTCTGATGGCGCTGCCGATGCTGATCCCGTGGAACGTCGTGGGGGCGATGTGGAACATCTTTACCCTGCCCAAAATTGGGTTGCTGGGCTACTTCATGAACGACGTTTTGGGCATTGCGTATGACATGACCCAGAACCCGTTTGCGGCGTGGGTGACGATTATTGTCATGGATGTGTGGCACTGGACGTCGCTGGTGGTGCTGCTCAGCTATGCGGGTCTCGTATCGATTCCCGATGCTTACTACCAGGCGGCCAAGATTGATGGAGCGAGCCCCTGGAAAGTGTTCCGCTACATCCAGTTGCCCAAGATGAAGACGGTGCTGACCATCGCGATCCTGCTGCGGTTCATGGACAGCTTCAATATCTATACGGAGCCGTTTGTATTGACGGGTGGCGGGCCGGGCAACTCGACAACGCTCTTGTCGATTGACTTGGTGAAGATTGCTTTGGGGCAGTTTGATCTGGGGCCTGCGGCGGCGATGAGCCTGATCTACTTCGCGATCACGTTGCTGGTGTCGTGGCTGTTCTATACTCTGATGACGAAGGATGACGCGCAATGATGTCGGTTCGTTTGTTCGCTGTCGCGCCCGACAGGCACCGTCGGGCATGCCCGCACCGCCCCCCTGGGGCGGGCATACTGCCCACCCCGCGGCACGGGCATGCCCTTTGTTCTATTCAACAGACGTTTGGCGGAGGGTCTGCTCATGCGTAAGCGATCCCTTATCCCGATCCTTTACATCGCGTTCCTGATGCTGCCGATCTATTGGTTGGTCGCGATGTCGTTCAAGACAACGAACGAAATCCTGTCGGGCTTCAGCCTGTTTCCCCAAACGTTCACGCTGGACAACTACAAAGTCATCTTTACCGATCCGAGCTGGTACTGGGGCTACATTAACTCGATCATCTATGTATCGATGAACACGGTGATCTCGGTCGCTGTGGCCCTTCCCGCCGCCTACGCGTTTTCGCGCTACAGGTTCCTTGGCGACAAGCAGTTGTTCTTTTGGCTGCTCACAAACCGGATGGCCCCGGCGGCGGTGTTCGCTTTGCCGTTCTTCCAGCTCTATTCGTCCGTGGGCCTGTTCGACACGCATATCGCAGTGGCCTTGGCACACTGCCTGTTCAACATCCCGCTGGCGGTTTGGATCCTCGAAGGGTTCATGGGCGGTGTGCCCAAGGAGTTGGACGAGACCGCTTACGTCGACGGCTATTCCTTCCCGCATTTCTTCGTCACGATCTTCTTGCCGACGATCAAGGCAGGGGTCGGGGTGGCCGCCTTCTTCTGTTTCATGTTCTCTTGGGTGGAGTTGCTGCTGGCCAAGACGTTGACGGCGGTGCAGGCGAAACCGATCGCGGCCGAAATGACCAAGACAGCATCGTCTGCGGGATACGAATTGGGCCTGCTGGCGGCAGCCGGGACATTGACGATCATCCCCGGCGCCATCGTGATCTATTTTGTCCGCAACTACATCGCCAAGGGCTTTGCCCTGGGGAGGGTGTGATGAAACGACTTCCGTACTTTGCCGCGCTGTTGCCGACGACAGCCTTGGCCCAAGGCTGGGGCAACGTTGCCAATCAGCAGGAGGACAAGGGGTTTTCCTGGACCGATCCGCTGTGGCCCGCGTTCTGGATGGCATGGACACCGGCGACGTTCGCGCTGTTCTGTGGCATCTTCGGAGCCATAGCGATCATCGGTGTGCTTGAGGTGGTCAAGTATCGCGATGGGATCGAAAGGAAAGGCGTACTCGGGCTGACGACCACGTTGGGCGACCGTCTGTTCATCTCGCTTTTGGGCTCGGCCTATATCTTTCTGCTGTGGCTTGGCCTGATGGGGCAACCGCTGTGGATTCCGCTTGGCCTTGCCATCGTGTGGGGTGTCTTCTGTTTCTGGAAGGTGTGAGAAAGCGTTTTGTAAAACGAAAGAGTTCGTATTTACTCGCCCGGCATAACGAGTGAGCGATACGTCTTGGATAGGACGGTATGAGACAAAAGAAGAAAAGCGAACTGCTGACCGAGGTTGAACTGGAGTTCATGACCGAACTTTGGGATCTGGGAGAGGGTACAGTACGGGACGTTCTGGACAAGCTGCCGGAAGACCGGAACCTGGCCTATACCTCGGCTGCCACTATCCTGCGCATTCTGGAGCAAAAGGAATTTGTGACCAGCCGCAAGGATGGCAAGCGCCATGTCTTCAAACCGACGCTTGGCAAGGATGCGTACCAGACCCGCTCACTCAAGGATCTGTCGATGAAGCTGTTTGATGATACGCCTGCGTCTTTGGTTGCGCGGTTGGTCAATGACGATGCACTGACAGAGGAAGCATTGGGGCAAATCCGAGCGCTTGTGGATCGGAGGTTGAAAAATGATTCCGGGTGACGCGCTGCTCGACGCATTCATTAATGCCAATATTCTTTTTGTTGTGGCCTACGGCCTTTGGTCTGCTGCACGCTTCTTGTTTCAACGGTTGGGCCTGACGCACAGCTACGCAACGCAATTGCGGCTGCTGAACAGTGTTTTTCTGGCCATCGTCTTTTCGCCGTTCCTTATTCTGCTGTTCACGACCCTGCAGTCAAACGGCTATGCCAAGGCCGTGAACGTCAACCTGTCGGACATAGTTGTTGCCTACTATCTGAACGGCGGATTCAGCATGCAGGCGACCGAGTTCGAGAAGCTCGTGAACATGCGCGACACGTTCCTGAGCAATGTGACCAATGCCGTCGGATGGGTGGCGTGGACGGTTATCGCGGCGTTCTTTGTTGGTCTGATCGTTGGAACGGTGCGCTTGGTGTTTTCGATGTTCTGCCTGTTTCGCATCGTCTCCGCCAGCTATGCATGGCGTCGGTTCGGACGTGTTCGACTTCGCTTGTCCGACAAGACGTTGGTTCCGTTTTCAACGCGGGGCCTTTGGCACTATTACGTTGTCATTCCATCGCACATGCTTGGCCAGCCCAAGGAACTGAGTGTGACGCTGGCGCACGAATTGCAGCACTTGCGCCAAGGCGACATCGAATGGGAGATTGTGCTTGAGGCGCTAAAGCCCTTCTTCTTTCTCAATCCGGCCTACCACGCCTGGAAGCGTCAGGTGGAAAACCTGCGCGAATTCGCGTGTGATACCGAAGTTCTGACCCGTGGCCGGATCGACGTCCGCGCGTATTGCGATACGTTGCTGTCTGTTTGTCAGCAGACCCTCAGACGCGACCGCATGTTTGTGGTTGCCGTGCCCAAGGTTACACTGGTTACCGCTGATCGGTCGGCCCTGCGGGATGGTCGTATGACGTTCCTTGAACGGAGGATCACCTCGCTTCTTGATATGCGTCACTTGCGCCACCCGCGCTTGTTGTTTCTGGCGACACTGTTGCCCCTAATCGCAGCCATTATGCTGACGGCCATGGCCATTCAACGGCCAGGGGATTGGAGCCAGGACAGGTTGATGCTGTCTACAGTCGTCAATCTTGAGCGGTTGGATGAGATTAACCGACTGTCCACCTTTGGCCGTATCCGGAACTGAGCTCAGTCAACACGGAAGGCGGTGTCATCGGGGCGATCGAGTTCCTGCATTGGCGGCTCTGTTGGCGCACTGATCCGGTGCATCAAGGCGCGTGCGAGAAAGTTGCCTGCCTGATCGATATCCTCTTCCACAACCAGTATTCCTGACCGGAAACGACGCAGGAATGTGATCGCTTCCTTGGCGACCATGTCGAAATCCTGTTCGAGTACGAACCCCATTTTCTCGACTGTCGAGATCATCGTTACACAGCCCCCGATGCTGGGGGCGATCAGCCCGTCTGGCCGGTCGTCGTTTTCAAAGACCGGGATCATCGCCTGCTCGATCACCGGATTGTCGTTATGCGCGTTCGCCCCTTCGATAACTGAAAACTGTACGCCGTATTCAGCGGCAGTGCGTGTTGCACCGTCGATCATGCTCTGGGCGTAGGTCTGATTTTTTGGTGGGGCCAGCATCGCAATGTTCTTGCGACCGCGACCTGCCAACGCTTTGACGGCAAGTTCACCGTAGCTGGTGTTGTCGTAGTCGAAATAGGCGTGCCGTGCGCAGTCGCCTGTTCGCCCGTGTGTGACAAACGGGAACTTGTGTTCGATCAGGTAGTCCACCCGTGGATCATTGGGCTCAATCTGGTTGATGATCAGTCCATCTGCGCTGCCGGTTTCCACAATGTAGCGGATGGGAACCATTGGATCTTCGTCCGGGAAGTAGGGCGTGATGATCATGTGGTACGGGGTGCCGCGCAGTGCCGATGCGACCGAAGAAATCAGGCGTGCTGTGTGGTTCATCATGTCGTGTTCTGTCGACATGACGATACTGATCACATTGGTGCGGCCCGTGCGTAGGCGCACACCGGCGCGATTGGGTCGATAACCGATCTGATTTGCTATTTCCCGGATGCGCGCTTTGGTGTCTTTTCGGATGTCCGGTGCGTCAGCCAGCGCCCGTGACACAGTTGGGACAGCCAAGCCAGACAGTCGGGCGATTGTCTTCAGAGTCGGTCGTTCTCCGGGGGCGAGTGTAATTTTTTCGGGTGTCTCCGATGTGCCTGATTTGCTCATTTCGGCCCCCTCCCGGTGCGCAAACGCGATTCCGACCTGCGTCGCCTCGCGTTCAATCGTAGCGGAATCAATCCGTTACATATTCGTCGATGATTAATTCGAGCCACAGCAAAATTCTAGCTTGATCGAAAAATCTAAATCGTTGTAGCAATTACTATAACGATTTAGAAGTCAGGGAGGACTCAATATGAAAACAATCGCAAAACTGATGGCGTCCGCTGCGCTGTGCACGGCGTCCATGGCGCATGCCGGCGAACTTGAAGTGACGCACTGGTGGACATCGGGTGGTGAAGCCGCCGCTGTTGCGGAATTCGCAAAAGCGTTTGATGCGACTGGCAACACGTGGGTTGATGGTGCAATTGCGGGGTCGGGTGGCACCGCGCGTCCGATCATCATCAGCCGAATTCTGGGTGGTGACCCGATGGGGGCCACACAGCTGAATCATGGCCGTCAGGCCGAGGAATTGATCGAGGCAGGTCTGATGACTGACCTCACCGAAGTGGCGGAGGCAGAAGGCTGGAAAGATCTCGTCAACCCGTCTTCACTACTCGACGCCTGCACATTTGAGGGGCGCATCTATTGCGTGCCCGTGAACATCCATTCGTGGCAGTGGATCTGGTTGAGCCACGATGCGTTCGCGAAGATTGATACACCCGTACCTGCGGACTGGAATGAATTTGCGGCTGCTGCGCCCAAGCTGGAAGAGGCTGGTATCGTTCCGCTAGCCATGGGTCAGCAGGGTTGGCAGCAAAATGGTGCATTCGGCGTCATGACCATTGCAATCGCTGGCCTTGATGCCTGGCGTAAGGTCGTCGTCGACAAGGACGCTGACACGGCGCGTGGGCCTGAATACGCGGCCGTGTTTGAGGCTGCTGTGGACGCGCGCACTTTTGCCGCGAATTCGAATGTACAGGACTGGAACCTGGCGACGAACATGGTGATCACTGGCAAAGCCGGGGCTCAGATCATGGGTGACTGGGCGCAGGGTGAATTCCAGATAGCCGGTCAAGTTGCCGGTGAGGACTACACGTGCCTGCCAGGTCTTGGTGTGAACGAAATTCTCGATACCGGCGGCGACGCGTTCTATTTCCCCGTTATTGACGATGAGGATACGAAAGCAGCCCAGATGGCGCTGGCTTCCACCTTGATTTCACCGGAAGTACAGGTGGCCTTCAATCTCAAGAAAGGCTCGTTGCCCGTGCGTGGCGATGTTGATCTGACTGCTGCAAACGACTGCATGCAGAAGGGTCTGGATATTCTGGATGCCGGTGGGATTATGCCTTCCGGTGACATGAACCTGACGGCCGACACCCAAACTCAGATCGAAGATCTGATGGCCGAATTCTGGACCTCCGACATGTCGGCAACTGACGCACAAGAGCGTTACGCCGATATCATCGCGTCCGCCGACTAAGGGCGCACCTCCCAGCCACCTGCCCGGGCTGTCCGGGCAGGTGCACACTGGCATGTAACGGGGTGTGTCATGTCTTCTTCTTCGAATGCGCGGAAGCCCTCGGGGCTGTTTCGCAACCTGTCGGCTAAGATCGCATCGGTACCGATGGTTCTGACGGCGCTCGTCGTGTTTGTTGGCGGGACAGCATGGACGGTGCTGTACTCTTTCACGTCGTCCAAGCTGCTGCCCAAGACGAATTTTGTCGGGTTGGACCAGTATGAACGGCTGTGGAGCACGCGGCGCTGGTTGATCTCGATCGAGAATCTGGCCGTCTACGGTTTCTTCTCCATGATCTTCACGCTGGTGATTGGGTTTACGCTGGCTGCTTTGCTGGATCGCAAGATCAGGGGCGAAAACGTGTTTCGCACTATCTTCCTCTATCCCTTTGCGCTCAGCTTCGTTGTGACCGGATTGGCGTGGCAGTGGATCCTTAACCCTGACCTAGGGGTGCAGAGTGTCGTGCGGTCGCTAGGCTGGGAGAGCTTTACGTTTAACCCGTTGAACGATCCCGACATCGTGATCTACGGCATCCTGATCGCGGGATTGTGGCAGGGCACTGGCCTGATCATGGTGATCATGCTCGCAGGTTTGCGCGGCATTGACGAAGACATCTGGAAAGCCGCCCGCGTTGACGGCATCGGCACGGTCAAAACCTATATTCGTGTGATCATCCCCATGATGCGCCCGGTGTTTGTCACTGCGCTGGTGTTGATCGCCTCCGGCATCATCAAAATCTACGACCTTGTCGTCGCCCAGACCAATGGCGGGCCTGGTATCGCGTCCGAAGTGCCCGCCAAATACGTGATCAATTATATGTTCCGCGCCCAGAACCTCGGGCAGGGATTTGCGGCCTCGACCATGATGCTGGTCAGCGTGATCGTTATTCTGATCCCGTGGGCCTACCTTGAATTCGGAGGGAAGAAACGTGGTTGATGCAGTGATCCCACGCGGGCCAAAACCCCGCCCCCGATTTTCCCGCACGAACATCATGCTTTACGGCACCCTGATCGTGGTGGCCGCGTACTATGCGCTACCGCTGTATGTGATGATCGTCACGTCGCTGAAAGGCATGCCGGAAATCCGCATTGGCAATATCTTTGCCCCGCCGGTCGAAGTCACCTATCAACCATGGGTCAAAGCGTGGTCCGAAGCCTGTACAGGCATAAATTGCGAGGGGCTGAGCCGCGGCTTCTGGAATTCGGTCCAGATCCTGATCCCCTCCGTGATCCTGTCCATCGCGATCGCATCCGTGAACGGCTACGCGTTAGCGAACTGGAAGTTCAAAGGGTCCGAGGTGTTCTTTACCATCCTGATTGTCGGGGCGTTCATCCCCTATCAGGTGATGCTGTACCCGCTTGTGATCATCCTGCGCGAGATGGGGCTCTACGGAAACATCTGGGGGTTGGTACTGGTGCACACTATTTTTGGCATGCCGATCCTGACGCTTCTGTTCCGCAACTACTTCACCTCTGTGCCAGAGGAATTGTTCAAGGCTGCTCGCGTGGACGGGGCAGGGTTCTGGGGCATTTACTTCCGTATCATGTTGCCCATGTCCCTGCCCATCTTCGTGGTGGCGATCATCCTGCAGGTCACGGGCATCTGGAACGACTTCCTGTTCGGTGTGATCTACACCAAGCCTGCCGATTATCCGATGACCGTTCAGTTGAACAACATCGTCAACTCGGTGCAGGGCGTGAAGGAATACAACGTCAACATGGCCGCAACGCTGCTGACCGGTCTCGTCCCCCTCATCATCTACTTCGCTTCCGGCAAGCTTTTTGTCCGGGGCATCGCCGCTGGCGCGGTGAAAGGCTGATCCATGACTTCTGTACTTGTCAAAGACCTGACCCTGAAATTCGGCGCACTGACCGTGCTGGACAACCTCAACATCGATATTCCCGAGGGCGAGTTTCTTGTTCTGCTGGGGGCCTCGGGCTGCGGAAAATCGACCTTGCTCAATTGCATTGCCGGGCTTTTGGATGTGACCGATGGTGAGATCCACATAAACGACCGCAATGTCACGTGGGAAGAACCCTCGGGGCGCGGCATCGGCATGGTGTTCCAGTCTTACGCTCTCTATCCGCAGATGACAGTTGAAGGGAACTTGTCCTTCGGCCTCAAAAATGCGCGGATGGCCAAAGCCGAGATCAAGCAACGCGTGGCCCGCGCCGCCGAGATTTTGCAGATCGAACCGCTTTTGCATCGCAAACCCGCCGCCCTCTCTGGTGGGCAGCGCCAGCGCGTTGCCATTGGGCGCGCTCTGGTGCGCGATGTGGATGTGTTCCTGTTCGATGAACCACTGTCGAACCTTGATGCAAAGCTGCGCGCCGATCTGCGGGTCGAAATCAAACGGCTGCACCACAACCTGAAAAACACCATGATCTACGTGACCCACGATCAGGTCGAAGCGATGACGCTGGCCGACCGGATCGCGATCATGAAAGGCGGGATCATCCAGCAATTGGATACACCAACCGAGATCTACAATCGTCCGCGGAACAAGTACGTGGCTGGTTTCATCGGCAGTCCCGAGATCAATTTCTTCGAAGGAGAGGTCGAACAAGGTACTTTTGCCACGGGAGGAGAGCGGTTTTCACTGGAGGGTTATGCATTCCAAGGCGCGGCGACAGCAGGCGCTGCGTGGCTGGGCATCAGGCCCGAACACATTGTGTCCGGTGGGTCCGCCAAAGACCTCCCCGTGACGGCTGAGGTGACAGTCGACATCGTCGAACCGATGGGATCGGACACGTTGGCGTGGGCGACCTTGGCCGGAGTGCCTTTGCGGATCCGCATGGACGGACAAGCCGCTGTTTCGACGGGCGATCGCATCCTGATCGGCTTTGATCCTGCGCGCGCGTCCTTGTTCGACAAGACGACTGAGGAAAGGCTCTGACGCTTCATGCTTGACCTCAGTGGCCCATGGCACCTGTCGGACGAGACGGGTCAGTATTCTGCACCAATGACGCTGCCTGGCGACGGGATCAGCGCATTGCGTGCCGCAAGCATTATCCCCGATCCCTACTGGGGCCAGAATGAATACGACCTGCGCTGGATTGCGGATCGCGATTGGCTGCTGACCCGTACATTTCAGGCCACCGGACGAAACATGACGCTGGTCCTGTCGATGCTTGACACAGTTGTAGACGTGTCCCTGAACGGGCAAACCGTTCTGCAAGCCAGCAGCATGTTCCGTACACATCGCGTGGACGTCTCTAATGCGCTGATCCTGGGCGAAAACGTGATCACGCTCCATTTCCGATCCGTGCCGCGTGCGGCCAAGGCGCTTGCCGATGCCCAACCTTTCCCGGTTCCGTTTCAGGCTGACAATTGCCCGATCCCGCATGGCAACATGCTGCGCAAACCGGAATGCGATTTTGGCTGGGACTGGAACATCGCGCTTGTTCCGTTCGGGCTGTATGGAGACATCCGGCTGGAACAGCACGGGCCGCGTATTTCCGGCATCGTGGTCTCTCAGGATCATGATGCGAGCGGGGCAACGATAACCGCGACGGTCCAGACCGAAGGCATAGCAGATGGTGCTGTTGTCAGCGCGTCCTTGTGTGGGCGCGAAGCACACGCGGCGGTCACATCCGACACAGCAACAGTATCGCTGAAACTTGATGACCCAGAGCTTTGGTGGCCGGTTGGCCAAGGTGAGCAGTCATTGCATGTACTGACGGTTGAGGTTGGCGACGTAACTGCCACACGCCGCATCGGTTTGCGGGATGTTCAGCTTGTCACGGCCAAGGACGAGACGGGAACAGGGTTCGCCCTGCATGTGAATGGGCGCCCCATTTTTATGAAGGGGGCGAACTGGATACCGGCCGATGCGCTTGGCTCTGCCATCACGCCAGAGGCTTGCCGGGACCTGCTTCAGTCGGCCGTAGATGCCAACATGAACATGATCCGCGTGTGGGGCGGGGGCCGATACGAGCCGGACTGGTTCTATGATCTGTGTGATCAGTTGGGATTGCTGATTTGGCACGATTTCATGTTTGCCTGCCATCTATACCCGGCGACAGACGACTTTCTGGCAGATGTAGATGCCGAAGTGCGTGAACAGGTTGCGCGGTTGAACCACCATCCTTGCCTTGCGTTGTGGTGCGGGGACAACGAATTGCTGGGCGCATTGACCTGGTACGAAGAAAGTCGACGGGATCGCGATCGCTATCTTGTCGCTTATGATCGCTTGAACCGAACTCTTGAAACGGCGCTGAAAGAGACTGCTCCCGGCGCCATCTGGTGGCCGTCCAGCCCATCGCCGGGACCGATGAGTTTCAGCGGCGATTGGCATGATGACAGCTCTGGCGACATGCACTTCTGGTCGGTCTGGCACGAGGGGCGGGATTTTGAACAATACCGGGATATCTCGCCCCGCTTTTGTTCCGAGTTTGGGTTCCAGTCCTACCCATCCATGGACGTGATCCGCCGCTTTGCCGACCCTGCCGATTTCAACATCGCTGCACCGGTGATGGAGAGCCATCAGAAGAACGCGGGTGGAAACGCACGGATTGCCGAAACGATGTTTCGCTATTTCCGCTTTCCCGCGGGCTTCGAAAACTTTGTTTACCTCAGTCAGGTCCAGCAGGCGCTCGCCATCAAGACGGCGGTGACTCATTGGCGCAGCCTCAAGCCGCACTGCATGGGTGCGTTGTACTGGCAACTGAACGACACTTGGCCGGTATGTTCCTGGTCCAGCTTGGATCATGGCGGTGGTTGGAAACTACTGCACCACGCGGCGCGCCGTTTCTACGCTGACGTGATTGTGTCAGCCGTACCAACCGACAATTCTGTCGAGTTGCGTGTTGTGAACGATCGCCCTGCGACCGTGGAGGTCAAGGTCGATGCTTTTGCTGTTGCAACGGATGGGCGGATGCGGGCCGTTGGCACGGCATCCGTTGAGGCAAACGGTGATGCTGCCATGTTGGCGCTGGTCGTTCCGCACGCCGCGTTGAACGACGATGAGATGCTGATTTTCGACTGGGTTGCAGATGATGGGTTGCGCCAATCGGATCACTTCGCAGTACGGCCGTACAAGGTGTATGCGCTGGACGCCCCGAACATCTCGACCGAAATCATTCAGCAGGACGATCAATATCGTATCACCCTGATATCCAATGGGCTGGCACTTTTTGTTGCCGTCGAAGCGGATCAACCGGGGCGTTTCAGCGACAACGCTTTCGATCTGCTGCCAGGTCGGCCTGTTACTATTGTGTTCACCCCAACGGACCTGAACAACCTCACCACATTCACAGTCCGAGATCTATTTTCAGCCACCCATGAATCATGAAAGGCCACCGACATGACCGCATTGTCTTATCAGCTCTACAGCTCCCGCCTGTTCCCTCCACTTGATAATACGCTCAAGATGCTGGCAGAGATCGGATATGCCCATGTTGAGGGGTATCGCGCCTTGTTGGCAGACAGCGCCGACGTCGATGCACTGGACCGGGGCTTGAAGGAGAACGGGCTGACGATGCCAAGCTGCCACATTGGTCTCGAGATGTGTGAAGACGACCCGGCTGAAGTCGCACAATTGGCTGCGCGCTTCGGGATCGAAACAGCCATCGTTCCCTATATCATGCCAGCGGATCGCCCTACCACGGCCGATGCATGGCGCTCATATGGTGCGCGGCTCGAAGGAGCGGCGCTAGCGATTTCAAGATATGATTTGAAGCTCGCCTATCACAACCATGATTTTGAGTTCGTGCCACTTGAGGACGGGACTCTGCCAATCGATTTGATCCTCGAAAGTGCGCCTGGCTTGCTGTTTGAATATGATGTCGCGTGGGCCGTTCGTGCCGGGGCTGATCCGATGGAACCCATCGCGAAGCATGGTCCGCGCATTGCCATTGCGCATCTCAAGGATATCGCGCCGGCGGGAGAGGCCGAGGACGAAGACGGTTGGGCCGATGTGGGGCATGGGACAATGGATTGGCCATCGCTCTTTCAGTCGCTCAAGGCGGCGGGTACCCGGCAGTTTGTGATGGAACACGACAATCCCAGCGACCATCGCCGTTTTGCCCAGCGTGCGTTTGACGCAGCGCAAAAATTTTAAAGGAGGCTTCCATGCAAGGCATCGGAATCATTGGCTGCGGTAACATTTCCACCGCATATCTGACCCTGGCACCCTTGTTCAAAGGCTTGGAGGTGCGTGCGGTTGCCGACCTCAATATCGAAGCGGCGAACGCGCAAGCTGAAAAATTCGGAGTTCGAGCGCACACCGTCAAGGACCTTTTGGCAGCAGACGATATCGACATCGTTGTAAACCTGACGATCCCGGATGCGCATTTCGAGGTGACACGTGCAATTCTGCAAGCGGGCAAACACGCCTATTCGGAAAAGCCTATCGTTCTGACGCAGGCGCAGGGTGAAGAATTGCGGGCTTTAGCGACGGTGCAAAACCTGCGTATCGGATCTGCGCCGGACACGTTTCTTGGCGGCGCGCATCAAGCCGCGCGAGCGGCGTTGGATGCAGGCCAGATCGGGGACGTGGTCGCGGGCACTGCACATGTGATGAGTCACGGGATGGAGCATTGGCACCCGAACCCGGATTTCTTTTTCCTTCCCGGCGCTGGGCCAATGCTGGATATCGGTCCATACTACGTGACCAACCTGATCCAGTTGCTTGGTCCCGTACGTCGGGTTGGTGCGCTCGCAACGACACCGGCAGACACAAGAACTATCCTGTCAGAACCAAGACGCGGCGAAATTATCCCGGTCAAAACACCGACCAACATCCATGCCCTGCTGGAGTTCCAGACTGGGGCAAGCATCACCTTGTCGACGTCGTGGGATGTGTGGGCACATCGGCACGGGCACATGGAGCTATATGGAACCTCAGGCAGCATGTTCCTGCCTGATCCAAACTGGTTCTCGGGCGACGTTGAAATCGTGAGCGCTGAGGGTGAAACAACCGCCCTTGAAACCGATACCCACCCGTTCGGCATCCCCAATCAGGAAAACAATGGCGTTGCGAAGGCCAATTACCGCACAGCTGGATTGGCGGACATGGCTGCGGCGATGAATGCTGACCGACCACATCGTTGTTCGCTGGAACTGGCCCTGCACGCCGTGGATGTGATGACCTCGGTCCTCGACGCAGGAGAGCGCGGCGAAATGATCACGCTGAACTCGACATGCGCGCGGCCCGAGCCGCTCACAGCGGATGCAGCACGGGCTTTGCTGAAGTAGGAAGGTATCAGGTGCTTTGCGCAATATATGCGTTGAGCGCCACCTCTACCCCTTCTGACCAGATCAAGCGCAACCATGCGTCAAAGTGTTGGCTGAAACCGGAAACCTCGGCCAGTTCCTGATAGTACTGCGTTTGTGCCAACCATGCCTTTGGGTTGGTTTTTGCCGTTTCAGCGGCAATGGTCAGAGTATCCCAGTGGGGATCATTGCTTTCGATAAGGCTGCCGTCCTCGCGCGTCCCTTGGCACATGCGCGCCCAAAGAGCCTCGACAAGACTGAGCCCGGCGACAGGCCCATTTACCTGAAGAGAATCCCTCAGGATCGGCAAGACAAAACCAGGGTGGCGGGATGAGCCATCAAAGGCCACGCGGCGTGTGGTGTCCCGGATGGCATTGTTGGCAAACCGCGTTTCGATCAGATCGACATAAGCAGCGGGCGTAAACCCGGGCACCTCAGAGACATGAGGTACAATTTCTTCCATCTGAACCTTGCGGAAGAACCTGCTCAGGGTCGGGTGAGCCATACAATCGGCAATGGTCTCCTGTCCCAACAACTCACCTGCGTTGGCCAATACCTGATGACCTGCGTTCAGGATGCGGATTTTCATTGCTTCGTAGGAATGAACCTGGTCGGTAAAGATGGCTCCAGCCTTGTCCCAGTCCGGGCGACCTGCGCAAAACGCATCTTCGACAACCCATTGGCGGAAGTTTTCATGGGTTACGGGCGCCGCATCCGCTATTCCGAACTGTGCCGCCAGTGCGATTTCGTTGGGGCCTGTGGCCGGCACGATGCAATCCACCATCGAGTTTGGGAACGCGGCATGGGTTTCGATCCAAGCGGCCAAGTCAGTATCTGTTGCTTGCGCCAGTGCAACAACGATCCGGCGAAGGATATCGCCGTTACCTTGAAGGTTGTCGCAGCTTTGGCATGTGAATGGACCATGGCCCGCCGCCTTACGTTTGGACAGCGCCGCAACGATCGCCCCAAACGCCGTGCCGGGCGTGTCCGGATGGGCAATGTCATGCTGGATGTCCGGGTGCGCGAGGTTCAGGCCACCGGTCTGCGGGTCAACATAGTACCCCCCTTCGGTCACCGTCAAAGCGACGATCCGGATGTTGGCATCGGCCATGGTTTCGATCAGCGTGGCGTTGTCGACTTCAACAGGCAAGAAGTTGATCATCGACCCGACCACTTCGGCCGAGGTTCCGCCAGGGTCCAATTCAACCAAAGTCGACAGGCAGTCTTGCGCCAAGAGTTTGTTGCGCATGACAGCATCATTGGGGCGCACGCCTGCACCTACAATAGCCCAATCCTGGGCCAAACCCGCTTGCATGAGCCGGTGCAAATACCACGCTTGGTGAGCTCGGTGGAAATTTCCAACGCCGATGTGAACAATGCCGGGCGTCAGTTGCGACCGATCGTATGTTGGGCGCAAAATGCTTGTGGGCAGCGTTCCAAGCGCCGAGTCCGAGAGAGGTACGGCGGGTCGCTGTTCTGAACCATCTGCCATCAGCTCATCCATTGTCCGCCATCGACGTTGTAGCATTGCGCGACGATGTATTCGGCCTCGTCGCTTGCAAGAAACACAGCCATGCCTGTTAAGTCTTCAGCCGTGCCCATACGACCAAACGGCACCGCTTCGCCCACCTCGCGTTTCTTCTGACCGGGCGCCTTGCCTTCATATTTCGCAAAGAATGCATCGACGCCGTCCCAGTGTTCACCGTCGACTACGCCGGGTGCGATTGCATTCACGTTGATGCCGTGCTGGATCAAGTTCAGCCCCGCCGATTGAGTCAGGCTGATGACCGCGGCCTTGGTTGCGCAATACACTGCAACCAATGGCTCACCCCTGCGCCCGGCTTGGCTCGCCATATTGATGATGCGTCCCTTGATGCCTTTGTTGATCATGTGCTGCGCGACGGCCTGCATGGTAAAAAGCGTGCCCTTGACGTTTATGTCGAAACAGCGGGCAAAGTCGTCTTCTGTGATCTCGGTAATCGGCGCAGCGGAAAAGATTGCAGCGTTGTTGATCAGAATGTCGATTGGGCCGAATCCGTCACTCTCCGCCATCCCCAGCGCTTCTTGGATACTCTCTGTGTTGGTGACATCCATGTGGACGGACATCGCGTTTTTACGGCTCAGCTCATTTGCAGTCTCTGCCGCGCGCTCCTGATCGATATCAGCGATGATAACCCGCGCCCCTTCGCGCAGATAGGCTTCTGCAAAGGCTTTGCCAATCCCGCGGGCTGCCCCGGTAATCAGGGCCGTCTTTCCGGCAAGTCGGGTCATGCAATCCGCAACCCCTCTGCATCAAAACGGTGGATCACATCTGCACGCGGGGTCAGATGCACCGTGTCCCCATGCTTGAACCCAACCTCGCCGTCCGCACGCACGGTGATTGTTTCGGCCAACCCGGTATCGTGGATGTGAAAGAAGGTGTCGGACCCCAAATGCTCGGACACGCCAACTCTGCCCGACCATGGTCCTGTATCAGCAGAAACTGTAATGTGCTCCGGCCGCACGCCAATGGTTTTTGCGCCGTGCTTTTCCGCCTCGGGACCTTCAATGAAGTTCATTTTGGGTGACCCGATGAAACCGGCAACAAACAGGTTGCGGGGGGTGCGGTACAGGTCGAGCGGTGAGCCCACCTGCTCGATGTGTCCGGCGCGTAGCACCACGATCTTGTTGGCCATTGTCATGGCTTCGACCTGATCGTGTGTGACGTAGATCATCGTGGTTTCAAGACGGTTGTGCAGTTCGGAAATCTCAAGCCGCATGCCAACACGCAAGGCGGCATCCAGGTTTGACAGTGGCTCGTCAAACAGGAAGGCAGCCGGTTCACGCACGATGGCGCGACCGATAGCAACCCGCTGGCGTTGCCCGCCAGAGAGTTGCCCCGGTTTCTGCTCGAGATAGTCAGCAAGGTTGAGGATCTTGGCCGCCCCTTCGACCTTCTTGTCGATTTCGCTCTGGTCCATCTTGGCCATCCGAAGCGGGAACGCGATGTTCTTGCGTACGGTCATGTGTGGGTAAAGCGCGTAGGATTGGAAAACCATTGCAAGCCCACGCTTGGATGGCGGGATCTGCGTGGCGTCTTCACCATCAATCAGGATCTGGCCGGACGTGGTTTCCTCAAGCCCTGCGATCAGACGCAGCAGAGTAGACTTGCCGCAGCCAGATGGGCCGACGAAAACCGCGAACTCGCCATCCTCTATGGTCAGGTTCAGTGGGGGGATAACTTGAGTTTCACCGAAACTCTTGGTCACGTTTTCAAGTACGATACGTCCCATTGGTTTTCCTCTTATGCGCTACCGCTTTGCTACTTGAGCGCGGGCGTTCCTATTTCACGGCGCCAAAGGTAAGCCCTTGGACCAATTGCTTTTGACAGAACCAGCCCAGCACAACGATCGGGCCCACAGCTGCAGCAGACACCGCAGACAGACGACCAAAAAACAGACCTTCGGGTGCGCGGTTGCCTTCGATGAGTTTGGATAGGGTTGCGGCCTCGGTGGTGGTCAGGCGGACTGTCCAATACGCCTCGTTCCAGCAGAAGATGAAGCAGAGCAATGCGGTTGAGGCGATGCCGCCCCAAGCCAGCGGGATAAGGATTTCCTTCACCTCGCCCCATGTGCTGACGCCATCCATTTGGCCTGCTTCGATGATGTCCTTGGGGATTTCTTTGAAGTAGGTGAACAGCATCCAGATCACGATGGGCAGATTGATCAGCATGAGCACCAGGATGACCATGAAGTGGGTGTCAAAAAGCCCAATGCTTTTGGTGATGAATGTCATCGGGTAAAGCACAGCTGCAGCGGGCAACATCTTGGTGGATAGCATCCACATCAGAACGTCTTTGGTTGCACGCGATGGATTGAATGCCATGGCATAGGCACAGGGAATGCCGACGGCCAGCGCAAAGACAGTGGCGAAAACCGATGTGATGACCGAGTTGGTGGCAAACCGCCAGTAGTCATAGTTTTCGGTCATGTTCAGGTAGTTATCCAGCGTCGGCGTGAAGAAGAACAGGAACTCAGGCTTCACCGCATCCGCATCTGTCTTGAAGCTTGTGAGCACCAGCCAGAAGATCGGGAAGAAGAAGATTAATCCCACGATCCAGGCCAGAACAGGCCGTCCATAGATGCTGAATTTTGTGGTGGTCGCAACAATGGCCATTGGGCTTACTCCATCAATGTCTTGCCGATCATCCGCAGCAGGAAGATGGCGACGACGTTGGCGAGGATGACGGCAAAGATACCTGTGGCGCTGGCCGCCCCGATGTTGTTGTTGGCGAATTCGCCAATCAGATAGGGCAGGTTCTTGTTGCCGTTGCCACGGCTTACGATCTCGATTTCCGCATAAAGCGACAGGTGGAAAATTGCCTGGATCATGACCACGATGGCGATGGGTCGCGACAAGTGTGGCAGAGTGAGAAAGCGGAACTGAGAGTACGTGCCGGCGCCATCCAGTACGGCGGCCTCTTTCTGTTGCTGGTCTTCGGACTGCAGTGACGTCATGAAGATCAGGACCGCAAAGGGTGTCCACTGCCACGTCACCATAATGATGACTGCATAGGCCGACGTCTGCGTGGCCCGGAATGAGATGGGTTCAATTTCAGGCCAGAGCGAGAAGAACCAACCGATGCCGGGAGCCCCCTGTAGCGACGCGATCAAATCATTGATCCCGTTTACGGCAAGACCTTGCAGACCCAGCACAGGATCAAGGATCATGTTGATCCACAAAACTGCGTTTACAGCCGGCATCACAAAGAAGGGCGAGATCAGCAGAACCCGTACAATGCCTTGGCCGGGAAATGCCTTATTGATCATGACGGCGATCAGCACGCCCAAAGCGACAGTGAGGAACAGGATGCTGCACACGATGAACAGGCTGTTCTGGATGGCAAAGAGGAAATCCTTTGAATTCAGGACGAACTCATAATTTCCAAAGCCGCGCCAGTTGCTGAGGCTTGGCGTGGTCCACTCCGGGCGGCGCAAGCTGTTCAGAACGTAGCGAATGAAAGAAAAGTAGAGCGTCATGCTCAGTGGGATCAGCATCCAGATCAACAGCAGCACAACAGCCGGCGTCTGAAGGAGGCGGGGAAGTTTTCTACTAGACATAACCCTGTTACCCTCGCGAGTTGGAATGCTCGCCATGCATGGTGGATTTGAATGTTTCGGTTGCGGTGCGTCGGTCCGCTTAGTCAACTCAGACTAGCTACGCGACGCTGGGGTGGAAAGGCCCGGCCCAAGCAGGGCCTTCCCGGTCTATGTCGACAAAGGCTTAGTAGCCAGCTTCGGTCATGATCGCTGCGGCAGCGGCTTGCGACGCTTCCAGAGCTTCATCAACCGACTTGGCGCCGGACAGAGCCGCTGCGATTTCCTGTGCAACGGCCGAACCCACCTCGGGGAATTCGGGGATCGCTGCGAACTGAACGCCAACGTATGGCTTCAGATCAGTTGCTTCAGGTGCTGCGGATTCGATCGCTGCCATTTCTGCAGCGGCAAAGCCTGCAACGGCCTGGAACTCAGGCAGAGCATAAGTGGACGCACGTTGGCCTGTAGGGACGTTGCCCCAGCCAAAGTCGGGGTGGTTGCCGACGGCTTGCACATAGTCCTTCGACGTTGCCCACTCGATGAAGGCTTTTGCCTCTTCTGCATTTTCTGTGCCTGCTGGAACGGCCATTGCCCATGCCCACAGCCAGTTCGCACCCACCGGATTACCGGCGTTTGGAGATTGAGCGTATGCGACCCCGTCAACTTCCAAGAAGGATGCCGCGATTGTGGCGTCGATCCACATGCCGCACTTGCCTTCGTTATAGAGGGCAAGGATCTCGTTGAACGAGTTGCCTTCCGAACCGGGAGGGCCGTAGTTGCCCAGCAGGTCCACGTAGAAGTTGATCGCTGCTTTCCACTCGTCAGAGTCAATGGTGGGTTTGAAATCTGCGTCAAACCATGCGCCACCAAAGGAGTTCACCATTGTTGTGACGAACGCCATGTTGTCGCCCCAGCCTGGCTTACCGCGCAAGCAAGCGCCATAAACACCGTTGTCGGGGTCGTGCATTGCTGCTGCTGCTGCCTTGACGTTGTCCCAGCTGTCGTTGTCAGCAATGGATACGCCTGCCGCGTCGGCTAGGTCCTTGCGGTACATAACCATCGAGCTTTCGCCATAGAAAGGCGCCGCATACATGGTGCCTTCGTGGCTCAACCCTGCACGAATGGCGGGCAGAATGTCGTCGACGTCATACTCAGCGCCGAATTCAAGTGGTTCGATCCAGCCAGCTGCGCCCCAAATGGGTGCTTCTTGCATGCCGATGTTGATGATGTCGTACTGGCCACCGCCGGTTGCTGTGTCCGAGGTGACCTGCTCGCGCAGCACGCCTTCTTCCAGCGATACCCATTCAAGTGCGACGCCCGTTTCTTCGGTGTATGCTTCCGCGACTTTTTGCATGTTGATCATGTGACCGTTGTTCACGATCGCGATGGTGAGCGATTTTGCATGGCCGTCTGCCAGCGCGCCCGTTGCAGTGACAAGCGACAGTGCTGTCGCCGCACGCAGTGCGTTCTTCAAGTACATCCGACTCCTCCCTTTAATTGGATGTGACAAGACAAACGCTAGCCGCAGACTTATCGCGCCGTCAATTCATTTTTTACGCGCGTAAAGAATTATTGGGGAAATTGCATTGATTGAATGCCTTACGCGGAATCTCGCATGATCAAGTGTGCGGCAAACAGCGTTTCTTCGCGGGTTTGAAAACGACCACCCGATTCGATCAGGCGAAACAGGGTTTCCACTGCGTGACCGGATACGCTGGAGTAGTCATGTGCCGCCGTTGTCAGCGACGGGCAGGTGTAGCGAGAAAACGGATGATCATCGTGCGAAGCGACACGCAGGTCTCGGCCATGGGTTCGACCGACCTTGTAACCGGCCTCGAAACACGCCGAAAGAAAGCCTATGGCCAATCGGTCATTGCTGCAGAGGATGGTATCAGTCGGTAGGGCTTTCTTCTTGAGTATATCGTGGGCGCCTTTGCGGCCAATGTCTTCGAAAGCCCAGCCTGAACCGTCTATTTGCAGGACATGTGGCTCCAGCCCCAAGCGTTCCATCATGTCCAGGTAGGCGCGACGGCGCTTGTTCGCGTTTGGGTTGGCAGGATGCTTCATTTCAAAGAAACTTGGTGGCTCGCCGGTACGACTCAGGTATTCCACGGTCTGCGAAACAAAGCTGTAGTTGTCTGAGCCGACAAAAGCTTCGCCCATCCCGTCAATGTTGCTGTCAAACAGAACTGTTGGCACGTCGCGACAAAAAGCTTCGATTGCGGTTTTGTCAGAAAGCCGTCCAAGAGGGGCCAGCAAAACCCCTGCGGGTTTGAGTGATCGTAACGTATCCAGGATGTCCCGTTCCTGTTCGGGTGCGCCGTGTGAACTGAACAGCGATGGCGAATACCCCGCTTCGATGCACCGCCGCTCAATGACTCGCACGATCTCACCGAAAAACGGATCGGCAAGGTAAGGCACAACAATACCGATATTCTTGGTCAGTTGCCTGTTCTGGTTCATGGCATAGATGTTGGGCCGATAATCGTACTGGTCGATTGCGGCTTCGATCCTTGCCCGTGTAGACGCACGCACGCTGTTCGGATCATTGAAATACTTGGAGACGGTTGGGCGCGAGATGCCGCTGATCGAAGCGAACTCCTCCATGTTCCTAATTTTGCGTTCGCCCATGATGTGCTCCGTTCTGCTCCGTGCGGACCCACACACTGGTCTGCAGTGTTGCGACGATAGGCAAAAAACTTTGCGCGCGCAAATTAGCGATGCAGGTTGACCAGTACGTGCATTTCCGCGCCATGGTGCAGCGCAATTGTATCTACTCAGAGTGCCTGCGCCTCACTTATGCTTGTCCGACGATTTCACGACAGGGGGCACCGTCATGAGAGATTTGAACGAAATTCTGGCAATCAGCGCAGACAGAAAGGGGGGCGAAGCACCCATTTTCGCCGATCTTGAGCCATCACTGTCACCCGAAGAGATTGCACAAGTTCCGGACGATCGGTGGCTGGCCGAAATGACCCGCTCTGTCTTTCAGGCTGGATTCAACTGGAAAGTCGTGGAACGCATGTGGCCAGGGTTCGAAGAGGCGTTTCACGGCTTTGATGTCGATCGATGCGCATTCATGAACGAGGATTGGTTTGACGAGCTGTGCCGAAATACTGCGATTGTTCGGTACCCGCAAAAAATCCGGGCGGTGCAACAGAATGCTATCTTCATAAAGGAACAAACAGCTGCCCATGGCGGCTTTGGCAAGATGGTGGCGGCATGGCCCGGTGATGACTTTGCCGGACTGCTTGCGCTTCTCAAGAAAGACGGGTCGCGGCTGGGTGGCACGACCGGGCAATATTTTTTGCGTCTAATGGGTGTCGATGGCTACCTCCTGTCGCGCGATGTCACGGCCCGATTGATCGCTGAGGGCGTGATTGACAAACCGCCGACCTCCCGATCTGCGATGATGGCTGTTCAGGCTGCGATGAACACTTGGGCAGAGCAGTCGGGCCGATCCCTGAAGGAGGTAAGTCTCATTCTCGCGACGAGTTGTGGCTAAGCCAAGGGCTCCTAGCACACCAACCCCTGGCAATTGCCATGGTGATTGCATTGAGGAATTTTGAATGCAACCGGTTGCAAAATGCGACGACTCGCCTATCATCGCGGTCGTTGCCAGCCGGAGACTCAGTTCGAGGAGAGATGGTTTTCGGTCGGCGGTCCGGCAAAAACGGCGTGATCCGGACACGCAATTTGGGAGGAAACCATGAAGAAAATTTTGATGGCGAGCGCACTGGCGACCCTGATGGGCGGCACTGCAATGGCCGAAACAGTTGGTGTGTCCATTGCACGCTTTGACGACAACTTTTTGACCGTGATGCGCAACGGTATGACCGATTATGCTGACACGCTGGACGGCGTCGATCTGCAGGTGGAAGATGCAACAGACGATGTGGCCAAGCAACTTGACCAGATCAACAATTTCATTGCTGCAGGTGTGGACGCCATCGTAGTGAACGCTGTCGATACATCGGCGACGCAAGCCATGACAAACGCGGCTGATGCCGCCGGTGTGCCGCTTGTCTACGTCAACCGCGAGCCGGTGAACGTGAACGAACTGCCCGACGGTCAGGCCTTTGTGGCGTCAAACGAGATCGAATCCGGCACGCTCGAAGCGTTCCAGATCTGCCGTAACTTGCGGGCCGCAGGTAAAGCGGGTGGTGCAAATGGCTACATTCTGATGGGTCAGCTGTCGAACCAGGCTGCGGTGCAGCGCACCAAAGACGTGGATGACGTGATCGGCATGGACATGTGCAATTTCATGAACATCATTGACCGTCAGACCGCCGAATGGTCCCGCGACAAAGCGCAGGATTTGATGACCAACTGGTTGTCCTCCGGTCAGGACTTTGACTTCGTGATCGCGAACAACGACGAAATGGCCATCGGTGCCATTCAGGCTATGAAAGCTCAGGGTCTGGACATGGCGACAATCGAAGTGGGTGGCGTTGACGCTACGCAGGACGCTCTGGTTGCGATGCAAGCGGGTGATCTGGACGTGACAGTGTTTCAGGACGCGAACGGCCAGGGATCAGGTTCCATCGAGACCGCATTGAAGCTGGCGCGCGGCGAAGAGGTGGATAAAAAGGTCTACATCCCCTTCAAACTCGTGACGCCTGACAATGTCGGCGAATTCCTGAGCAAAAACTAAGCCGGTTCATCAGGTGCGAGGCGGCTGTGCGTCGCCTCGCAAACCACATTTCGTGACACCACGCCGACCAAGGGGACACACATGTCGGATACCTCCGAAGGTATTGGCGGGCTCAAATACGACAAGTCCAAAAAAGCCTGGCCAAACGAATTCAACGTCTTTCTGGCGCTGATCATTATCATTCTGATTTTTGAAGCCCTCGGGCAACTGCTCCCCTACATGAAGGGTCAGAGCATGCTGTTCGACTTCAATACGAACCGCGATGGCACCATTCTGAACATGGCAAGGATCAAGATCATGATCTTGCAGGTGGCTATCATTGGGATCATCTCCCTAGGCGTAACACAGGTCATCATTTCTGGCGGCATCGACCTTAGTTCGGGTCCTCTGGTTGGGGCATCGGCCATGATCGTGATGTCCTTTGCCCAGACGGAACTGGTCAACGGGCAACTCAATCCCAAGGCCGTGTTCGATTGGGCATTTGATATGCCAGTCCTTGTGCCCATACTCATCGGGCTTGCCTTCGGGGCTTTCATAGGAGCCATAAACGGAACGCTCATTGCCTTCACGGGCATCCCGCCATTCATCGCAACGCTTGGTATGTTCCTAATCTGCCGCGGCATCGCGCAGTGGTGGACACGCGGTCAGCCTGTATCCTTTCCAACTGAAAGCTTTGCCTTCATAGGCTCGGGTATGATGCCGGTGGTTTGGTTCCTCTTACTGGCCTTCGTGTTTCATTTCGTTCTCAAATACACCGTCTATGGCAAGCATACCTATGCCATCGGATCGAACGAGGAAGCGGCACGGATGTCTGGGATCAACGTGCGGCGGCACAAGATCCTCGTCTATATGATCGCCTCCATGTTGGCCGCCTTTGCCGCCATCGTGCTCAGTTCCAAGAACCTGACGGCACAAACCGGTATGGGCCTCTTCTATGAACTTTTTGCCATCGCTATGGCCGTGATTGGCGGCGTGTCCCTGCAAGGGGGACGTGGTTCGATCATCGGGACTGTTCTGGGGGCATGTGTCTTTGGCGTGATCCAATCCGGGTTCATCTACATCCGGCTCGACGCTTTCTATCAGCTCATGGCAATGGGTTCGATCATCATCAGCGCTGTGGTTCTGGACCAATGGCGCCAGAAACGCGCAACATCGAGGTCCTGACCATGACTGACGATATCATTCTCGAAACCCGCGGACTGACCAAACACTATGGCGGTGTGCATGCCCTGAACGACGCCAATTTCACCCTGCGCAAGGGCGAACACGTTGCAATTATGGGCGACAACGGGGCGGGCAAATCCACGTTTGTCCGTCAAATCACCGGGGTGGAACAGCGCACGCGCGGGGACATCATCTTTGATGGTGAACCGGTATCCTTTGACGGCCCACTGGATGCCCGGAAAGCCGGGATTGAAACAGTATTCCAGACATTGGCATTGGCAGACGATCTGGACGTGCCTGACAACCTGTTTCTGGGCCGGGAAAAAACGAAACTGGACTGGCTTGGCCCATTTCGCCTGCTGGACTACAAGGCAATGCGTCAAGCGACCCTCGATGGGTTGGAAAAGACCGCTGTCAAGATTCCGAACATCCGCAATACCATCCGCAACATGTCGGGCGGACAGCGACAATGTGTGGCCATCGCCCGGACTGCGACCTTCCATTCCAAGCTGACCATTATGGACGAACCTACGGCTGCTCTTGGGGTTCAGGAAACCGCGCAGGTCGAGAACATCATTCGTACGCTGAAGGATCAGGGCGAACCCCTGATCCTGGTCAGCCACAACATGCGGCAGGTGTTTGACTTGGTGGACCGTATTGTGGTTTTCCGCCGCGGACGCATTTGCGCGAACCTTCGCAAGGAAGATACGGATGGGCAGGATGTCGTGGCCTACATTACCGGTGCTAAGACGCAGGAAGGGTATGAGGACGCTGCCTGAGGGCACACAATGTTGAACCTCGATCACCCCTTCTTTGCTCAAGCGAGGCGACGGCATTTGACCGTCGCCATCTGCGTGATCTGGGGACTTTTCGAGCTGGCAACGGGGGCGGTGATCTGGGGCGCGATCTCTTTTGGGATCGCAGCCGTGGCACAGTGGCAGTTCGGCAAGGTCGATTGGTCCAAGTATGACGGTGGGCACTGACACATGGCCGTGACGCTCAAGGATGTTGCCGAACGGGCAGGGGTGTCGCGCTCCGCTGTATCCCGTTGTTTTACACCTGGCGCGTCGATCAGCGGCAAGACACGCGAAAAGGTCGAAAAGGCGGCTGCCGAGCTGGGCTACAGCCCGAATGCGCTGGCGTCATCCCTGACCACCGGTCGCACCAAACTGGTGGGTGTGGTGTCGAACAACTTCCACAACCCCATCTTTCTCGAAGTGTTCGATCTGGTTACGCGCGAGTTGCAAAAGCGCGGGCTGCGTCCGTTGCTGGTGAACCTGTCCGATGAAACCGACCCGTCCAATTCCGTCCGGTTGCTTCAGCAGTATTCCGTGGATGCGGTGATCGTGGCCTCGTCGACCCTGCCGGTCAGTTTCGCAGAAAGCTTTCACGAGGCAGGCATGCGTGTTGTGCATTCCTTTGGTCGTTTGACAGTTTCTCCCAAGATCAACGTTCTGGGCATCGACAACATTGAAGCTGGTCGCATCGCGGCGCGCGAGTTGATCAAACGAGACTACCGCAAGGTTGGGTTCCTCGCCGGTCCACTCAGCGCAACGTCCACGCGTGACCGCCACACGGGCTTTGTCGAAGAGTTGGGCCGTCATCCGGATGTGTCGTTGTCCGTAAGCTACGCTGCTGCCTATTCCTTCAAGGCAGGTCGGGATGAAATGGCACGCTTGTTGTCCATGGGACCAGCCGAGGCGTATTTCTGCGGCGACGATGTGCTGTCCATCGGTGCGTTGTCGGCCATCAAGGATGCGGGGCTGTCGATCCCTGACGATGTGGGGATCCTTGGGCTGAACAACATGGAAATGGCCGCATGGGAACTGATTGACCTGACAACGATTCACAATCCGATTGACGATATCGTGCGTACATCCGTTGATCTGGTTGAGGCGATGCTTGATGGCGCGGAAACCGTTGCGCAATCCCTGACGTTCGAGTGTCACGTGGTGGAACGCGGCACGTTGCGCCCTGTTGCGCGCTGAGAGGGGTGGAACGGGTCGCTGCTCAGATTGCGCCGCTCAATCGGTCGCTGCGAAGGATTGCCTTGGCAGTTTCAAGTCGGCCCAGATCGGCAGATGATCCGAAGCCAGTTTTGCCAGCGGTCCTTGCTCTACGCCTGCATCTGCAACGCCGATATTGTTAGAATGCGCGATGCGATCCAAAGCGGCAACCGGACGTGCGGCGTGAAATGACTGCCCCGGACTGATCACGGAGAATTTGGGCGTCAGTGGCTCCAACCCGCGACGGGTGGACCATTCGTTGAAATCACCAAGGATGATTGCATCGTCTCTCCCCTGAGCGTGCATCGCCAATGTCTCGAGTTGACGACGCCGATGCCGTCGCATGAGCCCAAGATGTGCACCCATCACGGCAACTGACATGGGACCAAGATCAATTTCAAAATAAACAGCGCCGCGTGGCTCCAGCCCCGGCAGGTCAATCCTTTGGATGCCGCCGGCCTCAATCCCCTTGCGGACCAGAACGGCATTGCCATGCCATCCAAGGCTGACGCCGTTCTCCGCGGTGGGCAAAACCTCAAAATCGGTTTCGGCTTCGATCATCCGCCTCGGCAGGGCGGCGGGTCGGTCGCCCAGCCTTCTGTCCGCTTCCTGCAATGCAATGACGTCGGCATCCAACCCGTTCAGTACCTGCAGGATACGACCGGGATCGCGCTGACCATCCAATCCGCGTGCTTTGCGAATATTGTAGCTGGCAAAACGTAGTGTCCGAGGGCTTCTATGCGGCACCATGGTTCCTACGTATGTAGAGTTGTCCAAAAAAGAATAGGCCCATGGCCCGGCTCAAGCATCAAAATCCGATCCTGCTGATCTTGTGGGGTATCCTTCTTGCGGCATCAATTGTCGCTCTTTTTGTCGGATTCTGGGAACAGGCGTTTGTTGCATTGCTGACCCTGGCACTGTGTATGGCGCCATTGTTCTTGGCATCTTGGTATTCCATCACTGTGCCGGTTCCCTTCTTGATCGCCACGACGCTTTTTATCAGTGGGTCCATTTTCATGGGCGAAGCATTTGACTTTTATGAACGAGTCTGGTGGTGGGACCTTGCATTGCACGGCGCTTCGGCTGTTGGCTTTGGCCTCATTGGCTTCTTGTTCATTTTCATGCTGTTCGAAGGAGATCGTTTTGCGGCACCACCTGTCACCATTGCATTCCTGTCCTTCTGCCTTGCCGTCACGGTTGGCAGCATTTGGGAGATCTTCGAATATGCGATGGACACGATATTTGGCTTGAACATGCAGAAAAGCGGCCTGCACGATACGATGGGGGACCTGATTGTAAATGGTATCGGAGCACTTGTGGGTGCCGTGAGCGGATACTTTTATCTCAAAGGGCGAGACAGGCGACTATTGGCACCTTTCATTGGCCAATTCGTGGATGCCAACCGGAACCTGTATCACCGCGCAAAAGGCAAGCTGCGTCGGTAGCGGGCATTGGGCAGGAACGCCTGCGGAAGGCCTGCCACCACACATTCAGTGATGTTATAGTTATCTCCGTGGGAATGAACGTGTTGCGGGTCACTGCAACACGTCCTGGCACCCTATCGAAACATGGGTGGGCGCGCATCCAACCATGCACCGTCCTGCTTACCACTTTCAGCGACCGCGAACACAGCTGCCATGGACCGCAGCCCATCTTCGGCACGGGGATACAGATTTGCGGCTGGATCCATCAACCGCCCCTCTTTCCGCGCCTGAATGGCTTCGGCAAGGTCGGTATAAATGTTGGCAAAAGCCAGCGGCATCCCCTCGGCATGACCGATGGTGACTCGGGTGGTCCGGTCAGCTTCAGGCGACAGGTTCGCCTCGCCTCGTTCAATCACCTGGAGCCGTTCGTTCAGGGGCATGTAGTATAGCTGGTTCGGTTGTTCTTGCGACCAGCGAAGGCCACCAGTTTCACCAAACACTTGGATACCCAGACCGTGCTGCCGTCCGATGGCAACGGATGACGTCCAAAGCCGCCCGACGGCGCCGCCATCCATTCGGAAGTTGACCATGGCATCGTCCTCGAGCGTGCGCACGTCAATGCAGGACACCGTGTCTGCGCTCAGCTTTTCGACCTCTTGCCCGGTGACGAAAGAGGCCATGTGAAGTGCATGGATGCCACAATCGGCAAATTGCGCAGAGACACCCGCCTGTGCCGGGTCATAACGCCAGCGGACGCGGGGGTTGTCGGCATCGGTTGCATCCGCGTGATGGCCGTGGGCAAATTCGGCAACCACCAACCGCACATTGCCGATATCCCCGCGCGCGACCATGGCGCGCATATGGCGAACAAGGGAGTAGCCTGAATAGCCATAATTCACTGCACAGATATTGCCCGTCTTTTGGGCGATCTCGACAATCTCCTGACCTTCCTCAACCGTCATGGTCATTGGTTTTTCGCACAGCACATGAAAACCGCCCTCAAGGAAGGCTTTGGTTATCTCAAAGTGGGTTGCATTGGGCGTAGCGACAGTGACCAAATCGATGCGGTCGTCCCGCTTTTGCTCGCCTTCCAACATCTCTTGCCACGATCCGTACGCACGGTCGCCCAAGCCTAGGCGCTGACCATAATCGCGTCCTTCGTCAGCGCGGTGATCCAGTGCGCCTGCGGAAAACTCGAATAGCCCGTCGAGGCCAGCGCCAAGACGATGGGCCGGTCCGATCTGGCTGCCTTCACCGCCGCCAATCATGCCCCATTGCAGCTTTGCCATGGTCAAGCTCCTTCAAATCCGATGGATTGCAGATAGGCGCGGTTCAGTTTCGCGTCATCAATAGGAGAGGTGTCGCCCGCCGGGTCACAATCCTGTTCGACTGTGCACCAGCCGTCGAATCCGTTGTCGAGCAACACCTGACGAACGGCGGGGAAGTCCACATCGCCGTCCCCGAGGTTACAGAAGATACCTTGACCGCATGCGTCGTAGAACCCGGTGCGGTTGGCGATCACATCGGCCTTCACCTTGGGATCGATGTCCTTGAAGTGCATGTAGCTGATGCGGTCGATGTGCTTTTTCATGAACGCTACCGGATCAAATCCGGCGTAGGAGTGGTGCCCGGTATCAAAGCAGATTTTCATGATGCTTTCGTCTACTTCGTTCAACAGGCGCTCAAGCTCGGGCTCGAAGTCGATGAATCCCGCGGCATGGGCGTGCATCCCGACCGTCAGGCCGTAGTCCTCTGCCCCCATCTTGGCGACCGTTGCAAGCCGGTCGCGGTAGGTGGTCCATTCCGCCTTGTCCATCTGCTCGGCCTCGTCTGCGCGTCCGGCCGTGGGTGCGCGGCGGTCCGAGATACTATCGATGAGCACGAGGTGCTGTGCGCCGTGGGCTTTCAGCGCCTTGCACGTGCGCACTGCCCCATCCATCACGTCATCCCACGCGTTGGGGTCATGGAACGGGCGGAAGACAACGCCGCCTACCAATTCCTGACCAAACTCTTCGAGCGCATCGCCCAACACGGCGGGGTCCTCGGGCATGAAGCCGACGGGCCCCAGTTCGATCCCCGTATATCCCGCATCCGCGTTTTCCTGCAGCACTTTGCGCCATGCAGGGTTCCGCGGGTCATCCGTAAATTCCACACCCCAGGAGCAGGGGGCATTGCCGATCTTGATCATGTCTTGAACCTTTCAAAAATCCGCCACGTTGACCCAGGCCTCCGCACGCGAAGACGCAAGGGCCGCAGCCACAACTTGATTGACGCGCAAGCCTTCCTCGAACGTGGGCCATACAGGAGTGCCTGTGTGGATCGCAGTCAGAAAGTCCTTGGCTTCGATGATGATTTGGTCCTGATAGCCGGTGCCGTGACCAGGCCCTTGGCAGAACGGTAGATAGTCCGGGTGAGTGGGCCCCGTCAGGATTTTGCGAAAGCCGCGTTCGGCCTCTGGGCCTTCGGCGGTATAAAGCCAGAGGGCATTCTGATCCTCGCCATCGAAACGGATCGCGCCGCCGGTGCCATAGATATCGTAGGCGTAGCCCATCTTGCGCCCTGTCGCGACGCGGCTGATGAACAGGCTGCCGTTGATGCCGGATGCAAAGCGCAGGGTGAGGTAGGCTTGGTCGTCATTGGTGACCTCGACGCCGCCGCGCTCTGGGTGCACCGTTTCAACGCGAGCAAACAGCGCCTCGATCGGGCCCATCAGGGCTTGCGCGCAGTTGATCGGGTGGGGCGCCAGATCGCCCATGCAGCCGTTGGCATCCCCTTGGGCGCGCCACGTGCCTGGATCGTTCGGATCGGCAAAGAAATCTTCGGTCATCTCGCCCCTGAAGGACGTGACCTGACCAATTCGGCCCTCGGCAACCAGCTTGCGCGCATATTGAGTCGCCGGCGTTTTTGCGTAGTTAAAGCCAACCATATTGGCGACACTGGCCGTCTGGGCAGCTGCTACCATCTCGCGTGCATGATCCGGTGTCTCAGCCAATGGTTTTTCACACAGAACCGGCTTGCCTGCCGCAAAAGCGGCAATAGCGATATCGCGGTGCGTGTCCTGAGGGGATGCGATAACAATCGCATCGACCTTGGGGTCGGTAACCAAAAGACGCCAATCATCTGTTGCGCGGGCGAAACCATAGGTCGCACGGTACTTTTCTGCGGACGCCTGCGATGTGGCGCATACCATTTCGAGCCTTGGGCGCAAGGCCGTGTCGAACACGGCAGCCACAGATCCAAACGCAACTGCGTGGGCCTTGCCCATGTAGCCACCGCCGATAATGCCAATCCCGATCTCCGCCATCCGGGCTCCTCCCAAAAAGTGTTTGCAACCGGTTGCAATACCGGTATCGTTATTGCGACGGACGGGTCAATACAGAATCGTCGATAAATGAAATCGCGCAGCCATGGGAGGATAGAATGGCGGGCAGCGACACAGTGCGTCTGACGACGGCGCAAGCGATCATACGCCATCTTGCGGCACAGTATATTCAGATCGACGGGCAGGAATGGCGCCTGTGCGGAGGCGGGTTTGGCATCTTTGGCCACGGCAACGTCACATGCCTGGGGGAAGCGCTCTACGACCACAAGGATGTGCTGCCGCACTATCGCGGACAAAATGAGCAAAGTATGGGATTCGCGGCTGCTGGATATGCCAAGACCTGGCTGCGTCAGCGGTTCATGTTCTGCACGGCGAGCGCTGGCCCCGGTACGGCGAACCTGTTGACCGCGTCGGCCCTCGCACATGCCAATCGTTTGCCGATGCTGATGCTGTGTGGCGATACGTTTATCACGCGTTTGCCGGACCCGGTGCTGCAGCAGCTGGAGCATTTCGGTGATCCAACGCTTGGCGTGAACGACGCTTTTAAGGCGGTCACGCGGTATTGGGATCGTATCACGCATCCTGCGCAAATCATCCAGTCTCTGCCAAATGCGATTGCGACCATGCTGGATCCGGCGGATTGCGGGCCTGCGTTCCTGGGGCTGCCACAGGACGTGCAAGGCTGGGCTTATGACTACCCTCTGGCCATGTTCGACAAGACGGTGCACCGCATTCGTCGCCAGTTCCCTGATGCGGCAGAGGTGGCTGACGCTGCAGCTACTTTAAAAGCGGCCAAACGGCCTTTGATCATTGCGGGCGGTGGCGTTCAATACTCACGAGCTGTCGAAGAGCTGACGGCATTCGCCGAGGCGCACAACATCCCCGTGGTCGAAACCATCGCAGGCCGCGCCAATATGATCGACACGCATCCACTGAATTGCGGACCCATCGGTGTGACAGGGTCGGACAGTGCCAATGCAGTGGCTGAAAAAGCGGATGTGATCCTGTCTGTGGGATGTCGCTTGCAGGACTTCACAACCGGGTCGTGGACGGCCTTTGCGGCGGATGCTCGGATCATCGGGTTGAATGCGGGTCGGCATGACGCAGGCAAGCACCGTTCTTTGCCACTGGTAGGTGATGCCAAGCTGGGTCTCGATGCGCTCGGCGCCGCCATGGCGGGATACACGGCGCCATCAGGATGGGTTGGCTTTGCCAAAGACGAACGCAACAAATGGGTTGCATACGTGGCAGACAACGTGGCGCAGGGTAATCGCCCGAATTCTTACGCGCAGGCCATTGGTGTCGTGAATGCTACCTGTGATCCGCGCGACCGGGTGGTGGCTGCTGCAGGCGGTCTGCCTGCCGAAGTCACGGCCAATTGGCGCACGCTCGATATTGGCACCGTCGATGTTGAGTTCGGCTTTTCGTGCATGGGGTATGAAATTGCGGGGGCCTGGGGTGCGCGGATTGCGCAAGCCGAACGTGAGCCCGATCAGGACGTGATTACCTTTTGCGGCGACGGTTCCTATCTGCTCATGAACTCCGACATCTACTCGTCGGTCCTGTCGCAGAAGAAGATAATTGTTCTTGTTCTCGACAACGGTGGCTTTGCCGTCATCAACAAGTTGCAGAACAACACCGGGAACGAGAGCTTCAACAACCTGCTGAGCGATGCGCCCACTATTCCCCAAGCCTTTGCCGTGGATTTTGAGGCTCATGCTGCCAGCATGGGTGCGGCTGCAGAGACTGTCGAAAATCCCACTGAATTGGGTGAGGCGTTCAAGCGCGCCAAGGCCAGCAACAAGACCTATGTCATCTGTATGAAAGTGGACGCCTACGAAGGCTGGACAACCGAAGGCCACGCCTGGTGGGAAGTTGGAACACCGCACGTGACCGAAAATGACAAAGTGGCGACAGCTCACGCAGACTGGGAATCTTCCCGTCCAAAGCAGCGGAAGGGTGTCTGATGCGAACCTTCACCGCTGAAACGGCTGATCCCATCGCGCTATGCGAGGAGTTGCTGAATGGTCCCGGCGCTGTCCGCATCAAAGGTCTGTTCTCGCCAGATCAGATCACAGATGCGCGGACCCGGATTATGGCGCATTCGGACGGGGACGGTGACAAGGTCACGCATTTTCAGGGCGCCGCCATGGCAGACGGCCGTGCAAACCTGCAACGTCGGGTCTGGAACCTGCTGGCAAAGGGTGAAGTGTTTTCGGAGATGGCCACGCATCCTGTGATCATGGTCGTGCTGCGTCGATGGCTGGGGTCCGAGTTCATCATGGGCTCAATCGCGGCCAATCGCATCCTTCCAGGTGGACCGGGGCAGGAACCGCACATCGACTTTCCTTATTGGGATTTTCACCAACCAGAAACGCACCCGATGGGGTTGAACGCCAGTTTTCCCATGAACGCGCAGGTGACGATCGCCCTTGATCCGTTCACCGAGGAAAGTGGCGCAACCGCCTATTTGCCAGGTTCGCAGAAAGACATGCGTTATCCAACAGCACAGGATCACGAGCATTTCTATGCCAACTGTGCACGTATGACAGGTGAGCCGGGTGATACGGTAATCTTCTTTGGTGCGGCGTGGCACTGTGCGATGCCCAACAACGCGCGACATGACCGCAACGCTGTCTTGATCAACTACATACCGAAATTCGTTAAACCTCTCGAAGATATGCCGGGGGCATTGCCACAATCATTTCTGGAAGCGGCCAGTCCCGAAATGCGGCAGCTTTTGGGGTTCAACTACAGGTATCCCGAAGTTCTGGATGATGCAGATGCTGTAAATGCTGAGGGAATCAAATGAGCAAGCTTCTCGATGGCATAAGGGCCAACGATTTCATCATCGTTGGCCGTGCCGGCATCGACTTTTTCACGGATGTGGGGGTGCGAGCGGAAGATGCGGAGTGCGTGACGGTGGATCTGGGTGGATCGGCTGCGAATATTGGTGCTGGTATCTGCAAGCTTGGTGGTAAGGCCGCGCTGGTCACATCTGTCAGTGATGACTCGGTCGGCAGCTACTGCGTGAACCGGTTGAACCACTACGGTGTGGATACGGAATATGTGCAGCGGGTGGGCGGAGAATACCGCAATTCATTGGCGTTCTACGAGAGTGTACTCGAGGGACACCGGAACGTTATCTACCGCAACGGTGCTGCAGACTTTCAAATGACGGTCGCAGATGTTGAAGCGGTCGACTACTCCAGATACGGCGCACTGATCACCGCTGGGACTGTATTTGCGGCAGAGCCGTCACGCACAGCAACCTTCCGCAGCTTCGAGCTGGCGAAAGCGGCAGGCCTGCCCATCATTTTCGACGTTGACTATCGACCCTATTCTTGGCCGTCGGCCGAAGTCGCTGCTGAAGTTCTAAGCCATGCCGCAGAAGCTTCTGACATGATCGTTGGGAATGACGAAGAATTCGGTTTCATGGCGGGTGGCATGGACAAAGGGCAGGCAAAGGCGCGTGCGCTGTCCCAAACCACAGCCGAGGTTGTGATCTATAAGATGGGCGAGAAAGGGGCTGTTACCTACGCAGGCGGTGAAGAGATCGCGACTGGAATCTATCCCGTTACAGCCGTTAAACCCAATGGGGCCGGAGACGCGTTCATGGCGGGCCTCATGACCGGAATGGCCGACGGGCGCGACCTGAAAACCGCGATCTTGCGCGGGTCGGCCTGTGCATCGATCACCGTCTCTCAACCGGGCTGCGCGCCTGCTATGCCAACACCCGACCTGCTGGATGATTTCCTGACCAATCATCCCGGTCCGACACCAGCTTAAAGGAGGCCCGCCGATGCATATCGCGCCTTACGACAACCAAAACACCCCAATCGTGGATGTGGATGATTCGACTGTCCCTCTAAACTACTTCAACATTGTGAAGCTAAAGAAAGGCGATGCATTCGAGTATTCTGTTCCGGGATACGAGACTTGCATCGTACCTGCGACGGGCATGGTCGATGTCAATGTCGAGGGATTCAAGGCCGACGCTTTGGGTGGTCGCGGTGTCGATGTATGGGATGGAGAGCCCGAGGGCGTCTATGTTCCGACCGCAGCCAAAGCCGAAATGGTCTGCACATCAGATGAAGCGGAAATCTTCGTGGCGGGCGCCAAATATGACAAGGTTCTCGAGGCGTTTGCGGTGCGCAACGACGAACTGGATCTTGTACAGTACGGATCAGACGACACAAAGACGCATCGCAAGATCAAGCACATTCTTGGTCAAAAGCAGCACGACAAGGTTGGTCGATTGCTCGTGAGTGAGCTGTACACGGTGGGGCAGGGTGGATGGTCCGGTTTCCCCAGCCACAAGCATGACACCGATCGCTTGCCGGATGAAACCCGGCATGATGAAACGTACAACTTCCGTTTCCGGCCCAACTACGGTTCGGGCGTGCAGATGTTGCAGCGCGAGGACAACAAACCCGGAGATGCCTACCACATTGTCGATGGGTCTACGATCTGCCTCGATAGCGGGTATCACCCTTGCGCCGTTCTGCCCGGGTACGAGATGTATTATTTTACCATTCTTGGTGGTCTGAGCCAGCGCAGCTTGGTGCAGTATTTCCAGCCGACCCATGCCTACCAGATTGAAACAATCCCGGGCATCAAGGACATGATTGCGAAGTTCAAATGACTCTTGCAACTTTGGCAGAGGTACTGGGCCCGGCTAAGGCCCAAGGCTACGCCGTGGCCGGTCTTGTAACGTTGGGATGGGAAGACATGCGTGCCTATGTGGCTGCCGCCGAGGCGGAAGGCTGTCCCGTGATCTTGCAAGCTGGCCCCAGTTGTCGTGAACACACGCCACTGCCTATTCTGGGCAAAATGTTCCGCCATCTGGCTGAAGGAGCGAGTGTACCGGTCGTGGCACATCTGGATCACGGGTATACCTTCGATGAATGCAGGGAAGCGTTGGAAAGCGGTTTCACATCGCTGATGTTCGATGGATCGCGCAAACCCTTGGCCGACAACATTGCCGAGACAGCTGCCATTGTCGAAATGGCGCACAAGGCAGGCATTTCGTGCGAGGGAGAGATCGGTTTCGTCGGTTACGACAACGGTGAAGCTTCTGCTGGCACAGACTCCGATGAGGCTGCACAGTTTGCCCGTGAAACAGGGGTGGATGCCATGGCCATTTCGGTTGGCAATGTGCACCTGCAAACGGATCAGTCAGGTGGCTTGGACGAGGAGCGCATCGCTGCGATCCAAGCCGTGACGGACGTGCCTTTGGTGATCCATGGTGGGTCTGGTGTGCCTGCAGCACAGCGTCGCAAGCTGGCCAGGCAGACCAATATCTGCAAATTCAACATCGGTACCGAACTGCGGCAAGCTTTTGGCATCGCTTTGCGCGACGCCGTACACAGCGATCCGGATCGGTTTGATCGCGTGCAAATCCTCAAAGACACACACGACCCGGTGGCTCTGGCCACGCGCACGGTTCTTCAGACCATGAAAGGCTAAGCCCATGATCAACGTTGCACTTTTGGGCTGTGGTCGCATTGGCCAGGTCCATGCCCGCAGCCTGATGGGACTGGAAGGTGCCCAAGTAGCTGCCGTCGCTGACGCCATGCCAGACGCTGCCAATGCGCTGGCAGCACAGACTGGTTCTCAGGTCATGGAGATCGAAGACATTCTTGCGGCCTCGGATATTGACGCGGTGGTGATCGGCACGCCCACGACCACGCATTACGACCTAATCCACGGGACGGCGCGGGCGGGCAAGGCGATCTTCTGCGAAAAGCCCATCGACCTGAACGCGGCGCGCATCCGTGATTGCCTTGAGGTGGTTGAGCAGCACTCGGTACCCTTCTTCATTGCCTTCAATAGGCGGTTCGATCCGAATTTCCGCACCCTCAAGGGGCAAATAGATGACGGCAGGATCGGGAAGGTTGAGATGGTGACGATCCTGTCGCGCGATCCGTCGCCGCCACCCATTGGTTACATCAAGACTTCCGGCGGTCTTTTCCGCGATATGATGATCCACGATCTTGACATGGCGCGCTTCGTGCTGGGCGAGGATCCGGTGGAACTCTTCGCTCACGGTTCTTGCCTTGTTGATCCTGAGATTGGTCAGGCGGGCGACGTGGACACCGCCATGGTCAGCTTGCGCACAGCTTCGGGCAAGCTGTGCCAGATATCAAATTCGCGGCGTGCCACCTATGGCTACGATCAGCGGATTGAAGTGCACGGAGAACAGGGGATGCTTCGGGCGGACAACGTTCTGACCTCAACCGTTGAGGTGTCCGATGCGCAAGGCTTCACTCGCGCGCCAACTGAACCATTTTTCCTTGAACGATATGCGGCTGCCTATACTGCCGAGATGCAGCATTTCGTTGAGGTGCTAACTGCTGGCACACCCCCAAGCCCAAGTGGGATGGATGGGTATAAGGCTCAAGTGATGGCGGATGCTGCACAAACCTCTTACGAAAGTGGTCAGCCGCAGGCGCTGGTGTTTGACTGACCGTCAGATCGCGGCACTATATGTTCGCCCATCGGACTTTTCAGTTTGATCGGTGGTCAACGTGCCAGCGATCATCCGGACCAGCGGGTGTGCCCATCGCACAATGCTCAGCGTTTTTCCGTTCCATGCGACCGCGTCACCAAAGCGTTCGACAATGTAGAGGATGGCGGTGAGGATGGTATGGTCCGCCAGCTGATCTTCGGTCAAAGTTGCCGTGTGATAGCACATCAATTGTTCGACCAAGTTGGCCTTGAGGTGGTCGGTAGCATTCAGTTCGTAACCGCGCCACAAGGCGGATTTTCCCGCTTCCACCTGTGCGGCGTATTTTCCAGTCACTGGAATGTTCTGTGCGAACCCTTGCGGGTATGTCGAAATGGCTGAAGCACCCAGACCAATCAAATATGGTGCTTGGTCATCCGTGTATCCTTGGAAGGACCGTGTCAGGCGTTTTTCAAAATAGGCTTTTGCGAGGGCATCGTCGGGCCGTGCGAAATGGTCAATGCCGATTTGAATATAACCTTGTCCCAGAAGCGTTTTGCGAGCTTGGTCAAACAAGGCAAGGCGTTGCTCCGGTTTTGGCAGGGCATCACTGGGGATCAATGACTGACGTTTGGACATCCACGGGACGTGGGCATATCCAAAAAGGGCGATGCGCCCGGGATTCATTTCCAGCGCCGCATCAAGCGTCGCGGACAGTGTTTTTGCCGTCTGGAAGGGTAGGCCATAAAGCAGATCGAAATTCAGCGCGTTGACATCCAAGTTCCGCAGTTGCCGTACAACGTCTGCCGTCAACTCATGAGACTGCTGCCGACCAATGGCCTTTTGAACTTGTGGGTCGAAGTCCTGGATGCCCAGACTCACGCGTGACAGGCCGTGCTTTTTTAACATCGCCAATCGCTTCGGACCGACATCCGTGGGATCCACCTCAACCGAAAATTCCTCGAGCTGGTTGAGACCCCAGATGTCATCCAAACCAGTTAGCAGCCGGTCCAGAAGGGACGATGACAGAATCGTTGGTGTCCCGCCACCCAGGTGCAAACGCCTTGGGCGTATCCTGTCGGTAAAGCGGCTGCGGGTCGATTTCGCCTCGGCCAAAATCCGCTCAACATAAGGCGCCAACGGGGCGTCATTTCTTGTGCCTTGCGTCCGGCATGCGCAAAACCAGCAAAGTCTGCGGCAAAAGGGTACGTGGACATAAAGCGAAATCTCTGCTTCTTCAGGAGCACTAGATTGCCAGCCGTACACATTTTTTTCACCGATATCCTCGCTGAACCAATTTGCAGGCGGATAGCTGGTGAAACGTGGTACCTTGGCATCAAAAAGCCCGTGACGGCGGAGGTCGGATACATGTTTCATAGTCGCAAGCTGAGTGAATCTTCTGCCTCTCGCATTGACACAGATCAACGGAGGGTCTGATGAACAAGGTGCTGCCCGTTATGGAAAGCTGCTCAAGCTGTCCAATTCGTCATCGTGCCGTATGCGCACGCTGTGATGAAGACGAACTGGAACAACTGAACCAGATCAAATTCTACAAGACCTACACAGCGGGCCAGACCATCGCCATGCGGGGCGACGCGTTGGATGTGGTGGCATCGGTCGTTGCTGGCACCGCGACTTTGGAACGCGCCATCGAAGATGGCCGGACACAATTGGTGGGATTGTTGCTGCCATCAGATTTCATCGGTCGGCCTGGACGCGACACGTTGCAATATGATGTGACTGCGGTGACGGATGTGACGCTGTGTTGTTTCCAACGCAAACCCTTTGAATCGTTGTTGATCCGCATTCCACATGTCCAAGAACGGCTGCTGGAAATGGCGCTGGATGAATTGGATGCCGCTCGCGATTGGATGCTGTTGCTGGGCCGCAAAACCGCGCGTGAGAAAATTGCCAGTTTCCTGATGCTCATTGCCAAGCGGACCGTTCATCCTGATGGGCAGGTGCTTGGGGATCTGTCGCGGATCGAACTGCCAATCAGCCGCGAGGCCATGGCCAATTTCCTCGGTTTGACGATCGAAACGGTCAGCCGTCAGTTCACTGGCTTGCGCAAGGACGGAGTGATTGAGCTGGATGGCAATCGAAGTGTACGCATTCCCGACCTTGAAACTCTGTTGCTGGAAAGTGGTGACGATTCAGATGGCGGGCCGCTGATCTGACATTGGCTTGATCCAAATCAACGCGGTCCTGCGGCGCAGTCGCTATCCCTTCTGACCGAAAGGCCAAAGGAGGGCTTGCACATGTATTCCAACATCCTGATCCCCGTCTTGTTCGGCGAAGGGCGTGATCATCCGCAAGCGGAGGCTGTTGCCAAGCACCTTGCGTCGGAGGGTGCGCGCATAACGTTGCTGCACGTAATGGAGCAGTTGCCAATGTATGCTGCGGAGTATGTGCCCGCGGATACGGTTGCGGGCAACCGAGAACGGATCGCAAGCCGATTAAAAATCATGGCAAGTGAACTGCCCAATGGCCACAGCGCTGTGATTGAAGGTGCAACCGGGCGCAGCATTACGGACTATGCCGAACAGAATGGTGTCGATCTGATCGTCATTGCATCCCACCAACCTGCCTTGTCCGACATACTTTTGGGGTCGACGGCCGCGTGGGTCACGCGTCATTCCAAGTGCGCGGTGCATGTAATCCGGTAATTCGGCCTCTCTTGATCCAGATCAACGCGGCCCGACGCGCGCGCATCTAATCAGCCAACATACGAACAGGTCTGTTGTCCCCGCGGGGACAACACGCAACGCCGAAGGACGAACCATGTGGGACTATATTAAATTGATCTTGCTGGGTCTGGTTGCCCTGGTCGCTGCGATTGCAGCAGATTGGGGTCACGATCTGGCTTACAAACTGCATGCCGCGCTGATCATGTTGATCGCCGGTGGCATGTTCATCTGGCAATTGCGCCAGATCGGCGAAACGCGCGCCGTCGTGGATGACACAGGCTACATGGACGATGTTGTTCGTGCGGGCGTGATTGCCACGGGTTTCTGGGGTGTCATTGGATTTCTGGCGGGGGTATTCATTGCTTTCCAACTTGCGTTCCCGGGCCTGAACTTTGATTGGGGCCAGCCGTATACAAACTTTGGTCGTCTGCGCCCGCTGCACACCTCCGCGGTGATTTTCGCGTTTGGGGGCAACGCCCTTATCATGTCCTCCTTCTACATCGTTCAACGTACATGCGGGGCGCGGCTTTGGGGCGGCAACACCGCCTGGTTCGTATTCTGGGGCTACCAGTTGTTCATCGTGATGGCGGCCACCGGCTATCTGCTGGGGGCCACGCAATCCAAGGAATATGCCGAGCCTGAGTGGTATGTGGACATCTGGCTGACCATCGTCTGGGTCGCCTTTCTTGCCGTTTACATGGGCACGATCTTCAAGCGGCAGGAAAAGCATATCTATGTCGCGAACTGGTTCCTTCTGGCTTTCATCATCACCGTGGCGATGCTGCATATCGTCAACAACCTGAGCATCCCAGTCTCCTTGTTGGGCTCCAAGTCCGTTCAAGTCTTCTCGGGTGTGCAGGATGCGATGACGCAATGGTGGTACGGCCACAACGCGGTGGGCTTTTTCCTGACGGCGGGCTTCCTCGGCATGATGTATTACTTCGTGCCCAAGCAGGCGGGTCGTCCCGTCTACAGCTACAAGCTGTCGATCATCCACTTCTGGGCGCTGATCTTCCTGTATATCTGGGCCGGTCCGCACCACTTGCATTACACTGCATTGCCTGACTGGGCCTCGACCTTGGGTATGGTGTTCTCGATCATCCTGTGGATGCCGAGCTGGGGTGGCATGATCAACGGTCTGATGACGCTGCAAGGCGCGTGGGACAAGCTGCGCACCGATCCGATCATTCGGATGATGGTGATCAGCCTCGCGTTCTACGGCATGTCCACCTTCGAAGGGCCGATGATGTCGATCAAGGCCGTCAACTCGCTGAGCCACTACACCGACTGGACCATTGGTCACGTGCACTCTGGCGCGCTGGGCTGGAACGGCATGATCACCTTTGGTGCGCTGTACTTCCTGACACCGCGCCTGTGGGGCCGTAAGCAGATGTATTCGATGGCGGCCATCGACTGGCACTTCTGGCTCGCGACCATTGGCATCGTGCTCTACGCGGCATCCATGTGGGTGACCGGCATCATGGAGGGCCTGATGTGGCGCGAAGTTGATGCCCAAGGGTTCCTGGTGAACTCGTTCGCCGACACCGTGAGCGCGAAGTTCCCGATGTATGTGGTGCGTGGTCTGGGTGGGGTTCTGTACCTGACCGGCGCCTGCATCATGGTCTGGAACATGTGGATGACTATCCGGGGCGGCCAGCCCGTCCGGGTGGCCCCGCCTGCGGCACCCGTTGCTGCCGCTCAACCTGCACAAGCCGCATAAGGAGGACTGAACATGGCTTTTCTCAAGCGACACCAGGTTCTGGAACGCAGCCCGACGCTCTTGTTCGTCTTCTCGCTGCTTACTGTATCGGTCGGCGGCATTGTGGAGATCGCACCACTCTTCTACCTCGAAAACACGATCGAAGAGGTAGAGGGGGTGCGTCCCTACAGCCCGCTGGAATTGGCAGGTCGCGACATCTACGTCCGGGAGGGGTGTTACGTCTGCCATAGCCAGATGATCCGCCCCATGCGGGATGAGGTCGAGCGCTACGGGCACTACTCGCTGGCGGCGGAGTCGATGTATGACCACCCGCATCAGTGGGGGTCGAAGCGCACTGGACCCGATTTGGCTCGGGTGGGTGGCCGGTATTCGGATGCGTGGCATGTCGATCACCTGATGGACCCGCAGTCGGTTGTGCCGGAATCGATCATGCCGAAATACGCCTTCTTGGCAGATACGGTGATTGATGGTGAACACATCGAGGATCTGGTCAAAACGCACCGCTTCGTTGGCGTACCTTACACCGATGAAATGGTCGAAGCTGCTGCTGCCGATTTCCGAGTGCAGGCCGACCCCGACGGGGATTGGGACGGGCTGCTTGAGCGCTATCCCGGCGCGGTTGTCTCCAATTTCGATGGTCAGCCAGAGCTGACCGAGATGGATGCGATGATCGCATATCTGCAAATGCTGGGCACCTTGGTCGATTTCTCGACCTTTACGCCCGATGCGAACCGATAGGGGGCTTTGATGGATACGTATTCATTCTTGCGAGAGTTGGCTGACAGCTGGGTGCTTCTGGCGATGGTGATCTTCTACATCACTGCGTGCCTGTGGTCCTTTCGCCCTTCGGCCCGGGCCGCCAACGAAGAAGCAGCCAGCATCCCACTGCGAAATGACACTGATGCGCATCTGACGGCGCAAGAACCGGAGGCCGACTAATATGGCTGACAAACAAGACATTGATGATGTCACAGGGACCGATACCACCGGTCATGAATGGGACGGCATCAAGGAACTGAACAATCCGCTGCCGCGGTGGTGGCTTTGGACGTTTTACGGCACAGTCGTCTGGGGGCTCGCATACACGATTGCCTATCCGGCGTGGCCACTGATCAATTCCGCCACGGCCGGTCTTCTGGGGTATTCAAGCCGGGCAGAGGTGGCACAGCAAATCGCTGAAGTAGACGAACAAAACGCTGAGCTGACGGCAATGCTGGCGTCTGCGGATTTGACAACCTTGGACCCGGATGACCCGGCGCATCGGTTTGGTGTAGCGGGTGGCGCATCGGTCTTTCTGGCCAACTGTTCCCAATGTCACGGTTCAGGCGCTGCCGGTGTGCAGGCAGCAGGCTATCCCAACCTTCTGGACGACGCATGGTTGTGGGGCGGTACGCTGGAAGAGATCGAGTATACCGTGCGGCATGGCATTCGAAATGAAACGGATCCCGACGCCAGATGGTCGGAAATGCCTGCGTTCGGCGACATCTTCTCTGAAGAAGAGATTGGTCAAACTGTTGAATACGTCCTGTCGCTGTCAGGGCAGGATCACGATGCCGCGATGGCGGAACAGGGCATGGTCTTGTTTCAGGAACAGTGCACTGCGTGTCATGGCGACAGTGGGGAAGGAATCCGCGAGGTCGGCGCCCCTGCATTGAATGACGCGATCTGGTTGTATGGTGGGGATCGCGAAACTCTGATCGAAACGGTGACCTATTCCCGGTTTGGCGTGATGCCGGCCTGGGGTCAGCGTTTGGACGAAGACGAGATCAAGGCCGTCACCCTGTACCTGCACCAGTTGGGCGGTGGCGAGTAATTCTCGCCACATCGCCCCTAGCCGCATATCAGGCTTCGGCCTAAATGGAGGGATATGCGGCACTCCCGGTCTCTGTCCTGTTCGTACCAAGCGGAGACCGGGAATTTTTCTTGATGCTTGATCCAAATCAAGGTGTTGGCCGCGCAGGCCTTGCAGTTTGAACGCACGAACAGGACAGTTAAAAATGACAGAATCTCCGGCCTCTCCGCCGTCTCTTTATGTTGCGCGCGAACCCATCTTTCCCCGACGGGTCAAAGGCAAGTTTCGCACGCTCAAATGGTGGATCATGGGCGTTACGCTTGCGATCTATTACCTGACACCATGGATCCGCTGGGACCGTGGTCCGAACTTGCCTGATCAGGCCGTTCTCGTTGATCTGGCCGGGCGCAGGTTCTACTTCTTCTGGATCGAGATCTGGCCGCACGAGTTCTATTTCGTTGCGGGGTTATTGATCATGGCAGGGCTTGGCCTGTTTCTTTTCACCTCGGCACTCGGCCGCGTCTGGTGCGGGTATACTTGCCCGCAGACCGTCTGGACCGACCTTTTCATTTTGGTTGAACGTTGGATTGAAGGTGACCGTAACGCACGTGTCCGCCTTTGGAATGCAGACTGGTCAGTGCACAAAGTTCGGCTTCGTGTCACGAAGTGGATCGTGTGGTTCTTAATTGCCCTAGCGACAGGTGGTGCTTGGGTCTTCTATTTCGCGGACGCCCCCACACTGGCTCGTGATCTGTTCGCATTCAGCGCTCCTCTTGTTGCCTATTCGACCATTTTGATCCTGGCTGCGACCACCTTTGTCTTTGGTGGCTTCATGCGCGAGCAAGTCTGCAACTACATGTGCCCCTGGCCACGCATTCAGGCGGCTATGATGGACAACGACACGCTGACCGTCGCCTACCGCCACTGGCGAGGCGAACCGCGCGGCAAACATCTCAAGGCCGAGGGTGCTGATCAGCTTGGCGATTGTATCGACTGTATGGCCTGCGTGAACGTGTGCCCCGCCGGTATCGACATTCGCGACGGGCAGCAGATGGAGTGCATCACTTGTGCGCTGTGCATCGACGCATGTGACGAAGTGATGGAGCGGATCGGAAAGCCGCGTGGCCTGATTGACTATCTGGCTTTGTCGGATGAGGAGGCCGAAACCCAAGGCGCAAAACCACGTCCGGTTTGGCAGCATGTGCTGCGCCCACGCACCATTCTGTACACGGCAATGTGGTCGCTTATCGGCGTCGCGCTGGTCTACGCTTTGTTTATTCGTTCCGACATCGACCTGACGGTCGAGCCGGTCCGCAATCCGCAGTTTGTAACCCTGTCGGATGGCGCTGTGCGCAACACGTACACCTTGCGTATCCGAAACCTGACGGCGGAAGATCGTAATTTCCGGGTCATGCTGACATCGGAGGAGATCCTGCGCATCGATGTCGAAAGTGATGGGGCGGTCGCCAACCACGTCACCGTTCCCGCCAACGAAACACTGCAAGCGCGTGTCTACGTCATTGCGCGCCCGCAGGATGCAGCCGCTGATGCCGAAACCACTGATTTGCGTTTGTGGGTCGAAGATGTCGAAACCGACGACCGGGCAGGCGTCGCCACTATTTTCAACGGAAAGGGCTAAGGATGCAGATTAAGGAACTTACCGGCTGGCATGTACTGGCCATCTTTGGGTCAGCGTTTGCCATCATCATCAGTGTAAACCTGACTCTGGCGTTTCAGGCTGTGAACACCTTTCCCGGGCTCGAAACCAAAAACTCATATGTCGTCAGCCAAGCCTTTGAAGAGGATCGGGCTGCACAGGAAGCTTTGGGTTGGGCAGTTTCGGCTGAGGCGGAAGACGGGACGTTGGCATTGAATATCGATGACGCGATAGGTCCAGTTGTTCCTGCGATCACGTCGGCAACACTGGGGCGTGCGACGCATGTTGGCGAGGATCTGACACCGACTTTCCACCATGACGGTGCTCGGTTCGTCGCGGATATTCCTAAGCTTGCGCCTGGAAACTGGAACTTACGTCTGACGGCGGTTGCGCCGGATGGAACGGACTTTCGGCAGCGTATTGTTCTTCGGGTGCAGCAATGAGCGTCGCATCCTGTCCGGGTTGCATCGCCGCTGGTGACGTCGCCGAGGCGGTCGGGCGGGACGTTGGCCTTCCAACGCACGAGTTGATCTTGCCCGGGGTCCACTGCATCGCGTGCATCAGATCAGTCGAAGGATTGCTGAATGCCCGCCCCGATATTGCTGCAGCACGTGTCAACCTCAGCCGTAAGCGGGTGGCAATCACAGCGGAGCCGGGGATTGACCCCGCGCCGTGGATCGCGGCCCTGACGGACATCGGGTTCGAGGCCCACGAAGCCCGCGATGCTGGAAATCGTGGCCAAGACGATGGCTTGACCTTACGCCTTGGCATCGCCGGTTTCGCAATGATGAATGTCATGCTGCTATCGGTCGCCGTGTGGTCTGGCGCGACCGATGCAACGCGTGATTTCTTTCACTGGATATCGGCGGCGATCTCGCTGCCAGCCGCAATTTATTGTGCACAACCCTTCTTCCGTTCGGCAATGTCGGCCTTGCGCGGCATGCGGCTGAACATGGATGTGCCGATTTCACTGGCTATTGTTCTGGCCTGCGGTCTGTCTCTCTATGAGACGTCTCAGGGGGGAGAGCACGCCTATTTCGACGCGGCGCTATCTCTTACGTTCTTCTTGCTTAGTGGCCGCGTGCTGGAAAGACGCATGCGGCAAGCTGCGCGTTCTGCGGCGGCGGACCTTGCGGCACTTGAACCTTTGCGCGTGACGCGCATTGAGGGGGAGACCCGCGTAAGCGTCCCCGTCGATGATGTGGCCGAAGGAGACACGCTCTGGCTCGCTGCGGGGGCGCGGGTTCCCGTGGATGGCGTCTTGAACAGCAATGCTGCACAGGTGGATCGCAGCGCACTGACTGGGGAAAGTGACGAGATTGCAGTTGCCCGCGGAGCTGTGTTGACGGCAGGGGAAATCGTACTGACGGGGCCGGTTACGATGTGCACTACTGTCGCCGCCAAGGGGTCAACACTGCGCCGATTGATCCAAATCGCAGCGCATGCTGAGGGCTCCAAGAGCCGCTATACCAGCCTCGCGGATCGCGCTGCGGGTGTCTACGCGCCGCTGGTACATGGTCTTTCCTTTGCTGCTTTTATTGGGTGGTCGGTGGCTACGGGTGATATGTACAATGCGCTCAAAATCGCCATTGCAACGTTAATAATAACATGCCCTTGCGCATTGGGGCTGGCCGTTCCAGCAGTGGCAACCGTCGCCACTGGGCGATTGTTCCGCATGGGATTGTTGGTGAAATCCGAAACCGCGCTTGAACGTTTGGCCGAAGTCGACACAGTTGTCTTTGACAAGACCGGCACATTGTCAGCAGCAGCACTTGTTCCATCTCCAGAAATGCCCCGCGAGGCACGTCAGATTCTGAAAGCGTTAGCGCAAGCGTCAGCACACCCGCTGAGCCGTTCTGTTCTGCCTCTGCTGAAAGATGTCAGTCCAGCCGTTCTTGAGGACATATCCGAGCATCGAGGCAACGGTGTTTCCGCCCTTTGGAATGGTGAACCCGTGCGCTTCGGCAATGCCACATGGATCGGCGCAGGTGAAGGTACGGTGCTGCAAATCCGCGATACGATTCATCCTCTCGAACGGCGCGAACAGATTTTCGCTGATGCCATGGATACTGTCGCGCGCCTGCGTGAGATGGGCTTTGATGTGCATATGCTAACCGGAGACAGCGCGGCGAATGCAGCACGCGTGGCGTCGGAGTTGGGTGTTGATCACGTGCATGCCGAGGTGGATCCTGAAGCCAAGCAAGATTTGATCGAACGGTTGCAGGCAGACGGTCGCAAGGTGGTCATGGTCGGCGATGGCCTGAACGACACGCTCGCTCTGACGCGGGCTTGGGCATCCATTGCGCCAGGTACTGCATTGGAAGCCAGCCAGAATGCGGCGGATGTTGTTCTTTTGGGTCAGCATCTGTCCGGTATCCCGGCGGCCATTGGCATCGCGCGCAGCGCAAGACGGCGCATTCTTGAGAATTTTGCGCTTGCGGCTTGTTACAACGCCGTGGCGATCCCATTGTCCCTTGCCGGTTTTGCATCACCGCTGATGGCAGCACTTGCAATGTCTACCAGTTCCATCACTGTCACAGTGAACGCCCTGAGAACAAAGGCAAAGCCATGAATGTTCTTGTTATCCTGGTTCCGTGTTCGCTCATCCTTGGGCTTGGCGCACTGTTGGCCTTCGTCTGGACGATGAAGAGCGATCAATATTCTGATCCTGAGGGCGATGCCCAGCGCATCCTGTTGGACGATGATGAGCCGACTTAGAACGCGACGCGATCGCCGCCCTTGAGGTCCAGAATATCCCGGGCTTCATCCGGGCTGGCAACTTCGCACCCTAAGTCTTCGACGATGCGGCGGATTTTGGTGACTTGTTCGGCATTCGATTGTGCCAGCTGCCCGCGTGTGATGAAGAGGCTGTCCTCCAACCCGACCCGAACATTTCCGCCCATTTGACTGGCTGTTGTGGCAAGTGGCATCTGTGCCGCTCCGGCCCCGAGGACGGACCACCGGTAGTCGTCACCAAAGAGCCTGTCGGCGGTGCGTTTCATAAAGATCAGGTTGTCCACCTCGGCCCCGATGCCGCCCAGAACACCGAACACAAATTGTAGGAAAACCGGCGCTTTGAAGAGGCCGATATCCATACAGAACTTCAGATTGTACAGGTGGCCGACGTCGTAGCATTCGTGTTCGAACTTGATGTCGTGCGGTGCCAGCTCGGTTGCGGCCTGCTTGATGTCGGCAAAGGTGTTGCGGAAGATATTCGCCTCTGATCCGGCGATGTATTCCTTTTCCCAGTCGTGTTTCCAAGTGTCGTAGCGGTCGGCCAGCGGGTGAAAGGCAAAGTTCATGGACCCCATGTTGAGCGAACACATTTCGGGGCTGAAATGAACGGCTGCCTTGATCCGATCCCTGATCAGCATGGTTGGCGCGCCACCCGTGGTGATGTTCAATACGGCGTCTGTCGATTGCTTCACGCGGCTGAGGATGCCTGCGTAGTGTTCTGGCTCGACCGAGGGGCGGCCATCCTCTGGATCGCGCGTGTGTAAGTGCAGGATTGATGCTCCCGCCTCTGCGGCGGCAATAGCCTGTTCGGCAATGTCATTGTGTGTGATCGGCAGATGTTCCGACATCGTAGGTGTGTGGATGGCCCCGGTCACCGCACAGGTGATAATGGTTTTTTGCTTGGCCATGGTCAGGGGTCCTTTGGGTCGTTCAGTTTGATGCGGTAGCTGAGTGGAAACAGCTCAAGGTCGTAACGATCTCGGATCAGTCCCCAGACACCTTTGGGTGCTTTCAACATGACCACGATGGCGACAACGCCAAGCACCATCAAGTAAATGGTACCAAAGTCAGCGAGTGTTTCGCGTAACAGGAAGAACAGAAGCGTGCCGATGATCGGCCCTTCGAGCGTTCCAATGCCGCCGATCACAACGATGAAGATGACAAAGGCAGTCCAGTCGTTGACCGAGAATGCGGCATCCGGCGAGATGCGTAGCTTTTGCAGGAAGATCAGACCACCTATGATCGCAGTGAAAGCGGACGTAACGACGTAGACTTCCAACTTGGTTCGCCAGATGTCGATGCCGAGACCGCTGGCGGCCACTTCACTGTCGCGGATCGCGGTGAGCGCGAGGCCGCGGCGGGAACGGAGAAAGAGGTAAACGGCACTTACCACAACGATGGCAGCACCGAGAGCAAGCCAATAGCTCAGGGCTTCGCGGGCGGATCGACCGTCCGCCAGGGAACGTACGATTCCAACTGGCAGCGATGTGCCCGAGCCGCCGCCCAGAGAGGCGATTTGCGCAAAGGTAAGGCGGAAAACTTCTGCTACAACCCAAGTGCCAATGGCGAAATACGCACCTTTTAGCCGAAATATCAGCGATGCGATGGGGATCGAGAGGAGGGCGGCCAGTAGTCCGCCAATAAGGATCGCGGCAATTGGGGGGAGTCCACCAAAGATGGTGAGAGCAAAAAGCATGTAGCCACCGAAGCCGACAAAAGCCTGTTGGCCGACCGACACGAGACCTGCGTAGCCAGCCATGAGGTTCCACAGGCAAGCAAGAGAGAGGTAGAGGAAAACCTCCCCCATCAGCCTCAGATCGGCGCGGCCCGCCCACCACGGGGCAGCAGCCAGAACGATCAGCCCAAGCGCTGCGACGACCATGGCTATGCGTGAAGCGCGGGTGGCGCGGTATACGGCTGGTGAACGCATCAGTGCTGCACCCTTGGAAAGAGGCCATTGGGTCGTATGGCGAGAACAACGAGAAAGGCGATGTGGCCAGCGAGCACTTGCCAGCCCGGATCGATCTTGGCTCCAATCGTTTGCGCAACGCCCAGGATGACACCCCCGGCCAATGTGCCCCAGATGTTGCCGAGTCCGCCGATAATTACGGCCTCGAATCCGAAGATGAGGCGGCCTCCACCAATGGAGGGGTCAAAGCTGGTGCGGATGCCCAGTAAGATGCCCGCGATCCCGGTGACAGCGAGGGCGAGTGCCATGGCAAGGCCGAAGACATGTGCTTTGTTCAGGCCCATGAGTTGCGCAATGTCTTGATTGTCCGACACGGCCCGGAAGCCGCGGCCAAGGGCCGTGGAATAGAACATCCATTGCAGACCCGCGATCACTGCAACCGCGATGGCGAAGGTCAGCAGTGGCAGTATTCCGATCGTCAGGCTTCCTACATTCACGCTGGCTGTTTCGATTGCCCCGGCAGAGAGTTTTTGCGGGTCGGCAGAGTAGCCTTCAAGCAAGGCATTTTGGATGATGACCGACAGACCAAAAGTGACGAGCAGAGGTGGTAGGATATCTGGACCAAGTGTTTGGTTCAGAATGCCGCGTTGCAGGACATATCCGATGATCGCCATGACGGGGAGGACCAGCAAGGCGGCGGCAAACGGATGGACGCCAAACATGATTGTAGTACTGAGGCCGAGATAGGCGGCTAGGATAATTAGGTCACCATGAGCGATGTTCACCAAACGCATTACGCCAAAGATAAGTGACAGCCCGGCCGCAAACAGGGCATAGAGCCCGCCCAGCAGGACGCCCTGCACGAGTACGTTGATCCATTCGATCATGCGACAACTCCGAAATAGGCGGCGGTAATTTGGTCGCGGGTGACGTCGTGGGTTGCACCTGCCAGAGAGACGCGACCCTCCTGTAGGCAGAAGACGCGGGACGAGACTTCGAGCGCTTTGCTAATGTCTTGTTCGACAACCAGCGCCGTCATGCCGCCGCCGATGATGCCGGGCAGGGCATCGTAGATTGTCTTGATGATCACGGGGGCAAGGCCGAGGCTGATCTCATCAAACAAGATTACCTCGGGATTTGCCATCAGGGCCCGACCAATGGCGACCATCTGTTGCTGCCCTCCTGACAGAGACGTGGACGCTTGCTTCCGGCGTTCCTGAAGTACGGGGAAAAGCTCAAAGACAGTGTCGAGTGACCAAGGGCCGGCGCGACCAACCTTGCCGCCCAGCATCAGGTTCTCCTCGACGGAAAGTGACGGGAAAAGTTGTCGTCCTTCGGGCACAAGCGCGAGACCGCGATAAGCGACTTCGTCCGCACGGAGAGAACCGATGGCTTCGCCCTTGAAGCGCACTTGATCCGATGCGTTGGACATGAGGCCCGAGATAGAACGCATCAATGTGCTTTTCCCTGCGCCGTTGGCACCAATGATGGCAACAACCTCACCCGCATGGATATCCATGTCGACGCCATACAATGCCTGAAAGTCGCCGTAATAGGCGTTAAGTTTCGATAATGACAGGATTGGGTCAGACATCAGGGTCTACTCCCAGATAGATTTCCTTGACCTCGGGGCTGTCCATGATCGTTTTGGGTGAGCCTTCAGCGATCTTCTTGCCGAAATCGATGACGATCAGGCGATCTACGATGGCGAGCAGGGCATGGACCACGTGTTCGATCCAGATGATCGTAGTGCCTGTGGCGTGTACCGCCCTGATCGTGTCGATCAACGATGTGCATTCCGCTTCAGTCAACCCGCCAGCGATTTCATCCAGGAGCAGGAGTTTGGGTTGTGCTGACAGGGCGCGGGCCATTTCGAGCCGTTTGCGATCGAGCAAGGTAAGAGAACCCGCGCGCTGATTGGCCTTGGCCAAAAGGCCGGTATCAGTCAGCACTTGCAGCGCGTGGTTTTCAGCAGCGTGACCTGACAGTCCTGCACCCTGCATCGCGCCCACAAGGGCATTTTCGTAAACGGTCATTCCGCCAAAGGGCTGCGGCACCTGAAAAGATCGGGCGATACCCATTTTGCAACGCTTTGCCGCAGGTGTGGATGTGATGTCGGCCCCGTCAAAGGTGATCTGGCCCGCGTCAGGTTTGAGTGCGCCGGTGATGAGGTTGAAGAGCGATGTCTTGCCCGCGCCGTTGGGACCGAGGATACCCACGGCGTCGCCTCGTGCGATCTCGAAACTGGAGTCGTCGGCGACCTTGACTGCGCCAAACGACTTTTTGAGCCCGCTCACGGACAAAAGGGCAGACATCGCAGCGCCTTAACCCAGCAGTTGCAGTTCGCCGCCCACAGGGATCTGGGGCGCGTGGCTGTTGTTGGTGATGACGAGTTCAACTCCATTGCCTGCCTTCTGCCATTGCCCCGAAACAAGCGGTGTTTTTGATACGTTGGGCACAGGGCCGTTTGACCAATTTACGTCGCCCACGATGGTCGAGATGTTGGTGCCCGCGATTGCGGCGGCGTTAGCCTCGAAATCGTCGAGGTCCTCGGACCGGGAGATGACGTCCGCCACCACTTCAAAGAGCGCGTGTTTGAACCCGATGGGCTGGGTCCAGGGGCGGCCCGTCGCAGCGGTGAACCCGTTTGCCAGATCACCTGCCGAGATGCCGGTCAGAGACGAGTTGAATGGATGGTTTGGGGACCACCAGATTTCGGTCGTCAGACCAATGCCACGATCTCCCAGAGCCTCAATGGCTGAAGGGAAGAGCAGCGCCTTGCCGATGGTCGCGACCTTGGGATTGAAACCCTGTTGCGCAGCTTGTGCCCAGAAGGTGCCAAAATCTGGCGGGATCATCACCCCGGTGATGATTTCGCAGCCTGCGTCTTTGAAAGCTGAAATGTAGTTCGAAAAATCGTCGGTCAGAGGTTGGAAGCGACCAGGATCAACTAATTCGAACCCTTGTGCTGCAAGGGGTTTGGGCAGGCCCAGTTCTGCGTCACCCCATGCATTGCCGTCTGCATCGTTCGGGAACAGACCGCCCACTTTCTTGGCGACACCGCTGCCGTCCCAGAGGCTGGTGAAATTGGCGATGACGTCCTCAAGTCCCCAGAAGAAATGGTATGTGTATTGGAAGGCTTCGGCAGGGTTGCCGCCACGGCCGAAGAAGTAGGGCTGCCATGGGGCATCGGTGGTGATGCAGGGCACCTCATTGATCTCGGCCTGGTCTGCCACCGGGTTTGTGGTGTCAGGTGTTGCTGCAGCGGTGATGATGTCCACTTCGTCCGATAGGATCAGCTCCGCCGCCACTTCAGCTGCCCGGTTGGGGTTGGACTGACTGTCTTTCTTGATGATCTCGATATTGTAAGACTTGCCGTTGTTGGTCACGCCGCCTGCGAAATGGGCGCGCAAGCCTTCGAGAATGTAATCATCGGCTTCCGCGAAGCCGGCGAGCGGGCCGGTGGATGGGGTCACGAAGCCCACCTTTATGGTGGGGTTGGAAGCATATGCCCGCGTGGCACGCAGGATTGCGGGGGCCGCGACGCTCGCGCCCAGCCCAGCCAACATACGGCGGCGTGTGATATCAGTTCTCATGTTTTCCTCCCAAAGATGCGGTTCGGGTGTTCGCCGATCCGGTTGCGCGGACCATTTTTGACATGGCTTGGCGCTGTCTCGCTTTTCAGATCTATCACATGCAAAAGATGATCCTGATCCGATTTGAATGCCTGTTTATAACCCTGTGTTATGTTTTAGGTTCTCTTGAAGTATCCTTTCGAGGGCACACAGGTGTTGTGCGATGCGTGACTTGGTTCGTTCAAAGTCTTCATCGGTCCATTTACGAAACCCATGTCCAGCGACCATGCCGGTACGACCCTTATCCAACAGTGATTGCAGAACGGGAGACGGTTCAGGTCGTGCGTCGAGGTCGAACAGAACCTGTCGGTGTATATCCTGGGTGAGCTCCAACCCGACGAGATCGGCGTTTTCGAGCGGTCCAAGAACTGCGAGTCGGCGGCCAAAACTGGCTTTCACCACGTCATCAACAGCCTTGGCAGAGCAGATTCCATTTTCAACCAGGCTGATCGCTTCGCGCCAAAGCGCGTGTTGCAGCCGATTGCCGATGAAGCCGGGCACATCCTTTTCGACCAGTGCCGGCGTTTTGCCTGCGTCCGCCAGCAGGTCAATCATCTTGTCTGCAACTGCGGGATCGGTCCATTCGGTTTTGACCACTTCGACCAGCGGGATCATGTGAGGCGGGTTCCACCAATGGGTGCCGAGAGCGCGTTGGCGAAGCGTCAGGTGCTCCATGATCTTCGTGATCTGAATAACCGACGTGTTAGAGGCAAGAATGGCGTCGCCGGACGCGTGTGCCTCAACCTCGGCAAAGATCGCTTGTTTCAGTTCAAGTTTTTCGGGCGCGGCTTCGAATACTGCATCCGCATCGATCACGGTTGCCTTGATCCCATCGCACAGCTCAATCCTACTAAGGGCCTTGGCGATGTCAGTGTCGGATGTGTTTAGCAGCCGCAAGCTGTCGGATACGCGTTGGGGAAGACTTTGTAGCGTCTCTGGCACCGGATCGTGCACGGCCACGTAGTGGCCCGCGCGCGCAAAGGTCAGCGCAATGCCGTGCCCCATCAATCCGCCACCGATCACCGCGATTTTCTGGTTCTTTTTCATGCCTCACCCCGCCGTATAGCCGCCGTCGGCATAAAGTATGTGACCGGTGTAGAAGTCCGAGGCGCGGGAGGACAGGAACAGGAGCGGTCCTGCCAAATCCTCAGGCTCACCGAGACGACCCTTGGGCACCCGTGTCAGGAACCCGTCGCGCACCATCTTGGCCTCGTTCGTGTCTTCGAACATCCATGCGGTAAGGGGAGAACGGAACACAGTGGGTGCGATGGCATTTACGGTAATTCCGGTGGGACCGAGTTCGCATCCCAATGCCTTGGTAATCCCATCGACTGCGGCCTTTGACGCGCAGTAGGCGGTGTACCCTGCCGGGTGTCCCAAAAGGCCACGGGCAGAAGACATAAGGACGATCTTGCCGCCGTCGCCCTGCGCCTGCATCTGCGCACTTGCAGCTCGGGCCATCAGCCAGCTTTGAGTGACGTTGGCGTCCATGACACCTTCGAACGTATCAGGGGCCATGTCCGCAATCTTGGCCACCTTGTTCATGCCCGAGGCAACAACAAGGATGTCCAACCGTCCGAACGTCTTGACCGTTTCTGACACCAGAGCATTGCAGGCGATTTCAGTATCGGGGCGCGCGTTGATCTGATGGGTGTCACCGGTGCACGTGTTTGCGACGTCTGCCATCGCGCCGGCATTTCCTGCGGCAAGAACAACTTTGGCACCGGCACCAGACAAACAACGGGCCGCCACGGCGCCAAACGCACCGGAGGCACCGGTGATCAAGGCCACCTTGCCCGAGACATCAAAGAAGGACAGTGGGTCGTCGAGGCTCATGGTCGACCTCCAGCGGGGCAGGGGATCACAACCAGCATTTTGCAAACGTGATTGCTGCGGTTTTCGATTTTGCGCACTTCACCTGGTGGGATCGTGCAACTGTCCATGGGACCAAGCACTGTGTCGGTATCGTCAACGGTGACAGTCATTTCACCGTCGAGCACGACATAGACCTTTTCAAACGGCGTCGCATCGGGTCCGGCACCGCCGCCGGGCAGAAACTGCGAATAGCCAACCCATTGGTTTTCCGGTCCGCCGTCCTCGAACCCCTGAAGGCGCAGGCCCGTCACACCCCAGTGGTTTGGGGCGTCATAGGGTTGAGCATCGGCGAAGCGCTTGATCAGCATCAGAAATCCTCGCCTGCCTCGATGCGGTAGTCTTGGGATTTATCTATCATGGCAACTAGTCGGATGATGCAACCATCACCCCGGTCCCAGTTCCAGGGGAAGAAGGCGAAGGTAACCCGCTTGCCCGTAACGCGGTCAAGGTCGCCGCCCACGTTCTCGATACCGAGAATACCGTTGGTAAAGAGCTTCTGGTGCACGGGTTCCCATTCGGGGAAATCGACCTCCCATGGCGTGCCGCCCGACCATTCGAGGTACTCTTTCTCAAGATGTGGCAGTATCGGGCCGTTGCGCTGAGGTCCGATCGCTGTAGCCAACGGATGATCATTGGCTTGCGTGTCGTGGCCCACGACTTTGACACCCTTCTCTACCATCCAATCGGCGGCAGATGGCACAAGACCAGGGCAGTATGCAAAGTAATCACCGTCTTCGTATTGCTTGTGCCAGCCGGTATTGATGATCAGTACGTCATTCTTGCGGATCGCATGGCCGCAAGCCTTTTCAAGGTCATCACCGGTGATCTGCTCCCACTTCTTCTTCGGGATGCTGACGACGAGGCCAGAGCCGAAGAAATGGGGCAGGGGCACCTCATCGATGAATGGGGTTCCCTGGACCACGTGTGCAGGTGCATCAATGTGAGTGGTGACGTGCATGGTGGTTGTGATCGTTTGGCTCAGTACGCCCGACTTCGCCATGTAGTGTTTTCGATCAATCTGGACATCCTTGAAGTAAGGCCAGTTTGGGCACTGAAAGCCGTACCTGTGGCTCAGGTTCACGAACTCAAGGCCCATGTCATTATTGTCGTTTTCCTGGAAATCGATCCCGCGAATATTGACGACCATCGGCTCCTCCCAAAGCTTCGTGTTGCTGTCTCGTATTATGGTGCGTATGTATCGTATTGCGGTCAATCTTTGATTTGATCGGTGGGAAGAAGACGGATGCATTGCCGTTTCAGGCTGGCGCTGTGGTTTGAAGCAGCTTTTGGAATAGGATAAAAAGTGTCGAAAAATCAGGGGATTCAGGTTATTTCGCGTGCAGCTGACATTCTTCGTTTGTTGGGGCGAGAGACTGGCGGTCTGAGCCTCGGGCAGATTGCAAAAGAGGTGCAACTGCCCCGCTCTACGGTACAGCGCATCGTCGCGGCACTTGGATCGGAGGGGTTTGTATCGACTGAACGTGGGGACGGAGGAATCAGGTTAGGGCGGGAAATTCAAAGCCTGGCACTGGCCGTTTCATCGGACATGCGATCCCGTTTGCGGCCCTTGATGGAACAACTGTCGGACGAAACGGGCGAGACTGTTGACCTCGCCGTTCTTGAAGGCGCGCAAATGCTGTTTGTCGACCAGATCGAAGGCAGTCACCGCCTGCGGACCGTGTCGCGGATTGGAGAGTACTTTCCCCTGACCACGACAGCAAATGGGCGTGCCGCTTTGGCTTGTATGCATCGCGAACGCGCGCTGACCCTCATCCGTGCAGAGCATAGATCACGTGGGCCGTATGCCCCACCGTTGTCAGACATTATTGCAGGAATTGACGCAATCCGTGACGGCGCATTGGCCTGTGATGAGAACGAACACACGGATGGAATTTGTGCGATGGGTTTTGCAGTGGTTGATCAGATGGGCGATATTTTTGCCGTGTCTGTTCCTGTTCCAAGCTCGCGCTACGACAGAGTCAAACCTACCTTGGCAGACGCGGTCCGGACCGCGATTTCAACACTCGACGCATAGCTTTGATGCGAGTCTGTTACGTCAGAAGGAGTGGTTTGCTCCTTTCGAATTCACACAATTCGGAGTTTGGTTTCGACAACAACGACTCGCGTGAATGCATCGGCTCCTGTTCTGCCGAGATCATCCAAAGGCATTTTTCATAAGCTAAAGCAGGGCCGATTGATCCGAAGAAAACTGCCTTTGTCTCCCTGTTTCCCAATTGAGTGTTGGGCCGCTTTTTTCTGCGAGGTCGCGATGCAAATTGGGAGACTAAGCCCATGGAATGCTGAAGTTTTCGGTTGCGGCGTTTCCGTTGATTTCACCAAGTCGCTGAAATGATGTGGTAGGCTGACCAGCACGCTGGTTTCAACCGCGACCACTTTTGACCCGTAAGAGGCGGCTCTTCACTGTCGGCGAAACTACGCTCACCCCGTTTGACAGAAAAACCCATCAGTGGTTGAATTTTCGCAGTTTTATTTCCTTTGTTGCCGCTTTTTCGCACAGATATTTTTTAAAGGTCTTTGGCTGATGCCTTTCGATCTCGCATTGGTGGATTTGTTCCGGCCCTACATCCTTCGGGGCGAGGCGACAGCATGGCACGCTGTTCTATCTGTCATCTACGTTGAAAGCTATGAAACGGCGACAGGACCGGGTGGCACGGTCATTCGCGGTGTTGCGCGGTTTTCCGGCGATGTTGATCTTCCCAGCTTTGACCCGTCAACAGGCACATTGACCGCGGGTGCGGCCAACTCTGAAGGACATCCTCGAAATCAACCCGATCGGTCAGAGCCGTGGCTCGACATCACAGACACGCGCGTTGAATTCTCTATGACGGTGCCACGTGTCGCGGGCACGATCATCGCGAATGGTGTTGCAACGGTTCCTGGCGGCGATGCCGACTTTCAGCCGTTGCAGGATGTGCTCGATGCTCTGGATACGCCGCCCATTGATCCACCGCCGTCCGACTATCCGAACACCGGTTTCACGCTGGATTTGATCCTGGCCGGGATCGAACTTCGGCCACCCTTCCTGCAGCCTGCAGAAATGCGGTCAGACGGTTTGTTGATCCCGCACACTAAACGCAATGATGTTGTGTTCCACTTGCCCAAGATAAAACTGCGGGTCACGCAGGGATCGGATGCGAACGCGCAGGTGCAAGTGTGTTTGGTGTCACTCGGCGCAACTGGTTTGGACGATCCCGGTGCATTGGCGGCCGCTGAGCTTGTCACGATGGAACCAAGTCACGCCTTTATCGGACCCGGCCGCGTTGTCGGGTTTGGGTTCCGTTCGGCTTACCTTGATCTTTCGGACGGGTATACGCCGCCGGAAATCCTGTCTCAGTTCGGGTTTGATGAGGCTTGGACAGGGCTGTACCTGCCGGAAATCCGCATCTTCTTTGCCCCCAACGGAGCGGAAGATTTTGCCGTCAATGCCGGTGTTGAAAACCTCCTGATTGGGCTCGGTGGTTCGAACGGTGTTACGGGCGACTTCGACGTTGCTGTCATCAACCAGGGCAGCGGTGATCTTGTCATAGGTGCCAACTTCTTTACCAGTGACCGGCAGGGTATCGGTATCACACGGACAAGTCCCGGTGCTGCAACCGCCGCGTTGCCGGAGAGTACGCGGCTTGCTGTGGATGTACGCGGTGGCCGTGCACCCTACAATGTGACCGTTGATCAGGGCAGCGGTGCGCAAGCGGGCGTCGTGCATGACGTGACAACACCAGCCACGGGCACGCGGACCATTGCTATCACTGCGACGGATGCAAGCGCACCTCCGAAGCAGGCCACACTCACGATCACCGCAGCACGGCGTGCGCCGCCGGCTGTGGCGCCGCCTCCCGGCGAACCGCTGGCTGCCATCCTGACCACGACGTCAATCACCCGCGAGGCGCAGTCGTTGGCGGCCCCTCCGCTGGTTCTGCTGAACGACAACCGTCAGGCCGGAACGGTACGCGTCAGCCTTGCTGGCGCGTCGGTGCCGCCGAACACCGAATGGATCATCGATGGCGGGCCACCCAGTGTTGGGACGTCTGTTGATGTGGATGTGTCCGGCGGGCAAAGCCGCACGATTGAGGCGCGTACCCCAGATGACAACGTCTCGTCTTTGACGGCGTATTTCCGGTACGACACGCCACCAAAGGAAAACCCGCTCAGCTATTCTAGGGTTTCGGGCAACATCAGGGACGATCAAGCGCTGATTGCCGACGAGAATTCCAATTGGCGCACAACGGCTGACCCATTCGATACGGCCTATTCTGAAATCCTGTCGCGTATCAATCCGCGCGATGTCACGATCACTGGCACTGCCAGCTATGACGGGGATGACGGTAAGGCTCAGTACAATTGGCTCCTGAGCCAGCGTCGCGCCGAAGGTCTCCGCGCGCTGCTGAATGATCGGTTCAATCCGGATTTTACCGGCGCGGATGAGCCCAGCGGTGCCAGCTTCCCAATCAGCTGGCGAGAAAATGTCTGGAAGATGCAGGGCGAGCCCAACCGCGCTCAATGGTGGAAAGCGGACATTACCGGGTTCCTTGTCAATTTCCCTGGCGAAGTGATTACCGGCGATGTGCGCCGACCTGATGTGCCGGAGCCACCTCCTCCGCCAGAAGTCATTGACACCCCGCCCAGTGAACCGGCAACGCCGGACTGGTTTCGTTCGGCCCGCCTGAAGGTGCGGATCATTCGAAACCAGTTCGTGGCGTTGGAACTTTCTGGTCAGATCGATTTCCAAACCGGGGTCGAGGGCGCTCTTCAGCGTGGCGGTGCAGGCGAAACGCCTGATGATATCCGCGGCGTTGGCAATAACCCGGCTGACGGCATCACGGACTTCCTATTCCTTTATCAAACAGATCCGGCCAGCCAGACGGACGAGGTCAAACTATATATCGGCGCAGATCCGGCCGACAAAGACGGGTTGGTGATGACTGGGCAGCTGCCCGGACAGGCGCTGGAGCCCAAGAACTTCGGGCGTGACCTGTTGGGTATGACCACCATTTTCACTCCCCTGCTGTCCGAGATTGCACCTGCCAATCCCGCTGACGGCGGGGTGGCCCCAATTGTTGCCTCAGCAGCCGTCATCGGAGTTGCCACAGGTCTGGCCACGGCCGGTTTTTTCAACATCGAACGAGTCATTCTTTTTGGTGGGGAAGGGGCATTCCGGCGTCAGGGCGACCGTTGGCAGATGAGTTTCCTGTTTGATGTGGAAACGGCTGTTTCGGTCAATATTGCCTTTGGTGGCGGCGACCCCCTGCTGGAAATCCCGCGCGATACGCCCTTGGCGGTCCGTTACAAGGCCATCGGGCTTAGCTTTGGCGAACCGCCCGGTGGCGGAGGGAAGTTCGAATTTCGCCCTGTGTTTGACAGCTCAAAGGGCTACTCGATTGACGTGTCCGGTCCTGGAGCGATCCGGGTTGCCGATCCGTTGGGGCAAATCCTGCAAGTCTTGGGCGCGCGCATCGCACGAACCAACCCGCTAAGCTTCGAGATTGATCTTGGTTTCGCCATCGACCTTGGGGTTGTTTCGGTTGACCGTGCCCGCGTGCGGTTGCCGGTTGATCCGCTGGGTGCCCCGGAACTGACGGCATTCGGGGCGGGCCTCAAGGTGCCGGGCGTTCTGGAAGGCTCCGGCTACATGGAGTTCAACGACGGCGCGGGAGGAACGGAGATCAAGGGCGGGATCGACGTACGCCTGATCCCGGTCAAGATGCGCATTGCCGCACAGATCGCGATTGCGCAAATCCCGGAGGCTTCGGGTGGTCCAGCCACTGGCGTTGCGGTGGCGCTGGAAGTCGAATTGCCCGTTGCCATTCCGCTCGCGCAGTCCGGTTTCGGCATTTATGGGTTTGTTGGCCTGTTTGCCATGCACTACGCGCGGGATGAGGACGGGATTACGTCGCTCACACCGGCGCTCGAGTGGCTCAAGAACCGGGCCAATGGCGACCCGACAAACCTGCAGGCGTGGAAAACAAATGTCGATAGCTGGGCCTTCGGCGTCGGCATCACGCTGGGCACGATGGGCAGCCCAATCATTTTCAACGTCAAGGGCATGTTTCTGCTGGAACTGCCCGGCCCGCGTGTTCTTTTGGTGGTCAAGGCAAACCTGTTGGCCGTCCTGCCCGCACTCAAGGACAAGAATGCCGAAGGCACCTTCCTGTGTGTCATCGATCTCGACTTTGGCCGCGGCACACTGACGATCGGGATTTCCATCGACTTCACGATCGATCCGCTGGTCGAAATCAAGATTCCGATCGAGGCGTTCTTCAACCTCAAAGACGGCAAGTTCTGGCACATCTATCTGGGCAGCTTCGAGGGTAACGATCTGCAGGGCAATCCACTGCCGGGGCCCATTCGTGCTTCCATCCTCGGAGCGTTTGATGGGGCCGGATATGTCATGTTCTCCGGCCATGGCATTCCCAGCTACCAGCCTCCCGGTAACAACCTGCCCGCGCTTAGTCAGGTTAATGGCTTTGGCATCGCTGCCGGCCTCGAAGTGTCAATCATCTGGGGCAACACGTCGATCAACCTTTATTTGAAGGTGACCGCCGGCTTCAATGCCATCATCGGCTTCCAGCCGTTCTATGTTGGGGGCCTTCTGTATCTACGCGGTGAGCTGAAACTGTTCATCATCAGCTTGTCCGCATCGGCTGCTTTGTCGGCACAGGTGGGCGAACGCGCTGATGGTACACAGGTCAGCCGGATTGATGGCGAGGTGTGCGGCGAGCTTGACCTGTTCTTCTTCTCGATCAAGGGCTGCGTGGACTTCCATATCGGCGAGGACTCCAAGATCCTTCCACCCCCGCCTGACCTGTTTGCGGGTGCTGTATTGGTCAGCCGCACACCCGCGCTGGCCGAGGGGACCGGCGTGGATCGCGGTATCGACAGCAAGATCGGTGATATGCCACGCGGCACCAGTCAACCCGCTGACAATGAGATGCCCGTTGTTCCAATCGACGCAATCCCCGTGCTGAGCCTTGCCATGCCAGCACTGGATGGTGGGATCATGCCGCTTGGTGACGCACCCGGTGGCAGCACCGGCGCTCCAGCGGGTGGTTTCATCGGGCGAGGGGACTTTGCCTATCGCTACACGATGACAGACGTGACGCTTGAGCGTGTCGGATCGTCTGATGCCGTGATGCCAGGAAACACACCATCAACATGGTGGACACTTGAACCGCCGGATGGCGAGAACCTGACAACGCATCTGTCGCTGCTCAACTGGACACCGAACCCAGCACCCAAGGCTTTGGAACGTTCGGAAATACTCGAAGAGACCATTCACGAGCGTTGGGGACGGATTTGCAACCCGGCTGCACCAGCTGCTCCGGTGCTATGGACATTTGCTGACGAACGGCTGGGTCCATCACCCAGCGGTTGGGACCTCGATGGCATTGCCTGGCCTGACCCTGAAGACACAACGCGATCTGCCGAGGCAGACAAGGCCCTGCATGTGCATGAAACCTGGCGCTCTGGCGACTTGGGCCTTGACCAATTGCGCGGCATCGTACCCGCGATTGTTGAAGGCGGGCTTGTGGATTGCGCACCAGAGTTCCAAGACGACGTACCACCAACGCGTGAGGTTGTTGGTCGTGATATCACCGGGCGTCCGTTGGATTTGAGTATCGACACTGGCCGGTTGCGTGATTTGTCCGATGCGTTGGCTCCGGCAGAATTGGATGTGAGCATTGGTGTTCCGACAGGCCGTATAAACCCGAACTTGTCGCTGGGTGCCGGAACGCTGAATAGCGGGCTGACCGCGACGGTTGAGGCCACTGCAGCGACTGCAACGCTGACCGGGCGGACCCGCAGGTTGGCCGAACGCGGGTTGGTTGATCGGGCTGTCGTTGGCTCGTTTGGCTCTTCTGCCACCGTGGACAATCTGACATCGGAACGACTTGACCTCAGCGAAGCCGCACGTCGCATCGCCCAAGGGTTGACGATCAACAGAAGCACCTTGCTGAGTGCCGCGAACGGACCTGCAGCCCCCGCCACACACGTGCCGGGCGGTCCGCAGGTCGACGAGCCGCAATGCCCCGGTCGTGTTTTGGCGTCGCCGCTTTGGGACATCGGTGAACCGGTGATCTTTGGTGATCCCAGCCGCGCAGATGAGGTCGCTGACCAGTTGTCGGAATTGGGACTGAAGCATGGACCGCTTTCAGACGTAATCGAGGTAGACAGTGGCGCCATTCTCGAAGGTCACGTGCTGATGTGGGTCAACCGTGGGCTTCTGAACGACGATCAGGGCACCGGTCGTGGCCTGATGATCCATTTCCTTGATGAAGATGAGAATGTCATCGACGTGCGCCCGGTGCGTGTGTCCGACCTTCTGGCCGTTACAAGCGTTCCGCCACGCTGGGTGGATGTGAACGGTCCGTGGTTCGAGGATATCTATCACACCGTTCTGTATGGCCAGTCCCGCCTGTCTCCGCGACAACCCGTTTGCGTCAAGCTTGAACCACCAGAAGGTACCGCGCGCTTCCGCATCGGCGTTTTGTACCTGGACGAGAAGCAAGCTCATCGGTTTGAACAGCAAGGTCGCCCATTCTATGTCGGTGCGATTGAGTTGACCCGCCTAAGCGAAGCCGAACGCGAGGAATATGACACCACGGAAATCCAGAAAGATCGCAGCGCAATACAAGAGTTCCTTGGGCCGCAAAGTGCTGACGTCGCCCTCTTGTTCCCTGACTCCATCTACCGTGTGACGTGCCGCAGTGATGTGCGCGTCCGTGATGACGAAGGCGCGGAAAGTGATGCGGCTGAGCAAACTGCCGAGTTCTGGTTCCGCACAGACGCCGAAGCGCCGAAACGGCTTGATCCATGGATCCTGTGCACATTGCCTGCTGAGGCTGAGGCACATGTGTTCGGCTTGGATTCACCCCGGGTGGTGTTTGCCACCAATGCCGTCGATCAACTGTTCGCCGCCTATGGCAAGGAACTGCGGGTCCGACTGAAGGCGGCTTCGTTCAAGCAAGTGGATGAACCCGGGTTGCCGCATCCGGTCCCGATCAATGCGGGAACCCTTGAAAATGTGCGTGGCCATGTCCTGTCTCCATTCGAGGCCGTACTGCAGGATGTCGTCAATGAAACAGGCCCGTGCATTGATGTCGATGGTGAGCGGGTGCGCCATTCCATGATCAAACTGCCGATTCCGCTTGATCCTTATACCGACTACGTAATGGACATCGAATCCGTGGATATCGGCGCCGACGCAGGCACGGTTGGAGACCGGGTGTACCGGTTGAATTTCTCGACAGGGCAATTTGGTCTGGTCGAAGACTTTGCCCGCGATGTGCAGGCCACTTTGACCGAGCACAGATTTGTGGAGACGGGTGCACTACAGGCGATTGGCAACAATCCACGCTTTGCGGGTCGCACGGTAGAAAGCATCGTATCCGGGCAAACGCTGCTCACGACCATGGGGCCGGAACTCGACGAAGAGCTGATCGGCGCTGGGCTTGAACCGATGGATGTGCCGGGTGCGGCCCGCGTCATTGTCTTCTGGGAGCAGGCGAACCCTGCGGCTGATCCGCAACCAGCCGCAATCATACTGGATGCAAGCGAGCCGATGCATCGCACCCGTCCGTTGCCACAGGAAGTGACAGAAGAAGATCCGGATGGCATCGCAACAACCCGTTGGAAGCTTGAGCAGACGCCCTGGTTGTCCATCGCGGAAAGCAGCGCTTCGGATGACGTCGTGGACAAGATCCTGTTCTCGCCTGGCACCCAGCGCGCGCTGATCACGCTCAAGCCCGGGGCACGGGGCCAGAGCCTGCGGCTAAACATGGTGCGCAAGGCGTTTGAAGAGCCGTATCTCGACGAAGGGTTTGCAGGTGATGTCGAGATCGAGATCGTCGCGACAGATCTGACGCGCGCGCCGTGGGAAGAGGACTAGGAGGGACCGATGAACCGCACATTCAGCCCCTATTTGTTCCGCGGCCAGGGTGCGATGATCACCGCAGATTCCCTGCTGCGACCCTTCGCGGACGAGAATGGAGTGGTCAGCAGTACTTCGGGGCCATTTGCCAATTCGTTTGCCACGCATGAAACGCTCCGGCCCACACGCGGTGCTCCACAAGGTCTTGATCTAAAAGACTTTGGCAACCGGGTGCTGTCGGTTTTTTTGCGCTGGCAGGTCAACCCCGGTGTCGGGTTGCCGTCCGAGCCATTTAAAGTCTGGCGGCGTGTGGCTTTCCCCTTGTTGCAAGACCCGGAACCGGTGCTGACAAGCAGGATTGCGCTGCCGCCCCTGGGCGTTGTGCATCAATTCACGGAGCCGGTCATGTCGATGACCGTGCATGTCAAAAGCACAGGCCCCGCGCTGGGCGTGACAATCGTGCCGTTGGCGAATGGTGTTGGCTTCGAAAATATGCTGGGGTTCGAGACCTTGAACATTCCGGCCAACGGTCAACGTACGTTCCGGTTTTATGCGCCGTTTATTACGGCGGTTCTGGTTGGCGGAGCGGACGGTCAGGAGGTTTCGGCGGTTGGTGAAGCGCTTTCGCAAGCTGAAAAGATTGAAGGTTGGGAACTGGTTGAAACGGTTGGCCTGCCTGTCGATCAGGGCGAGTTCAGCGATCTTGATGGCCAGGAACACGGCAAGGAACAAGGTCTTGTCGGAGCCGAAGTGCCAGCACAGGAGGCCGCGAAACAGCGTTTCACAAGGGGTATCAACCCCTTCGGATGGTACCCCGATTTTCCCACCGGTGAAATGGCACCGACATGGGAGTTGCCTGACCCAGATGGCATGATTGATGACGCCAACAAGACACTGCTGGATATGTTGCACAAGGCCATGCAAGCACGGCCGAACCAACAGGCAGAGGTGTTGGACCATCATGTCATCAGCCCACCGCAAAACGCCAATGGAGACACGATGCCTGCCGATGATGGCGAGGCGCGAATTTCATCTGTCAAACTGATGCAGATGGCCGTGGCAACCGACCCCATGCAATCTGTTCTGATGGGGTTCGGTACGGGGTACCCGTATGTTGATCTGGATCCCATCAATCTGGGCGCCATAAGTTTGCTCGGTTCATCTGACATGGCGGACTATGACTTCATGGTCACCGGCCTTTGGAATCGTGGGCTGGACGGCGACAGTGAACCCTTGGAATTAGCAACAATCATTCCACGCCCAAGGCGCGTGGAACGTCCCCTTCCCCCCACCGATCTGCGCCTGCATTTCCTCGCCCACCAAAGACCAGCGGCACCTGACGAGGACTGGACCGCGACCAGCCGTGCCAGCTGGGAACGGCTGCCTCTCGACAACTTCAATGCCGTGTCGAGCTTTGCGTTCGGGCGCGCAGAAGGAGGCGTCGCAGGTCCTGCCACTCCGCTGATGGAACCGCGCCCATCGGGCAAGGGGCTCATGCCCATAGGCAACAATGAAAACCGCCAAGATCCTGAATACCCAAGGCAATCCGCATCCGACACTGGCTATGTGATACCGAACACACCGGGTTCAGTCAGCGCGCAATACGGTCTGGCCAACCAGAACCTGTTCGGAATCTGGAGCCCCTGGTCCACGCTGCCGTTTTCAACAACGCAACCCGAACCCGACACGGTCAACATCATCTCGGCGGAATTGAGGCCCATTGATACAGGCAGCGGCACTGTCTGTCCGGCGGACCTTGTCGTTGAATTCGTTGTCGATTGGCGGGTGCGTTCCGTTGCCCGTATCGACTTTGCCGGGCGCCTGTTTCCTGCCGCAACCCGCCATGAGGAACCGCCGGCCGGTTTGCCGGGTGGATTGCAAAAAAGTATCGGTGGTGCCGCACAGAACGTATTCATCGACTTCGCGGGTGATGTTCCGTCGCTCAACGATCCAAGTGTTCCAGGCCTCGATGGTACGGCCAACGTCATCAGCCTGGATGCACAGGGGGACGCAGAGGTTGCGACACCAGGGTTTGCCAGCCAGGGCCATGCGCGCAGATATCGCGTAACCATCCCGGGCTTTTCTCTGGACTACAATGGCACGCCGCATGTCGGGCTGGCGATGCGGGCACGGCTGCGCGAGGCGTTGGCCCCGGGCCGTGTGGGTAGCTTTGGGCCACGCAGCAAGCTGACATATGCATCCGATCCGCGTTCAAGGCCCACGCAGGTTATTGACGTAGTCCGCTTGGCTAGCCTTCCAGATGCCAAGGGCGAATGTCACGCGATCGTGGAATGGCAATCTGTTCCGGGTGCCGACGGCTACATTCTGTATCAAAGCACAGAAACCCGGATGCTGGCCAGCCGCAGCATTCCCGAAGCATTGCCGGGCGTAACCCTGAGCAGCCGCCTCACGACGCTCAAAAATGCGTTTGCTGCCTCTCCTGACCGTCGGGATTTCAATCGTGCGAACAAGACGTTTCTAACCGGAACCAGTCTTGATGTGGCCTTGCCTCGTGGATCGCAGGCCATCCACCTGTTTGTGGTAATCCCGGTCAGCGCTGGCGGTGTGGAAGGACCTTGGCCCAGTGGCCCTGATGCGGACGAGGCCATGATCCCATTTGTCGCGCCGCGTATCGCGACACCCGCTCCTCCGACAATCGAAGCGCAACGGATAGAAACGCCCAGCGGCTTCGCGGCGCGCATTCGGGTCGAAACACGCGCAAGTTCTGGTGCACGTCCCGGTCGAATTGATCTTTATCGTACACGGGTCGCCGATGCCGCCCGCCAGATCGACAGTATGGGGCCGTCCTTGGTGTCCCTGACAGGCAGCACAGTTGACTGGATGGTCGGGACAGACACAAACGGGACCGAAACGTGGATTACCGACATCACGGGTGAGGATGCGCCGGGGGGGTCATGGAAACCCCAATGGTATCGCGCAATTGCATGGGGGCTGGATGACGCGCAGCGCGGTGTGCGCAAGGGGCGGGGGCGCCCATCCCCTGCAGTTCCAGTTGTCATACCGCCGAATGATCCGCCGCAACTGACGCCGCCCGTGCTGACTTGGCCCGGCGGAGGAAACCTCGGCGACATACTTGTTTCGATGGCATCCGATGCGCCGATCACGCCTACGGGCCTCGGTCCGCATACGCTGTCGGCCGAGGTGCGATTGGACGGTGCGTCACAGCTCCATTATTACACGATCGGCCCTGACGCGGGCGAAGACCCACTGAACCCGGGCCAAAAACAGCCCGGACCAACGCCGCTTGAACTGATCCCCGAAGTGCCTGAGATGACGCAGACCGCCCTGTGGCGTGCACCCGATGGGCTGGATCGAAACTACCGGTTGTTTATACGGCGGCCCGGCACCATGCCGGCGGGCAGTATAATGCTGCGAATGACGGACCCCTTGGGGCGGGTGACAGAACGCGCGGTCAGCTTTGGCGAAGGTTCAATCATTCCACTGCCCGATCTTAGCGAAGTGGACAGTTTCAGCATATCGGGTCGGGGTACGGTTTTTTCGGTCACCACAGACGCGCCGGTAAGTGGACCATTGGAGTATCTCGTGCGGATAGTCATCCGGCCCACATCCGGACGGGGTGGCGTACTTGGGTCAGACCGTTTCCGTGATCTGCGTGAATTGCCAGGTGGGTTCGGCCGCTTTGGCGGGCTGCCTGATGACACGCCAGACCCAAATCCTGGCTTCCGCCTCCCGCGTAGGTTCGAGCCGCGTCCGGGCCCAATCCTCGATCTTGGTACAAACCGCCCCGCGTCCCAGTTCAAGACCGAGGGACGGAATCTGGTCTACGAAGCGCCCATTGCCGAAGTGCCATTAGCACGGACCCGACCCGGCGCTGGTGCGCAGGACCCAATGTATATCGCGAACCGCCAAAAGATCGGAGCACGCACCGGGATCACAGTGTTCGCTCGCACGGACATCCGTAGCATCACGTTTGAGATCATCACGCCGGATGGGCGACGGGTCTCAAGCTCTGACCGGGATTGACCGCCATGACACAGCTGAACGTCTTTACTCTGACCCCGCAAGCTGCAGCACAAGCGCTGCAGGACAATGGATTGGATGCGCTTGGGCTGACAATGCCGCATCTATCGAATGTGTGGGGTGCTGCAGACCCGACGTTTGATGCCGCCACGCTGCGTTTGACGCCGTCTGGCAACGCACTTGCACCTTTCCGAGGCACTTTGGAATATCTCGATCAGGGGCATGAGTTTCGTGATGTGAGCGGTGCAGGTATCGCTGGACCGGTCGCGGCATTCAGGCTCCATCCTCAGGCAGTTACGCGATTGTCCAGCTTGATGGCGCGCTACGCGGTTGCTCCTGCCCCGCACCACCGTCCCGTGCCGGAGACACTGGTTTTCACGGGTGCCGTACCTGCTCCAGATCGGTCACCGCAGACGTATGAGCCCGGCGAAAGCCTTGGCCGATCCGAGCCGATGAGTTTTCACGATCATCGGGGGTTGATCATTGATCCGGTAGCGGTCGCCGCACTGTTCGACGACCTGATTACGGCCTTCCCTGCGCTCGACTCTTCAGATGGGGGCGGAACCGGCGGGGCAGGTGGTGTTGGGACCATTGCCGGGCTTGCATCTGGCATTGTCGCGCAAGTCGTTGATCTTCACGGCAATCCCTTCGTCACTCCCTTGGCGGGCGTCGGCGTTGAGAAGCAGGATGGTTCGGACAACGCGACCGGTAATCTGGATGGATCCGGCTTGGTGACACTGACCGCTGGAGAGGTGGTTGCGGCAACGGGTGACAACGCCGCCAATCGTATTCGGTTGGGGTGGGCTACAGGTGGCACGATGGCGGCGGGGCCGCTTGAGCAGCCGGGTCTTCCCGGTGGGGTTACCTTGTCTCGTCAGTTTCTGCGCGCGTATGCCGTTGACCTCGATTGGCATCTGCGTGGAAACCGCACAACCAGCGCTGTTGCCGGAGTGCCTGCCGAAGATGGCGACATGCCTGATGACCTGAAACCTCAGGTGCGGACCGAGGTTGTCATAGACTATGCAGCAGATGGTCCGGATTTGATGGCATTGTCCAACGCGGTGTTGACGCGGATGGACGGAGCCGCGGGCAACCCGCTTGTCTTCGCAGCGGCGCCACAGATTAACGATGGTGTTCCCGTTCCGCCTGCGCCGGGTGCGCCCGCGCATTGGCCTGCATTTCCAGCTGCTGCCGGTGCAGGCGTGTTCGGCGCAAACCCCGCACCTCTTGCGGGGGCGACCGCGACATGGACGGCCGGCGAAAACGTGGTGGTCGTGCTTGCGGCCGATGTTGTTCCCGACGGCAGCTCGGTGCGGATTTACAATCAGCGTTTCATCTCGATCCCAGCGATTGGAGAGACACCGTCATTCAAGCGCGGTGATGGCGGGGCTGCGATAGCAGTCACAGGGCAGCCGACACAGATCCTGGTGCACAACCCGCTGGGATTGGAGCCTGGAGACCCTAAACCGGATCCCGGGACACTGGTCTTTGACATGGTTGTGACACCACGAAACCAGAACCGTAGACTGTTCGCGGCGCGCACTCTGCCAATCGCCGCGGGGCCTGCTACCGACCCCCCTGATGTTTTTGTCCCGGCGCCGGATCGCATGGCTGCCGTACCGGACACGGTCAAGTCGATTGCACCGGTGCCGCTGTTCGGCACCGATGATGGACCCGATGACGGTGCTGTCGGCACGCCCGTTGACGCGGCGCGTGCGTTGGCCTCTGAAACCGTCCCACGCAGCGGGCCGCGCTTGCCGACCATGGGGCGGCTCGAAACTGTCGTGGTGAGTGGAATTGGGTCTGCCGCGATCAGTGAAGGGCTGGATTGGAGCGGTGTACTTAGCGGGACGTCTTGGTCGCGCGATGCGCTTTCAGCGAGCCATGGACAGGGCAACCCGGGAAATCCTGCGGGTCCGGACACTCAATCTTCTGGTGTCCGGGTGGAAGGGGCGTTGGCCTATGATCTGGCCCGTCACGCAGTACGCCGGGTGCAACCATTTATCCCGTTGCCGGGTGGCCCACCGCCGGCACAGGCGCCCGGCTGGCTCGCGATGTCAGGCGGTGACAACATGGATCTGCCGGAACGGGCAGGTGACCCGCCCGCCGCCGCTACGTCTTCCGGGGTGTTGCTCCAGTCGATTGCAGCAGTCGCTGAAACGCCTGAGCTGTCGCTGCTGCCCCCCGGAAACCCTTTGGATTCAGACACTCCAATTGATTTGCAAACGGTCATCAACGACATCGCCAGTGCATTGAGTCTGCCCGCACCCACGTTGAATGTCACAAATGGAAACCGCCTACTGAACGAGCTTCGCCGCGAATACGAGCTTTCGGTTCACGGAGCACGTGATGCGCTCTGGTCGCTGGCGCGCGCATTCCATCAGGCGGAAGAACTGGTTTACATCGAAACCGCAGGGTTGGCGCGGACAGTTCATGCCGGTGGCGACGCGGATGCCGTTTCCGTTGACCTGATACAGATTCTGGCCGATCGGCTCTCTGTGCAGCCGCGGTTGAAGGTGGTCGTCTGTACGCCGCGTGAAACGGACTTCGAGGCGGCGCCCTATGTTCGCGCTGCAATCCAGTTGAGGACAGAGGCGCTTCAGGCTTTGACGGGTGTCGCACCGGGCCGTGTGGCGGCGTTTCATCCCAATGCGTTTCCTGGACGTGCGGCGCGTGTGCCAGGCACCGCTGTCGTGGTAGATGACGTGTATTCTCTGACTGGTGCAACGCATCTTAGGCGCCGCGGGATCAGCTTTGATGGCAGTGCTGCTGTCGCCTCGGTCGATCAGAGCATTGCCCAAGGCTACAGCGCGAAGGTGCGGACGCAGAGGGTGATGTCCATGGCAGCCCGTATGGGTATCGCTCAACGCGATGCGATGGGCTTACCAACTTCCGAATTCATCCGCCTTCAGCGTCCAGCCGCATCCTTCTCGCTTGTCCGTGATCTTGTGGAGCAGGGCGGCTTGGGGCTGTTAGAGCCGAATTGGGAAGGGCCAAGTGATGCAACTGTAATTCTGCAGACAGCAGATGTTGCCGATCCCGACGGCAGTGATGGTGCAAACCTGACGCTTTTTCTCGCTGCGTTGCTCAGTTGAACCAATCGGTCACGATGGCCTACGCAGTGTTTTTCCAGAAATTGCGCTGGCCCATTGAGTGAGCTGGAGGTGGCTTCCAAAAGGTGCGCCACTGCATTTTTTGAACGCGCTAAACCAACTCAAGATCAAGAACCTTAGCTCAGGCAAACACGTTGACGGCCAGGGTTTGACCCGCAAAGAGGTTGAGACGTTTAAGGGGCGCCTGACCATCGCAGGAAAGAGACACCAAACGAGACTGGGCGTTAGCGGAATGTCCTGCTGGTTGAAGCGCGGGAGCGGGTGCCAAATGCGCGTCGGTGGCTTCGCGACGATGTCGATCCAATCCAAGCGCGGCAAGCGGCGAGGCCTCGCGCGCAGCGACTGACCGTGGCAGATGCGATTAAGCAATACTTTGCGGGGCGTCAGGCCCAGCACAAGAATGACGGGCAGGCGGGGCCTTGGCTATCCCCTACCAAGAGCCCCAAGTTTTATTGCTGGTTGTCGAGCAGGACTTGTCATCGGCCTTGGCGTTGCGATTTCTGATGCTGACGGTAGCGCGCGCAGGCGAGGTGCGTTTTGTGGTGGCGTGCGAGACTGTGAATGACGTTTGGACGCTCGATCCGAAGCGTATGAAGACCGCGGCGACAGTGCTTCAGGTGCCATTGTCGTCTGTGGCGCAGCGCGTCACAGACACCGGTCCGACCCCCGGCGGGGCTGTTTTTTTCTTCCTCTTGAGGCAGCCTGTGATCAATTGCTCGGCACAACGTCAGTTTGAGAAGTCTTGGAGCACAGATCATTTCGCCGCTCTGAAACGGCCACTGACACCGGTGCAAGAAGCCCTGATCCATCCACTCAGAAAATAAAGGACTCGCGATGACGTCTAGCACCTTCGACGTTCAGTTCGGTGAGCGTCTTTTCGCACCAAGCCATCAAAGCATCGGGTCCGCACATAAACACCTCACATTTTTTCAGGTCCATGGCCGATGGCAAATCAGAGATTTGGATGCGCCGTTCTTCTAGCCGCAGCAGTTCATGAGAAAAAACATGCCGCAAACCATCGCGTGCGAAATTTGCATTTGACCGATTACCGCCAGTACTTTGCAGAGCGACTATCCGCAGCTTTACGTTGGCAGGAACAGAGCCGCTCTGCGACGCAAAATGCTTCAACACGTTGATGTCATCTCCACGACCGGAGAACAAGAGCACTATTTTCGTTGATATTTGTTCCGGATGTGCATTTGCGACCTGAACAATCCCGTCCCACATCGCCATGAATGGGGTAATGCCGACGCCGCCTGCAATCCAGAGCATCTTTGATGGGATATTTGGCGGAAGACCCGCGGCGCTTGGTGAAAAGCAGGTGAAGCCTGTGCCGGTGCCTTTGAATTCAACGGGAGGTTTTTGAGTGGTCAGATCGGCGATGTTATTGTGTAGAACATTGGATATCAAGCCGCCCGGTTTGCGTTTCACAGTGACACTAACCCGATTGATCGCGTGGAACGAATTGGTCTTTGCATCATAGCTCGGCGCGCTCGAAAGCGTCCAAGTCCGCACATAATCCTCGTTGATCAATTGAGGGTTTGCTTCGTTCATATGGTTGTACCCGACATCCAATACATCTGAGAAGTCGAAGACACCAAACCCACCAGGCAAAGGCGCATTAATCGGCTTCGACAGTTCGAAGTTGAATGTTTTGATGCTGTCGGAAAGAGCTCGCGTTGAAACGAGCTTGGCTGTGATTGCGTCATCATTGCTTTGGGCGACTGTGGCGTGGCCCATTTGTTCCAGTTCTCGCCGCAAGTACTTTATGGGCGGATTATAGGGGGAGAACCGCTCTTGTGATGTCAGTTTGAGATTGAGACCGCCTTTGACGAAGACTGCACCTGTCACCTTGATGCGCGTCAGCAAGCTCGCGCGCGGCATCAACGCTTCGGCATCCTGATCAAGCAGGTTTTCAGCGTCGCCCGTCACATACAGCACACGACCCGTTGTGAAATCCGGGAATACAAGTCCGACCTGCGGGTCTGTCTCGATATTGCCCAGAGACTGATAAAAGCGATTGCCGGAATGGTCGGGTAAAACCAGATACGTTGTGACACGGTCGCCATCGTTGTCTTCATACATGCGGGTAAAGCCGGGAGCACCGCCACGGTGATTAACACCCATGTCTGTCTGGATGCCCGTGGTGGTGTCATCGGTGATGTGCTTCGTCGCCAGAAAGACTGTGCTTGCACGATCAATCACGGCTTTGGCGCCCGCAGGCAAGGCTGAAGCGCAGATCTCAAAGCTGTCATAAAGCATCTCGGCTGTGCGCCTCGTATGCGCCAATGTGCGTTCGGTGATGTATTTGGGGCAGTTCCCAAGGTGCTGGTCGGACAGCAACTGAAGCCTGACCTTCCCGGTATCTTCCACGGACGCGGCACGAATAGACCCAGCGATTTTGTTCCGCCGACGGTTGCTGAAATCGACGCCTACACCGGCAAAAAGTCGGTGTTCATCGGAAGGCGCTTGCTGCAAAACATGGGCAAACGGGTCATGTGGGTTGGTCTCGGCAACAACATCTGTTGTGTTATGTCCAGAGATTTTGATGCCGATAGACGGGTCGTCGTCCGACGTTGTGACCAAGAGACTGACCCACGGGCGACCACGATGGTCGAGCGTCGCCAGCGGTAGATAGGACAAGCCAGAAAAGAAATCAGCATGCTGCTGCGGCATGTTGCTGTCGATGTAATACGGGATGGCATCAGTCAGCTCTTTAGGTGTGTTGCGGCGCGCTTGCAGCAACAATTCACCTTTGTGCGATCCATGTGTCTGTACCATTATCTGATCCTTTCACCCGGTCTTGCCTCTCAGTATTCAAGAGCCTTCGGATGCCGCCGATTGTTGTGACCTAAAGACCCAGATCGCTCAGCCCCGGGTGACCGTCTGGACGACGCCCCAGCGGCCAGCGGAACCTCCGGTCTGCCTCTTCAATCGGGTGTTCGTTGATGCTGGCAAAGCGCAGTGCCATGTAGCCATTCTCATCGAACTCCCAGTTCTCATTGCCGTAGGCGCGAAACCAGTTGCCGCTGTCGTCGTGATATTCGTAGGCGTAGCGGACCGCGATGCGATTGCCGTCATGGGCCCACAACTCCTTGATCAAACGGTAATTCAACTCCTTCGCCCATTTTCGGGTCAGGAATTCTTCAATCTGGGCTCGACCTTGTGGGAACTCGGCCCGATTGCGCCACTTGCTGTCGGGTGTGTAGGCAAGGGCAACTTTGGCCGGGTTGCGACTGTTCCAGCCGTCTTCTGCAAGGCGAACCTTTTCAATGGCTGTTTGGGTCGTGAAGGGCGGCAGCGGGTGACGTGGGGCTTCTGCAATCATTTCAATATCTTCTCACTCAGCAACAAGACCAACAGCAGTCGCTGGCATGGCTTCAAATCCGGGCAGGGCCTCAAAACGGGCAAGCCAGGCACGGACATTCGGGTAAGGCTCAAGCGAGACATTTCCTTCTGGCGCATGGGCAGTGTAGGAATAGTTCGCGACATCAGCGATCGTTGGGCGATCACCGACCAGCCAGTCGCGCCCGTTCAGTCCATGCTCTAGCTTTTGCATCGCCTTCGCTGCTGTCGCGGCGGCGAAATCTGGGTCCAGTGGTGCGTCAAAGAGCGTGATCAACCGTGCGGCACAAGACCCAAAGGCGACTTCGCCTGCAGCAAGCGTTAGCCAGCGCTGCACATTGGCCTCACCAACGGCGTCGCTTGGTATCCAGTCGGGCGCATATGTCCGGGCAAGGTAGACGAGAATTGCATTCGAATCCGACACAACCACTTCGCCATCCTCAAGAACCGGGACTTGGCCGTTGGGGTTCATTGCCAAAAACTCGGGCGACTTATGCGCGCCACCAACCAGATCAACGGGGACGGCCTCGTGTGCGATCCCTGCAAGTTTCGCGAATACCAATGCACGGTGGGCGTGACCTGATTTTGCGAAATGGTGAATGTGGACGGCGTTTGGCATTGATGTCTCCAGTCATGTTTCTGTTGCTGAACGAGACATAGCTGTTACGTGATTGAAGGATAATCACCATTCCTTGGGTAAGTTTAGGCCCTGAAAGGGCGCAATGGCATGGACAAAATAGACCGTATGCGGGCCTTTGCGCTCGTTGCAAAGAACGCTTCATTCACTGTAGCAGCGCATCGCATGGGGCGATCTGCGCGTTTGGTCAGCAAATATGTAGCTGATTTGGAAAGTGCGCTCGGTGTGCAACTTCTCAACAGGACCACGCGTAGCGTGTCACTGACAGACGCGGGGGCAACTTATCTGGCATTGTGCGAACCGCTTCTCGACGGCTTTGATGAGCTCGAAGAAAGAGTCAGAAACGAACAAACATCGCTGCGCGGCACGATCCACATCTCGGCGCCCACAGGTTTTGGCGCCTTGCGGCTCACGCCATCGCTGGCACGGTTTGGCGCAAAACACCCCAATGTGGAACTCGATCTGCAGTTCAGTGACCGCAGGGTGTCGATTGTGGAGGAAGGTTTCGATCTCGCCATCAGGATTGGCCCGATGCGAGACAGCTCGCTCAAAGTGCGGCAGCTTGGCCGCATGCCCTTGGTCGTATGCGCGTCACCTGCCTATTTGGAACGGACGGGAACACCGTGCCATCCGCAGGCTCTTGCCGCCCATGAATGTATTCTCGACGGCAATATGACACAGCCGACAGTGTGGAGGTTCAACATCGACGGCCAGGAAGAAGCAGTACCGGTAAGTGGGCGATTTCGGATGAACGCGCCCGCGGGATCGGCACGTCTGGCCGCAGCGGGTGTCGCAGTTGCGCGATGCCCGGCCTATACGGTTTCGGATGCTTTGAAGTCCGGGGATTTGGTAGAGTTGTTTGGCGAGTACCGCGTCTCGCCATATGTTGTCGCGGCGCTTTTCCCGCAGAACCGGCGCCTCACAACAAGAGTGCGGGCACTCATTGATCACTTGGTAGACGACACGGCACTATGTTCTGATGATGTGTGAGAACTTTCATAATACGTCCAGCCGGGACCGTTGCTTTGGTGACCTGCCTCCGGGGTTTCGCGAACGGGGAGTTCGCATGCGATGTACGAGGACAGCACTGTTGTTGAATACATAAATTGCCTGGGATCCGGGCTCATAGCCGACAGATGACTGCTACCGTGAGCGCAATGGCTGACAGTAAGACCGTCGCGCATGTATCGTATCGCCCTGCAACACGCCGCCCATCCTTCAGCCTGCCGAGCATAATCTCAATCCGATTGCGCTGTTTGTATCGGCGTTGGTCGCATCGAATTGTTGTTTTCCGTTGCTTTCGCCCTGGTGACTGCCGTCAGCTCGGCTTTGTTTGCAATTGGTTCAGTGTATCCATGACGCCCTCCCACAGAGGAGAACGCACCGTTTCGCGATTGTTCATTCGTGACCAGTGAGCGCTGGAAGACTTATATTTCAGTCGATTGTGCATCGCGATGGAGCGTTCTATTTGGCCCCGCTGAATAAGCGTAATCGCAGGCGCATCGCCATCGCAGGTTGCAGAGGCCAGATGCTGACCGATTACCCTTGTCAGAAGGCCGGGCCCGGTCTTGGACCAACTGAGTTCGGCAGAACGTTCCAGAAGCGCTGCACAGGCCAGTCGGGCTGTCTCAACTATGATCGGATGGTTGGCTGGTGCAGCGATGAAGTTGTTTCCAATGGTAGCTCCCATCGTCTCGCGATAGACAATCAACCCATGACCGGGCGAGATGGCCCTTACAAGATCACCATAGAGTCTGTCATCTGCATCCGCGTAAATGCCCCCCTTGTTCGCCAGCAAGCAAAGCCGGATGAAATCAGATTCTTCAGAGGGGTTCTTGGCTAAGCGAAACGCTCTTACCCATTGCGGCTCGAAAGCTTGAGATAAGTAATTTATCGCTGCGCGACGGTCGAACAGGTGATGCTCAAACCCCGGGGCAGCGGCCCAGCTGTCTATCATCTTTTGAATCCCGAATGGCGGCGCCGCATCGTTCCAGTACTGGAAAATTGTCTTCGGCACGCTGTCGCCCTGCGCGGAAGTCTCATCGTTGGATGCCCACTGATCGATGAGCCGTATCGCATCAAGGGTTGAGCTTGGGTTCAACGGGCCGGCGCCGCCTGTTTCGTGGATGAGAGCACGCCCCGGAGCGTCGCGCCGGAGAACATCGTATTCCAGTATCAAGAGGCCCGGTACACCTGCCCTGTGGGCCAGTTTTCCCATTTCTTGTAACGGGTTGCCGATGTCCTCGAAAATGCGCTCTATGTCGTCATAATTGGCGCGGGTTGCGATCAGCTTGCACATTAGCACGCGGTCCGGTGCTTCGATCTTGTCCAGTGCGCGCAAGCTCCGATAGGCCGAGATGGCAGCTTTCAGATCATTCGAGAACCCGGCGACCATCAGTTGCATTGCAAGCACAGTCGAGCGGGTGTGATGCTGCTCAAGCGATTTGAGTGTGGCGAGGACGTCCTTGTCTTCCCCAAGTTTCAATCCCCAGCTGACGAATGTCCGCAAAAGCATCGTGTTGTCCCGCCAGCGCCGCAGGCAAAATCGCAAATACCGCAACGCGATCCGATACCGACCACTGCCCAGAAGGGTTTGGGCCCGCAAATGGGCATACCAAGGACTTTTTGCCGGTGATCGGTCGTCGCGGCGCCATTGCGCATAAGCCGCGTCGTAGCGGTCGGTGGCAACCAGTAGGGCAAGGTCAAGAATCTCCAAATCGGGCACATTTGAATTCGACTTCAGCAGTGACATCGCCTGATCTGGTACATCCAGCGGCGCGTCCGCCACGAAGTTGGCAAAGACATGCGCCCACAACAGGTGCGCGTCCGGGAAGGCTTTGAGGCCAGCGAGCAGAAGCTCGGCTTCGGCGGGCGTGTCCTTGAGGCGACGCCGTATGCGAACCCGAGCGGCCAGGCTTTCCGGATCGTCCCCGAAATCATGACCGAGTTGGCGATAAAGCGCATCTGCCTCTTCCAAACGGTCATGCGTAAGCAACAAGCGCGCGCGCTGAAGGACGAATTCGCGCTTGTCTGGCGCAAGTGCTGACGCTGTTTCAAGATACCTGATCGCCGTTTCCACGTCCCCCGCGCTTTGGGAGCGCATGGCCAGGCGATGCAAGGGCACTGGGTCGGCAGGAAAGGCCCGGGCCATTTGGTGCAGGATACTTGCCTCCGCTTCTGGTTGATCAAGATCACGTTTCAAATCCGCACGCAAAAGCCACAGGGCCCGGTGCTTGCCAACCGGATCGATAGCGCGCGCCGTGGCAAGGCGGGCTGCGGCCAGAGGCAAATCTCCTCGCCGCCATGCCCAATTTGCCAGATGAAACGCGGCCCAGAAGAAGTCGGGTGTCTTGTCCAGCAAGGTTTCAAGCTGGATTTCTGCAGCCTCTGCCGCACCCTGGCGATAGAGGATTTCGGCCTCAACCAAGGCCAACATAGGCCAGTGTTTGTCGCCGCCCGATGTCTTGGCCTTGTCCAACCACGCTGCCGCCACGTCCGTTTCGCCCTCTGCCAAGGCAGCACGCGCTTTGTTCAGAACATCGGCGGCGGTTTCGGTGGCGGCATTCATTCCTGTGTGGTCCCTACATGAAGGGTGACAAACAACTACACTCGTGTTGCGCCTTGTGTTCGAAAAGTGCGCCGTTCGTCCAATAAAATCGCACGGTCCATCCTACACGCTGCGCGTTGTTTGGAGGCAAGCCGGATCGTGCCACAAGAGACGGATGCGTTCATAGCCGCCTGAAGCCATGCTTTCGTCTGTCCGACACCGTTGCGTGTAGCTCATTGCATTTGAACGGGCTATCCAAAGATGACCTTCGTTTTAAAACCGAATAGTACGAGTCCGAGGATGCAGATGGACATTGAAAGAGTGCGGAGATCAGAACCGGCACTTTAACCAGCCCGGTGGCGCGTCGATCTTCCTTGTGACCATTCTAATTTGTGCGTGACTTGGCATCGCACAGACTATCCAACGACATCGGATACCGCAGATACGTGGCGTTGTCCCAAACCTTCCGCGAATTGTGCGAGCTTGCATGTCATGTCCGGCGTATCGACCGTCCTGCTCTGGACATTTAGCTGTGCCGCCAAGGCGCGGCCAAGCACCGCTTCGCAGGTGCTGAAGCACTTAGGCTGTTCCGATGCGCGCCCGGATGTGGTCAGCACGCCCACCGGAATGTCGGAGGCGGCCAATTCCCGCAAAACCGTACGCCCGGGTGGTGCAAGCTGATCGGCCCAGATCGGTGCGGCAACGACAATCCAAGGCCTTTTGGCAAGTATTCCAGACCCGAAGTCGAGCGGTAGGACATTGGCCCGACCAACATCCCAGATTGCGCGAAACATCCAAAGCAGCGGAAAGTTGTATCTGGTGGCGTCGATCGGCACCACCTCTGCGCCCGTACTCTGTGCCAGCGCCTTTGCAACATGGCGTGTCGTTCCGGACTTGGAATAGCAGTAGATGGCCGGAGGTTTGGTTGCAGACATTGTTGCGGTTCCTTTCTCATCTGGCGTAGCGCCGTCAAACGCAGAGCGGATTGAGCAAAATCAATCGACACTCACGTCTCTTGTGGCAGCAACGGTCCGCAGTCGCCCGAAGGAGCCAAAGGATGATCGACACGTTGCCGAAAACCATGAAAGCCGCGGTTGTGACCAAGCTTGGTGAACCGCTTGATATCCGTGAAGTGCCTGTCCCGAAGATCGGCCCACGTGACGTTCTGGTCCGGGTGAGAGCATCAGGAGTTTGTCACACCGATCTGCATGCGGCGATGGGGGATTGGCCGGTTAAGCCGACGGCTCCTTTTATCCCCGGGCATGAGGGCGTGGGGGAGGTCGCGGCCATTGGCAAGGATGTGACGCACCTGAAGGAAGGTGACCGTGTCGGTGTGCCGTGGCTGCACACTGCCTGTGGTCGGTGCGAGCATTGCTTTGGCGGATGGGAGACACTGTGCGAGAGCCAGCAAAACACTGGTTGTTCAGTCGATGGCGTTTATGCCGAGTATGTGCGCGCCGATGCTGACTACGTGGGCGCGTTGCCAGATGGCCTCGAATTTGGCCCGGCTTCGCCCGTGCTTTGTGCAGGCGTCACGGTCTATAAAGGATTGAAAGAAACTGAGGTTCGCCCAGGCCAATGGGTGTTGATAAGCGGGATCGGTGGTCTTGGACACATGGCGGTGCAATATGCCAAAGCGATGGGCATGCATGTTGTCGCGGTGGATGTGGCGGATGACAAGCTCGCGCTTGCCAAGTCTCTGGGCGCAGACGAGACGATTAACGTGACCACGACCGATCCGGTCAAGGAGGTGATCGACCATTTGGGCGGCGTGCATGGCGCGCTTGTGACCGCCGTCAACACGCAAGCTTTTGCACAGGCGACGGGTATGTTGCGGCGCCATGGCACTATGAGCCTTGTGGGTCTGCCGCCCGGCACATTCCCACTCCCAATTTTCGAGGTTGTATTGAAGCGGTTGACCATTCGCGGCTCCATCGTTGGCACGCGACTGGACCTTGCTGAATCGCTGAGCCTTGCGGCGGAGGGGCTGATTCAGACGCATTTCGCATGGGACAAGCTTGAGAACATCAACACCATTTTTGAGCGGATGAAGGCGGGGCAGATTGAAGGCAGGATCGTGTTGGAGATTTAGCGTGCGGAGCCCACCGGCAGGAAACAAGCACATGTCTCCTTTTTCAACACATCCTATCTTTCTTGTTGTTCGGGCGGCATAAAACAGGCGGATTCACCAGAGCGCATCGCCGTTGTGACCCTCGTTTTCCGTCTGCCTGTGCCATCAAGTAACTGACTAGATGGATGTCCCCGAACCGGATCAAATCCCTTGAGCCAGTTGCTCGGGGCCTCTTTCACAAGCCACTCTGTGTTTCAAGCCTTTGTGTTGTAAACAGTGCGCCGCCACCGCCCGTCCGGCTATTCGCCGTCCGCAGTCGTTGATTTTGGTCAAAGTTATCAGAATCCGAGCGCGCTATGGTTAGGGTCACAACAACAGGGCGAGCATGTAATGACACTTCAATTCAATCACCTGGCAATCCTTTCGGCCGCAGCTTGGCTCGGGGCATGTGCACCGGAGGCGCGCGAACCGGACATCAGCGTTGAACGTGGCGAGAGACTTTATTTTCAGAAATGCGCAGTTTGCCACGGCAATGACGCAACGGGGGCCGGGGTCGCCTCTATTGGGTTGGGCGCACCACCGCCAGATTTGACGACGCTTAGCGCCCAGAACCGGGGCGTCTATCCCCGCACCTTTGTTATGAGTGTTGTCGACGGCTTCAATCGGCGCACGCACCCGGAGTCGGCCATGCCCGAATTTGGCAATGAAGATTTAGGCCCAGCGGTTCAGGTCGAGGATGGCGGTTTGTCCACGCCGATCCCTTCTGATCTGATTGCCCTCGCCGCCTATCTAGAAAGCATTCAGCGCTGATCCAACATCAGGTGCGGGCGGTTGATTGTACACAGTTCCGGCAGAGGACAGTGTGGGGAACGGCTTGCAAGCGCGCGTCGGAAGTTGGGCCGCCGCATGCTTGGCAGGCGCAATAAGCTCCATCTTCAATACACGTCAGTGCGGCCTGTAGGAGCACCATTTCCTTTTGCGCTGCCAAGCCGAGACCTTCGAGGACCTCGTCATTCTCCAAGTCCATCGCTTGTTCCCCAAGGTCTTTGAATTCTGGGTAATCAAGTTCGTTTGTGATCTCCAGCAGCCTCACGCCAAGTTCGGTCAGACATGCTTGGACAAGTGCTTTGTACTGTGCAGAACCCGGCATCAGGATTTGCAGGTTGAAATGCCGAACACCCGGTATACGGGGCAAAAGCGAAAGAACGAGGTCGCAATCAAAACCAGTCCAACACCCATCGCGGCATAGGCCGCCGCGCTGCTGGCCCATATCGAAGGCATGTTCGCCAGTGGTGCCATAAACAGCAATAAGCCTACCAATGCGCGGAGCACGCGATCCGCGGGTCCTAAATTCGTTGTCATATTGGTTCTCCTTCTTGGTGATCAGTGAACTGCCTGCATGGTTATCGGATGCTGCATTGCCCTCAACGTTTTAATGCGGCTACTGCATGCGACGCGGAAAAGGTCCCGAAATTCAGGACTTTGGCGCATCATTGAGCAACACTTATCAAGGTCGACATTCAGCAGCCTTATGTCTCGTACCACGACGCTTTCTACCCTTGTGATGTCGGTGCTCAGGATCACCGCCGGGGCGCGGATATGCGCGACGAAACCTGATTGCCATGCCATGCGTATCAAGCCCGCCAAGAGGATTGTGACATCCGTACCTTCATCCATGCGCATCTTCTGCTCGCAAGCCGTCCAATCGCTGAGAACGCAGCCGTGCTGCTCTAGTCGACGTCCCACGAGATGGGCCAGTTTATCGATCATTTGCATTTCCCCCGCATCGTTTTGTTTTTCATTTAGCCGCGCTGGCGCCGGATGTTCTGACATTTCTCAAGCCTGCACAAAGCGACGTTCATTTGAGCCAAATCAAGGATGTGTGCATCACGGCCTTTAGCCTTGGGGCAAAAGAGGAGGACGGTCCTCATGTTTTCCAATACCCGCACCATCGCCACCGTGTTTGGAATTGATATTCGCATTGACCCAAGCTGGGCACTGATCGCTGCTTTGATCACCTGGAGCCTGTGCCAACATACTTTTCCGACCGCGCTACCTGGACTATCGCAGTGGAGTTACTTCGCGATGGCGGTTCTGGCCATGCTGCTGTTCTTTGCGTCGTTGGTCGGCCACGAGCTTGCGCACGCTGTGACGGCTCGTCACTTCGGCGTGCAAACGCGGCACATTACCCTGTTTCTGTTTGGCGGAGTCGCCGAGTTGACGCAGGAACCTGAGAAAGCGATGCACGAGTTCTGGATCGCGGCTGCGGGGCCCGCAATGAGCCTTACGCTGGCACTGGCATTCTGGATGTGTGCTGGAACTAGTGCGGTGTTGATGGGAATTGGACCAGTCGTTGTGGTTCTGGATTACCTGGCGTTGATCAATCTGGTTCTGGCCGTTTTTAACCTGCTGCCCGCCTTCCCGCTGGATGGGGGGCGAATCCTGCGTGCATGGCTCTGGCATCGGAGCGGCGATATGCTGGCAGCGACCCGGACTGCGGCTCGCTCAGGCACGTTTTTGGGGTACGCCTTGGTCGGTCTGGGCGTGTTGGGACTGTTCCAAGGCGCAATGGTTGCAGGGTTCTGGCAAATCCTGATCGGGCTGTTTGTGGTGGCCGCTGCTCGCAGCGCGGTTGAAGCGCAGCAGATCAAGTTCCATCTGGGTGACCACCCCGTCGGCGCGTTGATGACACGCAACGTGATTACCACGAACGCGGACACGTCCCTTTCGGCACTGGTAAATCAAGTGATGTTGCCAAATCGTATCAGCTTTGTCCCTGTTGTCGAAGAAGGGGCGCTACTGGGTCATATGGATACACGGGTTCTGATCGGCATTGATCGAGAAAACTGGTCGAATACAACGGTTGGAGACGTCTTCGTCGACCTGGACCCTGATTGCTGCGTGGCGTCCGATCTGCTTGTGTTTGATCTGTTCGAACGCATCGCAAAGACCGGCCAACGCAAGTTCATAGTCGTCGAAGGGCGTTCTTTGCGTGGTGTCATTTCATTATCTGACCTGACAAGGCATCTTGGCTTGCTTGCCAGCTTGGGCAAGGTGGCACCCGATGTGGGCAATGCCCGAAGTTGAACATCTCTGACCTTGACCCTTGTCACAACCGTTTGGTCAACTTGATCTAACCGCATATCACAAAGCTGAACCGTCCAGTGCCCGAACCCCACGATACCGCCCTTCTGAAGTCCCTGATGGAGGCAGCAGCCGACGCCATCGTCATGGCCGATGGTCAGGGCATTATCCAACGCGCGAACACCGCAGCAGACCAGCTTTTTGGTTATGACGAAGGGGCGTTGATCGGCCAAAGTGTAAATGTCCTTATGCCTGACGCCGTTGCTGCCCTGCATGATGGGTTCATGAACCATCATATGGCCACGGGGCAGGTGCGGATCATTGGCATCGGCCGTGACGTTGAAGGGCAGCGCCGGGATGGAACAATTTTCCCTTTGCACTTGTCGGTGGGCAAAGCTGAAGTTGAGGGGGCGCACATATTCATTGGCATCCTGCATGACTTGACCCAGCGCCGCGCAGCTCAAGAGGCGTTGGCACGGACCCAAAGGCTGGATGCAGTGGGTCAGTTGACCGGTGGGATCGCACATGACTTCAACAATTTGCTGACCGTGATCATTGGTAACCTCGAACTAATGCAAATGCGTGGGGTCGATGAGAGACAGGCGGGGTTGATTGATGATGCGCTGGCGTCGGCTGAGCTAGGGGCCGACTTGACCGCGCGGTTGCTGGTTTTTGCTCGCAAGGGGGATCTGAAACCGGTCAGGGTCGATCTACGCGAACAATGCGGCAATGCGCTTGCGATCCTGCGTCGTACGATCGGCGACACCTACTCCATCCGCACCGAGTTTGCGGACACCGTGAGCTCCGTGATGATTGATCCGGTGCAGCTTCAGTCTGCGCTCATCAACCTCGCGCTGAATGCAAGGGATGCGATGCCACGTGGCGGCGAGTTCCTTATTTCTGTCGCTGACATCCGTATTGATGACAAGTACATGGCACAGGAGACGGATATGCCGCCCGGCGACTACGTCCGTCTGTTCGTGAGCGATAACGGCGAGGGAATGTCGCTTGACGCGCAGCGACGCGCGTTCGAGCCTTTCTTTACAACCAAATCTGACAAGGGCGGTACGGGCCTGGGGCTGGCCATGGTCTACGGATTTGTGAAGCAGTCCGGCGGGCATATCACGCTGTACAGTGAAGAAGGTCACGGCACGAGTTTTGGACTATACTTCCCGGCGCTTCGGGATGACTGGGATGATCAGGCAAACAAAGACGTCGTGTACCGCACACGGGAGGGCGACCTGCCACGCGGGGCAGGGCAGGTCGTATTGGTGGTCGAAGACAATCCGAACGTCCGTAGGCTCTCTATCGAGCGCGTTCGTGACCTGGGATATCGAACTGAAGAGGCCGAAAATGGCGATGTGGCCTATGCTCTGCTGTCGTCAGGTGTCCACGTCGATCTGGTGTTTTCCGATCTTGTCATGCCCGGCAAACTCAATGGATATGATCTGGCTGCCAAGATACGCCAAGAGTTTCCGGATATTCGAATCCTGCTGACTTCGGGCTATGCCAGTGATGTGGTCAGCAACCGGATGGGCGCCACGGAGGATGACCTGATTTTGCACAAGCCGTACCGATTAACCGACCTGGCCGCACGGCTTCACGCGCTTTTGTGAGGGGCATCATTGGTTTCCGAACACTCAACATCACAGGCAAGCGTATACCCGATTCCACGGACGGTTTTGATGATTTTCGGCGCGGATGGGTTGCGTTCAATCTTTTTACGCAAACGTGCCACCTGGTTATCGATAGTCCGGTCAAGCGGTGTCCATTCGATGCCGCCCGTAAGATCCATGAGCTGATCGCGTGACAGCACGCGTTTGGGTCGTTCCAGGAATACACGAAGGAGGTTAAAGTCGCCGCTGGTCAGTGCGCAATCCAACCCGGTCCGGTCGATCATCTGCATCCTGTCTGGCACAGCCGTGATTCCATCAAACCTATAGGTTGCAGATTTTGGACCGTTGGCACTTTGTTCGATGACTTGCTGGGCGTCATCGCTGGCATATTGATGACGGCGCAGAACGGCGCGAATACGAGCGGTGACCTCGCGTACGTGGAACGGTTTGACGATGTAATCATCTGCACCGATCTCGAGCCCTACCACTCGGTCAATAACGTCATTTTTGCCTGTGACCATAACGATAGGAACCGTCGACATCTTGCGAATGCCCCGAGCCAGGTCAAAACCGCTTTCCGCTCCCAGATTGATATCCAGCGTGACAACGCTCGGTTCTTGCGAGGCCACGCAGTCAAGCGTGTCAGCTGCATTGTCGGCTTGGAGCACGGTAAAGCCGTCGTCCTCAAGCACATTGCGTAGCAAGGCGCGCACTTTCGGATCATCTTCGACAACCAGAACGGTTGGTTTTTGCACCACGTGACACTCCAGATATATGACGCGAGGGCGCCGGTGTTGCTCGGGGCGCCTGCACATCAACCGAAAGGCAGATACAATTTGATACAAAACTGCCTAGTTTGAATGTAATCCGCACTACACGGCACCTTCAATACGGTCCCAGCCGAACAATGGGGGACCACCAATGTACATTACCTTGTCAGCGGAAACCCGCCCTGATCCGGGCCCGTTGACCCATGATGCAGCAAACCGGATGCGACCGGCAACGCTGCTCAAGCAAGGCAGGCATCTGTTTCACGAAGGTGACGAAGTCGAACGCATCTATCAGGTCAAAACTGGCGTCGTGCGCCTGACGCGCATGCTCGAGGACGGGCGACGGCAAGTCATCGCCTTCGGGTATCCCGGCGATATCATCGGCTTTCCGGCTGACGGGTGCCATCACACAGATTGTGAAGCGCTGGTTGATACGACCCTGAATGTGTTCCGGCGCACTGCATTGGATCACGGTGACGGCGATCCCGAACTGCACGTGGCACTATTGAAGGCAGCGCTGAAAGAGATCAGCGAGATGCAGGATCACGTCATGATGCTGGGGCGCAAATCCGCGTCCGAGCGTGTTGCGTCCTTTCTTGCTGTGATAACGCAGCGTTATGGGGAAAAGATGGGCAGTCATCGAAGGATCAGTCTGCCGATGCCGCGCAGTGACATCGCCGATTTCCTGGGCCTGACCACTGAAACGGTCAGCCGTGCATTCTCAGCTCTGCGCAACGAAGGGGTCATAGCGTTGAATGGGGCACAGACCATCATCGTCATGGAATCCGCCAGACTCCAGCAGCTTGCCTTGGGTGACGACTAAACCCGCTTAGGGTTCAGCCCAATATGCGCGTATCTCTTTTGGAAGGCATGCGCGCATATCTTCGACCTCGCCGCGGCTGATCCGCTCGTTCAACAGGTCAAAAACGTATCGCCCGTCGTCGGGTCCCCGAAACTCGGCTGTCTCTTGCATAGCGTCGGCGATGCGGGTTTCGAACTCCAGCCCGGTTTGTGGGGTCAGTTTGGGTTGCCAACCCTCAAACATTATCCCCCGTACCAGCATGGGAAGCTGCGCCGAAAACTATGCCATCTCGTCCTGCGGCAGCCTGTCTCGCAGGATGTGCAGCACGGCGCGCAGCAATCGCAATGTGCTGCGTTTCGAGGAATAGCCGACCCGTTCGGACAGCTCGTTGATCCACTCATGGGTCAGGTGAACGGTTTGATCAATTGCTTCAAGGCCTTGACTGGACATGGGAAGTCTCCTTTCTGGACTATTTGTCGTCACTGGCGACGGGCCGCATATCGACATCCAATGCGGGGTCGATATCGGGGATCAGCGCGAGGAAGGCAGCATGTGTCATGGCACCAACCCCAAGCAGCACGAGAGTGTAGTTGGCGACCCAGCCCACGAAGGGAACAAAGTTGAGCAGTGCGACCACAACGATGGCCATGGTCAGCACAAGCAACCGCGTTGAGATTGGTGGGTCCGCGTCCCCGCCGAAGCCGATCCAGACACGCATTGCGACTGCATAGGCCCCGAGGGCATATGCCAGGGTCCACACGGCGATCAGACCAAGCAGCGCGATGGGAATAAATGGGATGCCCACGATGGTCATCGCGACAACAGGGATGGCGCCAACTAGAATAGCCAACCCGGCCACACCCTGAAGCAGAGTCCGGCCAGGTGATGCCCCGATGGTCTTGCGCAGACATGATACCTTTTTCGGGGCAAAGCCGAGTGCGATTGCCCCCAAGACAACAAAGAAGAGCAAGCTGACAACAAATCCGAAAAATGCTGACGCGAAGGTTGGGAAGCTCGGCATGTCGCCCACTGCCTCCCTGACATTCCAAAGACGTCCGCGTTGCAGCGGAGTGAAGGTGACGCGGGCTGCTGGTGCCACGCGCTCCGGTACATCTGTGCGCGTATCGGTGGAATAGGTCAGCTGCCCCGAAATGATTGCTTCTGGCCCGAACCGCAACGTGCGGGCCGCGATGCGCACATCACCTGCAATGGCCGCGTTCAGCAACACATCCCGGCCGGTTGCCGACAGAGCGCCATCAATGGGGCCGTCCACGATGATCGTGGCCGCGGCCAGCCGGGCATTGCCATTGACGCGAGAGGACGCCTCGGTCCGGACGGTAAACCCGGCAGAGGTCAAATCCTCGCCCGCTGTACCCTTCATCGTCACGTATGCGCCCGCGGCGTACACGTCTTCATCGATGTTGACATCAATCACGACGTCAAAGCCCGCAGCGTGAAAGTCACCCGAAGCTTGCCCCAGCACTGTGGCAGAACGTCCCGCAACAAATACGTCGCCGCTTGTCTCGACCGTTTGGGTGATCGTTTCGCCCGAGATGAAAGTATCACCGCCGTGCTCGGAAATCTCGATCTCCGAAACCGCAGGCGCTGCCGCAAAAACAGCCAGCATGCTCAGGATCGCCGCACATCTGTTCCGCATCTCACCCACTCCGTTGTTGCGGCCTCTGCCTAGCGCGAGATGCAAGATTGAAATTGACAATCATCAATCGGCAGCGGGCCGAATTTGTTACACGCTGATCGTCCAGAACCCAGTTAGCTCGAAAGGATGCACAAGATGTCAAATCCGAACTTGCCCGGTCGGGGCCATGGGATGTACCCGCCCTTTTTCCAGTCCTTTCAAAAGGAAATGGCGCAAATGCTGGATCACCTGCGGGGTACGGCGGTGCCGCAACCCACAGAGGACGGAAGCCCTTTGATGCTTGCCGTCGATGTGGCCGAAACCGACACTGGCCTTGAAATCAGCGCAGATGTCCCCGGCGTCGACGAAGCCGACCTCGATGTGTCGGTGCACGGAGACACATTGGTCATAAAGGGACAAAAAGGCGCTGACCGTGAGGAAAAGCACAAGGATTACCACCTTGTCGAACGCAGCTACGGACGCTTTCGTCGTCATATCCCATTGGGCTTTGTCCCGGAGGAGGGTGCAGTAAAGGCGGAGTTTGCCAATGGTGTCCTCAAACTCCAGATCGACAGGCCGGAAAACGCACCGCCGGGTGTTCAGAAAATCAACATCGGCGCATCGTGAACAAATTGGCCCGGTGCGTGTCGCGCCGGGCCACGCCAAACCCAAGGGAAACCGGCCACAGTGATTCAGTCGACTGGTCCCCTTTGGTTTAGTACTCGGCCACAGACAGTCGGCCACAAAAGCCGGCGCTACTGGTCGCCGGAGAGCGGGGGAACATCCGAGGCGCGGCGCGTGTGCACAGGCCTAGACGCCAAAAGCCCTATGGGTGCAATAGCGGGCGATCCGCATCCTGGTCTGATCGGCATCTTTCCAGCCCACGGATGAGACAGGTTAGGACCTGATGTCAGTGCGTTTGGGTGCTGCACGTACGCATCCGTATCATCAGTCGGTTTAGGAGGGGCACATCGACTTCCCCGCCGTCGCTGACATATTCAAATCCATGGAGTACAACGGCTGAACAGTGATCGGAGCGGAACATGATCGGGCATGAGCACGGCCCTTCGAATGATCGAAGCTCGGCTTTGACGACGTAATTGAACTCTACGGGCTCTCAGGCCCGCCGCTAGAAAGACAGGTTTCATGGCAGATCTTCTCAGAAAACCGTTTGGCGCGCGTGGCAAGGTCCACCAAATCACGCCGGAAAGCGCTGGCTGGCGCTATGTGGGTTTCTCGCTCTACCACCTCAAGGCCGGTGACAAGGCATCGGAGGCCACAGGCGAAACCGAGGTGATCCTGGTCATGGTCGAGGGTAAGGCCGCGATCACCGGTGGTGGTCAGGATTGGGGCGTGTTGGGTGACCGAATGAATGTCTTTGAACGGACACCGCCGCATTGCCTATATTTGCCGAACGGGAGCGCGTGGAGCGCTGTCGCCGAAACAGAGTGTGTCCTGGCTGTTTGCTCGGCACCTGGACAGGGTGGACACACACCCCGCCGTATTGGACCTGATGGGATCACTCTGACCGAACGTGGCAAAGGCACCAACACGCGGTACATCAATAACATCGCCATGGAAGCCGAGGACTACGCGGACAGCCTGTTGGTCACCGAGGTTTTCACACCTGCAGGCCACTGGTCGAGTTTCCCAAGCCACCGCCACGACGAAGACGACTTCCCGCGCATCACCTATCTTGAAGAAACCTATTACCACCGCCTGAACCCAGCCAACGGCTTCGGCGTTCAGAGGGTGTATACGGATGACGGCCAACTTGATGAAACCATGGCGGTTTCGGATGGTGATGTTGTTCTGGTCCCACGCGGCCATCACCCATGCGGTGCACCCTACGGTTTCGAGATGTACTATCTAAACGTGATGGCCGGCCCTATGCGCAAGTGGCGCTTCGTTCCAGCGCCCGAGGTTGAGTGGATATTGGAACGGGACAGTTGATCAGCCGGTCTGCTCCCCGCGCGCCGTCTACTTTGACGGAATGTGCCATGTGATCTGATTCCGTGTGAGAAAGGGTGCATGACAGAATGCGGCCTGGGTTTAATCCTTTGCCCCATACGGTGCGGACAAACGGGCTGAAAGGCTGTGTTGGGGCCTGGAGACAGAGCAACGAATGCACCCAAGACTCGGCCCAATCAGAGGGTCAGGCCGTGCCTTTTCCACGCCATCCTTTCAAATTCAGGACGGCAAATAGTATTGCCGCAACGCAAACGATAGATGGTCCCGCGGGTGTGTCAAAGACATATGCACCCCGAAGCCCTGCGATGGCAGAGAGTGTTCCAATCGCAGCAGCCGTGACAGCCATCGCTTCCGGTGTCCGCGCCGTCACACGGGCAGCCGCGGCCGGAATAATGAGAAGCGCAGCAATCAGCAGGACACCCACAACCTTGATCGCGACGGCCACGGTAATGGCCAAGCTCATGGTCAGGATCAACTGCTCGCGCTTGGGATCAATGCCGCTGGCGTAGGCAAGATCCTCGTTCAAAGTTGATGCCAGCAGTGCCGACCAGCGCCACACAATCAGGGCAACCACCAACGCAGCACCACCCCAAATGACAAGCAGGTCTGTACGCGATACAGCCAGAATGTCTCCGAACAAATAGGCCATCAGATCAATGCGGATGCCGGACAGGAACGATACTGCCACAAGCCCGAACGCCAAGGCGGAGTGCGCCATAACACCTAGAAGCGTATCCATCGCGTACCCGCGCCCAGCAAGGCTGGTCACGGTCATCGCCATGATGAGAGCAACAATGAGCGCGCCCGAGAAAATTGATAGTTCAAGCGCAAGTGACAGAGCAACGCCCAAGATGGCAGCGTGTGCTGTGGCATCGCCGAAATAGGCCATGCGGCGCCAGACGACGAAACACCCCAACGGTGCAGCCGCGCATGCAACGCCAATTCCCGCAAGCGTTGCGCGTGTCATGAAATCGTCAAGCATTATTCAGCGGCCTTTTGGCTGGGTCCGTGATGATGATCGTGATCATGCCGGTACAGGGCCAAGGCGCCTCCGGTTCCGGCACCAAACAGAGCACGATACTCGGGTGCTGACGCGACGACCGCCGGGGAGCCCTGACAACAGACATGACCGTTCAGGCAAACCACCCGGTCCGATGCGCTCATCACCACGTGCAAATCATGGCTGATCATGAGAATCGCGCACCCGGTTTGTTCACGAACCATCTCGATTTGACGATAAAACGACGCTGATCCAGGTTGGTCCAGCCCCTGTGTCGCCTCATCAAGCAGTAGAACATCTGGTGTGTTGATCAATGCCCGGGCAAGCAGCACACGCTGGAACTGGCCGCCGGAAAGTTGCGTCATCTGGCGGTCCAGCAAATCGGGCACGCCAGCCGCATTCAGCGCTTCATTGCATTTGCTCAATGGAACCCGTTCGGTGAGGCGCAAAAAGCGTGCCACCGTTATCGGCAGGGTCTGGTCAATGTGCAGCTTTTGCGGCACGTAGCCGATTTTTAACCGAGGTGATAACTGAACCTGCCCGGCAGCGGGTTTTGTGGCGCCAATGATGGCGCGCAGTAGGCTGGTCTTCCCCGACCCGTTTGGGCCGACAATAGTCACAATCTCACCTGACGACAGTGTCAGATCGACATCGCGCAACACCGTGTTCGCGCCATATGCGACGCACAGGTTCGTGACGGTAATCAAGGTCATGCGTCTGTCTTGTCGATACAGGTTGGGCAGACGCCTTCGGCTTCGACGACTGTCTTTTCGATCTGAAATCCGGCGGCTTTTGCCGCATCGCCCAAAACACCCTTGGCCGGGGCCGACTGCGCCTCGGCCACGGAATCGCACAGTCGGCAAATCATGAAGGCGGGAGAATGGCTTTCGCCGGGATGACTGCAGGCGACAAACGCGTTCAATCTCTCGATCTTGTGTACGAAACCGTTTTCCGTGAGAAAATCCAGCGCACGATAGGCGACAGGGGGTTGCGACCCGAAACCCGCGTCTTTCAAAAGGTCAAGAAGCGCATAAGCCCCCAAAGCACGATGTTCTTGGAGCAGCAATTCCAAGACCTTCCTGCGCACGGGTGTGAACCTGAGCCCGACATCAGCACAGCGCGCTTCTGCCGCTGCCAAGGCGCTGGCTACACACCGATCGTGATCGTGGCTCTGAAACCCCAAAGGGGATCCTTTGTCGGCAGGCTCGGATGGGTGGTTGCTTGTCATGGAATTGGTGATCATGTATGGCAGATGTAACGTTATAAAATCACAAGGTCGTTGGAATGTCTAGGAAGCTTCTTTCTCTCTCTGTCTTTGCCGCACTTTTGGGTGGCACCGCAATGGCGGATGTGCCGAACGTTGCGGCGGACATTGCGCCGGTTCACTCGCTTGTGGCACGTGTGATGAAAGGTGTCGGAACACCAGAACTGGTCATTCCGTCAGGGGATTCACCCCACGGGTTCAGCATGCGGCCGTCATCTGCCAGGGCACTGCAAGAGGCTGATGTCGTGTTTTGGATAGGGCATGACCTGACCCCGCAACTTGAAGACGCTATTGAAACGCTGGCCGAAGGCGCGGCGGTCACGGAGCTGCTTGAAGCAGATGGCGTCACATTGCTCGACTTCCGGGAAGGGGCACTTTTTGAGGCCCATGACCATGGTGATGACGACGACCATGATGACCACGATGCTCATGAAGAGCATGGTCACGACGATGCCGAGGCCGACGAGCATGATCACGAAAACCATGATGATCACGAAGGCCACGATCATGAAGACCATGCTGAGAAGGATGATCACGGGCACGATGACCACGATCACGATGGTCACGGACACGAAGAGGTCAAGGCAGAAGGCCACGACCATGACCATGACCATGATCACAATCATGACGAACATGCGCATAATGATCATGGCGAAGAAGATCATGCCGAACACGGTGATCATGATAACCACGACGATCATGCCGGTCACGAAGGCCATGATCATGGCGACCATGATCCCCATGCTTGGCTTTCCCTTCAGAACGCAAGCGTATGGCTGAACGTGATCGCCGCGCAGTTGTCATCGGCTGACCCCGACAACGCTGGTGCTTATTTTGCGAATGCGGCAGCGGCCCGCGAAGAGCTGGCAGCCCTGTCCGCAGACGTCAATGCAACCCTGGATCCGGTGCGCGGAGGCAGCTTTGTGGTTTTCCACGATGCGTATCAATATTTCGAAAATGACTTCGATTTTCCTGCGTCGGGTGCAATTTCCATCGCTGATGCATCTGACCCAAGCCCCGCGCGGATTGCCGAAATACAAGGCCGGATACGCGACGAGGCTGTTGACTGTGTTCTGGCTGAACCACAGTTCAACCCAGGCCTTGTCGCGACAGTTCTGGAAGGAACCGAAGCAAACACAAGCGTTATCGACCCACTTGGCGCTGAACTGGAAATAGGGCCAAAACTCTATCCGCAGCTGATCCGAAACATGGCAAACACGTTGGCGGAATGCCTCTAAGTCAGGGCTCAGGTCCTTCGGTCGCTGCTCAGGCGGCGGCCGTTCACAATGCGCAACAGGCCGAACAGTCCCGTCGAAGCAGGATGACGTTTGGTCTGTTCGTTGTTCTCATTCTGTCAGCCGCGATAGTCTATTCACTTGTGCCTTGGTCTAGGCTTTCGGTGTGGGCGGCGCAGGAGCAGAGAGTGTTCCAAAACGCGATGGTCAGCGCATTGCGGGCGATCCGTGATGGCGATTGTCTCGCAGTTTTTTCGCTTTGCTCCGCCACCGCCGTGTATGGATTTGTGCACGCGCTTGGCCCGGGGCATGGCAAAGTCCTTCTGGGGGGCGCAGCGTTGGCCAGTGGCGTGACGATGCGGCGTATGGTGGTACTGACACTGGCGTCCAGCTTGTCACAATCCGCTGCTGCGATTGCATTGGTTCTTGCCGCGGCATTCGTGCTGGGCTGGGCAACCAGGGATATCGTCGGGTGGACGGAAACCTGGTTGGCACCGGCAAGTGCGCTTGCGATTGCCGGGATCGGCGTGCTGTTGAACGTGAGGGGGCTGCGATCATGGAATGATGTGCGATCGGAACGTAATCGGTTGCTTGATGATGCCTGTGGCTGTGGCCACTCGCACGGCCCAACCATGGCTCAGGTCCAAAACCTCACCTCCTTTAGAGACGCGGCCGCGATTGTTCTGAGCATTGCCATGCGGCCATGTACTGGGGCCTTGTTTCTTTTGGTGATTGCATTGCGCTTGGATATCTTTGCTGTCGGTTGTCTTGCCGTTCTCACGATGGGGTTGGGTACCGCGTCATTCAATCTGCTTGTTGCATCTGCCGGGATTGGGGTGCGGCGGTTGACAGCTCTGCCGTTGAACAGCCAGATGATGCAGCAGTTCTCGGCGTATGTGCACATAGGCTGCGGAACACTTATTGCCGTACTGAGTTTGGCGCTGGCGCGAACCTATCTGGACAGCTCATTTGTTTTCCCTTAGAAATGTAATGTTATTACATAACTGAAGTTGTGGTATTGTGACTGACGCCTCGATGACCTCTCGGATGAAATCGGAAGATACGCGTATTCCAGTGACACTGCTCACGGGTTTCCTTGGTGCTGGTAAGACGACCCTGTTGAACCGAATCCTCAAAGATGCCTCATCGGGACCTGTTGCTGTCATTGTGAACGAGTTTGGTGAGGCCGGTCTTGATCACGAGTTGATTGAGGCTGTGGACGATGACGCCGACATTATGTTGATGCAATCCGGTTGCCTGTGTTGTTCGATCCGGGGGGACCTGTCCAACACGGTTTTCAAGCTACTGGTGCGGCGCGACAAAGGCGAATTGGCATTTGATCGCGTGGTTATCGAAACAACAGGTCTCGCCGATCCGGGACCAATCATGCAAACACTTTTGGTGGACCCGTTTCTGGGCACCAACACTCGGATGGACGGAGTTGTCACTGTGGTGGATGCCGTCAACGGTCCTGCCACTCTTGATGCCCAGTTTGAGGCCGTGTCGCAGGTCGCCCTTGCGGAATTGATTGTCCTCAGCAAAACGGATCTCGTTCCGGAGCCGACTGTTCAGAGTGTGACCGACCGATTGCGCGCACTGAACCCGACAGCCGAGATCCATCGCGCGTCCAATTCTGGTTTCGGACCGGCCAAGCTCTGGGGTTTGACCGCCATGCGAAAGAACGTGACGCAGCAGGAAGCCATTTCCTGGACCATGCCACAGAAGAATGCTCCGGCGCCGCTCAATAATTTGTCCGGCATGATGCCAGCCGCGGGGCGAGCACCCGTCACTACAAGCGAATTCAGCCGGCACGACACGGAGATCACTTCGATTTCGATCGTTTTGGATGAACCCGTTGACGAAGCGGTGTTCGACAAATGGTTCGACACGCTGATCACACACAAGGGGCGGGATATTCTACGTGTTAAAGGCATCTTGTTCCTAAAAGGATTGGACGTGCCGTTCGCCTTTCACGGCGTCCAGCACATTTTCGATCCGCCGATACCCTTGACCCACTGGTCGGGCGACGACCGCCGCACCCGTATCGTCCTGATCGGGCGAAACCTGAACCGATCCGAAATCCAGCGCAGCCTCGAACTGTTGCGCCTGGGACAATCTCAAAGCCAAGCACGCCAAATGGAGAGCCAAACGCATGACTGATACCCGACTTCCCGTGACCGTCCTGTCCGGCTTTCTGGGCGCGGGCAAAACGACATTGCTTAACCGCGTCTTGAACAACCGGGAAGGGCGCCGCGTCGCCGTGATCGTCAATGACATGTCCGAGGTGAACATTGACGCCGACCTTGTACGTGCAGACACGGAATTGTCGCGCACGGATGAAACGCTGGTCGAGATGTCCAATGGCTGCATCTGCTGCACGCTGCGCGATGACCTTCTGGATGAAGTGCGCCGCCTCGCTGCCGAAGGGCGCTTTGACTATCTTCTGATTGAATCCACTGGGATTTCCGAACCTCTCCCCGTGGCGGCAACATTCGACTTCCGCGACGAATTTGGCGACAGCCTGTCAGATGTCTCGCGGCTCGACACCATGGTGACGGTCGTCGATGCGGTGAACCTGCTCAATGATTATTCCAGCCATGATTTCCTGAGTGATCGTGGTGAAACGCTGGGCGAGGAAGACGACAGAACCTTGGTGAACCTGCTGGTCGAACAAATCGAATTTGCAGACGTTGTTATCCTGAACAAGGTTGCAGATGCGGGGCTACAAAAAACCGATGCGGCGCGCAAGATCATCCGCAGCCTGAACGCAGACGCCAAGATCATAGAGGCCAATCACTCCGATGTGGCTGCCGATGAAATTTTGGATACCGGCATGTTCGATTTTGAAAAGGCCCACGAACATCCCATGTGGGCCAAAGAGCTGTATGGCTTCGCAGATCACGTGCCCGAGACAGAAGAATACGGGGTCGCCAGTTTTGTCTATCGTGCGCGTCAGCCATTTGAGCCGGAAAAGATCATGGAGGCTTTGAACGGAGACCTGCCTGGTGTGATTAGGGCCAAGGGGCATTTCTGGCTGGCGACGCGCCCCAACTGGGTCGCCGAGTTTTCGCTGGCGGGCGCGTTGTCATCGGTTAAACCGCTTGGAACATGGTGGGCATCGGTCCCGAAAGACCGTTGGCCAGATCATGAGAGCGCCCGGGCCTACATGGCAGCGCATTGGTCAGAGCCGTGGGGCGATCGGCGGCAAGAGATCGTGTTCATTGGTGCAGGCATTGACTGGCCCGCACTCAAGGCCAAGCTGGATGATTGTCTAGTGCCCGAACAGGTGGCCTCGGACCCCAATATGCTGCCTCTTGACCTGCCTGATCCGTTCCCCGGCTGGCGTCGGGTGGAGGAAGCTGCGTGATTACGGAGCAAACAAAGGTCACGGATGCCGCCATCGGGGTAGGCATCGCCGACCAGCCCGAAGAGTTGTCGGTCATCCACAAGCCGGGTTGTGCTGCCGCTATATGGCGGCGGCAATTGCCCAAAGGGTTTGATACGTGGATCGACGGGATCAATCCGGACAACCTGCCGTCTGGCCGGCTAGTCCTGCGTCCTGACGGCGTGGCGTCGTCCGTTCAACAGCTTTGTGATCAAGCGGGGCTGCGCAACAGCGCACAGCGCGATTGGTTGACCGCAGATATAGCCGATCTCGCCAAACGCTTTGCCGACTTAATGCGTGCGCCATACCTTCGGTTTCGCTTAGATGTGATCAGCACAAATGCCTGTCGCCGTTTTCATATCGATGCCATCACGTCCCGACTTATCTGCACGTATCGTGGCACTGGCACGCAGTATGGTGTTTCAACGGATGGATCGGAACCAAAACGCGTGTTCACAGTGGGCACAGGATCGCCGATGATCATGCGTGGATCGTTGTGGCCAGAGACGCCAAAATCCGGCTTGCTGCACCGCTCCCCTCCGATCGAAGGCAGTGGTGAGACCCGGCTTGTACTTGTATTGGACCCGGTTTCAGAGCTTGACGAGATCGGGGATGTCTGCGGATCTTTGTGACAGGCAGCCTCTGACCTGCGAAGTCTCTGACCAACCGCAGGGCGCCCGTGCGTCGTTACTCAGCCGCCTCTCGGACATCCGCAATTGTTGTAAGAGACAGCCGCTGGATCAAGCTTGTTTCAATGTCGCGCATGATTTTAGACACTCTGGTCTCGAGCGCTTGCTCGACCGAGCACATGTCGGAGTCTGCTTCGGGTTTTGATGCGATCAAGCTCTCTTCAAGCGCCATGTAAACATCCGCCAATGTGATCTTGTGTGGTGGGCGCGCAAGTTTCCATCCCCCTGCATGACCACGTTCGGACGTCAGTAAACCGGCGTTTCGCAGTTTGCCCAGAACCCGGCGGACGACCACAGGATTGGTGCCGGCATGCGCGGCGATTTCCGCTGAAGTTTGCGACCGGTCTGCATCAAAAGACATATGGCCGAGAGAATGCAGGGCAAGTGACAGGCGCGAGTTACGTTTCATCAATCTCCCCTGACAGGCGACAGCACCTCGCGACGCTTGGCTGTCCTGTGTGTATCAGTCTCGGTATTTTTCTCATCGCTCAGCCAAAACTTAACTTACAGCGCAGTTTAACTCCGTTCTCCACCGCTGGAAACCTGAAGCGCCAAGTGCACGGGACAGTCACACATCCCTTGGCGAAACACACTCCCCGTCGCTGCTGGGACCCGCATATTTCCATCATCGGGACCATCGCGTCTCCGCAATGCTCCCGATCAGCAGCGTGACGTGTCAGTTGCCTTCGCCCAAGTGGACAAAACTCATTTTGTTTCCATCCAGATCACGAACATAAGCACCGTAGAAATCGGGGCCATACATTGGCCTTGGACCAGGGTCCCCCTCGTTTGTACCACCTTTTGACAAGGCGATCTGATGGGCGGCGTCGACCTCAGCTTGGCTCTCGCATGCGAGGCCCACCATGTTGCCGTTCCCGACAGTTGCTGCTTCTCGATTGTGTGGGGTGGTCACCCAAATGCGACCGCCGCCGCGCAATTGATAGCAAACTGCGTGTGGCATGAATTCTGCGACCAGTTTGCCGCCAATGGCGGGCAGGACAGCATCAAAGAAATCGCGGGCCTTGGCGACATCGTTTGAACCGAGCATGACATAGTTAAGTGACAATTGAGAGTTTCCTTCTGACTTTTGTCGGACGGCACTGCCATTATTGCTGCGCATGTCCGGGATTGGGTGTCAGCCTACGGCTGGACGCAATTTTTGAGAGACGAAATATCTGCATTCACGAAATGCCTTCTGCCTAGTTTGAGTTACAAAAAGGATCAATGCACGTGGATTGCGTTGTTTTTCTTTAGCGACAGAGTGCCACGTTCCATGTTGTCTTACCCGGCTCCGTGAACTTTCCAGATCGAATTGACCGAACGGTCCTTTGGCTTGGACAGCCAAAGGCGGATTTGAGCATGAGGTCATGTTTTCGGTTTTACATGGGCTTAAAGCCTCGTTGCCCCAAGGCATAAGCGTTCTGTCATATAATGTAACAAGTGAAGTTTCGTAAGGGTTTACTCTACGCTTGCAGCAACTGTAACTGCGGGGGACCAAGACGACACATGATGCAATCTGTGTGGCTCAGAACCATCACCACGACCAAGCGAAATGCCTTTGTATGCTGATCCGAGAAAAGGACATATAAATGATCCACGTCAGCTGCTGGACGGCGCGACCCGAGTGTTCTCACCAGATGCAACAGCGGCGGGGCTCGCCGCTTACATCAGCAAGAGCCTTGCAAAACGAACGGTTGCAGCAGTTGTTGATGCGCGTTGACGGGCCTTTTTGCCCCTCTAACAGACGGCTCAATTGTTAACCAATTGATCGTGACAATCCACCTGCTCTGCGCTGATCCGCCATGATCTGGCGCACATCTTGGTTGAAGCAGTTCAAACCTTGTCGCCCGTTACAAAGACAGCGATCGGTCCCGCAATTCAGCACATACTCTACTATGATTTTGATCGTAAAACGCCTTTCATGTCAGAGGGCCCTCCGCTGATCGAAAGGGAGATGCGTGAGGTTATTGTGGCGCGTACCGCGTTCACACGCGAGGTTTGGTCTCGCGAACGAGCATTTCGAGGCGGCGAGTGAGCCTTGGAGCCTGGCCCTTTTGAATGTAGTTCCGGAAGAGAAGCTGTGACAGTGTATCGTAAAGGCCATTGCCTCGATCCTGGGCGCTGACCAGATCTGCGCTACACTGGTGACTTTGGAGTTGCGGTTCAAACTGACGCCTGTGGCTGAGTCCGATGGCGCAAGGATGCAAAAAAATGCTGAGCCGCATCCAGGGCATGGCAATTGCAGACAACCCGGCTTGAACGCGCACCTCGGTGGTTTTCACACCCGATGGTGCAAATTCGGGCTCTGGGGCGAGGAACTGATGTTTGCGCAGGCGGTGCTGGACCCCGAGTTGATCGTGAGCCTGCCGCCACATCTCGCTGCTTGGACCGGAGTCGATGCGATGGCCCATGCGCTTGAAGGGGCCATCGCCCGGACCACCGGTCCCGCTGGCCTTCTTCATGGTCTCGAAGCCCTGTGCATTCTCAGCGGTGCCTTGCGGCAAGCTGCTGTCGACGGCAGCAATACCGAAATGCGGGGCTGCGTGCTGTGGGGTAGAATGGTTGCCGACCTCGCCTTGCACAACTGCAATACGCACATTGGGCACAATGTCTGTCAGGCGCTCGCTCCTTGGCCAGTGTTCATCATGGGCTTGCGACGAGATTGGTCCTGGAAGTCAGCCTGCCTTGGCTGGTATCCGGTCCAGTCGGTGCGTCCAACTAAGCTCAAGCTGCACACGCTTTAGTGGAACTGCCATCGCAGAGGCTGTGCCTGAAGCATTCTCCACCTTCATCCGGGCACGTCATATTGCCGCTGAATTGCCACACACATGTGCTTGGGCAACCGACACAGCGCTCGGCACCGAGACGAAGAATGTCGCGAACATAGTATGACGCAAAATACTGCTTGTGAAATGACACATGACGATTTGGAGGGCATCGCGGCGCGGATGACGCGCCTGCCCCTGATGTCTGCAATAGCTCAGGCTGAAAGCCGTCTGCCAAGACCTGGCGCTTTGCCGCTCGAAACTGTGCTGGACGCTGGACAGCTCATGAGGATGTTCCCAACCAAAGGTGGGTTGTCCGATGACGCCACCATCTGCAACACAAAGTTGCCTAAAGGAAGATGGCTGTTCAAAAACATGGTACCCTTGGCCCTGTATCCCATGTTCGGAAGGCTGCTGAAGACGCGCCCGTACGGAAACCCCAAAACAGAACTGGTAGCTCTTTCAGGGTGATCGTCCTAGTCTGACTTCAACCCTCAGCACAACTCTTGAGGGCGCCCGATTGGGCGCTGCTTGCGTGTGAAAGTAACCGGAGTACCGATATGTCGAACACAGCACCACTTTGGCAATGGAGCGCCAAGGACATCACGACAGCGACGCGGTCCGGCGACATCTCCGCGACAGAGGTGACTGAGGCTGCCATTGCGCGGATGGATATGGTCAATCCAAAGCTGAACGCTGTTGTTGAAAGTCTTGCAGACGAAGCGCGAGAGCAAGCGCGCCAACTCGATGTCAGTGACGCGCCCAAAGGTTCGCTGCATGGTGTCCCGGTCACGATCAAAATCAATGTCGACCAGAAAGGGCATGCGACATCAAATGGGGTGCCGGCCTTCAAGGACGTGATCGCACCAGAGGACGCGCCGCTTGTGCGCAATCTCAAAGCCGCCGGCGCGGTGGTTGTCGGCCGCACGAATACACCCGAGTTTTCTTTTCGCGCCGATACCGACAATCCGCTCTACGGTCGGACCTACAACCCTTGGGGGCGGCACATGTCCGCTGGCGGGTCTTCTGGCGGCGCTGGCTCGGCCGTCATGGCGGGTATTGGTGCGCTGGCACATGGCAATGACATCGGCGGCTCGCTGCGTTTTCCTGCATCGGCCAACGGGGCGGTCACCGTCAAGCCGGGCTTGGGCCGCGTGCCCGCCTGGAACCCCAGCCAACACAGTGAACGGGGGCTTTTGGCACAATCAATGTCAGTTCAGGGGCTGATCACACGCAACGCTGGCGATCTCCATGTGTCCATGCCTTCGCTGATCGCTGCTGACCCCCGCGACCCATTCCATGTGCCTTTGCCTTGGCGGGGTGCACCACTGGCCAAGCCGATCCGCGTTGCCGTTGCGCGGGATGATTTTGGGTTCGGGATGCATCCCGACGTAAGCGCCGCGCTTGACAAGGCGGCTGCCGCGCTGACCGACGCCGGCTACGCCGTCGAAGCGGTCGAACCGCCACTGTCTCGCGAAACCGGAGAAGTTGGCTACCGCGCGTTGATGGGCGAGGTCCAAGCCCTCCTAAAAGACGACATTCAAGCCTACGGTTCGGAAACCTTGCAGGCCATTTTTAATGCGTACTACGAACAGTTTCCACCGTATCAAGGGACAGAACTGTTACGGATGCTTGCTCACAGAACGCATTATGCGCGGCAATGGTCTTTGTTTTTACAAGACTATCCGCTGGTGCTGACGCCGTTCATGCTGCAACCGTTTTTCACGGCCAACCGGGACGCAGAAGGGGCCGACGGGGTGCGCGAGGCGCTGGGTCAATCGCATTGGTCCTTCATCATGAATTTCCTGGGGCTGCCTGCCGGGAACATGCCAACACATATTGCCGAATTAACAAGCGGACCGCAGCCAATTGGCGTGCAAATCGCCGGGCAAAGATGGCGTGAAGACCTGATCGTCGATGCGATGCAGGCTATCGAGGCACGGATACCTCCGGCTTGCGAAACCCTTTGGCAAAGGGGCGTGTAGGCGTTCCGTCTCGAGCAGAGTCTGCGAACCTGCTCGGCCATCGAAATTCACATCGAGATGGTGGTGTTGCATGCCAACATGCGTGTGACCTTTCCCGGATTGGAAATCCTGCCTTGGTCAGGCTGTATTGGTGAGGACGCAGTTGATCTCAGCCATTGTCCGATCGGTTGCTGATGCCTGAGGCCTTGGCGGCTTTGCAAACACTGTCACAGTTGAACGGTCATGAAGATCGTTTCTTCTGTGGCGCTGATCCTGAGCCTCCGGACCCCCATTTCCGGGGCTTTCGCAAGTGGCGAAACCGGTCTGCACACATTTGAGCTGACCACGGCGAAATCGTGATGATCGGCGGGGCTGCCCACCCCGACCAACTTTGGGATGTAGACAGTGCAGTCGGCCCAATGTCGCATAGAAGGCTCGTGACGCGTGTCTTAGGGCAAGCCTCTCAATTGCTCATTCCGCGGCCTGGACAAAGGGCGGATGCAAGACAAACGGAGCGTCCTTGCTCTTGTCACTTTCGGCCAAGACCTCAGGTGCACGCCGCACCCGGTGGATCAGGGCAAAAACCGGCGGTGTGAAGTAAAAACTCACCACGGTGGACAGCAGAACGCCGCCAGCAACCGACATCGCAAAGGGGGGCCAGAAGCCACCACCGGCAAGGATCAGGGGCAGGAAGCCACCAAATGTCGTGATGGTGGTCGACACGATGTGGCGGCTGGACCCCATGACCACATCGACCATGGCGTCCTTGTCCCCTGAAGCGGCCAAGTCGTCTTCTTGCAGGCCCGTCAAGATGATGATCGCCGCGTTGATCGACACACCGATTGATCCGATGACGCCGATGATCGCGTTGATGCCGAACGGATACTGGAAGACTGCGAGCGCCAGCAGGCTCAGACCTGCGGACAGACCCGACACCACCAGCACCACCGCCGTCAGACGGAAGCTGTTAAAAGTCAGCGCAATGGCCGCAATGGACAGGGTCACGATCAAACCAAGGGACGCCAGCAGATCGCTGAGCGTGTCAGCCCGCGCATCGCTGTCACCACCCAGTTCGAGCCGCATGTCCGCGGGCACTGTAAACCCGTTGGCCTCCAAGGCGGCTTGCACCTCAATCAGCGCTTCTTCTGGCAGTACATCGCGCAGAATAAACGCCTGCACCGTGTTGACCCGTTCGCCGTTGCGGCGGGTGATGCTGCTGGCGGCGGGTTCCAAGTCAATGGTCGACACTGCGGACAAGGGCAGGGCGGGCCAGCGCCCTTGGGCCGACAGCGCGGGCGCATCGGGCCGCAGGATCGGCAGGTCGCGGATGGCCTGAACCGAGCCGCGCGTGGCGTCGCCCAGACGGACGCGGATGGGAAGTTCTTCGTCCCCCTCGACCATCGAACCGCCTGTGACCCCTTCAAGGCCCGCCTGCAACTGCCCGGCAATCTGGCGCAGGTCGAGGCCGAGGACTTGTACCTGCGCCTCGTTCACCGTGATGACGGCCTTTGGCGCGCCGCCACCGATGGTGCCGCGGGTGACAAGCACATAGTCAACGCCTGACATGATGCGCCGCACCTCGTCGCCGGTTTCGCGCAGATCCTCCAGGTCTTTGCCCACAAGCCGGATTTCGACCGGGGCATTGACTGGTGGGCCCTGCACAAGGCCACGAACAAGGATTTCTGCCTCGGGCGCGGTCAGGGCAAGATCGCCTTGCAGGTCGCGCAGGACAGCCTCGGTCGCCTCTGCCGATTGGGTGGTCAGCAGCGCTTGGGCATGGCCCGGTGCGTTTTCGCGGGCGCCCACGATGTTGTAGTAGAAGGCTGGCGCCGATCGTCCGACCGTCCACAACACCTGCTCGATCCTGTCATCTGCGAGCAGCCGATCATTCAGCCGTGCAACGACATCCTGCGTATCGGTAATGCCCGCACCGGGGGCCAGGTCCACCTCGATATAGAACTGGTCGCGGTCCACGCCGGGAAAAAATTGTGCCGTGAGTGTTGGCATGGACAGAAAACCAGTGACGGGCAGGACCAGCGCCAGCGCGATCGACCGAACAGGGTTGTTCACGGACCAGCGCAGTGATGCAGCAAAGGCGCGGCTCAATGCGTGGCCCTTCATCCCGCCGCGTGTCCCGTTCGCGGGTAGCAGGTGGCCAGCAATGGCCGGCGTCAGTGTGATCGCCACGACAAAGGACCAGCCCAGCATGATCACCACGGCAATGGCGATGGAGCCGACGAAGTCACCGGCGGGGCCGGGCAGCAGGATCAGCGGGGTAAAGGACAGCGCCGTGGTCACGGTCGAGGCCAGCAGCGGCGCAAAGAGGCGCTTGACCGATTGGCCCGCCGCCTTGACGCGGCTCATACCTTTTTCAAGCCTTTGTCCAACCTCATCCGTCATCACGATGCCCGCATCGACCAGCAGGCCAAGGGCCACGATCAGGCCGGTCACACTCATCTGGTGGATGGCAAGGCCGATGAAGTTCATGGTGAACAGCGTGGCAAGGGTCACGACCGGCAGGATCAGCGCCACGATCATGGCGGATCGCAGACCAAGGGTCAGCAGCAGCACGCCCACCACAAGGCCAACGCCGATGGCCATGTTCAGGCCGACCTCCTTCAGTCGGTCTGCGGTGTAACCGGATTGGTCAAAGGTCAGGTCCAGCGAGACGCCCAGAGGGACATTGGACTGATACTCGGCGATCTCTTCGCGGACAAAAGCCGCCCATTTGTCGACTTGCAGCCCGCTTTCCAGCTTGGCGCCCACAAGGATGGCGGGGTTGCCATTGTAGATCGCCAATTCGGCTTCCGGCAGGCGCGGTCCGCGTGTGATCTCGGCCACCTGGGACAGGTAAGTGACGGCCCCGGTATCCGAGCGGCGCACGACAATCTCGCCCAGCCGGTCCAGTGCCTCGACCTCGCCCGCGACAGTGATCAGCAGGTCAGACCCCGCCGGGCGCACACGTCCGGCAGGGCCCTTGGCGTCGGCCTGGGCAATGGCGCGGGAGACGTCACCTGCCGTCAGGCCAAGCGCGGCGGTGGCCACGGGGTCTAACGTGACCAGCACCTCATCCTCGGGCGCACCGAACAACTCGACAAGTTCGGTGCCGGGGATGTTGCGCAGATCCTGGGCCAGGTCGCGGGCATAGCGGCCTAGGATCGTTGTGGAAATGCCGGGTTCGGCCGAAAGGGCAGCGATGGCGGCAAAGGCGCTGCCACCCTCGGTGTCAAACTCCGGCTCGAAGGCGTCGGCGGGCAGGGTGGGGGACAGCTCGGCCAGATCGTCGCGGATCTCGGCCCAGACCTGTTCAATGCGGTTGTCCGGCACCGTCACGCCCAGCTCGACCGAAACGATGGAAATGCCGGTCGAGGACGTGCTGTCGATCACGTCGACCTCTGACACTTCGCGCAGGATGTCTTCGATCGGTTGCGTGACAAGCGCCTCAACTCGCGCGGGGTCCGCGCCGGGCACAACGGTTGTCACGGTGCCAAAGAGGTTGGTGATTGTCGGGTCTTCCTGCCGTCCGATGGCCAGCAGGGACGACAGGCCCGCCGCGATGATCACCAGAAGGGCAAGGGCAACAAGGCGGGGCTGGCGGAAGGTAAGGGTTTCCATCACTCCGCTCCGACCACACGCACCCGGTCTCCGGACACAAGGCGGTGGGTGCCATCGGGCACGATCATGGTATCGCCCTGCAGCGTGCCACGGACAAAGGCCATGCCATCTTCGACCTGAAGCACTTCGACGGCGGCAGCCTTGGCGGTGTAAAGGTCATCTTCTTCCGGGTTCAGCACCATCACGGTCCACAGGCCGCGCACCCCGTCTTGCAAGGCGCGCAACGGAACGGAATACCCGTTCTGGTCAATTTGGCTGTGCAGCCTCAGCGTTCCCGAGGCGAGGTAGACCGGATCGTCCGTCTCAATCTCGAACAGCGCGGTGCGAGTGCGGGTCTGGGCATCAAGGTCGGGCCGGAAGCCGACGAAGCGCGCGTCATATTCCACACCGTCCAAAGTGACCACGGCAGTGGTGTCCTGCACCTTTTGTGCCAGTTTCGGGTCAATCCCGACGCGGAAGATCGGGGCCGTTTCCTCGCGAATGTCAAGCACGGGCGCGCCCACGGACATGATTGCACCGGGGTCGACATTCCGCGCGCCGACGATCCCGTCAAACGGCGCCAGCAGCTCGGTCTGGCTGAGTTGCACCTCTACTTGTGTGATCGCGGCATCGACTTCGGCAATCTGTGCCTGAAGCGCGGCAAGGTTCAGCGCCGTGTTGTCCACCGCCTGATCGGAGGCAAAGCCGCGGTTGCGCAGCTCTTTCTGACGATCCGTGGTGCGACGCGACAGTTCCGCCTGCGCCTCAAGCGCATCACGCGAGGCGACAAGGCGGCTGCGTTCAGCCATCAGAATGCGGGTGTCGAGCTTGGCAAGCACCTGGCCTGCTTTGACGCGATTGCCTTCGTCCACTTCCAGAACGTTCAGGCGACCGCGCTGCTCGAAACTCAGGGCAACGGTCTGCGCGGCCTCGACCTGTCCGTGAAAGGCGCGGGTGACGGTCATGCTGTCTGCCGGTGTCACGCGGATCGCCGAGACGGTGCTGATCGGGGCGGGCGGCGGGGCGTCGACGGCGGCAGCACGGGTTGCCAATGTGGCGCTGCCAATCCAGACCGCACCGGCGGCAATGGCAATGACGGATGCGGTGCCGGTCAGCGTGACGATCCCGCGAACAGTGCGCTTCCAAAGGGGTGGTTTCGGTGTATCCTTGGTGCGATCTTTAGGCATGTTGCCACTCCTTGACAGGAAGTAAGGGGTGCTTACTTATGGTAACAGACATATGTAATAGCCACTTACTTTGGCAAGGGAGAGAGGCAAAAAAACTTGGAGCAGACCACGGATAAGGCCCCCCGGACCCAGTATCACCACGGTGATCTGCGCGCGCATCTCATTGAAACTGTGCGCATTTTGGTCGAGGAGAAGGGCGCCGACGGGTTTTCGATTTCCGAGGCCGCGCGCCGCGCTGGTGTCAGCTCGGCTGCACCCTACAAGCACTTCAACGACCGTGCCGAGATAGTGCGGGAGGTTGCTATGGCGGGAATCGAACGGATGCGGCAGCAGATGGATGAAGCGGCCAAAGCGGCGTCGGGCGACGACTTGGCCGCCATCACGGCGCTTGGATTGCTCTACGCCAAATTCGCACGCACCGAGCCGGGAGTATTCCGGTTGATGTTCGGCTTGACCAAGGGTCACGGTCAGGATCCGGAGTTGCGGGAAAAGGGGCACGGCTGTTTCGAGATCGTGAAGCGCGAAGTACGTGCGGTCATGCGGGAAGGCACACCAGACGCCGAGATTGAGCGGCGCAGCATGATGTTGCACATGTTCGTGCACGGTCATGCCTTTCTGGAGATTGACGGCAAGCATGACGTGGAGCTGACAGATGAGCAGGAAGCCATGATCATGGCCGACATCTCGCGCCGCATCATCCGCGACTAACGGAAGATCCGGGCAAAGAGCGGCGCACCAAGGATCACCACGAAGATGCGCAAGACATGGTGCGCAATGACAAAGGCGACGTCAACTCCGACAATCAGCGCCAGCACCGTCAGTTCTGCTTGCCCGCCGGGTGCGAAAGCCAACAGAGCCTCCATCCCCGGGGCAAGACCAGCAGCATAGACGCCTTCAACAAAGATGATTGTCAGCACGATCAGGATGCCGCAAAAGCCCAACCCGGCCGTCAGGTCGCGGCGGATTTCCGTCATGGTGATGCCGGTGTATTTCACGCCCACGGTTGTCCCGATAAAAAATTGGGCGGCCCAAATTGCTTCAGCCGGTGGGCGGTGTTGCAGAAGACCCGCAAGGGCCATGGCCGCCGCCACGATCAGGGGCCCGAGGATCGACGCACCGAACATGCCAAGCGCCTTGGCCCCGCGCCATCCCACAAGAGCCGCCAACACCATCAGCCCCAACTGCGTGGGTGCCAACGTCGCCGCTGGCACGCCCGGCGGGTTGCTCAGGTCCGCATCCCAAACCCCGCGCAGAATAAAGGGCAGGGCGACGACAATTACCAGAACCCGTGTTGCGTGGATCAGCGACAGGGTCCGCGGATTGCCACCTGCCTCTTCGCCAAACACCAGCATGTCCTGAAGGCCGCCGGGCATGGCGCTGTAGTAGCTGGTGACAAAATCGAACCCCCAAAGCCTGCGGAAATAGGGCACCCCAATCGCCCCGATAACCATGATCATCACCGGGACCAGCAGCAATGTGGGCCACATGCTGAGCATCGATACCAACACAACCGGGGTGATCGTTGCGCCCACCGCCACGCCCAACACCGTGCGCATACCTTGGTTGACCAAAGGCACGCCCGACATGCGCACCCCCGCAAGGGCGCTGATCAGGCAGGCAAAGATGGGGCCCAAGAGCCATGGCAGGGGCAGCGAAAGCCAATGAAACAACGCGACACCCAGCCCTGCAATCGCAAAGGTCATGGCAACCCGGATCACCGGGCAAGCACCTTCAACCGGTACCGCAGCGAGGTTTGCAAATGTGCCTCCGCCGCTTCGCCCGCCGCTGCGCTGTCTCCGGCGGCGATGGCCGTCAGGATGTCGTCATGCTGTGCTGTCACAACCTCGATCCGCTGCTTGTCGGCCAGCGTCGTCGGCCCCATCAACATTAGGGCGTTGTTCAACGCACGGGCCGCGTCCAGAAGAAACCGGTTGCGCGTGGCAAGATAGATGCCCCGGTGAAAGTCCTGATTCAGCGCCGCGGCTTCCGCCGGGCTGCTCTTGGACATTGTGCTGTTCAGATCGCGCAGGGCGTCAATTTCGGCGGCGGCGGCGTGTTTGGCCGCCATCTCGGCAGCGGTGCGCTCCAGCACGATCCGCATCTCGTAGAGCTCGACCAGTTCAGAGTGACTCAGCTGCCGAATGACGGCACCCATCCGGGGGCGGTGTTCCACGATGCCGTCCGCCTCCAGCCGCCGCAGCGCCTCACGAACCGGGGTGCGGGACAGGTTCAGCCGGTCGGCCACGTCGGTTTCGCGCAGACGGTCGCCCGGCGCAAATTCACCCGTGCGGATCGCAGCCAGCAACTGGGCATAGGCCGTTTCGCCCTGGGACATATCTCGATCGGTCATCGCGCACCTCAATCATGTATCCATTTGGATACAATGTGGGGGTGCGAGACACCAGCGCCAATTGAAACTGGGTCAGTAGTCCCGTTCGATGAAGATACCGATGCCGGTATTGGCGTCTGCACCCAAGGTGCCGCGCGCCGTGATGTTGGGCGTCAGATCGATGTTCAGAGACACCTCCGGCCCGTCGGCGCCACCGACCGTCACGTCGGTATAGACGTTTTCAGAGATATACCTGCCTGCCCGAACAGCCGTGTTTCCCTCTTCATCCGAGGTAACATCAAGATCGTCCAACCCGAACGAGCCACGCAAGCGCGACACGATCCCTTCGCCGCCTTGGCCGGCAAGGGCTGCCACAGCGCTGGCGAGTTGCAAAGCCTGAAAGGCCGAGAGTTGCGTAATGTCCCGACCAAAAAAGATCTGGGCCAGGACCTGATCCTGTGGCGCGTCCGGCGTGGATTCAAACGTCACCTCCGGATCGTCTGCGGGCCCCTCAACAACGATGCGTGCTGAGCCCGCCGATGTCGGTGTTTCGGCTACCAATCGCAGCAGCGGCTCGAACCGGCCTTGCAGGGCAACGCGTCCCTCGGTCAGCTCAAACCGCTTGGTTAGTACGTCGATGCGCCCTCGGATCAGGTTGAATTGTCCGGTCGAAATCATGTCGGCCGTTGTGCCGCTCAGCCGCAATTGCCCACCCATCTCAGCATCAATGCCGCGTCCCCGGACAAAGATGCGGTTGGGTGCGTTGATCTGGATGTCGAGCGGATAGGCTGAGCCTGTTGCGGTTTGGCCGCTTGTCTTCACAAGGCCAGCCCGTTCGCGGGTGCGCATGACAGGGCGCGTGGCGCCGATATGGGTGATGTCAGGCACCGCCCCGAACGTTGAAATACCGCTCGACGGCACGCGCACGTCGGTTTCGCCAAGATTGATCTGGCCGGAAATCGCGGCCCCTCCGGTCAGCGGCCCGCGCAGCGCGACCTGCCCGTCAACGGTTGTGTTGTAAAGCTGCGGGTCGCGCAATGTCACCGCGTTCAGCGATACGTCCAGTTGCGCCGGGTAACTGCCGCTCAACGTGATGGGACCGGAAATGCCAATGCTGCCGCCCTCTGAAATGGCTCCTGTGAAATCCAGAACGGCCTGTCCGCCGGACAAGCGCGCCGCGCCCGACAGGTCGGACACAGAGACGGGCAGGCTGGGGGTCGCCAGTTGCGCGCCTTGGGTTGAGATTTGACCGGAGACGGACCCGAGAGCGGGGGGGCCGTTGACGTTCAGGTCAAAGTCGGCAGTTCCGATAATCGTGCGCGGTGCGATGAACGGGTTGGCAAGGCCAAGCTGCACTTGCCCGCGTGTGGCAAGGTCCAGCGTGCCATCCCCACGCACCCGACCCGTTGCGGTGGCCGTGGCACCGGACGGGCCTGCAATGCGGGCGATGATGTCATAATCCGCCCCGTCTTGTTGGGCTGTGCCGTTCACCGTCATGCTGCCTGCCAGCCCGGGTACAAGCGGCGCCACATTTGGAAGGGTCAGCGCATAGCCCGCGCCCAGAACACCGTCCCGCAGGCTGGCACTGACCCGACCCGAACTGCTGTAAGGACCGGCGACATCGGTCACGACCTCCCAACCCTCAGGGGTTTGCGACAGGGTACCGTCCAGCGCCAGCGGCCCGTTCACACCGGGCGCCACAGCCCCGACATTGGGCAGACGCAGGTCGAAATCCGAGGTCAAACTGTCCGCATATGTGCCCGAGATTGTCCCGGCGCTCTCATAGGGTCCGGTCACCGCCGCGTCGAAGGTCCACCCCTCGGCGGTTTGCGCCACATCACCGTTCAGCGTCGCACCTCCGGGCACACCGGGGGCAAAGGCGTCGATTGTTGGAACGGCCACATCATAGCGGGCTGTGACGTTTGTTCCGTCAAACTGCCCCGTCACCTCGGCCCGTGTCTGCGCGGGGCCATCGATAGTGCTATCGAACTGCCACACGCCGTCGGCCTGCCGGGCCGTCGCCGTCAGATCTGCGCCGCCCTCGATCTGGGGCACGAGGGGCGACAGGTCTCCAACGGCCGCCTCAAGCGCAATCTCGGTGCCGTCCGGCGCAACCCGGGCCGTACCGGTCGCTGTGCTGTCCAAGGGCCCGGCCAGACCGGCCGAAATATCCCAAACCTCGCCTGTTTGGGTGGCCGTTCCGTCTACGGTCAAGGGGCCGTCTACCGCCTCGGTCACTTGCCCCACATCCGCCCAGGCCGCATTGAACCGCGCGACCGAGCCTCCGGTGCGCAGGTCTGCCGACGCGGTCAGGTCCAGAGCAGGGTTCTCTAGTGTCAGCCGGTCGACAAATGTGCCGGTGGTGTCACGACGCGCGGCAAGGATCAGGTCCGTCTGTCCAGCCAGCAACGTGTCTGCCTGTGGCACACCGATAGCTAGTTCTCGCGTCTGCCCCCGCACCTTGATGTCAAAAAAGCCACCCAGGGCCGCCGTCCCGGACAGGGCCAGGTCGCCGGCCCCCGACAGATCCAGCCCGGCGAGATCGGCAAAGGCGGACAGGTCCCGTGTCACAAGGGCTGTATCGAATGTCGTCTCGAATCCCTCGTCAAACCCGCTGACTTCTGCCTGACCCATCAGCGCCCATGCGGCACTGGCAAGCGTCAGGTTTGTCAGGGCCAGTGGCGCATCATCGGCATAGGTAATGTCGAACCCACCGGACAGGGCAGAACCGACGGCCCGCGCCAGCCCCGGATCGCTCAGCGCCACGCCATTGGCATCCACATTCAAGCGACCTGCCAACGCACCGATTGTGCCCACTGCACCGCTCAGTGTCCCGTCAAAATCCAGTGCGATCTGATCCACTGTGGCATCGGGCTGCTCAAGGCCAGTGGCATTGATGCGCGCGACCAGCGCATCGCTCTGATCTGCATTGAAATCGACGATAATCGACGCGCCGGTTAGGAGCGTGTCGCCAGGCAGGCGCAATGGCTCCCCATCCGGGTCCGCAAGCGTGCCTTCGATGTCCAGCACGGTCGGCCACGCATCGCTGTTCAACTCTGCGCGGCCCGCCAATTGCAAGGCGCGGGTGTCCAGGGAAAACGCCTCCAGTGACAACGCACCATCCGCATCGCTGCTGCCGCGCGCGGTCAGCGCCACATCCGTCCCGAAGAAGGCGCGGTATTCCTGCAGGAATAGGGCCGACACATCGCCATCCAGCGCGGCATCAAAGGTCATCGGCCCGTCCGCTTCGCTCTGCAGCGCCAGCGTGCCGGTCAGGCGCTGCGTGTCGTCGGTGCGCAAATCCAGCGTTGCGCCAAAATCGCTCAACACCCCCGCGCCCGACACAGTCAGATCAACGCTGGGGCGGTCGGGGATGTTCAACACGCCGGAAACCAGCCCACCCGCGCCCTCGCGCAGTTGCAGATCAAGGAACAGGTCGCGGGTGTTGTTGGCATAGGCCGCGGTAACTTCGAACACATCAAGTGCCACATCGGTGCGTGTCGCAGTGATGCTTGTGTTGCCTGCTCCACCAGCCAATGTCGCGGTTCCGGTTATGGAAAACGTGGCAGGGTCCCCAAGCACCGGGGCACCCAACACAACCTCGGCCAGATCAAGCTGTGCGATGCTGATCGATGCGGGCAGGTCGGGCAGGGCAAAGGGGGTTGCCTCGGGCGCTGGCAGGTCGCCGCCTGAGGCGGCACCGGGCAGGCGCGGCAGCTCGATGCGGCCTGCGCGCAACTCCTGAATGTCGATGGCAGCACGGAACAATGCGCGGCGGTTCCACTGCATCGCCACGTCTTCCATCGTCAGCCAGATGCCCTGATCGTCGGCAATCGTGATGCGCTCGATCGTGGCGCGGCTGCTCAGCGCCCCCGCAAACCCGTCAATGCGCACGATGCGCCCTTCACCGCCCAGGCTGCTTTCCAGTAGCCCAACCAGGAATCCGCGATCTTCATCGTTGTCCTGCGCCAGCGCCGCGGCGGGCCAGATCAGGACTAGAAAAATCGCCAAATACCGCATCAGAAGGCCTGCCCAATACCGATGTAAAGCTCTACCCCGGAGCTGTCGCCCGGCCCTGAACCGGGGACAGCCACATCCAGCCGAATGGGACCGATCCCGGTGTCATAGCGGATGCCAGCGCCAAACCCGGTGTGCCATTCGCCTGACCCGTCGATAAAGCTCTCGGGTCCGACATAGCCTGCGTCATAGAACCCCACGACCGAAAACTTGTCGCCCGTCTTGACGCGCACTTCCCCCGATATCCCGGCAAAGGCACGGCCCCCGATGGTTACGCCCGGGCTCAGCTCCACGCCAAGGGATTGGTAGTCCTGACCGCGCACCGTCCCGCTGCCGCCGGAAAAGAACAGGAAGTCGGCAGGCGCTTCTTCGATGGAGGGACCGGCCACTGACCCCAACAGCCCACGCACGGCGAAAACAACCCGGTCACCCAGCTTGCGATAGGTGCGCACGTCGATGGTGGACAGCACGCCCTCGCTGGTACCTTCGATGTTCACGAAAGGCTGCACCAAGGCCTCTGCATAGTAGCCGCGCGTCGGGTTCAACGGATTATCACGCCGGTCGAACTTGGCCCTGAAGGGCAATGTGAGGATCGTGTAGTCGCGCTCGCCCAGATCATCACGCGTTTCGGCCTTTCTTAACCCAAGACCGTAGTCGTATTCGCGGTCCTCGCTCGCAAAATAGGTGGTACTGAACTCCAACCGCGCAGTTCGGGAAAACAGGTTTGGGTCGTCGCGCTGTTCAATCTCCGCCAGCAATTGAGCTTCAAGGTCGGTGCGCCAAGTGGCAGGGCGGGACAGTTGTGCGCCCAAGCGAAAGTCGACACCGTCGGTGTCGCCACCGACGCCACTGATTTCACCGTCGATTTGCAGGCGTTCAGCCCCGCCAAAGATGTTGCGATGCAGCCAAAGCGCACTGACGCTGACGCCATCGGTGGTGCCATATTCCGCGCCAAAGCTATAGCGGCGGGGCAATCGGTCGGCGATCTGCGCGGTCACATCCAGCGTGCCATCGGCATTGGCGGTCTCCGCTTCGGTCAGGGTGGCCGACGCAAAGGTGCCGGTTCGCCGCAGTCGGGTTTCAACCTTGTCCAGCGTGTCAGGGTCAAACACCTCGCCGCTGGGCCAGCCGGCAATCTCGCGGATACGCTTTTCACGCACAGCGCTGTCACCCTCCAGACCCAACCGTCCCAGACGAAGTCGCGGGCCAGGGTCCAGCCGGACATCTGCATTCAGTTGGCCTGCCGGGTGGTTCGCCGTGATCTGTTGACCGCTGACCGATGCCTTGGCGTGACCTTCGTGCCGCCACCCTTCAATGCCTGCACTGGTTGCATCCCGTAGAGCGGACACGCTTGCCGTCTCTCCAGTTTGCACTTGCGGGGACGGGGTGCTGCCGGGGGCCAATGGTCGCACGGTAACCGTGCCAAAGCTGAACACCTTGCCGGGATCCACGGTCAAGATGACGGTGCCAACGCTTTGCGGGGCCGATATGGGCGATAATCCTGCTGCCTCTTGCCCATCCACGGTGATTGAAATGGTGGGGCCGAAATACCCCCGGTCATAGAGAAGGGCGATCAGCCGGGTATAGTCGGCCTGCGCGGCGCTGATCACATCGATAGACCGAACGGTGCCCTCTTCGTCCTGCAACCCGGCAGTCAGAGATGCCGCGCGCAAGTCTTCGGTCAGCGCATCAGGCGCGCGTACAACCACGTCTAGGGCCCAAGAAGGGGCCGATAGGCCAACGCTGACCCCGCAGACCGCCAAAAACCGGCAGGTATTCCGATACATTGCAGTACTCCGCCGCGCGCAGCACGCGGCCTTATGCTACGTGCATGCCAAATCTGGGGCCAAGGTTCCAGCGTCTTGACTGGAATTGTGGCGACGGGCGTCAGGTTTTGACGTAACCGGCGACGACTTGCAGCAGGCGAAAGGCCGTGGCGGCATCGTTTTCAACCACCGCCATGAATTCCTCTTCGCCAATGCGCAAGCAGGTCAACTCGCTCTTGGCGCGCATATCCAATGCGCGGGGTTCGCTGCGGATCAAGCCCAACTCACCCACAAGGGCACCGGAACCGACTGTTGCAATCAGCGCGTCATCGGCCCCGTCCTGCGGCAATAGCAGATCAGCCTCTCCGTCGATGACCATGTATGCGCCATCGGTTGGGTCGTCATTCCTGTGGAACACATATTCACCGGGATGCGCCGTATACCAACGCGCCCCGAACGCCAACAGGCGCAACTGCTTGCGCTTTAGACCCGAGAACATGGGCGCTTGGCGCAACGCATCAACCTTGCGTGCCAGGTCCGCGCTGGCATCCGTACCCGCTTCGATCCGCTCTCCTTCTGTGCCCTGCAACCGACCTTGGACAATCTCGACATGCGCGTCGAAGGCATCGTCGTCTTCGAAAGACGTGCCCAACACGATCAGGGCGGTGTCGGGCAACAAGGCGCGCAGGTTGCGGAACAGCGCGGCGCGCGTTTCCTCTCCATAGCTGGCCATCGGTTCATCCAAAATCAGGATGTCGGGTCGCTTGATCGTGGCGCGGCTGATCGACAAGGGTTCAGCAAACAGGGCGGGCAAGTTGGCGCCTCCCAAGGCGATTGGCACGTCAAAGACCAATTCCAACACCAGTTGATTGGCGCCCGCCTCGGTCAGTGCTTCAACGACGATGCGGCGCAGATCATCGGCTCGTGCGCCAGCACTGTCGGACACCTTGCCATAAAGCGCGTTTTCCAGAACTGACAAGCCATGCACATGGGCATCCGGCTGGATGGGAACAAAGATGTTTTTCATCTGCCGACGCAGTTCCGCACCATGCTCGGCCCGCATCTTTAGCACTTGCTCGCGCACATCCTCGGGAAAGGCGGCGGCGACCTGTTCGGCCGTGATGTTGCTGGGCACGCTCAAAAGCAGGGCCAGTTCCTTATCGGTGATGTCGGACCCGGCAGGCTTGCGGTCCACCAGCTCAAGCGCGGTCTCGTAAATCTCGACCTCGAGCCCCAGCTTGCGAAACAACGGGTGATCCGTACCGTTTGGACCAAAGGTCTGACGCAGCATCTCGAGGATGTTGCGCGCCATTTGCTCAAGGTTCGAGGCCAGCGACAGGTCGTGTAACAAGCGCAGGAACTCGATCTCGGCTTCGATCAGTTCCGGGCCAATGACCTCGCGCGGTGTGGCAAAAAGAGTGTTCTCGGCAACGGGCAGGGCCGGATTGTATTTATCGGGATCAAACGGGTGAACATAGCGAGCCAACCCAGCCTCGGCGACGGCAGTCGCCACTTTGGGGCGCAGGTCGATCAGGGCTTTGGCAAGTTGAGGGTGTTCCTTATCGTCAAAGGTCTGGTCCATGGTTCGACGCGTCAGCGCATCACCCGACCCGCTGCCGTCAATCAATGTGTACCACCATGTCCGCAGCGCGTTCTTGTCCGGAACGCCTGCAATGGTCGGGTCCAGCCATTTGCCATCCACCATGTCCGGGGTGTTGCCGGCCCGGATCGCCTCGCGCTTGAAATCCGTCTCTTCACTTGCGACGGTCGGGGCAAGGCGCATGGGCATCATCACGTTCTGGCCGTAGCTGCCCTGGAACATGATGGGGCGCGAATTGGCATGGCCGATGCGCCTGGCAATCGCCGTCTGGTGAAGCGAGCGGATGTCGTGGCCAGATACAGTAACCGTGCCACTTGTCGGCAGAGTTTCCCGCGTCAGCACCTCGGCCAGGGCGCGACGATCCTCGTCATTGGGGGCAGCGATGGCAAGGCTTGTCCCCGCGGGGACAGTCAGCGAAATGTCTTCCAGCACCGCGTTTCCATCACCATCACTGACTGTGACATGATCCAGAACGATGTCTCCGGTCAGGCGTGGCGTTTCGGGTGCAAGACCATAGAACAGATCGTCCTCAATCATGCCCGCGGGGGCAAAGCGTTCGGTGATGGTATCCCAGCGCAGGGACATGTCGGCCACCTGGTTGTAATAGGCCAGCAACTCCTTCCACGGGCTCGAAAGATCCTTGTAGGCCGCCAAAGCTGCAACCAAGGCCCCGATGGTCACGTCGCCCCGGATTACCAGATAGCCACCAACGGAAAAGAAAAAAAACGGCGTCAGTTGTGTGATGAAGTTGTTGAGGAACTTCATAAAGAATTTCTTCTGGTAGATCTCGAACCGGATGGCAAAAAGGTTGCCCAGCCTGTCTCCAATCATCGCCATCCGAAAACGCCAGCCGCCATTGACGCGCAGGGTGCCCGCACCTGCCGCTCCTTCTCCGATCTCGGCAGCGAGGGCACGGACCTGAATGACACGCTTCTTGTTCAGCAGGTTGATCTGGCGTTGCAGCTTGGGGATCAGCCACGCCTGCAACGGGATCAGGGCAATGGCGGCCAAGCCGAAGGCGACGGACTGAAAGAACAGAAAGCCAAGGATCGTCAGCATCTGCCCGGCCTGCAGCACAGGCTGGGCAATGGCGTCGCCCATCAGCCCGCCCATCGGCTCGCTTTCGGCAGTGACCATGCTGACCAGCTCACCTTGGCTGGTGCGCTCGAAATAGGGCTGCGGAAAGCGCAGGATGCGGGCAATCAAGGTATAGCGAAAGCGGCGCAACAGGCGTTCGGCCAGCACGCCTTTCATCGTGTTGATCCGCATCTTGAGCAGGCCATGGCACAAAACGGCCACGAGGAACCCGCCACACAGCATCATCAGATAAGTGATCTGATCAAACTCGTACCCATAGGCAGAGACAGTCGGGGATCCTGACCCAATAGCGTCATTGATGATCTGCTTGGGCAGCTCCAGCGTCAGGTAGAGCAGCGGAAACAGCATCAGCGTCACCACCAACAGGATCAGCTGATCGCGTTTCGAGTAGGTCCAGATAAATCCAAAGAGGGAGCGTTCTATGATGCTTGTCCACGTCGTGAAGGGGCGGGAATTGCGCCCACCATCAGCCTAACAACGGCGATCACGGGAAATCAATGGCGCGTCAGCATACGGTACGGCATGGATTGCGACAAAACACATCGCAGCCTAGGGTAAAGGCAGAGGAAACGCGAAAGGCACACTTTGACCGACCCAGTTACCTTTGCTTTGGTTCTGCTGTTTCTGCTGCAGGCAAAGCACCTGTTTGCCGACTTCTACATGCAAACGCCAAGGATGCTGGCGAACCGTGGGCGCTACCTGCATGTGGGGCGGCTGCAACATGCTGGGCTGCACGGGGTGGGGTCGCTGGTCGCCATGGTGCTGGTTGGTGTGCCAGTGGCCTTGGCACTGATAGTGGCGCTGGTCGAATGGGCTGTGCATTTCCACATAGACTGGGGCAAGGGGCGCTGGTCTGAACATACAGGCCATGGCCCCGACCAGGGCGGTTTCTGGCGCGCCTTCGGGCTGGATCAAGCGCTGCACCAGTGGACATATCTTGTCATGGTCTGGGTCGTGTTGCCTTGAACGTCGACGACGCGGGACGAAGCTGCTTTTCGCTGCGCTTGCGCTAAGGTCTGCTTTGTGAGTTCCTTCGTTCAGAAACGGCCTAAGAAAGCGAAGCTGCCCAGCCCAAAAAATCCTCGAGCAGAAAACGGACGCCCTTGTCTGGAATAACCCAATCAGCCCTGGATTCATTGAACCAAAGCGTGCCCAGGTCCGTTTTGTCGTCAGCTAAGAGACTTTTGCCATACTTGGCCAGTTCCCGGACTGCCTGATCACCGTATCCTTGCCGAAAATCTTCATAAATTTCATAGCGCGCACCCGGCGTGTCTGAATCCCATCCGGGATAGACAAGGTCTAGGTCCTGGTGAAGCTGTAGAGTAAAGTCATAAAAAGACTGTGGTGGCTTCATATCAGTCCCTCCTTGGATACGATGTGATGATGATAAAGCCATCGGGCATGTCTGGGGCATGCTCAATCACCGTTCCAACCCCAAACGTCTGCCGAAGAATTACGGGTGATGAGCGTCGTCGGGTCATTCGGAACGCCTCCGTTCCCGTCGGTGAAGAAAAATCACTTTTCAAGAATGCCCTTTTTCTCCTTCCGCTTACGACGTCTTCGACAACAGCAGCATTGTTAGCAAGGTTGGAATTTGTCAACTTGCGTGCAGCCTCAAGGGACGGAAATGATCCGTGACGATAGCGATAAAGGCTAAGAAATGGTGATCGAACGCGAGGGGTCGTGACAGAACTCAGCAGGAAATCATCGCTCTTTCCTACGTGTTGAGCAATAGTATGCCCTCCACGAACTTCATGTTCCAACAAATCTTGTGGCGGAACTCTGCCGTCAAAGTCAGCTAGAATTACGTTGTCTTGAGGGGTTGGCACAATGGGTTCCGCGTAGCACCGGCAGTTATGAGCTTCGCCCGGATGCCCGCCCGCCGGGGGATCATCCCAGCGAAACACTTGGTCGTCGTAATCTGCATGGCTATCCCGCACTTTGGCGTCATCCTGCGAGCGCCAAACATAACTCTCAATACCAAGGTCTTCTTGTCGAAGCTGGTTGATCAGACCAGCAAACGCTCGCAGCAAGCGTTCTTCCATTGCCGTGCGCAGAGGTCTCAGTCGTTGAGGGTCGTCTTGGTACTCATTGAATATGCTATCAAGTCGCGACTCCCATGCGCTTAACGCTTCTTCTTTGGCGTCTGACACATCTCTTAGATCAGCTTCAGAAACGAGCGGCACGGTATCTGGGGGCGTCAAAGCGTTCAGAAGCATTCGGGTGTTTTCGGCCGTCACTTGGTCAAGGCGGTCGCCAAAATCGGCCCGTAGAGTGGAGTGGTTCGGGAAAGCCGATTTGAGAGAAAGCCCAAGTTTTTGGCCTAGAATTCTCCCGTGCCGGTGCGAAAGGACGTATTGGCCAGTGCCGCCATGCCTTAGGAAGTCACTAAAGTTTTGCTGCATGGACACTCCGCGCAATAGTTTAGCAAGACTTACTGCGAATTTATGAACAAAAACTGCTCGCTGCGTTCTATGAGCAGTTCAATAGCGCAACGTGGTTGACACTCATAAGCAGCCGTTCGTTTATGGCGCAGCATTTGGTAGAATGGGCTCGCTACGGACATCCGCCGCACCTCGTCCCAAGGTCCCCCGGCAGCCCAAATCGGACATTGGATCTACAGTCCTGTTGACCGATCAATGGACAAGGGATGCGTTCGAGCGCGACATCCCGTTTGGACTGTCAGCCCTCTTCTTCAAAAACATCTTCGATCTTCCTTTTAAAGAGCCGCGCGATACGAAAGGCCAAAGGCAGGGAGGGATCATATTTTCCGTTTTCGATCGCATTGACTGAATTTCTAGAAACGCCCAGTTCTTTCGCGAGGTCAGCCTGGGTCCACCTGAGCTCAGCCCGCAGCACTCGAATTCTGTTCTTCATCGTTTTGATGCCCACCAGACTGTCAAACCAACGCAGAAGGAGACGCACAAAATTATCGTGGTGAAGGCCACACCAAACCCGAACCCGGTGGCGGCCGGACTTAGATCCTGCCCTGCTGAAGTTGCTATGCGGGTAATCTTGTTTTGCACGGCAGGTGCTGCGCTCATCATGATGACGCATGCAATTGAAACTGGCACCCCAATAGCGCTTGCAAATGCCAGTGCGTATCGCGCACTCGCTGCTTCTACTTCATCTGACCCTTGGAAGACCGAGGCAAAACACCAAGCTGACCATGCGAGACAAAAAAACAAGAAGACGACCTGGGCGATGAAGGGAGGGTCGAACAATAGAAAACCGGAAGTACCAAAAAAGATGACAAACAGCGCTGCGGCTTGGGTTCGTCCAGAAAGGGGCATGGTTGGTGTCCTTTTCAAAATGTAAAGCAAGCTTGTCATGATTCGACGGCGAAGTAAAGGTAACGCTGTTCGCTGTGTAGTGCGTTGAGATGATTGCGAACCGCATTGTATTTGCGCGCTGGGAAAACTCACTGGCGTCTGAGAAACGTTCCAGAGCGTGCATTCATGCCAATCACAGCATCAGTCGGTATGGGCTCGCTGCCCGATTTCGCCGCGTGTCTCCCCAATAACCGCTGACCATCAATAAAAGACATTGAGACCCGGCTGACGCTGGCCCCCCCCTTTGCTTTGGCTCCGGGGATTTGGACAAGCCAAACGCCCTCCGCCGTCAGGGTGGAGGCGCAGCCTCCCCCCTCGGACAAGACAAATAGACAAGGCCGTGTCCTCGCTGCGCTGCGGGCCGCACCAACCTTGTCGATTTGTCCTGTCTCGCCCCCCTCCGCGTTCGCCACGTGGCAGATTTGCAGGAGCAGGCGGCTTCGCCGTCTGACCTCCAAATCGCCCCCGATTTTCCGGATGGGAAACGGGATCAAACGAAACAACCCAAACGGGTCTGGACAGGAATTGGGTCAGTTTATGACGCAAAGGTCAAAGTCTTCTGACGTTCAACAGGGTTGTGGAAGGACACACAGTTTAAAGTCTGTGCGATTGCTAAGTCATTGATTTATCGTTTCGAATTTTTCTGGACGCAGCCATTTAGAGTTTTTGGACACATAGCATTGGGTCTGGGAAATCAGCCAGAAAAATCGTTTAATCTCAAACCATTAGAAATCAGCGTTTTGAACGCGCCGCCAGAGCGGTCATTCATGCGGATTGCAGAGAATGTCTGGTTAGAGCCCAAAGTGCATGATGCTGCATGGTGAACGAATGGCCGCTATTCAGACAGACCTTCTTGGCTTTCCCAGTTAATCTCTGGTTGTTGACCTATGATGCCGTTTGGATTGTGGTCGCCATCGTTGACGTAGTAACCATATCTAATCTCGTCGAAGTCAACCGTTTGTCGAATGCCAGGCATCTGAAATATGCGGCGCGTGAACCGCCATAGTAGCGGATAATCTACCAGTCTTTTACGCGTGCAGCGGAAATGCGTCGCATAGACTGTGTCAAATCGCACGAGAGTGGCAAACAGCCTTATGTCGGCCATGGTTAGATCCCCTCCGAATAGGAAGGTTTGACCTTCCAACCTGTCTTCCAGGGTATCAAGTGTGCCAAACACAGTATCGACGGCTTCGTCATATTCGTCCTGTCGTTGGGACTTCCCTGCACGATAGACAGCGTTCGACAGCCCGTCGAAAATGTAGTGTGTTAAATCGTCGACTTCGTTTCCCAAAGCAGTTGGTCGAAGGTCGATCCTTTGGCTGATCCCATCAAATGCCGACATAATGTCAGCAGAGGAATTGGAAATAATTCTGCTATCTGCGGCATCCCACAAGATCGGTACTGTTGAGCGGCCCGTGTAGTCAGCAACTGTTGACGTATAAAACTGATGAACATGTTCAAAATCTGAACGGTTCGAGAGTAGTCCGCCCTGCAATAGGCCATACCCTTCACGACGTGCTCCCCCTGCCCACTGAATTCCAATAGTGTCTTTCAGACCAGCAAGAACGAGTGCGATGACCGCGCCGTGCGACCAAGGGCAACTTGCGGAAGCAACGAGGAAAAACCGGCCTTTCGCATTGCCGGCGTCTCGTAGAAAATTCGCATCAATTGACGTTGGGAGTGCGCTCAGCTCGCGTCGATACTTGCCAGACACCATCGACCGATCGGCAGCATCATCCCAATTTCCGTCAATCAACATACCCATTTTCGTGCTCCACCATCTGTTATTGGGAAGCTATCACTAAGGCCAGAGAAACGAAAGCGGACCTCGGCGCAATTGCGGCGAACGTTCACTTTGTCCCGTACTGCCGTCATTGGCCGGGTCGATGGTGGAGGTCCGGTGTACGGGACGAACCGGCCATTCTGTTTTCAGGAACGAATGGGCACTAATGAGCCTTCGATGGATCAGTTGGTGATATCCAATTCCATTTTGTCGAACTTACCACGTTTCAAAGCCCTCCTGTTGATCAGGAAGACCAGCGTGTAGGCGTCGCCCCACACCCAACCATTCAGTCTGCTGCTGGGTAGCTCCAGAAGCACTTCATTGGGTGAGCCGCGTCCATGAGGCGTATAGATGAAGCCGTGCGGAGCATGAGACATGCCTCCGAGTTCCGTATCCGCCATATCGACGCATTTTCGCTCTATGCGATCACGCTGAGGAGGTGCCAAGGCATCCCTGTCCTCGACAAAACATTGGAAAAGATGTTCGTCCAACATGAACAAATACATATTAGCACAGTCGGATTTCTCCGGATCCACCAACATCACGGCTGCGGGCTCGATGTCGACGACCTTGCCACCGGCGCCGTGGGTCACATTAAGGCCGGTCAAGGACAAAGCCGATATGTCTTCGATGAAGCAGGAAACTCGGTCCAGATCGAAGGATTGTGTTTGAACGGCATGCGCCGCCGCGTCAAAGGCCTTACGGGTCTTGATCGCTTCATCCTGAATGGAAAGGACCGTGGTCATCGCCTTCTCCTGCAGACCTCCCTTGATCTGGTGGTCACATTGAGCGAGCCGCATATCAATATCCGCCGATATACGCTCAATGAGAAATCCGAGGCTGGCCGTGTCGAAAGGACGGTGCTCTGGTTTGCCGAAATCCAGCAGTTCCTTGTCTCGCCTCAGTCGGGTCGAGAGCGTCTGCGCGGGCAACTGTCCTTCATTTTCGATCGCCGACACTGCAAACCTGTTAAAGTACGGAAAGCGCGGGGTGGGGCCACTGTCGTCGTGGTTCAAGCGATGGTGCGGTATCGGCACATCAGCCGAGCGCAGGCTCAGGTTTCCACTTACGTGCAGAACTTTGCCTCCGCATCCACGTGGGTGATTGAAGAACACCAGATGTCCGTTACGTGGGCCGAGGCCAGACCAGATGTTGGTTGGTACTTTTGTTAGGTCAATCTGTGCGAGAAAGTTGAGTGGAACACCATCAATCTCGGGCCAGGCGACATCCGTAGGAAGCATGGGTTTTCCGCCGAACCAGCCAGCTTCGGTCGGTCCAGGTCGGACAATCGGTTTGAGGATCACCGAAGGACCTGTGTCTGTCCGAGCTGCGTCATGAACCGCTAGCGCGTCGACGTTCGTGTCGAGGATTGCTTGCAACATTTCTGTGCCGCCAGGCCCGTTCGGAGCATCGGAACGGCGTTTGCCGCGACGCTCTCTGATTTTGCCAACCAGTTTGTTCAACACTGTCCGCATGACCCACCCTCTCACTCTATGTAGAGTAGAATCTTAGTGTTCGTTTCTGGCAAAAAGATGGAACGGGCTGGAAAACTGGCAACAGCCCAGGTCGAAGTTTTCATGCCATGCAACATCTGAGATTTACGCATTTCGCAGCATCGGTCACTTCGGGCTCATCAGGTTGGTTCGGCGCTTGAAGCATCCGCAGCTGCTTCGGAACGTCGCTGCCATAGACCGTCGCACTTTCGGAGGGGGTAGGGTGCGAACAACACCGACAATCTTTGTTCTTGTTCCATCGGCAGCTTGCTTAGTCATTACCAATTTGGGCGGAAACAGGTTTCCGCTTTCTAAAGCAAGCAACAGACGGAGGATGAGTTCTTGGTTAGGTCTCACTTTTAACCAAAAGGTGTCACAATGACCTGGTTACGATCGATGTGGAAATTATTCGCCATACGTGGTCATGCCTAATGAGTATCTCAGATCAAGAACGACTTCACTTGCGCAGGGTATGGTTTGAAACTGCGTCCCTCGCCACATGTCATTGTCCCAGAGAAAAAATCTCCGAGGTCCTATCGGCATTGTCGTCTGACGACTTGCATGAACTCGCTCATGGTGAATGCGAAGAAGATGGTTCGATTGCAGCGGCAATTGTGCGTCACCCATTGTGTGATTGGGGCTCTGCATTCGAGATTTTGCACAGCTATTCGGCAGCAGCGTACCAAAGCTATTGGAAAGATGGGAAACCCGAAAGCAGCTTTGGCACAGTGGATCAGGTTCTTTTCGACGCGTTTGCAACCATAGCAATGCGTGCTGCTAGCGAAGGATTTCCTACTCGTAAGTTCAAACACTACTTGGAAATACACCGCTTTGGCGATGAGCAAGGTAAACCAAACCCCTATCATCCTTCAAACTGGATAAAATGGTCTCTCCCTCGACGCGTTCTTGAACCAACCGATGACTGCAAACACAATCCTTCTGTTGTTTTGGAGGGTGGAAGAATTCTTCCAAATTTTGAGTTCTGGTTGACTGGCCGCGCACGTCTTCACTAAGGCCCCCAAGAGCAGAAATTCACGCTCTTTGAAAGATCCGCTATTTTCGATCTCATATCCGCCGTTAGCCGTGGAGCGCCTTGAGTTCAACTTCAGCCCTTAGCTGACGTTCGTGTAATTGCAGCATTTGGTAAAGTGGGCTCTTACTGACCTTAGCCGCGGCCTTCATGAACGGCCCCTTTGCGGTCTGGGTCAGAAATGCTTGACGTTTGGGTCAGAATTGAACGACGTGGATGGTTGACTTTTTGAGGTTTTCGCGACCAATTGAGTCAAAGATCTGTGACGTTCCACAGACCCTGTGCGATGACAGATAGTTTTGTGTTTTGGGACACATAGGTTTGAGTTTTTCCTCAAATCGTCGTTTTTGTCTTCCACTTGCTGCCAGCCAAGCCGCCTCCAGGAGTGTGGCTGTTCGACCAAGGGTATTCTCGTGCGCCAGAGGCGTGTTTGCCGCATAATCGCGGCGAAAGGGCGTTGTCATGGTCGAACATTCTCTTCCGTTGTCTGAGACAAATCTCACGATTTCTGATCGCCCAATCGTCGGAGGACAGGATGGAAGCCGGTTTAAATCCCGCGCCGAGGTTGTCGATGAGCAAGGGACGCGGACGCTCATTTACCTTGTCCCTCCGGATGACCCCGGACCTGCGCTGTCTCAAGACGTGATGGCAGCCCGTGAAGAGGCTGGGGCAGGGCAGATCATTCACCTGCGGTCTGACGCGAGAGTCGCCCTTGTGGCGCGCGGTCTCGGAGATGGGTTTCGATACCAAATGACCGACCGCACCGTTGCCATTGGTGCGCATCAGATTGCCATCATCGATTTGTGCCAACGCTTCCCGGTTGCGCGCCGAACGGGCTGGAACGACTTCCCTCTGAGCGGGCAGGATTTGCCGGCGTTTTTTGATACGGAGAGCTTTCTGAGCTGGTGGGATTTTGTGCCAGGCAAACAGCGGTTCGAAATGGTGAACGGGCAGGTGCACTTGGTTCCCAGACTACCACCCGCCGCCCAAAACGGGTTTCAAATGGAGAGTGAATTGAAAAGGTCGCTTCCACCGTCGTTCTTTGCCATTCCCAACATGCTGTTTCGTGCCGGCGCCTTGTCTGCTTTGCACGTGCCGGTCTCGATCTGCCGAAAGCCACTTGCGGACGGTTCTTTTGTGGATTCCGCGGCGGCGATGTACCGTGCGTGGGATGCACCGTCGAAACGCGTCGCACTGGATCGGGTCGCGCTGCTTCAAAACAGGTCGATACCGTGCGCCATTTTTGATCGTATCACTGGCGTGTGGAGGTCGGGCGATTGGTCCGCGATAGCGTCCGTTGATCTTGGTAAAGACAGCCTGAGCTTGAAAGGCTTACTGCCATGAACCAAGGCAGCTCGGCGGCCCAAAGCCGTCGTCCGCTGAAGAGTTTGGATGCTGCACTGCGGCCCGTCAGACCGGACCTTCCCCGCAGCAGCACAGTCCCCAAACTGTTGAATGACTGCACCCGCTCATTCGTTTGCAGACGACCGGCCGTAAGGTGCGCGAACTTGCGGTCCTGTCCTCTGCAACACTGGATGGGGTGATGCAGTCGCCAAGTATGCCCGAGGAAGACCCCTCGGGCGGCTTCACGCAAGGCAGTTGGACGGCCCCCTACTAGGACGATGTGATGCCGCACTTTGAGTACGTCGCCATGTCGAAACCTTACGACATATTCTTTGGTCGCAAGGCCTACGACATCTTTGCCGGATATTGGCCAAATGCGCCGCGTTCTGATCTTGGCGGTCGGTTAAATTCGGCGCTAAAGTGTGTGGTAATGTCGCACATTCTACCCCTGAGCTGGGAAAATTCGCATGCGTTGGACGGCGACATTGTGGTTGCTGTGCAAGAGTTGAAGGACCAAGACGGACCCCCTCTACAGATCCATGGCAGCTCTGCATTGATCCAAACGCTGCAAGCTCACGATCCAATTGACGCGTTTCGGATTTGGACGTTTCCGGTTGTCGTCGGCGCCGGAAAGCGTTTGTTCGATGGCACCGCTTCGCCGCGCAACTATACTGTTGTGCATGCCGAAACACTTGAAAATAGCGTAACGCATCAGTGCTTTAGGTGGGCGCGATTGATGCTCGTCCTGCCCCGTGAAAGATAACACCTAAAGCAAGTGCGAAGAGGCCAAACTGCAACCCTAAATAAATCGTTTCCATCAGGATATATGTGCCCGCATGCTGCACATTCTGCTTTGCCACCAGCGCCAGCACATGGCTTGTCCAAAAGAACAGTCCCAACAGCCCTGCGAACTTAATCGCCCGTGCAAAGCCTTCGCTACCCAGCTGGAACATAGGGTAAATTGCAGCCAACACCGCGCCTTGTACAACCATCGATGCTAAACCAACTGCGATGTTCGGCTCGCCGTCGAAATATCCAAAACTCATGTACCTGTCTTTGAACAGGAGCAGATGCCAAACAATTGCGAGGGGGAAAACAATCAGCGGATAGGCCACAGCAGCCAAGATTTGTTTTTTCAGCATGACGAACCTCATCACCCCTGGCTGCGCTTCCAGAGCGCCATTGGACTACCGCCTGGATCACGGATGAAACTGGCATCCCCCGCCGGACCCTTAACTTTTTCCACGACCACACTTGCACCGTTTTTGCGCGCACGGTCCGTCGCGGCATCCAAGTCGTCAACCTCGATATAGGGCACCCAGCCGGTGATCCCTTTCATCTCGTCACAGCTTGCGGCGAAAGGCATGTCGCCGCCTGTCTCGGTCAAAAAAGTCATCGTACCAATGTCCTTGGGCAGCCATCCAAACATTGATTGCAGGAACTCTGTCGTCTCTTGCGGATTGAGTGTCATGTTGTCGTACCAAACGAAGGGTGTAGGCATTTGTCTCTCCACTTGCAATTTGCAAGCAATTTGATACTTTGGTTGCTTGCATATTGCAAGTGCCTTGCAGTCCTCTATATCTGCGTCATGAATTCGGGCAAAAAACCTGACTGGAATGGATGCCCCACTCGCTATGCCGCTGGTATTGTGGGCGACAAATGGTGCTTTCTGTTGCTGAGAGATGTTCTACTGCACGGCAAACGCACTTATCGCGAGTTCCTCGCCTCGCCCGAGGGCATCTCTACCAATATTCTGGCGAACCGTCTTGCCAAGCTTGAGACGATGGGCATGTTGACCCGCGAACCCGACCCACGCAAAGCCAGCAGCGTTTGCTACTTTCCGACGAAGAAATCCAAGGACTTTCTTCCTGCCTTGGTCTCGATGATGGTTTGGGCAACGCAGCACGACGAGGTAACCGAGGCGCCCGCCTCTTTTGCAGAAAGCTATTCCAACGATCCTGCCGGGACCATCGCGTGGTACGAGGCCGAGATCGAGCGCGTTGATCGGGCGCTACGATCCAGCTGATCGATTGACCCACCAGTCGTGCATCGATGTGAAGACCGGGGCCAGCGCCATTCCATCCGCGCTGGCTGAGTATTCAACCCTTGGCGGCACCTCGGCATAAATCTTTCGGGTGACTAGCCCGTCGGTTTCTAGCGCGCGCAACTGGTTGGTCAGCATAGTCTGGGTGATCCCATCGATAGACCTGCGCAATTCGCCAAACCGCTTGGTGCCCTGAAAGATCAGAATCTGCAGAATAAGCAGCTTCCATTTGCCGCCAATCATCCCAATGGCCCGTGGTGCTGGGCACGCGCCTTCGCCTGCGACACGCGTTTGAGCCGGATCAGCAAGAGCCTCAGACATCTCATTTTCCTCAATAGTATCATTTTTGATAGTATAGCAAAAAATTCTGCCTACTTTTCAGATCATACCGCCCTGGATATGTCTCTGCAAACACCCACCGACAGAGGAAGCGATCATGTCCCTGGAAATTTGGACCGTAAGCGGCGCCCCCAGTCCCTGGCGCGCGGCCCTTGGAATGGCCTTCAAAGGCCTCGACTACAACGTCAACCTGCTGTCCGCCGCACAGAAGGAACACAAATCCGATGCCTATCTCGCCATCAATCCACGCGGCACGGTTCCGACCGTGAAAAACGGCGACACGACCCTCAGCCAATCGGTTGCTATCCTGGCCTGGCTGGACCGAGAATATCCGGCCGCGCCCCTGTTCGGGGACTCCCCGCAAGACGCAGGCCTCATCTGGCAGCGCACCATGGAAATCTTTGACTACTTGCCCGACACCACAAGCGGTATTCTTTCCCCGATTTTCTTCCAAGGTATCGGCGAAGCCACAGACGAGCTGAAAGTCGCCAGTGAAAGACTTCAAGACGAACTTGCGCACCTGACCGGCATCCTGGTCGATGCACCTTTCCTGTCAGGTGCACGCCCAGGTGCAGCAGACGCCGTCGCATTCCCGCATGTGCGTCTGATCCAACGTGCCATGGAGACGAAACCTGAGATCATGCGAGCCCTCGGCTTACCGGACCTTGCGACCGTATCAGGCGAAATCGCAGATTGGGTGCAACGGATCGAAGCCCTTCCGAAAGTCGCCGAAACCTTTCCGCCCCACTGGGCCGAAGCCGCTTAAGGACAATCCAGATGACAGCACACAGTTACGCAAAATCCATAGACGTCCAAGCACACCCTTCTGCCGCGTTCAAGGCGGTCACTGAGGGGGTCGCACACTGGTGGACCCGCCCCGATCAACCTCTAACCAACATCGGGGATCGCGCGAAATTTACCTTCCCACCCGGCGTGTCTTACTGGACGTTCGAGTTGACCAGCACGCAGCAACCGACACGCGTCGAGTGGACCTGCGTGGATGCTCTGCACATTCATGAAGGCCAACCAAAGGAAATCGAAACCGAGTGGCTCAACACCAAGGTGCTTTGGAAAATCACCGAACAGGGAAAAGGCTCCAGAGTTGAGCTGCGGCACCAAGGTCTCACGCCCGAACTGTTATGCTATGATGTTTGTGAGGCGGGCTGGGACATGTTTTTTCTGGGCAGCCTCAAGCAATACCTCGACACTGGGCAAGGCACGCCTCACCAAGGATAAAGCCGGGCCATGAGCCGAAGAAGATGAATTTGGTCATCACTCAGCGCCACAGAAGCATGAAAGCGCAGGTTCAGGCTGTCACTGTGTGTGTAGACGGATGGCTGGTCTGTGCGCTTTGCTCGCCAGTGGTGGCCAAAGAAATGGATGTCGGACCCAGCGTAACAGCAGCAGGCGGCCAGACTGAAAATACGACGATTGTGATCAAAAGCCTGTCGATGGCCAGCTTTGGATCGCAAATCTCGACCGCGCCCACCGCGATTTTCGCCGGCATCCACCTCCAAGACTTGTCACAGTTTGATTGCGCTTGAAAGTGGACTGGCTGCACCCCGAACGGCGTTGCCCGAAGTAACCGGGCAGGAAACCAGGGTCACACCCTTCATCCTGCACTCCAAAATTCGGTCGACTTTGTGGCAGACCATCGTCCGAAACACCAGGCAAAGCGCAATGTCCGACGGACTGAAAAGCTTTGGCTATGGAGATGCGAATGTGGGCGGCATCGACCATCTCATCACCTATTGGCTGAACGACACACTCGAAATTTCTGCGCTGGAAAAAATCGAATTCCTGTCGAAACTCGCGTTGGAACTCTTGCCGCAGTCCGAAACCACATGTGCAGCGGCGCGTGACATTGTGATGAGTGACACGCGCGCCAATTGGACGAAGCGGTCCAAAACCGGCTGGCGCTAAAGCAAGATGGACATGTACATCGGTTGGTGCGTTGGTTAACTGGAATCCGCAAGTGAAACGTATGTCTCGCCCTGAGCATTGACATGCCTGACACACGGTTTCTTTCGAAGAGAAAAGCAGTTGCATACAGAGTGCTGAAAGACATCCGCGCCTTTGACTACGCTTGAGAACGGCCCATTCCGAACCTTGGACGTGCCGTCCGATCCTGCGCCGCAGTCTCCCGGAAGCGGGGTTGAAGAGTGGCGGCCATTCATCATTACTCCCGGCAAAAAACCCACCAAAACCACAAAGCTTTTGTCGGTTTTTTGTCATCGCTAAGGGATTCATCTGGAGCTGCCCAGTGCACACGGTCAAAAACGAACGTTTTAGCGCACGGGTTCCGGGAAAGGGCTATTGTCCCCCTGCCCAATGATAGTGCGTCGGCTGAGCGCGCAGCACACAGGGTCGCCACTGCTCAAAGCCATGTCAACTTCTATGACTGTTCCTGGTCTCTCTACCCATACTGATCGTGCAAGAATTAAGCATTTTTGCCACCGGCTGAATCGACCATATTCACCGCCAACATGTCTTATCAAAGTGCTTCCATCGGCAAGTTCGCTCCCCATGGGATCTCGCACGATCGGTCCGTGAACCTGAAACCTGTTTTGCTGTGGGCAGCGATGGCTCTCGTGCAATTGTGATGTGGATCGACCGCAAGAGCGATGATACCGCTGGCAAACAGTTCCTCGATGCGCCGCGCGATGAATGCCGAACCATGACCGAGCATAGTCGGGTCGTCAATGAACTGATCCAACCTTCGCGAACGGGTCGGGAGGCTCGGGAAGTGGTGTCCCTCCCGCGAATGGACGTCATGGTCTCGAATAAATGCGAAGGGTGATCCGTCGGTTTCAACGATCCACATTGCGACGTGGGGGCATTTAAGCTTGTCGGCAGTGTAGAGGGTATCAATGGTCCCACCATTCGATCACATGCGGTTCGGGCCAGAGCGTGCAAATCAAACAGTTACCTTCCACCTGCAGTAGGCGGAATTTCTCTTATTGGTGTGTAGACGGTGCACTTGCGCCGTCGGTGCGCGTTGTGAGTCTAAGGCCCTTCGCATAATTCTCAGTCATGCAGCCAAGAAACTCGGACTTTTGGGATTGCGGCTCCATTCTTTCAAGGGATGCTGTTCATGACTCCTGATTTGTCGATCTACATCTTTGCTATCCAACTTGCGGGGTTCGCGGTCGGTTCGATTGCCGCACTTACCTTTTTTCTCCAGCGTCATTTGAGCCGGGTCTACAGCATGTCGTCTTGCTTGCTATTGGCCTTTCTTCTCAGCCAATTATTTGAATTGTCAAAGGCTGTTTTCCCAGATTTACCATTTGAGTGGCGCCAAGCAGTTCATATGGTGTCTTATGCCAGCGCTGTGTTCGTTGGACCCGTTTTCCTGTTTCAGGTTTGGCTTTTAACCCGTCAAGGCGATGCTCTGCGTCGTACCGCCGTGCTGAGACACCTTGTTCTTCCGGCCTTTGCAGTCGTGGCGACCATGACCTTTTTGCTAGTACCTGTCGAGTTGCGCCAGGCAATTGACGTTACCGGATTGTTTGAGGAGAGGCCCGACTATCTTATCCTACACGTCATGGTCCTTCTCGCACTGGAGCCGGTCGTTTACCTGCAATGGCTGGTGTATGCCGCTCTTGTCTTTTTGGCACAACGGCGCCATGCGGCTCAGCTCAAACATGTCTTCGCGAGCACTGAAAAGTACGAGTTGTTCTGGGTTATTGGAATAGCCGGTGTTCTTGCATTGTACGCGCTCGGTTGTCTGCTGTCGTTCGTAAATAGGACATTTGGCATTGGCCTGTTGGTGCATCCGGTGCTCGACAGTGCGACCGTCCTGCTTTTTGTCGTGCTGCTGACCGCACGTGGCTTGCGTCAAGCGCCCGGGCTGCATGCAAAACAACGCGCCGCGACACTTTCAGCTGATACTGATCAGACCGTAGCAAAGTATTCTAGAAGCGCTTTGGCATCGGAACATGCGAAACGGATTGCCCGCAAACTGCACTATGCAATGCAGACCGAGACTTTGTATCGAGATCCGAACCTTTCGTTGACTAAGCTTTCGCAACATATTGGCTCATCTTCGAACTATGTGTCTCAAACGTTGAATGAACATATCAACCAGTCATTCTTTGATTTCGTGAACTGGTGGCGGATAGAAGAAGCAAAATCTACAGTTCTAAATGCCGATGTAAGCATACGCGACACGGTCTACGCTGTGGGCTTCAACTCTCGATCAGCCTTCTACACTGCATTCAAAAAGCACACCGGACAGACCCCTTCTAAATTCCGATCGCAGGCAGATTTGTCATCTTGCGAGGTCACTAGTTCCACCAGACCACTTGGGCGCATTGCTTCTACATAGTGGTTAACCGATCTTTGGTTTGGATTGACCAATCGATTGGTGCAGGCTTGGTTTCGGTCATCACACAGCTGGTTGGGCATAGTCTTGGTATGCGCTTCGTGTCCAAAGCAAAACTGACCGCGAACAAAATCAAGATAAACAGCGGGGGAGCACCATGCCAAGACAGCGGCAGTGGTATCATTTCCTGTTGACCGCTGTAGAGCGGTTTGGAAAGAAAAGTCTTTACTCAGAATCTGCGAGTGACACCGATTGTGCATTCGTTCACGGAATGCTCATAAAATGCGACGTTGCTGCCCGTGTCGCCAAAGGTACATGTCAGTGTCGGGGCAAATGCGCCGACCCGCAGCGCATCGTGACGCACTGTCAAATTGAGGCGGACAAAATCATCTTGTCTGGCCACTCCCGCCAAAGGGAACTCAGCATCAAATGCCCGCTGGCCAACTTCAACCTGCGCGCCTGCGTGCAAGCCGCCTGACCAACTTCTAGACCTGCCTAGAAAGACAGAATGTTCGGCGTAGCGTTGATGTGCCTGTTCTGGATGCGCGATCCTTAGTCGTGCTCCAAGCGTGATCGTCCCGTGTGAAGCGACGCGGTCAAAGCCGAATTGAAGCGCGTATAGCGGCCCGTCCTGCATTTTGAGATATGAAAAGTCGCGGTGCTCTACGCTGCCTGACAAAAAAAGACTGTAGTTCGATGAAATACGCCGTGTCAGATTTCCGCCGAGGCCGATTGCCGTATTGTCACTGTCATCTCCGCGATAGGTAAGGCGTGTGAACGGACCAAAAGCCCACACTTGGTCTGCGGTCAGTCTTCCGAACTCTAGACGCCCAGACAGTGTTGCACGGTCATATTCGGTCGATTTGAATTTGCGGCCAGAGATTCCCCAAGTGAACGTCCAGCGCAGGTCGTTTGATGATTGCCATTTGTGGACTCCATGCAAGCCAAGTTCAACGCCAGTGCCTGTCTCGGCCCGACTGGTAATGTTGAACGAGGGTATGTCGGGCACGCCTGGATGGAACACCGTTTCGGAGCTACCTCGATTGACGTTGCTTGATGCAACAACGGCAAAGCGCGCAGACAACGAAAACGGCCTGCGATTATTGATTTCATCAAGAAAGATGATGTAGCCGCGTCGTTGAATTGCATCTTTGTCAATGCGCAGCAACTGTCGGAAGTGGTGCGTTGATCCCCGGTAGTCTGAGACTAGTAAGAGGGTATGCGCGAGTTCCCTCTTTGCATTCAAATAGGATGGATCGCGGCGCAGCACTTCGCGAAAGGCCTGAATTGCGCTCTGATATGCTCCGCTTGCCTTCGCCACCCGCCCTTCAAAAAACAGCCAATCCGTTTCTGACGGGTCGAACTGGGACATGATGGCGCGCGCTTGGTTAACGCGACCTTGAGCGATCAATTGAACGATGTCCGCATCGGTGATTGCGGCAGATGGCGATGCCCAGAAAAAAACAGCTACGAGCGCGGCGGCGTAGCGCCGCGGTCGTACACGGGCAGATAGAATGTGCTTTGCTGTCATTTAATCGGACGTACTATTGCCGGTCGGCGATGATGCCGCCGCCCAGAACCGCATCGGGTGTTCGACCGGCAAATGCTGTCACCGCGCGCGTATCTCCGATCACGCCGATCATGTCCGCGTTCACACCGCGGAACGTGGCCTGGCCGCCAACCGTCTGTCCACTGATGGTACCATCGACAACCAGTCCATCGGCGCCGCCACGCAGAGACCCGGCGTTGAAATCGGCGTTCAGGGTTATGTTACCCGTCTGCTTTATAGTTTCATTGCGATCAGCATAGCCTAAAGAGTATTCGCCTTGATAGACCGCTGTCGCCACGGTCGGAACTGCACCAGGGTTACTTGTTGGGCGGATCCCGGCCACAGCGCGGAACTCGTTGCGGCCTTCGATGCTGCCAATTTGGTAAGCGAAGCCGCTCACCCCGCCGATATCTGAAACCGTTGCGGAATCACTGACGCCGGATGTTCCTGGACGGAAGTTTTGATCCGGCAAAGAGCCATCCGGGTTCAGAACGACGAGCGCGCTTGATGTCGTTGCGCCTGCGTCAATGCCGGGGCCGGTTTGAAAGTCAGTGCTCGAACTCGAGCACGCTGAAACAGCAACGACGGCACAGAGCATAGCGACGTGCGAAGCATGAAGCTGCATTATCTATCTCCTTGGTAATCAACACGCTTGTTTGTTCAAATCTGCGCCATGTATTCTGAAAGGGGCGATGCAGAGTAACGTCTCAATGATAAGCTACTGTGCCGCGTGGATTGTCCGGATCGACAGGCGCGCACGCCCAAATGTCCAATCCTATACGCCCGGACAGTCTGAAGACATCTCTTTGCAGCGGCACCTGCCAAAACAAAGCGGGCCGCGAGGCCGTATTGGCCACCCGCCGTCCTCAACTTTGTCTTCAGATTGGAGAGCTTCGAATGAGCTATCCGCCAAAGTCATCCAGCATGATGTTTTCCCGATCAACACCAAGCTCAAACAGCATTTGATGCAGGACGAGCTTATGATGCACGGGCCGCTCAAGTATTATTCGCAGCCCTCAGGTGCAAAGTGGTTCATACGGTATTGGTCATACAGGACACTGTTGATGAAGCTGGTGCACCCTTCCAGCCATGCTCCGGCATGGCATCCGGCACCGCTGAGTAAAAAGTGAAGTTTGGACACTCCTTGGCCAGTTTGTCGAAGTCCTCGACACAGACTGTTTCACGCTTGGAGCGGGTACCGTGTAAGAAGCTCATCTTGCGATCCGGGTTCTTAAGCCGCTCGAGCTGATCAATGACATGACTGTGCATCAGAGCCATGCCAGCAACACCATTTCCTTTTAAGTGTTGCGGGCAAAGAATTCACCGAACGGGTCGGGTAGCCGCCGTTCGCTGCACCAGCGAAAACCTGGAAGTGACATGGCGGAAAAGACACCAATTCCTTGCTGCTGCACCAAAGTCTGCTTCGGCATTGACTTGGTTCAGGGCCTTTGAAAGTTGCGCCGGGCTTCATCGACTGCTGCACGCATGATGCAGCCTTCGCTATGATCGTTAATCAACCCCATTGCTTGCATAAATGCAAAGGTCGTCGTCGGCCCTAGAAATTGCCACCCCCGCCTCTTTAGTTCGCGCGCGAGTGCAATAGAGGTTTCGCTTGTGGATTGCGTTTGGGGCGGACCGAGTTCAGACGGCTCAGGCTCAAAACTCCAGAAAAAGGCTGCCAGTGATCCTTCTTCATCAACCATTTCCAGCGCGCGTGCCGCGTTGTTGATCACAGCGGCGACTTTTCCCCGATGGCGCACTATGTTTGTGTCGCTCAGCAGCCGATCCATGTCACTCGCGCCGTAGCGAGCAATCTTGTGAAAGTCGAAGCCATCGAAGGCCGCGCGAAACCCGTCACGTTTGTTTAGGATGGTTCGCCAGCTTAGCCCTGATTGGAAGCTTTCAAGGCATAGTTTTTCAAACAGCCGGATGTCGTCCGAGACTGGGAACCCCCACTCATGGTCATGGTAGTCTAGAAATTCCGGCGCCGACCCGGCCCATTTGCATCTGGTTCGCCCGTCTGGCCCGATGTAGTCATTCATGTTGCAGCTTCGGAAAACAAAGATAACCGGGGATCTGTGCGAGCAGGAGCAACCTCTTGGATGTGGGGTGTTGCAATTCCTTCGGTCACAAACGGGTCTTCGGCAACGCGTTTCTCTATCGAAGTGATATCAGTTCCACTTGCTAAAATGGCCCCGCCACCCTGAGGTTTGAGGCTGCCGACTAAGAGAAAAACCCCGTCGTCGAAACCCTGAGCGATCCAAGCCTTGTGGGCGGCCATAAAGTCAGGCGCTTTCGATCTCTGCTCAGTGAGTGTCAGTGTAATGATGTACATGTTCAGCCTTTCAGTCTTTCTTTGCATTCTGGTCAGCCACAGCGTCGAGCCATGCGATCATCTGATTGACCTCGTTTTCAAGGAATGGCTCGTTCGGGTAGGCGTTGGCCAATGTGGCCGCCCCTTGACTGCGCGCGAGAATGTGCATCGCGAGCGCGTCGGCATCGTGCGGCCGTCCCATGTCCTCAAAACGACGGCGCAACCAGATGCGAAACAGATCAAAAAGCTTCCTTGCACCGGACTCGCTTGGATGATGCAGTTTCGCCAGTTCCGAAAACAAGGTGCCCACCGGACATCCGAATGATCGGATTTTCTTGTTGTTCATCAGCAATATGCCAATGAAGCTTGCGACGCATTGCTTGGGTGTCTGACGGTCATCAACCCAGTCATTGAGCATGTCGTGGCGATCCTTGATGCGACGTTCAATGACCGCATCAAGAATCTGGTCTTTTGTTTTGAAGTGGTAATAAAAATTACCCCGCGAAATGCCGACTGCCTTGGCGACATCCGCAAATGACGTCGCTTCGAAACCACGTTCATAGAACAACCTGTCGGCTGAGGTGATGATCTTTTCGCGTGTTGCAGATGCCGCCATTTTTGGTCCTTTCGATGTACGCAATCCTAAGCCGCTGACGGCAAATCAGCACTTGCGAAAGGGTAGTCATTATATCCCATCTCGCCGCCCATATAGAATGTTGATTTGTCGATGGTATTCAAAGGCAGACCATCGCGAAACCGCCGGACAAGGTCGGGATTTGCTAGAAACGGCGCGCCGAACGCAACAAGATCAGCATGGCCCGCTTGAATCGCAGTCTCAGCGCGGTCTTTGCTATACCCGTTGTTCGCGATGTAGGTGCCTCGAAACAGTGCGCGCAGCCTGTTGTAGTCCACCGCCCTTGGCGCTCCTTCTATATGCCCCCCGGTATCCATGCTGGCTTCGGTGACATGCAAATATCCCAAGCCGCGGTCGGCAATGGCTGCGACAATCTTTTCAAAGTTCACCTGCGGGCTGGAGTCGCTCATGTCGTTGAAACTGTTTTCGGGAGAGAGTTTCAGGCCAATGCGCTCCGCCGGATAAACGGTTATGACTGCATCAAGGATTTCCTGCAGAAATCGCACCCTCTTCTCTACGTTCCCACCATAGCCGTCCGTGCGCCTGTTCGTCCCATCTCGAAGGAATTGGTCGATCAGGTATCCGTTTGCACCGTGGATTTCCACACCATCAAATCCTGCGTCTTGCGCATTTTTCGCAGCGTGGTGGAACTGACCGACAACACCGGCAATCTCCGATACCTCAAGCTGCCGAGGCGTTTCGAACTCCTTGTAGCCATTTGCTGTGAACGCGAAACCACTGGGCTTTTGGGCCGACGGAGCGACAGGCAACGCTCCCTCTTCCTGATGTGAGGGGTGTGAAATACGACCACAATGCTGCAGCTGCGCAAACATGCGGCCACCTTTTGACCGAACAGAATTCATGACCCGCAACCAACCTGCTGCCTGCTGCGGGGTGAAAATACCCGGCGTGTTCGGGTAACCGACGCCTTGTTGAGATACCGGCGCAGATTCTGAAATGATGAGTCCCGCAGTTGCCCGGTCTCCGTAGTGTTCAACCATCAGCTGGCTCGGAATGCCGTCCTCCATGGCCCTGCTCCGAGACATCGGTGCCATTACCATTCGGTTTGGAAGTTCAAGGCTTCCCAATGTGGCCGGTGAGAAGAGGTCATATGTCATTTGGTGTCCCGTCTATGATTCTAGGTCATTTGTCCTATCGCCATGATTGGGACAATTGTCCCAATTCGTCAAGCGGGTTTTTTGCTTGCCGGAGTTTCACAGGGAGTTTGTTTACGCGCCGAGAAGAGATATTCGGGGACTCGGCGTCGCTGACGGGGTTATGAAACCGGTGGGCGACCAACAAATGCGAAGTTGGCTGCATTGCAATGGGTTGGGAGCGTGAGCTTGTTGCGGTTATGAGAGCGAGCACAGCATCCTAGGTGTCGTGGGATCGAGGGCCGGGACCGACGGCGCGTTGCGGACGTCAAACCAGCCTGCAGGATGCTGCGGTCTTGCCCGTATTGCTGCCGTTCGCTGTAGCTGCAGGATCGGTGACGCTGGTAACAAGACTGATGGTTTGTTGAATGTCGGTCGATGAAAAGGACAGCCCACCAAGAAATACGCGCACAGACTTTTACCGCTTCGCTACTTCGTGTCGTCTGTTGCCGTTGGATTGTATTCTGATAGATGCTTCTGAAACAGCAAGCCGAGCTCAGAAAAGGAGATGTTCAAGTCCGCGGACACGACGTAAATCCCATCGAGGCCAAATAGCTTGTTAGGCCACCTTGTTGTCTGACCGAGAGTAGTGAGTTTGTTGCGCTGCATTGCTTCATCAGTCAACTGAATACGAAGCATGGAAGTTCCTCTGTGGGACCACACCGAAATTCGCGAGACTTCACTCCAAGGTACTTCCTGTGCAAGAGCGCGCTTGTCCCAGAAGCCTTGCGGTGACAGTTCAACCGGCTTGTGGTGTCCAAAGATGAGGCGATTGATTGCAACGAGCAAGCATAACCCGAAGAACACGGTGCCAATCCAGCCCCAGTATAAAGTTGCCTCACCATGACGAGAGTCCACTGCACCTCCCATAATCATCCAAACACCAATAGCCACAAAGGCTGCGCCAATGGCCGCAAGTGCGATGAGCTTGGAAACTGATCTCTGAAGTACAGTGTGATCCTGGATCGTTGCGTTCACTTTTGGTTTGCGTCTCATAATTTGCCAACATTGGTAGCTGACACGTGCCAGATCAAAAAGTAGTTTCTAATTGGCGCACTGGTCATGAATGGCGGGTCCTGTCTTAGTCAGCCTTTGATATCGCAGGTAAGCTGTTTCCGCAGAATGCTGCGCGAGCATAGTAAGGTAAAATGGGCTCGAACCTGACCTTGGCCGCGCATCGTGCTGCCGCGCATCGTGCTGATGTCACTCGCGTTTTTTAGCCGAAACCGGACATTCGATCTCGGGACTGCGCTTGTCGGTCAGCGGGGTCGAGCGCGCTTTCGCTGGGCGTACACAAATGTCAACCATGTGAAATTCGGCCAAGATGGCAACGTCCGTTTTCAGCAATTGTTTTCGTAGACAATCGTTCTTCCGCTCACCCCCACTGACAAGAGCAGTGACGCCTCTGGGTCTGCGAAGGCACGTGTCGCGTGTCAAGCATCGGGTGTTTTGCCGAGTTTCTGGTGTCGGATTTTGTGTTTTTTGTCCGTCCCGATCAATCCGGACGCATCGCACGGTCAATT
>NZ_BMWT01000007.1 GCF_014651375.1 Tateyamaria omphalii
AAAAAAAACGTGAGCGGTCACAGCCAGCCGGGATTTGCTGCACCCTAAGGTGCGGCGCAACGCCGGACACAAGGCGACCCACATGGCTGGACAGCACACATGCCATGCCACAGCTTTTCAGTCCGGCTTCGATGGCAGGTCGTGGGTCCTCTGGCCAAAGCGCCCACGGTGACGTCAGATCATTTCCATGAACAATCGCCGCTGTCGGCGCAATTCCGGCAATCGCTTCTGCATGAACAAGGGGCAGAGCGTCGCAAAACAGCACGATATCCGGTCCAAAATCGCTCAATCGCTGCCGCAGGCGACAGCCTGTTTCGGCGACCTCTTGAACGGTCTGGCAAGACACCAGACCCTCCAACCCGGTGTGCGCATATCGAACCGGAGCAGACGGGCGCTGATCTTTGCGCGTGACGACCAACACGTCATCACTTTTGGCGATTTCAGCAGCCATATCCTGCACCAACCGCTCGATGCCTCCAACCATCGGAGAGAAACAACTGGTTACCAATGCAACGCGCATGGGCTTCCCTCATCCGTGGCATTGTCCCGCGCACGCGTTATTCTGGTCCGATCCGGTTGCGGCAGATACCCAAACCGCCAGAAATCCTGTGCATACAGTCGGTTGACGTTGATCAAAGCTCTGCCTTCTATCGGCAAAGACATAACGCGATCATGGGTCACGTTGGCCCGACCCAAATTTGCAAACAACGGCGCCATTTCGATCAAAACGTCCAAACCGTCTTCTATGCGGTGCACGACGTCGGGGGGCGGAAGCGGTTGTCGCCCACTGGTCAACAGGGACACTTGCGGACGCAAATGCCCGTTGCCAACCACGCTTGGCAATAAGCCGAGGAAGTCCTTGAACGTCAGCGACTTCAGCGCTGCCAGCTTGCGGTCGTAGCTCCCAAAAGGCCAAAGACCCAGCCTGCGCAGGATCGCCCTCTGGCACCACTGGAAAGGGGCCTTTTCCCGTCCGTTCAAATCCTGAAAAAGCTTGTCGCGATAAAAGGAACGCAATCTGTCATACGGGTTGCGTGCCAGCACAACATGGCGCGGGGGTGTTGCGCGCCGCAAAAGACGCCGCGCCTCACGCTCGGCAATCTGGCAGAGGTCCGGGCTGGCAACGAGGGTCGAATACATGACCTTGTAAGAGGTTGAAATGACCAGGTCATTGGTTCGAGACAAAAACCTTGGCATTCGACTCTCCCCTCAGATTTCGCGGAAAGCGGTTTGGAAAGCTTGCTGAAGTGGCTCGGTCAGGTACTCAATTACCCGGCGTTCGCCCACGACGATATCCGCTTCGATTGCCATACCCGGAACCAGCCGTGCGCCCGATTCAATCAACCATTCAGGACTGTCATCAACTGCAAGGTTGATCGTGTAGCCTGACGACCTGTCGCTTTCCGCACGATCCGGCGACACGAATGTCACCCGTCCCGTCAGGATGCCATAGCGCACAAATGGCAACCCGTTGATGCGCAAGTTGGCGCGCTGGTCCGCGGCAACAAACGCGATGTTGTTCTCGGGCAATACGGCTTCGGCCACGATCGGCACGTCGGTCCGCACCAACTTACCCAACTGTTCTCCAGATTCGACGAAACTGTTCGGGGACATGTCCTTCAGCCAAAAGACTTCTCCGTCCGTGGGTGCAATGACACTGCACAACTGCCGTTGAGAATCCTGCTCTGCCTGGATTTGTTCCAGCGCTGTGTACCTTTGATCAAGTTCCGTCAGCCGAGAGACGATATCCGCCTGCATTTCTATCCAGGTCTCTCGGTGTTCCTGCCGGGTCCGGTGCCGTTCGATTTCCGTGTTTTCAATCTGCAATGCTCGGGTGACAAGGATGACCTCGGCATCCGCAACGGCATCCGTCGCATTCTCCAGTGCCACCTGTGCCGCAGAACCTCGTTCGGCCAACTCACTCAATCGCGCGCGTTCGCGGCGAAGCTGCGCAAGCATGCGTTCCGCCCTGTCTCGTTCCAGGCGGGCCATCTCTTCGGCAACTGCATATTTTCGATCATCAAGACGGGTTCGGGTCTGCATATCTTCGACCCTGTCGCGAAACCGTGCAACCTCATCGCGCAGCGAAGCTGTCAAGGCTTCGGAGCGCTGACTCAATCGGTCTTCGAGCGATTGCGCCTGAGAGGTTGGCAGCATAAGCGCAGCCTTGTCCAACTCCTTGCGCAGCTGCTGACCAATCTCGAGCCGTTCAAGTATGTTGAGTTCTGCAACACGCTCTTCGAATGCACAGTCATAGCGCAATAGTGGCGTGCCGCGTTTGACACGCGCACCGCTGCGCACAAGCACCTGTTCGACCTGACCGTCCCTTGGGCTGTCGACGAAGTATTGGATGTTGTCCGATGACAAGCGTCCATGGGCCGTCACGACGACTTCGACCTTGGTGAACAGCAGCGCTCCGGCGGCAAGACCGAACAGGCAGTACATCGCACGCGACACTGCAACTTGACGCGAGATATCCGAAGCGCTGAACACCGTTACACCACCGGTTCGGGCATGCGTGCGTCGATCCACAACTCGTGCAGATCAGCCAGCAAACGCACACAGCGATTAAAGGTCAGGCGCCGCGCATTGTACTTGGTGACATACAGTGTCGCGATGTCGTCGAGCGGAAAGCGATCCAGCCACGCAACGATCCGCTCGGGGCTTGCACCCGGACCGTCCACCGTCTGCGCCTCCATCGCCATGACAAGCAATTGCCGCGCCCGGTCGGTATGTTCAACGTTGCGTTCCGATAGCCGCGTCAACAGCTTGTCAGCCCAGACGTCAAAAACTGATGCCGTCATGCCGTCACTCCGCCGAAGTCGAGCGCATCAACACTGCCGCAGACCACCGGAGACAGTTCGGTATCCCTGATCTGTGATACAGCATCCTTGTAGTCGTTTTCTGGAAGCAAGCGGTTCCGTTCGGTGCGCAGATGACACGCTATGGAATAGCGAACGCCGCCACCCTCGTTGCCAGCGCTGCCATGAAGGACATCGGAATGGTGAAACGAAACGAACCCCGCAGGACCTGTTGCAATTGTTTCGCGCCATTCGACCCGGTTGTGGCTGAGGATCGACGACTTAAGCTCTTCCAGGGTGGCCTTGTGCGAGAACCCACTGCCGTTTAGCGCACCTTGGCGATGCGATCCCGAGACGTAGATCAATGGCGATGAGTCCGCCGCGATATCGACCAGCGGAATCCAGGCCGTTATGAAACTGCCGGTCAGGAAAGATGCATATTGCCCGTCCTGATGCCATCCAACATGGTTTGCACTGTCCGTCGCACCCGGTTTGCGCAAGGCGTGACAATACCAGACCTGAACCGTTTTCACCCCCAGAATCGAACGCACCGCATCGCAGAAGGTTGGCGCACGCAGCAACGAGTCAATCAACGGGCTGACAAGATGCGGGTGATCAATACGCGCTTGTCCAGCGTCGATCCCATCGGGATGATAGGGCACCAACCGCGCAGCGGTCCCGACAGGGAAATCTCGGTACAGCCGCTCCAGCTCATTGCGGGCATCTACGATCTCGGATGGCTGGAACACCTCGTGGACATTGATAAATCCGTCTCTCTCGAAGTCAGCCTGCGCAGTTTTTTCGATCATGTCTCTTCTCTCCATCAAAGCGGTAAGAACGCGAAGTCGATATCGTTTTGGGGGGCGCGCAACGCAGCTGTCTGCTGCGTGCCTTGGCGTGCCAAAACCCGGCGGCGCGCTATGTCCTCGGCATAGGTTCGGCGTGTTTCGGACCCAAGGCCAATGGTCGGACTGCTTGTCATCGCGGCCTCGTGGCGCCGGTAGAAAAACATCGGCTCGGCAAGATTGCGCACCGGCCCGTAGCGGATGGCGCGCATGAAAAAATCCTGATCGGCTGCGCAGCGGCGCGTGCCATCGTAGCCGCCCAACGCCTCGTAGACGCTACGCCGTGCCATTACAGTCGGATGCAGAATGGTGAACTTCTTGCCCAGCCGTTCTGCAAGATTGACGTTTCGCGGCATGTTTACGCGGCGCCCCAGAAAGCCTGTGGCGTTGATCTCGTAATAACTGCAACCCACAACACCCACACTCTGGTGGCGATCAAGATACGCCAATTGCCGCTCCAGGCGCTCAGGCGCGCTGACATCGTCCGCATCGTGTATGCTTACGAACTCGGTTTCGACCATAGCGAGGCATCGGTTGAGCAGCCGGTACGTTCCAACATTTCGATCACTGCGATACAGCCGCAAACGCGGATCACTGCGCCACGGCGCTATGGCGGCGTGCCAGTCATGTCCGGGGCTCGCATCATCCACCAGGATCAAGTGAAAGTCCGGGCAGGTCTGCCGTTCCAGCAGTGACCGCAATGCGTCCGCCAGATATTCACCAGACCCATAATGGGTCATTAAAACTGTTACACGCCCATCAGTCATTGGCACGCCTCAAGCAACACATCGCTGTTTGAGTCCGGCGCGCAATCACCCGCGACATAGCGTTGGAGCCGCGCAAGACGCTCGTCGCTCGCAGAATTTCCGGCAACAGGTGCATAAGTACGCGGCGCCACCAAGGCACCTGTCAGACGCAGGAACTCGTCCGGTTCAAGGTCGGCGACAGATTTACCAAAGAAAACATCAGCCGCATTCCTGAACCCGTACACGGCCTGCCCATCTCGTCGGCCAAGGTAGACCACATTCAGAAATGCCGTCAGTTGATCTTCTTTCGACACGTTTGGCGCCACGACGAAATGTGCAATCAGGCTCTGTTCGATCTTGGCAAAGCCGGTCTGAAAATCTTCAAAGAACAGCTTTTTGGTAATGGCTTGCGGAATGGATGTCAGGCCTGCACCTGGGGTGGCCATGTCGACCCCGGAATGCTCAAAGAACGCCGGGTCTTCGATCAAAATCAGGGCATCTTGCTGCCATTCCGTCAGGTCCCCCCACCGGAGCAGATCAACACTGTCCGCGCGATACGGCGCAAATGCCACATCCAGCCGATCATGTGCGACCCAAACACGCCAGCCCTGAAACGCAACCAAACCGGTCAAAGCCAAAAGCGCGAGCGTCAGAGTGGCGCGGCGCACAGGTTTTTTCATAGTGTGATTCCTTCAGAAAACCGGCGACTGGCATGTGAACTTCCGTTGCGTTTGTCGGAGAAATGCATTGCCACAGCCGCCGAAATCGCCTCGCTGTCGATGCCTGCATCCGCCTGCATTTCCTTGATCGGTCCATGGTCAATGAAACGATCGGGCAACGTAAGACTGCGCAGCACGGCCCCGTACCTGTCCAGGCTGTTCGCCTGTACCAGATGGGCAACTTGTGCACCGAACCCACCACGGGCGCCCTCTTCAACCGTCAAGACCAGCTGGTGGTGGCGCATAAGCTGCGCCACAAGGTCGACATCAATCGGCCGTGCAAACCGTGCGTCCGCCACGGTTGCCTCGATACCAAGCAGGGACAGCGCGTCGGCAGCGGCAAGACAGTTGGCAAGACATGTGCCGAGGCTCAAGATGGCCACATCCCCACCATTCCGGCAAAGCCGGCCTCGACCAATCGCAAGCGGTGCTGATCGCGTTTCGCTTACAGTTGTCGTGTCGCGCGGGTAACGCACAGCGCTCGGGCCATCATCCATCGCGGACGCGGTCACGACCATGCGTCGCAGTTCGTCACCATCCGACGGCGCCATAACCGTGAAACCGGGCAACGCGCACAGGTAAACCAGATCGAACGCGCCGGCATGTGTCGGACCATCCGCGCCCACCAAACCGGCACGATCAATCGCAAAGCGCACCGGCAGCGACTGCAGCGCTACATCGTGAACAATCTGGTCATACCCCCGCTGCAGGAATGTCGAATAGATTGCGCAAAACGGTTTCATACCACCAGCAGCCAACCCTGCCGCGAACGTGACAGCATGCTGTTCCGCAATCCCGGTGTCAAAAAAACGATCCGGATAGGCGTCGGCAAAACGGTCCAGGCCGGTTCCGCCGGGCATGGCCGCAGTGATTGCACAAATGTGCGGATCAGTGGCAGCAAGGTCGACAAGCGTATTGCGAAACACTTCGGTATAGGGCTGCCGGTGCATTTTGGCACATTGGGGCACTGCTGCCACGGTCCGGGGACGAGACGGCTGCGGCTTGCAGGCGTGACCGCAATCTGGGTCGCTTGCGGTCGCGTGGCCCTTTCCTTTTTCGGTCACCACATGCACAAGAACGGGTCCCGGTGAGGCATCGTCGCGTATTTCGCTGAATGACCGATGCAGATCGCCAATGTCGTGCCCGTCAACAGGCCCAACCGAGCGGAACCCCAGTTCCTCGAACAACGGCGCGACCTCGCCTGCGCGGACCCGTTTGAGATGTCCGGCCAACGCACCGGTTGTTGGGGCAATCGACATACCATTGTCGTTCAGCACGACGATTAACCGGGCGCCAAGATCTCCAGTGTGATTCAAGGCTTCCAGTGCCATACCACCGCCAAGTGCCCCGTCGCCAATCACACAGACGACATCGCCGATTGGCTTTTCAGAACCTTTATCTTCCAAAAGGTCCCGCGCCATCGCAAACCCAAGGCCAGCCGAAATGGAGGTTGCGGCATGGGCTGCTCCGAATGGGTCAAAAGGGCTTTCCGCCCGTTTCGTAAAGCCGGACAGTCCGCCCTTCTGCCGCAGTGTCGGCATCCGGTCCCGTCGCCCGGTCAGCATTTTGTGGGGATAGACCTGATGACCAACATCCCAGATCAACTTGTCTCGCGGAGTATCGAAAACCGCATGCAGAACAACGGTCAGTTCAACGACGCCAAGCCCGGAGCCAAGATGCCCACCAACGCGCTCGACAACCGCGATGGTTTCAGCGCGCAACTCTTCCGCGACACGCGACAGATCTTCTTCATCCAATTCTCGAAGACCGCTTGGAAGTTCAATCATATCCAGCATGCCAGAGACGCTCAGGTCTTCCATGTCACTCCTCCCAATTCACCAAATTTCTGTTTGTCTTCCGTTCCCGCACCCCAGCGGATCATTCGGATCGGGCGCCTGATCAGCGCGCGCAACGCCAGTTCCATGCCAATGGATACGAACCACGTGAAATACAGAAGCTTGAGCCACCAGCGCAGCGTCCGGGCCAGATACGTACCCTCTGACAACCGCTTGCCGACAGGCCAGAACCCGAAAAACAAAAGGTCCCGACAATAAAACTGCCCTTTGTCCCAGCTGTAGCTGCACAAGAACTGGTAGTGATTAAGAAGCATCCTGCGAATGCGCCGAATGATGTCGCCACGCTCACCACCAACCACGTGATGAACACGGGCGCGCGGATCTAGCTGCAGACGGGCCAGCGGATTGGGCGCAGCCGGATCAAGCAATTCAAAACAGATGAACCCGTCATCACTGCTAAGATCGGGCGGAAACCCATCTGCAATCACGCACATCGTAACAATCATGCAGCATGCATGCGGGTACTGTGTCGCCGGGGCTGTGTGGCTCTTGGCCCAATGGAGGAGCCGCGACCCACGGTCATCGGCCGGATTGCCAATCTTTGTGGCCCCAATCGCAACTGGCGCATCCATCTGCCCATAGCGATCAACAAGTGCGGCCAGACAGCCCGGCTCCATGTCAACATCGTCATCAAGCAAAATCGCCGCTTCCGGCAGGGTGCCCTGCGCATGTTCGATCATGGCGTTCAGAGATTGAACTTTGCCCGGCCCGCGCATCACTGCCGAATGCAAGTCGACGGACGCACCAGTCTCGGTCAACAGCTTGGCAAACCGGTCAACAAGGCGGCGGCGCGCCGCCTCGGCCCCGGACCTCGTTTCATTCGCCAGATACTGAACAATGACGTAAAGCGAGACGTCAAAACCGAGGCGCTGCAGTTCAGTCACCTCTGCTCCGACATTTGCCGCGATACGGTCGCAGGTCGATGCATCCAACCGCCTGCCAAGCGTCGGCAAAAACACGGCAAAACCGCCAGTAACCGCCTCTGCACCGGTCGCATAATGTGCGCTGTTCCAGACCACGGCCTCAGCGGGCGGCGGCGTACATCGGAACCCCCGCGCCAGACTGCGCTGCATCCAGTTCAATGGCACAGCGGTTGCGGTCATCCGACCGTCTCTTCCAGCTGTCCCTTGGCCAGCATCGTCCGGAACCTATGGAAGGTTTCGGTGATCGGTTGGTAGAAATTCAGCTCAGGCGGTGTCGCCGCTATCCCCTCTTCGAAGCGGCGATAGTACTCTTCCATGAGCTCGACCACATCATCGGGGTCGATACGGCCCGCCGCCATTAGTGCAAACAGGTTTGAATGCGCCTCGGTTGGCTTGTTCCGACCCGTGTAGTCGTTCACCACCGTGAACATGACACCAAGGCCCCGCAACGCCGGACGCACATTTTCGAACAAGTCCAAACGCCCATCCACGGCCAGGGCAAAATGCGCATAGAACGCGATGATATCGCCCGCCTTGGCATTGGTCGAACGCTCCCACGCCGCCAGATCAACAATGTCCGTAACAGGTTCCTTGGTCACGTGCCGCCACAGCGGCATCCATCGGTCGCTGTAATCCAGAAAGAATTTCTGCAGAACATCATGCGACGCCATCATCTCGTAGGCGCGCCCGCAAAGTTCCGTCCCCACCATCAGTTCGCGATTGGCATAGGGCGTATCCGCATCGATGATATCATCGAGGATCTTGATACCAAGGCAATGCAGGCAACTCGCCGTGCCAAGCTGCAGACGCAGTTTCGGGTCTCGCAACCAAGCTGCCGCTGGATAGAGTTTGCGCGTCGTGCCGCGGCGCTTTCCGACATAGGTGACCAGCTCCTGCGACACACCCATTCTCTCCATCACGTCATTGGCCTCGTACATCATCAGGTCCAGCGCGCTGCGGCTTTCGGTATCAAAAAGATGGATGGCGTTTTCGATGTCAGTTGATGTCTGTTTCATCCCAGAACTCCGTTCAGGCGACGCGCGGGAAATCGCGCTTGAGTGGTAGGTTAAAGACGGTGAATTCAGAGCCGTCCCAATGGTAAAGAAGGAAATTCGGCGGCTCGAGAATAAGAGAGAAGTTGCGCCTGTCCTCTGCCGCAGAGGTCCAGAAATCGCTGAAATTCGGATCAACCTGCACCACTGTGCTTGACCCTGAACTGACAAGGGCACCCGCCCAAATCCGCTGGAACACACGGTGGACGTGGCCGCAGGGTATGAGCTTTACCTGCGGATGGCGCGCGATTGTGGCGTGAAGCGGTCTTGCCCAGGTCACCGTGGGGTCCTGACAATAGGCGGACACCGGAATCTGGCACTGGAACGGTGGGTGGTGCAGCACCACAACCGTCGGCATATCGGGCTCTTCCGACAGAACGGTGTCCAACTCTTCGGACATTGCTTCCGTCCAATTGGGCAGCTCCCCCTCACCAAGCGTGTTGATGCAAACAAAACGATGCGTTCCGACGGTTTCTGCACGCAGCACGGGACGGGTGTCATTTCCCATCATCACATGCTCGGGGAACACCTTGGCGAAGGTCTCGTAATCATCATGCCCGCCCGGCACGACGAACACCGGGATGTCCGACAAATCAGTCGCCGCGCGCGCCGCACGCATCGCCGACAGCGACCCGTCATGGGTCAAATCCCCCGTCACAACCAGAGCATCTGGCGAGAATTCGGGGCCGGTAACGGTGCGCACCGCATCCGCTGCCAATGCTCTTGAATCAAGTTTTCCTCCAAGAAGCGCGCCGTCCGGCATGCAATGAAAGTCGGTCAGGTGGGCAATCAGCATGCGGGTATCCTTTGCTTTGCAAGCGGTTCATCGAAATCCGGGAAATCGGCCAACAGGCGGTCCCACTCCATCCGGAACCAGGGCGTGAACTGCTCGGGGGCCCGCGACATCCACTCCGCAAGCTCCTGACGCGGCATCCAAGCGACGTCCTCGACCTCTTCTGCCACCAGCACTGGCGTGTCATCGGACCGGGCAATCAAAACGTGGCAAAGCTCATGCTCGGATCCGACCGATCCAAAACGGGCGTGGTATTCGAAACTGTACAGACGACGGCTGCGCGCGCGCAGACCAAGCTCTTCACCGAGCCGACGAAAGGCCGCATCTTCAATCTGCTCACCCGGCGCAGGATGGCTGCAGCATGCATTGGACCAATATCCGGGCCACAGCATCTTTTGCGCCGCGCGCTTTTGAACAAGGTGCCGCCCCTGACTGTCCACGAGATGTACGGAAAAGGCGCGATGCAGTTTTCCGTCGCCCAGATGCGCCGCGCGTTTGCCAAAGGTCCCGATCTCGACATCGTTCTCATCGACCAAAATTACGTTCTCCGTCACGTCATACTCTCCTGCAGTTTCAAACCAGTCCGACCTGCACCCGGTTGCTGGGCGCCAGATCAGACACGATATGCCCGCCATCGAGCCGCAAAACGCGCGTCCCAAGTTCAGCGAGGTCTTCCCGATGCGTGATAATCAGCAACGCCTGATGCGGCTTGCGGCCATCGATGATCGCCTTGAGGGTCCTGATCTCCAAATTGCGGTCCAGACCGGTGGTCGCCTCATCAAGGATCATCAGCCCACTCTGGGCCGCGAGCATCCGCGCAAGGCAAAGCCGTTGCCGCTCTCCACCCGAAAGCTCGATACCATGCGCACCAATGCTGGTGTCATATCCATCCGGAAGGCGTTCAATGAATGCTTCCGCACCCGCGCAACGCGCCGCCGACTGGATCGCCGCCTGGCTGATCCCGGAATCAAATGCCGTGATGTTCTCGGAAATTGTCCCTGTCAGCAGAACGGGTTCCTGTAGGGCACAGGCAACAAAACGCTTCCGGACACTCTCGTCGATTTCGTCCAACGTCTGGCCCATAATCTCGATGCGGCCAGCATTGGGTTCCAGCAATCCGGTCAACAACCGCACGAGCGTGCTCTTGCCACTGCCCGATGGCCCCAGAACAAAGACAACTTCACCTTGTTCGATCCGAAGCGAGAATTTCTCCAGGATGGGCGGACGACCATCATATCGGAATTCGACATCCGTCAACGCAAGGGCCGGGGACGTGCCGGGCTCGCACTCCAGCATGCGCGCCGATGCCGGACGGGTGCGCCGCGCAAGGATGTTTGACCAGCGTTCGGTGTATTCTGAAATGCGCTGGTAGTGCTCCCAGGCATTCGGCAAACGCGACAATGGCTCGAACAGGCGGGACGCAAACATCTGAAACGCAATGAGTTCGCCAAGCGACATGGTTTCTTGCATCACGGCTGACGCGCCAATGAAGATCACAACCGTTTCGACAGCACGCGAAACCATCTTCGATGCACCTGCCGCTGCCATTGTTGCACGCGACGCGTCCATACCCTGCCGCAGGGCCTGTTCCGAACTTTCCCGCAATCCGTCTGCCGCACGACGAGATAGCCCAAAGGCACGCAGCGTCTCGATCGCCTGGACCTTGCTTTGCAGGTCACTGACGAACTTGTCGTATTCCTTGAGAGACGCGCGCACCACCGGCTTAACGAATGGTCGAAAGGCCGCGTAGATAAGGAAGTGGATCGCGAACCCAACCAGTACGGCCGCAAAAAGCGTCCCATTCACCACGAAAAGAGCCACCGCGAATAAGGTCGATGAAAAGACCATGTTCACCAGGAAGGTGATCAGTTCCTTGAGGTGGTTTCGATACAAATTCAGGGAAATGACCTGGGCACAGATTTGGCGCCCGGACTCGCCCAATAAGTCGGAGTTCGGCAATAGGAACGTCGTGTCTACAAGCGCGTCACCGTAGGATGCCGCCATCTCGGCAGCCTTGAATGCCACGATCTGACCACGCAGCATCGTAATGATGGCTTCGAATATCCCTGCAATCACCAGCACCATGACGATGACGGACAACGTGGAAAACGCCTTGTGGGGAATGACACGATCAACAGTCGCACCAAGCGCCAGGGGAAACGCAAAGCTGACCAACGTTCCAATCATGGAAATCGCGATCAGCGTGCTTAACCCGTGGCGGGTCAGTTTTCCTGGTGCGGCCATCGATGTCACTCAAACCGTCATGGGCTGGGCCATTTCGGGCACGAAACGCGTTGCCTCGATCTTTCTACGGGTCGCACGGATCGCTCCTTCAACACGCTCCGACGCCGCCGTCAGACGGTCTGAAAGCCGCTTGTACCCGGCCTGCTCCGACTGATCCCGCAAATCCAACAGACGCTCACGCGCCGCAGCGATCAGTTCTGATTGAAAATCCTCCGCTTGGATGGCCGTGCCACAGGCGGAAACATCGCGGGCGGCAATGGCACGGGCCAGCCGCGCGTGCCGCCCTTGCAAGAGAGCGATCGGTCGGGTCGTGTTTGCGCCCGCTTCGATGTCCACCTCGATATCAAAAATGTCGTCAAGCTGTGCACACCAATCGCCAAACTTCCCGGCCAAACGGACCAGATCGTTGCACCGTTCCGGCGATAGCCTGTCACATGTCATCGCGTGGGCAATGGTTTCGTGGAACGCGCCGATGCGGCGTTCACCCGCTTGCGCCATGCGCTTCAGGCGGGCCAGGGTCTGCGGTTCCGGCTGCGGTTTGCCCTCGTTCACGAAACCGGGAATGAGAGGATACACTTCACGCAGAAAGACATCTTCCTGCCGGCCAAAGAACCATTGCGGGCGGCGCAGCGCCTCGAAGATCAGCAGGTAAACCAGCATCATGTGACCGGGAGACATCCGTTCGTCCCCGTCCAGGAAATCATCCGTAACGGATGTCGTGAGGCTGATGAACAACGGCCCCGACGCCCGATCAATCACCGACCCAATGTCCTCTTCATTCAGGTCCAGAGCCTGTTCGACCAGCCAAATCGCAGGATAGCCCATGCACTTGCCCGCGATGTAATGCAGGCAATCCTCCAGCTCGGTTTCCGGCAATTGCGGCACACCACGCAGTATGACCTTGCAATGGTTGCGCACGGCTGCGCGCGTCTTTCCCGCGTCCAGCACTCTTTCCAATACATCGGATACGTAGACAACGGTCATGGTTGGGCAATCTCCTGTAGAGGTTTGAAAGGCATTTGAGAGATCAGTCGCGACACCCGCGGACCAGTCCGGAACGCGCCAAGCACGTCGCGAATGAAACCGGGCACTTCCGCCTTCGCCGTCGTGACAAGCGTGTCGTCACCGTTCACCAAGCGCTCTGTCGCCGTCACCAACGCCGGCATGTCACGGAAAAATCCACCAAGACCTGTGTCGGCAACCAGCTCGCCCACCCAGGTTTCCATCGGCAGCCCGGAATCCATAGCCAGAACCGGGATACCGCGCGCCAACGCCTCGAACACCGTCGATGGCGCGGACTTGCAAATAAAGGCCCTGCGCTCCAGCTGGGCAAGATCATCAAGCCGGGACAGATATTCATCTACGGGCAATGCGCCATCGATGCGCCACGCAAGCCCTCTGGACCGCGCAAACCGAACAATAAGGTCAAGCAAACGGTCATTGCCGCTGCAAATGATCTGCAACTCAAGCCCGCGACCTGCATCTGCCAAACGTTCGATCAGCGGCCAATACTCGTCCCCACCACGATTGATGAACAAACCCAGGTTAAGAGGCACCTGCATCCCGAACGATGGGGCAGAGATCATCGGACCCATCACACTGACCCTGTCCGGATCCAACTCCGGCAGCGCCGCCAGCAGACGCCGCGCACCCGCCTCTGTCTGAACAATCTGCAGATCAGGCGCGGCACTCACATGCACCGGCAGGGTCAAAAGCCCATCATTGGTGACATAATTCACCACCTGCGGACCTCGCACACGCGCCGGACCAAGCGCGTCGCACACAAGGCGTGAAATCAGCCCCTTCGTTCCAATGACAACGTCCGGGGCACCGGCACTGATCCGGTCCCGCACCTTTCCGAAACCCAACTCGTCGCTGGACAGTTTCCCGCTTTCAACTGAACTGTGAACCTCAGCAATCAGAGCGTCATATTGAGCCCGCCGTGTTTGTGGGCTGTCGGCCGACTGCGAAAGCCCGCGTATCCGCTGTCCGATTTCTGCGAAATAGGGGCAGAAGTCCTCGAAACTCTCATGCTCGATTTCGTCAAACAGCCCGGACTGATCCAGGGCCGATTGCAACCGTTTCGCCGACAAACGATTTCCCAGCTCACCCCAGCTACGGGACGAAAAGATCAATACGCGCGACCGACGCGCTGTACCTGCATCAAGCGACATGACGTATCCCCCATGTGTCCTGCCAAAGCTGCAGGCAAAACAACGACCAGATCTGTTTCGACAAATCGGCTTCGCCCCGCATGTGCCGTGACAGCAAGCTCGACACGGCCTCGGGCCGGAACAGGCCACCCCGTTGCACGGTGGCAGGGCTCAGCGTGTCACAAATCCGCTCGCGCAAGCTCGAGCGCAAAAGCCGACCCATCGGCAGCCGGAAGCCGCGTTTCTTGCGTTTCAACAACTTTGGATCGAGATGCGCCTCGGCAATGCGCCGCAGAATCTGCTTGCCCTTGCCGCGCTTCAGCAAATGCTCAAGCGGCAATGCAAAGGCGAATTCAACCACGTCCTGATCCAGGTAGGGCGAGCGAAACTCGATCCCGTTAATCATACTGCCCCGGTCCAACTTGGGCAGAATCCGCGATTGCAGGAAATCGCCAAGCATCACGCGGCGCAGTGCTTCGGGCCCGTCGCCACCAGGCTGATCAGCCTGTGCAAATGCGATGTCAGGCAGCAGAATGTTCGACAGCTCAACCGGGTCAAACGCAGACGCGGCTGCGCGAAATTTCAGGCCATCCGGCACCCCCAGCGCACGCACCAGCATCTGCGCAACATGTCCGGGGCCCATGTCACGCCCGGACCGTCCAAACGGCAAAGCCCTAAGCAACCGCCGCGACAACTGCCCCGATGGGTCGAATTTCTCGACCGACCTCAGGGTGCCCAAGGCGCGATACATCGCATAACCCATGAACAGGTCGTCGGCGCCATCGCCCGTCAAAAACGCCTTTACATGACCCTGCGCCTGACCGGTGATCGCGGCAATGGCTAGGTACGAAGGATCAGCAATCGGTTCGTCCAAAGGCGCAAGAAAACGATCAATGCCCGCATTGAGATCTTCGCTCCCGAGATGCACGGGAACATGGGACAATCCGAGCTGCCGCGCGGTCAGTGCAGCATGCTCAAGATCACCGCTGTCGTCGTTGTCGAACGTCGCCGTGTAACACGTGATTTGATGATCACGCGCCTGTTCCTGCACGGCCAGAGCCGCGATTAGGCTCGAGTCGAGCCCGCCACTTAACAGAATGGCCTTTCGGTTGTCCTGAAACCGAAGACGCTGCGACACCGACCGGCGCAACAACGTTTCCAGGTGCGCTGCACTGCCGTCCAAACACCCACGCTCGGTCACGGGTGCCTTGTCCGAAGCAGGCTGCCAGTACCGCGCTCGGGTCAGACCATTGTCGGAAATGACCACCACCTCGCCGGGTGAAACCTTGTCTATGTCGCGCGCCAACGCGCAGTTGGCAGGCACAGCATTCAGCAAGAAGTAATCACGCAGCGCATCGACATTCAGGGATCCGCGCGTTTGCGCCGCCTGAAGCGGGCCAGCTTCGGACGCGAAATGGACCCCAGACTGGTCATGAGTGAAGTAGAGCGGCTTTTTTCCAATGTAGTCGCGCGCAAGGATCAAGGCACCACGTGATTGGTCCACGATGGCCAGCGCAAACATGCCCCGCAACAGCCGGAGCGCGCCCTCACCATCGCGCCGCCACAGCGCTGCGATCAATTCGCATTCGGATGTTGTTTTCAGAACCCCGCCCGCAGAACACCATGCATCACGCAGCACGTGGTAGTTGTAGATCTCTCCGTTGAACACAACGACAATATTGCCATCGTCACTTTGGTACGGTTGGGCAGCGCTGGCATCGTCGTGAAATGACAACAACGCGTGCCCCAGAACAAAATTCTTGCCCTTCAGCACCCGCTGCCCTTCCGGACCACGATGTGCGAGACGCCCAAGCTCGCGTTCGCACCAATCCGGATCGGTTTGATCCAGTGCGTTCGTCGCCCAGTGTCCGATGATCCCACACATCTACTGCGATCCCCCTAGGATGCCACCACAAGCCGGTCGGCAAGGACGTAGGCATCGACAGTGCCGGACGGGAAATCGTCGAAAACATCGCTTTCGGTCAGGCAAATGGGCCGACCGCCAGAGTTCAGCGACGTGTTGATCAGCGCCGGCGATCCCGACAACGGCTCGAACTCACCAAGCACCGCGTGCACAAAGGGGTTCTGGCTTTGGGAAACGGTCTGAATGCGCGCCGTGTTGTCGACATGCGCCGCCGCACCAAAGCCAAGTCCCGTGACATCGAAATTAAACAGCATCGCCGGGGACTCCGGCCGACCGGGTAGAATACGGGCAAACGTCTCTTCCCGCATGATCGGGGCAAGCGGACGGAAACTTTCGCGCCCCTTCAGACGCTCACTCACCCGTTCCTTGACCCCTGGCACATTCGGGTCGGCCAGTATCGACCGATTGCCAAGGGCCCGCGGCCCGATTTCGGACTGGCCCTGCGCAACTGCAATCACCTTGCCCTCGGCCAACATGCGGCCCACCCGCTGCGGGGACGCGTCCACAGAGGACATCCCGCGTTGCGCAAGAAATCGCGCCGCTGTCTCAGGCGTCACCGGATCGCCAAGCGCGCACAGGGCAAACGCACCGGGTTGCACCCCGTCGACAAACATCTGTGCATACAAGGCCGCACCCAGTGCCTGCCCCGCATCGTTGCAGGCTGACGGTACGAACAGCGGCACGCTCAGCGCATTGCGCAACGCCGAATTGGCCACAATGTTCAGGGCGCAACCACCGGACAGGGCCACGGCCTGCGCATTGTGTTCACCCACCGCCTCGGTGACGCGCCCGATGATCGCACTGACGAACAAATCCTGAAGGCTCGCCACAAGGCGGCACTTGCCATCGAAATCAAGTGAACCGCCAAGCTCACCCAGCAACCGGTCCGCCTGTTGCGTCTGGTCGGGTTCGGACAAATCGGCAATGCAGGGGTCAACATCGCGCAAAGCCGCACTTTCGCGGGCACCAGGCCCCTGAAAACCACCAAGCGCCATTGCTTTCCCGGCAACGCCCGGATGACGCCCCAAGCCAACAAGGTACCCGACCGAACTCCACCCGAAGCCTGTGCCAAACCACGGCATCAGGTTCCAATCCACAAGCTGCAAACGCCCGTCCGCATAGAAGTACAAAGCGTTGCGCGAGAAGACCCCCCTGCCCTCGTTCACAAGGATCAATGTGCGATCACGCCACCCCGCCTCGTGCAGGCCCAGAACAGCATGGGACACTTCATGTGAGACGATTGTGCAGGGAATATCCCGCCCGAACATGGAACTGACCGTGTTGTAGTGAAGCTTTCGCTCCGAAATCAGCGCACGCTCAGCCAGGTCCGGTTGTGGAACATCAAGGATGTTCCTGCGAAAATGACTGCTTGATGCAATGCGCCCAATCCGGTTCGGATCAAAGGACGGATGCGCGCGCACGGCCTTGAGAGCAGCATCGACGCGGGTTTCATAGCGCACACGCGTCAGCCGCTCCGTCTCCATTGTGAAGACAAGCTCGCCCTCATCCCACAGGCAAACGCCTGTATCATGGCCAAGCGAATGTAGTCCCAAAGTGAGCATTGCGATACTCCTTGCGGTCTAGTTGAGGTGGCGGATCATCAAATGTCTCGAACGAAGTTGCTGTTTGCTTTCAGCAGGATGGCAAGCCCAGACGCGACACTCCGGAAGGTCTTTGGATTGACCAGATGGCGCATAAGAAGAGGCGTTTTGCGCATGCGCAGATAGAATTTCTTGTAGGCAAGTTGCGACCGGGCCTCGGCACCGGCGACAAGCGGATCAATCCGGTCTACCGGCTCACCGCGAATGTAGCGTTGCCAGTACTCGCCATCGATCTTGCCCTCTTCAACCGCCTCGCGGTGCAGCTGCGTGCCGGGCAATGGGGTCGCCGTGTAAAAGCTCGCGTAATCGATGGGCAAACTGCATGCCATATCGAGGGTCTTGAGGTACTGTTCTTCGCTCTCGCCCAACCAGCCGACAATAAAGTAGGCAAATGTCTGAATACCCGCTGCCTTGGTCGCGACAATCGCATCCCGTATCTCGTCCAGGTCGGCGCGCTTCCGCATGCGCCGCAGGATGTCCTCGTCTCCTGACTCGACACCAAACCGCAGGCGGATGCATCCGGCGGATGCCATGGCTTCCAGCATCTTGGGATCAACCAGATCAACCCGCGTGGGGGCCTCCCATCGGACCTTGAGACCGGTTTTGCGGATCAAGTCACAAATCTCGTAGACGCGTTTCTTCTTCATCGTAAACACGTCGTCGTAGAACATGATCTCGCGCACGCCATGGTCCTGGACAAGCTTCGTCATCTCGCCCACCACATCCTCGGCCGAGCGGTACATGGATTTCTTGTCGACGGCCTGCTTGAAACAGAAACTGCATTGGAACGGGCACCCACGACTGGAGATCATGGTCGCAAAGGGGCTTTTGGCCATAATCGAATGGAACAGGCGCAAATCGGTGGACTTGCGCGAAGGCCACCCCATCGCTTCAAGGTTCAGCATGGGGGCCGCCATGTTGCTAAAGCCCCGGCCAACCAGCCCACGGATTTGGTCAATGGGCTCATCGGCCTCAAGCGCGTCGGCAAGCTCGGTCATGATCGAAACGCCCTCACCGACACCCACATAGTCGATGCAATCATGCCAAAGGTTCTCTGCCGCGAAGACCTCGGTGTGCGGTCCCCCCAAAATCACCTTGGCCCCAATGGATTTTGCAATCTTGGCGGCCTCGATCGCGCCGGGAACGCCGGGCGTGGTTGTTGTAATGCCCACCAAAGCAGGGTTCAGGTGCGACAGTCGGGCATGCAGTTCTTCCGATGTCAGGCCTTCCGCCTGCGCGTCAACGGTGGTGCATTCATGGCCTGCACGCTCCAGCGCAGCTTCGATGTAGCAAAGGCCGAGATGGGGCAAAACGCCCGCCCGTCGCTGCATGAATTTCACCTGTCGTGAGTTCAGGCATTCGTCAAAGTTTCGGATCAGGGCAACCTTCATGAAGACCTTCCTAGTGTTCAGGGTTACAGGGCGCGCGCAGCGGTGATGGCATGATTGGCGAGATCGACGCCCAGCGTTGGCGAAAGCTCGGCGGGATTGACGAGCGGCTCGGGGCGCAGCTCGTCAATCACCTCTTGCGACACTTCGAAAAGGCCCGCCACGGTCGCAAGGCCATCGTATCTGTGCACCGCACCAAGCCGCTCAAACCGGCAGCCTGCGCGCCGCAGAATGCGCTCTAGATACAGATCATAGACCGACACGATATTGATCAGCCCCGTGTCCAAAGCGTGCGTGAACAGACCGGTCAACAGCTCGCGGGTCACATGGTTGATGCCGTCAAGGCCATAGTTCCGCACTGCTTCCGTATCGACACAGAACCGCGAACTTTCATGGATCAACGGATCCCGGACAGGGCCTGATGGCGCACCAACTTCTGGAAACACGTCTCGCAACATGTTTGGGCCGGTTGTCGGCAGCAACCGCAACGAAGCAAGAAGTCGGCCCTGATCGGTGACACAAATATACAGAGGGTCCAAGTCGTCAAACCGGTCCTTCTCTGCGTTGTCGACGACGGTCAGGCTCCAATTGCGTCGATGTTTGAACTGCCGTGCTCGCAGCGCGAACATCTGTTTAGCCAGTGGGATATGTGCGGAAATTTGGGAGGCTCTAAAGGCTTCAATCATTGAAACGTCCTGCTGGCTTACGGGCTACCAACAAGCATTAGAAAGTCTCTTTTGGGGGTCGCCTCGTAAAATTACGAGGTTTATGCGACAGACAATCCAATCAAACCACGGGCACAGACTCAGGCCACAGGTGGCATTTCGTATCAACAAGGAAAAGAAGAACCCGCAGTCTTTGCGCCTTCGAATTGCCTATTTAAACTTGCCGGACAAAGCGTCAAGAAAGTTCTATTAATCTGTGGCCTTAGCTCTGCCTCAACGAGGTCCGGTTCGACATAGGACATGCGCATTGATCGACCGGTGCCACCAAGGTTGAACCGTCACGTTGGACACGCTCAAACCTTGAAACCAACGCACGCCAAAGGGAACGAACCAAGCGGAAATGCGGGTTATGAAAGTCAAAATGACTATGAAAAATTGTGCGGAATTCGCAGTCAACCCTGCCCAGAACACCATCAATCAGGCTTCAAAACAGCTTAAAAGCGCGGATATTCGCCACTCGATACCCGTATAGCTTGCATGCGTTCCGAGTCGGCGTAATGCTACCAAATTGATATTTCCGACGATTACCGAGAGTTCCGCCCTGTCTGCATCGTGCCCGATATCCGAGCTTATCTCACAAACGTTGGAAGATACGGATTCAACCAATCTTGATCCCTCCCTTCACTTGATTTGCAAACAATTCGATTTCCTCAATGCAACATTCCTAATGCTCGAACAAACGGACGGCGGTCCCAATGAACAGCTGGTCACAACCTACCCGCAGAAATGGATCAACAAGTATTTGGAGAGCGATTACTTTGAAGTCGATCCAATAATTCGACAAAGTACGAAATCCGTATTGCCGATCAACTGGTGCGACGTCAAACCAGAGACTCCCGAAGAATTCGATTTTCTATGCGACGCCCGCGCCCACGGCGTTGGCAGCGCCGGTATCACCGTGGCCCTACACACACCTTCCGGCAGCCGCGCCTTGTTATCATTGACCGCGGACGACTCGGCAGGGTGTTGGGGGCGGCGCATGGAACAGATCGCGGCTGACGTCACATATGCCACATGCATCTTGTACAACTCTCAACGGCACCGGTCGAAACCCGAGCTGACCCGAAGGGAAAGGGAAGTGTTGACCTGGGCTGCCAAAGGAAAAAGCGCATGGGAAACCGGACAAATCCTCGGGATCTCCCAGCGGACTGTAGAATTCCACGTCAAGAACACATGTGGAAAACTGAAAGTGGTCTCCAAAACCCAAGCCGTGAGCCTGGCTGTTTCCAATAGTCTGATTTAGCCGCCAACAACACTAGGAAGCTGAATCTTGGCGCGGGATCAGGCCGCTTAATCCCAAGCATCAGCAACATTGCAGGTGAGGTCGACGATCGCTGACGCTGCCCGCCGGGAAACAGTTTCAAGGTCGCATGATCAACCTTATCGAAAATAAAACTTGTCACGCATCGCGTTTGATATCTTAGGCCAAAATGCAACAAACACTGGACGTTTGGCAGAAACAGAAGTGACGCAGACGCGCTGCTTCGATAAAATGTTGAGGTCGGCTCCGTCCCTGTTTCAACGGCCAGCTGCGCGACATCGCCATGGTATGGCGGCGCTTTTGCCCCCAGAATGATATCATAAGCGCCTCACCTTTTCGGCGCCACTTATGTCCAATAATATTGCCTGATCGGACATGATGATCCTAAGCTCAAAACCATGAATGACGATCCAGCGCACCGGCCCAAGCCCCCGTCTACATCACGTCCGGCGGCCCAAAGCACCCAACTGGCCTACACAGCCGACTGGAAGCACTTCACCCGTTGGTGCCGCTTGCAAGGCGCCAGTCCCTTACCGCCATCACCTGAATTGGTAGGGCTCTATCTTGCCAATCTGGCCTCTCCACCAGACACCTCCCCTGCCCTTTCCGCCAGCACGATTGACCGCCGCCTGTCCGGACTTGTCTGGAACTACGCGCAGCGCGGGACATCCCTCGACCGACAGGACAGTCACATCACCACAGTCTTGACCCGGATCAAACGGACACACACGCGCCCACCGGTTCAGAAACAAGCAATCCGCTTGGACGACATCCTCGCCATGGCCGCCACTTTGCCATTCGATTTGCGCGGGCTCCGGGACCGCGCAATCCTGCTGCTGGGCCACGCGTGCGCTCTCGGACGGTCAGAGATCGTAAGCCTCGACATCGGACACTCCACCATACCGGGTTCCAGCGGCCAGATCGAGATTCTGGATGACGGCGCGGTATTGACGCTGAAAACGCGAACAGGGTGGCGGAAGGTTGAAATTGGTCGGGGATCAACGGACCAAACCTGCCCGGTGCACGCTGTGGAACAATGGCTGCACTTTGCCAAGATCGACCACGGCCCCATCTTTGTGCGCACGTCCCGGGACGGGAAGCAGGCGCTCGACCAGCGCCTCAACAGCAAACATGTCGCCCGACTCATCAAGTCCACCGTGCTGAACTCCGGTATCCGCGCAGACCTGCCAGAGGCCGAACGCCTTGCCCTCTATTCCGGCCACTCGCTGCGTAAGGGCATGTTGGTATCAGATCAGGATGTTCGGTCCGGGGCCTCAAGGAAATCCGCATAAAGTCGGTCAAGGTTCTCGGCCAGATACTCGCCAAAAGCGGAGGAATCCTTCGAAGTCAGCGAGATGCTATAGGCCCGCCCGGCCCGCCCGATCACACCCTTGATCCGCCCCTCGCCAGCGGTCCAGGTCCGCTTGGGGGGCGCCGCCTTGGCACGACGGCGTTTCGGCCCCTTCCCCGCTTCTTCGACCTTGCTGTGCATGATCTCGAACTTCGTATCGCTGTCGAGCTGGTCAAACCCCTCGGTCTTGAGGATGCGATACGCGATACCCTGATTGGCCTCGTCCGCCATCAGTTTCTTGAACCCCTCCCAGCGGTCCCGCCCGATCTGCTTGGCGGGTCCAATGGCCGTCACAATCTGCTCCGGCACCGTCTGTGCTACGGCCAGCATCCGTGACAGCAACGTCCCATCAATGGTCAGCGCTCGCTGAATGACATCCTTGCCCTGCCCCAGATCGAACAGGTTCCGCGCAAACAGCGCCTTCTCGATAAAGGACAGGTCCGCCCGCGCCGTGTTCTCCTGACCCTGCGCCAGCACATGAGCCTCGTCGTCCATCTCCTTGACGACCGCGCGCACCGGACAGCCCAGATCCCGCGCCACCCGCACACGGCGATGCCCGAAGACCACCATGTACCGATCCGCCGCCTCGGGATGCGGGCGCAGCAGCACAGGCGTGTCCTGACCGCTGGCCTTGATCGACGCCTTAAGCTCATCATAGGCCTCGTCGTCCCCCGTCAGACGGTCATTGACGAAGGAGACATCGATCAGATCGGGATCGATCTCGACAATGGTTTCGCCTTCCATCAGCCGCTTGGAATGCTCGGCCAGACTGTCGATCGACACTTTCATCGATTTCGACGCCCCACGCATGGCATAGCTCGACCGCCCTGCCCCGCTTGGCGTGTCGGTTGGCTGCCCAATCACGGATTTCAACAGGTCTTTTCTGGCCATGTCATCCTCCCTTTCGCACGCTCAAAAATCCAATCTGCACGGCTGTCAAAACTCATGGCACATCCCGGCCCCAAGCCTGGTGGACAAGGCCCGCAATCTCGTCATTCACAGCATTCAGCGACCCCATCGCCCGGTCATAGGTGGACCGCACGAATTGCGCCCGTAATGCCCGCGTCCGAAATCGCGGTCGACTTCACCATCTGCGCTTCCAGCATCTGCTCGGGGAACATGGCCTGAAGAAAGCCGACCATCTGCTTCTGCGGCCCATCGGTTGGCTCGAACCGGGTGACCAGATAGCGGAACCATTTCAGCCGCATCTCTGCACCGGCCTCGCGGATGGTTTGCAGGATGCCACCCAGCATCAACAGGAACTGGCTCATCGACATGACGTCCAGCATCTGGGGGTGCACAGTGATCAGCACGGAACTCGACGCTGTCAGGGCCGTTAGGGTCAGATACCCAAGCTGCGGCGGGCAATCGATGACCACGATGTCATACTGGTCCTCAACCTCCTCGAGCGCTTTCGAGATGCGGGTAAAGAACGCGCGCCCTTCAGAAGGGTCGCGGCTGGTGAGAGCCACGCTGGCCGGAACAATATCAAGGTTCGGGAAGTTCGTGGGCCGGATCACCGTGCTGATCGGCTGGCGTTCCTCGTCATAGCGCAACGTCTCGTAAAGCGACGAAACAGAGTCTAACTCGGGCTGAATCCCGTGCAACGCGGTCAGTGAGGCCTGCGGGTCAAGATCAATGGCCAGCACCCGATGCCCCTTGAGCGCCAGATGCTGCGCCAGATGCGCCAGATGACGTGCAGCTCTTCACCCTCAGCCCGGTGCGGCAGGTACTGACGCTTGCCGGGGCGCCCGTGGGCGTCCAGATAGGCGCGCAGCTCCAGCATCTGTTCAGCCGAATAGGACCGCCGCCCTGACGGTGATGTCTCGGGCTCAGGGCCTTTGCCCTCAAGGTGCAGCTTCTTGATCGTGGATTGCGTGACCCCAAGGAAATAGGCGACCTCGGCCAGTGGAAACTGCCGCAGGCCCTTCTGGGCGTTTGGAGGATACTGCTCCTGACGCAGAATGTTCAGCCTGTCAGAAATCAATTCCCCTTGCCGAAGGATGATTTCATCAAAGGACATATCGCCCACAATAGGCTCTAATTGGGGATTTCCCATGCTGCCGCCTCGTGTAATATCGCTTTTTGCGCGATTTCTACCGTTAAACTGTGCTTAACGCGGAACCGACTTATCCACAACGATTTTTTCAACCCGTGATGGGGCAAGGGGCTGTGGTGGCGAGGATTAGCCAAACAGAGAATTTCGTTTATCCAGCTGTTTTAATTACGATTTTCGGATTTGCACGGCTGTCAAAACCTGAATCGCACCCCGCCAAAGGCCATGAAAAGTCCAATCGAACACCCAAAACCGGGAAACGCGGCTCAGGATGCCCTCTGCGCGCGCTGCCACATGGCACTGTTGACCGCGCGGGCGATGATGCGTTCCTCGTCTGTGGGAATGACCATGACCCGCGTTGGACCGCTGTTGATGTCACGCGCGTTCTGTTGGTTGAGAGTCGGATCGATGGAGATCCCGAGATAGTCTAACCCCTCAACAATGCGCCGCCGGATCAGGGCCGCATTCTCCCCGATCCCACCACAGAATACCAAGCCGTCAATCCCGCCCAGCACGGCTGTCAAAGCCCCGATCTCGCGACGGGCACGAAACACGTAGTAGTCAATCGCCTGCCCTGCTTCTGGTCGATCCGAAGCCAGAAGATCACGCATGTCGCTCGTCTCGGCCGACAGCCCAAGCAAGCCGCTTTGGTGGTACAGCATCTTCATCACATCGTCTGGTGCGATGCCCCTTTGCTGGATCAGATACAGCACCACCCCCGGATCGATCTGACCGCAGCGGGTGCCCATCGGCAGGCCATCAAGGGCAGAAAACCCCATGGTGGAACCGACGCTTTTCCCCTCGCGCACAGCGCACATCGATGCCCCGTTTCCAAGATGGGCAATCACCATCCGTTTCTTGTGCAGCTCCGGTTCATCACAGGCGATGACGCCGGTGATGTAATCATAGCTCAGCCCGTGAAACCCGTACCGCCGCACCCCCTCGTCATAGAAGTTGCGGGGCAGTGCGAAGGTATCGTTGACCCACGGGTGGCCACGGTGAAAGGCCGTATCGAAACACCCGACTTGCACCGCGTCCGGAAAGGCAGCACGGGCCGCCTCAACACCCGCCAGGTTGTGCGGCTGATGCAGCGGAGCTAGGGGCGAGAACTCCGCCAGTGCCGTCAGAACATCCGGGGTCAGCACCATGGGTTCGGCAAATTGTGGGCCGCCGTGCACGATGCGATGTCCGATGCCGGTGATGGCAAGACCCTCCATGTGCGGCTTCAACGTCTCGATAACGTGGCCGAGGGCCGCAGCGTGCGTCGCGGCGCTGAGGGTTTGGACGGTTTTCTCCCCTGCCCGTTCCAGGACCAACCGGGCATCCGCGCCCAGCCCATCCACCTGTCCGGTCAGCAGCATCTCGGGTTCGGATGCGTCTCGGTAGAGCCCGAATTTCAGCGAAGAAGACCCGGTGTTCAGCGTCAGGATAGCAGCGTTCATCGATCCAGGGCCCCGCTGAACAGTGATGCAATCGCGGCGGAGGCGACACGTGTTCGGCGATCGTCAGCGCGGCTGGTCAGGATGATCGGAACCTGCGCGCCCAGCACGATCCCAGCGGCCTCCGCACCCGCTAGATACATGAGCTGTTTGGCGATCATGTTGCCCGCTTCAAGGTCGGGTGCCACAAGGATATCGGCCTGACCTGCGACGGGCGAGGTGATCCCTTTGCTGGCCACCGCCCGCATCGAAATCGCGTTGTCAAAAGCGAGCGGACCATCCAGCACGCCGCCCTTGATCTGACCCCGGTCGGCCATCTTGCACAGGGCACCAGCCTCGACCGTTGATTGCAGGCGCGGGGTGATGGTTTCCACGGCAGAAAGCAGGGCAACCTTGGGTGCATCGATCCCAATGGCGTGGGCCAGGTCGATGGCGTTCTGGACGATGTCCGCCTTGGTCTGCAGGTCGGGCGCGATGTTGATCGCGGCATCGGTGATCAGCAGCGGTTTGGGGTAGGTGGGGACGTCCATCACATAGACATGGCTCATCCGCCGTTCGCTGCGCAGACCATTCGCCTTGGACACGACGGCAGACATGACTTCATCCGTGTGCAGAGCGCCTTTCATCAGGGCGCGGGCACGACCCTCACGGATCAGAGCAACCGCGCGCTCGGCGGAGGCGTGGCTGTGCGGGGTATCGATGATCTCAAGCGCGCTGATGTCCAGCTCTGCCGTCTCTGCGACCGCCCAGATGCGGGCCTCGGGACCGACGAGGAGGGGGTGGATCAGACCCAGATCAGAGGTCTCCAAAGCAGCCTCCAAAGACGTGGTGTCACAGGGGTGCACGACAGCCGTGGGCAGGGCAGGGTGCTTGCGCGCGGCCTCAAGCAGACGGTCATGCCCCGCGCCCCGGCGGTGCATGACGAGGTCCGGCATGACCACGCGTGGACGCCTTATCTTGTGGGTGGGGGCGAGGACAACAGCCTGCCCGGTGATGACTGGTTTTCCATCGCCATTGGTGCACACGCAATCCAGCGTCAGGCGCTTCTTTTCAGGGTCCTTTGCGGTGACTGTGACACGTACCGTCACGGTGTCGCCAATCCCAACCGGTTTGAGGAATTTCAGTGTCTGATCAAGGTAAATCGTGCCCGGACCGGGTAGTTGTGTGCCCAACACGTTGGAGATCAAAGCGCCACCCCACATGCCATGGGCGATGACTTTGTGAAAGGCCTCTTCCTGGGCGAATTCCTGATCCACGTGGGCGGGGTTCACATCGCCCGACACCACGGCAAAGGCATCGATATCCTGTGCGGTCAGGGTGCGGACCAGATCGGCGCTGTCACCCACCGCGATGTCTTCGAAAGGGCGGTTTTCAATGTAGCCCATGCTGGGGGTGATGTCAGACGACATGGTGCCCTCCGTCGATGTAAGCGGTGTTGCCGGTGACCGAGCGGGCGAAGTCCGAGACAAGGCAGGCGGCCATCGCGCCCACCTCTTCGATGGTGGTCAATTGGTTGAGCGGTGCGCGTGCCTTTGCGTCGTCAATCAGGGCATCGAAATGGTCGATGCCAGAGGCTGCACGGGTGTGCAGCGGGCCAGGGGACATGGCGTTCACGCGGATGTTTTTTGACCCTAACTCGGCGGCAAGATAGCGTGTTGTAGCCTCGAGCGCGGCCTTGACCGGACCCATGATGTTGTAGTTGTCCACGACCTTTTCAGCGCCGTGATAGGACACCGTCAGGATCGTACCGCCATCTGTCATCAGGGGTTCGGCACGCTTGGCGAGACGGATCAGGGAATGAACCGAAATGTCCATGGCCAGCCCGAACCCGTCCTTTGAACAATCGACAACCCGCCCATGAAGGTCTTCGCGGGGGCAGAAGGCGATAGAATGGACAAGGAAATCCAACCGACCCCAGCGGGTGCGAATGGCGTCATACAGGGCATCCATCTGGTTATCGTCGGTGACGTCCAGCGGCATGAAAATGTCCGCACCGACCGCCTGCGCGACGGGGTCCACGAATTTACGGGATTTTTCGGTCTGATATGTCAGCGCCAGATCGGCTTGTGAGGCGCGAAAGGCCCGGGCGCAGCCTGCCGCAATTGAATCTTCGTTGGCGACACCAACGACAAGTCCCTTCTTACCGGCCAGAAAGTCGGTTTTGGGCAGCATATCTTACTCCATTTTGACATAGGTTCCTGGCGCATCCGCCAGCGCATTCTTGATCTTCGGGGGGTTGACCATTTTGCCAGACCGGTCGGACAGCCATTGCGTCCAGGTGGGCCACCAGCTGCCTTGGTGCAGCTCGGCCACGTCGCACCAATCCTCGGGGCTGAGCGTGTTTTCATCATCGCGGATGGTGTGCAGGCGGAAATGACGGCGCGGGTGGCCGGGTTTGGAAACGACGCCGGCATTGTGCCCGCCATTGGTAAGGGCAAAGGTGACGTCAGCATGTCCCAGATCGTGGATCTTGAACACGGATTTCCACGGCGCGATGTGGTCAGTTTCCGTGCCGACGCCGAAGATGGGCACTCGGATATCACGCAGCGAAACCGCACGTCCGTCCACGTGATAGCGCCCGGCCGCGAGGTCGTTGTTCAGGAACATCTGCCGCAGGTATTCCGCATGCATTCGCGCTGGCATCCGGGTGCTGTCGGCATTCCACGACATGAGGTCATTCATCGGTGGTTCGCCTTCGCCCAGAAGGTATTTGCGGACCATCTGCGACCAGATCAGATCGTTCGACCGCAGCATCTGGAACGCGCTCATCATCTGGTCGGCTTCGAGATAGCCCTGTTCGGCCATGACATCTTCGAGGAAGGACACCTTGCTTTCGTTGATGAACAGCATCAGTTCACCGGCCTCGCTGAAATCGGTCTGGGCCGCGAGCAGGGTGAGGCTGGCCAGCCGGGTGTCTTTGTCCCGGGCCATGCTGGCCGCAGCGATCGACAGAAGTGTGCCGCCAAGGCAGTAGCCCGTGCCGTGCACCTTTTGCGCGCCGGTTGCGTCACCGATGTAGTCAAGCGCGGCCATGGGCCCCTGATGCAGGTAAGCGAGCATGCCGAGATTGGCGTCTTCGGCGCCCGGATTGCGCCATGAGATCGCAAAAACAGTGAACCCTTGTTCCGTCAGGTAGCGGATCATCGAGTTGTCGGGGCTGAGGTCGAGGATGTAGTATTTCATGATCCAGGCGGGCACTATCAGGATCGGTTCCTGATGTACCGTGTCGGTGCGCGGGGCGTATTGGATCAACTCCATCAGATGGGTGCGAAAGACGACTTTGCCTTCGGTAGTGGCCACGTCCCGTCCAACTGTTTTCGTGGGCCGTTTGCGTTCTCCATTCAACGCTTTCTGTGCGTCGGCAACGGCATTGGCGGCGCCGTCGATGAGGTTTTGACCGCTCGTTTCGACCGTGCGCGCGATGGCTTCGGGGTTGGTGGCCAGAAAGTTGCTGGGCGACAGGGTGTCCATTACCTGTCGGGCCATGAATGTCATTGCCGCATCATTTGCCGGATTCAATCCGGGTACATTTGATGTTGCCGTATCGATGAAATCTTCGGCCAGAAGGAACGCTTGCGCCCAGGCGGAGTAAGGTGCCTTTGTCCAACCCGGGTTCGAAAACCTGCGGTCCCCAACTTTCGGTTTTGCAGGCCAGTTTTCCGGTTCGGGTGGGCATCCTTTGGCAACAAATAGCAGCCAGTTTGTCCAGTTTTCCCATGCTTTTTGGGTCAGGGACAGTTGCTTGTCCGGTGATGTGGCAAGATGCAGGGCCCAGTCGTTCCACATGTTGATCGTTGAAACAGGTGACGTCCCATGGGTCATTGTGGCGATGGATTGACGGAGAGTGTGGTCCGTTGCGGGCTTGGATGGTTGGCTGTTGAAGTCTTTCATCTTGCACACCTGCGGTTGTGGATCATGCTCGCAGGTAAGAATGGATTACTGACATCACAAGCGTGCAATTGCCGAACCTGTAAGCGGGAATATGCCGGTGGGTTTCTATGCCGTTTTGGCGTTCAGGCGGAACAGTAGATGCACAGGGTTTTGTCATTTTCTGTGGGTAGCATGCCCTGAGATGGGGTGTTCGACTGCATTCGGGCGTTATCGGTACATCAGGAACACCTGAGTTTGCCTCTGGGCCGCGTTTTCTAAGGAAAAAGGACGTTTATGGCAGGTGTTGACGATGCCTGTTTGCAGCCTGGTTGGTTATTTCTGTTAGAAATTGGGTTAGGTTTGTTACGATGTTAGGCGATTGAAAAGACTCAGGGAATTCATGTCCTTGTGTCTTGGATGCGTTCCCGATGTACCGAACATGTGTTCCCGATGTACCGAAGAGCCGTTCCTGATGTACCGAGTCGTGTGTTCCTGATGTACCGAAGAGATGTTCCCGATGTACCGAGTCACCAGATCGGGTTGGCCTCGATGTACTTTTTCGCAAAGGCCCGGAACGCCGCATTGGCATTTTTGACCGGTTCATCCTTTTTTGAAGCCCATTCCCGCCACGCATTGAGGATGTATTGGACGTCATATTCCGGGTTTGCGTGCTTGACCTCTGTCAGGACGGAGTGGGCCACATCGAGATTGAGCGCTGTCGGTACTTCGGGAACAGTTAGGTCGTCGAATTTCGGCTGGAATCGGACAAGCGCCTGCTTGCCCTTGGGCTTGAACGGGGTGGAGACGGAGGCGGGGTCCACGATCTCGACATGGTAGTCGGGGATGGTGCCGGCCTCGCAAATCTCGTTGATACGGAACTTGAATTTCCGCTCGGTATCGATGGAGCCGCATTTTTCCGCCAGACGTTTGATGCCAATGTACCACTCGGGCTGGCGGCCCACATGCTTGCGGGCGAGTTCGTAGAGGCGACGCTCCAACCCTTTGGACAGGCGGAAGTAATCGCGGTTGATCGTCAGAACGCGCCGGTCCTTGACGATGGCGTTGAACATCCAGCGGTTCATGGTGACTTCGACGGCGCCCATGACTTTTTGCCCACGCCGGTTGGTGCGTTCGATCACGCGCCAGTCTTCGATCCAGCCGAAACCGCGGCGTTCGCGTTCGTCGCCTGCGGTGATGTTCGTGAGGATGTTGGTCGAGCGGAGCCGGTCGAGCGCGTCGAGGAACAGCTCGTAGGCGCGTTTGCCGGAACTGCGGCCCGTGACCTTCAGGAAGTCATAAGCGGAGAAGGTAATTGTGCGATCCTGGATGCTGTTCGAGGCGTCGGCGTCGAAGCGGCCGCTTTCGATCCGTTCATTCACCAGCGATGTCAGGTAGATGAGGATGTCCTTGTCCCAGATCGTGGCGATGCCCTTGTGGCCCGGCTGGATCTCGATCTTGACCGTGCCGTCGTCGAAAACGAAGGGGGTCATGCGCGGGCGCTTTTGCAGGGAAAAGAACGGAAACTCCATCAACGCGCGCTCGTCCTTGACGGGCGCGTCGGCGAGTTGGTCCAAGAAGAGGTCTACCTGTTTGTCTGACACGTCCGTTCCCGATGTACCGAATCTCGCGTGTTCCCGTTATACCGAGTTTTATGTTCCCGATGTACCGATATTTTCAAGATGTTGTTGTAGCGGTGGATTTTGGCACAAGGCGCCCGTTATCGCGTATGCTCAGCTTGACTCAATAGGTGTCTTTTGGGGCCGCACCTGTCCGGGCGACATGCCGAACCTTTTGGTGAAAGCCCGTGTGAAACTGGCCGGTTCGGCATAGCCGACGCGCCACGACACCGTGTCCACGTGCAGACCGGAAATCTCAAGCAGGTGATGGGCCCGGGACAGCCTTGCGTCGAGATACAGCTCGCGGAAGCTGGTTTTTTCCTCCGACAATCGGCGGCGCAAGGTGCGTTCCGTTGTGGCAAGCATCCGGGCGACGGTCTGGATGTTCAGTTCGTCCTCGATGTTGTCGAGGATCGTGTGTCTGACCTTTTGCGACCAGAGGTCCGCCTTGGCATCCTGTTGTTCCAGAAGGATTTGGCATTGGTCGACGCAGTATTGGAACGTTGCCGGGTCCGATTTCGGAAGCGGTTCGTCAAACAGGGCAGAGGAGAAGGATAGGGCAAAACCGGGCATTGACCCTTGGACCGTAACACCGATTGCGCTGGCGATGTCCTGCACATAGCGCGCGTCGGTGTAGGGCGTTTCGACGACCATGTCGCTGAAGTCGGGGGCGTCCAGCATCTCGCGAATGAAATCCATGGTGATGACCGACTGTGCCCCGATCGCGAAGGTGTGCGCCTCGGGCGGCAGTTCTGTCATATCCAGCCTGATGTGGATGCGATCACCGTTGTCGTCGACGGTGTAGGAGGTCAGACCGGTGGAAAGCTTCATGTAGTCAAGTGAGAGCTGAGCCGAGACCCGCAGCGTTGGCGCGGTCAGCAAGGCAAACCCGTACATTCCGTGGGCGAAGGGGTGGAGTTTGCGGCCCGCTTTGGCTCCCAACCCGATGTCATGCGGGGCGCTTCTAACGATGTTTCTGATGGTCTGGATTTCTTGCAGCCACGTGACGTGACTGTCTGTGCCGGTCAGATCTGAGTGCTGCAAGCCGGTGTTTTTCAACACTTCTGTCGGATCAATGCCGATGTCCTGCGCAACGTCACACACCGCCCGGATGCCTGTCGCAGTGCGCATGTTGGACAGCTTTCTCATATCCGGCAGGTATGTATTTGGCCGGAATTATCAAGCATCTGTCCGAAGATGCCATTTCATCTGTATGTTGCCGCTATATCTTTGGAAAAGAACGATATTTTGTGCGCTTTCGTCACACGTTGGGGTTGTTGACCCAGCGTTAATCTTTTTGGTTTGGCCCACCGGTGCGGTGCCAAGATGGAGGTGCGCAACGGACAAACATGAGGGTTCAGATGAAGACGGCATTTATACCAGCCGCCGCCGGGCTGACCGTGTTGGCGACGCCTGTTTTGGCAGATTTGGAATACAACTTGGGGTCCGGTGCGACCCTGACCTTTTATGGTCAATTGAACCCCGCCATCATCTCGGTCGATGATGGGCGGGACAGCGAAACCAACCTGCTGGACAATGATCTGTCGAACAGCCGGATTGGCCTGCGGTATGCGACGCCTTTTGGCAATAACACGTTCCGGTTTCGGCTGGAGACAGGACTTGGGTTGCCAAATTCGTCCGAGGTGAGTCAGGCCGGGTCGGATTACAGCCGCTTTACCCGCGATGACATCCGCCATTTCGACTTTTCGCTTGAGGGCAGCTGGGGTCAGGTGTCGGTCGGGCAGGGCAGCATGGCGGCCGATGGTGTTGCCGAGGTTGATCTGTCTTATGTGGGAACGGCGCTTTATTCCTTTACCGCTGATGCCAATCCGAGCTTTTTGTTTCGGGATGGGTTCGACGTGCTGAGTGGCCCGGCCATTGGCGACACTACCGACAACTTCGATGGCTCGCGTCGCGGGCGTATCCGCTACGATTCCCCGGAATTCTCCGGGTTCTCGTTCAGTGCGGCAGCTGGGGAGAACATTCTCGATCAGGATGACGAGAATGAATATTACGACGTGGCCGTTTTCTACAACGCGTCCATCGGAGGTGGTGCAGAGCTGTCAGCCGGACTGGCGTACCAGGAGCGCAACGGGGTCGACAGTGATCGGTCTGACGTTGTCGCGTCCGCGTCGGTTCTGCTGCAAAGCGGGCTGGGCTTTACTGTAGCTGCCGGCGATCGTGATGATGATGCTGGCGGCGCCAGCGATCCGCGCTACTACTATGCCAAAGTAAGTTACGAGGCCGATTGGCTGCCGATGGGCAAGACCGGCATCGGGCTGCACTACTGGGATGGTGCCGATTTCAACGTCGATGGGTCGGATTCGGATGTCTGGGGCATCGGCGTGGTGCAGAGGGTCGAAAGGCTGAACACTGATCTGTACCTGACCTACCAGGAATATGACTACTCGGACAGCACGGGCGATTTCCAGGACAATTCGACCATCGTTTTGGGCGCGTTGTGGAAATTCTAACCCTCTGAAAACGCTAAATTGTGGGCGGTGCTCTTTTGCGCTGCCCGCAGTTTTTCGCCGTGTATCGCACAATCGAAGACGTTGTTGACGCAAATCAACGCGGCCTTGTTTTGGCCGCCTAGGCTGCGGTCAGTGTTCCAATCCGTCTTTGAAGCTCTGCCACAACTCCGGGGAAGTCATCGCGCCATGAAGCTGAAGTTTCCGACCGCCTACACCATCCTTTTTGCCCTGATTGCCCTTGTTGCCATTGCAACGTGGTTTGTGCCTGCCGGTGCGTATGAGCGTGTCACCAATGAGGCGCTGGGGCGGGATGTGCCGGTGCCCGGAACCTATGAGACCGTGGAGTCGAACCCGCAGGGGATCATCGACGTCTTCCTTGCGCCGATTGCCGGGTTCTATGACCCCGGCAGCTATGAGGCACAGGCGATTGACGTGTCGCTGTTTGTGCTGGTGATTGGCGGGTTTCTGGCCGTTGTGACCAAGACCGGCGCCATTGATGCAGGGATCGGGACCGCGATGCGTCGCTTGAAGGGCCGCGAGAAGTGGATGATCCCGATCATGATGGCGCTGTTTGCCGCCGGGGGCACGATCTATGGCATGGCTGAGGAGTCGCTGGCCTTTTACACCCTGATCATCCCAGTGATGATTGCTGCCGGATACGATGCGCTGACCGGTGTGGCCATCATCATGCTGGGGGCAGGCGTGGGCACGTTGGGGTCCACCATCAACCCCTTTGCCACGGTCATTGCATCTGACGCAGCTGGCGTGCCGTTCACTGACGGCATCAACCTGCGGCTGGCGCTGTTGGGCGCCTGTTGGCTCGCCTGCGTGGCGTATGTCATGCGCTATGCCGCGCGGGTGCGTGCGGAGCCCGGGCGATCTGTTGTTGCTGACCTCGAAGAAACAAACAAAGCGCATTTCCTCAAGGCCTCCGGTGGGGACGAGGTCGTGTTCACCGGGCGTCACAAGATCATCCTCGTGGTCTTTGCCGCGAGCTTTGGCGTGATGATCTGGGGCGTGGCTGCGGGTGGCTGGTGGATGGCCGAGATGTCGGCGCTGTTCCTGGTCGCTGCATTGATCATTGGTGTGATCGACTGGATGGGGGAGGAGGCGTTTGTCACCACCTTTGTCGATGGCGCGCGGGACCTTTTGGGCGTGGCGCTGATCATTGGGATCGCGCGCGGCATCGTTGTGGTCATGGACGCGGGCAACATGACCGACACTGTCCTGTTCTGGGCCGAAGGCGCCGTGGATGGGCTGGGCGAGGTTGCGTTCATCAACACCATGTTTGGCTTGCAGGCGGGCCTGTCCTTTCTGGTGCCGTCGTCGTCCGGCCTTGCCGTGCTGACCATGCCGATCATGGCGCCGCTTGGCGACTTTTCGGACGTTGAACGGTCATTGGTCGTGACCGCCTACCAATCGGCGAGCGGGCTGGTGAACCTGATAACCCCGACCTCGGCCGTGGTGATGGGCGGGCTGGCGCTGGGGCGGGTGCCCTACGACCGCTGGATCCGGTTCATGGTGCCGCTGCTGATCATTCTGAGCGCGATCATCATGGTGGGTCTTAGCATTGCGAGCCTGGGCTGAGTGGTGAGTGCTGCGCCGGATATTTCCGCCCGTGGGGCAGGGCAGGGGGCCGGGCTTGGCCTGATTGCCTGCACCGCGCTGGTCGTGGGCAATATGATCGGGTCGGGCATCTTCCTGTTGCCGTCATCGTTGGCGGCCTACGGGTCGATCTCGTTGGCCGGCTGGTTGGTTACGGCGGCGGGCGCGCTGGTGCTGGCGCTGATCTTTGGGCGGCTGGCGCGCATCGCGCCGCGCACGGGCGGGCCATACGCTTACGCACGGGATGGGTTTGGCGACTTTGCCGGGTTCCTCGTGGCTTGGGGCTACTGGATTGCGCTATGGTCCGGCAATGCCGCCATTGCCGTGGCCTTTGCCGGTTACCTTGGTTTTCTGTTGCCGGAAATCGGGGCGAGCCCGCTTGCCAGCATGGCAGCCGCGCTTGGGGCGATCTGGTTGCTGACATGGCTGAACATCCGCGGTGTGAAAGAGGCGGGTATCGTCCAGATCCTGACCACCGGCATGAAGCTGTTTCCTTTGCTGGCGCTGATCGTGTTGGGCGTAACCTATATTGATCCGGGGAATTTCACGCCTGTGAACACCAGTGAGGTCGGCGCGCTGTCGGCCATATCCGCCTGTGCGGCGCTGACCCTTTGGGCCTTCCTTGGTCTTGAATCGGCCACCGTGCCTGCGGGTGATGTGGCGAACCCTGAACGCAACATTCCGCTGGCGACCATCGTGGGCACGGCCCTGACCGCCCTTGTCTATATCGGTGTCACCGTCGTGGCCTTGGGCGTCATCCCATCCGCCGAATTGGTGGGATCGAACGCACCGCTGGCCCTTGTGGCCGGGGCGATCTGGGGTGCGGGCGGGGCCATGTTCATTGCGTTGGGCGCCTGCGTGTCGACCTTTGGCACGTTGAACGGGTTCACCTTGCTGACCGGGCAGATTCCGCTCGGTGCAGCGCAAGATGGCGTATTCCCCAAAGCCTTTGCCCGCCTGAGTGCCACGGGAACGCCAGCCTTTGGTCTGGTTGTCTCGAACGTGCTGGCGAGCGGTCTGATCCTGATGAGCTTCAGCGAAAACCTTGCCCAGCAATTCGAGTTCATTGTCCTGTTGGCGACTCTGTCGACGTTGTTTCCCTACCTGTTGTGCGCGCTGGCGGAACTGGCGCTGCGTGCACGTGGGGCGGTCGGGTCCGCGTCCGAGGACATGAGCAAGGTCATTCTGCTGGCGGCCTTGGGCTTCATCTACTCCGTCTGGGCGATCTTTGGATCGGGGGCGGAGGTCGTGTTCTACGGCTTCCTGCTGCTGATGGCGGGGGTGCCTGTTTACGTCTGGCAATGCTGGATGAAGAGAACTGATTTCACACAGGAAGGATCAATTTGATGTCTGGATTTGGTGCGCATTCAGAGATCGGCAAGCTGCGCAAAGTCATGGTCTGCGAACCGGGTCTGGCCCATGCGCGGCTGACCCCGGGCAACGCGGCGGAACTGCTGTACGATGACGTTTTGTGGGTCAACAAGGCGCGCCGGGATCACGCCGATTTCCGCATGAAGATGGAGGAGCGCGGTGTCGAGGTGCTAGAGTTTCAGGCCCTGCTTGCGACCACATTGAAGGACACGGAGGCGCGCAAGTGGGTGTTGGACCGGCGCATCACCCAAAACCAGGTGGGTGTCGGTATGTTGGGCGAGCTGCGGAGCTGGCTGGACGAGATGGCCGCCAAGGATCTTGCCAAGTTCCTGATTGGCGGGATTGCGGTGCAGGACCTGCCATTTACCCCATCGGGCATGTTCGGCAGCTATTTGGGCACGTTGGGCTTTGTCATTCCGCCGCTGCCCAACACGCAGTTCACCCGTGACAACAGTTGCTGGATCTATGGTGGCGTCACCGTCAACCCGATGTATTGGCCCGCGCGCAAGCCCGAGACGCTTCTGGTCACGGCGATCTACAAGTTCCACCCGGATTTCAAAGGGGGCGATTTCGACATCTGGTGGGGTGATCCGGACACAGATTACGGCCCAGCCACGGTTGAAGGCGGCGATGTCATGCCGTGGGGCAAGGGCACTGTCCTGATTGGCATGGGTGAGCGCACGACGCCGCAGGCCGTGGGGCAGGTGGCCAAGGCGCTGTTTGCCAAGGAGGCGGCAGAGCGGGTGGTGGCCTGTCAGATGCCGCGCAGCCGGGCGGCCATGCATCTGGACACGGTGTTCAGCCATTGCGACCGGGAGACCGCGACCGCCTTTGTCGAGGTCTGCAACGAGATCAAATGCGTCAGCCTGCGCCCCGGCAACCGTGAAGGCAGCATCGATTTTCATCACGAGGACAAGCACCTGTTCGATGTGGCCGCTGAATGTCTGGGCATCAAGGCCCTGAACATCGTGCAGACCGGGGGTGACGCGTTCAACCAGGAGCGTGAGCAATGGGATGACGGCAACAATGTTGTCGCCATCGAACCCGGTGTCGTCGTGGCCTACGACCGCAACACCTACACCAACACGCTGCTGCGTAAGGCGGGGGTCGAGGTCATCACCATTGCCGGATCCGAGCTGGGCCGGGGCAGGGGCGGGGGGCATTGCATGACCTGCCCGATCTGGCGTGACCCGGTGGATTACTGATCAATCGAAAGGACGAGGCCCATGGCATTCAATCTCAAGGGGCGCAGCTTCCTGAAGCTGCTGGATTTCGATCAGCGCGAGCTGCGCTATTTGCTGGACCTGTCGCGTGATCTGAAGCGCGCGAAGTATTCGGGGACCGAGCAGCAGCACCTGCGGGGCAAGAACATCTGCCTGATCTTCGAGAAAACCTCGACCCGGACCATGTGCGCCTTTGAAGTCGCGGCGATGGATCAGGGGGCTGGTGTGACCTACCTTGGTCCGTCGGGGTCGCAGATCGGGCACAAGGAAAGCATGAAGGACACGGCCCGTGTGCTGGGCCGCATGTATGACGGGATCGAGTATCGCGGCTTTGGTCAGGATCTGGTCGAGACCTTGGCAGAGCACGCGGGTGTGCCGGTCTTCAACGGGCTGACCGACGAGTTTCACCCGACCCAGATGCTGGCCGATCTGCTGACGATGCAGGAATATGCGGAGAAGCCGCTGCATGACATCAGCTATGCCTATGTGGGCGATGGCCGGTCGAACATGGGCCATTCGCTGATGATCGCGGGCTGCCTGATGGGCATGGATGTGCGCATCGCTTCGCCCAAGGACTTGTGGCCGACGGATGAGTTCCGCGGTCCAGCCGAGGCGGCTGCGGCCAAGTATGGTGCGACCCTGACCATCACCGATGACCCGGCCGAGGCGGTGAAGGGTGTTGATTTCATCCATACCGATGTTTGGGTGTCGATGGGGGAGGCCGACGATGTCTGGGAGCAGCGCATCAAGCAGTTGACCCCTTACCAGGTCAACGCCGATTTGATGGCTGCCAGCGGCAAATCCAGCACGCGGTTCATGCATTGCCTGCCCGCCTTCCACAACACCGAGACCAAGGTGGGACAGGAGATTTTCGAAAAATTCGGCATCTCGGAAATGGAGGTGACCGAAGACGTGTTCGAAAGCCCGGCAGGCATTCAGTTTGAGCAGGCCGAGAACCGGATGCACACGATCAAGGCCGTGCTCGTGGCCACCTTGGGGCGCTGATCATGCGGATTGTCACGGCCCTTGGTGGCAATGCCCTGTTGCGGCGCGGCCAAGCGCTGACGGCGGAGAACCAGCGGGCGAACACCGCGATTGCGGCGGAGGCACTGGCGCCGATCGCCATGGATCACGAGCTGATCATCACCCATGGCAACGGCCCGCAGGTCGGGCTGCTGGCGTTGCAGGGCCATGCGTACAAACCGGACGAAGCCTATCCGCTGGATGTGCTGGGCGCGCAGACGGACGGCATGATCGGCTACATGATCGAACAGGAGCTGGGCAACCGGCTGCCGTTCGAAAAGCCGCTGGCGACTTTGCTTACCATGATCGAGGTGGACCGGGACGATCCCGCCTTTGCCGATCCGACGAAATTCGTGGGCCCCGTTTATGACAAACCCGAGGCGGACCGGATTGCCACTGAAAAGGGCTGGCAGATGCGGGCCGATGGCGACAAGTGGCGGCGCGTTGTCCCCTCGCCGCTGCCGCAGCGCATTTTTCAACTGCGCCCGATCAAGTGGCTGGTCGAGCAGGGCACCGTGGTGATCTGCGCGGGCGGTGGCGGTATTCCGACCGCCTACAGCGCAGATGGCGATCTGGAAGGCATCGAGGCGGTGATCGACAAGGATTTCGCCTCGGAACTCTTGGCGCGCGACATTGGCGCGGACCTGTTCATTGCCGCGACGGACACCGAAGGGGTGTTTCTGGACTGGGGCACGCCCGATCAGCGCGTGATCAAGCTGGCGTCACCTGAGGCGCTGGAGAAACACAGCTTTGCCGCCGGGTCCATGGGACCGAAGGTCGCCGCAGCCTGCCAGTTCGCCCGTAAGACCGGCAAGACAGCGGCCATTGGGCGGCTCGCCGATCTGGATGCGATGGTTGCAGGTGAGCGCGGCACGCTGATCTCAGCCGCTGCGACAGGCATCACATTCCACGACCCATCCCTGGATGAGGGTGCGGCGGTTGAAAAGGAGGTGCGCCATGGTGCGTGAACTGATCCGCTATTCGCAGGTTCTGGAAATTGTGGGCGATACGCTCAAGGTCCATGTGCCGGAGAGGGCCGAGGCGGATAGCGTGGTGCGCTATGGCGATCTGGCGGTGGTCAAAAGCGTGGATGGCGCGACATCGCTGGCGCAGGTCATTCGGATCGAGCGCGATATTGTCTCGTTGCAGGTCTTTTCCGGGACCAAGGGGATTTCGACCGGGGCAACGGCGACCTTTCTGGGTCACCCGATGCAGGCCCCTTATTCCGGCAACATCCTGGGCCGCGTCTTTGACGGGGCGGGGGCGCCGGTGGATGGCGGGCCGGACCTGAGCGGTGAGCCGCGATACGACATTGGCGGGCCGTCAGTGAACCCGGCAGAGCGGATCGTGCCCAAGCGCATGATCCGCACCGACGTGCCGATGATCGACGTGTTCAACACGCTGGTCGAAAGCCAGAAGATTCCGATCTTTTCGGTGTCGGGTGAGCCCTACAATCCGTTTCTGGCCCGTATCGGCATTCAGGCGGACGCGGATATTGTTGTCTTTGGCGGCATGGGCCTGATCTTTGATGACTTCCACACCTTCCGGCAGTCGTTCGAGGATGCGGGGGTGTTTTCGCGCACCGTCATGTTCGTCAATCAGGCGTCTGATCCGCTGGTGGAGCGCCTGCTGGTGCCAGACATGGCGTTGGCCGTGGCCGAGAAATTCGCGGTGGAGGAGGGCAAGCGCGTGCTGGTTCTGCTGACCGACATGACCGCCTATGCCGACGCGATGAAAGAGGTTGGCATCAGCCAGGAGCGGGTGCCGTCGCAGCGCGGCTATATGGGCGACCTCTATAGCGAGTTGGCGCGGCGGTACGAGAAGGCGTGCGACTATGCCAAGGGCGGGTCCGTCACCATTCTGGCCGTCACGACCATGCCCGGCAATGACGTGACCCATCCGGTTCCGGATAACACCGGCTACATCACCGAAGGGCAGTTTTATCTGCATTCTGGCGTGATTGACCCGTTCGGCAGCCTGTCGCGCCTCAAACAGAACGTGGTGGGTAAGACCACGCGCGAGGACCACAGCCAGATCATGAACACGATGATCCGTTTCTATTCCGAGGCGCGCGATGCGGCCCAGAAACAGGCGATGGCGTTTGAGCTGTCGGACTATGACCACCAAGTGCTGAAGTTTGGCGACCTGTTCCGCGACCGCTTCATGGACATCAACGTGTCCATGCCGCTGGAAGAGGCGCTGGACCTGTGTTGGCAGACGTTGGCCGAGTGCTTTACCGCCGAACAGTTGCTGATGAAGCAAACGCTGATCGACACATTTTTCCCCAAGGTGGCTGATGGCGCGCTTGCAGCTGAATAAGTCCTCACTCGCCCGCGAGGCGGCGCAGTTGCGGTCCTATGAGCGGTTCCTGCCGTCGCTGGACCTGAAGCGTCAGCAACTGATGGCGGAACGGGCCAAGGCTGTGGCCGAGGTTGCGGCCTTGCAGGAGGAGGTCGACCGGCTGGCGGCGGAGGTCGGGCGCGATGTGCCGATGCTGAGCAATCGCGACATTGATCTGAGCGGGTTGGTGGAGCTGACCGACTATCATCTGGCTGAGGAAAACGTGGTGGGCACGCGCCTGCCCGTGCTCGACCGGATCGAGGTGACGGTGCGCCCATATTCGCCCATGGTGCTGCCCCATTGGGTCGATCATGTGACTCATCTGTTGCATGATATGCTGACCGCCCGGTTGCGCGTGCAGGTGGCGCGCCAGCGCGTCGAGGTGCTGGACCGGGCCGTCCAGACCGTGACCCAGCGGCTGAACCTGTTTGACAAGGTGCTGATCCCCAATGCCCGCGCCAACATCAAGAAAATCCGCATCTACCTGAGTGACGAGCAGACCAGCGCCGTGACCCGGTCGAAGATTGCCAAGCGCAAGCGGGGGGTGGCATGAGCATTGCGCCCTTGAAGAAACTGAGCCTTGTAGGGCCTGTGGAGGCGCAGGACGCGGCCCTGACCCGGCTTCAGGATATGGGTGTGATGCATATCCTGCCGTTGGTTCCCGTTGAGGCCCAAGTGGAAAAGCGGGTCAGCCGGGAGGCAGAGGAAGCCTTTAAGGCGCTGCGCTTTCTGGCTGTTGTGCCAGGCCCGCGACGGCAGGTGCGCAGCGATCCTGATTTTGATGTGCAGAGCTTTGTCGCGGATGCGCTCGCGCTGAAGGATCGGTTGCGCGCTGCGCGGGACCGTCGTGATGCGCTGGCCAATCGGCTCGCGCATATGCAGCCATGGGGGGATTTCGAGTTCCCGCCGCTTGAGAGCTTGGCCGGTCAGCGCCTGTGGTTCTGGCAATTGCCGGTCAAGCATCGCGCGGCGCTGCAATCGGTGGACCTGCCGTGGGAGATTGTCGGTCAAGATGCGCGGTATCTCTTTGTTGTGGTTCTGAGCCCGGACGAGCCACCGAGTGACCTGTTGCCCATACCGCGGGTGCATTTGGGGGCGAAACCCGGCCGTGTGCTTGAGGCGGACCTGGAAACAGCCGAGATAGAGATTGAAACCTTGCTGGGCGAGCGGATGGCGTTGACCCGCTATCTGACCTTGCTGCGGGGCAAGCTGTCAGAGGTAGAAACACTGGCTGAACGCGCCTTTGCCGACAGTCAGACCTTGCGTGATCCGGATCTTTTTGCGGTGCAGGGTTGGGTGCCAGAGGCGCGGGTGCTGGAGGTCGAGGGGACCTGTGCCGATCTGGGATTGGCCGTGCTGATCGAAGCGCCGGGACCCGAGGACACACCGCCCACCTTGCTGGAGCAACCCGATGAGGCGGGCGCCGGGGTCGATCTGGCGACGTTCTATCAGCCGCCCCATTACCGCGCGTGGGACCCGACGCGGATGCTGATGCTGTCCTTTGCCCTGTTCTTTGCCATGATCGTGGCGGATGCGGGCTATGGCATCGTGGTGGGCCTGCTTGTTCTGACCTTTTGGCGGCGATTGAGCGTCAGCGCGCATATGCGGGCGTGGCGGCGGATGGGTCTGTATCTGGCGGCGGCGGCGGTGGGTTTTGGCGTGATCGTGGGCAGCTATTTTGGCTTTGCGCCGCCGGAGCGGGGTGTGCTGGGCGGCCTTGCGTTCCTTGATCTCAATGACTTCGACACAATGATGACGCTGTCGATCCTGATCGGCGTGCTGCACATCTGCTTTGCCAACGCGATGGCGTTTCAGGCCAAGACCACACGTAGCCGATATGCCAACCTGGGCTGGATAGCCCTGCTGGTGGGCGGGGTTGTGCTGTGGATCGGCGGTCTGGAAGGGCCATCCCGCGACGTTGGCGCGGCGCTGATGGGCGTGGGTCTGCTTCTGGTCATGTTCTATGCCAGCGACCGACCTTTGCGGCAGCCCAAGGACTGGCTGTGGCGCGGGTTTGATGGCCTCAAGGGCGCTGCTGGCTTGATGGGCATGTTTGGCGACGTGCTGTCCTATATGCGCCTGTTCGCGCTTGGCCTCGCCTCGGCCTCGCTGGCGATCACCTTCAACGATCTGGCGGCGGATGTGATGGCATCCGGCTCTGGCTTGGCCGTGTTGGGCGGGCTGCTGATCTTTGTCATCGGTCACGTGCTGAACTTCGCGCTCGCGATGATGAGCGGTGTGGTGCACGGCCTGCGGCTTAATTTCATCGAGTTTTACAAATGGGGCCTGCCCGAGGAAGGCATCGTCTTCCGGGCCTTTGCCCGCAAGGAGGTTCAGGAATGACTGAGTTCGTTATCGCATTGGGCTGGGTGGGGATTTTTGCCCCCATGGCGCTTGGTGCTGTCGCCAGTTCCATCGGATGTTCGATTGCCGGGCAGGCGAGTATCGGTGCCATGCTGGAGACCGAGGGCGGCTATGGCCGGTTCGTCGGCATCTCGGCCTTTCCGTCAACCTTTGTGATCTATGGCATTGTCATCATGTTCACGCTCAATCGCGAGGTGACGCTTGAGAATGCGGGCGGCCTGTTCGGGGTCGGTCTGCTGTCGGGCATTGCGCTGCTGTATTCGGGCATCTGGCAGGGGCGGGCCTGTGCCGCGGCAATCAATGCGTCGAAAGAAAAGCCGCAGATCTTTGGTCTGGCCCTTGCACCGGCGGCTATCATCGAGGGCTTTGGTGTTTTTGCCTTTGTCTTTGCCCTGGTCATCAGCGCGGGGATTGCGTGATGGCGGTGGAACAGGAGACGGCCAGAGGGGTTGATGCCCTGATTGCCCGGTTGCGTGATGATGGCGTGGCGGCTGGCACAGCGGAAGCCGAGCGGTTGGTCTCGGATGCGCAGGCCGAGGCCGTGCGGATCGTGACCGAGGCTGAGACCGTGGCGGAAAAGACCAAGGTCGATGCCAAGAAGGCCGCAGATCGGTACACCCGCGCGGGCGAAGAGGCCCTGAACACCGCGATGCGCGATGCGGTGCTGACGATGAAGTCGACCATGATGGCACAGTTCGAACAGGACGTGCAGCGCATGGTCAGTACCGAGATGTCGGACCCTACGATGTTGCGCCAGATGGTGTTGGAATTGGTTGGCCGTGCGCGTCATGCGGCGTCGGTGGGCGAGGGGGCAAGTGTGATCCTGCCCGCCGAGGTGGTTGGTACAGACGCAATCACGGCCAATGCCAATGACATCCAGTCTGGTGCGCTGACTCAATTCGTTCTGGGCCTGGTGCAGGACAAGTTGAAAGAGGGTGTCACGCTGTATGCCGCGAGTGATTTGCATGCGGGCATCCGGGTGCAGGCGGGTGCGGGAGGTGTGGCGCTGGACCTGTCAGATCAGGCCATCGCCGCACTGCTCATGCAGCATTTGCAGCCCCGCTTCCGCGCCGTACTTGAGGGGGTGATCAAGTAACCATGTCTGATCCCGATGCCTATGTCGCGCTGGTGTCCAGCTTGCCGAGTTCAGAGCGGCTGTTTGTGGCCAAGCGGCCCCCGTTGTCACGCTTGCGGCTCGACAGGCGCCTATCGGCGTTGACCGAAACACATGCGCGGACGCTTGCGCGGATTGAACATTTGCTGAGTTGGTCGGCCTATGATCCGGGGTCGGACCTGGGCACGTTGGTTGGTCGGGCAAAGGAGCTGATGGCCGATTTGCCGTATCGCACGTTGCGTCGCATCGTGGATGAACGGATGGAGTTACGTACCGCCGTGGCCGCGCTGCGCATGCGGCATGGCGGAGCAAAGCCCCCCGAAACGGATTGGGGCTATGGCGTCTGGACGTCTCAGATCGCGGCCAATTGGGGTGAGCCGGCCTTTGGCCTTGAGCGGTCACTGCCATGGTTGCGGCAGGCGGGGCAGTTGCTGGAGCGTGGCGACCCGCTGGGGCTTCAACGCCACTTGCTGGATGTCACCTTTCGTCAGTTGCAGCGTCATGCAGGCCGCCATCACTTCGATTTCGAAGCGGTCGTGATCTACGTACTGAAGTGGAACATCTTTGACCGCTGGGCCAAGGCCGACAGTGTGGCCGCCGCGCAGCGCTTTACCGAGCTGTCCGAAGATGCGCTGAAGAATTTCCCCCACCTGCAAGCGGAAGGAGCCACAGCATGACCGCCGCCGCAAAAAAGGTTCAACACCCCGAGACCGAAACGGCCACGGCCCGCATCGTTGCCGTGCAGGAGGGGCTGGTGCGGATCGAATCCATGGACAACCCTGATGGAACGCCGGGGGCCTTGGTCAAGAACGAGATGGTTTACATCCTGCCCAGTCGTTTGGCTGCGGGCGGTCGGCAGGAGCGGCTGAAGGCCGAGATATTGCGCGTGCGGGGCAACACCGCTGACGCGCAGGTTTATGAAAGCACGCAGGGCGTGGCCGTGGGCGATCCGGTGGTGCAAAGCGGGCAGCTTTTGTCGGTGGCGCTGGGGCCGGGATTGTTGGGGCAGGTCTATGACGGGTTGCAGGCACCTTTGAAGCAAGTGGCCAATGCTTATGGCATTTTCCTGCCGCGCGGGGCCGATGTGGACCCGCTGGATCGGGCGGCCAAGTGGTCGTTCACGCCATCGGTGAAGCTGGGGGATACCGTGACCGCCGGACAGACCATCGGGACGGTGCCCGAGGGGCGCTTTACCCACAAGATCATGCTGCCGTTCAACTGGACGGGCACCTATACCGTCAACTGGGTGCAGAAGGGGGCGGTGACCGTCAATGATCCTGTCGCGCGCCTGACCTCGGACGGCGGGCAGGAGCATGTGATCCCGCTGTCGCAGCGCTGGCCGGTGCGGCGGCCCATGGCGGGGGACCTGCTGAAATCCGGGGCCGTGCAGCGCAAGTTTCCCGATACGCCGGTCCTGACCTCGCAGCGGCTGATCGACACGTTCTTTCCCATCGCGCGGGGGGGCACGGCCTGTATTCCCGGCCCCTTTGGGGCAGGCAAAACCGTGTTGCAGAACCTGATTGCGCGCAATGCGCAGGTCGATGTGGTGATCATCGTGGCGTGTGGCGAACGCGCGGGCGAAGTGGTCGAGACCATCACCGAGTATCCCGAGATGATCGACCCCACCTCGGGCGGGAGCCTGATGGACCGCACAATCATCATCTGCAACACATCGTCCATGCCTGTGGCCGCGCGCGAGGCGTCGATTTTCACTGGGATCACCTTGGGTGAGTATTACCGTCAGATGGGTCTTGATGTGCTGCTGATCGCCGACAGTACGTCCCGCTGGGCGCAGGCGATGCGCGAAACGAGCGGGCGGCTGGAGGAGATCCCGGGGGAGGAGGGGTTTCCCGCTTACCTCGAAAGCTCGATCAAGGGGCTTTATGAGCGGGCCGGGGTGATCGAGGCGGCCGATGGGGCGACGGGCAGCCTGACGATGATTGGCACCGTGTCACCGGCGGGCGGCAACTTTGACGAGCCGGTGACGCAAGCGACGCTGTCGACGGTGAAGTGTTTCCTCGGCCTGTCGTCCGAGCGTGCCTACAAACGCTTCTATCCGGCGGTGGACCCGCTCTTGTCGTGGTCGCGTTACCTGGATCAGATGTCGGACTGGTATGACCGCCATATCGAACCGGGCTGGACAGGCAGGGTGAAGGCGCTGCAGGCCCTGCTGGAGCAGGGCGAGCAGATCAGCCAGATGATGATGGTGACGGGTGAAGAGGGTGTGACCCTTGGCGACTACGTGACCTTCCAGAAGGCGCTGTTTGTCGACATGATCTTTCTTCAGCAGGATGCGTTTGACGCGGTGGACAGTTGTGCGCCGCTGGATCGGCAGCAGCGCGTTTTCGGACTGATGCAGCGGGTCGTGGATGCCACGATGACGCTGGAAGACAAGGGAGCCATCCGCAGCTGGTTCACCGAGATCACCGGCCTGTTCAAGAACTTCCACTATGCGGCGGATGGCACGCCGGAATACACGTCGCTGCTGGCGCAGATCGAAGCGAAGATTGCCGCCTTGTGACGGGTGTCAGGTCCGATGCGATGCGGTGTGTGCGTTTTTTTCTATGATCACGATGCCGGGCGTTGCCGATGCGTCAGCCGGTGTCAGTGCGTAGCGTTTGCCGACCAGTTGTAACGTGACCATCGTGTTGTCTGGCGCTGCCATGAGGTGCCCCTTGGCGCGCACGACCGCGTCGTTGTCGGCGAGGGACTGGGCGAGCTCATTGGCGTTGACGGGTTCGGTGGGGGCGACTGTGCGGGTGGTCATCGCGATATGATGTGGGGCGTCATTGCCCAGGATCAGGTCGTGTGCCGAAGCGTCTGCCGAAAGGACCTGATGCAAGGCGTCTGTACCGTTGTCGATCCGTGTTGCCTTTGGCGCGTATCTGTCGATGGCGTCACGGCTGTTTTGCATTTGCGGCTCAGTCGCAAGATCGGTTTTTGTCAGAACGACCAGATCAGCGGCCTCAAGCTGCCGGATAACTGTGTCCGCCAGATAGGTGTCGGCGAGATGGTCGGGCAGGCATTCGGCGTCTGCGAGCACGACAATGCCCAGCACCTGAATATCGTTGCCAAAGAGACTGACCGAGGCTGCAATCTTGCCCGGCAAGGCCACACCCGATGCCTCCAGAATCACGTGGTCGGGCTTGGGGTCCATTTCGCGCATTTTGGTGAGCGCCAGCATGAGATCATCGCCGTACGAGCAGCAGACGCAGCCCCCAGCGAGGGCAATCAGGTCGTCGTCCTGTGCTTCGATCAGATCGGCATCGATGGGCAGCGCGCCGAATTCGTTGACCAGTACGGCCAGCCGCTGCCCGTTCGCATTGCGCAGGATCTGGTTGATCAGGGTCGTTTTGCCGGCCCCCAGATAGCCGGCGATGATCGTCATGGGCAGGGTGTCAGACATGGGCGGCTGCGAAGGGTTTGCCGCCAAGGACGGTGCCCCACACCCGTGTGTCTTTCAGCCGTTCGGTCCCCATCTCTTCCGGGTCATCTTCGAGCACGGCGAAATCTGCACGCTTCCCCGCTTCGATCGATCCGACCTCTCCATCCATATGGAGGGTATAGGCGGCGCCGAGCGTGATGGCGTTAAGCGCCTGATCGAGTGTGATCTTTTCCGCGTCGCCCAGTGTTCGGCCCGATGCGGTCTTGCGGTTCATGGCGCACCAGCCGGTGAACAGGGGGCCAAGCGGCGTGATAGGCGCATCGGAATGAATGCCGAAGGGGACGCCCAACCGTGCGGCGGTGCCTGCGGCGTTCATCCGTTCCGCGCGTTCGGGACCAACAGTCAGTTCATAGTGCTGATCGCCCCAGTAGTGGTGGTGGTTGGCAAAGAGGTTCACGCACAGGCCCAGTTCCTTGATCTGACGGAACTGGGCTGTGTCGGCCAGTTGGCAGTGTTGCAGGGTAAAGCGGTGGTCGGTCGATGGGGTTTTGCGCATTGCCTTGCGCATGGTGTCGATGACCAGTTGCGTCGCCTCGTCCCCATTAGTGTGGCAATGCACTTGTATGCCCTTGGCAAGCGCGTTTTCGAGGATGTAGGCCAGTTGTTCCGGTGCGATGTACCAAAGCCCGTTGGGCGCGCCATTGTAGTAGCCGGGTGCGCGCAGACGGGCGGAGAACCCCTGGATCGAACCGTCGACCACGATCTTGATCCGGCCCAGGCGCAGCATGTCGGTGCTTTGGGGGGCTAAGGCCTCTACATGCTTGATCAAGTCTTCGGGGCTGACGCCGTGGTGAAAGCGCAGGGGCACGATGCGGGCGGGGTAGCCACCGTTGCCCGTGACCTGGCGCATCATCGTCACCGCCTCGTCCGGCAAACGTGCGGCCAGATCGGTGGCCGTGGTAACACCTGCGCGGACGCAGAGCTTGCCAAAGCGCCACATGCCTTGTTCGTCGCAAGAGAGCATGTCTCGATCAAAGCCGACATGGATGGAGACAGGGCTCATGACGTCAGGGCCCTTCAACTCGCCTGTCGGCAGGCCGTCATTGCCCAGCGGTACGCCTTCGTGATTGATGCCGGGCCGCATGAGACCTGCCAGTTCCAACGCTTTGGAATTGACGTTCATGATGTGGCCCGAGGCGTGCATGATCCCGATGGGGCGGGTGGTCGAGATCGTATCGAGCTGCGCGCGGTCCACGCGCTGGTTGTCGAAATAGATCGGGTCGAGGGACCATCCGGGCAGGGGGGCATCGGGGTCGTTCAACTTGGCCTCTGCCGCGGCCAGCTTGGACAGGACGGCGTCGAGGTTTTTGCATCCCGCCTGCATGTCCCCCTCGGGCGACATGCGATCGAAGAAGCCCACATAGGTGTGGGACCACAGGGCACCTTCCTGCAGATGGCAGTGACCTTCGACGAGGCCGGGCATCAACACCTTGTCGGCGAATTGGGTGTCGAGCTCATACTTCCCCCAACCTTCAAGCTCTTCCAGTGATCCGGCGCCAAGGATGAGGCCATCGCGTATGGCCACATGAGTCGCGTGCGGTTTTTGCGGGTTCATCGTCAGGATTTTGCGGGCGGACAGGATTTTGATCACGTGTGGAGGCCTGGGGCTGAAAACGTCTGTCGTGCAAGGCTAGGCGGTTTTCTTTTTGCCAAAAACTGGATTTAATCGCCGCATAAACATCATTGAATGGGGGAATGATGGCGGGCAGCCTAACGCTGAAGCAAATGCGCTATGTCGAGGCGACGGGGCGGTTGGGGTCAATTGCGGCCGCCGCCGAAGCGCTGAGCATTTCACAAAGTTCGATCACGGCGGCCATTGATGCGCTTGAGGCGGAGCTGGGCTTTGGCATCTTCACCCGTGTGCCGGCAAAGGGCATTCAGAAAACCCCCGGAGGGGCCGACACGCTGAAACTGATCAGTCGCTTTCTGGCAAACTACAGGGATTTCGAAGCCGAGCTTTATGCGCTTGGCGGGTCTGTGACGGGCACGATCCGGCTGGCCTGTTTCGCGACGGCGGCGGCGACATTCCTGCCGCCTGCGATCAAGCAGTTCCAGTCGGAGTTTCCCAATGTGCAGTTCGAGCTGGTTGAGGGCGACATGGACAATGTGGCCGAGTATCTGGACACCGGTGCCGCCGATATCGCGTTTACCTATGATGAAGTGATCGGAACCCATCATGACTTCGATCTGATGGTCGAGTTGCCGCATTATGCCATGGTCAACACGCAGGACCCGCTGGCTGCGCGCAAGTCGGTGAGCCTTGCCGATTTGCAGGATCAGCCGATGATCAACCTGCAATTACAGCGGTCGGGCACTTATTATTCGGACCTGTTTGCCGAAGCTGGGCTAACGGTGCGCGTGGCTCACGCCACGTCATCGGTCGAGATGATCCGTACGTTGATTGCCTCAGGATTTGGCTTTTCCATCCTGAATGCCCGTCCTGTAAGCGCAGCGCTTGAGAGCCGAGGCATCACCGTTTTGCCCATCACTGACCCGATCCCGGCGCGCCGCTTTGGTCTGGTCACGCAATCACGGGTGACGCTGCCCTATCCCGTGCAGCGGTTTATCGAGCGTTGCCATGCACTTCGCGCCGACGGGGTGTTCGAAAATCTTGCTGTGCGTGCTGAGTAGACATTGGTTATAAGCCCTATTTTTTAGCGCTTTCAGACGTATTAAAACTATTTTTTCGAATGAAGGCTGCCGCCTAACCTTCTCCCAACAAAAAATGAGACCCTGGGAGAAGAACCGATGAAGATCGCCGTGTTGAGACACTTGGCCATTGTTGCAGGGGTTGCCGCCCTGCTGGGAACGACGGCCAAGGCCGAAGACCCCGTGCGTGGCGGGACCCTGATCACAACTCTTCCGCAAACGCCGCGCCACCTGAACCCGGCTGTGCAATCAGGCATCGTGACGGGTGCGCCGGGGGCGCAACTGTTCGCGGCGCCGCTGCGCTATGACGAGGATTGGACGCCGCAGCCTTATCTGGCGGAAAGCTGGGCATGGTCCGATGACGGGCTGTCGATGACTCTGAACCTTGTGCAGGGTGCCACCTTCCATGATGGCGACCCGATCACGTCCGAGGACGTCGCATTCTCGGTCGAGACCATCAAGGCGAACCACCCGTTCAAGACCATGTTCGGCGTGGTTGAGACGGTCGAAACGCCTGATGATCACACTGCGATCCTGAAGCTGTCGCAACCGCACCCGGCACTGCTGCTTGCCATGTCGTCGCAACTGATGCCGATCATTCCCAAGCATATCTATGGTGACGGTCAGGACCCGAAATCGCACCCGCGCAATGGGCAGGATGTGGTTGGCTCTGGCCCGTTCAAGTTCGTGGAGTTCACAGCGGACCAGCAGGTGATCCTGGAGCGCAACGACGACTTCTTTATCGAAGGGCGTCCCTATCTGGACCGCATCGTCTACCGCATCATCAAGGATGCGTCGGCCCGCGCTATCGGCATGGAGAATGGCGAGCTGCATATGACGACGTTCGAAAACACCGTGCGCAACATCAAGCGGATGTCGGAGAATGATGATCTGGTCGCCACGGACGAAGGCTATGCCGCCATTGGTCCGATCAACTGGTTGGCGTTCAACACCGGGTCCGATGGGCCGCTGGCCGACAAGCGGGTGCGTCAGGCGATTGCCTATGCCATCGACAAGAATTTCATCCTGAACGCCATCATGCTGGGGCTGAGCCAGGAGTCGAAGACGGGTATCCACCCCGGCTCGCCGCTCTACTACCCTGATGTGAATGGCTATGATCTGGACATCGACAAGGCCAACGCGCTGCTGGACGAGGCAGGTTACGAAAAGGGCGCCGATGGCATCCGCTTTTCGCTGACCATCGATCACGGCAACCCGACAACAAAGCCGCAGGCCGAGTTCACCAAAGCGTCGCTGGCCAAGGTTGGTATTGATGTCACCGTGAACTCTTTCGTCGACTTCCCGACCTGGGCAAACAAAATCTCGAACCACGATTTCGATATGACCTGGGACACTGTGTTCAACTGGGGTGACCCGGTGATCGGGGTGCATCGCACCTATGACAGTCAGAACATCAAGGAAGGCGTTATCTGGTCCAACACGCAGCAATACGCCAACAACCGGATCGATGAGTTGATGGCGCAGGCGGGGCAGGAGATTGACCCCGACAAACGCGCGGCCCTTTACAAAGAGTTCCAGGAGATCCTGGCCGAAGACTTGCCGGTCTACTGGACCAATACGCTACCGTATCACACGATCTACAACAAAAAGGTCGGTAACCCGCCTCTGGGCATTTGGTCATCCTCCTCTCCCTATGACCTTGTTTTCTTGAAAGAGTAAGCTGTCCAGAGAAAGACCTTCCTGCCCCGATCCCCGGGGCAGGTTTTTATTGAGGTGGTGGTGCATGGGATTTCTGGTCGTACTGGCGCAACGCACCCTTTACGGGTTGCTGCTGTTGCTGGCTGTCCTGGTGCTGAATTTCACCATGATCAATCTGGCGCCGGGCGATGTGGTGGACACCATTGCCGCTGATATGGGCGGGGCCAGCGCCGAACTGGTGGCTCAAATCCGGGCTGAATACGGGTTGGATCAGCCCGTCATCGTGCAGTTGGGCAATTATGTCTGGCGGGTGTTCCAGTTCGATCTGGGGCAATCGTATTTCTACAACCGCCCCGTGACCGAGATGATCTTTGAGCGTTTGCCTGCCACGCTGCTTCTGGTCTTTTCAGCGCAGATTTTTGCGCTTGTGGTGGGTATCCTGTTGGGGGTGTTCGCAGCGCAGCGCCCAAACGGCATCCTCAGCCATATCGTCACGCTCTTTGCGCTGTTCGGCTATGCCGCGCCCGTGTTTTGGACCGGCATCCTGCTGCTGATCGCCTTTTCTCTGAAAATTCCTTTGTTCCCGGTCGCCGGGATGCGGGATGTGACGGTTGAGGGCTTCCTTCCACAAGCCTTGTCAGTTGCGCACCATCTTGTGCTGCCGATGCTGACGCTTGGGTCGATCTTCATCGCGCTTTATTCGCGGCTGTGCCGGGCTTCGATGCTTGAGGTACTGGGGTCCGACTATGTCCGCACGGCCAAGGCCAAGGGGCTGTCGCCGCGTGACGTGACCATGAAACATGCGCTGAAGAATGCGCTGCCGCCCGTTGTGACGCTGGCTGGTTTGCAGTTTTCTGCTGTGATCTCGGGCGCTGTGCTGGTCGAAACGGTGTTTTCATGGCCGGGGCTGGGGCAACTTGCATTGACCTCTATCCTCGCGCGGGACACGCCGACGATTTTGGGTATCCTGTTTTTCTCCGCGCTTGTGGTGATTGTTGGCAACCTGCTGACGGACCTTGTGCTGCGCCTGATTGATCCGCGGGTCAGGGGGAAGGCATGAGCGAGCAAACGCACCTCAAGGCCCGGTCGCCCTTTGCCGAAGCGTTCGAGATGTTTCGGCGCAATCATGCGGCGGTGGCGGGGCTGGTCATTCTGCTTGCCATTGTTGCTGTGGCGATCCTCGGGCCGGTGCTGTACTCTGGCAACCCGTTTGACATGGTCTGGGCCCCGTTCACCCCGCCGGGGACCGAAGGGTATCTGTTTGGCACCGACTATCTGGGCCGGGACCTGCTGTCATTGCTGATCCATGGTGCGCGGGTGTCGCTGACGGTCGGTCTGGCGGCGGCCTTTGTCACTGTCACCATCGGCATCACCATTGGTGCGCTTGCCGGGTTCTATCGTGGCTGGGTCGAAGAGGTGCTGATGCGCCTGACCGAGTTCTTTCAGGTCCTGCCGACGCTTTTGTTTTCGATGGTCATCGTGGCCCTGTTTGGCGCGTCGCTGCTGATGATCACCATTGCCATTGGCCTTGTCAGCTGGCCTGCCGTGGCGCGGATCACACGGGCCGAGTTCCTGCGTATCCGCGAGCTGGAATATGTCACTGCCGCCCGCGCCGGGGGTGTGCGCAATGGCGGGTTGATGTTCCGGGTGATCCTGCCCAACGCGCTGCCACCTATCATCGTGCAGGCGGCCCTCATGGTTGGCTCGGCCATTCTGTTCGAGGCGGGCTTGAGCTTTCTGGGTCTGACGGACCCGAACGTGGCCAGTTGGGGCCAGATCATCGGGTCGAACCGGCAGTACATCCTCGACGCCAGTTATACCGTTACCGTGCCGGGCATCGCCATCTTCATCACCGTTCTGGCGATCAGCCTTGTGGGCGATGGCCTGAACGACGCCCTGAACCCAAAGCTGAGGGAACGATGAGCGCACCGCTTCTTTCTGTCGAAAACCTGCGTATCGAGTTGGCCACGCGGGGCGGGATGGTGCCGGTTGTTGATGATCTATCGCTATGGCTGAACCCCGGTGAGACGCTGAGCATCGTCGGCGAGTCCGGCAGTGGCAAATCCATGACTGCCCTTGCCGTTATGGGACTGCTCCCCCGCATTGGTCGTGTCGCCGCCGGTCGGATCATGTTCGAAGGACAGGACATGACGCAGATGGAGGACGCTGCCCTGCGTCGCATCCGGGGCAACCAGATCGGCATGATCTTTCAGGAGCCCATGACGTCTCTCAACCCCGTCTATACCGTGGGTGAACAGATTGCAGAGGTGTTGCGCCATCACCAGAACCAAGGTGCCGCGCAGGCCTGGGCCAATGCCGTTGATCTGCTGGATGCCGTGCGCATTCCCAACGCCAAGGGCCGTGCGGGCACATATCCGCACGAGATGTCTGGCGGCCAGCGCCAGCGCGTGATGATCGCCATGGCCCTGGCGTGTCGGCCCAAGATCCTGATCGCTGATGAGCCGACCACGGCACTTGACGTGACGGTGCAGGCCGAAATCTTTGACTTGATGCGCGAGCTGGCGAAGGAAACCAAGACTGCGACGATCCTGATCACCCACGACATGGGTGTGGTTGCAGAAATGGCTGACCGGGTAGTTGTCATGCTCAAAGGTGAAAAGGTCGAGGATGGCACCGTGACCGATCTGATCAATCGCCCGCAGCATGACTACACGAAGTCGCTGATCGCGAGCGTGCCGCACCTGACGCCAGAGACGCGCGATGAAAGCGAAGTCGCGGCGCAGGTCGATCAGCCGCTTTTGAGTGTCCGTGACCTCACGGTGCAGTTCCCGGTGAAGAAACGCTGGGGCAAGCGCGAGATGTTCACCGCCGTGAATGGCATCAGCTTTGATGTGGAGCGGGGCAAGACGCTGGCCATCGTAGGGGAAAGTGGGTCGGGCAAAACCACGGCAGCCCTTGCGGTGGCGCGGCTGGTGGCGGCGCAGGCTGGGCATGTGACACTGGACAGAACGGATATGCTGACGCTCGAAGGTGAGGCGTTGCGGCAGGCGCGCGCAAATGTGCAGGTGATCTTTCAGGACCCTTATTCGTCGCTGAACCCGCGTCTGCGGGCGGGTGCCATTGTGCGTGAACCCATGGACAACCTAGGCAATCTGCCCGCGGCACAGCGCGATGCGCGCGTGGCGGAGTTGTTCGAACAGGTGGGGCTGGAACCGGCACAGATGCATCTTTTTCCGCATCAGTTCTCGGGCGGTCAGCGGCAACGGATCAGCATCGCGCGGGCGCTGTCGACCAATCCCAGCCTGATCATCTGTGATGAGGCGGTTTCAGCCCTTGATGTGATCATACAGGCCCAGATCCTGGACCTGTTGAAAGACCTGCAGCGGGACCTTGATCTGACCTATCTGTTCATCAGCCATGATCTGGGCGTTGTGCAGCAGATGTGTGATGACGTGGCGGTCATGTATATGGGTGATATCGTTGAATACGGGACGCGCAACGCCGTTTTTGCGTCACCGCAGCAAGATTACACGCGGAACCTGTTGGCCGCCGTTCCATCCGTGGAGAGCGTGATAGAACATCCTGCGCCGTGACCGGTTGTAATCGCCCCGCTCGCCGAGTGTTTTAATCAGGTATTGCAGCGCGTCTATATTAGTGGTTTTAAGACTGTAACCCGGGTCCCCAGCCGCTTGCCAGGTCAGCCCTTCCTCTCGACCAAGGAGCATGACATGGGGACGACGTTTGCACGTCTTTTGGCATTGATCTTGATAGTTGCGCCCATGGCTGGCGCGGCTCAGGAAACCGATGTGACCGGAAAGGTGGCTGTCGAGTTGAATACGGTGTCAGACGGGGAGGGGGCCTGTACCCTGACCTTCATGGTCACCAACGGCCATCCTGTTGATATTGAAAAGCTTGTTTACGAGACCGTGCTGTTTGATGCCGCTGGCAGTGTCGACCGGTTGACCTTGTTTGACTTTGGAGCCTTGCCGGTGGGCCGCCCGCGTGTCCGTCAATTTGCGGTGCCGGACCTGACCTGTGACGGTTTGGGCCGGGTGCTGTTCAATGGTTTGCATACCTGCGCGTCGGACGGTCTGGCGCAGCAGGACTGCGCCAAAGGCCTGCTGCCGTCGAGCCGGGTCGAGATCGAGGTGCTGGGCTGATGTTGGATGCGATCTTTGAACAATTGATGGCTGTGTTCGATCTGGGCGGTCCCGTGGTCATGGTGCTGATCGGGGTGTCGGTCGTCACCCTTGCCGTTGTTCTTTACAAACTGTGGCAGTTTTCGGTGGCGCATGTGGGTCACCATGCCGCGTTGCGCACGGCTGTGGCAGCTTGGGACGCGGGCGATCGGACAAGCGCGCGGACCGCCCTTGAACACTCAAAGAGCTATCTGGCACCTGTTGTGGCTGCGGCATTTGAAAGGCGGGACAAGGACCGTTTGCTGGCCATGGCGGAAGAGCGTTTTTCCCGGTTGGAGCGGGGATTTCGATACCTGGATTCCGTGGCACAACTGGCCCCACTGCTGGGGTTGTTTGGTACTGTTCTGGGGATGATCGAGGCCTTCCAGTCGTTGCAGGCTGCCGGGGCACAGGTGGACCCGTCAATTCTGGCTGGCGGGATATGGGTGGCACTTTTGACGACAGCCGTTGGCTTGGTTGTCGCCATGCCGACCGCCATATTGCTGTCCTGGTTTGAGGCCCGGATGGAGGCGGAGCGGGTGGTGGCCGACACCTTCGTTCTGACAGCTCTTGCGCCTGCCAATCGCGCTGATGCATCCGAACCGGTCCCGAACATGATACCCGCCCATGGCTAGAACACGACGCGTGCGGCGGTTGTCGATGACGTCGCTGATCGACGTGATTTTTCTGCTGCTGCTGTTCTTCATGCTCACATCGACCTTTTCGAAATTTGCTGAGGTCGAGTTGACCGCCGGAGAAACTGGGCAGGCTGCAGCGCCGGCAAGTGTGCCGCCGCTGTTTTTGCAAGTCGGTGAGGAGATGCTGGCGTTGAACGGTGAAAGTGTTGGGATTGACCTTCTTGAGGTGTCTTTGCGTGACACTATCCCTGGCACCCAGATCCAGCCGCTGATCGTCAGTTTGCAGTCCGGGGTCACCGCACAGCGGCTGACCGATCTGTTGGTTGTCTTGCGCGCGGTGCAGGGTTTGCAGGTTACCGTGCTGGGAGACGCCTGATGCGCAGCCGTGCCCCAAGGTTCAAGCGAGAGCCGACGATAGCCCTGATCAACATCGTGTTCTTGATGTTGGTTTTCTTTATGGTCGCAGGCACGTTGTCGCCCCCGCTTGATCGGGAACTGGCCCTTGTCAGCACGTCCGATCTGGAGGGACGGCCACCGCCGGATGCGCTTGTTGTCCATGCGGATGGGGTACTGAGCTTTCGGGGCACAGATCAGGTGGATGCCGGTGCTTATATGTCCAGCCTTGATCCCGAAGCACGTAAGGAAGTGCGGATTGTGCCGGATCGGGAACTGTCTGCAGCCCAACTGGTGTCGCTGGGTCGGGACCTACGCCGCGCCGGTGCAGGCAAAGTGATCATCGTGACCGAGCGGGGGCTGGAATGATTGCTGCATCTCGCACCGTGGCGGTTGTGACTGTTGTTTTGGCTGCCGTCTTTCACTTAGGTGGGTTGGTGCGCCTTGATCTGGTCCAACCCGTCCAGATGGACGGCGGACAAGCCGGCGCGACCGAGGCTTCGCTTGGCAGCGCTTTTGCTGATCTTGCGCAAGGCACGTTGACCGGGGTTGAAACGACCGAAGTCACCGAGCCGGTCAACGTTGAAGACACGACCGAAACATCAGAGCCGATTGACGACACGGTCGATCCGACACCGCCAGAAATGATACAGTCCGCCGACACAGACGCGCGCGTTGAAGAGCAAGGCACAAAAAATTTACCGCCGCGCGCTGAACCGGATCAGACAACTGCCAGCGCGGTGGTGCCCGAAATGGCGCAGGTTCCAACGCCCACCCTTCAGATGACGCCTTCGGTGTCCGAACCATTGATGACACCCGAGCGGTTGACAATGCTTCAGCCACTTTCGCCGGTTGAACCAGCCGCGCGTGTGCCGACCGAGGCAGTCGCACCGCTTGACACGTTGACAGCCGACGAAACCGATCAGATTGACCTGGCACAATCGCGGAGACCCAAGGTTCGCAGCCGTGCTTTTGAGGACCGCAACAAGCCGAATGACCCGCCACCCGCGCCGCGTCAAACGAAGCAAACGGCAAGCCGAACCCCTGAACGTGAGGTGCCGCGCGGCAATCAGGCGCAAACCAATGCGCGTGCCGGTGCAGCCGACGGGACCGCGGCGCGTGCTGCGCCAAAGGCCACAGGAAACGCGGTTGCCGCGCGGGCAGGCACCGCCGCAGCATCAAACTATCCCGGCGAAATCATGCGCAAGCTTCAGCGTGCGCGCCGTCCGAGGGTTGGGGACCGCGGTGTGGCCACAGTCAGCTTTCGCATTGCATCGAACGGTGGATTGAGTGCTGTGTCGGTGGCGCGTAGTTCCGGCTCTCGCGATCTGGACAACGCAGCGATGCAGGTGATCCGAGGCGCTGCGCCATTTCCGGCGCCGCCACCGGGGGCGCAGCGGTCCTTCAGTATCCAGATCAAAGGTCGTTGACACTGCCGAAGTGGCCGTCGCTGCCCTTTGCAAGTGTGGACGGGTCGTCGAGCGGCTACCAAGTCAGGGCGGCGGTCGGAAGGTTCCATTTCCATGCGGCAAGCAGCGCCCAGCTAAACAGGGGAAGAGCGGCAAGGACCGCAAGCTGTTCGATGCGCGCCGTGTCTGAAGATCGCGCGAGGCGAAGTGCCCAGAACGCTGCCACGGGCAGCGACACAAGGCCCACCGCATAGAGGCCGGTCAAACTCCAAAGCTCAAGGCCGGCTGAGGGTTGCGCAGACAGGTTCGAACCGTGCCAGACCCACGCAAGGATCGCGGTGCAAATCGCGCTTCCTGCGAACCAGCTGATGGACATAGACACCGGCATGCCAACCACGCGGCGTCTTGAACGCCAAGTCCCCATGGCACCAATCAAACACATGAGCGCCCCGGCGAGCGCGGTCCAAAGTGCAGAGTGCAGTGAGCCAACATCATCCCAGAAGGTCATGCGGTCGAATGTGTGCATGCCGCCACTTAGATATGCCTTTGTCACCTCACCCGATGCATTGCGGGAGAACCCAAGCCAGAAATCGCCTTCCGGCGTTTCAAACTGGTCAGGCCCCGTTGCGTGGAACAGCCGGGAAAAGCCAAGACCCGACATAAGAAGTGCATCGTTCTCAGTGGTTTGTACCCCCATTTTATGGGCATTGGGGGCGTGCAGGCGATCCAAACCGGTCTTATTGCGGCGGGTGGTAATGAAACGGCCCGTGTATTCATCCAGGCACTCTGCAGTGCATTCGGACCGTGCTGCCTTTGGTCGTTCGTCCGGCGCAATCACTTCCCTGATTGCACGGCGCGGCAAGCCCATCAGCGCGCTGCCACTTCGCCCGTTTGCAGCGATGAAGAACCCAAGGTCGAGAGATGGCACAAGCACCATATTCGTGTGGAATCCAAAATGTGTGCCGCCGTGGTGGTAGACGGTGTGACCGGCCCATTTTTCGGTCCAAAACCCAAGTGTACGTCCGGAAAATTGCGGGCTGTCCGGCCAGGCTGGTCGGTACATGTTGCCGATTGCCGCCGAAGACAGAGGCCCGTCCTGTGCTTTCAGGTCAAGCAGGCGCTGCATGACATGTCCCATGGCGTCGGCTGAAAGCGCGAGACCACCCGAGCTGAGGTGGATCGCTGGGAATGGCGCGGCATCAATGGCGACGTAGCGACCGGCATCCCAAACGTGGAACGGGCTGGTGCCCCTGATCTCGGACGGTTCATGCATAAAGCGTGAGGTCTCGATACCCAGTGGGGAAAGGATCGTATCGGTAATGTATCTTTCGAATGGCTGGCCCGAGGTCTGAGAAATGATCTCGCCCAGCAGGACATAGCTGGCATTCGAATAGGCGATGGCATCGCCCGGCGGTCGGACCTGCCGCGGGAGGACACTTGAAATATGTTCAACGGCTGTTGTGGTGTCGTGTTCGGCGAAATACCCGGAGTACCGTTCTTCGAGCCCGCCTGCATGGCTGAGAAGGTGGGCGATGCTGATGTCCCCGTACTTCTGGGCCAGCTCCAATCCGGGCAGATGGCGAGCAATGGGGTCGTCCAATGACAAGCGCCCGTCTTCAGCCAATTGCAGAATGGCCAAAGCGGTGAAAACCTTGGTCACCGACGCCAGCGGGATGATGTCTGTGTCGGTGGTCATGATACGTCCGGTTCGGGCATCCGAAAGCCGGTAGCCGCGCGACAGGATCACGTCATTGCCCGAGACCACAACCAAGACCGCCCCTGCAACGGCGTCCTGATCCAGACCTGTCGTTATCAAGCCATCCGCAAAGCCATTCAGCGTCTCATGCCAATGGCCGTCAGGGGAGGCAACACCCTTGGAACTGGCGCAAACAAGCGTGATCAACAAAAGGCGGCGGACAACAGACAGAGCACTCTGCCGAAGTTGGTGAATCATGTCACAAAATCCATTGTGTACGGAGGTGTTTGAAAAAAAGTATTTTGATAAAGTCGACTGTTACCAATATAGGTGACTGTCCGATATTTTTTTAGTGCATCCAAGCGGCCAACCGAGCTTTCTTCACGCGCGTATCGCCGCACATAACCAAAGCTTCAAAGCTGGCGCTGTCTTCTAGGCATCTGCGGAGATCTCCTGAATTACAGAAAAGCCTTCGAATGTCGGTGCCCCTTCATGCAGCTTGGCCGTGCTGCCTGCGTCCTTGTGCGCCGCGCGGAACGCATCTGATCTGGTCCATGCGCGAAACGCCTCTTCTGACGACCAAACCGTATGCGAGGCATAAAGCCGCGTACCGTCCTCCTTTTCAGGGCCTTTGAGCATCTGGAATTCGACAAAGCCGTCCATGGTTTTCAAATGGCTATCGCGCCCAAGCCAGAGCACCTCGAACGCGTCAGCGTTGGCCTTGGCGACGGTAAAGCGGTTCATTGCGATGTACATGGGCGGTCCTTTCAGATTGCTGTCAGGTGGTTGTCAAAAGCGAGCCTGTGCGTGGTGCGGTGGATGAGCCTATCACCGACCAAAGCATGGACCTGGCCCGTGCCGTCCGTCACGAGGCATGACCCATCCGGCGTGGCACACAGGCCGCAAACGTCGTGTGCCCGGTAGGTGCCGATTTGCTGGCCCGATGCGTCGAACTGAAAGGCCAGACCGCCACGCGGTGAGGATGCAGCGTAGCGCCCGGGCCCAAATGCACTGACGCTGCCAATGTATCCGTCCAACTGGTACAGGGCTGTGTCGTCCATGTCTGCCGGTTTCAGGGTGCCATTCCCATTGTAGAGTGCCACGAGAGAAGGCGCTTCGAACGGGTCGCCCTGCCATTGAAAACCGCAGACCACGGTTCCGTCTGGCGCGGCGGAAATATGGCGGAGCGAATTGTGGTGGATGGCGTCCGGTACCTCTGCGAAATCCTTCAGCTCTCCGTCCGTGTCGAACACTGCGAGGTTGGGCCGCATCGTGTCGATATTCAGTTTCGTCCGCCCTGTTGCAGGGTGTGTATGGATGCCACCGTTTGCAACGGCAAGTGCGCCGTTTGGCAGCCGCAGGATTTCGTGAGGACCGATACCGGCCGAGGTAAATTCACCAATGCGCTTGTACCCTGCGCTTCGGTCCCAGATACCGATGCGGCCCTGTCCCGAGGCGATGTCATTCTCGGGTGTGAAGAGTAGGGTGCCGTCATCTGAAAAGGCACCATGGCCGTAGAAATGCCGCCCTGTCGGTGTACGGATTGTTCGGATTATGTCGCCGGTGCTGCAATCGACCACCTTGGCAAATGTTCCGGGGCGGCGGGCTATGGCGACCGCCTCGGCCACGTACGGATGGGCTGCTGCAGCGTGGCCACGCGCCGGCAGAGGAACCTGGAACGCGATATCGCCCTGCGTCGTGAGCCCAACCAGCAGGTAGCGTCCGCTTTGATCCATTGCGGCGCTGAGGGCGACAGGGTTTCCGACATCTGCCCACCCCAAAGTGGGTGTGAGCGAAGCCGATGTCAGACCGGCGAGGAAGGCCCGGCGCGACGGCATCAGTCGCCGTCGAGTGCGTTGAACCCGGCCGTGATGCCGAGCGGCGTGCCAATGCCGTCAATCACTGCGACCTGAACGGCACGCACTGCTTGTTGCAGCACCTCGATCTTGAAGTGTTGTGCGGGATCAGCCACGCCCGCCAGTGCGGGATCGTTCAAAGCATCTGCCCGACCTTGGGCTTCGGCGAAGGCCGCGCTGATCGGAACGAGGTTGTTGTCGGTCATTGTGGCGGCGAGGCGTTCCAAGGCGGCCAGCTGCAACTCGATATGCCGGAGAGACCGCTCCGAACGCCACGCTTCAGCGCGGCGGGGCCGTGGACGGTCATACGTTCCCAACGGACGGCCAAGTCGCTGATCGTGCAAGAATTCCAGGCCGGTCGACAAAGACGTGTAGATGGTACGCTGTGCCTCCAACTCGCTTTGGAACCGGCTGTTTCCATCTTCTCCTGCTGTCAGCATGAGTTCCGCAAATGGAGGCCATGCGGTGTTCAGGTCGTCCGCCTTTTGCGCCAGACCTGCGGCAATGGCCTGCGTAAGCTGACATGCATAGTCTGCATCTGGTTGAGGTTCGAACAACATCCGTTCGAGCGCGGTGAACCCCTGAGCCGCCGCCGACACATCGCCAAACGTTTCGGGCTCTTCCACGATCGGGTCGGCTTCGGAAGTGAGGCGCGCCAATGCCTTGCCTGTGCTGTTCTTGGGGTCGGGCCAAAACGACATGGAGAGCGTGAGCGCCTGATCTTCCAGCGGGCCGAATTGGATATGGCTGATGCTGATCCATGCGTCGTAGGCGGCATGGAACGATGAAATCAGCGTGTCCGGCGCGCAGTTTGCCTGGGCTGCGGTGGCCAGTTCTGTGGTTTCGTCCGCCAGGCGTGCGTAACCGGGAAGGATGTGGTCATTGATGACTGTCTGCACATCGGCGTGTGCAGGCAGGGCAAGAAAGGGGAGGATCAGGGCAAAGCGCATGTCAGAGGCTTTCAAGAAAACGAATTAAGGCGGCGCGGTCAGGGGGTGGCATGTTTATCACCGACTGTTTGTGTGGCTCGGCCTCGCCGCCGTGCCACAGGATGGCTTCCAACAGGTTGCGGGCACGCCCATCGTGCAAGAAGAACGTGTGGCCGGAGACCGTTTCGGTCATGCCAATGCCCCAAAGCGGCGGCGTGCGCCATTCTTGGCCATTTGCGCGCGCTTCGGGCCGATTGTCGGCCAAGCCGGGACCCATGTCATGCAGAAGCAGGTCGGTATAGGGCCAGATCAGTTGAAAGCTTTGTTCGGGCTGACCGTCGAGCCTGTGGGTGACGTGTTTCGGCGTATGGCAGGAGATGCATCCTGTTTCATAGAACATTTGCTTGCCGCGTAGCACCTGCGGGTCGTCGATGTTGCGGCGGGCAGGGACGCCAAGGTTCGAGGAATAGAATGACACCAATTCAAGGCCGACATCCCCAATCTCGGCATCATCATGTGCGGCGGTGTTGCCGTTGGGCGCTGTACGGCATTTGGTCTGCGATTCCGTACAGTCGCCATAGCCCGCGGGGTGCAATGTGGTTGAAATGCCGATGTCGCCGGAAAATGCGCCTGCCGATTGTTCCCAGACAGAAGGCTTGCCCGCCTTGAGGCCGAAGCGTCCCAGCATTGGCACACCGTATGCGGTGGACATGACGATTTGGGCTTTGCCCGAGATGCCGTCGCCATCCGCGTCATCCGGATCGGCCAATGCGAGAATGTCCGCTGCGGGGATCGCGTCGAGCAGGCCCAACCCGATCATCTGTGGCGCCACGCGCGCGCTGAGCATGGCATCCGGATGCAACGGCCCGTAGCCAAGGTTGGTGAGGTCATAGGTGGGGTGTCGGAGGGACGCGGTTTCGCCGCCCGAGAGCGCGATGACTTCTTCGGTGTAAATGATCTGCAGCTTAGCTTCTGCAACGATCCCCGCGACGGAGAAATCTTGAATCTGTCCGCCGTAGTTCGGGTCGGGTTGGGTGGCGATGTAATCGGCGATGTCCTTGGGTGAGGCACCGCCGGGGATGGATACACGCATCAGCATGGATGTTGCGTTGTCGTCTGGCCCGGCAGGTGGATGACCTCGTCCGTCTTTCAGGTGACAACGTTGGCAGGAACGCGCGTTGAAGAGTGGCCCCAGCCCGTCGGAGGCAAGCGTGGACGAAGGCGACGACACCCACAGCTTTTTGAACAGGCCGTTGCCGACTTTGAAATCCAGTTCCTTTTCAAAGCTGATGTTGCCCGATGGCTGACTGAACGCGTTGCGTGTGTCACTGACACGCACGGTTGCCGCCCCGGCAGGATTGTTTTCGAATTGTTCGGCTTCTGTGAAGTCGGTTGTGGGCTGCGTGACGGCAGCGATACGCTCGGCCTCGGCAGCCGTTCTTGGAATCACAGGCAGGTGCAAGTCCGTGAGTTCGGCCGCTGAAGCGGCGGAAAAAGTCAAAAGTCCGACAAGTACAGTCGGGAATGTGCTTGTGATCTTGCTCATAGCTTATAAATATACTCAGGAATTCATAATGGCGAGGCGATTCATGCCCCGCATCCTTGGAGAGACCTGCGACATGGTGCCCTTGCGATTGGATATGGTGACTGAGCCGCGGCCCGTTCGGCCCGTGTCAGCCGAGGCATTTGCCTTTATCAATCATTTGCGTTTCATGTCGATGTCGTGCCGATCCAAGCCGCGCACCGACTTGTTCGAAGCCTGCGCCTTGTTGCATGTGACCCGCACCGCTTCGCGAGACGCCCATGCCGAAGCATTGATGCGCTGTTTGAGCCAAGCCGTTGGAAAGCCCGCGCGATTGCATGCGCCGGGAACCCACGAGATGTCTTTTGATGAGACGTGGCTGATACAGCTTGGCCAAGCTACAGTGCGTCGGGACGAGGCCAGCGTCGGCTTTCTACTGAGGTCGCGCGTGCTGCCGGAACACCGCCGTTTGATCCGGTTTCTGGTGGGTCGCATTTCAGAGTTTTTTTCTCTGGCTTAGAATAATTCTAAAAATACCTTGCCTATCTGATCTGGTTGCCTAATTACTATTGGGCAAGCCAGCCAGCACCGTGCAAGCCAGCATCATAATCGAAGAGGATTGTAGGGATGACCCAAACAGCTGTTGCGCTGTCCACTGACGCACGCGCCGCGATTGCCGAAGCATTGAACCAGTCGGTTGCGGAAACTGCCGTGACGACGATGTTGGCGCAAAATTTCCACTGGAATGTGAAAGGCATGGCCTTTGGCCCACTGCACGACCTGTTTCAGAAGATTTACGAAGATCATTTTGTTGCACAGGACGATCTGGCCGAACGCATTCGTGCGATAGATGCCCATGCCGAGGGCACGTTGGCCGGTATGATCGCACGGTCCAAGGTCAAAGAGCATGAAGGCCACGCGACCGACAAAGAGATGATCAAAATCATGCAGGAAGCTCAGGAAACTCTGGCTGCTACTCTGGCGGGCTGTGGTGAACTGGCGGCTGAGCATGGCGATACCCTGACCGAGGATCTGTGTATCGCGCGGGGTCAAGAGCATGAGAAATTCGCCTGGTTCCTGCGGTCGCATTTGGCCTAAGCCACTTGCGATCTGCATAAGGGCAAAGGACGCCACCCAGATTCCCAGCCACCGTATCGGCAGCGAGTTATCAAGGCAGCGACCCAAGCGGAGGTCAAGCCACGTTCGTGACAGCGGCGGTTGGCTTGACCTTTCTTTTTTGGCGGCGTGTGTAACCCCGCTTCAGTTCAGCGGCACGACCGAATTGAATGGCGGGGCGAGCCTTACGGCATCGACGCACACGGCCTTATCTTCGAAAGCATTGTCGATCCGGCACGCTCCGATCACCATTTGATAGCTATCCACCTGTGTTTCCGTGGCAGAGCAAGGGGCGTTCGGGGTTTCGAACATGGCGGATGCCACCGCGCCCGGCGCGACGTTCATGAAGGACGCCCCCTTGGAGCGTCCAACCTGCGTATCTCCGACATAGTTGAGGAAAAAGGCATTGATTTCGGTGAGCGTCGTCTCGGTCTGGTTCGTCAATTCGACGGTGATCGTACAGTAGTAGTCGCGCTTGCCGATATCGGTCAGAGCAAGCTGGTAGTCGGCCAATGCGGGGCTGGCAAAAAGGGCGCTCATAACAATCAATTGACGGAGCATGGTTTGTCCTACCCGTTGAGGGATCAGGCCACATCCCGGATGGCGGCGACCGGCTTGACCTTTTTCTTGAGACATTTGCGCAAATATTCAGGTGCCCAATGGCGGTACTTGCCCAGGCGGGACTGTTGACCGATCAGCATCTCGACAAAGGCTTTGCGGTGCTTGTCCTTTTTCAATTGCTTGAACATCGATTTCTGAGTTTTGGTCATGGAACAGCCGATACAATGCCCTTCGCGTTTGAACTTGCACACGTCGATGCAGGGGCTTGGGGTCTTTGCCATCGGAAACCTCGCTGTTGCAGTGCTGAGCTGGGTATTCAGGTCTTGAATTGCAACGCGCGCACTGGAAACACGGAAACATCCAGTGCGCGCAATGGCCATCCGGGGATGGCGTTGTGCGCGGCGGGATTTAGGGAACGCCGCTGCCGCCCACGGGGAGCCGTTACTGGAATACGGCGTCAGGGTTGTCGAGGCTGTCGGACCCTTCGAACTCGATGGCGTCTACGCCAAGTGCGACCACGGCCCGTTCGATAGACCGGGTCTGATCCACCAGCGCGTCGACAGCACCCATGATCAGGGCCTCGCCCGCATCGTTGCCACGTTCAAGCATCATGTCATAGGCGAAACCGGCTTCGGCGGCCGTTTTCATTTCCGACATCTCCAGCATGGTTGCATCCAGCTTGGCGCGCAGTTCGGTATCGACGCGTGCATCGGTGGCCGCGACCAGCGATGACAAGCTTTCGCCGGAAACGATGGTGCCATCAATGGATGTATAGCTGCCCAGATAGACGTTGCGGATGCCCAGTGCGTCGTAGAAGTGGCTGTTGTGTGTGTTGTCCGAGAAGCAATCATGCTCTTCTTCGGGATCGTTCAACAGCACGCCAAGGCGCATCCTTTCACCGGCCTGTTCGCCATAGGACAGAGAGCCCATGCCGGTCAGGATGGTGCTGATGCCCGCGTTTTCGTCTGCGGTCAGTTGGGTGCGAGCGTCCCCGCCGTCCTGCCATTGCGCCACCATCCATTCCAGGTCGGACACCAGCAGCTCCGTTGCTGCGGTCAGATAGTCGGCGCGGCGGTCGCAGTTCCCGCCTGTGCATGCGTCGCCCGCGGCGTAGTCTGTCCAGGGGCGGTTGCCTGCACCTGCATCGTGGCCATTCAGATCTTGACCCCAAAGCAGAAATTCGATGGCGTGGTAGCCGGTGGCCACATTTGATTCCACACCATCGGCTTCGTGCAACGCCTCTTCGAGCAGTTCCGGTGTGATGTCCGAGGCATCAACCGTCTCGCCCGACAATGTGAAGGTCGGGTTCGCCACGACATTCAGCACGGCATATTCATTTTCGTCCGTGGCCCCGCCATAGGAGGCGTCGACATAGTCGATCAGCCCTTCATCGAGCGGCCAAGCGTTTACCTTGCCTTCCCAATCATCGACGATCGCATTGCCGAAGCGATAGACCTCTGTCTGCTGGTAGGGCACGCGTGCGGCCAGCCACGCTTGCTTGGCATCTTCCAGCGCTTCAGCCGAGGGGGTTGCCGTGAGTGTATTGACGGCGGCGAGCAAGGATTGCGCTGTTGTCAGGCTGTCGCTGTATTTTGCAAGCGCAATGTCTGCATAATTGTCGAGAACAGCAGCTTTGTCCGCGATGGCGGGGGCGGCTGCCAATAGCACTGTCCCGAGTGCCGTTGTTATTGTTAGTTTCATAGGTGGCTTCCCTTAAGATTCTTCTTGGTGCGTTAATGCAGACGCACTTCGTTGGGCGCGTTTGCGGGTGAAAACGGTTTGTGGATGTGCCGTATCGCTGTGCCGACTTCTCCAGCCATAAGGGCAATATGTTCGGCGTGTGCCGGCCCTGAAAGCAGTGTGGCAATGAGCGCTGCGTCGTTCAGGTGCCCATCAGAGGCTGTGCGGACGAGGTGCAAAAAGACGCATTCATCTGATCCAACACAATTGCACCCAACTTCGTGTCGGACGAGGGGTCTGGATGCTGTGCGGATGATTTTGCTCAGCAGGCTTTCAAAGGTCTGCCACGCGCGATCGGCTTCGGCTTCCTGAAACGCGTTGTAGTAGTCTTGGCGTGCTTGGGATTTCCCGGCAGGCCCTTCGCACCATAGTCGCAAATTCAGAACGAGATTGGCTTCCCACTCGTCCATACGATTGAGGGCTGCAACGGCTGCACCCCCGCGGGCGTTGTATGGGTTGGTCATTTTGTGAGGATCAGCTTGCCGGCGCGCGTGATGCGCAAGTAGTAGATTTGGCCGTCCAGCACGATGGATGCTTGTACACCGTCCCTGATCAGATCACGCGCATCGTAGGTGTCGATTTTCTGAGGTTCTGGTGTGGTGGTTGTGTTCGGGACTTGTGTCATCGCATTCATGTCGCCTGCTCCAGATGATCAAGCATGCATTCAAGGCACTGATCTAAGTCGTAGAGCCCAAGGAAGGCCCCCATGAGCAGTTCTTGGCGGCATGGCTTGTCACAGCACCTGCGGGCCTCTTCGCGTTTGCTTTTGTGTCGTCTCACCATGTCTCACCTCCTGTTGGGTCAGCGGTGTCCGGGCTGCCCAAAACTGGGTGGCTGAGACTCATTGCAGATATGTTGATTGTTTTTGTCGGATACGTCAATCCTGACAATTACTGTAAGAAAAGAAAAAGGCGCGGTGAACAGCCGCGCCTCTCCATTTTTTCGCCTGTGAGCGGAATTACTCCCAACCCACCTCGTTAAAGATTTTCTGAGCTGTTGGCACATTCTTGGCCACTTCGGTCAGATCCACGTTATCCGGGCGGAACAGGCCGAGGGCCGCAACCGACGGGCTGAGACCTACGCCCGGAACGGCGGGGTATTCGTCATTGCCAGCCGAGAAGTATTGCTGTGCCTGATCGCTGGCCAGATACTCCATGAACGCAATTGCGTTTTCCTTGTTCGGTGCGTTTGCTGCAACGCCGCCACCGGACAGGTTCATGTGCGCGCCTTCAGTGTTCTGAGCGGGAAAGACCCAGCCGATGTTGGCGCGGGCATCGGCGGGCAGGCCGTCGACGTCTTTGCGGATGGCGCGGGCAAAGTAGTAGGTGTTCGAGATCGAGATGTCGCACTCACCAGACACCAGGCCGCGCAACTGGTCGGTATCACCGCCCTGGGGTGAACGGGCAAAGTTATCGACCACACCCTGCGCCCAGCCTTTGGCAGCTTCTTCGCCGTGGTTCTGGATCACGGCAGACAGCAGTGTTTGGGAGTAAACGTTCGAAGAGGAGCGGTGACACACTTGGCCTTTATAGGCAGGGTCGGCTAGGTCTACGTAGGTCGCGGGCGGGTTGGCGACATCGTTCTTGTCGTAGAAAATGATCCGCGCGCGCTGGCTGAAGCCGAACCACTGATTGTCGCCGTCCTGTAGGTTGGCGGGAATGCGCGCCTCGAGCGTTTCGCTGTCGATCGACTGCAAGACGCCAGCGTCTTTGGCACGTTCAAGGCGCGACGTGTCGACGGTCAGCAGAATATCTGCGGGCGAGTTAGCACCTTCGGCTTTCATTCGCTCGATCAGCTCGTCGGCTTTGCCTTCGATGCGGTTGATGGTGATGCCCGTCGCTTCGGTGAAGTCCGAATACAGGCGTTCATCGGTGTCGTAATGGCGCGACGAATACAGGTTCAATTCACCTTCGGCCGCAGCGCTGGTGGCGGTAATGGCCGCAGCAGCAAGGGTGACGAAATAGGCTCTAGCAGTCATGGAAATACTCCCTGTTCCCACAGATCTTAATCTTACAGAAACAGTCAATTACAGCAGCCCCGGCGGAAAGCAAGACTTTCCGAGTGAAATTGTCGGGATTGGAGTGCAGAATCCCGAGTTTTTCAATCAGCATTGCTGTCGACACCCTTAATGCGGGAAACTGGAGGCGTCCGAGATATGGCGTCACGATTCTCGGGTGCCAGTGGTGGCCGTGCCTGCCGCAGACCGGTCCCAATACTGCTGGAGCGCGTCAGAAGGTAATGTTGACTTTCACCGCCTGTGTGCGGTCACCCGCCAATTCGAAAGCCTGCACGGCGGAATCCACATGCATTGCGTGTGTGATGAGCGGTTTAACGTCCAAGCGTCCCGTGCGCATCATGTCGACAGCGGTGAAGAATTCGGCGTGAAAGCGGAAGGATCCTTTGAGCTGCAATTCTTTGGCTGTCATTGCCTGCATAGGCAATGTCATGTCACCGCCCAGACCCAGTTGCATGATAGTTGCACCGGGTCGCAGGGCGGGGACCGCCGAAGCCAGTGCAGAGGTCACGCCAGAGCATTCGAAAAGTACGTCGAAATGGCCCTTGTCCGCTTCGAATTCGCTGAGCCCTTCGGGCATGTTTACAACGTTGATCGTGTGATCGGCGCCCACCTCGTCGGCTTTGGCCAGTGTAAAATCCGAGATGTCGGTTGCGGCGATCTCGACCGACCCAGCAGCCCGCGCGACCAGAACAGCCAGCAGGCCGATGGGGCCGCATCCGGTGACCAATACCCGTTTGCCCATCAGGTCGCCAGCCTGCTTCGCTGCGTGCAGAACAACCGAGAGGGGTTCGGCCATCGCTGCTTCACCCGCACTCAGGTCACCTGCGGGGGCGCATTGGGCGGCGTCGGCCACGATGTATTCGCGGAACGCCCCCTGGATGTGTGGGAAGGGCATGGCGGAGCCGTAGAACCGCATGTTCAGGCAGTGGTTCTGGCGGCCTTCGACACAGTATTTGCACGTGCCGCAGGGGCGGGAAGGGGAGACGGCGACCAGCGCGCCGGTGTCGAGGCCCATGACGTTGTCGCCTACGGCTTCGACATGTCCGGCAACCTCGTGACCCAGGATCATCGGTTCGCGCAGTTGGATCGGGCCAAAGCCACCGTGGTTATAGTAGTGCAGGTCCGAGCCGCAGATGCCGCCCGCCGCCATCTTGACCAGCACCTGATCCGGGCCGGGCGTAGGCATGTCACGGGTTTCAACCCGCAGGTCCTTGGCCGCGTGGGCAACGATGACTTTCATAATCTGGCCTTTCACAGAACGGGGGTCAGCAGGGCGTCGCCTGCGAAATGGGCGGTCAGGTTATCACGCAAAAGTTGGCCCATCGCCTTGCGTGTTTCAATTGTACCCGAGGCGTGGTGCGGCTGCACCAGCACGTTTTCGAGATCAAGAAAGCGGGGATCGAGTGCCGGTTCCCTTTCAAACACGTCGAGGGCGGCGGACCCAAGTGCACCAGAGTGCAGGGCGTCAATCAGCGCGTCTTCATCAATGTTCGAGGCGCGGGAGATGTTGATGATCATGCCGTCGGGGCCAACCGCCTCGATGATGTCGCTGTTTATGATGTGCCTTGTTTCGGCCGAGGCAGCGAGAGTGATAAAGAGGAAATCGGCGTGTTGCGCCAGCGTCAACGGATTGTCGAGATAAGTCCAGTCAGGGGCGTAGTCCTTGGCCGCGATGTCGGAATAGGCGATGTCCATGCCAAAACCCGCGAGCCGTTTGCCCACCTCGAACCCGATGCGCCCCAGCCCGAGGATGCCGGCCTTGCGCCCAAAGACGCGGCGCTTGAGTGGGTAGAGCCCTTTGTCGGCCCAAGACCCGTCGCGCACCCAAGCCTCTGCCCCGATCATGCCGCGGGATTGGCACAGCATCATGGCGACGCCCAGGTCTGCGACGTCTTCGGTTAATACGTCGGGTGTGTTGGTCACGCGGATGTTGCGCGGTTTGCAGGCGTCGAGATCGACGGCATCATAGCCCACGCCGTAGACTGAAATCAGTTCCAGTGACGGGCAGGCAGTGATCATGTCGGCGTCTGCGCCCAGTTCGCCCCGTGTGGCGATGGCGCGCACTTGCGGTCCATGTTCGGCGAGGAAGGCGGTTGCGTCGGACGCTTCGAACAAGCGCTTTACGTCAAAGGCCGCGTCGAGCGGATTCTGATCCCATTCCGGGTAGGGGCCGACTTGAAGGACGATGGGTTTGGTCATGGCGATTCCTCGTTGACACGCGATGTTATCGGTATCATGTTATCGATAACAATTCGACGGGCGTCAATCCCGTCCTCAAAATTCGGAGTGTCGTATGTCTGACCTTTTCTCGCTTTCGGGCCGCCGTGCCCTGATCACTGGATCATCGCAAGGGATCGGCTTTGCGCTGGCCAAAGGGCTGGCGGACGCGGGAGCCGAGATCGTGTTGAACGGACGCGATACAGGCAAGCTGGCGACAGCGGCTGAAGCCTTGGGCGGCAAGGTGCATCAGTTGGCGTTCGATGCGACCGACCATGATGCGGTGCGCGTTGCCGTGGACGGGTTTGAAGCTGCTACAGGTGCAATCGACATCCTGATCAACAATGCAGGGATGCAGCACAGGACAGAGTTGGAGAACTTTCCCGCAGATGCGTTCGAACGGCTGTTGCAAACCAACATCGCCAGCGTCTTTCACGTGGGTCAAGCCGTGGCGCGGCACATGATTGGGCGCAAGGCGGGTAAGATCATCAATATTGCCTCCGTCCAGACAGCACTGGCCCGTCCGGGCATCGCGCCCTACACCGCAACCAAAGGTGCCGTTGCGAACCTGACAAAGGGGATGGCGACGGATTGGGCCAAGCATGGCTTGCAGTGCAATGCCATCGCGCCGGGGTACTTTGACACGCCTTTGAATGCGGCCCTCGTGGCGGACCCGGAATTCTCGGCGTGGCTGGAAAAGCGTACGCCTGCCGGCCGCTGGGGTCAGGTCGAGGAACTTGTGGGCGCAGCCGTTTTCCTGTCGTCGCCCGCGTCGAGTTTTGTCAACGGCCACACGCTGTTTGTGGACGGCGGGATCACGGCGTCACTCTGATGCGGTGCTATGTTTTGATGGGCGTGTCAGGCTGCGGGAAGTCGTCGGTAGGGACGGCTTTGCAGGTGCTGTGTGACATGGAGTTTGTCGACGGCGATGACCTGCATCCGCAGGAAAACATCGACAAGATGGCTCAGGGCGTGCCGTTGGATGATGACGACCGAGCGCCATGGTTGGCGGATGTGGGGCGGATGTTGGCCAAGCACGAGGGTGCCATTGCCATTGGTTGTTCGGCCCTTAAGAAAAAGTACCGCGACTGGATTCGCGAGCACGTCAACGAGCCGGTGCATTTCCTGCATCTCGACGCGCCGCGCGATGTATTGGCACAACGGGTCGCCCACCGGCCTGGGCATTTCATGCCCGCGTCCCTGCTCGACAGTCAATTCGCGACGCTGGAGCGGTTGGGTCGCGGTGAGTGGGGCGGAGAGATCGACATTGCGCGCCCCTTTGAACAGGTGGTCGCACAGTCCGAAGACTATGTGAGGGGGACGATGATATGAGTGAGAAGATTGCCTTGATCGGCGCGGGGGCCATGGGTGGCGCCATTGGCGAGCGGCTTTTGGCGACGGGGAATTCTCTGAACGTTTTTGACCTGGACAAGGCGCGGGTGGACGCGCTGGTCGAGAAGGGTGCGGTTGCAGCCGCCTCTGCTGCTGAGGCGTCGAAGGACGTGGACTTCGTGATCACGAGCCTGAATGCCTCGCGCATTGTGGGTCTTGCTGCCTTTGGCAAGGACGGGATTGCGGATGGAGCGAAGTCCGGAACTTTAATCATCGACATGTCGTCGATCGAACCGGATGCGACACGAAAATTTGCCAAGATGGCCGCAGAGCGTGATTTGGCCTGGGTGGACAGCCCTTTGTCCGGCGGCGCGCCCAAAGCATTGATTGGCGAACTGACATTGATGGCGGGGGGTGAGGCCAAAGATGTGGAACGCGCCCATGTGGCACTGAAGCATGTGGCGTCGAACTACACCCATATGGGGCCGTCCGGTGCCGGGCAGACCACGAAGCTGATCAACCAGGTGCTGTGTGGGTTGGGCTTTATGGCTGTGGCAGAGGCCACGCAATTGGCGCTGGATGCGGGTGTGGATGCCGAGAAGATTCCGCAAGCGTTGAAAGGTGGGCGGGCAGATTCGGCTTTGTTGCAGGAATATCTGCCCCGGTACGCGACCAAGGACTACCGCCGTACGGGCCGCATCGACAACATGGTCAAGGATTTGAACATGGTGAACGATTTGGCACGGCAGACCGGCACGTCAATGCCAATGACCGCCCTCTGCGCTGAAATTCACCGGATGTTGACCGCCGCCGGGTTGGGTGGGGAAGATCAAGCCGCCCTGATGGAGTTTTTCCAAGGCGCGAAGGAGGAGATTGAGACATGATCACGCGATTTGCCCTGTTCGAAGGGTCGGTAAAACCTGGCCAGACCGACGCCTTTCGCGCCGTCGTGCTAGAACGGTTGGTGCCGCTGTGGACTCAGTTTCCGGGCAACACCGATGTCCGCGTGATGTTCAGTGATGACCGGGATGAAGGCGCGCCGGAATTTCCGTTGATCCTTGCCATCACCTACCCGGATGAAGCGGCGATGGAGAGTGCTTTGGACAGCCCTTTTCGCGCCCAATCGCGGGATGTGACGGGCGAGATCGTGGCGGAGCACTTCGACGGGCGCATTCACCACCACGTCACGCAGCTCAACGCGTTCAAGGCGTGAGTCATGGGTGCGCGTGTCACCATGCGGGATGTGGCGCAGGCTGTGGGTATGTCGCCCATGACCGTCAGTCGTGCGCTGCGTGACGACCGCACCGTCAACGCAAAGACCCGCGCCAAGGTGCGGCAAGTCGCAGATGATCTTGGCTATGTCTATGACAGCACTGCACAGGCCTTTCGCACACAGAAAAGCGGGTTTGTCGCTGTCACGCTTCCGTCCGTGAACAACGCGAATTTTGCCGAGACTTTCCGCGCGCTTACAAACGGGTTGGGCGACTTGGGCTTGCAACTGCTCCTGGGCAGTACAAACTATCGCGTTGAGCGCGAAGAGGAACTGGTGCGTCAATTGTTGACGCGGAACCCCGAAGCTCTGGTGCTGACCGGCGGCCACCACACAGATGAGACACGCAAACTGATACAGGGACGGGATTTACCTGTAATCGAAATGTGGGATTTGCCCGTCGACCCTCTGGGGCACGTTGTTGGCTTTTCCAACGGGGACGCAATGGACCATGTAGTAGAGCATCTGGCCCAAACAGGACGGCGCAAGCTGGCCTTTGTTGGTGCGTCTGAGGGGGCTGATATGAGGGGAGCCGTTCGCCGTTCGGGTGCCATTGAGGCGGCGCGCGCCCGCGGGTTGCCCGAAGTAGCGGTGATTGATGCGGGTCCGGCACCAGTTTCAATGCGTCATGGAGCGGCTGCGATCGAAGCCCTTGGGCGCGATGTGGCGCAATATGATGCGCTGGTTTGTGTGTCGGATCCGGTGGCCTTCGGGTGTCTCAGTGCTGCGCAACGACTGGGACTGCGTGTGCCTGACGATTTGGCCATCACAGGCTTTGGCCACTTTGAGGTGGCCAAAATATCAAATCCTCGGATTACGACTGTAGACGTCCACGCCGAGGACATTGGTCGGCAGGTTGTGTCCTTGCTGTCCGGAATTTTTGATAATGAGGTGGACGGCCCGATCAGAACTGATGTGGGTTCCGCCTTGGTGTTGGGTGAGACGAGCTGAACCAACTGGGGCAATTGGCTGTCACTTGTCGGATCGCTCAATTTCTGAGCCTTGGTTTGGTTAAATTGATTGGCGGCGTCTCCAGTCGCTCACGGACCGTCGCGTGCGACAGGCCAGTTGCCCTCGCTCGCAGGAAAGTAATTTCTAACGAAGTGCGTTCATCAAAGCGGTGACCAGCGCGTTCGGTTCCCCTTCCATCCGAGGAAGGAGAACCGTTCTCACGACCCCATTCAATGCCCTGTCGGCCATCGCGGCAGCTGGATCTTCATGGTCAATCGCAACCTCAATGGCTTCCACCGTGGTCAAGACTGCGCCCGGGACATGCGCAACGCCCTGAAGCAGCGCGCTGATGCCTAAATGTTCCACTTGATTGCTGTTGGAGGGTGGTCCCACGAAGGCAGGATTAAAACCCTCGACACCCCAGACCTGGCTCGCCGTCAGACCCTCGCCTGTCGCATATTGATGAATATGCGGGACGCTGAAATGGCCCACATAGCCGTGGCTCCAAAGTGGTCGGTGCGTCAAAGGATTGTGCCTGTTTGTGCCCGACAGCAGCGCCTGCCAGATCAATAGAGTGGCCTGCCCGGCAGTTTGAGCATGACGCTCTCGTTCCGCACGCGCGCTCTCGGGCAGTGTTTCGACGTAAGTGCGTGCAAGCGGCAGGAGTGCCAAAGCACCGTCCAAAGCATTTGGCCGGTGTTTCAGGAAAGCTGCATAGGCATCAGACAGAAGTCCAATGTGCGTAGCTCCTGCATCAGATGCCAGTGCTTCAGTTAGTGTATAGACACTCCAACCTGCCTCACGCAAAGCTGGCGTGCTGACGTCCCAAAGCGTCGGCGGCAGGGGTTGCCCGCGTTCAGAGCTTTTGAAGGACAGCTTCTCAATTGCATCCGCATACGCAGTCAACGTCGCCTCGGTTACCTCGCCCGCGGCAAGTCGGGCCAAGTGATCGTCGACGCCCAGGTCACTCAATTGACCGGTTGGATGCAGGCCAACCGCAAGAAGTCGCTCCTCCAGGTCTGATGCTCTCAGAGCGGCTGGTGCGACAGAGGCATCCTCAACAGCACCCTTGGGGACTTGGATCGACAATAGAGAACGAGACACAAACCACGTCGCACCCACTGCGATTACGACCGCAATAGAAATCCAAAACCTTCCTGACCGCTTCATCCGATGTGCGCCACGGAGCAGAATCCAATGTTCCGGCAACAGCCTGTGCTATCAATGGGTCTTGGTTTCCTGAAAAATGGCACGAAAGTCATCCTAGTCTTGTGCCAGATAGTCTTCGAAGCCCTCCAATGTCCCGTTGATAATTGTGCAATTGCCGGCTGAACGAGTTGTCGGCGCGTCCCAATAGATGTTCCAGAACACGGTGATGCTTTGGTCGTCAAATACGCCTGGAAACACAGAAATCGCAGCGTTTGGCAGATCTGCGTATTCGGGGACTTCCCATAGATAATCGTGACACAACCGCAGAGCTTCTGTTGTTTTGCGGTCAAACGCATGCGCCGGGACAGTCAAAAATGAAACGGCCAATAAAGTGCAGATACACCTTTTCATTCGAATTCTCCTTTTCAATGAAACTAGAGCATTTCTATCTTGTGGACGGGGAATGTTCACTGCGCGACTTTGTGAAAACTGCCATCCGGCATAAGGTACGGCAAACGAAGATCGGCAACACAAGACGTATCAACGGCTGACTGGGGCATTTCAAGAAAAGCCTCTCCTATGTCGCGCGCGCATTGACTGAACAGCAACGCACCATGTCCGGCTTCCGGAAAAACGATGGCATGACTATTGGGAAGCGTCTGGGCGACAAGGGGGCCCCAGGTCGAAGAGGTCTGTGTGTCGATTTCTCCAGAGAACACTAGCACGGGTAGGTCAGATGTCACAGGCTCCAACCAGTTGGGGCGCGGGTGCTGCTCAAACAGCTTGCAATCCGCATACAAAGTATTCGGCGGATCCGTCATTTCAGCGATCATCCCGGAGCCCACATCCTCTAGGCCACGCGTTGTTGCCAGAAACCCTTCAAGAGAGTTGAAGCCATCTTCAAAGTCTTCCTGACAGGCGTAAAGCATTAGCTCGAAATTGCCTTCCGCGAGCGCTTGCAGCGTTGCGTTGTCGATCGCGATCAGATCGAACACCCGCTCTACGTCGTCGGTTGCCATAAGTGCTGCCAGCGAAGACAGGCGAGAGGCCGTAAGGCTGTCAAAATGTGTGCGCACCAGATCAATCAATGCACCTGCGCCAGGCGGTTCAAAACGCAGGTTCAAATAGTCTTGCGCAAATGCAGTACGCGCGGCCCGTTCCGGGAGTCCGGCTGCGGCTTGTTCAAGCTGGTCATCAAAAAATTCCCCAAGCGATGCAGGGGCTGCATCCACGTCCAAATTGGCTTCCAACTGGATTAACGCTTGAGATGCGGACTCTGCGCCGAGTTGCATTTGGTTCAGTGCATTCCTGACCACTTGTGCCAGGGCCTGTTCGTCAGGTGTAAGCCCGGATGCGGCAGCTAGGGCTGCTTCCGCTGATGCCTGGGGCGGAACCAATCCTTGCAGGACTTGGCGCATCAGGGTCACATCGCCTTCTTCAAGTTGGCTCACCAACGCCGGTGCATAGGTTGTGAAACCGCGTGTCGTGGGATCCGCCCAGTCATTGCGTCTCGAAAATGTGCTGAAGAGTGCGGAACCATTGATCTCAATCCCGTCAACTTCGACAGGCTCATCCAACAACTGCTCAAGCAGGTTCCAGTAGCGCTGGGTGATGTTTGGGTACGCTTCGGAACATACAGGGTCGGCCTCACACGGCGCAAAAGTATTCACGATAGCCTGATGGTGCGGCACATAGAGTGTGTCGTATAGGGGCACCTGTGGTGGAGCAACACTGTCCAGAACCACGGATCGCACCCCGTCAGGAATTGTTCGCATCACCTCAAGCGCCAGCTTCGTGCCGTAGGACACGCCGTAGATATTGTATTCCGGATATCCCAATGCACTCATGACAGCGCGTACATCGCGGGCGTTCTGCGTGGTGTTGAACTGGGATAGATCGAAGCCGCGTCCTTCCAATTCACCAATGCATTTGGAAACCAGCGTTTCCTCAAGGTCAGGAAAATCTTCTCCAGCAAGCTGATCGACCACTTCAGTAACGTTTTCAGCCAGCGTTTCAAAGCAATCCATGTCTGGGCCACTCGCATCGACGCCCCGTTGATCAAACGCAATAACGTCTCGTCGACCGCGAAGGTGATCAAAAAAGCTGCTTACCTCGGCCACATACTGAACCGTGCCGCCACCGGGACCGCCATGCAGATAAACGACGGGATCGTCTACTGGCGCGAGGGAATGCGCACGGTACAAGATGAAGCTGAGCTCAAGCATTCGTTCATTGGGGTTATCGTGATTTTCCGGCACGGCTATGGTGCCGCAGATTACAGTCTGGCCATCAAGCTCGCGCGGCACGACTGGTCGTGTGCATGGGGTGATTTCTACAGGATAGCGCGGGTCCGCTCCCCCCCCGCAGTGAGGACAGGATACTCCGGCTCTGGTGCGTCTCCGCCGAGCATTGCCAGAAAGATTGCAAGGAGTTGGTCGCGGGTCATCGAAATACCCTAACTTGTTGAACTGTCGCTCACACTATTCCTAGATACGGTTCAAGGAATGTCGCGAGTTTTGGCAATACCCAAACAGCAGCCCAAAACGACGCCCTTTTAAACGCATTGAGGTTTGAGGAGCCAAGAAATTGGTGGTCAGAACACATTCTCTGGTCTCAAAAGTCAAATAATCGTGCCGCAGGCCTACCGGTGCAAGCTTTCAACTCTTGCAGAATCGCAACAAAACCGCACAAATTGTTGAGAATTGGCGGTTCGATTAAGCGCAGCATTCTTTTGCACATCGTAAGCGTGTATGGAAACGTTATAAGGCAACAACAGTGTAATCACTGATGTCTCCCGAAACTTTCTCATTTTTGTACAACCTCGGGTCGACTTTGCCTGACGGGACAACAACCTACTCGACTCCAGGCCCGGCCTCAACTTTCACGCTTACGGACGACCTTGATGGGTCAAACGACGATGCGACCGCAGTTGGCGGTCTTTTGTCGTTAACGATAGGAGGGACAACGGACCCCGTTGTTTTTGTGGGATTTTCGTCGAACAATGAGCCAGTCGTTTTTGATGGAAATTTGTCACTCTATTTTCTGTTGTCGGACGATGACACCTTGACGGGCAACATTGGGTTCACAGACTCCGGCACATACACATACTGCTTTGCTGGCGGCACACTGATCTCGACAGCAAATGGCGAAGTTGCTGTCGAGCGTCTTTCAATAGGTGATCATGTCGTGACGTCCAAAGGCACGACCGTTCCTGTCAAGTGGGTAGGGCGGCAGACCATGAAAAAGATGTTTTCTGGCCAATCTATGCAGCCGATTTGCATTAAGTCAGGCGCGTTGGGAGATGGGCTTCCTCACAGCGATCTTACTGTCACTCCTGACCACGCAATCATCATCGACGACTATGCTATCAACGCGTCAGCCTTGGTGAATGGTGTTTCAATCGACTGGGTGCCAATGGCGGACTTGGACGACATCTTTTGCGTCTATCATGTGGAAACAGAAGATCACGATGTGATCCTGGCTAATGGTGCTTGTGCCGAAACGTTCATAGACGCGGCTGATCGGAAAAACTTCGACAACTACGACGAATACATCGAGCTGTACGGAGTAGAGCGGGTTGTTCCCGAGATGAACATGCGCAGGATCTGTTCATCACGGCTTGTTCCCCAAACCATCAAGGCGCGCTTGCTTCCCTACCGTCTCGAAAACGAACAGCTTGCGGGCTGAACTAACTTCTTTGTCAAGCTACGCCAACTGACATGCTCCTCTGGCATTGCCAGTGGAGTGTGGGCTTGCACCGTTGTTTCGCGCTGGCTGATTTCTGATATATAGCGGTATTTGGACATTGGGTTTGAGATGACCCTGAGTTGGCATTGGAACCTGCGTTTCTTCGCGCCATCATATATGCCGCCCTAAGCGCAGTGGTTTTTGGTTCAGCACTCGGATGCAATAGGCTTGGAAGTCGCCAATGACAGAGAATGATTCAATTCACGCGTTTTGAAAGTGGCGTGAGAGGGTCCGAAATGCAGTATTGGCAGGTGAATTTATTCACCCGAGCGCGGACAACATCGCCTCTACGGCCGTTTTGGTGTTTGCAGATCCCTGAAGGTCAGCAGTACGCGTATCCTCATTGGCAAGAGTTGCAGCCATAGCATTGACTAACGCCTCTGCGGCGTCACCCTCACCAAGATGATCCAGCATCATGGCGCCGGCCCAAACCGCTGCAGCGGGGTTTGCGATGCCTTGTCCGGCAATGTCCGGTGCGGATCCGTGGACGGGTTCAAACATCGAAGGACCTGTACGGGCAGGGTTCAGGTTTGCCGACGGCGCAATCCCGATGGACCCCGCAACGGCAGGTCCGAGATCTGACAGGATGTCACCGAACAGGTTGGATGCAACGACCACGTCAAACCGATCCGGATTCAGCACGAAATGCGCCGTAAGAATGTCGATGTGATACACCGATGTATCGATGCCCGGATGCCGCTCCTGCGCGGCCTCAAAGCGCTCATCCCAGAACGGCATCGTATGGACTATGCCGTTTGACTTGGTGGCCGAGGTCACATGCTTGCGACGCTCCTTGGCGATATCAAAAGCTACGTCCATGATCCGGTCCGTGCCGTGGCGTGTGAACATCGCAACCTGGTTTGCCGCCTCGTGCGGTGTGCCTTCGTACAGCCGCCCGCCGATTTTTGAGTATTCCCCTTCGACGTTTTCGCGCACCACGACGAAGTCAATGTCTTCGGGCGTACGACCAGCCAAGGGGCACTTTACACCCTCAAACAGTTTGACTGGGCGCACATTCGCATAAAGGTCAAGCTCACGACGTAGCGGGATCAGGAGCCCCCAAAGCGACTCATGATCCGGTACGGTAGGCCATCCCACTGCGCCCAGATAGATCCCGTCGAACTCGCGAACCGTACTAATCCCATCATCGGGCATCATCTGCCCGGTTTTTTCGAACCGGTTGCAGGACCAGTCAAATTCGGTCCAGTCCAAGACGAAATCGAACCGGCGGGCGACCGCTTCAAGCACTTCCTGCCCGGCTGCGATCACTTCGTGTCCGATCCCATCGCCGGGAATGGTTGCAATGCGGTGTCGTCGTTGGCTCACTGTCATGATCCTTCCAGAAAAAATGATTTGAGTTCGGCACGCACCAGTTCGGGGCATTCTTCGGCCAGATAGTGCCCGCCCGGCAGCGCGCGCCCGCGCACATCGGTCGCGCGGCGGCGCCAGAGGGCGAGGCAATCAAAGCAGCGTTCAATCACCCCGTGCGCACCCCAAAGCGCCAATAGAGGCATATCTAACTTGCGGCCGGCGTCGGCATCATCGTGGTCCAGATCAATCCCAGCCGCGGCGCGGTAATCTTCGCACATTGCATGGACCGTTGCTGGATTTCGAATTGCGGCCAGGTAGGCTTGCCATGCTTCATCTGAGAAGGGCGCCATCCCGGCGGCACCATGGCCACACTTGTAGGTCAGAAACGCCTCGGCATCCGCGTTGATCATGTTTTCTGGCAAGGGCGCAGGCAGCGTCAGCCAGAACCAGTGCCAATAGGCGCGGGCAAAAGCCTCTGTCGTGTTTCGGTACATCTCGCGCGTAGGGGCAATGTCCAGAACCGCCAGCTTGCGCACCCGGGCGCCGTGGTCAACAGCCATCCGATGCGAAACGCGACCGCCACGATCGTGACCACAAAGAAAGAACGTATCATGTCCCAGGTCTTGCATCACCTGCACCATGTCAGACGCCATTTCGCGCTTGGAGTACGGCATGTGGTCGGTATCCGTGAGGGGCTTTGAGGATGCGCCGTAGCCGCGCAGATCTGCCGCAACGATTGTAAAATCCTGTGCCAGCACCGGCGCCACCTTGTGCCACATAACGTGGGTCTGCGGATAACCGTGTAACAACAAGAGGGGTGGGCCGCTTCCGCCGGTCACGCCAGCAATTTCGGCCCCCTCCGTTTTGACCCGAAAGGCTGAGAAGTCTTCAAACATATCCCAATGAGCCGTGCGTATGGGTCAATTGTCCAGACGTTTTTATTGAGAATGATTCGTTATCAATGAGCCATTTTTCGACAGACATGTTAGGAAACTGTCGACAGCGGCGAGTGTCTCTCCCCGGCGCCAAGCGACATGAACGTCGACCATCGGCCCACCACCCTTGAGCGGGCGGTAAACAACGTCAGGGCGCTGAAACTGGCTCACCCAATGCGGCACAAGGGACACGCCGAGTCCCGCAGCGACCATGGCAATAATCATATGCCGTTCGTTTGCTTCTTGCAGGATCCGTGGCGTCAGCCCGGCCTGAACAAAGTGGTTATGGATCACGTCAAAGAGGATGGGGCGGTGCGACCGCGTGGGAATGACAAGCGGCTCTGCCGCGACAGTGTCGAGAGTCACTTCGGTATCTGTCGCCGCCGGATGGTCGGCAGGCAAAGCGACCATAATAGGTTCGCTGAACACGAACCGGTGGGCCAAGAATTCTTCCTTTGGCGGTACCCGCACAAAGGCGATATCCAACGATCTATTGGAAAGTCCGTGAAGGGCAGGGGCCGACAACAGTTCGAATATCTTGACTTCAACCGTGCTGTGCGCGCGCCGAAAGGCACGGATCACTTGCGGCAGGATGCCCGCCGTTGCCGAATCCACGCCACCGATTTTCAATAGATCACCACCGCCCCCACCGATGGCGCGCGCCGCCGCTTCGGCCGCTTCCGCCTGCGCGATTGTTGCCTTTGCTTCTGGCAGGAAAACCTCACCCGCGCGGGTCAGGCTGACGGTGCGGGTCGTGCGTTCAAACAGTTTTACACCTAAGCGGCTTTCCAGCGTCCTTACTTGGGCCGACAGCGCCGGTTGCGCCATGTGCAACCGTTCCGACGCTCGCCCGAAGTGAAGCTCCTCGGCGACGGCAAGGAAAATCCTGAGCTGCTTGAGTTCCATTTGTGCAGGGCCTTGGGTGTGGTGAGTGGAATTATTTATAATTGATTTCATCTTAATAGGAATGACAATTCTGCCTTACGCTCCCGCGTCAGGGTCGATGGAAAATCGACGGACAAGGGAGGAACTTTATGAAACGCAATCTCAGAACGATCGTTGTTACCGTTGCGCTCGCCCTAGGCGCGAGCGTGCTAAATGCCGAGGATTACCCGGCCAAAGCAATCGATTACATCATTCCTTACAACCCCGGCGGCGAATCCGATGTTACCGCGCGGTTTCAGGAAAAGTTCTGGAGCGATGTAACAGGACAAGACGTCGTTATCTCGTACAAGCCGGGCGCGGGCGGCGCGACGGCTTGGTCGCAACTGGGTGGCTTTGATGCCGATGGGTACACGATCATGAACGTGAACTTCCCGCATGCCATTCTGCAGCCGTCGATTAAAGATGTCGGCTACCAAACCGAGGACGTGACTCCGGTATATGTGTTCCACTATACACCAGACGCCATTGTTGTGCGCGCAGACAGCCCCCATCAGACGTTGCAGGATGTGATCGACTTTGCAAAGGACAACCCTGGCGCCCTTACTTTCGGCGGCTCGGGCACGAATTCGGCCAACCATCTGGCCGCTGTCCGTTTCGGGCAGATGGCGGATGTCAAAGTCACCTATGTGCCTTTTGGTGGTTCTGCGCCCGCGATGGCGGCGGTTTTGGGAGGCCAGATCGGCGCAGGCATGACCTACACAACCCAAGGCGTGAAGGCTGGCGATCAGGTGCGTGTTCTGGCGATTGCCACCGAAGAGCGGCTCGATATTTTCCCGGATGTGCCCACGTTCAAGGAGCTGGGCTTTGACTATGTTGCCGGGGCTTATCGTGGCGTCACTGTTCCCGCAGGCACACCGGATGACGTGCGCGAGAAGCTTTCGGATGTAATTGCAAGCATCAATGATATCCCCGCGTTCCAGGCACAAATGCAGGAAAACGGTTACGTGCTGGTTGATGTGCCAAATGCCGAAATGGTCGACTGGATCGCGGCACGAAAAGCCGACTATGCACCAGGCATTGAAACGCTCAAGGGCAATTGAGCCGCATCTGACGGAGTAACGCGCCATGCTGGATGCTCTTCTTGCGGCTCTGTCGCTTGAGAACCTCACGCTTGCATTTCTTGGGGTGTTGGTGGGCACCATCATTGGCGCGTTGCCGGGACTGTCGGCGACCATGGCAGTCGCCGTTCTGGTGCCATTCACCTTTACGATGGACCCAAGCTCGGGTCTGATCGTACTGGGCGCGATTTACACTGGCGCAATTTACGGCGGCGCATACTCGGCCATCCTGGTTAACACGCCGGGCACGCCGGCCGCCATTGCGACAGCAATGGACGGGTTTCCCATGGCCAAAAGGGGGGACGGGGACCTGGCTGTGACCATCTCGTGCTTGGGCTCTGTCGCTGGGGGGACCATTGGCGCCTTGGCGCTCTTGTTTTTGGCGCCACCCCTGTCGCAAATCGCGTTATCCTTTGGTCCTATCGAATATTTCTGGCTCGCAATTTTCGGGCTATCCCTGATAGCCACTCTGTCACGCGGGGCAACTCTGCTTGGGCTGATTGGTGGCGCCATTGGCCTGCTTTTGTCTTGTGTTGGCTCCGCCGTCGTAGGTGGGGATGTGCGATACACTTTTGGCCAGACTGCGCTTTTGGGCGGTATTCCGGTTATTCCTGCCCTGATCGGCTTCTATTGTGTTCCGGTTCTGATCGAAATGGTGATCCGCCCCGAAGCGCATCTTGAACAACGCGCAGAACGGATGCGGGGGTTCAGGCTGATCGAGGCCCTTGGCTTGATGTGGCGATCAAAGGTCAACGTGATCCGCTCGGCGGTGGTTGGAACCGCGGTGGGCATCATCCCGGCGGCTGGCGGGTCGGTCGCCGGTCTGGTCGCCTATTCCGAGGCGCGCCGTACATCGAAAACGCCCGAGGAGTTCGGCAAGGGTGCACATGACGGCGTGATTGCGTCCGAGGCGTCCAACTCCGCTACGGTTGGCGGCGGGTTCATCCCGACCCTTGTGCTGGGCATTCCCGGCACACCACCCGATGCTATTATCCTTGGCGCCCTTCTGGTGCAGGGTATCCGCACAGGGCCGCAACTGTTCACGCAACAGGCAGATATCGTGTTCACCTTCACCTTTGGCCTTCTGATCGCGACCCTGCTGATGCTGCCCACGGGGCTCATCATCGGCCGTTATGCCTATCGGCTGATCGTGTCGATCCCAAAGACGGCGCTGGCTCCCGCGATCGCCTTTCTTACGATTGTCGGGTCCTTCGCGATCGAGGCCAACACCTTTCACGTGGTGATCATGGTCACATTAGGCATCATTGGTTGGTTGCTGGCGCGGGTGGGGCTTGAAGCGTCGCCCATAGTTCTTGGTCTGATCCTTGGGCCAATTGCCGAGGCCGGTTTTGTGCAGGGCTGGCTAATCGGTGGAGCACAGGAGGACCGGTTTGGCATGTTCTTCGGCCAGCCGATCTCGTTGGGGATCATGGCCATGACGATGCTGACCTTGATGTCGTCAGGGTTGTTCAAGCGCAAGGCGCAAAAGGAACAGCCGTCATGAGCCGGATGACGGCGCAGTGGCGGCTTATCCTCGTGGCCATGCTCGGCATCGGGCTGGGCACGCTGGCCATTCTGCAGACGTCCCATATGTCAGAGCTCGGCCGTGTTTTTCCCATGACGGCAAGCTTGATTGCCATTGCGGCAGGTTTGGGAGTGCTTTTGCAGGCACTGCTCCGATCCAGTTCCGGAGTTCCCGCCACCGAGCACGTCGATTACCTGCGGGCTGCTTTACTTGGCGCAGTGCTTTTGATCTGGGCAGCGTCGCTTCAGCGGCTTGGTTTTGAGCTTACCTCGGGTATCGCGGTTGTTCTGATCGCTATGATTGCCCGGCGCGACCCAATGTCCGTTTCCTCCATTGTACTTCATGCGTTTGCAGGGGTTTTGCTGGTCCTTGGATTTGCATTCTTACTGAGCGAGGTTCTGAATGTGCGTCTGCCATGAGGCGGACGGGTATGGTCATTCCCTGGTTGCTACGCAGGCGCACTCAGTGATCAAGCGGATCATGGCGTTCTTGTGGTGGTCTGAACGCGGTTTCAGCCTGTCCGTTCCGCAAGGTTTCGTGCCGGGGATCATGCGTTTAAACTGTGCCACTGGTTTCACAGTTCAGCCGTGAAACTGATCTTGTAATATTAATTATGTGAAAAATGTCTTTCTAAAACTGTGTTTGTGCTTCGATGGCGGCCAGTGCTGCTTGTGCCACTTCTTTGTCCTGTTCGGGCGTGCCTGATCCCACGCCAATCCCACCAACGCAGGCTCCATCGATGTAGATTGGCAAACCGCCACCAAGTCTTGTGACGGAATTGTCAGTGGCAGCCGCAATGTATAGGCCAACCTCTTCCGGAATTGAATCGCTGGCTGCACGTATGGACGCAGCCGTGCGAGCCTTCGCCTCAGCACTTTTGAGGCTGAGGAACTTTGCTCCGGACATCCTGATCTGACCCAAAGCGACCCCGCTTGCATCCACAATCACGATGCATTGAGGTTGGCCTGTTTCTTCCGCCCGCGAAACGGCAGCTTGCAACATCGTCATGACGGCACTGTGTGTCAGCACCAGTGAGTTTTCGACATGCATGGCTTCCATCCTTTGATCGTGTTTGTTATCGGTAACATAACAGTGCCACACAAAAGAGGAAAGCACATGTCTGCAGCAGAAATCGGTGTGATCGGATTGGGCACAATGGGTGCCATGTTGGCGCTGAACATTGCCGACAACGGGTTTTCGGTGGCCGTTCACAATCGCACGGCGGCGCGCATCCCTGAGTTCCTGGAAAAAGCGGGTGATCTGGCCGAAAAAATCACCGGCCATGCCGAGCTTAAAGACTTCGTGCAAGGTTTGGCGTCTCCGCGCAACATTATCCTAATGGTGCCTGCGGGTGATGCAGTAGACGCGCAGATCGCGCAGCTGCGTCCGCTACTTGACGCGGAAGACATGATCATCGACGCGGGAAATGCGAATTTCCATGATAGTGAACGGCGGGCAAATGAGGCTGAAAAGGCCGGTATCCCATTTCTGGGCATCGGTGTGTCGGGAGGTGCCGAAGGTGCGCGGTTTGGTCCATCAATCATGGGCGGCGGTCAGCCTGCGGCTTGGGACCGAGTAGCACATATCCTGAAAGCCATTTCGGCCAAGTACGAGGGTCAGCCTTGCGCCACCTACATGGGTATAGGCGGCGCCGGGCATTTCGTGAAAACGGTGCACAACGGTATCGAGTATGCTGACATGCAGTTGATTGCCGAGGCCTACGGCGTGATGCGCGACGGAATGGGCATGGACGCGGCCGCTTGTGGCGCGGTGTTTGACCAGTGGAACGAGGGCTTGTTGCAAAGCTACTTGATCGAGATTTCAGGACGCGTGTCCGCCGCGACAGACCCAGAGACTGGCACCCCTATGCTGGACATGATCCTGGATCGTGCAGGTCAGAAAGGAACCGGACGCTGGACGGTCATCGAAAGCCAGATGTTGGGCGCTCCGGTGCCGGTGATCGAGGCGGCAGTGGTTGCACGTAACCTGTCTGCCGCGCGCGATCTACGCCTCGCCGGGTCTGAGGCGTTTGGATCCACTGCAGACGCCATGCCCAGTGGAGCGCTGAGTTTCGGCGAGCTCGAACAAGCACTGATTGCGGGAAAGATTCTGAGTTACGCGCAGGGCTTTGAGCTGCTGACCAAGGCAAGTGCAGATTATGGATGGGCGCTGCCCATGGCCGAGATTGCCGAAGTGTGGCGCGAGGGATGCATTATCCGGTCTGCCATGTTGAACGACATGGCGTCAGCCCTGACTGATGCGCCGGAACGGAACTTGGCCTTGGCACCCTACTTCGCGAACATTTTGAAAGCGAATATGGCTGGTCTGCGCAAAGTGGCGGTGACGGCTATGGGCGCGGGGCAGCCAGTGCCGGCATTGGCTGCGGCGCTCAACTATTTTGACACGCTCACCAGCGCGCGAACGACCGCCAACATGCTGCAGGCGCAACGCGACTATTTCGGGGCACACAGCTTTGAGCGCACTGATAATGATGGTGCGCATCATGGGCCGTGGCTGGATCAGCACCTAAATGGGTGAAACGCCGTTCACGTTGAGGAACACGGAGTAAAGCGAGGTTGTGCCGGCGATGAAAAGCCTGTTCAGCTTCTCTCCTCCGAAACAGACATTCCCGACCAGTTCGGGGATATGCACCTTGCCGATCAGCACGCCGTCGCTGTTGATGCAGTGCACACCGTCGGCGGCAGAGCTCCAGATACGGCCATGAGTGTCGACGCGGAAACCGTCGAACAATCCTTCGGTGCAGGTGGCGAAAACTTCGCCGCCGGACAGCGTGCCATCGGCGTTTACTATATGGCGGCGGATGTGCTTGGGGCCGTCTGCATCATGGGTGATGCCGGTGTCGGCTATGTAGAGCAGCGATTCATTGGGGGAGAAGGCGAGGCCGTTGGGTTTGACGTAGTCGGCAGCGGCGATGGTGATCTCGCCCGAGGGGTCGACGCGGTAGACGTGGCAGGCTCCGATTTCGCTGTCTGCCCTGTCTCCTTCATAGTCCATAAGGATGCCGTAGCTGGGGTCGGTGAACCATACCGATCCATCGGATTTCACCACCACATCATTGGGCGAGTTCAGCCGCTTGCCTTGGTAACTGTCCGCAATAACGGTGATGGACCCGTCATGTTCCGTACGCGTGACCCTGCGGGCGAGGTGCTCGCAAGACACAAGCCGCCCCTGTCTGTCTACCGTGTGGCCGTTGGAATTGTTGGAGGGCTGGCGGAAGGTCGAGACCGAACCGTCGGTGTCGTCATAGCGCAGGATGCGGTTGTTCGGGATGTCGGACCACAAGAGATAACGCCCGGCGGCAAACCACACAGGTCCCTCTGACCAGCGGGCACCGGTCCACAGCCGTTCGACCCGGGCGTGGCCCACAAAGCATCCTGCAAATTCGGGTTCAATGACTTCGAACCCGGTCCCCTCGATCACGCCGAACATCGTCTTTTCCTTCCATAGTCTTACCAAACCGGCGCACGCCCCAGCCCGGTGGCGGTCCTTGGTTGCCAGGGTGCGCCGGGTCGGTGCCCCAGATCGCCTGATAGGTGTCGATCGCCATGCCGCGCTTCTGCATCGTCACGAAGGCCACCGCCAGCACCGTCCACCATACCGCGAGCGTCAGCCACATCCAGACCGGGCCGTTGGCTTTCCACAGACCCAACACAATCGTGATGATAGCCAACAGGATGACGGAATACCCGAGTCCCTTGTGCAGGGCTTCGAACATGCGCCGCCATGGGGTCATGTCATAGTGATGTCCACGCATTTGCGTGTCTGTCGGCCCCCCCTTCGAACCGCGAAAGATACCAAGGGTAATCTGGGCGGTGGCACCGGCCAACACCGCATAACCTAACCAGTTGTGCAGGCTCATCGATCCGAGATCGCTGGGCAAAACAAGCGCCAGACCAAAGATCGACAGGCCCACCACAAGCGATTGCCCCATCCAGTGGCTGCGCCACCAGACCTGATTGTCCACCTCGCGCGGCCAATCCTGCCCTGGCATGACCTTGAAAAACCGCGCGATGATCACTGCAAGCGGTGCAAGAATGCCCCAGGCCAGCACCATCGACCTTGCGTGCCACGAGATGGCAAACCCCACCTCGTGCGCGCGGGTTGGGTCGATGGGGGCAAGGAGCCAATCCATCAGCCTTTTACCGCCCCGGCCGTCATGCCGGTGATGATCTGACGGCTTGCAAGCAGAGTGAAGATGATGGGCGGGATCGCGAGCAACATGCCGGTGGCCATTATCACACCCCATTCCACGTTGAATTCGGACATGTTGTTCACGATCAGGATCGGCACGGTGCGCGTATCGCGATCCGACAGGGCCGAGGCGAGCAGGTATTCGTTCCACGCGATGCGGAAGGTGAATATGGCCGCTGCGGCAAGGCCGGGTTTGATCAGCGGCAGGACGACCTTGAAGAACACCTGAAACGGCCCTGCCCCGTCGACGCGTGCTGCCTCTTCCAGTGATCGCGGCACCTGAACGATGAAGCTTTGCAGGATCCAGATCACAAAGGGCAGGTTCATCGCCACGTAGATCAGGATGATACCGGAGTGCGTGCCTGCAAGGCAGACATCACCCCGGCCACCAAACGTGTCCCGGATCGCGCCGCCAATCAGGCCATCGCGATCCAGACAGAACTCGTTATTCCACAAACCGAAAACTGGGACGAGCAGCACCGCAGGCGGCACCATGCGGACCATGAGTGTGCTAAGCGACACGGTATCCCGCCCCATGAACCGGAACCGTACCAGCGCGTAAGCCGCCATACACCCGATCACCAGCGTTAGCGCGGTCGAGACCAGCGCGATGATCAGCGAGTTGATGAAGGCGTTGCCGAACTTAAGCGAGCAGAAGTCGATATGGTCAGGCTCGTACCAAAGCACGTCACAAAGCGCTTTTTCATAGTTTTGGATCGTGGGCAGGAAGATCAGCCCGGAGGTGCCAGAGATGATATCCACGTCCAGTTTGAACGAATTCAAGAACATCAGGATCACGGGACCGACCGACATGAAGACCAGCAGGGCGATAACCGCATAGAAAGCCGGATTGGCCCGGGTGTTGGGGGTAGACATCAGCTTTCCTCCTCGACCAGCGCATTCAGGCGGGCGGCGCGGGCTTCTTGCCAGCGGTTGAAGGCGAACATGCCCACGGTCAGCAGCAGAAGCAGGATCAATAGGTAGTTGGACATGGCGGCTGCGACGCCAAGTTCACGGAATTCGGTGGCAGTGCGGCTGATCCTCAATGCCAGAATTTCGGTGGACAGGCCGGGGCCGCCCTCAGTCATCACGAGGATCACTTCGAGAACTTTGAAGGCGTCAATCAGGCGTAAGAGTGCAGTGACAATCAGAACCGGCATCATCAAGGGCAGTTTGATGTGGATGATCTGTTGCCATGCCGTGGCGCCGTCGATGCGCGCCGCCTCCAGAGCCGAGCGCGGCAATGATTGCAGAGCGGCGAGCGACAGAATGAAGATGAAGGGCGTCCATTGCCAGATATCAGCGATTATGACGGAGGTCAGGGCGTGGTCCCCCAGCCAGTCCACGCGGGGCAGACCGATACTGTCGAGGAAACGGTTAAACGTGCCGACGGTTGGGTGATACATATACCGCCACATCAGGCCCACGACGACAGGAGCGATCATCATCGGCAGGATGAACATGGTGCGGAGAAGCGAGATGCCTCTGATCTCGCGATCCAGCAGAAGGGCGAGGCCCACGCCGATGACCATCTCGATTGTCACGACGAAGAAAGCGAACCTGAGCGTGACACCAAGGCTTTCGTGGAAATTCGGGTCGTTCCAGAGGAAGATGTAATTCTTGAGGCCCACGAACTCGGCCTCGCCAATGGTTTGGCTCGGGTTCCAGTCGCGGAATGATCCCCAAACCATGTAACCCAGCGGGTACATCAGCGCGATTGCCATAATGATCGCGGCCGGAGCCATGAACATGTAGGGCGTCAGTCGGTTGGCCATCGCGGTGCGCATGGGGCGATCTTTCCGGGTCTTGCAGGATCAAAGGGCCGGGGCGCGGGCGTGACACCGCACGCCCCGGCAGGAGGAAAGGCTTACTGCCAGGTGTAGTAGCCGGCGTCGTCCATCACAGCGCGAGTTCGTTCGGCCACGCCATCAAGGGCTTCCTGGATGTCCAAGTCCTCGGTCAGTACCTTGGACATGGTTGTGCCGATGTCGGCGTTGATCTTGCCCCAGACGGGGATGATCGGGCGCCAGTCAGGATCAGCGTACTTCAGCGCTTCACCAAAGGTGGCCGCGAACGGGTATTTTTCGTTCAGACCGGCGTTTTGGTAGGTGGAGAAGCGCGAAGGGTTACCACCTTCCATGGCGACCATCAGGTCACCTTGCTTGGACGTCAGCCACTGCATGAGTAGAAAGGCCGCTTCCTTGTTCTCGGCGTTCTTCGGGATGCCGATGCCGAAACCACCAGTTTGGCTGCCGCGACGCACGCCTTCAGGGTGCATGGCATAGCCAACCTTGCCCACAACCTTGGATCGCTCCGGGTTTTCAAAGCCGGGCATGAAGGCGATGGAGTCCATGAACATTGCCGCGTCACCATTGGCGAAGGCGTTGGCGGCTTCCGATGGTCCAAAGCTCATCGCGCCTTCCGGGCCACAATCGACAATGGTTTTCAACGCGTTTGCCGCTTCGACACCAGCTGCGTTGTTAATGATCGGGTTCCACTGATCATCAAAGACGCGACCGCCCAGCGGGGCGAGGTGCAGAAGGAACGCGTGGCTCGCCTGGTGGCCGGACGCCGCGCGGGACGCCATGCCGCCCATTCCCGGCTCGACTTCAGGGATCTTGCAGGCCGCGTCGAGCAGCTGGTCATAGGTTTCGGGCGTCGGGATGCCGTGCTTTTCGAAGATGTCCTTGCGATAGGCGAGCACCGAAGTCTCGGAGCCGAATGGGATACCAAACAGCGATCCGGTCTTGCCCGGCAGGTAGCCCTTGGTGCCGCCCGCAACGCCGATGTTTTCGACATAGCCGTCGATCAGGTCGTCGGCGTCATAGTTGGGGTCGGCCAGCTTGGGGTTCATGAAATACTTGGCCAGATTTTCCAGCTGGTCGGCAAAGACGTAGTCCGCCTTGGAAAACACGACATAGGAGATCAGGTCATATTCGCCTTCTTCCTGTGCCAGTTCCAGCGTCTGACGCTCGCGCATCTTGAGGTAGGGTAGCTGGTCCACTTCGACTTCGATGCCTGTTTCCTTGGTAAACTCGGGGAGCACCTTCATCGCGGCGTTGTAGTGCGGGTGCGCGGGGAAGTTCACGATCAGGGTCGTGCCAGCGTAGTCCTCGTACGGGTTGGCCCAGGCTGCCCCCGCCATGATGGTGGCGGTCGTCAGACCCACCGCCGTGGTTTTCAGTCCTTTGAACATGTGTTCCTCCCTTAGAACTTTTTTGGTCTTCAAAGTGCGATTTCAGTTGCGCGGTCGAACAGATGCACGCCGCGTTGGTTGACTGCGAATGTGAGAGTTTGGCCGAGTGCCACTGGTGTTTCCGAGTTGACCTCGACCATCACCTGCGCGGATCCGCATTTGCAGAGCAAGACGGATTGCGCCCCTACATATTCGGACACTTGCACATCCAGCGTCAGTGCCTGTGATGGGTCTGCGTCATCGGCATAGTTCAGGTCAGAAGGCCGGATGCCCAAAGTCACCTCACGGCTGGAATGCGCCTTGGCTTTGGTTGCAATGTTGCCCGACAGCTTCAAATCGAAGCCGTCACCGGCGACCCAGATGTCCCCTGCCCGTTCCTCTAGCGTACCGTCGAGGAAGTTCATCGGCGGCATGCCCATGAAGCCCGCCACGAACTTGTTGACTGGGCGTTTGAACAGTTCTTCGGGTGTCCCCTGCTGCTGGATGTAACCGCCATGCATGACGACGATGCGGTCAGCGAGGGTCATCGCCTCGATCTGGTCATGGGTGACGTAGATCATGTTTTTCTGCACGCGCTGGCTCATCAACGCGAGTTCGGCACGCATCTGCCCGCGCAGCTTGGCGTCGAGGTTTGACAGCGGTTCGTCGAACAGGAAGATTCCGCTGTCTTTCGCGAGCGCGCGGGCCATTGCAACCCGTTGGCGTTGGCCACCGGAAAGCGCACCGGGCTTCCGGCCCAGAAAGTCGGTCAGACCGACCATCTCGGCCACTTCCTTGACCTTGGCGTTGATCTCGGACTTCGGGCGACGGGCGAGGCGCAGGGCAAAGCTGATATTCTGCGCCACGTTCATATGTGGGTAGAGGGCGTAGTCCTGAAACACCATCGCCAAGTCGCGTTCCTTCGGCTCCAGATGGCTGACGGGTCTGTCGTCGACATAGATCTCGCCATCCGACACATCCTCTAGCCCCGCAATCATGCGCAAGGTTGTGGACTTGCCGCAGCCGGAGGGGCCAACGAGCACGGTGAATTCGTTCTCGGCCATTTCCAGTTCGATGCCGTGCAGCACCTCAACATTGCCGTAGCGTTTCACCAGATTGTCGAGCCGGATGGTGGGCATGGGTGTACTTCCGTTCTGTGTTACCGGTCACATTAGCAATTGTGACCGGTAACACAAGGAAAATTGCTTGGCTTAACTCTCTGAAAACGTGGGGTTTCGTTATTTCGTGCTGTCGCGGAACGTCAGATTGACCGGTACAGGGACCAAGGATCGACTCATCGGCGTATCGTCAGAAAGCAGCTGGCCGATCAATTTCCCAGTCTCGCGTCCAATAATCTTGGGGTCCACTGAAACCGTTGTGATCGTGGGTGTTGCAAAGCGGGATACTTCGAAATCACCAAAGCCTGCGATGCCGATGTCATCGGGCACAGACTTACCCAGTTTTGGCAAAACGGACAGCACACCAAATGCCGGCGCGTCGGATACGCAGAATACACAATCCGTGTCCGGAAACTCGTCCAACAAACGTGCCGCCGCCGCCGCGCCGTCTTCGATAGATAGAGGTGGCTTGCCAATCTTCAGCGCGCGATCCGTGGGCAGGCAGGCTTCCTTCATCGCGTCGAGATACCCCTTGCGCCGCGCGGCGCCTCGGGTCCAGTCATCATCGGCTTCACCGACGAAGGCGATGTTGCGATAGCCCCGGTCGATCAACGCCCGTGTCATATCTGCTGCTGCCTGCCGGTTGGAAAAACCGATGGTGTGGCCGATGGGGTTGTCGGGCCTTTCCCACAGCTCGATCACTGGGACATGCGCGTCGCTTAGCAGTGCGATGGTCCGGTCTGAATGGCCGTCATAGGACAGAACAATCGCCTCGGGTCGACGTTTGAGCATGTCTTCGACCAGTTGTTCCTCACGCTCCGGAGAATAGTCGGTGTGCCCAAGCAAGATCTGCTGTCCAATGCCCTCCAACTCTTCAGTGAGCGCTTGCACCGTTTCTGCAAAGTGTAGGTTGTTCAAAGAAGGCACAAGCACGGCGACAAAGCCGGAGCGCTTGGTGGTAAGACTGCCGGCCATCTGGTCAGGCACGTAGTTCATTTCACGCACGAATTTGAGAATGCGGTCGCGTGTCTCTTTGGAAACAGGACTGTCCTTTTTCAATGCCCTGCTGACCGTCATCCGCGAAACGCCCGCGGCACGCGCCACGTCACGCATCGTAACAGGACCAGTTGTTTTGGAGTGTGATTGGGACATGCCGTGCAGGGTGTTCGCGGTAACATGCGGCGTCAAGGTGGTATTTCAGCAGAATGCGTATGCATTCTGTGCATCCATCCCACGCTCTGCAGTTTTACTCGCGGGGCAACCCGCGCGCGTTCTTTGAAACAACCCGTGTTGCCGCCGCGAGTATGCGGCGATGTCGTGCAAGCGCGTCTGGCGCCATACTTGCTTCCGGTCGAACTTCCTTGTGCGCTGTGCCGTGATTCTCGCCGCAAACAAGAGTTGCGTACATTTTGTCATCTCCGATCTGATGAACATGGCCGGGAATGTAACGGATCGCGAAACCCACGCGGCGCAAGCTGTCCGAAGAATTGGTATGAGAGCCGTGCACAAGGAGAGCATGATGCATAGACATCTCGCCCGGCGCCAGCGGGCAGCTGAGCCGATCATTTAGGTCGTAGTCCAAGGCAACTTCTTCGCCGAAGGGCAGCATACTGGACCCTGAATCGCGAATGACGTGTTGAATGGTCGTTCGATGCGTTCCGGGCACGACCTGCAAGCAACCCGTTTCTTCGGTGCTTGGTGTCAACGCAAGCCAGACGGTCAGACCGGCGTGTTCGCTTAACCCCCAGACCGTGCTGTCTTGATGCAGCGGAACGTGGTCTGATGATCCGGGATCTTTCGAGAAAAAGCTGGACCCCCAACACAGGACGTCAGGCCCAAGTACTGCGCGCACAGGGTCGACGATACGCGGATCATGGACAAGATCCCACAGGAAGGGCAGCAGAAGATGCGCCTTTGCGTTCAGTACAGCTGGGAGGCGACCTCCGCAGCTTTGCTCGGCCAAGAGCAACTGATCGTAAAGGTCTGCGGCTTCATTTTCGGACATGACCGAAACAGGAGAGACATACCCATTGCAAGCAAAGTCCTCCGACAACTTATTTGCGTTTGTCAAAGTCACGCCTCCTTATCTGCAGACTTCAAGTGGGCTTCTTTCTCTCGCTTGATCACGGAGGCGAATTTGCGCGTGCGGGCTGCGTGTTGCGCGAGGCCCTGACCAGATAGGCCGGTAAAGTCCTCGAGTTCCATATCGGAGCGGTTTTGCCCGCTCACGAGCGTAACTGATCCACCGGATTGGTACGCTGTTGCCGAGAAATACCTGATTGCAAAGCCGACGCGTTCATGGCCTGCACGGTTGGGATCTGAGCCATGCAGTACAAATGGATGGTGAAGTGACATCTGTCCGGGCTGCAGTTCCATAGCGACAGCATTTTCAAGAGACGGCAGTTCCTCGACCTCTTCCCGAGCCCCGAGCATATTGTTCGGATCGTTTGGCGCACGGTGTTGTATTTGCGATCCGTGACTGCCGGGCAGCACCTGTACGCACCCGGACAGGCGTGTCGAAGGTGTCAGTGCAAGCCATGCCGTTGCGCCCGCTGGGCGGTCCATACCCCAGAACGTTGCATCCTGATGCCAAGCCACATAGGCATCACTGCCGGGCTCTTTTTCAATGGTGCTGGACCCGATGCAAAAAATATCTTCACCCAAAATGGTCTTGAGCGGCGCAAGTACATGCGGGTGCCGAACGAGATCCCAAAGCTCTGGAATAAGAAGATGCGGTTTGATCCGGGTCAATGGATTGAGCTTTTTTCCGTCTGGTCGAATTGCGCCCATCACAGACGCGACTTCGTCTGCATTCAAAACGTTGATCGGACATGCATACCCATCCGCAGCAAATCGCGTTTTCAGTTCCAGCGGGTCAAACTCTTGAGCCATTCAGATCGGGTCCTTGCCTCTAACATCATCTCCTCGTGCGGCGGCGTCCAGATCGCTGGCACGGGTAAAGGGCATGCACGGCCACGCCACACCAGCATGTTGGCAGCCGCTGGCAAAACAGGCGCGCATGTATTGCATTCGCGCGGCGCGTTTTGCGTCAGAGCCGCGCTGAAAAGACTGTGCAATGGCTGTCCAATGGGCATCAAGCGTTTCGCGTACGGAAGACGGCAAGGCCGGTGGTGTCTTAGCCGCAATTAGCCGTTCAAGACCGTCATCCCAGTTTTTGGCCAGATCGACCTCGCGCTGCACGTGCCCGATGAAGCCGCGGAATTTCTGGTAACTTGGACGGCCAACAAGAACAGCCGGGCGCCCATAGGCATAGGCGGTGATATAGCCATGGAGCGAGGACCCAACATATGCTTCGGCGTTGGCAAGAAGCGCTGCAATCTGCTGCAAGGAGTCCGGCGCGCTGAGTGAGACAGATGGAACCGTGACAGTATCGTGAAGTGCATCGGCAATGGCATCGTCATTATGTGCCGAACCCAATCCCAGAAACACGGGTGTCAGTTTGTTTGCTTTGCATACCGTCTCGAATTTGCGGGCGAGATTGGGCAGTGACATGTCTGAAAATGATCTGCCCCGTGCATGCACCGCCAGGACCTTTTGATCTGAACGGATTCCGAACTTTTCCCGCAATTGTGTGTAAGCCCGCTCAAGCCTTTTTGCGGGCCATAACTGTGGAAGATCGACAAGTGTATCGGGGACGATCTGGGCAATTTCTGCAGCTGGCCCCAAAGCCTTTTGAGATCCCCGGTCACGCACGCTGACATAATCTGAGGCGTTCAGGAGCAAGGGCGCCAGATCGCCAGCGATTCTGCCCAAGGGATGCGGAGCACCGGGTGCATTCCAGGCGATCGGAACATCGTGCGCGGCAGCGAGCATTCCCGCGCCCAACCAGTTGCCAGCGCCCACCCATGCGCCGGTGTCACCACCACGATACTCCCGAAGAATATCCAGCCGATGGGTGTGCAAAATGTAACCACCTCCGATCAAAACCCCAGCCATCGGTTCTGAGCAAGCGAAGGCGTCGGGGAGTGAAAGTGATGATGCTGCATCTTGCAGACAGGGCGTGACACCCGTTGCCGAGACTGGGGCAATTTTGAAGCCAAAGGGTGCCAGTTTGGTCTGCGCCAGGAGTGGAAAAAGCAAATCACCGAAATTGTGCATGTCAAACATGCCCGTCATCAAAACCGAGCGTTCACTTTCTTCAGGTTCATGCATATCAGCTTCCCTTCTCTGGAACGCTTTGGCATGGTCTCAACCAGAAGTTCAACGTGTCTGAACAATTTGGGTGCATTCAATTCTGAGCGAGCATATTGCAGTGGCAGAACTGCCGCGATTTTTGAGATCTTTCAAAGGAACGTATTGATGTCCGCAATGCAGGATGCTGACGCCGAGCGATATCCAAATCTTCACCCTGACGCGTATGACCTGGCCATTCTGCATCCTCAGTATCGCAAGATGATGGGTGGGAATTTTTACAACTTCGGGCTTTGGTCTGAAGCCTCCGACACGCCGGAAATCGCGAGTGCCCGCTTGACGCAGGCCGCCATCGACCTGGACAGAGAAACAGAGTCTGCCCGAACGGTTCTTGATGTTGGTTGCGGGTTGGGTGCCGGGTCTGCGCAGATTGCCGACGTGTACTGCCACGCAAAAGTGTGTGGTATCAATTATTCGCCGAGACAAATCGCCAGGGCTGAAACAACTTACCGAAAAGAGAACTTGAGCTTTCAGTGCGCTGACGCGGTTGCACTTCCGTTCCCAGACGGCTCGGTGGACAGAGTCTTCTGTATTGAAGCGGCCATGCATTTCCAAACGCGGGTGGACTTTCTCGATGAGGTCTGGCGCACTTTGCGCCCCGGTGGCCAACTTTACGCTGCCGATATTCTATGCACTAAAGCGAACGATATCATTCCCGCCGAAAACGTTGTTCCCGACGGTGCATCTTATGCTGCGAAATGTCGGTCGGCAGGGTTTGAGGTTTTGGTTCTGGACACAATCACCGACCGTACGGTCGGACCATTTGCCGCCCATCTGAAGCGTTCAGGAAGGGGGCCAATCGCACGTTTCATCAAAGACATGACGCAAGAGTATATCCTTGTTGCACTTCGGAAAGAGGCGAAGACGAATGGCGGTTGATCCGGCTCCAATTGTTGAAGCCGATGAAGGTTTGTTGCGTCAGTCCGTTCACAACTGCGCTGTTGCCTCCCGGGCGGATACGCTCACTGCTCGCCTGGCGTGTTACGCGGCTGAAATGCCGGATGTTTTAGCTTACCGATTTTTATCACCCGACGCGCCCGACACTGTCCTGACCTACGGTGGATTGTATGCCAAGGCGGCAGATCTTGCCCATCGCCTGAGAGATGCTGGTGCATTGCCTGGACAGCCTGTTGCTCTGGTAATTGAGCCGTCTTTGGACTTTGTAGTTGCGTTTTTCGCCTGCCTTATGGGAGGACACCCGGCAGTTCCGCTGCCTCGTCCCCGGACTGATGCGGCGCGTGAAAGGCTTGCTCAGGCTCTGTCACATGTCACCCCAGCGATTACTTTGACGACAGAGACAACAGAACCGGCCCTGGGTGACTTGGCGTCTGGAAAGCGTCTTCTGGTGGATAGGTTTTCCGATCCGGCCAAGACTGACCCATTGCCGGAACATCAGCAGGACATCGCCCTCTTACAATTTACATCGGGCTCGACCGGGACGCCAAAAGCGGTGGCAGTCACGCATGCCAATCTTGCCGCAATGCGTGACACGCTTGACGTGACACTGCCGCAAGGCCAGCCCTTTACAACGCTGTCATGGCTGCCTCTTGAACATGACATGGGTCTGATCGGTGGCATGCTGCAGACATTCTGGAGCGGGAACCTTGTCTTGCTCATGGCGCCGGAAGCTTTCATGGCGCGCCCGGCGCGGTGGTTGCGCGCCATTTCCGACAATCGCGTCGATGTAACGGTCGCGACGAATTCTGCGTACCAACGCGCAGTTGATCTGACGCCGGAAAAAGCCCGCTCCGATTTGGACCTGTCATGTCTGAAGGTTGCCTTTAGCGGGGCAGAACCTCTCAGAGCTGAAACCGTGGACTCATTTTGCTCTGCGTTTGCACCCTATGGATTTCGTCGCACCGCGTTCGCGCCCTGCTACGGTCTTGCAGAAGCCACTTTGCTTGTTGCAGGTGAAGCGCCCGGGTCTGCGCCACATTTGCTGCCCGCGGCGCCGTCCTCACTGGCACTTGGCCGTGTCGAAACAACGGATCAAGGTGCGACAAGCCTCGTTTCGTCCGGTGTCGTTGCGACGAATGTTGATCTGAAAATCGTCGATCCTGATCGGTTGGAAATTTTGTCAGAACGGCGCATCGGAGAGATTTGGCTTGCAGGTCCACCTGTGGCCAGTGGGTATTTTCGCAATCCTGAGGCAACGCGGAAAACCTTTCAGGCACAAGTTCAGGGGGAGAGTTCAACGTATTTGCGCACCGGCGATCTAGGTTTTCTGGATTGCGGGCGTTTGTATGTCACCGGTCGAGTAGAGACACGGATCATCAAATACGGGCGTACCTATCATTCGGCCGATCTTGAGCGGGCCGGGCGTCACGCGCATGACACTCTGAGACCGGATCGTGTCGCCATATTCCAAGATGCCGAAGACGGTGCCATCTTTGCGATATGTGAGGTCCGAACGCAGGCAGAGGAAGACGCCGCGCGGGCGCTTTGGGCGGCGATCTTGCGGGAAACAAGGGTTGCTATTGACCAGGTGCAGCTTGTAGCGGGCTCTGCTTTGCTATGGACGACCAGCGGGAAATTGCGCCGCAAAGCCACCGCCCGTCGAATAAAAAGCGAACCAGAGCTTTTGAGGATGGAGTGGCGTCCTCCTGCTGGCGACCGGGCTCTTGATCAAGTGGGCCGCGTGCTCTCCAAAACACCGTTGTCATCTGCAAGATTGGAAGAGGCGCTTTGCCATTGGGTGGCGGCTCAGGGCGGTGTGGATGTCTCGGAGATTGATCCGGAGTTACCTTGGGCGGATCAGTACATCGACTCGCTGCGCGCGTCCGAGCTTGTATTGCTTCTTGAGGGCGTGATGTCGGTACCAGTTGACAGTGATTTGCTGTTTGAGTTCGCTTGTCCTAGTGCGCTGGCACCACAACTGGTTCGAATGCAGACATGAAAACGGAAACTGCGGTCGCAATTGTTGGTATAGGTCTGCGGCTGCCAGGGGCGGACACGTCCGCTGGGCTGACCAAGATGGTCGCAAACGGCAGCTGTGCGATTGACGATGTGCCAGCCGCGCGTTGGCACCATTCGGTCAAAAATGACAATGTGGTTACCGGGCTTGCGCATGATCGTGCAGGGCTTGTTGGGGCCATCGATGGTATTGATCGACGCTGTTTTCGGATTTCGGCCAATGAAGCACCGATGATCGATCCCATGCAGCGGTTGTTCCTTGAATCGTCTTGGCATGCCCTTGAACACGCGGGATATGCACCCGCGCGGTTGGAGGGTGTCCCTTGCGGCGTTTTTGCAGGCGTCTGTGTGTCCGAATATGCTCTTTTGCAAGCCGCTTCGTGGGGCGACCATGCAGATAACCCTTATCAGAACACGGGCGCTTCAAACTCGCTTGTTCCGGGTCGCGTTGCGTATTGCCTCGGCCTGACAGGCCCCGTGCAAGCAATCGACAATGCATGCGCGTCGTCCATGTCAGCCGTCATCGCTGCCGCCGAAGCGCTCGTTCTGGGGCGGTGCGAGATGGCCTTGGCCGGTGGGGTGAATGTTCTGCTCAGCAAACGCATTTTCCAGTCGCTGGCTGCCATGCGGACACTTTCGCCTCGTGGAGAGTATCGGCCTTTTGACAGTGAAGCAGACGGATATGTCCGAGGCGAGGGCTGCGGTGTCGTTGTCCTCAAGACGCTCGACGCCGCTCTGGAGGATGGCGACAACATTCACGGTGTGCTGAGGGGATGGCACCAAAGGCATAACGGTCGAACCAACGGGATTCATGCGCCATCATGGCAAGCGCAGAGTGAGGCCATGCGCGCAGCGATGGCTATGGCGGGTGTGACGCCGGTCGACATTGGCTATGTCGAAGCACACGGGTCAGCAACGCCTTTGGGCGACATGATCGAAGCCCGTGCAATCCAGGAAGCGTTGGCTTCTGAATGCGACAGACCTGTTTCGATTGGTTCGGTCAAAGCTGCGATGGGCCATCTGGAAGGCGCCGCGGGCATCGCGGGGATTCTCAAGGCTGTAACTGTGATCAAGGAACGCCATATTCCGCCGCAGCCGGGTTTTTGTACCGCGGGTGACAAACTGGCCGCTGCAGCGCCTGATATTCAGATTGCGCGTACAACTCAGCCTTGGCCCAATGACGCAAATGCGGTCTTGGTGAATTCGTTGGGTTACAATGGCGGTTGTACGCAGATGGTGCTCACTGCCAGTCCAGCGCGACCAAGCGCAGAGCCATCGGAGCTGACAGGACTTTTCCTGGTTTCTGCAGCATGTCCCGATGCTTTGCATGCGCGCCTTTCACAACTTCATACACTTCTCATGGACACTGCAGCCAGTATATCGGTCGGACAATTGGCACAGGCAGTATCTATGCGATGGGATGGCCTCGCCTTTCGTTTTCAGTTCTGGGCCAACACACGCGAAGAGGCTCTGGTGCGGGTGGAGGCGGAACTTGCAACGCGAGCTACGCCAAAGAGAATTCCGACCAGCCGGGTTCAAGCCATCTTGGACAGCGAGAAGTGGCAGGATGTGATGATGTTATTGTCGCCAGGTTGGTACGATGCATTGACACCCGAAACGTTGTTCAATTCGTTGGGGATCAAACTTGGCACAGATCCGGCCAACACTGTTTCTCTCGTGCCTTGTCTAGACGAGACATCGGCGAAGGGTGCAAAACGGGCGGTTTTCGAGGCGATAGGACGTGCTTGGTTGGAAGGAGTTTCCCTAAACTTATCGGCGCTTTGGCCCAGCCAAGATGTGGACATCGATGTACCCCCCTACCCGTTTCAGCGGACTGAAGCTTGGGCTTTGACGCGCAGCGAACCGCAAGACTTCCAAATGGACTGACCCATGGCACGCGATCTTGTTTCACAGCTTCTGAGCATGGGCTCTTCGGATCAGCAGATTGCAATCAGCTCGAGGTCTGGCGATCTTACCTATGGTGATCTGGAGTTGCGTACCCGTGATATTGCACGGACCCTCCAATCGCTTGGAAGCCAAACCGGAGACCGGATTGGCACTGTCATGGCGAAGTCGGTTGACGCCGTCACTGTGTTTTTGGGCATTCTTCGAGCGGGATGTGTCGCTGTTCCAATAAACCCGCAACAGCCAGCCGCCATGATGGAACGCATAATCGTGGCCAGTGACGTCCAGCTTGTCCTGCACGACGTCGGCCTGTCTGTGCCGAATGTGCCAGGGAAACGAAGAGAAACACTGGGACAGGCTGGACCGGGGTCTTTTGACGAATTGATCCGTAATTACGTACCAAGTGGACGCGAGCACGCGACACTCTTGGATGAAGACGCTGATGCGCTGATCCTGTTCACATCCGGCACGACAGGCGATCCCAAAGGTGTGTTGCACGGGATCAAAAGTTTGCTGTCGACGGCCACTTCGCTTGCCAAAACTTGGGGTCTAACATCGCACGATACCGTCCTTCATGCGTTGCCGATCAATCATGCCCATGGTCTTGTCATTGCAACACTGCCTGTTCTTGCGTCGGGCGGGAACCTTCGCTGGATTGAGGCATTCGAACCGCGAACGGTTTTGGAAGCGATGCATGGGTCCTCGATCTTTATGGGGGTGCCCTTCTACTACCAGCAGCTGTTGGACTCACCCGCCTTTGATCCTCATGCGTTTTCCACTCTGCGTTTGTGCGTAAGTGGATCGGCACCCTTGAGCGATGCTTTGGCAAATCGATTTCGAACGGAAACGCAGCATGAAATAGCTCAACGTTACGGGATGACCGAAACGATGATCACTACTGCAAACCCTTGTGAAGCGATCCGGTTTGGTACAGTCGGACAGGCACTTCCTGAAACCGACATCCGCATAGTGGATACTTCAACGCGTGCCACCCTTGAACCTGGAGAGATCGGTGAAGTTGTGGTTTCTGGCCCAACCGTTTTTAAACGATATCTTCGTTCGGAACTTCAAACAAACGACTTGGAGCTGAACACCGGCGATCTCGGGCGTCTCGATGCCGATGGGTACCTGACCTTGGTTGGTCGGGTGCGCGATTTGATAATTTATTGCGGAATGAATGTGTACCCCAGTGACGTCGAATCCGCCTTGCTTCAATGTGCGGGCGTACATGACGCCTGTGTGTTTGGTATTCCGCACAATCTTACGGGAGAGTCAGTGATGGCGGCGGTGGTTGCGAAACCTGACCAGACGGTGGCGCCCTCCGAACTCAGAAAAAAACTGGCGTCTCTGCTCGCGCCGCATCAAATCCCGAAACGCATTTTGGTCGTGCCCGAAATTCCACGGAACAACATGGGCAAGCCGATGCGATCAGAACTGGCGAGCAACGCCAAAAACTTGGGCGGCTGAACTTACCCTGCCGCCGTTTTAGGAATTCTACTTGAAATCTGTCCAGGCACATCGCAGGACAACCACACCAACCCTTGGGAGAGATGACCATGGAAGTCAAAGAAAAAGCGCCGGAAATCCAATCCTGGTTAGAGAATTACATCGGTTCGGTTATCGATGTTCCAGAGGGGGAAGATTGGGCGTCCCGCCGCTTTGACGAACTTGGTCTCGATTCTGTCGAAGTGACGATCATGGCCGGTATGATCGAAGAACGTTTTGGGCTCGAAATCCAAATGCCGGATGTTGTGGAAAACGCAAATGTTGCCGCTCTTGCCGGCCATCTCGAAAAGAGACTGGCGGCAAAAGACTAGTCAGCGAGTGCGCGTGTGACAAAATCCTTGAATTGTCCGCGCGCAATCGCCTCCATCGCAGAATAATGATGGTCAACATCAGGCACGGTTGCGAGCTGACAGCAGCTGAGGTCCGCAATATCCATTGATCGGCGATGGTCAGGGGAAAAATCCGCTCCGTATACATGCAAGACACGCATGTCGTTGCGACTTTTGAGTGAAATCAGCAGATTTTCGAATTGGCCGGCGGCTTGCAGTTCTGCGGCACCGTGCGATTGCAGAATTCCTCCGTCATCGCGCGCCTCCGCCATGTTGAAGATGCCTGAAAATGAAAGCGCGCGGCGCACATTCATGCCGAGAGCTGCCCGAATGGCCACGTTGGCACCAAAACTATTTCCTAAAGTCATGACTGGGCCCTCAAATCGGGCTACTCTCTGTGCCAGATCAGAATGCATCGCGGAAACAACCGATCCAGTACTGACAAGGCCCTTTTGAAACATCAATCCCGAATGGTCTCGGACATAAATGGCATTGAGCGACAGGTCTGCAAAGAGGCTGTCTAGGTAGCCAAGGGGCAGCAATTCCAGGCCTTGCGTGAGATTGGCAAAGACAACGACCGTTCCTTGCGCATTGTCACGTTCAACTTCGACCACTTCATCATTCCCATGCAGCGCCGATGACAGAGTATGTGCATCATCTATTGCATTGATCGAGCCAAGCAGCGCTTGAGCCGTGCGCCCAACGGCGCTTTCGCTATCAACGCTCGCAAGCAACTCTCGGCCACGCGATGTTTCGCCCGCTTGCAGCGCAAAGCAGCCAAGCTGCAAATCCCAAGCGGCATCTGGGCCTTTCTGATCGCGAAGGTCCAAGAGGCGACCAAGGATGTCACTGCGCTGAGCCCATGTCAGCCGCGTCCTCACAAGCCGGTAGAGAACCAGCCAGTCATCTGGGGTGCGTGACAGAGCCGTTTTCAAGACATCATATGCTTCGTCATGGCGGTGCGCCGCTGTCGCAAAGCGGGCCATGCGCCTGAGAGAGGCTGAGTTGGAAGATACGGGATCTACGGTTGATTTCAGTTTGTCATAGGATTCCGAATACGTTGCAATGAGTGGGTATAGCATCGACCGCGTACGCTCGGCGTAGTCAGGCAAAGGAGCCAGCGCCTCGGCCGTTTGAATAAGTTCTATTGCCTCATGCGGTTTGCCAGCCAACGCATACCGGTTGGCAAGGCGCAACCTGAGGAATTGAACATCAGGGGCTTGCTTGATTGCGTTTGAGTAAAAGTCGATCCTGTCTGAATGAGTGCGCAGTTTCTGCGAGAGCCCATCCACAGCAGCCATTGCAGCTTTGGGATCGGCGGCCGTTGCTGCCGACAAGCCATCCAGACAAAATGCGCAGGCGTCTTCCAGACCCTTTCCCGCGGCAATGACATCAACACACTGGGCCCAGTACCAAGGATTGTTGGCAGCTTTGGGCACAAGTTTTTGCTCAGCCACTTGAAGTGCATCCTGATGGCGTTTCTGAGCCATATGCAGGCGCACTAGAACAAGAGGCGTGCGTGTATGAGCTTCCAAACCTTGTTCGGACGAAGCAAAGGCTTCGTCCGCCTCATCAAGCGCGCCCTCTCGGATCAGGTTTTCAATGGCGGAAAGCGCTTTTGTTGCGTCGTCCGCTTCTGCATTCGTGATAGCCACACCTGATCCTCATCTCGCACAACGTGCCCGTTGGGCCCGCTGTCTCAACACAACGCGCTCACGGGGCACTCTTAATGGGCGAACTTTGCGTCGGGGAAAAGTTTTTTGCAACGCGTCCATACTTAGACAGAAACCTTTCTTTCCCTAAGGTGAAAGTCGTGATTGAAAGACTGGCACGTATTTCAGCTTTGGCGAGCGAGGACAGCATCATGACCGTTCAGGAATTAGACGCGTCAGAGACGACAGCATTCTGGGGTCAGTGTTCGATCTGCGGGCATGAAGGCCAGTTTGAACGGGGCACTGAAAAGTCCGCGCGTGAAGCATATGCATGTCCGAACTGCCGCTTTACAACCAGGTGGCGGGATCAGGCCAGCATCATTCTGGACGAATTTGGGCGCGGGCAGGCAATGTCGCTTGCTGGGTTGATGAAAGCTGGTTTGATCAATGACCTTTCTATCTTAGAACCGGCCCTGCGTGGTCCTTTTGCCCAAAGATTTCAATCGCTTCCCAACTACACGCAAACATATTTCTGGCCCGAGCTTGCACTCGGAGAACTGTCGCCGCAAGGCGTGCGCAACGAAGACCTCACGCGTCTGACCTTTGACGATAACAGCTTTGATCTGGTGCTTAGCAGTGATGTGATGGAACATCTCTTCGATATCGAAGCAGCGTTCCGCGAAACACTCCGTGTTCTCAAACCGGGTGGAGTGCATATTTTCACAATCCCAAATGACTTTCCTTTTCCCGACAAAACGCAGAAACGTGTTGCGATTGTTGATGGTGCCGAAGTTCCGATCAAGCCGGAAGTGTATCACAACTCCGGTGATGGTTCGAAATGTCTTGTCTACACGGATTATGGCGCCGACCTCGTCGACATGATCGAAGAACTTGGCGGCACTCTGAGCCTCGTGCGCCGCAGCCCGATCCCCAAGGCGGCTCGGACCAATCTAACCTTTGTTATGCGCAAGGTTTCAACGGACGGAACAACACGGCAGCCACGGCGCCTCAAACAAGCCCAGGGTGATCTGAACGGCGCTGACCTTCTGAAATGTCCTATCTGCGACAGTACGCAGTTTGAAGACTTCAACGGCCGGGTGAATGCCCGTTGCAGTTCATGCCGCGCGGTCGAGCGCAACCGGATGATGTGGATGATCCTTGACCGGTTGGGGGCGTTCAAACCGGGCCTTCGTGTTTTGCATATGGCCCCGGAGCTTGGCCTTGTTCGCAAGTTCAAGTCACTATCCGGCGATGACTATCATGCCACTGATTTTGACGTCGAACGCTACAGCAGCAATTTTGTAAAAATACGAAAACTCGACCTTTGCACTGATTTGGCTGCCATTCCGGATGAAAGCTACGATCTCATCCTGCACTCGCACGTGCTTGAGCACATTCCCTGCAGTGTACCTCATGTACTGAGCGAGCTTGATCGCATCCTTGCACCGGGCGGTCTTCATTTCCTCTCCGTTCCATTCCGGGGAACAACGACCACGGAAGATTTGTCTCCAGATCTGTCCGAAGCGGAACGAAAGAAGCGTTTTGGCCAAGAAGACCACATGCGCATCTTCGGAACCGAAAGCATTGTGGAACTGCTTCGGGATGCTTGGGGCGAAGGTAAGCATCTAGTCGAGCCGATTGAAATCTTCTCGAGAGACGAGTTGCGTGCGGCGGTCATCCCGACAAACGCCTGGCACGGGATCAGTTCGCACAGCATTTTTCACTACAGAAAAGGTGGCCTGCCACCAGCGATGGAGATTGTGGCGCAACGTACTGGTTCAGAGGCCGAAGCTGCGTCCCGGACCACGATTGTCACCGACGAAACGTCTCAGATACCGTTGTTGCACGGCCTTGAGGCATTGCGCCGCGACAATCCATGGCCCGAGTTTCCGTATGAAGAACACGCCCCTTTCCACCTCGCTCTGGATTCAAATGGTGATGGTGGACGCGAAATCATCTTGAATCAAATCCTTGAATACGATGTCAAACTGATGGTTGAGGTAGGCTGTTTCCTTGGTGGTTCTGCCTTGCATTGGCTTGGTACAAAACCTGATCTGCATCTGATTGGTGTGGACCCATGGGAAAACAGCTGGGCACGCTATGTCGAGGACATGGCAAAGGACCCAAGCATGTCGCGTCATGTTGCGCATATTTCAGATGTTGAAGTGGCTAGGATCGCTGACCTCATTCGACAATTTGGCAACTTCGCAGTGACGATGAATAATTTGCGGCGCCACAAGGATCGTTTCACACCCGTGCGACGGTTCTCGCCCGAGGCTCTTCAATACCTCAGTGACCGTAGCGTACCGGTTGAGCTGATCTACATTGACGCCTTCAAGCACCGCGCAGACCTGGATGCTGCCTACGCTCTGTTCCCGGATGCAGTTCTATGTGGAGACGATTGGCTTTGGCCCGATGAAACGGGAGAATTTGTCATGCAAACAGCAATTAAGGAATTTGCGCACGAGCACGGCTTTGACATCGAAGATAAACGGCAGTCGTGGGTGCTGCGCCGTCGCTAGTTAGGTTTGGGGAACGGGTCCATTACCAGAACAGAGCCAAGCAGTGTTTTCAGTGATGTCTTGGATCTGTCCTTGAGAAGAACGACGTCTTCAGCAGGTTTGGTAGGCCCAATCTCAATCCGTTCAACGTCGCGGCCCTCATAGTGTTTCAGGGCATGAATGCCGATGCGTGTGACGTAACTGAATGGGTCGATGGCTGCGAAAGACGTGGCAGAGGCATCATCATCACATCGAATGCCCACGTGCCCCCCACCTGAATGATACAGAAATGAGCATCCCAATACGCGTTGGCGGTCTTTGAACCGCAGTTCAATATGGGTTTCTGGTGACAATTCCAAATACTCTTGATGCAGTCCGAAGTGTTCCAACGGCTCCAGTTCATGGGTCGGCAGCACTTCACGCAGGTGCACGCAACGTCGAACCCATTGCGGTTGGAATGTGCCGACCACTTTTTCTGGCTCTCCCAGAAATGGAGCAAGGAAGGCGTGCGTTCTCTCCGCAAAGAGTTGTGAACCGTCTGGTGTGGTATGGGCTTCATCCTTCAAAAGGCCATGCAATGCTTCTTTGCCCATCTCGTCCAGAAGCGCATCGGCAAGGTCAAGGCAGGCAAGGTTTCGTTCCTGGCAGAAGCTGCGGGCGCTGGCCACGACATCGTGGGCCATCCGGTCCCGCATATCTCTGTAGTGCAACATGAAAAGCGGTTGGGCATCATGTTCCTGAACGGCGCGCACCGTATCAAGCAGGAATTCACGTGTTAGCGCGTCTGATGCCAAAGGGTGCAACGCAAAAGCAGATGAAGCGATCTCCAATAGAACGTGTGTCACCGGGCCTTCGGCCTCGAGTGCTGATCGCAAGAACGCCGGTACGATATGAAGTTGCAATGCTCCGAGACCAACTCGACACACCTCAACCTCAGGATGCGTATCTGACAGGATCTCTGTCAGCGGTGTCGTGAACCCGGCTCCGGATGCCACATTCGAAAAACCGAAAATCATCAGTTTTGGTTTTGCTGGGGCCGGACTGCATTGGGTTGTTTCCGCGTTCAACGTGCGACCTCCAACATCTTGAATGCCAAAGGTATTTCGATTGGCTCTTCGACCGCCATCGTGCATCGCCTTTTTACGGGTGACTTTCCTGGGCTGACATTGGCGACCCGTAAGACACCCCACAGGAATTGGGGAAGGAATTGCCGCGACAGAGCGACTCCAAGACAACGATGTGGTCCAGCACCGAATGCCAAATTGGACAGAGGCGCGCGGGCCGGATCAAAGTCGTCTGGATTGGGCCAGCGGGACGGGTCTCGGTTTGCGGCAGCAATATCGCAAATAAATCGCGCGCCACCGGGAATATGGTTGGCGCCTACGGACATCCCATCGCCAAAGCTTTGCCGATGGATGTAACGCGCACTGATAAAGTACCGCTCTGCTTCGCTCCAAAAGGCTGTGGTTCCGCCGCGTGACGCGCGCGCCGCCTCCTGGAGTTCAGGATGCGGCGCAATAAATGCCAGGGTGTTTGCAGCCAAATCCGACAAGGGCTGAAGAACCACGGTGCACAAGAAAACAATAGCGTAGTCCTGTTCTGTCCATGCATCTGCGGGTCGCCCAACGACATCAGAAAATGCGTCAACAAGCACTGTGTTGTCCGCTTCAAAAATCGATGGCTTGATCTGTGCAAGACCCGCCGTCAAATTCTTGTAGACACCGACACCACTTTCCCGGATGCGCGTCATTTCATTGGTCGTAAACCCAAACAGTGGGGCCATGGCGCGATCGATAGCGGGTTCGACAAGGGCGCTGATCACGTCAACGTCTTCGACTTCGCGGCATGTGTGCAGCGTTTCGCGCAAGGGGTTTTCGTCTACATGTATCGAAGTCACCTGCAAAACACGTGCTGTCGCCTTGCGAAGCTGACGATGAGGCTCACCAGATTGCAGCAAAACGAGTTGGCAAATATTGCTCCAAGCCGAGTATCGCTGAGGCCAGGCTGAACTCGCACGCTCCATTAACTGCCTGATCGAACCGTCAACAATTGCGTTCGGATGACCAAGGGCCTGGAGCACGTCGTCATAGCGCGAGAGAATCCATGTACCATCCGATGCTTTTCGCACTTCGCGTGCAGTCGGTTGGCCTAGAAACGATTCATTCTCTTGAATGTGACCAACCATCTTGATTTGCTTCTGATCCTCTGGAATTGCACACTCTCACAACCGATAGCATGCGGGTTTTGCTGTGCAAGGGGCTGCTGTATCCAACATGCTGTAAAGCACATAGATTTCGCGAGGATGCTTGGGATGGGTTCAACCCAAAAGCCTGATGTTTCAATAGCTGTTGTGTGCTGGAATATGTCGCGAGAGTTGCCAAGAACGCTTTTGTCACTGTCTCGCGCATTCCAACGCAATGTCGAAGACCTGACCTATGAAATTGTTCTTTGCGACAATGGCTCAGCTTCTTTGCCAATGATACCCGAGATGGACCCCGCGCCAGTGTTGGTTCACTTTCCGCAGCGTTCGAAATCTCCGGTTGGCGCGCTGAACGCAGCCTTGAAACATGCACGAGGGAAATGGGTGGGCGCCTGGATTGATGGTGCCCGGCTTGCCTCACAAAATCTTCTGCAAGGCGTGTATTCTGCCGGGCAGTTGCACACCAATCCGATCATTGCGGTCCCAAACTGGCAGCTGGGCCCCAAACGTCAGGCCGTTAGTATCGAGGAAGGGTACTCTTCTGAGGTTGAAGATGGTCTTTTAGCCCAGGCTGGATGGCCCGATCCTGGTTGCGATCTGTTTTCGATCAGCTCACCCGAGATGTCTCGTATCGATGCACCCATGTTGGAAAGCAACGCACTTTTTTTATCAGCAGATACCTGGAAACGCCTCGACTATTATGACCCCGCATTCAGTGAGGCTGGAGGGGGTGTGGCCAATCCCGATATGCTTGTCCGAGCAGTTGGTCTGCAGAATGCACAGCTTATACGGTTGGCTTCTGTCGCGACTTTCCATCAGACGCATGGTGGTACCACGACTGATGGAACCGCCAAAGCGATTGACGCAGTCAAACAGGCAGCGCGGAACTATGCCCGGATTCGTGGGTATCCGCTTCGGGCGGTGCGGCAAAAGGGCTGGATTTTTGATGTCAAAACCGGGCAAGTGACGAAAGACAATTCAATGTGACTACGGCATAACGCTCAGGTAGCAATTCAGACTACTTTTTCCCCTTTTAGGCGATTTCCGGCTTGCTGGTACGTCTGACTGCGATACCGTCGCGTAGCGATTGTTGCGTGGCTTTTTGAGCCGTTGCGTAGATCACACAAGCTGGGGGATGAAATATGGACAGCGCGGAACAGGCAGAAAAGCTGTTTGCGACATGGAGGTCTGATGTTGAGGCCGGCGCAACAGACGGCGCTATCCTGTCCGAACTTCTGGGATCAGCGCTAACTGGCGTCGCTCATTTGTCAGACGTGGCCGACCGCTACATTGCAGATGGCAACCCTGCTGCGGCTGTCGCCCGTCTCAACGAAGCGTTGATGCTGTCTGAGAACAATCCATGGCTCCTTTTTCAGCTTGGGCGCGCCAAACTAGCTGAAGGGGATGCAGCAGTTGCGCTCGATACGTTTCGCCGTGGCCTGGATCAGACAGACTGCGCGCCGATCAAAGTGATCGCGTCACGCATCTCGGCCGAGGAGGAAAAACGAGCAGAGATCAGGACCCGCGCGCAAGAACAGATCAAGTCGGCAGATGAGCTGTTCGATGCAAGAGAATGGCAGCGCGCCGATGCGCTTTTACAGGATGCAGACGTCGTTGAATGCTTTCCAGAGATTGTCGCAATCAAGCGCGCCAACATTGCCATTACTCTGGGCAATCTGAACCTTGCTGAGGGTTTGCTTAAGCAGGCCGAAAGGGATGCGCCCCGCAATCCATGGGTTCCACACTCGCTTGGCCTTGTTGCGGAATGCCGCGACGACCTGGAAGCGGCATTGGTCTACGGTGAGCGAGCGGTTGGTCTTGATCCTGAAAATGGGCACTTTCAACGCAGCCTTGAGAGATGGTCAAGTTTGGCCCTGACCGAAGCCGTTGGCATAACAGAGGCACATATTTCGCCGCTTCCCATGGAGTTTCCTGAACCTCGAAACGGGCGGACAAAAGTGATTTGTTGGGATGTTTCCCACAACCCTGCCGGTCGGGCCGCAGTTTTGGCAGATGTTGCAACACAGTTTACCGAAACGGATCTTGTCGGGCCTTCATTCACCAGAACTGCGGATTTGGTCTGGCCGCCACTGGCCCAGCCGCAATACGGGTACGGGCTGACGAGTTGGGCGGCCAATGGCTTTGCAGATTTTGTAAACGGCGCGATCCAACACGTCATGGACAATCCGGTGGATCACGTCTGGGTCTCGAAAGCGCGCTTTCCCAGCCTGTTCATGGGATGCCTTTACAAGCTTGTTCATGGGACGACGATGATCGTTGACATCGACGACGATGAATTGGCGTTTGTCGAAGAAACGCTGCCCTTAACCGTCGATGAGGCACTTGCAGACGAACAAGACCTTGATTGGGTCAACCCTGCTGCGGCCTGCTGGGGGCGCTTAGCGCAGCACATGGTGTCCTGGGCCGACGGCACCACGTGTTGCAACCGTGTACTCCAAAACGTGCATGGTGGAGAAATCATCCCCCATGTGCGTCGTGGCGAAGCCTTTGCTGCGTTGGATGGCAGAAAATCCGACTTGCGTGCAGATTTCGGGATTGCGGCGGACGACAAGGTCGTTCTTTTCATGGGCACGCCACGGCGTCACAAGGGTATCTTGGATATTGCAAGGGCCGTAAAAAATTTGTCCGACCCGGCCGCACTTCTTTTAGTGGTGGGCAGCTTCCCCGATACCAAGTTGAAGGAAGAACTGGATGGGATGGCGAATCTGAGGTGGAAACACTTTGAGGATCAGCCCCTATCAAGTGCGCCCGTATTCAATGCAATGGCGGACTTGGCATGCGCGGTCCAGCACACTGATGATCGAATTGCCCAATCCCAGACACCGGCGAAACTCTCCGATGCCGCCGGAGCAGGAACACTTGCCATAACATCCAAACTCTCAACCGTAGCGCCATTTGTGGAGGCTGGGGCAGCGTTGACCCCTGCCGCGAATGAAAGTCTGGTTGCGTTGCTCAGACGGGCACTTGTGCAGGCCGCAAACCCAGATACGCCCCAAGTGATCAAATCATTCTTCTCCGAAACACTTTCTGTTGCCTCCGCCGTACCGGCAGCCAAAACGGCGTTTCAAGATGCCCAACGTCAACAAAAGGATCTTCCAGTACAGTTTGTGCAATTGCTGGAGCTGATGCGCGCGCGCCTTCCCATGTATGACAATCCGGTCATTCACGCGTTTTGGGACAAGCACGTGAAGTCTCCGAAACGCGCTGTTGCCGTAACCAACTTCGACGATAATCTCGATATTGTTTTTTTCTGGAAACAAAACGACACGGGTATTTACAACCGTAGACAGGACTGCATTCACGAGACCCTGGCCGGTTTGCCCAATGTACGAAAAGTTCTGCACATTGATGCTCCTATCAACGCAGATCGGCTTATGTCTCTGGCTCATGGGCCGAACAGCACATCCGAGGGCCGACGCATAACCGACAAAACACTTGCCCGTTTTCTTGGCGTAGCTGACGGCACAGATGTTCACTACCGTAGTTTTGTTCACAAAGGCCGGACCACCTCCCTACTTGGTCGCACTTTGCCATCCGAGGGTGATTTTGCACCGCAAGTCGCCCGGTGGATGGAGGAGCTTGAAATTGGCCCCAATGCGCTGGCTTGGGTTTGCCCTGTGGTCCCCGAGTTCGACAAGGTTCAAGAGGTTGTTCAGTTCCAGCATATTGTTTGCGACGTCATTGATGATCAACGTCTTTGGCCGATGAAAACCGAGATGCGGCGGCGCATCAATCGCAGTTATGCGCACATCTTTGACCGCAGCTCCTGCGTCTTTGCGAATTGCGAACCCGTTGTCGAATGGTTGCGCAGTGAGGGATTGGCACCAGTACTTGTGCCAAATGGTTTGACCGTGCCCGACCTCAAATCCAAGGCGAAAGTTCCGAGCGAAATCAAACGCTTGACCGGACCAATTGTTGGGTATGTGGGCAACATGAGCGACCGCATTGATTGGGCCTTGGTTCACGAGATTGCTGTCGCTGAACCAAGTTGGCAGTTTGTGTTTATCGGAAAGACACCCAATGGTTGGACCGAGCGTTTCCAGGCATTTGCTGATCTTCCTAACGTGTTGATGCCTGGTGTGGTTCCGGCCGATCAGGTTTCGGACTGGCTGGCGGGCATGGACGCGGCAATCATCCCACATTTGAATACACCGCTGTCAGAGGCGATGAACCCTCTGAAACTCTACGTGTACCGGTCGCATGGCGTGCGCACGGTCAGTACGCCGATTAAGAACATCGATGATCTACGGGACGAAATCGCAATTGCCGCGAATGCGTCCGAGATGCGTGCTGCAATTGCTCAAGCCATACAAGACAAGAATGCCTATGGGCCTGCGCCGTTGTCGGCTAAGCACAGCGAAGCCTACAACTGGGAGTCGCGGGTCGCTAAAATGCTTTCGGTTTTGCGGGATTCTTTCAGGCGATCAGAAGCGGCGGAGTGACGGCTGTTTTAGGGTGTTTGCCCCTCGGTCCGGTCTAAACAGAGCGGTACACCCTGTCATGGCCGGTGCAATGTTTCCAACAAAAGCCCCCCGAATTCCTTTGTTGGCAATTAAACCGGCAAAACGCATGGAATTCCTTACTTGTCGGCACCCTCCGATCGCTTCACACTCATAGCGTGTGGGCGTTCCGCTCACTTTTTTAAAAAAGTCCTTTTTTTGGAGCATTAAAATGAGAATGAACTTGGACGAAGTCCCTTTGGGGGCGCGACGTCGCGCATCCCAACTTCTTGAAAACATCCGTGGCACAGATATGGACCCGACCAAGGGGCACGCTGCCCTGTCGGGAGAGGTCAACGCCATTTTCCGCCCCGATTTGAAAGACATCGCGTACTTCGAGTTTGTGGTGGAGCTTGGCCGTGAACGTGGGCGTCAGGTGGCGATTTCAGGTCGCGGGGAAGAGCTCAAACGCACCCCTGCCCGGCACGGTTTCATCATTGCGTCAAGTGATGCTCATGATCATCCCGTGTCGCACTGGTCACTCGACCGCGAACCGCCAAGCCATCAGCTGTCGACTGCGGCAAAGGAAAAAGGAGCAAAGGTCGCGCGCTTGTTCAAGCTTGATGCTCTGTCCTATGCGGGCGAAGCGGAAAACGGCGAAATGATTGCACAAACCGGTCAATTGCCTATGCCCATTGAGGGCTTGCTGTCAGACGTGGACAAGATGCGCGGCAAGATCTCGGGTACAATGGCGCGACCCGGTGCAGCCTCCAAGGATGATGAAGAGGCCAGCAAGGAACCGCATGAGGTCCGCAATCGTGGTCAACGCCGTCAACAGACCAAGATCGGGTCGGTTGGCTCGTGGAAAGAACTGCGCGAGATCTACGGCGATGCGTTTGGCCCCTTGCTTGTCGCCCTCAAACAACAAGCTGCACCAGCTTGGGAAATCGAGAATCTGGTCGGGGAAATGGGCGAAGGCGTCATGACCGGTACCAGCCATAAGGTTGCCCTGCTCGAAGCCGACGCAAGCGTCGAAGTGTCCGGCGATGGTGCCGGTCTGGTCAAGGTTGAGGTCATGCCAACCACGGAGACCGGCGGGTGTGTCGTGTTACACGTGGCAGACGAAAAGCTGCGTGAGGAGGTGTCCTTCGACCTGCTCGTTTCGTATCGCTCTGGCCTTCAGGAACACCTGCGTTTCTTTGCCGTTTCACCCACAACCCCATCCAACACCAAGCCTGACAGCGGCATGGCCGAGTTCGAGGAGTAATCATCATGGCATATACATATTATTGGGCCGATGGCTCCGCATCTCAGCAACCTTACAACCAGTACACCGTGAACGGATGCGCGATTGGCTGCGGCAGCCTTGCATGGACCATTCTGTTCCTGTGGGGTGACCGACAGGCCGGAACCGGCAACAGCTACTGGGCACCGCGCTGGGGCCTGTACCGTCAGGACGGTGGAACCGGGGCAGACGTTGTGTCTCCAACCTCGCAAACGGCGGGCGTGAACAACGTGATCGAAGAGATCGCGGACGATGTTGACACTTTCTGCGCCTTCGGACAGGGGGCAACACACCCAGCTACGATGGGTCAGGCCAGCCGGTACTTCTCCGGCCGGACAGGCACATCACTGGTCGAACACCACAACATCTTTGGTGTCAGCGAAACCCGCCTGCGCGAATATGCACGAAACTCGATCCGCGATCGCGATACACCGGCTGTGATCGGAACAGGCTGGCTCAGCCACTACCCGGTGGCCTACGGCTATGCGTGGCAATCACGCATCGTGCGCAAGTGCTTCATCTTCTGTTGGAACGAAACGGTCTATGACCGCTGGTTCTGGGTGAACCAGGGCTGGGGCGGCAGCGGCAATGACTGGGTGCCGGCTGACACCTGGTTCGCGGGCGAGATTTACCCTTAGAGCCCTGCGGGCCAACCCGTCGACGGGTTGGCCCGCTTTCGCCATCAGACCACTGTTCTGGAGACCTAAGGCGCAGCCGCCATCAGATCAGCCTTTGAAACGCTTGCTGCAACAGTGTTAAAAGCCAGCGGATTCTCAAGGTCGGTTCCTCGTGCAGGCAAAGGCCGCTCGCCACTGTCACCATACCCGATAGCAAGACGCACTTTGTTAATGCAGACTTTGGGCATGGTCCTTTGGAACAGATCAAACATCGCGTGGCGCGGTGCGAGCTCTGGATGTGATGTTTTGTAACCCAGTAAAACATCCCTCAGAACGGCGTAGAAGCAATCTTCTTCAATCTGTCCGGTTCGGGCCAAACTCATCGACAGAAACCGCAATACGGTCACAAAATGGGCCGTTTGAATGTCGTGGATGATGTATGCGGTTGGTTTGCGTGGCAACAGCTTGCGGATTTCAGGGGCGAGACCCGTCATTTCGGGAAAATCCTGGTCAACCAAATCCAGATCCCCCTGAAAATCTTTGAGCGCCATGCCAACAGGCATATTATTTTCCAAGATTACCGTAATGTTCTGGCCATGCGCGATAAAGCCAACCCCGTAGCGGCACAGGATGTGCCATAGGGGTACAACAGTGACCTTGAACAGAGCCTTTAGCCAAGTGACGATGTCGACACCCGCCGCCTTTGCATAGGCGAGGGCCAGTGGTGTTCCACACGCGCCCTCGTGGAACAGCGCGGCCGCCATCACAGCTTTTTGGCTGGAGTTGATCTTTGCATCCGCGTTCTCGCGCCAGATCACGCCAAGCATCTCATGGTGACGATAGGGTGCATCTGGACAATCCGTTAGTATCGGATGAGCTGCCCAATGACCCAACGCTTCCCGCAAAACCACGACGTTGTCATTCAGAAGCGGGTCGTCACGAACGATGTCAGTCAACCAATCTGACAATGCGCCGCCATGTTCGATGTATTTGCCGGGCATACCCCGCCATGCCGATGTATTGAGAATACCCAGCGACAGTTTGACGTCATACGGCTCTCCGTTCACCGGTGTCAGTGTCCGAAGGCTGGGTGTCGCGACGTAGTCTGGTCCGCGCTGACCCAGCGGGATCAAACGTTTACGCGCAATTTCAACAGCAAAGGACTGTTCGAGGTGGTTGCGCCATTGCCAGGGATGAACCGGAAGCAAGATATGCGCGTCAGTCGCCCCTGCTCTCTGCGCTTCTTGCCTAAGTGAATTCCTCAAATCAGGCCCAAGAATGTCACCGAGAAGATCATCTTCGTTCACATCGCCGGACTTACCACTTCGCAACAAGGTTGGATCGACCGCCAGCCAAAACAGACGAATGGGTTCTGCGTATTCCGGCGCATATGCCTTCAAATCTGCGGTGCCCCAGCCAAGCCGGCCTTTATTGGCGACGGCCTTGGGATGTCCTTCGAGTGTGGCATGCAATTTGCGTGCAGGCATTGTTACAAGCGCTTGCGCATCCAGATCACCAAATAGTCGCAACAGTTCAATGTCCTGCCGCAAAGTGTTCGATAGTTCGCGCAAAAACATCGCTTCTGTATCGGGTGTCATGCCCAACTCATGCCGGGCGTCGACAACAAATCGCAGCGGGCAAGGAAAGTCGCCAGTATCTACGGATATGCTGTGCGGATCGACATCCAGATTGTTCCAGATGCGCCGTGTCGCGTCGAAAAGATAGACCCGGTTCGACGCGAGTTTGAGTTGGTAGTGTTCACCACCTTCCGGGTGCAGGACTTCCTCCCAAGTCAGTTCACTGATCATCTTAGCCAGAAGGCGCCGTCGTGGTGCATCCAGTGCATCAATCATAGTGGCACCCGATCGAAAAAATCATCCCGGGCGCAATGCATCAGGGCCGAACGTTTGTGAGGAAAGTCGAATTCCTTGATCTTTCGGTAAGCGAGAGCGTCTGCATATCGCAGCAGCTTTGCGTTATCGACACGAGGTTCCCCGACAACGAGGTCCGTCATGGGGCAATCGAGAAAAATGTAGTGGGTTAAAGCGCGAATCCATGCGGAAGTCTTGGCGCGACCCAATGCACTGACTTCGCCGATCAATCCATGCCAGCCGCGATCCCAAGGCCCGGCATCATAATATGCGCCAAGTCGATCCTCTCTCGCCCAGTAAATCTCGAAGTATCCGACTGGGACACCGTCATATTCCCCGATGACCGAGAAATTGTGCGGGTCAGATAACTTGTCTTCAAGAAAACCACGCAGTTCGTCTTGCGATCGGTCTTCTTCCCAGAAATAGGCAACGCGTGGATCATTCTGCCATCGATGAAACGTATCCAAATCGCGTTCGATATCTACTTCCCTAAACGACACGGCAATACCCGCGTCAACAAAGAACTTTTCATAGACAACACCATGGGGATTTGCAGGCCTTAGTGGGTGATCCCGTCCATCCGGGCCCGCTACCAATGCCGCCCGTTGGTAGCGGGCCTGCGGATGTTTGAGCCAAGGTTCGGGGGCTTGCAAAAAGCCGGAACGGTGAATGCGTTGGGCCCCGTCCTTTGCGACCGCATATCCAGGCAGTCTGGGATCCAAATATGCCCCGTCCATCTCTGGAGGCACATCAATAAATGTGGCTTCAGGGTTTTCGACAAAGCGGTCTTCGACCCATTGAATAAACGATCCCTGCTCTTTGGGTGAAGGGTGCGAGGGTTTGATCAGCGTAGCAGCATCGGGTGTCATGCGTAGACGGGCTCCAAAAGAGGGTTGGGAAGGTCGAGGAAGCTGGCTACCTGTCCGCGTGCGTCGCCATCGGCTTCGTTCACGCCGCTGAGGCTGGTCGCGAAATTTCCTTTGCAGGTGAGGGTCGGTTGTTCGAGAAGCCGGGTGTAAAGCGCTGTGTCACCCGGTGTTTCCGCGCGGGACCGGAAAAGGAAATCCCGCAACAAGCCAGTCAAGTGATCTTCGCTGGCCAATCCATCGAGAACCAGGGTGGACAGTGTGTTCAGAACGCTGTTGATCACAACATAGTACGTCACCAACCCGTCCCCGAGCTTGGCATCCACGACATTTTCAGCACCTTCACCAATGCCTGGGCAATGCTGCGTCAGCATCTCGTGAAAACTGTCAAGATGACCAGTGCCCTGACAATCGCGAACCCAAACTGCTGCAGGCCATCCATCTTCAAGCCCAAGCATCAGGTTTTGCTGGTGTGCACCAAACAGCAACCCATAACGTGCGCGCAATTCAAGCAGCGGTTTGATCGCAACGTCCAGAAAGCGCGTAAACCAAAGAGGTGCTGCATCTGTCCCAAGAGCATGCACAAGTGTCCCGAGTGGGGACTGGCCGTGGGCGGGTGTTTCACATAGTGAGGCCAGCATCACCGGTCCTGGCACTGACGCATCCTGGAACGGGTTCTCGCGCAGAACGACAATTGTGTCATCCCGGACTGTACCGTCCCCATCATTCAAAGCAACATAGCCCGGTTCGCCCAAAATGTTCAGCGTTGGAAAGTCATGTTTGATCCGAGCACCAAGGTCCGATCTGAGCAAATCAGATATGTGCACGCCACGCACCACTTCGCGCAATGACAAGTGTCGAATGGAATTAGTGAGACGCAAGGACAGGGACGTCTTGACCATGAATGGCGCGTGCCAACCATGTATGCAGCGCATCGACGAGGTAGCCCCCCACACACCCGAGCCAGGACCAAGGTCCACGAGCGATCCACTGTCTAACAGCTCCTTCATGGTGTTCTGCTCGGTGAGCTTTTGCGCTTGCCAAGGGTGCCAAGGCAGAGGAATTTTGCCGGGATCCGTCGCGCCAAGGTCCGCCTCAGCCAGCAACCTCAAACATCCTGATGCACCTTTGTTCGAACTCACCAGAGCGGGGTCAGCGGCGTACCAATGCAATTGAAATGTCTCTTCATGCTCGGGTGCGTAGCGTCTGGTCTCTTCCGTGGTCATCTCGTCGCGGCTGCGGGGATTGGGATGAAACGGATGCCCTGCCTTTAACGCCTGTTCCGCAGCAAGGAAGTTCCAAGAGGTGGCATTGTCGCTCATTGGCGCTGTTTTCTGAAGCGCCGCCAAGCTGTCCATGACACGCTTGCAAAACGTACTGCCACCTGGCTTTGACAAATGCGCCAACAGTTGGGGCACGCTGAGGGTCTCCCATCCCTGAGGGCTTTCACGCCTGATGTCAGGGCCAAAAAGTGTGCGGAGCTTCGATCTTTTTCTAACCGAAACTTGGATGCTGCGACCATCCTGATCCGCAAAGCACAGACTGGAATCATCAAGCTGTGCTGCGGCGAGTTGCCCTTCGCGCATCGCAGAGTTGAGAAAAGCATCCAGCGCTGCAAGATCGCCTGATACCTGAGAATAAGTCATGATGTGCGCCCTTTCGCCGAACAGGATTATTGGCGTTTACTGTCAGCCTTTCAGATATTACTGACTATTTTAGTCAGGATTCGCAAGGCCCCCGATGTCACCTCTTTCGATCTATTTGCCGGTTCTTGCCGGTCACGCATTTCAGCAGACGGCGTTGATCGGTATGGTGCCGTTGCTCGCGCTGGCTTTGGGCTTGCATGAAAGTGAGATTGGGCTGGCGGTGGCCATGGGTTTGGTCACAGCGGGCGTTGCCTTACCTTTTGTCAGTTTGCTGGGCGGACGGATAGTCGTGCTTGGTGGTCTCGGCGGACTTCTGCTTGCCAACCTTGTGCTGCTCTATGTGGTCGGAACAGGGGTGCAGGGCTGGAGCACGACGTTTGTTTTTGTCCTTTTGGCGGTGATTAGATCAGTACAGGGTGTGTCAGCGGCAGGCTTGATGATGGCCGCGCAAACACAGGGTGTGGCACAAGAAAACAGCCTCAAGGGCCTTGGCATTGTCCAGTCAATGGGCAGTGTCGGGCGCATCTTTTCCGCAGCTCTGATCGGACCACTTCTACTGGTATCGCAATTGGCGCCACTGCTACCGGCAGCCTTGGGTGCGATGGTCAGTCTGATGATGAACCACGGCAAGCCTGCGCCAAAATTGCGCGCCACTATGCGGCCGCCAAGGTTAACCGCATTTCGGGTAACGGTTCTGACCCAAGTCGCTGTCGGGGCTGCACAAATCGGCCTTGCGCCGGTGATCCTTGATCAACTCGAAGCGGAACCAATGCGCGCTGCAGGCAATGCCGGGTTTTGCCTGGCTGCTGCAAACCTGGGCTTGTTCTTGGCCCTCCGTTTGCTTGCACATCGTACCGGCCAAATCGGTGCGCGGCTTGCGGGCCTGTTGTTGGTGCTGGCTGCAGCATGTGTCCCGTTTGCAGATCGGCTGGCCACGTTTCTCTTTCTCAGCTTTGTCATCGGCGGCTCCACCGGGCTGCTCTTTACTCTCAACCTATCCGAAATCATGACCCGCGAGGACTATGCCCAGCTTCAGGTCACCGGTTGGAATGGCGCGATCCAAATCGCGGCACTTGCCGGCGGGGTGGCATCAGGATCGGCGTTGCTCGCGCTCTCTCCGGCTGCACCCTTTGCCATTGTTGCACTGTCTGGTGCCGCTCTGGCCTTTGCTCCTCCCTCAACACAAAGGACCTGAAATGACATCGCATACCTATTCAACGGATCTTGCCGGCATCGGCATTGGTCCCTTCAATCTCAGCCTCGCTGCGCTGGCGCATGGCGTGACAGGACTGAGAACCCGCTTCCTCGACCAAAAACCAGTGTTCTCTTGGCATGCTGGCCTCGCTTTCGAAGACAGCTCCATGCAAACTTCTTATCTCAAGGACATGGTCACGCCGGTCCTGCCGACCAGCCCATGGAGCTTCTTGAACTATCTCGTTCAACAGGGACGGTTCTACGATTTCATGGCAGCCCGCTTTGATACCGTATCGCGCCGAGAGTTCACTGACTACATGGCATGGGTGGCACATAGTCTGGACACCTGCCAATTCGGCAATCAAGTGCGAGGTGTAGAACACGACGGTCATCGTTTTGTTTTGCACATGGATCGCGGAGAGACGGTGACAGCCCGTGGCTTGTCGATCGGCACCGGTCCAGTCCCACAGATACCTGAGGGTGCGCCACTTGGGCAAAACTGCTTCCACGGAGTTGAGTATCTTGCAAAGTGCCCCGACATCGCAGGTAAGCGCGTTGCGGTCGTTGGCGGCGGGCAGACCGGAGCAGAGATCGTTCTGGATTTGTTGCGCCATGATCCTATGCCTGCGGAACTGACATGGCTCAGCCGACGCAGTGCATTCTGGCAATTGCAAGAAGGTGGCTTGGTCGACCAGATTTACACCCCAGCCTACCATGACGTGTTCCTAGGATTGACTGAAGGTGCAAAACAGGCGGCTGTGAAGGCCCAGAAATACAGCAGCGATGGACTGACGCCATCCACAGCTGATGAAATCTATCGGCAACTGTATCGTCACCGGCATGTGAACCGTAGAGATGTTGTTTCATTGCGGCCCGGGAGAACGGTCTCACGGATCGAGCAACGGTTCGGCGGGTTCTATTTGAACGCAACAACCCCGGTGGGTGTTGTAGAAGAACTGAATGCCGATATCGTAATTCTCGCTACGGGTTTTAAAATAGAGGTGCCGCAATGCGTGGACCCGATCCGCAGTCGTTTGGATGTTGAGCTAGGTGGCGCATTGACTTTGGATGGCCGCTACCGGGTTCGATGGGATGGCCCCGAAGACGCACCAATCTATGGCATGAACCATGGGCGCCAATCCCATGGCATCGTCGATCCACAGCTTAGTCTTACAGCTTGGCGGAGCGCGGCAATCCTGGAAGACTTTACCGGGACGGATATCTTTGAAGCGCTGAGACAAACGTCCAGAGGGTTGGTAGATTGGGCAACCGGTCACGTGGACGAGGATGTGCTGCGTATTCCGGCCTGACAGGAGAATTGTCCTGCCGCGCACGACTGTTGGGTGCGCGGCAGGCAAAATATCAGAATGAAACGGTGTAGCCTACAGAAACCCGGCGGCCTTCATCAGCAATACGAACTGCGTCACCCGTCAATGGATTGATGCGAACGCTGCTTGCGGCGCTGTTTTCCTGCTGCCGGTCAAACAGGTTGGTGACCCCGAATGTGACAAGTCCAGGTCCCACAGGGTAGGACCCGCCAACGTTGACACGGAACATATTCTCCAGCTTTGGCAATTCGGGGTGATCCCGTTTTGCGGAGAACACAAGTTCGCCTGACAGCGTCAGACCATTTTCAAAGGATTTGTCAGTGTACAACGTCGCAGTGAAAGGTGTCGGAATGCGGTTGTTGGGCAGCCATGTGTCCACATCACCGTCATTGTTGCTGTCCGACCGCCCTTCTACATAGGCAAGCTGCGCCCCGGCGCTCCAATCATCGCGAATGTCATAATCCAGGCTGAATTCCGCGCCCCACACTTCCTCTTTCTGTTGAGTTATCGTGTTGGTTGCCGCGTCAAAGACCACACCCTCATCCGATGTCGAAAAGTAGACAGAGCTATCGATGGATATCCGTTGCGAATTGTGACGCAGGCCCAATTCCCAAGTGTCGACAATTTGTGCCTCTGGCTGGATGTCTGAAAAAGATACGCTTGTCTGTCCGGGCTGCGCAATGGCGCGGCGCGTAAAGGCACCAACGTCAGGCAGCGAAAACCCTTGGCTAAACCCACCATAGATCGAAGTGCTCGGCGTAAGGTGATAAACAAGTCCCAGGTTACCAACGACGGCATCATAGTCAAAATCGCCCCCGATCACATCAACGGGGACCAGTGGTATGATGCCTCTGCCGGTAATTTGAGCAGCTGCCGGGCGGTTAAAGTCCGAGACGCTCAATGAGAAACGCTCGGCACGAAGTCCGGCACTCAGGTCCAACCGGTCGCCGATTGGAATGTCTGCCTGTGCAAACACAGCGACACTGTCCTGTGTCATTGGTGCCAGCAGGTCGCGACCATCAAGGGTTTTCTGTTCAACCTCGTCACGCCCGAGATCAAGCCCCCAGGTCAGAACCGCATCCGGGCCCACCCACTCGATCGGCGTCCGCATCGTAAGTGAGACACCGTATGTGCTGGTAAAAAGTTCGCCCTGTGACAGCGGGTCCTGACTTAAATCAGTGGTGCTGGTCGTGTAGTAGCTCAGGTTGGCCGGCCCTGGCTCAGCCAGCGCGGAGCGGCGTTCGATATCCGTGAAGTAAGCGTTTATCTCAAGGTCGCCCAAAGCCGTGTTGTCGTAGCGATACGTGACGTTGGCGCTTGTGCCCCGATCCTCTACCGGAGCTCCAGTATAGGGTCTGTCTGTTACACGTACCGGGTTGGTGCTGTAGTCCGTGAAATAGTCAACATCTTGCTCCAGCTGATAGGTGTCCAGGCGAACATCCAGCTCATGCGGCCCCCGCGACCAATTCGCCGCGACCCCAAAGGTGTAACGTTCGATGTTGTCGCCCCCTCCCTGCCCGACCAGCGGATCGGATGGAAGCAGAGTGCCGTTCCCATCATAGGAATTGCCTGTTTCACTGCGAGACAGCTCGAACCGGAGCCCAAGATCACCGGCGCGTGTATCATGCGACAGGAAAAGCTCGTTGCTGAGACTACCGCCTCCGTCTTGGGCCGAGAACCGGGTTTCCAAAGTGGTTCGTGGCTCTTCTGATGGTTTCTTGGTGACGATATTGATGATCCCACCCGTTGCCCCGTTGCCAAACCGAGCAGTAGACCCTTTGACGATTTCGATCCGTTCGATGGAATTCGGATCGAGGACAGCAAGCTCCCGATCAAAACCGCGCAATTCCGACGTCCGTGCAACACCATCAATCAAGATCTGTGTTGTCCTGCCCCGCAGTGTTTGGCTCGCTCCGCCGATGGTGCCATTCGCAGGCGCCAAGCCCGGAACGAGGTCCGATAGAGCGCGTGAGAGCGTTTGACCCCGGCGAACCCGGTCAATGATTTGAGCACCCTCAACGACTTGTACTGTCCCGGGAATAGAACTTTCAGTCGCGCCGGTCCGCACCGCCTGAATGATGATTTCACCCAGTTCAACGGGTTCTTCCTGTTCCTGGGCAAACAAGGGGGCGGTGGTGGCGAGCGCCATGGCGCTGGTCCCCGTGAGAAGGCGGGTCAAAATCATCAGGACGTCTCCGTAGCCGTAGTGAGTTGAGTAGAGCGGATGCGTGCCGGCAGCAGGATCAGCGCGATCCAGCCCGCGATCCCTGAGAGCAGTGCAGCAGAAAGGAAAACGGGACCGTAGCCAATCGCTTCTGCCAACTGTCCGGCAACGATGCCGCCAATCATGTACATCAGCAGGGTCGCGCTTGTGAGCAATGTGAAGTCTGTGGCTGCTTGCTTGAGCGAGGCAAAGCGCATGAACGCGGTGAACAGCCCGACGATTTCGATGTAGCGCAGGAATGTGTCAAAGACCGACAGGACGACGAGCATCCATTGTGTCGTGCCGGAAGTGGCTGCGACATAAAATGCGGCGAAAACCAAAGTACGGCCACAGATCAAAAAAATGAGAAAGGGCAGCAAACCCCAAAGCCGGATGAGCCACGCAGCAACAAACGCGCCAAACAAGCCCACCGCAGCGGCTGAGCCACCTGATATCGCGCCAACCTCTGCCAGGGTAAAACCCTGATCGACAAGGAAGGGCTGTTCCAAGGCTTTCACCAGACCTTCTGGAAGACGAATGATCAGCGCAAAGGCAAGCATCGCCCAAGCGCCCTCAACACTCAGAAAACGCAACAGAGAAGGTTTACCTCGCTCAGCGGGAAGTGTTCTTTGGCCCGCTTCCTCCGGTAAGTTCAGGAACGGCAGAACGAGAACCATTGTCAGTCCAGCCATGACCCACAACGTCTGTGTCCAACCCAGAAGGTCGTATAAAACGAGTGTACCCGATCCGCCAATTACAACGCCCAGTGCGACGGCGCTGCCTTGCAATGCATTTCCGCCAGGTTGATCGCTCGGCTCCAGATGCTCAACTGCCCATCCGTCCGAGGCGATATCCTGCGTGGCGGATGACAGTGACATTGCCATCAAGATGGGGAAGAAAATCGCGGCATCTTTGACGGGGTCAAACAGGGACAGTGCCACAATGCCGCCAAGCGTCACCGTCAGGCAGCCCGTGACGATTGCTTTTCGACCGACGTTCGGGGAATGGCAAAACCGGTCAACCCAAGGGGCCCAAAGCACCTTCAAAACCCAAGGCGCGAGCAGGACGCCAAGGCCGCCAATCACATCCAGACCAACACCGTTGGCGCGCAGGATGGGCGGCAAAGCTGCCGCTACCAAATAAAGCGGCACCGCCTGCGCTAAATAAAGCCCAAGCAGGGCAACAGAAATCTTTGAGTTGGGAAGCACCGGCGAAGCATGTCCTGTCTTGCAGATTCTTATGCTTGCATCGCGCTGGCGGGTTCATACATCATGGCCCTTGCTTAAACACAAGTGTTTTTGTCGGGAAAAGGCGGTGGCACTGTTTTTGCACCAGCACCTTAAGTGACGAACGCTTGGTCTTATCCTGACCGTCCATTTAGGTGGCGTCTTGCCCACAGCTACCGATACGGACAGGCGGTAATACGCAAAATACTCGAGAAACTCGGCAAGGTTGTGCCGTTTCAGAAACGACAAAAGGTTGGCGCTTTAAACGGACCTGCAGACTCGGGCAACGACTGACCATCCGAACCTCCAAACTCGAATGCGTTGAGGCTTTTGCATGAGATCTATCGATACTTCGCCATCCACGACATGCGCTGGGGAAACCAAGGGGCGGTCCACACTGTTTTCGCAACCTTCACGGCGCGCTGTACTTGTCGGGTCTTCCGCATTTCTGACCGTCGGTCTTTGGAATGGAGCGAGGTCACTTGCGGCAGGCTCGTCAGAGCCTATGACCTTTGAAAAGCTGGTAGACAAAGCTCGCGATGCCGCCGCCCGCCCATTTGAACCGGCACACATCCCGGCTCCGGACCTCATCGAGAAAATAAACTACAGCGCGCACTGGCAGATCCAGTTTAGAGAAGATGCAACGCTCTACATCGGCAAAAACAAGGCACCTGTTCAGCTATTCCATCCAGGCCGCTACTTTCCGGAACCTGTTCGGATTTACGTCCGTGACGAGGCGGGTACAGCACATGAAGTGCCATTCATCCGCGACTTTTTCTCGATGCCCGAGGATAATCCAGCGCTCGACCTGCCCGAAGGCTTCGGCTTTGCTGGTTTCAGGGTTATGCGACCGGGTCTTGAGCCGGATTGGATATCTTTTCTGGGTGCATCGTACTTTCGAACCGATGGACCCGAGGCACAATACGGACTGTCCACGCGTGGTATCGCGGTCAATACCGGACTCAATATTCCGGAAGAGTTTCCACGTTTCACCGCTTTCTGGCTTGGCCCCCCTGAAACAGATGATGAAGAACTATCGATCTGGGCCGAATTGGACGGCCCCTCAATCACAGGGGCCTACCGTTTCGGCGTTGTCCGCAATGCAGCGTATGGCGGGCATCTGACCCGGGTTTCGGCGCATCTGTTCCTGCGCGAGAGGGTCGAACGGCTGGGGGTTGCCCCGCTCACCAGTATGTACTGGTATTCAGAGCGCGACCGGGCTGGAGGCGAGGACTGGCGGCCGGAAATTCATGATAGCGACGGGCTTGCCATGGCAGCCGGAAGTGGTGAGCGGTTGTGGCGACCGCTTAGCAATCCCTCCAGTGTCACTACATCCAGCTTCATGGATGAAAACCCGTCAGGCTTTGGATTGATCCAACGTGATCGTACGTTCGAAAACTACCAGGATGATGGCGTTTTCTATAATCGCCGTCCGTCTGCATGGGTCAAGCCAATCGGCGATTGGGGGCCCGGACAAGTACAGCTTGTGCTTATCCCGACCGAAGATGAAACCTTTGACAATGTTGTCTCATACTGGGTGCCAGACAGCCCAACCGAAAAGGGTGCAGCCTTCCAATTTGACTACGAGATCGAATGGCGCGTACGTGATCCGTTGCCAGAAGCTGTTGCCTGGGTCGTAGCAACACGACAGGGTCAGGGCGGTGTACCCGGCGATCCATTGCCAGAGGGCGTTGGCAAGATGGTAGTCGATTTCGAAGGACCGTCTTTGAATGGCCTAAATCGCGATAGCGGTGTTGTTCCTGTCATCGACGCCTTGAATGGCCGTATACTCGAACCCATTGATGCCTACCCCGTCGTGGGAACGGATCATTGGCGGCTGACATTTGATTTCGAACAGACCGGCCCCGAACCCGTCAGTCTGCGCGCTTACCTACAGCACAGGGATCGCGCGCTAACCGAAACCTGGCTGACAGATGCGTGGGTGGAACGGGGACAGGGATAGGTTCTGTCCAATGTTCAGGCGCGGTGCTTAAACCGACTAGCTGCTTTGGGGTCCAACGGAACGAATGCCTGTCTTGTTCGCTGGACGCCGTTCGTAAAGCAACCAGGCTTCGCTGTTCTTCGTGAGTTTAAAGTGCTGGGCAAGGTATGGAGCGTAGATTTGTTCCATCTTCTCGGTTGTTCCTTCCGCGACCGGTCTCTTCGGGATCATGACGACATCCGCACCGCCCAACATCTCTTCTGCCGGAAGATGGATCTTAAGATCGAAGTTGCGATTGTCATGCATCCACGCATTGCCCCCGTCTTGCGGTGGCAATCCTGCAAGCGAGGCAAAGGGACTGACAAAGTCCATGACCAGAACACGGGATGGCGACGTGTCGAGTGAGGCCAGCAGCGTAGAGCCGCTTGCCAGTGTCCGCCCATAGCCACTGTAAAACTCGAATTGTCCCTTGTTGAGGATGTTGACGATACGCAAACCCTTACCGTTGGGTGTTTCCAGAGCGACGCCCGCCCGGGTTGCGGAAACCGCCGCATGAACGCCGACCGCAGCTGCGGAGGAGAGCGCAATGGGCAAAAGCAGGATCACAACTGCAAAGGGCGCACCCCGGACGACACTTTGCACCGTCGGCGAAGTCGTCTGTTGATGACGTGACAATATCTCTGCCGCGACGGCAGCGCCCGCTAGCATGCTCACAATCCCGATCATCTGGAAGTTTTGGTTGAGTAGCGCGAAACCGGCCGCACCGCAAAACCCATAGAAAAGAAAATCTGTCACGCGTGGCCGTTGCCAAAGTGCCAAACCGGCAATCAGGGCGAACACCACGTACTCACCGGAAGTGAGCAGAAAGGATCGTGCATAGATGTAGGGTTCGATGACACCGCTGACTTTCGTGGCCTCGACCAGATCAGAAATGTGCATCCATGTACCACCCCAAAATGCTTCGACCACAAGCCCGATGATCCCGCAAAGTGCAATTGCTCCGGCAGCCCAACGGCGCTGCCCAGATTGCAGTAGCATCAGTATGAGGAAGCCAAAGGCCACCACACCGTAAGTCATCTTGGTATAGGCCAGCAGCATCGTCAGCGTCGCCGCGGCAGCGGCATCCAGCCACCCCTGCCATCGCGCCACCGGGCGTTCAGGCTGGAGATGCATCACCAGCAAAATGCCCAGCAGCGCCCAGCCGATGCGGTTATAGAACATCGCGAAAGAAATCTTTGCAGGTATCTCGCCCGTGTTCATCGGTGTCGCGAGAAGCAGCATCAGGAAGATGGCGAGCGGGACACCAATCAGCGGGCGCATCCGTGTGCCCAAAACATGGACCATGATCGGTGCTGTCGCCAACATCAGCGCCGCCATACCTAGGGGCATGGCCATACCAAGCTGCCCGGTCAGCCAATATCCAAACCCAGGCAGGTAGTAATTGAGCGGCCCCAATGCCGTGTGAAAATCCTGATTTGGCACCTGACCATGAACAACGCGATAGGCGCCGTCGAGGAAAATCAGGATGTCGTTGAAGTACATTGACGTTGCAGTGACGCCAGGCAAAACCAGAAGAGCCGCGCAGATTACGGTTGTTGCCCATATCGCCACGGCGATAGGTGAAAGACGAGTGCTTATTCGTGACACGTGTGACACCTCAAAGCTTCAGCTTCTTGAATATTGCCTCCGGAATGGACCGGATGATGAACATGATCAGACGCCACGCGCGCAACACATAGATCACGTCGGCGGGCCGCGTCTGAAGCCCAGCGATGCGTTCGGCAACGGCCTCCGGTTCAGCAGTCAGCGGGCCAGCAAGATCCATACCTGCAGTCATGCTGGTTCGCACGAAACCCGGTTTGACAGTAACGACCTGCACATCTGTGCCGGCAAGCCTGTTGCGCAATCCCGAGAGGTAGGCGGAAAAACCGGCTTTTGCGGCGCCATAGACGTAGTTCGACGCGCGCCCGCGATCACCAGCGACTGAGCTGACCCCAACGATCAACCCGCGCCCCCGCGCGGCGAAACGCGCAGCCACCATTTCAAGCAGCAGGGCGGGACCTTCGAAATTTGTCCGCATCACTTGCGTCGCATGTTCCGCGTCCTCTTGCGCTCGTTGCTGATCTCCCAGCATGCCGACAACGCACACCACGGTGTCCGGCAACGCATCAAGCTGATCCAGAAACGTTTCGAACTGTCCCGTGTCCAGGATATCAAGCTGGCGCACAGTGACCTCGTGTGCCCCTGTTCGGGTTTGGATATCGGCTGCGTTACGCTTGGCGCCTTCGACATCACGCGCAGCAAGCGTGATCTTCCAACCCATCGCAGCATAAGCCGCCGCAACCGCCCGACCAATGTCGGAGGTACCACCAAGCACAAGTAGGTTCTTCTGCACGGGCGCTTGATCAGTGTCACTCATATCCCCAGCCTCTCAGACAATTTCGAAGCCATCTGGCCCGTTGCGCCAATCTCGTCCCGAAGCCGTCGGAACCGATCAAGTTGTGGATAGCCAGCCACAAAAGTCTCCGGCGATTGGGTGGCATCCTTTGCCAGATACATCCGCCCGCCCGCTTCCACGACCAGCGCGTCAATCTCGGCCAGCAAGGGCATCAGTTTGTCACTCACAGGTATGTCGAGGGCGAGTGTCAGACCCTCCATCGGAAAGGACATCAACCCGGACCCCGGCGCCAGACGTTTGAGGACAGCGAGAAACGAACCGGCGCCATGGCTGGAAAAGCGTTCGAGTATCTCGGACACAACGCTTTCAGCCTTGGCATCCGGGATGACGCATTGATGCTGCACAAAGCCGCGACGCCCATAGATACGGTTCCAGTTCGCAACACCGTCGAGTGGAAAGAAGTACGCATCCCACGGCACGAGCACCGTTCGGCCAGCCTTGCGAGCGCCGTTCCTGTAGTAAAGCTCATTGAATGCCCTGACCGTCGTCGCATTCAACATCCAGCCGGGCATGTCGGTCGGAACGCCGATCCGGCCATTTCGTGACGACGGAAAAGCAACATCACCCCACGGCAGTTGGTCTTTCCTGGCATGCTCGCCTTCCAGAACAAGTGACCGCCCCAGTGAGGCGCCGCGAGCCAGCACATCGATCCAAGCCACCGTGTAGGTCGAATGTCCGGTCTGGCGCAGCAAAGCAACTGCCTCGCTCAGATTGCGCGCAACATGCGTGTTCTGACGAATCCAGCCGGTTTCGACCTGCTTCAGCCGGAAGCCAGCCGACAGGATTGTTCCAGTCAATCCCATACCGCCAATGGTGGCCCTCAAAAGCTCTGCGTTTTCATCCCGACTGCACCGCACAACCCGGTGATCTGGCAGCGCCAGCATCAGCCATTCGACGTGATCGCCAAACGTGCCATCGTTGTGCTGGTTCTTTCCATGCACATCTGACGCGATCATGCCGCCCACCGTGACAAATCGGGTGCCTGGGACACAGCTTGGAAAATAGCCACGCGGCAGAAAGGTCGCGATGATGTCCGACAACGACACACCCGCCTCGGTGGCCAACACCCCCGTGTCCGGATCAAAGCCCTGCATCCGGTTCAGTCCCGTCGCATCAAGAGTGTTGTTGCGCCCGATGGCGGCGTCCCCGTATGACCGCCCAAGTCCCCGCGCAATTACCCCCGGTAGGGCTGCCGTTGCCTTGGCAGCCGGACGGATGTCAAACGCCGCATCAAGCTGCCCTGACACGCGGGGATATCGGCCCCATCCGCTCAGGTCTTTCAAACGGTGCTCTCCCTGAAGACATGGCGCCGATCAAGCCAGAACTTGAGAATGTAACCTATACTGAGACCCATGACCGCACCAAGATACTTGGCGAAATCCGTCTGCCAGATGGCATGAAACCCAAGTTCAAATGCCCAGAAGATCAGCGTCGTCAAAACGCTGAACAGACCGGACAAGGTGATGCGCTGTGCTTCGCCAAAGGGTGTCGTGTATCGTTCGCGGAACGTCCAAGTCTTGTCGACAACGTACTTTATGAAAAAGCCGACCAACGTGCCGACCACGATCGAAACCATAAGGTGCGCATCTGGCATGCCACGTACCGTCATCTCTTGGGCAAGAAGGTTCGCCAGCACGGACAGGACTGCGGTTGCCACATAGCGCCCGATCGGGTGACCTTCTGATAAAATTCTTAGCATGACGTGCCCGTCAAATTGCCGAAACGAACACTGCAAGCATTGCCAAACCGCTGATCCTGCTCATCGGATCCTTGATGGCAAACACCACAGGATCATCCTGCATCTGACGCCGCTGCGCCAGAATGAGCGCCCGTCCGATCCAATATGTCATGATTGGACATGCCAGTAGAAGGAACTCGGGATTGCTATAGAGCCTCGTAACCGAGCTGCCAGATACATACAGCGCCAGCACCGTTACCGCATTGAACCCCGCCGCCGCAGACAAGGCCGCAAGCATGCCTAGGTCCACACTTTCGTAGTCGCGATTTTCTGGGGTTGCGCGGTCTGCATCGGCACAGGCCGTCAACTCAACGAACCGTTTCATAAGAGCCAACGACACAAAGATCGAAAGCGCAAAAACCATGAGCCAAGTTGATAGAACAACCCCTATTGCCACAGCGCCGCCAAGCAGACGGATGGTGTACAGGCCTGCCAAGGTCAGTACGTCGACCAACAGGATTTTTTTCAGGAAAAATGAATACGCGCTCGTCATGGCAAAATAGACTGCCAAGATCAGGGTGAAGGACGGTGACACAGACAATGCCGTCAGTGTTGCGAGTATCAGCAAAATCGGCACGGCAAACATAGCATGGATCAACGGAATGTCGCCTCGCGCCAGAGGCCGATCCTTCTTGGTTCGGTGCGCGCGGTCGTCCTGAAGATCAACCAGATCATTCAGAATGTAGCAGGCAGACGCGGCAAAGCAGAATGCAATGGCCGCAATCATCGTGATGATTAGGTTCTGGAAACTCAGTGCGTGCGCCGCGATCATCGGCACGAACACAAGGGCGTTTTTCGCATATTGATGAACACGGAATTGGCGCGCCCAATCGCTCAAGGTCGCTGAGTTGTGTTCGACAAACTGCGCATGCGGAGCCATATCACGCAAACGGGCGGAGACACGACCGGTTGTCCGAATTGCAATGGGTCGGCGCGCTTGCTCCCAGACGGGTATGTCCGCAGCATCATTTCCGATATAATCGAAGCCCTTGGTTCCAAATTCCTTGACGAGCCGGTCTGCCTTGGCCTTGCCAGACAAGTTCACCGAAGACGTCGTGGCGAAGTAACCGGTGAAAATACCCAGATGATCAACCACGGCCCGCACCAGGTCTTCGTGTGAACCTGACGCAAGATAAACGGATCGACCTGCAAGATGCGCAAGGCGGATCATGGAGAGAATCGTCTTGTCAAAGGGCAAGGTTTCAGGTGCACAATCGGCACCGGCACATAGGAAATGCTTGAATTCCGCCTTTCCCTTGCGAAGCGACTTCAGCATGCCAATGATCGCGCTCGGAGTGCGCCCGATCCGGCGAAATGCCGTTTCAACCAACAAGTCAGAGCGCAGTAGAGTGCCATCAAGGTCAACCACCAGCGGTGTGTCGATGGCAGTTTCCAGATCGGGTAAATGCGCGCTGGATACCGCGCCATCCCCGGAAAACGCATCGCGTTGCCCTTTGCGCAGCTGCTGCAAATCAGAGTTAGACATGCTTTCGGCGTGGTGCTTGGCTGACATCCGTAAATCTCTCTCTGGCTGTTCCTTCTGGGAAACACGTATTTGAGCGATCGATATGTTGGCGGTTTGCTCGGGCTCCTTTTCCGCTTTGCGCCATGCGTCTGACCGCCCGACCGTCGACAGTCGTGTTCACGCTGGTCACACAAAGCCACTGACTGGTCGGTTTGGAAAACGTGGGTGCAAAAGCAAAAAGGTTGCAAATCCGTTTCCAACGCGACTTTGGCATCGGCAGGGATGCGCCCAATTCACGGGGGGATCGGCGGCAGAAGGCCGGGAATTGCCCCGCGAACACCATGACCTACACCGACACGGTTGTCTGCGTTGTATACCGAAACGTACCTAGAACACCGGGCCTCAGGAATCACTTCGGTTGCGATAACCGATCATTTTGGCTGGCGTGCATGGCTTCAAAGGAACCTGTCGCGCGCCGTACAGCGCATGATGAGGATGTGGTCCGAAGACACAATTCGCCGCTGCGTTTTGGCGGTTGGGAGGAATGCGATGGCACTTCGCCTCGGACAATGGTTCGGCTCTGCCCCACGATGGGCAGTGGTCGCTGTCGGCCTGGCATCCATGTGTGCTGCGGCCTTCGCGCTATCGCTCAAACTCGAGTTGAGGGATAAGGCACGTGCGAGCATCAATCACGAACTGGGCCGTCTGGCCAGTTCTGACTTCATGTTGCACGACACGTCCGACGTAACTGTCCGTCCGAATTTCCGCGTTGTCGTTGCAAAACCGGTTTTCACGACCAAACGGTCTGGCCGCACCGAACAGGTCCTCACGTCGGACCGGCTCGAAGCAACACTCGCAGTAGCACCCCTACTTGTTGGGCGCAGCGAAGTCGCCACCCTGCATGTATACCACCCCCACGTCCTGTTGGAGCGGGACGACCTCGCAAATGCCGTCTGGACGGACATCATGTCTACGCAAACTGATGCCTCAGGAAGCCCGAAACCACGCGCCGATATCTTTGTAACGGATGGCTTTCTCGATTTCGCGAGCGAGACAAGCATCTCGAACCTTAATCTGTCTGTCTTGCGACGAGATGCAGCGCCGGGAACAGCGTTGCGCGGAGACTTCACTGTCGGGCCGCATCGCATGTTCGTTGACCTCCAAATTGATGATCCTCAGGATTTTCTATCGAAAGAGGGCAGCAAAGGGATTCTTGCCCTCAGCATTGACACATCGGACCACGGCGCGGCCAACAATCCGTCTGACGACACGACCAATACCGGCTTGTTCCCAGATTTGGTGCGCGGTCTCGGACATCTGAACATTTTCGGACCCGGAGAACTTCTGATCGACGGCCACTTTGCCGTTACCCCCGGCACCATCCATGTGTCCAACGCGACGTTTTCAATGGGTGGCACAACACTCGAGGGTGATCTGTCCTTACACACACCGTCAGACAACCTCATCCTTCGCCAGCTGCAAGCATTGCAGGTATCGGCGGACAAAGCCATTTCCGACGTGATGGACAGGATTGGGCGGAATGATTGGGCTTCCGCACCCGTAACAACGCACTGGCTTGAGGGCATCGAACTGGATGTTGATCTGCAAGGTCAGGACGTTGCCCTTGGCGGTGTAACCTTTGACACCGTGGACATTTCACTGCGTGCATGCGATGAAAACCTGTTGTTGGACATTGCCACGAAAGGCGATGCGCTGGGTACGATCGATGCCAGCATTGCACTTGATCGGGACCGGGCTGTTACCATGGTTGCCAATGCATCCAATGCGTCCGTTTCCGAACTCCTGCACCCGATATCGCTCAGGATGCAAAAGCGCCTGATTGGGATACCCCAGTTGCCAAAGGGTGTGCTCGACTTCGATCTGCATCTTAAGGCGCGCGGACAAACACTTGGAGAGATGTTCGACACCCTCAATGGTTCCATCACTGCTTCAATGCAGGATGGTAGCCTTTCAGGCGCTGATGTTACCGCGACACTGGAGACTTTGGCGAACGGGCGCCAATTCATGACCAAGGAGAAAGGCCCACTTATTCCTGCTGCCGGCCGCACACACTTTGATCTGATCTACGGTCAGGTTGGCATTTCGGCTGGTTCCGCGCGCATCGCGCGCTTGAACATTGCGGGCGACCGTCTCGATATCGACATGTTGGGCGAAGTCGGTCTCAAAAGCGGAGATGTGTCTGTAAAAGGAAATGCCCAATTGTCCATGGAACCGTCGACGACCGGTGATCAGATCGCTGGGCATGTTGACTTGCCGTTTGGGGTCGGTGGGACGCTCTTTTCACCCTTGGTCGCGGCTGGTGTCCCCCAGATTGAGGTGGCAGCAACGGCTGGACCACCGGGTGACATCATTCAGAAATAGGATTTTCCAACGCTCCAAGGCTATTGGCCGTCGAAACGGCAGCCGAAAGCGGCATGCGAATTGAGATAAAATGCCCAAACCAACCCGCGCATACCAACCCGCTTATCAAAACCCGTGGCTGGCAATCACAGTGTTTTTGGTTTGGTTGAGCTACTACGCATGCCTGCTTTTCCCCGGACTGGGTGGCATGTTGAATGCGGGTGACTCTGCGAAATTTCAAACGCTTGGTCACACCTCGATTCTTGTCCATGGGCCCGGGTACCCATTCGTTTTGATGATCGGGACGGTTGTCCGCGCTATCGATCTGCCCTTCGAACCTTGGCGTGTCATGACCATTGCGCTTGCATCTTTGCCGGGTGCATTCGCAGTTGTGATGGCGTTTCTGATTGTAGGCAGGCTGACACGCAACGTGCTCTTTGGCTTGGCGGCGGCATTTCTTCTGGGCAGTGCCGGTCTGATGGCCGTACAGTCAACCGAGGCCGAGGTCTATCCGTTGGCATTGGCCTTCATTCTTTCCGTTGTCTTTGCCCTGATCCTTTTCGTCGAAACCAAGCGCGCGCACTATTTTGTTCTCGCTTGTGCGATCTATGCGCTGTCTTTTGGCAATCATCTCATGATGATTATGCTCGCGCCGGTCGGCCTTTTGGTTATGGCAACGCACCACCGTATTCTGCTGAGACCCCGTATTCTGCTCGCCGTTCTGGGGCTGCTCGCTGTTGGAGCCAGTCAATATCTTTACCTTGCGTGGGTCACGCACAGATCGACAACTGCATATTCGGAATACCTCCCGCTGCCCCCGACAAAATCCGAATTGATCGACTACATCGCAGGAACCTATTTCGGTGACCTCTATGGCTCTGGCCTCAAATCCATGCAAACTGCCTCGGTCTTGTTGGGGACACTCAGCCAAGCCCACCCATTGGTTTCACTGCCCATCATGGGGCTGGGATTGGTAGCGTTCGCCTTAGGTTGGCGCCACCGCAATGCCGCTTGGCTTGGTGTTGCCCTACTTCTTGGCACCGCATTCGCGTTTCTCCCTTTCATGATCTGGTACGGCGCTTACGACATCCAAGCCTTTCACCTTCCCGTTCTGGGTCCTCTGCTGATCGGTGCAATTGCAGCCATCGGTTGGTGGATGACCCGTTGGCCCAGACTCGGAACGGGATTGGGTATGCTGCTCATCGGCATCGGTGTTTTCCGCGCAAGTGAAATGGCTATTTACCTAAGCGCACGCGAACCGGACTACGCCGACTTGGTCGACACTTTGGACGTCGTGATGGCGCAATCCCCGGTGGATCATCCAGTGGTGTCGATGTCCTACGAGCTGAGAATGGCAACCCTTTATCACGAATTGCGTGGCGAAGTTCCCCAGCCCGCAACCTATCGCGTTACCTGGCGCACAGAGGAGGCAATCTCGGATCTTGGCCCAGTCGGAGGTATTGTCATTCCCACCGATGGAGAACAGATGCTGCGTTGGATTGAGCATAAAAACCCGCACTTGTCGTGCCGCATGCTGCCCATCAGTCAAACCGAACCGGTGACGTGGCCGGCATACGGTTTTTTCTGCGATCCGTCGCAAACATCACAAGAGTTGCCAAAAGATTAAGCAGCTGGCGCCGCGCGGGTGAAATGATCCGGCCTGACGCAGCGTCAAAATTTCCTACATTACGTCACATGAGCGATAATCCGCTTGATCGTTTGACAGGCGCACCGCACGTATAGGCGACGGGCACTCAACTGATTCTCTGAGGCGCCCAAGACGTTCCGACTACGACCGCTTTCCGGCTATAGAAGGTACTCTGTGATGCGTATATCCCCGGCTCTGCTTGGCGTTTCCTTTTCGGCTTTCATCTTCTTCTGCGCTTGCCAATTGCCCATGGCGATTGCCGATGTGGAAGGGACTGAGACACTGGATACGATGGCGTTATCGGACTTGGGGCAACAAAATGAAGTGCTGGAAACATCGACCCCGGGCGCGTTGCAGATCGTCGAAACCGAGATCGTCAGTCAGCTAACGGGGGCTGAATCTCCGAACGCGACAGACACGCGTTGGAACGTGCACGGTACAGACCTGGGCCATATGTTTACCCACAAGGGTGAAATCTACATGGTGTTCGGTGATACCTACGGACCAGATGGTGGGGATTGGCGCAGCAACACCATAGCGCGGATCGCCGACCCCGATCCGGCGAACGGCTTTTCCATTTCCTCTATGATCGAAAGTGCGACAGGAGCGGCCAAGGAAATCATCCGTTCAGCGAAAGTTCCCGGCTTGGAATGGACCGTCATTCCGACAAACGGCATTTCGCTCGGCGAGCGGATGGTCCTCCACTACATGTCCGTGCGCATGTGGGGTGCGGATGACAAATGGTATGTGCGCCGTTCCGGCCTTGCCTATTCGGACGACGACGGTCAGAACTGGAAAAGGTCGGACACCGCGATATGGCCCGCAGGCTCGGGTTTTGAGCAGGTGGCCTATGTCGAGCATGACGGCATGATCTACGTGTTTGGTATTCCGCAGGGGCGTTTTGGTGGCGTGAGGCTCGGGCGGGTTGCGCCACAGGACGTATTTGACCCACGCGCATACACATATTGGGATGGTCAAGGGTGGTCGGCAAACATTCAGCGCGCCACGGCCGTGGTTCCCGCGCCGGCGGGGGAATTGTCCGTCGCTTGGAGCAATGCACATCAGGCGTGGTTGATGATGTATCTCGAGCCCGTGGAGAGAGCCGTCATACTACGCAGCGCGCCAACGATGACAGGCCCATGGAGCGCCGCCCAGATCGTTGCTCATGCGGACGAATATCCCGGTCTTTACGCCCCCTACATAGTTCCGGGCCTGGAAATTGACGATGCAGTCTATTTCACCATGTCGCGCTGGAAACCCGTCTACAACGTGTTTCTGATGAAAGGCAAACTCGAAGCGCAGGGTGTGGACTTGGCAGCGGTCGAGACACCGATATCTGAAGTCGAAGAACAACCGGCCAACGAATAGCCGATAGTGCAGGGCCACAGTCCGGCACTATCGGCTATTCGGACCCGGAGTCGTCGAAACAACCGAGACCCAAGGCAGTGTTTCGGAATTGGCGGCCGTCGCCGCCTCAAACGGGCAATAATATTCCGCTCTAATCGAGTGTTCTGGCAGGCTTTCGCCACTTTATGTCCGTAACCTTGCCGCGGCATCGGCAACTCACACCTGTGTTGCGAAAACAGCGACAAGCGATCCCACCGATCGTCCGAATGTTCGGGTCGCACTCGTTTATCAGAAGTGAGGATTTCGTCATGCAGCGCTACACATGGGTTTCGGGTGTCACTCGAACATCCACATTTCTAACCGTCTCATTGGCATTGGTGCCGGCCACAGCACACGCATATGTCGGGCCGGGAGCAGGCCTTACAGCTATTGGTACAATGATCGCGCTCGTGGCCGCGCTTGTGCTCGCTGTTGTCGGATTCGTCTGGTACCCGATCAAGCGAATGGTGCGCGCGCGGAAAGCCAAAACCGACATTCAGGCACCGCGCGAGACCGAAAGTTGAGCGTCATTGCCCTTGCGATGGGCCTTGTTGCGTTTGTCGTTGCTTTACGAATTCTGAATGCGCGGCGCGTCGCAGGCGGCATCATAGGCACCACGCAACAAGCGATGTCCGTGATGATGAACAACGATATCACGGATGATGACAAAGAAAGACAGGTGCGCCACGCATCCATCCAACTGCTGGGCGGGTTTTTTCGAATTTCCGCCATCGGCGCGGCATCGCTTGGCGCATCAGTCTTCGTCGTGTGGGGCGGCACAGCCCTTGGGCTTTATACAATTGACCACGCCGTTGCGGTCGCACTTGGCTGGCCTTTCATCCTTGCTTCAACTGCGGCCGCCATTGCGCTTTGGGTCATGCTTGACAAGTTGCGCAAAGCACCCGGCGACACCACCAAGCCTGATGAGGTGCCTTATAGCCCACTCGAAAAGGCACTACACGATTTCGCCTTTGCATCCCCGGAAAGGCAAATCCGCCTGGGTGCCTTGGAAAACAGGCTGTACCGGCGCCGCCTTGCTTCCGAACCAGCCTGCCAACCTGTGTTCATCACATCGCTGCCGCGCGCCGGGACAACAATCATGCTCGAAGGGATGGCCAGCTTTCCGCAATTCGCGTCGGCAACTTACAAACATATGCCGTTCACTCTGTCCCCCCTACTTTGGGGTGGTTTCTCCACCCTCTTTCGCAAGACGGGCGACAAGAATGAAAGGGCACACGGAGATGGTATCGAAGTTGGGATAGAAAGCCCTGAGGCTTTTGAGGAAATGCTTTGGATGGCCTTCTGGCCAGATCACTACACAAAAAACCATATCAAACCGTGGACGGTGGAAGACCGCAATCCAGAGTTTGAAGCCTTTTTCCGCACCCACATTACCAAAATAGTCGCGACCAAGGCCGGTGCCTCGCGCTATCTTTCCAAAAACAACGCCAACATCGCGCGCTTGCCTCTTTTGGAACACATGTTTCCGGACGCTTCCATTGTCGTCCCGATCCGCAATCCACGCGCGCAGGTCCGGTCCCTTTTGGCGCAGCACCTACGGTTTGCAGATTTGCATGCGCGTGAACCTTTCGCACGCCGCTACATGGAAGGTATTGGACATTTCGAGTTTGGCTCAGCTTTGCGGCAGATAGCATTCAACGCTCAGACAAGCACTTTGCCCGTTCCGGAGCATGTCGATTTCTGGCTGCGGTACTGGATTGATGCCTACCAACACGTGTTGTCTACTGCGGGACCAGGCACCGTCTTTGTCGATCACGACGCCCTTTGTGCAGCCCCCGATCTGCTTCTACCCAAGCTTGCTTCGGCGATCGGTCTTGATGACCATCATAGCGTTTCTACGATGGCAGACATCTTGCGCGCTCCCCACCCTGCCCCGGAACTTCCCACTGCGTCTCACAGTTTGTTGCAGAGGGCCGACATTCTTCACGAAGAACTCTGTGGCCAGGCGATCGGGTACGTTTCTTCGTCGACAGGAAAGATCATACAATGAAACTGCCATCATCAGATCGTTTTGCCCGAGGCTTCTTCGTTATCTCATTTGCCCTGATCGCAATGGTGTATGGCATCGTGTCGTCTTGGTGGGGGTGGTTTCCCGCCCCGCAGATTGGCGAAGCACATCGCACATATCTGGACGTCTCGCGTAACTGGCGCAATGACATCGGCCTCGAACCGACACGCCACTTGGTCGCCCCGAATGCTCAGGGCAAGGCATCACCGGACCGAGGGTATGAACGCCGCCCCGGAACAGAACGTGCGCCCGGTTACATCCTCATTGCCGGGCTCAGCGACGATCAGGAGACTTCGGTTTTTGCTGTTCGCTTGATGGATGCCAATGGTGATGAGATTCACCGCTGGCCCATAAATTACGAAAATTTCGATCCTGACACGCCGCCTCAAAACGTCATGTTGCACGGAATGGAAGTATTCGAAGACGGCTCCGTTGTCGTGACCTTCGACGTGGGCAACGCAATTGCGCGGGTCGATCAATGTGGTCAAACCATGTGGAGCGTACGTGGAGGCTTTCACCATTCAATCACGCGCGATGGTGCTGGAGGCATCTGGACTTGGTACGGTGAGGATATGGTGCGCTTGGATGAGAACACAGGAGAGAAAACATTCTCACTGAATCTGCGCAACGATGTCATCGCAGCCGACGGTGGTGATCAGCGCGGTATTTTCGACATTCGTGTCCGTATGCCTGACGATGCAAATGGGCAAATCAGCTATCTTGACGATCCATTTCATCCAAATGATGTCGAGATGCTACGCCCTGAACTTGCCCCAGCCTTCCCGATGTTTGAGGCGGGCGATCTAATGTTCAGCCTGCGCGAGCCAAATCTGGTTGCCGTCGTTGATCCGCAAACGGGTATACTCAAATGGTGGCAACATGGACCTTGGTTCAAACAACATGATCCCGACTTTGAGCCGGATGGCACGATTACCGTATTCGATAATGCGACCGGGGCCATGACGTCCCGCATTCTGCGCATTGATCCACGGGACAACACTGTTTCGGTCGACTTCGAAGGGTCTGAAGACGAACCTTTCTATACGTGGCGGCGCGGCAAGCACCAAACGCTTCCGAATGGAAATATTCTTCTGACAGAAGCCGAGCATGGTCGCCTTCTCGAAGTATCTACAAATGGTGATGTTGTATGGACGCACGACATGGTCTGGGACGAAGACAGCAATCTCATCGTGACCGAAGCGCGCCACGTTTCTGAGTCTTTCTTCGCCAGCGGTGTTCCATCCTGTGACAACTCAATCGCGTCACGCTGAAACGGCTCACTACAGCACCAGTGGAAGCAGACCTAAGACGTGTCCGGGGAACGCGATACTTCAACATTGAAAAACCGGCAGACGAACCTGCTACTCAGCGGCTTCGATTGGGATATGGTGCAAACCCGTCAATCCACCGGTTCCACCCACATGGCCAACCGCAACCGCTCCGCAAGAAACACCAGCGGACAATGCATGGGGCAAATCCGCACCGGACAACCAGGCCACCAGGAAACCGCCATTGAAGGCGTCGCCTGCCCCAGTTGTATCGACCACTTTGACGGGCCGGGCCGGGCATTCATATGTGCCACTCTCACTCTCGACACGCGCGCCTTTCGCCCCCTCTTTTGTGACCGTAATCGGCGCGGCATCGTGACGAAGGCCACTGCTCCTAAGCGTAGCGATTTCAGACGCATTTGGCAGGAACAGGTCTACTTTAGAAATGAGGGGCTCCATCTCCGCACCCTTGTGAACCAAGGCGTCATCCCAACCGCAATCAAGCGATATTGTCATATTGTGTGCCCGCGCCCTTGCCACCAGGTCCGGATGCTCTGCCAGTGTCCGCAATTCCCCGATGTGAAGATGGCTCCAATCAGAAGGCCACGGAGTGTCCGGCAAGGCCGATCCACTTGCATGGGTAAGAAAGGCACGATCATCATCAAGTACTGAAGCCACGGTGATCTGCGGCGATTGCCCCTCTGCAGCAGCATCACACAGAGTGGCATCAACCCCAGCCCGTTCGATGTCCCGCAAAACAGTATCGGTAAACGGGGCCGCCGGAAAGGTCGCGCACAGGCCGGCCCGATGTCCCAATGCTTGAATTGTCGCCGCGGTAATGAAAGCACCGCCCCCGGCATGCATGCTGAAGCCGGGGGCAAACACCTCTTCTCCGAGCCGCGGCAGATGGGGAAGCTCGGTAAAGATCAAGTCGCAATACAGCCGCCCCACGCAAAGGACGCTAGGATGGGACAGGTCCGTCACGCGAGCGCCGCCCCGTTATCAGCATCAAAGAGATGCACGTTGGCCGGATCAGCCGACAGCCTGACGTGGGTGCCCACGTCAGGCGGGCTCCGCCCGTCAGCTTTCGCGATCACTTCGCCGGACTCGGTCGCAACATATATCAACGTTTCAGCACCAAGCGGTTCCCTTACTGTGACCTGCCCGGTCACCAGCATCTGACCCGATTGATCCAAAGTCAGATCATCGGGGCGAACCCCCAGCAAAACATCCTGATTGGTCGCACTGACATGAGTGGTGACAACCTGCAGGCCAGACTCGAGCCTGACACCCGCGCCATTCAATCTGCCAGGCAACATGTTCATGGATGGCGCCCCAATGAACTGCGCAACAAATGCGTTTGCCGGAGAATGGTAGACCTCGGACGGTGTGCCAACCTGCTGGATGTGGCCATCTTTCATGATGACAATCCGGTCGGCCATGGTCATGGCTTCGACTTGATCATGGGTCACGAAAATGATCGTGTTGCCCACGCGCTGGTGCAACTTCTTGATCTCTAACCGCATTTGAGTCCGCAACTGCGCATCCAGGTTCGACAATGGCTCGTCGAACAAGAACACCGCCGGATCACGCACCATCGCCCGCCCAATTGCGACCCGCTGGCGTTGCCCGCCCGAAAGCTGGGCCGGTTTTCGATCCAGAAGGTGAGTCATATCGAGAATGCCAGCAACCTCGTCGATCCGCGTTTCTTTGTCCTGTTTGGACATTTTGGAAGATCGCAAACCGAAGGCGATATTCTTCTTCACCGACATATGCGGATAGATCGCATAGTTCTGAAAAACCATCGCGATATCGCGTTCTTTGGGTTCAAGGTGATTGACGACACGATCACCAATCACGACCTCGCCGGACGTCACCTCTTCCAACCCTGCAATCATGCGCAACGTCGTGGACTTGCCACAACCCGACGGGCCGACAAAGACAATGAATTCCCCATCTTCTACATCGAGGTTGATACCATGCAGGACTTCAGTCTGGGCATATGCCTTCGTGAGCGCGCGCAAGGACAGATTGGCCATGGATCAGGTCTCCAGAAGGACAGCGAAGCTGTGATCAAGCATCGCGCACGCCGCAACATGGCGGTCAGTGCGAACAGTCGCGCGTTCGGTCAGGCGATGCAGATCTGACTGGTACATCGCAAAAGCAGCGTTCAAAGCTGCGGGTGCAGGACCACCAGGGCGATCCCGGACAGCGACAAAGTGATCGGCAGAAGTAACAATCTCGAAACGCTCTTGCGAAAGTGTGGTGGGGCGCCCGGTCTTGGATTTGAAGGCGTCTGCGAACGCGTTGAACCCGCGACCAAGGGGCGCGCCAGCAGCAATCACAGCCTCTGCCGTCATTGCTGCGATGTCATGCGCCTGTCGGAACGAAAGACCTTCGTCCCGGACCAATGTGTCGGCCAATTCGGTGATTGTAATGCAAGCAGCGTCGGTGTTGCGCGCAACATTCTTCTCATTGATCTTGCAAGCAGGCAGAAACGCCCGAAGCAAACGGAGCATCCGCCCACCACTGTCAAACGCAGCAAACCCGGCTTGCTGCACTTCACCTTCACTGTCGTTCATATCGGTAAAGGGCGTGTTGTGCATCGTGTTCACGACCATGTCGCAACGCCCTGCTGTGACGCTGGCAAGGTGGCGCATATGCTCAATCGGAACCGGGTTGCGCTTTTGCGGCATGATCGAAGAAATCTGGACAAGAGCGTTCGGCACATACAGTTGGCCAACTTCGAAAGACGCCCAGGTGCCCATATCCTGTACGACGCGACCCAGATGCACGAAGGGCAGTTTCAGCGCGGAATAGAGACCCGTGACATAGTCAACCGAGGCGATGCATCCATAGGCGTTCAAAAGCGGGCCTTCGAATCCCAGAAGGTCCGCCATCCTCTCCCGATCAATGGGAAAACCGCTGGTGGTTATCGCTGCAGCACCCATCGGGCAGTGCTCCAGCCCATCTGCCGCCGCATCCAAACGGGCCATATCACGCAGAAGCACCTCGACCACCGCTGACAGGTAGTGACCAAATGTTGTGGGTTGCGCAGGCTGGCCATGAGTATAGGCGACAATCAACGTTTCCTTCTCTAGCTCGGCCTTATCCAGAAGGGACTGGGCGAGGTCCGCCAGGAGTTTCAGCAATTCCTGTACGCGCACGCGCAACGCAAGCTTGAACAATGTATGATCCATGTCGTTGCGCGATCTGGCCGTGTGCAACGCCCCTCCCAAATCGCCAAGCTTTGTGCGCAACGCCGCCTCGACGACAAAAAAGTAATCCTCATGCTCACCTGTATAGGTCAGCGTCGCGATATCGGTTTCGTGCTCGATCTCTTTCAGAGCTGTTGCCAGTGCTTTGGCGTCTGGCGGTTGTAGAATCCCGGTTTCGGCCAGCATCACCAGATGGGCCCGGTTGATCTGCGCCATGCCGTGGGCAAAGTGCGCTTTGACGCCGTCAAACAGCGGTTGCAACACCGTGTCTTTGTATGTCGGGTCAGGAAAAACGGTGTGATCGGTCATGGTTTCGCTACCCGGCATTTTCTCACCCTTTCAACCCAGCCATTACAACGCCCCGAATGATGAAACGCTGGAAGATCAGGAACACGACCAATGTGGGGATGGTTGAAATCGCGGCGCCCGTCATGATCAGTTCCCACGCCACATCCGCCTCGTCCCCGAAGCCAGACAGGCCCACCGGGATTGTGTACATCTCCACCGAGTTGGTGACGATCAGGGGCCACAAGAACGCTGTCCAATTCCCAAGAAAGACAAAGATGGCAAGGGCGGCCAAAGCCGGTTTCACCAGCGGCATGGCCACAGTCCACCAAATCTGCAATTCGTTCAGCCCGTCGATGCGGGCTGCTTCGATAAAATCATCCGGGACGCTTTCGAAAAACTGCTTCATGAGGAAGGTGCCGAAAGCGGTCATGAGGCCGGGAAACATGATACCCCAATAGCTGTCCAGCCACCCCAGGCTCTGGCTCATCAGGTACCACGGGATTACCAGCATCTCGGTCGGGATCATCAGCGTGGACAAGATCGCGATGAAAACAATCATGCGCCCCGGAAACCGGAATTTGCACAGCGTATAGCCGACAAGACTGTCAAAAAGCAGGTTCGAGATGGTGGTGATTGTCGCGATGATGATCGAGTTCACGAACCACCAGTAAAACCGCCCGTCCTCAAGGACATAGGTATAGTTCTCTATCGTCGGCTCGTCCGGGATCAGATTGATGTTGTACACCTCGTGCGGCCATTTCAACGAGGTCGAGATCATGTAGGCGATGGGCATCACCATCAGGATCCCGCCCAGAAACAACAGCAGCCAGCGCATGATCTGACCCATGTTTCGGGGCTTGTTGACCGCGGACCGGTCCAGCGTGGCAGACGAGGCACGAATATCAGTGGTCGTCATACTCAATCACTCCGCAAGAGCCAAAGCTGTGCGAGTGACACAAGCAGAAGGATCAGGAACAGAACCACGGTCTGCGCGGCGGCATACCCCATGTTGAAGCCGTTGAAGGCGGTATCATAGATCATCAAAACCAGCGGTTTGGTCGAATTCAAAGGCCCGCCGGGATTGTTCGTGGTCATGTTGAACACGTGGTCGAAAATCCGCAGAAATCCGATGGACGAAAAGACAACGATGAACACGATCGTGGGGCGTAAAAGCGGAATCGTGATCTGCGTGAGGACCGTCCACCAGCCAACCCCATCAATCTTGGCCGCTTCGTAATAGCTTTGCGGGATGGCCCGCAGGCCCGCCATGAAAATGATCACCTGAAAGCCAAGCCCCGCCCAAACAGCCGGGGCCAGAACAGCGGGTAATGCGTTGGTTGTCGAGTTCAGGAAGGCGATCTGAGGGATACCGACCGACGCCAGCAGATTGTTGAACAGCCCAATCGGAACGTCCTGGTAAAACCAGCGCCAAACCCAAGCCATGGCAACCGCAGATGTCATGAAGGGCAAGAAATACAACATCCGCAAGAAACCATGCATGAAGCGCAGTTTGTCGAGGTGGTAGGCAATGATAAAACTAAGGACCAGTGACAGTGGTGTGCCGATCAACAGGTATTCAAACGTGTTGACAAACACCTTCCAAAAAACCGGGTCATTCCAAAGCTCAACATAGTTGTCCCACCCGATCCAGGTGCGGTCCCCGAGCAGGTTCCATTCCTGAAAGGATATCACGAATGCCGTGCCAGTCGGATAAAACCGAATGATCCCGTAAAACAGCACCGGCAGCGCAAGAAACGCCCATGCCCAGACGATCTGTTTCTGTTTGATCGAGAGGTTGGAATACAGCCGCATCAGGTACCCGAAGGATAAGGGTGCAGGCCGCCACAAAAGAAAGGAGCGGGCGACCTGCTGGGGGGAGAGCCGTTACTTGTAGTAGTCGTCGAGTATCTTTTGTTCGGCTTCGGCCGCGATGGCGAGGCTGTCGGCCGCGCTCATTCCTTCGAGGGTCATGCGCTCTACCATCTCAACCATAAGCTGGCGCTGACCACTTTCATTGGCGAACTTCGTCGTGTTGGCATAGGCCAAACCACGTATGAACGGGCCGTACGTCTCGTTGCTGGCATTGGCGTCGGTCAGGCCCACCGACGGTTTCGCTGGCAACTCACCCACGACATCAAGCCATATCTGCATCGCCTCGTCTGAGGTGACGTATTCCATGAACTTGACTGCAGCGTCGTACTTCTCGCCTTCCGCCTTGGTTGTGATCGCGTTCACCCAATACGAGGAATAGTTGGACCGCGCACCCTCTGCCGTCGCCGGCAGCTCTGTCACGCCCCACTTCAGTCCGCGCGTCTTGTCCAGCGATCCGATACGGAACGACCCGTCGATGTGAAAACCGGCACGACCTGCTTTAAAAGCCGCTTGAGGTTCGTCCATGAACCCGATGGCCGAAACTGCATCATCGCCTGAGAACAGGCTGGCATAGAACTCCAGCGCCTGTAGCCCAGCATCAGTGTTATAGTTGACCGTCTGATAGTCATCCAAATATGGCTCACCGCCGAACTGACGGATCAGACCTTCGCGCCACCAATGGTGATCTTGTGCTGTCATCCCTGCCGTCATCCCGACCTGAGTGATATTGCCAGCACCATCGCGCTTGGTCATTGCCTTCGCTGCCGCCATCAGCTCGTTAAAGTTGGTGGGTGGCTCCACACCGGCTTCGTCGAGCAGACGCTCGTTGTAAAAAAGGGCAAGTGACCGCACTGCTGTCGGCAAAGCCCAATAATGATCACCATCTTTCATGGCCTGAACCATCGGAAAAAAATCATCGTCGATCTGAGACGCAGGAAACGTTTCAGCAGGCAGGGGCTGGATTAGCTCGGCGGCAACGTAGTCATTCAGCCAGCCGTAGAACAGCTGAACAACGTCCGGGCCTTCCCCTGCCGGGATCGCCGCGGCAACCTTTGTGCGATAGTCAGCATATGGGAAATGGGTCATCTTGACGGTGATGTCGGGATTGGCCGTTTCGAAGTTTTCGATCAACTGCTCCATCGCCGTCACGCGGGCGTCAAAGAAGTACTGCCAATACTCGATTTCGACCGCCGACACGGCAGAACTAAACAATGCCATCGCGCTGGTCATTCCAGCCAGGGCAACACCTTTCAAATAACGTGTCATGAAAGACCTCTTCTATTGAACGGCGCCGAGTGTCCGTCGCCGATTCCTTTAAGGATTAAGCCAAGTAAATTTAATATTCAAGTAAGTTGAGTTATTAAGCTGATTGAGTTAAAGCCACATCATGACCAGTTCCGATTTCCTGTTCGATTCACGCCCCGGCGCCAACCCTGATCGATCACGACAACGAAACAAAAAAGCGGTGCTTGGACAGATCAACAGCGCCGGCCAAATGGGGCGCGCAGCCATTGCACGCTCGCTTGGTTTGTCCACCCAAGCGGTCAGCAACATTATCGCTGATCTCGAAGCGGATGGCTTGTTGCTGGAACGCGGCTCGCACCGCGCTGGCCGCGGATTGCCTGCTGTCCAATACGCCGTGAACCCCAACGGCGGCTTTGCCTTGGGGGTCGAGATACGGCCAGATGCTCTGTTGACGTCACTGGTCGATCTGAGCGGCCAACCACGCGCAACCGGACGAAAGGTGCTGACAGACGTCAAACCAGACAAGATTGCAAACAAGGTTCTGAAATTGCGTGACCAAATGCTGCGCGATTGCAGCATTTCACCTGATCGATTGCTCGGCGCAGGGATTGTGATGCCGGGCCCATTTGGCGCAACGGGCCTTTCAGGACAGGCTTCGGATTTGCCAGGCTGGCAAACTGTAGATGCAGCTGCACTGTTTTCTGATGCACTCGATCGGCCGGTTGTTGTGTCAAACGATGCAAATGCCGCTGCACTGGCAGAAAGGTTTGGCGCTGCGCAAGGATTGACTGATTATGCCTTTCTCTACTTCGGTGCAGGTCTCGGGTTGGGTATCGTGAACCGCGGACAGCTGGTCGAAGGCGCTTTTGGCAACGCTGGTGAGATCGGGCGCCTGCCCGTCTGTATCGATGGAAAACTGGGGCCGCTTGAGCAAACGGTCAGCCGCCTCTCGGCTCAATCGGCCTTGGCCAACCATGGTGTTTTAGACATCGACGCGCTCGATCATCTGTGCCGCTGCGAGGATCCTGAGTTGATGCGATGGTTAGCAACAGCGTCAGACGCACTTGGACAGGCTTTGGGCGTGATCGAAAATCTGTTCGATCCTCAAACTGTAGTACTTGGGGGCGCAATGCCCGCATCAATCCTCGACCACCTTGCGCGGGCAACACCCTTGCCCAAGCTGTCCGTATCCAACCGTCCGGATGCAAGCCTGCCACGACTGCAACGGGGGACTGCCGGGCGGATGGCAGCAACTTTTGGCGCTGCCGCCTTGATCTTGAACTGTGCCTTCACATCGCAATCAACCACCCTCTGAGAAAGCTGACCAACGTGCCGCTGTCCGACCAGTCCCGAATCCTGCGCCATCGCCTTACCCCCCGGATTGTGGCGCTTCACCGCGCGCTCAGTCGGCTTCAGACCGTTGTGTCTTTCATGAACTCAGGGGCGCATCCAGATGATGAGATATCCGATTTGCTAGCAGCACTCGGGGTGCGTGACGGAATTGACATCAGCTATGCCTGTTCCACGCGCGGCGATGGCGGACAAAACGATATCGGAACCGAAACCGGCGCCGCCCTTGGCGTCCTGCGCACGGCTGAGATGGAGCGTGCAGCCGACGTGCTGGATTTGCGCCTCTATTGGTTGGGCCAAACACTGGACGATCCAATCCGGGATTTCGGCTTCTCAAAATCAGGTCATGAAACTCTGGGCGAGTGGGGCCACCAGCGCACGCTGCGTCGGTTTGTCGAAATCATTCGAACCGAGCGCCCCGATATCCTGTGTCCAACCTTCCTTGATGTTCCGGGGCAGCATGGTCATCACCGCGCAATGACAGCCGCCGCGCACGAGGTCATGACACTTGCCGCCGATCCCACGTTCGAAACGGGGCAGACCCCCTGGCAGGTTGCAAAGCTGTATTTGCCCGCCTGGTCCGGTGCCGGACAGGCCTATGATGACGATCTGCCCCCGCCGCCCGAAACACTAACGGTTCCCGGCGGGCGTGACCTGATCACCGGGTTCTCCTATGCACAAATCGGGCAACAAAGCCGTGCGTTCCACCTGACACAAGCCATGGGTCGCTGGGTTCCGCCTAGTGAGACACGCGACTGGCCTCTACATCTGGCGCAAAGCCATGTTGAGGGGCCGGATGACACCCTGTCATCTGGCCTGCCGTCAACACTTGCCGATCTTGGCTACGCCAAAGCGCAGGAACATTTTGATTGCGCACGCGCAGCTTTTCCCGATTTCGCGGCAGTTCGGGCAGAAACAGCCGCTGGGCTCGCCCTTTTGCAAGCTGACCATCCTGACCGGGATATTGCGCACAAAATCAATCGAAAGATCACACAGGCCGCGAAGGTAATTCAGCTCGCAGCCGGTGTAGAGGCGCACATCGTTCTGGACGCAGATATCCTGACACCCGGCGACACAACCACGGTCACGTGTGAGATCGACACAAATGGTGCAGGCGTCGAAACCGAGATCACTCTTCCTGAGGGTTGGAGTAGAAACAGCATGGTTCTACACACCGATGATGCGGCCCCCAGCCATTCGATGCCAGACACGTATCTGCCGGACGCACCCACACCGCCTTTTGTCACTTTGACAGTGCAAACGGGCGACGTGGTCAGCCAAACCCACCACCCATTTGAAACTCCACCGCTGACCCTGCCCGGATCAAGGGCTTCAGTTGATCCTGTGACCGACGTTGTAAACATGCGCACGCCTCGGCGCCGCCTGTCGTTAAAAGTGCCAACACTGCGCCCCGAAGCAGCACAGGTCACCGTTGCTCTACCCGACGGCTGGACGGGGTCACGCATGTCGGATGGGTTTGACATTGCGCTTCCGGACGATACGGAATTGGGCCGCTACGCCATCCCCATCATGCTGAATGGCGAGCAGGCCCACACAGCCCAAATCGTCCACCACCCACATGTACCGCCACGCGCGCTGACAGGACCCGCGCAAATGACTGTGCACGTGATTGACTGCGCCGTACCGAACGCAAGGATCGGCTACATCGGCGGCGGCAACGACCGGGTAGATCACTGGTTGGCGTGCGCGGGGTTCGACATCGTCGCCATCGAAGATGATCAGATATCAGCCGCAGGCCTCGCAGAATTCGACGCCGTGGTCATCGGTATCTTTGCCGTCAAGTTTCGCCCCGGCCTCGCTCAGGCGATGCCCATCCTTCATGAATGGACCGCCGCGGGTGGCACCCTCCTGACACTGTATCATCGACCCTGGGACAACTGGGCTCCTGACACGACACCTCCAAAGCCGATCGAGATTGGTCAACCGTCACTCCGCTGGCGCGTCACAGACCAGCACGCCACCGTGACGCACATCGCTCAACATCCAATTCTCTCACACCCCAATGCCATCACCAAAGCCGATTGGGATGGATGGGACAAGGAACGCGGGCTGTACTTTGCAAAGAGTTGGGACAGCGCGTACACCTCTTTGCTTTCCATGGCCGACCCTGATGAGGCACCCCTAACCGGCGCCCTGCTGACAGCGGATATCGGAAAAGGGCGCCACACACATTGCGCCCTGATTTTGCATCACCAACTCGCACATGGAGTACCGGGCGCATATCGCCTGATGGCAAACCTTCTTGCACCACGTTGACACCTCCCCCCCTCGAAACCTTTCAGGCGGCGCATGGTTGATCACCGATATGGCGCTCAACATCGTCGCGCTGAGTATCGTAAAGGCATTGGGCTTGGACTACCCAGCGATACAGCTGGTCTTTCTGCGGGCAATCATCGGATTGGGTGTGATGGCTCCGTTCCTATGGCGGGATCGGCAGGCATTCAGTGGCGTCGACCGGCTGCCGCTTCATGCACTGCGTGTAATCCTTTCAACACTGGCCCTGACAACAAGTTTCTTTGCCATCGCCCACCTGCCATTTGCACTGTTCACAGCCATTGGTTTCACCCGACCGATAATCACGATGCTCCTGGCGCTTCTTCTTTTGAAAGAGGTGGTGCCTCGACGTCGCTGGTGGGCAGCTGGTTTGGCGTTTGCGGGTGTCTATGTTGCTGTCGATCCGGCACTGGTGACCTTAAACTCGGGGCTTCCCGCCGCATTCCTAACCGTTCTGTTTGGCACAACCGCCATCATCTTGACCCGCACACTCGCCAATACGCCGGTTATCGTGATGATGGTTTTCTACACTGGAGGGTTGGCAATTCTGGCGGCACCATTCGCTATTGCAACCTGGGCCTCTATTGCATCTGATCACCTAGTGCCACTTCTGGCGATTGGCCTTTTCGCACAATGTGCCCAATTCTGTTTCCTGCAAGCGCATTTCCGTGCCGAAGCCGCCTTTCTCTCGGTGCTTGGCTACCTCAGCTTGGTCATCTCAACCGCCGTCGGATACTTCATCTTTTCCGAGACACCCACAGTCGCGTTTGCGTTTGGCGCTGGCCTGATAATCCTCGCCGCTGCGTGGACCACCCTGTCGCGATAGGGTAGCGCCCCGTCAGTGGATTGCAGTGCTTATCTCGAACCGCAACGGATGCAGGCGAAACTCATTCACATCAAAGCAGATGTACGACGCAGGTCCGAGGCAATGCGGATCATATCGGCTTGCTGAGTCTGGCCAGAGTCCAATCGTAAATCTGAGCGCCCTATGAGCTGAGCGGGATGGCTTATGGCCGACCGCAATGCGTCCTCGAGCGAGACACCGACCTGTTCGACCAATACGCGAATAGCCGTGGTCAAATCCAGATCGGCACCTGCAAGGGTTCCGTCAGCAAGGGTAAGAACACCATCCTTGCGCTGGATGGGCCGCCCACCCAACTCAAAATATGCATGGTCTGTCCCGGCAACGGCCATGGAATCGCTCACCAGAAAGATATGCCCAGGCCCCTCTTTTGCCTGCCACGCCGTACGCATCGTTTCCGGATGAACATGAACGGCATCTGCGATCAGGCCAGCGGATGCGCCGCCCGTCGCAAGCGTTGCCCCGACCAACCCCGGCTCGCGATTGCCCAACTGGCTCATTGCATTGAAAAGATGCGTGGCACAGCGGGCACCACTGGCAAAATAGTGGCGACAGGTTTCAAAACCTGCATCCGTGTGCCCCAATGACACGACAACGCCAGCTGTCGACAATGTTTGAACCTGTTCGGGTGTCACGTTCTCGGGGGCGACAGTCACCATCAAAACGGGCAAGGCGCTTGCCGCAGCCAACAAAGCGTCAAGATCTTCCTGCTCCATCGACCGGATCAGCGCCGCGTCATGGGCCCCTTTGCGCGCCACGGACAGGTGAGGTCCTTCCAGATGCAGCCCCGCAATGCCGGGAACGTTCTGACGCACCGCGTCAACAGCAGCGGCAATTGCCGCGCGGGTCTTGTCTAACGTGTCAGTGATAAGTGTCGGCAACAGCGCGTGCACCCCGAGCCGCCTGTGGGCCGATGCAATCCTGCGCAATGAATCGACAGACGGGTCATCATTAAACATGATCCCGTCGCCGCCATTGACCTGTAGATCGACATAGCCTGGGGAAAGAATATCACCGGCCAGATCAATCTCGGATGCGCCCAATGGCACATCAACATCCAAACCAAAGGCCGTCAGAATACCATCTTGAAAGCTGGCTGCACATGAATCGTGCAAGGTTTGCCCATCGAAAACCCGTGCATTCCGATAAATGATCGCGCCTTGGGTCATACCGTCTCGGTCACTTTGTTCAGGTGCCGCGGCGCATCCGGGTTGATGCCCCGCCGAACGGCAACCGCCTCGACCATGCCATAGAATGACACAATCGCCGCAACTGGATCAGTCAATCCATGTCCCGTCCGCACATGCGGCAGTTGTGTCGCGCGTTTTGCACTCCGGGCCAATGTAAACACCTGTGCTCCCTTCTCTGCCAGCGCGTCAGATGTCTGTGCGACACTGTCTTCGGCGGCGTCCCCTCCGGCAAATGCAATGACGGGAAACCTTTGTCCGACAATAGAAACAGGCCCATGCAGAACTTCGGCAGACGAGTAGCTTTCAGCATGAATAAGACAGGTTTCCTTGAACTTCAGCGCAGCCTCATTCGAGATCGCCCAGGCAGGCCCTCGCCCCAGTGTAAACAGCGATGACCCGTCGATCGCTTCGGCTGCTTCAGACCAGTCGCATTGGGTCGCGGCATCAAGGTGATCCGGCAACGCGCGGATGGCAGCGATCAGATCCTGATCGCGCTTGGTTTCGGCCAGCATCCACAAACCGGCGACAAGAGAGGTCACAAATGTCTTGGTTGCGGCGACGCTCAACTCCGGACCGGCATGTATGGGCAGAGTGACGTCCGAGGCAGCCGCAAGGCGCGAACTGTTGTTGTTGGTGATCGCAACCGTGAACGTCCCATTCTTCCGCAAGCTTTCGGTCATGGCCACGATGTCCGGGCTTTGCCCCGATTGCGAAACGGCAATGCAAAGTGCATCGGGCGCATCAAGCTCAACTCCGTAGATTGAATTGACGGACGGGCCTACCGACGCCATTGGCCGTTTGAGGATCAGTTCGCTGACATACTTAAGGTAGGTACAGGCATGATCTGACGATCCACGCGCCACCGACAGCATGAAACGTGGGTCCAGCGCACGTGCTTTCTCAGCGGCGGATGTGACTGCGCTGCCACCCTCCGCCAAAAGACGCTCAACGGCCTCTGGAATCTCGAGAATTTCCCGGCGCATCTGAGTGGGTTCGGTAGACATGTGGGATGACCTTCCTCTTGTCACAAACGCAGCTCCGCCACGAAATCATAGGCGTCACCACGGTATAGAGAGCGGGTAAGCTCGGCGACCCGACCGCTTTCCAGGTATGATGTACGTTCAATTCTCAATCCTGCAGCGCCGTCAGCGACGCCAAGCAAGTCCGCTTCGGGCGCGTCAATGTTGATGGCCGAGATTTTCTGAACAGCACGGACCGGGCGCATACCGTGACGTGCGAGGACTTCGTATAGCGACGTCCTGACCTCCAACGGATTCGGTAGGATATCAAGCGGCAACGAAGCCCGCTCCAGCGCCATCGGCCTCCCTCCAGCTTCGCGCAAACGGTAGATGCGGGCAACTTCGTTGACGTCACCCAGATCAAGCGCTTGGGCCTCTTCTTCCGTCGGGGCGAATACACCCCGCTCCAGCCATTTTGACGTGGTATCGAGACCCCGATGCGACATGTCTTCGGTGAAAGACGTGAGGTGCGACAGCGATTGCTCCATGCGCGCAACCGGTTCTCGGACAAATGTACCGGACCCTTGCCGTTGCTCGACAAGCCCGTCCTGAACCAGCGCCTGGATTGCCTTGCGCACCGTCACACGAGACAGATCTGTAATGTCCGCCAATTCACGCTCAGGCGGGAGCGACGAGTTCGGCGGCAGGACGCCTGAACCAATTCCTTCTTCCAACCGTCGCCTCAGCTGCACGTACCTTGGCCCGCCATTGGCCGCCAGCCAACCGTCAGGGCGCAGGAATTCAACAGTGCTCATCGGTGATCTCCCGTGCAAAATCCAGCGCAAGGGACACTGCGCCATCAAGCGGCTCGCCTTCGCCACCCACAAGACAGGCACGCAAATCGTCGGGAAGGTAAGACCCGTAAAACGGGCCTATACCGCCTGTCAAACAAACTGGCACACTTGGATGCCATCCTAGAAAACGGATCGCTCGGGCGATCTCGCCAGCCCCCTGCCGCATGATCCCTTGTGCAAGGGAGTCGCCCTCTGCTGCGGCCTGGGTCACCTTGGGTGCCAACCCACCAAAATCAGACGGACGCGCTTTACCCGCAAAAGCAACAATGCCGCCAGCACCGTCCATTTCGGTCAAAAGGCATCGACTCAGCCGGGTTGCGTCAACCCGGCCATCAACAGTTTCAAGCGTCAGCTGAAGAACCCTGCGACCCACCCATTGGGCAGACGCCTCGTCGCCCAGAACGGGCCCCCAACCACCTGCCAGTGTGATGTTGCCATCAAGTTGCGACGCATAAAAAGAACCGGTGCCGCAGTGACTGATGACACCATCCCTCTGGCCTAGCACGCCGCGCACAGCCGCGGGACGATCATCCGCTATTCGAACACGCTGAAATGGCAACTCTGCACGCAACCGCTCGGACATATCCGGCCCGGTAACTCCGGCAAGACCAACGAAGGTCGGTGCGGCAGACAGCTGCTCAACAGGGCACGCCATACGCGCGGCAAGGTGTTGAAGTCCCAGCGCGATCTCTTGGATTGCTCCCTCAAAATCCGAAGACACATTGGCCGAACCGGTTTCAACAGATACGACTTTTCCGCGCTGCATCGATGCCATCCGGCATCGCGTACCTCCACCATCAATGGCAATGACAAGGGTTTCTTGCGGGTTACTCATAGTAATGCCAATACAATACCCTTTTATGATTTGAAAGGCCTAAATAGTACCTTTAAACCCAAATTCGCACCAATATCTCTTGAATTCCCGCTAGTTAAGAAAATTCTAGACAAAAGGTATTATATAGGTATTCTTTTCGAAAGGCGGGGGATTCGCATGGCCAAACCACAGACGGAAGCACTGCACGACATGGCAGAAGGGCTAGACATGCGCCCTCTGACTGACATTGCCGGAGTGCTAGCGAACGGGCAGATCGCCGCAGCTGAAGTCGTGCGCGCCGCGACTTCAGTGATAGCGGACGGCGCAACCGCGATGGCAAACACGATCCGAATGGGTGGCGTCCTGCACTATGTGGCCGCTGGGTCATCGGGATTAATGGCCGCTGCGGATGCTCAGGAACTTGGCGGTACATTCTCTATTCAACCGACACAGCTGCGCATCCACATGGCAGGCGGATTACCTACGGGCGTCGAAATGCCCGGCGATACCGAAGACGCAACAGACAACCTTCACGCATCACTCACGGATCTTTCCACGCGGGATACAATCATCGCCGTCTCAGCCAGCGGTTCGACACCCTACACCCTTGCTGCCGCACAGATTGCCCGCGCGGCGGGCGCAACGATTGTGGCCATTGCGAACAACGCTGGCTCCGCGCTGCTCAATGTTGCGGACCATCCAATCTGCCTTGCCACACCGCCCGAAGTGATTTCGGGATCGACCCGCATGGGGGCTGGTACGGCACAAAAGATTACGCTGAACATGCTGTCGACATTGATGGCCGCCGAACTTGGCCACATCCACGACGGCATGATGGTCAACGTACGCGCGGACAACATCAAACTGCGCGCACGCGCGCAGTCCATGGTCTGCCAGATCGCAAAAGTCGAACAGCTTGCCGCTGAATCCGCACTGGCGCTGACACAGGGAGAGGTCAAGCCAGCCGCTCTGATCGCCGCCACCGGCATTTCGGTGGACCAGGCACAACAAATTCTTCGAGAAACCGAAGGAAACCTGCGCGCTGCACTGGCGCGAAAAATTTGACGAAAAAACCTAGGGGAGATCAAAAATGACACGCAACATATTTAGGCTGGCGCTTGCAACGACCGCGTTGGTGGCAACAGGCGCTTACGCGCAGGATACTACATTGACCATCGAAAGTTGGCGCAACGACGACCTGAAACTCTGGCAAGACCAGATTATCCCGGCATTCGAAGCAGAACACCCCGGCATCAAAGTGGAGTTCAGACCGTCCGCACCCGCCGAGTACAATGCCGTGCTCAACTCCAAACTGGATGCGGGATCGGCGGGCGATCTGATCACCTGCCGCCCCTTCGATGCGTCCCTCGCCCTTTACGATGCCGGCCATTTGTCTGATCTCAGCGACCTCGAAGCGATGTCGAACTTCTCGGATGTGGCCAAGTCTGCATGGCAGACCGACGACGGCTCCGCCAGCTTCTGTGTTCCGATGGCAAGCGTCATCCACGGATTTATCTACAACAAGGACGCCTTCGAAGAGCTGGGCCTGAGCATCCCGGAAACGGAAGCTGAATTCTTTGCAGCTCTGGACGCAATCAAGGAAGACGGCGGCTATATCCCGATGGCGATGGGCACCAACGACCAATGGGAAGCCGCGACAATGGGCTACAACAACATTGGTCCGAACTACTGGAAAGGTGAAGAAGGCCGCCTGGCGTTGATTGCAGGCGAACAGACACTGACAGATCCGCAATGGGTCGCACCCTATGCCACACTTGCCCGTTGGGGCGACTACCTCGGCGCGGGATACGAGGCACAGACCTATCCCGACAGCCAGAACATTTTCACATTGGGTCGCGCGGCAATCTATCCGGCAGGCTCGTGGGAAATCTCTGGCTTCAACACACAGGCCGATTTCGAGATGGGCGCATTCAAGCCACCAGTCCAGAACGCGGGCGACACGTGCTACATTTCGGATCACACCGACATCGGGATTGGTATGAATGCGGCGACCGACAATCCTGAAGCCGCACGCACCTTCCTGGCTTGGGTTGCCAGCCCTGAATTCGCAGGCATCTTCGGCAACGCGCTTCCGGGTTTCTTCCCCCTGTCGAAAACGCCCGTCGAGCTGGAAGACCCGCTTGCCAAGGAATTCGTAAGCTGGCGCGGCGAATGTGAATCCACGATCCGGTCCACCTACCAGATCCTGTCACGTGGCACGCCAAACCTTGAAAACGAAACATGGGGTGCATCGGTTGCCGCGATCAAGGGCACCGCAACGCCCGAAGAACTTGGCCAGGGCCTGCAAGACGGTCTGGCCAGCTGGTACGAACCGCAGCAGTAACCTCCCCTGCTGCACAGCCCCGGGCACATCAGACAGCCCGGGGCACATTTCCCGGAGTGAGATCAATGAAACAGGCCCGCATTCGCTGGCATATCCTCGTGTTCCTTGCGCCTGCCATCTTGGTTTACACCGCCGTGATGATCTTTCCGCTCTTCAACACCTTGCGGCTCGCACTTTACACGCGGGTCGATCAGGAAAGGGTGTTCGTTGGGCTCGAGAACTTCCGCACGCTGTTCTTTGACCCGATTTGGGCCGAACAGTTCTGGAACGCTCTGGGCAATAACTTCTGGTTCTTCTTGATCCACATGCTGGTTCAAAACCCAATTGGCATTGCGCTTGCCGCGCTGCTCAGTCATCCGAGATTGCGGTTCGCCGCGCTTTACCGCTCGGCGATCTTCATTCCGACAATCCTGTCATTCGTGATCATCGGCTTTGCATGGAAGCTGATCCTGTCACCCATCTGGGGCATTGCACCGTCGATGTTGGATGCCGTGGGTCTCGGCTCGCTCTACGCCCCATGGCTCGGAAAAGAGGAATACGCGCTGACGACACTTGCGCTTGTTTCGGTCTGGCAGTTCGTCGGCATTCCGATGATGCTGATCTATGCGGCACTTCTCACCATTCCCGAAGAAATCCTGGAAGCGGGCGAGGTCGACGGCATCACCGGCATGGCAGCTTTCTGGAAAATCAAGCTACCACTGATCCTGCCGTCCATTGGGATCATTTCGATCCTGACCTTTGTCGGCAACTTCAATGCCTTTGACCTGATCTATGCCGCGCAAGGTGCGCTGGCCGGGCCGGACTTCTCGACCGATATCCTGGGTACATTCATGTACCGCACCTTCTTTGGCTTCCAGCTCCAGCTTGGGGACCCGCATATGGGATCAGCCATCGCTGGCGCCATGTTCGCCATCATTCTCGTGGGTGTCTGCATCTACCTTTTCGGCATCCAGACGCGCATGCGCCGGTACCAGCTCTGAGGACCCCGCGATGAACAAGGTACGATCCAATCCTCTGAACACCGTGGCAATGCACGGGGCGCTTATCCTGTACACCCTGATCGCCCTGTTTCCGGTTTTCATCATCCTGATCAATAGCTTCAAGGACCGCCGCTCTATCTTTCGTGAGCCCTTGGCCCTGCCAAACTCCGAAAGCTTCTCGACCATTGGCTACGAAACCGTCCTGCAGCAAGGGGACTTTTTCCTCTACTTCCAGAACTCCATGATCGTCACCGTGGCCTCACTGTTCTTCGTGCTGCTGTTCGGGGCGATGGCGGCCTACGCCCTCAGCGAATACCGATTCCGAGGCAACATGCTGATGGGTCTTTACCTTGCATTGGGCATCATGATCCCGATCCGCATCGGCACCGTTGCGATACTCGAGATGATGGTGGCAACCGGTCTTGTGAACACGCTCTGGGCCTTGATCCTTGTCTACACCGCCCAAGGCTTACCATTGGCAGTCTTCATCCTCAGCGAATTCATGCGGCAGGTTTCGGATGACCTCAAGAATGCCGGGCGGATCGATGGACTGAGCGAATACACGATCTTCTTCCGCCTTGTCCTGCCCCTTGTGCGCCCCGCCATGGCAACGGTTGCGGTGTTCAACATGATTCCGATCTGGAACGACCTTTGGTTTCCGTTGATCCTCGCACCTGCCGAAGAAACGAAAACACTGACGCTCGGCTCTCAGGTTTTCATCGGACAGTTCGTGACAGACTGGAATGCTGTCCTGTCCGCCCTGTCGATGGCCATCCTACCGGTGCTGATCCTCTACATCATCTTTTCGCGGCAGCTGATCCGCGGCATCACCTCCGGAGCAGTCAAATGATGCGAGTTCTGATTGTGGGTCTTGGCAATATGGGCCTGAGCCACGCGCTGGCGCACCATCATCACCCAGACGCGCAGATAACGGGCTTGGTCAATCGGTCTGACGTTGCCCTGCCGCAAGAGCTCGCTACCTATCCAAGGTTCACAACCTTCGAGGAAGGCTTGGCCACGGCCCCCGATCTGGTCGTGATCGCAACATACTCGGACAGCCACGCGGATCTGGCGTGTCAGACCATGGAAACCGGCGCGCATGTCTTTGTTGAAAAACCGCTCGCAACCACAGTCACGGATGCAATGCGCGTGGTGGAAACCGCGAAATGGACAAACCGCAAACTCGTTGTTGGTTATATCCTCCGCCACCATCCATCATGGATGAGGCTGATCAAGGAAGCGCGTGATCTTGGCGGGCCTTACGTGTTCCGTTTGAACCTCAACCAGCAGTCGTCCGGCGCCGAATGGGAAACCCACAAGGCGCTGATGCAAACAACCAGCCCGATCGTCGATTGTGGCGTCCACTATGTCGACGTGATGTGCCAGATCACAGACGCACGCCCGATCCGCGTGCACGGAATGGGGCTGCGCTTGTCGGAGGAAATCGCTGAGGACATGTACAACTACGGCCAATTTCAGGTCGTCTTTAGCGACGGATCGGTTGGCTGGTACGAGGCTGGATGGGGCCCGATGATGTCCGAGACGGCATTCTTCGTCAAAGACATCGTCAGCCCAAATGGCGCCGTTTCGATCACCGATGGCAACAAGGGTGCGTCGGCAGACATCGACGGGCACACGAAGGTGGGCGGCATTCTGGTGCACACACCTGCCGGAGACCGGCAAATCGACATGCCTGACGAACCCGGCCACCAGGCTCTCTGCGATGCCGAACAGCACTATACGCTGCGCGCCATTGCCGAGGACATCGACCTGACCCGCCATATGAATGACGCGGTGCAATCGCTCGCCATCTGTCTGGCCGCGGATGAAAGCATCCGGTCCGGCCAACCCATTTCGCTTGAGGAGTCCCTGAAATGACCGCCCTGTCGCTGAAAAACGTGAATAAGTCCTTCGGCAAGGTCCATGTCCTCAAAGACATCAATCTTGATGTTGAGGAAGGTGAGTTCGTGGTCTTTGTCGGTCCCTCAGGCTGCGGCAAGTCCACGCTGCTGCGGGTGATCGCAGGTCTGGAGGACGCCACATCGGGCGAAATCAGCATCGGTGGAGAGGTCATGAACCTTACACCGCCGTCCAAACGTGGCATCGCCATGGTGTTCCAAAGCTACGCGCTGTACCCGCATCTGAACGTGCGGGGAAACATGACGCTGGCGCTCAAACAAGAAGGCCAGTCCAAGTCGGTGATCGAAGAGCGGGTGCAGACGGCGTCCAAGATGCTCAACCTCGAACCCTATCTCGACCGCTACCCCTCGGAACTGTCCGGCGGACAGCGCCAGCGCGTCGCCATCGGTCGGGCCATCGTACGTGAACCCAAATTGTTCCTGTTCGACGAACCGCTATCGAACCTTGACGCTGCCCTACGGATGAACACCCGGATCGAGATTGCGAACCTGCACCGCCAGCTTGGCGCATCCATGATCTACGTCACGCACGACCAGACCGAAGCCATGACGCTGGCAGACAAGATTGTTGTTCTGCGCGACGGGCGGGTCGAACAGATCGGCAGCCCAATGGAACTTTACAACAATCCGGCAAATCAATTTGTTGCGGGGTTCCTTGGCTCACCGTCAATGAACTTCTTCCCGGCTGGCATCGTTCAAAGCGGTGATGACCGGATCATGGGCATCCGCCCCGAAGACCTGTTTCTTGCCGATGACGGCATCCTGTCTGCCCGCGTTAGTCATGTCGAAAAGCTCGGCGGTGATACCAACGTGATTGCGCATCTGAACGATCACCAAATCACGGCCCGACTTTTCGGTCAGCACGCGGTAGAGGAAGGTCAGGATCTGCGCCTCGGCTTCGATCCGCAAAGCGCATATCACTTCAACACCCAAGGCGCACGCCTCTACTAAAAACCTGCACCCCAATCTGTCCGGATACCCGTTGCCGCGTGCACTGATCCCGCAGCGGAACCGGGACATCCAATAAGCATCCGGCAAAGCATGGCAGACCCGACTGCGCGTCAACAAAAACCGCTGTGAAAAGCAATGGTCGACGAGGTTGCGTATGAAACCCCGAGGACCGTATCGCTCGCCCAACACAGCGGTTTGACGATCATCATCAGACACGCCACCGCCAAGTTGAAAAGGTTGCTCAGCGACCGCCACCTATTACTGACGTTCAATACTTTTGCTCTCTCAGGAAAGCCGAAATATGGTACGTGCGCATGGGCCGCGAACAGAAGTGCTCAGCACTTTAAGGCCCCACAAAGGGTGGACGTTGTGAACATAGAAAAGACAGACGCCAACATGGTCACCAAGCTCACGCAAGATCCACACAGCCCCCGCGATGGCGACCGGGAAAAAGTGCTGGAAGTCGCCATTGGACGCGAAGTGCGCACGTTCAGGCGACAAAAGGAGATCACCGTGGCCGACCTGTCCCAGATGACAGGCCTGTCCATCGGTATGTTGTCCAAGATCGAGAACGGCAATACGTCGCCTTCTCTGACCACATTGCAACTGTTGGCAAACGCATTGTCGGTGCCTTTGACCAGCTTCTTCCGACGGTTCGAAGAAAGCCGCCCGGCGGTTCACACCAAGTCAGGCGAAGGCGTGAAGATCGACCGCGCAGGAACACGCGCCAATCATCAATACAATCTTTTGGGTCACATCGGGTCGAACACGTCAGGTGTCATTGTCGAACCCTATCTGATCACTCTGACAGCCGAGTCCGACGTGTTTCCGGCATTCCAACATGGCGGCATCGAAACGATCTACATGCTGGAAGGTCAAGTGGACTATCGTCACGGCGATCACGTCTATCCACTGCAACCCGGTGACACCCTGTTTTTCGATGCCGACGCGCCGCACGGACCAGAGACTCTCGTCACCCTGCCCGCGCGATACTTGTCGATCATCAGCTACCCCCAAAACGCCTGAGACCCCTTCGCAAGCGGCAGACCGGCGAGCAAACCCCAAAAAATCTACACCGATCAAGGGACCATCAGGCTAGGGCCACGCAACGTGGGATGACGCACTCGCGGCCTCACTTTTAACTGGTGTGCAAATTAGTTTCCCTCTGGTTGAGCGAAGTATCCAACGATGCTAGCGTTCGACTCGAACGACAGATCACTTTTTAGGAGGGCCTTCGCCATGTGTGGGATTGTCGGATTGTTTCTGAAAGACACCGCGTTGGAACCGAAACTTGGCGACATGCTGACGGACATGCTGATCACCATGACGGATCGCGGCCCTGACAGTGCTGGGATCGCAATTTATGGCTATGAAACAACGGGTAACGCAAAGCTGACGGTTCAATCGAACACGCCGGATATTGACTTTGACAAGCTCGATAATGACCTGCGCAAGCGGGTCAAAGGCAAGGTGTCGATGGACATCAAAGACACCCATGCAGTCCTGTCGCTCCAAGCCGATCAGGTGAAAGACGCGCGTGAAATCCTGTCTGAAATTCGCCCCGATGTACGGGTCATGAGCCACGGCACCACCGTCGAAATCTACAAAGAGGTCGGACTGCCCAAAAATGTGGCAGAGCGCTTTGACATCCGAAAAATGTCCGGAACGCACGGGATCGGACACACACGCATGGCGACCGAGTCGGCGGTGACGACGATGGGCGCGCACCCGTTCAACACCGGGATCGACCAGTGCCTTGTGCACAACGGATCGCTCAGCAACCACAACTCGCTGCGCCGCAAACTGCGCCGCCGTGGTGTCCACATTGAAACCGAAAATGACACCGAAGTAGGTGCGGCCTACCTCACCTGGAGAATGCAGACCGGCTCGACCCTGGGCGAGGCACTGACCTCCAGCCTTGATGATCTCGACGGGTTCTTCACATTCGTTGTGGGCACAAAGGACGGGTTTGGCGTCGTGCGTGACCCGATTGCCTGCAAACCGGCAGTCATGGCCGAAACCGATCAATACGTGGCCTTTGGGTCGGAATACCGGGCACTCGTGAACCTGCCCGGTATCGACACCGCCAAGGTGTGGGAACCCGAGCCTGCAACCGTCTATTTCTGGTCGCACAATGCGGCCCCAACCGCGCAAGAGAAAGCGGCATAAATGCAAACATTTGACTTGGAAGCGCAGGGGCTTCGTGCGCTCAATTCCACCCTGCACGCGCAGGCAGACAACACCGACCAGACACATTGGGAAATCGTGAACCCCAAGGGCAGCCACGCCATCGCCGTGGGCCTCGATGCACCGATTGAGGTGAACATCAAAGGCTCCACCGGCTACTATTGTGCGGGCATGAACAAGCAGGCGACCGTGCATGTACATGGCTCCGTCGGTCCGGGTACGGCCGAAAATATGATGTCCGGCACAGTCATCGTGGAAGGGGATGCCTCGCAATATGCCGGGGCCACGGGCCATGGTGGCACGCTGGTGATCAAGGGCAACGCATCGTCGCGCTGCGGAATTTCGATGAAGGGGATCGACATCATTGTGCACGGAAATATCGGGCACATGTCGGCCTTCATGGCACAGTCGGGCAATCTCGTTGTCTGCGGCGACGCGGGCGAGGCATTGGGCGACTCGCTCTACGAAGCGCGCCTGTTTGTGCGCGGTTCGGTGAAATCGCTGGGTGCCGACTGCATCGAGAAAGAGATGCGGCCAGAACACATCGCCATTCTCGAAGAGTTGCTCGAACGGGGTGGATGCGACGCCAAGGCATCCGAGTTCAAACGCTACGGTTCTGCGCGGCAGCTCTACAATTTCAACATCGACAACGCGTATTAAGGGGGCCAGAGCATGAAAGACGACCACAACGGCGCACCGCGCACGGTTCCGATCCAGTCAGCCACGTTCTCCAACCCGGTGAACGCAGAAATCCGGCGCGCGGCGGCAACGGGCATCTACGACATCCGCGGCGGTGGGGCGAAGCGCAAGCTGCCACATTTCGATGATCTGTTGTTTCTAGGGGCCTCCATCTCGCGCTACCCGCTCGAAGGCTACCGCGAACGCTGCGACACCAACGTGACCCTCGGCACCCGCTTTGCCAAAAACCCAATCCAGTTGGAAATCCCCGTGACCATCGCAGGCATGTCCTTTGGCGCTCTGTCCGGCGGGGCGAAAGAAGCACTGGGTCGTGGCGCCACGATGGCGGGCACGTCAACGACAACCGGCGACGGCGGCATGACAGAGGAAGAGCGCGGCCATTCCAACAAGCTTGTCTATCAATACCTGCCTTCGCGCTATGGCATGAACCCCAACGACCTACGCCGCTGCGACGCGATCGAGATCGTCGTGGGACAGGGTGCGAAGCCCGGCGGCGGCGGCATGCTTTTGGGCCAGAAAATCAGCGACCGCGTGGCCGAGATGCGCAACCTGCCCAAGGGGATCGACCAGCGCTCCGCCTGCCGTCACCCCGATTGGACGGGGCCCGACGATCTGGAAATCAAGATTCTCGAGCTACGCGAAATCACCAATTGGGAAAAACCGATCTACATCAAGGTCGGTGGGGCGCGGCCCTATTTCGACACCACGCTAGCGGTCAAAGCGGGCGCCGACGTGGTTGTTCTGGATGGAATGCAGGGCGGCACTGCTGCCACGCAGGACGTATTCATCGAACATGTCGGCCAACCGATCCTCGCCTGTATCCGCGAAGCCGTCCGCGCGCTTCAGGATCTCAACATGCACCGCGAGGTTCAGCTTGTTGTGTCAGGCGGTATCCGTACGGGTGCGGATGTTGCCAAGGCTATGGCCCTCGGTGCGGACGCTATCGCCATCGGCACCGCCGCTCTGATCGCTCTGGGGGACAACGATCCCAAATGGGAAGCCGACTACAATGCGCTTGGCACCACTGCGGGCGCCTATGATGATTGGCACGAGGGCCAAGACCCCGCCGGGATCACCACGCAGAACCCGGAGCTGATGGCTCGTTTTGATCCTATCGAGGGTGGGCGGCGGCTCAACAACTACCTCAAGGTCATGACGCTTGAGGCCCAGACCATCGCACGGGCCTGCGGCAAGAACCATCTACACAATCTCGAACCGGAGGACCTTTGCGCGCTGACACTAGAAGCGGCGGCGATGGCGAAAATCCCGCTGGCGGGTACCGACTGGTACCCCGGCAAACCCGGCACCTCATATTGACCACCAAAACGAAGGGCGCGGCCATCACGGCACGCGCCCTCATCACAAAAGAAGACCAACAGGAACGGACAGATGACGACTGATCTTGCAAAGTTCGCCGCGGATAACGGCGTCAAATACTTCATGATTTCCTTTACCGATCTCTTTGGCGGTCAAAGGGCAAAGCTGGTGCCCGCTCAAGCCATCGCCGACATGCAGGAAGACGGTGCCGGCTTTGCAGGCTTTGCCACCTGGCTCGATATGACCCCCGCTCATCCCGACATGCTGGCCGTACCGGACCCGTCCTCGGTCATCCAACTGCCGTGGAAGCCCGAAGTGGCATGGGTGGCAGGCAATTGCGTGATGGAGGGTGAAGACGTCGCTCAAGCCCCCCGCAACGTGTTGCGCCGTCTGATCGACGAGGCCGCGGCCGAGGGTTTGCACGTCAAGACCGGGATCGAAGCTGAATACTTTCTTATGACACCAGACGGTGAGCAGATCAGCGACGAATACGATACCGCGGCCAAGCCCTGCTACGACCAGCAGGCGGTCATGCGCCGCTACGATGTGGTGCGTGAGATCTGCGACTACATGCTCGATCTGGGCTGGGGCCCGTATCAGAACGACCACGAAGACGCGAATGGCCAGTTCGAGATGAACTGGGAGTTTGATGACGCTCTGCGCACTGCGGACAAGCATTCCTTCTTCAAGTTCATGACCAAATCCGTGGCCGAAAAACACGGCTTCCGCGCCACCTTCATGCCCAAACCGGTTGAAGGTCTGACCGGCAACGGCTGTCACGCTCACATCTCTGTCTGGGACGCTGCCGGCGCCGACGCAAAAACCAATGTGTTCGCGATGGAACCCAATGACAGCAGCCAGACGGCTGAGTTGGGCCTGTCCGAAAAGGGCCGTCACTTCCTCGGCGGGATCATGAAACACGCCAGCGCCTTGGCAGCGATCACCAACCCGACAGTCAACAGCTACAAGCGCATCAACGCCCCCCGTACGATGTCGGGGGCCACATGGGCGCCGAACACGGTCACATGGACCGGCAACAACCGGACACATATGGTACGCGTGCCGGGCCCCGGTCGCTTCGAATTGCGTCTGCCGGATGGGGCAACGAACCCCTACCTGTTGCAAGCGGTCATCATTGCAGCGGGGATGGATGGTATCCGCAGCGCGGCCGACCCGGGCAAGCGCCACGACATCGACATGTACGCCGAGGGGCACAAGGTGCGCGGTGCGCCGAAGTTGCCGCTGAACATGCTGGATGCGATCCGCGAATACGACAAGGACAAAAGCCTCAAGGCCGCGATGGGCGAGGAATTCTCGGCCTCTTACATCAAGATGAAAACCCAGGAATGGAACGATTTCACGGCGCATTTCTCACAGTGGGAGAAAGAAAACACCCTCGATATCTGAACCTGTCCCCGCGGGGACAGCCTGTGCGGTGGAGTTACGCGTTCTTAGTCGATCAGTGATTGTCGAGCGGGATCAGGAACTTGATCCTGCGCGCGCATACTTCGCGCAATTTTAACCGGATTTCTGACAAGCTGCCGTCGATGACAGACGGTCGAGGCTTTGCTAGTCTTTGCGACTTCTGGCTAGGGCCGTCTAACGCCCACCATAAGTCAGCAATTGAATGTCCTTGCGAGCCCGCATTCGTGACGGTGTAACACCGTATTCCCCTTTCACCGCCTTGGACATTGTCGTGCATGAACCAAAGCCACAAGCGACGGCGATATCGATCATCGGCAAAAGGGATTCCTCGATCATTGTACGGGCGCGTTTGACCCGCAGCCGTTTGTAGAACCGAGCCGGCGTGTCATTGAACGTTGTACGAAACACCCGTTCGAGATGCCGGGTGGACACCCCCACGCGCGCCGTAATTTCATCCATCGACAGTGGTTCATTCACCGTGTTCTCCATAAGGCGGATCACCTCGGTCAAGCGAGCATCGAACAATCCTTCGTTGTCGGCGATGCATTTCGGCTGTTCTGCATCGCTTTTACGGATGGTTTGTAACAACAGATGGCTCCCAAGTTCGGCCACCTGTGGGCCCGTCAAGTACGGCGCAACAAGACCGACCATCAACTCGAGCGTCGCACCTGCGCCCGCTGCGGTGATGATCCCGTCAGAGTTTTCACTGAGATGCGTGGTCAGTTTCGGGTGATACCCCGTTTCGACCAGAGCGGTGACGTCCCGCCAATGGGTTGTAACACGCCCTGCTGGTGCCCGTGTGGCCTTGATGTAGCCAGTGGCGGCATCAGACAACAGAACCACGGTGCGCGCCTTCCGTTGCATGGCCCGTGCACGCGCCAACCAGTTACCTGCAGCGGCCTGCTTGCCACCAACCACGACCATGATGTCCGCCAACCTGTGATCCCCAATGGCTGGTTCGGCCCGCACAAGTGCGCCCTGATCGCCGGTTACGATCCCAGGGGCATCCGTGCTGAAACGCCAGGAAAAGAGATCGTGGCCCAGCAGCATGTTCGCAGTCGACAGAACGTGGGTGACCGATGTCAATTCAAGCCCACTGAAGCCCCTGCTGACATGAATTTCGATCGTGCGCGGCCGTCCGTCCGCTCCATCGAGCTGACCGATCCCGGCGCGGTCATCAATGTCGTGGTGTGGCGGGGCAGTGTCTTTCACGACAACTCCAGTTTTCGATTGCGATATGCACGCTCAGATACGCTCCAGAACTCCTCGCCATGGCAACGGATAGGCGTCTGACCCATCTTGTTCGAAGAAATCGGGCTGTCAATATTCGTTGCCGTATCTGGCGTGCCCTGCGCTCATCATACAGTTGGTCCGGTCGGACCGCGACGAATATTGAACCTGCCGGTATGTGACGGCTCAAGCAAGCTGCCCAAGTCGTGGTTGGCCGGTGGCTTCAATGCCCGGTGCACACGCTTGGCGCATGTGCAGTCGACATCATTGGTGCGCCACCGCCCAACCCGATTTTCCAGACGTGTGTCAGAAGTGAACTGACAGACTGTCCAGCGGCTTTTGCAGCGGCGGGGCAAATTTGGTCAGGTTGATGCCTTCGACCGCCACCTTGTATTCCTCCAGCGTTGGCGTCCGTCCCAGGATAGCGGACAGGACCACCACGGGTGTCGACCCAAGCAACGACTCGCCCTTCTTGGTCGCGCTGTCGGCGACAACACGGCCCTGGAACAACCGCGTCGAGGTGGCCAGAACAGTATCGCCTTTGGCCGCCTTTTCCTGGTTACCCATGCACAGGTTACAGCCCGGGCGTTCAAGATAGAGGATGTTTTCGTAGTCTGTGCGTGCCGTCATCTTCGGCGCGGCATCGTCAAACTCGAAGCCACAATATTTCTGCAGGATGGCCCAGTCGCCCTCTTCCTTCAACTCGTCGATGATGTTGTAGGTGGGCGCTGCCACGACAAGCGGTGCCTGGAACGTCACTTCGCCATATTGAGCTTCGAGGTTGCGCAGCATCTGGGCGACAATCTTGATATCCCCCTTGTGCACCATGCAGGACCCGACAAAGCCAAGATCGACCTTCTTTTCAGCCTGGTAGTAGGAAATCGGGCGGATCGTGTCGTGGGTGTAGCGCTTGGAGACATCGACATTATTGACGTCAGGGTCCGCGATCATGGGCTCGACGATCTGGTCAAGATCAACCACCACTTCCGCCGCGTATTGCGCATTGTCGTCGGGCGTCAGCGCAGGCTTCTTACCCGATTTGATGTCAGCGATGCGCTGTTCCGCGATGTCAATCAGTTTGGCGAGCATACCGTTTTCATGCTCCATGCCCTTGTCGATCATGATCTGAATGCGGCTTTTGGCGATGTTCAGGCTTTCGATCAGCGTCTCGTCATTCGAGATACAGATCGAGGCTTTCGCCTTCATCTCGGCCGTCCAGTCGGTGAAGGTAAAGGCCTGATCTGCCAACAGGGTACCGATATGCACTTCGATGATGCGTCCCTGGAACACATTGTCCCCGTGTTGGGCCAGCATCTGGGCTTGGGTCGCATGAACAACATCACGGAAATCCATGTGGTCAGCCATCTTGCCCTTGAAGGTCACCTTCACGGATTCAGGGATCGGCATTGATGCCTCGCCCGTGGCCAGTGCCAGCGCAACGGTGCCAGAGTCGGCACCAAAAGCGACACCTTTAGACATCCGCGTGTGGCTGTCGCCACCGATGATGATCGCCCAGTCATCAACCGTGATGTCGTTCAGCACCTTGTGAATCACGTCGGTCATCGCGTGGTATTGGCCCTTGGGGTCGCGCCCGGTGACCAAGCCGAACTTGTTCATGAATGCCATGAGCTTGGGCGTGTTGGCCTGTGCCTTGGTATCCCAGACGGATGCGGTATGGCAGCCTGACTGATAGGCGCCGTCCACGGAAGGCGAAAGGACAGTGGCCGCCATCGCTTCAAGCTCTTGCGCTGTCATAGGTCCGGTCGTGTCTTGCGATCCGACGATATTGACCCGCACCCGTACATCCGAGCCGGCGTGCAGGACCGTGCCCGGCGTTGTGCCAAGCGCATTGGCGTTGAAGATCTTCTCAACGGCGGTCATGCCCTGACCTTCGTGGCTGACCTCTTTCGAAGGGGCGAAGACCGCAGGCGCTTCGATGCCAAGCGTCTCGGCTGCGAAGGTCTGGAGTTTCATGCCGAAGACAATCGCGTAAGACCCGCCTGCCTTCATGAATTCCATCTTTTGCGGCGTGAACGACCCGGCCATATCGACCAGCTCGTCCTTGCCATCTTCGCTATACAGCTTCTTCGTCTTTGTGTTGATGGTCAGTACGGTGCCGGTTTCAACGGAATAGCGCTGTTCCAGTACAGGGTTGCCATCGTTGTTGAGGATCGGCTTGCCATCCTCACCAACCTTCTTGACCCAGTTCTTGAGGTCGACACCAATCCCGCCGGTCACACCAACCGTGGTCAGAAAGATGGGCGAAATGCCGTTTGTTCCAGCGACGACAGGGGCAATATTGACGAATGGCACATAGGGCGATGCCTGTTTGCCTGTCCACAATGCCACGTTGTTGACGCCCGACATCCGCGAAGACCCCACACCCATGGTGCCTTTTTCGGCGATCAGCATGACGCGCGCGTCGGGATGCTTGAGCTTGAGCGCCTCTATCTCTTTCTGGGCGTCTTCGGACATCATGCATTTGCCGTGTAATTCGCGGTCAGCCCGCGAATGGGCTTGATTGCCCGGGCTCAGCAGGTCGGTCGAAATATCGCCTTCAGCGGCGATGTAGGTCACGACCTTAATTTCTTCGTCAATGTCCGGCAGCTTGGTGAAAAACTCTGCATTGGCATAGCTCTGCAGAAGGTCAGCGGCGATTGCATTGCCCGCCTTGTACGCGTCCTTGATCCGGTCGGTATCAGCCTCGTACAGGAAAACCTGGGTCTTGAGCACCTCTGCCGCGTCCCTGGCAATGCTCTCATCCGCGTCAAGGGCAAGGTCCAACAGCACCTCGACGGATGGGCCACCTTTCATGTGGCCCAACAACTCAAAGGCAAATTCGGGTGTGATTTCCGCAACGACGGCCTGTCCAAGAACGATCTCTTTCAGGAAGTGCGCCTTGACCCCTGCGGCGCTCGTTGTGCCGGGCAACGTGTTGTAAATGAAGAACTTCAGACAGTCGTCCCGGTGCGGGCTGTTTTCATCACGGATGTGTCCGATGACCTCTTCGGTCAAAGCGCCATCATCAATGGGCTTAGGGCTTAACCCTTGTTCTTTTCGTGTTTCGATTTCGGTCAGATATTCTGTATAGAGGGTCATGGGCTTGGTCCGCGTCTGGTATTCCGCTGGGTCGATGCCTCGATATTTGGGCACCGGTTTCAAATTGTATGCTGTAGTATACAATTAAAATCCAAATTCAAGACGACGCCGCACAGAATCCGTCCTGCACTCACAGTTTTCCGCCGGTTTACAACTGTAGATGCCTGAATGCTGTACATGAAATACGCTGGACGATCATGCCAGCCCGGTCGTATTGACGAAACAGAACGTTATGGACGCTTCAAGGACCCCGATGGATTTCAGCAGTCTCACGCTCAGCCCGGCTATGGCGACGATCATTTTCTGCCTCACCTGTCTGGCGGGGCACCGGTATCGGCGTGTGTGGAAGGCAGAGGGGCCGATCTATCAATACTGGATATTCGGCCTGATCGCGGCATGCGGTCTTTTGACCCTGGGCTTTATCCCGATCGCAATGCCCGGCTAGGCGGAAGGATCAAGGCCTGACCGCTCCAGCATCTTGCGGGCGCGCGGACACTGAAGGCGGTCTTTCAAAGGGGAATCCGGGTCAATTTCCTTGTGACACACAAGGCATTCATTGCCATCACCAATCGCGTTGAGGCCACCACAGCTGCCCTTGATCCGCTTGTTCATGAAAATCACGCCCAGCGACATGCCCAGCGTGACCAGAAGCAGAAACAGGAACGTCAGAACAAAAGTGGCCATGCAGGATGCCTCGTTGCAGCGCGTCTATGCGGTCAGCGCCTCAAATCTGGGACTGACGTATGTGTCGAAGGCCGGTTGTTCAACTCCGGGACGACGTTCGATGAACTGAACCGCGATATTCTGTGCGGTTGCAATTTCAAGCCCCTTCTCACGACCAAGAACGTGCATCGCGGTCGACCATGCGTCTGCCAGCATCGCGTTGTCCGCAAGCACCGTTGCCGATGCGGTCGCATGGGTCACAGGGTGTCCCGTGGCCGGGTCGATCAAGTGAGAAAAGCGCTGGCCATCCACTTCGAAATAGTTCCGGTAGTCGCCAGATGTCGCCAGCCCCATGCCCGACAGACCAACAACACCGGCCAGGGTGCGATCCGCGGGGTTCGGTGCCTCGATCCCGATTTGCCAGGCCAACCCGTCTGGATTGCGGCCAGACGTGTAAAGGTCGCCCCCGATTTCAACCATGTAGTCGGTCAGACCAAACGACTCGAGCACCTGCGCGATGTGGTCGGCGCCAAAGCCTTTGCCGATGCCGGCAAGATAGACCTGCGCCTGCGCATTGCGTTTGGCGATCTGGTCACCGTTCAAGCGCAGCGCATTCTGATGACCAGATGTTTCCAGCGCCTGGGCAATGGCGTCGGAGTTTGGCACCGTCGCAGAACCGGGCGCACCAAATCCCCACAATTCGATCAGACCACCGATCGTGGTGTCGAAACGTCCTTCGCTCGCCTGATGCACCTGTGCAGCTGCGGTCATGACACGCGACAATTCAGGCGACATCACCTGAGGCGTGCCCGTCGATGCAACGTTGAATTGCGTAATTTCTGAGCGGTTGTCCCAGTTGGACAGCTTGGCCGTGATATCGGCAAGAGCTACATCAATCGCCTTTTTCACCTCGGGCTTGTCCAGCGCCCCATCGTGATCTATAGCGACGACATTGTACGTCGTCCCCATGGAAAGCCCTGTAATCTCAATAAGATGAGCCCGGTTTTTACAAGCAGCCAATGCCAGTGTCATCGCGAGAAACGTACGGCGGTGCAATTTGAGTGAGGCGGTCACAGAAAGTCCCCTTCTTGCGCGGTCGCGTTGGCCTTAGACCAATTTGTAAAATCTTCAACCTCAATATGGTCAAAGCCACAAAAAAGCTCTAGCACCGACGCGGCCACACCGTAAGCCAAGCGGCCGCCAGCGGCTATCAATAAATGAAGGTCTCAAAAGTGAAGCAATTTGTGCTCCGAAAAGGCTTGAACCTGCCGATATCCGGTGCCCCAAGACCAGACGTAGAGGAGGCGCGCGCCGTCACTTCCGTCGCGCTGTTGGGTGCCGACTACCTTGATTTGAAACCAAGTATTCTGGTTGCAGAAGGCGATGAGGTTGCCGCCGGCACTCCGATCATGATCAACAAGACGATGCCGGAAGCACAGATCGTTTCGCCCGTGTCGGGCCGGATCCGCGCCATCACCCGAGGGGCACGACGCAAGCTGATCAGTGTGGTGATCGATACGCACGAATCCCCTACCGCGCCTGTGGATTTTTCGAAGGTCGGCGACAGCACCACCCGTGACGGGATGGTCGAGCGGCTGTGCGCGGCGGGATTGTGGACATCGTTCCGGACACGGCCTTATTCCAAGGTTCCGGCACCGGACGGCACAGCGTCTGCAATCTACGTAACAGCAACGGACACAGAGCCATTGGCGCCGGATCCGCAGATCGCGATCAGGGAAGATGCAGACGCATTTGAAGCAGGCATGAAAGCCGTCGCCGCACTGACAGATGGACCGACCTATCTGTGTCAGGGGTCCGGCGATCCTCTGCCCGGCAGCAGCCTGCCCGGTGTTGAAGCCGTCAATTTCAGTGGTCCGCACCCTGCCGGGTTGGCCGGGACGCACATGCACTTTCTCACGCCACCGCAAGCGGATCAGTTTGTCTGGACAATCGGCTACCAGGACGTGATCGTCATCGGCCGCCTGATGCTGACCGGAACCTATGATGCAAGCTGCATCATCTCGCTGGCCGGGCCTGCCTGCGCCGACCCACGCCTGGTGCGCACCATCGCCGGGGCGTCGCTTGTTGAGCTGTGCGCAGATGATTTTCCTGACTACCCTGTGCGGATGATTTCGGGCTCGGTTCTGAGCGGACGGGCTGGCTCAGGCGACGATGCCTATCTGGGGCGCTATGCCCGACAGGTCACGCTGATCGAAGAGGACAAGAAGCAGATCCCGATGGGCTGGATCCGCCCGATGGTGTCCAAATACGCGGTGCAGCCTGTTTTAGGGTCTGCTCTCGCCAGGCGCAACTTTCCGCTCAGCTCAAATCTGAACGGCGGTCGCCGTGCCATGGTGCCATTGGGCACCTTCGAAGAGTTGATGCCGCAGGATTATCTGCCAACGCAATTGCTGCGCGCCTTGCTGGTGATGGACACCGATCAGGCCCAGCTTCTGGGGGCGCTTGAACTCGACGAAGAGGATCTTGGCCTCGTGGGCTTTGCCTGCCCCGCCAAGTACGAATACGGGATCGCCCTGCGCGATTGCCTCGCAAAAATCGAGAAAGAAGGGTAAGGTATGGGGCTTCGCAACTTCTTCGACAGGATCGAGCCGCAATTCACGAAAGGCGGCAAGTGGGAGCGTTACTTCCCCATCTACGAGATGGTGGAAAGCTTTCTTTATACGCCCAAGACCGTCACGACCGTCGCACCGCATGCGCGTTCATATATCGATATGAAGCGAATCATGACCTACGTGGTTCTGGCAACGATCCCCTGCATCCTGATGGCGCTCTACAACACCGGGTACCAGACAAACCTCGCGATTGCCGAGTTTGGGCCCTCGGGCTGGCGCGCGGCCATCATTGGCGGTCTGGGGATCGGGTTTAACCCGCTGAATCCCCTCGCGAACATGCTGCATGGGCTTATGTACTTCCTGCCCATCTACATCGTGACGCTGGTGGCCGGTGGTATCTTCGAGGTTGTTTTTGCGACGATCCGAAAACACGAGGTGAACGAGGGCTTTCTTGTCTCGTCCATGCTCTATGCCCTGATCCTGCCCGCAACGACGCCGCTGTGGCAGGTGGCCTTGGGTATCATCTTTGGCGTGGTGATTGGCAAAGAGGTCTTTGGCGGCACGGGCAAGAACTTCCTCAACCCGGCCCTGACCGGGCGGGCATTCCTGTATTTCGCCTACCCTGCTCAATTGTCCGGCGACAGTGTCTGGGTGCCGGTCGACGGATTTACAGGTGCCACCGCCTTGGCCGTCAGCGCGTCTGATGGATTCCAGGAACTGGCTGCACGCGGCATGACCTGGTGGGACAGCTTCCTGGGCTTTGTGCCGGGGTCGCTGGGCGAAACATCGACACTGGCGGCGCTGCTGGGTCTTGTCTTCCTGCTGGCAACAAAGATCGCCAATTACCGGATGGTGGTCGGCTGTCTGGGCGGCATGATCGCCTTTTCGCTCTTGCTGAATGCGATAGGATCCGACACCAATCCGATGTTCGCCCTACCTTGGTACTGGCACCTCGTGTTGGGTGGCTATGCCTTTGGCCTTGTCTTTATGGTGACGGAACCCGTTTCGGGCGCGCATACCAATATGGGTCGCTATATCTATGGCGCGCTGATCGGTGTCATGGTTGTGATGATCCGGGTGATCAACCCTGCCTTCCCCGAAGGTATGATGCTGGCCATCCTGTTCGGAAACGTATTTGCGCCGCTTATCGACCACTTTGTCGTACAGGCGAACATCAAGCGTAGGGCGAAGCGCCATGTCTGATCAAGACCCGCAAAACGCACCCAAAGGACCTATCGGGCGTTTCCTTGCCCTGCCCCCCGACTCTGTCGGCAAGACGATCTTTGTCGCCGTCGCGGTCTGCCTTGTTGCATCCATGGTCGTGTCATCGGCCGCGGTTGCCTTGCGCCCGGCGCAGGCGGTCAACGCGCTCAAGGACAAACAGATCAACATCCTGCAGGTCGCTGGCATCCACGATCCCGACGTCGATGTGATCGAGGCGTTCTCGGTGTTCGAACCTCACGTGCTGGAACTGGCAACGGGGCAATTTTCGGACGCGTTCGATCCTGCCACCTTTGATGATCGTGCGGCTGCCGACGATCCGGCTACGTCGCAAGCGCTTGAAAACGACCCTGCGGGCATCGGCCGCCTGTCCGACTATGTCACAGTCTATCTGTTGCGCGACGATGCGGGTGAGGTCGATAAGGTCATCCTGCCCATCCACGGCTACGGCCTGTGGTCCACGCTGTATGGCTTCATCGCGCTTGAGGAAAACGGCAACGACATCTTCGGGCTGCAATTCTACGAACATGCCGAAACGCCGGGCCTGGGGGCGGAGGTTGACAACCCGCGCTGGCGTGCGCTGTGGAACGATGCCCGGCTGCGCGATGACGCAGGCACGCTTCAAATCACGGTCGCCAAGACTGCACCGGCGGCAGGCGATGAATACCACATTGACGCGCTGGCAGGGGCCACGCTGACCTCGGTTGGTGTCGACAACCTGATCAAATTCTGGATGGGCGAGGCTGGGTATGCCCCGTTTCTTGAAAATCTCAAAGCGGGAGGCATCTGATGGCTCATAAACGCAAAGACATGCTGATCGACCCATTGGTCGACAACAACCCCATCACCTTGCAGGTGCTTGGCATCTGTTCCGCATTGGCGGTGACATCGTCCTTGCAGGTGGCACTGGTGATGACCATCGCGGTGACGTTGGTCACAGGGTTCTCATCCATGTTCATCTCGATGATCCGGAACCATATCCCCAGCTCCATCCGCATCATCGTGCAGATGGTGATCATTGCCTCGCTCGTGATCTTGGTGGACCAGGTGCTCAAGGCTTACGCCTTTGAAATCTCCAAGACCCTGTCGGTCTTTGTCGGCCTAATCATCACCAATTGTATCGTCATGGGACGTGCCGAAGCCTTCGCCATGAAGAACCCGCCGCTCGACAGCTTTATCGACGGGGTCGGAAACGGACTGGGCTACGGGCTTATCCTGATGCTGGTCGGCTTCATTCGCGAGCTGTTCGGCTCGGGGAGCCTGTTTGGCATCACTGTTCTGCCAACGGTCAACAACGGGGGCTGGTACGTGCCCAACGGCATGTTGCTTTTGCCGCCATCGGCCTTCTTCATCATCGGCCTGATCATCTGGGCCTTCCGCGCATGGAAACCCAAGCAGGTTGAAGAACGCGAATACAAAATCCAGACGATGGAGGCCCATTGATGGAGAACTATCTCGCCCTCGCCGTAAAAGCGATCTTTGTCGAAAACCTGGCCCTGTCGTTCTTCCTTGGCATGTGCACGTTCATCGCCGTATCCAAGAAGATTTCAACGGCCATCGGGCTTGGGATTTCCGTGATGATCGTGCAGTCAATCACGGTGCCCGCCAACAACCTGATCCTGACCTATCTGCTTGCCCCCGGCGCGCTGGCATGGGCCGGATTTGGAGAGGTTGATCTGACCTTTCTCGGCCTGATCTCCTATATCGGGGTAATCGCTGCCCTTGTGCAAATCCTCGAGATGGTGCTCGATAAGTACTTCCCGCCGCTGTACAACGCGCTGGGTGTGTTCCTGCCCCTGATCACGGTGAACTGCGCCATCCTGGGTGGGTCGCTGTTCATGGTCGAACGCGGCTACGATTTCGGCGAAAGCGTCACCTATGGTGTCTCGTCCGGATTTGGCTGGGCGCTGGCCATCACGGCCATGGCAGGCGTGCGCGAAAAGCTGAAATACTCTGACATCCCCGACGGCCTGCAAGGCCTCGGCATCACCTTCATCACCGCGGGCCTTATGGCCATGGCGTTCATGTCGTTCTCCGGCGTGAAACTGTAAGGGGCGATTGATATGGCAACCTTTGGTCTTGGTATCCTTCTGTTCACGCTGATCGTGCTGGCGCTGGTGACAATCATCCTCGCCGCCCGGTCCAAGCTTGTGTCCAGCGGCAACGTGAACATCACCATCAATGGCGAAAAGACGATCTCGGTGCCCGCCGGTGGCAAGCTTTTGCAAACCCTGGCCGAGCAAAAGCTCTTTGTGCCGTCGGCCTGTGGCGGCGGCGGCACCTGCGCCCAGTGCCGTGTGCGCATCCATTCCGGTGGCGGGTCCATCCTGCCCACCGAAGAAAGCCACATCACCAAGCGCGAAGCGTCCTGTGGTGACCGCCTGTCCTGTCAGGTCGCGGTCAAACAGGATATGGAAGTCGAAGTGCCCGAAGAGGTGTTCGGCGTCAAAAAATGGGAATGCACGGTTCGGTCGAACGAAAACGTGGCGACGTTCATCAAGAACCTCGTGCTGGAATTGCCCGAGGGCGAGGATGTGAACTTCCGCGCCGGTGGCTATATCCAGATCGAAGCGCCCCAGCACTCCCTCAGCTACACAGATTTCGACGTTCAGGACGAATATCGGGAGGATTGGGACAAGTTCAATTTGTGGCAATACAAGTCGACCGTGCCCGAACCGATTGAGCGGGCCTATTCGATGGCCAACTATCCCGAGGAAAAAGGGCTGATCATGCTCAACGTCCGGGTGGCCTCGCCGCCTCCGGGATCGGATGTGCCCCCCGGTCAGATGTCGTCCTACATCTTCAACCTCAAGCCCGGCGACAAGGTCACGATTTCTGGCCCGTTTGGCGAATTCTTTGCCCGTGATACGCAAAAAGAAATGGTGTTCATCGGCGGTGGTGCCGGCATGGCCCCCATGCGCAGCCACATCTTTGACCAGCTCAAACGCCTCAAGAACCGCGACCGCAAGATCACCTTCTGGTACGGCGCACGGTCCAAGAAAGAGATGTTCTTTGTCGAGGACTTTGACGAACTGGCCAAGGAGTTTCCCAACTTCACCTGGCATGTCGCTTTGTCAGATGCGCTGCCGGAAGACGAATGGGCCGGCTACACCGGCTTTATCCACAACGTCCTGCATGACGAATACCTCAAGGACCATCCAGCGCCCGAGGACTGCGAGTACTATATGTGTGGTCCACCCATCATGAACTCGTCCTGCATCACCATGCTGATGGACCTTGGCGTCGATCGCGAAGATATCATGCTGGACGATTTTGGCGGCTAATGCACCTGCCCCTACCGAACATCGGTGGGGGCAGTTTCATTCAGGAGACCTGCGTCTCGACCCGGTCAGCATGAGACATCGTAGCCGAGACCGGACCCGATTTCTGAACGCCCGCCTGCTTCAATGCGACCGGACACGTTTCCTCCAGACCATCACACCACCGCGTTCTACACCGACACCAATGATCCCGCATGATTGGAGAACATCAGACGAATTATTCTGTCAGGTTTCGAACATCTGCCGGTTGCTGGTGAACTTGTGCAGCGCGGCGCTTGTAATGTCGGTCGAAAATTCGGCAAAGACTATTCATATTCATCGGGAATTTTGGCAATGTGCCGCGGACCATGGCGGCGAAATCCCGGTTTAACGGGATCAGCGACAAGATCGGGTACACGATGTATTGTGGGCACTTCTTTTGACACGTGCTTTATCAGGAGTATCTGGTTAAGACGGGCGAAGAATGCCACGCCGTCGAAGAGGTTATAGTGGCAAACGGCCTTACGTGACCCATTCGACGAAGATCAGTCATATCCGAGGATGTCCGCCAAGGCGCAAACAATCCGATCACGCGTGATACCGGCCAATTGTCCCGCTCCCATGCTCCTGCTCTCTAACATGCGTTTTCTGAAGTCCGGACAGGGCAATGCGTGCACTTGGAAACCCAAAAACAGGGATTCTGCATGACCCGACCCAAATCATCCGTGATCGCAGCGATCTGCACCAAGATCGAATCCGATCTCAGCGCGCCGTGGCGCACTGCCACGCTCGCCCAGCACGCCGCAATGGCTCAACATCATTTTCAACGCCAGTTTGCGGCGTTCACGGGCGAGACCGTCGCAGGCTATATCCGCAGTCGCCGGTTGGAACGCGCCGCGATCGCGTTGCAGTCCTCGGATGCTCGCATCATCGACGTGGCGCTCGATACTGGCTTTCATACCCATGCGGCCCTGACGCGCGCATTCCGCGCTCATTTTGGGTGCAGCCCAACGGACTTCAAAACCCATGGGCTGCCTCCGGAAAGACAAGGTTTTCCTGCACGACCCTATCTAAAGCCTGTGGCATCACGCTCTTTGACCGTGAGCTGGGATCTTGTCGACATACCGCAGCAGTGGTTGTGCTTTCGGACCACAGAAGGCGTTCGCGACGGACGGTTCTTCGGAGACCTCACAGCCGTTCATCGCGCATTTGCAGAGTTGCGCGATGAAATCGGCACCCGCTCTGCGCTCCTGTGTACGACCTTTGATCAGGCCCCAAAGGGTTATGTAGACCCTGAAGCGACAGCATATTTCGGAGCGCTCACCGAACATAAGTTTGATCTGGACTGGTCGGAACACTGGACAATGGTAGAGGCAGGAACCTATGCCGTTTTCCCTCACTATGGTCCATTCTCCTCCCTGAATTTGTCATGGAACCGTTCAGTCCAAGCCGGTTACTCTCAATTGGGTGTCGAGTTCCGCCCGGCACGGATGTTCGAAACCTATTTGTCGTCCGAACGCCAAGTGTCAGACACCGAGCTCACGGCTTTGCTCTATCTTCCAGTAAAGAAAAGCACGGTCGGGAAAGCGCGGTGCCCGGAACAAGCCTAGATCGTTGTTTTCCCAACCTCTGCTCAAGGCCCTAAAATGACCCGGACGCTCCCCTCCGCCACCGCAAATGACCCCACCGGCGCGCAATTGCCGGAACTCGCAACCCTGGCCCCGACCCTTTCTGATCCGGGAACACGGCGTGACTTCTATGCTTGGCTGACCGCGCGACGGGATCGGTTTGAACCGACCGTGAACGCATTCGAAGCCAGAAAAGAAGACTGCCCGCACTCGGTTGTCGGACCGCTCAACGGTGTGCCAATCACGGTCAAGGACCAGATTGCGGTCACAGGCTGGCCACGATCGTTTGGCCAAGAAAAGCGTCAGATAACATGCGATACAACCAGCGCCACTCTCATCGATCAATTATGTGCACTTGGTGCGGTGGTCACAGGCAAGACAGCCTTGCCGCCCAATGCAATGGACTTCCAGACGTTCAATGCACGGCGCGGCGCCACGTGCAATCCGCACAATCCGGACTTTACCACGGGCGGCAGCACAGGGGGCGGCGCCGCCGCGGTCGCGTGCGGGATGAGCCTGCTCGACATTGGCGCAGATCTTGGGGGATCGCTGCGCATTCCGGCGGGCTGGTGTGGTGTCACGTCCTACACACCTACCGAAAACCATTGGCCCAATGACGGTTTGCTGCCCGGTAAAAGTAAACTGGATCATTTCGCGCGGATCGGTTTGACGGCACGGACCGCGGCAGACATCGACTACATCAACCGTCTGTTGAGTTCGGATACGTTGGCGCGGGAACCCCTGTCTGGATCGCCAAAAATAGCGCTTTGGTCGCCGCATCAGAATTCACCTTGTGACCAAGACACATTGGACATGTGGCAAAGCCTTGGTTCAGCTTTACAGGCGCTGCCAGTATCCATTGTCCAAACCCCGATGTCCGCCCTCTTCGACAGCGAAGTCTATAGGCTTTCCGGCGAAATCATTGGACATGAAACTGGCGCCCTTGTGCCGTGGATCATTCGCTGGCTCATGCGCCGCGACCAACGCGCGCGCAAAACATCACCGGGCTTTGTTGCGTATGTCCACACCGGGTACAAACGCGACGCAAAGCGCTACAAAGGGAATGTCGATGCTTTGCTGAGTCTGCGAGCCGAAGCCCTGAAAACATGGTCAGACATCGACGCGCTGCTGCTGCCCGTGACCGGTGTCTGCGCATTCCGACATATCAACCCGGTGACGGATCAGAACGGCGTTCGCACCTACGACACAGAATTCGAAACGGCGACCGGCCGACTTGGATATTTTGACGCGCTCACCCGCTTCACCCTGCCCTTGACCGCCCTGGGTTGGCCCGTTGTGACGCTTCCCATTGGACATGACAGCAACGGTATGCCGGTTGGTGCACAGCTCGTCGGGAAACCCGGGCAAGACGCGCGTCTGCTGCGCGTCGCGACGGCTGTCCAGAGCTGGCTGAATTGAATCAGGGAAAACAGGTGGGTCGCGCAGCGCCATGAAATGGTCACCGCCAAAACGGCGCACCCATCCGGATCATTCAAGACAAACAGTGCCGCGGCCCACATCTGGGAAAGTACTGGGCGATGGCGTGTTGAAAGCGACACAAGCGCCGTGTTTGACACTCGGTTTCTGATTTCACGCACGGGTGTTCACTCCCTTCCGCTGACCGGTCTTTTCAAAGACGCTGACACGTTCAGCGGCACCTTTGTTCACCCCAGACGTTGGCCTGATCGCTGACACTAGAGCGTTGATTGCCGCCTGAATTCTCCGGGTGGTATGTCAAACGCGCGTCGGAAAAGCCGGGTCAGATGCGCCTGATCCGAGAATCCGCACAAGACCGCAATGTCACTGATCGATAGCGACGTGTGCCTCAGCAAGGTCGACGCTTTTTCAATCCGGCGGTTCTGCACATAGGCATAGGGTGGCGCACCAAAGGACTTTTTGAAACGCCTGGCAAACCCCCACGCAGGCAGCCCCACCTCACGCGCCATGTCCTCCAATGTCAGTGTCACCGTCAAATGGCATTCTATGAAATCCGTAATGTGGCGTCGCATCGGCGGGCTCAGCAGTCCGTCCGGCGGTTTCTCGAATACAGTGTCAGACCTGAACATAACCAGCACGTAATGCAGCAACGAACGGGCCATCGCGTCGACATAGAGCGCACCGTTTTCACCACCGTTCGTCACCTCGTCAGCGAGAGTTTGGATCACCTGTCGGACAAAAGGGTCCGTGGAACAAATGACATCCCTCAGCCGCGGCGCTCCGTCCTTGCCATCGGTGACTTCCTCGGCAATCGACTGCACCATGTCGTTGGACAGGTAGAGATGCGTCACATTCGCGGTTTGGTTCCAATCCCATTCCGACGCGCTTGCAGCGGACAGCAGTGCCGTGGCGCCACGATCCAAAACCGCGTCTTGCCAGCCGCCACCAACATTGCGCCGCAAGGGCAGCGGCGTCCCGTCGTTGGAGGCCAACATGAAGTCGCGCAGTTCTGGCACCTGGACGCACTGTCCTTTGAAGCGGTAGGACCGCAAACCGACACCCTGCCAGTTCAGACCTTCACTGCTGCGCAGTGTCTCGCCCGGCACCCATTGTGGCAAGGCCTGCCATTCGATTGGTTGGGATATGGCCAACCACTGATCCCCTCAGTCTTAACCAGTCCGGGCCTCGTCCATCGCTTGCGCGCCAAAGCCATCGTAAACAGCTGTTTCCCAATCAAGATAGCGCCCAAACGATACCGCATCGCCAAAGGGCAGAATCTGTGTAACCCAGTAGCCACCAAGCCCCGACTGCCTGTCAATCCAGTAGAAGCAGTTCGCAAGGCCCGCCCAGGCCAGACTTCCCGCGGACCGACCAGTCGGGGCAGGCTCGGAATTCACCATGAAGCTGAGTGCCCAGTCCTTCTTGAGACCGGGAAAGAACTCAATATCATTTGTCAGTGTTGGATCCGTGGACGTGAAACCGACAACGTCCATCCCCTTATCCAGCCCGCCACGGCAGGCCACCTCGACGGTTTCCGCTTTCAAGACGTTTCCATGTGCGCCGCGCCCGTCATTGAGCCACATCCGAATGAACCTCATGTAATCCGGCACAGTGCCATACAGCCCGTGACCGCCCATATCCACTTCGGGTTCTTGCGGTAGTCCGAACCCAGTCATCGGAGTGAGAGAACCATCCGCGTTCCGGGCGTGGATTGTTGCGGTTCGGCGCATCTGATCGTCGTTTCTGGCAAAGGCTGTGTCCGTCATTCCAAGGGGTTCAAAAATCCGCTCGGCCATCACGTCACCAAGCCGCTTGCCTCGCAATGCCTCTATGACCTGCCCGACCCAATCAATTGAAATCCCGTAAAACCAGCGCTGCCCCGGATCGAAAAGAAGAGGTGAATTGAGGGACGCCTTTGTACATGTCACGGGCGCGATCTGCCCGTGTTCCGTTTCTAGCCGCTGATAGGTTTCGTCAAAGAAGGTATATCCGAACCCGGCCGTATGCAGCAGCAATTGCCGCGTCGTGATCCTGCTGTTCGGAGGGCGCAGTTGCGGGGCGCCATCCGCATCGAACCCATTGATGACCTGAATGTCGTCAATTTCGGGCAGATACGCGCCCGCTGGGGCATCCAAATCAAGCAACCCGTCCTCAACACATTGCAACGCAGCCGTTGCAGTAATGGCTTTTGTCGTCGAAAAGTTGGCAATGATCGTGTTTTCGGTCATGGCGCCATCGCCCAGCGTACGATCACCAGCCGCACCTGAATAGATAATACCATCCGCATCTGTGACCATTGCAATCACACCGGGCACACGCTCGTTTCCTGTGACAACAGACCTGAGCAGCGCGTCGAGTTTGGCTTGCGTTTCAGATGGATACATTGCGATGTCCTCTCCGCCATTCATGTGTCTCAAGTTTCGAAACTGATGGTCGGATTTGAGCGTGTCTTGAACGATTCAAACACCAGACACACAGGTCTGGCGATCACCATTCAGAACCGGAAGGAGACGGTCGGAAACGAGAAATCCTTGAGATGCGCGACGGATCTGCAATTGGAAGGTTAGGAACACTCAAATTGCACCGAACCGGGCCATCGGATCGCAACACGTCGGCAGTCTCGCGCGCGTGGCGCGTCCTTGACCCCTTACAAAAACGCCTTGTATTGGCTCATGAGCGTGGCCACCTGAAGCAGTCCCTGCGCCTCCGACTTGTGGATAAGGGCTGGTACGTCGATAGCCGGGTTTTCAAACCGCGCGCGCATGCGCCGCAAGGACAGGATTGCCTCCGAAGGATCAAGCTCGATCGTGTCCGCAATGAAGTCGTCCGCCGAAATCGCGTCAATGGCATGGGGTGCCAGCACCTCCGCCGGGAAATCCGCCAGATTGTCCGTCACGATCACCGACGCCGAGGTTGAAATCGCAGCGGCCAAGACGTGATTGTCATCGGGATCGGGCAGCTCAAGTTTGCTTTCGAACACCTCGTAGCCCGTCACCAATGCCTCCGGGAACGCAGCCTCGATCGCCAACCGTTGCCTGGACCCATCCGTGGCACCCTTGGTGATCTGTGAAATCGCCTTTTGTGTTTCCAATAGGATGCGCGCACTCCACCGGGGCCGAAACAGGCCGGCCTCGGCCAAACTGAGCAGCATGTTCCGGCGCAAGGCACCGCCCAGCACACAAGCATCAATCAACGCCGTGAAGCGGTCAGCATGGCCGTTCATACAAGCCCGTCTTCGGCATCCATTCGGGCAAGGTCACCCAACGCATCTGATCGCATCGCATCGCGCTTTTCCTTGTAAGCAAACAGATCCTCTGCGCGCACACGCCGGTGCCGGCCGGTCTTGGTGTAGGGAATCTCGCCTTCTTCAAGAAGTTTCACAAGAAAGGGCCGCGACACGTTCAGCAGATCGGCCGCCTGTTGCGTCGTCAACTCAGACCCTACCGGGATCATGCGAAACCCACGCCCACTCGACACAAAGCGCAAGACCTCAAGCAGCGATTCCGCAAGCGCAGGCGACAGGGTCACATTCTGAACATCTCCCCCTTCCTGCGCGAGCGACAAAGTGGTCGGCGCGCCTTGCCTCATATGGGCCGCGACAATGGTTCTGAGCTGTTCAGCATTCTTGATCTCAACCTCATCAGGCAGTCGATCACTAAATGCCTCTTTCCTGAGGGCACTCATTTTGCGCTCCGGTTCTCAATTACGATTGGTATCTAACATAACCCAAATTCGAAATATTCGCAACAATCGAAATATTCGAAACCGATCTTTGCTCTGGATTCACATCAACGTCGATCATCGATCACTTATGATCCCCGCATCCTCAAGCTGCTCCCGATCCGGCAAATCCTGAAGTGAGCCCAAATCGAATGCCACAAGGAACTGTTGGGTTGTCACAAAAGTATATGGCGCGCCCCGCCTGGGTGAGCGTGGTCCTGCTCCTATCAACCCACGGGCATGTAAGCGCCCGATCAGGTCGCGACTGATCTCCTTGCCGAAGATATCCTTAAGACCTTCGCGGTCGATCGGCTGGTGATAGGCGATGGCTGCAAGGACGGCGACATCGAATTCCCGCAAATCCAGATCCTGACCACCAACGTCTGCAGCCGCCAAGATCGCGGGCGCATAGGCAGGCCGGGTCCGCAATAACCAACCACCGGCAACCGTCGCAACTTCGAACGCGCGCCCTTCCAGATCAACTGCAAGGTCCTCGACAAGCAACTCTACAGAAGCCCCCTGCCCGACGACACGCTGTAAATCCTCGAGCGGCACCGGCGATGCGCTAGCAAACAACACCGCCTCGATCCGCCGCATCCATTCACGCCAACGCAAATCCGGTGGCAAATCCTTCAGGTCGCGATCCAGATCGGGGGTGCCATGGTCCTTCATTCAAATCAGACCCCGTAAAGGCGAAAGGTCTCGCGCCCGGTCAATTCCCGCACAACGCCCAGTGCAACCAGCCGGTCGCAAAACCGACGGGCGGCGCGGCCTGACCGAAGCACGGTCAGCGTTGTTGGCGCGACTGCATCACGGGTCAGGAACATGGTCAAAGCATCCTCCGCCCCCTTGGCACGCAACTTGGGTGCAACTGTCCGTAACCGCACAACACGCCGCGTCAGATCAATCGCCTCTTGGGACGCTGCCGCTGCTGCCGTTGCAATCGCCCTGTGACAAGCCAACCGCAACTCATCGTCGGTCTTCTTCACGTCACTGCGTGTCAGACCAAGCGCAAGAAGTGGAACAGGAAGTGACCAACCAAGCGCATGCGACAGGGCGGCATCAGCCAGAACCACTGCGGCAGTGTGATCTCGCGGTCTACTCTCAAGAACGGCCCGCAGCACACAGGCCGCTCGCAGAACCGGCCCCGCAAAATTCATGGTCCGCATGTATGTCCCGTCATTTGGGCTGTGCCCGTCCAGCCACGCCGCAATCTGCTCTGGATCCACCCCCGGCAACGCCCGATGCAGCGCCTTGACGGACACCGGCCTCTCAACCGCCCGCCGCCACGACAAGGCGACCTCACCCGCCGGGCCGGGACTGGCCCCCGGATCAAGAAACGCGACCGCATCGCGGAGGTCCGCAGCCCGTTCCGGGCGGCCTTGATCTCTGACGCAGACCTCCGCGGCTCGTAACGCCAACCGTTGCCTCAACAAGGCTTGGGGAACGTCCTCGCCGCCCAACACAAGATGCAGATGACAAAGCGCGGCACCTGAAATGAACGCAAGATCTTCAGCCGTTTCAGCACGCGCAGAAATGATCCAGCTGGGTTGGGTCGGCTGAGTACCAAGGTGGGACTGCATCGCGGTTGGTTGGTATGTCATACCACAACATTATCCACGCACGGCGGTTTGCACCACAATATAATGCGCAAACCGCCCACCCACCTGATCCGGAAACGGCAAGCAGCGCCAATACCTGCCAAGTTGCACGCACGTTCTTAGCCCGCATCACATGCCGCCAGATTTCACACCCCGGGAAAATCAAGTCCAGACATGGCGCGTTTCCGGATAGGCATCACGGCAATAGGCGTAGACCATGGAAAATGGAGTTCGATCCAGACCGGTCAATTCCTGTGCCGATCCTTGACTTGGCACGGACGCATTGAACCGGTGCTTCACAAACTCCGGCCGAAAGGGAACGTTGCAGAAATCGCCAAGGCGACGCAGCTCTTCTTCCCGAAACATAGTCTCATACAATCCAACATACAGCATATCGTCGGCAAAAACGGAACGCAGGCGACGATCGGTTCGATCATAGCGCGTACGCAAGGCAGCATCAGGAGACGTCAGAAATGCATCCAGCGCCATGGTTTCCGGCAATCTCGCGTCATACCCTTCGATATTACGACCCAGCCGACGATACATGCGCGCCGCAGACAGGCACCGCGACACCGGATCGCGCATCAAAAAGATGACTTTCACAGCAATACCGCGCGCCGCAAATCCATCCCGGATCTGCGCCAGAACGTGATGGGGCAACCCCGCATAAGAGGGCGTCAGGTCACCGGTCAAATGGACATCTGACCGATCCAACTGTGCGGCAAAATAATCAAAATACCGTTCGGGATTTCGCTGGAAGTCACGAGATAGAAAAAAGTGTTTGCGCTGTCGTCCAGTTGCCCTGCGAAACAAATCGAGGGCTTCGGGAATGTAATCCGCGCGCCGCTCTCTCAAGTCGAAATGCTTGGCCTCGGGTAGATGCAGGGCATCCCAGTGATGCCACTCTTTTGTGTCGTCCAAAAAAGTTCCGGGCGCGGTTCGCAAGTAGTGATACAACCATGTGGTTCCTGCCTTCTGCGCGCCAACGCCCAGCAGAAATACGTTCCCGTCTTTGTCGCGCCTACATGACCGTTCTATCATCTTCACACGCCTTCCAAGGGCCTGCCATCATCCTGATAGATGCTTTGTACGCGTCGAGCTCCTTCGCCGTACCATGTTGAAAATAAAAGAATTCATCGCTCATATCGACGGGCCGGCTCCGTCCGTAACCAAACGGCACCCTGTCGAAAGCCCCTCTGCCATTGGGGAAGAACACACGAAAGACGGCCCGCGCAATGCAAGGTGAAAAACTTGCCAAGGAAGAGAGCCAACGTTTCGTCGCAAAACAAAACTTCCACTCCGGGGTCACTTCGGAATCCGGGCGGCGTATGCGCGCGATGTTGTTCAAGAACTCGGAAATTCCATCCCCGCGCAGCAAGAAGAAGGATTGTTGAATAGGTTGCGGCGTCCCAGCGCCATCACCAAACATATACCTGCCATTCATCGCGGCAATACACTGCTCGATGACGCCCGGCCCGGACACAAGACAATCTTGCTCAACATATACAAAGTAGTCCGCATCACTGGCCAATGCGTATTGCGCAGACATCATAACCGAGCGGGTCCAGCCCGACCAACGACCTTGATGGGCCGTCGCATGGCGCGCATTGAACGGCAGCTCGATCCAATCAACACGCGCACATAAATCTGGATCAGGTTTCACGGGCGCATCGGAATCAACAACGACAACGCGCTGCGGCCGGGCGCAGCGATCAATTGCGGAAAGCCATAACCGAAAAAACTCCGCGCCCCTGATTGTATCAGCTCCAAGTATCTTGCGGTGCGGATTCTCTTTTTCCTCATCATCGGTACACCACCAGCCCGAACCGACGACGTAAGTCGGATGCGTGCCATCGTCGCCATCAGCCCGCATCAGTACCCAAACCTTTCCATATCCTCGGCATAGAGGTCTTCGATCTTCCGAAGCTGAGCTCGATTGATCGTATGGCTTTGGCTGGATTCGTTGGAGCGCGGAAAACACCCACGCGGATCATCGCCCGCGATACCGAACAGCTCCCTCAAATCGTCCTCGAAACCATCAATGGCTTCGATACGACCGATCAGTCGATAGGACATCACAGACGCGCAAAGATTGTCGGATTGTCGTCGCAAGTGCCGATCAGTGGCCAACGGGTCCAATCGAAGCGACGCGCCGACATAGTCGAGAAACACATCAAAATTCCGCTCGGCCGACTGCCGCGGGTTCAGACCAAACGCAGCGAGGCCCGGACGGTGGTGCACAGTGGCGTAGTTGCGAGCATCCAGCACGAAATCGCGAAACGCGCTCACCAATCGCGAGGCCGGGTGTCGCACGAGCGAAATCCGCATGACCGAAGGATCGTCAAGGGCGCGATGAATGGCTGCGGCATGGCGCGGCCCCTGCCGCAATATCTTGTCCTCGCCATGTATGGAGGTCGGGCAATCCCGCCCACACTGGTAAGCGTAGGCAAAGCGCGCCAGGCTGGTGCAGCCGGCCTTGCTGTTTTTGACAAACAGCGCCGTACCGCACCCACTCAGAATGGAATGGTCGACAACAAGGCGAAGCTGCGGCGGCAAGGCCTTGCGCCCTGTCAGGATCGACTTGAACCACTTGGTTCGCGAAACGGGCTGAACGCTTGGGTCCAGCCAGACATGCGGATCAAGATCCGCCTTGTCAGAAAGTGACAGACTAAACATTGCTGGCCATCCGCAGGGCTGGGGCGTCAACAATCTTGGCCAAGTGATTTCTCACTGCGGCAGTGGCTGCACGCCATCCATCAAATGCATCTACGCGTGCCTGCCCGGCCGCTCCCATGGCGACACCGGCGTCAGGCGCAGCGGCAAAACGCTGCAGCGCCCCGGCGATCGAAACAGGGTCACCCGGTTCGGCCAAGTAACCTGTGACACCGTCCAGAACCGCATCCGCACAGCCACCGCTTCGCGTGGCCAGGGCAGGACACCCACAAGCGTTAGCCTCAAGATAAACAAGACCATACCCTTCGGAATCCAATCGTGTTCCCTGCATCCGCTCAATCGGTGTCAGCGCAAAAACATCAGCGCGGTGGAACAGACCGCGCAGGGTTCGGTCATCGACATGCCCGACCCTCCGCACCCGCAATCGGGGACCCGACCAAAGCGACCATGTGTCTCGCCATAACCGCGCGCCATTGCGCCATGACCCTCCACCTGCAATGATCCAATCAGCGCGAAGTTTGGACAGTCGCAACGCCTGAAAAAGGTCAGCATGCCCCTTGCGAGGCGCCAACCGGGAACATGTGAGCACCGTGAACACACCATCCCTCAACTGAAACCGATGACCAAGGTCTCGCGCAGCGTCCGGGTCTGAAAAAAAACGTGAGCGGTCACAGCCAGCCGGGATTTGCTGCACCCTAA
>NZ_BMWT01000008.1 GCF_014651375.1 Tateyamaria omphalii
ACCCTGCGCCTGGCTGCCGGAACCGGATTACTGGTCCTCTCAGCATTCTGCGGACATGTTTTGCTATTGCCCGACAACCATCGTTACGTTCGCCTACCACTGGCACTGTTCTTTTGGGCCAACGCATTCCAGTTGTTGAGCCTGCCCGCCAGCGCACTTCGCGGCGATGCGGACCCGACGTTTCTGCACATAGCCCTTGAATTGATCGAGGTCCCCCTGACAATGGTGCAGCCACTGCTGCTCTGGCTGTATGTCATTCGGTTGACGGATGATCCTACGCGGGAGCCCACGCGCCCGCGCTGGCTTTGGCACAGTCTTCCCGGTGGATTTGCCGGCATAGTGTACATTTACATCCTACTCTTACCTCGCTCCCTGCAGGAAGGGCTGCAGCCGGGTGCAGAGAACCAAGTTGTTTGGCAAACACTGGCGCTTATTGGGTTGTACCTTTCCACAGTCCTTTTCTATAGCCTGCTCCCGATCTACGCCGTCCTGATCCTTAAGCGGCTCAGACAATACCGACGCCGCCTGAAAGACTTGTTCGCCAGTACAGAGGAACGGGAAATTGCATGGGCATGGTGGCTTGCGGCCGCAGTACTTGTGTTCTGGGCCTTCAATCTGATCTCAATTGTCGCGTCTTTGTTCGAATTGGGGGTCCCAAGCGCCGAAACCTTTGACTCGCTGCAACCAGCAATCGTTGTGCACTACGTCCTGATGTGGAGCATCGCGCTTTGGGGGACGCGACAACGTCCAGGTATCGTGCTGCCATCTCCCAATAAAATCGCAAAGGTTGACGAGACGACGCCTCTTCGAAAATATGGCAAATCCGGGCTGAATGACGTGCGCCTTGACAGGATTGCCAGCAAAATCGAAGCGCTGATGGGCGAGCAGAAACTGTACCTCGAACCGGATCTGTCTTTGTGGGATTTGGCAGGGCGGATTGGGGTGACGACCCACTACGCATCTCAAGCCCTCAACGAGAAACTGGGGGAACGATTTTTTGATTATGTGAACCGCTGGCGCATTCGGGATGCAGCCGACAGGTTGCGCACGAGCAATGCAACCATTCTGACCATCGCCTACGGTGTCGGCTTCAACTCCCGTTCGTCTTTCTACACAGCATTCAAGCGCGAACTGGGCGTGACGCCATCTCAATACCGCGCCAGCACTTAGCCGCGGTCACCATTGGGAAATGCCCCACGTGTCGATGACAGAGAAAGGGGCCGCTTGCATCCGAGCGGCCCCTGCCCCATTGCAAGCTCGCCTTAGTGCACGAACTTCTTGATCTCGCCCGACTTCAGGCGATCACTGTAAGAGTTCAACTCTGCCCGGACCACTTTCATCAGGAAATAGAGGCAGAAGATATTGACCACCGCCATCGCAAAGATGGCCGCATCCGAGAAGTCGATCACAGGGCCAAGGCTGGCTGCCGCGCCGATCACGATAAAGACGCAGAAGATCAGCTTGAACACCAATTCTGTCGTCTTTCCTTCACCAAACAGATACGTCCACGCCTTCAGCCCGTAGTAGGACCAGGAGATCATGGTCGAGAAGGCAAACAGGATCACCGCAATTGCCAGAACGAACGGGAACCAACCGATGGCTGACCCAAAAGCTGCGGATGTCAGTGCGACGCCCGAATTGCCATCAACAGTGGCGATTGCACTGCCGGCTTCGTTCAGCATGTAATTGCCGGTCGCCTGATCGACGATCAACTGCTGCGAAATGATGATCACCAGGGCCGTCATCGTACAGATGACAACTGTGTCGATAAGCGGCTCAAGCAAGGACACGAACCCTTCAGTGATCGGTTCCTTGGTTTTGACAGCCGAGTGCGCAATCGCCGCAGACCCCACACCCGCCTCGTTCGAGAACGCGGCGCGCTTGAAGCCCTGGATCAGCGCGCCAACAAAACCGCCCGCGACTCCCAGCCCTGTAAAGGCACCGGCAAAGATCTGGCCGAACGCCCATCCGATCATGTCGAAATTGACAATCAGAACCACCAGCGCTGCGCCGACATACATGATGCCCATAAACGGCACGACTTTCTCTGTCACTTTCGCGATGGATTTGATCCCGCCTACGATGACTGCAAAAACAACAGCTGCAAAGACAAGGCCCGTGATCCACCCCGGGAAGTCACCCGTGATTTGAGTGATCTGTGCGTGCGCCTGGTTGGCCTGGAACATGTTGCCGCCGCCAAAGGCACCCAGAATACAGAATACCGAAAACAGCACGGCGAGTATCTTGCCGCCAGGCAAACCCAGTTCGTCGAACCCCTTGGAGATGTAGTACATCGGACCACCGGATACGGTCCCATCCGGGTATTCGTTGCGGTACTTCACGCCCAGCGTACATTCAGTGAATTTGGACGCCATACCCAATAGGCCTGCAAGGATCATCCAGAAAGTTGCCCCCGGTCCGCCAATCCCAACGGCCACTGCAACACCGGCGATGTTCCCAAGCCCAACCGTCCCCGAAAGGGCAGTTGCCAGCGCCTGGAAATGGCTGACTTCGCCAGCATCGTTCGGATCGGAATAGTCACCCTTGACCAAGCCAATAGCGTGCCCAAAAAACCGGAACTGAACGGCTGCAAAATAGATCGTGAACACTGTTGCACCAATCACAAGCCACATCACGATCCACGGAAATGAAGTGCCCGGGATCGGCGCAAAGATGAAGCTCACGAACGGGCCAGTGAATGTGGCAAAGGCCTCATTCACACGTGCATCCAATGATTGCGCGGCATCTTGAGCCTGTGCAGGCAGAGTGATGGCAAGGAACGCCAACAGTGTCACAAATGTCGAGTAAATCTTTCTCATTTCAACTATTCCTTATGCGACAACGGTGACGGGAACGCGGGCGTTCATCACCAGATTGGCGGTCGAGCTACCGAAAATACGCGAAGTCAATCCGCCGGCACTGCTGCGGGCCACGATGATCTGGCTGGCCCCCTCTTGGTGCGCAATGTCATCGATGGTATCAGCCACGTCCCCGTGCCGTACAATGGCCCGCGCCGACAATCCGGCTTTGGTCAACGTTTCCACAGCAGGATTGACAACCCGCTCTGACGCGACTGCAATCTCTTCTTCTCGCCGCTTGTGTCGTTCCGCGTTTTCCTCTGCCGTCTGAAATGAAAACGGAGACCATTCGATGACGTAGACGATGATCAACTCGCAATCAGTCGTTTTGGCTGCAAGGTCTTTGGCAAAAGCGAGGGCTTTATCCCCCGAGCTTTGCCCATCTAGGCCGATAACTAACTTCATGAGGCTGTCCCTATTCTGTGAGCACTTATGATCTGTTTCTTGAGAGTGGCCTGGCCCTTTCGCGAGTCTGCATTATTTTGCCACTCTGCTGCCACGCTATGAGATAATCGCCCAACGGTCTACTACGTTGACGGAAGTCTTGCGTCGATCATCCGAAACGCCCAGCCAATTGCATCAATGCCGGGCGCTCAAGGCAACCAATGTCTCTACTTGAAGCAACTGACGAATTTCTGCCCTGCCGATGCCTGAGACGGTGGTTTGCCTTGGCAGATGACATCTGAGATCAACCGCCAGCAAACGGAGCAGATTCAACGATCTTCACCTCGCGGCGGCTGAACACTGACACCTTCTACGTGTGAGAACATCTCTTTGGTGCAAGGGCGCATGTCGGACATGGCGCCTAACGGTCGGTATGCTTCTCGGCGAGTGCATCTCTAAGCGTGTCCCCCGCCAGATTGATGGCAAGTACACTGATCACCACAGCCAAACCGGGCCAGATCATTTGCAACGGTGTCGAACGCATATGCAGGCGGGCGTCCAGCAGCATCGTTCCCCATTCCGGCATCGGAGGCTGAACGCCAAAGCCAAGGAACCCGAGAGCAGAAATGCCCAAAATGGCGCGCGCGAACATTCCGGTCCAAACTACGGTGAGCGAAGGCACAAGTGATGGCAGATAATGCCAGCGGGCAATTGCCCACGGCGACACGCCAGCAAGCCTGGCTTGGATCACATAACCGCGGGTACGCAACGACAGTCCAATGCCCCTGGCGACCCGCGCGTATCGCATCCACCCTGTAACGGTGAGTGCGAAGATCAGACTCCATGTGCCGGCACCCAAGAGTCCGGCGATAACAACTGCAGCCACCAGATCAGGGAAAGCAAGGAATGTATCGGTCGTGCGCATTACAATCCAATCGGCCAACCGACCACCAAGCGCGGCGGCAAGGCCAATGACCGTGCCGACGCACAGACCAATGAGCGAAATCAACAAGGCCAGCCCCAAGGACCAACGCGCGCCATGCAGCAGACGAGAGAGGATATCTCGTCCAAGCGCGTCCGTCCCGAGCCAGTAGTCTCCACTGGGTGGGCTAAGTCGGTTCGGAATATTGATCATTGTCGGCTCGTAGGGGGCGAAAACAGGCCCAAACACCACGATGAGCCCCACACCTCCGGCAAGTACGAGAACGCTACGCATCCTGTCCCCCGATACGTGGATCAATAACCCGGTAGATGACATCAATGACTAGATTGATAGTGACAAAAAGCAGCGCAGTCAGAACAACCACCGCCTGTACTTGTGGGAAGTCACGCGCTTCAATCGCGGTTACCAAGAAGGTGCCTAAACCGGGACGTCCAAAGATAATCTCGACCATCACCGCCCCTTCAAGGAGGAAGGCCATTTCGAGACCAACAAGGGTGATGACCGGGACCGCAGCATGCGGGGCCACATGATCCCGACCAATTGCGCTTGATGGGACACCTCGACGCCGGATCGCGGGCAAAAATGGCTGCGCGCGAGCTTCGAGAATACTAGAGCGGATAATGCGCGTGAGGGATGCCGCGACACCCAGACCAAGGGTCAAAGCCGGCAAAATCGCATGGGCTGGCGTCCGAGCCCCCATTGCCGGCAACCACGCAAGATGCACGGCAAAAAGAAGAATGAGCAAGAGGCCGAGCCAGTAAGCGGGAATTGCCGCGCCAAGCGATGCCACGCCAACGGCGACGCGATCCATCCAACCACCCGGCCGTTTTGTGGCAACAAATGCCAACAGCAACGCAACCGCCACCCCAAATGCGAGACCGGCAAAAGCAAGCGGAAACGTATAAGAGACCGCCACCAGCAGGTCCGGCAAAACCTCCCGCCCGGTGACCGATGAATTCCCGAAATCAAACCAAAGAAGAGGACCAATCCACGCACGGAATGCAGGCCAAAACCCGATATTGAGCCCGGCTTCCTCCCGCACCATTTCGATCACCTCATCTGTCACCAAGGTATCAAATCGTGCCAGGGCAATGGACAGTGCGGGATCGCCAGGAGCATGCCATAACAATGCGAACGTGGCCAACGCCGTACCCGCGAGAACGATCAATGCGCGCAAAACAAGATCGAAAACACTTGAGATCATTCCGCGGGCTCCAAAGCGCCCAACGCAATTGCCGCATCTCGCAGCACGCGGCAATACGCGGATTTGGGCGCCACCGCAAAATCCTGCGGCGTGGAAACCTCTTCGATCTGACCGGATTTCAGAACAGCAATTTCATCGGCATGGGCCACCGCATAACCCAAGTCATGCGTCACTATCAAAGCGGCAAACCCCTCTTCTTTCTGCAACTGCGCAATCAATTTCGCCGTGTGCTTTTGGGTCACGGCATCCAAGGCTGACAGCGGTTCGTCGAAAAGAACAAGCGACGGCGCGGCAATCAATGCTCTGAGAATGCCCACGCGCTGCGCTTGTCCAATCGAGACTGCTGCCGGGCGCCGGTCCAAAAGGTCCCTTTCCAGCTCGAGGCCCTTACACAAGCGGTCCAAGCGCGCGTCTCCTACATGCAGCTTTCTGGCTTTGACAGCTTCAAAAACGGAGTGGCGGAGCGGCAGCGTTGGATTGAAGGCAGAGCGGGGTTCTTGCATCACCAAAGCTGGTCGGCAGAGCCGGACCGGCGCGCCCGCCCAAGTGATCGAACCTTGGGCAGGCTTCAAGAGTCCCAGGATCGCCGAGATCAGCGTGGATTTGCCGGCACCGCTTTCACCAACAACAGCCAGAGTTTTTCCGGCAGCCAACGAAAATGATACATCCTTGAGCGCGACAGAAGCGCCCCTTTTGACCGACACATGGTCAACCTTCAGCATGGCAAGGCCAGCCAATTGCGATGGGCCGACAATGCTTTAGAAGCCGGCGCCTTGGGGTGTTCAAGCACGTCTTCGGTCGACGCTTGTTCTACGATCCGGCCGCCATCCATGACCATCAATTGTGACACATGACGGGCAGCTAATCCCAGGTCATGCGTGATAAGGATCATTGCCGTGTCGCTCTCTCGAAGACAGTGATCCAACAACTGCATGGTCGCGGCTGCGACCACAGGATCCAGCGCCGATGTGGGTTCATCGAGAACGACGAGGTTGGGTCGTCCCATAAGCGCCATGGCTATGACGAACCTTTGCTGCATCCCACGGCTCCAGGCCCAAGGTCTTTTGCGCAGGTCTCCGCCTTCAATCTTCAACGCTGAGAACAGAGTTTTCCGGTCGGCAGCGCCTGGCCGCAAACCCAACGCTTTTTCCGCCTCACGCCAGTGAAACGCCATGCTCCACAGCGGATCCAGTGCTTCGTCCGGGCTTTGAGGGACATATGCAACCACATGCCCCTGCATCCTCAAGTCATCAACAAGAGCGTGCCCGAGCGTTGACTTTCCCGACCCGGACGCACCAACCAATCCGATCCTGTCTCGAGGTGATACACATACCGATGTCGGATAAAGAATGGCCTGCCCCGCGCGAACAACGCTCAGACCATGCGCCGACAGCGTCATTCAACAAACGTCGTTTCGTGCGTAATCCAGTACGTTTCGGTTGGATGCACGGCGTAGCCGGACAAACCCGGTTTGGAAACGTTGATCTGATTAACGTGGAACACCGGTATCATAGCCGCATCTACCGCAATGATGTGTTGCGCCTCGCGATAAATCGCCTCACGCTTTTCATGTTCGAAGGTCAGTCGACCATCGTCGAGCAACTTGTCCAATTCAGGGTTCGTGTATTTCCCTGGATTCGAAGACCCTCCAGTTTTCAACAGCGTTTCGAGCACTGCGCCAGGATCCCCCTGCGGAGTGGTCACCCATGCCTGCAGGAACAAGTCCGCTGCCCCATCCGCGATGGCATCACTGCTTGCGCCCCACTCTCCGACCTTGACGCTGGATGAAATCCCGATGGCCGAAAGAAATGCCTGGGTCAGTTCGGCAGTTGGAGAAAGGGCTGCGCGAGAAGAGTATGTGACGATGTCGATCTCAAGCGGTTCGCCGTCCAGCATCCACTGGCCCCCCTCTTTGACCGCACCAGCTTCGGCCAAAAGCTCTTCGGCTTTCGCCGGATCGTAGAAAGCGGGGATATCTGCAGCCCATCCTTTTCCGTCAGGAAACACAGTTCCGGCAGGCGCACCACCAACACCAGAGAGCACGGCATCCACGATGCCTTGTCGATCAATGGCCAGTGAAACGGCGCGACGCACAAGCGGGTTCGCCATCGGCCCGCTGGCTGCATTCACAGTATAGAAGTAGAGGCGAGCCGTGGATTCAGAAAAACCAAGCGCACCGGTGCTTTGAATTCTTTCAAAATCGGTTTCCGGGTAATTGATGACCATATCGATCTCACCCGCTTCAAAGGCCAGAGCAGCCGTTGCCGGGTCACCGGCCACAACCACGCGCACTTCCTCCAGTCCCGGCGCCCCAAGCCGATAGTTTGGGTTCGCCTCGACCCGGTACAATTGGTTTGGGATAGCTTCGGCAAACACAAATGGACCGGTCGCATTGATGGGAAATGCCTCCGACGGCTGACCCATGATCGCGATACCCGGTTCAGACAAAGTCCAAGGGAAGGCCGCATTCGGGACATTGGTCTCGAACACCACCACCCGTTCTCCGTCCGCTGACATGCCTGCCAAATCAAGCAAGTTCTCGACCCTGGCATTGTGCCCAGCGTGCGTTTCATCCGAAATAGCCGTTATCGCGTCAATCACCGTTTGTGCGGTCAGATCCGAACCGTCGTGGAACGTCACACCGTCCCGCAACGTGACACGCCATGTTGTCGGCGATGCCTGCTCGACCTGCTCGGCCAAACGCGGGTACAGTTTCAGGTCATAGTCGATCCCCATCAAGGTTTCGGTCACTCCGGTCTGGTTCGACATCCAACCATTGTACTCCGCCCGGGGGTCCGGCACCTCGGCATTGGGACCATATGTGACGGATATGGTCAGACTGCCCTGCTGCGCCGATGTCGGCAATGCCTGCACCAACATCACAAGAGCGGCAAAGACAAATCTGGTCATGATGGACATCTTTTCGTTCCTTCAGGCTTGAAATTTCAGGGGCGCGCGTTTGTCGCGCGCCAGCATGCGCGCTTCGGCACGCGACAGCGAAGACAGGGTTTCCTCTACGCTTTGCCCTTTGGCGTGCGACTTATTCCAGATGCGACGTGCCGATATCGGAGACCAGGGCAGAACCGCCTGCGAAAGCCACAATCTCAAAGGCGCTGGAAGCGCATCATATGTACGCATGGGATCGCCCGAACGGCGCTTGCCACGCAGGCTTGTTTGTCCGAGGTTGCGGGTGGGTTGCGCCGACATCTTTTTGAACCCAGAGAAAAGCACCTTGCAGGTAGCGGACCTGAACAAGACACGCAACAAACATTGTTACGTGAAAACTTTCGTGAGCGGAACAATGCGTTTAAAAAGGCTGCCGCTCAGCCTGCACTCGTCGGCTTAGTCCATTTGGCCCGAGAACCAGACTGCACGCGCATAGACAGGTGTGGCACGCATGCATTCGTAACCTGTCGCCGCGTTCCGCAAAGAACTGGACTTTCAGAGCTGGCCAAACGCCGTGCGTGAAAAAAGACACCAAGCTCTCAACTACGGCAAACCGATTGCTTGCCCGCAATCGGTTTGCCGCTTTTCATACCATTTGGGCGCTTGCCTGGGCGCGGTTACTCCGCCGCGATCTCATCAGCGTTTCCCGCCGCTTCCCCAAAGCCTTTAGGCACGGGAAGGTCCGGCATTGTTGCCGCGCGCTTTTGCAACGCCCGCCCAATCACCACGCGGCTGATTTCTGTCGTACCGTCGACGATACGCAGCATCTGAGCCAAACGAGACAGGCGGTCCAAACCATATGGTTGCAGCAACCCCATGCCCCCGAGGACTTGCGTACACGTATTGGCGGCCTTCACCGCCGCATCCGGAACAAATCGCTTGGCATGGGCGGCCATCAAGGGGCCATCCTCTGACCCTAGCGCTTCTGCCGCCTTGCGATAGAGAAGCCTCGACGCTTCAAGATCGGTCGCGACCTCACCCAACATCCACTGGATACCATCCAGATCCAGGTTCTTGCCCCCAAACATCTTGCGGTTCTTGGAGTACGACAGCGCCGTATCAAGAGCGGATTGCATCAGGCCGCAACACCCTGACGCAATGGAAACGCGTGCGATGTCGATGGCCATAAGGGACCCCTGTAGACCCTGACCAACAGGCAGGATGATGTTGTCTTCGCTAACAACCACATTGTCGAGATACATCTCTGACATCGGCAGAAAATTGTAGGATGGCGTATCATAAAGCGGACCAAAGCTGATACCAGGCGCATCAGCCGGGATTGCAATCATCGCCATGTCCTTGTGACCTGGTACGTCACTTGTTTTAACGACGGTAAAATAAACGTCAGCTTCCGTCGCAAGGCTGACCCACGCTTTGGACCCATTGATTGTCCATGTTCCATCATCATTTATCATGGCGCGGGTATACATTTGCATGGGGTCGGAACCCGACTGCGGTTCAGTCAATGCAAAGTTCGCAAGCTTGCGACCAGACGTAAGATCACGAGCCCACCGTTGCTTGAAGGCTTCCGTGCCAAAGCTGCATCCGGCAAAGGTGCAGATATTGTGCATGGACAAGGCAAACGCATATGCGCCATCACCAACCCCCAATTGCTCGTAAACCTGGATTCCTTCCGACAAGGGCAAGCCCTGGCCACCATGCTCCTCCGGTGCATAGAGGCCAGTCAGGCCAACAGCCCCGGCCTTGTCCGACGCGTCGCGCGGCCATGTTTTCCCAGCGTTCCACTTATCCACACTGGGCAAGATCACTTGTTCAGCATGGTCCTGTGCGGCTGTCAGAATGGTTGCAAGCTTATCCGTCACGGCAGTTTCCTTGTGGAATGAAAATTATCGCAAAACGCCATATCCGCCCATCGACCTCAAAGTGATCCATGACGCCGGTAGATACTGAACACGCTGTTTACAGGGGAAATATGATCACAAATCATCGATACGCCATCTCCTGCGATGACAAGATCCTATCGAAAAGTGACAAATGACACGTATCAATTACGTGGACGGCGGTAGCTGCGTGGCGTGTTCCCTGTCCATCGCTGAAAAGCGCGATGGAAATTTGCCGCAGATGAGAAGCCGACATCCTGCGCGATCTCCTCGATCGACTTTTGCCCCGCGCGCAAACTTCGAATGGCGATGTCACGGCGCAGCCCATCCTTGATGGATTGAAAGGACGTGCCGTCCGCCTCCAATCTCCGAATGAGAGTACGCGGTGTCATGTTCATGGCGTCCGCAGCATTTGCCAGGCTGGCTTTGTCCCAGCCCGTGCGACTGAGATAGGTGCGCACACGTAGCGACTGGGTGTGTTCCCGCGATCTCGTAAAAATCCAGTCACGCGGCGCATTCTGCAAGAAATCGTCAAGATCAGCTCTGTCGCGCACTTGCACTCGACCAATTTTTTCTGTGTCGAAGGTAAGTGACGTTACTGGCATGGCAAACGACACCTGCGCCGGGAATATGATTGCATAGTCCTGGTCGAATTCCGGGCGCGCAAACGCAAATCCAACATGTTTTACTGGGACTTCATGTCCAGCCATCCAGGACACCAGGCCGTGGGCCAACTTGAGGATCAACATGTGACCGAACCTTTGTACCTTGGCGTCGCCACGAGGATGCAAGGCCAATGTCAAAACATCATCTGTTTCTGCGAGGTGCATTTCATAATCGTCCAGCAGCAGATTCCAGAATGTCGAAAACCTGTACAGCGCCGACGACAGGGTCGTGGCTTCGCGCACAGACGTCAAAAGGTGCTGTAATGCACGTGGTCGGACCGGACGGCTCCAAAGCCCCATCATTTCGTCCCCAGTTTCGACAGCAGCCAATTGGTACAGGCTCACAATCTGGTCGAGGGTGATCCTATCATTCGTGTAACCGGGGCTGATAGAAAGGTGCGACCGCTCAAGAAGCGAAGCCAATTGCGCATCCGAGCAAAGCTGGCGCAATGCGTCCAACCAATCACTGACAAACTGGTAAGAAACGGTGGAGAGTGTCGTCGGTCGTGCAGATGTCATACCGTCAGGTTAGTCATGTTCGGGCGGACCAACCAATAGATGATGTCCACATCGACGATGATTGAACCAGGTGTTTTCTCAAGTCAGTTTGCGTGCGGACACAGACGACGGGAACCAAACCGAGCATCCGGCAGGGCAACATTCAAAGCCCCTCAAAGACGGTGGTTCACACTCGTCCATCACACCGAAATCAAATGATCTTACCGTAGTGAACGACCTGTTCTGGTCCCGGTTGCCCGGCTCTCAATAGCGCAAAATGCATCGGACAAGATTTGACGAGGAACCAAATTACCAATTTCACAAAGAACTGAAGAAACGGCTTACCCTGCAAATACACAAAAAAATTGAATCCAAAGTCGAAATCAACCTAAAGTAGTTCAATTAACAAGTTCAAGGATTGAAGTCATGCTTCAGCCGGTACCAACGAATCTTGGTCAGCGAAACGGGGCCAGCGAAACACAAATGCTTCGGACGCTAAACACGTTTGCGGTCGATCTTATGTCGATCCCAAGCGTCGAAGACTTGATTTGGTACGTTGCCCAGAACGTGGTTGGAAAGCTGGGGTTCATCGATTGCGTGATCTACCTGAGTAACGAGGCGCAAACCGACTTAACACAGGTCGCTGCATGGGGGGAAAAGAACCCCTTTGGCCGAAATATCGTCAACCCGTTGGTCATTCCATTTGGGCGCGGCATAACCGGCCAGGTCGCTCAAAGTGGCAAGCCCATCATTGTGGACGACCTGGTCGAGGACGAAAACTACATCGCCGACACGCAACCCGCACGCTCAGAAATCTGCGTCCCGCTGACGTCTGCAGGCAACGTCGTCGGTGTGATCGACAGCGAACATCCGGACATTGCCGTATTCGGCGAACCAGAGTTGGAGATACTGAGCACAGTTGCTGCAATGACAAGCGCAAAGCTCGAACTTCTGGAGGAATCCCGAAGGTCCCAGAAACGCTACGAAGACCTCGTGTCAGCCCATTCGCAACTGACGTCGGAAACCCGCAACAGAAAAGCACTGGAAGCCAAACTTTTCGAAACGCGCAAACTGGATGCGATCGGGTGGCTAACCGGTCGGTTTGCACATGAATTCAACAACTTGCTGACTGTTGTCTCCGGGAACATAGAGCTTTTGGAACTCGATGCATCCGGACCAAACAGCGACGACACACTGAAAACCATAAAGACAGCATCAGGCCGTGGTGCAAAGTTGATCCAGGATATGCTGGCCTTTGCGCAAAGAACGCGCTTGGTTCCAAAAACCCTGAATCTGAACACGCTTCTTTCGGCTTTCTGCGAGAATTTCGAAAGATCGCTCGCAGAGCATGTCGAGACCAATCTTGATCGAAACCTGTGGTCTGTGTTCGTCGACCCCTTGGCGATGGAGAACATGCTTTTCAATCTTGTCTTGAACGGCATCGATGCAATGCCAAACGGGGGCACGATCAGGATCACGACTGAAAACGTTTTCCACACGTTGCCAGAGGGGCGGCATTTCCCGTCTGAACTGCCACCGGGGCGCTATGTTCGATTGAGCGTTACAGATCACGGAGAAGGTATTTCCGCAGAACGCTTGCCGCAAATCTTTGACCCGTTTTTCACAACGAAAGCCGTTGGCGAAGGCACCGGATTGGGCCTGTCCATGGTGCTTGGGGTCATGCGGCAATCCGGTGGCACCGTCGCAGTGCGCAGCAAGGTTGGAGAAGGTTCGACCTTTGAACTCTACTTTCCCACGGGTTCGACGGACGGAGGGAACATGACATCCTCAGATAACCAATAAGGGTTTTGCATTTGCGTGCATCGATCGCCGAAGAGGCCAAAGAGTTTTCCGGCACGTTCAATTCCTTGCCGCTCATCAATGTAGAAGGATTGACCTCCTTAGACAGCGAAGAGCGCGTACAAATCGCGGATAACATTGGCCTTGCAGCCCGTGACATTGGTTTTTTCAGGATCGTGGGCCACGGGATCGACCTGTCGCTGATCGAACGCGCCTATCAGATGTCGGAACAGTTCTTTGCTCTGCCAGATCGGGTAAAGCGTCGCTACTACATCGGGCTAAGCACAAATCACCGAGGGTATGTGCCATTCACGGAAAAAGGCGACTACCCGGACGAGATGAACCGCAGTTACGAAGCATTCGATCTTGGTCTGGATTTGCCTGCTGATGACCCGGACTACCTGGATGGAAACCGCTTGCTCGGGCCCAATGTCTGGCCTCGCGTCACAGGCTTCAAGGGCACGATATCAGAGTATTACAGGCAGATTTCTGCGCTTGGCCGCCTCATCTGCGCATCGCTCGAACTGCATCTGGGATTGTCCCCAGGGACGATGACAGATCACATGACCAAACCCGTGTCCCAACTTCGATTGCTGCACTATGTGCGGCAAAGCAATGAGATCGACACAAAGTCAGTCAATATGGGTGCGCACACTGACTACGAATGCCTGACACTGCTGCACACCAGAAATGCAGGACTACAGGTCATGAACTCAGATGACCGCTGGATCGATGTGCCCGTCGATCCACGTGTATTCGTTGTGAACATCGGCGACATGCTCGAAGCGTGGACAAACGGCCTACTCCGTTCCACACCGCACAGGGTGCTGAACATCAGTCCCGAACGGTTCTCGATGCCCTATTTCGTCGCCGCGAACCACGACACGGTCATCCGTCCTTTCCCCGAACTCGTTGGACAGGGTGAACAGTGCCGGTACGCCCCATTCCAAGCCGGTGCCCATCTGGAACGGATGCTGGTAAGGGACTTTCCCTATTTGCGAAACCTCGTCACGGACAAAGCAATGGACGGGTCAGCCGCAATCAAGAACCCATTTGAGAACCGTATGAACGGGAGTAAACAGTAAACGATGCCAAGTTTTGACGCGATGATCGCCGTGGCGCTGGCGGGGCTGACCCTCAGCGCAACACCTGGCCCTTCAATGCTTTATGTACTGTCGCGGACTGTTGGTCAGAACCGGTTGGCCGGCCTCGCCTCGGCGCTCGGCCTGTGCCTAGGAGGTATCGTTCTGGCCGTCGCCACCGCGTTGGGACTGGCAACCGTGTTTCAAACGTCCGATTGGCTGGTGACAATCCTGCGGTATGTCGGATCTGCTTACCTGATTTGGCTTGGCGTCGACATGATCCGCAGCGCCAAGGCTGAATCGCAGGTCACATTCGATGTTGAGAAGGTCCGAACGAAACCACTTGGCGCAATCATATGGCAAGGTGTGATTGTTGAGGTTCTGAACCCAAAAACCGTCCTGTTCTTTGCACTCTTTCTTCCGCCCTTTATCAATGCCGGTGACATTCATGCGCCACATGCCAGTGTGCAAATCCAGCTTCTGGTCCTTGGCATACTAGTGCCTTTGACGGCGATCCCATCCGACCTGGTCGTGGCTTATATGGGGGGCACCATGACCAAGGTCATCAACCGGCAAAGGGCCATGCGCGAACGCATGGCCTGGATTGGAGGCTTCATATTGATTGGAATTGCGCTGAACCTGCATTTGCAAATCATTTGATGAAGCGGTGAAGAGCAGCGACCAGTTCATCTCGCCGAGACAGAATGGTCGACTGGCAACGCTCTACCTCATCCGGCGAAAAATAGTGTTCCCGGTCTAAAATGTTGACAGTCCCAATGACACGGCCATCAGTGATCGGGACATTCAGCGCGGACTGGCACCCAAGGCTTTCGATTAGTGCGTAGTCTGCAAAGTAGATGGCAAACCCGGCAACCGTGTTGGCGACAAATGTCTCACCACGATCGATGACCATGTCGGTCCATGCACCTTGTGACATCGGCTTGGTGCCCGAGACCGGGTAGGTCTCGGGGTGTGAGGTATAAATGCGCTGCGCAAGTCCGGCCCCGTGGTCAAGGACCGTGACGGTGAACAAGTGCCCACCGACGTCCTTGTGCAAATCGGCAAAGAATGCATCAGGCGACGCTGCGCTGCTCATTCCTTTTCAACAAGCCGGTAAAACACGTAGTCGGACGTCGCCCCATTCACGAACCCGTCGACGTTATCGCGCATTGCAACCTGCTTGATGGCCTGGAACATGATCACAAACGGTGCTTCGGCCTGCGTTTCCGCCTGCAACTCCAGATACATATCCAGACGTTTGTCTGCGTCTTGTTCGGCCAGGGCAGCCATGGTTTTCTCGTTCATCTCTGCCGGTGGCATCCACGCATTGCGCCAGGTCGTCGTCGAAGCATATTTGTCATCCGAGTTGTCGGCATTATACGCAAACGCCTTGGCGTTCGAATGCGGGTCCATGAAATCTGGGCCCCAGTACAGCATCATCGCCTCATGGGTGCGTGCACGATACTTTGTAATTACTTGCGCGCCGGTCCCTGCCACGATCTCAAGGTTGATGCCCCCTTCGGCAAAAGACGCCTGCAACGCTTGCGCCATCTCGACAAAGGTCGGCGCCGAAATCACATCCATCGTCACATTGATCGGCGTTTCCACCCCGGCATCCGCAAGGATTTGCTTGGCCTTCTCAGGATTGTAGATGAACGGAGTGTCTGTCAGCGCGCCGGGAAAGCCGTCTGGCCAGAAGGCCTGATGGACCTTCATCTGCCCTTTAAGCATCCCGTCGGCCATACCCTCATAGTCCACAAGGTAGCGCGCTGCTTCCCAAACCGCCGGATCGGTTAGGCTTTCGGTTTTCTGGTTGAACGACACCCAGTGCACAGCGGCCTGCGGGTAAGTTTCCACGCGGACGCCATCGGCACCCTCAAGGCCGGCGATCTGTCCCGGATCCAGGTTCTTGGCCATGTCGATATCGCCCGCCTCAAGTTGCAGGCGTTGGGTTGCCCCTTCGGGGTTGTGCTGAATAACGACACGATCCATCGCGGGTCCGCCCTGGTAGTAATCAGGGTTGGCATCAAGCGAGAGGATATCCGCAGGCCGGTAGGTTCCGAGGCTGAAAGGGCCGGTCCCGGCAGAATTCTTGTTCATCCAGGCATGGCCCATGTCGCCATCAACCTCATTTGCCATCACGGTTTCCATGTCCACAATGGACGCGGGCCGTGCGGCCAGAACATTCAGAACAAAGGACGGTGCAAAATCGCCATCATAGCGCACAGTCACCGTATCGCCATTTGCCGTGACCATCTGTTCGATGTTGTCAGGCGTCCAGCCCAGTTGGGTCAGGATAAAGGATGGCGCCTTTTCAAGCGTGACCACGCGCTTCCACGACCCGACCACATCTTCTGCCCGTAACGGGTTACCCGAATGGAAGGCCACACCTTCGCGCAGCGTAAAGGTGACGGTTTTGTTCTGTGCATCAATCTGCCAGTCCGTTGCCAGAGCTGGCGCAAGAACCGTGGTGTCTGCAGCATCGTATCGCACAAGCGTGTCATATGTGTTGGCGACATACTCGCCCGAACTGAACTCGTACGCGGACGCCGGATCGATGGTGACGATGTCATCGATGTTCTGTGCCACGACAAGGATGTTGTCTGGTGTGTCCGCATAAAGTGGCATAATGGCCAGCGCGCTGGCCGAAACACCTGCAAACAAGACTTTTCTGAAATGGTACATGTAGTCCCCCGTTTCTGGAGTGCGCCTCAAACCGAGGCCTGAAGTAAATGCTGCGAATAGGGATGGGTCGCCTGCATGGCACGCAAGGCGGCAACATCCATGATCTCGACAATCTCGCCGTCCTTCATCACGGCAAGCCGGTCGCACATGTGGCCCACGACACTCAGGTCATGGGACACCATCAGGTACGTCAGCCCATGTTCCTGCCGCAGATCGGCAAGAAGATTCAGAATCTCGGCCTGAACGGACACGTCCAGCGCCGAGGTTGGTTCATCCAAAAGCAAAAGCTCGGGTTCTGGCGCCAGGGCACGGGCTATTGCAACACGCTGCCGCTGACCGCCCGACAATTGATGGGGATAGCGAAAGCGGAATTTCTGCCCCAACCCAACATCATCGAGCAGCTTCACCACACGGGCATCTATGTCGTTGAAGCCATGAAGATGCAGGGTTTCACCCAGAACCGCATCGACGGAATGGCGCGGGTGAAGCGAGGCATATGGGTCCTGAAAGACCATCTGGACTTTTTTGTAGAACTGCTTGGGGCGGCTCCGACCAATGGCCATCCCCCCCACCGCAATCCTGCCCGACCAAGTTGGTGCAAGCCCGGTGATCGCGCGCAGGATCGTGGACTTGCCTGATCCACTCTCTCCAACAAGACCAAAGCTTTCCCCGGCCCCGACATTGAAACTGGCCTGTTTGACCGCATCCACCCGATCCCGGTCGCGCCCGAACCAGACGTTCAGACCTTCAATTTCCAACATGCTCATATGCGGCCACTCACACTGGGGGCTTCGGACCATTCAGGGTCTCGTGACAGAACATCAAGCCGTGCACGGGGCGCGTCCAGCCGCGGCAGCGAGTTCAGCAAACCGCGCGTATAGGGGTGCTGTGCATCATGCAGCTTGTCAGCATCGCAAACCTCTACGATCCGCCCCGCATACATGATCAGCACCCTGTCGCAGAAATCGGCCACCAGATTCAGGTCATGGCTGATAAAGATCAGGCCCATCCCCCGTTCCTTGACCAGCTTGTCCATGATGTCGAGCACCTGCCGTTGAACGGACACGTCCAGCGCCGAGGTAGGCTCATCCGCGATGAGGATTTCAGGGTTGGGGATCAGCATCATCGCGATCATGATCCGCTGCCCCATACCGCCCGACATCTCGTGTGGATAGGCACGCATCACACGTTCGGGATTGCGGATCGACACCGCTTCCAACATTTCAAGCGCCTTACCCCACGCCTCGGACTTTGACGCCTTGTTGTGCAATCGGTATGCTTCGATGATCTGATCACCAATCGTCATCACCGGGTTCAATGAGAATTTGGGGTCCTGCATGACCATAGAAATGCGCTCTCCGCGCACCTCCCGCATTTCCTTTTCGGATTTTTGCAACAGATCCACGCCATCCAGCTTGATATGATCCGCTTCAACGATACCCGGTGAACGAATGAGCCTCAGGATGGCGCGTCCGGTCATGGACTTGCCGGATCCGCTCTCACCTACAATACCAAGCCGTTCGCGACCGAGCGTGAAAGAAACACCTCGCACGGCATCGAAGACGCCTTGGCGGGTCGGGAACCTGACCCACAGGTTTTCTACATCGAGAAGGGTATCCATCATTCACCTGCCTTCGGATCAAGCACGTCGCGCAACCCGTCACCAAGTAGGTTGAACGCAAGCGACACGGTAAAGATCGCCAGCCCCGGCATGGTAGCAACCCACCAGTGGTCGAGAATGAAGCGACGCCCCTCCGAAATCATAGCACCCCATTCAGGGCTGGGCGGTTGTGCACCAAGGCCCAAAAAGCCAAGACCCGCAGCCGCAAGGATGATACCCGCCATATCCAGCGTCACGCGCACAATGAGCGACGACACACAAAGCGGCCAAATGTGCTTGGTGATGATCCGCAGGCCACCGGCGCCTTGCAGTTTGATCGCCGATATGTAGTCAGACGACCGGATGGTCAGCGTCTCCGCCCGCGCGATACGTGCATAGGGAGGCCATGCGGTCAAAGAGATTGCAATCACCGCATTCTCAATCCCCGCCCCCAGTGCAGCCACGAAAGCCAACGCAAGCACCAGCCGCGGGAAGGCTAGGAAAATGTCCGTAATCCGCATCAGGACAATATCAACCCAGCCACCAACATAGCCCGAAACGGTCCCCACCAAGAGACCGACGATGGGGGCAATCATGGCCACCAAAGCCACGATATAAAGGGTGATCCGCGCACCGTAGATCAGTCGGGACAAAATATCTCGGCCCAGGCTGTCAGTGCCAAGAATGTGTCCTTCGGACCCCAAAGGCGCGAGCCTGTTACCAAGGTCCTGCACATACGGATCATGCGGCGCCAGCAGCGGTGCTGCGGCCGCGATCAGGACCAATGCCAACAGAATACCCAGCCCTATCATGGCCATGGTGTTCGCGCGGAACGCAAGCCAGCCCTGATACAATGCGGACAGTTTTGCATGGCGGCGCGAGGTAGGCGTATCCGTCAGAAGCCAGGCGCGAAGTGTCTGTTCCGCCATCTATTTCGCCCTCGGATCAAAAATCTTGTAAAGCAAGTCGGAGAAAATATTGAGAAGAATGAAGATCAACCCGACAACAACGGTTCCCCCAAGCACGGCATTCATATCGGCGCTCAACAAGGCAGTGGTGATATAGCTGCCAATGCCGGGCCACGAGAAAATGATTTCCGTCAAAACCGACCCTTCAAGCAGGTTCGCATAGCTAAGCGCAATCACCGTGATCAACTGCACGCGGATGTTCTTAAACGCGTGCTTCCAGATGACATCCCACTCGGACATGCCCTTGACCCGTGCGGTGGTGATGTATTCAGCGCTCAGCTGTTCCAGCATGAAGGACCGGGTCATCCGGCTGATGTACGCCAACGAAAAATACCCCAAGAGCGAGGCAGGCAAGATGATGTGGCTGAACGCATCCTTGAAAACGTCCCAATTGCCGTCCAGTGCAGCATCGACAAGGATCAAACCTGTGACACTCGGCACGACATCCACATAGAAAATGCCGACGCGCCCCGGGCCGCCAACCCAGCCGAGGATACCGTAAAAGACCAGAAGCCCCATCAGGCCAAGCCAGAAAATCGGCATCGAATAACCGACCAACGCCAACACACGGGCCACCTGATCGATCCAAGACCCCTTGCGCGCCGCCGCAACGACACCAAGCGGAACGCCAATGACGATCCCGATGAAGATACCCAGGGTCGCCAGCTCAAGCGTCGCCGGGAAAACACGAGCGATATCCTCGGACACCGGTCTAGCGTTCAGAAGGGAGGTGCCGAAATCCAGATGCAGCACGTCCCAGATGTAGTAGCCGAACTGTACAACCAGCGGTTTGTCGAGCCCAAGCTCGAGGAAAACGGCGTCATAGGTCGACTGCGATGCGCGTTCGCCGACAATGGCAAGCACCGGATCGATCGGCATCACGCGACCGATGATGAAAGTAACGAACAATAGCCCGAGCATCGTCACCGCAATCGAGCCAAGCGTCAGGGCGGTTGTCTTGATCCATGGAGGAAGGGACACGCGCGCGCGCCCCTTCCCACCGTCCTCTGTGAGGGCCATTTACTTTGTGACCTGCCAATAGGCTGCAGACGTCACGGCCTGACCGGTGGACCAGTCCATTACGTTGTCACGCACAGCCGATTGCTCGATCTGCTGGAACATGATGACGAATGGCGACGTCTCCCGGAACTCGGCCTGAATGTCCTGGTACATCTGGACGCGCGCATCACGGTCATTTTCGACCACGGCCGCCTCAACCTTTTCGGTTAGCCCGCCAGTGTCCCAGCTGTTCCGCCAAGCCAGAAGACCTGTGGCCTGTGCCGCGTCAGAATTGTCAGGGTTGTACGCAAATGTACCCGCGTTGGTTTGCGGATCAGGATAGTCCGGTCCCCAGGCACCCAGATACACATCAAGTTCACGCGCCCGATACCGTGCCAGGATCTGCTTGGCGGTGCCGACGGTGATGTTCACCTTGATGCCAGCCTGCGCGGCAGCATTCTGGAAACTCTGGCCAATCTCGATCCGTTCCTGTGCTTCACGCACGCCAATTTCCACTTCGAGGTTTTCGACCCCGGCAGCCGCCAAAAGTTCCTTGGCTTTTTCGATGTTGTAAGAGAACGGGTTCTCCTCAGATGCACCCAGATAGGTCGCCGGCAGGAAGTTCTGATGGATCGTGTACTGGCCCTTCAGGAAACTGTCGCGCATGCCTTCATAGTCGATAAGGTATTTGAACGCCTGCCGCACTTCGGGTTTGGACAACTCGGGGTGCTTCTGGTTCAGCGCGAGGTACATCAGACGACCCTTCAGCTCGTCTTCGATCTTTACGCCGTCGGCTTTGGACGCACCCGCGATGTCTTCAGGATTAAGATTGCGGGCAATATCGACATCACCGCGCTCCAGCAAAAGCCGTTGCGACGCGCTCTCCAGCACGTGGCGCACAATGACGCGTTCCATCGCTGGTGCACCGCCGTAATAGTCCGGGTTGGACGACATGGTAACGCTCTCATTGGGCTTCCAGCCATCAAGCTTGTATGGCCCCGAACCGGCCGAGTTCGTCTTGAGCCACTCATTGCCCATATCGCCGTCGACTTCGTTCGCCATGACGGTTTGCTTATCAACGATTGCCCCAATTGTGGCGGTCAGGCAGTTGAGCACGAAAGACGTCGCATACCGCTTGTCCGTCGTGATCATCAGCTTGTTGCCGTCTGCACGGATCGTCTCGGTCGCGTTTTCCGCGGTAAACCCAAACTGGGTCAGAATGAACGCTGGTGTCTTGTTCAAAATAACAGCGCGCTGCAGCGAAAAGGCGGCATCTTCGGCAGTCACCGGGTTGCCGGAATGAAATGTCACCCCTTCCCGCATCGTGAAGGTGATGGTTTTGCCGTCTTCCGAGACCTCCCAGCTTTCGGCCAGGTCCGGTTTGTACCCTGCAGCCAGATCATTTGGGTCCAGGCTGACAAGGCGGCTATAAATGTTTCTGCTGATATCAGAGCCCGCGAATTCAAAGCTTTCAGCAGGATCAATCGTGGTGACATCGTCAATCCGATGCGCGATCACCAGCATGTTCGCCGGTGTCTCGGCCACGGCCGAGAATGAGGTGACGCTGACGGCAACGCCAATCGCGACGCCCGTAAGCAATTTCGCAAAAGTATTCATGTGATATCTTCCTCTGTTGTCTAAATGGTTTTTTGTTTCGCCTGGATTATGATCCCCAGGTTCTCTCAAGCACTCTTAGCCAGTTTCCATGGCAGAGCTTCGTCATCAAATCGTCATCGTAGCCATGTCGCTGCATGGCTGCTCTCAATTTCGGCAGATCAGCACTGGATTTGAGCACTTCCGGAACAACCGCTCCGTCGTAATCAGATCCAAACCCAACACGATCTTCGCCAAGACTCTCAATCAAATGGTCGAGGTGACGGATCATCAATTCCAGCGGCACGTCGGACAGCATCTTGCCATCCGGGCGCAGGAACGCTGCCGCAAAATTCAAACCCACCATACCATCGCTTTCGGCAATTGCCTCAAGTTGTTTGTCTGTCAGGTTTCGGGAATGCGGACAGATGGCGTGCACGTTTGAATGTGTCGCCACCAAAGGTTTGGTGGAATAGCGGGCCACATCCCAAAAACCTGCCTCGTTAAGGTGCGACAGGTCTATCATGATGCCCAGATCGTTGCACCGTTTGACAAGACGCAATCCGTGATCCGTAAGGCCGGGTCCAATGTCAGGCGTGCTGGGGTATCGAAAAGGAACACCATGACCAAAGATGGTGTCCCGGCTCCAAACAGGCCCCAAGGATCGCAACCCGGCTCGATACAGCACTTCAAGCGTGTTCAGATCCGGATCAATCGCTTCGGCCCCTTCAATGTGAAAAATGGCTGCGATCTTTCCGGCGTTCAGGCAGCTCCTGATCTCGTTGGCGGTGCGGCACACACACAGCCCGCCCTGTTTCTCCAGATCGAACAGGATCGCGGCCTGGGACATGACAATCGGAAATGCATCCTCCCAGTTTATCGCATCCGGCAACGCGAGGTCGTAGGTGTCTTTGGTCATCTCCGCGAACTTGTCGTCTGCGTCCATAGGGGACGGAACGAAAACGGCGAAGAAACCACCGCCCAGTCCTCCAGACTTCGCTGAGGGCAGATCGATCGCGCCTTCATCACCGTTCAAGAAACGTTCTGCAGCCGATGCCTGACCAGATCGATAGAGTTTCAGAAGCACATCATTGTGCCCATCGAAGATGGTCGGGCCGTTTGCGTGTCTCAATGGTCGGGATCCCAGGCTATGCCAACCCGAGCATCTTATTCCACAAAACCTCATAGACCAGATGTCAAAGTATGAATAAACATCATAGACTGATGATGTTAATGAAGAGGGCCCCATGGCTGGACGAACTTGGCACAGCCTTCCTGAGTATGAAGCGCTCCGCGCATTGATGGAAAGCGGAACCACGTCGCAGGCAGCGGTGCGGTTGGGCCTGTCCCAGTCAGCGGTCAGCCGATCCATTGCCAGCCTCGAGGCCCGTCTTGGTCGCATCCTGTTCGAACGGGATGGTGGCCGTTTGCGGCCCACAACAGAGGCGGCGCAACTGAACAGGCGGCTGGACCCCCTCTTTGAAGCGCTTGATCGCATTGACGGCCCCACCGAACCTGCGCAGGAGACACTGCGCCTGACTGCGCCTCCCACCTTTGCACACCGTTTTCTTGTCGGACATGTCGCAAGTTTCTTGCGCGCAAACCCCCATTTCTTCGTCAGCCTCGAGGTGGTGTCGTCCGAGGATGTCATAAGACGAATACAGGAAGACCGATCAGACCTCGGCCTGTCTGGCGTGGATCTCACCCGCGAGGGGGTAAAGCTCACACCGTACCGGCATTCGGAAGCCGCATGCGCGATGCCAAAGGATCACGATCTTGCCCGGTTCGACGTCATCAAGCCCGAAAATCTGCACGGACATCCCCTGATCGCTCTCAGCCACCGTCACTCCCGAAGGGCGCAGCTGGAAAAGGTTCTGACCAACCACCGCAGCGTTCCCAAAATCGTCGCCGAAGTGTCAACATCCTTCGCAGCCGTGGATCTGGCACAAACGGGTCTCGGCGTGACCATCGTCAACCCATTCCCGGTGGCACAATACCGCTCTGACAACGTCATATTCCGCGAATTCGCCTCTCCAATCGAGTACCGCACATACTTCGTAACATCAGATCACAAACCAACACCTGCCATCGCCCGCGCCTTTATTCGGCACTTGCGGCTCCACACCATAAAAACGCCCTTTACCCAAGCAACCTAGCGCTGGCGCATGTGGCCAACATCTTGCACGACACAGGAACGCCGCCACATCCATCCCCATGACCCGGCCTGCGACACGGATTACTTACGTTTCCAATAGGCCGAGACATAGCGCTGTGATTTCGGGTGACGCAAAATCTGATCACTGGTCCGAAGCGCATTGATATGTCCGGCCTCCGCCGCGATCCACAGATATCCGTCAGCACAGTCTGACGCGGCGGCCGATACGGTGCTGACAAAGTCAGGCGGCTCAACCCAATCAACCGTCAGCCCGTCATGGCACGGGATTGGGTAATCGCGCTGACCTGAATGGTTCAGCAGGATCACCCTGCCCTGCGCGCCCTCGGGAAGACCATCAATGATGCGCGATACGGCCGGGTATGCGGTTTCGTCACCAGCCAGAACAACCCGACATGCGTCCAGAATCCCACCTCCGCCTGGCCCGACCAGCGCAACGGACGTGCCTGGGGCCGCAGCAACGGCCCACTCCGATGTCCGTCCACCCGCGTGCACGAAGACATCAACGTCAATCTCGTCCCCACGGTGCGCGCGCGCGGTGTAGACCGGGCGGTGAAGCGCCTTGGCACCCGCTGGCCAACGCGTCGACCCATTGGACGCCAGCGTCGGCCATTCAGGTGCGCTGTCATCCAAGCGGGGCAAGACAAACCGAAAATGAATGACGTGGTCACCAAAACCATCCGGCTTTGAAAGGGTCAGCGTCACGCGTTGAAACGACGCACACAGCCGCGTTGTCGTCTTGATTTCAGCGAACTGAAAATTTGGCGGTCTCAACCCGCTCTGAACAGTGTCGGACCACGCGATTTGCGCCGCCACATCCGGTTGGACATGAGAAATATGCGCAACCAGACTGTCGCGTAGGACGTGCAGATTGCTCACCCCGTCTGCCTCGACCTCCAGCCTGAACCCGTTTCGATCACGCCGGGCGATGCCGAATACGCCATAGTCCGACTGGATTCTAAGCTGGTTTGCCTCCTCTTGCAGCACTGGCAGCTCGTGTTCAGCAGCTTCGTTCAGCATCAGCATCCGCATGGCGGAAAATCCCATACCTTCTATGTCGGAATACACTTTCATGGCGCCCTCTCAATGTGACATGAGATGTGGCAGCAGCGTGCAGACTCGGGGTCACATGCGACCCGGACTTTGGATCGCGATTGTGTCGACCATGGTCACGACAGCAGGCCAATCACCTCTTTTACAGGAATTGAAACCAGGTGGCTGGCGGGCATCGCGGGCTGACCCAATGATATGCCTCGCCGGACACAGATTGACCAGCATGATCAATCGCGCATGTGCCGACGGTTTGAACCAGCCATGTCCGTGCGGCTAGCGTTCGCCGCGACGATAGGGAACCATAAGTGCCTCTGGAACCTGCGCGCGCCGCGCAACCAGGACAAGGGCCCCGATCGACAGAAAGTAAGGCGCCATCAAGAACAACTGGTAAGGGACACCCTCGACCACGGTTTGCAGCCGCAGCTGATACGCATCGAAGAAGGCAAAAAGAAGCGCACCAAGCAATGCCTTGCCCGGTCGCCAAGAGGCAAAGACGACAAGGGCGATGCAGATCCATCCCCGGCCCTGAACCATTTCAGGAAAGAAACTGTTGAAAGCCGCTGTCGTCAGGAATGCCCCACCAACGGCCATCAGCGCCGATCCGGCCACAACAGCCCCGATGCGTATACGCAGCGGGTTAAGTCCCTGCGCCTCAACCGCGTGAGGGTTCTCGCCGGTCATACGAATGGCCAGCCCCAGCGGCGTACGCGCCAGCACGTAAGCCATCACCACAACAGACAACAATGCCAGATAGGTCGGAACGGTCTGTGAAAACAGGATCGGGCCAAGGCCGGGGATATCGGACAAGATCGGGATGTCGAGGGGGCGAAACGGTTCGATCGTCGGGGGAAGGTCACCCACCACCACGATCAGCCGGTACAGGTAATAGGACAGCGAAGAAGCAAACAGAGTGATGCCAAGCCCGGACACGTGCTGCGACAGGCCAAGCGGCACAGTAAGCATGGCATGCAACAGGCCCATCATCCCACCGCTGAGCGCTGCAACCAGCAAACCCGTCCACAGATCGCCCCCCATATAGACAGTGAGCCACCCCACCATGGCGCCCATGGTCATAATCCCCTCGATCCCGAGGTTTAGCACGCCAGATCGCTCACACAAAAGTGCACCCAGAACCCCGAATATCAAAGGGGTCGCGATACGAAGCACGGCAGCCCAGAGGCTGGTATTCAGCAGCAGATCGATCGCTTCCATCATCTGCGCACCCTGTAGGTTGTGAACATGAGGGCAACCACCATGGTGAGCAGGCACAACGCTACGACAACATCAGCGATAAAGCTGGGTACGCCGGTTGCACGGCTCATGGCATCCGCCCCGACAAAGACAGTCGCGACAAAGACCGCAGCAGCCACCACGCCCGCCGGGTGCAGGGCCGCCAGCATTGCGACGACAATCCCTGCATACCCGAACCCGGGGGACATCGTGGTGGTTACGCCAGCGGTCACGCCCAACACCTCAACCGACCCGGCCAGCCCAGCCAATGCGCCGGACAACATCGCAACGCCCATCAAAGTTCGGGGCAACGAAATACCCGCAAAAGATGCCGCAGTGGCGTTCAGGCCCGCGGCTCGTGTCTCTGCTCCGAATACCGTGCGCGCAAGGATCAGCCAGACTGCCCCAGCCGCAGCCAGCGCGATGAGGAACCCGATATGCAGCCGTGTTCTCGGCACCAGATCAGGCAACCGGAAATCACCGTCTACCGGCACCGAAGACGGCCAGCCAAAGGCAAGCGGGTCGCGCAAGGGGCCTTCGATCATCATGCCGACGAACAGGATAACAATGAAATTGAGCAAGAGCGTGGTGACCACCTCGTCCACGCTGAAACGCAGCCGCAGATAGGCAGGTACAGCCAAAAGCAGCGCGCCCGCCGCCATGCCTGCAAGCATGAGTATGGGAATGCCAAGGGGGCCCGGCACGGACAGGGAATGGCCAATCCATGCGGTGATCAATGCCCCGACAAAGAACTGCCCTTCGCCACCGATGTTCCACAACCGGGCGCGGAAGGCGACGGCGGCAGCCAGCCCCGTCAGGATCAGCGGCGTCGCGCGGGTCAGCATCTCGGTCACTGACAGGCGTGATCCCAGTGCACCGCGCAGCATTTCCGCATAAGCGCCAAACGGGTTGACCCCGGCGGCAGCAATCAGGCCCCCGGCCAGAAACAGGGCGGCCACAATCGCTGCCAGCGGGGCAATAACGATCAGGTGCAGCGGTGCATGGGCGCGTCGTTCAAGCCGCATGGTGATCTTCCTTCCACACACCCGCCATCATCAGCCCAAGCTTGCGGGCATCGGCATCGTCGGCAGCCACCGGTTGCGAGAGCCGCCCCTTCACGATGGCCTGTATGCGGTCGGACAATGCCACTGCCTCTTCCAATTCTTCTGAAATCAACAGGATTGCGGCCCCTTTGGATCGGGCGGCCAAAAGCTCTGCATGGACGGCGGAGATGGCGCCCTCGTCCAACCCCCGCGTTGGCTGATTGGCCAACACGAACCTTGGTCCGATCGACAGGCAACGCCCAAGGATCAGCTTCTGCATATTGCCTCCCGACAAAAGCCGCGTTCGGGTGTCGGGTGTCGCCCCACGAATGTCAAAGCGTTCAATCAGCTCGGCAGCATAGGATTTACACGCCGCAGTCCGCACAAAACCGCGGCGCGAGAAGTCGGGACTGCGCAGCCGCTCAAGCACCGCGTTTTCCCAGACCGACAGCTCGCCCACAGCCCCCTCGGCATGGCGATCCTCCGGCACGCGCCCCACTCCGGCGCGGATCATCCCGCGCGGCCCGATCTGGCCGACATCCTGCCCCGCAAGGGTCAGCGTGCCCGATGCAGGTGTCTTCAGCCCGGACAGCAACGCACCCAGATCCGCCTGTCCGTTGCCCGACACACCGACGATGCCCAGAACCTCGCCCTCATGCACGGCAAAGGACACATCGTCCAAACGCGCTTCTCCCTTGTCTTCGACACGCACGTTCTCGGCAACCAAGACGGGGCTGCCAATGAGATGCCCACGACGCACAGGCCGCTCAACCTTGCGCCCGACCATCAACTCGGCCAATTCATCGGCAGTGGTGTCCGCCGTCTTGCGTTCCGCGACCATCTGACCGGCTCTCAGTACAGCCACCCGGTCAGAGGCAGCCATCACCTCATGCAGCTTGTGGCTGATGAAAATCAGCGACAGGCCCTCCTTTGTCATGTCGCGCAACGTCTCGAACAGCCGCTGCGCCTCGGGCCGCGCGAGAACAGCCGTGGGTTCGTCAAGGATCAGGACGCGCGCGTCGCGGTAAAGGGCCTTGAGGATTTCCACACGTTGGCGTTCCCCGACAGACAATTGGCTCACACGGGCGTCCGGCGTAACAGGCAGGCCAAACCGCTCGGCGATCTGCATCAGCTTCCGCCGCCCGGCCCCCCGTGCCGAGCGCAAGGACGCAAGTGGCTCAGAGCCAAGCATGACATTTTCCAGAACCGTCAGGTTGCCCGCCAGCGTGAAATGTTGGTGCACCATACCCACACCCGCATCAATGGCGGCACGTGGCCGGCCCGTTGGCAGCTCCTCTCCGAACACACGCACAGTCCCTTCATCCGCCGCATAATGGCCAAAAAGGATGTTCATCAACGTGGTCTTGCCGGCTCCGTTTTCGCCAAGCAGAGCAAGGATTTCACCCTGTCCCAGTGTCAGGCTGACATCGTCATTCGCCGTCATGGCACCGAACCTCTTTGTAATGCCCTCAAGCTCAAGAACCGGCGTCATGTGGGGAATCCTGCGATGTCATAGGGATAAGAGAGTTTGGGGGCGAGGGCCTCGATCTTTGCGGCTAGGTCGCACAGCATCCTGTCTGCCCCGTGCGGTCCCCAAAGCTGCACACCAACGGGCAGTGATCCCTGCATCCCAAACGGCAGGGCCAATGCGGGTATGCCCGCGACATTGGCCAATGCCGCATTGGGGGAAAAGGCCTCCATTGCGGCGAAATGCGCATCGGTATCGCTTTGGCCCAGATCAAAGCACCCTACCGGGGGTGGCGGTGTTGCCAGAACCGGGCACAGGAGTGCGTCGGCGTGATCGAACATCTTGTGTACGTCCCATGACAACCGCGCCATCCGACGCGTTGCAGCAAAAAGATCCGTCACTTCAAGCGCGCGCCCTTCGGCCGCGACGGCGGCAACAAGAGGCGGCAGCTGGTCGTCAGAAACGCCAAGCGCAGCAAGCCATTCAGCAAGAGAGACCGACAAGATCATCCTGGCAATCGCATGGGCTTCGGCGCCCAATTCATCGGGGGACGCAACCTCGACAACAGTCATGCCTGCGTCGGACAGCGCCTCCGCAACGCCTCGTGCAGCGGCAACCTGCGCTGCATCACAACGGTCCGGCAACGCCAACGCAATGCGTGATGTGCCAGACCGAGTTGCCTGCGGCGCAGGAACGCGGGCGAGGGCAAAGGCCGCTGCCACGTCACGCACGGAACGTGCCAGCACCAGTTCCTCGGCAATACCCATAAGATGGTTGTGAAAACCGGGGCCAGCAACCACTGAACCCCGCGACGGTTTCAACCCGACAAGACCGCAACACGCGGCAGGCACGCGGATCGAACCCGCCGCATCCGTGGCATGGGCGATGGCCACAATGCCCGAGGCGACCGCAACAGCCGCCCCGCCGGATGACCCGCCGGGCGTCAATGCTGGGTCCCACGGGTTGCGCGCAGGCGCGCGCCCCTCGGGCACGCTGTCCAGGGACAGGCCAAATGGGGGCGTCGCGGTCAGGCCAAAGGGGATCAACCCAGCCTGTCGAAAATGGGAAAAAAGGGTGCTGTCTGCATCAGGCAGCGCGCTGCGAGACCGCAACGCGGCAGAGCCCGCTGCGATTGGCAAGCCCTTGGCTTCGGAACCAAGGTCCTTGCCCAGAAACGGCAGGCCGTGAAATGGTCCACGCCCCACCGTCTTGGCCGCATCGGCGGCGATAGCACCAGCCCGCGCGACTGCGTCGTCCAAATAAACCACAGCCCCCAAATCCGCGCGCGCATCGCACGCTGCAAGGCTCGCCTCCATCACCGCACGGGCGCTGGTACGCCCGTCAGAGATGGCGGCCGCAAGGGCTGTGGCATCCTTCATGGTTCAGAACCCGTCAGGCAGGCTCGTCATTATTGATCGGAACGTCCCACTCGCCCGCCTGAATGGCCGCTTGCTTGGCCTCCATGGGCGGAATGGCATCGGCAGGCACGTCATCAGCGACATAGATCAATTCATTGCCGCCATACGACATAAAGGAATACTCGGTGTAATCCCGTCCCACCGCATTGCCGGCGTTGATGTCCTCAACGATGGCTTCGATGGTCGGGCCATAATTCCAGATCGCGTTGGCAAACACGGTCCCCGGATAGCGTGGCGTGTAATCAATGAGCGAGCCAATCGCCTTGACCCCACGCTCCTGCGCCGCATCCGCAGTCCCGATCCGTTCGCCAAAGAGGATGTCGGCCCCCGCATCGATCTGGGCCATGGCTGCCTCTTTCGCGCGGGCCGGGTCGAACCAGGCACCGATGAACCCATTCAGGAAGGTTGCATCGGGGTTCACCTCGCTCACGCCCATGCGGAAAGCATTGATCAACAAATTGACCTCGGGGATCGGATAGCCCCCAACCGAGCCGAAAACGTTGGAGTCAGACATCTTGCCTGCCAGCATCCCGGCCAAATAGGCCGCTTCGTGGTTGCGGGTTCCAAAGACACCGAAATTGTCCCCTTCCGGTCCACCGGACGACCCCATCAGGAAGGCGGTGTCGGGATAATCGCCCGCCACTTCGCGCGCCTCACGCTCAACAGCATAGGCTTCACCCCAGACCAGTTGCGCGCCACCTTCAGCGTATTCGCGCATGGCACGTGGATAGTCAGTGGGCGCGACCCCTTCGGAGAATTCATATTCTATCAGCCCCGAAGCCGCCGCTTCCTGAAACGCCAGATGGATGCGGCTGTTCCACGCGTTCTCTACGGGTGACATGTGCACACCGGCGACGCGGGTCACATCCGCAGCATTGGCGCGGCGGATGTAGGCGGGCAGCGCCAATGTGGCGGCTGCCCCTACAATAAGCTGGCGACGGTTTGTCGTGAGTTTCATTGGAAGTACCTCTCTCGTGCTGGCAGTTTTCTAAGTGTTTTTGTCTTCGACCGCGGGGGCATAATCGGCTGGATCAATCCTGTCGGGGCGACCGGGAAGGTCGAGTGTGGCAATGCGCGGCGCAGTGCGTGCCAAAACCTTGCCATGTTTGATCACGGCAAGCCGGGTCGCTTTGAGGCGCACGGCTTCAATCGGATCGCGTGCCTGCAGCAGAACCATGTTGGCTGGGCCACCTTCGCGAAGCGTCGGATCCGGCAAGCCCATGGCGCGTGCGCCGTTTTGCGTGACCGAGGTAAAGGCCCATGCCATGGCCTCGCGCGACGTCATTGGCACGGCGTGTACACCCATATGCGCCACCTCCAGCATGTCACCCGAACCAAGTGAATACCACGGGTCCATGGTGCAATCCTGCCCAAAGGCCACATTGACGCCTGCAGCCCGCAATTCCGGCACGCGGGTCAGACCCCGCCGGCGCGGATAGGTGTCGGACCGGCCCTGCAACGTGATGTTAATCAACGGGTTCGGGATCACGTTCATGCCGCTTTCGGCAATCAGCGGGATTAGCTTGCTGGCATAGTAATTGTCGTAAGAATGCATCGCGGTGACATGGCTGGCCGATACACGCCCTCCCAGACCAAGACGTGTTGTCTCGGCCGCCAGCGTCTCTACGTGACGCGACATCGGATCGTCGCTTTCATCGCAATGCAAATCCAGCATCAGGCCCCGTTCAACCGCGATCTCGCACAGCCGCGTAACAGACCTTGCGCCATCAGCCATCGTACGTTCGAAGTGTGGAATTCCGCCCACAACCTCCACGCCCATATCCAGCGCGCGCAACAGGTTCTGTTCTGCCGTCGTTGACCGATAAAGCCCGTCCTGGGGAAAGGCCACCAGCTGCAGGTCAATGTAAGGGGCCACACGTTTGCGCACTTCGATCAACGCCTCGACCGCCGTCAATCGGTCGTCGCAGACATCGACATGGGTGCGGATCGACAACAAGCCCTGGGCAACCGCCAAGTCACAATAGCGCAAGGCGCGCTCCATGACGGCCTCGGGCGTCAATTGAGGCTTCAATTCCCCCCACAGCGCAATGCCTTCCAGCAATGTGCCAGAGACGTTCAGCCGCGGCATTCCCAAGCTCAGCGTCGCATCCATGTGGAAATGCGGGTCTGTAAACGGCGGCGCGACCAATCGCCCAGCGGCGTCAATAACCTCGCGTGCTTCGTCCTCGATGTTTGGGGCGATGGTCACGATGTTGGCTTTGTGGATACCGATATCCACCAACCCGCTTCTGTCAGGCAAACGGGCTTGCTTAACGACTAAATCCAGAATCCCTCGACTCCCTATTTTTGATCATATGGTAAATAAAGTTCCCACAAAGACCTATAAAATTCGAAAAAAATGCCCAACCGCTACGCCAAGCGTCATTTTTTAGGCAATTGAACAGAGGGTTCGCGCAGTGATGCCCGTTCCTTGAGCGCGGGAAACCGCACACCGACACTGTATGCGCAGCCCCCAACAAGCCCGGTTTTGTCCAGCCTCACCTTTTCAACAGTTTGGAGAACCTCAGCACCGGCATCGCCTACTCAGCGGCCTGTGCATCCGGTGATGTCTTGAGAGCGGACCAGGCATCAAACTGGGACAAAAAGACCTGTCCGTTGAGCGCCTCTATAAAATGCGACCGCCGCAAGCGATCCATCACCGGTCCCTTGACCTCGGACAGATGCAAACCTACGCCCAGATCGCTGAGGCGGTGATTGATCGTCTCCAAGCTTTCCAGCGCCGAAAAATCCACCTCGTTCACTGCCGAAAACATAAGCACCACGTTGCGGATCTTGCACCCTTGCGCGACACGATTTTGGACAAGGTCTTCGAGAAACCGCGCGTTCACGAAATACAGGCTTTCGTCCACACGCAGGACCAAAAGTGCCGGGTCGGTTTCAACCTCGTGCCGCTTTACATTGCGGAAGTGTTGCGTCCCGGGGACCAGGCCAACCTCTGCAACATGTGGTCGAGATGTCTTGTACAGATGAAGAAGCACAGAGATCGCAACACCCGACGCCACGCCCACTTCGACACCAAGACCAAGGGTCAGAAGAATAGTCGCCGCAACAGCGGTGAAATCCGCACGGCTATACGCCCACGTTTTCTTCAGGATCGACACATCCACCAGCGACAGCACCGCCACAATGATCGTTGCCGCAAGTGTTGCGTTTGGCAGATAGTACACCAGCGGAGTCAATGCGACGGCAGCAAAGGCCAGACCAATTGCCGTAAACGCACCCGCCGCCGGTGTTTGCGCCCCGGCATCGAAATTCACCGCCGAGCGCGCGAACCCACCGGTCACCGGATACCCCCCTGTAAACGCCGCGCCGAAGTTCGCCGCGCCAAGTCCGATCAGCTCCTGATCCGGGTCGATGCGCTGACGTTTCTTGGCCGCCAGTGTCTGAGCAACAGAAACAGATTCAACAAAACCGATGATGGAAATCAGGATCGCGGGCATCAGCAAGGCGCTGACCAGATCAGGCGCAAAGCTGGGCCGGATCAACGGCGGCAGGCTTTGCGGCACCGCGCCCACGATCTTGACACCCTGACCCGCAAGATCAAAGGCCCACACCGCAACCGTTGTGGCAATGACCGCTGCGACGGGCCCGGCTTTGGTGAACACATCGGCAATCAGGTCCGGAACCCCAAGACGCTTCAGCGTGGGCTTAAGGCGCGTTCGCACCCAGAACAGAAAACCGGTGGCAGCACCGCCAATGGCCAATGTGATCCAGTTCACCTGATCCAGATGGGCCAAGATCGCCCCAAGCATGTCCGGCAATGTATGCCCATGGGCCGAAACGCCCAAAAGGTGTTTCACTTGGCTGGTGGCAATCAGGATGCCGGACGCCGTGATAAAACCCGCTATCACAGGATGGCTGAGGAAATTTGCTAAAAACCCCAACCTGAATACCCCCATCAGAACAAGGAAACCGCCAGACAAAAACGCCAGCGTCAGGGCGGCGGCCACATATCCCGCCGTGCCCTGCTCGGCCACTTCGCCAATCGCGGCCGCGGTGAGCAACGAAACCACAGCCACCGGCCCCACGGCCAGCGCGCGACTGGTTCCAAAGACCGCATAAAGAAGGATCGGGGCAATCGACGCGTAAATGCCCGCTTCGGGCGGGAGACCAGCAAGCAACGCATAAGCAAGCGATTGCGGAATCAGCATGATCGTCACGATCACGGCTGCCAACACATCGTTCGACAGTGCGTTGCGGTCATACGCGCGTCCCCATTCAAGAACGGGCAAGTAGCGGCCAAGTATATCAATCATCATCGCTTCCTCAATCAGAGGCAGGCAGGTGCTCAGGTGGCTGGCAGGCTCACCTCGCAACTATTGAAAGCGGTTAGTCGTTCCGGCGAACGGCCTAGTCGACTGAAACCCCGAGCTTTTCAGGTTTGGCCATCCACTCTTTGCCTTTCAGCATGGCCTTCCAGTAAATCGGCGGCAGCATCTTTTCCTTCAGGAACCATGCCAGGCGGGATGGTTTCGTGCCGTCCAGAAACGCGGTCGGAAAGCTTGGCTTCAAAACGCCACCATAGCCAAACTCGGCCAGAACGATCTTGCCGCGTTCCACGGTCAATGGGCACGATCCGTAGCCGTCATAGGCGGCCGTAAACGACCGACCTGCAATGTCTGCAACGATGTTTTCAGCCACAGTCGGGGCCTGCTTGCGCGCCGCTGCCGCCGTTTTGGCATTGGGCGCATTCATGACATCGCCAAGGCTCCAGATATTGTCGAAGCTTTTGTGGCGGAGTGTGACCTGGTCCACGTCGACCCACCCCGCCGCATCGGCAAGCGGAGAAACACGAATGAAATCGGGGGCGACTTGGGGCGGACAGACATGCATCATTTCAAAACCGACCCTGACTATTTGCGGCTCAGTCTCGGGCTTGGCCACTTCAAATGTTGCTTGTCGCGCAGCCCCATCAACCGAAACGAGGTTGTGGAAGAAGTTCAACTTGGCATCGTACTTGTCGATGTACTTCTGCAAGGCTGGCACATAATCCTTCACGCCGAACAGAACGCCACCCGCATTCATGAACTGGATGTCGATGTCCTTCAGCCGTCCGTTACGGAACCACGCATCCCCCGATAGGTACATGGCCTTTTGCGGCGCACCGGCGCATTTGATGGGCATCGGGGGCTGGGTAAACAGCGCACGCCCTTCCTTTAGCTCTTGCACAAGCTGCCATGTGTAAGGCGCCAGATCATAGCGGTAATTGGACGTGACACCGTTGCGACCAAGGGTTTCTTCCAGCCCTTCCACGGCATTCCAATCCAACTTCAGACCAGGGCACACCACAAGGCGGTCGTATTTCACCACGCGGCACCCATCAAGGATCACGGCATTGTTCGCCGGTTCAAAGGCGGCGACACCCGCCTGGATCCATTTGACCCCGCGCGGAATGAGCGACCCCATGGTTTTTGCCGTCTGGCTGGCCTCAAAGATACCGCCGCCGACCATTGTCCAGCCGGGCTGGTAATAGTGAATGTCTGCCGGATCAATGATGGCAATCGATAGGTCGGATTGTCGTGATTGGAGGCTCGCCGCGACAGAAACGCCACCTGCCCCGCCGCCCACGATGACGACATCGTACTTGGCATCCCCCGTGTCGGTGGGTGTCTTTCCGCCATTGGCAATGCGCCGGGCGACACCGTTCATGTCGTATCCCGCCGTCTTGGTCGCAGCGAGGATGTCGGACATTGGCCGCTTTGCGCTTTCGTAAAAAGACCACAGCGTGGCAGATCGCGTGCCCGTGCGGCAATAGGCCAAGACCGGGCGCGGCAGATCATCGAGCGCCGCGCCGAACCCGGTCACATCTTCATCCTTCACCAGTCCGGTCTGGACAGGCACGTATCGCGCCTTGATCCCCGCGGCATTGGCGGCGACTTCGATCTCTTCAAAACTTGGCTGATCGGCCCCTTCCCCATCCGGGCGATTGCAGATGATGGCGCGAAACCCGGCATCTTTGATCGCCGCTATGTCCTGCGCGGTGATTTGCGGGCTAACCGAGGTTTTGTCGGTGATTTTCCGGATGTCCATCACCAGGCCCTCACAGTCCGTTCACGGGCACTTTGAGCATGGGCCTGCCATCCTTGTCGGTTGGCACTTCGCCTGCGCGCATATTCACCTGCAACGAGGGGAGAATGAGCTTTGGCATGGCAAGTTGCGCATCGCGTTCGGTGCGGAACTTGACGAACTCTTCCTTGGTCTTGCCGCCGCCCACATGGATGTTGTGGGCTTTTTCCTCACCCACGGTGGTTTCCCACTGGATATCACGACCATTCGGCCCGTAATCGTGGCACATGAAAAGCCGCATGGCATCCGGCAAGGCAAGCACCTTCTGGATGCTGTCATACAGCACGGCGGCATCACCTCCGGGGAAGTCCGCGCGCGCCGAACCACCGTCGGGCATAAAGAGTGTGTCACCGACAAAAGCCGCATCACCCATCACATGCACCATGCATGCGGGCGTGTGGCCCGGCGTATACATGGCGAAGGCCGTCATGTTGCCAACCTGGTAGCAATCGCCATCCTCCAACAGGGCGTCAAACTGCGACCCGTCCCGCTGGAATTCGGTGCCTTCGTTGAACACCTTCCCGAACGTGTCCTGCACCACCATGATCTTCGATCCGATGCCGATTTTGCCGCCCAACCGCTCCTGGATATAGGGTGCAGCGCTCAGGTGATCCGCGTGGACATGGGTTTCAATAATCCATTCCAGCTTCAAACACTGCGTTTTGATTTGACGGATCAGTTCGTCCGCGTGGTCATAGGTGATGCGGCCTGCGGCGTAATCAATGTCCATCACGCTGTCGATAATGGCGCAGGCATCAGATGCGGGGTCCTTTACGATATAGCTGATCGTATTGGTCGCTTCGTCAAAGAAGGCCTGGACCGCGGGAGTGACGTCCATATTGACGGGATAGGTCATGTCATATCCTCCGATAAGATGGGGTTAACTGGCGGCCTTAGCAGGCATGGGGCTGAGAACGCGGCGCAGGAAAAAGCCAACCGTGACGGCTGCAAGGAACAACGCAACTTCCCAATGGCCCGTCCCAAGCGCGGGAATGGCAGCGCCCGGACAAAAGCCCGCAATGCCCCACCCGACACCAAACAGTGCTGAGCCCCCAACAAGGCGCGCATCGATGGTTGTCGAGGTCGGCACCTGAAAGCGCGCCCCGAACAGTGCGGTGTCACGGCGCCAAACCAACCGATACCCAAAGAATGTCACGACCAGCGCGCCGCCCATCACAAAGGCCAGGCTCGGGTCCCACGCACCTGCCACATCAAAAAAGTTCAAAACCTTCGCTGGGTCCATCATGCCGGACAGTGCAATGCCTGTTCCAAAGACAAGCCCGGTCAACAGCGCATAAAGATGCTTCATATCAGCCTCCAAACACGTGACGGATCAGAAAAACGGTGATCGCGGCAGTCACCATGAAGGTCGGCACGGCGACCAGAGAACGAACTGACAGGCGCGACAGCCCGCACACCCCGTGACCGGATGTGCAGCCGGACCCCAGGCTCGCGCCAAGGCCGACAATGACACCACCAATGACAATCATGGTCGGGCTGATCGGCACCGTCAGGGCAGGCATCGCACCCGTCACACCAAAGATCAGGCCGGGTGCAAGCACCATGCCCACGATCAGCGCCAACCGCCATGTCAGCTCGTCTCGGCTTTCCGCGAACACCGCGCCGGACAGAATGCCCGTGGCACCAAAAATGCGCCCAAGGCCAAGCATCAGCAACACCGCGCCCAGACCAATAAACGCGCCACCCGTCAGCGAGGCAAAGGGGGTAAAAGCCGTTTCCATACGCTCAAACCTTGCAGGTCTTGAGGCCAAAGATCGTATAGATCGGGCAAATGCGGGTCGCGGCAACAACGACCATCACAACGCCAACAATGGCTGCGCCGTATTTCACAACGCCGCCCTCGAAGGCGGGCAGCCCGCTTAGAAATGCAAGGTACAAAAGGCCAAGGCCCAAAGCAGTCCGCAGGATGCGGTCAATGGTTCCGACATTCGTGGTCATGATGCTCTCCATTCAGATAACTTGGAGAACAGATACAATTTCGATTTCCGCCCATCAGTGACATTGTCACCCAAAACGAAAAAACAGAACCATCAGCCAGCCTCGGCAATCCTCCGCAACGCAACCTTGTCAACAAGCGCAATGCGGCCCCGCGATTGCGCAATCAGGCCGCGCTTCTGAAAATCCGACAGAATCCGGCTGATCACTTCACGCGCGGTTCCAAGTTCACTGGCCAGATTCTGGTGTGTCGTGGGTATTTCCTTGTGATCCCCGGCCAAGGCCAAGAGGCGTTCAGCCAAACGCACATCCATATGTCCAAAAGCGACGTCATCGACAACGCGCAGCAAGTCGATCAACCGGCGCGAATACGCCGCAAACACAAACTTCCGAAAGGCTTCTTCCTCGGAAACAAGCCGATCAAATGCAGGCTTTGGCAGCACAATGGCAGTGATGTTGGTCTCGGCAATACCTTCGGCGTTATAGGCCTCTTCTGCCAACATACAGGCCGTCGTCAGCACACAGCTTTCCCCGGCGTCCACGCGGTAAAGAACAATCTCGCGCCCTGCCTCGGAACTCTGAGACACCCGTATGCGGCCATCATACAAAAAAAACAGGCTATCCGGCACATTGGTTGGACCAAAAACCTGCGCACCCGCACCCAGATGAATGATCCGCGCCACGCTGATCAACCGATCACGGACGGCGCGCGGCAAGGCGGCAGTGCCTTGAAATCGTTCTGTCCAATCCTCGATCATCAACTCTCATCCAGTTTGGGGTTTTCAAGCTCACCAACGGCAGAACACGCAGGACAAGATCTGAGCCCAATGCCTGCCTCAACGCGGCAGGTCGACAAAACATATATTTGCGCGGCACGGTCTCGCAAGATGTCCCCTTGTCAGGGCCTTGGGCACACTTGGCGCTCACTTGCGTGACCCGATCCATTCGTTCGAAGTGCACAAGCTGACACTCATCAGTCCCCGCACATTCTGATCGCGTTGGAAACGTCGCTCTCAGACAAGTCTGTTCGTGTGCGGGCTGACGTCTGGAGCAAAGGCGCTGTTCACTCTCTACAAGATCCAGAGAGAAACAAACCATGTCACAAACCCGCATCCGATCCGGCGGCCGTGCCAGTCGGCGCGCCCTGCGTTCCACACCCAATGTCGCCATGCTGCCCGGCCTCAGAAACACGCTGCCGTGGTGCGAGATTATGAATGGGTCACAGGTGGAACGGATTGATGCCGCTTCCATGGACATCCTTGAAAACGTGGGCGTTGTGTTCCGCGATGACATCGCACTGGCCGACTGGACAGCCGCCGGGGCAAAGGTTGTGGGCGAAACCGTTTATCTTGACCGGGGCCTTGTCCGCGACCTGATCTCGACGATCCCGTCCGACTTCACGTATCACGCCCGTGACCCCCAGAAAAATGTACGCCTTGGCGGACGGCACAGCATCTTTGTGCCCATGACCGGCGCGCCGTTCCTGCGCGATCTTGAGGACGTGCGGCGCAACCCCACGCTCGACGATCTGGCAATGTTTCACAAGCTCAGCCACATGATGCCCAGCCTGCATTCGTCCGCCCATCACATCGTGGAACCCTACGATCACCCGATCAGTCACCGCCATCTGCGGATCACTTATTCGTCCATGAAACACTCGGACAAGACTTTCATGGGCATGACCACCAGCCCCAAGAACGCCGAGGACGTGATGGACATGTGCGCGATCCTCTTTGGTGAGGACTTCATGGAGGATCACCCGGTCACGACGGGCAATTGCAACGGCAACTCACCCCTTGTCTGGGACGAAACCATGCTGGGGGCCATGCGGGCATTTTCCAAGCGCAATCAACCTGTTCTGTGCTCGCCCTTCGTGCTGGGCGGGGCCAATACCCCGGCCTCGGTCGCCGCATCCGTTGCGCAACTGAATGCCGAGGCGCTGTCGGCCCTCGCGTATACCCAAGTGATCCGGCGCGGGGCGCCCGCGATCTATGGTCACTATCTGTCCACCGTGTCGATGAAGTCTGGCGCGCCGATGGCCGGCACGCCAGAGATTTCCATGATGAACTTCATGATCGGCCAGATGGCTCGGTATTACAACGTGCCTTGGCGCACCTCGAACACGCTTGGCGGGGCCAAGACCTTTGACGCTCAGGCCGGGTACGAAAGCGCCACGACCCTGTCCGCCGTGATGCATGCCGGGGCCAATTACATCTGGCATTCCGCGGGCTGGAACGAAGCGGGTATGCATTGCTCGGTCGCCAAGTTCGTCGTGGACGCCGAACAATGCGCCATGGCCTATCGCATGGCCGAAGGTCTGAAATGGCACGACTTCGAGGCGGCTCTGGCCGCCGTGCCGGATGTCGGTCCTGGCGGGCACTATCTGGGCCACCCCCACACGCAAGAGAACTTTCAGACGGCCTTTTTCATGCCGAACCTCTTCGACAACAATTCGATCGAGCAGTGGCAGGCCGAAGGATCAAAAGAGATAACGGAACGCGCTTTGACGCACGCCGTCAACCTTTTGGGAACCTATGAGGAGCCAAGATTGGACGAAGCCGTGGACGACGCACTGCACGACTACATCGCAAGACGGGAGCGGGAGATACCGACGGCAGACGCGTTGAACCAGGACTACTGATTTTGGGATGAAATGTGCACAAATCCTCGAAAAGATCGAAAAGTGACATTTTTTGCATCTTTTCTGTGATCATCTGTGACTGAAAATTGATTTTTTACTATTCATCACCCGCACGCCACTCTTTCCAGCGCAGATAGGCATTCGCTCCAAGGGTCGCGATAGGTTGCGGAGGCAGGCATTTTGGCTCTGCTTCTGCTTCGAAATAGTCCGCAATCTCGGATGGTTGACCACAGCACCGATCCGCCGCCGCGATGCCCGTCAACGTCCCCCGCGCCGTGCCCAATCCGTTCTGCACACAGGCACTGAACAGCCCCTGCTCGATCTCACGTGCATGGGCCACACCGTTCAGGGACAGGCACAAATGCCCGCCCCACACCTGAGCCTGACGCACACCGGTCAAATGCGGGAACCTCGCGGCAAAGGCGCGGGCGTGGGCGCGTGCCGCCCGCCCCATGTCGCGGTCCGTGGGGTGCATTCCAGGCCGCACCACCGCACAATTGCGGGTGACAATCCGGTGCCCGCCCTGTCCCGTATCGATCCGACGCATGGTGGTGCCCATAGGATCGGATGGCGTCACACCCCAACGCGACGCGCCGCCCACGACCTGCGGATCCAGCTCCTCCGTCATCGACGCAAACAGGAACAATTGCACCAGCCGCCCCTCGGCCACACCAAAACTCTCCAAATGCCCATTCACCGCAAGGATCACGCGCTCGGCCGTGACCGACCCCTTGGGCGTCCGTAACACCCAATCCCGCCCCGCGCGCGCAAAGCCCAGCACCGGACTGCGGTCATACACCTCCGCCCTGCGGGCCAGACCCGCTGCCAGCCCGCGCACATAGCCCGCAGGCTGCAACATAACGGTGCCCGGCGTGTACAGACCCGACCGGTAATGCGCCGCACCGGTCAACTCTTTCATCCCCGCAGCATCCAGCCGCTCATGGGATTCTCCCAACGTTTCCAAATGCTTGGCATAGCTCCGATTATGCGCATCCCCCGCTTCCGTCGCGGCCCCATTCACCTTGCCCACGGGGTCGAAGTAGTCCGGCGAAATCCCGTATTCATCCACAGCATCGCGGGCAAAATCAATTGCCTCGCGGTTCAGCCGCGTCAGCGTACGATCATCCCCCGCGCCCGCATAATCTTCGGACGCAAGATCATGCGGCAGATCAATCATAAAACCGGAATTGCGCCCCGCCGCGCCATCCGCCACGCGCCACGCATCCAACACAACAACCCGCGCCTGCGGCCAGTGCTGCAGCACGCGCCGCGCCGCCGATAGTCCCGCAAAACCAGCGCCCACAACGGCCACATCCGCCGTCACTTGGGTCTCAAGCCGGGGAAAGGATGGCCCCGGCCCCAATATCTCCGCCCAACCTGCTGGACCGCGATGCCGTGGCAAGCGGCGCGCGGCATATCTCATTCCACGGCCTCGTCTGCATCATCGGACAGGTCCACCCAGATGGTCTTGATCTGGGTGTATTGATCATGGGCCTGCACCCCGTTGTCGCGCCCACCAAAGCCCGACATCTTCATGCCCCCGAACGGTGTCGCAATGTCACCCTCTCCATACGCATTGACGGTCACGGTCCCCGCACGCAACGTCCGGGCCCCGCGCAGGGCACGCTTGGCGTTGGAGGTAAACAGAGACGCACACAAACCATAGGGTGTGTCGTTGGCAACCGCCATAGCCTCGTCAAAGGACGCAACCGGGATCACCGCGAGGACCGGGCCAAAAATCTCGTCCCGTGCCAAGGGATTATCCGACGCAGCTGAGACAACGGTTGGAGAGACAAAGGGTTTATCCACAGCGCCACCCACAAGTATGTCCCCAGCCTTTTCCACATACCCACAGACTTTATCAAAATGCGAACCACTCACCAGCGCCCCTTGCCGCGTCTCGGGGTCCAACGGATCGCCCACCGGCAAATGGCGCATATGGGCCTCGATCCGCGCCAGCAGGTCCTCCCGCACATCCTCGTGCACGATCAGGCGCGAAATGGCGGAACAGTTTTCACCCATGTTCCAGAACGCGCCGTTGACGATGTGCTGCGCCACACGGTCAAGGTTTTCAGCATCGTCCATGACGACACAGGGGTTCTTGCCTCCCATCTCCAACACGACCTCTTTCGCATTGGATTCAGCTGCATAGCTCAAGAACTTCATGCCCGTTTCGGTCGACCCGGTAAAGCTGACCATGTCGATGTCCATGTGCCGTCCAATCGGCTCGCCCACATCCAGACCATGCCCGGGGACCACGTTCAGCACCCCGCGCGGCACACCGGCCTCCATCGCCAGCTCAGCCAACCGCAAGGCCGTCAGCGAGGTCTCCTCGGCAGGTTTCAACACCACCGAACAGCCAGAGGCGAGCGCGGGCCCGATCTTCCACGCCATCATCAGCAGCGGGAAATTCCACGGCAAAACCAACCCGACAACGCCCACAGGCTCGCGCACCACCATCGCAATGTGATCATCCGAAGCGGGCGCGACGGAATCGTAAATCTTGTCGATGGCTTCCGCATGCCACTTGATGCAGTGAATGGCCTCGGGCACGTCCACCGTCTCGCAATCAAAGATCGTCTTGCCGCTGTCGACGCTTTCCAACACGGCCAGTTCGCGAGCGTTCCGGGTCATCAGTTTGCACAGCCGGATCAACACATCCTTGCGGTCGCTTGGGTGCAATCGCGACCAGCGGCCATCGTCAAACGCCTCGCGCGCTTTGAGCACCGCAAAATCCACATCTTCCGCCCCACAGGCCGACACTTTCGCAATCACATCCCCCGTCGCAGGGTTCACGCTATCAAACATCTTGCCGGACGCAGCGTGCCGAAACCCACCGTCGATAAAAGCACTTGTGGCCGGGCTCAGATCTGCAGCTATGGCCTTGTATTCTTCTGTCGTCAGCATGGATTATTCCTCCGCCTCGATCTGCGCGATGGTGGTCTTCAGCACGCGGATCACCTGTTCCAGCGCGCGCTTGTCATCCTTGTTAAGCGCCTTGAGCGGCGGTCGGATCGCGCCCGTCTCAATGCCCTGGAACGTCACGCCGTACTTGATGCATTGCACGAACTTGCCGCCCTGCTCCAGCACCCGCATCAGCGGCATCATGGCCGACATGATGCGGCGGCCCTTGTCGAAATTCTCTTCGACCACGCAGGCACGCCACAAGGCGATATGCTCGTCAGGCAGGAAGTTCGATCCGCCACAAACCCAGCTTTTGGCCCCCCAGGCAAAGAATTCCAGCGCCTGATCGTCCATGCCACAGGACATCTGGATATGCGGGTAATCCCGCGCCAGCAGGTGTACCCGATTGATATCACCCGAACTTTCCTTGATCGCACAGAAATTCCGGGACCTGCCAACGCGGTCAAGGAATTCCTCGCCCATATTCACACCCATCCGGCCCGGATAGTTGTAAAGCATGATGGGCAAATCGACGGCCTTGTCGATGGCAAGGGCGGCCAGCGCGTTCTCCCGCTCGGTCGGCACCGCATAGGGCGGCGTGGCCACCAGCAGCGCATTGGCCCCTATGCCCTTGCCGCCCATGGCCAGCGCCATGCTGTCGGCTGGCAGCATCGCCCCCGTGCCCATGATCACCGGCACCCGGCCCGCCACGGTTCTGATCGTTCGTTCTGCCACATCCAGCCGTTCGGCGACGGTCATGGCATAATTCTCGCCGGTTGATCCGCCCGAAATCAGGCCGTGCACGCCCGCCGCGATCAGCCGTTCAAGCACAGCGTCCAAGGCTCCGAAGTCGGGCGAATAGTCCGCGTTGAACGGAGTGACAACGGGGGTATAGATCCCGTTGAACTCCATGATGGGCGTCATAGGCGCGCCTCCTGTGGGGGTGGACCCAGTGGCAGATCAAGGCCGCCGGGCATGACAAATTGCGCAATCCGGTCACGTGACAGCGCCCAGTGCGCCTGCGCCAGTTCTCCGGCGCGTGTGGCGTCCCGCGCGTCGATGGCCTCGATAATCTGTTCGTGGTGATCGCGGGCCGTTTTGATCGTGTCTTTGTCCGCATCCGTGCGCGGGGCGTAGAACGTCATCGAGATACGGGCATGATCCAGCAGCAGCCGGTTAAAGCTGGGCAACAGGAAGGGATTGTCCGCCATCTCGCCCGTGATGTGGTGAAAGCGGTCATTGGCGAGCGCCCGATCCGCCGTCGAGCCATTGCGCAGCGCGCGGATAAAAACGTCCTGCGCTTCGGCCAGTTCAACGACCTGCGCCGGTGTCCGGTTTTCCGCCGCGAGCTGCAGGATGGCTGCATAGATCATGGGGGCTGCGATGAAAAAGGCGCGGAGAGAGGCATGGGACATCTCCGACACCTGCGCGCCCCGGTTCTGGCGCAGGGTGACATATCCCTCACCCGCGAGCTGCCGCAGCACTTCCCGCATCGGCGTGCGGGACAGGCCGTGCTCCGCGCAGAGACGGGCTTCATCCAGATCGGCACCGGGCGCCAGGTCCAGCGTCAAGATACCGGCGACAAGCGCGTCATAGGCATCGGATTTAGGCGACGACTCAGATTGCATACAATATGTATACAAAACCTGCCCCCGCGGGGACAATCCAAAAAGTAAGGCGCAGGTAAACCTGCGCCTTTGCCCTTTTTTCATCTGTAAGGCGCACCTATTGGTGCGCCCGGCCACTCAAACAAAATCGATATGTTTGTTCATTGGCATCTCGCGAACTCGCCGTCCAGTCGCCGCAAAGATCGCGTTGGACAGCGCGGCCGCCGCCGGGGGGACCATGGGCTCACCCATGCCGCGTACAGTGTCGCCATTCTCCAGTCCACGCACGAAAATCTCGGGCGCTTGCGACAGGCGCATGCCCTCGAAATCATAGTAATTCCGCTGTTCAGCCATGCCGTCAGAATACGTGATCTCGGAGTTCATGGCGTGGCCCAAGGCCCAGACAATCCCGCCCTGCACCATGTTTTCAAAGTTGATCGGGTCGATCACACGGCCCACTTCGGCGGCCACCCAGACCTTGTCGATCTTGATCGCACCGTCCACATCCGTGACCTCCACGACCTCCGCCGTGGGGACACCAAAGGACATGCAAAAGGCAACGCCGCGGCCCTTGTTTGGCCCCAAGTCACTGCCCCAATTAGACATTTCGGCAACGGCCTCCAAGGTTTTGCGGGACGGATCGTGCCAGCACAACCGCATCCGCTCCTCCATCGGATCGGCGCCCGCCGCATGGATCAGCTCGTCCAGAAAGACGTCGTGGAAGAACCCGTTGGTCGACGCTCCCACCGACCGCCAGCTTGAGACCGGCGCCAGTTCCGGTGCCCGGTAGCCGGTGACGCGGTAGTTGGGGATCTGCATGGGTTGCTCCCACGCGCCCGCGACGATTTGCAGGTCGGGACCCGGGACAGGTAGACCCTGGCGGCCCATCTGGCTGGCCACGACCGAGGGCATGGCGATGCCGAGGTCATAGGCTTCGACCTTACCGTCCTTCACCACGCCCCGCCCCCGCGCCATGGCGATCTGACGGGTATCGTTCTGGATCGTGTCCTCTTCGCGGCTGTAGGTCAGCTTGACGGGTGTGCCCTTCATTTGCATTGCAATTTCAGTGGCTTCGCGCACGACCCGGTCCTCAAGACGGTGACCGAAACTGCCACCCATCATCAACACATGGACAAAGACCTGATCGGCATTGAGCCCGGTCAGCTTCGCCACATTGGTCTGCACAAAGCGCGGAATCTGAGTACCGGTCCACACATCCGCACGGGTTTCCGTGACCTGCACAACGGCCGAAATCGGCTCCAAGGGCGCGTGGGCGAGATAGGGCGCGCGGTACTCGGCCTCGATCACCTCGGCACCTTCCAATACAGCGTCCACGTCTCCGTCATCACGGAAACGGCTGTCTTGCTGGTCAGCATTAAAGCTGTCGGACAGGGCCTGCCAATGCGCGTCCTGCTCAGCCGGATAGGGCGCCGGGCCCCAATCAACGTCGATGGCATTCACCGCTTGAATGGCCCGCCATGTGTTGTCGGCCACAGCCGCGACACCATCGGTCACCTGCACCACGTCGATCACGCCCCGCATCACGCGCGCAGCTTCCGCGTCAAAGCCGTTCATCATGCCGCGGCGCGGGCTGGTTCGGACAGAGGCATGCACCATACCTTCGACTTCGAAGTCGATGCCGTAGCGTTGTGTGCCTGTGGATTTGGCAAGAATATCAACGCGCTCCATCTCTTTCCCGACAAGCCGCCAGGTCGAGGGATCGCGCAAGACCACATCGTTGACCGGGTCCATGGTCGCCGCAGTCGCCGCCAGCTCGGTATAGGCCAGCGTGCCCCCACCAGGCAGGATCACCGCGCCTTTTTCCGTCTTGAGATCGGCAACATTCGCCCCCGTCTGTTGCGCTGCAGCTGCTTTCAACGTTTCACGCGCGACGGCCCCGGCAAGGCGCAGCTTCTCAAAGCTGTCGGGCACAGTGGTAGACCCGCCGGTGATCTGCATGCCCATGAACTTCATCATCGCGTCCATGATCCCGCGCGTCGTATCAGCGGCAAAACCGTCATCGGTGGATCGGAAGGGCGCCGCCTCGGCGCTCAAAGCCGTGTTGTAATAGGCGGGGTCAGGCATACCGGGATCGACACTGACCTGATCCAGTTCAACATCCAGTTCTTCCGCAATCAGGGCGGCCTGCACGTGGTAGGCCCCCTGCCCGCTGTCGGCACGCGGGGTAATGAGCGTGATGCCGGTACTGTCGATCTTGACGTAGGGCGTCAGCGCCGCCTCGCCCTCTGCCAGATCATTCAAAAGCGGGTTCGAAACGGGGCGTTTGTAGGCGTAGTAGCCAAAAGCGACGCCACCCACGACGGCAGCAGACCCCACAAGAAAGGTGCGACGCGCGATTTTTCCGATACGGCCCATGATTACGCCTCCTGCAGCTTGGTGGCAGCGGTTTTGACGGCGGCGCGGATACGTGGATAGGTCCCGCAGCGGCAGAGATTGCCGTTCATCGCGTCGTCGATATCCGCGTCTGTCGGTGCCGGGTTGATCGCCAGCAAAGACGCCGCCTGCATCATCTGGCCGGACTGACAGTAGCCGCATTGGGCGACCTGATGCTCGACCCACGCCTGTTGCACCGCGTGCATGGCGTCGGGCGTGCCGAGCCCTTCGATCGTGGTCACGTCGCCCCAGACATCCGCCGCCGCGGTCTGGCAAGAGCGCACCGCTTCGCCGTCAATATGCACGGTGCAGGCCCCGCATTGCGCGACACCGCAGCCGTATTTCACACCCTTGATGTTCAGCTCGTCCCGCAGGACCCAAAGCAGGGGCATGTCGTCTTCGACATCCACCTCGTGTTCTGTTCCGTTGACCGTGAGTTTCATCACGTGCTCCTGATTGGATCGATTTCACTAAGAAGATAAGTCAGGGCTGCCCGATAGTAACTTGCAGATCGCGCCAATCGAGGTGAATATGACGCCAAGTCATTTAGGCGCGCGCATAGCGCACATAGGCGAAACGTGTTCCGTCCGGCGACCAGTTGGGCACGTTGATTGATCCCTGCCCGCCATAAAACTCAACTAGGGTTCGTGCCGCACCGCCGTCTTGCGGCATCAGCTTTAGTGCAACTTCTTCGCCACGGGGGTGGCCCTCAACATCTTCGGGATAGGCCAAGTATAGCACATTGCGCCCATCCGGCGAAGGGTGTGGGAACCAGTTGACCGGTGCGTCATCCGTCATCTGCTGCAGGTCCGTGCCGTCGGTGCGGATGCGCCAGATGTCCGGTGTTGCACTGTGGTGATCCGAGTTGAACCAGATCCATTGCCCATCAGCCGCGTAATCCGGGCCGTCCTTGTGCCCCGGCCCGGAGGTCAGTTGCGTTTCGTCCCCTCCCGTGACCGGGATGGTGAAGATTTGGAACAGGCCATCGCGCTGCGCCGTGTAGGTCAGCGTTGCGCCATCTGGCGACCAGCCGTGAAAGTATGATGGGACCAGCGGCGTCACCCGCTGCGGCGCACCGCCTGCGATGGGCAATGTGTAGATACAGGACGTGCCGCGCCCCGGGCTTTCGCTGACCACCAGCGTTTTGCCATCCTGCGAAATCCCGTGATCGTTGTTCAGGGCCTTGAGCGACCCGGTGTCGATCCATTGAATGGCGCCATCGGCAAGGGTCAGACGAAACACCCGCCCCCCGCCGTTCAGAACCAAAAAGGTCCCGCAGGGGGACCAGTTCGGTGCCTCGATCAGGTCGGGCGTTTCATGGACAACATGCTCGACGCCGGTGGCGACGTCGTGCAGGACCACGAAGCTTTGTGGTTTCAAAACTCGACGACGGCGCGGATCGACTTGCCTTCATGCATCAGATCAAAGCCATGGTTGATTTCGTCCAGCGTGAGTTTGTGGGTGATCATCGGGTCGATCTCGATCTTGCCGTCCATGTACCAGTCCACGATTTTCGGCACGTCGGTGCGCCCCTTGGCCCCGCCGAAGGCCGTGCCCCGCCAGACGCGGCCCGTGACCAGCTGGAAGGGGCGGGTTGAGATTTCGGCGCCCGCCGGGGCGACGCCGATAATGATCGATTCCCCCCAACCCTTGTGCGCCGCTTCCAGCGCTGTGCGCATGACGTCCACGTTGCCGGTGGCATCGAAGGTATAATCCGCCCCGCCATTGGTGAGTTCAACGAGGTGCGCAACCATGTCGCCCTCGACCTTGGACGGGTTCACGAAATCGGTCATGCCGAAATGTTCCGCCATCTCGACCTTGCTGTCGTTGAGGTCGACGCCCACGATCTGGTCGCAGCCTGCCATTTTCAGGCCCTGGATCACGTTGAGGCCGATGCCGCCGAGGCCGAAGACAATGGCGCGCGATCCGATCTCCACCTTGGCCGTGTTGATCACCGCGCCGATGCCGGTGGTGACGCCGCAGCCGATATAGCAGATCTTGTCAAAGGGCGCGTCCTTGCGGACCTTGGCCAGTGCAATCTCGGGCACAACCGTGTGGTTGGCGAAGGTGGAGCAGCCCATGTAGTGGTGGATTGGCGTACCATCGAGCATGGAGAAGCGGGTGGAGCCGTCGGGCAGCAGGCCTGCCCCTTGGGTCGCGCGCACCTTCTGGCAGAGGTTCGTTTTCGGGTTCAGGCAGTACTCGCATTCACGGCATTCAGGCGTGTAGAGCGGGATGACGTGGTCGCCCACTTCGAGCGTCGTGACCCCTTCGCCCACTTCGATGACCACGCCCGCGCCCTCGTGGCCGAGGATGGCGGGGAAGATCCCTTCGGGGTCGGCGCCGGAGCGAGTGAACTCATCCGTGTGGCACAGGCCGGTGGCCTTGATCTCGACCAGCACCTCGCCCTTGCGGGGGCCGTCGAGGTTCACCTCCATGATTTCAAGCGGTTTGCCAGCTTCGAGGGCAACGGCGGCGCGGGTTCTCATCATGGTCTGTCCTTCCGTTCGGTGTTTGAAGCATGTGAGCCAGCGGAAAGTCAGTCTGTCAAATGGAAAGCGTCGGCGCTAGTGATGCATCGACCCTTCGGGGAGGATTTTTTGAAACAGGGAAGCTTGGACGGATATCCCCCCTTCCCTGTTTCCAGAAAACCCTCGGGGGTGAGGCGCAAGGCGCCGAGGGGGCAGACAGCCCCCTTGGGAGAGCCGGATCTTAGATGCGGGCCAAGACGAAGTTGTGCGCGACCTCATAGTAAGGGCCGTCCATGCCAGCCTCGGCTATCTTGCCCGCGTCTTCGATCAGGTCGAATTTCGCCATCAGGCTTTCCTTGACCCCAAACACCGCGTCCGAGTGGATGTAGGGGTCATCGGGATCGAAGATGTGGGTGGTCAGCGTCTCGAACCCGTCGGCTTCGAGGATGTAGTGCAGATGCGCGGGCCTGTACGGATGGCGGCCCAGCGCGCCCATCAGCTTGCCCACGGGGCCATCGTCGGGGACAGGGTAGTATTTCGGCTTCACCCCTTTGAAGTGGTAGGCACCGTCGTCGCCCGTGCGGAACACGCCACGCAGGTTGAAGTCGGGTTGGATGCCCTTTTGCTGGACGTCGTAGAACCCTTCGTCATTGGCCTGCCAGACGTCGATCTTGACCTTGTCGATGGGGTTGCCGTCCGTATCCAAGATGCGCCCCTTGACTAGCATCGGCACACCTTTTTCATCGAGGCAGATATTCGACCCCATGGGCAGTTCCGGCGCATCGGGCAAGTGGAAGGGGCCAAGCACCGTCGATTCCGACGCGCCGGAAGGTTTGCGGTTGTTGATTGCATCAACCAGCATGGAGACACCCAGCGTATCGCTGAGCAGGATGAATTCCTGTCGCCAGTCGGTGCACATATGGCCTGTCTCGGTCAGGAACATGATAGCCTTGAACCATTCCTCGTCCGTCGGTTCGATCTCTTTCACGCAGGCGTGCATGTGGCGCACGATTGCCTCCATCACCTGCGCCAGCCGCGCGTTGTCGGTGGTGGTGCGGGCGTTGACCACCTCGGCGGAATTTTCTTCGGTGAAGTATCCGTCGTGGGCGTTGCTCATGCCATGGCCTCCTGCTTGGCGTGTGTGTTCTGGGCGAGGATCGCACCAAGAACCCGTTCCAGTTCAGCTTGGGGATTGTCCATCATGCCCTCGGCACGCCACGCGACGTGATGGTCAGGGCGCACAAGGACACAGCCCGCCTCACCCACTTCGCGGGCGCGGGCCCAGTCACCGGTGTGATCGACGAGGGGTTGGCGCGGGCCAATGACATGGGTGGTCAACTTGATGCCCATCTGACCCGCGACGTCTTGCGCCGCGTCGGCCCATGCCCGGCCATTGAGGCCAGTGATCAGGGCAAAGCCGCCCTGCGTCAGGTCCAGCGTCGAGTGCTTGGTACCGTGCTGATCAAAAAGCCAGACATGAGGCAACCGCGCGCCCGGCCATGTGGTAGGCTGGTAGTGCAACTCGTGATCCAGATCGAAGGCCGGTTCCATCTGCCCGTCCGTCACCACCGCATCCGAACGGTAGCGCTGGTTCATCTCGACCCCGTGGGCGTCAAACTCGTATTTCTTGAAGGCGATGGCCTCGCGCAAGGCCGCCCGCTGGGTTTCGGCCTCTGGTGTGCTGTCACAGCGTTTTTCCATGTTGGCCTGCATCACGTCGGGGTCCGTATGGTCGATCAGGCCCAGAGCCTCAAAAATTGGGCCAAATTCACCGATGGACTGGTTGGCGCGGGTGACAATCTGTTTCGCCACGGGCGCACGTTCTGTGTTGTAGGTATCCAGCAGCCCCTCGCCCGCCTGCCCCTTGAGAACAGCAGCAAGTTTCCAGCTGAGATTGAAGGCATCCTGGATTGAAGTGTTGGAGCCCAGCCCGTTCGACGGTGGGTGCCGGTGGGCTGCATCGCCCATGATGAACACGCGCCCCTTGGACATCTGCGTCGCGTAAGCGTCGTTCACCGTCCAGTAGCTGATGCCCTGCATTTCAATCTCAAGCCCGGGATCGCCAACCAGATCGCGGATGATTTTCTTGGCCTCATCATCATTAAGTTCGGGCCGTTCCCCTTCGATATCGTAGCCCCAGATGGCAAGCCATTCGTTCCACGGCCGGACCATGCGCACGACGCCCATGCCGATGCCACCCACGTTCGAGCCCGGTTGCATCACCCAGTAGAGGACCGAGGGGCGGTGGGCGACATGTTGGCTGAGGTCGGCCTTGAACAGGAGGTTGATGGAGCCGGCGACGCCCATCTTGCCCTCAATCGGCAGGCCGGTGTTTTCAGTGACTTGGGAGTTCCCGCCATCGGCGCCGATCAGATACTTTGAACGGACCGTGAAAGTTTTGTTTGTCAGCCGGTCCAGCAGGGTTGTGGTGACCCCTTCGCCGTCTGCCTCGTGGCTTTGGTACTCGCAGGACATGCGGGCTTGCGTCCCGCGGGAGCAGGCGGTTTTGAACAGCAGCGGCTCCATGAAGGTTTGCGGCAGGTCGTTCATCTTGCTGGGCGATGACAGGTCGTGTTCCGCGCGGGACAGCGGGTGTGTGCCCCATGTCTGGATGCGCCCCAGTTCCTCGCCTGTGAGGCTTTCACAGAAAACGTTAGAGCCCATGAGGTCTTGTTCGGTGGCGTGCATATAGGCCTCGTCCTCGACCTCGCGCCCCAGATCGCGCAGCACCTCCATCGTGCGCTGGTTGGTGATGTGGGCCCGCGGCGTGTTGGCCAGCCAGCGGTAACGGTTCACCACCATATTATCGATGCCATAGGTGGACAGCAGCGCGGCAGTGGCAGAACCGGCGGGGCCTGTTCCTATGATCAGGACGTCTGTTGTGATGTCGGCCATGTGTTCCTCCCAGAGAGTGGCGTTCAGGTGGGTGCGGTGCCGGTCCAGGCGGCTTGCAGTAATTGGCGGATCCCGTCGCGCGTGATGGGCGCGGGATTTGGATAGGGTTTTTGAGTGGCAAGGTCGGTGGCGTGGTCAAGCTGATCTGCCGTGACGCCGAGGTCTTGGAGCGCGAGGGGTGCGTTCATTTTCGTGGCAAAGGCGTGCAGCGCCGGACCGGCGGCCGTGCCACCGAAGATGTCGGTGATGGGTTTGAGCAGGTCAGGCACTGCTTGAGCGTTGTAGTGGATCGCGTGGGGCAGGATGATGGCATGCGTGTCGGCGTGGGGCAGATCGAAGCTGCCGCCAAGCGTGTGGCAAAGCTTGTGGTGCAGGGCCATGCCCACCTGCCCCAGGACTGCCCCGCAGGCATAGGCGCCGCGCAGTGTCTTTTCCCGGGCCGTCACGTCGGCCGGGTTTTCGAGCACTGCAGGGAGGCCGTCCGCAAAGTGCTGCATCCCTTCGATCGCCAGGGCGGTGCTGTGGTCGGTCCGGTTTTCGGCATAAAGCGCCTCGGCCGCGTGGGCGATGGCATTGAGGGCGGAGGTGACGGTCATAGCCGTGGGTAACGACGTGACGAGTTCGGGGTCGTAGAGGATGGTTTCGGGCTGGACCTTGGGGTCTGTCAGCGTGGTTTTGATGCCGTTTTCGGTCTGGCCGAGGATGGGCGTCGCTTCGGACCCGGCATAGGTGGTGGGGATCACGATTTGCGGCACGTCTGTGCGCAGGGCGATGGCTTTGGCGAGGCCCGTGGTGGAACCGCCGCCGATGGCAATGACGCAATCTGCCTTCACGTCGTTCAGATGAGCGACTGCCTCTTCGCTGATATCAACGGGGGTATGCATGGCAGCGCGGGCAAAGATACCAGCGGCCATATCGCCCAACGCTTCGGCGACCTGCATTGCGCTGTCGCATTGCTGCGGGGTCGAGAGGACGAGGGCGTGTTTGCAGCCGAGTCGTGCGACCTCTTCCCCGACCGAGTGGCGCAGACCCGGGCCGAAGCGCACGCGAGGAATTGAGAGGGACGATTGATTGAGCATGCGCAAAGGCTACAGCGCTCAAAGGATTATGTTGATGCGAATTGTAGGACGCAATATAACTCAATGCTATGCAATTGGATCCCAATCACCTGCTCATGCTGGCCGCCGTCGTGGACGAGGGCGGTTTGACCTCCGGGGCGCATGCGCTGGGGAAGTCACAGCCGTCCTTGTCCAGGACCCTGGCCGCCCTGGAGGCCCGCTTGGGTCAGCCCTTGTTCGAGAAGGGACGCAGACCGCTTGTGCCGACGGAACTTGGTGCGGCGCTGGCCGCGCAGGGCCGTATTATCTGGCAGGCCAGCGGCGAGGCCTCCGTGCAGGCCGATTTGTATATTGGCGGCAAGACCGGGGCCGTGCGTGTGGCCGGCACACCGGTTTTCATGGACGCCGTCATTGCAACGATGATCGCAGGGTTCCAGCAGGCGCATCCCAATGTGCGGATCGACCAGAGCTATGGCTATGCTGAGACGCTGATGCGTGATGTGGAAAGCGGCGCGCTTGATCTGGCCATCTGCCCCCTGCCCCCAGGCGACCTGCCCGAGCCGATTGCCTTTGAAGAGATTTTGCAGGGCCGCAATGTCATTGCCTGCCGGATGGGTCACCCCTTGGCCCGGAAGCGGGCGTTGCGGTTGGAGGACATCGCCAATTACCCATGGATCGCACCCCCCACGAACAGCCCGCTCTATCAGGACCTGCGCGCCATCCTGCACGAGATCGAGGTGGACGATGTAAAGGTGAGCTTCTCGGGCGGGTCGATCAGCGCTGTGCGCACGGTGCTGGAAGGGTCGGACAGCCTGACGATCCTGCCCTATTCGGTCATCTTCATGATGCGGCAGCAAAAGGCGCTGACGGCGCTGGACATCCGCATCAAACATGTGCCGCGCAACCTTGGGATCATCAGCCCCACCGACCGACCGGTGCGCCCTGCCGTGCGCCGGTTTCATCGCTACATCGCGTCCGAATTCAAGGCGCTGGCGCGGTCGATCTCGCACGCACAGCAGAATTCGGTGTGGCGGGCGTGAGTTTCGGGACGTGTGGACAACAAGGCTGGTAAGACGACGCGACCGACCGCCGTGAGGCGGGCTTTTGTGAGCATAGGTCTGTGCATGGATTGGCAGACAGGAAGCGCTTCAGGCACGCGTTGGAATGCGGCACTGTAAGTCTTCGGAAGAAGTGGATCTCTACGTCAAGAACTAACCCCGGGGGCTCGCAGTTGCGGCAAATGTCAGTTTTGAGCCCATTTTACCCGATGCTGCGTGGCGCAGGAACGGCTGCCATTGCAGTTCGACAGTTATGAGTTCAGTGTCGGGGCGCGTAGTTCACGCTTTTCAACAGTATGAGTGGATAACGTGTTGGAAAATAAAAAGGTCAAGGAGATACGTTACCATGAAATACGCACTTGCAGGTATCTTGCTCATAGTGGCTCCCATCGGAGTGGCCGCTCAAGAAGCAACATTCACGACAGGCCTTGCCACTGAAATCAATCCCGGACTGTTTGATTGTGGGCCAGGGACGCGCCCAAGTGCAGTTGGTGAGATTACGTCTGACGATGGCACAGTTTGGACCGTCCCGGCCGCGACGAACTACGGGACCGTTCCATTTGCCGCTGACCTCTTCAATGAATGCGGAGGCGACCAATTGGGGTCCTCAGCGGAGATTGACCTCGACTCTGTTCCCCTGATGGATGCAGGCGGTAGCGAGGAGTTCACGGCATATATCTTCGCGGATAACTACTTTGAACTTTACGTGAACGGCACATTGATTGCGGTTGATGAGGTCCCATTCACCAAATTCAATTCAAATCTCGTGCGCTTCACGGCAGACCGTCCCGTGACGCTGGCCATCATGATGGTGGACTGGGAAGAAAACCTTGGACTTGGTTCCGAAGACAATCGTGGCAAGGCCTTCCACCCCGGTGATGGCGGACTTGTCGCGCATATTCAGGATGCGAAGGGCCAGACCGTCGCGATTACAGATGACACTTGGCGCGCGCAGACGTTTTACACATCCCCCCTTAATGATCGCAGCTGCCTTGTCGTGGATGGCCCATCCCGCGATAGCTCTGCGTGCAGTCAAGAGGGTGTAGACAATGCAACGGGTTATTCAGCAGCACACTGGACCGTTCCGTCCGACTGGATGATGCCGTCATTCGACGACAGTGTTTGGCCTGCGGCGTCTACATTCAGCAACGACACAGTTGGCGTGAAGAACAAGAAGGCCTTCACAAATTTCGAAGACTTATTTGATACGCCCGGTGCAGATGCCGACTTCATTTGGTCCTCGAACCTTGTGCTCGACAACCTTGTTTTGCTGCGTAAAACGGTAGAGTAAGGCGCTTTGTCGATTTTATGATGGACGAGCTTGTCGCGCTCAAACCGCTGTTCTAAGCCGGTGCATAGGGCGGTCGTCAAGCAGAAACACCCTATTGCGGGTACGCGTCAAAGGCGTTCTCCGCCTCTAGCTGTGGGCACCACCTTGGCCGATATTGGTTCTGCACCGTGCTAGTCAGTTCGAAAGCTGATGGGTCATCGAGGCAGCCAAGGGACACCAATCGCATCCCAGGGTACATTTTCGGGTTCACCCAATGGACGTTCGAATAGCACTTGGGACAGACGTAACGCTTGAGGCCCGGCCACTTATCCATTTCTGGATCGAGCTCGTGGGCATCTGACACTGCCACAACGTCTTCTTCTCGAAAGAGCGCAACGGCGTTTCCCACCGAGCCGGTCATACGTTGGCAATAGTCGCAATGGCACACGAAACAGCGAAGCGGTTCATTGGCCAATTCTATCGAGACGGCTTTGCAGGCGCACTGTGCTTTGAAGGGCAAGTTTTAGCTCCGACGTCATTCAGACAATCTACCTGTCTTCAAACGAACAAAGACAACCAGACGGGAATTGTCCATCTTGAAAACCCAATTTGTAACTTAGGCTGCCTATTTCGTTATCAAAACGGACATTAGCGCAGCCGCAGCGAAAGGGCGGTATCGTCCCGCGATACCGACACTTTCGGGAACTGGTCATCGGAGGCCGAAGAGCCGCCTAGTCCACCATTCGGAGCTGAGTTTTAGGAAACTTCTGGAGCGAGGGTCGCTCGACTTCACTGGCGAAAGGAACCTCAAAAAAGCCCGGCGAAAACTGCCGGGCTTTCGTCTGATAATTTTACCAAAGGTTAGACTTACTTGATCTGCTCAGTCACTGCATCCAACTGAGCTTCGGCTTTGGTCACGACGTCGTCAGTATTCACAGCCTGCAACCCTTCGTCGAAGTTCATGACGCGTGGGTTCTTGCTGCGATTGAACATCAGACGGAACACATCGGGGCGAGAATAGTGGCCCGTTGGGTCCGCTGCTGCTTTGGCGATGGCAATCATGTTGAGATCGATTTCAGCGATCAGAATGCCCTCTTCAGTCTCAGCAAGTGGTTCGGCGAGTGTTTGGCCATCAGGACCGAAGATGTTAGCAAACCCGCCACCCTCGAGGAGGAATTGACGCTTCGCTTCGGTGTCGCACATCATTTCGATCATCTCTTTCGAAACGGTCGCACAAGCGGACAGAACAAAACACTGGCCTTCGACTGCATGCTGGCGCGCAGCGCCGACATTCACGTCGGAGCCCAATTGATAGGCTCCGCCCCGATAGACGCTGAAGCTGGGCCATGCCGCTGCGTGGATCTGCTCATTTTGAGAGAACATCGCGTACTTCGTAAGCGGTTGTAGGTGTTCCCAGCAGCAAAGAGCACCAACGCGACCAAGTTCCGTCTCATGAACGATGATGTCGCTACCATCGCCTTCTCCAAAGACAGCCCGTTCAACATGTGTGGGCTTTAGCTTGCGTCGACGGGACAGAACATTGCCGCGCGCATCGTAGTGCCATTGACCCATATAAAGCGACCCTTCATGGCGTTCGGACACACCCATGATGACCTGGATGTTGTTCTTGCGTGCCGCTTCTGCGAGTGCAAGGTCTTCGTCGCTGCCAGCTTCGATGGAGTTCTGAAAATACGGTGCAACGTATTGCATACCCATCGCTGGTGCATCGAGCCAGATCCACCAAGGGTAACCAGGCAACCATGTTTCTGGGAAGTTGACGATTTTAGCGCCCTTCGCGGCGGCCTCTTCAATCAGCTTGACGGCTTTCTCAACGCTTGCCTTGAGATCCAGAAATGCGGGTGCGGCTTGAACGGCAGCGACTTTGAATGGTGCAGTCATATGTAGTGCTCCTGTTGGGTCCGATAAATGATGCCCCAGAGCCTAATCACAATGTGTCGAAGCCAGTTTGCACGTTTGAGCGGGAAAGATTATAATGTTACTATTTTGTAGATTTCTAAAAAATGTGTATCATGACAGAATGTCGCATCGAATCGAGAGAATTTGAGATGGATTTCGTCTTCAAAACTGATGACGTCAAAGCGCCCGAGCGTTTTGCATACTGGTCAGATGCAGTCTGCACATCTTACACAAAACTCAGCTGCGACACTGATAATAAGCAGGCCTTCGCCGGCGGCATCGCACTCCAAAGATTTGCCAATTTCGGAAGCTCGAAAGTATGGGGAAGCGGTCAGGTTGTGCAACGTCGCGCCAGCGACATCACGCAATGTGACGATGAAAGCGTGTTGCTGAGTTTTCAGGTAAGAAAACAGTGTGAGGTTCGCCAGGGCGGACGCAGTACCATCATCAATCCCGGAGAATTCGCGGCCTATCGCAGTTCAGACCCGTACCGGCTTCGTCTATGTGATGACTTCCAACAGCATGTTTTGCAGGTTCCTCACTGCGCACTTCGAAAGCGTCTTCCCAGTATTGACAGTTTGACGGCGAAGCGTGTCAGTGTTGATGTCGGGGCCGCGATATACTTCAGTATTCGAAAGATCATTGGGCTTGGCGCTTCATCAAATGCGGTTATGCGTGCTTGCCTGGAAGACACGGTCATCGACTTGATCGCGACAGGACTTGCCTCTCTTGAAAACGGTCAGACCAAAATACGCGAGTCTGGACAGAAAATCCTGATGCGTGCACGTTGTTTCATAGCTGAAAACTGCAATCGGTCAGAGTTGAACCGCACAGATGTTAGTAAAGCCATTGGTGTATCTGTTCGGCGTTTGAACGAGCTTTTCGCCGAAGAAAACAGTTCGATCCAATCCGAGATCCGCGAGGCACGCCTTCAGGGCATTTGTGCAGATCTGACTGATCCGCGACTGACCCATGTTCCTGTTGCCGATATCGCGTTCAGCCGTGGGATCGAGAATGCGCAGCATTTCTCTCGCCAGTTCAAGGCGCGGTTCGGGCAGACCCCGACGCGCTACAGATCAAACAAAGGATGGGCGATCCCGAACCTGGGATCGTAATGCGCGCAGCTTCCGCGTTTGGGAGGGCGCGCCGATGGACTATTTGCAAAGAGAGAACGTATCGCCTCTTCAAGTTGATGACTTCATTCAACGCCTGAACAATGTCTGTGGTGCGTTTCGCGTCGAGCACGCCGATTGTGCGCCAGTTATTGGTGGTAGTGTGACAACAGCGACCAGCTCAGGTCTCGACTTCGCTTTCGTGACGCAGAACGCCAATCGCATCCGCCGATCGGAACGCTGTCTGAAACAAGACCCGGGGAACCACTATTTCCTGATCGTGCAGGACCTTGGGCATGCGCTCATGGAGCAAGCCGGGGAAGAGGTCACGCTCACGCCTGGCGATATGTTCATTGCGGATTCTGCGCGCACCTCAACGTTCTCTTATGGCGGCGAGATGTCCCATCAAATCTCGCTTCATCTGCCGAGAGACGAAATGCGCCATCGGTTCAAGTCACGCATTGAAGGCGGGACCATGATCGCGCGCAAAGACCCGTTGGGGCGTGCAATGCGTGCTCTGTTGTCCGGGATTTTGCAGAAACAGGCAGATACCGGGCAAGCCCATATCACCGAATCTTTCTATAGTGTTTTTGGCGCATTCCTATTGAACCGAAGTCTGGGGCAGGACAGCAAACCATCACCTGATGCGTTGTTGCTGGAGCGCGCGCGCGATGCCATGGCTCAGAACTTTCACGATGCAGACTTCACTGTTCAGCACCTCGCTGATCTGACAGGGGTTTCCCTGCGCCATTTGCAGCGCGCATTTAAAGATCACGGCGAAGCACCGCGAACTGCTTTGCAGGCCATGCGGGTGGAAGCAGCAGAAACTATGCTGAACAGACGCGCCGGTGCGCTGGATGGCCACGTTTCGCAGATCGCATATGCCTGCGGCTTCAATGATCTGACCACGTTCTATCGTCAGTATCGGGCTCGGTTTGGAGAAAGTCCAAAGCAAAGGCACAGCGAGCGTCGCGTTTTGCAATAAGTTCGGACGCGCAATGCCAAGACTGCATGCACATATTATGGCCATCTTCCTCGAAAGTTATGCCGCCGGCATGACGCAGTTCGGAGGAAGACATCCAAATGGCAAAAACGTACGCGATGGTCATCGGGGGCCAGTCTGTCGAAACCAAAGAAACCTTTGAGGTCAAAAACCCATCCACCGGCGAAATTGTAGGTTTAGCACCCAACGCAAAATTGGTTGACCTCGATGCGGCTGTGGCAGCGGCGGCAGCTGCATTCGAGACCTGGTCCCAAAAAAGCGACGAAGACATTCAAGCGGCGTGCGAAGAAGTTACGGCAAAGATTGCCGAGCATTCTGAAGAACTGGCCCAACTCATCACTTTGGAGCAAGGCAAACCGCTGAACGGTTTGGGATCCCGTTGGGAAATGGGCGGTGCAGGCGCGTGGGCCGGATATACGAGTGGGCTGTCCCTGCCGATGAAGGTTCTGCAGGACAACAACGAAGGTCAGGTCGAATTGCATCGCAAGCCGCTTGGTGTTGTGGGCTCAATCACGCCTTGGAACTTCCCTGTCATGATCGCCATCTGGCACATGATGCCCGCACTGCGCACAGGCAATACGGTTGTCATCAAACCGTCTCCTTACACGCCGCTCTCAACCATTCGTCTCGTGGAAATCATGAATGAGGTTCTGCCCGCTGGCGTTGTGAACTGCGTGACCGGCAGCGATGGTGCAGAGTCGATTGGGGCGGGCATGTCTTCCCACCCCGACATTAAGAAGATCGTTTTCACCGGCTCCATCGGGACCGGCGAAAAAGTCGCACGCTCTGCGGCTGAGACCATGAAACGCATGACGCTGGAGCTTGGCGGCAATGACGCGGGCATCGTGTTGCCAGACGTTGATCCGGCCCAAATTGCCGAAGGTTTGTTCTGGGGCGGCTTCATCAACAACGGTCAGACCTGTGCTGCCATGAAGCGGCTGTATGTCCACGAAGATGTCTATGACGAAGTTTGCGAGCACCTGGTCGCATTCGCCAAAAACATCCCTCTGGGCGACGGTATGTCCGAAGACGTGATCCTTGGCCCGGTGCAAAACCAGATGCAGTTCAACAAGGTCAAAGAACTCGTTGACGCTGCCAAAGACAAAGGCCGTGTCCTGCTTGGCGGTGAGCCAGGCGAAGGTCTGTTCTTTCCACCGACCATCGTGGCGGATCTGGAAAATGACGACGCGCTTGTGCGCGAAGAACAGTTCGGCCCTGCCCTACCCATTATCAAATACTCGCATGTTGATGACGCGATTGCGCAAGCCAATCAGTCCGAAAATGGCCTTGGTGGCTCCGTCTGGTCGCAAGACATCGAAAAGGCAAAAGAGGTCGCGTCAAAGATGCAGTGCGGTTCCGTATGGATCAACAAACACGGCGCTATCCAGCCGAACGCACCCTTTGGCGGCGTGAAGAAATCCGGCATCGGCGTCGAATTTGGCGAAGAAGGCCTGCAGGAATACACGGATATTCAGGTAATTTTCAGCTGATCCAATCTCTCCCTGGTGGGGGCGGATGCACCAACGAAGCGTCCGTCCCTGCACAAAATCCACCACAGCATCAAGGAGGCCCAGCAATGCCCAGGCTAACACCATTAGAGCGTGATGAGCTCAGCGATTTTGCCTCACTGTTTAACGATCTGGATGCATTCTTTGGGTTCTTGCCTAACGACTACCTGACCATGGGACGCCGGCCCGAAATTCTGGCGGCAATCGCACAACTGACCCAAGCGATCATGCTGTCGGAAAACAACACGCTCCCGATGAACACACGGATGTTGGTCACCTACATGACCTCCCGCGCCGCAGGCTGTCAGTATTGTATCGCCCATAACGTCGCCCTCATCGAACGCCACGGCGTTAATCAAGAGCAGATCGACAATGTTATGGAATATGAAACGCATTCTGCCTTCAGCGCAGCGGAACGCGCGGCTCTGACTGTGGCAAAGAATGCAAACACAAACCCAAACTCGGTCACGGATGATGAGTTTGACGCGTTACGTCCGCACTTCGACGAAGGCCAGATTGCTGAAATCATCGCCCTCATCGCGATGATGTCTTTCTACAACCGCTGGAACGACACAATGGCGACCACGTTGGAACGCCCCGCTGCAAATGCTGCGCAAAACTGGATCGGCAAACAAGGCTGGTCAATCGGCAAGCACGCCTAATCCGCAACACCGTCAAGGGAGGAAGACGATGACAAATACAAAGATGAACCGCCGGGATTTCATGAGGAAGACCTCATTGGCATCTGGGGTGCTGCTGGTTGCCCCCGGAATTTACGGTGCCTCGGTGAATACGGCCCAAGCCCAGACTGGGGCGTTTGACTATATCATTTGCGGTGCAGGATCTGCGGGCTGCGTCCTAGCGCATCGCCTGACGGAAAATGAGGACGTCTCTGTTCTCATCATCGAGGCGGGTGGGCCTGAAGAAGGCGTTGAGGCGATCTCGACCCCGCTTCGTCTATTGGAATTGTGGAACACCGAATACGATTGGGCTTATTTCACTGCCCCCCAAAAGCACTGCAATGGCCGCAACATTCACTGGCCACGCGGCAAAGTCGTCGGCGGATCTGGTTCACTGAACGGCATGTTGTACGTGCGTGGTCATGCAACGGACTATGACAACTGGGCCTATCAAGGGAACCCAGGTTGGGACTATGAAAGCGTGCTGCCATACTTCAAGAAATCTGAGGATTTCGACGGCGGCGAAAACGAGTATCACGGCGTCGGCGGACCGCTTCATGTCACAACCGACTATGAACGCCACCCGACCACGCAACGCATTGTCGAGGCATGCATCGAGGCCGGTTACAAGTTCAACGAAGACTACAATGGTGCCGACACCGAAGGCGTGAATTTCGCGCAAATGAACACGAAGGACGGCCAACGCCATTCCAGTGCGGTTGCTTTCCTGCGCCCTGCCCTCGAGCGGTCGAACCTCAGCCTGCTGACCAATTCGCGGGTCAAGAAGGTCAATTTAGACGGCAAGACAGCGACCGGCGTCACCTATATCCAAGACGGTGAAGAGCGTGTCGTGACCGCTAAGCGCGAGGTGATCCTTGCCGGTGGAACGATTGAAAGCCCGAAAATGTTGATGCTGTCTGGCATCGGCGAACGCGCGCAATTGGAAGAACATGGAATCGAAGTTGTTCACGACCTCCCGGGCGTTGGCAAAAACCTGCACGATCATTCACTGGCACCTGTGATCTACGAAGGTGACGTACCACCTCCGACGAACCTCGCTGTCATTCCTCTGCATGCTCAGGCTTTCATGCGCTCTGACCCGCGTTTACCCGCACCAGATATGCAGCCGCTGTTCTTCCACGTGCCGCTCTATACGGCCGACACGCAGGAAGCGGTCACGCCTTCAGCCTATACGCTCTGCGCAGGCGGTGTCAGTCCGACAAGCCGTGGTGAGTTACGGCTGACTGGACCGAATGTGGACGATCCCCTGATGCTCGATCCCAACCTGCTTGAGACCCAGTATGACGTCCGGACCATCGTCGAAAACATCAAGATGATGCGGGAGGTCGCCAAGCAACCAGCTTTGGCCGAAATCACAACGCGCGAGATCTATCCCGGTCCCGAAGTGCAAACGGATGAGGAGCTCGCGGACTACGCGCGTAACTCTGTCCAATCCTATCATCACCAGGTCGGCACCTGTAAGATGGGCAACGATGAATTCGCGGTCGTTGATCACGAATTGCGTGTGCACGGTCTTGAAGGACTACGGGTCGTTGATGCGTCGATTATGCCCGTTGTTCCCACCGGGAACACCAATGCACCTACATATATGATCGCCGAGAAAGGCGCAGATATGATTAAGGAAAGCGCTTGAAATCAGTGCGTTGAGAAGAAGCCCCTGTCCACGGGGGCTTTCTTTTCGCATTATATGTTACAGAAAAACACAACATTGCATAATCTGTAACTTTTTTCTTGAACGAATCTTTGGAGCCCGTTATCCAAAGATCAACACAGCGAAAGAATTGGAGAATACCGTGGTCGAAGCCCTTATTTGTGATGGTGTCAGAACACCCATCGGGCGCTATGGTGGAGCCCTGTCCTCAGTGCGTGCCGACGACCTTGCGGCGCTTCCGATTGAAGCCCTGATGTCGCGCAACCCAGATGTCGATTGGGCGCAGGTTGACGAAGTGATCTACGGCGACGCCAACCAAGCGGGCGAAGACAATCGCAATGTCGCGCGCATGGCAGCTTTGTTGGCAGGTTTGCCGGAAAGCGTACCGGGTACGACAGTCAATCGCCTTTGCGCCTCAGGTATGGACGCAGTCGGGTTTGCAGCACGCGGGATCAAGGCGGGCGACTATGACCTGACGATTGCCGGTGGCGTCGAAAGCATGAGCCGTGCACCGTTCGTGATGCCCAAAGCTGGGTCTGCATTCACACGGAGCAACGCAGTCTATGACACAACCATTGGCTGGCGGTTCGTGAACCCAAAGATGAAAGCCACCTATGGCGTCGACTCAATGCCTGAGACGGCTGACAATGTTTCAGAGGACTATCAGATTTCTCGTGCAGATCAGGATGCGTTTGCGGTCCGGTCTCAAGACCGTTGGGCGGCGGCGCAGGATGCCGATCTGTTTGCTGACGAGATTGTCCCCGTGCAGGTTCCGCAGCGCAAAGGTGACCCAGTTGTGGTCACGACAGACGAACATCCTCGTCCAGGTACGGACGTCGAAAAGCTTGGCAGGCTCAAGGGCGTGAACGGGCCCGACCTGACAGTGACGGCAGGCAATGCGAGCGGCGTGAACGACGGCGCAGCTGCGTTGCTGATCGCGAGCGAAACCGCTGCCAACGCCAATGGGCTGACACCGATTGCGCGTGTCGTGGCCATGGCGTCCGCTGGTGTCGCTCCACGTGTGATGGGCATCGGTCCGGCGCCCGCATCCGAGAAAGTCTTAGCGCGCACCGGCTTGAGCATCGACCAGATGGACATCATCGAGTTGAACGAAGCTTTCGCGAGCCAGGGCCTTGCCACCTTGCGCCAGCTTGGCGTCGCGGATGACGACCCGCGCGTCAATCCGCAGGGCGGAGCCATCGCCATGGGGCATCCGTTGGGTATGACCGGCGCTCGGCTCGTGATGACCGCCGCGCATCAATTGAAACGCAGTCACGGCCGCTATGCGCTCTGCACCATGTGTGTGGGCGTCGGACAGGGTACTGCACTGATTTTGGAAAGGGTCTGAAGCATGTACGCACAAATGGTCAAATCCGAAGCAACGCAAGAAGATCCCGAAAAGCTAGCCGCCTTTCAGGCGCGCATCGATGCGGGCGAAAAGATCGAACCGAAAGATTGGATGCCCGTTGGCTATCGCAAGACACTCATTCGTCAGATCGGCCAGCACGCGCATTCCGAGATTGTTGGTCAACTGCCTGAAGGCAACTGGATCACGCGCGCCCCGACGCTTGAGCGCAAGGCGATCCTTCTGGCGAAAGTGCAGGATGAAGCGGGCCATGGCCTGTACCTCTACTGCGCCGCCGAAACGCTAGGTGTAACCCGCGATGAGCTGACCGAGATGCTGCTCGATGGACGCATGAAATACAGTTCTATCTTCAACTACCCCACCCTGACCTGGGCCGACATGGGCGCCGTTGGTTGGCTGGTTGATGGGGCGGCCATCATGAACCAGGTTCCGCTGCAGCGCACATCTTATGGCCCCTATTCCCGCGCGATGATCCGCATCTGCAAGGAAGAGTCATTTCACCAACGCCAAGGCTTCGACATCATGATGAAGATGGCCAGCGGAACCGAGGCCCAAATGCGCATGGCGCAAAACGCACTGGATCGTTTTTGGTACCCCGCACTCATGATGTTCGGTCCCTCGGACAAAGACAGCGTGCATTCGGAACAGTCGATGCGCTGGAAGATCAAGATGAACACCAATGACGAACTGCGCCAAAAGTTCGTCGATCAAACAGTTCCACAGGCCGAGTATTTGGGCCTGACCGTTCCTGACGACAAGCTTGTCTGGAACGAGGAAAAAAACGGCTACGATTTTTCCGAGCCGGACTGGAATGAGTTTTTTGATGTGATCCAGGGCAATGGTCCCTGCAATACCGATCGCCTCGCCGCTCGTAACAAAGCCTGGGACGACGGTGCCTGGGTGCGTGAGGGCCTGATGGCCCACGCGACCAAGAAATCAGCCATGAAGGTAGCAGCAGAATGACACAGCAACGCAACGAATGGCCACTTTGGGAAATCTTCATTCGTGGCCAACATGGAATGAGCCATCGTCATGTCGGTTCGCTTCACGCCGCCGATTCTGAAACGGCAATTTTGAACGCACGCGACGTTTATACGCGCCGCAATGAAGGTGTAAGCATCTGGGTGGTACAAGCCCAGCAGATCACAGCCTCATCGCCGTCGGACAAAGGACCGCTCTACGAGCCATCTGAGGCCAAGGTGTATCGCCACCCATCCTTCTTTGACATCCCCAAAGAAGTGGGAGCGATGTAATGGCACAGACTGCGGATCTTTTCGAATTCCTCTGCCGGATGGGCGACAACACGTTAGTTTTGGGCCACCGCGTCAGTGAATGGTGCGGCCATGCCCCAGTGCTGGAAGAAGACATTGCCCTGGCCAACACCGCGCTAGATCTAATCGGCCAAACTCAGATGTGGTTGGGCCTCGCGGCAGAGGTCGAAGGCCAAGGGCGCAGCGCCGACGATCTTGCCATGCTGCGCGACGCCTGGAACTTCCACAATGTCTTGTTGGTCGAACAGCCGAACCGTGATTTCGGCGTCACGATACTGCGGCAATTCCTCTTCGATGCCTGGCATGTGGAAATGTTGCAGCGCCTCATCACATCCTCTGACCAGCGAATTGCTGAGGTCGCAGCAAAGTCAGTTAAAGAGGCTACGTACCATCTTGAGCGGTCTTCGACGACTGTGATCGCCCTGGGCGACGGCACCGGCGAAAGTCACAATCGCATGCAGGATGCTCTCAACCTGCTCTGGCCGTATGTTGGTGAACTGTTCGCCGACGACGCTGTTGACACAGCGATGTCTGAGGAAGGTATTGCACCCAAATCTTCGGATTTGCGCGATGCTGTCATGGCGCGGATCACGGATGTGCTGGCTGAAGCCACGTTGCAAGTACCAGACGGTGACTTCACACACAAAGGTGGAAAAACCGGCTTTCAGCACACCGAACACCTGGGCCACATGCTTGTCGCGATGCAAAACCTGCAACGGTCTTATCCCGGAGCCACGTGGTAAGATGCGTCCTGATGTGCCACAGATCTGGGATTGGCTGGATGCCGTACCCGACCCCGAGATCCCTGTGATCTCGGTGGTGGATCTCGGCATTGTCAGAAGCGTGCAATGGGACGGCGACACCTTGGAGGTGGCCGTCACGCCAACCTATTCAGGATGCCCCGCCACTTCCATCATCTCGATTGATATCGAGACCGCGCTGCGGGACCGCGGACTGAATGACGTTCGCATCAAGACACAGATCGCGCCTGCCTGGACCACCGATTGGCTGTCCGAAAAGGGCCGCAGCAAGTTGGAAGAATACGGTATCGCGCCTCCCCAGGCGGCCGGCGGCCCCGAGCGGTGCCCCCATTGCAGCGCGACACATGTCGAGAAGATCAGCCAATTCGGCTCTACCCCCTGCAAGGCACAATGGCGCTGCAAAAGCTGCCTTGAACCATTCGATTACTTCAAGTGCATCTAAGGAGACCAAGATGTCAGACCATACCAACACCCCCAAAGCTGTCGTCGAGGCTTACATCCTTGGGACCAAAACACGCGATGTCGCGCTTTTGAAAACTGTCTTTGCAGACGGTGCCAAGATGACCGGGTACCTAGGACCAGACCTTTTGCAGGACGGACCAGAGCCATTCTACGGTGCGCTTGAGGCAAATGAAGTCGGCGACGATTACACCGCCGAGATTACAGCCCTAACAGAGACCGACAAGATTGCCAGCGCCTCAATCGTCGAAAAGAACCTGCTTGGCATGTCCTTCGACAACCATTTCCATTTGATGCAGTTGGACGATGGCACTTGGCGCATCGCCTCTAAACTGTTCCGCCACTACTGAACCCAGCCAAAGAGGATCGTCCAATGCCCAGATTTCATGAATTGACCGTCACTGACGTGCACAAGACGATCCGTGACGCAGTTGTTGTCTCGCTCAAACCCTTCAACGGAGGAGACTTTGACTTCACGCAAGGTCAGTACCTGACGTTCCGCAAAGATTTCGACGGGACGGAGCTGCGTCGCTCCTACTCCATCTGCGCCGGCGTCGATGACGGACTTCTGCAGGTCGGCATCAAGCGCGTGGATGGTGGGGCGTTCTCTACCTGGGCCAATGAAAGCCTTGAGCCCGGCATGGTGATTGAAGCGATGGAGCCGATGGGCAGCTTCCACACACCCGTGTCCGCGGAAGCCGCAAAGAACTACTTGGGCTTTGCGGGTGGGTCCGGCATCACGCCAGTGCTGTCGATCCTGAAAACAGTTCTGGAACGCGAACCACTCAGCACATTCACGCTGGTCTATGCCAATCGCGGCGTGAACACGATCATGTTCCGCGAAGAGCTCGAAGACCTCAAAAACACGCACATGGGCCGCCTCACGCTGATCCACGTACTTGGAAGTGACGCGCAGGACATTGACCTATTCACGGGCCGCGTGGATGAAGAAAAGTGCGCAGCGTTGTTCAAACAGTGGATCGACATCAACACAATTGACACCGCATTCATCTGCGGACCTGAACCGATGATGCTGGGTATTGCAGCATCTTTGAAGGATCATGGCCTCAAAGACGAGCAGATCAAGTTCGAGCTCTTTGCAAGCAGCCAGCCGGGCAAATTGAAGCGGAAAGCGAAGGCTGCACAAGACGTCGAAGATGAAGCCAAAACTGAAGCTTCGATCATCGTTGATGGCGCTTCCCGGACAGTAATCATGGAGAAATCGACAACGATCCTGGATGCAGCTTTGGAGAACTCTCTCGACGCACCTTACGCCTGCAAGGCTGGCGTCTGTTCAACGTGCAAATGCCGTGTTCTCAAAGGTGAGGTCGAGATGGTCGCGAACCACGCGTTGGAAGACTATGAAGTGGCCAATGGGTTTGTTCTATCGTGCCAATCGTTCCCTGTGACCGATGAAGTCGTCGTCGATTTCGATCAGCACTGAGAGAAGCCCACAGTTTTTGTAGGTCCTTTGCTACTAGAATAACCCAGCGAAGCGTCTGCAATTGTAGCGGCACCTCAAACAGGGGTTACCTTGCAAAGCGACTCTATAGTCCGCGCACACCGTCCGTGGTGAGCTTGGCAACCATTTTGGCGTACTCGGCCCGTTCTCCTGAGTCCGCACCTGGGTTCCACATATAGAACCAGTTGACCATGCCGAACACCGACATGGTGACGGCCCTTAGTTTCGCTTTGTCCGAAGTAAAGGCATTTGGCGAGATAAGCTGGATGATTTCGCTCAGTTGTCTGACCATATCGCGCTGATAGCCCTTCAGAACTGATTGCTGATCCAGCGGCAACAGCGGAACACCTTCAGTTTGGATTTTATGTTCGTGGTCCATCCCGTGGTAAGCCAACAGTGTCTCGTGGAGGAATTCAAAAAGATGGTGTTCAGGCGTGGGTCCTTCTGATGCAACGGACGCCAAACGGTCACGCAGCTTGCGGAGATATGTGTCGAGAATGTCGAACAGCAAAGCATCCTTGCTGCTGTAGTAGTGATAGATGTTGGCCTTTGAGATGCCACAGTCTTTGGCGATCTGTGACATCGACGCGCGTGCAAATCCTTCGTCGGCAAAAACCCGAGCAGCGGTTCCGAGGATCCGCTCTCTCTTCTCATCGTGATCTTTCGCGATTGTTCTTGCCAATGCGCTTAATCCTTGTCCCTGTTATCTACGACACGTACCGCTTTGCCTTGACTGCGCGCAACACTGCCTGGATCACCGACGATAACGTCGGTGCTGATGCCAACCATATCTTTGATCTGCTTCATCAGTTTCTTCGAAGCAACGGTTTTGTCAGCGCCGCCTTCAGCCTCGACATGTACACGCATTGCGTCCATGCGCCCTGATTTCACAAGTTCAATCTGGAAGTACGGCGCTAGCCCTTCGGTCGCCATCACCTGCTCTTCGATTTGTGTCGGAAATACGTTCACGCCGCGCAAAATGATCATATCGTCGGATCGCCCGGTGATCTTTTCCATGCGCCGCATTGACCGCGCAGTACCTGGCAACAGCCGCGTCAGGTCGCGTGTGCGATAGCGGATCATCGGCATACCTTCTTTGGTCAAGGTAGTGAACACCAACTCGCCTTCTTCACCATCCGGAAGGACCTCACCAGTCATCGGGTCAATAATCTCTGGGTAAAAGTGATCTTCCCAAATGTGCAGACCGTCTTTCGTTTCAACGCATTCATTGGCGACGCCTGGCCCAATAATCTCGGAAAGACCATAGATATCAACCGCATGCATATCAAAGGCCTCTTCGACCTCGAGCCGCATGGCGTTTGTCCAGGGTTCGGCCCCGAAGACACCTACTTGCAACGAGCTTTCGCGCGGATCGATCCTCGCTTTACGGAACCCTTCAAGGATATTCAGCATATAAGAGGGGGTCACCATGATGCCCTGTGGCTGGAAATCCGTGATCAAGCCGACCTGTTTTTCGGTCTGGCCGCCGCCCATCGGCACGACAGTCGCGCCCAATCGTTCAATCCCATAGTGAGCACCAAGACCGCCCGTGAACAGGCCATAGCCGTATGCGTTGTGCACGGTATCACCGGCCCGCAAGCCTGCGGCGCGCAAGGACCGCGCCAAAACATCGGCCCACACGTCGATATCGTTCTTGGTGTAAACCACGACAGTCGGTTTTCCAGTTGTCCCCGAAGATGCATGGATGCGGGCAAGCTGATCCCGCGGAACAGCCGAAAGGCCAAATGGATAGTTCGCCCGCAGGTCATCTTTGTACGTGAATGGAAACTTGGCCAGGTCTTCGAGCGAGGTCAGGTCATGGGGATGCACCCCCGCCTCGTCGAACCGCAGTTTGTACATAGGGACATTTTCATAGGCGTGACGCAAGGTCTTCTTCATGCGCTCGAGCTGCAATGCTTGGATTTCATCGCGGCTCGCAATTTCAATTGGATCAAGATCCGATGGGTTTGGCGTTAGGTCTTTCATGATTGGGTCTCCTCCCCATCGGTTTCGTCAAAAAGATGTCCCTTGATGGCACGGGAGAACCCGCGCATCTCAGCGACTGTTAAGTCGTCTTGGTTTGTGGCGCGTACGTCGTAGATGCCGTTGCGCCCGATCAGCGAGCCTTCTGTCGCGATGTCGGTCAATTGATCATCCCTTTGAACAGGGGCAAAAAAGCTGATCATGTTATTTTGGGCGACCGTGGATTGGTTGCGGCTATCACTGGCAAAGGCAGAGGCATCGCTCCTCATGGCCGCAGCGGCAAGATTGGAACGGTTTTGTGGCGTCATGCTCATTCTCCTTTGAACGCCGCCGGGCGTTTTTCCAGAAATGCGCTGACGCCTTCGGCATAATCTGCGCTTTCACCACACAGCTTCATAAAATCCGCCTCAAGCTCCAGCTGCTCCGCAAGCGTATTCATCGCAGCGGTTTGAATCGCCGCTTTGGTTTTCGCCAAGCCAAGTGTTGGTCCTGCCGCAAGAGATGCCGTCAAAGCGCGAGCTTCAGCCATCAGATCTTCATCTGAATAACTCTTCCAGATCAGCCCCCACTCGACGGCCTGCTTGGCCGACAAAGGTTGCGCGGTGAAGGCAAGCCCTTTTGCACGCGCCTCTCCCAACAGGCGCGGCAAATGAAAGCTGCCGCCTGTATCAGGAATAAGCCCCACCTTGGAAAAGGACTGAATAAACTTCGCGCTGTCTGCCGCCAGTACCATGTCGCATGCGAGTGCGAGGTTAGCCCCTGCCCCAGCAGCCACACCATTTACGGCGCAGACAACGGGGAACGGTAATGAGCGGATCAAGTTGACCAAAGGCGCATAAAAGTCGCGCACTGTCTTTCCCAGATCGGGCGGTCCGTCCATCTTTGACGGGTCACGATCGCCCAAATCCTGTCCGGCACAAAACCCGCGACCGGCCCCGGTCAAAAGCACGGCACGTTTGGATGTATCGCGCGCTTCTTCAAGGGCCGCGCGCAACGCACCGTGCATCTCATCATTGAAGCTGTTGAGACGATTCGGCCGATTCAGCGTAATTTGTCTCCAGTTATCAATGTCTTCGACCAGTATTGTCTGAGTCATGGGATTGCTCTTTCGTGCTTTGTTTGAAATAGCTCTTGCATAAACCGACCGGACGGTCAATTTATAAAGCCACAAACGATTCGAACAAAATGAGCCATCACAATGCCCGTCGTCACGGTTGAAATTCAAAGTCAGGTTGCCGTCGTCACCATCGAAAATCCGCCGGTGAATGCGACATCCACTGCCGTGCGTCAGGGCCTTCTAGACGCTGTCGCTTCGGTGCAAGGTTGCCGTCTTGCGGTATTGAAATGTACCGGGCGTACCTTCGTTGCAGGCGGCGATATGAGTGAATTCGATCGCCCTGCAGAAGAGCCACATTTACCAGACGTTGTTCAAGCTATCGAAAACAGCGAAACGCCATTTCTCGCCCTATTGCACGGAACCGTTCTGGGCGGCGGGTTGGAAATCGCAATGGGTTGTGCGTTTCGCATTGCAACCCATGGCACACGGTTCGGATTGCCAGAAGTGAACATGGGCCTTGTTCCTGGTGCGGGTGGCACGCAACGCGCGCCTCGCTTATTCGGGTGGGAAGCGTCCATCGACATGGCGTGCTCGGCAAAGTTGTTGGACGCTGAAACCGCGCTGTCACTTGGTGCAATTGATGCCATTTCTGATGACGCCTTCAATACGGCGCTCGCTTGGAACCAATCGCCTCCCCAGCCAGTATCGCAGCGCATCGCCCCCGCCATTGAAGCGGAATGGTTCCAGGAAAAACGTCGAACACTGGTGACCCGGGCACGGGGTCAAAAAGCGCCTGTTCTGAACTTTGACGCACTTCAATGGGCGTTGAACCCGTTCCCAGAAAGTCAGCCGCGCGAACGGAAGTTGCACCTCAAACTGCGGCAATCAGAAGAAAGCAAAGCACTGCGCCACGCGTTTTTTGCCGAGCGTCAGGTTGCGAAACCCAATACGATTCAGGGCGGAACAGCAGCCGACATCGCGCATGTTGCTGTCGTCGGTGGTGGCCTGATGGGTGCAGGTATCGCAACAACCTTTCTTTTTGCAGGTTGCAGCGTTTGTCTCATCGAACAGAACGAGGATGCTGCACGAGCAGGCAATGACCGCGTCCTGTCGCTTCTTGAAGGTGCACGCAAACGCGGCAAAATCAACAACGAAACGTTTTCGGAATTCTCTTCAAAACTCACCGCCACTGCCAACTATTCTGACGCCGCCGATGTCGATCTGGCAATTGAAGCTGTGTTTGAGGATTTGACCGTCAAGCAACAAGTCTTCGAAGAACTTGCAGCGGTAGTCGGCGACAGGGCCCTGCTTGCGACCAACACGTCATACCTTGATCCACGCGAGATCTTTGAAGGGATCGCAAACTCAGAGCGACTGATCGGCCTACACTTCTTCTCGCCCGCGCATATTATGAAGCTGCTCGAAGTTGTCCGATTGCCGACCACTTCGGCCAACACCCTCGCAACGGCCTTCGCTTTGGCCAAGCGGTTGAAGAAAGTCGCTGTACTCTCAGGCATTTGTGACGGCTTCATCGGCAATCGCATGCTCGCGGCATACCGCAGGGAAGCCGAATACCTGCTCGCGGATGGCGCAACACCAACGCAAATTGATGCAGCAATGCGCGCTTTCGGAATGGCCATGGGACCATTCGAAGCGCAAGATATGTCTGGACTGCAGATCGCCGAAGCGAACCGGCGTCGCCAGGACGCAACACGCGACATCAACGAACGGCATGTCACGATTTCGGACAGGCTTTGCGGTGCAGGTCGTTTTGGCCAACGATCCGGCAAAGGTTGGTACGACTACCCGGACGGGCCAAAATCCAAAACGGAATCGCAGACCGTACTGGACGTGATTAAGTCCTACGCCCAGGACCAGGGCATCGAACGACGCGAATTTTCCACGCAAGACATCCAGAACCAGCTGCTTGCAGTTCTGGCGAACGAAGGCGCTCAAATCGTCGAGGAAGGCATCGCCGAAAACGACGCGGCGGTCGATATGGTCAAGGTACAGGGATACGGCTTCCCCCGCTGGACCGGCGGGCCGATGCACCATGCGGATCGCACGGGAACGCAACACATCGCAGCAGCCCTGCGCAGCGTGTCCAGTCGCAGTCCTGGCTCCTGGAAAATCGCCAAACGCTATCAAACCTAGCAACCAACCAATGGGAGGAACTCTATGAAACACCTGATCAAATCGGCCAGCATTGCCTTGACACTGTCTGTCAGCGCAGCCTTTGCTGAAGCAGAACACACGCTTGTCATCTCCAGCTGGGCACCACCTACACATGGCATCAATGCACAAATGTGGCCAACTTTTGTCGACATGGTTGAAGAAGCAACCGACGGCAAAGTCACAGCCGAACTGAAGCTTGGCATCGCGCCACCACCAGCACAAATGGACATCGTGCAGGACGGTGCTGCAGATCTGTCGATCATTTTTCATGGTTATCAGCCTGGACGTTTCGTGACGACCAAACTGATCGAACTGCCCGGCTACGAAGGAACTGCCGAAGAGGCCTCTGTTGCCTATTGGCGTGTCTACGAGTCTCACCTCAAAGCAGCCGACGAGCATCGCGGCGTTAAAGTCATTGCAATGCACACGCATGGCCCCGCTCAGCTGCATACCTCGAGTGAGATAGCTTCACTCGAAGATGTGTCCGGTCTTAAGGTCCGTATTCCAGGTGGTGTTGGCGGTGATGTTGGCAGCGCGCTTGGCGCAACCGGCATTCAGGTCCCAGCCCCGAAAGTTTATGAGACCTTGGCGTCAAACGCAGCAGACGGCGTTGTCATGCCGTTAGAATCCCGCAAAGGGTTCAAGCTGACGGAAGTTGCGCAAAACGTCTACGAATTGCCCGGTGGTCTGTACCGCGGTTCGTTCGCATTCATCATGAACGAAGACGTTTTTGCAGACCTGCCCGAAGAGTACCAAACGACCTTGGAAGAACAGGTCTTCGGTGAGCCGCTCAGCAGAGCACTCGGCGCTGTTTGGGACGACATTGACGCTGCAGGCCGCCAAGCGACCGAAAACACAGATGGAAACACCATTGTGCCGGCATCAGAGGACGACGTCGCAGCATTCGAGAAGCTCTCCGAGGGCATCATCGCCAATGTTCTGCAAGAGGTTGACGGCAAAGGTGTCGATGCCAGCGCCGCTTACGCGCAGGTCAAAGCAGATTTGGCTGCTCAATAAAACCAAACGTTGCGGGTGATCGCACCCGCAACCTCTCCCAACTTTGATCGGACGTACGATGCTGCGCATTCTTCTCCACATCCCTGTTGTGACAGCAGCGGCCGCCTTGTTTCTGCTGATGGTCATGACCTTCTCTGACGTGATGCTGCGATCTGTGGCAAATGCCCCGATCGAACAGGCAACGGAACTGACCCGCATCTTCATGGCCATCATCGTCTTTTCTGTCATGCCAATCGTCTCAACAAATGGCGAACATATCGCGGTCGATCTGACCGACAACCTATTTGCCAAAGCCGGACTGACGCGCGTGCGTGAAGGGCTTTTGTTCCTGATTTGCGGCGCGCTTCTGTTCTGGCCTCTGCAACGGGTTTGGATCCTTGCCGAACGCTCGCGCGATTTTGGCGATGTCACCGAGTACCTCTCTATCCCACAGTTTCTTGTTGGCTGGTTCATCGCAGGATCGCTGGCCATCACAATGATCGCCATGATCTGCGTTGGTCTGGCAATCTTTGTCCGCGGAGCGAAATCATGACTGTCGCCCTGATCGGTTTCGCCGTTGTCCTTGTTCTGGTGCTGTGCCGAATGCCCATTGTCTTCGCCATGGGCCTCGTTGGAACGCTTGGCTTCGCCTATGAACGCGGCGGCAGCATTTTTGACGAGCGCGGTCTCAAAGCAGCCATGTCCATGGTGGGCCGTCAGGTCACTGACACCGCGCAAGACTATGGGCTTTCTGTCATCCCGCTGTTCATTCTCATGGGCCTGTTCGTCAACAAAGGCGGCATGGCCCGAGAGCTTTACGCGGTCTCAAACGCTTTCCTCGGTCACCTGCGCGGCGGGTTGTCGATGGCAACCGTTCTGGCTTGCGGCGGGTTTTCCGCCATCTGCGGGTCGTCGCTGGCCACGGCAGCCACAATGTCAAAAGTCGCGATGCCCGAAATGCGCCGCTATGGGTATTCCGACCAACTGTCGACCGCTTCAATCGCGGCTGGTGGCACGCTGGGCATCTTGATCCCGCCGTCGGTCATCCTTGTAATCTATGGACTGCTGACCGAAACCTCGATCGGCAAGCTGTTCATGGCAGGCATCATTCCAGGAGTGATCGGCATTCTGCTCTACCTTGCCGCCGTCCGCTGGACAGTGTGGCGCAACCCCGAAGCTGGCCCAGCCGGAGATCGCGTTGAATGGCCCGCCCGCAGGAAGGCTTTGCGCGATGTCTGGGCGGTCTTGGTTCTGTTCTTCCTAGTGATAGGCGGCCTTTACGGCATCTTTGATATCGCGCCTTTGAACCTCACCTTTTCACCCACCGAAGCGGCCGGTATGGGGGCCATGGGGGCTTTCCTGATTGCGCTTGCACGGGGCAGTCTGAATTGGGGCGGGCTTCTGGAGGTCTTGAAAGAGACAAGCTTCACCACAGCGGGCCTTTTTGCAGTCCTGATTGGCGCGCAGATCTTTTCTAACTTCGTCAACCTTGCTGGCCTGCCAAACGCACTGATCGAATTGGTTACAGCCTATTCGCTATCGCCGATGACCGTATTGATGATGATCCTTGTGATCTACATCATCCTAGGGTGCGTCTTCGAAAGCCTATCGATGTTGCTTTTGACGGTGCCGATCTTCTTCCCGCTGGTTACGTCACTTGGCTTCGATCCAATCTGGTTCGGTATCGTCGTCGTGGTCGTCGTCGAGATCTCCCTGATCACCCCACCGGTCGGCCTGAACGTGTTCATCCTCAAAGGGGTCGTCGGTGATGTCACAACCGGAACAATCTTCAAAGGCGTCACACCCTTCTGGGTCGCGGACATCCTGCGCCTAGCCCTGATCGTCGCTTTGCCCGCGCTTGTCCTTTTCCTTCCCAATCACATGGGCGGCCTCGGCCATTGATGCCGCCGTCCGCAAACACCGGAGATTCTCATGACACTTCAAAAAATCAATAGCTTCGCTGCGGGTGAGTGGGTTGGCCCTGGCTCTGGTGCACGACTTATCGAAAGTGCGGTGACCGGAGAGGTTATCGCCGAGGCAGGCAACAATGCACTCGATGTGCAAGCCATGTTGGACCATGCGCGCAACATTGGTGGCCCCAAATTGCGGGCCATGACATTCCATGATCGCGCACGAATGCTCAAAGCGCTCGCGCTGAAACTGGGCGAGCAGAAACAAAAACTCTACGATCTGTCATTCTCGACTGGAGCAACTCAAGCCGACAACCAAATCGACATCGATGGCGGCATAGGTACCATGTTCGTCTTCGCCTCTAAGGGGCGGCGGGAAATGCCTGACTCCCGTGTTTACCTCGATGGTGAGGTCGAACAATTGTCGCGAGACGGAACCTTCTTGGGTCAGCACATCTGCACCTCTCTCCAAGGGGTCGCAGTGCACATCAACGCCTTCAACTTCCCCGTCTGGGGCATGCTCGAAAAGCTAGCCCCAACGCTGATCGCCGGTGTCCCAGCCATCGTCAAACCCGCGACAGCAACTTCTTATGTGACCGAGGCTGCCGTGCGGATCATGCTCGAAAGTGGCCTTTTGCCAGACGGCGCATTGCAGCTCGTCTCGGGTGGATTGGGCAATATGCTGGACCGCCTGACGCTGCAGGATGTGGTCAGCTTCACCGGCTCTGCCCAGACAGCCCTAAAGCTGCGTTCAAACCCGCATATTCTCGAAAACTCAATCCGTTTTGTGGCTGAACAGGACAGCCTCAATGCTTCGGTCCTTGGCCCAGACGCTGAACCCGGCACGCCGGAATTCGACCTGTTCGTCAAAGAAGTACAGCGCGAGATGACAACGAAAGCGGGTCAGAAATGCACGGCCATCCGCCGTATCTTTGCCCCTGAGAACAGGGTCGAAGCGGTGATCGAGGCGCTATCTGCACGGCTGGCAAAAAACATCATTGGCGACCCGCAGCTTGAAGGTACCCGGATGGGTGCGCTGGTATCGAACGGTCAGAAACGTGACGTGCTCGAAAAAGCCGACATACTCAGCAGCGAGGCAGAGCGCGTCATCGGGGATCCGAACAACTTCAACGTTCAGGGTGCAGACGCCGAAAAGGGCGCATTCTTGCCACCAATGCTCTATCACTGTGCATCCCCCGATGCGGCGATGCGCATCCACGACACCGAGGCCTTTGGCCCGGTCTCGACCATCATGGGCTACAAGGATGTCGATCACGCGATCTCGCTCGTGAACCGCGGTGAAGGTTCGCTCGTGGCATCGGTCATCACACATGACGCCAAAGTTGCCCGCGAAATGGCACTTGGATCGGCGGCTTTCCATGGTCGGCTTTACTTCAACAACCGTGACAGCATGAAGGAAAGCACCGGCCACGGATCCCCCATGCCCCACATGGTCCATGGCGGCCCCGGGCGCGCAGGTGGTGGCGAAGAGTTGGGCGGCGTGCGCGGCGTCATGCACTACATGCAGCGCACCGCCATTCAGGGCAGCCCGGACATCCTGACCGCCATTGGCGAGAAGTGGGTGCCGGGTGCGACCGAGACGAAAGGTCCCGCGCACCCCTTCACGCGCACGTTCCACGACCTTCAACTGGGTGAAACGCTTTATTCCGACCCGCGCGAGATCACGCTGGATGACATCGAAACCTTCGCCAATTTCACCGGCGACACGTTCTATGCTCACACCGATCAAGCAGCAGCTGAACGGAACCCATTTTTCCCAGGCCGGGTTGCGCATGGCTATCTGCTCATTAGTTTCGCCGCTGGGATGTTCGTTGAACCCAATGAGGGCCCCGTACTGGCCAATACCGGCCTCGACAACCTGCGGTTCATGAAACCTGTGGAACCCGGTGAAAGCATCAAAGTGCGCCTCACGGTCAAGAAGAAGACCCTGCGCAATGATGACTACGGCGAAGTTCGGTGGCATGTCTCTTTGACGAATTCAGAAGACGATCTGGTTGCTGAATATGACCTTCTGACAATGAATGCCTACTGACATGACATTGGCAGCCCATGCGCATGGGCTTATAGCTCATGCGCATGGAACGGCTTGACGTCAAAGAACTGGCAACGCGCTTGAACAACGGCCAACCGCCGCGCGTCTGGTCGCTTCTTGTCACGGTCTTTGGTGAGTTGGCGCAGGACGAAACCGCGCAGCTTAGTGGCGAGACCCTTAGACAGTTCATGGAAATCGTCGGCATAAAGCCGGAAGCAACCCGTGTAGCACTTCATAGGTTGCGGAAAGATGGATGGCTAAGCAGTCAAAAGGACGGACGCAAGAGCAACTACTTCCTTACAAAAAAAGGGCGTGATGAGAGCATCAAGGCGTCTCCCCGGATCTATTCAGAAACAGCCCTTGCCGACAAAGCTTGGCTCGTGATGCAAAACGTCGGTGAGCCAGTCGGTGCTCAAAAAGAGCCCGGGGTCTGGATCACAGGACATTTGCGCATCACGGGAGTGCAGCCTGATGAGCAAGACGCTCTCGTCATTGAAATGGGCCAGTCGAACGATTTGCCCGATTGGATGCGCGCGCGGCTCTGCGACGCGAGCTTGCTTGAGCAATCCCAAGCATTGGCCAACACGCTTAGGGATCTTGATTATTGGCTGGCTGACGAACCAAAACTTGACGAATTCCATCGTGAAGTTCTGCGGGTGTTGGTCGTTCACAGCTGGAGACGGATTGCGCTCAAAGTCCCAAGTTTGCCCGACAACCTGTTTCTCAAGCCATGGTCCGGACCAGACTGTCGTCGCCTTGTTGCTCAGATCAGAAAACGCCTGTCTTAGTCATGCGCTCTTTGGATCAGACGAACTCTTGCCAGTGCGGAATCGTTTGAAAAAGAACTCGGCAAATCGCCGCGTCGCTGCGGAGCGATAGGATGTTGGCGGGAAAACAGCGGAGATGGTCCCAGACGGCAAGGCAAACTCCGGAAGTGCATCAACAAGTTCCCCGGTGCGCAATGCATCAACAACAATAAAATCTGGCATGTTTGCAATGCCACCACCGGCCTTGACCACCGACAACACAGCCTGTGTCGTGTCTCCGCTGACAGAGGGTTGAAACGTCATGTCTCGACTGAGCCCACGCCTATCAGTGAAGGTCAGTTTGGACGGGGTCTTCAATGCCCTGTTCTCAATGAATGGAAGGCGTGCAAGATCGTCAAGCGTTTGCGGCATACCGAAGGTCTCAATAATTGACGGCGCTGCAACGACAATCTGAGAAAACCCCGTCAATTTCCGCGCAGTGTTCGACGAGTCCTCCAGCCAACCGACCCGAAATGAAATATCAAACCGCGCCTCCACCGGGTCGAACCGGGCATCGCTCAACGTCAGATCGATCTTGAGAGCAGGATAAAGCAAACTAAACTCTGCGACTGCCGGCGCAACATAGCCAACGCCAAATTCCATTGGAGCCGTGATGCGGAGTTCTCCTGACGGTTCATCTCGTCCCTTCCGCACCAGATGAAAGGCGTCCTTGGCTTGCGCAACCGCCGCGCGCGCGGCCTCGTAAAAGGTCTCACCTGTTTCGGTCAAACTGAAGTGCCGAGAGTTTCTGAGTACAAGCGTCGATCCAAGGTCATCCTCCAAGAGTTGGAGCTGTTTGCTCACGACAGCTTTAGAGACCCGCAAACGCGCGGCCGCCGCTGTGATGGTGCCCTCCTCTGCAATCGCAACGAAGTAGGCAAGCCTGTTCAGATTCTCTGACATATCTGCTGTCCTTGTTTCGGAAGCACAGTAGAGAGGAGAAAACCGAAAGTCATCTTTTAGTTGACTCAGCTTAGCAAAAGTTTGCCTTTAGATGACACGTGCTGGCGCCTAGATTTGTTTCAACAGACGAACCAGAAAAAGGCCGCCTCAATGTCCCGCCGCTTTACATATATCTACGACACCTATTGCGGTTGGTGTCGCGGTGCGCATCCCGTGATCGCCGCGCTGATCGAAAGTGGTGCTGACGTGGAGATGCTCCATGTACATCTCTTTCAAGGCGCAAGTGCCTACCGCATGGCTGATGGTTTCGGAAAGGCGGCGCTGGCTCATGACACGCGGGTTGCTGGCCTGACCGGGGAAGATTTTGATCAACGCTATGTCGATAACGTGCTTGGGTCGCCCATTGAAGTCTTAGACTCAAGCTTCACTGCTTGGGCCGCTGCTCTGGTACACGATCAAGGTGCCCGCGTAGAAATCAGGCTGGCCCGTGACTTGCAAAATCAACGCTACATCGAAGGTGTATCCGCACAAGACCGCACCGCCGTTGAAACTGCATTGGCTCGGCTTGGCGTTACGGCTTCGCTGGAAGATGGCACCAAATCCGCTGCTCAAACTGCGGCAGTTGCAAGAGAGACACTCACCAGTCTGAACCTTGGCGGCGTCCCGCAACTGATCGTTGAAGAGAACGGAGTGCGCAAAGTTCTCTCAATCGCAGAATTCTACAAATCCCCCACCGCTGTGACCGCTTTGGCCAGCTGAACCCCTGACCCGCTCCGGAGAAAGTACCATGAATAAGATCATAGACCTGTATGCCTCGTTTCGGCGCCTGACTGTGCCGACCCAAATCTGGATGATGCTGGTCCTCGCACCAGTGAACTTCCTCACGCTCGCGCTTGTGGACGACCCACTTGGATTGATCGTGCCGCTTCTTTCCATGCTCGGCTTCGTCCCCAACCTCGGGATCGCCTGGATACAGAACGGGTTTTCCGCAGCGATGGCTTTACCGCATCTCGTGTTCTGGGCGCCCCAAGTTGCGATCCTCGGCAACTACCTGATCCAAACGCCTGCCAATGCGAGTTTCGCTTACATCGCCTACGCAAGCGTCTTCGTCGTCAACACAATCTCTCTTCTATTCGACGTCCGTGAGACCACGAAATGGTTTGGCGGCCAGAGAAGCGTCGCCTGATCCTTTACATCCCCAACCACCCCTAAAATGGAGAACTCCCCAATGACCCGACTGACACGACACACCGTTGAAACTGCACCTGAAGGCGCAAAGGACTTTCTGGCACAGACTGAGAAAACCTTTGGATTTGCACCTGGCTTGTATCAAGTCATGGCGAGTGCGCCCCAACTGCTACAAACCTATGGTGCCATTCACCAAGCCTTTCAAAAAACCAGCTTCAACGGAAAAGAGCAGACAGTTGTCTGGCAGACCATCAACGTCGAGCATGAATGCACATACTGTGTCCCTGCCCACACCGCGCTTGCAGGCATGATGAACGTCGACCCGGCCCTGAACGAGGCCCTGCGGAATGAGGCCCCTCTGAATGATGCCAAATTGGAAGCCTTGCGCACCTTCACACTAGTAGTTGTCCGCAACCGCGGTCATGTCACCCAGGCCGATCTCGACGCATTTTACGCTGTCGGATATGGCGAACAGCAAGTGCTCGAAGTCATCCTCGGTGTCGCACAAAAGGTTCTGAGCAACTACACCAATCACATTGCTCAAACACCTGTTGACTCCGCCTTTGAACCACTTGCGTGGCAGCGCAAGAAAGCCTCACAGGCAGCTTAACACCGCAAACCGGGCGAGCGAAACGCTCGCCCGGCAACTCTTCTGCAATTAGCTATTCGAAATAGTGCGAGGCTTGCCATCTTCGTCAAGCGCAGCAAACACAAAATCCGCTTCTGTCACTCGCATGCTTTGTTGTCTGACGTCAGCGCCTACCGGACGCCGTGCCGAGCGGGGGAGGATATGCCGCGAAAGCCTGTTTTCTGACGGGGCAGGATCTGTCATGGGCAGACCGCGACCGAAAAGTCGTCTGATGAGCTGAGACAACCACAAGCGTTCAACGGTAAATGCTGCAACTATGTCCGGCTTGTCCTCACGCTAGATCTTTCTTGGAGTTGTTAGGCTCTGGGCTCATTGATTTCGGCCTGACGGCATGGTTCACAGCTGAAAAGCGAGCAGTGAACATGTCTGATCTATTCTGGTTGAGCGATGCGCAGATGGCGCGCCTGGAACCCTATTTTCCCAAATCCCATGGTAAGCCGCGCGTTGATGACCGACGTGTGTTGAGTGGGAGTATCTTCATCAATCGCAATGGCTTGCGTTGGCGCGACGCGCCGGCGACATACGGGCGGCACAAGACGCTCTATAACCGCTGGAAGCGCTGGAGCGACAAAGGCATCTTTGCCCAGATGATGGCGGGTCTGGCCGCCGGTCATGGCGAAGAGAAAACCGTGATGATCGACGCAACGTATCTCAAAGCCCACCGAACAGCGACCAGTATGGGCGTGAAAAAGGGGGGCGTGGACGCCTGATCGGACGCACCAAGGGCGGCATGAACCAATGACCGGCAGGTGATTGGTACAATCACCGAGAGGGGCCAAGCTACATGCCATCTGTGACAGCCAGGGACGACCTCTTGATCTGTTCGTGACCGCCGGACAGGTGAGCGATTACATCGGGGCCCGCGCCTTGCTCAGCAGCTTGCCGAATGTGGATTGGCTGCTCGGCCCCTCTCGGGATCATGCTGCGCATAACCCTGTCGGGCAATGGATCGCGGCTATGATGCGGATTGGTTCAGAGAAGCGTTGCAAGACAAAGGGATACGCCCATGCATACCGGGCCGAAGACAACGCAAGAAACCCGTCAAGTATGACAAGCGGCGCTACAAACGCCGCAACCGTATCGAAATCATGTTCGGCAGGCTCAAAGATTGGCGGCGCGTAGCGACCCGATACGATAGGTGCCCGAAGGTCTTCCTGTCAGCTATCGCTCTCGCGGCCATCGTCATCTATTGGTTATGAGGCCTGAGCCTAACGGCCAGGGCGTTTGGCTTGCCCACATCCCCTGAGCCACAGCAAGGGATGTGGCCCTGCGACAGCCAGGTCTCAATGTATTCTTAGAATGGTCAGTGGTTATTGGGGTGACACGCGGCGAAATCTGGCAGCGAGCCCAAATTGACCAATGCCGGGCAATGAACCAATGTCGACCAGCAAAGAGGCAAGATATTTGTAAGAGGTTCGAAGTCGTTGAGTTGGAATTCTGACGAGGGTTGGCAGTTTGGCATTTCTGGTGCAGCTTTACTCACTGCTATTGTCGCCTTCACAATCTATCGCAATCGTGTCCGGCGCAAATCACTTCGCAAACAAGATGATGGAACGTACGTTTGGTCCGAGTGGCACGGCGGTGAACGCACTTCCCTTTGCGACCCGTCAAAATCAGGTGGCGATTGGGACAGCGCTGGCGACGGAGGCGATGGGGGCGGCGGCGACTAATACAATGGTTGAATAGCGGTCATTAAAGTCCAACTAGCCAAGGCAGCTCCTTCCCGCGCAGCAGTGCCTGAAGGAGTCAACATGAGTGTCCGGTTTGGGCTGCGTGAGGTCATCGAGGTACATCGCAACGGATGTCACTGAAGAGCCCATAGTTCCAGATGCTGCGTGTGGGCCGCACGGCAGCTTCCCTGCCGTCCGGCCAACTATTGAGGACGTCTATGCGTCTTTCATCTGGATCAACTGGATCAGATTGCCACATGTGTCGTCAAAAACAGCCATGCGAACTGGCCCCGCATCCATCGGTTCGGTGGTGAATTCCACGCCACGATCAGTCAGCTTCTTCCACTCGGCATCGAGGTCTTGCACCTGAAACGAATGTGCGGAAATGCCGTCTGCAACGAGCGCCTCCTTGTACGGCCCTACAGCTGGATGATCGCTTGGCTCTAGCAACAGCTCGGTTCCGTCTGGCTCTTCTTCTGAAACAACTGTCAACCAACGGTTGGCACCCAATGGAATGTTATGTTTCACCTTGAAGCCGAGGATTTCGGTGTAGAATTTTTCGGCTTTATCTTGGCTATCGACAAAGACGCTAGTGACGTAGATTTTCATGTCTCATTCCCTTTCGGTTTGTATTTTGTAAGCCACGATGCCGCTGCGATGTCGTCTTCGCTGACGCTCAAAGAATGCGCCTTTGTTCGCCCCTTCCACTCGATCTCAATCAATCCCGCCTTCTCTAGGACAGCGAGATGCTGGGAGACCGTTTGTCGGGACAAGGCGATTCCATCCTCTGCAACCGAAGCCGCGCATACCTCGAACAACGATTGAGCTGGCCTTTTGCTCAGGTGATCGATGATGCGACGACGTGTGCTGTCTGAAAGAGCCTTGAAGATTAGGTCTAGCTGGTCATCTGTCATGTGCTCTATATGCAGTAAGATTGCTGCATGCCAAGTGAAGTAAATTTACTGCATAACCGCCGATGTTGAAAAGCGGACATCAATGGCTGGCAAACGAACGGCCGCAATGTCCCGCGCAGCGGACCTCCACCATCGACCAGGCCAATGATGGCAGTACGGGACAAAGCACCAATTCGCCGCAGCCGCACCGAGGTTAGCTTTTGCGTTCGGTTCCCACGCGCTCTTCATGCCTGATAGAACCGAATGCAATCGTAACCACAACTGTCAGAGCCAGTAGACCCAAAGCGCCAACAGGCAGCGCCCAAAGCCCGGTATTGAGAGCAAGCGCACTGGCCGATGCTGAGCCGACCGCAATACCGAGGTAGCTTGCGGATGAGTTGAGTGCGAGAACAATGCCGTGGTGCTCCTGGGCCACCAATCCCACAAGACGGTTTTGTTGAGGCGTCGCGAATAGGGTGCCCATGAATGCACAGCCGGAAAGAACAACCGCACCCAAGTATGGCCCCAAATCGAGGAGCATAAGAGACAGAAACGCAGCGAGGCCTGCGAAACTCGCCCAAATCAGAGGGCTGGGTCCAACGCGATCCGAAACTGCGCCTGCGGCGGCGTTCCCCGCGACACCTAGAACGCCGAACAGGAGGATTGCGATTGGAAGCTCGCTTGCGCTGACACCGAATTGTTGTCCGAGCAATTCCCCCATTAGCGCATAGATGACAAACTGTGCCGATAGCATACCCACCGTTCCCGTAAGGAGGAGTGCTGGTGCGAGGAGAGGAAGGCGTTGTGAGGGCTGTTTCCGTGGCGCGTTTGCTGTGTCTGCGTTGCGCGGCATATATATCGCTGCCAATGCAACGAAGAGGATCGCCGCGAGACCTATTGCGGCAATGGCCCCGCGCCATCCAAGCAACAGCGTCAGCCAGGTCGCAATCGGCACGCCGCCAACGGTCGCAAGGGTAAACCCGGCAAAGACTGTAGCCAAGACTGCCCCGCGTCGGTCCACCGGGACCAAAGAGATGGCAAGTGCTGCGCTGGTGGGTGCTATGAGCGCGCCACCTAAGGCGGACGCGATGCGTGCAATGAGAAGCGCTTCAAACGACGACGCCAGCGCCGACCAGACTAGGGAAGCTGCGAGAATACTTGCGCCAGCAAGGATTAGCGTGCGGGGTGCTAGACGTCGCCCCAAGGCGAATTGCGAGAGGGGTGCAGCCAAGGCAAAGGTCGCGGCGAATGCTGTGACGAGCCACCCAGCGTCTGCCGGGTCTGCGGCCAGATCGCGCGTCAGCGCCGGTCCCAAGCCCAATATGCTGAGCGACGTGGTACAGATGACAAACATTCCTAAGGCAAGGATCCACGGCACGCGTTTGCCAATTGTCTGCGTCGGCACAGAGTTGCTGTCCTTATTATTTTGGAAGGATGATGTTAGGATACATTTTTTGCCAGATACCGTAAGGCGACATTCGCTGCGCTACAGAAAAGTGGACGCTTGGGCTCGTTGCCCGATTTCGCTGCGTGTCTCCCCAATAACCGCTGACCATCAATTAGAAGACATTGAGACCCGACTGACGCTGGGCCACCCCTTTGCTTTGGCTCCGGGGATTTGGACAAGCCAAACGCCCTACGCAGTTAGGGTGGAGGCGCAGCCTCCCCCCTCGGACAAGACAAATCGACAAGGTCGTGTCCTCGCTGCGCTGCGGGCCGCACCAACCTTGTCGATTTGTCCTGTCTCGCCCCCCTCCGCGTTCGCCACGTGGCAGATTTGCAGGAGCAGGCGGCTGCGCCGTCTGACCTCCAAATCGCCCCCGATTTTCCGGATGGGAAACGGGATCAAACGAAACAACCCAAACGGGTCTGGACAGGAATTGGGTCAGTTTATGACGCAAAGGTCAAAGTCTTCTGACGTGCGACAGGGTCTAAGTGGCGGACCGAGGAGGATTCGAACCCCCGACCCCTTGATTCGTAGTCAAGTACTCTATCCAGCTGAGCTATCGGTCCACTGTGGGGCGGTTTAGTCTCGTGCCACGGGGTTTGCAAGAGCTTATCTTGGCAAAATGTGCGACGGCTCAGATGTCATCACCTTTGGGAAGCCGAATGGAAAAAACTGTCCCTTTGGGTCCCGTTCGATCCAATTCTAGTGCGCCGCCATGCCCTCGCACCAGCTCTTGTGCAATAGCAAGACCAAGCCCGGTTCCACCTTTCGCGACACCGCCTTGGAAGGGTTGGAAAAGGTGTTCCTGTGCTTTGGCTGGCAAGCCCGGGCCAGTATCGGCGATCTCAATCCACCAGTTGTCCGCATCCTCGTAGGCAGACACGTTGATCTCAGCAGGCTTACCCGTCGCGATGATCGCTTGCCGTGCATTCCGAACAAGATTTGAGACAACTCGGAACAGCTGTTCGGGATCCGCACGTAGTGAGAAAAGTGGCGGGATGTTTTCGCTCAGTGACACGTCATGATCACCGACCGCCAGGCGTTCACTATCCAAAACGTCCTCCACCAGATCATCGAGCGTGAAAATCATAAGCGTGGGGCTGGGTTCCTCGGCCTTTCCAAACGCCAGAGTACTTTCGCAAAGATGCACGGCCCGTGTCATGGAGTTCACCAGCTTTGGCGCCATACGCCGCACGAGCGGATCCTCAGACGCCTCGATGCGGTCGGTAAAAAGCTGAGCCGAGGTTAGTATGTTGCGCAAGTCGTGACTGATCTTGGACACGGCACTGCCAAGTTGCGCGAGACGATCCTTTTGGCGCAGAGCCGATATGAGTTCCGTCTGCAGGCTGCGGAGGGCTTCCTCGGCCTCGCGCAATTCCGTAACGCCAGCATTTGGCGTGATGATGCGCCGCGCATCTTCGGGTGCTGCCGCATAGCGCTGCATGTGACCGACGACCCCGCGAATTGGCTTCACAAGGATCGCACGGACCGCAACGAACAATAACCCTGCGGTGACAATCGAAATAACGGCGGAGAGAACAAGGATGCGGATACCATAGTCAATCATGGAAGCGCGCAGCGGCGCCGTTTCCATTGTAACTTCGATCAAAAGCCCGGCTTCACGGGTTGGCGCACCTATCACACGGATGACTTCGTTTTCGGGCTCAAGGATGCGCATCATTGCATCTCGGATCAGAACCGGAGCCGTGCCATCTCGCAAATCAAACGTGTCATCGATGGGTTGCGGCATCGGTGACGCCAACATTAGTTGGCGAACTTCATCCCGGCGCAGGACAACATTGAAAACACCGGCATTCCTCAAAAGCTCTTCTTCGAGGTCACTGTCGATCATGTCATCAGCCAACAACGCCAGTGATGCAATCTGAGCACGTTCAAGGCGGTTTTGCAGGTACTCTTCCCGGAAGCGCGCAATAGACGGCACAAAGATCAAAATCTCGGCCAGCATCACGAAGATCGTGGTCAGGATAAGAAAGCGGCCAGAGAGAGAATTCATCATCGTGCTATGTGCTCAGGGAATAAGGCGTTGCACAAGACCTACCACCCGTTTGACCGTGTTGCTTTCAAAAAGGCGCGGACTGAAATAGGCACCGGCAGCGCGTTTGTTGACCTCTCCAATCGTGGGGTAAGGCGACACCATGGCGGCGACTTGGCTCATCTTCATCTTGTTCGCGATCACCAGTGACCACAAGTTGATCAACTCACCTGCCTGATGACCGGCAATTGAGGCAGCAACGGGTCGCCCCTTGACCACCATAACCTTGATCAAGCCTTCGGTCTTGCGTTCCGCGATCGCTCGGTCGTTGTGATTGTAGTGAAAGCGGACAACTTCCAGCCTGTTGCCGTATGTCTCGCGCGCCTGCGCCTCGGTTGGTCCGACCTGAGCCAGCTCCGGGTCGGTATATGTCGCCCAGGGGATGTGCGCGGTCTTGGCTTTGGACGGCAGCGCGAACAGCAATGACCGGATGATGACCCCGGCATGATAGCCCGCCACATGTGTGAACTGCAGACCTCCTGCGACGTCGCCAATGGCGTAGACGCGGCGGTTTGTCGTGCGCAAGCTATCGTCAACATTGATCCCTGTGCGGGTGGTTTCGATCCTGGCGGCCTCAAGGTTTAGCTTGTCCGTGTTCGACTTGCGGCCAACAGCCACCAATAGATGCGATCCGGTAAACCTGCGACCATCCTTGGAGTGAACCGTGACAGTCCCATCTCCACCTTCGATCCTGTCGACCAAGGCACCTTCCGCAATCTCGATCCCTTCACTACCAAGCTTAGTGAGCACTACGTCGGCCATCTCAGGGTCATCCTTGCCCAGCGCCTTGGCCCCTTCGATCACGGTCACCTTGGACCCGAGGCGGCGATGCGCTTGCGCCATTTCCATCCCGATGGGGCCACCGCCGATAATCAGTAAGTGTTCAGGGCGTTCGCGCAGTTCCCATAAGGTTTCATTGGTCAGATATGGCACCGTATCAATGCCATCAATCGGCGGCACAAAGGGGCTCGAACCCGTAGCAATGACGACACGACGGGCCGTGATAACCGTGTCGCCCGCCTGCACCTCTTTGTCAGAAATGAAGTGACCAAACTCGCGGATGACATGCACACCAAGACCTTCGAAACGTTCCTGGCTGTCGACCGGTTCAATTTGCCCAATCACCCGGTTCACATGGTCCTTGGCGGCAGCGTAGTCGATTTGAGGGGCAGCATTAGCAACACCGTATTCGGCGCTGTGTTCCTGCCCGTACGCCATTTTGCCGCTTGCAATCAGCGCTTTCGAAGGGACGCAGCCATAGTTTAGGCAATCCCCACCCATCTTATGTCCTTCAAGCAGGACAACCTTGGCCCCCATCTGCACCGCACCGGCCGCAACGGACAACCCGCCTGACCCGGCTCCGATCACCAGGAGATCAGTCTTGATACGTTTCATGGGTTCAAAGACCTTTCTTGCCCGTTACGGCCTTGACCACGACCGGCACAAGCGAGAGTGCCGCCAATCCAAGAATAGGTAACAGGACATGCGGTTCAAATATGATGCCTAGGTTCGGCGTCTCTCCGCGGGCGAACACTTCGCCCAGACCGGCCCCGACCGATGTATAAACGACGGACCCCGGGATGATGCCCAAAAAGGTCGAGATGACATAGCGGTGCAGCGGTACCTGCATGAAAGCTGGTATGAGGTTGGCAACAAAGAACGGAACGACCGGCACTAGGCGGATCACAAACAGCATGGACCATTGGTTTTCATCAATGCCGTCCTTGATTTTTTTAATCGTCCCCTTGGAGGCTTCCATGCGCTGGCCCAAGGTCTCACCAAAGCCGTGGCGCGCCGCTAGAAAGATGACCGACGCCCCGATTGTCGCCGCCGTCACAGTGAAGATCGACCCAAAGACCGTCGCGAACAGAAAACCACCCGTCAGCGTTGCTATGCTTGCACCAGGCAGAGAAAACCCGACAATCAAGATGTAGATGGCAACATACACCAACGCCGTCATCAGATAGTTGTCGTCGCGAAAAGCGATCAGCGCCTCGCGATTGTCTGCAAGAGTCTGAAAGCTAAGGTAATCACGCAACGTGAAGGCGCCAATCGCAGCAACGATCAGAATGCCGATCAGCGGCAGGTTCCGCATCAGCGTGGATTTGCGTGGTTGGCTCGTGTCGGTCATACCAATTCCTCTGCGCGCTCTTTGCTGTGCGCCATGCTTTGCGTTGGTTGTGACTTGAAAATGCGTCCGTCGCACCTGTCAAAACAGGGTGTTCACGGCCCGTTGAACGGATATGTCTAATTCCGTGAGGTTTTTTGGCGCTCTGGTACGTCATTGAAACATTGGTGGGGTCGCGCCAGCCCTTTTGTTGCAACGATGACGAAATTAGGTGCTCAAAGGGTTTACTTGCCCCCCTCGCCGCTTTAGAGGACGGGCTTCGAATACAGCCCCTCCCGAATCCGCGGGAATCGTGGGCCAACAGACCCGGAGCCAATGCGATGAAACGCACCTACCAACCTTCGAACCTCGTGCGCAAGCGGCGCCACGGTTTCCGTGCCCGCATGGCAACCAAAGCTGGCCGCAAAATCCTCAACGCCCGCCGCGCCCGCGGCCGGAAGTCGCTGAGCGCATAAAATACGCACCCGAGAGGGATGATCATGACCCCGCCGGAGGCCTTTTCGCCCAGCTTTGACGCTGGCGAAGACATGCCGCCGGCGGGGCCATTGCGTTTGGAGACCATGAAAAAACGGGCCGACTTTCTGCGCGCGGCTCGCGCCAAGCGCATCGTGATGCCCGGTTTCATTCTGCAGGTGCGTCCGCGCCATGACGATGGTCCAATCCGGATTGGCTTCACGTGTTCAAAGAAGGTCGGTAACGCGATTGCGCGAAACAGGGCCAAGCGCCGCTTGCGCGAAGTGGCACGGCATGTGCTGAGCCATCGGGGTTCATCAGCAACGGATTACGTTTTTGTCGGACGTGCCGGCGAAACCGCCGCACAACCTTTTGGCGCACTTGTCGACGATTGCCATACCGCGCTGGACAAGCTGCAATGAGCCCCCTCGCCTTTATAATTTCTCTGCCCGTCCGTGCCTATCGATTGCTCTTTTCCCCTTGGGTTGGTTTCAACTGCCGCTACCAGCCAACATGCAGCGCCTATGCACTGGAGGCTTTGGAGAAACACGGGGCAATCAAAGGCGCCTGGATGGCGGCCCGACGTATTGGGCGGTGTCATCCATTGGGTGGCGACGGCTATGATCCAGTCCCCGAACGGGACGACCCTTAGGGAAGTGGCCGCTCCGCTGTCCTGGGGGGTGAGGCGGGAGCGGCCTGATTTCCGCCATGCAATTCACGGCGGGGTATGCGCGCATCAAGCTTTGTTCTCGAGCGCATCAGTTAGATAGGAACGCTCAGAACGACTTCCAACACTGTCACTGCTTTTCAAAGGTGATGATGACATCGCCGATGTCGATGCCAGCACGTTTCATGTAGGCGCGGTTCAACAGGCGGTCTTCGCTCAGCAGCCACATCCAGTCGTCAAATGTCACACGCAGCGTCCCATCCGGAACGGGCAAGTCAATCGTGTATTGCCAGTTGAAGGTGTCGGCCTTCTCTTGCCCAGTCGCAATTCCAATCACACCCGGTGCGGTCCCTTCCCAACTGTCGGGCCCCGTCTTCTGCAGCGACCAAACACGTTGTTCGGTGCTGTTGTCTTCATAGACAAAATCCTCGACCAAGGTGAGGGTTTGTCCATCCCACGTTCCGTTGATGTCCACTGTAAACCTGCGTCGCAAAGTGCCAAAAACATCTTGAAACTGGCCGTATGCCGTAACGCGCCCGTCAAAGAACTCTTCGAGATTCAGCTTCCGCTCAGACAAAGCCGCGTCATCAATCGACGGTTTGCCGGTACAAGCCCCCAGAACCATCAATCCCAAAACCAAGATTGCCCAGCGCATGACCACACCCTTTCCACATTTTGATAAGGGTACGCTGCGCAGGCTCTTTTGGTTCACGGTCCGCTTGGTATATGAGGGCGCAATCGCAGCCCAAAGGTGGCCCTATGCTTGACGACAGCGACGACATTCACCCGCTTTTTGGCGGGGCGCCCGCAACGACCGAGTTCAAGAAGCTGCGCAAACGGCTCGTGCGGTACACACGCGAGGCGGTCGAGCAATACGGCATGATCGAACCCGGTGGCAAATGGCTGGTCTGCCTGTCCGGAGGCAAAGACAGCTACACCTTGCTAGCCGTTCTCTACGAACTGAAATGGCGTGGGCTTTTGCCGATTGAGTTGCTGGCCTGCAATCTGGATCAGGGTCAACCCGGCTTTCCTGCAACTGTTCTTCCAGAGTTTCTGGAGCGCATGCAGGTACCGCATCGGATCGAGTATCAAGACACATATTCGATTGTTGTCGACAAGGTGCCGCAAGGCAGAACCTTTTGCGCTCTGTGTTCACGTCTGCGACGTGGCAACCTGTATCGCATCGCGCGCGAGGAAGGCTGCACCGCGGTCGTTCTTGGCCATCACCGCGACGACATTCTGGAAACCTTTTTCATGAACCTGTTTCACGGCGGGCGCCTTGCCACAATGCCGCCGAAGCTGGTGAATGAAGAGGGTGATCTGTTCGTGTATCGCCCTCTCGCCCATGTTGCCGAGGCGGATTGCGAAAAGTTCGCCAAGGCGATGAACTATCCCATCATTCCTTGCGATTTGTGCGGCAGTCAGGACGGGCTGCAGAGGCAGCAAGTCAAAAAGATCCTTGATGGCTGGGAAGCCAACAGCCCGGGGCGCCGCCAAGTCATGTTTCGGGCGTTGATGAATGCGCGGCCGTCCCATCTGCTGGATCCCAAGCTTTTTGACTTTGCAAGCCTCGAGCGCAGTTCCGAAAAATTTGAAGAAAAAAACGTGAACATTCCCAGTTTGCGTTAAGCGCTGACTTACCCCCTTTCTCTATTGCTTGACCAACTTGCGGTCAAAGCCGTGGGTCGTGACAAGGGGTCAAAGATGCAGTTCAGTTCGCCAGACAAGCTCAAACTCTTGCGTAAAAATACCGTTGCGATACTGGCCGGCCCGCAAATGCTGGCCTTCGTTCCGGCATTGATGCTGGCTGCGTTCTGGCTTGGCGGCGAGATCGCACTGACTGCTGTGGCCGTCGCGTTGCCGGTAACTTGGTTTGTTCTTGGCGGCGTCGAAGATCTTTTGCGTATGCGTGTCGCTCGCACCCTGCAACCCGGCCTGGTCTCGCAGGATGACTTTGCCGAAAAAGTTGAAACCGCGCGCACTTACGCGCCGCGCGCCGATCAAAACAGCGCAGTTTTCTCAATTGAACTCGACGACCACGCAGCATTGAGCGAACGGTTCGAACCTGCCGCGATCGACTGCATCCTCAAAGCAGTAGCGGACCGCTTGGTCACCACCATGAGAGACACGGACATCTTGTGCCGAACAGGTGATTTCCGTTTCTCTCTCTGCCTTGGTGCGGTTCACCATCTGGACTTGGAAAGCTGTATCCAGATGAGCAGCCGCTACCAACAGGCCATCGAAGAACCCATCGCAGTCGATGGTGCCACAATCTATGTTTCCACCAGCATCGGCTTCTGTCTGCTCAACCGGGCACCGGGCGCAACTGGGCATGACTGGTGCAATGGGGCATTGGCCGCACTAACAGAAGCACAAAGACGCGGGCCATCATCCGTACGTGCATATTCCACCGAATTGCATTCACGGTTAAAAAGCCGGGCACACCTGCGGGACGAAGTTGCTGCGGCATTGGAACATGGGCACATCCAACCCTGGTTTCAGCCACAAATCTCCACCGACACCGGAAAGGTCGCGGGGTTCGAGGCGTTGGCTCGGTGGATACATCCGGATAGGGGCGCAATTTCGCCGGCAGAATTTCTGCCCGCCATCGAAGACGCAGGATTGCTCGAACGTTTGGCTGAAATCATGATTTACCACAGCTTCACCGCGCTTAAGGCATGGGATTCAGCCGGGTTGCATGTCCCTCATGTCGGGGTCAACTTTAGTGGTTCGGAGCTGAACAACCCGAAGCTGGTGGACAAAGTGCGTTGGGAACTCGACCGTTTCGACCTGACGCCAGACCGGCTTACAGTCGAGATCCTTGAAACGGTTGTAACCGACAATGCGGACGACACAATAACGCGCAACATAAACGCATTAACGAAGCTCGGGTGCCATATTGACTTGGACGACTTTGGTACCGGGCATGCTTCCATTTCATCCATTCGCCGCTTTGGGGTCGGACGGATCAAGATTGACCGCTCCTTTGTCATGAAGGCCGATCGCGACCCCGAGCAACAAAGGATGATCAGTGCTGTTCTGACGATGGCAGAACGCCTGGACATCGAAACGCTGGCGGAAGGTGTTGAAACGGTTGGCGAACACGCCCTTCTGGCACAGCTGGGCTGCGATTATGTTCAAGGCTTTGGCATCGCACGCCCGATGCCATTTGAAAAGACATTGGACTGGGTGCGCGCCCATGAAAGTAAGGTGCAGGATGCACCGTCGCTGCCTGTACGCCGGACGAACTGAGACGCAAGCCTGAGCCCTCATCAATGCCCGCATAAAGTGTGTCATCTCATTGAACACTCAGAGCCCGCGCCTCGATGACTACGTCACACAATGCTCGGCGCCCGAATCCGCTTGACGTTTGGCCCTGCACTCTGTTGAACCCGTTCAACGTTTCAGACAGCAGGTGGCAGTCCCCAATGGACGATCAGAACAAGAACCTCATTCTTGCAACGGCGCTCAGTTTCCTTGTCATTATCGTATGGTTTGTGCTGTTCCCCCCGCCAGAGCCAGACGTCCCACTTGATGCGGCACCGACCGCAGCGCTGTCGGAAGATGCTGGCACGGTGCCAACGGCGCCAGCAATAGGCGACCCGGCCCAACCCGCAACAGACGCCGCGACAGAAACGGCTGACGCCCCGCGCATCGACATCGAAACGCCACGCGTCTCGGGCTCGATCTCCTTGCTGGGCGGCCGGATCGACGATTTGCGCCTGAAAGACTACCGAACAAGCCTTGAGCCCGATGCAGACATCGTCCAAATGCTGTCACCTGTTGGCACCGAGGACGCATTTTATGCAGTTTATGGATGGGCACCTGGCACTGATCTTGACGCCGACTCCGTCCCCGGCCCAAACACAACCTGGACCGTCACCGATGGTGACACGCTGTCGGTTGGTCAACCCGTCACACTGACATGGAACAACGGGGCTGGTCTGATTTTCGAACGGACCATTGGCATAGATGAACAATACATGTTCGACATCACCCAATCCGTAACAAACACAAGCGGGACAGCTGTTCGCGTCGCCCCCTATGGTATGTTGACCCGGCATGGGGAGCCGTCGGATCTCAAGAATTTCTTCATCCTGCATGAAGGTGCAGTCGCCATGGCGGACGGGGAGCTTGCGGAAACCGATTGGGACGAAATCCCGGACGCTGACGTGGACCCTTCCTGGGGCCGCCCCGCAATCGTGACCGAAGGTGTGACGGATGGCTGGGTTGGCTTTACCGACCACTACTGGCAGTCAATCCTGATCCCGACAGGTGTTCAAAGTTTTGATCAGGCACTGACATACGCCCCTCGCAGTGATGTCTATCGGGCCGTCACGCGACTGCCCACCCAGGATGTGGCGGATGGCGCGACCGTCGCGGTTCAAACACAGCTGTTTGCAGGAGCAAAGGAGTGGGAGACCATCCGTGAATACCAATCGGGCGGCGTTCAGGGGCTCATCGACAGCATCGACTGGGGCTGGTTCTTTTTCCTGACCAAGCCAATCTTCTGGCTGCTGCACGAGCTGAACAAGCTGATCGGCAATATGGGCTGGGCGATCATCGGCCTTACCTTGATCATCAAGGCTGTATTAGTTCCACTGGCCTACAAATCATATGTCTCCATGGCAAAGATGAAAGAGCTTCAACCACAGATGGAGAAGCTGAAAGAGCAGGCGGGCGACGATAAGCAGAAGCTCCAGCAAGGTATGATGGAGCTTTACAAGAAGGAGAAGGTAAACCCAGCCGCAGGCTGTTTGCCGATCCTCCTGCAAATCCCGATCTTTTTCTCGCTCTACAAGGTGATCTTTGTCACGATCGAACTGCGGCACGCACCGTTCTTTGGCCCATTCCAGGACCTCAGCGCACCTGACCCAACCTCGATCATCAACCTGTTTGGTCTGCTGCCCAATGCGGCACCTGATCCCAACAGTCTGATGGCACTGGTTTTCATTGGCATCCTACCACTTCTGCTCGGCATCTCGATGTGGCTGCAACAAAAGCTGAACCCGGCACCCACCGATCCAACCCAACAGATGATATTTGCCTGGATGCCATGGATTTTCATGTTCATGCTGGGCAGCTTTGCCAGCGGGCTGGTCGTGTACTGGATCGCCAACAACGTGATCACCTTCACGCAGCAGTACCTGATCATGCGCAGTCAGGGCTACAAACCCGACCTGTTGGGCAACATCACTGGCAGCTTCAAGAAAAAGGCCGCTGAGGAGCCCAAGAAGTGACGGGCATACTCGCTCACATCTGGCGGCATCCGATCAAGGGAATCGGGTGTGAGCCCTGTGAGCAGGTCGATCTGACTCCAAAGCAAGCAGTTGTCGGTGATCGGGCCTGGGCGCTTTTAAACGCCGAGGCTGAAGACACCAACAATTGGCAACCCCGACGCAACTTCCTACAAGTTGCGTCAGGTCCATCCTTGGCCGCGGTGGGTGCCATCAGCACAAAGACGGGCGTGGTCCTGACCCACCCGTCCCGCGATCCACTGGACTTCAATCCATCCTCCAATCCCGACTCGCTTCGTGCCTGGGTTAGGGACTTGTGGCCAGACAACCGACCCGGCCCGGCGAGGCTGGTCAAAGCGCCGACACAGGGGATGACAGACGTGCCATTTGCCTCTGTCTCGATCGGCAACCTGTCTTCGCTGCGCGCCCTCAGTCAGAAGGCTGGCATGCATATCGATATGCGAAGGTTCCGGATCAATCTGTGGCTGGATGACCTTGCCCCATGGGAAGAGATCGACCTGCTTGCAGGTGACATCACCATCGGAGGTGCAACACTGTCCCCTGTTGAGCCAATTGAACGGTGCCGCGCACCTGACGCCAATCCGCAGACCGGCATACGGGACATTGGCATGCTGCGCGCGCTGGAAGATGGCTGCGGCACCCGCAACTTTGGTGTCTATTTTAAGGTCAAGTCGGGCGGTACCGTTGCAATTGGCGATCAACTGTCATGACAACCCTGCCCTTTACCATCGCCGAAGAACCGGATCCGCAAACTGCCGAGCGCGGACGACTTCTGTTCGCCGGCGAGACCGAATTTGTCAAAGGCGTGGTGGCTATGTCTGGCCTCCCCCCAGCAGATCGGATGGAAGTGTGCTTTGCCGGAAGATCAAATGTCGGGAAATCTTCGTTGATCAACGCTTTGACGGGCCGCAAAGGGTTGGCGCGCGCATCGAATACCCCCGGTCGAACGCAAGAGATTAACTATTTCACGGCAGGCGATGAACACTACTTGGTCGACCTTCCCGGTTACGGCTATGCCAACGCCCCCCTGCCCGTTGTCGAGAAATGGCAACGCCTGCTCAAACAGTATCTGTCGGGTCGCCAGACCTTGCGCCGCGCCTTTGTGCTGATTGATGCAAGGCATGGGATCAAGAAGGTGGATGAAGAGATTCTGAAACTTCTTGATACATCCGCCGTCACATTTCAGTGCGTGCTGACCAAAGCGGACAAGGTCAAAGCCAAGGACAGGGATGCCGTTCTCAAGCAGGTCCGATCCGCCTTGTCAAAACACCCCGCGGCTTTCCCAGAAATCGTGCTGACCAGCAGCGAAAAGGGCGACGGTATCGCAACCCTGCGCGCCATCATCGCAACGCTCGTCTGACGCCGAAGATTTTTCGTACGAAAAATCTTGGCCCCGCTCTACGGCTGGGGCAAGACAGAGAACAGCGCAATCATCATAGACTCAAGATGAAGACCCAAGATATGAATCGCGACTGGATCGCCACTGCCCGCACCCTCAGCCAAGCGTTGCCTTACATGCAGCGCTACACTGGCGCTACTGTCGTCATCAAGCTCGGTGGCCACGCCATGGGCTCGGACGAGGCCATGGAAAGCTTTGCCAATGACGTGGTTCTGATGCGGCAAGTGGGTGTAAACCCCGTGATCGTGCACGGTGGCGGGCCGATGATCAACGACATGCTCAAGCGTCTCAATATTCAATCGGAGTTCGTAAACGGCAAGCGTGTCACAGACGCTGCGACTATGGAAGTGGTCGAGATGGTGCTGTCCGGGGTCGTCAACAAGCGTATCGTGCAAGCCATCAATCGCGCGGGTGGTAAGGCCGTTGGCCTGTCGGGTAAGGATGCGAACCTGATCACTTGCGATCAAACGGATGCCGCGCTTGGCCTTGTCGGTACGCCTGCGCAGATGGACCCGACAATCCTGTCGACGCTGTTTGAACAGTCAATGATCCCTGTGATCGCGCCCCTTGGCTCTGGCAAGGCTGGAGAGACGTTCAACATAAACGGCGACACCGCCGCAGGCGCCATCGCAGGTGCACTCAAGGCCGACCGCCTCTTGCTGTTGACCGATGTATCCGGGGTCAAGAACGCGGACGGTGAGGTTGTGACCGAACTCACCGCGGACCAAATCCGTGACCTAACAGCGGATGGCACCATCGCGGGCGGTATGATCCCTAAAACGGAGACCGCGCTCGATGCTATTGCCAGCGGCGTGCGCGCGGTCGTCATTCTGGACGGACGTGCGCCGAATGCTTGCCTGCTTGAACTTTTCACCGATCACGGTGCCGGGTCCATCATCCGCCCCCGCTGACGCAAACGTGTCTGTGCGCCGCATTGCGCAACAACAATCGCGCGGTAGATATGGGTCATGGAAAACGAAACGCTCATCCGCCTTGGTGTCTTCCTTGGCCTGTTTGCGCTTTTTGCACTGACAGAGGCGGTACTGCCGCGTAGGGCGCGCAGTCAAAGCCAGTCGCGGCGCTGGGTCACGAACTGGGGCATTACAGTCGCCAATACGCTGCTCATCCAAGTCATGGCATTCGTGCTGCCGGTGCTTGCTGTCGGCGCGGCTATCGATGCATCCAACCAAGGCTGGGGTCTGTTCAACGCCCTATCCCTGCCCACATGGATCGAGGTTGCCGCAGCCATCCTGATCCTCGATTTCATCATCTGGGCGCAGCACCTGATCACGCACAAGGTGCCGCTGCTGTGGCGCCTGCACAGGGTGCATCATGCCGATGTCGATATGGATGTAACCACCGCCATCCGCTTTCATCCCATTGAGATTGGCCTATCCATGCTGATCAAGATCGGCGCCGTTTATCTGCTGGGTCCCGCCGCTGTCGCCGTGATCCTTTTCGAGATCATCCTGAACGGCACAGCCATGTTCAACCATGCCAACATCCGCCTGCCGTTGTGGCTGGATGCCATCGTCCGACGCGTGCTGGTGACCCCTGACATGCACCGTGTACACCACTCGGTGCACCGGCACGAACATGACAGCAACTATGGGTTTTCGCTATCGGTCTGGGATCGCATGTTCGGCACCTATATTGCCCAGCCGGAAGCCGGACATGACGACATGCAGGTGGGCCTTGAATGGCAAGATGACCGCCCGTCAAGGCTGGGCTGGTCTTTGTCCCTGCCCTTCGCTAGGAAATGATCCTGAGGGCCGTCTCAGCCGCAGTTGACCCACATGGCCTGATGGTCATGGGGCACACGTCAAACAGGGTTCTCATCGGCACAGACGCACATTGGTGGTCTGTCTTCACCCAAAGCACCGAGTATATCGAAGCGGTCGAAAATTCCGTCGACACCTGGTCCAAACGTATTCTGAACGGGATCGCAGATCGCTTGGGCGCAACAGTGCATTTTCCATCAGACGGGCCACCCTATGCCCCCTTCATAGCGTGGGCATTGGACACTGGGCGCTTCTGGCAAAGCCCTACGGGTATGATGATCCATGACAGCGCCGGTCTGATGATTTCGATCCGGGGCGCCTTGGAGTTCACGCATGAATTCAAGGATGTATCCGAAGGAGCGCGCCCTTGCGATGCGTGCACAGATCGCCCCTGCGTTACGGCCTGCCCGGTGGGCGCATTATCTGCCCAAACCCCTTATGATGTCCCTGCCTGTAAGGCGTATCTTGATACGCCCGCCGGTGTTCAGTGCATGACCCGGGGCTGCCATGTGCGGCGGGCTTGCCCGGTCAGTCAGAGCTTTGGTCGGTCCGATGCCCAAACCGCGTTTCACATGAAAGCCTTTCACAGATGACCCGCACGCTGATCCTGATGCGACATGCCAAATCAAGCTGGGATCATCCCGCCTTGATGGATCACGACCGGCCGTTGAACATGCGTGGCAAGGCCTCTGCGCTGGCTATGGGCGATTGGTTGCGGCGGAAGGGATATGTGCCCGAGGCGGCTGTCAGCTCGACCAGTGAGCGGACCGGGCAGACCTTTCTGGGGTTGTCGTTTGATGTACCGGTGAGGTTTTCACGTGTCCTCTATCACGCCCGGGCCGAGACAATGATGGCGGTTCTGAAAGAGCAAACGGAGCAGACCGTTTTGATGTTGGGCCACAACCCCGGCATTGCGGAATTTGCCGAACAGTTGGTGGAACAGCCGCCGGAACACATGCGCTTTCTGGACTACCCGACCTGTGCCACCACGATCATCCGGTTTGACATGGACAGTTGGACCGAAGTGGATTGGGGTGTCGGGCAGGTGGTCGACTTTGCGGTGCCGCGCGAGGTGATGGCGGGGTGAGACGCCGCGCGCAGTCACCTTGTTTTCATGGAGATTGATGCCGAATAAAGGGTGTCACCCCCCGTGCAGCATCCGTGCACCCCCTGTACACCCCCAACGGGCGCAGAAGCGGTGGTAAACGCAACGCGCGGTGATCCAAAGGCCGCTGCGCGACGCGATTCATGTGTGAATGGGGGCTCTGCCCCCAAGCCCCCGTGGTACTTCCAGTCAGAAGAAGGAAGTTGGTTATACCTCATAACCATAGCTTGGGGATGAGGTCAGGCCGCTCCGGATGTGCCGAGGCGGCCTTGTAAGGCGGGGGTGTCCCCCGCCCTACGAGGTCAGTGACCGAGGATCTGGCTGAGGAACAGCTGGGTCCGGGGCGATTTGGGATTGTTGAAGAACTCTTCGGGTTCGTTCTGTTCCACAATCTGCCCTTCGTCCATGAAGATCACGCGGTTCGCCACCTGGCGGGCAAAGCCCATTTCGTGTGTCACGCAGAGCATGGTCATGCCCTCTTCGGCGAGCTCGACCATGGTGTCGAGCACCTCTTTGATCATCTCGGGGTCAAGAGCGGAGGTGGGTTCGTCGAACAGCATGATCCGTGGACGCATGCACAGCGAGCGAGCAATCGCCACGCGCTGCTGCTGACCGCCCGAGAGCTGCCCGGGGTATTTGTCGGCCTGATCGGGGATCTTCACCTTTTCCAGGAAGTGCATCGCGATTTCTTCAGCTTCCTTCTTGGGCGTCTTGCGCACCCAGATCGGAGCCAGCGTGCAGTTCTCGAGGATCGACAGATGCGGGAACAGGTTGAAGTGCTGGAAGCACATGCCAACCTCGGACCGGATTTTGTCGATGTTCTTGACGTCCGAGGACAGCAGGGTGCCGTCGACGGTGATCGAGCCTTGCTGGTGTTCCTCAAGCGCGTTGATGCAGCGGATCAGTGTGGACTTACCCGAACCTGAAGGCCCGGCAATCACGATCCGTTCGCCCTGATAGACGGTCAGGTCGATGTCGCGCAGCACGTGGAAGGTGCCGTACCACTTGTTCATCTTCTCGATGGAAATCGCGACCTCGGTCGAGACGTTCATGGCGGTTTGTGTAGTCATATCAGCCACTCCTTAGCGGTGATCGGTCGCGAGCTGGCGTTCGAGCCACTGCGAGTATTGCGAGATGCCGTAGCACACGACAAAGAACAGAAGTGCGGCAAAGCCCAGAAGTTCCCAATAAACCCCGTTCCATTCAGTGGAGGCGAGGATGGGACCACGGATCATGCCCACAAGGTCAAACATCGAGATGACCGAGACCAGCGTCGTGTCCTTGAAGAGGCCTACGGCCACGTTGACGATCCCCGGGATGGAGATCTTGAGCGCTTGCGGCAGGATGATCAGGCGCATGGCTTGGGGATAGTCGAGGCCCAGGCTGTCCGCCGCCTCGTATTGCCCTCGTGGCAGGGCGGCCAGGCCGCCCCGGATCACCTCGGCGATGTAGGCCGCCGAGAACATCGTGATCATGATCACCACGCGCAGGAACAGGTCAGTCGTCGTACCAGGCGGGAAGAAATAGGCCAGCATCACGGATGCCACGAACAGCAAGGTGATGAGTGGCACGCCCCGGATGAATTCGATGAAGACCACGCAGATCCACTTGATCAATGGCATGTCCGACTGACGGCCCAGCGCCAACGCGATACCCAAGGGCACCGACAGCGATACACAGGCCACACCCAGCATCATGTTGAGCATGAACCCCCCAAGATCGCGGGACGGCACCGCGCGCAACATAGCGCCCTCATTGGCGTTGTCCGGGATCAGCAGGCCCCCGATGATCCACACCACAAAGGCGGCCGCGATCCCGCCGAAGAAACCGGCGGCAAAGCTGCCCGCAACGAAGCGTTGGTAGACAAAATAGCCGGCGACCACGCCTACCAGCGCCAGGATCGGCGTCAGGATCGTACCGCCCCAGATCAGCCAGTAAGCGAGAAACGGAAAGATCGCCGTAAACAACAGCAGCTTACGCGGCATCTTGTAAAACAACACCGGTGCAGCCGCGGCAAAAAACAGCACGAAAGCAAGCGACGGACGCCAGTATTGATCAACCGGATACTTGAAACCAAACAAAAGTTGGTTCCACCGCTCGGTCAGGACCGAGAAACACCCCCCCGATACACCGTCCAACACTTCGCGGCATTCTGCGAGACTGGAGGTGTTCCAGACCCCGCTGAAAATCCATGGCAGCGTGTTGCCGAGGATCACGTAGATCACATAGAGCGCAGCCACAGTCAGCACTGAATACAGAGGTGTCGAAAACAGGTTGTCCTTGGCCCATTTCACAGGGCCGGTTGCAGATGCAGGAGGCGGCGCGGGCGGCACCTGTTCGGTGCGCACAAAGGCGGCGGAGTGTGCATGTGTATCTGACATCTCAGCGCTCCTTCAGCTTAACGGAATTGTTGTAGACGTTCATAACCGCCGAGATGCACAGCGAAATCGTGAGATAGAACAGCATCAGCAGCAGAACGCATTCGATGGCTCGCCCTGTCTGGTTCAGCGTGATCCCACCCAGTGTGGCCGTAACATCTGCGTAGCCCACTGCGATGGCCAGCGACGAGTTCTTGGTGATGTTGAGGTATTGCGAGATGAGCGGCGGGATGATGACCCGGAGCGCCTGCGGCAGTACCACAAGGTTCATGATCCGCCCCTGGCGCAGACCCAAAGCACCTGCCGCTTCGGACTGGCCCTTGGAAATGGCCTGAATACCCGCGCGCACGTTTTCCGCGATGAAGGCGCCTGTATAGATCGACAAAGCGAACCAAAGGGCGATCAGCGGTCCACCGACCTTGATCCCACCGGAAAAGTTAAAGCCCTTGAGCACCGGATAATCGAGCCCGATTGGCATGCCCATGATGAAATAGACCAGCAACGTTGGCACGAATAAGATGGCAAGGCTGGGCCAGCCCATGGGCAGCAGGCGGCCTGTGGCATAGAGCAGTTTGGTTGCGTAGCGGCGATAGGCAATTACGCCAACGATTGACAACAGGAACGTAGCCACAACCACCAGCGATCCCGCGCCCCACACGGGTGCGGGGATGTAAACGCCGCGGTTGGTAAAGGCGAAGGCATCAAACACCATGCTTGCCGCCGGATCGTCTCCGCGGAAAGCCCTTGGCCCTGGCAGGACCGCAATCATGATGGTGAAGATGATGATGATCCAGATCAGGACCGGGATGTTCCGGAATATCTCGACGTAGAAAGACATCAGCTTGCTGACCAGCCAGTTGTTGGACAGGCGCAGAACCCCGGCGATCACGCCAAAGATGGTTGCCGTCACACAGGCCAGAAACGCCACAAGCAAGGTGTTCAGAATGCCCACAAGGGCCGCGCGCGCGTTGGTGGACTGACTGCTGTAGTCGATCAAAGTCTGGTTGATATCATAACCCGCTGGGGTGCCCAGGAATTGATAGGAAATGTTCAGGCCGGCTGCTGCCAAGTTGCTGAACAGGTTGCTCATCAAAAAGGCGGCAGACGCGATCAGTACGATCAGGGCAATGAATTGGAATGTGTATGATCTGTACCGCGTGTCGTTCAAAAGCATCGACAGGCGGAACGACTCCTGTGGAGGGTCGGTCATCGTTGTCATGAGGTTTTCCCCGTGGTTCCGGCCTTGGTTTTTACGCGTTTGTGACGCGGGGCCGGGTTTTCATAATCATCCGCATTTCCGAGCAATTGTGCCGCTGTTTTCAGCGATCTTGTGCCCCAAATGCGCGAGGGGCGCAGGAGTTAACCTGCGCCCCTCGGCTTGGTATCTTAGCGGAAGGGCGGGCTGTAAAGCAGGCCGCCATCGGTCCACTGAGCGTTCAGGCCGCGAGCCAGACCGATCGGCGTGGATTCACCGATGTTACCTTCGAAGATCTCACCGTAGTTGCCGCCGGCGCTGATGGCTTTCATTGCCCAGTCAGCGTCCAGACCCAGCATCTCGCCCAGGGTACCTTCGGTGCCCAGGATACGGTTGATTTCAGGGTTGTTGGTGCCAGCACCCATTTCACCGATATTGGTCGATGTGATGCCTAGCTCTTCTGCCGAGATCAGAGCGTTCAGGGTCCAGCGGACCACGTCGCCCCACTCGTTGTCGCCGTGACGGACCAGCGGGCCCAGCGGCTCTTTCGAGATGATTTCGGGCAGCAAAACGTGATCACCCGGTGCTTCGAACGTGGCGCGTGTTGCGGCCAGACCCGATGCGTCAGTGGTGTAAACGTCACAGGCACCGGCAAGGTACTGCTGTTGCGCTTCAGCGTTGGTTTCGATCGGAACCGGCTCGTAGCTGATGTTGTTCGAGCGGAAGAAGTCCGCCAGGTTCAGCTCGGTTGTGGTGCCGGTCTGGATGCAGACGGTCGCGCCGTCCAGATCCTTGGCCGACGACACACCCAGGTCCTTGGGAACCATGAAGCCTTGACCGTCATAGTAGTTCACGCCAACGAAGGTAAACTTCAGGTCCACGTCGCGCGAGAAGGTCCACGTGGTGTTGCGGGCCAGCATGTCGATTTCGCCCGACGCCAGAGCCGTGAAGCGTGTTTTGCCAGTTGTGGGCACGAATTCAACTGCCGTGGGGTCGCCCAGCACAGCAGCAGCCACAGCGCGGCACACAGCCACGTCAAAGCCGTCCCATTCGCCGTTTGCGTCAGGTGCAGCAAAGCCGACCAGACCAGTTGTCACGCCGCAGTTCAGCGTGCCGCGTGCTTTCACGTCGTCAAGCGTGCCAGCAGCCGCAGCGCCGGCAGCCATGCCAGCGGCGGTCAGCGCGCCAAAGATTACGGTTTTTTTCATTTTTACCTCTTCCTGATTTTCCGCCATGTTTTGGCGGTTCGATCAGCGCAGCCTGAGTGTCCATGCTGCGCCGAAGGCTATCCGGTCGAGGTTATCCCCAACCAGTGGGCCATAGTTTGGAGGGATTCATCGCAGAACGTCAAGGGCTGCGTCACCAAAAACGATGCATTATTATGCGGTTTTACAGGCCGTAAGATGCCCTTACGTCAAAGCCATTTTGACACATCGAAAAAGGCTTTCGCGTGCAAAAACGACGCCTGCTTGACCTTCGCGACCTGCTGGGCCTCTTCATCTTCGCCCCACTGCTCTTCCTGCCAGATTTCATCCAGTCGCGAGGCCGCCCAAATTACGGGCGCAGGGTGCAGGTCTTGGGCGGCGGCAAAACCCAGGATCAGCGATCCGGACAAGCTGACAAGGTCATGGAACCCCGCCAATTCAAACGCAGATAGAACATGGACCCGCTCAGATAGCGATGTCAGCGCCTGCGCATCCTGTGATTCGTGCATCAAGCCGGTCCGCGGCTGCAGGCGTGCGCCCAGCGTGTCAGCGGCCCAATCCAGATAGGGATCCCACTCTGCCGCCTGTCTATCGATCAGTGCCTGTGGCGCGTCCGCCCGGTAGCAGAGCAGGTCCGCATCGCCATAGGCAGCCAACATGTCGGCCACTTCACCGTGCTGAACCGCCACCTTGTCGATGGCGGCATTGGCGCTGCGGGTAAACGGCATGGACAGCGGGTTCACCACCTCTTCCTGCGCGTCCCATTCAGCGGCGATGGCTTCGGCCATCTTTTGCGTTGGCAAGATCAGCCCGGCCTTGGCCGGGGTTTTGACGGCCCGTCCATCCAGTGTGACGGTCCAGCCCTCCCCTGTCTGCTCGGCTGCCGCCGTCTTCCAGAACCGTTTTTGCTTCCACTCACTCATGTCAGTCTGCCCACAGCGCGTTCAGCGCGTCATCAAGTTCAGAAAAATCGTTCAGGATGGCACGGGCACCGTCAAGTTGGCTGGGTGCATGATAGCCCCACCCCACGCCCAGAAACGGCATACGCGCCGCGTGTGCCATCTGAGCGTCGAAACTGGTGTCACCGATCATCACGGCATCGGGTGTGTCCACTCCAGCCTCGTCCAGTGCGGCATGCAGCATCGAGGGATGCGGCTTGGAGGGATGGAAATCCGCCACCTGCTGTGTGACGAACATGCCTTGCAGCCCGTGCGCTTCGATCAGCCCGTCAAGGCCACGCTTGGATTTCCCGGTCGCGACCCCCAGCAGGATATCGTCCTGCGCCTGCAACCGTTCCAGCGCCGCCCATGCGCCGGGATAGAGCGGTGACGACGACGCGCCCTTGGACAGCCGCAGCTTGGCATAGCTGTCCTTGTAAGCCTCAACCATCAGCGCGTGATCGGCATCCGCGACAAGCGCCTCCATCGCGACGGGCAAAGACAGGCCGACAATGCCCAGAATTTCGTGCTGGGCCGGAGCCTCCAGCCCAACAGCGGCAAAGGCCTCGGCCATGCTGGCCACGATGTCGGCTTGGCTGTCGACCAATGTGCCGTCGACGTCAAAGACCACCAGCCGCATCTACAGCGCCTCGAACGGATCTTCTGCTGCCAGATCCTGAGTCCAGCCAAACGTGTCCCAGCTTTGCTTCATGTGATCGGGCAGATCAGCGGTGACTGTGATGATCTTGCGCGTTTCAGGCTGTTCAAAGCGCATCATACGGGCGTGCAGGTGCAGCTTTTGCGAGATGATGCCGCCCACCTTTGCGCCCCAGCCATCGCCCATGTTTTCCTGGCTTGAGCCGCCATATTTGCCATCACCGACAATCGGGTGTCCGATCTCTGCCATGTGCGCGCGCAGCTGGTGCGTGCGGCCCGTGATGGGCTCCATCGCCACCCAGGCGGCGCGGCTGGCGACGCGGTAAAGCGTGGCGTACATCGTGTGCGCCCGCTTGGCCCCGCGCGTGTCGTCAATGTCGCGCGGGTGCACGGCGATCATCTTTTCACCCTCGCCCCCGCGACCGTGGCCCGGCGCCTTGACCAGCCCGTACTTGATTTCACCCAGATAGGGCGTGGGCACACCAGCGACGAGCGCCCAGTAGATCTTGCGCGTTTCGTGGTGACGCATGGCCGCTGTCAGCGACTTGGCCGCCGCCCGCGTACGTGCAAGCAGCAGGACACCGGACGTGTCCTTGTCCAGCCGGTGCACAAGGCGCGGTTTTTCATCCAGATCGAACGTCAGCGCCTCAGCCAGCCCGTCCACGTGTTTCGTTTGTCCCGAACCCCCTTGGGTCGGCAGGCCGGAGGGCTTGTTGATCGCGATGATCTGGTCATCTTTGTAGATCACGCAATCGCGGATCATCTTGGCGTCTTTGTCCGAGATGCGGGTTTTCTGGATCACGGGTGCGGGCCGGTCGGGCAAGGGCGGGATGCGCACTTGCTGTCCTTCCTCGACCCGAGTTGAGGATTTAACCCGGCCTCCGTCCACCCGGCATTCGCCCTTGCGGCACATCTTTTCGATCATGCCCTGGCTCACCTGCGGAAAGCGGCGCTTCATCCAGCGGTCGAGGCGCTGATCGCCCTCGCCCGCTTCGACAGTGACTGTTTGAACGCCGCTCATGCAAAAACTCCTCGGGCCAGGACCAGGCCAAGGGCCAGTGCACCCACGGACAGACCAACCGACAGCAGGATATAGAGGCTGGCCGAGGCCACCTGTCCGCGTTCGATCAGCGTCATGGTTTCAAGGGAAAAAGCGCTGAACGTGGTGAACCCGCCCAGCACGCCGGTCATCACGAAGGGGCTGAGATGGGTCAGTCCGCGATGTGCGGCGGCCACAACGAAAACGCCCATCAGGAAGGACCCGATGACGTTGACCGTGATGATGGCCAGCGGGAAGTCAGACGGGCCCAGTGCGCGCAGCACTGCTACGCCCGTCAGCCAGCGCAGGGACGCACCGATTGCCCCACCGAGGGCCACAAGGGAAAGGGTTGAAAACATGCGCGGTCTGTCGTCGGTTCGCCGCAAAGAGTCAAGCGCGGTGGCCTAGCTGTTCCGCTTGGCCCGGAGCCGCGCGAAGTAGTCGAGCCGCTTTTTCAGGTCCCGTTCAAAGCCACGCTCGACCGGTTGGTAGAGGTCGGGGCGTTCCATCCCGTCAGGGAAATAGTTGGCCCCGGAAAACCCGTCTTCGGCATCGTGGTCATAGGCGTAATCCTTGCCGTATCCCTGATCCTTCATGAGCGACGTGGGCGCGTTCAGGATGTGCTTGGGCGGCGGATGTGACCCGGTTTGCTTCGCCGCCCGTCGCGCGCCTTTGTAGGCGACATAAGCCGCGTTCGATTTGGGCGCGAGGGCGAGGTAGACAAGTGCCTGTGCCAGTGCCAATTCGCCCTCGGGGCTGCCGAGCCGTTCGTAGGTTTCCCAGCTTTGCAAGCAGACCGCCTGTGCCTGCGGGTCGGCGAGGCCAATGTCTTCAACCGCCATACGCGTGATGCGACGGGCGAGGTAGCGGGGGTCTTCTCCGCCCTCAAGCATGCGGGCAAACCAATAAAGCGAGGCGTCGGGGTCCGACCCGCGAACAGATTTGTGCAGGGCCGAAATAAGGTTGTAATGGGCATCGCCCGACTTGTCGTATTGCGCGGCACGGCGCATGAGCCGCGCTGCAAGAGCGGTCTTGTCCAGCTTTCCCTCAATCTTCCAGGCCGTGACCTGTTCGATCAGGTTCAGCAGCGCTCGACCATCGCCATCGGCCATTTCAAGCAACGCTTCGCGTGCGGGGCCGTCGAGCGGGAGGGCTTTATCCAGTTCCTGCTCGGCCCGTTGGGCCAGCAATTCGAGGTCCTTGAGATCGAGCCGTTCCAGAACCAGCACCTGCGCGCGGGACAACACAGCGGCGTTCAACTCGAAGCTGGGGTTCTCGGTCGTGGCCCCCACCAACAGGATGGTGCCGTCTTCCATATGCGGCAGGAACCCGTCCTGCTGCGCCTTGTTGAAACGGTGGATCTCATCCACGAACAGCAGCGTCCCCTGCCCGTTTTGACGTCGAATCTTGGCCGCCTCGAACACCTTTTTGAGGTCCGGGACACCTGTGAAGATCGCCGAGATTTGGACGAAGTGCAGGTCTGTCTCATGCGCAAGCAGCCGGGCGATGGTCGTTTTGCCCACCCCGGGTGGCCCCCAAAAGATCAGTGACGACAGCGCACCTCCGGACAGCATGACGGTCAGCGGTGCCTCTGGCCCCAGCACCTGTGATTGCCCAATGACGTCGGACAGTTTTTGCGGGCGCAAGCGGTCGGCCAGCGGTCGTGGTCCCGTGTCTTGCCCAGGAGAGGCAGAGGCGAAGAGATCAGCCATCCTAGAAACGCAACACGATGCGACTATTGCCGCGCACCGCGCGCACGGTGGTGCCGCGTCGCGCTTCGGACAGGATCGCTGCCGCCTGCGCCGGGGTCTCAATGTCCTGCCGGTCGATCCGTTGCAGCACATCGCCACGGCGCAAGCCGACACGGCGGCCAATCTGGCCTTCATCCAGAACGACAACGCCATCTGACGCGATGGGTAGGTTCAGTTCAGCCAGAACTGCAGGGTTGATGCGGGCCAGTGTCAGGCCCGGCAGGCTCGCATCTTCGGGCAATGTAATTTCGTCGCGCGGTGGGTTGTCCGGTGGCGGGATAAGGGCCACGGTCAGCTCGTCCTCCGCGCCATCGCGCAGCCGTGTCATCGACGCGCTGTCCTGATCGCTGGCGACACTCATCCGAAACAGCATCTCGCCCTGGCTGCCCACGGGTGCGCCATCAACGGTCAGCACGACATCGCCCACCTCGAACCCGGCCTCGGCCAGTGGACTGGCCGGATGCAGACCGGCGAGCATGATGCCACCGGGGCGGTCGCGGCCAAGCGTCTCGGCCAGATCAGCATCAACCGCCTGTCCTGTTGCCCCGGCCCAAGGGCGCACGAAACGGTCATTGCCGTCCCGCGCCTGTTTGACGAACGCCGCAACCAGAGCAGCCGGAATGGCAAAGCCGATCCCGTTCGACCCGCCCGAACGGCTGAGAATGCGGGTGTTGATGCCCAGAAGCTGGCCGCGCATGTCGATCAGCGCGCCGCCAGAATTGCCTGGGTTGATCGGCGCATCTGTCTGGATGAAATACCCTGCGCCGCGCCCATTGCTGCCGCCCGAGCGTGCAAGCCCTGACACGATACCGGAGGACACAGTTTGTCCCACCCCAAATGGGTTGCCGATGGCGAGGGTCAGCTCGCCCACCTCAACGGTTTCGCTGTCGCGCAGGGACAGGAACGGAAGGTCTTCTGCATCGTCGATCTTGAGGATCGCCAGGTCACTTTCCTGGTCCCCAAGCAGCACGCGCGCATCATATTCCCGCCCATCGTTCAGCACGACGCGGATATCGGTCGCCTGTCCCACGACGTGGTAGTTCGACACAACGATCCCGTCATCGCCAAGGATGACGCCGGAGCCAAGCGAGTTCTGAACACGTGGTTGTGGCTGCCCGATCCCTTCGAACAAGCGTTCGAAAAACGGATCGTCCATGAAAGGTGTGCGAGCCCTAGCCTGGGTGACAAAGCGCACATAGATATTCACGACCGCCGGAGCCGTTTCGCGTACAAGCGGTGCAAAACTGAGGGTGATCTCCGATTGGCTTTGCGGCACGCGCGTTTCTGCCTGCGTGCCTTGGGCAAACAGGCCGAGCAAAATGATCAAAAACAAGTGTTTCATGGCCATCCTCGTCTGCGTCTGGATATGCGCCCTGCCCCAGACAAATGCAACAGAACTGACTGAACGCAATTCCGACCAAGGGCTGAGAGGTAGAATGAGCGAGTTCATGTGGTGCTTGGAGAGCAAAGGAGAACAAAAGACATGGCAAAACTGGATCGCGGCACCTTGGTCGTCGTGGCTGATGGAGAAAAGGCGCTGTTCCTGCGCAATCTGAAAGGTCAGCGGGCCCCCAATTTCGCAGTGACCGACGTAGAAGCGCAAGAAAACCCTCCGTCCCGCGCGCAATCAACCGACCGTCCCGGACGGATGAAGGATGGTGGACCGGGTCAATCGTCGGCCCTTGAGGATACGGATTGGCACACATTGGCGAAGGATCGGTTCGCCAAGGACTTGTCCAGTATGTTGTATGCTGAAGCGCACAAGGGCACATTCGACAAGCTGGTTCTGGTGGCATCACCGCAGGTGTTGGGCGTGCTCCGCGCCGAGATGCACATGGAGGTTACAACCAGGATCGTGGCCGACATTCCCAAAACGCTGACCAATCACACGGTGCACGAGATCGAAAAAATCGTGACGGCCGAGCTTGGCCTGTTTTGAAACGCAAAACGCCGCCCTGGATCAGGGGGCGGCGTTTCCGCTTCGCTGAGCGCAAAGCTTTATTCTTCGGCAGCGTCTTCTGCTGCAACGCGCGCTTTGTCAGCGGCGCCTTTTGCGTCGCGGTCACGGTCCACGAATTCGATGATGGCCATGGGCGCCATGTCACCATAGCGGAAGCCAGCTTTCAGAACGCGAACGTAGCCGCCCTGACGGTCCTTGTAGCGCGGGCCCAGCACGTCAAACAGCTTGGTGACGTACTGGTCTTCTTTCAGCTTGGCTGCGGCCTGACGGCGGGCGTGTAGGTCGCCGCGCTTGGCCAGCGTGATCATCTTTTCGATGATCGGGCGCAGTTCTTTTGCCTTGGGCAATGTTGTCTTGATTTGCTCATGTTCGATGAGCGAACCAGCCATGTTTGCGAACAGAGCCTTGCGGTGCTCATGTGTCCGGTTCAGGCGGCGGTAACCACGTGCGTGACGCATATTTCTTCTCCTAAAGTGCCCTCTACGGACTGTTTTGCTTTGTCTGGTCCGCGATGCGTGTCACGAACTCTCCTTGGGGCTTTGTGCCCGGGTGCAACGGCCAAGATTTTTCGTAAGAAAAATCTTGGCCGTTGCAGTCTTAAAAGTTGTCTTCGAATTTCTTGGCCAGGTCTTCGATGTTATCCGGTGGCCAGTCCTCGACATCCATACCAAGGTGCAGACCCATGCCCGACAGCACTTCCTTGATCTCGTTCAGGGACTTGCGGCCGAAGTTCGGCGTGCGCAGCATTTCTGCTTCGGTCTTCTGGATGAGATCGCCGATGTAGACGATGTTGTCGTTCTTCAGGCAGTTTGCAGACCGCACCGACAGTTCCAGCTCGTCCACTTTCTTCAGAAGAAGCGGATTAAACTCGAGACCATCGTCGTCGTCCTGACGCGATGCGCTTTCCGGCTCGTCGAAGTTGACGAAGATGCCCAGCTGGTCCTGCAGGATGCGTGCAGCAAAGGCCACCGCATCGTCAGGGCTGATGGAGCCATCGGTTTCAACCTTCATGGTCAGCTTGTCATAGTCCAGCACCTGGCCCTCGCGGGTGGGCTGCACGTCATAGCTGACCTTCTTGACCGGCGAATAGATCGCGTCGATCGGGATCAGGCCGATGGGTGCGTCCTCGGGCTTGTTCTTGTCTGCCGACACATAGCCTTTACCGGTGTTGACCGTCAGTTCCATGTAGACGTCTGCACCATCGTCGAGGTGGCAGATGACCAGATCGCGGTTCAGGATTTCGATCCCGGCGCTTTCCGAGATGTCTCCCGCCGTGACAACGCCCGGACCTTTGGCGGAGATCGACAGGCGCTTGGGGCCTTCGACTTCCATGCGCAGGCTGACCTGCTTGAGGTTCAGGATGATGTCGGTGACGTCTTCACGTACACCGGCAACCGACGAAAACTCGTGCAATACGTTGTCGATCTGCACAGACGTGATGGCGGCGCCTTGCAGCGACGACATCAGAACGCGGCGCAGCGCGTTGCCCATGGTCAGGCCAAAACCGCGTTCCAGCGGTTCAGCAACAACGGTGGCCTGTCGCGCGGGTTCGTTGCCCGGCTTGACGTCAAGCTGCTGCGGCTTGATCAGTTCGGCCCAGTTCTTATGGATCATGCGTCCCTCCATTCCTGTCTACGCGCCATGTCCCAACGCGCGACTCCCGAGGTTTCAAAAAGCGGATTGGGGCCGAGCGAAACACGCGGCCCCAAAAGGTGTTGGTTGTCGCTTAGACGCGGCGACGCTTGGGCGGACGGCAGCCATTGTGAGCAATCGGCGTCACGTCGCGGATCGACGTGATGTTGAAGCCGACAGCGGCCAGCGCGCGCAAAGCCGATTCACGACCCGAACCGGGGCCCTGCACTTCGACTTCCAGCGTCTTCACACCGTGTTCCTGCGCCTTACGGCCCGCATCTTCGGCGGCCATCTGAGCGGCGTACGGTGTGGATTTCCGCGAGCCCTTGAAGCCCATGGTGCCAGCCGACGACCACGCAATGGCATTGCCTTGCACGTCCGAGATCAGGATCTTGGTGTTGTTGAACGACGAATTCACGTGGGCCACGCCCGCCGCGATATTCTTGGAGACCTTGCGCTTACCGCGCCGTGTATCACGTGCCATGAGTGCAGCCCTCCCTTATTTCTTCTTACCGGCAATGGCCTTTGCGGGGCCTTTGCGGGTGCGAGCGTTGGTGTGTGTGCGCTGACCGCGGACGGGCAGATTGCGACGGTGGCGCAGGCCACGGTAGCAGCCCAGGTCCATCAGGCGCTTGATGTTCATCTGCGTGTCACGACGCAGGTCACCTTCGACGGTGTAGTTTTCGTCGATGTGCTCGCGGATTTTCAGAACCTCTGCATCCGACAGCTCGTTCACGCGACGGTGCGCTTCGATGCCGACGGCTTCGCAGATGGCTTTGGCGGAGGTGTTGCCGATACCCGTGATATAGGTCAGGGCGATCGGAACGCGTTTGGCTGTGGGGATGTTAACCCCTGCGATACGTGCCACGTGGGCTTTCCTTTCGTTGCGAGCCCGTAGTTCCGGGCCCTTTTTTCACAACATAAGGCCCAAGGATTTGTGCCCCGGGCCTGCCGCTGATCAGGTGATCCGACCGGACGCGTTCCGGTCTTTGATTCTCGTTAGAGATGGCGTGAGATAGGCTTTGACACAGGATGCGTCAACCCCATGAAGGCGATCAAACCGGTTTCAGTTCCACCGCATTCAAAAGTCGACGAATAACTGCTGCCCAGAACACGAGATATGCAAGGCCAAGAGTAATTATGGACAAGACAAGCCAAACCAGAGCGTGTCCCAGAATGTCTCCAAAATTGAACTCAACGCTGACCTTGGATATTGCGTTTCCATCGCGGTCCAGCACGTATGTGCGGTTCATCGGAGCCTTCAAGAAATAGTACGGTAGTACAAACGCAGCAAGCCCGAAGGTAATGACTGTCAGGATCAACCAAATGACAATCATACCAAGCGCTTCACCAAGCGAAAAATCGCACCTGAACTTCTGGCCCAGCATAGCGTCTCCTCCCTAGCTGCAGCAGAGTGATGCGAAAAAGCGTCAAATGCAACTAAAAGTGTTAGACGTCCAGTACACCCGCGATCGCAGCCTTCACATCCGCGATCTCACCCAGCCCATCAACCTTTGTCAGCTGCCCCTTGGCATAGTAGTAGCCGATCAGTGGCGAGGTCTTTTTATAGTACTCCATCAGGCGCACTTTCATTGAATCGGCGTTGTCATCAGCACGCACGGGCTGACCCGCGGCTGCGGCCTCGGCGGCGCGTCCGACGATACGCTCGACCAGCACTTCATCGTTGACCTCAAGTTCGATCACGGCATCAAGGCTTTCGCCCTGTTCTGAAAGCAGATTGTTCAAAGCATCCGCCTGCGCCAGCGTGCGGGGGAAGCCGTCGAAAATGAAGCCGTTGGCTTTCACTGTCTCGAGCTGTTCACGTATCAGGCCGATGACGATCTCGTCCGTTACAAGTGCGCCGCGGGCCATGACATCGGCCACGATCTGTCCCATCTCGGTGCCTGAGTCTTTGGCCGCACGCAGCATGTCGCCCGTCGACAATTGCACCATGCCGCGCTCTTCCACTAGAAAACGCGCCTGCGTTCCCTTGCCCGCGCCTGGCGGGCCCAAGAGAATAATATTCATCAGCTGTCCCCTCCCTGGACCGCTTTAGCGGCGTACAGGGCTTCTTTTGCGCCGGGTCTTATTGCCCTTACCGCGCAGTTGCGATTTCTCGATCAGGCCTTCGTACTGGTGTGCCAACAGGTGGCTTTGTACTTGCTGGATCGTGTCCATGGTCACAGATACCACAATCAGCACGGATGTCCCGCCAAAGTAGAACGGAATGGCAAACTCACCGCGCAGGATTTCAGGCAGCAGACAGACCAGCGCCAGATAGGCCGAACCAAGAACCAGCACCCGGTTGACCACGTATTCGAGGTACTCGGATGTCTTTTTGCCCGGGCGGATACCAGGGACAAAGCCGTTCTGGTTCTTGAGGTTGTCGGCCACGTCATCGGGTTTGAAGCTGACGTTGAACGTATAGAAGTAGGCAAAGAAGACGATCATCGCCGCAAAGAATAGCAGGTACAGCGGCTGACCGGGACCGAAGTTCGCCAGCAGCCACGACATGATCGGACTGGTCGAGTTGCCCGAGAAGGTCGAGATCGTCACGGGCAGAAGCAGCAATGACGAGGCAAAGATTGCTGGGATCACGCCCGCAGGGTTCACCTTGACCGGCAGGTGCGAGGACCCACCGTCATAGACTTTCATGCCCACCTGACGGCGCGGGTACTGGATGTGGATCTTGCGCAGCGCACGTTCCATGAACACCACGAAGGTGATTGTCGCGATGACCATCACGATCACACCCACGATGATGGCAGGGCTCAGCGCGCCCGAGCGGCCCGAGGCAAAGAACTGCGCCAACGCCGCAGGGACTTCGGCAATGATGCCAACAAAGATGATCAGCGAGATGCCGTTGCCGATACCGCGTGCCGTGATCTGCTCGCCCAGCCACATCAGGAACATGGTGCCACCGACAAGAGTGATGAGGCAGGAAATACGGAAGAACATGCCCGGATCGGTCACCAGATCGCCGGATTCCAATGACACAGCCAGACCGTAGGCCTGCAAGGTCGCCAGCGCAACGGTCCCATAGCGGGTGTACTGGTTGATCTTCTTGCGCCCCTGCTCGCCCTCTTTCTTGAGCTGCTCGAGCTTGGGCACCATCGAAGTCAGAAGCTGAACGATGATCGAGGCCGAGATGTAAGGCATGATGCCAAGAGCAAAGATGCCCATCCGACCCAGCGCACCACCAGTGAACATGCTGACCATGCCACCGATGCCTTGACCTGCACTTTCCATGAACTCCCGCAGGGCGGCGCCATCGATGCCGGGAACCGGAATGAAGGTGCCCAGGCGATAGACGATCAGCAGACCAAGGGTAAACAGGATGCGATTGCGCAGGTCGGTAGCCTTGCCCAAAGCGCTCCAGCTCGTGTTGGCGGCCATATTCTCGACGGCAGATACCATGCGGGTGTGTTCCTTTATGGCGAAACGCCGCCCACACCGTTTTCCGGCGGGCGGCGTAGGAAAAACTAGAGACTATGTAAGCCGCAAGTTCGCGGCTCACAAGGCGTCAAACAGGCTTACTCGGCGGCCGCCGCGGTTGTGGTCAGCGACCCACCCGCTTTTTCAACGGCTTCGACGGCGGATTTGGAGGCGCCAGTCACAGCAAGTTCAACTTTCGAGGTGATCTCACCCTTGGCCAGCACGCGGATACCGTCCAGCTTGCGGCGCACGAGGCCGGAGGCGATCAGCGCATCTTCGTCGATGGCTTTTTTCGCGTCGATCTTGCCCGCGTCGATGAATTTCTGGATCAGGCCGAGGTTCACAACGGCAAATGCTTTGCGGTTCGGCTTGTTGAAGCCGCGCTTGGGCAGACGTTGGTAGAGGGGCATTTGCCCGCCTTCGTAGCCGTTGATGGCCACGCCTGAACGGGATTTCTGACCTTTGATACCGCGGCCACCCATTTTACCGGTGCCCGAGCCCGGGCCACGGCCCACGCGTTTTTTCGGTTTGGTCGCGCCAGGATTGTCGCGCAGTTCGTGCAGTTTCATATCGCTTCTCCTTGCCGGATGTGCCCCACGAAGCGTGAACAGGACAACCACGGCGTTTCTTGGTTTTGATTCTGCGGCGCGATGCGCCACCGTGGGCGTATAGACCCAGCATCCAGACGGATCAAGCCCCGTCCACGTCTTCCATTGAAGGTATCACAGTGGCCCAAAGCCATCGCGCCTCACCCCGAGGGTTCATTTTGCACGCTGCGTCGCAAGATTTTGATTCACAGACCAGAATTTGGCCGATAGAGGTGACAATCACGAAACAAAAAAACAGCCCTCCCAACCGGGCGCACGTACAACAGGCCATCGGAGACGCACAAAGTGCTCCAAGATTTTTTTCAGCATCCCGGGGTTCTGCACCGCGCAGGCATCGCATCGGCGGTGCTGAGCGTTTACGCCTTCTGGCCTTACATCCGCGACATCCTGACCAACCGGACCCGGCCCGAGCGCGCATCCTGGCTGATCTGGGCTGTGCTGAGTGCCGTGTCGCTGTTGAGCCAAGTCTATGAGGGGGCCGATGGGTCGCTGGGCTTTGCCATCACGCAGACAGCGGGCACGGTCATCATCTGCGGCCTGACGTTCTGGAAAACGACTGGCCTGCGGTTCAAGACCGACGACAGCCAGGTGCTGACCGCCACGGCCGTCGGTGTCTGGCTGTGGGCGGAAATGGAAAGTGCCGCTTATGCCCTGTTCGTCACCATCACGATGTCGATGATGGGTGGGCTTCTGACCATGCAGAAAGCGTTCCTGGATCCCAAGTCCGAGACATGGGCCACCTGGGCCGCCTTCTTTGTATCGGCTGCATTAGCAGTCGTGGCAATTGGCGGGGCGAACTGGCTGCTTTTGGCATACCCGCTCTATGTCATGGTTCTGTCCGGTGGCATCATGCTCTGCATGGGCGCAGGCCACTTATGGGCGGCACGGAGTATTGCTACTCAGCCCGACACCCCTCACCAGCAGCTGACCCTGTCTGTCATGTCGTTTCAACGGACGGGTTCACCCAGCGTGTCGGAGTAAAGGGGCGCGCAATCGCGCGTTCCAAAAGTTCAAGCCGGTCCTGCCCATAGAAGACCTCACCTTCCAGAACATATGTTGGTGAGCCAAACACGCTGGATGCGAGGGCCATCTGGCTATTGGCGGCGTATTGGGCAGCCACCTGTTTGGATTGCGCCTGCTCAAGCAAGTCATCGGCGTCGTGCCCCAGCCCTGTGGCAAGTGCATGTAACGTCGGTACATCCGACAGATCCGCATCGTCGCGCCAATGGGCCTCAAGGATCGCGTGGGCCATCGCATCCACCTGATCACCGCGATCACCCAGGGCAAGGATCATGCCGCTGGCCAAGGTATAATCCGCATCGTGATAGGTCGGGCGAAACGACACCACCGGCACATCACGCAGTTCCGCCCAACGCTCGATCTCACGCCCAAAGAAGTAGTCGACATGCGCCTGCGTCCGTGCCCGGAAGGGCAGACTGCCCTGCGCCTCGACCACGGGGGACAGGGCAATGGGGCGGTGCACAAGGGTCAGGCCATGGGCGGCGCAAATCTGCATGACCTTGGCCGATCCGAGATATGCGAAGGCCGAGTGGACAGAGTAGTAATAGATGATGTCTGTCATGGGACGCAGGCTAGGCTTCAATTATACCTTCCACAACGCCTGCAACATTGCTTTTGCTCTGTAGGTGGTGCCATCCTGCCCTCGATGAATGCTCTACGTCCCCTTGTGGTCGCTGCCGCTCTTGCGGCCACGCTGCCCACAACGCTGTCCGCGACCGGCTGCGCCCGGGATGCGATGCTGGTTTTTGACGGTTCGGCCTCCATGGATGAACTCAGCTTCGATGTCTCGCGCAAGACCCGGATCGTGGATGCCCGCACGGCATTGCGGGATGCCCTGCCCGACATCACACCGTTTCGCCGGGTGGGCTTGCTGACCTACGGCCCAGGTTCAAGCGCGGACAGTTGCGCCAATATCGACCTGCGCTTTGGTCCACGAGCCGATGCCGCAGCCGACATCGTGGACGAGATCGACGGTCTGCAACCCAAAGGGCTGACGGCGCTGGCCGCGTCCGTTCGGGCTGCAGCCGATGCGCTCGATCACCGCAACCGGTCGGGTATCGTGGTTCTGGTCACTGACGGCAACGAAACCTGCGGCGGGCGGCCTTGCGCCCTAGGCACTGCGCTCACACAGGAGGCCGCAGACCTAACTGTGCATGTCATCGGCTTCCAAGTGGTTGTGGACTTCTTCAGCTGGGACAATCCCGAACAAGTGGATGTGGGCGCAGGCAACACGGTTGCCAAATGCCTCGCGGATCGAACCGGCGGTCTCTATGTCTCAACCGAAACGGTGGAAGAGTTGGCGGATGCGCTGCGTGCCACGCTGGGGTGCGCGCTGATTGGTGCAGCAATTCCTCCGTTCAGCGCATTCGAAACATCACCCGTTCGACCCCGTCAGACATAAACTGTCTCTGACTAGCGGCTTGCCGTCCCATAACAGAACCCAAGGGGTGATGCCCTTCCTATAAATCGTAAGCCCTGCGCTAGACCACCCAGACGGGAAGGTATGGAAAACCGGACTAGCGGGAAACGCGCCCATCGGGCTTACTCCTCTCATACAAATTCCGCCGAACCAAATTATCGGCACACGCAATTTATTTCTTTAAGGAGTCGCGCCCGGGTCAAACCGGGCGCGCATTTCAGGACACCTACGGTATTGTTTGACGTCATCTTTCAGGATCCCAACCTGCTGTGGCTGATCGGGATCGCCTCTGCTCTGCTCAGCACCTATGCCTATCTGCCTTATGTCTTTGACACCCTCTCGGGGCGGACACGACCGCAACGTGCGTCATGGATGATCTGGTCCGTTCTGGGCAGCATCGCGCTAGGGTCCCAGATCTACGAAGGGGCTAGCGCATCGCTCTGGTTCGCGGCCATACAGGTGGGCGGTACGGTCGTGATTTTCCTCCTGTCGCTCAAGCACGGAACGGGTGGTTTCCTGAACCGCTCAGATGCCTGCGTGCTGGCGGCGGCAGCCGTTGGTGTGGTCGCGTGGGCGCTGACCGAAACAGCCGTCTACGCTTTGGCCATCACAAGCACGATTTCGATGATGGGTGGGGCCATCACGGTGACCAAGGCGTTCCGCACGCCAGAGACTGAAACACTGACCATGTGGTCGGCATCTTTTGTGGCGGCCACACTCGCGATTGTCGCCGTGGGCGGTTTGGACTGGGTGCTGCTGGCCTATCCGCTGTACCTATGGGTGCTGAACGGGGCCATTGTCGTGGCCATCCTGCTTGGTCGTGCCCGTCAGGCGCGCGCACCGGTCTTTGTCCCGCGTCATACGAAGAACGCCGCGCAGGTCCTGCGCGGCGTCTGAGTTCAATAGGATCTTGCGATCCGTTCGGGGCGTTTAGCCCTTCTCTTCGATGATTTCGACCAAGTGCGGGATTTTCCGAACCATGCCACGCACGGAAGGTGTGTCTTCCAGCTCGCGGGTCTTGTGCATCTTGTTCAGGCCCAGGCCAATCAGGGTCGCACGCTGTTCTTGCGGACGACGGATGGGCGAGCCGATCTGTTTGACGACGATAGTCTTTGCCATCTGTCTCAGGCCTCCTCAGCCACTTGAGCGGACTCTTGCGGCGCGTCTTCGCGCTTGGGCAGGATGTCAGCAACTTTCTTGCCACGACGCTGCGCAACACCACGGGGCGACTGCTCTTTCTTGAGGCCGTCGATGGTGGCGCGGATCATGTTGTATGGGTTCTGCGAGCCGATGGATTTGGACACAACGTCCTTCACGCCCAGCATTTCGAACACGGCACGCATCGGGCCACCGGCGATGATACCAGTACCTTCAGGTGCGGTGCGCATGACGACTTTACCGGCGCCGTGACGCCCTTCCATGTCGTGGTGCAGGGTCCGGCCTTCGCGCAGTTGCACGCGGATCATCTGGCGCTTGGCTTGCTCGGTGGCTTTGCGAATGGCCTCTGGAACCTCTTTCGCTTTACCTTTGCCGAAACCTACGCGGCCCTTCTGGTCGCCAACAACGACGAGTGCAGCGAAACCAAACCGCTTACCACCCTTCACGGTTTTCGACACACGGTTGATCGCAACCAGGCGATCTGCAAATTCCGGTGCCTCGTCGCGGTCGCGACGGTTGCCTCGGCGGTTATCACGTTCTGCCATCAGAACATCCTTTGAATTGGTGGCTTGCGCCAGTTCTACTCAATCCTGGTGGACCAGAATGGCCCCCGGATCATCGGAGGGGCGTCGCCGCCCCTCTCAGGGTCTTAGATTTTCAGACCGCCTTCACGCGCAGCGTCGGCCAAAGCCTTCACCTTGCCGTGAAAGAGGAAACCACCGCGGTCGAAATACGCTTCTTCCACGCCAGCTTTCTTCGCGCGCTCGGCAATCGCGGTGCCCACCTTTGTGGCGGCTTCCACGTTGTTCTTGCCCAAGACACCCAGATCTTTTTCCAGGGTGGAGGCCGAGGCTAGGGTCACGCCGTTCACGTCGTCGATCAGCTGCACGCTGATGTTCTTGTTGGAACGGTGCACGCTCAGGCGGGGACGCCCGGCGTTGACCTTGCGCAGTTTGTTCCGGACGCGCAGGCGGCGCTTGAGGAACAGGGTCCGTTTGCTGTTTGCCATCTGTCTGGTCCTTACTTCTTCTTGCCTTCCTTGCGGAAGATGAACTCGCCCTTGTAGCGGATGCCTTTGCCTTTGTAGGGCTCTGGCTTGCGCCATTCGCGGATGTTCGCGGCTACCTGGCCAACTAGCTGCTGGTCGATGCCTTCGACAACGATTTCAGTCTGCTTGGGGGCAGTCACGGTGACACCCTCGGGGGCGGTGTAATCCACATCATGGGACAGGCCGAGATTCAGCTTCAGGGTATTGCCCTGCATCTGCGCCCGGTAACCCACACCCTGGATTTCCAGCTCTTTCTTGAACCCTTCGGTCACGCCGGTCACACAGTTCTGCACCAGCGTGCGGGACATGCCCCACTGCTGGCGCGCGCGCTTGGACTTACCGCGGGGTTCGATGGTGACAACGTTGTCTTCGACCTTGAGGGTCACGTCGTCGGTTGCGGTGAAGCTGCGGGTCCCCTTCGGGCCTTTCACTTCGATCGTCTGACCGGAGACGGATGCGGAGACACCCGAAGGCAGATCGACCGGTTTTTTACCAATACGAGACATCTGCTGTTCTCCTTAGAAGATCGTGCAAAGCACTTCGCCGCCAACATTCTGGCTGCGCGCGCTTGCATCCGACATCACGCCCTTGGAGGTGGAGACAATCGCCACGCCCAGACCCTGACGGACCTGAGGAATGTCGCCTACACCCATGTACACACGACGGCCAGGCTTGGACACGCGCTTGAGTTCGCGGATCACAGGCTCACCTTCATAGTACTTGAGGCTGATTTCAATGGCCGGGTGGCCGTTTGCACCGGTGGTTTTCTCGAAACCACGGATGTAACCCTCGTCCGCCAGCACTTCCAGCACGCGCTCACGCAGTTTCGACGCAGGCGTCTCGACCACGGATTTGCCACGCATCTGGCTGTTACGGATACGGGTGAGCATATCGCCGATAGGATCGTTCATAACTTATCTCTCCCTTACCAGCTCGATTTCACCATGCCGGGGATCTGGCCTTGCGAGCCAAGGTCCCGCAGCGCGATCCGGCTGATCTTCAGCTTACGATAGTAAGCGTGCGGACGGCCGGTCAGCTGGCAGCGATTGTGAAGGCGCGTGGCCGAGCTGTTGCGGGGCAGCTTTGCCAGCTTCAGCGAGGCGCGGAAACGCTCTTCCATCGGTTTGCTTTCATCGCTGATGATCTCTTTCAAAGCCGCGCGCTTGGCCGCGTACTTCTTCACCAACTTTTCGCGCTTCACTTCGCGCGCGATCATGGATTTTTTCGCCATATCTTTGTCCTCTGCGCTTACGAGTTGAAGGGCATGTTGAAGTGCTTCAGCAAGGCTTTTGCTTCGGCATCGGTCTGGGCTGTCGTGGTGATCACGATGTCCATCCCCCAGGTCTCATCAACCTTGTCGAAGTCGATCTCGGGGAAGACGATGTGCTCTTTCATGCCCATGGCATAGTTGCCGCGGCCATCAAACGAGCTGCCGGACACGCCACGGAAGTCGCGGACGCGGGGCAGAGCGATGGTGATCAGACGGTCCAGGAATTCATACATGCGGTCGCCGCGCAGGGTGACTTTCGCACCCAAGGGCATGTCCTCACGTACGCGGAAACCAGCGATGGATTTCTTGGCGCGGGTGGTCATGGCCTTTTGACCGGCGATGGCGGTCAGATCTTCCTGTGCGGATTTTGCTTTCTTGCTGTCTTTGACAGCTTCAGCACCGCAACCGATGTTCAGAACGATCTTGTCCAGACGCGGGATCTGCATGTCGTTCTTGTAGCCAAATTCCTCTTTCATGGCAGCACGGATGCTGTCCTTGAACTGGGCCTTCAGGCGCGGGGTGTAGTTTGCTGTGTCGAGCATCAGATCACGTCCCCTGTTGTCTTGGCAAAGCGCACTTTCTTGTCGCCGTCCATCTTGAAGCCCACGCGGGTGGGTTTGCCGTTGGAGTCGAGCAGCGCGAGGTTGCTGAGGTCGATCGGCATCGCCTTGGGGATACGACCGCCTTGGCTTTGCTGGGTTTGACGGGTGGCGCGGATGGCGATGTTGATGCCGTCAACGACAGCTTTGTTCGCCTTTGGGTTCACGGAAGAAATCGTGCCTTCCTTGCCCTTGTCCTTGCCAGCGAGAACGACGACCTTGTCGCCTTTTTTCAGTTTGGCAGCCATATCACAGCACCTCCGGGGCGAGCGAGATGATTTTCATGAAGTTCTTGCCGCGCAGCTCACGAACAACCGGCCCGAAGATACGGGTGCCAACGGGTTCGTTGTTGTTGTTCAGGATAACGGCTGCGTTGCGGTCGAAGCGGATGGCGGTGCCATCTTCGCGACGCACTTCCTTGGCGGTGCGCACGACGACGGCCTTGCGGACGTCACCTTTCTTCACGCGACCACGTGGGATGGCTTCCTTGACCGACACGACAATGATGTCGCCGACGGATGCGTATTTACGCTTGGAACCACCCAGAACCTTGATGCACTGAACTCGGCGGGCGCCGGAGTTGTCAGCAACATCCAGGTTTGTTTGCATCTGGATCATATGGTTTCTCCCGACCTTTGGGGGGCTGATGCGTTCGCCTGATCCCCAGGGTTTCGATTAATGCGCGAAGCGCCGGAAGCTTTAGGCCTCCAGCACCTCCCAGCGTTTTGTCTTCGATTTCGGCGCGCATTCAATGATGCGAACGGTGTCACCGACCTTGAAGGCATTCTTTTCATCGTGCGCCCGGTATTTCTTGGACTTACGAATGGTCTTTTTCAGAACCGGGTGCGTAAAGCGGCGCTCGACGGACACGGTGACTGTTTGTGCGTTTGCGTCGGAGGTCACGACGCCAGACAGGATACGCTTTGGCATTTCGTGCTCTCCTTATTCAGCCGCTTTGGCAGCTTGTTCGTTGAGGATCGTCTTGACGCGCGCAGCATCACGACGGACCGAGCGCAGACGCGCCGGGTTCTCAAGTTGACCTGTGGCCTGCTGGAAACGCAGGTTGAAGGCTTCTTTCTTCAGATTTGCCAGCTCATCACGCAGCTGGTCCGGGGTTTTATCCCGAAGTTCCTGGGCGTTCATCGCCATTTTCCTTTTCAACATCACGAGGGTGCCGCCAAAGACGTGACACCGATTCCCGTGGAGTGGGTGAATAGAGGGGCCGTATATGGGGGCAATGCGCCTATGGCAAGGGGTGTTTGGGTTCTTTTGCAACAGTCCGCGCCGGAACCTCACCCTTAATTTGACACTCTTTCGCGTCACCTCCTACCGTAACGCGGCATTCAACAAAGGAAATCTGATGGGCGCCTTAGCATTATTTGCCTTGTTCGGCCTGGCAGGCGCGCTCGTGGTCTTCACCAATGATGACGACGATGACACGACCGAGCCAGCGGATGATACGGTTGAAGGGAGGGAACTGGATATCTCCACAAGCGGTTCGTTCACCGGTACAGACGGGAACGATACAGTATCCATCACAGGTGGCGGGAATGACGTATCGCTCGAGACCGGCGCAGGTGACGACACGGTCCTAGGATCTGGAACTCTCGCGTTTGATGCATCCCAAGCGTCGGTTTCTACTGGTGCTGGAGACGACTTGATTGACTTGAACCTCGACAGTTCATCGGTTCATGGAGGTGAGGGTAACGACACGATCACTGTGCGCGGTGCAGGTTCCGACGTTTTTGGTGATGCAGGCGATGATCTGATCGACATTGCATCTGAAGGTGACGTGATGAATGCCTATGGCGGCGAAGGCAATGACACGCTTCAATCGGGACCGCCCGTAACCGCACCATATAGTTCAAGCGCCAGTGACAACTTGAATCTTTACGGAGGCGATGGAGACGACCTGATTTATGTGAACGGACCGAGCAGCAGTACCACGGGCTTTATCGAAGTGGGTCATGGAGGCGCCGGTAACGATACAATCGTGATGACAAGCGTTCGCGCAGTTTCGAGCGAAGACCCGGGCCTAAATGGCCCCATCATCGCGTCAGGCGGCGAAGGCGAAGATACGTTTGTGATTCGCACACATGAAACGATAACCGGAAGTGGCAGCATGGTGGTCGAGAATGTCGGTCAGACTGAGTTGCCACAAGATAGCAACTCTCGCCTGGGACTTTTCAGGATCGAAGACTTTGAAAGCGGTGTGGATACCCTTTCAATTGATGCAGATGCGGTTGCGGATAGCAGCACGTTGGCTGAGGCCCACCTAGAGGAGGTGGTGAACCGTTCCGGCGCAACGGACACGCAATTGATCCTTGTCTATGAAACCACGGATCAGCAAGCCGAAGAAATCCGAGTGACGCTTTCCGGTGCGACCGGTGTCACGTGGAATGATGTGGAGTTTGTGGGGAACCAAGTGCCAGCCTTGACATCGATTGCGTAGTCGATGCCACGATATCTCGCACTGGCTCAATGGTGCGTTCCGCGATATTGAGCCGACATGAAAGTCACATCCCTCTTCGCCACCCGCCTTTACCACGCTCCCCTGTCCGACTTTGGACCCAAGGTCGATCCAGACGAGTTGGAGCAGCACTGCTATGCCATCGCCGAAGATGACGAGGCGGGCCACGACTGGTGCGAGCGCGAGGGCTATCCCGGCTATACCTCCTACGCCTCGCTCGACGACCTGCCTTGGCGCTTCCCGATCTTCGCTGACGTGGTCAAAGCGCTGGATGCCCACGTCGCCGCCTTTGCCAAGGAACTGGCCTTTGATCTGGGCGACAAGGCACTCAAGCTCGACAGCATCTGGATCAACATCCTGCCCGAAGGTGGCATTCACACCAGCCACATCCATCCCCATTCGGTGATCTCGGGCACGACCTATGTGGCAATGCCCGAAGGCACGAGCGCCTTGAAACTGGAAGACCCCCGTTTGCCGATGATGATGGCCTCGCCGGGCCGCACCAAGGATGCGCCCGAAGACCTGCGCCAATTCCACTACGCCAAGCCATCCGTGGGCGATGTCTTGCTCTGGGAAAGCTGGCTGCGACACGAGGTGCCCATGAACATGGCCGAAGAAGAACGGATATCGGTCAGTTTCAACTACGGCTGGGAATAGGATCACGAAACTGTCAGGCCAAATCCGTCGGGCAGGCTGGCCGCAACCTCAGGTCGAACATATGCTCTGAAAGGCAACACATTGTTTTCGGAGAATGACCTTCATGCCCCTTTCGCGCCTTGCACTGTCAACGACCGCTTTGCTTGTTTCACCCGCCCTGCTTCTCGCAAAAGATGCCCCGGTCAGCGATGACGTGATCGCCGCCCAACGCGCGGCTCTGGCGGCCGAAACCGCAGGCAAAGGATACGGCCCACAGGCACCCCGCGACCTGAATACGCTGACCGGCAACAACGCCCGTGCGTTCAATGCGGCCCCCGACTATACGGAAATGAACTTGTGCAACATCCACTTCCACGAAGGGGCTGAGCATTCAGGAGGTGAGTTCACCACCTATATCGGCAACGGGGACGGTAAGGGTTACAACACCGGTTTTTCCTATGATGGTGAGTTGACCGAGGCTGAATTGACCCCCGTAGATTATGCGGTTGGCCCCGCAGGCAAAAACGGCGCGCTGGAACCCGGTGACACGATCGAGGTGCATTACGTGCACAGCACAGCGTTGGTCGAACCCGGCCCCACGCTCGCCTCCTGCCTGAGCGACGCGATCATTAACCCTCAACTGCGCGTCGAGACACAGGTGTTCGTTCTGGTGAACGATGAAAGCGCAGGTGACTTCGTCGAACTGACCGAGGTCGGCATGGTGGACGGCTACCATCAGGCGTTGAACATTCCGTCCGACACGGGCACGCCCATCACCTATGCCGGATCAACCACCGGCCCCAGTTACAATGAAAAGGGATCGCCCATCCAAGTCAGTTGGAGCGTGCGCCCCGAGGTGCAAAAGGTCCACATCGGCAGCATTCGGGCATGGTTCGCCGAAAACATCTTTGACGAACGCAAGGCCCACGGCGTGCGCAACCTGGTGACCAACCCCGACCTGATTTCCGATATCGACAGCTGAGAGAGGCGGACCTCAGCTCCGCCTTACCGGATGAGACCCACCACGCAGGTGTTGGCCCTTTGTATTAGATACGAAGCCCCGCCATCGACAGGCCCGGGGGTGGCCTGTCGATGGCGCGGCGGCCTGCGGCCTTGATTCCGCGCTTAGCCCCGCACATTGATCAACAAGCTCATCTCCCGAATTTGGGGCGCATGTCTCGAATCCAGGCACACAAGGCTCGAAACAAATACTTATTCATCTCTGGCGAAAGCCCTTCCGCCATCATAACCTGTGCCGCGAATTCACCAATGGTCTCAAATGAGCTGGCGCGAATTCTTTCATTGTCTTCTTCGGACAGGCAGTACCCCATTTCGGTGCATGCTCCAGAGAGCAGTTTGACAACGACAGTGTCGTCCGCATTCAGCGGCCAATCTGAGAATTGAACTTTCATCCGGTCATTCTCGTCACACCGCCTACGAATATCAACGTCCAACACAGGCCAGCGCCCGCCCTCAGGCGGTCGGGCGCTGGCCGGACTGGGTGTCCGGCTGAGCGCTTAAGGAAAGCGTTCATTTTGGAAAGATCACCCGGCTATGGTCCGTCACGAGGTCAACAAGCTTTCCGTCACGTTCGGACCAAAGGACGGAGTACCTATCGGACATCAACCCGCCAAGTTTACCTTTACTGACGTCCGCACCAAAGATAAGACAATCGTCAGTTTTGCAATCAAAGCTATCTAGATGCCCATGAAAACCCATCCCTAACCAGGGCCATTGCGTGTGCTCACCTAGAGAAACCCAATTACCTTCGTCTTGAACCGACTTTCGGAAGCCATGTTGCCCCAATAGTTTGTGAAGGTTCTGCGAAGTATCCCCAATTCCGAAATCTTTGGTTATTCGCAGCAATTTTAAATTGGGGGCCATCGCGAAGAGTAGAGCCAAGGTAAGAACAAAGAAACCAAATACTATCAGCGTGTTTTTTGTCGAATTGAACAAGTTGCACTCCAAGTTTCAGAATAGATAGTAACCGTCACTCGAAGAAAAACCCCCGACGCTATTGCGCCGGGGGCTTCTCAATTTCTACCGGGTGCCACTACGATTGTGCCACATCGGGGCGCAGTCGGTTTACCAGTCTTCCCGAACCACGACGCGTGTCTTGATCGGCAGCTTCATCGCCGCCAGACGCAGCGCTTCACGTGCGATGTCGTCATTCACACCGTCGATCTCGAACATCACGCGGCCAGGCTTGACCTTGGCCGCCCAACGGTCGACCGAGCCCTTACCTTTACCCATCCGCACTTCGATCGGCTTGGCGGTCACTGGCACATCGGGGAAGATCCGGATCCAGACCCGGCCCTGACGTTTCATGTGACGCGTCATCGCACGACGTGCAGCTTCGATCTGACGGGCTGTAACCCGCTCGGGCTGCAGCGCCTTAAGACCGTAGGTGCCAAAGTTCAGGTCGGACCCGCCCTTTGCCTTGCCCTTGATCGAGCCTTTGAACTGCTTACGGAACTTCGTACGCTTTGGTTGAAGCATCTCTACTCTCCCTTAGCGACGGCCACCGGCGCCACGTGGGGCCGGACCGTCCTGGAGTTCTTGTGCCTTGCGGTCACGCGCTTGGGGGTCATGCTCCATGATCTCGCCTTTGAAGATCCAGGTCTTGATCCCGATGATGCCATAGGCGGTTTCCGCCTCGACATGTGCGTAATCGATGTCAGCACGCAGGGTGTGAAGGGGCACGCGGCCCTCACGGTACCACTCGGTACGGGCAATCTCTGCCCCACCCAGACGACCGGCAACGTTCACGCGGATGCCCAGGGCACCCATACGCATGGCGTTCTGCACGGCGCGTTTCATGGCACGACGGAAGGACACACGACGTTCCAGCTGCTGCGCGATGGACTCACCCACGAGGGCTGCGTCCAGCTCGGGCTTGCGTACTTCAACGATGTTGAGGTGCAGCTCGCTGTCGGTCAGCTTGGCCAGTTTCTTGCGCAGACCTTCGATGTCCGCACCTTTCTTGCCGATGATGACACCGGGGCGGGCTGTGTGGATCGTCACGCGGCACTTCTTGTGCGGACGCTCGATGATCACACGGGCCACACCGGCCTGCTTGCACTCGGCTTTGATGAAATCACGGATTTTGATGTCTTCCAGCAGAAGATCACCATAATCCTTGGTGTCGGCATACCAGCGGCTGTCCCAGGTGCGGTTCACCTGCAGGCGCATGCCAATCGGATTGACTTTATTCCCCATCAGGCTTGCTCCTCGACTTGACGCACTTTGATCGTTATTTCGGCGAACGGCTTGATAATCTTGCCGAAACGGCCGCGCGCCCGGGGACGCCCACGCTTCATGGTCAGGTTCTTACCAACCCAGGCTTCTGCGACGATCAGTTCGTCCACATCCAGGTTGTGGTTGTTTTCCGCATTGGCGATCGCCGATTGCAGGCACTTCTTGACGTCCTGCGCGATCCGCTTTTTCGAGAAGGTCAGGTCCGTCAGGGCCTTGTCGACTTTCTTGCCACGGATCATCTGGGCAACCAGGTTCAGCTTCTGCGGAGACGTGCGCAGCATGCGCGTCTTCGCCATCGCCTCATTGTCCGCCACGCGGCGGGGGTTCTTATCCTTGCTCATTTGCGCTTCGCCTTCTTGTCAGCGGCGTGACCGTAGTAGGTCCGCGTGGGCGAATATTCCCCGAACTTCTGGCCGATCATCTCTTCGGACACGTTCACGGGAATATGCTTCTGGCCGTTGTACACACCAAAAGTTAGACCCACGAACTGGGGCAGAATGGTGGACCGACGGGACCAGATTTTGATGACTTCGTTGCGACCGCTTTCGCGCGCCGCTTCCGCTTTCTTCAGCACATAGCTGTCAACAAACGGGCCTTTCCAGACTGAACGAGACATATCTTAACGCCCCTTCTTCTTGGCGTGACGCGAGCGGATGATCAGCTTTTGCGACGCTTTGTTCTTGTTGCGGGTACGGGCACCCTTGGTCGGCTTGCCCCATGGGGACACAGGGTGGCGACCACCAGAAGTCCGGCCTTCACCACCACCATGGGGGTGATCGATCGGGTTCATGACAACACCACGGACGCTTGGGCGGATACCCTTGTGGCGCATGCGGCCCGCTTTACCGTAGTTCTGGTTCGAGTTGTCGGGGTTCGACACGGCACCAACAGTGGCCATGCACTCCTGACGGACCAGACGCAGCTCGCCCGAGCTCAGGCGGATCTGTGCGTAACCACCGTCACGACCCACGAACTGAGCGTAGGTGCCGGCAGCCCGCGCGATCTGACCACCCTTGCCGGGCTTCAGCTCGATGTTGTGCACAATTGTCCCAATGGGCATGCCGCTGAAGGGCATCGCGTTGCCGGGTTTGATGTCGGCCTTAGCCGAGGAAATGATCTGATCCCCAACAGCCAGACGCTGTGGCGCTAGCACGTATGCTTGCTCGCCGTCGGCGTATTTCACCAGCGCGATGAACGCGGTCCGGTTGGGGTCATATTCGATGCGCTCGACCGTGGCCGCCACATCCATCTTGTTCCGTTTGAAATCGACGATACGATAGAGACGCTTCGCGCCCCCGCCCTTGCGGCGCATCGTGATCCGTCCGGTGTTGTTGCGGCCACCATTCTTGGTGAGACCTTCGGTCAGCGCCTTGACGGGGCGCCCCTTCCACAGCTCCGAACGGTCGATCAGAACCAGCCCACGCTGGCCCGGCGTCGTCGGCTTGTACGACTTGAGTGCCATGTTACTGTCTTCCGTTTTGCTAAACGAGCGAGGCTGGCCCCGCCCTATGGTTAAAGGCCCCCGAAGGTGCCCGGTAGTGCGCTCAAACGAGCAACGGCAAAGCCCCGGACGAATCCGGGGCCTTGCGGATGGGGTCGTTTAGGCTAGGGATAGGGTGGGGTCAAGAGACAGAAGTGTCTTGCACCTTACACCGATGAAGCAATGGAGATGAACGCATCCGCCACCCACCGATCCCGTTCATTTCTTGTACTAAAGCGTCGCACGATTTGGGTGAGTTCACATATGCCTTTTCCAACAGGGAAGAACCCACCCCCGTCTGGAACATCTTTCAACCCGCAAAGGTAGGGCATACCAAGTGTGAAGATCGCAACGAAGATCTCGCTTTGCGTACTACGGGTCCCCTTCCCACGTGTCGCGAGCCGTTTGTGCGTAGTCAATTGTCCCGGAATTCCAAGAGCGACATGCAACGCAGGGATTTCCCGCTCTTCAGTACATTCAACTGTCGACATTCTTTGCACCACTCGTACCGCAGATTCATGCAAATAACATGTTGCGCTCGTGACAACCAATCACGCAAGCTAGGCGCGCGCCTGACCGTGGTGTGGCGCCACAACGCTCGAACGGCGCACTTTATGGCAGCCAAGCATGTCCCACGATTTCGGCGGGCAGCGCAGGTTACATAGCGCCCGGCGCCTTCGGCTTGTTTCCGGGGCATAGTTCAAAGACCGTATTCGGTGCAAACATATGTTGACCCAAAGATAGCATATGCTTTTGATACGACCTGAGGTAGATGTTTGGCCGAACCGGAGAGAAATTTGAAGCATATTATTTTGGGTCTTGTGGTCTTTTTCGCTAACCCTGCAATTGCCGCAAATTGGCACTCCTACGGCACTTGCAGCTATCATATTGCGCCAGACGGCCAAAATTTTTCGCTCATAAGCAAAGCAAACTGCAGGCAGGACTTTTACGGAGGAACTGGTCATTTTGTAGCAAAGTACAACTGGCAAAATGGGAATGAGGTCATCCATGTCGACACATATGATGACCAAAGCGAAAAAATACTCGAAACACTCAACGATGTGAATGTGATCGCGTCCGGCGTAGGTTTGAAGTCGAATGACGGTCTTGCCGACTATGGTTATTGCACGATAACCAGTGCATCCCGAGGGCTCGAAGCCACTTGCTTTAAACGCCTCAGCGATCAGATCCCGGGACACTAGAGAAAAAGCCCCGCCAGAAGCGGGGTTTCTAACTCGTCCCTCAAAGCGGGGGGCACCCCGAAAGCCCGGTGGTCACGTCGATCTTGTTGCCTTCTTTCAGTGTCACATAGGCCTTGTTCACGTTCTGCCGCTTGCCCAATTTTCAGCACACGTTCCCAACACGATCCAGATCAATTCGCGCCCGCCCGGGACCAGTTACACTGTGTCCATGCTTTCTAGAAAAGGACGCCCCATGCCCAAATCCACATCGCCCCACATCAACCCTGCCCCCATGACCGCCGCCCTTGCCACTTTCAATCCTGCCACTGCGCAAGCGTGGATGAATATCACAACCGAGTGCACCCGCTTTGCCATGGACCGGATGCAAAAGGACTTGGCCGCGCAGCGCGCCATGATGGCCTGCACGTCGCCCGCCGAACTGATGAAATTGCAATCCAACTATTGCAGGGACGCCGCTCAGGAGTATGCGGATCAAGCCTCACGGATAGTCGCAATGATGACAAAGGCCACTGCGCAAGTGGCCGAAGGTGTCACATCGCCCACCTCTCGAAAATATGACGACATCCCGTTGTAATCATGGGGCTGCGCAGACATCCGTTCTAAGACAATCCAGGATTTGATGTTCACGATTGGAGATCGAACAGACCCCCCACCGCAAAACCTAAACAACGTGTATGGTCTACCTACAAGTTTTTCATCTGCTCGTGTGACCACTTGGCCAACGACAAAGGTGCCTAAGTGAACCCTAGAAATGCGCTTTCGCTTCGTCCGGCTTGCCAGCAGCAACTGCAAGTACGCCGCCGACGATGCAAAACCCGATGGGGAACATGGTGAAGACCCCGAAACCAAAGGCATGATACATAAGCGCGGCCGAAAGCAACAACAGCCCTCCTCCCCAAAGGGCGCGGATCTTGGCCATGGCCCCGCCCGCAATCGCCAACAGCGGTGCCACAAAGCTGCTCACGCGCACCAAGGCTTCATTGTCGACAGTGCCAAAGATCTCGCCCACTTCCTGATGGGCGCGCACCACCTCGGTGTATCCATAGCCGAAGAAGCCGACCACCATCGCAATCAACCCGCCGATGATACCCAGAACCAAAGCTGCATTTCGCATGGGAACAAAGACCTCTCATCTCGCATCGCACGAACATAAGGGGCCAAATGGCAAAGAAAAACCCCGGCCCGCATATCGCGGACCGGGGTCTGTTCATTTTGCTATGCGAGCGGGGTTCAGCCCCGCCCCACGATCAAAGACCGGTGGTCACGTCGATCGTGTTGCCTTCTTCCAGCGTCACATAGGCCTTTTTCACGTCTTTCCGCTTGCCCAACTGGCCGCGGAAACGCTTGACCTTACCCTTGGTGATGGTCGTGTTCACGGCCTTCACCTTCACACCAAAGAGCGCCTCAACGGCCTCCTTGATCTGGGGCTTGTTGCTGTCAATCGCCACTTCAAAGACCACCGCACCGTTCTCAGACGTCATGGTTGCCTTCTCTGTGATGATCGGCTTGCGGATCACGTCGTAATGTTCTGCCTTGGCACTCATTTCAAACGAGCCTCCAGTGCTTCGACACCCGCCTTCGTGATCACCAGGGTGTCACGCTTCAGGATGTCATATACGTTTGCACCCATCGTCGGCAGGATGTCCAGACCTTCGATGTTGCGCGATGCTTTCAGGAAGTCTTCGTTGACTGAAGCCCCGTCAATCACCAGCGCACGCTTCCAGCCCAGGTCCTTGACCTGCTTGGCCAGAGCGGCGGTTTTGCCACCCGCTGCCGCATCCTCGATAATCACCAGCTCGCCTGCCTTGGCCTTGGCCGACAGGGCGTGCTTGAGACCAAGCTTGCGGAACTTCTTGGGCAGGTCGTGGCCATGCGAACGCGGGGTCGGCCCCTTATAAATACCACCCTTGCGGAAGATCGGCGCGTTACGGTCGCCGTGGCGTGCGCCACCCGTGCCCTTCTGGCGATAGATCTTCTTGGTCGAGTAGCTGGTTTCCGAACGCGTCTTGACCTTGTGAGTGCCAGCTTGTGCGTTGTTGCGCTGCCAGCGGACCATGCGGTGCAGGATGTCGGCGCGGGGCTCCAGACCGAACAGGTCTTCGCTTAGCTCGACAGACCCGGCTTTGCCGCCGTCCAGTTTGATCACGTCAAGTTTCATGCTTCACCACCTTCCGCGGGAGCTTCTTCCGCCGGTGCTTCGGTTACAGCCGCCGATTTCAGAGCGGCCGGGAACGGCACGCCATCAGGCAGTTTCTTTTTCACGGCGTCCTTGACGGTCACCCAACCACCTTTGGAGCCAGGCACAGCGCCCTTGATCATGATCAGGCCGCGGTCTGCGTCCGTCTTCACGACTTCCAGGTTCTGTGTGGTCACACGGGCAGCACCCATGTGGCCAGCCATCTTCTTGCCTTTGAAGACTTTGCCGGGGTCCTGACATTGGCCGGTCGAACCGTGCGAACGGTGGCTGATCGACACACCGTGCGAGGCGCGCAGACCACCGAAGTTGTGGCGTTTCATGGCACCGGCAAAACCTTTACCGATGGATGTGCCGGACACGTCGACTTTTTGACCTTCCAGGAAGTGCTCGGCCGAGATCTCCTCGCCCACACCAATCAGGTTGTCTTCGGTCACGCGGAACTCTACGAGCTTCCGCTTGGGTTCGACTTTCTGGGCTGCAAAGTGACCACGCATCGCCTTGGAGACGCGTTTCACCTTTGGCGATCCAGCACCCAGAGTAACGGCTGTGTAGCCATCTTTGTCCGAGGTGCGGTTACCCACGACCTGCAGACCGTCCAGTTGGAGAACGGTCACAGGGATCTGCTTGCCGTCTTCCATGAACAGCCGGGTCATACCGACTTTCTTTGCGAGAATTCCAGAGCGCATATTCATACCCTCCTTACGATTGCAGCTTGATCTCGACATCCACACCAGCTGCGAGGTCGAGCTTCATCAGCGCGTCCACGGTCTGGGGGGTCGGATCAACGATATCGAGCAGACGCTTGTGCGTGCGGATCTCGAATTGGTCGCGGGATTTCTTGTCAACGTGCGGACCGCGCAGAACAGTGAACTTCTCGATCTTGTTCGGCAGCGGAATAGGGCCGCGCACGGACGCACCGGTGCGTTTGGCGGTGTTGACGATTTCCTGTGTGGACGCGTCCAGCACACGATAGTCAAACGCCTTCAGCCGAATGCGAATGTTTTGGCTTTGAATGGCCATTTTCGTGTTCCCTTACTCGGGCTTCCAACGGAGAGGAGGAGCATCGACCACCGACACCCCTCGTCGCGTCTTTTTTGGTTGTGCGGCGAGGTGAACCCCGCCCTACATCTCATCAGTCCCGTGGGGCGGGGTTCACCCCGCCTTCACGGTAGAATGGCTTACTCGGTGATTTTGGAGACGACGCCTGCGCCGACGGTGCGGCCGCCTTCGCGGATCG
>NZ_BMWT01000009.1 GCF_014651375.1 Tateyamaria omphalii
TACACATCCGGATCCACCGGAACTCCAAAGGGCGTCCTCGGCACAAACTCATGCCTCGTGAACCTGGCGGACTGGCAGGCAAACGAATATTCAAAGCACGCAAGCCGCGTCGGGCAGATGACAAACATCAGCTTTGATGTTTCCATTCAGGAGATACTGTTTGCACTGACGTGTCGTGCCCCTCTTGCGATACCGCCAGAAGACACTCAAATCGGAACGATCCAGACTTCGAAATGGCTGTCAGAGAAAGCTGTCGGTAACATATTCATGCCGACGTCGCTGATGAATTTGCTGTCAGAAAGCATCCAGGATGTAGATGCCGATGACATTGCGATCACTGATATTTTTCAAGGCGGAGAACCCTTGAAACTAACAAAATCAGTGCGCGACATGCTGGAAATAGGCAAGGTCGAGCGTATCCATAATCATTATGGTGCGTGTGAAACGCACAACTCGACCTCATTTACTGCAAAGGTCGCTGATCTTTCCGATGGTCCGCTGGTTCCGGCAGGACGCCCGATCCAGAATGTTCAGATTTACGTCCTGGATGGCACTCTGAACCCGGTACCGCCGGGCACGATCGGAGAAATCTACGCAGCCGGTGCCGGAACGGCGCGTGGATACCTTGGCCGACCGGTACAGACCGCCGAAAGGTTCATAGCCAATCCTGCAGATACGACGGGCGGTCGGCTCTACCGAACAGGAGACACGGGATACTTCGACAGAAAGGGGCAACTCGTGGTTCTTGGCCGTGCTGACCGTCAGATCAAGATCAACGGCGCAAGGGTGGAACTGGGTGAGATTGAAGCCGCCCTGCAGGATCACCCAAGTGTCCGACGCATCGTTGTGGCCATGCGGGAAGGCAAGAACGCAAACAAAGTCTTGGTTGCCTATTATGTGCCGGACGAAGACGCCGGGATCGATCAGGAAGTGCTGCGAACATTCGCGCGCAAGCGTCTACCGACCTTCATGTTGCCCAGTCAGTTCGTCGAAATCGATGCTGTGCCGTTGTCACCAAATGGCAAGCTCCTTTTGGAAAAGCTCCCGGTTCCCGATGTGACACAACAGAGGAAGAGTGGACCGATCAGCGACGAAGAGCGCAAACTTGCAGGTGTTTTCTGCGACATTCTGGGAGTCGATCACGTCGGGTTGGATGAGAGTTTTTTCCAGCTGGGCGGCCATTCGCTTTTGGCAATCAAAGCGATCAACAGGATCAAACAGAAGATGGGGCGAAACATTACTGTCCGGCAGTTCTTTATGTCTCCTACCGTGTCTGCACTTGCCGGCGAATTGAAATCCGCAAAGCCGGTCTCGCGGCCGCAGTTGGTTAAAAATTGAGGTGGCGCCATGACGATTGAAGCGAAGCGACAAAATCGGGGGCGATGCCCTACGGACCCGGACCAAACCGTTTCTGCGGATGGGCAAAGCAAAGTTGATGCAAAGCTGCGACAGTTCTGGTCAACCCTCCAACTTGTGGGGTCCCATCAAAGGATCGCAGAGCAGGCATTCTCTGAAAACTCTGAGAAAACGGTGGAAATGTGCCTGAACACGTCCTGCGGGATCGTTTCAAAATTCGGAGCGAAGGCCGAAGTCGGCAGGGCCTCTCCTTCGGCGGGCGCCTTGTATCCAACCGTCATCTATTTCTTCGAGCTAAGGGGCAGTGCAGACCAGTTTTCCCTGTACAAATATGTGGCTGCCACGGGACAGATCACACGGACGTCAGTTGACATTCCTCGTCACGTTTTTCTTAAACAACTAGGTCTGACCGAGGAAATCCGGTCTGTTTTTCTTTTTGCCGCAGATATTGAACGATCAATGCGCAAATATGGGCAGCGAGGCATCCTGTATTCGTCGCTGGATACCGCACATGCATTTTGCAATTTGTACCTGCTCCTGAACGCGGAGACTGACACATCTTTGGTGCTTGAAGACATCTCAAGCCATGTTGTCAAAAACCTGATACCAGACATGCCGATGGGGCATCTGCCTATTGTGGGCTTGGCCACCGACGAGCTGTTTCCTTGGACGAACTTACCGACGCAGCCCGAAGCACCAGCGAGCGCGGTAAGCAGGATCGCGAAGAAAGATGAGTTTGGCTCACCAGCATGGGTGTCGCAGAACATCTTTTCGGGCAACGCCATTGATGCCTATCCTACATCCCGGTTGTCTGTTGATTTTGAAGACATTTTCCAACGCAGATCTGCAGAGCTTTTTTCGGAACAGACCATTGACCAAGCGCAAGTTGTATCACTTGTGCGCGGTCTCTCTACACTCAACGGCTTTAAGGGTTTTGCGTTCAGGATCGCGCTGCGTAATCCGGATTATACAGCCGACCTGTTTGAAGTTCAGACAAAGGATCCGGTTCTTTTGCCGATCGGTAAAAACCGGGAATGGGACATTGTTCGAACCTGCATGGGGCAGAGGTTTCTGGGTAACGCAAGTGCCGCACTTGCCATGTTTGTGCCCGGACGCAAGACGGATTTCTTCGAAGCCCCAGACGAGTTCAGGCGTGCAATTCTGAATGCCGGATATGTTGCGCAGCAGGCATATCTGCTGGCAGCCAAGGAGAAATTGGGGATTTGCGCCGTCGGTGGGTACTCCGAAGACCGCCTCCGCGACATGATGGGTTTGTCTGGCGACGAACCGGTTTTGTACCTCGCCGCACTGGGCGTCGACAGTTCACAGAAATTCCGAACGGACAGGGGCAAGATTGCGTTTGCTCACGGTGAGACCTCCGGCACAGCGAAAGATTTTGACTAGATGCAGAGCGACGGTTTTACAGAAAGCGACGCATGCGGCATCGGATCCGGGCACATTGTTGTCTGCGGTGGCACGTCGGGTCTGGGGCTGGAGTGCGCGCGCGTTTTTCTGGCTGCGGGCCATGACGTTCACTGTGTTGGTCGCACTGATACGGGCTTGATACGCGCCCGTGAGACCTTGGCGGGCTTTGAAAACGCGCATTTCATCCAGTGTGATCTGACAGTGCGAGAGGACCGCGAAGCGCTGGTTCAAGCCGTCTCGAAGAGAACAGATGCCATCGACCTGCTGGTCAATAGCTGCGGCACGATTTCCGGTGATGGGTTTGCGCAGGAATCCGAAGCCGAGTGGCAGAGAGTCATGGAACACAATCTGTCGGCCGCCGTGAATTCGAGCCGGGATTTTCTGGAGTTGCTGAAGAAATCCGGTCGTTCCTCTATCATCAATATCTCGTCGATCTGCTCACAACATCCCTGCACATCGTTTTCATATTCTGTGTCCAAGGCCGCGTTGGACATGGCAACCAGATCGATGGCGAAGGATCTGGCGGTTTTTGGGATACGAGTAAACAGCGTCAACCCCAGTGTGGTTCCCACAAACCTGCAGAAATCGGCTGGTGTCACTGCGAACGATGACTCTTTCGAAACATGGTTGGACAGCATGCTGCCACTGCACCCGTTGGGCCGGTTGGGTACACCGTCCGATGTTGCGGCGGCAGTCGAATTTCTAGCCTCATCCAAGGCCAGCTGGATCACCGGTGCAATACTCAACGTAGATGGAGGTCGTGCCGTGAACTAACCCTGGTCGCTTGTCGACCATCTTGGAAATTTGGCTGCGTAGAGCAAGGATTGCAATGGCTCGAATTTATGAAAATCCAGCTATAGATGTCGATTCCGATGGCGGCAGCGACGTCGAATGCAATCGTGTCGAACAGACCGTTCAAAAGACAGTTGAGCAGGTTTTACGCGATGGGTTGTCACGAACAGGGTGCTGTACACCGCTTGATATGCCGCCTGAGTTTAGCGAGGGACCAAGGGCTTATGCTGGACCCCAAAGAAGCAGGTTCGCCGAGGTAGGTAACGACCCACACCATTTGACAGGCTTGCAACAATCGCCATCGATGGAAAACGGTGGCTTTGACTTAGACCTGAAAGCGCTGTCCGGTTTACTGAACCGTCTGGATCAGTCTGTTTCTAACACAGCGCTGGATGATGCTCTTGGGCGTGGTACCGGGCCGCTTGGTAATCTGGCGCGGAAGCTGGCAGACGTGTTTGGCTCTTCCAGCGTCAGGTACGCGCCACATGGGACAAGTTTGGCCAATGTGGCCCTTGTGCTGGCACTGAATTCCCTGACCCGGAAAAGGTTGAAACTTGCCGTTGATCGCAGTTGTCACAAGAGCCTTGTCGCCGGGTTGGCATTGATAAACGCGGAAATAGTCTGGATCGAGCGCGATGTTTCGCCCGTTTGTGACGTTCCGATGCCTCTGACCGCAAAGCACTTTCGCGCGCTGCTAGAGGCGCACAACGACTTGCACGCTGTTTTTGTCACCTCGCCGACTTACGAGGGGTTTTCAAGTGATGATCCCGCCGCGATTGCCGAAGTGTTCCGAGCGTCAGACACACGTCTGATTGTCGACTCTGCATGGGGCGTTTACGGAGGTCTGTTCTCGAACACAGAGTTTCCAAATTCGACCGCACCGTTTGCATCTGCCAGTGTTTTTTCAGCTCACAAGAAAGGCGTTGGCCTGTCTGGGGCAAGTTTCGTTACATTCAATGACGCAGCGCTTTGCGCAGCATACGAGAAGTTTTGCGACTTGGGGTTTGTGTCCACCTCGCCAAACTTCATCAATTACCTGGTTTTGGAGCATTGTACTGACTTTTGGATATCTCCGATGGGTCATGCCTGCGCAGATCGCCTTGCCAGAGAAAGCCGCAATTTCAGGATGCGCCTTGCCGAAATCGATGGGGTGCAGGTCGTCGCCGCAAGTGATCTGGGCAAGGGGGTGGCCGATGATCCAAGCCATGTGCTGATCGATATCAGCGATACAAAGCGAAGTGGAAGACAGGTTGCGGATTACCTTGCACGGCGACACGCCATGGACATCGAAATGGTCATCGCCGAAAAGATACTGTTCCTGTTTGGCCCCGCGCATATCAGTACCTGGCCCAACATTGTGCGCGCACTTCAGGACGCATTGACCAATCTGGAGCCGGAAACCGGGCCGCGTGAAGTCGTTGCGCCGTCACCAATTGCCGATGACTGGCGTGGGATGCATGACGCGATCATGACGCCAACCCGGCAGGTTCTGCCAACGCATGCAGTAGGATGCGTGGCAGCATTCCCGATATCGGCATACCCACCAGGGCGTCCTCTCATTCATCCAGGGGAGCGGTTCTCAAAGGAAATTGTCGACTACCTGATCGCGATCGAAGCGGAAGGCGCACGATTGATCGGTGTGAAGGGAGCACTGAACGAGTTCGGTTTTACGGTGACGGATGAATCATCATGAGTTGCGACCCCGAAAACCATACACCCCACCCTAGGCATCGTGAGTGCAAGCCCATGCTTTCTCGTTGGTCAGGGTCAGCAAAGGGAGAACACTATGCATCGACCTGAAGAGATTGATCAACAGAATGCCGGGAATGTCGGTCTTCCGCGAGGATCGCTTGCGGATGTGTTTGAAGCGCAGGTTGCTAAATCTCCTGACGCTGTCGCATTGGTCTTTGGCTCGGTCGAGATGACTTTTGACGAATTGGACCAACGGTCAACAGATTTTGCCAGCCTGCTGCGTGACAAGGGTGCTGGACCTGAAAAGGGTGTCGCACTTTTGTTGCCACGTACCCCTGAGTTGGTCGTTGCGATCGTCGCCGTTATCAAAACGGGCGGGTTCTATGTTCCTCTACACAACGACAGCCCAGATCGGCGCCTTGCTGATATGCTGCGGATGGTGGATCCGGTCGCTGTCATTGCTGAAGAGGTTGAACGTGCGACAGCGATTGCGCCAGCTGGGTGCACTGTCTTTGATCCAAAGCGCGTCACGCATGGCAATATCGATCAGCGTAAAGAACATGTTCGCGCAGATTATCAATCCTTGGCCTATGTGATGTTTACCTCTGGCTCGACCGGGGCTCCGAAAGCTGTGGCGGTGACACACGGAAACGTCAAAAAGCTTGGCCTCGACCACAGATGGCCAAAGGGCCGCCGCGTTCTATTAAATGCCCCGCAATCGTTCGATGCGTCCACACATGAGATTTGGAGCACCCTTCTTGGTGGCGGAACGATCATTATCCCGGAAAAGAGTCTATCGACACCCGAAGATATGCAGGATGTGGTAGAGGAGTATCGGGTAGATCATCTATGGCTCACGGCGGGTCTGTTCGGTGTCTTTGCAGAAACCTGTCCGGAAGCATTTCGCTCGGTAGGTGATGTGATGGTTGGTGGCGATACCGTATCGCCCCATGCTGTCGGTCGGGTCCAGGCCGCGGCACCTGAAATCAAGCTGGGCAACGGGTACGGACCCACAGAATGCACCACATTTTCAGCGGCTTACGATATCCCCAAATGGGGAACTGACCCAATTCCCATTGGGTCCGCGATGGATAATACATCGGTATACTTACTGGATGAAAAACTGAGGGAGGTTGCAACAGGAGACGTCGGAGAGCTTTACATCGCAGGTTCCGGACTGGCCCGCGGGTATCTGTGTGCGCAAGCTATGACAGCCGAACGTTTTGTCGCCTGTCCTCATGGTTCAGGGGCTCGCATGTATCGCACAGGCGATCTGGGCCGAAAGCGATCCGATGGCGTGATCGAGTTTGCTGGTCGTGCCGACGAGCAGGTGAAAATACGTGGATTTCGGATTGAGCCGGCCGAGGTGGAAACGGTGCTGCTTGGACGCAAAGATATTGAGCATTGCATAGTTGTATCCAGGGAGGACAGGCCTGGCGTCAAGCATCTGGTGGCTTACGTTGTTGCAACGGACGCCAAAGAACCCGACCAGCAGGAAATGAAAAAGCAGCTGGCCGAAAACTTGCCAGACTACATGGTGCCTGCTGCCATTGTTGCAATTGATGCAATGCCTCTTACGCCAAACGGAAAGGTTGATCGCAAAGCATTGCCGGCACCGACGTATGAGGCACAGCCAGAAGCACCGGATGCGCCAATGGCGCTGTCCCCACAGCAAGAACTACTAACTAATATTTTTGTGGACGTGTTGGGCATTGAAAGCGTTGGCCTTAATGAAGATTTCTTTGATCTTGGTGGCGACTCCCTTTTGGCGACGCGGCTTGTTGGGAAAATTCGGGCGGCCACAAACAAGGAAATTGACGTTCGTGCCGTTTTCGAAAATCCAAAAATCGCAGCGATCGACACCTATCTGGAGCACGCTGCGGACAGCAAACGCCCTGCGTTGGGTGGCCGGGTGACGGCCCCTCTAGCCAGTCCATAGAATGGTGTTTCTGTCTTTATCACCGCCAAGACTTCTCACCAACAGGAGGTAACATGACCCCACAAGACGCAATCAGCCGAATTTCCGACGTTGCAGAAAAATCTGACTTGATCCGCGCGCTGTTCATGAGCGGCAGCTATGGCTCCGGTTTGCAAGATGAATACAGCGATCTGGATTTTCTGGCGATCGTCGATTCAGACAACCTTGATGCGTTTAGCGCGATTTGGCGTGAAGCGGTTGAGCAGGCGGGTCCAATTGTCTTGTGGTGGGACCGACAAGTCAAAGGCATGTTGATCAATGCAATCACGCAGAGTTGGCTTCGCATCGATGTTGTTGCGCTTGGCGTGGAGCATGCAAACGGCCATGCGCGCAGTCAGCTGAAAGTCATTTTTGACAAGGACAAGATTGCGGATCAACTGCCGAATCCGATCCCTGGTCCGCAGGTCAGCCCGGCACGCCTGTCCCACGATTTTCAGGAGTTCGTGCGCATCATGGGCCTGCTACCCGTGGCGATTGGCCGGAACGAATTGGTCAATGCGGTAACTGGCCTGGTGCATTTGCGGCGAATGCTAATTGAACTGCTGATACTCGAAACAGATGCCCCAAATCGCGGTGGTGCTTTGCACTTGAATCGCCTGATTTCCCCAGATCAGAACCAATTATTGAAAGATCTTCCGCCTCTTATGCCAGAGCGGGACGCTATCATCCGTGGTCACCTCGAATACGCCAAGGCATATCTGCCAAGAGCGAAAAGACTTGCCCAGCAATACAACGTGACTTGGCCGCACGAACTCGAAGCGGCGACTTGGTCCCACCTTCGCGCAACGCTTGGTGTCTCCGAACCTGATGTGGCTGTCATGGCATGACGCTCCCGCATGATGTTCCAAGTTCAACACTGACAGTCGAGGAGATGCCCATGTTTGAAAACATTGAGAATTTTCGTGATCTTGGTGGAGCTATGGGAAGAGAAGGGCAAATCGTGCGTTCAGATGTAGTGTATCGCTCAAGTGATCACTCACACGCGACCGACCAAGACCTTGATAGGCTCAAACAGTTGAACATCGGGACGATCGTCGATTTGAGACGACCGTTGGAACGGGAACGCGCGCAATCGCGCCGTCCCGAGGGTGTCACCTATGATGTCATTACTTCTGATATTCCCGAAGAGCGTCTGGATTGGGCTGTCGCACTAAAGGACGTTGATCACGTGGACCTTGCTTGGTTCGATCGCGAAGCAAGAGAGTTTTACATCAACGGAGCGAAGATAGAGCGGTATGTGGATCTTTTCAGCCGATTTTTCCAGCTGCTGGCACATTCCGACGCGCCGATCCTAACACATTGCTCTGCTGGCAAGGACAGAACCGGCATGTTGTGCGCACTGGTTCTGCATACAGTTGGCGTCCACCGCGATGATATTGTCGCCGAGTTTGTCAAAACAAATGACCCCAAGCGCATTGCCAGAGCAAAACCGCGGTTAAGGGCCTGGTTGCAAAAAACGTCGGGGCACGTTGTGGATGATGAGGCATTGGAATTCGCGCTGAGCGTACATCCCGAACACATGGACCTGATGTTTTGCCAGTTGGAAGAGGAATTTGGTTCCACTGACGAATATCTGTCAAAGGTTCTGGGTGTCGACAGCGGGCTGAAATCGAGGATCGAAACCCGATTGCTGAGCTGAATGGAAATCCAAATCAAACAGCGGACAAACCTGAGCAACTTCAGAAGGCCAGAGGATCAATCTTGATGGATAAACCGACGATCGCTGCTTATGACGATGCCGCGAACAGGTCTGCCTATCTTGACTTGAAGAGCCAACACAAGGCGCATCCGGTGCTGGACTTTTTCATCTCGCGCATTCCGCAAAACGGGCTGGTTCTTGACCTTGGTTGCGGTGTTGGCGCCGAAGCTGCAATCATGGTTCAACATGGGCTTCGGGTCGACGCAGTCGATGCGTCCCAAGGTATGGTTGATTGCGCCCAGGAAGTACACGGTATAGCTGCGCGATTGGCCACTTTCGATGACCTTGGAAGTTTTCAGAATCTTGATGGAGTTTGGGCCCATTTCAGTTTGCTGCATGCGCCAAGGCAGAAACTCCCCGAATATCTGAAAGACATCTTCAATGCTCTCAACCCAAACGGTGTCCTCTACATCAGTATGAAATGCGGATCAGGTGAACACCGCGATGGGTTGGGTCGATTTTACAACTATTACGAAGTCGAAGAATTGGAACGGCATTTGCAATCTACTGGATTTGAATTGGTTTTCACAAACACTGGGACTGGAACAGGTCTAGACGAAGATGTCATGAGGTGGGTTATGTTCTTAGGGTTCAAGCCACAACCAAAGTAACTTGGAGAATATCACGCAATTCAAATTGTGAGGTAAACAATTTAGGTGTGTCACTGCCTCAGGCGGTGTCTTTAGTGTGCTAAAATGAAAAACCTATTTCTTCATTTTAGAACTTTTTTATTGGTTTATGACGTATCTGCACTGAACGAAAATTTATGTTCACCCTGGCAACATGCTGTTGTGTCAATTGAAAAATTACGCCTGGTGGTTTTCTTCGGAAAGCCGCGGATTCAATGCTCATTTGGGCGAATTTTTGCTACCCAATGTGAGGGCCAGGTTGAAATATCTGAAAAACCCGTAAAACTGGCAAAGTGCACCTGTGAATATTGGCCAATTTCGCCAAGCCAAAGGCCGTTGGATGATTATCCAATTGGCTTGGCTTCTATTCGGCCTGAAATCGAACACACGGAGTGACAAGATGAATGCAATTTTCGATAAAATCGCCTTTCAGTATGATGAAAACCGTGGAGGTGAAAGGCGTGGCCTACAGTTTTCCGAAGCAATTGAACCACTTATCGACAAAAATAGACGTGTTCTTGAAATGGGTGTCGGGACCGGTGTTGTGGCCGGGGCGCTGCAAAATAAAGGATATGATATCATAGGTATCGATGTTTCGAGTGAGATGCTAAGGCGCGCTGTTGATCGCGTTACTGCGCTCGTTTGGTCGGACATGAACAAATTACCGTTTCTAGACGGTTTCTTTGGCTGCGTGTATTCCGTCTGGGCGCTGCACCTCGCAGACGACATTACCAAGGCCTTGAAAGAGGTAAGGCGAACCTTGGACGACGGTGGATGTTTCATCAACTGCTCGGCGGCCAACGCGGGTGTATCTCCTCCTAAGGATCCGGCTGGTCAGATTGTCGCTGAAATGCAGCTACAGCTCTCAGGGCCGCAGCTGTCACGCGATGCGCCAGAAGAGCTGGAAAAACTTTGCGGCGAGGCGGGATTTGAGTTCGAGACAGTTGTGAATCTGTCTCACAGCTACAAGACATCCGTAACCGAGGTTCTCTTGCATATCGAGCGAAACGGCATGTCTACCCTCGTGAAAGCTTCTGAAGATCAACGACGCGACATCATTGAACCTGCTCTTGCCAAGCTACGAGACATTCCAAACCCGGATGATGAAATCATTCGCGATCGCGTACATCAATTTGCGGTGCTGCGTGCTGTTTGAAACATGAGTGTTCCGGCATCATCGGCGCTGTTCATCGCCCTCGAAGTTGAAAATTCGGCCGCCAGAAATCTGCTTGGTCTTCAGTCCGGTGTGTCTGATGCGCATTGGGTTCCACGCGCAGCTTTGCATGTCACCATGCGTTACCTGAGGGTAATTGAGCGCCAGGACGAGTTGATAGAAAGGCTGAATTCTGTAACAAGGGCGACCTTCAAGATGAAGGTTGCGGGGGTTGGTCATTTCGACCTTTTGGACGGCGCGGTCGCTCTTTGGGCTGGAGTGAAACCGGTGCGTGCCATGTGTGATTTGCACGAAGCGCTCGACAATATTGCTCTGGATATGGGGTCGCAAAGACCGAGCCGTCCATGGAAGCCCCATATCTCCGTTGGGTTTCGTGCGCGACCTCATGCCAGTGTCACAACGTGGAAACAACAGCACAAGACGCTTGATCTGCCGAGTGAAAATGTGACCGGGTTTGGTTTGTTTTCTTCTCGGAAGCTGCCTGAAACGGGCGGATATGAGCGGATTGCGTGGTTTCCGCTATCGCTTGAAGCAAGGAATGATGTGCCTGAACTTCATCTATCTAAAGAGGGCACCCTTCAATCAGATGTTGAGCCGGTAAAACAGGCCGGGGACACATCTTGAAGAGCATCGCCGACTTCATTGACCCTCTCAAGGCGCCAGACAGGCCGCCACCGCGCAGTTTGTTCAGTTTCTTTGGTTGGTCGCTTAAAGGTGCATTCCCCGCCTTGAGTTTGTCCGCTGCCGTGTGGACGCTGGCCGGTTTTCTTGAAGTCGCGAATGCCGTGATCCTTGGTCATCTGATCGATAAGGCCATCAGCACCGGGCCGGACCGTTTCTTTGACACGCATCTGTGGTTCTCCATTGGTGTCTTCGCTTTCTTTATGGTGTTGCGACCTTTGGTTTTGGGTGCGTCCTCGGTGATCAATTTTGTCCTGATCGCGCCCAACATCGTGCTGATGGTTTTGATGCGCCTGCATCGGTGGACGTTGGGGCAAACATCCGGATTTTTCGATAGTGAGTTGACCGGTCGCATAGCTCAGAAGCAGCTTCAGACGTCCCGCGCGCTGGCCAGTTTTGCGTCTGAAACGATTTACCTCGTCTTTTACGCATTGGTGTCCTTCTTAGGAGCGGCGTTTCTGCTGGTTTCGGTAAGCTGGAGCATTGCATTGCTTCTGGCGGGTTGGTTGGTTGTCTATCTTGCCCTGATTGCCTGGTACATGCCGAAGCTACGCGAGCGATCTGCCCACAGGGCAAATGCGTATTCTGTCCTGACGGGTTCGATTGTCGATACACTTTCCAACATGAAAACGGTCACCCTTTTTGCAAGGGGACAACACGAAGTTGAACGTGCGGGATCGGTGGCGACATCATATCGTGCAAGTGCGATTGTGTGGGGGACCACTGCGGCGTGGTTCAGATTTCTACTGACAGTATTGGCAGGCAGCTTACCGGTCCTTTTGATTGGAAGCAGTGTGCTTCTTTGGGCGGATGGGCTGGCCAGCGAAGGTGATATCGCTGCGGCAGGCGCAATCGCGATCCGTGTAGCGCAGATGACCGGATACATCAGCCATACGTTAATGGGTCTGCACGCGTCTCTTGGTGAGATCGAAGACGGCATTGCCTTGCTGACCCGACCACATGCGTTGCCAGACGCAGAAAGCGCTGCTCCACTTCGCGACCCGCATCCAGTTATTCGTTTTGAGAACGTTAGCTTTTCGTATTCAGGGAGTTCTGATCAGGGCGTTCAAGACATTAACCTGACCATACAACCGGGTGAAAAAGTCGGCATCGTGGGGCCATCTGGTGCGGGCAAGTCGACCTTGCTTGCCTTAATTTTGCGTATGATTGATCCAGTCAAAGGTCGCGTTCTTGTTGGCGATATGGATGTTCGCGACATGGAGCAAGAAAGCCTGCGCCGAAACATCTGTGGTGTCCTTCAGGAAACAGCGATCTTCAGCCGATCAGTACGCGAAAATATCCTTTATGGTCAGCTGGATGCAACAGACGAGGACATCATTTATGCAGCCCGTGGCGCAGACGCACATGACTTCATCATGCAGCTGGAAGACGGGTTTGGCAGGGAAGGGTATGACGCTTTGCTCGGCGAACGTGGTGCGACGCTTTCAGGGGGGCAAAGGCAGCGCATTTCCATTGCCCGCGCCTTGCTGACGGATGCCCCGATTGTGCTGCTGGACGAAGCAACCAGTGCGCTGGACTCTGAAACCGACGCGACGGTGCAAAACGCCATCAACGGGAAACTGTTGGACCGCACAGTGCTGGTTGTTGCGCATCGACTTTCAACCGTCATGCAAATGGACCGCATCATCGTTCTGGACGCCGGCCGGATCGTAGAGCAGGGGACCCATTCTCAATTGCTGTTCAAGGGCGGCCTTTACGCGCGGTTCTGGGCCCGTCAACGCGAACAGATGGATCCGGCAAATATGATGCAGGAGCGGTCAGTATGAGACTTGATGGTCAACATGTTCACGCGAAAACGATGCTCCGAAAAGCGCGGTGCCACTTTGAAGATGCGCAAGAAAACCAGAAGGTGAGCCTGCGATGATCCGGAACAATAGCGTACGCGCTCTGACCGCAGAAGAAGAAGTTGAAGAAATACGGGAACGCTACCGTGTTGAACGGCTCAAACGACAACGCCCGGCTGATGGCGAACAGTACATCAGTCTTCCACGCCGGGTTGCAAAAAAAACGAGATTGCCCGATCCCCGCACCCCTCTTGTAGACGATGTAACGGTGACGGTGATCGGAGGTGGTCTTTCCGGATTGGTGGCCGGCGCAAAACTGCGTGAAGCGGAATGCGGTACAATCAGGATTGTCGAGAAAGCTCCGGATTTCGGTGGTGTTTGGTACAGCAACATTTACCCGGGTGCAGAATGTGATACCGCCGCAATCGTATACATGCCTCTACTTGAGGAACTGGGGTACCTTCCCAGACACAAATACGCTTCCGGAGCGGAAATCCGGTCGTATTGCCAGAGTGTTGCAAGGCACTTCAAGTTGGATGAGGGAGCTTTGCTGGAAACAGAAGTCACCTGCCTGACCTGGCTGCCCAAGGCTTCAAGGTGGCAGGTTGAAACCAATCGAGGTGATAAATTTCTGTCACGGTATGTGACCCTGGGTTTGGGTCAATTTCAGACACCTAAGATCCCGAACCTTCCAGGAATCGATGCTTATCAAGGGCACATTTTCCACACATCGTCATGGGATTATGACTACACAGGCGGTGGTCCTGATGGTGCATGCATGGTTCGCCTTGTCGACAAACGCGTCGGCGTAGTTGGAAGTGGGCCCAGTGCCATTCAAAGTATCCCGCACCTTTCCAAGGCAGCGCGGGATGTATTTGTGTTCCAACGCACGCCTTCATCTGTTGACGCACGAGGAAATCAAACGACACCGTCCCATTGGTGTGACCAAGCCCAAAATCCGGGTTGGCAACGGGAGTTGATGGCCAACTACATCCAGTTTCGCAACCCGTTAAATGACGTTCAGGACAGTGTAGACGATAATTGGACGCAGATTGCCGCCCGTATCCGCAAGCGGCTGGATCAAGTGCCGCCCGAACTCAGAACCCAAGAGGTGATTGATGAAGTTCAGGACTTGGCGGACATTGAAAACATGGCTGAATTGCGCGCGCGTGTGGCACGCGTTGTGCATGATCCTGAGACCGCGCAGGCGTTGCAGGCATGGTATCCGCAATTCTGCAAACGCCCATGCTTTCATGATGGCTACCTTGAAGCATTCAACCAACCGAATACGCATCTGATTGATACGGAAGGCAAAGGTGTGTCAGCCATGACAAGCAACGGTGTTGTTGCGGCGGGTCAACATTTTGAGCTGGATTGCGTGATTTTTGCGACCGGTTTTTGGAACACGGTCGGTGGGCCCGTGCAAGACAGCCTGACTATACATGGACGGGACACCACGTTGCGTGACGCATGGGCTGGCGGCATTCAAAGCTTTCAAGGCGTCTTTGTGCACGGTTTTCCCAACTTCTTTGTGATGCAGCCGGCGCAAGGCGCAAACTTTTTGTCCAACATCACCCATAACTCCGTGGATGCTGCACATACGATTGCTGCAGTTGTCAGCCACGGCTTGAAAACAAATGCGGACGAGACTGAAGTTTGCAGTGACATGCAGGCACATTGGCTTGCCTATTTGCAAGGAGGTACAAGACGCCTTGCGTTGGCCGATTGCACACCCGGCATCTTTAATAATGATGGCGATCTCAGCGATCCAGCCGTTGATTGGAACATCGGTTATCCTGATGGCCCGGCAAAGTACTTTCAGTACACAGAGCGTTGGCGAAATGAAGGAGATTTCGACGGCCTGATATTTCGCCGGAGCACTCAACAACCAGGTTCTCGCTTGAATGTTGCGGAACATTGCGATGACGATGCGTGACCCATTTTATCATAGCGGCATGCGGGTTGTGCAGGATCGGTTTGGCGGGCGTGACACGGCGGATGCCATTCACAAGCACTTTGTCACGACCACCCTGACAGAGGAACAAATCGCCATCATTGCCGGGTCACGCGCCTTCTTTGTTGCAACAAGCTGGGACAGTCACGTCGATTGCAGCATGAAGTGCGGCAAAGATGGGTTTGTGCGCGTGATGGCGCCCAACATCATTGAGTACCCAGAATACAACGGTAACTCCATGTACCGAACCTTGGGGAATCTCGAAAGGAACCCGAATTGCGGGTTGCTGTTTGTTGACCTCGAAAACGGGGGCAACCGGCTTCGTCTTAGAGGTCAGGCGCAGGTGTTTTACGGAGGCAAGAGACTTCATGCGCATCAAGGGGCCTGTGCGGTTGTCCGTGTTCGAGTAGTGAGTTTCCCCAACTGCAGCCGATATCGCCCTCGCTTTGATGGATCGGACCGGGAAACCTATGATCCGGCCAACGATGTTCGAACTGTGCCCAAGTGGAAAACGCTGGCCGAGGTTGCGCCCACACTACCCGAAAGTGATCCACATTTTGAGGCCTTGCAGCCCGCCAAACCAACGCCGGGCAGCGACACATGAATTGGGTTTCTAGATGTGTGGCATAGCTGGTGTAGTAACCTCGGCTCCGCAAGATGATTTGGCAGGGACAGTACGGCGCATGACTGCAACTTTGGGCCACCGGGGGCCGGACGGTGCGGGTGTGTGGTCGTCCGACGATGGCACAGTCAGTTTGGGCCATCGCCGATTGTCGGTGGTAGATCTTGATGATCGCGCAAGCCAACCGATGAAAGACGCCTCGGGTCGGTATGTGATCAGCTTCAATGGCGAGGTCTATAACTTTCGCACCTTGCGCAAAGAGTTGTCCGGGGCAGGGTACGCGATGTCTACCCAATCAGACACCGAAGTACTGATCGAAGCATTTGCCAACTGGGGTGTCAGACGCACCCTGGACAGAATTCAGGGCATGTTCGCCTTCGCGGTTTGGGACGATGTGGCAAAGGTGTTTTATCTGTGCCGCGACCGTTTTGGAATCAAGCCATGTTACTGGCGTTTTGACAGCGGTGTTTTTTCCTTTGGGTCTGAGATGAAGGCTCTCTTTGCCTGTGCCGAAAATCCGCTGCCGCTGAACCCGGCAGCGATCGCGCATTTGCTGGATTTTGACTATGTGCCGTCGCCCGACAGCGTGTTCCAAGGCATCCAGCAGCTGGCGCCTGGTGAACTTCTGATTATGAAACGCGGAGAACCGCCGACTGTTTCTCCATACTGGTCATTGGAAACAGAGCGCAAAAACCGAACGGGGTTGCTTGCCGAGCGATCAGATGCCGAACTTTTGGATGAATGTGACACGCTCCTGAATCAGGTGATCGAAGAATACCTTGATTGCGATGTCCCAACGGGTTGTTTTCTGTCGGGCGGAATAGACTCATCACTTATTTCGGCGATTGCTTCGAGGAAGCTGCAATCGCCGTTGCGTACGTTTTCAATTGGCTTCTCAGAGGCGTCTTGGGACGAAAGCGGACGAGCACGAAAAATCGCAAGCTACATCGGAACCAAGCATGAAGAGTTGATTTTGACAGCCCGGATGGCGCAGGACCTGGTTGAAGCAATCCCGGACTACTACGATGTCCCCTTTGCGGATTTTTCGCAGCTGCCAACACTTGCAGTAAGCCGCCTTGCAAGAAACGAAGTCACCGTTTGCCTTTCGGGCGACGGTGGTGATGAGCTGTTTGCCGGGTATGACCGATATGACTGGAGCCAACGGATTTGGGCGTTGCATCGCGCGTTGCCAGGACCCGTTTACAAGGGTTTGAACGCATTGTGCAGCAGCCGGTTCATGAGGTCGGTCAGATCAGCCTTGCCACCCCATGTGAGCGAAACAGTTAGGCGCTTGCCGGAATTTGCACTGAACGGGGCCGCTCCCGCCACATTTGATGACTACTACAAGACGATTATGCGCAATCATCCGAGTTGTTTGCATGAAGGAACAGCAACTGAGTCCCTGGCATCAACCGTTCCCTATTGGATAGAAGGCGCCGGGCTTGAGCGGCTTGATTCCATGCAGATCGCCGATATCCGTCACTATATGGGTGATGGCATTTTGACCAAAGTTGATCGTGCGAGCATGAGTGTCGGACTGGAGGTGCGGATACCCTTTTTGAATGAACGGATGGTCGACTTTGCATTTTCACTGCCCATGAGAAGCAGACATTCAAAATCCGGTTTGCGCAGTTTAGAAAAACAACTTGCCTACAGATACATACCCAAAGCACTTCTAGACAGCCCCAAAATGGGGTTCGGGTTTCCCGTCGACAGCTGGCTGAGAGCAGAACTGCGCGATTGGGCTGAGGACCTTCTCTCGCACAGCAGGCTTAAACAACTGCCCTACATTAACGCGGGGAAGGTTCGCAAATTGTGGGATCAGCACATCTCGGGGACCGTGGACAGGCACTGGCAATTGTGGCCAGTGCTTATCTATTCGCAGTGGATGCAACGGTGGAAAACCCACATAGCGATGCCATAGCGGGTCTCTCCAAGCCCTTGGATGAGAAGTGCCAGCTAGCACTACAAAATCCATTTACATCTCCAGAAGCGATCTCGGAACTTCGACCATTGCTGAATATGGTTCGTGACCGGCCAGACCAAATTTTACCGACCCCATGCAGCTGATCAGCATCGCAGTCTCATCTGCTGTGACATCACGAGTCTGCATGAGCAGATCACTTGTGCCTTTGACGGCCATTTCAACGGCGATTTCCATTGTATCACCAAAGCCCATACAACAAACAAACTCGTCGTTCATCACAAGCGGTTGCTGAACTTTGATATCTTCTTCCTTTGTCACGCGAAGGACCACGTTGACGGCGCATTCAATGGCAGAACAAGCCACCTCACCCGAACCATGCAACGCATGACCATCAGCTAAAGTTAACAACGCCCCGTCATGGAAGGTGGGAAGGAAAATGCTGGCCCCCTTTGTCACCATTGGGTTGCCCATCGCACCACCGAACGTGCCATTGTGATTGCTTTGGACCGATCCGGTTAGAGGAGCGACACCTATCCTGCTGATCATTGGTTTTATGGGTAGGATGATGTCATCATTGAAGTTCACGCCGCCTGCGGTGATTTTTACGTGCTGTCGCAAGAATTTGCTGACCCTGTCTTGCAAAGGTCCGCGTCCGGTCACGACCAACCACCCATCGGAAGAAGGCAGTTGCATATCCAATATTTCAACCTTGATGGCGTCTCCGGCCTTAACGCCTTCGATTTCAATCGGGCCGGTCATGGTCGACAAGACTTCCATCGGAACAGGGCGTTCCAGATGTGAAATCCTGTCTTGGGTTTCCACACCGAACTGCTCTCCCAGCTTTGCCTTGAAAAGCGGCTTGTTGTCCGCGCTATAGCTCGTGCAAACCTGAAAGCTCTCTATGATGTTCATTTCTGGGCGCTCCATGACGTAGGTGAATATCCCGATACTTTGCCATGAAGGGGCAACAGTTCTCAGGCCCAGATAAAGGCATTACGTTTTTGCGCAGATTCCCGCCAAGCGAGTATTTGATGAGAGAGGTTGCGCCTATAATTCAGCCAGAGGGGGCAGAAGAAATGGAAAAATCTCGTCCATTTTTTTGCTGAGCAGAGGCGAAAAACGCTTTTTGCGAATGTGTAGGTTCCCGTACTCGGGTGTAAGGCCACGGGTAGCAAAGCTGACTTTTAGCTTTTCAAGGGACAACAAGAATGCTCGCAAATCGTTGTCCAAATTGATGTCAGAAAATAGTGCGTCGAAACACGGCATGGGCATGGTTGCAAATGGGCAAATCACGCCGAGATCTGGTTCAGGTGTTTGTGTAAAGTTTGGAACAGCCAACCGATTGCCGAACCTGGACGATTCCTCTTGGTAAGAGAGAAAATGATCGCGTCCCGCGAAGTCCCGGGCGAGCAAAGGCGCACCGTCAAAAGCGTCGTGCCAGTAAAGTACACTGCTGTTCCCGGCGTCCAGCGTGCAGATATGCTTCAGAGCGGACGCAGTGACGATGTTGAGGGACAGTTCAAAAGGGATATCGGTGAGGCGAATTTTGTAATTGAGTACGCCGCCTTCAGATCGAGACTTTTGCTCTGAAAAATATGCAAGCCGGTCTGGGTTGTCCGTCTCTTTTCCCAATGGCTGGTCGCCGTAGAGCGATAGGAGCTCAATCGGTGCATCATCTTTCGCCACAAGGAAAAGATCGATGTCCGACGTCCGCCCAGTGCCATAAAATGCGCCATACCCCAAAGAGCCCATCACGTAGCCAGCCAGAAATGTCCGCTGCAACGCCTTGGCGTAGCCATCGTGCAAGAAACTGAGCATTGCGGCAGACACGGTGATGGCTTCAGACAGGCGTATGTTCGCCGATGTAAGAATGTCTTCCGGTGCTGACTCTGACAGGGCCTGTCCGGCCTCTGTGATTTGGATCAACGTGCGTGTCCCATCGATGGTCCGCCCATGCCGCCAGAAACCATCAAAAACGTATGAAACGAGATCTGCTTGACGTGTCCGCTGTTTGGGTTCGGCGGACCAGTCCAGCGTCAGAACCCAGTCTTTTGCCGAAGCTTCGTGCGCAATAGGCGCAATTTCAATGTGTTTTGCGACAATATCGTTCAACGCGAAAGCGTTCAAAAAAGATCCAAATGGTGTCATGGGTATTCCTCGCAACGCTGCGGAACGCATTGCGTTCCGGGGTCTTAAACACCCTATGTTCCGGTTCTGAATTTTGGCAATAGCGGTTCGCCGTCAGCCGGTCGGTCTTCAGAGAATACGCGAAAAAGTGGGGTGTCAGATTCTTCTAACGGCGCTTTTCCACCGAAGATTCGTCCGGTTCTTCCAACGCTGTATATTATCGTTAATGTGGAATTTCGACCAGTAATTCATATCACAGGTTGAATTTTGGCCTGTTGTACCGTTCACGGAGGAAGGCCTTGATCCACAGCGCTTTACTTGAACGGGCTGTCGAAAGCCCGGATGCACCCGCAATTTTCTTTCAGAATGAAGTGGTCAGCTACGGCGAGCTGGTTGCGCGAGCACGACAGTTCGCAGCTGCTCTTGTCGCGGCTGATGTCCGCCCTGATGATCGCGTGCTTGTCGGTGTTGAACGAAGCCCCGATCAGATCGCCTCTGTCATAGGTGTTTTGCTTACGGGCGCTGTCTATGTGCCTATCGACCCGTGCCAACCCGCGCTTCGGCTATCCAAAATTGCCGCACAGTGCGACCCTGCCGCTGTCATCATAAATCGAGATGTTGCAACAGATTGGGCCCCAGAAAGTACACGCATTACGACAAATCAACTGCCCGATTGCGAGACCTTCAATCCTGAGCGCAGGAGTGACGCCGCGCTGGCCTACATCATTTTCACATCCGGCACGACCGGTGTGCCGAAAGGGGTGGCTATTTCACATGGCGCTGCGTGGAACACGATCGAGGACATCAACGCGAGATGGTCCGTTACGTCGACCGATCGCGCGTTGGCGCTCTCCGCTCTGACCTTTGATTTGTCGGTCTACGATATTTTTGGAGTGTTGGCTGCTGGTGGAGCGCTTGTCGTTCCGGAACCAAAAAAAGCGAGAGAGCCAGCCGATTGGTTGCGTCTGGTCATTGAACACCGTGTCACCATTTGGAACTCCGTTCCGGCACTCATGGGAATGATGGTCGAGTATCTGGGGACAAAGGTCGAACAGGCGTCATCAACGGACATCAGGCTTGTGATGTTGAGCGGAGATTGGGTTCCCGTGAACTTGCCGGACCGCATCGCTAAGGTTTTTTTGCCGGAAGTCATCGTGTCGATGGGTGGCGCGACAGAGGTGTCGATCTGGTCAATCTACCACGAAATCACCGCTGTTTCGTCTGATTGGACGAGCGTTCCTTACGGGCGGGCTCTTAAAAACCAATCCGTACATATTCTGGACGAAGACTTGCTGCCCTGTGCACAGGGCGAGGAAGGCGAGATTTGCTTTGGCGGTAAGGGGCTCGCGCGCGAGTATTGGGGAGATCCGGACAAAACAAAGGCAAGTTTCGTTCAAACCGATCATCTTGGGCGTATTTACCGGACCGGCGACATTGGTCGCACAATGCCAAATGGAGAAGTCGAATTCCTTGGCCGTAGGGACACCCAGGTCAAGGTTGGTGGACACCGCATCGAACTGAGCGACGTCGAAGCGGCACTACTCGAATACGATGGCGTGATCAAAGCAGTTGCCAAGATCATCGTCTCTGATGCGAATTCAGAAGACAAGTTTCTTGCTGCATTCGTTGTTGCAGAACCCGAAGGATTTGCACTGGATCACCTTCGTCAGTTTTTGAGAGAACGCCTGCCCGCTTACATGATGCCGGCGCGCATCGAGACGAGAGATACCTTGCCTTTGACAGCCAACGGCAAGGTGGATCGCAGTGCGCTGCATCTCCGCAGTGTGCAGCTGTCAAACAATGACGCATCTGATCCACTGATGGCTTTGGTGATGTCCTGTCTGCATCAAGAGTTTCTCGAAGAAGACAGCAATTTCTTCGACTTCGGGGCGCAGTCACTTGTGCTCGTCCAGATGATTGCCCGGATCAGAGAGGAATTCGGTGTAGAGGTCGGACTTGGTGAACTGTTCGCGAATCCATCCGTGGCACAGGTGCGAAGACTGGTGGCTTCCGGAACGCCGCAGGAGCATCCTACGCGCAAACTGTCTGAATATGCTCCCAGCGCGCGGGCGTCCTACAATCAGGAACAGGTCTGCTTTCTTACGTCTTACTTTCGCTCAAGCCGTGCTTACAACTTTCAGGCAACGTTGGAGTTTACCGGTGATCTGGACATCTCCAGGCTGGAGCGGGCGATTTCGAAAGTGATTGAACGGCATGAAATGCTGCGCACGACTATCCACCTGACAGACAAAGGCTATTGTTCAACGATCCATCCACCTTATCCGCTTGAAATTCCTTGTTACGATGTCTCAGATTTGCCGCGACGGGAACAAGACACCATTTTTAACAACATGTTAGAAGAAACGCTCGACACTGTTTTCGAAGTCGACGTTCTTCCGATGTTGAAGGTGGTCGCAGTTAAGCGGTCCGATACGGAATGGTCCTTGATCCAGATTGAACACCACGTTGTGCATGACGGCTGGTCCATCGGTCGATTGTGGAGCGAGATTCAAGAATGCTACGTCGCTGACGCAGCAGGCCGGGAACCAGATTTACCGCATCTCCCGGCACAGTATCAGAATTTTGTTGCGTGGCAGAGGGACCGTCTCGAAGGACGTTTTGGCCAGGATGCGCTGAACAATATTGCAGCGTCTTTGGACGGTGCCGCGCTTGATGTGAAGGTTTCGCGGCGTCATATCGAAAACGCAGAACTTGGTGGCCACAATATCCGGCAGGTTCTGTCCGAGGAAACTGTGGCACTGGTACGAAAGCGCGCCCGAGAAATGCGTGTTTCAGACTACGCAGTCCTGTTTACGGTCTTTGCGGCATTTCTTGGCAAGCATGCCGGACAAGACGATTTCTGTGTTGGGGCAGCAGCAAGCGCAAGAATCGACCGCGAAACGGAACCGCTGATCGGGATGATTGTGAACACAGTCCCTGTGAGGGCTGATTTGACCGCAGGCGATAGTCTGGCACAACTGGTCCCCAGTCTTCATGCCGCGCAGATGAATGCCATGCGATATCAGGATGTGCCATTGGCGATGATTGTCAAAAAGCTGGGAGTCGAAAAGACTCAAGGACGCAATCCTGTCTTTCAGTACTGTTTCGGTTTTCACGATTCCGCGACTCCCGACTTTAATTTTGGCGCTGCGCAGGGGCGCCTGCATGAAGAGCAAAACCAGACTGCGAAGTTTGACATCAACGTCATTGTGATCCCTCCAAGTAAAACACGACCGGAAAAACATGCCCGAGTGTTATGGGAGTTTTCCTCGCGACTGTTCACCGCGGAAGACGCAAAGCAGCTTTCGGATGAATACGCACAAAAATTGCTGCGTGCTCTCAAAAATCCAGAAGCAACGTTCAATCGTGAACCGTCCAACGTTGTGTAAACTGTGTGACTTGGGTTTTTCCCAATACCGCTCCACAATCATGTCGAGCATTGCGTTGATCGCCTCTGGCGCGCCCGCACGGTAGATTTCACCTGTAGTGGCAAACATGATTTTTGGCTGACGCTTGTGTATCAGGGTTAGCTGGGTACGTCGTCCCGCAGCCATTGGAAGACCCATGTTTCCGAGAGCCGTTGTGTGTCATCGGCGACGTGTGCGGTGAGTTCGATCAGGTCGTGATCCTGCCCGTCGATGTCGATGAACAAGCGCCATGTGGGCACGGCGGCGTCCGAAACCTTGTGCAGGACCATGCCTTCGATGTCCCCGGCGGAGTGGGTGACGATTGGCGTGACTTTGGCGTCTTCGGGCATGGTCCCAAGCGCGCCGCCTTCGAAGTCGATGACGAACTTGCGCAGGTTGGGGTTTTCAAGAGGCACGCCCGAGGGGCCGCCGATGCCTGCGAGCGTGCCTTGCACCCAGGCAAGGTCGCCTGATTGGGGCAGGTCGCCCCAATGCATGCGGTAGCTGTAGGTGCGGCTTTCGCCCACCTGTGGTGCGCTTTTGGGCACCCAGAAGGCAACGATGTTGTCGTCGATTTCCAGATCAGCCGGGATTTCCACCAAACGCACGATGCCCGGTCCCCAATCGTTCAGGGGCTCGATCATCACGGAGGGGCGGTCGTGGTAGCGCGCGCCTGCGTCCTGGTAGTCTTCATAGGTGCGGTCGCGCTGGACCAGGCCGAACTGGGCCATCTGCGGTTCGTCGAAATAGGAGCTTGAGACGCGGGGCGGGTTGTTGAGTGGGCGCAGGATGACGTTGCCGTTCTTTCGGATGATCTTGAGCGCTTCGCTGTCGTGGACCTGCCTGCGGAAATCGTCGAAATCCCGTTCAGTATGTTCGGCGAAATAGAACATGGATGTGAGCGGGCCAAGCCCCAGTTGCGGGACTGTTTCGCGGAAGAACAACGTTGCTTCGACGTCCATAGTGGTGTCGTCGCCCGGTGTGATCGTGAATTTGTAGGCCCCGGTGACCGAGGCGCTGTCGAGGGCGGCGTAGACTGTGAGTGACGCGTCTGTTGCTTTGGGCCTTTCCAGCCAGAATTCGGAGAAGCGGGGGAATTCCTCGGGTCCGTTCAGCCATGTGTTGATGGCGAGTCCACGGGCCGAGAGGCCATAGCTGTTGCCGCGGCCCAGGGCGCGGAAATAGCTGGCGCCGAGGAAGGTGACCACCTCGTCAAACTTGTCGGGCGTGTTCAGGGGGTGGGTCAGCTTCAGCCCTGCAATCCCTGCCAGTTCCGCGTGGTCTGGCACGCGCGTGCCCACATCGTTGCGGTATTCGAAATCGTCGGTTGAGAAGGTCAGCGGGCGGGCGGCGCCATCCGTGACTTCGTGGATCTTCACCGGTTCCTTGAACAGCCAGCCCGGGTGGAAGGACGACACGTGGAAGGGCAGGGGAGTGTCGGACCACCGTGCGGCCTCGGGCCGGAAGTAGATGTTGCGGTAGTCGTCATAGGTCAGGTTCTGGAGGAAGTTGTCGAGCGGTGGCGGCGGTGCGTCAGGCGTTTGTGCCCGCGCTTGCATCTGGTCCTTGAGCCACTCGTAGGAAAAGGCTGTGCCCGTGATGTCCCCCAATACGGTCCGTGGCAGGGCCACACCGGCCAAAAGTGTGGCAAGGGCGCTGCGGCGGGTCATATGCGCTGTGAGGGCCATTTCTATCCTTTGGCGACGTGATCACGCTGTGACAGATGCAAGGCCCGTGCGGTGGCGTCCAGTCCCTTGTCGTCACTTTTCACCGGGGGCCATTCACATCACCGCCATTTCCCGGTGCATTGGCGGAAATGCGCCACGTATGCAAAAGGCCGCCGGGGGTCCGACGGCCTTTGTGAAGTGCATAAGGCTTCAGCTTAGCTGCCGCCGTCCTGCAGCGACACAAGATAGGCGTAGAGGTTCACGGCGTCCTCTTCCTTGCGGACCTTGAAGGTCATCTTGGAGCGGCCTTTGTCGCCCGTCACTTCACGCAGGTAGCCTGTTGGGTCCTGAACATAGGCAACGAACACCTCTTCGTTCACGGTGAGGTCGGGCATTTCTGCCGCCAGCTGGTTGATGTCGGAATAGCGGAAGTCTTCGACCATGCCGAACTGGCCACCGGCGATTCCATAAAGGTTGGGGCCCGTTTTGGCGTTGCGGCCTGCCAGCGTGTCGCCTGCTTCGTTCTGGACGACGTGGCACGAGATGCATTGGCGGAATGCCTTTTCCCCTGCGGCGGCGTCGCCGGAGGCTGCGTGGCCGTCTGCAAATGCGGGCACGGCCAGCGTGGCAGTTGTCGCTGCGATGGCAAGTGTGCGGAACATGTGAATCTCCTTCCAAAGTTCTTCGCAAGAACGTAGCGGCTTCGTGATCAAGTCAACAGTAACTTTGACTTGATCCCCGTGATCGGCGGAAATGCCGCGGCTCTTTTTCTGTCAGGCTACGGCGTGGGCAATAGCGCACTGTTTCCATAGGTCTTTCAGTGCCATGACCAGATGTTCGATGTCCTCGGTGCTGTGCAGGGGCGAGGGCGTGAACCGCAACCGTTCGGTGCCTTTGGGGACTGTCGGGTAATTGATGGGCTGCACGTAGATCCCGTATTGCTGCATCAGGTAATCCGACAACATCCGGCATTTGACCGGGTCCTTGATCATCACCGGGATGATGTGGCTGGGGTTGTCCATGTGGGGGATCCCCTCTTGGTCCAGCCGTTTGCGCAGGTAGGCCACGCGCTTGCGTTGTTCGATGCGTTCCTGGTCCGATTGCTTGAGGTGGCGGATGGAGGTGCGCGCCGCTGACGCGACCGCGGGGGGCAGGGCGGTGGTGAAGATGAAGCCGGAGGCGAAGCTGCGGATGAAGTCGCAGAGCGCTTCCGAGCCGGTCACGTAGCCCCCCACCACGCCATAGGCTTTGCCGAGCGTTCCTTCGATCAGGGTGATGCGGTCCATCAGGCCCAACTCTTCTGCGACGCCGCCGCCGCGGGGTCCGTACATGCCGACGGCATGCACTTCGTCGATATAGCTCATTGCGCCATGTTTTTCGCACACGTCGAGGATTTCTGCGATCGGCGCGATGTCACCATCCATAGAGTAGACCGATTCAAACGCCACGATTTTCGGGGCGTTGGCGGGAAGGGCGGCCAGTTTGCGGTCGAGGTCTTCTGGGTCGTTGTGTTTCCAGATCACCTTGTTGGCCCGTGAGTGGCGGATGCCTTCGATCATGGAGGCGTGGTTGAGCTCGTCCGAGAGGATCACCGCGTCGGGGAGCCGTGACCCGAGCGTCGAGAGGGCCGCCCAGTTCGAGACGTAGCCGGACGTGAAGAGCAGCGCGCTTTCCTTGCCGTGGAGGTCGGCCAGTTCTTCCTCAAGCAGCTTGTGGGCGTGGTTCGTGCCCGAGATGTTGCGCGTGCCGCCTGCGCCCGCGCCGCATTCGTCAATCGCGTCCTTCATCGCCTTGGTCACCGACGGATGCTGCCCCATGCCGAGATAGTCGTTCGAGCACCAGACGGTCACCTGGTCCGGGGCATCTTCGTTGTGGCACCTTGCGCGGGGGAAGGCGCCGGACTGGCGCTCCAACTCTGCGAATATGCGGTAGTTCCCCTCTTCTTTCAGCGCATCGAGTTGGGTTTGGAACAAAGCATCAAAGTCCATGATGTCCCCCTGTGGTGTTTTTGGTTGGTTTTGCTTCTGGCAGCATCCAGCGCCAGAGCCGTTCGTCGGGGATGGGCAGGACCATCACCCAGTGTTCGAGGGCCGCAAGGGCCGTAAGGGCGGTGAGCAGGGCAAAGCCTGTGACCGCACCGGTGGTTTCGGCGGCATAGAGCCGTTCGAGCCAGCAGGCTGCGGCGAAGTTGAGTGCCGTGACCGAAATGGGGAAGAGCCAGTTCATGCCCGCCGTGCGGAAGTGGCTGGGCAGGTGTGCGAGTGCTTCGGGCAGAAAATCCACGTGGATGCGGGGGACGCCGAAGAAGAGGTTCAGCTTGGCCGAGATGCGGGCGAAGAAGAGGACCGCGAAGGTGTAGAAGGCAAATGGGTTGGGGGCATGCCAGAGTGCGAGGGCCAGTCCGATCAACGTCGCTGTCAGGAGCATCTCGTGATAGGCGATGGTGCCCCAGGCGCGGATGAACCGCTCCCATTCCGCCTTGTGCGGGGGCAGGGGCCTGCGGTTGGGGCCGGTGATGACGCCCGTGAGGAAGGCCAGTTCGATCCAGCCCCAGAGGGCGAGCGCCGAGAGGAAAGCGACATAGGTGCCGAGGATGTCGGTCTGTGTCATGGACCAGTAAGTGCCGTAAGCGCCCAAGGCCATGAGGGGTAGGGCGGCGATTGTCGTGGTGCGCCGCGCCTTTTCGCCTGAACGGTCGGCGTATTTGACCGCCATCAGGATGGTGCCTGTGGAGAACCACCAGATGAACAGGGCGATGAGGGCGGCGATCCAGGGGGTCATAGGCTGCCCCCAAAGTGCAGAGGGCAGCGCTCGACCTGGGGGGCGCTTTGCTCCATTTGATCTGCGCGTGTGCCCCAAAGCGTGGATGTCGTGTGTGCTGCGAGCGACATCGCCAATAGCGCCCTCCGGGGGGAGGTCGGGCGCTGCCCGGCGGTGCCGCCGGACGCGAGGGTTGGCTGATGTGCCGCCCAGTTATGCCAAACGGCTTGGATCAATACGCAGGCTCCAACCGGGTGCTTTCGGGCACCACGTGTTTCTTGGCCGGGATCGTGTAGAGCGCCACGAAGGCCGCTGCTGCCCGCAGCTGTGCGCCGAGTTTTCTCAGGCCCGTCGCCTCGGCCATGTCCACATTGGCCTTTTGCAGCTTCTCAAGCTGGCGCTGCCAACGCGGGTGGTCGATGTCGAGCGTGATGGGGAAGATCTGTTCCGACAGTTTCGAGGTTTTGGTGAACACCTCGTGTGCGTACCAATCCGGGTCCACGCCGAGCGCTTCGTGGAAGGCGGGGCGCTGGTGGTCGCGCACATACATGGTGGCGTAGACCGCCGTTAGGAAGAACTTGATCCAGTAAACATTCATCCCGCTGGTCAGCTTCGGGTCGGTCTTCATCAGCAGTGCAAATGCCTCGCCATGCGAAAATTCGTCATTGCACCACTCTTCGAACCATTTGAAGATCGGGTGGAACCGGTGTTCCGGGTTGGCCTGAAGGTGCCGGAAAATGGTGATGTAGCGGGCATAGCCGATCTTTTCCGACAGGTAGGTCGCGTAGTATATGAACTTGGGCCGGAAATAAGTGTATTTCTTCTTCTGCGTCAGGAAGCCGAGGTTCACACGCAGGCCCGCTTCGCGCAGGGCGTCGTTGATGAAGCCCGCGTGGCGTGCCTCGTCCCGCGCCATCAGCTGGAACAGTTGCGTGATGTCCTTGTTGGCCCCGCGCCGCTTCATTTCCTTGTAGAGTACGCAGCCCGAAAACTCGGCTGTGCAGGAGGAGATCAGGAAGTCGATGAATTCCTTTTTCAGTTGCGGCTCCATCCCGTCCCAATCGACGTGATCCCAGTCTTCGTTTTTCTTGAAATGCCCCTTGTTTGGGTCGCTTTCCATCTGGTCGATCAGTTGGTCCCAGTCCTCGCGGACCGAGGAGACGTCAATGGCGTCAAGTTCGTCAAAATCGGTGGTGTAGAAGCGTGGGGTCAGCAGCGTGTTCTGCATGGCCGTTTCGGTGGCAAACTCAGACGTGAATTTTTCGTCCTGTGCCTGGGCAATGGCGAGGCCCTCTTCGACCGAAGTTGCATCTGCCGTATGCTTTTCTGTGTTCTGGATATTCATAGCGTCACCTCTTCAGAGAAGGAGAATTCGCAGAGTTCCATGACTTCGAAATCGCCGGTGAGGCGGGTCCAGAGCCGTTCAAGGCCGGATGCGCGGGTGATGATCGCCTCGCGATCCTCGCGCACGATCTCACCGAAGGGGGCCATGATTTCCGGCCCTTGCACCTGCACCTCGTCGCCCGGATAGACGGTCGTGCCGTTGTTGAACCGAACATGCGCGTGCAGGCTTTCGAACTTGTGGCTTATTTCGACCGTGCAGGGCGCACGTTCGACGTCCTTAGTCAGTAGTCCCATGGTGGCTTCCTCCTTGGGTCTGGGTTGGCTCCAGCAACCTGGCGAAGGTGCGGAGATTGTCGGCGCCAAAACCCATCAGCTCGGCGCTCCAGTTGGTCTTGGGGTCGTAGAGTGAAAGACGGTTGCCAGCGCGCAGGCGCAGCAGCACCGGGGCGGTGGCGTCTGCGCCGATCTTGCCCCGTTCGCGGGCGATCACCCGTTCGATGCCGGCCACAAAGCCGCCCTTGTCCGATGCGAAGTCCGCCAGAACCGTGCCATGTGCGTCCAGCACGCGCGCCGCACCCGACGCGTCGCCGGACAGGAAGATCGCGCGTTCCGCGATGATTTCCGTCTGGGGTGGGGTGCTTTCAAGGGGGCGGTCCGTGAGGGTGGCAATGGTGACCAGTGAAAGGACAATGAGCAGCAGGGCGAGGACCGCGCGGATCAGGATGCGCGGGACAAGTTCGTCTTCCTTGGCGTGTATGCGGGGAGTGGTGGCGTCAGACATGGCGCTTACTCCGCCGCGACCGCGCCACCGGGGGCAACGCGTGTGACCTGGGGTGTGCTTATCCGCGCCTCGGCCGCGTCGGCGAGGATGCGCGCGACGTTTTCGGCGTCGGGAATGCAGCGCAGGGCGGGCTGCGTGCTGCCGAACCGCCAGGGCCGCGCGTGCGGCCAGAGCACGAGGTAGCTGATCTTCGTCTTGCCGGTGGTGTCGAGCGCGATGGTGCCCGTGCCGTTCTTGCGCAGATCAAGCGCTGCTTTGCCCAGTTCGCGGTAGGGCAGGTTGATCGTCAGCGTGAGGGCCGCCCCGATCCGCATGGCGATGCGGGACGTGGTGATGGTGTACATCGTCGCCCGGGCCTGAATGAGTGCGACGCCGTAGAGCAGGGCGCAGACGATGGCCCCCAGAATGAGGAAGGGCACCGTGGCTCCGATCGCTTGCCCGATCGGCATGAGGTCCATCACCGAAATGAACCGCCAAGCGGCCAGCAACCCGAAATAGCCGATGATCCAGTTGAGGTTCAGTGCCTCGCGGGCGAGTGCGAGGGTGTCTGGCCTGCCTTGCCAGAGGATCTGTTCGCCCTCGGGCGGGCGTTCGGGGAGCCCTTCGATTGGTTCGACTGCGAAATCATCATGGGACATGGCGCACGTTCCCCTTCACGGTTTCGGGGGACCTGCATTGGTGCTGATATGTCCGGGGTTCACCCCCGGGCCGCGCCCGACCCTCCCATTGCGCCAAAGGCGCATGGTTGATTTCCGGCACGCCCCCGGCGTGACGGGAGGGCGCATTGGTGATGTCACGCGCTGCACGGTCGTTTTGCAGACCAACAGCGTGGCGGTTCGAATTGAGGTTGGGAGCGCCCACCCAGGGTCGGGCGCCGCCCTTTTTGCAAAGTGGCGAAGACGCACGCGCCAGCCGCCGGTGTGCCCCGGGGCCTTGCCAGGATATGGCGCGCGCGTGTTGCATCAGAGCTTGGGCTCTTGCCGGCTGCTGTCGGCATAGAGGACACCGCCGCCGTAGTAGCCGCTGATCTTTTCCTCTTCGAGCATTGTCACCTGCGTGGCACTGGCGTGCTGCGGCACGGTGGCAAAGTGCTTGCCATAAAGCGTGCGTACGACAACCCGGTCGGATTTGATCCGGGCAAGGGTCAGCGGCACCAGACGGTTGCCGGTGCCCCATTTGGCGTCCAGTGTGTATTCAAGGTAGCGCACGAGCTGTTCAGGCTCGTCGATCCACATATCGACGACCTTGCCCACAACTTCCCCGTCGCCGGAAACCAGCGGCAGGCCGCGTGGATCACGACCCTTGGCAAAGCGGAAAGCGTCATTGCCCGACATCGGGATAATCTTGGGGTGGCCGTGGCCATCGAGTTCAGGCACGTCGCGGCGGGGCGCCCAGCTGGCCGGGCCAACGCCGTCCAGCATCGGATCGCCCGTCGGCTCCAGCGGGTAGCCGTTGCCCGGACCTGAGCGTTTCATCGGGATATCGGACCGTTCGGGCGTTTGGCCTGACGGAACGGTTACGGTGCCACGCCCGTGGGGGAGTTCAAAGCTCTTGTCCTCGGGCAGGGGGAACAGGCCGGAATTGGACGAGGCGTTGCCCTCGTCATCTTCCAGCGGATAGCCCTCGCGCATGTTTTCGCGCTGGATCCAGATGATGAGCCCGGCAAAGAAGATGTAGAACAACCAGAGCGCCAGTGACGCGAGGTCGAATTCGCCAAAGAATGTTGCGGTCATGACAGATGTCCTTTCCTGGAGAAGGTCATGTGGGGAAATCCGCGAGGCCCAGGCGGCCCGCGTCCTTCCGTTCGGTGAGGGGACCCGAAGTGCGCACAAGCGGTCCCAGGATGACGAGAGTGACGAAGAGCAAGCCAATCTCGGTATGGTAAACGAAGGAATATCCGGTGGTCGGGGTGGCAAGGCCTTCGCCCCATGCCCCAGACATGGCGACAGCACCAATCCAGTCGCGCAGCGTGCCGCCCAGGGCGATGGCGACGCCTGCGGCCGTGGCCTGCGCAGCGCCCCACGCCCCAAGGGCAAGACCGCGCCCTGCAACGCCTTTTGCCGGCATCGCCATGGCTGCCGTAAGAGTTGACACGGCAAAGAGCCCGCCGCCAAAGCCGATCAGCGTGGCGCCCGCGTAGAACAGCAGGTTGGCCTGCATCGGCGCTGCAAAGATCACGAGGGAGAAGGCCCAGATGCCGGCCAGCACACCAGCGCCCGCCAGCCGGTAGGAATTCGACCCTTTGGCAAGCCGCCGTCCGGCCCAGATGAAGCCGGTCAGCGCGCCCGCCGCCCAGAGGGCGGTCAGGATCGTGGTGGCCGACACCGAAAGCCCGAGGATTTCGCCGCCATAGGGTTCCAGAAGCACGTCCTGCATGTTGAAGGCCATGGTGCCGATGAAGACGCAGGCGAGCAGGCGCCCGGCCTTGCCCCCGGCGGCGTAATCGTTCCACGCGTCGCGGAAGAGCGGGCGCGGGGCCTCGCGCTGCTCACGGCTCATCGGCGTCACGCTTTCCTGTTTCCAGAGCGCGATGAAAGTGAGAACAGCGCCAACGACGGCAGAGCCTTGCACCACGCGGATCAGGGTCAAGCTGCTGTAATTGTTCAGTAAACCACCGATGATCAGAGCTGAGATGCCCATGCCCACAAGGAACATGACATAGAGCATCGCCACCACGCGGGGGCGCGTTTCGTCCGTCGCGCGGTCACTGGCCAGCGCCAGCCCGGCGGTCTGCGTCATGTGAATGCCAAGGCCCGTCATCAGGAAGGCGAGGCCTGCCAGCACTTCTCCGGCAAAGGGGATGTCGTGCACGGTGTCGCCAGACAGGACAAGCAGGGCAAAGGGCATGATGGCAAGGCCGCCAAACTGCCAAAGAGCGCCGAACCAGATATAGGGGATGCGTTTCCATCCGATGGCAGAGCGGTACGTGTCGGAGCGGAAGCCCAGCAGCGCCCGGAACGGGGCCGACAAGACCGGCAGCGCAATCATCACTGCCACGATCATGGCGGGCACTGACAATTCCACGATCATCACGCGGTTGAGCGTACCGAGCAGCATGACCGAGGCCATGCCGACAGACACCTGGAATAGCGACAGGCGCAGAAGCTGGCCCATCGGCAGGTCATCTGACGCCGCATCGGCAAAAGGCAGTGCCTTGAGCGAGAGATGCTTGAGCGCACTCATGGCCGCAGCTCCATCGCTTCGGAGATGTAGAAACCGGAGGTGATCCGGTCGACTGGACGCAACATGCGGCGCACGCCTGCGGCCTTGGCGGCCTTGGCGAGTTTTGGGTGCGCGTGAGGGATCATGACCGGGGAACGGTCAGAGCGGGGGAAAGCCTTGCCCGCATACCACATCGCCATCAGCGCAGGGGTGCGCGGGGCGACGGTGAACACAACGGGGCCGCTGACGCGGGGTTCGAGCGCGGCAAGCGCGTCGCCGATATCAGAGGCGGTGTAGTAGATCAGGCTGTCCATCGCGATGACGGCGTCGAACCCGCCGAGCTTTGGGTCCAGCATATCGCCCGCATGGAAGGTCACGTGGCTTTTCAGGTCGTGCGGCAGACGCAGTTGCGCAATGTCGATCAGTTGCGGCGAGATGTCGGCGGCGACCACTGTGGCCCCCCGTTTTGCCAGCTCGATGGTCGCGACACCCGGCCCGCAGCCCGCATCTAGTACCCGTGCGCCGCGCAGGTCGTCCGGCAGGCGGCTCAGCATCAGGTCGCGCATCCGCTCCCGCCCCGCGCGCACGGTTTCCCGAATGCGCGACACGGGCGCGTCCGATGTCAGACGCTCCCATGTCTTGGTCGCCGTGCGGTCGAAGTAGTCTTCGACGCGGGCGCGGGTGGAGCCGTAGTCCATTAATCGAATCCCAGCAGTTCAAAGATATCGCGGTCTTCCATTGGGGCGGGGGCCAGCCCCTCGGTTCCGTTCCAGAGGGTTTCGGCAAGGCGTATGTACTCGGCGCGGCAGCGCAAGATGTCTTCCTCGTCGTCCATCTCGAACAGGGTCTTTTTCTTCAGGCGTGAGCGGCGGATGGCATCCACGTCGGGCATGTGGGCGATGCGGTTGAAGCCGACGGTGTCGCAGTAGCGGTCGACCTCGTTGGTCTCGCGTGAGCGGTTGGCGACGCACCCGGCGAGCCGCACCTTGTAATTGTTCGACTTGGCCTGCACAGCCGCGATGATGCGGTTCATGGCATAGATGCTGTCGAAATCGTTGGCGGTAACGATCAGGGCGCGATCAGCATGTTGCAGAGGGGCCGCAAAGCCACCGCAAACCACGTCGCCCAACACGTCAAAGATCACCACATCGGTTTCTTCCAGCAAGTGGTGCTGTTTCAGCAGTTTCACGGTCTGGCCAACCACATAGCCACCGCAGCCTGTGCCCGCCGGCGGGCCACCGGCCTCGACGCACATGACGCCATTGTAGCCCTCGGTCACGAAGTCTTCCGGCCGCAGCTCTTCGGGGTGGAAATCCACCTCCTTGAGAATGTCGATCACCGTCGGCTGCAGGTGCCCGGTCAGGGTGAAGGTGCTGTCATGTTTCGGGTCACACCCGATCTGCAGCACGCGCTTGCCCAGGTTGGAAAAGGCGGCTGACAGGTTGGACGAGGTGGTGGACTTGCCGATCCCGCCCTTGCCGTAGACGGAAAAGACCTTGGCCCCTTCGATCTTGGCATCAGCATCCTGATGGACCTGCACCGATCCTTCGCCGTCTTGCCCGCGCAGAACGGGGGGATTTCTGTCGAGTGGGCTCATGCGCCCCTCCTTTCGAACGGGGAAAGATCCCCTGCTTCATCTTGCCAAATAAACTCCCGCCGGAGGCTCCCGCGGTATGTGCCCTCGAAACGGATCATTCGGCTGCGATCCCTTCGAGCTTGTCCTCAAGCGCATCGGCTGCGTCTTGCAGGGCAGCGAGCGTTTCGGCGTCGGGTGCCCAATACTCACGATCCGACGCCTCCAGCAGACGGTTGGCCATGCGGCTTGAGGCGGTTGGGTTCAGGTCGGCCATGCGCTGACGCATTTCTTCATCCAGGACGAAGGTTTCCGAGATCCGTTGGTACACCCAATCATCGACCTGGCCCGTGGTGGCGGACCAGCCGACAGTGTTGGTGATGTGTGCCTCGATCTGGCGGACCCCTTCGGCGCCGTGCTTGAGCAGCCCCTCGAAAAACTTGGGGTTCAGCGCGCGGCTGCGGGTTTCCAGCGCCACCTGATCCTTGAGGGTACGAACCTTGGAGTTGCCGCGCGTCTGATCGCCGATATAGACCGACGCCTCGGACCCGCGGGCGCGTTTCACCGCGCGTGCAATGCCGCCCAGCGTGTCGAAATAGTGGTCCACGGTGGTGACGCCCAGTTCGACGGATTCAAGATTCTGATAGGCCACTTCGACATCCGCCAGCGCCTTTTGCAGCAGAGCCGGGTTGGCAGCGGATTTGCCATCGACGCCATAGGCAAAGCTCTTGCGCGTCTCATAGGCGTCGGCCAACTCGTCCTCGTCCCCGAAAGCCGAGCTGTCGACCAGTTGGTTCACGTTGGAGCCATAGGCCCCTTCGGCATTTGAGAACACGCGCAGGGCAGCGGTGGCGAGGTCGACGCCTTGCGCCTCGCTATAGGCCAGCGCGTGGGCGCGGATATAGTTCTGATCGAGCGGCTCGTCGGCTTCGGCGCATTTCAGGGCGGCCTCGGCCAGCATGCGGGTTTGCAGGGGCAGCAGGTCACGGAAGATGCCCGAGAGCGTCATGATCACGTCGATGCGCGGGCGCCCGAGTTCGGCAAGGGGGATCAGGTCCGCCCCGGCGAGGCGACCAAAGCTGTCGAAGCGCGGGGTGCAGCCCATGAGGGCTAACGCCTGCGCAATCGGCCCGCCATCGGATTTGATATTGTCCGACCCCCACAGCACCAGCGCGATCGAGCGGGGCATGGTCGGGTGCGTGTCCAGGAGCAGTTGCGCCTGTTTCATCCCGTCACGGCAGGCAAAGGCCGTCGGCATGCGGAACGGATCGAAAGCGTGGATGTTGCGGCCCGTGGGCAGAATCTCGGTCGAGCGGATGAGGTCGCCACCGGGCACAGGTTTGATGTAGCGCGCATCCAGCGCAGTCATCAGGGCGGTCAGTTCCGTTTCGGTTTGCAATAGCGCATCGACCTGTGCTCGCGCGTCATCATCGGCGTGCGGCATCAGGTTCAGGTATTCTTCGCGCGCCGCATCGCTGAGCGGTTGGCCAACCACGTGCAGCCCGTCAGGGATCAACGCATCCTCGGTTTCCAGCAGCTTGAGCCAGAGCGCATCGGCGGGGGTGCCGCCCATGTCGACGGCTTCGGCCTGTTCGGCGATCAGGTCTTCGAGTTCTGCCCGTGCGCTATCACTCGCATTCATCTCGCGCCAACGGGTCAGAGAGTCCTTCAACTCCGCCAGCCCTTTATAGAGACCGGATGTCGCCAGCGGTGGTGTAAGGTGCGTGATCGTCACAGCGTTCGAACGGCGCTTGGCCAGCGACGCCTCGGACGGGTTGTTTGCGGCATAAAGATAGATGTTGGGCATCTCGCCGATCAGGCGATCCGGCCAGTCTTGCGCGCCGAGGCCCGCCTGCTTGCCCGGCATGAATTCCAGCGCGCCATGCATGCCGAAATGGATCACGGCATCGGCCTGATAGGTGTTGCGCAGCCAAAGATAGAACGTGGTGAAGGCGTGGGTCGGCGCGAAGCCTTTTTCGAACAGAAGGCGCATCGGGTCGCCCTCGTACCCGAAAGCGGGCTGGACGCCGACAAAGACGTTGCCGAGTTCCTTGCCCAGCACAAACACGCCGCGCCCGTCGGACTGGATGCGGCCCGGCGCGGGCCCCCAGACGGCTTCGATGGCGTGCAGTGGGGGCGTTGTGCGTACGATGGTGTCGGCATCCACATGTGCGGCGACGTTCGCCTCTTGCCCATATTGGGCGGCATTGCCTTGCAGGACCTGGGCGCGCAGGGCGTCGACGCTACCCGGCAGATCAACGGTGTAGCCACGCGCCTTCATCGCTTTCAACGTATTGAAAAGGCTCTCGAAAACGGAAAGATAGGCCGCAGTGCCCACTGCGCCTGCATTGGGTGGGAAACCGAAAAGGACGACGGCGACCTTCTTCTCGGCATTCTCTTTCCGGCGCAGACGGCCCAGGCGCAGGGTCTTTTCGCTAAGGCTTTCGATGCGTTCCGGACAAGGGACCATCGCCTTTGGTTCACCCGCCACACAGTTATGGGCGCAGCCACTACATCCTTCGGGCCCAAGCCGCCCGCCAAAGACAGTGGGGCACGTGGCGCCATCAAGCTCGGGCAAGGCCACGAGCATGGTGGTCTCTATTGGCCCAAGGCCGCCGGTGCTGGCCGCCCATTGACCCAGCGTCTGGAATTCCAGCGCGTGCGCGGCGAGGTAGGGGGCATCAAGGTCAGCCAGCACATCAATGGCCGCTTCGTTGTCGTTATAGGCCGGGCCGCCGACAAGGCTGAACCCGGTGAGCGAGACCAGCGCGTCGACCTGCCCCTTAAAATAGGCGTCAATGGCAGGGCGGGCATCCAGCCCGCCAGCAAAGGCAGGCAGAACACGCATGCCACGGGCCTCAAACGCGCGAATGACACCATCGTAGTGCGCCGTATCGCCCGCCAGCACGTAAGAGCGCAGCATGACGATCCCGACAGTCATCTCGGCATCTTTGGGACCGGGAATGTCAGCGGCATCCGTGGTGATGCGCGCAGGGAGATCGGGGTGGTAGAGGCCGGTATCGGGGTAGCCGATGGGCAAGGCCGCTTCGGGCCGTTCCGCCCAGTCGGCGGAGGTGGCGTAGCGGTTCAGCAGGAACTGGATCATCGCCCGCACGTTGTCGTCGGATCCACCCAGCCAGTACTGCATGACCAGGAACCAGGCGCGCAGGTCCTGCGCCTTGCCGGGGATGAATTTCAGGATCTTGGGCAGACGGCGCAGCATCTGCATCTTCTTGGCGCCGTCCTCGGTCTTGGGCTTTGAGGACCCGCGCAACCGCTTCATCAGCTTGCCCATGGTCGAGGGCGGGGCCTGCATATCCAGAGTGCCCATGCGGGTCAGCTTGACCACCTCGGCATCGGCAATGACCCCGACCATTGCGTCGCAGTGATCGCGGCGCGCTTTCAGTGCGGGCAGGATGCGCGCCACATGCTCTTCTAGGAACAGAAGGTTCGAGATGATGATGTCGCCATTCATCACCGCCTCTTCCGCTGCCGCGAAGGCGTCCGGAGACTCGCCCCATTCCGCGGCGGCGTGGATTTGCAGATCGAGGCCCGGGTAGTCTGTGGATAGGTCGTCCATCGCGCGCCGGGCGGGGCCAGCGGCGTGGCTGTCCAACGTGATGATCACCACGCGGTAGCCGGGCAAGCGCCCGTTTATGTGCGTGTCATCGCGCATAATGGGCCTTGGCCTCATACAATGTGTCGACGGAAATCTCGGCCACACCGCGTTCGCTGGCAAAGACTTCGGTGTTGCGGCGTGCCTTGCCCCGAACAAAGAAGGGAATCTTCTTCAATTCTTTCTCGGCGTCGGCCAACCAGATGACTGATCCTTCATTCATCTTGCCAGACAAACTCCGGGGGGAAGCCGCAGGCTGGGGGGCTGGCCCCCCTCCGTCCTCGGGTTTGGGCGCATGGCCACCATGATGTGAGGGACCGGCGGCATCGTGAAATTCAAAATCTTCGCGGAACATGTGCAGGAGGTGCTCCTCCAGCCCCATGACCAGCGGATGCACCCAGGTGTCGAAGATCACGTTCGCGCCTTCGATCCCCATCTGAGGGGAGTAGCGGGCGGGAAAGTCCTGCACGTGGACGGGGGCAGAGATGACGGCGCAAGGGATGCCAAGCCGCTTGCCGATGTGGCGTTCCATCTGGGTGCCGAGGATCATTTCGGGTTGTAGCGCTTCGATCACGCGCTCGACTTCCAGGTAGTCGTCGGTGATCGTGGCTTCGATGCCCATTTCGCGGGCCTTGGCGCGGACAGGCCGGGCCATTTCGCGGTTGTAGCAGCCCATGCCAACCACTTCGAACCCCATCTCGTCCTGCGCGATGCGAGCCGCGGCCAACACATGGGTGCCATCGCCAAAGAGGAAAACGCGCTTGCCGGTCAGGTAGGTGCTGTCGACCGACTTGGAGTACCAGGGTAGACGCAGGCGGGAGGTGTCGAGATAGGCGTCCTTGCCGGTGATCTTGGCGACTTCGTTGATAAAGTCGCGGGTGGCGCCGACACCGATTGGAACGGTCTTGGTGTAGGGTTGGTCCAGCTCCTGCTCCATCCAGCGCGCGGCGGATTCTGCGGTTTCGGGATACATCAGGACGTTAAAATGCGCGGCCCCCATTTTGCTGATGTCTTGGGGAGACGAGGTCATGGGGGCCACGACATTGACGCTGATGCCCATATCGGAGAGCAGCGCGGTCACTTCCTGGATGTCGTCGCGATGACGAAATCCAAGGGCGGTTGGGCCGATCAGGTTGGCTGTGATTTGTTTGGTCCGTTCCATCGGACGGGCCAGTGTCTTGACGATCTGGAAGAAAGTCTCGTCCGCGCCAAAATTTTCCTTGCGCTGGTAGCTCGGCAGTTCCAGCGGGATTGTGGGGATGGGGAGGCCCATGGTTTCGGCCATGCCGCCGGGGTCGTCCTGGATCAGTTCGGCAGTGCAGGAGGCGCCGACGATGATCGCTTGGGGCTGGAACCGGTCATAGGCGCCTTGCGCCGCCGTCTTGAACAGGTTGGCTGTGTCGGCGCCAAGATCGCGGGCCTGGAAGGTAGTGTAGGTGACCGGTGGGCGGTGGTCGCGCCGCTCGATCATCGTGAACAGCAGGTCAGCATAGGTGTCGCCCTGCGGCGCGTGCAGCACGTAGTGCAGGTCGCGCATGCCTGTGGCGACGCGCATGGCGCCGACATGGGGTGGGCCCTCATATGTCCAGACGGTGAGCTTCATGGCTGACTGCTGGGGCGCTGCCCCAGACCCCGGAGTTTACTTGGCAAGATGAAGAGGATCTTCATTCTGTAGCCTCCAGTTTCAGGAGGTCTGCGCGGCGGATCGGGCGAGAGAACAGGCCTGCGAGGTCGCCCGCCTGTTCATAGAAGTGGACCGGTGTGAAGACCAATTCGATGGCCCATTTGGTGGCGAGCCCTTCGGCCTCAAGCGGGTTGGCGAGGCCGAGGCCGCAAACCGTGAGATCTGGTTTGGCTGTTTTGGCGCGGTCGAGTTGCAGGTCGACGTCCTGGCCTTCGGAGATGGTGGGCCCTTCGGCCAGAAGGTCTAGATCGGGGCCTACGATGCCCTTGTGGATGAAGGGGGCTCCTACTTCGATCGCGTCCATGCCGCATTCGCGGGTGAGGAAGCGGGCCAGGGGGATTTCGAGCTGGCTGTCGGGGAAGAAGAAGATGCTCTTGCCGTTCAGCGCTTCGGCAGCTTGGGCGATGGCCTTGCGGGCGCGGGCACTAGGGGCCGCTGTCACCTGGTCGAACAGATCGGGAGAGACACCGAATTCGGCGGCAATGGCGGCAAGCCACTGTGTTGTCCCTTCTTCACCGAAAGGGAAGGGGGCGGGCAGGTGCCGGGCGCCGCGGCGTGTGAGGGCATCGTGGGTGTCGCCCAGGAAGGGCTGGGTGAGCGCATAGACCGTGTTGGGCCCGACGGCGAGGTCGCTGTCGGCACGCGGGGCTGGCAGGACCTTGATCGGGCCAATGCCCATGGCTTCCAATAGGCCGATGGCTTGTTCTTCAACCACGTCAGGCAGAGCGCCGACCAGCAGGAGTTGCCGGTCGTCTGTTTTCGGAAGCACAGGAACCATGGAGGCGAGGCAGGCGTCTTCGCCTTGCGTGAAAGTCGTTTCGATACCGGAGCCTGAGAAGTTCAGCACCCGGACCGAAGGGGCATGGCGTTGTGTCATGCGCTCGGCTGCTTTGGCGAGGTCCAGCTTGATCACCTCGGACGGGCAGGAGCCGACAAGGAACAGTTGTTTGATGTCGGGGCGCCGGGCCAGCAGCTCGTCCACCACCTTGTCCAGCTCGTCCTGTGCGTCGGCTAACCCGGCTAGGTCGGTCTCTTCGAGGATCGCGGTGCCGAAGCGCGGTTCGGCGAAGATCATGACGCCGGCCGCCGATTGCAGCAGATGGGCGCAGGTGCGGCTGCCGATCACCAGAAAGAACGCGTCCTGCATCTTGCGGTGCAGCCAGATAATGCCGGTGAGGCCGCAAAACACCTCGCGTTGGCCGCGCTGTTTGAGAATCGGTGTCTCGCGGCAGCCACCTGCCGTTGGGAGGCGCGGAAGCTCGGTCATGCCGGGGCCTCCTGCGGTGCTGAGGCCTGCAAACGGGCGGCGCGCAACTTGAGCACGAATTGGGCTGCGTTGATGACGTAGGCGCCGTAGGCGGCGAGGGCCAGCCACATGAGCGGCACGGGGTCCATAGCGCCTGAGAACAGCGCCCAGAGATAGGCTGTGTGCAGCGCGATCACCAGGAATGAAAACACGTCTTCCCAGAAAAAGGCGGGCGCCAGAAGGTACTGGCCGAAAACGACTTTTTCCCAGATCGCCCCTGTGACCATGATCAGGTAGAGCACGCCCGTTTTGATGACGATGGACCATGTGGCGGCGGTGTATCCTTCGCCCGTGGACAGGTAACGAATGACCAGCGCCAGAGAGACCAGAAACACCACGAATTGCAGCGGTGCGAGGATGCCCTGAACCGGGGTCCAGATGGTGGCATCCCGGCGCGCGCGTTCCTCGGCCGTATAGAGCCCGATCGGTGCTGCATTTGGGGGTGTCCGGGTGGACATTGTGTAGCGCCTCTCCCTTTGCGTCACGGGTTCAGCGTATCGGGTGGGAGGGAAAAGTGTCAATTATAACTTACACTCAATCTGTCATCCTCACGTATAGGATTTGATGGCCGCAACATGTATGGCTGTGAAAAAACCCCATTTTTCCGGCATAAGTACCGCTGCTCCGCGGTGTGCGCATGGATGTGACATGGTCTTGATGTCAAATTGAGTTGACATTGTGTGTGTTCAGGCAGACACTTTTCTTGTTTTCACGGCTCTGACGCGCCAGAACCGTTCATTGCGTTCACACGGATCGAGGTAATCCATGACGCATGACGACCCATTTGGCACACCCCGTCTCACGTACGGGCGCAACTACGACCACGAGTCGTTGGCCAGTGAGGTCATCTCTATCCTCAAAGATCGTCAGATCGTTGGGCCCTCGGGGGCACGGCAGATTGCCGTCGACTACCTGGTGCGCTCCGTTCTGTCTGAGGGCAATTTTGATGCAGCGCTGGTGCTGGAGGAGTTGACTACCTATCGCCTGACCCATGATGCGTTGATTGATCTGTATATTCCTAAGGCCGCAGAATACTTGGGCGCGCAATGGATGACATCAGACCTGGACTTCGCCACGGTCACGGTCGGGTCGTTGCGCTTGCAGGCACTGCTGGGCGTTGCGGCGCATGGACTGACCCGCGAGCCGGTGGACCATAACAACGTTCTGCACGCATTGGTCATCGTTCCAGAAGGCGAGCAGCATTTCCTGGGAGCCAGCGTTGTTGCGGCCCAGCTACGCCGGTTGGGCTGTGATGTCAGCCTGTCGATCAACGAGGCAACCGACCAAATTCTTGCCAGGGTTGAATATGATCGGCTCGACATGATTCTGTTCTCATGTGCGCGGGCGGCGGGCCTTGAAACCGCATGTAGAACGGTTAAAAAGATAAGAGAAACAAGTGATATGAGTCCCGTGTTGGCCATAGGTGGCGCTTATTCCGGGATCACTGAACATAAAGCAGAACAAACAGGCGTCGATCTTGTGACAAATACGGCAAAAGATGTTGTTGGCTTCACGACGAAGCGCAAAAAGGCATTGGCCCGTAGATGACAACGGATGGAAGCAGTTTTTGGACAAGCGGCGCTGTCCCGCTCATTGAACCTGAGTTTCTGAGCAGTATTATTGCGGCCGCTTCTGACATCGCTTTGGTTGTGTCCGCCGAAGGTACCATCCTGTCAGTACTGTTGAATGACCTGGATGACAGCTTTGGCAACCTAAACCATTGGGAAGGTCGTCCTGTTGTCGAATTCCTGACCGAAGAGAGTATTAAAAAGTTCCAACATGCGCATGACGCGTATATGTCGGGGCAGCCGCCGAAAAAGCCGCTTGAGCTGAACCACAGCGACAATGCCGTGTGGCAATATCCTGTGCGCTATACATTCCACCGTTTTGGACAAGAGAATGCGGTCTTGTTGTTGGGTCGTGACCTGCGCCCCATTGCCGAGACACAGCAGCAGTTGGTGCAGGCCCAGATTGCGCTTGAGCAGGGGTACGAGGCCAGCCGCGAGTTTGATGCACGCTATCGCGTGGTCATGTCGAGTGTTGATGATGCCGTTGTCTTCGTGTCGGTGCAGACCGGGCGGATCGAGGATGCGAATGGCCGCGCTGCTGCGCTATTGGGTTTGAAGTCCGATGCGCTTGTGGGGGCTGCCCTTGCCAGCCTGTTCAAGGATCGGTCCGGAGCTGAGCTGACCGAAAGCCTGATGAATGCCACTCTGACCGACGATGGCGCCCCAGTTTCGGTGCGCACGTCGCGGACACATCAAACCATTGATTTGTATCCGACCCTGTTCCGCGCCGCCGGGCAGCGCGTTTTGATGTGTCGGCTTGCCGGAAGCGAGGCGGTTGCGTCAAACACGGATTCTGCCTCCAATCATGCGGTTTCGCTGTTCCGAGGTACAACCGACGCCATCGTCTTTATGGATCCGCGCGGCACAACATTATCGGTCAACGATGCCTTTTTGGATCTGGTTGGCGCGACCCATCTGTCGGATGTTGTGGGGCAGTCACTGGCCGAGTATCTGGCCCGCGGTCAGATTGATCTGGGTGTTCTGCTGGAGAATGCGGCCCGCACAGGGCAGATGCGTGTCTATGCCACCCGCCTTGTAAATGATCTGGGTGCCCGTGTACCCGTCGAGGTGTCCGCCACCGCGCTTGAGGATGCCGAGAACCCTGCCGTGGCGCTGATCATGCGTGATGTCAGCCGTCTGGAAGGTGTGCGCAAGGTCGAAAGCAGCGGCGGGCCGAGCATGCCGGAGCCTGGGCGCAACGTGATGGACCTGATCGGCTCGGCGTCGCTGAAAGAAATCGTGGCTGAGACCACCGATGTGGTCGAGAAGATGTGCATTGAAACGGCCGTCAACCTGACGCGTAACAACCGTGTTGCCGCGGCCGAGATGTTGGGGCTGTCCCGGCAGTCGCTCTACGTCAAGCTGCGCAAATATGGGCTGCTGAGCAAGAACGGCTAGCCTGCTGCAACCCTTGCACCGACTCAAAGTGTCAGCCATAGTTGACACATGGATGTCAGCCACTCTTTACCTGCGCGCCGATTTCCCGAGCCTGCGGCGGCCCTGCGTCTGATCAAACCGATCACGTGGTTTCCGCCGATGTGGGCCTATCTGTGTGGGGTCATCTCGTCCGGCGCATCGCCGGTGGGGCAGTGGTATCTGGTTTTGCTGGGCGTGCTTCTGGCGGGCCCGATCGTATGTGGGATGAGCCAAGCCGCGAATGACTGGTGCGACCGTCACGTGGACGCCATTAACGAACCTGGTCGCCCGATCCCGTCGGGCCGTATCCCGGGGCGGTGGGGGCTTTGGATCGCCTTGGCCATGTCGGCGCTGTCCTTGTTTGTCGGCTGGCAATTGGGACCCTGGGGCTTTGCCGCGACCATAGCTGGCGTGGTGGCTGCGTGGGCCTATTCGGCTGAACCCGTCCGCCTGAAGCGGTCGGGCTGGTGGGGTCCGGGCCTTGTTGGTCTGAGCTATGAAACATTGCCGTGGATCACCGGTGCTGCCGTGCTGAGTGCGGGTGCACCGCGCGGCGAGGTGTTGCTGGTGGCGCTCCTCTACGGGGTGGGCGCGCATGGCATTATGACCCTGAATGATTTCAAGGCACTGGAAGGCGACCGGCAGATGGGGGTCAATTCCCTGCCTGTCACCTTGGGTCCGAGGCGCGCGGCACAGGTGGCCTGCGCCGTGATGGCCGCACCCCAGGCTGTTGTGATTGCGCTGTTGGCCCTTTGGGACCGGCCCGCCCACGCGGCTGGGGTTGCACTGGTGCTGGTGCTACAGTTTTGGGCCATGCGCATCATGTTCCGCGACCCCAAGGCGAAGGCGCCCTGGTACAACGGCACCGGTGTGCTGTTGTATGTGTCCGGTATGATGGTTGCCGCCTTTGCATTGCGGGGGCTGGCATGATCGCCGGTTGGGGCATGTTGGTGCGTCTGTGCCTGGTCAATGCCGCCATCGGTGGGCTGGCCGCGCTGCCTGTGAACCTGTTCAATCGGTTGATGACGGTGGAGCTGGCCTTGCCCGCGCTGCTGCCCGGTCTGCTGGTTGCCCTGCATTACGGTGTGCAACTGACCCGACCTGTCTGGGGTCATCGGTCAGATGTGAAAGGCGGTCGGACTCCCTTCATCCTTGGCGGAATTGCAGTTGTTGCCTTGGGCGTGACCGGTGCGGCGTGGGGCATATTGATTGCCGAGACCTCGGTACCCTTGGCGCTGGCGGTTTGGCTTTTGTCCTATGCCGCGATTGGCCTTGGGATCGGAGCGGCAGGCACATCTTTCCTTGCCTTGCTGGCCTGCGTGACCGGGCCACGAAAAGGGGCAGGGGCGACGCTCGCATGGCTCTTGCTGATCGCGGGCGCCATCTTTGCCTCTGTCGGGACCGGCATTGCGTTGGAGCCTTACAGCCCGGATCGGTTGGTTTGGGTGGTGGCGGCGGTGTGCGCCGTGGCGTTTTTGCTGTGTGTCCTTGCGACGATCGGTGTGGAAAGCCATGCCGAGTTTGAACATACGCCGGATGACACGCCCCTTGTTGTGGCGTTGAAACGCACCTGGGCCGATCCGGTGGCGCGCCGTTTCACGGGATTCGTGTTCCTATCAATACTGGCGTTCTATCTGTCCGAGCTGATTTTTGAGCCCTTTGCCGGGCATGTCCACGGGCTGAGCCCCGAGGACAGCATCAAGCTGTCGGGGGGCAAGGATGGGGCTGCCCTGATGGGGATGATCGCGGCGGGGGTCCTGTCGCATCTGCGGATTGGCAGTTTGCGGTTCTGGGCGGTGACCGGCTGTGTGCTGTCGGCGTTTGGTCTGTTGGGTCTGGGCACCGGTCTGCCGCTGGTCCCGTCCACGGTTGTTCTGGGTCTGGGCAATGGGCTGTTTGTCGTTGGGGCTGTTGGATCGATGATGCAGTTGGCCGCAGCGCATGCGCGCAACACGGGCACCCGCATGGGGGTCTTTGGCGCAGCTCAGGCCATCGCCGCCGGACTGGCGGGTTTGGTGGCGACAGGCATGCTGGACCTGACCCGCCTGATCCTGCTCGATGCCGCGGCTTACGGCACGGTTTTCACATTCGAGGCGGCCCTGTTCCTGTGCGCCGCCCTGGTCGCGTCCCGCGTGATGCGGGCGACAGAGACCACTGATGCAACCTTGGTTCCGGGGGAGTAATACAATGTATGACGTCGTTGTTGTGGGCGGGGGACCGTCCGGGGCCACCGCAGCCGAGGATCTGGTGCGGTCGGGCCATTCCGTTGCCCTGCTGGACCGCGAGGGGCGGATCAAACCCTGTGGCGGGGCGATTCCGCCCCGGCTGATGCAGGACTTTCATATCGGGGAAGAGCAATTGCTGACCAAGGTCACGACAGCCCGCATGATTTCCCCGACGGGTCGCCGCGTCGATATTCCGATTGAGAACGGCTTTGTCGGCATGGTGGATCGCAAGGATTTCGATCCATTCCTGCGCCAGCGCGCCGTTGATGCGGGAGCCGCGTATTTTACCGGTACCTTTGTCCGTATCGACCGACCCGATGGAAGCCCCGTGGTGATCTACCGCGACAAGGAAACGCAGGAGCATCGCGAACTGCCCTGCAAACTGGTGATCGGGGCCGATGGGGCCAAGTCCCGCGTGGGGCAGGCCGAGGTTGAGGGCGCAGACAAGGTGCCGCTTGTCTTTGCCTATCACGAGATCATCAAGGCCCCAGAGGCGACGGATACCTATGATCCGATGCGCTGTGACGTGATCTATGACGGATCCATATCGCCTGATTTCTATGGCTGGGTGTTTCCTCATGGCGGTACAACAAGCGTCGGAATGGGGTCGGAACAGTCATCCGTGAACCTCAAGGAAGCCACGGCGGCACTGCGCGTGGCATCCGGTCTGGACGGGTGCGAGACATTGCGCAAGGAAGGCGCGCCCATTCCGCTGAAGCCGATGGATCGGTGGGACAATGGCAAGGATGTTGTGCTGGCCGGAGACGCGGCTGGTGTCGTTGCCCCATCCTCGGGCGAGGGCATCTATTATGCGATGGTCGGGGGCCGGGTTGCTGCGACGGCTTGTGCGGCGACGCTTGCGTCGGGCCGGGCCAAGGACCTGAAACTGGCGCGCAAGTTGTTCATGCGCGAGCACAAGACCGTGTTCCGGGTTCTGGCGTCGATGCAGAACGCCTATTATCGCAGTGATGATCGGCGCGAACGCTTTGTGTCACTTTGTCACGACATAGATGTGCAGCGTCTGACGTTCGAAGCGTATATGAACAAGAAGCTGGTCAAGGCACACCCGATGGCGCACCTGAAGATTGGGGTCAAAAACCTTGCTCATTTGACCGGTCTGGTGAAGGCGAACCACGTATGACGATCATGATCCCTGCCTGGGTCGACGGCGCGTTGACCCCGGTGGAAAAACTGGAGGCGCATCAGCGCGGGCTGAAGCACAAGGCCGTGTCGGTCTTTGTTGTCCGGGGCACTGAGGTGCTGTTGCAGCAACGCGCGATGGGCAAGTATCACACGCCGGGCCTATGGGCGAACACCTGTTGCACGCATCCCGAATGGGACGAAGCGCCTTCTGTATGCGCAGCCCGCCGCCTGAACGAAGAGTTGGGCGTGACTGGCGTGCCGCTCGAGCATCGCCACCATCTGGAATACCGTGCCGATGTGGGCGATGGGTTGATTGAGCATGAAGTGGTCGAGGTCTATCTGGGTCACGCCCGGGGCGATCTACGCGTTGCGCCGAACCCGGATGAAGTCATGGCGTATGAATGGGTCGACTATCATGACCTGATGGCAATGGTGGCCCGTCATCCAGATCGTTTCACCCCATGGCTGCGGATTTATCTGGCTGAGCACGCTGATACGATCTTTGGCGCCGATCTGGTACAGGCCGCTCGAGTGTGAGTGCCGAGATTTACCTTTTGTACCTCGCGGCTGTTGCGGTGTTCTTTGCAACTCCGCCGGACACAAGCCAGCTTCTTATCATTGCAAATGCGATGAAGCACGGGCTGCCCCGCTCGATCTGGGTGATTGCCGGTGATCTGAGCGCCAATGTGATCCAGATGACGGCCGCCGCGTTTGGTCTTGCTGCTGTCATCGCCACGTCAGCCGCGGCCTTTACCGTCGTCAAGTGGTTGGGGGTGGCATATCTGGTCTGGATCGGGCTGCGTATGATGATGTCCCGTGGCGAGGGTGCGCGGGGGCGTGCGGATGCCGCTGCCCATCCTATGCGACTTTTTCGTCTTGGGTTCATAACCTCGATGACAAACCCGTTTGCCGTTGTTTTCTTTGCCGCCCTGTTCCCTCAGTTCATTACCGTTGAAGCGTCGATCCTGCCGCAGCTGGTCATCCTTGGCGCCACCTATCTGATCGTGGACGGGGCCACCCTGCTCTTGTGGGGCTGGGCCGGGGACCGGGTGGCCGCCCGTTTTGCACAGCGATCCATGACGGCCATCAACCGGGTGTGCGGCGGCCTCATGATCGGGGCGGCCGTTCTGTTGGGTCTCAAGGACATCACGCCACAACGTTAACGCTAACGATTGATCACTGCCTACTATGGTTTTAAGAGGACTCCGTACCTATCCGGAGGACGCGGGCGTGTCGGACGACAAAATCTATGATCTGTTTGTGATTGGTGGCGGCATCAATGGCGCCGGGATTGCCCGTGACGCGTCGGGCCGTGGCCTGAGTGTTGCCTTGGCCGAGGCTGGCGATCTGGGGGGTGCAACCTCGTCCGCGTCAACCAAGCTGTTTCATGGTGGTCTGCGTTATCTCGAATTCTTCGAGTTCGGGCTGGTGAAGTCAGCCTTGAAAGAGCGCGAGGTGCTGCTCAAGGCGATGCCGCATATCAGCTGGCCCATGCGTTTTGTCCTGCCCTACGCCCCCGACATGCGGTTCGACAGCGACACGCCAACCTCGCGTTTGCTGCGTATGACCATGCCTTGGATCGAGAAGGGGCGGCGGCCCGCATGGCTCGTCCGCTTGGGCCTGTTTCTCTATGACAATCTGGGCGGTCGGGAGATCCTGCCGGGCACCAAGACGCTGGACCTGACCACCGCGCCCGAGGGCAAGGACCTGAAGTCACGGTTCAAGATGGCCTATGAATATAGTGATTGCTGGGTCGAGGATTCACGACTGGTCATGCTGAATGCCCGCGATGCCGAAGCGCGGGGTGCCACGATCCTGACCCGCTGTGCGGTCAAACAGGCCACACGGGACGGCGACACGTGGCGGATCGAAACCGAGAAGGAAACCTACCGCGCCAAGGCCCTGGTCAATGCGGGTGGCCCTTGGGTGGCCGACATTCTGACCGGTGTGATGCGGCAAAACTCGCAGCATAACATCCGGCTGGTGCGCGGTTCGCACATCGTGACCAAACGGCTCTATGACCATGACAAGGCGTATTTCTTCCAAGGCACTGATGGGCGGATCATCTTTGCCATTCCCTATGAGCAGGACTTCACCCTGATTGGCACCACTGATGCCGAACATACGGATGCGGACACAAAACCCACGATCACCGATGAAGAACGCGACTACCTGTGCGCCTTCGCCACCGAGTATTTCGAAAAGCCGGTGACGCCCGAAGATGTTGTCTGGACCTATTCCGGTGTGCGCCCTCTCTATGACGATGGCGCATCCTCGGCCACGGCGGCGACGCGGGATTACGTGCTGGCACTGGATGACAACGGCCCACCCGTGCTGAGCGTGTTTGGCGGCAAGATCACCACCTATCGCAAGCTGGCAGAGAAGGCGCTGGCCAAGATGGGATTGGGCGAGGCATGGACCGCTGGTGTGGCTTTGCCGGGCGGGGATTTCAAGGTTGCCGAAGTTGGGTCACTGACATCGAAGCTGATGGCCGACTACCCGTTCCTCGACCAGAAATGGGCGGCGCGTTTGATCCGGGCATACGGCACCGAATCGTGGGACGTGCTGGGCGACGGCAAATCGGCAGAGGATCTTGGGCCCTCTTTCGGTGCCACGTTGACCGGTGCCGAACTCAAATGGATGATGACCCGCGAATACGCGGTGGCGGGTGATGATGCATTGTGGCGGCGGACCAAACTTGGTTTGCGCCTGAGCGCGGAAGAGCGCGCTGCCGTAGACGATTGGATGAAGGAAAACGCTGCATGACCCATATTCTTGCCATTGATCAGGGAACGACGTCCTCGCGTGCGATTGTGTTTGACGGGGGCATGCAGCCTGTTGCCTCGGCGCAGGAAGAGTTCACGCAGCATTTCCCGAACAGTGGGTGGGTGGAACACGAACCCGCTGATCTGTGGGCCACTGTGCAATCGACGTGCAAGGCGGCCATGGACAAGGCGGGTCTTGGGGCAGGGGACATAGCTGCCATCGGCATCACCAACCAGCGCGAAACAACCGTGATCTGGGATGCCGAAACAGGTGAGCCTTTGCACAACGCCATTGTCTGGCAGGACCGCCGCACGGCACAGATGTGCGAAGGATTGCGGGCCGACGGGCATGGCGATCAGGTGACTGCGATCACGGGCCTGCTTCTTGACCCATATTTCTCGGCCACCAAGGTGAAGTGGATCCTTGATCAGCATGAAGGATCACGGGATCGGGCCAAGGCGGGCAAGCTGCTGTTTGGCACGGTCGACAGCTTCCTGATCTGGCACATGACGGGCCGCACCGCCCATGTCACGGACGCGACCAATGCCGCGCGCACGATGCTCTATGACATCCACAAGGGCGCCTGGAGCCCCGAGATGTGCGCCATGCTCGACATTCCGATGGAGATGCTGCCCGAGGTGCGCGATTGCGCATCTAACTTTGGCGTGACGGATTTGCTGGGTGGCGAGACGCCGATTTATGGCGTGGCGGGCGACCAGCAGGCGGCGACAATCGGACAGGCCTGTTTCGAGCCGGGGATGCTGAAATCGACCTATGGCACGGGCTGCTTTGCGCTGCTGAACACGGGCGATGCGCCGGTGACATCGAACAACCGTTTGCTAACCACCGTGGCCTATCAGCTGGGTGGCAAGCCGACCTACGCGCTGGAAGGATCGATCTTTATCGCCGGCGCCGTGGTGCAGTGGCTGCGTGACGGGTTGGGCATCATTGCCAGTGCAGCCGAAACTCAGGCGCTGGCCGAGAAGGGCAGCGGGAACGTAACGCTGGTGCCGGCCTTCACCGGTCTGGGTGCCCCGTATTGGAACCCGGATTGCCGCGGGGCCACCTTTGGCCTGACCCGGGATACGGGGCCTGCCGACATGGCGCGCGCGGCATTGGAGAGCATCGGCTTCCAGACCCGCGATCTTTGGGAAGCGATGCGTGCGGACTGGCCGGATGCCGGCGATGCCGTCCTGCGCGTTGACGGTGGGCTGAGCGCCAATGATTGGGCAATGCAGTTCCTGTCGGATATGCTGGGGGCGCCCGTGGATCGCCCGGCTGGGGTTGAAACAACCGCTTTAGGCGCTGCGTGGTTGGCTGGAATGCGGGCCGGGATTTACCCTGATACCGAAGGTTTCGCTGCGACTTGGGCACGCGAAGCCCGTTTTGATCCTGCGATGTCTGAAGGTGACCGCGAAGCGGGATATGCGCGCTGGAAACGTGCCATCGACGCGACACAGGCTGTTTGATGGCAAATACGAGCAAGACGCGGCGGGCCTTGATCGAAGGGCGTGCGGCTTTGATCGTTATCGACATTCAGACGAGTACCTTCATTGACGACATTGAAGTCCGGTCGATCGATAACATGCCTGGCTATAAGGACCGGATGCTGGCGGCCCGCACGGCCATTGATGCGGCCCGTGCTGCCGGAGTGCCGGTCATCTTCATCCAGGAAGTTCACCACCCCTCGATGGTTGATTTTGGTCGGGAGTTGGATGGGGACGAAGACGTACATTGCCTCGAAGACAACCCGGCCACAGCCCTTGCGGTGAAGGAAATGGATGTTCGGTCGGATGACTACGTGATCCGGAAACGGCGCTATTCAGCCTTTTTCGGAACGGATTTCGAGATCCTGCTCAAAGGGCTCAAGGTCGACACTTTGCTGTTGGTCGGTGGGCTGACGGATGTCTGTGTGCATTACACATTCGTCGACGGACACCAGCACGACTACTTCTGTCGCGTGATCGAAGACTGTGTTGCCGGATCAAGTCTGGAGGCGCATGAAGCGTCCTTGCGCGCCATGGAGTATCTTCAAACCGGCGCACGCCGCAGTTTAGAAGAAGTGTTGGCCGCGCTTTAGCCTTGCGGCCCGACGGTCACCTCGATCTCCGCGATCCCGTCGACACCGCCGGTCATCACTTCGCCAGTTTTGACAGCACCAACGCCAGCTGGTGTGCCGGTCATGATCAAGTCTCCCGGAGCCAAGGTCACCGCTTGCGACAGGTAAGCCACGTGATCCCGGACAGGCCAGATCAGGTCCGAAATGTCTGCGTCTTGCCTTACTTCTCCGTTCACGGCGAGCCAGATACGTCCCGCACTCACGCTCGGTACATCCGCCAACGGCACAAGCGGCGACATGGGCGCCGAAAAATCGAATGCCTTTGCCCAGTCCCATGGGCGGCCCATTTTCTTGGCTTCGGCCTGTAGATCACGGCGGGTCATGTCGATGCCCACACCGGCGCCCCAGATGTGATCCATGACGGCATCGGTTGGGATGTTTGCACCTCCGGCACCGATGGCGATGACCAGTTCGATCTCGTGATGCAGATCGACCGTCAGTGGCGGATATGGAATGATGCACGGACTGTCGACAACGGCGTCCGCTGGTTTGGTAAAGAAGAACGGTGGCTCACGGTCGGGATCCTTGCCCATCTCGCGCGCATGGGCGGCATAGTTCCGACCCACGCAAAAGATGCGGCGGATCGGGAAGCGGTCGTCTGACCCCGCAACGGCGACAGAAGCCTGCTGTGGAAGCGGTATGACAAAGCCCATGGTGGATCCTTTTCTCTGTACTTCAGGCGACCAGAACAGGAATTGAGCATCCTAGAAGGTCAAAAAATCACATAATCAAGATTACAGGATATACCTGCGGCCTTGCTGTGACAAAATCCTGCTGGCACACTTCTCACACTCAAACGGAGGTGCCAATGGCCCTGAAGACAACTGCCGCCCAAATGGTTGCCGATGCGCGCGCGCGCATCAAAGAAGTTGAAACGGTGGACGCCATCAAGTCAGTGGATGATCCTGAGGTTGTTATCGTCGATATCCGGGACATCCGCGAACGTCAGCGCAGCGGATACATCCCCGGATCGGTCCATGCGCCGCGCGGCATGATCGAGTTCTGGGTCGATCCCGACAGCCTCTATTTCAAGGACGTGTTTGGTCAGGCCGACAAAACATACCTGTTTCATTGCGCCTCGGGCTGGCGATCGGCACTGACCGTTGCCACATTACAGGACATGGGATTTGAGGCAGCACACCTGCGCGAAGGGTTTTCGACCTGGGAAGCGCAAGGCGGCCCCGTCGAAAAGGAGGACACGGCATGACCCCGGATATGAGTTGTCACCCGACAGTCACCCCGTTCTTTGACGAGCGATCGAATACGATTTCATATGTGGTGCAGGAACCAAACGGGCGGGCTTGCGCGGTAATCGATGCAGTCATGGACATTGACTATGCCGCCGGCGCTTTGAACTTCGATGGCGCCGACAAGATCATCGCCCATATCCGCTCTAATGACCTTCAGCTCGACTGGATCATCGAAACCCATGTGCACGCCGATCACCTGTCGGGGGCGCCCTACATCCAGCAGGCTTTGGGCGGCAAGATCGGCATTGGCGCCAAGATCACGGATGTGCAGGACACCTTTGGCAAGGTGTTCAATGAAGGCACCGAGTTCCAGCGCGATGGCTCACAATTTGACGCCTTGTTCGAAAACGGCGACAGCTACGATGTTGGTGCAATGACCTGCTTTGCCATGCACACGCCCGGCCATACCCCGGCCTGCATGGTGCATGTGATGGGCGACGCCGCTTTTGTCGGTGACACGTTGTTCATGCCGGATGGCGGGTCGGCCCGGGCGGATTTCCCGGGCGGGGACGCTGGTCAGCTTTACGACAGCATCATGCGGGTTCTGGCCCTGCCCGATGCGATGCGCCTGTTTATCTGCCACGATTACGGCCCCGGTGGGCGCTCCATCGCGTGGGAAACGACGGTTGCGGAAGAGCGGGACAAGAACATTCACGTGGGCGGCGGCAAGACGCGCGAGGACTTTATCAAGTTTCGAACGGAGCGTGACAAACAGCTTGCCATGCCCAGCCTGATCATCCCTGCGCTGCAGGTGAACATGCGCGCCGGTGAAATCCCGCGTGATGACGAAGGGGACATGGCGCTCAAGGTTCCATTGGGTAAGCTTTGACATTTCTCAACCCTTGAATGCCCGGTATTTTCAAACGTCATCCAAACCACATGGGAACTGTGTGGATTTTGATCCCTTGATATGTTGGCAGGGCATGTGCATTTTCTGGTGCAGAAGGACACCGTAGATATGGCCAAGACAAACAGCGCAACCGTTGCCCGCAGTGCACGCACCGGAAGGTTCACCATCCGTAAGGAAGGCGGGGACACGTCCGAGCACGCCTCGGGCAAGAAGACTCCCAAAGTCGTGCGCAGTTCGATCAGCAAGAACAGGGACGCCCTGCAGCGGCTGGCCAATCGGTAAGCGGCACTATCGTATCAAGCTTGGTGACGTTCTCGAAGCGCACGAGCAATCGCTTGAGGCGTTTGGCGGACTGCCGGGTATCTGCAATCTCGACAGCGTCCTTGGCGCGATTGGCCGTCCCTATCACGGCTATCACCTGCCCATCCACAAGAAGGCCGCAGCCTTGTTGCACGGTTTGGCGACCTCTCATGGGTTCAACGACGCGAACAAGCGCACTGCCTGGCTGACGACCGAAGTGCTGTGCCTGAACAGTGGCTACGATCTAGCCATCCATGCCGGGGATCGGATCGATGACGTGGTGGTCGACGTGGTGACTGGGGTCATGTCGCAATCCGCGCTCGAAGCCTGGTTTCGCGCGCGGCTGTCGAAACTCGAAGACTAGTCACCGCTTGGCGATCATCGGCACATCTATATTGTCGATCAATCGCACCCCGGCCATGTAGGCTGCCGCAAAAAGGCGGGCGGGTTCAGTGGCCTGTTCAATCAGTGTCAGCGTGTCATTTGTCCGCATTTCCAGGTAGTCGATGTCGCCAAATCCGGCTGCCGCAAGCCGCGCCTGTGCATCCGGCAGCAGGTCGGTGATCGTTGCGCCCTGCCCCAGTGCTTCGACCATGGTCTCCATCACATCGTTCAACGCAGCAGCCCGGCTGCGGGCCTGATCGGACAAAAGCAGGTTGCGGGATGACATCGCCAGCCCGTCGATCTCGCGGATGGTCGGGCAGCCCACCACCTCAACCCCCAGATCCAGATCGCGGGCCAGTCGCCGCACCACCTGCAATTGCTGAAAGTCTTTCTCGCCAAAGAACGCCAAATCGGCCGAGGTCTGGGTGAACAGCTTGGTCACCACCGTTGCCACCCCGTCAAAGTGCCCGGGTCGATGCGCGCCGCACAGCACGTTGGTCAGGCCATCGACGCTGATGTTTGTCGCAAACCCGTCCGGGTACATTTGCGGTCCATCAGGGACATAGATCGCATCGACAGCAAAGCGTTCCAGCTTGCGCGCATCCTCGTGTTCTGTGCGCGGATAGTTCTCAAGATCTTCCGGATTGTTGAACTGCTTGGGGTTCACAAAGATCGTGACGATCACCCGGTCCGACATCTCCTTGGCCCGCGCCACAAGGCTCAGATGGCCATCATGCAGCGCGCCCATGGTGGGGACAACGCCAATTGTTTCTTCGGCCCTCTGCCACCCGCGGGTCATCTCGCGCAGCTCGGCCAAGGTGCACACGATTGGTGCTGTCATGTCTTGGCTCCGGGCACTGCGTCGGCAAACACGTGTTCCGGCCCGGGAAAGCGTCGCGCGCGCACATCCTCGGCATAGGCCGCGATGGCGGCTTCGCCATCCACTCCCAATTCCGCATAACGTTTCACGAACTTGGCCTTGAAGGCGGTGAAGAGGCCCAGCATGTCGTCGACAACAAGGATTTGCCCATCGCATCCGGCCGACGCACCAATCCCGATGGTTGGGATATCAACCGCGCCCGTGATGTCGTTGGCAAGATTTTCCGGCACCTTCTCAAGCACGGCGGCAAAGGCACCAGCCTCCGCCACCGCCTTGGCATCCGCCATCAGAGTAGCAGCCGCGTCGCCCCGGCCCTGTACCTTGTAGCCACCCAGCGTGTTGATCGACTGCGGTGTCAGACCGATATGCGCCATGACTGGAATACCGCGCGCAACAAGAAACGCGATGGTGTCGGCCATCGCCACGCCGCCTTCCAGCTTCACAGCGCCTGCCGCTGTCTCGGCCATAAGTCGCGCGGCGTTGCGAAATGCCTGTTCCGGCCCTTCTTCGTAGCTGCCAAAGGGCATATCGATCACCATCATGGCGGATGTCAGACCGCGCGCGACTGCCTTGCCGTGCATCACCATCATGTCCATCGTTACGCCAAGGGTCGAAGGCAGCCCGTGCAGCACCATGCCCACGCTGTCGCCCACGAGGACAAAGTCGCAATGCGCGTCCATCATCTGTGCCATGGGGGTGGTATAAGCCGTCAGGCTGACAATCGGCGTGCCCCCTTTCATGGCCCGGATATCGTCGGGCAAAGGGGCTGTTTTGCGGGCTGTGGCGCTCATGTCCATGTCCTTCGCATAATGTCGTTGCGCGCCCATAGCAGGCCCGGGGCCGCAATGTCACCACCCCGGGCCGTGACGTCACAGCATACGCACGGAGATGCCACCATCTGCGATCAACGGCGCACCGGTGACAAAGGACGCCTCATCAGACAGCAGGAAAAGGGCGGCGCGCGCAATTTCCTCCGGGTCCGCCAGCCGTTTCATCGGGTGCAATCCCGCCACGAAGTCGATGGTGTTAGGGTCGTCACCCGCCATCGCCGTGCGTGTGCCACCGGGCAAAACCGCATTCACCCTGATGCCCTGCCCGGCCCAGTCGATGGCCAGCGATTGGACAAGACCCATCAACCCGGCCTTGGACGCGGCATAGGCCGCCATGCCGGGCATACCACCGTTGCTGACCCCGACAAATGAGCCCGTGAACACCAAAGCGCCGCCACCCCGCTTGACCAGCGCGGGGATTTGGGCGCGGGCCGACAGGAATGCGCTTGTCAGATTGGTCTGGATGACATCGGACCATGTCTGATCCGTCATGTCCGTGACCGGACCCATGTCCCCCACCATGCCTGCATTGTTGAACGCACCATCCAGCCCGCCAAATTGCGCCATGGCCGTATCGACAAGTGCACTGGCAACAGATGGATCACCCACATCTCCGGCAACATAGGCAGCGCGCCCGCCAGAGGCTTCGATTTCGCCTGCAATCTGCCGCAACGTATCGGCCCGTCGGGCACCCAGAACCACGTTTGCGCCTTCCTGCGCAAACAGCCGGGCTGCCGCCGCGCCGATCCCGCTGCTTGCACCGGTTACAATGAACGTCTTGTCCTTCAGTCGCATGTTTTTGCCTTTCGCAGATCTGTGTTCATGCGCCCGCTCTACGCACCTCGTGATGATGCGCCGACCCGTTTCCTGCGCAGGCGTCGGCGCGGCGGCACATCCCGCAAGAAACGGGTCAAAGGCACAGAAGGCTTGCACGGTGCCCGGTTTGCGGGAAAGCTGGGGGAAACCGCACCGATGGGGAGACCGCCATGTTCAACCGACTGATGATGACCACTGCTGCCATCGCCTTTGCCGCGACGGGGGCCTGGGCAAAAACAGACATCACCGTGGCCATGCAATTGGAACCCCCGCACCTTGACCCCACCTCGGCCGCAGCGGGTGCGATTGATCAAGTGTTGTATTCCAACGTGTTCGAGGGTCTGACGCGCTTTATGGGCGATGGGTCGGTTGTGCCGGGCCTGGCGGCAAGCTGGGAAATCTCGGATGACGGGCTGACCTATACGTTTACCCTGCGCGACGACGTTACCTTCCATGACGGCACCGCTATGGACGCCGAAGATGTGAAATTCACCTTCGACCGCATCCTTGCAGAAGACAGCGCCAATGCACAAAAGGCGCTTTATGCGGCCATTGCCTCGGTCGAGGTGGTCGACCCACAAACCGTGCGCATGACGCTGAGCGAGCCCAATGGCAACCTGCTTTTCAACCTTGCGTGGGGCGATGCGGTGATCGTGGCCCCGGAAAGCATCGAGAATATCAAGCAGCAACCCGTGGGCACTGGCCCGTTCAAGTTCGAAAGCTGGACGCAAGGCGACAGCATCCGCATCAGCCAATATGACGGGTATTGGGGTGATGCGCCCGCGCTGACCGAAGCCACGTTCAAATTCATCTCGGACCCAACGGCCGCCTTTGCTGCCGTGATGGCAGAGGATGTGGACGTATTCACCGGCTTCCCCGCGCCCGAGAACCTGCCGCAATTCGAAGCCGATCCACGCTTTCAGGTGCTGGTCGGGTCAACCGAAGGCGAGACGATCCTTTCGACCAACAACGCGCAGCCCCCCTTTGACGATCTGCGTGTGCGGCAGGCCTTAGCCCACGCCATCGACCGTCAAGCCATCATCGACGGGGCCATGTTCGGCTATGGCACCCCGATCGGGACGCACTTTGCGCCGCACAACCCCGCTTACGTCGATCTGACAGGTGGGTCTGCCTTTGATCCTGAAAAGGCCCGCGCCCTTCTGGCCGAGGCCGGGATGGAAGGCGGGTTTGAAACCACGTTGCACCTGCCGCCCCCATCTTACGCCCGTCGTGGGGGCGAGATCATCGCCGCGCAACTGGCCGATGTTGGCATCAAGGCCGAGATCATCAATGTTGAATGGGCGCAATGGCTGGAAACCGTGTTTCGGGGCAAGAATTTCGGCCTGACCATCGTCAGCCATACCGAGCCGATGGACATCGGGATTTACGCCAATCCCGACTACTACTTCCAATACGACAACCCGGCATTCCAGGAACTGATTGGCACGCTGAACAGCACCACGGACCCAGACAAGCGCACGAACCTGATGGCCAAGGCGCAAGAGATGATCGCGAATGATGCGGTCAATGGCTACCTGTTCCAGCTGGCACAGCTGTCGGTTGCCAAGGCCGAGGTGCGGGGTCTTTGGGCAAACCTGCCCACGCAGGCCACAGACCTCACGGGCGTGAGTTGGGCGGAATGATCCTGCACAGGGCGGGCAGCCGCCCAAGCCAGCGCGCGAACCCGAACTATTTCACCGGCGACGTGTGGCAGGATCCGATCATCTCGGCCGAAGCGCCGGCACGGTTGCACGCTTTGTCCGTACACTTCGCGCCCGGTGCCCGAACTGCATGGCACACGCATCCGCTGGGCCAGACGCTTCACGTGACCCAAGGGGCCGGGTTGATCTGTATGCGGGGCGCAGCGCCGCAACCGATCCGCGCCGGTGACACCGTCTGGATTCCGGCAGATGCCGAGCATTGGCATGGTGCCGCGCCGGATACTGCCATGACCCACATCGCCATGCAGGAGATGCAGGACGGATCAGCAGCCACATGGCTGGAGCAGGTCAGCGACGCGGATTACGACGGAGAGGGCTGATGGGGGCCAGCCCCCCGGCCTGCGGCCTCCCCCGCGGTTTGTCTGGCGAAATGAAGGATGGATCAGAGCACAGTGAGGCGCGAGCGTATCTCGTCACGGATGGGTCCATGTCGTGGAGCATCTTGCAGCGACATAAACCAATGCTCTGGCGGGTTCTTGCCGCGCCGGTTTCCGTCAAAGCGCAATGCGCGCAGCACGTCTTCCGCATCGGATGTGACGCGGTCGGGTATGTCATATCCGTTCAACGTGGCCCAAACGCCGGTCCACAGACGCCCGACGGACCATGGGTTGTAACCACCGCCGCCTAGCACCAGCAGGCGCGGGGCCAGGCCCATAAGGCTGCGTACAATTGCCCAATGCGCGTTGTTGGACAACGACAGATGCGCTTGCGGGTCTTCCTCAACCCCATCGGCACCGCATTGAATGACGATTGCATCTGGTCGGAAGGCCTGCACACGCGGCAGGATGATCTGATCCCGGATCAGTGCCATTTCGTCATCGTTGAGATTGCGCGGCACGGGCAGGTTCACCACGGTATCGGTTGCCCCCAGTGTTCCGGTGCGCGGCCATAGCCCATCTTCGTGGACCGATATCATCAACACGTCAGGGTTGTCGCCGAAGGCCACCTCGACCCCGTCGGGGTGATGCGCATCGATATCGACATACGCAATGCGTTGCGCACCATTGCGGCGCAGGGACAGGATCGCCAGCACCGGGTCGTTAAGGTAGCAGAATCCGCCCGCCCGATCCGGCATTGCGTGATGTGTTCCGCCCGCCGGGTGATAGACAACGCCGCCGCCTGCAAGCAACTCTCCGGCCAATAAGGACCCACCCGCGGCCGTAGCTGGACGGCGGTACATCTCGGGAAAAACCGGATTGTTTGAGGTGCCAAGCTGATGGCGCAATCGCACATCCGGGGTGACGGCCTGTGCCCTCTCTGCCGCATGAAGTGCTGCAATGTAGTCGGGCGTGTGCCAGATTTTCAGAGTGTCCGGCTTGGCGCGCGGGCTTGGAACATAGGCATCTCTTGGCAGCCAGCCCATGGCCCGGCTCAGGTCGATCACGGTCGAGACCCGCGGCACCCTCAGCGGGTGCCACGGACCATAGGATGATCCGCGATAAATTTCTGATCCGATAAAGACCGGGCGAGGTAACATCGCTCTTACATAGGCGCCGCGCCATTCAATACGAGGGGGTCAGGCCGCCGCTGCGCCCATTGCTTCTGCCCGATTCAGCCAGTTTGCGATCTTTTCAGGTTTGGCCAGCTTCACTGACCCCAACAATACAACGTTGCGGGGCTTCACACCGACGAACTTCATGACTTGATTGCGCATCACGCGGCGGCCCGGACTGCGGTAAAGCAATGTGTCGACCCATGGTGGGGTGTCGGCGGTGATGATCGCATCACCCGTCCGCCCCTCAAGCAGCTTGTCCCAGCCCAGACCGCGCCCGTGATATTTGTAGGCAAATCCTGATTGCAGCCCCGCATCCATCACCGCCTTGGCCTGTGCAGGCATCGCGCCCCACCAATAAGGGTGCACGATCATCACATGATCTGCCCAGCGGATATTGTCCTGCCATGCCTGTACGTCAGGCGACAGCGGCGCATCTGCGTCATAGCCGGCTTCGATCGACATATCCGACAGATGCATGATCCGAACCTCCGCACCGTTGGCCCGCGCGCCTGTTGCATAGCGTTCCGCCAGAGCGGCGTTCAGCGATCCGGGTTTGGGATGCGCCACCCAGATGAAAATCTTTTTGGTCATGTGAACTCTCCATAGTTTGCTTGACACTGTGTAAATTGACATCGTGTCAACTATGTGCTTCTTGACAGCATGTCAAGTGACCCGATCGATACCCCGACAAAAATCCTGCAGGCCACTCTCAAGCTGCTGGAAGCGCCCGATGCAAAACTGCCAACGATGTCCGACATTGCACGGGCAACGGGGATCAGCCGACAGGCGGTCTATCTGCACTTTCCCAGCCGGACTGACCTGCTGGTGGCCGCAACGCGTTATCAGGACCGGCTGAACAACATCGACACCGGCCTTGCCCCCAGCCGGGGCGCACGGTCTGGCGCTGAACGGCTGGATGCCTTTGTCACCGCGTGGGGCAACTACATCCCCAAGATCTATGGCGTGGCCCGTGCCATCATGGCCGTCACAGACACGGATGCCGAAGCGGCCGCGGCCTGGAACACCCGTATGCAGGACATGCGTGAAGGGTGCTCCGCCGCCATCAAGGCGCTGGCCGAAGATGGCACCCTGCCTCCGGGCACGGATATGGAGCAGGCCACCGACCTGCTATGGACGCTCTTGTCCGTCCGGAATTGGGAGAACCTAACCCAAACATGTGGCTGGTCACAGGACTGCTACGTTGCCACGATCCGGGGGATGGCCATGGCCACGCTTGCCCGCGATCTCGGTGCGCTCACCGACGTGCTTGCCTGCACTGATCCGCCCGCCTAACGTCGCAGCCATATGCTGCGCTACACTCTCAAACGGCTTCTATCCCTATTCATCAGCCTCGCCATTGCGTCGCTGCTGATCTTTGCAGTGATCGAAGTGGCGCCCGGCGATCCGGCATCCTTCATGCTGGGCATCAATGCACAGGAGGACACGCTCGCCGCCCTGCGGGCCGAGCTGGGCCTCGATCAACCGAAATGGCAGCGATACCTGTCCTGGGTCGGGGGCATGGTGCAGGGCGATTTCGGGACGTCCTACCAGTACCGCACGCCAGTGTCCGAGATGATTGCTGACCGGCTTTGGGTATCCTTGCCGCTTGCGCTCTATGCCCTGACCTTGTCCACGATCATCGCCTTCCCGGCAGGCATCTACGCCGCGTCCCGCCGGGGCAAAGCGGGTGATGTGGGTGTCATGGGCGCAACCCAGGTGGGCATCGCCATCCCGAATTTCTGGTTTGCGATGATGCTGGTCCTGATCTTTGCCATCAACCTGCGCTGGTTCAGCGCCGGCGGGTTTGCAGGTTGGGACAAGGGCGTATTCGCAGCCATGAAATCCCTGACCTTGCCCGCCATCGCCCTTGCTTTGCCGCAGGCCGCCATCCTCGCCCGCGTCATGCGCTCATCCCTGCTGGATGTGCTGGACGAAGACTTCATGCGCACGGCCCGCGCCAAGGGGCTGAGCCGTGGGGCCGCCCTGCGCCGCCACGGCTTGCGCAACGCAATGATCCCGGTGCTGACGATCCTCGGCCTGCAATTCTCGTTCCTGCTTGCGGGCGGGATCATTATCGAACAAGTGTTTTACTTGCCGGGCCTCGGGCGGCTTATCTTCCAAAGCATCTCGGCCCGCGACCTGATCGTGGTGGAGAGCGTGACAATGCTGCTTGTCTTTGCGGTGATTGTTGTGAACTTCGTCGTCGATCTGGCCTACGCCGCTGTCGATCCACGGCTGAGGGCCCGCACATGAACCGGTCATTGATCCTTGGCGGGGTACTGTCGGCGCTCATGGTGATCGCGGCCCTGCTGTCCTTTGTCTGGACGCCCTTCGATCATGGCGCGATGAACATTCCCGAAAAACTGCAGACGCCAAACGGGATCCACTGGTTTGGCACCGATCATTTCGGGCGCGATTTGTTTTCGATGATCATGGTGGGCGCCCGCACGTCCATTGCCGTGGCCTGCGTCGCAGTGGGCATCGGCATCGGGCTGGGCGTGCCGCTGGGCCTGTGGGCTGCGGCGCGGCAAGGCGGTTGGGTGGACGAGGTGATCATGCGTGGCAACGACCTGATCTTTGCCTTTCCGTCGCTGGTCATCGCCATTCTGATCACGGCCGTCTTCGGGGCAGGTGCCATTAACGCCATCATCGCCATCGGTATCTTCAATATCCCCGTCTTCGCCCGTGTCACGCGTGGCGGCGCCTTGCCCCTATGGGCGCGCGAATTCATTCTCGCGGCCCGCGTCGCGGGCAAAGGCGCGGCGCGGATCAGCGTCGAACACATCCTGCCCAACATCGCGAACCTGCTTATCGTGCAGGCCACGATCCAGTTCAGCCTTGGTATATTGGCCGAGGCCGCACTGTCCTATGTCGGTCTGGGCGCGCAACCCCCAACCCCCAGCTGGGGCCGGATGCTCGCGGATGCGCAAACGCTGGTCAGTATCGCGCCCCATATGGCACTGGTGCCGGGTATGGCGATCATCCTGACTGTGCTTGGCCTGAACCTTTTGGGGGACGGATTGCGAGATGCGCTTGATCCGAAACTGCGGGTGGCACGGGTATGAGCCTTCTGTCCATCAATGGCCTCTCCTTGTCCATTTCGGGCACACCGATCCTGCATGATGTGTCTCTGTCATTGGCACCCGGAGAGGTTGTCGCCGTCACAGGAGAAAGCGGGTCCGGCAAGTCGATGACGGCCCTGGCCGTGATGCAATTGCTGCCCGCGCGATCCGAGGCCACGGGGGCCATCACTCTCAACGGTCACGAGATGCTGGAGTTGGACGAAACCACGCTTTGCACCCTTCGTGGCGACCTCGCGGGTATGGTGTTTCAAGAGCCGATGACCGCGCTGAACCCGGTGCAGACCATCGGCGCGCAGGTCTCAGAAACCGTGCGCCTCCACCGTCCCGACCTCAACCCGACGACGCGCGCCCGCGAGGTGTTGGACCGCGTCGGCCTCGACACAATTGCGCTCACGCGCTACCCGCACGAGCTGTCCGGCGGGCAGCGCCAGCGCGTTGTCATCGCGACTGCCATCGCCTGCGGACCCAAGCTGTTGATTGCAGACGAACCCACCACGGCGCTTGATGTCACCACGCAGGCGCAGATCCTGACCTTGCTCAAACGCCTTGCGGCAGAGGATGGGATGGGTCTGCTGATGATCACCCACGACCTTGCTGTCGTGGCCGAGATGGCGGACCGGATCGTCGTCATGCGCCATGGTGAAGTGGTCGAGGCGGGCGACACGCCCGCCTTACTGGCCGACCCGCAGCACCCCTATACCCAAGCCCTGCTGGCTGCCTCCAACCACCGCGTCAATCTGCCGGCCGGGGCGGAGCAAGCTCCGCTGTTACGTGTCCAGGACGTCGTGCGCGACTACACCCTGCCCCGCACGCAACTGTTTGTCCCCGCGGGGACACATCGTGCAGTGGACCAGGTGAACTTTGATATCAAGCGTGGCGAAAGGATCGGGCTGGTGGGGGAAAGCGGCTGCGGCAAGTCCACCCTCACGCGCGCCATTCTTGGGCTTGAGCCGGTGCAGGGCGGGTCGATCACGCTTGACGGCACGCCTGTCACCGACCCGTCCGTCAGGCGCAAGATGCAGGTGGTGTTTCAGGACCCTTACGGCAGCTTTAACCCCCGCCATCGCGTCGCCCGTTTGATCACCGAGCCCTTTCACCTGTTGGACAGCCCACCAAGGGATCACGATGACCGCATCGCCTCAGCCCTGACGGATGTCGGCCTGTCCCCAGATGATGCGCAGAAGTACCCCCATCAATTCTCGGGCGGACAGCGGCAACGCCTTGCCATTGCGCGCGCCCTGATCATCCGACCCGAACTGGTGATCTTTGACGAGGCGGTCAGCGCCCTCGATGTCTCCGTCCGCGCCCAGATCCTCGACCTGATTGCGGACCTCTGCCGCCAGTACGATCTGACGTACCTGTTCATCAGCCACGACCTGAGCGTCGTGCGGACGATCACCGACCGGGTGATGGTCATGCAGAAGGGAAAGATCGTTGAACAAGGTGTGACCGAGGCTGTTTTTGCCAATCCGCAACATTCCTACACACGACAACTGATCGATGCCGCTCCAACTCTGCCCGGGGCAGCGTGATGAGTGTTGTGCTCACCCGTTTGTCGCGCGCGGATACGCCGTGGTTACACGCCGTCGTAGCACCCTATTTTGCTGAATTGGTGCCGGGTTTTGGTCCGCTTGAACATGATCGTTTTGACATCTGGTGGAACGATGCGGATCGGGCCGTGTATGCAATTGAGGCTGACCAGAGCAGGGCTGGATTTGCCCTGATCCGCAAATGTGACGACGACCATCATGAAATTTCCGAGTTCTGTGTGCTGCCAAACGCCCGTAGTCGTGGAATTGGGGCGCAGGCGGCAGTCTTGTGCCTCGCTTTGCACTCTGGTCCGTGGCGCATCGGAGTGGCCGCTACCTTGACGGGTACGGCAAGGTTCTGGGACCGGGTGCTGACAACCGCACCCGGGATCAATGGCCTTGAAAAGGGACCGGCGCTGACGCCTTATCAATGCCATAGCTACACCTTCACCTACCGGGACATACAATGACAGACGCGCTTTGGTTCGATCCATCCCTCATGCTGATCGGCGGCACATGGAGCGCTGCCAGTGACACCCTGCCCCTGATCAACCCGTCGGACGGCAGCGATCTGGCTCGGATCGCACGTGGGCAAGCCTCGGATATCGATGCAGCTGTCACGGACGCTCACGCCGCGCGCGACGGCGATTGGGGCCGCATGACGGCCACCGAACGGGGGCGTATCCTGACTGATATCGGGCGCAAAGTGCTGGAGCGGGTCGACGACCTCGCGACGCTCGAAGCGCTGGATGTGGGCAAACCGCTGACACAGGCGCGAGCCGATGCCGTCGCTCTGGCCCGTTACATGGAATTCTACGGTGGGGCCGCCGACAAGGTGATGGGCGACACCATTCCCTATCTGGAAGGCTACACCGTCTATACCCTGCGCGAACCGCACGGGGTGACCGGGCATATCGTGCCGTGGAACTACCCGATGCAGATCATCGGGCGCAGCGTGGGGGCCGCCCTTGCCATGGGCAACGCTTGTGTCCTCAAGCCGGCGGAAGAGGCGTGCCTGACCGCCCTCGCCTTTGCGCATATCGCGGCCGAGGCTGGCCTGCCCGAGGGCGCACTGAACGTGGTGCCGGGTTTGGGGGCCGAGGCGGGCGCAGCGCTGGCGTCTCATCCGGGCGTGCAGCATATCAGCTTCACCGGCTCGGTCCGCACCGGCGCATTGGTCCAGCAGGCTGCAGGGGCAAACGTGGTGCCGGTCACGCTGGAACTGGGCGGCAAATCTCCGCAACTGGTGTTCGACGATGCCGATCTGGATGCCGCTTTACCCTTCCTCGTGAATGCGGGAGTCCAGAACGCAGGACAGACCTGTTCCGCCTCGTCCCGCATCCTTGTGCAGCGCGGAGTTTACGAGGAGGTACGCAGCCGTATGTCTTCTGCCTACGCCACCCTCAGCGTTGGCCCCGCGCTCGATGACCTCCGCATCGGCCCTCTAATCTCGGCTCGTCAGAAACAGATTGTCGAAGGGTTCCTCGCGCAAGGTGCCAACCTCACCATAGCGGCCCAAGGACGCCTGCAAAACGCACCCGAGAGCGGCGCATATGTCCTCCCCACCCTTTTTGACAACGTGCCCCCAGATCACAGGCTTGCCCGCGATGAAATCTTTGGCCCGGTCCAAGTGCTGATCCCCTTCGACACCGAAGAAGACGCTCTGCGCATCGCCAACAGCACAGATTACGGCCTTGTCGCCAGTGTCTGGACACGCGACGGCGCCCGTCAGATGCGGCTGGCCAAGGCGCTGCGCTCCGGTCAGATTTTCATCAACAATTACGGCGCTGGGGGCGGCGTTGAACTGCCATTCGGTGGCATCGGCAAATCCGGCCACGGGCGGGAAAAGGGGTTCGAGGCGCTCTATGGCTTCTCAACCCTGAAAACCGTGGCAGCACACCACGGCTGAAACCGGCGCGCACCGCCAGGCAATCGGAAAGGACATGTCATGATCTTCGAAAACCGCTTTCAGGGCCGCAAAGCTGTCATCACCGGCGGGGCTGCCGGGCTGGGCCACGGCATTGCAAGCCGGATTAAAGCCGAAGGCGGCACGGTCGAGATCTGGGACATCAATGCCGATGCCCTTGCGGCGTTGGACATGGACAGTCGCCAAATTGACGTAACGGATCCCGACGCCGTCGCACTTGCTATGCAAGAGGCGGCTCCGGACATCCTCGTCTGCTCTGCTGGGATCACTGGGCCCAACACCACCACGTGGGACTACCCCGTCGACGACTGGCTGAAGGTCCATGACCTGAACCTGAACGCTGTCTTCTACTGCAACCGCGCTGCTGCCCCGATCATGCGGACCAAGGGATGGGGCAGGATCATCAACATCGCCTCGATCGCGGGAAAGGAAGGGAACCCGAACGCCCCTGCCTACTCGGCCTCAAAGGCGGGCGTCATCGGCCTGACCAAATCACTGGGCAAGGAACTGGCAACCAGCGGCGTGACCTGCAACGCCATCGCCCCGGCAGCGGTGCGTACGGCCATCTTCGACCAGATGACGCAAGAGCATATCGACTTCATGCAGTCCAAAATTCCAATGGGCCGCTTCGGCACAGTGGACGAGATTGCATCCATGGCCTGCTGGCTCGCCTCGGACGAGGCCAGCTTCACCACCGGGTTCTGTTTCGACCAATCCGGAGGGAGGGCAACGGCGTAATGCGGATCGAGGTGAACGGCGTCCAGCTTTATGTTGACATCGAGGGCGCAGGCCTTGTCCCCGAAGGGACAAAGATGCGCGACAAACCAACACTCATCGCCCTGCATGGCGGGCCGGGGGCGGATCATTCGATTTACAAACCGCATCTGGGCCAACTCGACGACCTGTGCCAGATCGTCTATGTCGATCATCGCGGAAACGGGCGGTCGGACGATGGCGATCCCGAAACATGGACCCTCGCGCAATGGGGCGATGATGTTGCCGGGCTGTGCGATGTGCTGGGGATCGACAAACCCATCATCTATGGCGCGTCCTTTGGCGGCTATGTCGCGCAATCCTTCGCGACGCGGCACCCTGACCGGCTGTCTGGGCTCGTTCTGTCGGTGACGGCAGCCCACGTGGATTTCGAAGCGGTGTTCGACGCGTTCACACGCATCGGCGGCCCCAAGGCTGGCGAGGTCGCGCGCACCTACTGGTCAGACCCCACACCAGAGCGCAGACAAGCCTATTTCGACACCTGCTTTCCGCTCTATTCCGTCAAGGGTCTGGATCAGGACATGGTTGCGCGCATGATCGTCAAGAACCCCGTCGCCATGCACTTCAACGGACCAAAAAACGAGCATGGGCGGTTCGACTTCCGCCCCGAGCTTGCCAATGTGACCTGCCCTGCCCTCGTCATCTCCGGCGACCGGGACCCCATCATGCCCCACCCTTTCGGCGCTGAAGTCGCCCGGCACCTGCCGAATGCCCGCTACCACTTGCTGGACAACGCGGGCCACACGGTCGACTTTGACGCGGCAGAGGCGTTCTATACCCTCATGCGAGATTTCATTGCGGAGGTTTCAGATGCAGCTTGAGGGCAAAACGGCCATCGTCACAGGCGGGGCCAGCGGCTTTGGCGAAGGGATTGCACGCGCTTTTGCCTCCGCAGGAGCGCAGGTCATGGTCGCCGATATCGACGGCGACGGGGCCAAAACTATTGCGCGAGACATTGGCGGGACCGCTTTCGAAGTCGATGTATCCAATGGCGCATCCGTGCAAGCCCTTGCCGACCAAGCACTCAAGACGTTCGACCAGCTCGATATCCTCGTGAACAACGCAGGTATAACCCACCTGCCGCAAGCGCTTGAGGATGTGACCGAAGAGGATTTCGACCGCGTGCTGGCCGTCAACGCCAAGTCCGTCTACCTCACCGCTCGTAGCCTCGTGCCTCATTTCAAGGAACGGCAGACCGGCGCGATCCTCAACGTGGCCTCCACCGCGGGCGTCAGCCCCCGGCCCCGGTTGAACTGGTACAACGCCTCCAAGGGCTGGATGATCACGGCAACCAAGGCAATGGCAGTCGAGCTTGCGCCTCACGGCGTGCGCGTGAACGCGATCAACCCCGTGGCGGGCGAAACACCCCTGCTCAAATCATTCATGGGCGTGGACACACCCGAAACCCGCGCCAAGTTCCTGTCCACGATACCATTGGGCCGGTTTTCAACCCCGCAGGATATGGGGGCCGCTGCCACGTTCCTCTGCTCTGATGCCGCCGCGATGATCACCGGCGTCGCGATGGAAGTCGACGGGGGCCGCTGCATCTGACCCCAGCGACACCGGAACTAGTCGTCGCGTCCCGGTTCATCCGGATTGCTTGAGAACAGGGCGATCTTGTTGCCCTGCGGATCCCGAAGATAGCCCACGTAAAATCGCGGCCCATAGGCGGCACGGAACCCCGGTTGGCCCTCGTCATGACCACCTGCCGCCAGGGCGGCGGCATGAAGATCACGCACCTGCTGCTGCCCCTCTGCTTCAAAGGCAATCATGGTCCCGTTCCCGGTCGAGGCCGGAGAGCCATCGAACGGCGATTTGACATAGAAATCCGGCGGCGCGAAGGACTGTCCCGGCGCCCTTGGCAGAGTATAGCTCAGGTCCCCATGATAGTATTCCAACCCGTAGCCCAGAGCGGGCAAGAAAGCGGAATAGAAACGTTCCGCGCCAGCGATGTCGTCAACTCCGATGGTGACATAGGCGATCATTCTGTACGTTCCTTTTCAAAGGGTCTGATACCATCACAGGTTTATCACCTTTCTGAGCGGCGAACAGACCCGTACAAACACCCTTAGTACCCCCCTTGTGGACAGCCCCGGTTCGGGCATGATGGGCCTAAGACAGGAGCCACACATGCATCCAATCAATCTCGCTGCCAAACTGACCCGGTTCAACACCCATTGGGATCCGCACGTTGTTGCGGATTACAACAACAACGACGTCATGGTTGTGAAATTCCAGGGTGAATTTCCCTTTCACCTCCACGACGACACCGACGATTTCTTCCTCGTGCTCGAAGGTGAAATGGTCATGGACATCGAGGACCAAAGTCATCCGGTCGCCGCGGGCGAGTTGTTTATCGTGCCCAAAGGCGTCACCCACCGCCCCCGCGCGGAGCACGAATGCAAGGTCCTTCTGATCGAACCCAAGGGTGTGCCCAACACCGGCGATCCAGCCACAGCCGCACCGAAACCTCGTATCTAAGGCGAACGGGTCACTCCTTCCCTGTTTCAAAAAATCCCCGCCGGAGGCACGAATTCAAAATGACCCCAGGGCCACAAAACGCGATTACCGATATCGAGGGGCTCAAGGTCGGCCACGCGCAAGATGACAGGCTCAAATCCGGCGTCACTGTGCTGACCGCGGACACAGCTTTCACCGCGTCGGTCTCGGTCCAGGGCGGCGCGCCGGGCACCCGGGAAACGGACCTTCTGGCCCCAGATAAATCGGTGGCCCAAGTGGACGCTTTGGTGCTGTCAGGTGGCAGCGCATTTGGCCTCGACGCATGTTCCGGCGTGGTCGAAGGACTGCGGGCCAAGGGACGCGGCTACCGGGTGGGCAACGCGATCATCCCGCTTGTCCCGGGGGCGATCATCTTCGACCTGTTGTCCGGGGGCGATCAGACTTGGACCGAAACGCCCTACCCCGCGCTCGGACGGGCCGCGTTTGAGGCCGCAACAGACAGCACACCTATCGGCACTATCGGCGCAGGCACCGGCGCCATGACCGCCATGATGAAAGGCGGCCTCGGCACTGCGTCGCTGACCCTCGACAGCGGGATCGCCGTGGGCGCGCTTGTCGCGGCGAACCCCATGGGCAGCGTGACAACACCAGGGGACAAACATTTCTGGGCGGCCCCGTTCGAGATCGAAGGCGAGTTCGGCGGCCTTGGCCCCGACGTACAATCGGGGCTCGGACGCACCCATGACAGCCGCAAACTGACAGCCATGCTGGAACGGGCCAACACCACGATCGCCATCGTTGCGACCGACGCAACACTCGACAAGGCGCAATGCCAGCGCGTCGCCATTGCCGCCCATGATGGCATCGCGCGCGCCTGCGTCCCTGCCCACAGCCCGGGCGATGGAGACCTCGTATTCAGCCTCTCGACCAGCGCCAAACGCATGACAACCCCGTTGGACCTGACATTGATCGGCCACGCCGCCGCCGTTTGCCTTAGCCGTGCCATCGCGCGCGGTGTCTATGCCGCAACCCCCGCCCCGGGCGACCTGCTGCCAACATGGAGAGAGCTCAATGCCGACATTTGAGCGTGACGACATCACCCTGCACTACGAGATGAAGGGCAACGGACCACCGCTGTTGATGCTTGCGGGCTTCATGTCGGACCATGCCAGTTGGACGCCCCTGATCCCGCTGCTTCAAAACCACTTCACTTGCATCACTCCTGACAACCGCACAACGGGGCAAACCACCCCATGGAATGCGCCGGTCAGCATCGACCTGATGTGCAAGGACGCAGTGGCGCTGATGACCCACCTCAGCTTTGACCGGTATCACACGATTGGCCACTCCATGGGTGGGATCATCGCCCTGCACATGGCACAGGAAGTGCCCGACCGGATGGCCTCGACCCACATCGCTGCGTCCGCCCCGGTGCGCCTGCCGCGCAACACAGCCCTGTTCGCCAACCTCATCGCGATCCGGCGCAGCAACGCACCCGAGGACACATGGCTGCGCGCCTTGTTCCCATGGCTCTTCAATCCTCGTGTCTACAACGACCCGGCGGCAGTGGATCAGGCGGTGGCCGACAGTCTGGCCTACCCGCACGCCCAATCCGCAGACGCCATGGAACACCAGCTCACCGCCCTGCGCGGGTTCGACAGGACGGCACTCGCCAGCCCCCAATGCCCCACGCAAGTCCTGATCGGTGCACTTGACCTGATCGTACCACCCGACCACATCCTCGCGGTACTCAGCCACCTGCCGCACCACATCCTCGAAGGGGCCGGGCATTCGATCCACTGGGACGCGCCCGATCAGGTGGCAGAACTGCTGCGCGCCTACGCCGCCAAACACCCGATCTGAAGGAGGCACCATGCAAGACCTCTATGGCCTGCCCATCACCTGCAACAACGACACAACCCGCCAGGGCATCGACGATTTCGTACACGGGTTCATCAGCTTTCAAACCAAGGCGGTGAATGTGTTGAAAGCCGCCAAAGCCGACTCCGAGAACGGCCTTTCCAACGCCTATGCCGCGATCCTCTACATGCTACTCGAGGCGCCAGCTGCACCTGGCCTTGCGCAACCATTTCTCGACAACGCGCTGGCCGCCAAAGGCCTCACCGCACGTGAAGAGGCTGCAGTGGAGGCCGCCTGCCTGTTCGTGGCCGGTGACATCCCCAAACTCATCGAACTGTGCGAAGCCACAGTCAGCGCCTATCCCCGCGACATGGTGATGCTGAAACTGGGGCAATACCACACGTTCAACATCGGTGACTTCCCCGCCATGCTGCGCGTCGCGGAAAAAGCCCAACCCGGTGCAGCCGATATCGCCTATGCCCACGGCATGCGCGCCTTCGGATTCGAAGAATGCCACCTGCTGGATGACGCCGAAGCCGCCGCACGCCACGCCCTGACGCTGGACGAAAGCGAACCGTGGGCGCACCACGCACTAGCGCATATCTACCTCACCCGCGGACAGGTGGCCGAGGGCACCGCGTTCCTTGAATCTGTCGCCCACCATTGGGCTCACCTCAACAGCTTCATGCACACCCACAACTGGTGGCACCTGGCCCTGTTCTATATATCGGCCGGACGCACAGACGACGTGCTGGCCGCCTACGACACCCATGTGTGGGGTCAGAACAAAGACTACTCGCAGGATCAGGTTGGTGCCGTCTCACTGCTCGCCCGGATCGAATTTGCCGGGATCAATGTCGGCAACCGCTGGCGGGACGTGGCCGATCACATCGCCAAACGCGGCGCAGATACGGTCAGCCCTTTCCTCACCCTGCAATACCTCTACGCGCTTGGACGCACCCACCGCGAGGAAGGCGAAACACTCCTCAAAGCCATCGAAGCCCGTGCGGAGGATGAGACGAAACACGACTGGCATGTCTGGCGCGACGTCGCCCTCTGGGCCGCCCACGGCATCGCCGCGCATGCCGCCGAAGACTACGACGACTGCATTCGTTTCCTGGGCAAAGCCCTGCCCCGGCTGGCCGAGTGCGGCGGCAGCCACGCGCAACGCGACCTCTTCGAACAAATCCACCTAGACGCGCTGATCCGTGCTGGCCGCACCTCACAGGCGCAACAAGTCCTTGAAATGAGACGCACTTTCGACCCGGACGGCATTCCGCTCAACACCATGCTGGCAGGGATCTACGACAAATCCGGCCTGCCTGATCAGGCGGCCGCAGCACGGGCGCGTGTTTCTTCTGACTGAAAATACCACTGCCGGAGGCATAGTCTCAGGAGGGTCTGAAAAGGCCCTCCTGAATAAAATCATGCCGCGCGTCAGCGCGTCATTCTCCAGCGATCAGGTCGACCACATTGCTTTCGGTCCGCCCCACGGCATCGCGCACGGTGTTCACAATATCCGCCGCAGTCAGACCGGCATCCTCGTACATTTCATCCGGGCTGGCCTGATCAATGAACCGGTCGGGCAAATGCATCGTGCGCACCTTGAGGCCCTGATCCAGCAGCCCTTCGGCAGCCATGGTCTGCAACACCATGGCCCCAAAACCACCCATCGCCCCCTGCTCCACCGTCACCAGCAGCTCATGGCGCGCGGCAAGGTCGCGGATCATCCCCATGTCCAAGGGCTTGGCAAAGCGCGCATCTGCAATGGACACCGACAGCCCCTCCGTCTCCAGCCGCGCGGCGGCCCGCTCGCAGGCATCCAGATGCGTGCCCAGCGACAACAGCGCCACGTCCGAACCTTCCTGGATCACCCGACCCTTGCCGATCTCCAGCACCTCGCCCTGTTCCGGCATCTCGACCCCACGCCCATTGCCGCGCGGATAACGGAAAGCAATCGGTCCGCTGTCATGGGCGGCGGCGGTGGTGACCATATGCACCAACTCCGCCTCATCGGCAGCCGCCATCACCACGATCCCCGGCAAGGACGCCAGGTACCCAATGTCAAAAGACCCCGCATGGGTGGCCCCATCAGCCCCCACCAAACCCGCACGGTCGATGGCAAAGCGCACAGGCAGACCCTGCAACACCACGTCATGCACAACCTGATCATAGCCGCGCTGCAAGAAGGTCGAATAGATCGCGCAAAACGGCTTCAACCCGCTCGCCGCCATCCCGGCGGCAAAGGTCACGCCATGCTGCTCCGCAATGCCGACGTCAAAAACGCGCCCCGGAAAGCGGTCGGCCATCTTGTTGACCCCGGTGCCCGAGGGCATGGCGGCGGTCACGGCCACAATCGTCGGATCCTTCGCCGCCAGATCGGCCAATGTCTCTCCAAAGACAGACGTGTAGGACGGCGCGTTGCTCTTGCCCTTCGACTGTTCGCCCGTCTCCACGTCGAACTTGGACACACCGTGATACTTGTCCGCCGACCCCTCGGCGGGAGCATAGCCCTTGCCCTTAACCGTACAGGCATGGATCAGCACCGGCCCCGTGGCCCGCGTCCGCGCAGCCCGCAGCACCGAAAGCACCTGCCCCATGTCATGCCCATCAATCGGGCCGATATAGTCAAATCCCAGTTCCTCAAAGAAGGTGCCCCGGCTCTCAACCCCCGTCACCATCTCTCGCGCCCGGCGGGCTCCATCACGCATGGGTTTGGGCAAGGCGGCCTCCATCCCCTCGGCAATGGCATGGAGCGGCGCGAAGGGGGAATTGCGGGACAGGTTCGACAGATAGGTGCTCATGGCGCCGGTGGGCGGGGCGATGGACATCTCGTTGTCGTTCAGGATCACGAACAACCGCCGCCCCTCATGGCCCGCATTGTTGAGCGCCTCGTAAGCCATGCCTGCGCTGATGGACCCATCGCCAATCACGGCAATCGCGTCGCCCGTCGGCATGCCCATGTCGCGGCCCACGGTGAAGCCCAAGGCAGCAGAGATCGAGGTGGAGGAATGCGCCGCCCCAAAAGGATCGAAATCGCTCTCCGCCCGCTTTGTAAACCCGCTGATCCCGTCCTTTTGGCGCAGACCCGGCATACGGTGGCGACGGCCCGTCAGGATTTTGTGCGGATAACACTGGTGACCCACATCCCAGATCAGCTTGTCGCGCGGAGTGTCAAAGACAGCGTGAATGCCAACGGTCAATTCGACAACACCTAGGGACGACCCCAAATGTCCACCCGTCCGGCTGACGGCGTCAATCACGTCGCCGCGCAACTCATCCGCCAATCGGGACAGTTCAGCATCGCTCAACCGCTTCAAATCAGCGGGGCCAGCCACGGTATCCAGAAGAGGTGTCTTAGTCATTGCGCACGTCCTTTCAACTCGCCCCACCTGCCTTGCCAAGCAGATCCCTGGGGCAAAAAGGCGTCGTGCCTGAGGGTTCAAGCACGACGCCAGGTTCCTGTAGCCAACAGGAAGGGAACCGGGATCATCGATCCCGTGCGTGGGTCAAGGAAGCCATAGACCCGCGCCTGGCGTCACGGGGAAGGTGCGTGCCACCCCCGCCACATCTCTTTGCGCCACGTGGGCGGAGGACACCTCCGCCTTACGAGAGCGCGGTAAGGCGGGCGTATCGCCCGCCCGGGACCGTCACTCGTAAACAGGTGCCTCGGTCGACGCGAGTTCAGGCCAATCGGCCACCATGTTCATGCCTTGCAGAGGCTTCTGATAGCCCTTGTGACACGTCCGGCAGCCCGCCTTCGGTGCATCGGCATAGATCGGACCAAGACGTTCGGCCGGATAGGTGTCCTTGAGCGGGATCAGGTACTCCTGGTTCAGCTCGATCACCATCTGGCGACCCTGCTGGGCGGTGGACCACTGCGGCGTCACCTGCGCCGTGTCATAGAACGCCCGGCTGTTATGGCAGAACACGCAATTGACCCCCAGAGAGTTCGCGAAATAGTTCATCAGCGAATAGGTCATCTCGGTCTTCTGGATCGTGTGAACCTCTTCGTCGAGGCCCGGCACACCTGCCACACGACTTTCCAGATCATGCACGTTCACGAGACTATCATAGTCGGTCAGATAGACTTCGAGCGCCGTAGACGGCAGCGAGGTTGACGAGCTCATCGACGTGGCACGGTTCTGATCCGCAGCCCAGCCGCCGACGTTTTCATTGACCGGCGTGACATTGAACCAGATGTCGCTGGGCACGGCCTCACCGCGGTGACAGGTATAGCAGTTCACGCCCGCATCCCCGTTCACGTTGACATGGCCCGCCCAGTTCTCGTTCAGGTTCTGGGTCATTTGGATCATGCGCCGCGCGACGACCGTCTGGTAGTTCTCCTCGCCATCGAACAGCACACTGATACCGGTCCACGTGCGCATCGCATTCACGACACGCTCGTAGTTTTCCGGCGTCAGGTCCGCCAGCAACGGCTCGGCATTGTCGATCACATCACCGGCACGCGCAGCACCAGCCCCGGGGACAACCGGCGGAGCCGAGCTGTAGCCCGCCACCGTCGGATCCTCGGCCTTGCGGGCCACGTTGTATTCCGGCACCGACATGCCCGTGCCACGTGGACCCGTCTGCATGCTCTCGGTCTGGACCGGGTTGCCCCATGTCACCAACAAGGCGGCGACAAAGACAGCGCTCCCGACAATGCCGATGGCGATGGCCGGCCCGAAAACATTGGTCGGATTGGCCTTGTTCCATTCATTGAACCACTTGGGCAGCATGATCAGTTCTCCTTCCCGATGAAGGCTTCGTACGACCCGTAGTCCTCGTAGCCATATGCACCGTCATAGGCGGGGGCAAAGTTGTGCTCCTGCGCCCAGATGAACCAGTTGTCGACCACCGTGCCGGTCAGCAGGATGCCGATACCACCCGTGATCGGGGTCAGCACCGCAAACCACCAGGCCCAGCGGTGAATGCCCTCCATCGTGGCGTTGAACCCCATGGTCCAGCGCCAGAACAGGGCCGCCCGCTCGGTCGCCGTGCCACGGTCATAGATCTGCTCCAACTCGCGGTCGCCGCCATAGCGGGTCACGGCCAGAATGGTGCCGCCATGCATGCAGAACAGCAGGACAGAGCCATAGAGGAACACAATCGAAAGACAGTGGAACGGGTTGTAGTAGAGGTTGCCGTAGCGGATCGAAAACGCCGTGGTCCAGTCGAGGTGCGGGAAGATACCGTAAGGTACGGCCTCGCTCCACGATCCCATCAGGACGGGACGAAACAGACCCAGCACCAGGAACAACCACACGGCGGACGCAAAGGCCCAGAACACGTGCTTGCCCATCTTGTGCTCTTTCGCCAGCAGGTAGCTCCGCAGCAGCCATGTCATCACCGAAACCAACAGAAAGAAGCTGGCGATGATGTACCAGCCGCCCTCATCCAGCGGCGGCATGGACAGCCCGTATTCCGGCGATGGCGGCTCAAGCGCCAGCCAGAACAGTTGGCGGATGAACTCAGGGATCGAGAACCCAACCTGGCTCAGCATGTTGATGCCAACCATCACGAACCAGATCAGGCCCGTCGCCAGCGACAACATGCCAGTCCAGCCGAGGTAAATGGGTCCGATCTGCGCATTGCCGATCCAACCTGCGAGGGTCGAGAACCAAGGCTTGCCGCCCCGCTCGGCCATCATCTCACCGCTGTCGTCCATGCCCCATTCGGGTTTGCCCTGAACTTGGACCTGGGTGAATATGTTTTGATATTCGATATTGAACATGGCGCTATCCCCCAAAGCCGGATTGATAGACTGGCAGCGGATCAGCGCCCCAGATCGGCAGGTTCAGCCACCAGTTCCACCACTCGGGCCAGCCGGACGTCCAGACGGGACCAGAGATGATAATGCACACGGCGGAGAAGAACACCGCATTGATGGCCAGCAGCCAGCCCAGACGGTGAATGCCAAGCGTGCCGATCGAATAACCGATGAAGTCACGGAAGAACGTATCCTCGTGATCCGGCGTCTTGGCCAGTTCCCCCTCTTCGGGGTTGGCGGCGGACAGGATCAGCGCCCCGTGCAGCGCCAGCGCCAGCGTGGTCGTGAAGAACAACGTGACGGCCAGCATATGTGCCGGGTTGTAGTGGAAGTGCAGATACGCGTAGCCGGTATTGCTCACCCAATCGAGGTGGCTGAAGATCCCGTATGGGAAGCCATGCCCCCACGCACCCATCAGGAAGGGGCGGAAGATCACCAGCGTGACATAGGCCAGGATGGCAAAGCTGAAGCCGATAGGCACATGATACCCCATGCCCAGCTTGCGGCAGATCTCAACCTCGCGCAGGGCCCAGCTGATGAACGCGCCCGTGGCACAGATCGTGATGATCTGCCACAGCCCGCCTTCCAGCAGGGGCGCCATGCCCAGACCATAGCTTAGGTCCGGCGGCGCGATGTTGATCAGCCATGGATTGAAGGTACCCTGTTGGGATGCGCCCCAGAAAATCAGGATAGTGCCCAGAAGGGCGAAAAAGGCGGTCGTGACCCCGAAAAAGCCCACGTAGAATGGACCGACCCAGAAGTCGAACAGATCGCCGCCGATCAGCGTCCCTCCGCGGACGCGATACTTTCGTTCGAAGGACAGCAAGGCCATCTCTCTATCTCCGCGTTTGGCGGCGCGGCCCGGGTCGGGTCGTCAGCCGTCTTGGTAGTGTCAGAATGGGTTTGCTGCGGGCAGGCGGGGGCGCACTGAAAGCCCCGCCCGCAGCGATCTTGATGATCCCTTCGGACCAGCTCTTACTGGGCGCCTTGGGCAGCCAGCTCGAACCAGTTGAAGTGCTCCGTGCTCAGCAGGACGAGGTGAATCATCGCTGCCAGCAGGAACAGAAAGACGCCTTGCGCAACGAACACGCGGCGAGGATCAAAAATGAGCCAGATCTTGTAGAACTTTGCCATGTCTTGTCCTTACCAACCGTTCGCGAACCAGGGACGCCAGATGTACGTTGCCAAGTGAGCGACAACGGCCACGGCTGTGAAAAGCCAGAGCCCGCTCATGTAGACAGCGTGCAATTCTTGCGCCTGCTCGTCTGTAAGACCTGTAAAAGACAGGTTTTCAGCCATAGTCATTCCTCCGGAAATCAATGCTGACGCCGCGCACCCCGCGGCCGGGTCCTTTGGGGTCACCCCCTCCGGGCTCTGTCCACCTGCAGGCAGGCGTCCAGTCTCGTGTCTCGGCAGGCGCACACAGGCCGAGGACATTAAATGGTCCACGCAAACGCAGACCCGAAGTTATGTTTGTGACGCAGCTCACGCGTTAAAGATCATCGGCGTGATGATCCGCGCCTGGGTCCAGGCCCGGGCCATCGGGCCCTTGTCGGTAAAGCTGCGCGACTTGATCGCGGCCAGCGCCCAGGTCAGGCAGGCCAGCGGCAATGTCGCCACAAAGATGATCGCGAAATAGACCATGAACTCGGTCTTCTCGCTGTTGCGCTTTCTGGCGGGGGCCTCGGTCGCCATGTTCGATGTCATGTCAGTCATGCTGTTCCTCCCTCGGAAACGTTGTCTGACGACCCGGCCAAGGCCGGATCTTTCATGTCGGACGACCCCGCCAAAGCGGGATCGAGAGCGCGCACAGTTTCGATCACAACCCGGTCCGCTCCGCTGGCGAGGGCTGCTTGCTCAGCCGCATCGCGCAGGGTCTTTGCCGCGGAAATCCGGGTCAGGATGGGGTGCTGGGCCACGATCCGGTCCAGCATGGCCTGGGCATCTTCGTCCCAGGGAAAATCGCGGCGCAGCGTGGTTGGGGTCGCTTCCGCCGCATCCATATCTGTCCCCAGTGGCAGGATATGGAAAAGAGCGTCAAAGAGGCCATTACAGACCTCCTGAATGACATACGTGGCCCCGGCATACCCCATAAAGGGTGTCCCCGTGGCGCGCCGGATCGCGGCACCGGGGAAACTGGCCGGAATGAATGCGGGGCTTGGGCCATGTCCGCCCTTCAGCTCCGCCAGATACATCTTTTCATTGATGGACCCAAAGACAACGAGCGGGCGCTTCTGGCCCATCCATGCGCGCACTTCCTCGTTGTTGGTTTTCTTGCCCGCAACGCGCGCCGTCGCGAAAGCACACGGCAGCCCCATGTCGTCCTCAAGGAACAGACGCAGGCCTCTTGCATAGGTCTCGTTCGCCACGACCGCAAAAGATGCGGTGGCAAAAAAATCCTGCGTGACAGACCGCCACAGGTCCCACACTGGCTTGAGCGTCGAATGCTTTTCGCGCTCGATAAAAGGTTCGGGGTCGAGGCCCACCAGGTTCCCCAGTGCGCGCAGGAACTTGGTGGTACTCTCGACCCCTATCGGGGCTTGTAGATACGGCTTGGCAAGAAGCTCGCTCAACCCGCGCCCGAACTCGCGGTACATGCAAATGTTCACATCCGCATTCACCAGATTTCGCATGTCGGCCACATGGGCGCCCAGGGGCATCACCATGTTGACCTCGCAGCCGATCCCTTCGACCAGCCTGCGGATCTCGGCCAGATCGGATGGCATGTTGAACGTGCCATACATCGGGCCGAGGATGTTGACGCGAGGACGCGCACATTCCTCGCGTTTCTTCTCGGGCGGCATCCGACCCTTGGTCATACCGAATTCGGTAAAGATCCAGGTCATCGCCCGATCCGCCGCTTCCCACTGATCCTCATCAATGGTGCGCGGCAGGAATCTCTGAATATTCGTGCCTTGGGGGGTGACACCCCCGCCGATCATCTCGGCAATGGAACCGGTCACAACGACGGCAGGCAGTGCAGGGTCCAACGTGCCCCAGGCCCGCTTCATGGCACCCTCGGTGCCGTCGCGGCCCAGCTCTTCCTCGCCCAGACCAGTGGTCACGATGGGCAATTCATGCGGTGGCAGCGCGTCGGTGTAGTGCAGGACGGACGTCACCGGCAGGTTCTCGCAACCTACAGGGCCGTCAATCACACATTGCAGGCCTTTCACGGCGCAGAACGCGTAAACCGCACCCCAATATCCACCGGCCCTGTCGTGATCCATGATCAGCATGGGGCACCTCCAGACAGCTGAACTGTCATGCCCGACTTCAGGCCGGGCCGCGCCCGACCCTCCCCCCGGGAGGGCGCATTGGTGACGTCTCGCTCCGAACCCGTGACCTGCGCGCATCCGGCGTATTGCATCACTGAAGCGTGGCAAGCACCCACCCAGGCTCGGGCGCGTCCCTTCGCGCTCATGTGGATATGAGTGCCCATATCCATCAAATCATCTCCGCCGCCTTAGCGGCCTTGGCTTGACGTTCCAGCTTCTTCAGATTCTGCGCCCGGAAATCAGGCCGCGTATTCGGCGCACCTTCCCAGACACCAGCCGTATCGCCCTTGCCCACACCTTCAAAGAAGGCCTTCATGTGATCCATGCGCCCCTTGTTGGCGATGGCAGCATTGATGACTTCAGCCAGCGATCCAGCCCCGGCCACACCCATCAGGGGCCGCGCCGAAATCAGGTTGGTGAAGTAGAGCCCGGGGATTCCCTGCTCCTTGGCCTTCTGCACAACAGGCGTCGTGCCAATGGCGAGGTCCGGCTGCACCGCTTCCATAGCGGCACAATCATCTTCCAGCGACGCGCGGAATTTGACCTTCACGCCCTTGGCTTCCAGCCACGTCTGATCTTCAGCATTCCAAGGCGTCCGCGGACAGGCCGTGCCCACATAAGGCACCTCCGCCCCGCTCTCGATCAGCAGACGGGCGACCAGCAACTCGGAACCTTCATAGCCCGACAACGTGATGGTTCCCTTGATCGGCGTCGCAGCCAAGGCACCAGAAATCGCCGGAAGGACAGCGTTCTGCGCCTCGGCCACTTGGTCAGAGCTACAGCCATAGGCAGCACCGATATTCTTCAACCAGGCGGCGGTGCCATCACGCCCCACGGGGGCCGAGCCAACAACCGGCCGGCCAGCCGCCTGAAACTCGCGCACAGCAGCCGTGTAAAACGGATGCACCGCCGCCACGACCGCACTGTCGAGCGCAGCATAAAGCTCCCGCCACTCACGGCACGGCACCACCGGCCCTGCAGCCAGCCCCAAAGGCGCCAGCATTTGCCCGATCATCATGGGATCGGCCGGGAACATCTCTCCCAGCAGCGCCACGGTCGGGCGATCAGATTTCCCACCCACGGGCGCAGCCACCGGCCCGGCCTCCACTTCGGCGCGGGCGTATTTCAACATCGCCCCAGCCAGAACATCCTTGGCCTCTGCATGGGTCGGAATGCCAAATCCGGGCACGTCGATCCCGACGATCCGAACCCCATTGATCTCGTCCGGCAACAGCCGCAACGGCACGCCAGATGCAGTCGGGACACACAGGTTCGTCACGACAATCGCGTCGTATTTATCGGGGTCGGCCAGATCGTGGACAGACTCGCGAATGTCCTCGAACAGTTTACCGGTCACCAGCGTTTCGGAATTGAAAGGCACATAACCAACAGACCGCCGCGCCCCGTAGAAATGGGACACAAAGGTCAGGCCATAAACACAGCAGGCCGAGCCGGACAAAACAGTCGCCACGCGGCGCATCCGCAGACCCACACGCAACGACCCGAATGCCGGGCACATGCTTTGCGGTTTGTCATGGGGCCCTTGCGGATAGTCAGCGGCAAACTTGTCCAACATCTCGGAGTTGCCCGTCATCCGCGCGGCCTTTTCCATCTCGGACCCTGAATGACAGCCCAGACCATCCACAGGCGCCTCCACCACAGGCATCTCTGCCTCCCGCGGGTGGCCCTTGGTCACCTCCACTGCGTCAGCGGTGTCATATGTGACCTTGGTGCTCATGCGTCGTCATACACCACTTCAAGGGACTCTTTCGGTGCTGCATTCTTGCCGCGCATGTCCATGTCCGTGGCCGGGATCAATTCAATGCCCGCCCCCGTCTCGGACCCGTCAAAGAGATCAAGCAGCCCATCCTGCGACAAGGGCGCAGGACGCACCGGCGGTGCGACGGCCACGTTCTCTCCCAATGCGGCAAACAGGGCACCCCATTGGGACGTGTCCGTGCCGACAATCTGATAATTCGCGGATTTCTTGCGCAGATCATCATCCTGCGGAATGGACGCCAACACCGGAATGTCCACGGCTTCGGCAAAGGCCTGCGCCTCACCCGACCCGTCATCCTTGTTGATGACCAGCCCGGCCACGCCCACATTGCCGCCCAGCTTGCGGAAATACTCCACCGCCGAACAGACGTTGTTGGCCACATAAAGCGACTGCAGATCGTTCGACGCGACCAGGATCACTTTCTGCGCCATGTCCCGCGCGATGGGCAGACCAAAGCCGCCACAGACCACGTCACCCAGGAAATCGAGCAGGACATAGTCAAAGTCCCAATCGTGAAATCCCAGCTTCTCGAGCAGCTCAAACCCATGGATGATGCCCCGCCCACCACAGCCGCGCCCGACTTCAGGGCCGCCCAGCTCCATGGCAAAGACACCGCCACGCTTGAAACACACGTCACCTATCTTCACCTCTTCACCCGCCAGTTTCTTGCGGGTCGAGGTTTCGATGATGGTCGGGCACGCCTTGCCGCCAAACAGCAGGCTGGTGGTGTCCGACTTCGGATCGCAGCCAATCAGCAACACGCGCTTGCCCTGCTCCGCCATCATGTGGCTCAGGTTGGCGAGGGTGAAGGATTTGCCAATCCCGCCCTTTCCGTAGATCGCGATGATCTGCGTCTTGGATGTGGGCTCTTCTGCGACGATATCGGCCAGGTCTTCGTGAGCTTCATCGCGCAGACGTTGGTCGAAATCCTTGAGGTTCGGTACTTCGTCTTTCACGATCAGTGCTCCCAATCCAAAATCATCTTCAGGCAGGACGGGTCGGTAAACGCCTGCTCGTAAGCGCCGCGCGCATCTGCTGCAGGCTTGGTATGTGTGATCAGCCCATTCAGCCGCAGCGCGCCGCACTCGACCAGCGCACGGGTCGCGGCCAAATCTTCGCGGGTCCATTCGGCGGCCACGCGGAACCGCGCCTCTTTCATGAAAGCGGGTGGAAAGGCGAAAGACAAAGGTGCGGAATAGAACCCGGCCAGCACGATCTCACCACCCTTGGCGATGCGACCCACCAGATCGTTCAACAGGTCACCCTGCCCCGACGCATCATAGATCGACCGATAGTCGCGGCGCTTGTCATCATCGGGATGCAGCACCTCGTACCCCTGCGCACCGTCCCGACGGGCAGGGTCAATCTCCCACACCATCGGCGCAGGCGCGCCCGAGGCGATGGTCAACCGGGCCAGCAACCGGCCAAGCACACCATGGCCCACGATCAGGTCCGGCACGGCCTTGTTCATGCCAGCCATTGCGTGACGGGCGGTGGCGGCCAAGGCCAGCAATGCGCCCTCCGCCCCCAACTTGGGATCAATACGAGTCACACGCTCGCTGTCGGTGACCAGCGTTTTCGCCGCCCCACCAAACAGGCCAAAGGCACCTTCGAAACAATTCGACCCCGGCACGAACACACGGTCGCCGGCCTTGAACCCGGTCAGCACACCGGCCTCTACCACTTCACCAACAGCCTCGTAGCCCGGCACCAGTGGATAGCCCATGCCGGGAAACGGGGGCATATCGCCCGACCAGAACAGCTTTTCCGTGCCCGTCGAAATGCCAGAGTGTGTGACTTCGACAACCAGATCACCTGCCCCAGGCGCCGTCAGCGCCAGCGTGTCGACATCAAGGTCTTTGGGACCTTTCAGTAGGACGGCAGAAGTGTCCAAGGTCATCTCCATGTTCGGGCGTCGCAATTGCCCGGTTTCCTTTGAAAGAGACTCAGGGCGACGCTTTGTCGTTATGTGTCATTCTAGTTGGACATATCATTGTGTCAATTAGATTGGACACTTTCTTGTGAATCAGACTGGACGCACCGCCGTCACAACGCGGGTGACATAGGGGCGCGCAGGCGTCGGACAGCGCACTTGATCAAAGCCCGCCTCGCTCAAAAGCGCCCCGATCTCCTCTGCCGACCGGGCACGGCCCGTCTGCATCGCCATCGTGTAAAATGCGAAATACACATCCCCTGCCCTCTCGGGCCGCGCACCGCCGCCCATCGGTTCGGACACGATCAACCGCCCGCCGGGGGGCAGGACATCATGCACCGATGCCAGCAGGGCGCGCACCGTGTCGTCAGCATGATCATAGAGAACGCGGATCAGTGAAATCGCATCCGCACCGCCCGGCAAAGCATCCTCACGGAACGACCCCGGCACTATGCGGACCCGTTCCGTCATCCCGGCCGCATCAAACCGTGCCTGCGCATCGGGCACCACGGGCGGCAGATCGAACAGGGTCATGTTCATTTCACGGTTCGCATGGCCCGCCGCTTCCAGAAAAGCGCCCGTGCCGCCCCCGATGTCCAACACGTGCTGCACACCCTTCAGCGACACGCTGCGCAACGTGTCCTCGGCCACCAGCCGCTGAGACTGCGCCATCAGGTCAGAATAGATCGCCGCGTCCCCCGCCGCCACGTCACCGCCAAAGACATAAGGCCAGAACTGGCTCAGCTTGGTTTCGTCCGGCCCGCGCAACAACGCCACCGGATCACGCAGATCGTCATAGAACGCCTTGTGATGCCGGATCATCGCTTCTAACCCGGGCACGCCCATCAACGCCGCCCCCTTCCGCGCAAGCGCAAACCGTCCACGCTTCCGCTTGAGGAGCCCAAGCGCCGCCCCGGCTTGGAGCAACACTTGCATCCGCTCCGCAGGCACGTCGCACGCACGCCCCAGCACCTCGGCACTCTGAGCGCCAGCGCGCAACCTCCGGAACAGGTCCAGTTCGACCAGCGCCATCAGCACCTGACTTTGAACAAAGCCCTGCACCACATCGAACAGCGCCGCGCCATCGGCGCGCGCCCGGGATCGGGTGAGGGGAAACTTACTGGCCCAGCTTTGAAACCCGGGGCGCGCAACCAACCGGTTCAGCCAGCCGCCACGCCACGCAGGCAGGTCTTGGGCCTCGCTTGTCATTCGCCTGGAACGGTGGTGGGTGACACCACAGGCGTCAGCCGCTCCGCATACATGCGCACCATCTCGGCCAGCTGCGCCTCACCGGGGCATGACGGGATCGAGGCGATGGCCCCACCCAGAATATCCTTGAGGCGGCTGATCGCCCCCTGCACGCCCAACTGCGCCACCGCATTGGGCCGCCCATGCAGATCGTCCTGACCCGCAGGCTTGCCCAGCGTCGCCTCGTCATACAGCGCATCGCGCAAATCGTCGGCCACCTGGAACGCCTCGCCAATCCGGTCACCCAACTCAAACCACGGCTCGGCCTCTTGCCCCGCCGCAATGGCTCCCATCTGCGTGGCAGCGATGAACAGCGCGCCGGTCTTGGCCTGATGGTAAGCCTTCAGATCGACCTGATCCTCGCTCTCCCATCCCTGACCTGCACAGATACCGCCGGGCATCCCGGTCCGCTGGGCCAGGGTCATGATCAACTGCGCCACCCGCTCAGGCGCGTGCCCTGACTGCCGCGCCAATGTCTCAAAGGCCAGCACGATCAGGCTGTCGCCCGCCAGCACGGCAAGCGGTTCGGAATAGGCCTTGTGCACCGAAGGTTTCCCACGTCGCATATCCGCATCGTCAAAGCACGGCAGATCATCGTGAACGAGAGACGCGCAGTGAATCATCTCCAGCGCTGACGCCGCCGCGTCTGAAACGGCAGGGCGATCATCGCCGCAGGCCATGGCCACGGACATGAGGATCGTCGGACGAATGCGGGCACCACCGGGGGCCGTGGCATAGTGCAAGGCGCTCGCCAGTTTGGGCGGCGTGGCACGACCGGCCCCCTGCCCGACCGCCACAGCCTCAGCTATCGCCGTCTCGATCCGCGTGCTCAGGCCCATGCGCGTCGCTCCCTTTCGGTACAAATGTCACTTCAGGCGTACACCAAAGTGTAAATCATACTGGACACATTGCCTGTCACGAGTCAACATTCCACCCCATGACCCACGTCACTGCCCCCGCCCCGCAACGCGCCGTGATCATCGGCGCGGGCATCGCCGGCCTTGCCTGCGCTGTGCGGCTGCGGGCCGCCGGGTTCGCGGTAACACTGCTGGAACGTCACAGCACAGTCGGGGGCAAGATCCGCACCATCCCCTCCCCCGCAGGGCCCATTGATGCAGGGCCCACCGTGCTGACAATGCGCCATGTCTTTGACGATCTCTTTGAGCAATTGGGCACAAGGCTCGAAGACCACGTGACGCTGATCAAACAGGATGAACTGGCCCGCCACTTCTGGCCGGACGGCAGCCAACTCAGCCTATACGCAGACGAAGACCGCACCATCGGCGCCCTCCGGGCCTTCGGCGGAAACGAGGCGGTGGCGGACTTCCTCAAATTCACCAAACGCACGCGCCAGCTGTTCTCGGCCTTCGACGCACCGATGATGCAGTCGCCGGAACCAAAACTCTCGGCACTCACCAAACACGTGCTGACACAACCGCACCTCATCCCGGCCATGGCGCCCCTCTCAACGCTCAAAGGCCTGCTCAAACGCAGCTTCCGCGACCCACGGCTCCGGCAACTCTTTGGCCGTTACGCGACCTATGTGGGCGGCAGCCCCACCCACGCCCCCGCGATCCTGTCCCTGATCTGGCAGGCCGAGGCAAATGGCGTCTGGGTGGTCAAGGGCGGGATGCACAAGCTGACACAGGCGCTCTTGCATGTGCTGGACGCAAGCGGCGTCGACACCGTCCTGAACGCGCATGTGGATGGGATCGACATTCAAGATGGACGGGCCATAGCCATAAACCTGCAGAACGGAACACGCCTGCCCTGCGACGTGCTGGTGCATGCTGGCGACCCCCGCGCATTGGCAACGGGCACACTCGGACCCGACACAGCGCATATCGCCCCGCAAACGGCCAAGGCCAAGCGCAGCTTTTCCGCCCGCGTCCTCAGCTTCGCGGCCAAACCGCACGGCCCCGACCTCGCCCACCACAACGTCTTCTTCGCCGAAGATGCCCAGTCCGAATTCAACGACCTCATGGCAGGCCGCGTCCCGGCCCACCCGTCTTTCTACATCTGCGCCCTCGACCGCGGCCAGGACGGCGACCCACCCCAACTTGAACGGTTCGAGATCATCACAAACGCGCCCGCAACGGGCGACACAAACGAATCGGCAACAGCCGAAGACACCTCGGAGGACCTCTCCCCATGGCTTCATCAGATCACGCACCAGATGGCGCAGCACGGGATCAGCTTCAGCCCGACCCCGGATACGACAACGATAACGACGCCCCAAGCGTTCGGGCAGATGTTCCCGGCAAGTCTCGGCGCACTCTACGGCCAGACTCCGCACGGGCTGACAGCGGCGCTCCAACGCCCCACCGCCGGGACGCAAATCCCGAACCTCTATCTCGCGGGCGGGGGGACGCACCCGGGGGCCGGTGTGCCCATGGCCACCCTCTCCGCCCGGCACGCGGTCGAGGCGATCTTGAGCGACCAAATTTCAACATCGAGGTCGGCCCCAACGGCTACGCGTGGTGGTATGTCGACGGCCTAAGCGATTGCGGCACCCGCGCGGTGTCGGTGATCGGCTTCATCGGCTCGGTCTTCTCGCCCTGGTATCGCTGGTCCGGCCGCAAGAACCCGCAAAACCACGTCTGCATCAACGTCGCCACTTATGGCAAAGGCGGCCGGTTCACGATGACAGACCGGGGCGCCTCCGCACTCCGGCAAACAGCGTCACGGTTCGAGGTTGGCCCGTCGATGATGCGGTGGGAAGACGACACGCTGATCATCGACATCGACGAAATCTCGTCCCCGCCCCTCATCTCGCGGATCAAGGGCCAGATCCGGGTCATCCCCTCCGCCCTCACAAACGTTGAACTCGCCCTCACGGACGACGACAGCCACATCTGGCGCCCCTTCGCCCCACGCAGCCGCATCGAGGTCGACATCGACCGGCCCGGCTGGCAGTGGTCGGGCGAAGGCTATTTCGACGCCAATTTCGGAACCCGCGCACTGGAAGAAGACTTCAGCTACTGGACCTGGGGCCGCTACCCAACCGGGGACGGCGCCACCTGCTTCTACGACGCCACGCGGCTCGACGGCTCGGAACTCGCCGCCGCCTTCCACTTCGGTGAGGATGGCAAGGCGTCCGAAATCCCCCTGCCTCCCAAAGCGCCCATGCGCCGCTCCCTCTGGGCGGTCAAACGGGAAACGCGTGGCGACGCAGGGGCGCAGGCACGGCAAGTGCAAAACATGCTCGACGCGCCATTCTACTCCCGCTCAGCCGTGGAAACCACGCTCAACGGAGAACGCACCAAAGGCGTGCACGAGGCGCTCGATCTCACCCGCTTCCGCTCACCCCTGATCAAGCCGATGCTCGCCGTCCGGGTGCCCAGACGCAGCAAATGGTCCTTCTCCTGATCCATCCGCAACGGCCCTGTCACTCGACCGGGTCATTGTTCCTCTTCCACCAATCGCGCATGGCATAGAAGACATCCTCCATGTCTTTTGCGAGAGGCGTCGCGCTGTATTCAACACGCGGCGGAACCTCGGGATAGACTTTCCGCGTGATCAACCGGTCGTTTTCAAGCGCCCTCAACTGGTTGGTCAGCATAGTCTGGCTCACCCCGTCCAAACGCCGCTTCAACGCACCGAACCTCTGGGTCCCATCGAACACCAGTATCTGCAGGATGATCAGTTTCCATTTGCCACCAACCAGCGACACGATATCCGGCATCGGACAAGGAAGCTGGCACAGACCCACTGAGGTGGACGGTATTGGTTGGATATCTTCGCTCAAGCTGTTTCTCCTGCTCCAATAGTACAGAAAAGTGTACTACAATAAAAAATGTTGCCTACTTGCAGAAATGTACTTTCCGGATAGCTAGGGCGCAACCGTCACCCACGGCGGCCCAACACATGGAAAGTATGGCTATGACGAATACAGCACGCAGCATTCAAAACCGCATTGAGAGCATTCTGGCAAATTGGGGAACGAGCAGCAACGGGTTGCCCGACGAAGCCACTTGGGACGCGTTGGCGCAATGCGCAAAGGATCAACCCGTCACGCTCGTGAACTTCTTCAAGATGCGTGACAGCGCGTCTTACCCCTCAGGAACGGCAATGGTTGAAGATAGAATTTCAGGACAGGACGCATTCCAACGGTATGCCGCCGTGAGCATACCCAGCGTCGAGCAGGCCGGCGGCAAATTTCTTATGGTCGCTCCATTTGCATGCACCTTCATCGGTCCAACAGAAGACTGGGACTTGGTTGCAATTGGATCGTACCCAAACCCAGGCACGTTGCTCTCCCTTTTTGAAATGGATGCGTATCGTGAAGCGTACATTCACCGGGTGGCTGCCTGCCGTGACCAAAGGGTTTCACTCTGTCTGGGATAAGAGCAAAAGCCGGTCGCGAGTGCGGCGGCCTCGTTCGTAACAATTGTCTTTGGACCAAGGCCAGTTTAGCCCAAAGCGACCAGCGGAGCCCGATGAGAGAATGCCGGAGAGGGCGAAACTCACTGGGGTGAAACTAGAACTCACCGGTCATTTTTTCTCTTGAGCCGAACCCTGCGTCATAGCTTAGAGCTTCGACTCAAGAAGAACGGAGCAACAGATATGAACGACACGACGCCGCTCATGACCGCCGCCGAATGCGCCCGTGAAATCGGGATCACGGTTCGGGCACTGCGGGTCTATGAGGATCATGGGCTGCTGTCTCCGCAGCGCTCGGCCAAAAACTGGCGGCTCTACGGAGCGCGCGAAATCAGTCGCCTGAACGAAATCCTCACGTTCAAAGCGATGGGCTTCAACCTTGCGCGGATCACTGAGTTGTTGTCGGGCCATGAAAGCGCCACGGACAGCATGTTGGCATTGCAGCAAGCCCGCTTGACCGATCATCGCAAACGCCTTGATAGCAGTCTCAGTCTTGTCATGGCGTTGCGGGAAAAAACTGCGCGCGGAGAAATTTTGACCATCACCGATCTTGTGGCACTGGCAAAGGAGATGCAGATGACCGACACCCCGACAAATGACGTCGCATGGAAACGCTATGAACAAATGCGTCCACGCGTTGAGATTGAAAGTGATCCCGAACAACTGACCGAGTATGTCGGGTATTACAGGCTCGCGGACGAGGCGGTGGCAGAGATCACAGTGACAGATGGCAAGATTTATCTGCGCATGTCAGGCCAGATGCGGGTTCAGATGTTTGCCGAGGCCCCAGACAAGTTTTTCCTCAAAGCCGTTGCCGCTCAGGTTGTCTTCGACCGAGGCCAGGACGCTGTGATCGCAGGGCTGACCATTCATCAAGACGGGCTGGAGCTGCCAGCCTCGCGTACGGATGAAGCAGGCTTTGCCGACGCAGAGGCTGCGCTCAAGGCGCGGGCCGCACGCACAACTCCTGCGCCCGATAGTCAAAATAAGCTGCATAACATCATTGCCGACCATCGGACTGGAACGCCCGATTATGCTGCCATGACGCCAACGCTGGCGCAGGTAGTACGCGACCAATGCTCTTTGCTTGTCGACGAGTTGGAGCGGCTGGGCGCGGTAGAACAGGTCACATTCCGCCGTGTCGATGATCAAGGTTTCGATGTGTTCGATGTACAGTTTGAAAACGGCTTGATTGAATATGGGCTGAGTGCTGCATCAGACGGTCTGCTGGACGGGCTTTACATGCGGCCTGCGACACGAGAAGCCGCACCCTAGAGTGAAGAGGATAATTGTGGCTCAGAACGCCAATGGATCGCAAAACCGACGCCATAAGCGCTTCGATAAACCGCAGTAAAGTCCGCAATGAGCCCAGAGTGACCGATGCTGCGCCAACCATGTATGTCTGCTTTTCTCGGCGCGACCAAAAAAGTGACAAAATAAAAGGCGGTTTTGCCAAGGGTTTGTGGCGCAAGATTTCTCAACGATTCCGGCGACGGCGACGTCTGTGACGAAAACGACCGTTTTTGACGCGCAGGTTGTGGCAAGGAGTTTTTGTCACTGCCTTCCAAGAGGTACGGTCGCTGATATAATGCTGCAAAATGGTTTGGAGCATGACGAGATGCCCGAAGAAAAGACGTTCTATGAACACCTTGTTCAAAGGTGGCAGAACAGCCGGCCAATCGCCATCGTGATCTTCTCAATGGTCGCTGTCCTTGCGGGTATAAGCGCCTATCAAACCTTGTCTGGATTTTGGTTCAACCTTACCGACAACGGCGAAGAGCTTGCAGCATTCAATGACAACGTTCAGCCAATCTACTTTGAGGGGAGGGTAGCTACCCTGGTCGACCATGATTGCTTACCAATAGATCAGATCGCTCGCGCCATAATCGAAATTCAACCTCGGCAAATTATCATTCGATCACACACATCGAAGGTGAACATTGGCATCAACCGCGACCTCACGTTGGAGCGAGGAACACTGATCGGGAATGAGCTGCATGCCCGGCTGGGTGCAGATTATGAGGGTAAGATAGTAGTGATCGCCTTTGGCGGAGCGCTGACACAAGAGCATGAGGGCCAGTACCGCGAACGTGTCGAAGTATCCCTTTCAAACGACGTAGGCGTGCCTGTGGGTCATAGAGTTCTGGCCGCCAAGATACCCGCTCAAGGCTCTCTAGTGCCGCCTTCTGTCCCTGTACCGAGCGCCGGGTCACCTTGCCTGTTGACAGCGGGCTAGCCACATTCTTTGCCAAAACATGTACGTTTTTATCCTCGGCGATACCACCCGTTGTGGCCGTGCTGCTTTGGTCAGATACACGCATAGGCTGGATGGCCGGTCAGCATGATTGTCTTTAGTGGATAAAGCGACGCTTGCTTGATAAACTAAGAATACCTTCATGCAATGGAGTTTTGATATGTATAAAATTCTGCTCGTACTCGCGACAATGGTGAGCCCTTCCGTTTCGCACGCCCTTGGCAATTGCGAGGAATTTATTCGATATGATAGCAAGTCAATTAACAGCACCTTGTCCGCACAAATGTCATACATCAATTCGATTTCGTCGGAGCAGTACGAACGAGATGATGAAGGTATTAAGACGAAGGCACAGTTCCCAATTCAGGGAATAATGGTTGGTGGTGAGGGAAACTGGGAAAAGTTTTCGGAGAAGCGCGCCGCCTTGAACGCCTTGACCCAGTGGGACTTGAACATCGATCGCTCACTGCAGGTTAGCCTGAACTATGTATCCGAAGGAAGTTGGGCGGCGGTTCTGGACTGCCTCCGGCTTCGGAGTAACGGACTCTACCTTGCGCCCCTACAGTCCTCATCTTCGACGCTTAGTATTGTTGTGGGGTACCGCGCACCGTCGTCTTCTGTGGGCGAAATTCCGCTGAACTGGACTGTTGACGGGGGCACCGTTGGTGCGGCTGCCGACAAAATCAAACGCGGGGACGAGGAAGTGGTATCCATTGCCCGAATTCCCGATCGCGATCTGAGTGTAGTCGCTTCTGGCGGTGGTCTTAGGAGCAATCAAGTCTATTTTAGAGTACCGCCGGACGTACCTGGCGTCGCCCCCGCGCGGACTTGGCAGACGTGGGTGCGCGGCGCAATCGATCCTTCAAGGCAGTTTCACGTTGGGTACGGCGCGGCACAAGGCACCAAGCTTCCAAATCGAGTAGTTTGTCAGCATCACTCAGTTGTCTCAGGGCAGCATGGACCTGAGCAATCTGAGGAGGAGCACTTCGGTCATACGGAGTACGCATTCATAAACCGTCAAGACCTTTGGTTTGGCGACAATCATGTATGGGAGGTCACCGCGAACGGGATCAAAGTGAAAAGCTTAAGCGGGAATGTGATGAGGTTTCTTGCTCACGATATTTCGATCTCCTGCCGTTAAGAGCTGGCCCGGAGAGACGGGGCCTTCTCGCCTTGGGATTGAAAGCGCAATTTGGATCGAAACGACCGTTTGTGACACAGTCAAAACGTCCGAAGCCGACTTTGGCGCAGCTGCAGCGAAATGGTGCTCCGTCCCGTTAAACCGACCTCAAGCCGGTCCAGCATAAGCCCGTGGGTTGGTGTCGCACCAAAGATTCGGCAGCGCTTTATGCTGGCCAAGCACATTCCACAGAAATTCTGTTCAAGGCAGCACCCAAAACACCAGCCCGCCGGGACGGGCTTGTGTTGGACCGGCGCCCTCGGCTTGTTCCGGTCTGCCCAGCAAACTGAAAGGCGGTCGATTTGTCCGTGTACAAACCCTCACCCCGCCTGAACGGACCCCTTCGCCGCCTCTTCCGGGTTCAAGCGCCACACCCCCCAGTTCAATGATGCGGCAATCGTGACCCACACCAGATACGGCACAAACAGCACTCCAGCCAGCGTATCCACCTGCCACAGCGCCAGCATCGCACTCAACACGGTCACCCACAAAACGCCAATGATCGCCATGCCCAGCTTGATATTGCGCAGGCCAAAGAACACCGGCGTCCACAGGCCGTTGAACGCGATCTGCATGGCCCAGAACGCCATGGCAACCCCGTTGCCCTCGGCCATCGCCGCCCGCGCGCCAGCCACTGCCATGCAGACGTAGAGCACCATCCATGTGACGGGGAACACCCAGTCGGGCGGGGTCCAGCTTGGCTTCGACAGCGACCTGTACCATGGGCCCGGCGGGAACAGCCCACCGGTCACGCCCGCGCCAAGGCAGGCGGCGAAAAAGATGCAGAACAAAAGCCAGAACATGGGATCACGTAACCCGTGCGCGGGTCCCAATCAAGCTTGCCCGATCCGCCTGCCGCTTCGCCTCAAGGGCTGCCAACGCCTCGAACAGGCTGTCGCTGCGGCTGGGTCGTGCCCCGGTGGCCGCGGCATCGACAAGAAACTCTACCTCCGGCAGCGGCTTAGCATAAAGGACAGCCGATTGCGGCATCACCATGCTCGTCCCGCTCAGCGCCACCGATTGCGCCAGCCACCCCAGCTTCTGCGCCTTCGATGTCCGCGCCCGGGCCGAGATGCTGTCATACCCCATGCTCGTCAACCGCCCGCCGATGCCCGCATAGATGAACCGCGCTGCGTAAATCCCCGGACGGCACCCGCGCGGCAACGCTGCAATTCCCGCTTCCGAGCGGTAATAGAGCCTGTTTGCTTCCATCACGAGCCGCTTGACCATGGCCCGCACCGCCTTGGTCGGGCGCGGGTCCGCAAAGAAACCTTCCGGCGTCATACCCGCCTCATCCAGCCACTCCGTCGGCAGGTACAGGCGGCGCTCCAACGCATCCTCACCCACATCGCGGGCAATGTTCGTGAGCTGCATCGCGACGCCCAGATCACAGGCCCGCGCCAGCGCATCGCCGTCGCGCACGCCCATCAGAACACACATCATCGCCCCAACAGCAGAGGCCACCCGAGCTGAGTAATCCTTGACCCCCGACAGCGTTGCATAGGTCCGCGCCTCCGCATCCCACGCAAGCCCTTCCAGCAGGGCATCCGGCAAAGCACGTGGCATCTCGAACTGTTCCACAACAGCAGCAAAGGCCCGATCCGGCGCGGCATCCTTCGGCGTCCCTGCATAAACCAGGTCCAACCGATCCCGCAGGCGCAGCACGGCCTCCACCTTCTCGGCTTTCAGGTCCACCTCGTCATCGGCCAAGCGGCAAAACGCATAGAGCGCCAGCGCCGGGTCGCGCACCCGCTTGGGTAACAGCTTGGATGCAGCATGAAAGGACAGCGACCCATGGCGGATCGCCTCCGTGCAGGCCTCAAGATCACGCGGATCAATCATGTCACTGCATCCGGCACCAATTGCGCCAGAACCTCCGCCGTTGAAATCACCCCCGGCACGCCCGCGCCGGGATGGGTCCCCGCCCCCACCAGATACAGCCCCTCAGCCTCTTCACTCACGTTATGCGGCCGGAACCAGGCCGACTGCAGAATTCGCGGCTCAATCGAAAATCCCGCCCCATGCGGCGACAAGTACCGATCCCGGAAGGTCTCGGGTGTGAACACTTGCTCGGTGCTGATTTTCGACCCTAATCCAGGCAAAAGCTGATCTTCGAGCACGGCCAATACCTTGGCCTTGTACGCCTCCGCCTCCGTCGCCCAGTCCACACCGCCATGCCCCAGATGCGGCACAGGGCTGAGAACGTAAAACGTATCATCCCCCTCCGGCGCAACTGAGGGGTCCGTAACGGACGGACGATGCACATAAAGGCTCATGTCATCCGCCAGCTTGCCCTTGATGAAGATGTCCTTCAGCAACCCGGTGTAGCGCGGCCCATTCAGGATGGTGTGATGCCCCACATCACCCCACTGCCCCCGCGTGCCCTTGGTCCCGAAATACCAGACAAACAGGCTCATCGAATAACGCGTGCGCTTCAACTTGGCGGGCGTCCACCGCTTCTTCGGCACAGCCCGCATCAACCGATCATAGGTGTGGCCAGCATCGGCATTGGACACGACCACATCAGCGCCCAGCTCCAGCCCCGACTCCAACCGTACGCCACGCACACGGCCCTCATCGACGACAATCTCATCGACCTGCGTGTCCATCAGCAGCGTACCGCCCTGATCCTCGACCACATCGGCCATCTTCCGGGCCATCCCGGCCAAGCCACCCATGGCATAATGCACGCCAAATTCCTTCTCGAGGTAGCTCACCAGGATATACATGCTGGTCACATGGGTCGGGTCACCGCCGATAAAGAGCGGGTGGAACGAAAACGCCATGCGCAGCTTGTCATTGCGGAACCGGCGCGCCGCATGGGCATAGACCGACCGATCAGCCCTCAGCATCCCAAACGTGGGCAGCACCTTCACCAACTCCCACAGCTGGTGCATGGACCGACGGCCCAGATCCTCGAAGCCAAACCAGTACCGCTTGGCACTGTCGCGCAGGAACGCATCAAAACCCGCCACATCGCGCGGCTCGATCTTGGCCACCTCTTCGCGCATGGCATTGGTGTCGTGCTGGGCCACAAACTTGGTCCCATCCGGCCACCGGATTTCATAGAACGGATCAAGCGACCGCAGATCCACATCATCCTCGAACCGCCGACCACAGGCGGCCCACAGCTCGCGATAAAGCTGCGGCACGGTCACAATGGTCGGCCCCAGATCAAACCGATGCCCGTCCTGCCAAATGGCCGATCCACGGCCACCCGGCACATCCAACTTGTCTATGACGGTGACGGTGTACCCCTTGGCGCCAAGACGCATAGCGGCAGCAAGCCCCCCCAAACCGGCACCAATGACAATGGCGCGGTTGCCCGCTCGGGTCTTTGATTCGATGGGATCAAGGCGTGTCATCTCTCCAAAACAATACGAGTGTCTAGTTTAGTTGACAATTTCTTTTCCACCGATAGGCTGAATCCTGTGCCAAAGGGCACGCTGCCAGTGCGACATGATGAACCAAACGACCTCCATATCCTTCTTCCGTTTCCCACGGTGGCGCGACCGGGCATGGGCGCTGACTATGATGGGCGGCGCACGGATGGCCATGGCGCGCGTGCCGGACCTGGGCTTCTGGAAACTCTGCGGCTCCGGCACGGGCGAAGGGTTCACACCGGTGCCAAACACAGCTGTCTACGCCATCCTGTGCACATGGCCTGACGAAACGACAGCCCGATGGCGACTGGAAAATACAAAGATCTTCAAACGCTACCGCGCCCGCGCCTCCGAACATTGGACCGTCTTCCTCGCCCCCACCTCCGCCCGAGGCGCCTGGAGCGGAAAAACACCGTTTTCCTCTGTGTCAGAGCCGAAATCAGGGCCTCTCGCAGCCCTCACCCGCGCCACGATCAAACCCCGTATCCTGACGAAATTCTGGGGCCGCGTCCCCGACATCTCGGCCATGATCGGCAGTGATCCAAACGTCGTCTTCAAGATCGGGATCGGCGAGGTTCCCATGCTGCACCAGGTCACCTTCTCCATCTGGCCGGGCCAGCATGAAATGGCACAATTCGCCCGCACCAATGGCCCCCATGCCCAAGCCATCAAAGCCGTCCGCGACGGCGCATGGTTCCGGGAAGAGCTTTATGCCCGCTTCGCCATCCTCGGTGACAGCGGCACATGGGGCGGCACCAGCCCGCTGGAAGGACTGCAGCTGCAATGACGAAAACGCCCTTCCCCTTCTCCGCCATTGTTGGTCAGGACGATATGAAACGGGCCATGATCCTGACAGCGATCGACCCCGGCATCGGCGGCGTTCTGGTGTTTGGCGACCGGGGCACAGGCAAATCCACCGCTGTGCGTGCGCTCGCCGCCCTCCTGCCCCCGATCACGGCCGTACAAGGTTGCCCGATCAACGCCGAAAACTACGCAGACTGCCCCGATTGGGGCAATGTAGAGACGAAAAAGACCCGCAAGGTCCCGACCCCCGTCATCGATCTGCCCCTCGGCGCCACCGAGGACCGCGTGGTCGGTGCTTTGGACATCGAACGCGCCCTCACACGGGGCGAAAAGGCCTTTGAACCCGGCCTGCTGGCGCGCGCGAACCGAGGCTACCTCTACATTGACGAGGTCAACCTGCTCGAAGACCACATCGTTGACCTCCTGCTCGACGTCGCCCAATCCGGCGAAAACGTGGTCGAACGCGAGGGGCTTTCCATCCGCCACCCTGCCCGCTTTGTGCTTGTGGGCTCCGGGAACCCCGAGGAAGGCGAATTGCGCCCCCAACTGCTCGACCGGTTCGGTCTGTCTGTCGAAGTACGCAGCCCAAACGACGTCGCCCAACGGATCGAAGTCATCAAACGCCGCGACGCCTTTGAGTCAGACTTCGACGCCTTCATGGCGCTTTACACCAAGGAAGACGCCAAGATTCGCCGCAAGATCCTCGCCGCGCGCAAGCTCTTGCCGCAGATCGAAACACCCGACGACATCCTGCACGACTGCGCAGAACTCTGCATCGCGCTCGGCTCCGACGGGTTACGCGGCGAACTCACCCTGCTTCGCGCCGCCCGCGCCCTCGCGGCCTTCGACAAGAAAAAGGTGCTCACCCGCGATCACCTAAAACGCATCGCGCCCATTGCCCTGTCTCACCGCCTGCGCCGCGACCCGCTGGACGAGGCAGGCAGCACAACGCGCGTCAACCGCACGGTCGACGCCGTGCTGACATGACGAGCAGGGCGGAGGACACCTCCGCCGTACGACACTGTCCCGCCACCTATCCATGTAAGGCGGGGTTCACCCCGCCAGCTTACACACCCCACAGCGCGCACCGCTCAAGTGCATCGTGCCGCCTCAGTAAGGCGGACGTGTCGTCCGCCCAAGTCAGCACGCAATGACAGCCGAAAGCTGGCATAACGCAGCCCTCGCCCTGCGCCTCCTGGCGCTCGACCCCGCAGGCCTTGGCGGCGCCGTCATCCGTATGCGCGCCTGCCCCGACCGCGATGCACTTCTGGCAGGCTTCATCCCGACCCTGCCCATCCGCAAACTGCCCGTCTCCATCTCAGACGAACAGCTCTTTGGCGGCATCGACCTGAGCGCGACACTTTCATCTTCGCAAGTTATTGAAAATAAATCATTTTTCAGCGAAGGTTGTGTCGCTCAGATCCCAATGGCAGAACGCTGCCCCCCTGCCCTCGCCGCCAAACTTTCCCAACTGGCAGATCAGTCTCTAACACAGGGGTTTTTGCTCCTTGACGAAGGGATCGAACCCGACGAACGCGCCCCAGACCCGCTCGCGGATCGTTGCGCCTTCTACCTGTTACCCCAGGGCCGAAAACCAACTGTCCCCGCGGGGACAACCCAATCTGTCCCCGCGGGGACAGCCGTAAAAACAGCAGACGCAATCCTGCAACTCACCCTGCTCGCCACCCGCTTCGGCATCGCTTCCCTCAGGGCCCCTACCCTCGCTCTGCGCACCGCCCGCGCCCATGCGCACCTCATGGGCCGACAGCACCTCATAGACAATGACCTCGAGGTTGCCACAACCCTTGTCTACCCGCACCGCGCAACCGTGACTCCAGAGGACGTGGAGGACCAGGCAAGCCCCCCTCCCCCACCGTCAAACGAAGATTGTCCCCGCGAGGACAATCAGGAAAACGATGCAATCCCGAACACCGATATGCTGGTCGAAGCCGTCAAATCCCTGCTCCCCCCTGACCTGTTGAGCGGACTTGTCCCCGCGGGGACAACCCGAAAATCCGGCGGTGCGGGGGCAGGTCAAAAGCGCACCAGCAACCGCCGCGGCCGCCCCCTGCCCTCGCGCCCCGGACGGCTCGACGGCACCTCGCGCATCGACCTGATCGCCACACTGCGCGCAGCTGCCCCATGGCAACCCTTGCGCCGCCAAGAGCAGCCCAACCGCACAGGCCTGCTCATCCGACCCTCCGATATCCGTCTCAAGCGCTACGCCGAACAATCCGACCGCCTCCTGATCTTCACCGTCGACGCCTCCGGTTCGGCCGCCGTGTCCAGACTGGGCGAGGCCAAGGGCGCCATCGAACTCCTGCTCGCGGATGCCTACGCCAGCCGAGACCATGTCGCTCTCATTTCATTCAGGGGCACCGAGGCCGAAACTCTCCTGCCTCCAACCCGTTCCCTGGTTCAGACCAAACGGCAGCTCTCCGCCCTGCCGGGCGGAGGCGGCACGCCCCTTGCCTCCGGCCTGCAACACGCCCTCCTGCTTGCGCAGCAAAGCGGCGCCAAAGGGCTGACACCGACCGTCATTCTGATCACCGATGGGCGGGCAAACATCGCGCTCGACGGCCAAGCAAACCGGTCGCAGGCCGCACAGGACGTGACCTCGATGGCAACGGCCTTGCGCAGCTCGGGAACGGCTGCGCTGGTGATCGACATGTCCAACCGCCCTCAACCCGCTCTGCAGGAGCTGAGCCGCACTTTGGACGCTCCTTACGTTGCCCTCCCACGCGCTGACGCGCAGCGGCTGAGCGGTGCGGTGCACGCGGCTTTGGACAGCTAGAACATGGACTGGGCACAAATTCACACATGGCCCAATTCTGATCTGTCCCGGCGGGGACAAGGTCCGGTTCATCGATGGCATATCCAGGAAACAGGTGCGGGCAAAACACTGCTGATGCTGCACGGTGCAGGGGGATCGACCCACTCCTATGCCGACCTCATACCCATACTCGCACAGAGCCATCACATTGCTGCCTTGGACCTGCCGGGACAGGGCTTCACGCAACTTGGTGCACGGCATCGCAGTGGTCTTGACCAGATGGCTGAAGACATCGCGAAACTGTGCGATCAGGAAGGCTGGATCCCAGATGTCATCATTGGCCATTCCGCGGGCGCAGCCGTTGCTTTGAGGCTCGCCGAAAGCAATCTGTCCCCGCGGGGACAAGCGCCCTTGGTCATCGGGATCAACGCCGCATTGGCACAGTTCAACGGGCTTGCGGGGCTTGTCTTTCCGATGATGGCAAAGGTGCTGGCAGCCGTACCTTTCACAGCGTCCTTGTTTTCAGGCGCGTCTAATCGACCGGACCGGATCAAGGCGCTTATCGGTTCAACGGGGTCGCAGTTGGACGCAGACGGGCTAGAGCTTTATCGTCGATTGGTTGCCGACCGGAACCACGTGGATGGAACGCTGTTGATGATGGCGCAATGGGTGTTGGACCCACTTCTGGCCAGGTTGCCAGACCACCCTTCCACTATGCATTTCATCGTTGGAGACAAGGACGCAACCGTGCCACCCGAGGTGTCCAAGAAGGTGACATCGCGGATGCGCAATGCCACCCTGCATCGCTTTGCCGAATTGGGTCATCTGGCCCACGAAGAAGATCCCGAAGGTTTTGCCCGGTTGATCAACGTCATCATCGAAAAAGAGTTGGGCTGATCCGATCTGTCCCCGCGGGGACAAGTGGGTTAACGGGGCGTACGCATCATTGGGAAAGCAGTTCCTTTTGTGGGCCTGTCCCCGCGGGGACAGATCACAGATCAAGCTGATCAAGAAGGGCGCGTACTGCGGCTTCAAGCTTGCGCGGATCGACCGATCCGAAGTCGCGGTTCATCTGCAACTCGATCTTGCCCTTGGCCCCGATGACCTTCACCGCACCCGCCTTGCGGTTCAGCTTGATTGTGGTTTTAGAGGAGGTCGAAGGTGCCGTTTGTTCGCTGACGGGCTTGGGGGCCACAACCTTGTTCAGAACGGCCAGCTCGGCAACCGCATCCGTGGGCTTTTGGTGCTCAAGCAGGACGTTCAGTTGTTGAACTGCACGTGGCTGTTCTTCCAGTGCCTTGATCAGCTTCAGACCGAGGGCGCGGGGGATCGCCTCTGGGAACTGCAGGCGGGGTCCCAGTTTGTCCATCAAGAGACTAAAACTGCCTATGTAGTGACGCTTTTGCCGCCCCGCAGATGCGAAGAGGACCGCGATGGCATCGTTCAATTCAAGGTCCATTTGCCGGGCATAGCTGGAGGCAAGCTGACCCATTTCGGCAAAGGAGATGTCGCGCCGCACCATGTTTTCGTCGACCATGCGGCGGTAGAGTTTTTCGAGCGCTTCACCCTTGGCCACCAAGACGGCGGGGATGGACGCGTATGTGTCGTCGCCCGTTTCCTCGTACAGCGATTTATAGGCGCTGAGGCGGCGAAAGCCCTGGATCAGTTCGTAACCCGAGCCGGTGTCTTCAACCTGGATCGGGTTGGACAGGCCCAGATCGCGGATGGATGTCTTGAGCTCTTCAAGGTCCGGATCGCGGTTTGTACTGCGGTCACGGGTCAGCTTCTTCATCGCCACGTCCCCAAGGGGAACACGCGCAACAATGGCTCCATCCCTTTTTAGAGACACATATTCATGAGCGAGACGGTCATTCTCGGCCCGGATTTCAGCCTCGGCTGCTTGCCGTTCACTAAGCGCCGTCGCGTTTTCCGAGATGGCAGCCGCCATAGGGCCGCGCCTGCTTTCCGGGGTAGGGGCCTCGGATGTGTCCTTCGGTTCCGTTTCGGGTTCAAAATCAATGTCGAATACGCGGCGCTTGCTCATGCCTCATCCTCCAATTGGTCCCAGGCTGTTCCCAGGTTCGTTTTGAATTCCTCATAGGCCCGGTCGAACGAGGCGCGGGCGCGGCGCCAGGTTTCGCGGGTCATCTCTCGGTAATCTATTTCGTAGATACTGCTAAGGAACCGGCCGGATTGTTCGACGGCGCGGGTCATTTCGATGGGGTGTTCACAAACGCGGTCCCCGAACACCTTTTGGAACGCGCCCTGCATAGCGCGGTGCAGGTCATTTCCCGGCTCGTAGCGGGTCAGGAGAAAGCGGAGGTCCAGAAAGGATTTCGGTAAAGTCACTGTCCCCGCGGGGACAAGCCCGTTGAAACCAGACAATTCTTCGAGCGCTTCCGAGAGCTGACCAATGAAAGACGTTGTGGAATCGTATTCCCAATAACCCGGTCCGGAGGGGATATAGAGCACGTCAGCGGCAAAAACCGCGTTCATCGACTGGTAGCCGATGGCCGGTGGGCAGTCGAACAGGATGAGATCGTACGTGTCCGGTGCGATCTGGTCGAGAAAGCGTGAAACGGCCAAGAAGAAGGACCATTCGGGGTTGATGTGCCTGTATTGGGCTGACGCAAATTCCACAAAGGCCGCATTCGCGCAGCTTGGCACGATATCGATTGTCGGCCAGTTCGTTGGTTTGATGAAGTCGGACGCGCGCAGATCTGCGAGCCCCATGTCTGTGATCGCGGATGGCAGCTTGCGCTGGGGCAGGGCGGTGCCGGATTCCGCGCCGCGCAGCGCCGAGTTCATGCGGTCCGTTTCGTGGCCCAAGTCGCGGGCCATGATGCCCCAGACGGTGTATTCCTCAGCCACATCCGAAAGGCCCATGGAGTGGCTGAGCGTGGCCTGCGGGTCGAAGTCGACGCAGAGCACGCGGTAGCCGTCGAGCGCGGCGGCGTGTGCGAAATGGAGCGCCGTGGTGGACTTGCCCGCGCCGCCCTTGAAGTTGGCGATGGCGGCGCGGATGGCGCGCTTGTTCGCCGGGCGGTAGGGCATCAGCGATTTGCGGTTCACCTTGATGCGGCGGCGGAGTTCGTTGATTTCTTCGAGCGTGTACCAGCGTTGGCGGCCGTCTTCCTCGACGATGCCCTGGGGCAGGGACGGGTCGGCAGCAAGGCGACCACGAAGGGTGCTTTGATTGGCCTTGAAGATGAGTTCCGCCACCTCCCAGCTTGAGAAGCGGCGGAGCGTCTTTTCGCTTTCGGGAGAGAAGGTCTGCTGGCGAATGAAGCCCTGCATTTTGAGGGATTGCGCCTGAAGTTGGGCGAGGTCTGTGTGCGTGAACATGCGCTGCCTGTACGTTTGTCCCCGCGGGGACAGGTGGTTTCTTGGCCCCATGGGGACGCTAATTCTGCTCATTTCCAGATTTACGCTGATTTTGCGGAAAAAGCAAAAGGGGAATAGTGTTGTCCCCGCGGGGACAGATTGCGCTGTCGATCATGTGGGCAGGGGGAAGCGTTGTGATTCTGTTGCTGGCACGTGCGGTCGGTTTGCCGGGCAGATTTGGGGGGACAGTTTTTGTCGCTCCACCACCTATTGGGTGACAGAAGGCTCAAAATAGGGGACAGACAGGATGTCCCCCAATACCGTATCAACCTGTTTTTCTTTTGATTTAGGTTTAGGTCTGACAACTTATCCACATCCGCCCTTGACAGAATCGGGGCTTCGGACGCAAATCAGAGGCAGAGACGGAAAAGCGGCCAGAACCGCGGGGAAACCCACCGTCGGCAGGTGTTGTTCGGGGCAGCCCGGACCATTCAAAGAAAATGAGGGCAGTGATGCAAACGCTGAGGCCGGTGGGCCGGGGCGCGTCTGCGCGCAAATATGATATTCTGACAGCCTTGGGTGCCTTTGCGTTGGCGCAGGGCAAGCATGAGCAGCGGCGTATTCTGCGGCTGATGACGCTGATCACCGCGCGCTACAACTGGGCTCGGGATGAGCTGGCGGTGGGGCAGCGCGAGATTGCGCGGCTTTGGTCTGTGGATGAACGCACGGTGAAGCGCGAGATGGCGTTGTTGCGGGCGCGAGGCTGGTTGGTCGTGAAGCGGCAGGGGGCAAGGGGCCGTGTGTCTGAGCATGGGTTGGACCTTGAGCGCATCTTAATCGATACGGAGGTGTATTGGGCTGCTGTGGGGCCGGATTTCGAATTGCGCATGGGTGCCTCGGAAGAGGAGGCGCCGAAGGTGGTGCCTTTGCCGGTGAAGGGCGCCGTGGTGGCCCCGGATGTGTCGAAGGGGACGGAGTGGTCGCTGGCCCAGGCGGTGTTGCATGCGGAGGATGCCGGTGTGTACGCGTCGTGGATCGCCGGGCTGGAGCGGGTGGAGCGGGCAGGGGGGCGATTGACCCTGCGAGCACCGTCGCGCTTTCACGGGGCCTATGTGCAGACCCATCTGGAACGACGGGTGCTGGCGGCGTGTCGTGAGGTGGATGGCGATGTGAGCGAGGTGCGGATCGTTGTCTGAGTTTCTTGCGCATTTGCGACTGATGGCGCGGTACAATGCGTGGCAGAACGGGTCGCTTGTGGCCGCTGCAGACATGTTGAGTGATGTGGCGCGGTGGCAGGATCGTGGCGCGTTTTTCGGCTCTATTGCGGCGACTTTCAATCATTTGCTGTGGGACGATGCCTTGTGGCTGGCCCGCTTTGCTGGGGAGACGCGGCCTGAATTGAGCGTGCCCGTCTCTTTGGAGGCGCCGAGGGACTGGGCGGCGTTCAAGGGGTTGCGAACCGAGCGGGATGCGGAGGTGACGGCGTGGGCCGACGGTCTTGCATCATACGATTTGGAAGGGGTGATTGCGTGGTATCCCGGGGGAGGGGACGTGCGCGTTGAGAAACCGGCGGCGGTGTGTTTTGCCCATCTGTTCAATCACCAGACCCATCACCGGGGACAGATACACGCAATGCTGACGGCGGCAGGCGCGCAGCCCGAGCCAACGGATCTACCGATGTTGGGGTAGGGGGCGCATCAGGATGCGCCTCACGGTTTGGGGGGCTCTGCCCCCGGCGCGGTGCGCCTCCCCCGTGGTATTTCTGGTCAGAAGAAACTGGGTCATGCCGGTTCTGCAAGTGGTTGTCGAACTGACCTATCCAAAACTGTTTGACAGATCGCTCTGAATCGCAGAGTAACTCTGTATGGCAGAGTCGTAGAGCGTGAGAGGTTACAATGAAAGTCTTGAACATTACGAATGGCGATGGGGCCGCGAACACTATAAAGCAAAGCACCGTGCCCGGTGACGTTTTGCCTTGGCGAGATCCCATGCATCATGGACCGTTTCCGAAGGGCCTATCTCTGAGCGAGCTGGGACCGCTTCGGGCAGAATACCTTGCCGGTCCAGATGCAGATGCAACGGATGCGAAACGCGATTTCCAACTGCGGGACCGACATCTGGAAGCCGTGGCAAACTATGACAAGGTGACGCTGTGGTTTGAACATGACCTGCTTGATCAACTTCAGATTCTGCAAATCCTCGATTGGTGTTCGCGGGCGCCTTTGGAGGACACGCAGCTGGCCATGATCTGCATCGATCGGTATGCGGAAAAGCCGGACTTCAGGGGAATTGGGCAGCTGGATGCGGATCAGATGGCATCGCTGGTCCCCTTGGAGCAACCGGTGACCGAGACAATGCTCGCACTGGCAGCTGTGGGTTGGGCGGCATTTCGGTCGAACGATCCACGTGACCTCCTGACATTTCTGGACAGTGATCTGCGCGAATTGCCTTTCTTGGCGGACGCACTCCGGCGGCATTGTGAGGAATTCCCGAACGCTGCAACCGGATTGACCCGGACGGAGATGCAAGTGTTGAGTTTGATTGGTGAGCGTGTTTGCAGCCCGAGGGATCTGTTTTTAAAGAACATGGACATGGAGACCGCGCTTTTTATCGGGGATTGGCCAACTTACCAGGTCATAGATGCCTTGTGCGCGGCGGGCCTTGCGATGTGCGAACCATCCCCGTTTCGCTTTCCATCGTTCACATCGGAAGTGCCACCTGCATTTGACGCGCAGCGCGTAAGCCTCACGGATGTCGGGCGCCAGGTGTTGAGCGGAGAGCGAGATGCATTTGACCTGGTGAGGCGAGATGGCTGGCTAGGAGGCGTTGAAATCACATCGTCCGATGCCCTTTGGACCTGGAACAAGGACGTCGCGCAATTCGCGCGCCGGACACTCTGATGCAGTCTGTTCCAGCCGCCCCCGATGCGATCTTTCATCAACCTGTCAGAACACGCCTGTGCCTGCTTCTGTACGTTGGCGAGCCGAGCTTTTCGCAGTTGAAAGTGTCGCTTTCCATCACGGATGGGAACTTGGATGCGCACCTGAAAAAGCTTGGCGCTGCCGGGTACTTGCACAGCCGCATGGTGCTTGAGGGGCGACCGCACACGGTCTATCGCCTCTCGGACAGCGGAGCGAAAGCGTTTCGTGAGTATATCGATGTCATGACGGCGATCTGCAAGGCTGCGACGCCTCAGACTCGTGATCCCTGACTTGACCGGATATGAGTGGTCAGTGCGGTCCCCGTGACCCGGACTAGGCGCTGTGGAATTGTGGCGACGCCCGGAATCTTGTTCCATGTCTGGAGCTGCGCAAAAAGGGCGATTGGACTGAAGATTGCCGTGGCCTTGAGCCCCACGTCTCGGCCTTTTTTGCTGATCTGCGCTTGCTTCAGAACAGTCACTGTTCCATGTCTGACAAGACAACATTATTGGACATAAAAGGGGTCGGTAAGGCGGGGCGCTTGGAACACTATATTGCGGGTGAAAGCGCCGTCACGCGACAGTGTTGTGGCGTGGTGGGCGACTCGCCCAAACTTTCGGGCGACTTGTTTACTCTAACAAAATTCTGGCCGTGGGTCACGTTTGAACGTGCAGAAACCCCTGAAACTGTGGCTTTCCGGTCCACGGCGGGTTGACCGCGACGAATGCATTGATCCCCGGTCCGACGCATGGCCTGTAGGTAAGGATGCTTGAGAACACACACGCGCAGAATTCGGCGCGACAAATTTGAACCTGAAAAGGTGGTTCCCGCCAAAAGTAGGTATCCGCGATGCCTGTCATTTGATGCCAAAGGGTTGGTCGCTGGCCAGACGGCGCGCTTGTGTCGGGGCGCTGTGCATTTGCGACCAGGTGGTTGGACCTTGTTGATCCGAACTTTGAAGTCGGTGTCGTGAGCTGCAGAGACTTCGGTGGCGCGTACGCACGGTTTCATTGCACGCTAGGTGTAGCGGCACCTGGATGCGGATGGGCACTGAGTTCAGACGCGCCCCCCTGGTTGGATCGCAGTGCGATCCGAGTTCCATAAGGTTTGCCCCTAGCGTCAATAGGGGCGGTTTGTGTAGTGAACAAAACCTTGAAGGCGACGCTTTCCAACCCCAAAGCCCGAACCAATTGGGTCGTGTGCCTGGCTTCAGTTCAAGAGGAAGGGCTTGTCCTACGATACCGCGTAGCGCTTGCGCCCTTTGATGCGATCCTCGATTTCGTCGCGGAAGTTGCGGATTAGAGACTGGATCGGCCAGGCTGCCGCATCGCCCAGGCCGCAAATCGTGTGGCCTTCGACCTGCTTTGTCACATCGAGCAGCATGTCGATCTCTTCGATCTCAGCCTGTCCTGTGACCAGCCGTTCCATTACGCGCATCATCCATCCGGTGCCTTCACGGCATGGGCTGCATTGTCCGCAGCTCTCGTGTTTGTAGAACTTGGACAGCCGCCAAATTGCTTTCACGATATCGGTCTGTTTGTCCATCACGATGACAGCAGCCGTGCCAAAGCCGGATTTGAGTTCTGTCTTGAGATAATCGTAATCCATCACCGCGTCCCGCATGAATTCGCCTCGGACACACGGTGTTGACGACCCGCCGGGGATCACTGCCAAGAGATTGTCCCACCCCCCGCGGATACCGCCACAGTGCTTTTCAATCAGCTCTTCAAAGGGAATCGACATCGACTCTTCGACGACACATGGATTGTTCACGTGTCCGGATATTCCGAATATCTTCGTCCCTGCATTGTTCGGGCGCCCAAAGGTGGTGAACCATTCAGGCCCGCGCCGCAAGATGGTCGGAACGACGGCAATCGACTCGACATTGTTTACGGTTGTCGGACAGCCATAAAGACCCGTGCCCGCAGGGAAGGGGGGGCGCATTCTGGGCATACCTTTCCTACCTTCGAGGCTTTCCAGCAATGCCGTTTCTTCGCCGCAGATGTAAGCGCCGGCACCATGGTGAAGGTAGAGGTCGAAGGCCCAGCCACTTCCAGCGGCATTTGGCCCCAACTTGCCAGCTTCATAGGCTTCATCAATAGCGTTCTGAAGCGCCTCTCTCTCGCGGATGTATTCGCCGCGGATATAGATGTAACAGGCGTGCGCACCGATTGCGAAAGATGCAATCAAGCAGCCTTCGATCAGCGTGTGGGGATCGTGACGCATGATTTCACGGTCTTTACACGTACCCGGTTCAGACTCGTCCGCGTTCACGACCAGGAATGCCGGACGCCCGTCGCTTTCTTTGGGCATAAAGGACCACTTGATCCCCGTTGGAAAGCCGGCGCCGCCACGGCCACGCAAGCCGGACGCCTTCATCTGGTCAATAATCCAATCCCGACCATTCTGGAGAATTTTGTCGGTGCCATCCCAATGGCCGCGACGCTCGGCACCCTTGAGCGAGCGATCATGCATTCCGTAAATGTTGGTGAATATCCTGTCGGAATCCTGAAGCAACTTCGTTCCCTTCTCAAGGTCAGCAGATGGCCAAAACGGCATACAAAATACCCGTGAAAGTAGATCAATGCCCTGGTCCAATCAAGGCGGCAAGCCTTGTTCTGAATGTGCAATACAAGTCACGATCTCAATCCGACGACCCAACCGGATATGGACATGATTTCCGCAGTTTATACTGTTCCGCGGTGCGCGATTCCAGCGTTTCAGAAACTGTTTGCTGCCGCAACTTTGGCGAGTATTCGCCGATTGGGTGAGCGCATTTGCAAAAACCAGCCTTCTCGAAAATTACTGCTTGAATGCCAGTTATTGGTGCTTAGCATCATGGTACTTGAATACTAGCGGAGACGTTTATGGCCAATCCATTCGACGACGACGCCGGCGAGTTCTGTGTTTTGATCAACCAGGAAGAACAGTATTCGTTATGGCCCATGCAATGTGAAATCCCAGGAGGTTGGTCCAAAGTATTTGGACCGGATGGGCGTTCTGATTGCTTGGCGTATATTGAAGAGAACTGGGTGGATATGCGCCCGAAGAGCCTTAGAGATGAATATGAGGCAGCCCTTACATCGGCATGACCTGCTGCCAACTGTCGGGATTTCATTTGTCTATGGTGCACGCTGATTTGCTTTGATCGGCGAAAATCTGGATGCGCGTATGATTGTAGAGGAACGGCAATACAGTATATTGCCGCGAAACAAAGCTGCGTTCTGGCAGAACTATCGAGATGTCGGCTTGCCGGTACAGACTCGTTTTCTGCCTGCGCCCATAGGATTCTTTTTTGTGGACATTGGTCTGACCGCGACCTTTGTGCATATGTGGGCCTACAATAGCTATGCCCACCGCGACACCTGCAGGGAGGCTCTGGATGGATGCAAGGAGTGGTGTGACTATGTCGTAACCGCACACTCATTCATAGAGCGCATCGATATTCGAATTCTGAAGACCCTGGACACTGAATACGCATTGCTGAATCGAAAACCTTTGAACATATAGTAAGCAATCGTTCCGAATATCTATTGGGGAGCTCAATACAGAGTATCCCCTAATTTTATTTGGCTGAATGCTCTATCTCGATCACGCCATCGAAGATGCTGCATTTGGCCGTCCAGAATCTTACAACTGCATTATCGTATTCGTTGCCGTATGGAATATTTCTATTACCGTACAGTAATTTAGTATGCGTATGGCGAATATCCTCCTACCGAAAATCAGTACAGTTGACACCACTCGCCATGGTAGCATCTATTTATACAAGTCGCGGTTACGAAATTGCCGAGGATCCGGAACAGACACCATTGATCGAAATTGCCCCAAGTAGGATCAGGAAGTAGCATGAAACTAAGTTTATGTATGGTGATCAAAAATGAAGGCGCTCTTCTCGAATCATGGATGCCTGGGGTAATTGACCTTTTTGACGAATTTGTCGCCGTGGACACTGGGTCAACAGATGCAACGGTTAGCACGCTTAAGGAAAAATTCAACGCGACTGTCGTCGAAAAGCCACCAAATGGCAGTGACCCTTACGTAATCACTGAAGCAAGAAACATTGCCATCTCAAAGGCGACGTCGGATTGGGTGCTGATCCTTGACGCTGATGAAACAATGAGCCGCACCGACATCGTGAAGCTCAAGAAGGAAATTGCCAGTAGCGAATGTGCTGCGCATTTCCTTACTTGGCGCAATCGAAGAAACGGAACCATTTTTGATGATTACAAGTTGGTAGCATTCCGAAAGGACTCGGGGATAGCGTTTGAAGGTATGGTGCACTGCAACACCCAACGGTCGGCGCGCCGCTTGCTGGTCAAAACAGGCCACCTGCCTAACGTAGTGATCCAACACTCCCTTGATAGGTCAAAGGCGTCGCGCGATTGCCGATCTGAGAGGCTTGAGCGGTACTTGCAGCAAGACCCTCTTAATTGGCGATACCAGTGGTTTCTTGGGTACGCTTACTTTCAAGGGGGCGACTTCGAGAAAGCCGTGCCTCTGCTACGAGATGCGTGCAACTCACTGTCCGAAGAGTATCCGGTTGAGTGCCTTAATGCGCACTTTGTCCTGACGGATTTGAACGCCCGCAAGGGGATTCACGACAAGTGCTTTAGAATAATGAAGCAGGCGCAATCATTTTATGACGAAGTCCAAGATGATTTTGAAGTGCTGGTGAATCATCAGATGGATGACTGGATTAGGGATACTCGACGACTCATCGATAACCACGAACTGGAGAAGGTAAAGGCTTATGAATTTGCGTACTGACCAACGAACGCAACAGCTGAATTCGCTCACCGAAAACACTTTCGGGTCTTCTGATCCTTTGTTTCGCAAGGAGCCTGGTGAGTACCCAACTCAGGAAGAACAACAGATGTGGCGCGATGAATATGAGCGCCGCGCCAAGGAGTTGCACAAAGGTCATTTCCGGCAGGAGCCGGAGCTGGCGCTGGCTTTGCGAGAGAAATACAAGGTCCCAGTCTTTGGCAAGATGAAGGTTTACGACGCGCTCCGTATGCTGGCTGAATGCATCGACCCAACCGACACGGAGCTCTATTGCGTGGATCAGCTGGTCCATACTTTGCAGGTTGCAAACGGAATGGAAGATGATGGGATTACAGATGAAGATCTGATCATTGCCGCCCTGATACATGACCTGGGCAAGATAACGGAACTGGTCGGGGAGAAGCCGGAATATGTCAACGGGCCGAACGAACCGATCGGTGAAAACGAACCGGGGTGTGGTCTGGACAATGCCATCTTCACTTGGAACCACGATGAATTCGCATACGAAAAGATGAAGGACCACGTGCCTGATCACGTCGCTTGGCTATTGCGCTACCATAGTTTGCGTTTTGACATGAGCCGTGAGTTGATGGACGAGCGGGATAAGCGATACTATGATGAATACCTCGGGATCTTTCGCAAATATGATCTCGGAACGAAGTCGATCTTCAAGCTGCCATCAAAGCGCCTGGAGAATTACAAGGACCTAATCGACAAACACTTTCCGGAAGAAATTGCATTCTGATCATGGGAAGTTGTTCCAGTACGAGCAAACCTTTGGAGCGCGAAGAGGTAACGTCCGTGGCTGCTGCGGTGAAGTATTTGCAGCGACGTGACGTATCCGCAGATCAACTCCATTACAGCTTGCGTAAGTATACCGGCGATCCGACGGAGGTGGCCCAATTTGGTGCCTTTCTGAGGCGTTGGCCGATGTATTCCGAGGGGCAAACGCACAAAGATACCAAGCGCGCGATCATGGCGTGTATGGCAAAGCCACATGAGGGAACGCCGTGTTTGGGTGCATTGTTTCGTGACTATCTGGATCCGCTGCAAGTCATTGATGATAGTGACTTGGTTGCTATGAACAACATATGGCAATGCACAGTAATGGGCATTGAACCCGAGGTTTACGAGGCTGTCGCTCCCAGTCTTGATAAGGTGACGAGTTTTTTTTCCACTTACTCGGCCGATTTTGATTTTTCGATCCCAAATGCAGCAATTGGGGAGTTGCGCCAGTTTGTTGGTGACTATTCGTTTGCAGACGGCAGCCTTATTGCCGAAGGACGCTCAAGAGGTCTGCACGAGGATGTTCTCATCAACTTGCTTGCTGACCCAAGGCCGTCCATGCTGCATTGCATTCGTCTTCTTGTTCATCACTTGGGTGTTGGGTTGTGCGACATGCACCAGAACATTAGCGCTAGAGAGACAGTTGAGGTCTTGTTGCGAGATTATCCTCCATTTGGGTCTATTCATAGGATCATCCAAGATTCAGAAGGAGCAATTGAAAAGACGTTGCGCGTGGATATTCGTCGGTGTAACGCGGAGAGCTCAGGACACACTGGGATGACGTTTGGGTTCGGTCGGCATATTTGCCCGGGAGGGAGTTTGGTTTCGGGTTCACTTGTTCAACTCCTGAATGTGCTTCTGGAAAAGTGCCCCGCGCGGCCAATTTCCTATATCTGGGAAGGTGTTCCATGTGTGCGTAGCAATCCGTTGCGCCGTCAGCGTTTGGTCCTTCGACGTTCGAGCGATCAATCGTAACGACGAGTGCTCATCTGACTACTCATTAACTGTGTTCGGACTGCTGAACGCTCTGATTTAAATGCTTCATCTATCGGCGTACAGGCCGATAATGGAACTGATGACGAGTGGGCTTTGGCGCCCAAGCGGGCGGTTGACCGTTCCCGAAAGTATGATGGACGGAACGAGAATTCTGTCAGCAATGCTTTTTGAAATAATTGATACGTTTGGTATTGTTAAACAGATTTCGTGATCGGCGGGAATTCGCTCTGTGGTGGTATTGCGCTGCTGGACAAAAAATAATTACGCTGTATCTTCCTATTTATGGCCTGAGCTTTGGTGTTTTCCACTAGCGCAGCGTAGGGCGACCTGAAGCGGTGAATCAATGGGCGTAAGGCCATTGTGAGAAAGCGCTTCTTAATTGTTGTCAACGTTTACAAGACATGCTGTCGAGTTATTAGGTGTAAGACTCGAAGGGCAATTCAGGTTTATTGGCTATTTTTGCGAGTCCGTTTCCCTATGAGTGTGAAATAAGGTGAATAAGCCATTCTTCGCCAACTTATTCACTCGCTGTTGATTTTTTCGGAAATGAACGCAACCTAACCATGAGTAGTATGACCGCCGGTGAACCGAGTGCTGGCGGGAGTTTGGCGACTGCAGAAGTTGGTGAGTGGCAATACGAAAGGGCGTGTAATGGAAAAAATTGAGCCGAATATTTTCAGATCCGAGCCATTCCAACTTTTCGAAGGTGGTGGCAAGATATGCAGCTTTTTCCTGTGTCGTCCGAACGGAAATATTTTGGTCTATGGGGGCGGGAACTTTCGCAAAACCAAAGAGCAAATCAAGGACGAGGGTGGCATTAGCATTCAGGCCATCAGCCATCGCCACGAAACAACGCGTCATCCCGATTGGGTGCGGAACGAGTTTGGAGCAACTCGTTACTGTCACAAGGATGAGCTTCCGGCGGTGCCCGAAACGTTCGGCATAGATGTGACGTTCAGCGAAGACACCCAGATCACTTCGGATTTTTTTGCCATCCCCACACCTGGGCACTGCCCGGGAAGTTCATGCTTCATATGGGATGACGGAGAAACGAAGTACGCGTTTACCGGCGACACGCTTTTTATGAAGGACGGGTGTTGGGACGTTGATGTTGCGAACGGGTCTCCGCTTGATGCGGCTGCAAGCCTGAGAAAGCTCACGGAACATGAGTTCGATGCCATCGTTCCGGGGATTTATTATGATGAGCTGGACTACATGCGCGTCTCCTCCAGCCAGCTGAAGGAGGAGATCGGTTCGCTTCTCGAAAGACTGGAGAAAGAGTGCGTGCAGTGATGGAAGCAGCCGCTGCTGATCACTTTCGAACCAAAACAGCGACTACGTCACATGCGCAACGCCAGCTTTGGTTTTTGTTTAGGGCTGAGGGACCGACGGCGTTGTACAACATGCCTTTGGTGCTTGAGCTTCGGGGCGGTTTGGATGCTTCAGCTTTGTCGTCTGCGTTTCTGGATGTGCTTGGCCGTCACGAGGTGTTGCGGACGACGTTGTCGGACGCGGGGGATGAGGTTGTGCAGGTGGTGCATGATGCGGCCTGCGGGCGGGCGGTGTTTGAGCGCCGGTGTGTTTCGGCCGACGCGCTGGAGGCCGAGATCGCCGGGGCGGCGCGGCATTGCTTTGACCTGGAGACGGAGTTTCCCATTCGGGCGCTGCTGCTGGAGGTGGCGCCGGAGCAGCATGTGTTCATGCTGGTGATGCACCACATTGCGGGGGACGGCTGGTCGTTCGAGCCGCTGGCGCGTGACCTCAAGCAGGCCTATGCCGCGCGTCGGCTTGGCCAGCAGCCGACCTGGGCACCGCTGCCGGTCCAATATGCCGATTACGCGGTGTGGCAAAAGCAGGTCCTGGGCGACGAGCGGGATGCAGACAGCCTGGCGGGCCAGCAGTTGGCCTATTGGAAGGACGCGCTGCAGGGCATTCCCGAGCAGTTGGATTTGCCGACGGACCGGCGGCGGCCGGCGGTGGCGAGCCACCGGGGCGGGATAGCCCGGATCGCGCTGGATGCAACACGGCACAAGGCGCTGATCGGGATTGCACGGGCCGGGAACGGCAGCCTGTTCATGGTGTTGCAGGCAGCGCTTGCCGCGTTGCTGACGCGCCTTGGGGCGGGCGAGGACATTCCGCTTGGCGCCCCCATCGCAGGCCGATCGGATGAGCGCCTCTATGACCTCGTGGGGTTGTTTCTGAATGCATTGGTGCTGCGAGTGGATACATCGGGCAACCCGACTTTTGGCCAACTTTTGTCCCGTGTTGCCGACCAATGTCTGAATGGGTTTGAAAACGCTGAACTGCCATTTGATCGCGTGGTTGAAGCCGTCAATCCGGCCCGCTCCGGATCACGGCATCCCCTTTTCCAGGTTCTGTTGGTGTTGCAGAACAATGCCGAGGCTTCGTTCAAGTTTCCGGGGGCAGACGTGCGCGTCCGCGGATCACATACCGGGACATCCAAATTCGATCTGTCGTTTGACATCTACGAACACACCGACGCCAGCGGGGCCCCCGCGGGCCTTTATGGCTACCTCGAATACGCCAC
>NZ_BMWT01000010.1 GCF_014651375.1 Tateyamaria omphalii
CGTCCCTCCGTTCAGATCGTCGTTGCCCTGCTGGCCGAACAACCCGTCCGTGCCCTGGCCCCCGATCAGCACATCGTTCTCGGCACCGCCAAACAGCCGGTCAAAGCCCTGGCCCCCGATCAGCGTATCCTCGCCCCCGCGACCAAACAGGTTGTCGGCCTGGTTGCCACCGTCCAGGCTGTCATTGCCGTCGCCGCCGTCCAGCAGGTCAAAGCCACCGTCGCCAAAGATCGTGTCATCACCGGCCTCGCCGAACAGGCCATCCACCGTAATGCCCACGTTGGACCCGCCCCGGATCACGTCATTGCCATCGCCGCCAAAAACACGGTCCGCCGTTGCACCTGAGGACAACGTGTCATTCCCGGCGCCGCCGAACAGCTGGTCAAAGCCCACATCGCCAATGATCAGATCGTTGCCATCATCGCCAAACAGCGAATCCGCCCCGTCACCGCCCAGGATCGTGTCGTTGTCAGCACCACCTCGGATCGTGTCAAAACCGATACCACCGTCAATGCTGTCATCTCCGGCACCGCCCTCAGCGCTATCGTTCCCGATCCCCAGGCTCAGCACGTTGTTGGCGGAATTGCCTGTCACCGTGTCGTTGCCGCCCCCCAGGATCGCATTCTCGATCACAGTGCCGCGTGCGATGGCCAGAACGTCGTTGGCCGCGCCGATGTCCGAGAATTGCTCGGCCCTCAAATCCAGCCGCACCGGTGCGTCGGTATAGGTCCCGTCGAACGTATCCGTGCCGCTCACATCATAGATCGTAAAGACCATCGCACTGCCGGTGACATTGGCCGAAGTCTGCCCGGTCGACAGCCACGTGAACAGCTGGTCCATGTAATTGCCCAGGCTCGAATTGACGCCATAGGTCGTGTCGCCTGCAGTGGCCGTGCTGGCACCCGGTGCGCCGTACAGGTTCTGGATCGCGACAATGTCAGCCATCATAGGTCCAGCCGTAAAGGCATAGCCGGCATCGACAGTCGTGTTTTCGTTCTGGTTGAAATACGACATCACCGACATCTGCCAACTGTCATTGGTGAAATAGGTGTCGTTGGGGTAGCTGGCACTGCCGTTGTAGCCCCCTTGGTGCCCCAACCCGATCGCGTGTCCAATCTCGTGCACATAAGTCTGGAAGGAATAGCTATCGATGCTGGTGCCGTAGCTGTTCAGCCAACCGGTGCCCACATTCAGTTCGACGCCGCTGCTTGATCCACCATTCGGACGATAGGCAAATGCACCGCTTTCGTTGTCGTCAAAGGTGATCATTTCGCTGCCGAACGCCACCTCCTGAAAATCAAGGTTGGCCACCATCTCCCAGGCTTCCATTGCCCATCGTGCCAACTGCTGACCAGCTGCGGTCAAGCCCGACAGGTTGACCGTGATGACATTTGATGAGCTGGTGTCGAATGTGTATTGCTGCCCACCCCAATAACCGTTGGTCAGATAACCCGCCAACTCATCCAGCGTTCCTTCAATGCCAGACGGCGGATAAGTGTACGCTTCTGTAACACTGAGCCGGTAATCTCCGAAATTTGTGTTCCAGGCATCTGCGACCAGATAATAGGTTCCACCTGTCGTCACATTAAAGTTGATGAACGAATCCCGTGTTCCGCCGCTGTCATCGTTGGATGTAACAAGCGTGCCATTGGCATCGTAGATATACAGGTAAGGATCCGGGTTTTCCGTTGCCGTACCCGTTCCCGCCAGCGAAATGTCATAGCTTTCGCCAGCAGTCAGGGTAATGCTGACCCAATCCTCGTCGCCACTTCCATTGATTGTGCCCAGAAAACTGTCGCCTACTGCCATCGAATTAGTGGTCGAAATTCCATCCGGCGCGTTTACATCCTCGAAAATGTTTTGCAGCAGCGGATCAGGTCCATTGCCATGACGCATGGGGTCAAAGGTCTGGGTGGCAAAGCAAACTGTACACATTCGTTCGGGTCCGTTCCTAATTGAATAAAACTATTTGGACGCAGCCAAAATAGACTGCAATTCTGGCGATTTTGAGACAAGAGCCTGCGCAAATTCCTGCGCCGCAATGGACGACGTAACGACATTGCCACCCGCAAGCTGGTGCACAGGCCCCTGCCCCATTGCCCCGCCAGGCACGCGCCAGCTCAGGTATCCGGAAAAGAGATCAACGTCCTGCGCGACATGAAAGGTGACGCGCAGGAACTTTGCGCCTGCAGGGGCTGGGTCAAGCCGGATAACGTGATGTGGCACATGCACCGCAATTGAGCGCACAAGCGCCTGACACAGCGCTCCTGTCTCGGTTGGGCACTCGACAAACAAAACAGGCCGTTCAACCTGACGCGCCTCTACACGATCCGTTGTTTGCACCATGATACCTCCCAGCAGCACTGCGCCAAGGGCGCAGATACCTGCAAGGACAGTATTTCGCCAACCACGAACCACTAACTCACGCACCTTCCCCCCGGGTCCAGCGCGTGCAGATTACACGTAAAACAAGTGTACAGACAAGGTCAGGTCTCAGCCCTTGGCGCCCTGCCCTCGTGCATACACGTCCTCGTACCGGATGATGTCATCCTCGCCCAGATACGTGCCCGTCTGAACTTCGATCAGAACCATTGGTACCTGGCCGGGGTTTTCCATCCGGTGCTTGGCACCCAGCGGGATGTAAACGGATTCGTTTTCGGTCACGAGCGTGACACTGTCGTCCACGGTGACACGCGCGGTGCCTTCGACAACGATCCAATGTTCAGCGCGGTGGTGATGCGACTGAAGGCTCAGCGACGCGCCGGGATGCACCACGATCCGCTTGACTTGGAACCGATCGCCAATCACCAGACTCTCGAACCAGCCCCAAGGGCGGTGGTCCTTTGGGAAATGCTCCGCCTGCCCTGCCCCGCGCGCCTTCAGCTTGGCAACAGCGCCCTTTACGTCCTGTGCCCGGCTGGCATCCGCAACCAGAACCGCGTCAGGCATAGCGACGGCAATGACGTTCTCCAGACCAATTCCGACCAGCTCCAAACCGTCGTGCTCGGATCGCAGCAAGGTTTCTGAACAATCAATGGCCGTGGCATTGCCCGAGGTCGCAGTCCCGTCCGAATCCCGGTTACTTGCGCGCAGGACCGCGTCCCAACCGCCCAGGTCGGACCACGCTCCGCTATAGGGCACAACCGACAGGTTGCTGGCACGTTCCATCACAGCATAGTCGACCGAGATGTCCTCGACCTTGCTCCACGGCTCAACTGCCAAACGCAGAAAGCCCAGGTCTGGGATCGCGTTGGCAACCGCGTCGGTCACTGGGGCCACAAGGTTCGGCGCATGTGCCTTGAAGGCATCGATAATATCAGATGCGCGGAACAGGAAAATCCCGGCATTCCACATGTGTCGGCCTGATGCGACCAACTCGGCGGCTGTTTCCGCGTTTGGTTTTTCTACAAAACGCACAAGCGCGGCAGGCGCATCTGTGGCCGGGGCTTCAAGCTCAAGGTACCCGTATCCGGTTTCAGGATAGCTTGGCTGAATGCCGAACGTGACCAGTTGACCGGATTCAGCGGCAGGCACGCCAGCCTCTACAGCAGCACAAAACTCGGCGTCCCCCGGAATCATATGATCCGATGGGCACACCAACATCATCGCATCCGGGTCTTCGGCATGCAGATGCAGGGCTGCCGCCAAAACGGCAGGCGCGGTGTTGCGCCCCTCAGGCTCAATCAGCACCGTTGCCGGATCAATTCCCACGGCTGCCAACTGCTCGACCACAATAAATCTAAAATCGGAAGCGGTGATAATGACAGGCGATTCAAAACCGCCAAGACGACGTGCCGATGCCTGGAAAAGGGTCTCTCCTCCAAGGATAGACGCAAATTGCTTGGGATAACTCTTGCGCGAAAGCGGCCACAACCGCGTGCCGGAACCACCGCACAGCAATACAGGCGTTATGGGCATGGATGGGTCTCCAAATAGAACAATTCAAGAACATTTTTCAATGCTGCGCCGCAACACGCCTGCGGGATACACCGCCCCACAGAATGGGTCGACCCAAGATCGACGCGCGCTCCATCAGCAGCGGAAAACAGTGCGGAACCGCCACAGAACGGATGTTCAAATTAGACTCGATTTTGCTGCCAAAAGCAGTCTCTACATAGCGATTTAGTGCCGGAATCAGTCGGTATTTTTGATCGGCGGCATTTTGCACACGCCCAGGTTTCGCGCGCGAAACCGGCCAGCTTGCCCTTAGTTCAAATCTCTTCCAGCAGGTACTTGATTCGATCCATCACCTGTTCAATCAGCTCTTCGTTGACATGTGGGCCACGCAAGCGAATGGCGTATCCATCCTCGGTCTGGACCCGTTCCATGGTGACTTTGTTGGCAAGCTGCACCGGCGCCGAGCGCTCCACAACTTTGCGCGGCCGGCCGCCCCGACTTGGGTCCGGGGCAATGCCTTCGATGACCTCGATCAAGGGTTCCAGAACAGCCCACTCATCGGCGGCATTGGCGATGGCATGGCTCTCCAAAGCCTGCCGCATGTTTTCGCTCTGCCCTGCCCTCAAACCAGCCGCAACACGCAGGCACTGGCGTTCGCTCAGATCGGGTCCAAAGCGCAGCATATCTCCAAGCTCTTCATGAACGAGGGCAAAAGACCGAATCTTGGATCGTTTGGCCTTTGACGCAGACGAGAACAGCACCCCAACCGCCTCATCCACAGAAGCAAACACCCCTTCATGCACGGCCACCGCAGCCGCCCTGCCCCTCTCATACTGGCTCAATCCAGATCGGATTTCATTCTCTTCGATCATCGCTACGACCGCCGCCGCTAGGCTATCAGGCGACCGGACAAAGGCTGGGATCGTCTGGTGATTTTCACCTCCAGACAGCGCATTCAGTTCCCGCACAGCAGCCAAGCGGCGGAACCCCGAGATCAGCGCATATCTGCCCGCAGCTTCAGGGTTCGAAGGCTCGAACACCTCGATAGGCAAACGCAGCCCGTGATCCGCGATGGACCGTCTCAATTCGGCCATCTCTTCTTCACCCAGCGCCACGCGATCACGGCTCAAGGCGTCTGCGCTAATCTCTCCGATCGGCAACTCAACAGCGACAAGACCTCGCGCCTTGGCATCCTTAAACGCCTCGACTTCGGCAGCGGTGCGCGCCTGCTCTTCGCGGTCGGCAAGGGAGCGTGGATCGGCGTGCAGAGCCGCGTCGGCAGCGACATCCGCTATCGGCGCACGCCGGGCCGGGGGCGGGGTTTCGCGCGCGAAACCCTCCTCGATTTCCTTTAACGCTTCGGCGGATGGAACCTCTAGCTGTCTGCGCTTAGCCATTGGCCACCTCCTGCTCCGTGTGCGTCCGCTCCTGATCATCACGCCACCACGAACCTAGGAGAATCTCTTTGAATTCTGCGTAAGTCCGGTCGAATGTCTCGCGCCCACGGACATAGGTGGCGCGGTTGAAATCGCGGTAATCGGCCTCGTAAATCCCGCTCACGCTCTCGCCTGCCTGCCCAACCATGGACGTGTACTCCTGCCGATAGGCGTTGGTCATATCCCCGAAATATGCCTGGATCACGTTGGCCAGATCGGTCTGCTGGCTAGCGTCAAAACGGGTAATGATAGCCCGAACCACATCCCATTCGAATTTCATCTCCGGCAGCCCGGCCCGTCGTCGCGCAGCATTCTCCCCATCCTCGATCGAAGAGAATGTGGAATAGAGCATATCGAAGAAACGACCGGTGGAATCGAATTCCAGGAACGAGGCACCAAGGGGCACCAGGATGATATCGGCGGCCGCCAGCGCGTTGATCGTCAAGTAACCGAGGGCAGGGGGCGTATCCAGCAGGATGATGTCATACTCATCCAGCGCACCCCCATCGTCGAGCGCATTGGTAAGCGCATCCCAAAGCTGCCAGTTGCGCAGGTTCATACGCCAGACGGGGATCTGGAACTCGGCCCAGTAGAGGTTCAACTGCGCCCCGATCAGGTCGATATTTGGCCAGTGGGTTTTCTGGACCACGTTTCGCAGCGAAACCCCCAGGGCTTCGGTGAGCGTCTCATCTAGCGGAAATTCAGGATCACCCCCCGCAGCGCGGACCCGGTTTTCGGCCTGCAATTGGGTCGCATAATCGCGGGCGAGGAGAGGGAAAACCGTTTGCCATTCATCCTCGACCGTTCCGCCCATGATCGAGGTCATGGAGCCCTGACTGTCGAGATCGACCACCAGCACCTTGTATCCATCAAGGGCTGCCGACATGGCCAGATGCGCGGCGCTACTGGTTTTGCCCACGCCGCCTTTGAAATTGGCGACAGCGACGACCTTGGCTGGCAGACCTTCGGGGCGGTAGGGGCGGTATTCCTTGGTGCTGACCCCTTCGGTTGCGAAGTGATCGCGGAGGGTCAGGATTTCTTCGAGGCTGAACCACTTGGCGCTGCCTTGACCTTCGCCCTGGGGCAGGTCGGGATTCTTGTTCAGTACCCGCCGCAGGTGGGCTGGGGCCACGGGGATCAGATAACGGCACACCTCCCAAGTCGAAAACTTGCGCAGCTTCTTGCGCCCATCGGGGGCATAGCCACGCTTGGCCAGATCATCCCGTCCGCGCCCGGCAAAAGCGGCGGCCTTCGCGAATCGGGCCGTATCAACAGGGTCACTCAGCTTGCCTGCCGCGGTCTGCGGATCGAGATTGAAGTATGGGGGGAGGGGGGTGTCAGACTTGCGGTCCATGTGCTGCTGCCTTGCCTAGATCATCTTTTTTCGATGTTATCGGGCAAATCATCGCACATCTTGCGCAACAAGTGAATCGCAAAGAAGGAGCGTATCTTTTTGAGTGGAGCTGAGGTTTCGCAAGCGAAACCATGTCTTTCATCACTCTATCATACAAGAAAAAGGACAACATATACTTGTTGACCTTTGATCAGGTTTAGAATCTTTGCGACATGAATAGTTATTTTTAACAAACACTTATTGGTGTGTAGGTACCTTAATGCGGTCTAAAAGGAACCCGTATGCAGGATCATAGGCACCCATGTACGGGACAAGAGGGTCCGATTCGCAGGGGGAGAGGAACCCAAACGCGGTGCCCCTTGATTAGAGATGCTTTTTCCGGGGTGTTTGCGACTCACTGCGCGAGGTTATCCCCAGACTTGCCCACCGTTTCGGCTTTGGGTACCCGTTTGCGGGATAGCCTGATCCCGTATTTGGGTCCCCAAAGAAATGTTGGGCGCGGGCACCTTTATATGTCATACTGCACGGCAACACCGCCACAAGAGCGGAAGATGAGGCAGTGACAGCAGAGGCCCCTATGGATGCTTCCATTCCCCATGACACCCTGACCGGTGCACTGCGCCGTCAGTCTGTCAAAAAGAACGTGGCGGCGATCCACGTGTCAGGCAAGCTGACGCTGTTGCAGCGTAAGCTGAGCAACGTCCTGTTGCTTAACGCCTATGACGGGTTGGTGACAAAGACGAAGCACCAGATTGATGCGCGCACCTTGTGTATGATGGTGGGGTACAATTCCAATGACATGGATACGCTGAAACAGTCTCTGCGCAGCCTTGCAGAGACGACGGCCGAGTGGGACATGCTGGATGCCAACGGACGGCAGGAGTGGGGTGTGTCGGCGCTGTTGTCTTATGCCAAGCTGTCGGGTGGTGTTTGCGAATATGCTTATTCACCGGCCTTGGCCGAGAAGCTGCACGACCCCAAGGTCTTTGCCCTGATCAATCTGAACATTCAGCGGCGGTTCACATCGGGTCATGCCCTAGCCTTGTATGAAAACTGCTATCGTTTCGTGCGCACGGGGTCGACGGGTTGGTGGCCGCTGGACCTCTTTCGTCGTTTGATGGGGGTGGATGGCAGTGCCTATTACGAGAGTTTCAAGCATCTGAACGCCAAGATCATCAAGCCGGCGGTGGCCGAGGTGAACAAGACGTCGAACATCCTGATTACGCCTGAGCTGCACAAGATGGGACGGCAAGTGTCCGAGATCAGGTTCCTGATCAAGGAAAACCCGCAGCTTGCCATGTTGGACATTGATGATGGGGCAGGGGTGCGGCAGGGGGCGGTCTATGCCGCGTTGATTGATCTGGGTGTGAGTGACCGTCTGGCCCGTCAGTGGATTTCTGAACATGGCGAAGACTATGTATCGGAGAAGATCGTCTATCTGAAGGGCAGGGGGAGTGTTGAAAGCCCCGTGCGCTATCTGAGCGCCGCTTTGCGCGACGATTATTCTGCGCCCAAAGCCCCGGAACCCAGTGCGGAAGCTGTGGCGGCTGCCGAGGCACGCAATGCGGCCCAGTCGGTGCAATCAGAAGCCGATGCAAAGCGGGAGGCAGCAGTGGCGCAGGAGCGTCGAGCCCGCGCCGCCACGATGGCCCGTGTGCAGGAGCTGGTCGAGGCCCGGACCCCGACCCAGCGGGATGCGGACCGCCGGTTGTTCCTGAATTGGCTGGATGATGAATTGATGCGCAGCGAATTTGCGCGTCTTGGCTGGGCGTCCGCCCTATGCGCGCCGCGTATGGTGGAGTTTTGGGAAGATCTAGTGCCCGGCGCCTTTCACGAAGTCACCGAGGCAAGCGCTTAGATCACCCAACGCCGCTCAAATATAGGCTCTGAAAAGGGCGTTGGGTGTGTTTTGGCTTAGCCCAGCAGCCCCTTGAGGTATGCTCCGTAGCCGTTCTTGGAGAACATGCGCGCCCGTTCAAGCAGCTGTTCGTCGGTGATCCAGCCGTGTTCGTGTGCGATTTCTTCGAGGCAGCCTGTTTGCAACCCTTGCCGGTTGGTGAGCGTCCGCACGAAATTCCCTGCATCCAGAAGGCTGCCATGGGTGCCGGTATCAAGCCATGCATAGCCGCGCCCCATCCGGTTCACTCGCAGGGCACCGTCGTGCAGGTACATTTCCAGCAGCGAGGTGATTTCAAGTTCGCCCCGATCAGACGGTTTCACGTCCGCGGCCCGGTTCGGCGCGTCGCCATCTAGGAAATACAGGCCCGTCACTGCGTAGTTGGAGGGCGGGTTGGTTGGTTTTTCGATGATCTCGCGCGCTATTCCGTCCGCGTCGAAACCCACCACACCGTAGCGTTCGGGATCGGCTACGTGGTAGCCAAAGACCGTGCCGCCGCTGGTCTGCTTGTCCGCCTCGGCCAGCAGGTCGGGCAGGCCGTGCCCGAAGAAGATGTTGTCGCCCAGCACCATGGCCGAGGGCGCCCCATTCAGGAAATCCTTGGCCAGCAGATACGCCTGTGCCAGCCCGTCCGGTGACGGCTGTGTGATGTATGTCAGCGAGATGCCCCATTGGCTGCCGTCTCCCAGTGTGCGCTGAAACTGGTCCTGGTCCTGCGGTGTGGTGATCATGGCGATGTCGCGGATGCCTGCCAGCATCAGCACCGAGATCGGGTAGTAGATCATCGGCTTGTCGTAGATCGGCAGGAGCTGTTTCGAGACGCCCATGGTGATCGGGTAGAGCCGTGTGCCGGAGCCGCCGGCGAGGATAATGCCCTTGCGCTGTGTCATGTGGTTTTTTCCAAATTGTTAAGTATGTCTTTGAGGCCTTGGCCCCAATCGGGCCGGGCGATGCCGAACGTGTCGGTCAGGGTGGAGCAGTCGAGCCGGGAATTGGCAGGACGTGCGGCCGGGGTTGGGTAATCGCTGGAGGGGATGTCGGTAACGGCGCAGCTGATCCCTGCCGCGTCGAAGATCCCGCGTGCGAAATCCGCCCAAGAGCAGTCGGGGGCACCGGAGAAGTGGTAGGTGCCGGACTTGTCCGGGTCCTTGATCAGCTGCAGCGCCATGGCGTGGCAGGCGGCGGCGATGGCGCGTGCCGGTGTGGGGCCGCCGATCTGGTCAGCGACGATGGTCAGTGCATCGCGTTCTTTCCCGAGCCGCAGCATGGTTTTGACAAAGTTGTTGCCGTGCGCTGACACCACCCAAGATGTGCGCAGGATCGCGTGGGTGGCACCACTGGACCTCACAGCCTCTTCCCCGACCAGTTTGGACCGCCCGTAGGCGCCTAGAGGGCCTGTAGGGGCTTCTGTGGGCCATGGAGCGGTCCCGGAGCCATCAAACACGTAATCGGTCGAAATGTGCACCAGGGGGACGCTGAGGGCCGCGCAGGCCTGTGCCATGGCGCCGGGGGCGTGCCCATTGATGGTGGTCGCCAGCACCTCTTCCTCTTCCGCCTTGTCGACAGCCGTATAGGCCGCTGCGTTGATGACTGCGGTTGGTGCATGTTTGCGAATCGCGTCGGCGCAGGCCTGTGGATCGCCCAGATCGGCTTCGGCCCGGCCCAGACACAGGGTGTCAGGCAAAGCGGCCAGTTCGGTGGCGACCTGCCCTGATTGTCCAAAGACGAGAATCTTCAATTGCATGTCTCCGTTTGTGGTTCCGGCACTGTGCCATAGCCGAAGCGCCTGTAGTCGTTGCCGTAGAGCTGAGCGATGCGGTCAAAATCCTGTGGTGTGAGCGTCAGTGACACCGGAGGTTTTTTCATCCGGATCAGCCGGTTTGCAAGCACGTTGATCGCCTTGATCTGGCGCGGTCCGTCGGTATCTTCCGACAGCTCATCCAGCCAAGCGATCAGCGGATCAAGTCCGTCTTCAAGGTGAAAGACCGTCGCGTCTTTGGGCACCGTGTCTGTCATCGGGCGCAGGTGCCCGTCATAGGCAAAGGGGTCGTTCATGTCGTCGGTCACCTGATCCAACCACGGTGCAAAGTCGGTCTCCGGGTCGATCCGCCCCTCGATGTCGCGCTGAAACAGGAAAACGCTGCGCAAGCGCAGGGCAGGGTGGCGCACCACGGAAAAGGAGGCGTCCACAAAGCCATCGGGGACATAGTCCTGCCGGATTGCTTCTGGCATGTGTTGCGGCGATGTGCGCGACCAGCGTTCTGGTTCAGGCGATTGCCCATACTTATTGTGCAGCAAGGCCAGAGGCCCGAAACGGCCCGCCAGATAGTTCTCGATCGACATGCCAGCGCATTTCGGAACATGGGCAAAATACACAAGCTTGGACCCGACACGTGCCAGTGGCATCACGCACCCTTTCGGTTGCGCCGCAAAGGGGCAACCAGGCGTGTCACGCCTTGGTGCCCAGACGTTGGCCCACGCCGCTGCGATCCTGCAGCGGGCGCCACCACGCCTCGTTGTTAAGATACCATTCGACGGTGCGCCGCAGACCTTCCTCGACGGTGACGGATGGGCGCCAGCCCAGTTCATCCCGAATGCGGGCCGGATCGATGGCGTAGCGCGCGTCGTGACCGGGACGATCCGTCACGAATGTGATCTGATCCGCGTAAGACCCAGAGGATTTTGGCCGCATTTCATCCAGGATTCCGCACAGGGTCTGCACCAGCTCAAGGTTCGTCCGCTCGTTTTCGCCGCCGATGTTGTAAGAACGGCCAACTTCGCCCTTCTGAACCACCAGAAGCAGCGCGTCCGCGTGATCCTCGACATAGAGCCAGTCGCGCACGTTCGATCCGTCGCCATAGATTGGCAAATCCTTGCCCGCCAACGCGTTCAGAATGATCACGGGGATCAGTTTTTCGGGGAAGTGATAAGGGCCGTAATTGTTCGAGCAGTTGGTCAGGACAACCGGGAGACCGTAGGTTTCGGCCCAGGCCCGGACCAGGTGGTCGGACGATGCCTTGGAGGCCGAATAGGGGCTACGCGGGTCGTAAGGTGTTGTTTCCGTGAACATTCCTGTTTCGCCAAGCGAGCCGAAGACTTCGTCCGTCGAGATATGGTGGAAACGGAAACTGTCGGGGCGGCCCTCCCGGTCCCAATGCGCGCGCGCCGCTTCCAGCATCTGGAACGTGCCCATGACATTGGTTTCGATGAAGTCGCCGGGACCGTCGATGGACCGGTCCACATGGCTTTCAGCCGCGAGGTGCATGACCGCGTCCGGGGCGTGTTCCTTGAAGATCTCATCCAGGGCCGCGCGATCACGTATGTCGGCCTGCACAAAGGTGTAGTTTGGGGCGTTTGCCACCGGTGTCAGATTTTCAAGGCAGGCTGCATAGGTCAGAGCGTCGAGGTTGATTACCTCGTGACCGTCCCGCACGGCCTGTCGCACGACGGCGGACCCGATAAAACCGGCACCGCCGGTTACAAGCAATTTCATTCTTTGGCCTCGTAAACAAATGGACTGTCAAAATCATCGAGTGCAGGCGCGGCTTCGTCCTTGGTGGACAGCACCGGCGTACCTTCAAAATTCCAATCGATACCGCAGCTGTTCCATGCTACTGCGCCATCCGCTTCGGAGTCGTAATAGTCCGAGCATTTGTAAATGATTTCGGTGTCGGGCGTGCGGGTGACAAACCCGTGCAGGAACCCTTCGGGGATCAAAAGCTGGAGACCGTTTTCAAAGGTCAGATCGTATCCAACCCACTGTCCGTAGGTGGGCGAGCCGCGGCGGATGTCCACGGCCACGTCAAAAAGGGCGCCACGTCCGCAACGGACGAGTTTTGCCTGTGCAGAAGGGGGGGCTTGGAAATGCAGGCCACGCAGTGTGCCTGTGGCGCTGGACATCGAATGGTTGTCCTGCACGAATTCAGTGTCGATCCCATGCTGCGACAGGGTCCGACGGTTCCAGCTTTCGCTGAAGAATCCCCGATCATCGCCAAAGCGCCGCGGCTCGAGCAGTAAAACACCGGGAAGGGCAGTTTTGGTAACGTTCACGAGGTACCCCTTTGCTATACAGGGATCGCATAGCAAAGGGACTGACGGGTGTCACGGGTGCAAGCAGGGTCCGGTGGGGATTACCGCTTATCGTTTTGGGCCTTGCCTGTCTCGCCGTCATCATCGGTGTGCAGTTCTGCCAACAACTGTTCTTCTGTCATATGGGCTGGTGCGGTTACACGCCCGAGGCCAGGCAGTTCAAAGGTGCGATATTCGGTTGGTGGCTTTTGTATCATGGTCTGTCCAATCATTTTCCGAGGGTTGCGAGCGTGAAAAAGCGGTTCGAGCCAAGGCGGTTTTCAATATACATGCGTCTGGTGCTGCTGCTGTTGTCGATGGACACGTTGATTGTGCCATCCGGGCCGGTGGTGCCGTCGAGCGCGCCGGACAGGAAATTCAATGTGCCAGGTGGGTTGATGAACAATCCCCCGAAATTCGACGCGCCGGACAGGGATCCGGTGATGGAGAACAGGTAGTAGCGCCCTGCGATGTTGACAGACATCCACATCAGGATGCGGGCCGGGTTCGAGAACGGAATATCGAAACCGTAGGCGTCATCATTTGTGATGAACACGTCTTCGAAATAGGTTTTGCCCTGGGGAAATTGCACGGCCCCATTGCCTGCATCCGCAACAAGCGCGGTTTTGAAGGCTGTGCCATCAGCAGACACCTTGATTGCGAAATCATCATTGCCTGCCGTGCCCATTTCCGCGCGACCCTCAAATCCCGTTTGAAACAGCAGGCTGGCTGTGTCGTTCGGGTTGGCCTTGTTCAGCTTAAGCTGGTGTCCGCCGCCAGCATGGTTGAGCAGCGTGGCGTCGGATGAAACGCTGAGGCGGTTCGTGGTGTCGGCGGTGGTATTGATGCCTGCAAAGGGCGCGTTTTGCAGTGGCTCGGCCGCTGGTGTCACCCACGTGGTGCCGTCAAAACGCACCGTTCCGCCCGTTGCCAAAACATCGGCGCGCCACCCGCTGTTGGGCGCGTGAAAAATCCATGCGGCATCCGTCCAAACCGCGACGTTGTGATCGCGGCCTGCCCAGGCACCTGATCCACCGGGTGCCACGATATAGCGCGCGCCTTCGCCTGGTTGCGGGGGAGGTGCGTTCAGGTCAGTTGAGATCACGGCCAATTGCACGATGGCATCGAGCTGCCTTAGCGCCTCGTTGTGGGTCACGTGTTTTTGCGCCTGTGAAGGCTGGATATAGGGCATGGACAAGATCGACGAGCGGTCTGGCATGGGGGTGGTCCTTTCGAAAGGTTATAGCGCGGTTAACGCGCGCAACCCTGTGACCGGCGCGGTTAACATGCCGAAAAAAGGCCGTTCGAGAAGGTGTATGCTGACGCAACACCTTGGTTAGCGAAGACTTGCCAGGACCACTAAAATCAAGCGCATAGGTCGCGCCTGTGCCGCATTCGTGCCCGCAAGCCAACCGATAGGCGCACCATGTTTGCCCCGTGGTGAGTAATCCTTGGGGTGTGATATGTCGGTGACGTTCACGACATACGGGGCGGTAACGGTATCGAATGGTGAGGCGCTGGTCGGCGTCATGGACCTTGAGTTGGTTGAGACCGCGCAAGGCGCATTTTTGTTTACGGCCACCCGTGGGGATGGCTGGCTAACGGCTTTTGATCTTGGGACAAACGCCGGAGACACGCGGGAGACCGGCAGCTGGTCGATCCCGGCGCAGTATTTGCAACTTGAGAGCACCGATATCGAGGTGCGCGCAACGGGCGGAAACGGGTATGATCTGTTTCTGGCTGGCCTCGACAGTACTGCGTTGCGCGGCGTGGATGTCACGGTCGGCCAGGGCAACACACAGTTGCGCGGAGGCTTCGATTCATCATCGTCCGGTTTCGATGCAGGCAACATCGCCGAAATGGCCCTTTTGGGAGGTGGCGGCAGTGCATTTGCCGCGCTGCGGTCTGGCGGGTTGGCTCAGATCACCTTCACACCGGACGGAGACATGCAAACCCGCAGCATCGCGCAAGGTGGTCCGATGTCGAGAGAGACAGCCACCGACATTGTGACCACGACCCACAACGGGCAGACCTTTGCCGTTGTGTCTTACGGGTCCGAAGACACCCTGTCGCTGTTTCGAACGTCCGGAACGGGCACGATGCAGCATGTCGTAGACATCGACGCCTCGGATGGTTTCTGGGGGGACCGGCCTGGTGAGATGGTTGTCGTTCAGGGCACTGACGGTGGTTTGTACATTGTGGTGACGTCTTCGGGCAGCAGCACGCTGACCGTTCTGGCCATCGATCCCGATGGCGGTGGAATGGAGGTCGTGGATCATATTATCGACAGTCAGAACACGCGGTTTGACGATGCCTCTTATATCACGTCCGTCATGGTCAACGGCCAGACATTCGTGTTGGCGGCAGGTACGGATTCCGGGTTGAGCTTGTTTGCCTTGATGGCGGGTGGGCGTTTGCAACATGTTGAAACGGTGGCGGGTACCGTTGACGCGCCGCTGCGCGGTATTTCGGGCCTGACGGCAACCGCCACTGACACCGGTGCGCGCATCTTTGTCACGACGCAGGCAGCTCCTTACCTTGTCGAGTTTTCGTTTCATTTGGACAATCCCGGCTTGACCCGCCATGTCGCCGACACAGGCGGCGGGGTGGCTGGTGGCCACGGCGATGACTACCTAAATGGTGGCACCGGTGACGATGTTCTGACCGGCAACGCTGGTGACGATGTGCTGTTTGACGGGGCAGGGGCCGACACGCTGAGCGGCGGGGCAGGGGCTGACCTGTTCATCCTGGCGGATGACGCAGATACGGATGTGATCCTTGATTTTCAAAGGGGTGTCGACCGTATCGACATTTCTGCAATTGGTCTGGTGGGCGGCATCGACAACCTTTTGGTTTTGTCCCGCAGTTGGGGGGCCGAGCTGCGCTATGGTACGGCTGTCATCGAGGTGCGGTCTGCGGATGGATCGAGCCTGACCGCCGGTGATTTCGGAGCCGGGACCATCATTGCCGATGGACGTCCCTCGGTTGATCCCGATGACTACACCGGTGAAGGACCGGCTCCGCCAGATCCGGATCCAGATCCGAACCCCGGCCTTCCTGTCACAAGGCGGGCCGGACCCCAACCGGACGCGCCCGATGTCTTGCAGCAACCGGAATTTGATATGCCGTCAAATCCGCAAGCAAACCGGGGATCAGCAGCAAATGATATGCTGGAATTTGGCACCGGGAATGACATTGTTTTTGGCAATTCGGGCAACGATACGATCATGGCCGGAGACGGCCGTGACAGCGTGAGCGGGGACGGTGGGCAGGACTGGATCGATGGCGGCACCAGCAATGACCTCATTTTTGGCGGTGCCGGGTTCGACACGTTGTTCGGCGACACCGGCAACGACACCCTTGTCGGCGGCGCCCACGCGGATTCTCTTTTTGGCGGCCGCGGGCGGGATATCCTGATCGGCGGGGACGGGTATGACCAGCTTTTTGGGGGCTCCGGCAACGACCGGATGTGGTCTGGCGCAACCGCCGACCGGCTTTATGGAGGAGATGGTGACGACTGGATGAGTGCTGGTATCAACTTTGGGTTGACGACCGATGGTCTTTGGGGGGAGGCGGGCAACGATACGATGTTCGGCGATGCCGGTTTTGATTTTCTGGACGGCGGCGATGGCATGGACCTGATGGATGGCGGCGCGCAGGCTGACAACCTTTATGGCGGCGCCGACAACGATACCCTGTTTGGCGGTCAGGGTCTGGATCGTCTGTTTGGAGGCACCGGCGATGACCAGCTTTTGGGCGGCACCGAGAACGACGGCCACTTTGGCGAGGCGGGCAACGACACTGCATGGGGTGGGTCGGGCAACGACCGATTTTTCGGTGGTACCGGTGATGACATCCTGATGGGGGAGGGGGATCAGGACACGCTGTATGGCGGTGCCGGATTCGATACGATTGTCGGCGGGGCGGGCAATGATCTTTTGTTCGGAAACTTCAACGCTGACCGCTTTGTGTTCGAGGCAGGCCATGGCCATGACACGATCGGTGATTTCAATGCCGCAAACTCACTCGAGTTGATGGATTTTTCGGATTTCGATGGGCTGAATAGCGTTTCCGATGTTCTGTCCAATGCGGTTCAGGTTGGCCGTGACATCGTTTTGACCACCAGCGCGACCAGTTCGATCCGGTTGATCAACGTCAGCCTGTCCGACCTTGGTGCCGATGATTTCATCTTTTGACCGCCCCCCCAAGGAGGGAGCGGTCACAGCCGTCACCGGAGCGGGATCGAGACTTGCACTCTTGCGCCATAGCTTTCGAAATCATCTGCGCCGATGCCGTCGTAGTTCGCGCCAAACTCGAACTTGGCACCATAACGGTTCGTGATCCGCACTGCCGCTTCGATCCGCGCGCGCAAACCATCTGACTCGTTCGAACGGCCGTTGACGATGGTTACACCATCCGTATCGCCGAAATTGTAGATGCCATTGACGGCGAAGGAAGGTTCGATGATCGAATGGTTCCGCCCCTGCATCGTGGTCGAGAAGGTTGGGCCAAAGCGGATTTGTCCCAGTGAAACGGTTTGGCCCGGGATCACCACGTTCAGTGAATCGGTGTAGCTTTCCGCGCGATCCTCGATATAAGACAGGCTCAGGTTCGGCGTTACAACCCAGTTTTCCCAATTGTAGCTGCCCGATAGAGATGCATCGATCAGCAGGCGATCTGTATCAAACTCGTCCGCATAGGTTCCGAAGGGGCTGATCGTGTTGGTCGACTGACCATAGGCCAACCGTCCGTCAAAGATCAGGTTCGGTGCGATCCGCGCGGTGATGTAAGGCCCAAACATCCAGCCGTCGCCTTCAATCGTGGCGCCACCGTCATCGCCGTCATCCAGGCTGTCGACAGACAACATCAATCCGACAAGCAGGTTTTCGTTCACCAGGTAGTCGCTGCCCAGATGTGCGATACCGAAATGCCCGTCTGATCCCTGGCTGGCCTCATATCGGTTATAGGACGCTTCGAACCAGACGTCCCAGCGGCTGGGTGTCCAGCGCTGCGTGTTCCCATCCTCTCCGTCGAAGGCGAGGCGGAACATATGTGCCGAGCGCTGAATGTCGTTCAGTGATGTCGAGATCGAGTAGGACCCGGACCCGATGGATAAAAGGTTGAAGCCCAGCGGGTTCATCGAGGCAAGGTTGCCTTGTTGGAATTGCAACACCTGGGTGCGGCCAATGCCTTGGTTCAACCGTGCCATACGTCGAGAAGAAGATGGTCCGTTGCTAAGCAGCAGATTGTTGCGGCGGTTCAGGAACGCGTTGATCTGGTCAACCGTTTCCTGACGTGTGCTCAGGCTTGAGAAGGTGCAGGTCAGGCTTTCCAGCGGATCAAGCACGATTGTCACTGTGCCGGTACTTGCCACCGCGACACTGTCCGCATCGGAGCACACAACCGAGGTGTTGCCTACTCCCTCGGGGCGGTTCTGAACGACAGTGTAGGTGTTGGCGGGAAGGTCAATCGGACCAAAGCTGCCAGTGCCGCCTGCCGTACTGATCGCAAAGTTCAGCGCCGATGTTGCCGACGTAAAGGAGAATGTATCGTCGGCGCTGCTGTTCTGTATGAACGTGATTGATCCGTTGGGGTTGTTCACCACGACAAGCGGTGCATCTGGGGTTGAAACGCCTGTATCACCCAGCGAAGAGGTCAGGTTGCCCGTGGGTGCACCCGTTGTGCCTTCGGTCAGCGACGTCACATCGGCAGAGACCGAGCATTGCGATCCGGCGCTTATGCTCCCCCCGGCGAGGGATATTGTTGATCCGTTAGGGGATGCAGTGACCGCACCGCCACAGGTATTGCTGGCGTCAGGTGTTCCCGTCAGTGTCAGACCGGCAGGTAGGGTGATGTTGAACCCGAGCCTGCTGGCGCCAATGCGGTTCGCGCTGTTGTCGATAGCAAATGTGACCCGTGTCGTTCCGCCCTGGGCAATCGTGGTGGGCGAGAAGCTGCTGGCAAAACCAGGGGCAGGAGCCGCTGTTATGCTGAGGGTGGCAGAGGTCGCGGCCGTCGATCCCAGAGAGGTTTCCAGCGTCGTTGTCGATGCGCTGAATGTGCCGACGCTGGTTCCCGTGATATCCACGGACACGGTACATGTGTTGCCTGCATCAATTGCGCCGGATGCCAGCGAAACGGATGTTGTGCCAGCGGGCGCAGACACTGAGCCTGTTCCGCAGCTTGTCGACGCATTGGCCGGTGTTGCAATCGCCAGTCCGCTGTCGAGTGTTGTCGTGAAGGCCGCGTTCGTGGCGTTGACCAGTTGGGCGCTGTTGTCGATCTCGAATGTCAGCGTGCTGACCCGACCCTGATCGATGCTGGATGGGGTGAAGCTGGCGGCGAGGGTCGGCGTATTGGCCGGGGTCACAGTCAGTGTCTGGGATACAGTACCGCTGTCGCCGAGGCTGCTGGTCACGGTCGCGGAAACAGACGGTGATCCATCGAGGACTGCACGCAAGCTGACATCGACAGTGCAGGTACCTCCGGACGGAACAGTGCCGCCAGAAAGCTCAAAGCTGGCTCCACCGCCGGTGGTCGTGATCATGCCACTGCCACATGTCGTGCTCGCGCTGGGTGTGGGTGCGATTGTCAGCTCGGACGGCAAAGTGAGGCTGACAAAAAGGTCAGAGGCACCAACAAGCGCCGTCGAGTTGTCTATGGTCAAGGTCAGGGCGGAGACATCGCCCCGAACAATGCTTGACGGATTGAGAGCGGCGCTCAGTGTCGGTACCGGCGCGGCGGTTACCTCGAATGCCGCGGTCATCTGGCTGCTGTTGCCTTGGGAGGAGCTTGCCGAGAAGACACCTGTGCCGTTGCCAACCGTTGCCGACGTGGCGGTCACAGAGACCGTGCAGCTCGCGCCGACGGCAATCGTACCAGATTGCAACTGGACTGAATTGGATCCTGCGGTTGCAGCCGTCGTTCCGCCACAGCTGTTGTTCAGGTTGGCGGGATCTGCAATCGTCAATCCAGTTGGCAGGCTGTGGGTAAAGGCAACATCTGTCACTTCGACCGATGCGACGTTTACTATGTCAAAACTGACCGTCGTCAGGCCACCCTGCACAACGGTCGAGGGAGCGTAAGCCAAGCCCAATGTCGGCACGGGACCTGTGCTAACGGTCAGATTGGCCGAGGCAGGGCCGCTGTTACCAAGGGTCGACGTCAAATCACCGGTCGTGGCCGTCGATGCGGCGGCAGTTGCCGAGGTGACATCCACCGAAATCTCGCACGTCGCACTCGCTAGCAACGTGCCACCCGAGACAGTCAGGGTGTTGGATGCCGTTGTCGCACTGATGGTGGCCCCACAGGTGTTGGCGATGTTTGGTGTATCCGCGATGACAATTCCGTTCGGGAAGTTGGCGGCGAAGGCCAGATCATCGGCGGCCAGCAAGGCAGTGCTGTTGTCGATCTGATAGGTTACGGTCGAAACTTCACCCTGCAGGATAGAATCCGGGGTAAAGGAGGCGGTGAAACCCGGCACTGGAGCGGCTTGCAATGTCAGTGTCGCGTTTGCACCCGCAGCCGTGTCCCCCAGCGAGGTTTCCAGCACGGATGTTGTCACAGTTTGCGACGCTGCCAAGGCGGTGGAAATCACGTCAAAGCTAAGCGTGCAGGTGCTTCCCGGCGCCACGAACCCACCAGCATATGTTGCCGACGATGCGCCTGCAGTCGCAGTGAGTGTGCCCGCAGAACACGTGGTGGCTGCGTTGGGTGTGGCTGCCACCGCCATATCGGTTGGCAGCGGGACCGACAGCCTCAGGCTCTGCGCTGCGACAAGCGCACTCGTGTTGTCGATGGATACTGTCAGCGTCGACGTGCTGCCCTGCACCACGGTATCAGGCGTGAAACTCGCGTTCAGGGTCGGAATTGGTGCCGCATTGACTGTTAGCACCGCTGCAGCGGTGCCGCTGTCGCCCAGCGATGTCACGAGGGCGCTGGTTGTGCTTGTGAAGCTGCCGGATTGCAGGGTCTGTACGTCCACGGCGTAGGTACACACCTGCCCGGCGGCCACGGTGATGCCGGACACAGACACGGTATCGCTTGTCAGTGTCGTGCTCCCCGGCACCGATGGGGTGCCCGATGTAGGTGTGCCGCAGGACGCGGAGAGGTTGGGTGTGCGTGCGATGGTAATGCCGGTAGGCAGTGTATCGGTGAAGCTTCCACCCGTTGCGGCAATCAGGTTTGCGCTGTTGTCGATGGTGATCTCCATTCGTGACAACGCACCCTGAATGACCGTGTCAGGGGTGAATGACTTGGCGAATGTCGGCACGTCTGCAGCCGTCACGGTGAGGACAGCGTTGGCATTTGCCGAGCTTCCCAGAGACGATGTCACATTCTGGGTGCTGAAGGTCTGTCCACCAACCCCCAACCCAACAACATCGACTGACGTGGTGCATGAGGCACCAGCGGCCAGTGATGTTGCAGTCACCTGCAATCCGCCTGCAGTTGCAGAGATGTTGTTGCCGGTACAGTCCGAACTTGCATTCAGCGTCGATGCCGCGATGGCTCCGGCAGGAAAGACGAGGTCGAGCGCAATGGTATCCGCGGATATCAAGGCGCCCGTATTGTCCAGTTCAAGCGTCAGGCGTGATGTGCCACCTTGCGCAACGGTCGTCGGCGCGACGCTCAATGCGACCAGAGGGGCAGGGGCGTCCGTGACTGTCACAGAGGAGGCTGCGATGCCGCTTTGTACGCCTGTGGGGGTGTCGAACGTATCCAATGTGTTGGCGTAGGTCGCGGCCACGGCGCTGCTGATGTCGACCGATATGGTACATGTGCCACCCAAGGGGATTGCGCCGCCCATGTAGCTGAGTGTGCTACCGCTCGCCGTTACCGTGCCGCCTGTGCATGTGGTCGCTGCATTGGGTGTGTCCGCGATGACCAGGTTGGCAGGCAGCGCGTCTGTCAGTGTTGTGACCACGGCGTCGATCGCTGCGCCTGTGTTGTCGAGCGTGTAGGTCAGGGTGGCCGTTGCGCCTTCGACAAAGCTGTTTGGTGCTATTGCCGCCGTCACTGTCGGGGCAGGGGCTGCTTGCACCGTCAGGGTGGCTGTCGGTGAGCTTGGGCTGGACACGGTGCCGAAATCAGACCCGAAGCTGTCGGGTGTTGTTGCGAAGGCCCCGATTTGGGCCGAAACCACGTCGACATTGACCGTACAGCTTGCGCCTGCCGTCAAAGTTCCGCCTGACAGCGCGACGGATGTGCCACCCGCCGTGGCCGAAACGCTGCCGCCCGTGCAGGTGGTGCTGGCGTTGGGTGTTGCCGCCACGGTCACACCCGATGGCAAGGTCTGGCTGAGTGCGATGCCGGTTGTATCGACTGCTGCCGCAGCACTGGTGAGTGTAACCTGATAGGTCGACACTTCACCCTGACGCACTGTTGTCGGTGTGTAGGACGACGCAGCCGTGACCGTGGGTGGGGTGGTGGTCGTGACGCCCGCGGATGCGCTGCTGCTGGTGCCGAGGCTGGAGGTCAGGTCGCTCGTTGTGTTCGTTTGGGTACCAACCTCGGTTTGTAGGACGTCAACTTGAATGGTGCAGCTTGCACCGGCAGCTACGGACCCACCGGTATAGGCAAAGCCGTTCGTGTCTGCTGTTGCGGTCAGAGTGCCGCCTGAACAGGTCGTGCTTGCATTCGGCGTCGCAGCAACGACGATCCCCGTTGGCAGTGGGTCGCTCACGCTCAGCCCGGTTGCTGCGATTGCAGCCGCAGTGTTGTCGATGGTGAGTGTGACGGTGTTTGTCAGACCCTGTTCGACAGATGCCTGTGCAAATGCTTTGGCGAGCGTCGGCGGCGTTGCCGGTGTGACGATTAGCGTGGCAGAAGGGCCGCTTGCCGTTCCCAGCGAGCTTGAGAGATCGCCACTGGTGTTGACGAAGTTGCCATCGGTGACTGCACGCACGTTTATTGCGACGGTGCAGGTTGCCCCGGCCGCGACAGACCCGCTGGTGAGGCTGATTGTGCTCGTCCCGGCCACGGCTGTCGCCGTTCCACCTGAACAGCTTGTCGTTGCGTTTGGTGTTGCAGCCACAACCAGTCCGACAGGCAATGTGTTGGTAAAGGCCAAATCGTTCGCCGGTATCAGGGCGCCGGTGTTGCTGATCGCGAAGGTCACGCGCGATGTTTCGCCTTCGACAATCGTGTCGGGTGCGAAGGCTTGCGCAAAGCCGGGTGCGGGTGCGGGCGTCACGGTGAGCGTGAACGTCTCGGCCGTCACAGGCCCCAGTGCTGTTGTGACCGTTGGGGTTGCCGGTGTCTGGGCACCAGTTGTCACCGACGTGATGTCAACTGCAATGCTGCAACTGCCTCCGGCAGCAACAGTGCCGGATACGACACCGAATACGGTGCCGGTGAGGGGCGTGCCGCCACAGGTGTTGGACAGGTTCGGGGTCGCGGCAATCTCTACGGTTCCGAGTGCTTGGGAGATATTGAGGCCGGTAAGCGCGTCACCGCTGGCTGCATTGCTGACGGTGTAGGTCAAACGTGCCGTCCCGCCCTGTGCGATCGTCGCTGGCGCCACTGCTGCCGTGAAACTGGGAGGTGCCGCAACGACGTTGAGTGTGGCGGCTGTGCCGTCTGCAACTGTCAAACCGTTGTCTGTCACGTCGCTGGTCGTGCCTGTGAAGCTGCCTGCGGCCAGCACGGGCAGGGTGACTGTTGCAGTCACTGTGCAGCTCTCGCCTGCCAAGACCGTGCCGCCCGCAAGTGACAGTGAAGATGTCCCGGACAGGGTCGCGCCGCTGCCGCAGGTGGTTGTCGCGCCGGACACCGTCGCGCCGGGGATATCGGTGCCGATATCATCAGAGAAGCTGAACCTGTTCAGATCGCCGCCCCCGACTGGGTTGTTGACCGTGTATGTGACTGTTGTGCTGCCTGACGATGGCACTGTGTTGGGAGAGAATGCCTTGGCAATGGCTGGCGCACTGGCGCTGAATACCCTGACTTCCGCCGACACGGCGTCGATGAAAACTGGGGTGCCGCTGAACATCGCGGTGATGGCTGACGTCGTGTTGGTATAGGTTCCGTCGCTTGTCGCTGCTGGAATCGAGACCGAGAACGCGATTTGACAGCTGCCGTTGCCTGTGACCTGCCCGCTCGAAACGCTCAAGGTGCCAGAGCCAACCCCAGATACGGTGGCGCCGCACGTGTTTGTGTCGATTGATGCAATTGTGGCACCCGTGACAAAGCTTGTTACGTCATCCGTTAGGCTGATGTCGGTCACATCAGTTGAGGTCTCGGCGGTGAAATCCAGTACGGCTTGAACGGTGCCGCCTGCGACGATGGTCGTGCTGTCAAACGACTTTCGTGCAAAAAACCCGGTGCGCGTGACCGCTATGTTGGCAGATGCAGTGTTGAGAACACTTGCTGTCCCACCCACAGTCATTGTCAAAGCGCTTGTCGTGGTCGTGACGTCCGAGATTGGCAAGGTGGTGGGCGCAACCAAAGTCACCTGGAAAGAGCAGCTTGATCCCGCAGGGACGTTCAGGCCGGTCGCGATCAGGAATGTTGTCCCTGAAATCGCGGACCCGGTGCCGCATGGCTCAGCCGGGAGCCCAGTTGCCGACAACCCGCTGATTGCACTTGGCAGGTTATGCGTGAAAAACCCGCCGGTTGCGCTGGATGAGGCGCTGTTGTTGGCGATGGTGTACGTGGCTGTTACCGTGCCGCCCGGCACCAGCGGGCCGCCTGTTATGTCCAGATCAAAGGTCAAGGATTGCGTGGCGAGTATGCCTGCCACGGACCCAAAACGCAGTGTGTTTGTGGGCGCGGATGTGGGTGTTGCTGTGATATCTGACGTGGTGATTGTCGCCGATGTGTTTTCTGGTGCTGAGGCGGGCACGTTCACGGTCAGCGTGATATCACAGGATGCACCTGCACCAAGCGTGCCGCTGGAATAGCTATAGCTTGATCCGCTATTTGCTACCGAACCACCGCAGGTGTTGGAGTCGACCGAGGCAACAGTCAGACCGGACAATCCAGCACCCAGATCATGCGAAAAGGCGATGTTTGAAAGCGCTTCGGCATTCTCGGCACTTGCTGTTAGGGTCGTAACAAGCGTGCTGGTCGCGCCGGGCAAAACGGGTCCGGAGAAGGTTTGAATCGCTGTCAGATCCAAGCCGCCAGACACTTGGATCGTGTTGGAAAAGCTTGGCAGCAGAAAGGTTGTGCCGACAACGGCCGAAACTTGATTTGTGGTGACTTGGTAAGTGCTGCTTGGTGCGTCACCGCTGATGTTTTGCACGATGTCAAAAGTGCAGCTTCCGCCAGGCGCCAGTTCGAGGTCGGACGCTTGAACAGCGACCATGTCGATCCCGGTGGAAACGACCGCAAACGTACTGGATGTTCCGCAAGATCCGGCAGAGGGCAGAGTGAACTGCGCGGCACTCGACGCGCCTTCGGCAAAGGTTGCGCGGAACTGACCGTCCGTCATCGCTGTGCTGCTGTTCTGGTTCTGAACGGTGTAACGCACCGTTGCTGTGCCACCTGCCGTGGACGTGCCAATTACCCGTGCCGAAAACAGGGGCAGACCACCGGAAACAAAAAGATCATCCGTGGTGGAATTGCCTGTGACCGTCCCGCCGCCAAACTGACCGCTCACTGAGCCGGTCGGCAACGCAAAGGTGCCTTCGCTGGTGCCCGCATCCAAAGTGTAGCGCGCGACAATCCTGCAATCGCGATCCGTGGTTGTGACCAAGCCGCCGCTATACGTGATGTTGTTTCCACTTGAGGCAGCAAAGCTCCCGCCGCAATTGTCGGATAGGACCGATGAAAGCGTCATCGCGGGCAAACCGGTTGTTCCGATGGTGTCTGTAAAACTGACATTGGTCAGGTCAGACGAACGATTGCGGTTCGCGATGCCATATTGGATGTCGACTGTTCCACCGGGCACGGCACTTTCAGTGATCCGTTTCGTCAGGAAAGGCGCATCTGTGACAGGCCCTTGTACCGTGACAGCCGTCGAGGAGACGGATGTGAAAAACTGGTTGAAGAAGAAGGTGGAGAAGGCGTTGTACAGTGCGGTATACGAGTTCACCGCAACCACATGTGTTCCGACTTCCACGCCACGGGCGCCGATGGAAACGGTACATGACGAACCTGCTGCCAGGACAGGAACACCCGTTGGTGCGACGGTTGAATTGTCGAGTGAGAACGTGTTGCTTGCCGTATCGACCGTGATGCCCTGATCCGACGGCAAAGCGCAGGTTGTTGAATACTCATCCCCATTCAGTTCCAGCCCCGCAGGCAGTACGGCGTCGAAATCAAATGCGCCGAATTCGCGTGTTGCAGCTGCGTCTGTAGCGAACGTGAAATTTAGCGTGACACGCTCACCCAAGTTGATGGTGGATGGTGTCGCGGACAGTTGCAGCCCGAGACTTGATGTTGCGCCGTCAACGTTCAACATCGCTGTGCCGCTCATCGCGCTGCCCGTACTGGAGGTCAGGTTCAAGACCGGGAACGTGAAACTGGCTGCGGTGGCGCTTGGCATCACCTCAACATCGATCTGACAGCTACCTGAAGGTGGAAGTGTTCCGTCAGCGAAGGTGAGTGTGTTGCCGCCGCTCAGGGTTGCGGTTGCGGACAGGCCGCAGTTTTGCGTGACCTGCGATTGGAACGTGACACCTGCGGGCAAGGCGTATGTGAATGCCAAATCGCGGACCGGGGTGGGGTCGGGGTTTGCAATGGTGATGTTGAGGTCCGCTCCGCTGCCAGGACCAATTGTGGTCGGCGCCACTGACAATCCAACGGTGGGTTGTGCGGTGGCCATGGCAGCAAGCCCCAGCAGAAAAACGAAAGCTGCGCAAAAGCGAGTAAACACCATCGAAGAAATGGATTTAAGCATAACCAAAACCTTGTTGTCCCGTGCCCACCGCGCTCGCGCGGCGCGCGTGCGTACCCAAATGACAATGGGCGGATTAATGCCACTCTTTGCGCTGAAATCCGCGCAGTCAAAACCTGTGGTTGTTTGACGGACAATTTCTTTGGTGTGCTGCGATAATGGCACACGAAAACGTGTGTTTTCGTTAGGTCAAGGAAGGCGGCTTACAGAATAGGTGAAACCGGCGTCCAGCGGGCCAGAAATGGTTGTCTGTCCGCCCCCGAGCCAGTCCACGATGATTTTGTCTGCAGCTGGTGCCGCCCCCAATCCGAAATGAACAAGGGGCGCATCATAGGACATGAACCCGCCACCCAGCTGAATTTCCCGACTTTGGGTCAGGCCATCGGGTGTGATCAGCCGAACAATTGCACCAATCCCGTCGCGATTGCCCTTTTGGTCGTCGAGCCGAATGACCAATCCGCGTGCTTGGGTGTTGTTACGAAACACGGTGATCGGGCCGTTGACCGGATGGGTGACCATATCCAGATCTCCGTCGCCATCCATATCGAATTTGGTTGCCGCAGCGGTCATGAGGTAGTCCTCAAGCCCAAACGGTTCGGATGCTTCAGCAAAAGTACCATCAGCCTGATTGTGAAAGAACAGGTTGGAGGGCGAAACCTCGTTTGGGACCCATGTGCCGTTGACGATATAGACATCCTGCCAGCCATCATGGTCGAAATCAGCGATCTTTGTGTCCCAGCTCCATCCGCCAACATCCAGGCCAATCTCTTCGGCCACATCGGCAAACTGCGCGCCGTTCCATTGCAGCAGGACATTTGAACGCAGGATTTGCGGGTGCGTGACATCAACCTCGGCCTGAGTGGGCTGGCGTGCGGGTTTGAAGTGAATGTCGCAATACGCACGTGGGATCGGCTGATTTACAGGGATCAGTGCGCAAATACTGGGATCGCGGCGTTGGATGGCAAGGTCCTTGACCAGCATGGCGCGGCACTCATCAGCCAGCCGTCCCGACAGGCTTTGGCACCGGTTGGCATAGCTGGCGTCAAAGCTGTTTCCCGACCGATACCATTCCTTGATTTCCATGTTTGTCTGGCAGATTTGCTTGGCGTCCGCATCGGCAATACTGCTGCAATAGGCATCAAGGTCCTGCATTTTTAGCGTTTCTGACACCCCCGAAGAACGGCCGGCAATCTGCGCAAGGTAAATGTCAGGGTGACCGGTATTCATCAGGTCACCTGTCTTGATTGCCATCGTTGTCGTGGTGGTGTGCGGGATCATGTTTGATGCGGCTTCGATCATCTCGAACCCACCGCTGCCATTGCCGCGATAGAAATAGTCGGGGATGTCGAAATCATTGCCAACGAGTAGATCAATCGCTCCGTCGGCATCTATATCGGAAAACAGAATACTGAGGGTTTCACCCGGAATGCCGGGCAAGTCGGAATAGGTTTGACCTGATAGCTGACCCTCGTCGTTCCAGATCAGGCGGTTCCGGGATTCCTCGCCGGGAATGCGGCGATACCATCCGGCAGCCCAGTTCCCAACGGCCATGTCCAGATCGCCATCACCGTCCGCATCTCCAAAGCTGAGCGCCATGGCCAAGATAGCATCTTGCCTGTTCTGGATCGGGCGCAGTGCGGAAACATCGAACTGACCACGGTTGTTTGGAACCACAAACATACCGTTTAAGTAGGTGGCGATCACCAGATCGGGCCATGTGTCATTGTCCAAGTCCACCATCGCTGCATGAAAGACCGGCAAGTTGGCCAGGGGACCGAGATCAAGCGGCACTCTCGCAAACTGTCCGGTGCCGTCATTTGAATAGAGATACAGCCCCACCTCGGTCGAAGCGATGGCAAGGTCGATGTCCCCATCCCGGTCGAAATCAGCGGATGACAGGCTGCGTCCTTCCCAAAAAGGGGGCCACATATCGCGCATCGAGAATTCAACGGGTTTGTCGATCCCGATTGTATTTGCCTCGAGCCGGGTGAAAGTCTGGTTTGCTGCAGGGGATGGTGGTGCAAGCGGGGTCTTGGATACTTCAACCGTATCGCCGGTTGTTGTGACCGGCATTTCACTTGCAGCGGCGGCCCACATCATCGGGCGTGTCTGGGCATCGCTTTGCAATAGCAGATCAAGGGCGCGGTCAGATTGCCAAGTATAGTAGCGCTGCGCGCCTATGCCGCCCAGAACCCCAAGCACGACGACTGCGGTGGCCATGCCAACCGCGGCGCGGCGGCCCAAGGACTGCCAAACGATAAAGAAAGAGTAGATCGAAAAAGTACCCAACGTGAACAGTAGGGCCATGACGTAGCCATGGGCGAGTCCGGCGGCCAACATGGCTGCGGTGACAACCACATCGAATGCGATGGGAACGGGCAGGAACACCCCGATGATGGCGATGATCAGCAGGGCGACCAGCGAGTATGGTAGTCCGACCACCAGATCTTGCGGCAGTAGGGTCGCGACCGAAGCCCCCAACGCGCCTGCCAGCAACATCAGCGGCACCGTCATCTTTATGATGTACCAAAGGTTCTGTCCAAAGGCCTGCACGATGGCGAGAACAGCCGAGAGTAGACTTTCTTGCTGTCTGTGAATGCTGACAGGGTCAGGGAGGGGGCAAATGATTTCGTCTTGCGGAAGTTCGCGTTGGGGCAGGGTGCGCGCAATTAGGGGAACCAAAACCAAGATCATGACAAGGCTGAGCGCGATCTTGGTCACGGCCAGATAGAACGGCAGGAGGGAAAACAACATCGTCAGGACAATCACGTTCAGTGTCGGTGATGCGATCATTGCGGCAAGGGTTGTTTCGGCACGCAGCCCGGCGGAATACATGCCGCGTGCAATAGGGGCCGCACAGTTCACGCAGACCCCAAGCGGCGTGCCGATCACAAGGCCAAGGGCCGCATTGGAAAACCCGCCCGAAAAACTTCGACGTTGCACGTATGGCATGAAGGTCAGGAAGCCAGCTGCGAACAGGATGCCAAAGGTCATCCCCTTCTTGTTGGTGTCGATCCAGTTGATCGTGCTCCAGAACATGCGTTCGAGCACGGACATATCCGGTGTCAAAGGAACGAGTGCTTCGAAACTGAGCGAATCCTCAAGCTGGATCGCGCCAGACATCATCGCCTTTTCATCAAGGGCTGGATAGCGGGAGCCAGTCCAGAACAGAACTGCAAGCACGATCAGAATGCAGAATGCCAACAACATCCGCGTATGGCGATCCGGGTCTGCAATCGTGCTCATGTCAGGTCCCCCAGTGGTCTCGTATTCTACTGACCGGTTTGCTCTTTGCTAGGGCGTCTGTACAAGACACATTGCAAAGTGTGGAGACAGCGTTGGGCACTTATGACAGCCGGTCCGGGATGAGGCGTTTTCAGCCTGAAGCGCCCTTGTATTTCAGCCATATTCCAAAGTGTGCGGGTTCGTCTGTCCTGTCCGCGCTGCAGCACTGGTTTGAACCCAACTTTCATACCTTGCAACGTTACCTGCGCAGGCCGGACGTTTCGGATTGTTTGCCCGAACTGCAAGCACGGCAGTGGACAGGATTGGTTGCTGGACATTTCAACCGAGCGCGCGGATTTGGGCTGGAAGGCTTCTGGCCGCAAGACAAGCAGATTATCACCTTTGTACGTGATCCATGGGATAGAGTCGTGTCCGGATACTTTTTCCGCAAGCACAGGGTACACAAAAACCCCAGATTCAAGGCCGTAGCGGCAATGGATGTTGATACTTATCTGGCCGGTTGGCCTTATGAGGACCCAATCATGGGGCCCCCGATGTCGAATTTCCTGCCGCCGATACATGACGCAAGCGAAGTGGCCGACGTGTTGGACGCAAGCTGTGTTGCTGTGGGTGTGGTGGACCAGTTCGAGACATCCATGCGGATCTTTTCCCATGTCTTGAACCGACCCCTCCCAGAGACATGGAGCGTCAAGAAAAACACGGCGCCGCGCACGTTCGAAGTGTCCAACGACCTGCGCGATGCGTTCCGTGACCGCAATCCATTGGAATATGCAATCTATGACTGGGCGGGCGCACGCGTAAAGCAAATGGCGACGGCGGCTTTGGGGAAGTGACATGAGCGGGTATGTCGATTTCATAGTGGCCGGGGCACAGAAATCCGGAACAACCGCGATGCGGCATTTTTTGTCTGCACATCCACAAATTGGCATGCCGCGCGCAGACATAACCGAGCCGCATTATTTTTCGAGGCGATACAAGACAGCGCAGCCCGGCAACTACGCCCCGTATCACGCGCTGTACGATGATGTCGGATTGGCCAAGGTGACATGCGATGTCACACCGATCTACGTGTACCTGCGCGGGTGCCTTGAACGGGCGCACGCATACAACCCGGATATGAAGGTAGTTGTGATCCTGAGAAACCCGGTTGATCGCGCCTACTCCCAGTGGAACATGGAGCGTCGCCGCGGCAAGGAAACCAGATCATTCCTGAGTGCTTTGGCCCATGAGCTTTGGGTGTGGGGTCGGGAAGGACAGCATCCGGTGTATTCCTACCTGCAACGGGGGTTGTACGCACGCCAGATACGTCATTTGACGTCCGTTTTCCCAGAGGATCAGTGCAAGTTCATCAAGCACGAAGACTTCAAATCCAATTACGCGGAGACGTTGAAAGGTGTTTTCGCGTTTTTGGGGGTCAACGTGAATGTGCCCATCCCCGCATGGCAAAGCATCCACACGCAAGACTACAAGGCAATGCCGAAGGCAACTCGGCTCCTGCTAAGGCAGTTTTTTTCTGCTGACATCCGACAAACAGAAGCCCTGTTGGGGTGGGATTGTACAGATTGGCGTCGGTCCTAACCTGAGGCAAAGAAAAGGCCCGGAACAAACACTGCTCCGGGCCTTGCTTCAGATAGGGTTTGGAACCGCCTTAGTTTTCGATCTGGCGTTCCAGCTCGGACAAGCGCGCTTTCAACTCAGTGTTTTCGCTGGCAAGCGCCTGAATGGCCGCCAGAGCAACACCGCTGGAGTCGAGATTGGAGATACCCAGATCTGTCGCACCCGTGCCAAATGCAGCATAGAAATCCTGCGCCATCGGGCCAATGTGACGGATGCCTTTGTCGGCATCCTGTTTGTATGTCCAATACGACACGGGCAGTGCGCGCACTTTTTGCAGGATGTCATTTTGATCGACAGGCTCGATCCCGGTTTTGCGGTTTCGGTCGGACCCTTCGGTTAATGTGCCAAGGATGGTCAGGTTGCCAGACTGATCAAGGATCAGTTCATTGTCGCCGTTGGTGCGATCCTGGAAAACAAAAGTGCTGCCGCCCGACATGGACCAGTTCCCCGTCTGCGCTGCGTTGCCGGCGCCCAGAAGCTCAATCCGTGGACGGCCTTGGGTGTTTTCCACCTTAAGCATGGTTTGGTTGCCAGAGGCAGCGTTGTTGCGCACATGCAAAACTGTGTCTGCGCCAACTCCGCTATCCGTGTCCGAGATCAACAAAGAGCCAATCGTATGCAGATCAGCATCTGGTGAAATTGTGCCAAGACCGATATTGTTGTTGGCCGCAATAACCAGAGAGTTGGTATCGGCACCGGGGACGATCTTAAAGGGCAGTTGGCTGCCGTTTGTTACGTCCCGCACGAAGAAGTTGCTTTCGTTGGCCGCGATATCGAAGGTCTGTGGCGTGAAGCCTGATGATCCGTTCTGCTCAAGGCGCAGGGTCGGGCTGTCGCCGTTGACGACATGCGCTTCGACAACGGGTGTGGCAGTGCCCATACCGACGCGCCCGCCGTCGTCAACATAGAGTGAATTGGACGGCGCGCTGGCTTCGATGGTGAAAGGTGTTCTGTTGTTATCGATGTCATCGATAGAGAACTTGTTTGCACCGCCGTTCGACGTTTCATTGAACGTGATCTGCCAATCGACCGTCGGGAAACTCGCGGAATTTGACGTATCCTGTGCCCTGATCCGCAGGTTGTTTTCCTTCAGTCGGATTGTGTCAAAGCCAAAGCTTTCGCCATTTGAACAGTCGATGCCGACGCAAAGCGATCCTTGAACGATCACATCCGACGTAAAGTTCTGCGCGTATAGGGGGGTCGATAGCGCGCCGATCCCCAATGCAGCAGCGACCTTGAAAATTGGATTCTTCATTTTGCTTTTCTGTCCTTTTCCGTTGGAACTGCCCTGCTTCTTTGGCTTGGGTCAGTTGTCTTCTTTCAGATCGTCCGGTGTCACGATAACACCCCGCGATACAACGAACTGCCCGGACATTGAAAACGGCACAGCGCGCTCGTTTGATGCGGCGGCACCACGTCCATTGTCTATCGGGTTCTTGATCGTTTGTTTTTCGTTCGTGGCAGCCGTCAACTCGTACCGGTAGATGCCATCAACCACTTCGGCTCCCGTCAATTGAAACACAGGCGTGCCGGTTTTCGCAAAGACCGTCTCCAGCGTCCCATCGGGGTAGCTGATTGTCATTTGGGTGTTGCTGAGGCCGATGAAGTTTTCGAACCAAACCGCGTTTGAATTGTGCTGCTGAACCGGTTGTGGTGTCTCACTGGCCAAGACTGGGCTCGACATTACGCTTGCCACAACAAGGCTGAGTATCAGGGATTTTCTTGTCATAAACGTACCATAGACAACACCAGCACAGCGGGAAACACTGGAAATTAACTAAAATCAGCTCTGAACAACATTATCCACAGAAGCGCACAATCTGTCGAATACAAAAGAGTTCCTCATATCACCCGCTTAGAGAGAAAGATCAGCGCAGGGTCTTTGCATAAGCCTGTGCCACGTTGATTTGCTCTGGTGTAAGTGTCGCGGCCATTTGGTCCAGAACTGTCTTTGCTGCGGGTACGCCGCTGGCATCTGCAAGCAACATCCAGCTGTATGCCAGCACGTAATCCTGTGGCAAGGCAACACCGCGTTGATACATGAGCGCCAGATTGAACATGGATGGGCCGTGGCCAAGTTCTGATAAACCCGACAGGTAAGCAGAGGAGGTTGTCAAATCCTGAAAAGACCCATCGGGGTTGTTAAGCCGTGCCAATGCGAATTGGAACTGGGCGATTGGATCACCGGTTTTGGCTTGTGCCTCTACCCTTGCGACGGACTCGGGGTCGGTGGCAGGTGTGGAGATGCGTGGATCAGACACGTAATCCGATGCATCGGGGAGGTTGGTCGCGGCCGCTGCCCGAAACAGATCCTGCGCCCTTTCCTCGTCCAGTGGAACGCCAAAACCATTTTCGTACAATGTCGCCAGGTTGCGCAGCGCGGGTTGCAGCCCTGACTCTGCCGCCTTGGCAAAAAGCTGGGCCGCCCGTGCGTAGTCCTGTTCCACTCCATCAGCCTGAGCATAGAGCAAACCAAGGTTGTTCAATGCGCGGGGCAGTCCGACCGCCGCCGCATCTTCATAGAGTGCGCGGGCGCGCACCGCGTCCCGGGTCACCCCTTTGCCTTCCTGATACATGACACCCAGGTTTACTGTCGCCTCAACAAGTCCACCTGCAGCTGCTTGTGCATAGAGTTGCGCTGCCCGTGCTTGCGTTTCGGGTGCCAATTCCAGAATCTGCGCCAGATCGAAAAGGAACTTGGGATCGCCATCTTTTGCAGCTTCTTCTAGAAGTGCAATCGCGGTGCCAAGATCCGCTGTGACCCCTCTGCCTTCAAAGTAATAAAGGCCAAGATGGTTCTGTGCAGGCGCATATCCCTGTGTCGCCGCTTGCTGCAAAAGCTGAGCGGCCTTTTTGTAGTCCTGCAGCACGCCGTCCCCTTCGTGATACCGCAAGGCTTGATCATAAGTGACAGCGGGTTCGGATTGCGCTGATACCGTCCCGACAAGGCCAACAAGGACAACCAAAGAATACGCGAATTGCCGGATCATCATTTGAGCGGCAACGGAGCGGCCCGCACGTCATCAAAGAACGCACGGGTACGGCTATGGGCATCGGCGATTTGCTCTGCCGTCATAAGGTCTGTCACAGCGGCGCGCGTTTTGATGGCGTCGGCATGACCACTTGTTGCAGCAATATTCAGCCACTTGTGGGCCAGAACATAGTCTATCACGCCAATCCCAGCTCCGTTTGTCAGTGCGATTCCAAGTTTGAACTGAGAGGGTACATGCCCTGCAGCTGCTGCGGCTTCCAGAAGCGCCATGGCCCTTTCGCCCTTTTCGGGCTGCTCCAGGTACCATGCCCCGAGTGCGGCCTGTGCCGGGCGAATGCCCTTCGAAGCGTGTTCTTCCATCCAGATGATGGCATCTGCCCGCTCGTCTGTTTCTGCAAGTGCCATTACCCATGGAACAGCAGTATGGGGGGCAAGGGAGCCGGGGAAATCACCTGACAACACCAGTTCGCCCAAATGGATGCGTGCCGGGGTCGAGCCCTGATCCACGGCAATGCGATACAGACGCATAGCTTTTTGGCTTTCAGGGGCAACGCCTGCGCCCTTGTCGTATACCTGTGCCAACGTGAAGGTTGCCCGCGCCAAACCTGCATCTGACGCTCGTTCAAGCAAAGTGATCGCGGTGGGGATGTCCTGGTTCAAGACCGCACCGGACAGATAGGCGCTGCCCAGATTGTTGATTGCCGACAGATTTCCGGCCATTGCCGCGGCGCGCAGCCACCGCTCTGCGCGTTCAGCATCAACCGGCTGACCCGGAACGCCCGTCAGATACAAGGTGCCAAGTGTGCTTTGCGCTGGCGCGAACCCGCGTTCTGCGGCGGATGCCAACATCTCAATAGCGGCTGTTGCCTTGGCGTCCGGATCGGACAGCAGTTCATTTCCCTTGGCGAATTGCGCTTCCGGCACCGCCGACGCTGCGGCTTCGTTCAGCCAGTGGCGGGCAGCTTGCGTGTCGGGAGCAGTGCCGACGCCGTTTGCATAAAAGCGGCTCAGCTCAAACTGGGCCGGTCCATGCCCGCCTTCTCCGGCGCCCAACATCCATGAAAACGCTTTTTCAGTATCTTGTTCGACGCCCACACCGTCTTTGTACAAAAGCCCAAGGTAGTATTTCGCTTCCGCATCTCCGCGTGTGGCTGCGTTACGCAAAAGACCTGCGGCACGTTTAGGATCACGCGTCTCGCCCGCTGTAAGATAGACACGTGCCATGAGTGTGATGGCTGGCAAATGATGGTTTTCGGCGGCGTATGTCAGCAGTTGCAAACCCGTATCGCGATCGATCGGGCCACCCAAACCTTCCACCAACATGCGTCCCAGACGCATTGCAGTCAGAGCCGAGTCATCCGTCTTGATACGCTCTGTCAGGGCTGCCCTTACGGATTGGAGATCTCCTTTGGCCCAGGCCGTCTCGATGTCCTCAATCGTCGGCGCGGTTTGTCCAAAGGAGGCGGTGCCGCCCAGCAGGACGAGTGACGTTGCAATGCTGAGGTGTTTGAGAAAGGCGCGCATGTGGGTCATGGGTGCATATGACCCGGTGGTCTGGTTCAATTCAACTGCTTCATGCAACGCCACAGGCCCACAAGACGGCAGCGCTCACGCATAAGGCTGCGCCGAAGGGCAGTGGACGTTGCCGGATAGCCATGTCGTGACGATCCCTTGTCATCCATGCGCCAAACAAGGCCAGCAGGGCAGCAAGCAGAACAAGTGTTGGAACCCCTGCTGGGCCAACGGCAGCTCCAAGTCCGACCATCAGTTTCACATCCCCCAACCCCAGGCCTTCGCGTTTCCGGATCAGGAAATAGGCATAGCGAAGCAGCGCAAATGATCCGGCTCCGATGGCTGCACCCCACATGGCCTGCAATGGATCGGGCGCCCGCAGGAAAACGGTTGCGGCCAGCGCAACCGTGAAGGCGTCGGGCAGACGGAAAGCCACAAGGTCAATCACACAAAGGGCGAGCAGCAGCCACAGCATCAGTGCCGTGAGCAAGACGTGTAGCGGCTCGCCTCCGGCCAACACGGCAAAAAGGCCCAAGCCACACGCGATAATTTCAATGTACAACAGGTGTGGCGGGATGGCCGCGTGACATGTATTGCAACGGCCTTTGGTCAGAGCAAAAGACAATATGGGCATCAAGTCGCGCGCCCGCAGTCGGGTTTTGCAGGTGCCGCAATACGAGGGTTTTGCAATGACATCTTCGCCCATGGGAATGCGATCTGCGCACAATGCGATGAAGGACCCAACACTTGGTCCGGCAAGTACAACAAACACGGTAAGAGGCAATGAGGTCGACATTGCCCGCACCGTATCCGGCAGGGTCGGGCGGGGGAAGTGCACGTGCCGGTAGAATGGCGTGGACAACCCAACAGCGCCCCCTATCATGGGCTGCGGACCTGGGTCGGAGCAGCAATCAATGATGTCGAAATGCACATCGCACCAACAAGAAAAGCAAGGGCGCGATGCCGGGTTTTCCCTTTTGGAGTTGATGGTTGTCGTGGTGATCCTGTCCATTCTGGCGCTGGTGATTGTGCCGCGCGTGATCGATCGACCGGATCAGGCGCGCGCCGCGCGCGCGCAGTCGGACATTGCGGCTCTGGCCAATGCAGTTCAGCTCTATCGCCTGGACAACTTCAAGTACCCGACAACGGAACAAGGGTTGCAGGCGCTGGTAAGCCGACCGGTCACAGACCCTGTACCGGACAATTGGGCCGTATCCGGCTATATTGACCGGGTGCCCACGGACCCGTGGGGGCAACCTTACCAATACCTGTCTCCGGGGGTGCATGGTGACTTTGATGTGTTCACCTTTGGGGCGGACGGTGTGTCCGGAGGAACAGGCGCAGATGCAGATATCGGAACCTGGACGGGCGGCTAAGGCTCGGGCCGATGCCGGGATGACCCTTATTGAGCTACTGGTCGTGGTAACCGTCCTCGCCGTGCTGAGCGTTGGGGCCACACTGACTGTCGGACGCGTCAAAGGCGACGATGTAGCACAAGATGCGACACGCTTTCTGAACACCTGGCGTTTGCACGCCGACCTCGCGCGGGAGACGCGGACACCGCAGGGCTTGTTGCTTGATACGAACGGGATGCAGCCGATGCAGCTTGGCGAAACGGGATGGCGCGAGACGGGTGGCAAGGTCTCTTGGGGCAGTCGCGTTGCGCTGGTTGCCGGGCAGGGCGGGCGGCGCGGCGATGTCCCAGACCTGGTTCTTCTTCCTTCAGGTCAATCCACGGCGTTCACGGTGACATTTGCCAGCGCACAGTCTGAAACGCTGCGGCGGTGCACCGGCGGCGGATGGACGGTGGCGACATGCGACTGAGATCAGAGCGTGGTTTTACCTTGATAGAGCTCGCGGTCGCCATACTGGTTCTGTCCATAGGCAGCATTGCGGCATTGCGCGGTCTTGATCAGGCGCGTGTATCCGGGGAAGGCGCCGAAGACCGCGCCCTGGCTCAAATCGTGGTGCGCAACCGGGCCGAGGAAATGCGACTGTTCGGGCCATATGCGTCTTTGCCTGCCGCCGTGACGATGGCAGACCGTGATTTCGTCTTGGTGGTGGATCGAGAGACTACCGCCGCCGGGCTGGTCAAGACGATTGTGTCCGCGCATGTCCCGGAGCGTTCGGGTGCGGGCGCGTCCCTGGTAGTCTACCTGCCAAGCGGAGGGTACCAGTGATCCGGCGTGACGATGGCATGTCTTTGATCGAACTTGTTGCAGCCATGGCTGTGTTTGGGCTCATTTCTGTCATGGCTGTGCAAGCACTGAGCGGGACACTGCGCGCCCGTGACAGTTTATCTGCCTTGCAAATTGAAACGGCAGCGCTGACCCGCCCCTTGGGATTGTTGCGCAACGATTTGGCTTCGGTTGTTCCTCTAGCGTTCTACCCGCCGGAACGCGCTGCACCACGTTCTGCTTTGGGTTTGGCAGCCGGTGGCAACAGGCTTGAAATGACTGTTGCAGGTCAACTGGAGTTAACCCATGGAAACACGGTTCAGTCGAATGAAATTTCGCGGGTCGAATGGCGTTTGGACCCAGTGACGGGAGTGCTCTATCGACGGGTTTGGCGTGCGTTGACACCGCTGAATGCCGCGGCAGCGGGGCCGGAAGTCTCTGTCATGTCGGGTGTGCGACAATTGACCGTGCGCAGTTTTTGGCCCAACGGGATCGGATGGCGACCGGGTGTCAGCACCTTTGGCAGGTCAACCGGCCCTTTGGATGAAGACAATGCCGCGTATGCCGGCTTTTCCACCTGGCTGCCGGATGCGGTTGAGGTCACTCTGACAACAGTCACACATGGCGACATCCGACTGATGGAGACGTTCCAATGATCAAGGACAGGGGATTTGTCCTGCTGAACGCTCTGGTCATTGTCGCAGCGATGTCGGCGGCTGCAGTATTTGTAGTGGCGCAATCCGAGGCCGGTCGCGTGCGGCTGAGCGCGGCTCAGACATCCGATCAACTTGATCAATACCTGGATGGCTTCGAAGCCTATGCAATGACGGTGTTGATGGTGGATCGGACTGCTGTCACAACCGACGATGGCGACTGGCGCATCGACACCCAATCCCTTGATATGGACCGGGGCACCGTGTCTGGAACGCTGATCGACGTCGAACGCAGGTTCAACCTCAACTGGCTGGCGGCCGGGAATGCTCCGGGTATGGTTGATGTGCTGTCACGCGCACTGGCTGCAGTCAAAGCGCGTCCTCAGGTTGTTGACCTGGTGGCCGCCGCGATGTCGCCCGGGGTGCCGTCCAACGCGCGGGCGTATCTGGCATTCGATCCGCCGCTGGACCCCATCGGTGGTCAGCGCACTTTGTCAGCTGAACTGCACGACATTGCCGGTTTGACCCCCTCCGATCTCGACAAACTGGGTCAGGTGGCCACGCTCGCTCCACCCGATAGCCAGCTGAACATCAACACGGCGTCGATTGATGTCGTTGCGGCATTCCTGCCTGACTTGACCCGCTTGCAGGTTGCGTCGGTTCTGTCTGAGCGCGAGGAAGAGCCCTTTGTTTCGATCGATGCGTTTTTGGGACGTGTCGAAGAGATTCAGGGCAGTGGGTTGGGTAACGAATTGGATTTGTCTCGGTTTTCTGTACGTGGTGCTTGGTTCAAGCTGCGCGCGAGCGCCACACTGGAAGGGTATTCGGCGCGCCGTGAGACATTGTTTGAACGTCGCGGCAACGGGTCCTTGCCACGTATCGCCTGGCGGGTCACACAGTACCCCTGACACAATGCAAGAGGTTCCATTCCAATTGAACAAGGTTGCGGACTTGGGCATCGTGTGGACGAGATCTGCCAACGAAAGGGCCGTATCGTGAGGCGAAACCGCCATTTGGGCCAAAAAACTGCTTCGCATGGGTTTGGGCGGCAGTTTGTACAGATTGCCGAAGCCAGCGATGTCGACCGGCGGCAGATTGTTCTTGTGCCTGGGGCAGCCGTTCCACTGTTGGCGCTTGATCTGCCCGAGAAATTGCGCGGCATTGCGCGAGAGCAGGTGGCGCGACGTCAGTTGCAGGATCGGCTGAGCCTTGGGGCAGACGACATAGAAATGCGGCCCTTCCATGGTCTGAATGGCAAGGGATGGCATCAGGTTCTGGTGGCGGATACCGAATTGTTGCAGACATGGCGGTCGCAAATTCCGCGTGGTCGGAATGTTGTTTTGCCAGACTATCTTGCGTTGCCAACCGCCAACGGGGTTTGGGCTGTTCACGCGGACAACACCGGTGTGTCCGTACGGCTTGGTCCCGACGATGGATTCGGTGGACAAGCAGATGCAGCTCTGGCGGCGCTCTCCGAGGGTATGGCTGATCCCGATCAGAAGCCAAAATGCGTATTGATGGTCGGGGAGCCCTGGCCAGAGCTTGTGGCTCTGGCACAGGACAACAATGTGACGGTGGTGGAAAACGCGGCCGATGTTGCCAAGATCGAAGGTCTGGAGGTTCCCACGGTTCTGACGCACGGAGAGCTGGCCTGTAATCTCAGCCGTGATCCTGCATTGGTCAGAGGAAGGTTGCGCAACCAGATCAAGCCATGGCGCTGGCCGGTTGCGCTCCTTATGATTGCAATTGCTCTTTGGACCGCCAGTGACCTGCTCGAGATACAACGGCTGCGGGCGGAACGGATTGCAATCCAGACCGCAACTGAACAGGTTGTGCGGGATGTGTTTGTGCCGAATGGGCCAATTCTTGATGTCCGCAGCCAGGTGCAGCAGGCCGAAGCTGCGATGCGCCAGTCATCGGTAACGGACAATGAGGTCCCGAATGCGCTGGCCCTGTTCGAAAGGGTTGGTGTGACGATCCATGGCAGCGGAGCACGTATGTTGCGTGCAAGCAGCCTGGACGGTACGCGGCTTGATTTGCTGGTCGAAACCTCAGGATTTGCCGCAGCGGATGCGCTTACCTCGGCATTGGCTGGCAACGGGCTTGAGATTCTGGTCGTTGGCTCTCGCCGGACACAAGATGGTGCGGGCGTGCGAACGGAACTACAGCTTATCAGTACCGGGCAAGGAGGTCAGCTGTGATGGACGGCGTCATTGATTGGCTGGTCGCGCGGTCCGTGCGGGAACGTTTCCTGATGGCGGTGTGTTTTCTTTTCTTGGTGCCAGTTTGTGTCGTGTTCACGGTATTGTTGCCCCTATCCGAAAGTCGTGCGGCAGCGCTTGACGCACGTGATGACGCCTTGGCGCTTGAAGCTTGGGTCAGTGATCGCGCCCGGCAAACCGTTGGGCTAAGTGATCTGACAGAGGTTGCGCGGCCAAATCCGATAGGTTCAACTGGGTTAGAAAAGACATTGGTGGATGCCAATCTGTGGCAGCAGGTGTCCGATCTGGGTGTGCAAGAAGGTGGTTTGATCGAACTGACCTTTGAAAAGGTTGTGTTCACCGCCCTGGCAAACTGGCTGTCAGGCCAATCACCGATATGGGGCTACGACATTGGCAGTTTCAGGATCGAAGCACTGGACGACCCCGGCCGTGTGTCGGCCCGGATCGTGTTGCGTCCACCGACTTAAAGCGTCTTAAGGCGAACGGCGATGCTCGCGCGTCTGCCGGCAAGTGCGCCCAACGGGTCCAGCTCGGCATTTGACTCCAATACGGTTTTCATCGCCGTGTCTGCTTGTGTCAGGAAGGACCGGCCTTTTGCCGTGTCGCCGGTTTTCAGAGCGGCCAGACCCAATTCATGGTCCGCTGTTCCCTGTACCGCCAATGCTGCAAACTTCGCGTCGCCGGTTTCTGCATTTGCCACACGGCGTGCAGTTTTCGAGGCTGCAGCATACTGTCCGTCCCGCAGATAGCTGTGTGCAAGCTCAAGTTCGATACGTGATGTGAGCGGACCGGCTTGCTCAACAATCCGCGAATAGGCCTGAATGGCGCGCGCATATCGCCCTGACTCGAGCGCTGTTCGTGCTGTTGCGTACTGTTTTTGGAACGATGAAACACCAGTTCCCAAGTCGGGTGCGCACCCAACAAGAGTCAAAAGCATCGCCAAGACCGCGAAACTTCGCGCCATGCGTGAAACCTGCATCTTATCCACTCGATTTTTATGTTTTTTGTTGTCTTTGCATAGCATAGACAGGCAAATTCCCGCCAAAAAGCAAGAATTATTGCATCGGGGGGCGCACAATGCGGCTTGTTGCGTTCGGAATGACACTTATAGCGCTCGGAGGGGCGGGCATTGCTGGCGAGCGTTTGCGCGTTGCTTGGCAGTCTATGCAGGACGGCCCGATAGATACGCAACTGCTGGTCAAGGAAGTATCGTCAGAGCCCAATCAAAGCGCTTTGCAGCAACCGGAAAAGGCGCCGTTTCGCTGGACACCGCTGTTTGGCGAATTGCAACCCCCAACCGTGGCAGTTGCACCGACGGTCGTTGAACAGGTGGCGGCACCTGAACCGCCAAAACCACCCCTACCGCCACTCGACAGCTTGGGCTTCAGCCTCAAAGGCGTAGTACGCTCCGGGGATGCGGTTTGGGGAATGGTATCTCACCCTTCCGGTGATCGCATCCTGAAAGTCGGAGAAGAGTTGGCTGCTGGCATACGCATTGACCGAATTGATGCGGCCGGCCTGTGGGTCGATCGGGGTGAAAGCAATCCTGAATTGCTCGGATTTCCGGAACAATAGGTCATGGCGTTCGCGCCACAGCCGTACGAAATAGAACTTCGAGGCTGTGAATAGAGCCAAATTCGAGTAAGATAGACTAAACAAGTGCAAGATGTCGGCATCAGATCGACACAGAAGCATCAAGGCAGAGAGCAGTCATGTCCTATCTTCACCCTTTGAGGGTCTGTATTCTTGCGCTGTGCATGTATTGTGCAGGTCTATCGGGGTCCGTGAATGCCCAGTCTGGCGCAGATGTAGAGCTTGATCTGCGAGATGCGGACCTGCGCAGTTTTGTCGAAATCGTATCCGAAGCCACCGGTAGCAACTTTGTCCTTGATCCGGCAGTGCGTGGCACCGTTACGGTTCTTGCGCCGAACCCATTGTCCGCCGATGCGTTGTATGAAGTTTTCCTGACCGTCCTTGAACTCAACCGGCTGACCGTGATCGAAAACGGCGCGGTCTCACGGGTGGTTCCAATGAACGTCGCCCGCGAACAGTCTACCGGCCCCATCGACATTACCCGCGCCGGATTTGAAACCCGCGTGATTGAGGTTCGTAATGTGCCCCTGAGTGAAGTGGTCGAAGTGATCCGTCCGCTTTTGCCGGCCGAAGCGGTTCTGACGCCGGTGCCCCGAGCCCGGTTGCTGCTGTTGTCGGATCGCGCGCAGAATATCTCTCGGATCGAAGCGCTGGTGGCCCGCTTGGATCAGCCACGCGAGGATCCGATTGAACTGATCCGCTTGCGCAATGCAAACGCCTCGGAAGTGTTGCAGGTGGTTGAGGCGATGGGGATCGTGCCTGAAGGGGCCGCCGTTTCGGTCGATCGTCGATCAAACGCGCTTGTTGTGTCTGGTGATGAAGAGCTGCGCAAACAGCTGCGTGTTCTGGCCTCGCGACTGGACAAGCAACGCGACAGTGTCGTGTCTCATGCCATTGAACTGAACTATGCAGATGCCGCGACATTGGCTGATGTGGTGCTGCGCGCGGTGCAGACCGAGAACCCCCAACCCGATGCGGCGCAGGCGCGTATCGTGGCGGACCCGCAAACAAACACCCTGCTGATCAATGCACCCGAAGATCAACTGCACAACATCGTTTCCATGGTGCATTTCCTGGATCGTCGACCGACCCAGGTGTTGGTTGAAGCTGTCATTTTCGAAATGTCCGTGGAAGGGTTCTCGGACCTGTCAGCCCAGTTTGGGGCCGTGTTGAATAACGCTGTTGTTGGCGGCGTCGAATTCTCTTTGCCCGGTCGCCCCAGCTTGTCCAGCCTGGTGACGTCGATACTGGATGACACCAACACAAGCACTGTAACCGCCGGATCAGGTGGCGTGATCGGTGGCGCTGCGGGTAACAACTCTGATGGCATTGCGGGGCTGTTGACCGCCATTGCATCCACAAATTCGACGCGGTTGCTGTCCACGCCGTCCATCATGACGCTCAACAACGAAGAGGCGGAAATCGTCGTAGCACAGAATGTGCCCTTTGTGACCGGGTCCTTCAGCCAGGTCGGTGAAAGCAATTCGCCCGACAATCCATTTCAAACTATTGAACGTCAGGATGTGGGTCTAACGCTGAATGTCACACCGCAAATCAACGCGGACCGTACCGTGCGGATGGTCATCAATCAGGAAGTGTCCAGCCTGACCAACGCAAATGCGGCGGCAGGGGGGGAGATCACGGCACGCAGATCGCTGTCCACAACCGTTCTGGTTCGTGATGGCAATGTCATCATGTTGGGCGGCCTGCTCGAAGATGGATCAGGGGCCGTGTCACAACGGGTGCCGGGGATCAGCAAATTGCCTATCGTCGGTGGCTTGTTTCGTGGCAAAAGCGTTGAAGACAATCAACGTGTACTCTTGGTCATGCTGCGGCCACGCGTGGTCAAGAATGACGCCGAGGCGAAAGCTCTCACAAAACAACTTGCCCGCAAGGCCAAGGCGACAAGCCTTGCCATCCAACCCATTGATGACGGACAATACCCGCGCACGTCGCAACGGACCTTGCCGTTTGATGGTGCTGACTTGAACCAACCCTTTGACGCGGGTTACGTGGACGATGTTGCCCAAAGCCGAAACTTCCCACCCCTCCCAACCCGTCTCCGCTTTGGAGGAGGATGAAGCCAGAGCAGGCGTCGTGCTGCCATTTGCATTGGCGCGGGACACGCGGGTCATTCTGGATGGCGACACACTTGTTCTGGGCCCAAAGCCGCTTGCGCTTGGATTGCGCGAGGCACAGCGGCGCGTGGCGACGGCCGGACAGGAGAACATGCGTGTCACGCATTTGGACGCCGCTGCCTTCGACGCCGCGCTGGCCCGCGTCTATGATCAGGTGGACACGCAAGAGCAGGACGGCGTGCTCTTTGAACTGGCCGACGGAACGACAGGTGCGGGTCGCCAACGCGACTTGCTTGATGCTGAAAGTGATGCCCCCGTCATCCAGTTGGTGAACCAGCTTCTGCGTCGGGCCGTGACCTCCGGCGCATCGGACCTGCATATCGAACCCTACGAGGATGGCCTGCGGGCGCGGATGCGCATCGATGGTTTCCTGCAAAAGATCATGGACCGGTCTGATGTTCCGACCCGCCGGGTCGTTTCGCGCCTCAAAGTAATGGCTGGCCTTGATATTGCGGAAACACGTCTGCCGCAGGATGGGCGCATTCCGTTGACCTTTGGGGGCCGTACCATTGATACGCGCGTCAGCTCGCTGCCCGGCAACTACGGCGAACGGATCGTTCTGCGGATTCTTGATCGTTCTTCGGGTCTGATGCCGTTGTCTCAGCTGGGTCTCAGCAACGCACAGGTCGCGCTGCTGCATCGTCTGTCGGCCTTGCCCAACGGGATCATCCTTGCCACTGGTCCAACCGGGGCAGGCAAAACAACGACCCTGTATTCGCTGCTGCAGCTCGCCAATCGTGACGAACGCAACATTGTCACTGTCGAAGACCCCATCGAGTATGATCTGCCAGGCATCAGCCAATCCCAGATCAATGCAGAGATTGGCATGACTTTTGCCAATGGTTTGCGGGCTACCTTGCGTCAGGACCCCGATGTCATTCTGGTGGGCGAAATCCGGGATGGAGAGACAGCAAGCGTCGCGGCCCAGGCGGCTTTGACGGGCCACCTCGTTTTCTCGTCCCTGCACGCCAATGGATCGGTTGGGGCTGTTGTGCGCCTACGCGATCTTGGCCTTGATGACTTTCTGATCGCTGCAACGCTTCGCGGGGTGATCGCGCAACGGCTACTGCGCCGTCTCTGCGATACATGCAGCACAACCCGGGCCGTGACCGCCGCCGAGACGGCGCATTTCGAACGGCACCAGATTGAGCCGCCAGCATATGTAAAGGATGCCGTCGGGTGTGATGAATGCGGCGGCATCGGCTATTCCGGTCGCGTCGGTGTCTTCGAGATGATCGAAGTGGGCGAAACCCTGCGTGCGGCCATTGATCGGGGCGAAAATGAAACGGCGTTGCGCGCCATCGCCATGCAGGAACGCGAAAGCCTGTTTGGTCAGGGCCTGTTGGAAGTTGCTGCCGGACAGACAACTTTGGCAGAAACCTTGCGCGTGGTCGGAGACGTCGCGTGAAAGCCTATTCGTATACCGCGTTCACGGCAGATGGGGCACAACGCAAGGGGCTTGTCGTCGCCGAGACAGAAACTGACGCGGCAAGTCAGCTCAGTGCACAAGGTCTGTATGTGGCCGACCTTGCCTTCAAGGAAAACGCAAAAACCGAAAAACTGGGATTGGGTCGTCGCGCCATATTGAATGATGACCTTCGGGCTGTGTTTACACGGCAGATGGCCGTTCTACTGGGCGCGGAAATGCCGGTTGAAGCCGCGTTGGATGCTGTGCGGCAAGGAGGACACAAGTCACTGGATACGGTTGCGGCTCGGGCAAGGGCGCGCTTGATGGATGGGGCGACCCTTTCCGAAAGCTTGGCGGGCAGCGGCGGGGGGTTCGCGGCGTATTATCTGGCCTCGGTCCAAGCCGGCGAGAATGCAGGCCACCTTGGGGCAGTCTTCAACGAACTGGCCACGCATCTTGAAACGCAGGGGCAAGAACGCGCACAGATTTCGACGGCGCTTTTGTATCCGGCCTTTGTCGCGGCGGTTTCGCTTCTGGTCTGCGGTGTTCTGATGGTAAATGTCGCGCCGGAGATCGTGGATATGTTTGCAATGTCCGACCGGCCGCTGCCGCAAATTACGCAGGTGGTCATCGCAATTTCCGACTTGATACAGTCAAACTTTCTGTTGATAGGACTTGGCATTCTTGGCCTTGTGGTTTTGAGCATCGCAAGCGCGCGCATCCCGGCACTTCGACACCGCCGGGATCGGTTGGCTTGTGCACTGCCGATGATCGGCCGGTTCATGCGATTGGACGCGTCCGTGCAGTATCTGCGCACCCTGTCGCTCGTTCTTGCCAGTAAAAGCACGGTTCCAAATGCCGTCGAAAACGCCACAAACGTTCTTACGGTTGATCAGTTCCACCGTCAGGGCGAAGCGGTATCTGAAGCCGTACGACGGGGAGAAAGTTTAAGTCAGGCCTTGTTGCACCTGAAGATCATCCCACCCGTTGCCCGGCAATTGATTCAAGCGGGCGAGGCTTCCGTCCGTCTCGCCCCGATGACAGACCGCGCGGCCCAGATGGTCGAAAATGGCCTTGCGACGGAACGCAAACGCATTGCCGCGGTTTTGGAACCACTGCTGATGATGCTGATTGGGGCCTTTGTTCTGGTAATTGTGTTGGCCGTCCTGCTTCCCATATTTGACCTGCAATCGGTGGTCAGCGACGGGCTGTAGAAGCTAGCCCTCCAAGCCACAGATTTTTCGATCCTCTGGCGACAGATGATCGCCCAACTGTTCCGCCATATCCTGCAGCAACGGGCCGTACCGTTTCCACTTGGCCACGGACGAAGAGTAGATTGGCTGCCGCACCTGGCTGACGGACGCCGTATTCACCGCACGCAATGACTTGGTGTGGTCCAGCATGGATTCATCAAAATCCAGCCCAACAAAGCGAGTTACATCGCGCATCTGCCCTTCGGGGTCCGCCACAACCTGTTCATACTCAACAAATCGCGCCTGCTTGGGCAGGGTGGAAACGTAGTGGTTCGCAGTCCTGTCAAACTGCTTGTAGATCGAAACCAGCGTGTCGATCCGCGTCGAATAGGGCTGGTGAGCACCAAAATTCTGCATCAGGTTTGACAGCAGGTTGTCCATTGGATGCCTGCGCATGATCAGGATCTTGGCGCGCGGAAAGGCAAGCGCGAGGATACCCGCGTACAGATAGTTGTTTGGCATCTTGTCAGACACGTATTCTGACTTCAGCCCCTCGCCATGCAGGAAGGTCTGGTAGTGTTCCGCAAAGGCCGTCAGCATGTCATCGGTGACAGAACTGTCCTTTGCCTCTTTCTCCAGGACTTTCAAAAGTCCGGGGCTTCTTTGGAAAGCAAAAGTGGTCGCCATCAGCTCTCCACCTGCCTGAACCTGCGGGTGACGCGAGAACATTTGATCCATCAAGGTCGTGCCTGAACGGGGCATGCCACAGATAAAGATCGGTGCGACATCGTGGAGGCCTGCATCGCGATGCTGTTCAACGAAGGCAGGCGTGACAAGCGATCGCATCCGCTCGTGCCGCGCATCATGAGTGTCCTGATCAAAAGGATGTATCTCAGCCGTCAGGGCGTTTGCCCTGCGGAAGTCGGCAATGGCCGTTTCTTCGTCGCGCAGGTCGTCTGCCGCTTTGCCCATAGCAAAAAGAAGGTTGATCTTCTGCTCGTTTGGCAGGTCATCCAGTCTTTGTGCGTATTGCTTCATCAACTGGTATTCTGGGCTGTCTTCCTTGGTTTTGCGCAGGTTGATCAGCAGACACAACGCCGGAAGGCCAGCACCACGCATCTTGGTCACATTCAAAAGGGCCGTCGCCGCTTCATCCATGCGGCCAAGTGCAGCCAGTATTCTTCCCAGATACGTCCAAGCCTCAGCCGCATCTGGTGCCAGTTCAATGGCGCGGCGGGCATGGTGCTCTGCCGCTTCATGCCGCTCGGCACGGAACAGGGCATGGGCCAGATTGACATGAGCGGCAATGGATTGCGGATCCAGCGCCAGCGCGCGAAACAGAGGATCAATGGCGCGCTGAAACCGGCGGCTGCGAATGAACGCTTGCGCCAGGTTCAGGTGCACGTCCAACATATCACCATCCAGTGCCGCGGCGCGGCTCAGCGTCCCGATCGCCTCATCATACTGTTCCTTGACGACCAGTGCCGCTCCAAGGTTCGCATGGGCAAGGGCAAGGTTCGGGGCCATCTCGGTCGCTGACCGGAACTTTGGGATCGCCTCGTCGATCTTCCCATCCCGCGCAAGGAAGCTGCCGTGGTCGAGCAATGCCAGAACGTTGCCGCTGTCGTTGTCAGCCACCAACTCCAACAACTCCATCCCCATGTCCTTCTCACCCTGGTGCAACAGGTTCAACCCCTTGAGATGCAACAGCTGCGGATGGTTTTCGAATTCAGCGAGAAGGGTATCAAGCGATTGCCCGGCCTCGTCATAGCGGCCAGCGTTTTGGTGGCGCTGGATGCGCGCAACGTCTTCGTTCAGTTGCTTGAGCCTGTCGGCGTCGGGAAGTGTTGGCGAAGTCATAAAAAGCTCTTTTGCGCTGTCAAACCGGGCTTGCCACATACTGCGTTATGGTAACGGCACCAGCAAGCCGGATAACGAAAAAGGGCCCGCAGAAGCGAGCCCTTAATCATGTAAATTCTACTGGTTCAGGCGACCTTGCGTCCTGCGGTCAGACCAAGTGCATCGGCGCGGTCAGACAGGGCGCGTACGACATCCTGTGGCACCATGCGGCTTGCAACAATCCGTGGTACCGACATCTCGGGGATGATCGGCGCATCTGCCTGTTCGTGGCCATTGATGAATGCGTCGCGACCAACGGCATCCAGATAGGTTTCCGATGCCGCATCCTCGGCCAGCACCAGTTCGTGCGCGCCGGTGTCGATATGATAGTAGGTGAACCCGTCCATCGGCATCTGTGCAACCTGATAGATCGAACGCCCATTCACCAGCGCCGTTGCGTTGTACAGAATGCCGTCGATCTCCATGGCGTGGTCGGGCGACACAAACAGGTCGCGTGACGGAACATTTGGAGCGATAGAACCAGTCGCAAAGCAGATAGGATTTGCCTTGGCCGGTGTCGCAGTGCTGGTGTCGATGGGCTGGATGCCGAGCCAGCGCACGGTCGTCGTGCCGCCATCTGCGGTCAGGATCTCGTCGCCGGGTTGCAGCGTTTCAACAGCAACGCGGCCTGCCGGTGTCGCAATGCCGGTGCCCTCAAGGTAGCAGGTGATCGCTGCTGTAACGCTGTCGATTGTGATGGCATTCGATCCAGCTCCGGTCGCTGTAAAGCGAACTTCGCTGTAGTTTTCCGTCGTCGGAACGCTGATCGCCGCGCCTGCCGCGCCCGCAGAGACCGTCGTGACAAGGTTCAGGGCGGTATTCGTTTCATGTACAAGGGTGACGTTCCACGTGCCTGAAACATAGGTCCCAAGGTTGAGGGTCACGCTTCCCATACCCGTTGGACCGATGTTATTCAGTGCCTGCGTCGGATTCAGTGCCAGAACAAACGCACCGCCCGCCACGGTGTCCGTGATCGAGATTTGGTTAACCACCGAAAACTGTGCGTTCAAAACCCCGCTGTTGCCGCTTGTGCTCAGCGTGAAATTGACCGGGCTTCCCGATGACGTGTCAGTGAAGTTGATCGAGAAAGTTGATCCAGTTCCAGCAACTGCCGAACCAGTGATAAAATCGAAGGTGGGCATTGCGCGTCCCTACTGTTACAAATTGTTAACGCAGCCTTAAGGCAAGATAAGTGATTACGCCAACGAAAAACTGTGATTTTCAACCACGTGTTGTGTGATACGGCGGGAAACTGTCAAAACAAGTGCCTTGTGCGCCCTGCGCGCAACTGTTGGCTGAACCGAATATGAGCGACATCTTGAAACTGACTTCAGACCTTTTCGAACCCCATGTTGGCGCAGACCTGATTGTCCACTTAGATGATGGAGCACCTTTTCCCATAACCCTGACCAAGGTCACGGGAGCTGGCAATCCGGTGTCCGAAGATGAAAAAAGCGGGGGCGCGGCTCACACTGCGTTCGTTCTGGATTTGAAGGGTCCGGTCGAACCGGTTCTGCCATCCCTGACCTTTCCAGTGTCAGCTGAAAACATACCGCCCACTCCTGTCTTCATCAGTGCGCATGCGCAGGATGAGGGTGGCACATACTATTCCATAGTCATCAGCTAGGATCCGGACCAAACCATCGAAGCAAACGGTACGTTTCGGTCGGTGACTTCAAAACCAAACCGCGCATAGAGCTTTTCGGCACGTTGCCCGCTCAGGACTTTGAGCGACAGGCGAACACTCCGATTTTGAGCAGCTTCACACAGAGACTGTAGCACGTTGCTGCCAATGCCCTTCGACTGCATGCTTGGCACAATCGCGAAGTCGATCATGTGCACCGGATCGCTTGAGAAGTCGACATAAAGCCGCCCAACCGGCTGACCATCTTTCAACAGGATCATGTTGACCGCCAGTGGAAAAGCCCGCTTGTACTCTTGGACCTGGGCATTGTGTTGCTGTTCAAGCATCTGCAGCAGGGCAGGTTCAGGTAAGGGCAAAGACCCCATGGCTTGTCGCTGCACCTGCATGAACAGGTCGCGCAGGAAAGGTGCATACTGCGATGATGCAAGTGTCACATCACAATCAGCAACGGACAAATGCCAAGCATCAGCCATCAAGTATCCCGTGTAAGGGTAGGGGACCCGCCCGTGCGAATCCCCGATTGCGTCAGTTTAAAACCATTTCGATCTCAAACCCTCCACCGCTCTGCGGAAGCGTCTTGAGATAAGCTTGAATTGTTCCGATCTTGGGGTGCGATACCGTGCGGACGGAATCCTCAGATGCGGCCAGTAGCTGGGCGTCAGGTCCATCAAAGGTCGCGAGCACACCAGTCCGGCGTTTAAGATGCGCGGGACGGGCCGGATCTGCTTCTGGTGAAACAACCTCAACCAGTCTTAGAGCCAGTGTTCCGTGTTCCTCTGTTCGCACGCGAAAGCGTTGACCAACAAAGGGTTCCAGTTCATCTGCTGTTGCCGTGGGCCAACGCGCCGGCGCAACAGGCCGCTGTGGTGCAGCACGAGGTGACACTGCTGCCGCACCAACCGAGGCCGACACTGGCAAGGCCAATCCACCAACGATGGCGGTCTTTGCTGCCAGCACCATTCGACGCGTCCATCCGAAAATCTCTACCATGTCGCTCTCCTATACCAGCCTGCACATCAGCTGCGCGATGGGAAGATGCCGAACAAGCAAATGATGTAATTGACGCATTGGAAAGGCTGCACGTTCGTATGTGACAGGTTTCCTCCAACATTCTGTTCGGTAACCGCCACGTTAACATCGACTTGAACGTCGACCATTGCGGGATCCATGACCACGTCTTCTGCCGGTGCATTGGCCCGGAAAATGTTGGTTCCGCCGGCCAGCATGTTTCCAGCGGGTGTCGAGACGTTGCCGGCACGGCTCTCTGCCCGCATTTGAGATGTCGTGTTCGTTGTCGCTGTTGCTGATGGAAAATGGTTGTGTGACGGAATCTGCGTCGTATTGAGCGTGACGTTCTCAACACCTCCGCGTTGTCCAAGGCTTCGGCTCGTCAGTCCCGGACCATGCCCAGGGTGCATAGCGACACGTCCGCGCAGGTCAGGCAATGCAAATGTCGTACGTCCATCACCACCATAAGTTGTGCCAATAATTGAAAAAAGTGCGGTATTTGAAGAGATCGCCAGAAGCTGACCATCGCAAAAGGCCCACGCACGCGGCGCAAAGTTCCCGCCGAACATCATAATTTGTGCAATATATGCATCTGACATAGAATTTTTCCCCAGAAAACTAAAAGTGGTGGGTCAACGGTAAAGATCGCAATGCCGATCTGTAAAGAACTATTCCTGGTTGTGAGGAGTTATGTTTTGTTTTTCTGTGATCCTTGCAGCAGCGGCGGCGGCGTGCATAAACAGGCTTTTATCGCTCAATCGGGCATCTCACCCTATTCAGACAATGCAGTTGGGCAATTATGACGTCACAACCAGAACCCGGCGCGTTGATGACAGAACTGCGCCGCATGCACCAAAACGGCGACCATGCAGCGGCGGCGGACATACTTGAACGCATCCTGGTCAATCATCCGACGTTCATGCCCGCGCGCCGGTGGCAAATTGATCAGCTTTTGATCGAAGGCAAAGCCGAACAGGCGCTTGTTCAGGCGCGCGAAACGCTGTTCCACTTTCCAGAAATGCGCGCCATGGCGACAACACGGCAAGCAACGGCGCTGGACCGTTTGGGTCAGCCGGGCGCAGCCGTCAAGGTGCTGATGAAGCTGCACGAGGACGGAGTGCAAGACGTGCCCGCGACGGCGCTGTTGGGATCACTCTTGCTGCGCGGCGGGTCTCTCAATCGCGCGGAACGTTTGTTCAACGAAATACGCGGCAACGAACCCGCGCACCCGGGGGCAATGCGCGGGCTGATTGATATCGCAATCAAAAGGTCCAAGGCACAAACTGGGCTGATGCTGTGTCAGGATGCGGAAAAACTGGACTGCCTGCCTGCATCTGTCCTGCAAACACGCCGCGCCAAATGCCTTGGGCTGATGGGCAAGAACGACGAAGCGATCGCAGTTCTGGCGGAACATGTGAAAAGCGGCACAGCAGACGCGGAAAGTCGGATGGCACTGGCCCGACTGTACCAGAGCGCCGGGGATATTGACGCAGCACGCAAGACTTTTGACGACTTGCTCGCCGAAGCGCCCGATCATGTTCCGGCCGTACAAGCCCAGGTGGCGCTTCTGCATCAATTGGGCGCGTACCAGCAGGCCATCGATGTTTGCGACAAAGCAATCGAGCGCGCCAATCCCGTGCCCGAAGTGTTTTGCCTCAGACGGGCACAGATGTTGATCGCCGCGGAACGCGCCACCGACGCGATTGCTGCACTTGAGCTCGCCATCGCGGACAGTGATGCACCGTGCAAACTGCTGTTGGAACTTGCACGGGCCCATACTCAAGCAGGCGATCTGGCCAAGGCGGGCTCGGTCTTTGAAGCAAGTCAGCAATACGACGAGACCTATGTGTCTGCCACTCTGGGCCGCGTGGAGCTTGCTGAAAGGGCGGGGCAGCATGAACAGGCGGTGACGCTTTTGCAGGACGCGCACGAGTCGGGGTGCGATCCCGATCCAGAGCTGACGCTGGCCCTTTGCGATACCTTGGTCCGCAGCACTCAGACCAAAGACATCGCGGAATTGCTGAGCAAATTGGCAAGCAAACCAGCCAGGCTAAACGATGCACAAATTGAGCATGTTCTGAGTCTGGCTGAACGACAGACCCTGCCGGATATCACTCCAAAACTGATCGGCGACCTGACGCGACGTGAAACCATTTCGCTGGGTCTGGCAAACTGGCTGCTGAAACTCGCGCACGTCACCGCGGACAAAGAGGTTTTGTACGATGTGAGTGAAGCCCTATCCGCCAAGCTCGCGCCCGCGCTGCGGGACGAATTCAGAATTGACGCTGTGGGCATAACCGAAGGACCCGAGGCTGCTGTGGCACACGCACGCCGCATCCTGTCCGGTCGCGCAACACCGCGCAACGCCATTCTTGTCGGTCGATATCTTGCAGATTCCGGACAAACCATTCTCGCCAAACGCTACCTCAGACGTGCTGCGCGGAAGTGGCCGGGGCATCGTGCTTTGAATGCACTGTATGTTCATGTGTGTGGCGTAGCCCGGGACTACATGGCCGGACATGCGCATCTTGACTACTTGACGGCCCGAAATCCCGGCCTTGATGTCGAACGTGAGCGGCTCATGCTGATGCATGCGCAGGGGGCAACACCCGACGTTCTGGAACGTGCAACACGCCGCCAAGACAGTGGCAAGCCGGGCCTCCATCAACGCCAATACCTCGACCTTTGCCTTGCGTGCGGTGATCTGGACCTTGCCCTGGCGACACAGCGCAAAATTCGCAACGATCCGAAAAGCACAAGCCGGGTCGCCGCCCACTTCACAACCGGTCTGCATGGTCGCATGCTTACGGATCTCCAAGTCTATCGCACACTTGAAGCACGCGACTCTGGGCCAGCGAAAACCATCGAAAACAAGCTTGCAGAACAATACTATTTTCCGGCCAAACAGCTTGTAGACAGGTGGGCCGACACGCTTTGGGGTGCTGACAGTAAGAGGGACGCGCCAATTCCAAAACGCATCTTTCAATACTGGGACACCGACACCGTGCCCAAAGACGTTGCAGCACTGATCGAGGGTTGGAAGAAAACCCCGGATTTCGAACACGTGCTGTTGAACAGAACCAGCGCGATGACCCTGTTGCGCAGTCAGTTCGGACAGCGCGCCATCATTGCTTTTCAACGGGCACGGCATGTCACCGAGGAAAGCGATTTGCTGCGACTGTGCCTGATCTTCAAATTCGGAGGGATCTACAGTGATGCAGACGACAGCGCGGTTGGTGACATCAACGCACTGGCGCGCATTGGGTCAGGTTTGGTCGTTACGCGTGAACCCATCGGCGCAATCGCCAACAACACGTTGATCGCCCCGCCGGGCAACCCGATTCTACGTATCGCACTTCAGATGACAATCCGCGCGCTGATCGCGCGGGATGCAGATGGCGCGTGGTTCAAGTCCGGCCCGGGAATGCTGACACGCGCCGCCGCAGTCTACCTGCGTGACGCTGACCCGGACGAGGCGCGCAGAAACCTGACACTTTTGGACGGAACGCTGCTCCGGAAATTCATCCAGCCGCATATTCGTTTGCCCTACAAGAAGACGGTCAAATACTGGAACGCGCAGGACAAGGAGGTGAGCCAGAAAGTGCTTGCCAGTTTGTCGGAGTTTTCAAAGACGTGAAATGGCCGAACCCGTTGGACAGATGACGCTGTGTTCAACATGATTGGTCACCGATCATACAGCGTGTCTTTGATAGTGAAATCGTTGAGCACGAGGCCGACATGAACCCCTTTGCTCACATGATCCGATTTCATCTGGTCAGGCATCAACTTGCAGGTCGCCGAATGTTGACTTTCAATTGGTCGGCACATTACTTTCAATTGGTCGGTCATGGAAAGGCACTGCATGTACCCAAGATTCGCGCGCGATCGGATTAGCGAAGCGTTGGCAGACACCCGCGTCGTGATGATCGCCGGGCCGCGGCAATCTGGCAAGACGACGCTTGCGATGAAATTCGCCAACAATGAAATCCCTTATCTGACGCTTGATGATGCCACCGTTCTGAGGGCAGCCCAAGACGACCCTGTAGGCTTCGTCCGTGGCTTGGACCGCGCCGTGATCGACGAGGTTCAGCGTGCGCCCGATCTGTTGCTGGCGATCAAGGCGTCCGTTGATGATGACCCGTCACCGGGTCGCTTTCTACTAACCGGCTCGGCCAACCTGATGACCCTACCGAAGGTGGCGGATTCACTGGCGGGGCGAATGGAGGTGGTGCGCCTACTGCCGTTGTCACAAGCCGAAATCCTCGATCAGCGGTCAGGCGTCATCGACACCGCTTTTTCTGGCGAGGCTCCGCAAGCTGGGACATCCTTGGTGGGGCAGGCGCTCGTTGACCGGGTTCTGGCCGGGGGATACCCCGAAGCACTGGGGCGCGCACGGTGGCCCCGTCGACAGGATTGGTATCACGACTATCTCGATGCCATCGTGCAGCGCGACGTCCGGGACGTTGCACAAATCGAGCAACTGGCACTGATGCCCCGCCTCTTGTCGGTGCTGGCCGAACATTCGGGGCAATTGGTAAATTACTCGCGCATCGGTGCCGCGCTTGGGCTGAACCATGTGACGACACAGAAATACATGCGCGTGTTCGAGGCTCTCTACCTGACCCACAGTCTGCAGCCATGGTTCAGCAACCGTATCAAGCGGATCACGAAGTCCCCAAAACTGCATTTTCTGGATGCCGGCCTGCTCGCGGCGATGCGGGATGTTTCCCCAGACCGGGTTGCGCGGGACCGAACGGTGTTCGGGTCAATCCTTGAAACCTTCGTGTTCGGCGAACTGCGTAAAATCGCGTCCTGGAGCAACCAGCGCTGCACATTCTCGCACTTTCGCGACAAGGATAAGAACGAGGTCGACATCGTCCTTGAAAACCGCAAGGGCGAGGTGGTTGGGATCGAAATCAAGGCATCCGCCACGGTCAAACCCGCCGATTTCTCCGGCCTACGTAAATTGGCAGGCGCGTGTGGATCCAGCTTTGTCCAAGGCCTTGTCCTGTATGACCACGACAAGGTGGTGCCGTTTGGCGAAAACCTGTTTGCCACGCCGATATCGAGCCTTTGGCAGGGTGGCCAGACCTAGCCATCAGCGTCAGAAACTACGATGCAGTTCAGTTCCGACCGTTATGAAAGCCCTTTAATTTTGGAAACTGGTAGGTCAACGGTGTCACTGTGCCAAATCTTCATTTGATGAGACGAAGAAAGGGATCGCCGCCGTCCCGGTCGCCAACGCATGCTTCGCGGATTTTGCTGCCGTTGTGCGTTTTGCCAGACTGAATCTTTCAATAGAAATTGGAAATCTGAACTACGCCGTCACTGCGGGCTGCACCCATTCCAAATAGATTGCACGTAACGCCTGTGAAAATGCCTCTTCCGATTGAGAAAACCCTTCGAGCGCGGACCTAAAGTGTGGGATTTTTTCAGCTAAATTCTGATTGGCTAGCCTAGTTGCAAATTTCCCCTCTCTTGAAGTCACAACATCTGCATGGGTAGAATTATCTATTGCTGACATGAGGTTGACGAGTATGGCGACAATCACGCCTCGCCGTTCGAACTCTGACAGGTGGTTGTGCTCGAGGTAGCTCCAAGGATCAAACGAAAACGATGCGGCGATTGGGTCCCCGAAGTCGCCATCGTATGAAGCAATCTCACGGTACATTGCGTGAATTTCAGTTTCCAAAGACACAACGTTGAATCCCATTCATAGTCAGCGGGCTGTGCTGCTTCGGAAGTCTCGGATAAACTCATCGAATGTTCAACATGGGCTCAAACTGGACCTTCTCCGCACACACACAACGGCCGATGGTGTGGCATGATGCGTTGGCTGCGAAAAAGCCTCTGTCTGCAGCAGCGTTCCGCCACCAGCCAAGTCACTGGTTTTCAATATGTTGAACCAACGCAAAAAAACCCGAGACAAAAAACTGCATGAAAATCAGCTACGTAGATGTTTCACCTGGGGAGGGGCCTTGGCCTACAGATCAAGGCAGAGTTCACGTTTGAGGGACATTTGTGAACGTGCTCGGAGGCACAAAGCATCCTGTAATCTATCTTATGTTAACTAAGTGCGATAGTAGTCGCGGTACCAGGCCACAAAACGCGCAACACCTTCTTGCACACTCACTTGCGGCGCGTATCCGGTCAGTGATGTCAGCAGGCTACTGTTGGCCCATGTCGCCGGCACGTCACCCGGCTGCATATCCATCATATTTTTTTGCGCCGTCTGACCGATTGCATCTTCGATGGCGGCAACAAAATCCATCAAACGCACGGGTTCGGAATTGCCGATGTTCACAACACGGAACGGCGCAACCGGCGACAGACTGTCTCCCGGCATAATGTCATCGGGACTTGCCGGTCGCGCGGGCGGCACATCAATCAAGCCTCGGATTCCTGCAACCAGATCATCAATATACGTGAAATCCCGACGCATTTCCCCGTGATTGTAGATATCGATCGGATCACCATTCAGGATCGCGCGGGTGAACTTGAAATGCGCCATGTCCGGGCGGCCCCAAGGCCCATAGACCGTAAAAAATCGAAACATCGTAATCGGCGACCCATACAAATGGGCATAGGAATGTGCCATCACCTCGCTCGCCTTCTTGGTGGCGGCATAGAATGACATCTGGTGGTCCGCGCGGTGATCCTCGGCATAGGGCATTTCGGTGTTGGCGCCATAGACGGACGAGGTCGACGCGATCAGCACGTGCTGGCATGGGGTCGCGCGCACGGCCTCCAAAAGGTTGAACGTGCCGACAAGGTTCGCATCAACATAGGACTTTGGATTTTCGATCGAATATCGAACACCCGCCTGTGCAGCCAAATGCACGATCACATCAGGCCGTTCATTGGCGACAAGGTCATGCAATATGCCATCCGCCTCGATCCGCTCATTCACAGCCCCGAACCCGGCATTCTGCAGCAGCATTTGCTGTCGCCTCTGCTTCAGCGTCACATCGTAGTAGTCAGTCAGGGCATCCAGACCCACAACTTCGAACCCATCCGCCAGCAGGCGTTGGCACAGAAAGTACCCGATAAAGCCCGCCGACCCGGTGACCAGCGCCTTAGGCATCGGCATGCCACGCATCTCGCCCCACACTTTCATAGGCCACGAAACCAGCGCGTTTGGCATCGCGGGCCGAATAGATGTTCCGCAGATCGGCCAGACGTGGCACCGTCATCTTGCGTGCAACTTTCTTCAGATCCAATGCGCGGAATTCATTCCATTCCGTCAGGATCACCAACAGGTCTGCATTTTGTGAGGCTTTGTACGCATCCTCGACCCAGTGCACACCGGGCAACAGCGCTTCGCCCTCGTGCTTGCCTTGCGGGTCAGTGACACGCACCTTTGCCCCTGCCCCGATCAGTGCCGGAATGATGGTCAAGCTTGGCGCATCGCGCATGTCATCCGTGTTGGGTTTGAACGTCACGCCCAGAACCGCAACAGTCTTGCCCGCCATCTGGCCATCGCACAGATCGAAAATCTTGTCGATCATCCGACGCTTCGTCTCATCGTTGACCTTGATCACGGTCTCGGTGATCTGCATCGGCACCGCGTTTTCTTGCCCGATACGCGCCAGCGCCTTGGTATCCTTGGGAAAGCAAGACCCGCCATAGCCGGGACCGGCATGGAGGAACTTGTTGCCGATCCGTCCATCCAGCCCCATGCCCTTGGACACTTGTTTGATGTCCGCACCTGTGCGTTCGCACAGCGCAGCGATTTCATTGATGAACGTGATCTTTGTCGCGAGAAAGGCGTTGGCCGCGTATTTGATCATCTCGGCGCTTTCCAGATCCGTTGTGACAATCGGGAAATCACGCAGGAACAGCGGGCGATAGACTTCGGCCATCACATCAGCGGCGCGGTCCGATTGTACGCCGACAACCACACGATCCGGTTTCATGAAGTCGTCAATGGCCGCCCCTTCGCGCAGGAACTCCGGGTTCGACGCGACATCGAATTCAAGATCAGGATTGGCCTTGCGTACAACCTGCTTGATCTGTCGGTTTGTGCCGACAGGCACAGTCGACTTGGTGACGATGACGACATAGTCCTTTGCAATACCTGCAATATCTTCTGCCGCAGCCATGACATAAGACAAATCCGCGTGGCCATCGCCGCGACGGGTCGGGGTGCCCACAGCGATAAAAACAGCCTCCGCCCCATCAATGGCCCCGGCAAGATCACCGGTAAAGGACAGGCGCCCGGCCTCAACATTCTTGACCATCAACGCATCAAGCCCGGGCTCATAGATCGGCACAACACCTGCGTTCAGTTTCTCGATTTTTTCCGGGTCCTTGTCGACGCAAACGACATCATGCCCGAAATCAGAAAAACAAACGCCCGAAACCAAGCCAACATAGCCCGTGCCGATCACCGCAATCTTCATATCGCCTGCTCCATGGCATTCCTGCTTGCGCTGTTTTGGTCAAAAAAGCACGCAACGCGCAAGTCCGACTGTCGTCACAGGTCAATTGCCCCGCTCTCAGATGCGGCGCAGCACCGCTGCAATCCAAAGGGCTGCCGTGCTGGCCCGTGTCTGTCGATAAAGTCCAAGACGCTGCACAGTGTACAGACGCCGCAACAATGGCAATCGGCGCATCCGGTCGAAAGACTGTAAAACTGTCCGGTTGTCCGCGCTCAGCAATTTCTCATTCGCACGAAGCGCAGCGATATTGACATCATTCCACGCCCGAAAATCGCCCCGCAACAGCATCGCAATGCGCAGCAACCGCGCGCGCGTGGTGTCATTCGCCCCGATTTGATTGGCATCGTGTTGCCGATACAAAAGCCCCGGCTCATCATCATGCAAGACAACCCCACCTGCCCCGGTCACCAATTGATACACCCACCAATCATGCACGACGACCTCATCGACATGCGGCGCGGCTTTCAGCACCAACGCAGATGCGGCCCGGTTCAACACGATCGTGTTTCCGCCTGCGATGTTCTGCACCAATGCGTTCCGAAACCCAGGTGGCTTGGGGCGCGGTGCTGAGAGACGCGGCGCAGATAGGTCTGGTCCCGCGATCAGGCTGCGGCTGCAATATAGGGCCGGCCGTTCGGGGTCGGTGCCTTCAAGATGGTCAAGCGCACGCGCCAGCTTGTGGGGCAACCACTTGTCGTCCTGATCTGCAAAGGCGATACATCCGGCAACGGGCTGTTTTGTGGCAAGGTGGCGCAACAGAAACATAAAGTTGGCTGCCCCACCCAGGCACGGCCCGTGCAAAACGTCGACAGCTCGCTCACCCTGCGCATACTTACGCAAAATATCCGTACTGTCGTCTTGCGATCCATCATCACTGGCGATCAGATGCCAGTCGCTGTGAGTCTGCGCATCAAAACTGTCGAGCTGCCCCTGCAAATGATCAGCGCCGTTAAACACAGCCATAAGGATGTGCACGGTCGTGGCATCTGACCCCTGCCCCATGAGCCCTAAGCCCGCTCGGCCAAAACCGTTTCGACCAAAGCGGCAAAATCCTCGGCCTGTGCATCATAGCTTTGGACCTTGACCGGCTCCGGGAAAGCGGGATGGGCCCGCAAGACAGCGTCTAGCCTTTCGGCCAACACAGATGGTTTCGCACCAATTGGTATCAATTCCGATTCAGGAACAGTGCCGTGTTCTACAGTACCGCCACTGTCGGTTTGTATGATGCTGATGCCACGCGCCAACGCCTCACGAATAGCCAGACCAAAAGTCTCTTTCCATTGCGACATAAATAAAACCACGTCGATCTGAGCATAAAAGGCATCCATCTGGTGCTGGGAAAAACGAGGATACACCTCCCATTCACCCGGCAAATCTGACAGTGACTGGTTCGACCACCAGGACCCGTCCATACTGCCGTCTACAACAAACACCCGAAAATCTTCGCGGTTGAGCGACTTGAACGCCTCACGCATGGTCGGCCACCCCTTGATCTGAGAGGGTCCGCCAAGAAATCCGAATGTCAGCCGCTTGTCCTTTGCCCGGCGCGCCAATTGCGCTTCGGCGAAATCATCACCAGGCAGCCGAACCCCGTTTTCCCACACCACGCTGTGATCCGGGGCAAAACCTGAACTGACACTCAGGTCACGTGCAAAGGCACTTGGATATGTCACACGCGCCGGTAACCGTCCAACATCATGCAAACGGTCCTGCCGTGCCTTGGCTGCGTCAAAATCGTTCACACATCCGCGGCAGTCCTCGATATTGACCGGGCTCTGTCCACAATAGGTCTGTTCCGGCCGGATCATGAATTGCCGCTCGCAAAGCCACCAGAAATCATGGACGGACAGAATGGACGGGATACCCCGGGCCTCGGCGGCCTCAAGCACATCTACCCCCATGTCCTGCAAGCAATGCGCATGTAACAGGTCAGGTTGCAGGTCATCCATGATACTGCCCACGATCTCCGACACGTCGGGATTGGAATAGAGCTGCGCATAGCTGCGCCCATGCGGGACATTGATAACGTAGTTCACAATGCCGTCGCGTTGCGACTTCACGACGGTATAGGTTTGCAATTCTTCCCGGGCGCACAGCGACACGACCGAAACCCTGAACCCACCCCGGCGTAGCAAAGCCTTGGCAACTTCCTCGGCGACAACAGTGGCTCCGCCATATGTAAACGGTGCGAAAAACACATTGGCCAACAAGATATGACGTTCAGTCATCCGTTTATCCATTCCAGCAATTCAGGAGAGATAATGTGATCCTCGGGCTGTGCAGACCACCGTTTTTCTAGTGTCTCGCGAGCCGCACGCCCCATATCAGCGGCGAAACGACGATCTCGGTACAGGGCTGCAAGCCCCTGCTGCCAATCCTCGATGGTATCGGCCACAAACCCGGTCTTTCCCTGTTCAACCATTTGCGCAAGATCACCGACCTGCCCCACGATGGACGGCACGCCGACCGATGAAGCATCAATCACACGCACTGCACTCTTGCAGCGATTGAACAGATCGTCCGCCAATGGCATCACAGCGCAATCCGCGCGCGAAAGCGCTTCGAGATAGGCGTCATAGTCCGAAAACGGAACAACTTCGGTTCTGTCAGCAACGATTTGCGGCAAATGGTTCAAATCGAAATGACCAAGCAACATGAGGCGTCTGTCAGCAGCACCACTGACGAAAGCCTCAATCGCTGGCAGTATAGTCTTGAAGTCGACCTCATGGCCCTGCGAGCCACTTGCAAACGCGACGCGGAAAAGACCGTCATCCAAACGCTCCGATTGCATGGCCCGCGCGCCGTCGCGCAACGTATCTTCGTCTGCAAAGTTGCGACGCACATGGACCGGCCGAACAGAAAGCTGGCTGGCGTGATCTGCCAGTCCAGGCGTCGACATGGAAAGCATGTCCGCACCGTTCATCATGGCCAGATACTTTGGTGCCTCCGACAGGAAATGCACCTTCATCCACGGATCAAGGGCCTGCATGTTGCCGTAAGTTTCATAGGCCGCAATCGAGAATAGCGGGTCGTCGATGTCGTAGAGGATCGGCAACCGCAAACGACGGGCTTCATATCGCAGCATCTCGGTCAATGGGGTGGATTGAAGGCGATATTCGATCAGGTGTGTCGCCTGCGACAGAAGGCGCGTGGCCCGCGGCAAATCCTGGTAGTGTGAATAATCGCAGGACACACCCTGCGCCTGCCAGAACGCGGCCAGCTGCTCAACACGATATTTCCGGCACTGAGGAAGGTTCAGATCCCCAATCAATGCGATGGAACGTCGGTTCTGGTTCAGCATGGGCGCGTCAACGTGAAACGCCTCGCCATGTGCTAATTGTGCCCAAATGCCCTGCAGATACCGATCATCGGGCATATGCACTGGCGCTGGTTCGTGCGTCAGTGATGTGTGCGAGGATCCATTCCAGCGCATGGCAGAATAGGCGCGCAACTTGGCCAACGCGACGCGAAGTCCGTCGTCGCGAACGCTTGTCATGAACCTGCGCATCAACGAAATGCGCAATATCTGCTTCAGAAAACGGAACATTTACTGAGAATCTTTCTCGGTCGTAAGATGGAAGACTGTTTGAAATTGCGGGTGCGCGTATCAGGCTTGCGTGCCAAAGCAAAGCCGTAGTTTGATCTCACTGCATGTGGGCGGGAGGTCGCTTTAGGTTCTCCTCGTGGTGTTCAAGAGCGGCATTGACATCATCATAAAAAGCCACCTTCCCATGCTCCAGAACCATGGCCTTGTCACAGATGCGTTTGATCATCTCGTTTGAGTGCGACACAACAACGGCCCCCGCCTTTTCACGGCGTGCGTCAAACACGCGAATACTCTTGCGGCGAAAGGCACCATCACCAACCGACGTGACTTCATCTACTAGATAAGTGTCAAACGGGATCGCCATGGAAACACCAAAGGACAGACGGGATCGCATTCCGGAGGAATAGGTCCGAAGCGGCATCCGGAAATGGGGTCCCAACTCGGCAAAATCCTCAACAAAATCGACCAACTCGTCCGTGTCCACGCCATATAAGCGCGCAACGAACCGCGCATTCTGCAGGCCGGTCATGTCCGGATGGAATGAACCGGCAAATCCAACAGGATAAGAGATAGACCCCGTCGACAAAATCCGGCCAGAAGTGGGGCGAATAGTGCCAGCAATCAACCGCAACAACGTGCTTTTTCCGGCACCGTTGCGACCCAGAAGGGCAACACTGGACCCAGTCGGAAACGTGGTTGTCAGATTGTCTACAATCACCCTCCGTCCTCCTTTGGACGGAAAGTATTTCGTCAATCGATCAAGCTGGATCATCGGACGATCAGGCGCGGTCGCGCAAGCTGTAGAAAACCAGGCAAACGATACCCCAGGACAAAAAGCTGAACAGCGCAATCAGCATCGTGGTCCAAAGGCGCTCGGGATACTCCGCCTTCTGCGCAAGGGTTGGCTGAACATGTGCAGCTAGGTACCGGCTCTGACGACGCGCTTCTGCAACCGCGCCATCATACGCGGCAAGCGCAGTGGTATAGGCCGTCTCGGCAAACTCACGATCCACGATCAGGCTCTCGTATTCGCCCACGAGATCGGCAAACACGACGTCACCCTCTCCCCTTGTGCCAAGCCCAAGTTTCTGGCGCTCCGCCTCGATACGGCTCTGGATCACTTCAACCCGGCGGTTTGCTTGCGAAATGCGCGGGTCGTCGCTCCGCGTGGTGTCGCTCAACAAGTCAAGTTCGATCAGGGAGTCAGCCAACTGCTGTTGCAGGGTAACAAGCACACCCATCTGGTTTTGCGTGTCGATACTGGGGTCGACAATCTGGGTCCGGTTCCGGAATTGGGTCAGCGCCAGCCGCGCGTCTTTCAAGCGCTCGATAGACACTTCCAGTTCATCACGGGAATACTTGATCGCGTCTTCACGCGCGATGGCCGAAAGCTGGTTAATCATCTCGGTGCTTTCGTCCAAGATCGCCTGCGCCACCGCCTGCGCGTCTGCCGGGTCAAACGCCATGACGCGCAGCTCCATCAACCGCGTTCCACTGTCATAGACGATGTTGACCTTGCTTTCCCAATGGCCAAGCAGGTCTTCGATTGTGCCTTCGGGATCGTAGGCGAAAACCGGGTCCTGTCGGACCGATACCCGGCTCCAGATCGCAGACAAATCGACGCGATCATTTACTTTGGAAACCAATTCCTGGCTGGTCAGGTAGGAAAAGAGAATATCTGTATCAGACGAACTTGAACCGGACAGATCAGTGATCCCACCCAAGAGCTCAACCGCCGAACTCTGCTCCTCGGAGCGCACCGAAAACCCCAAATAAGAAGCATATTGGTCTGCGGCGCGCGTCCAAAGGTACAGCGCAGCCAGCGCTGGCGGCACGAGGGCAACCAACAGGAAAGACGCCAGAAGAAACCAATGCCGTCGCTTCGTTCTGGATGGGCGCGCAGGCGGCGCAACCGGAGGATTAAGTATCTCACCCGGTGGTGCCGTCTCCGGAGTTCTTGCGTCACCCGATGCTTCGGCGATGGGCTGTTGCCCCGCGGAACCGGCCCGTAACTGCCGGGGCTTATTCGATGAAACAGGCACTGCACGTACCGGAGGGACCTGGGGGGGTTGCGACATCTGGACCAATTTAGGTTACTAGAAGGACGTTGTTCTAACGCGGTTCGTAGCGCAATTACTCTGGCAAAGCCAGCGAAGGGAACGAAACACATGGCGGGCAATTACGACGGCCAATTGCATGTGCAGAATAGGCCATTCGCGACATCGCGCGCGATCATAGCGCTTATGCTGCGCGAGATGTCGGCAACATATGGCCGATCGCCTGGCGGCTATCTCTGGGCGATTCTGGAACCTGCAGCGGGCATCGCGTTGCTCACAATCATCTTTTCGATCGGGTTTCGGTCACCGCCCCTGGGAACCCAGTTCGCGTTCTTCTACGCAAGCGGAATTCTCCCCTTCCTGATGTACAATGACATCTCCAGCAAGGTCGGCACGACGATCCAGGCAAGCCGCGCGTTACTGGCCTATCCACGCGTCACTTTTGTCGATGCTCTGATCGCGCGCCTGATCATCAACACAATTACCCAGCTCATGGTGCATTTCCTGGTCCTGACGTTCATCATGGTGACCCAATCGCCGGATACAGTGCTGGATTTCTCGAAAATTGGCTTGGCCTATGCGATGCTGCTTTGCTTCGCGATGGGGGTCGGGACTTTGAACAGTTTCCTGACCCTTTCGTTCCCCGTCTGGCAGACCGCATGGGCAGTCATCAACCGCCCCATGTTCCTCATATCCTGCATCTTCTTCATCTTCGAAACGGTCCCACGGCCCTACTCGGACTACCTGTGGTACAATCCCCTGGTGCACGTCGTTGGCGTCATGCGCGATGGATTTTACCCCTACTACCACCCGACCTACGTATCGGTACTCTACCCGATTGGCCTGGGCGCGGGATTGACCGTGATTGGCCTCTTTCTGCTTCACCGGTTCCACCGAGACATTTTGGACAAATGACGGTGACGCCCCCAACGTTTCGTTGCATAAGGCGCGTAATTCACCCGGCGCATGACTACATGCGCCTCTCCTCTGAATGTTCCTGACTCTGTGAGTTCTTCAATGATTGAAAACGTGCACTCCGTGTTTTTGGCGAATGGTAATGTCTATGCGAAATTTGCCGCAGCACCCGACAAAACCCCTGTAGAAGTGCGTGTTGGGAACGCCTCGGCGCCCCTCGCACCCATGAAAACTGACCCCCTTCAGACCTATGCATTCAAACTGAATTTCCCGTTCAACACTGAAGATTTGTCCGGCCGAGTCAGCTCTGTTCCAGCTGAAACGCAGCCGGGCGAATACTTCGCCTGCTGGGTAAATCACCTCACCGATTGGGTGCTGTCCGGCACCCAAACCGTCCAACTGATGCTGGCTCAGCGGAATGTTGCTTGTCGCATCGAGTTTGATGAGCCGATTTATGTCAAACGCACCAAGGCAGGGATGGTGTTCGAAACGTGGATTGCCGCGCACCGTGCTGTTGCAGACCTTAACATCGTGTTCACCAACGAAAGCACAGGCGGACTGACACGGCATACCGTGCCTTTCGATGGGGCTTTCGGAGGCGGTTCGGCGCGGGACGGCTATCAGCACGTCAGCATCCCCCTGCCAGACGGGTTTGAAAAAGGCACGGTCGGGATCGCCGTGGACTACAAGGCCTACTTGTCAACAGAAACGGATATCGAGCCGTTCCTATTCATCGCCGACACACGTGTCAGCCAGTCGACAAACAATGAACCATCGCTGGTAGAGCCGATCCGCGTTCGGCACACATCTGATGCGACCGAAGGCACGTGGATGACCGGCCCTTTGCCAAGCTCACTTATGGTTGGCGACGATGTGATACTGAAATCCGGCCGCAATACTGAAAAGCTGCTCACCACGCGCGTACCGAAACTCGCGCTGGAAGAAGACTACGGACACACGTTGATCATGTCGTCCGACATCGAAATGGATGTGCTGCTGCATATTGACGGTAAACCGATCGAACGGCTGATGTTTGGCCCCAACAACAACATTGTCCGTCTGTCCGCACAATTCCTTGATGGGCACAGCCACCACGTCTGTTTCAAGGATCGTTCCGGTACAATCACCTTCTGGCAAGGGCAGTTGCTGCTTCCGGCGATCATCACGCCACGCGACATCATGCAGCGTGAAACGCCGGCCCCCTTCCCGTCCACGCTCTTTGCCCAGACGCCTCAGCGCTACGCGAGCCTCAAGGCCAGTGTTGCGGCAGCCGACGAAAACACGGACCATGCACAGCTTGCCTATGCATTGTCCGTGCTGGAAGGCGGCTACGAAAACGTCAAGCTCAAGCCGCTGACCTTCAATCGACCCGAAAAACCGGACGTGTCGATCGTGATCCCGGCCCATAACAAGGTCGAAGTCACCTACCTTGCGCTGTGCTCCCTGCTGGTTGCCTACAACAAGGCCAGCTTCGAGGTGATCGTGGTCGATGACGCATCCACCGACGAAACAACCGAGCTTGAAAACATCGTCTCCGGCATCACGGTTTTGCACAACGAACTGCCCCAACGCTTTATCCGGGCCTGCAACCGCGGCGCGCAGGAAGCCAAGGGCGACTACATCGTTCTTTTGAACAATGATGTAGAAGTCACAAGCGGTTGGCTGGACGAACTGATCGGTGCATTCGACCGGTTCGACAATGTCGGCATGGCGGGTTCAAAACTGCTTTACCCCAACGGCCAACTGCAGGACGCGGGCGGCATCATCTGGGGCACCGGCAACCCGTGGAACTACGGCAACCAGCAGAACCCGGAAGAACCCCGCTTCTCCTATGCACGCCAGGCCGACTACTTGTCCGGCGCTGCGATGATGGTGCGCGCAGACATCTGGCGCGATGTGGGCGGCCTGTCCTCCTATATGGAGCCGATGTATTTCGAAGACACCGACTTCGCATTCAAGGTGCGCGAAGCAGGCTTCACCACATGGTTTGTCCCGTCATCGGTCGTCTATCACTACGAGGGTATGACCTCGGGTACTGACGTCACCTCAGGTTTCAAGAAGTACCAGGAAGTAAACCGGCCCAAGTTCAAACGCCGTTGGGCCAAGGCGTTCTCGGGCTTTGGCAAAGAAGGTCAAAGACCGGATCTGGAAAAAGACCGCGGTATCGTCGGGCGCATCCTGTTCATCGACTATTCCACACCGCGCCCAGACCAGGATGCGGGATCGTATGCCGCACTTCAGGAAATCCGGCTGGTCCAATCGCTGGGCTACAAGGTCAGCTTCCTGCCCGGCAACATGGCGCATCTGGGCCAATACACCGAAGAGCTGCAGAAAATGGGGGTCGAGGTGATCTATGCCCCATTCTACCTGTCGCAGACAGAATACCTGACCCAGCACGCACGCGACTTCGATGCGTTCTACATCACGCGTTACTACGTGGCTCAGGATGTGCTTGACCGTGTGCGTGCTCTGGCGCCCGAAGCACGTGTCTTGTTCAACAATGCCGATCTCCACTTCCTGCGCGAAATCCGCGCGGCTCGGGCTGAGGGTGATGCGGCAGCACTGGAAAAAGCACGCCAAACCCGGAACGAGGAAATGGACATCATCAACAAGGTGGACCTTGTCCTGTCCTACAACGAGGTCGAACACTCGGTGATACAGGCCTATTCCGACGGGCAGGCCAAAGTAATGAAATGCCCCTGGGTAGTGGATGTGCCGGAAAACCGGGCACCACTGAAGGACCGCAAGGGCATGTCTTTCCTTGGCAGCTTCCGGCACCATCCGAATGCGGAGGGTGTTCAATGGTTTGTCCGCGACATCCTGCCCGTGGTGAATGGGGTGGCAGGCAGCGTACCTTTGTCGATCTACGGCGCGTCCATGTCGGATGAAATCCGCGCTCTGAAAACCAATCTCGTTGATCCTGTCGGCTTCGTCGAAAAGGTCGAGGATGCCTTCGACAAGCACCGTATCTTCATCGCGCCATTGCGGTCAGGAGCAGGCATCAAAGGCAAGGTCCTCAGTGCGCTGTCGTATGGAATACCTTGCGTCCTGACCCAAACGGCGGCCGAAGGTATCGGGCTGCGATCGGGCCATGATTGTTTCATCGCAGAAACCCCCGATGCGTGGGCAAAAGCGATCAAGGCACTGTCAGAGGATGATGACCTTTGGACAACAATATCGGACAATGCACAGGCTTACATGCGCGACGCCTTTTCTTTTGACCGTGGACGTGCACAAATGCGTGAGGCGTTTGAGGCCGTTGAGCTCTATCAGGGCAACGGCTAAGAGACGTGTCAAATAAGCGAGGCTAACTTGCGCACGATCATACTGCACTACCACCTGTTCAAGAACGCGGGGACGTCCTTGGACAGCATCCTGAAGGATAACTTTGGGCCCGCATGGGTGACCAATGAATTTCCGATGGCTGGAAATGACAATACCGGACAGGTAGAGGCCTGGATCGCTCAGAACCCGAGCGCTATTGCTTTCTCCTCACACACAATGGTCGGACCCATCCCAAGTCCGACCGGCGTGCATGTGGTTCCGGTCATGATGCTGCGCGATCCAATCGCGCGCATCCGCTCTGCCTACCGGTTTGAGCGCAAGCAAGATGCGGATACATGGGGTGCGCAACTGGCCAAGGAGCACGACTTCGAAGGCTATGTACGCGCCCGTCTTGAACGTAACGGAGATCGGCAATGCCGAAACTTCCAGACGTCGCGCCTTGCATCAATGGCACCGGGACCCGAACCGGAACTGGAACGGGCATTGGTCGCTGCAAAGCAATTGCACATGACCGGCATGATTGGGCTTGTCGACGGGTTCGGTGACGCACTTGCAACGCTTCAGCGCCGCGTGAAACCAGTGTTCCCTGCATTCGAGGCCAGTGTCACACACAAGAACGTTTCATCTGGAACCAGCGCGTCGGACACGGCCGCGCTTGACGAGTTGCTATACGAAAGCAACCACGATGACATCGAGCTTCTAAGCGCTGTCGCCTCCTGGGGCTAACCTGACATTTTCCACCAATATTGGTCTTTCCGCCTGTGTCAAACTGCGCGGCAAGGCTCTACGCATGCGCGCTCGAGCGCAGTCCAAACTCACGTTGATGCAAACATCCAGTCAACATGCATTGAGAGTGTAGAACGCCCTTACACATTGCAATCCGAGATTGAATCAGTGTTGGGCGCGCGAAGCGGTTTTTTTCTGTGCCCACAATCGTCGCACCCGGGCATTTAACCGCGTCAAACTGTCTTGCTCCTGCCCTTTCCACCGACAACGCACATCCAAAAAAGCGAAAAAAAATAGCGCAACGCCAAAGGATTAGGGCAATCTGAACTCTTTTCCAAAGGACAAGCGCAAACATGCCGTTGCCGGGGTGATCTGCTTTGTCTTTCCAATATCGTAGTGTACAGGAGCGGTAGTTTTACCAAAAGGAGTTGATGATGAAGATCATCGTACTTGGTGGCGACGGATTCTGTGGGTGGCCGACCGCGCTGCACCTTTCGAACCGGGGCCATGACGTCACCATTGTTGACAATTTGAGCCGCCGCAAAATTGATATTGAACTGGAAGTCGAAAGCCTGACGCCGATCCGCCCCATCGGGGAACGTCTGCGTGTCTGGAAAGAGCTGACAGGCAAAGAAATCGCATTTCATGATTTCACAATTGGTGAAAACTACCATCGCCTCCTGACACTGATCAAAGAGGAAGAGCCTGACGCCATCGTGCACTTCGCCGAACAGCGCGCAGCCCCCTACTCCATGAAGTCGGCGCAGCACAAACGCTACACCGTATCCAACAACCTCAACGCCACCAACGATGTGCTTGCCGCCATCGTCGAAAGCGGTCTGGACATTCACCTGGTGCACCTGGGCACCATGGGCGTCTACGGCTACGGCACAGCAGGCATGAAAATCCCCGAGGGATACCTGAACGTCAAAGTGGACACCGAAAACGGGCAAAGCGAACAGGAAATCCTGTACCCTGCAAACCCCGGCTCGATCTACCACATGACAAAAACGCAGGATCAGCTGTTCTTCTACTTCTACAACAAGAACGACCAGACACGGATCACCGACCTGCACCAGGGCATCGTCTGGGGCACGCAGACCGAGGAAACGCGCAAGGACGAACGGTTGATCAACCGCTTCGACTATGACGGTGACTACGGCACCGTGCTCAACCGCTTCATCATGCAGGCGGCGGTAAAGTACCCGATGACAGTGCACGGGACCGGCGGTCAGACACGCGCATTCATCCACATTCAGGACACGTGCCGCTGTATTGAACTGGCCATCGAGAACCCGCCACAAAAAGGCGAACGGGTGAACATCCTCAACCAGATGACCGAAACCCACCGGGTGCGCGATCTGGCCGAGATGATCAACGGGATGACAGGCACCGACATCGCCTATCTCGAAAACCCGCGCAATGAAGCGGCCGAAAACGATCTGCACGTGGCAAACGACCGGTTCCTTGGTCTGGGTCTGAACCCGATCAAACTCTCCGACGGTGTCATGCAGGAAGTTGTCGAAATCGCCGAGAAGTATTCGGACCGCTGCGACAAAACCAAGATCCCTTGTGTGTCCGTCTGGAAGTAAGGATTTGAGTGACAGGTTGTGATTGTCGAAACAAATGCCCGGCTCGAACTCAAGGCGAAGGCTGCAGACTTGTCGGAACGCCATACAGGGCGCTCCGCACAGGCGGTTCTGAAAGAGGTGATCACAACCACATTCGAAGGACGGGTCGGTCTCGTCTCGTCCTTCGGAACAGAGGCAGCGATCCTGCTACACATGGTGTCGCGCATCGACCCTTACGTGCCGATCATCTTTCTGGACACATGGAAACATTTTCCGGAAACGCTGGAATATCGTGACACCCTGGTGCGGCAGCTCGGTCTGTCGAACATCCAGACGGTCACCCCCCGGCCCGATGCGCTCAAGGCCGATGACCCTGACGGGCTTCTCCATCAACGCAATCCCGACCTGTGTTGCCACGTCCGCAAATCAGTACCGATGCTCAAGTCCTTGCGGTCCCTGTCATGTTGGATCACCGGACGCAAACGCCAACAGGCGGCCACACGCAGTGACATGACACTGTTCGAAATCCAGGATCGCTGGATCAAGGTAAACCCGCTGATCGACTGGACACCCGAAGACGTGGATAACTATTTCACTGAACACGATCTTCCGCGCCATCCACTTCAGGCCCAAGGATACCCCTCCATTGGATGTGCTGTCTGCACCAAACCCGTCGCACCGGGGGATGACCCTCGCGCAGGTCGCTGGGCCGACAGCGACAAGACGGAATGCGGAATCCACTTTGAAAATGGTAAGATGGTGCGCACCTCTCGACCAAAGAATTGAAGACCAACATGACTGAATTTGAACAACAATTGCAGCAAATCGTGACGCGCAATTGGCCCTTGAACAAGATGCAGGAACGTTTTGCAAACGTCTATGCTCAGGCCGTTTCGATGGTAGAGGCGGATGCAAATGTTCAGGTGCCCGGTATTTGGCGCGCCATCTACCGCTACGAATCCCGCCTGCACGATCCAGACAGCGCAATGGAAAGGATCACCAGAGCCGAAGCCGTTATACCCGAACGGGAGCTGTTCCAGCTCAAGCTGGAATACTTCAACCAGACGGGACAACCGGACCGGTTGGCAGATATGTGTGGGACACTGATCGCGCAGCGCAAGCTGTTGGCAATGGCCTATCAGAACCTGATCCTGCTTCACTGCCGCTCTGGCCATCTCCAAGAGGCGACGGCGGTGCTTGAAAAGGCGGCCAACGAAGATCTTCGCGGCGCCCTCGGCACAAATATTCGCTTCAGTCACATGCTGGGCGCATGGGACATGTTCGAAAAACTGGTCGACACCTTCGCGTCCAGAGCTGACCCAGACGATCTGAACTTGCGCCGCTGGCGCACTGTTCTGGACTGGATCGCGAGTCCGGCCTCGCGCGAATTTCCCTTTCCACATCATTTCGTCAATCTGGACCGGGCCAAGGGACGCAGACGCGCACTGGAAGAAAGGTACGCACGCTACGGTGACCCTTTGAACTTTGTTCAAGCCGTTGACGGCAGTAAGATGGGTCAAGACATCTATGACACGTGGTGCCCAACCGGCAAACTGCACATCGGCGGTGTCGCCAACCTACAGTCTCAAATGTCAGTCTGGCGCGCATTTCTTGAAACAACAAACGAACACGCGCTGATCTTCGAAGACGATGCATGGCCCTACGCCGACATGGCAACATGGTCAGACCTGACACAACTGGTCGAGACCGAAAACCCAGACATGGTGTTTATCAACGACCGTGGCGCGGGTGTCTGGTGGGATCGACCTGATACCCCCCCGTGGACAACCTACGCGGAAGCGATCGGCAGCTACACGGACAACATGCGCGCGCCCGGGCTCGACGGATACCTTCTGTCCCGGCGCGGCGCACAGATGTTGCTGGACAACTTCGAACAGGACCGGGTTTTTACCAATATCGATTGGCAAACGGCCTCTTATACACTCACGCATTCGCAAGTTGGCCAAATGCCCCAAGGCATTCAGCGTAACGTGGTCTCAGCTGCGCATGACAATATGAAGTCGACTGCACGCCTGTCTGCATACGTTCTCAATCGGCCGGTGGTCTGCCAGTTTGCAGCCGGCCATGCCACGGTGAACGAAACCAACATGTTGGTGCAGCAATCCAAGACGAAACAAAGTGCCGCCGGTTAAACCGGCGCACCATTTGCCTTAAAGATATCCGCGTCCATTCCGTTTGCCGGAGTAAAGCGAATATTGCTTAAATCCCGAAACAGCGGGTTGTGAGAATACACTTCGTGAAATGCTGCAAGCAGCTTTTGGTCATTGTAACGCACCGGCGGACCGGGTCGTCGTGAGACCTGTCCTCCGGATTCCAAGGTGTATCCATCCCCCTGCATGTGATCAGGCTTGTCCGGCCAAAGCGACGGCACAACATAGCGACCCAGCGGCTCGTCTGGCGGTTCTTCAACCTGCGTGCTGGAAAACCCTGACACCTTCAGCAACCGACTCGCTACTTTGGCCAGCACAAACGCAGTTGGGTGATTGAAGGTAAAGAACAAGCGCCGATTATCAACATACGAACCCAACACATCGGTGATGGCGACATCGCATGTTGCTTCGCGGCGCTGTAGTTCTGCCAAAGACATCTCACGGATCCGGGCAACGTAGGCGCTGTCAAACTCCGATTGCCGGTCCGTGATTAAACCCTCCTGGGCCAGCCAGTCATGGTAGATGCGCACATCGTGCAGGGCTTCCAATGGCCCCATCATGCGGCCACCAGTCGTGTGGGTCATGTATCGCAAGAACGGCTGTTGCCCGGCCCAGAAGATGTTGGGCCAAACAAACACAAACGGATGATTGGCGCGCACCACGTTGGACCGCAACCACGGACGAGCGAAGTTTTCTGCCGTCTGCTGGGCAAAGATGATGTCCGCCTCGGCCATACGCGCCGCGTGCACGTCTTGATCACCGTCCTTTGCCAGATGCAGCACGATTGGCTCAAGCATCTGGGCATCGGTCGCGCGCGCAACCAATTGTGTCAACGGCCGCGCCTGACAATTCCCAATGACTAGAGCCTTCATACTGATCTCACGCTTTCACCATTCCCCACCCTTCTGGCAGAACAAACCCTTCCGCCTCAATCTCCGACCGGATGCGCGCGACGTCGTCGGCAATCAGGCCCGAGAAGAAATCCGGCATCGGATGTTTCACACTTTCAGTGAAACGCTGTTTCAGCAAGGTTTCAGGGTAGTTGAAGGCAGCCACGTCAAGGAATTCCTCGATCCCGCGCAGGGTGCCACGTTGATCAGCATGCAGGTCCTCGTAGAAGATGACCTTGTATTGTTCAGGCGAAAGACCCGCACGCAGCTTGCGCAACACTTCACCATATTCGGCATTGTTCCAGATATGCGGCTGTTTGACGAAGCGCAGAAAATCGTTTGGCCCCCACGTCTTCAGGTTGTCCAACTGATCGGTGACCTGCAGGTGAAACTTGGTGTGGCTCCACAACCGCTTGACCGGATCACGCATGGTATAGAGCACACGCAATTTGTCACACCGATCAGAAATGCGTGGCCAGACATCGCCGGGCAAAAGGGCGTTCAGATTAGAAAAGTCGCACGCATATGTTTCATGCCGCCGAAGCTGGAACAGGTTGCGATACCAGAAATCATCGACTGGTCGATCCAGATACGCCGCAACCCAACGCAGGTTCGTGCGTACGTTATCGACATGCGCCTTCTCCGGATCAAAGCGCAGGATGTAACGGTTGCGCGCCTCCTGCATCCGTCGCTGATCACTCAGCTGTCCGTTGTCCACGTAGCGATGGTAAAAATAGTGAATCTCCTTCTCCATCGCAAAATGCAGCTCCGGATGGCGCGCCAACACAGCATAAAGCCATGTTGTGCCTGCCTTCATAGCGCCAATGCTAAGAAAGAGATTTCCAAAGAGTTTTTGGTTATTCATGCGATCATCACATTTTTGGTTGTTGATGTTGGCTCAATACCTTCCTGACAGAAGTCAGGATGCCATTTGTAGTGGCGAGTGTTCAGTGAGCATCATTTTGCTTGGTGTAAAGACCGACCATGTGCTTCACAACGTCACCGACGATCCTTGGCCGAACATGTACATTGTCTTCCCCGAAAGATCGCAACCCCGATGACGTGATAATCTCATAGCTTGGGAAATAGTCTACGGCTTCAAACTTTTGCGACATCTTCTCGGCGACAACACGTAGAACCGACTTCGAATAGCTGTTGCGCAACAAGGCGTCGCCGCCAGCAAATGTAACCTGCAACGGCACCGGCGATACCGTCAAAACGACGTTTCTTTTGCCTTCGCTAAGTAACAGTTCCAACATCTGCGAGACCATGCTCTCGCATTCTTCGACGCCCAACTGGTGAAATTCAAAGCGTTCACCGGACTTCTTTACCAGTTTATGTGGCGGCGCTTCATTCAAGTACAGACCGTCCTCACTGTCATACCATGCTTCGACCAGACCAAGCGTGATGACAACAACCCCGGCACCGTTCAATCCGTCTTGGTACAACGTGTTGATCTGTTCACGCCGTTCCATCGCCCGCGCGTGTGACACCGCTCGGGATCCAGTTGCCAGCAAAGTGTCAACATAGGACCCCAAGCCCGTTTTATATAACCCACGTGTGTCAGCGGCAGTGCCTGCTGCACGAACCGCTTGCAGCATAGTGGCTGGGTTGTATTGATTCAGAATTCGGTTGGCACGACCCGGCGCTTCGTCCTGGGGCGCGGTGAATGCAAGCGTTGGAAGGTCCATGCCATTTTCAGCAAGAGCTTCTTCAACATTCCTCGCAAAACAGGACCCGATTGTAAAAACTCTCTCGCCTGCGGAAATCGCAAAGCCTGGTGAAATGTTAGGATAAATGTAGTGATCGTGGTATCTGGCATCATCCCGATCTGGGAAACGGCGCGCCTTGTTACGAAGAGCTTGTGAAAACGCAATAGCGCCTGGCAGCTTCAACATGACTGATCCTCAAAATGAAAAGGGAACGAAGCACGAAAAAACGTGCTCCGCCCCGCTTTTACACTCCAAAATCAGAAGATAAAATCAAAAGCATCCAGATCGCCGAGGCTGACGCCTGACAGCAGGATGCTGTTGCCGCCGCCCGTGTCGATCAGCACATCGCCGCCCACCTGCGTCGCCGCCCCCAGCGTGGCGCTGCCAAGGTTCAGATCCGCCAAGCTGTTGATCGTCGACAGGCCCGAGAAATCAATCCGCTCAAAGTTGTTCGTCGCCGCGAAATCCGTGATCGTGTCCGCGCCGTGACCGTCCGTGAACACAAACAGATCCGCGTTGAAGTTGCCCTCA
>NZ_BMWT01000011.1 GCF_014651375.1 Tateyamaria omphalii
CGTCACAAACGAAATACCGTTCGCAACAAAATCAGCCGTGATCTTCGCGTCTATCGTCATGAATGCGGGGCCTTCCTGAAGGGTCCTAGGGGTGAGTGTTTTGGGATTAAGTGCTTCGGTAGACATGCACCGCGCAGGGTGCATGCCGGACCACGCGCGCCGCTGTTGAGCCCAGCAGATAGTCACTGAGCCCCGGTCGGTGTGACCCGATGACGATGCAGTCCACAATGTTCTGTGCGGCGTAGTCGATGATGGAACGGTAGGTGTGACCCCTGACAATCTCAGTCTGCACACCGTCCAGATGTGCAGTCTTGTCAGTCAGAGTCTGGCGCGCCCGCGCAAAGCCCTCGTCCACAACGGCCTGGTCCACATAGGCCGCGACTGACCCTTGCAGGGCTTCGTGGACATGAAAGGCGACAATGTCACCACCGGGTGCCGCCAGCGCCTTGGCGATGTCCAGCGTTTGTGGCGAGACGTCGTGATCAAGCGCCATCGGGACCAGAATTTTCGAATACATGGCAAGGCTCCTTGCGTGGTACGTCAAACGTCGTCCTGCGGGATGAGGATGATCTTCGGGGCGGGCACGATGCCTGCGCGAATGTCCCGAAACGCCTGCCAACCCTCGGCCAGCGGGCGCTGTTCGGTCCAGTCAAGCGGACCCAGACGACCGTCAAAGATCGCCTGCGCCGTGTCGCGGAAATCCTGTGCCGTGTAGGCATAGGTGCCGATGAAGGTGATCTCTTGCAGCGTCATCCGTCGGATATCGAGGCCGCCAGTGTCTTCGCCAAGGCCCACATGCATGATGACACCGCCAGGCTGCGTCACAGCACTGGCAAGGGTGCGGGTTGCGGCATAGCCCACCGCGTCGATGACCAGAAGATAGAACCCGTCCGGTTCGGACAGCACCCGTTGATCGCAATGGTCGGTGAGAAAGGCGCGCCGTGTCGGGTTCGGTTCTGTCACTTCGACGTCGTCGACACCCATGGCCTTCAGCGCAAGTGCCGCAGCCAAACCAATCGCGCCACCACCAATCACAAGCGCCTTGCGTTCCATTGACGGATGCAGCGCGCCCAGCGCCAGACGGGCCGCGTGCCAACTGACCGCCAAAGGTTCAGCCAACGCCGCCTTGGTGGTCGAGACGTCGTCCGGAATACCTACAAGGTTGTCCTCGAGCATGGTGACCAGCTGCGCAAAGGCCCCCTCGCGCGGAGGCATGGAGATGATCTGGCGGTTAGGGCACAGGTTCTCGCGACCGGACTGGCTGGCTGCGCTGTTCGGGTTGGTCACCAACGGATTGATCGTGACCCGCGTGCCATCCTTTGGCCCACCAATGCTCGTACCAGCTGCTTCATGGCCAAGGATCAAGGGGGCCGGGCGGCGGTCGTCATGGCCCAGATAGGCATGCATGTCCGACCCGCAGATACCCACGGCCTCAACCCGGATCAGATGCTCGCCCGCGTCCGGTTGAGGGTCTGCAGCATCCCCGTAGGTCAGCGTTTCCACGCCTTCGTAAATTAGCGCTTTCATTTTGCGGTGAAGCCTCCATCGACCATCAGGACCTGGCCCGTGACAAAGCTGGATGCGTCCGAACACAAAAACAGGATAGGGCCGTCCATATCAGCCATGGTGCCGTTGCGCCCCATGCAGGTCTGCGCTGCGTTGCGTGCCGCACGGTCCGGATCGTCAAACACCGCTTGCGTCAGTTCGGTCGGGAAAAAGCCCGGACCAATAGCGTTCGCGGTGATCCCGTGCGGTGACCATGCTTCGGCCATGGCGCGGGTTAACTGGCCAATACCGGCCTTGGTCGCGCCATAGGCGATACCGCCCGGAAAGGCGCGAGTGGTTTGCAGTGACGCAAAGTTGACAATCCGCCCCCAGCCCCTTGCTTTCATTGGCCCAACCATGGCCTGGCTCAGAAAAAACGGGGCAGACAGGTTCAGCGCCAGTGTTTGGTCCCAACCCTCGGGTGTGACATCGTCTGCCGTCTGCCGAGTATTGATGCCCGCCGCATGAACAAGGATGTCTGGCGCACCAAAGGGCGCGGACACACGCGCCACAAGGTCGCTGATCGCGTCTCGCTGCGCCACGTCGGCAGTGACCCCGGTGACGTTGGTACCCGCCTCCGCTACCAAACTGTCCAATGCCTCGGCCCGGCGCGCCACCCCAACCACCTGCGCGCCTGCGCGCGCCAATGTCAGCGCCGCCTGACGCCCAAGGCCGGAGCTGGCCCCTGTTACGCAGGCCACGCGGCCGGTGAGATCGAAAAGAGCACTGGGGTGATCCATCCTCGCTTAGCCTTCTGCCGACAGGTCAAAGTTTTCGCCGGGGAAATATTTGGCCAGCCGCACGTCGGCGGCACGGGCGTGCCCCTCCATTCCTTCCAACCGCGAGATGCGGGCAGTTGCGATGGAGACATCCTTGGACGCCTCCTTGGTCGCTTTCTGCCAGGTGACGATCTTCATGTACTTATGGACCGATAGGCCGCCAGTATAGTTAGCGGCACCAGAGGTGGGGAGTACGTGGTTCGTGCCAGTGGCCTTGTCGCCATAGGACACGGTCGTTTCCTCTCCAAGGAACAGCGAACCGTAGCAGGTCAGCCGCTCCAGCCACCAATCGATATCCTCGGCCTGCACCGTCAGATGTTCCGGGGCATAGGCATCAGACGTGGCCGCCATTTCTTCGCGATCGGCGCACAGGATCACCTCGGCATAGTCGCGCCAAGCGGCGAAAGCGTTGTCGCGGTTCACCTCCGGCAGGTCGTCGATCAGGCCGGGCACCATCTCCATTACCTTCTCAGCCAACGCGCGGTCATCCGTCACCAGCCACACGGGTGAGTTATAGCCATGCTCGGCCTGACTGACCAAGTCGGTCGCCACGACATGCGCGTCGGCCTTCGCGTCCGCGAGGATCAGGCTGTCGGTCGGGCCCGCGATCATGTCGATGCCCACGCGACCGAAAAGAATGCGCTTGGCTTCGGCCACAAACTGGTTGCCGGGGCCCACAAGGATCTTGGCCTTGGGTAAGCCAAACAAACCAAATGTCATGGCCGCGACACCCTGCACGCCGCCCATCGCCATGATCTTGTCCGCGCCACAGATATGAGCGGCATAGACAATGGCCGGAGCCACACCAACGTCTGGACGCGGGGGCGAACAGGCAGTTATGTGATTGCAGCCAGCGACCTTGGCCGTGGTCACGGTCATGATGGCCGACGCAATATGGCTGTACCGCCCGCCGGGCACATAACAGCCTGCCGCATCCACGGGGATCGCCTTTTGACCCGCCACAAAGCCCGGTTGTATCTCCATTTCTACATCAGCCACCGTGCTCTTCTGCATCTCTGCAAAGCGTTTCACGTTGTCATGGGCAAAGCGGATGTCCTGCTTGAGTTTTTCGGGCACCAGCGCCGTTGCAGCCGCGATTTCATCGTCGGTCAGCAACAGGTTGCCTTCATACTTGTCGAACTTAGCGGCGTATTCCATCGCTTTGGCATCGCCCCCCGCCTCGATGTCGTTCAGGATCGACACCACGGTTTCATGCACTTCTGACGCCCCCGATTTTGATGTCAGCGTTGCGCGTTTCAGGTACTCAACGGTCATTTCGAACCTCTATTTGTAAATCTCAGGCAGCAGGGTGGTGGACAGGGCAGGCACGTAAGCGATCAGCAGGACCACCACGAACATGCACAGTACGAATGGTACAGCGCGCGCCGCGATCTTGAGGATGGATTCCCCCGTGATCCCGGACACAACAAACAGGTTAAGCCCAAGCGGCGGCGTAATGAAACCAACCCCCAGTGCGGTAATCATCATGATGCAGAACTGAATTTCGTTCATGCCAATATTGTCGGCCAGTGGCTTCAGGATCGGTGCGAGGATCACGATGTTGGGGGTCGTCTCCATCACGCAGCCCGCGGCGATCAGAATACCGATCATCAGTAGGATCAGCAGCCACGGTTCGTCCGTCAGCCCGGTCACAGCGGTTACAAACCCTTGCGGCACACCCATGATCGCCAACGCTTCGGCCAGTGGCGCGGAAAAGGCGATGATAGGCAGGATCACCCCGTTCACCTTGGCCGAACTCAGCAGCATCGCTGGGAAGTCCGCAAAGGACAGCGTGCGCAGGAGAAAGCCCATGGCGATGGTCACGACAACGGCCGTGGCACCGGCTTCGGTCGGCGTCAACCGGCCGGAAAAGATGCCGTAGAAGATGATGCCGGGGACGATGAATGCGTACCACCCGGATTTCAGGGACCGGAGCAGGTTCGCCCCCCAATCCGCCATCGTCATCTGCCCACCGCCTTCATAGCTGTAGATGCGGTTCATGATCAGGTTGGTGATCAGGATCGAAAAGAGGATCAGAAGACCGGGGATCAGGGCCGCCAGAAACAGGGTCGAGGCGGATATGCCCAGCACAAGGCCGATGATGATATAGGCGATCGATGGCGGGATCAGGATGCCGGTGCAAGCGCCCGCAGCAACAAGGGCGCAGGCATAGGGCCGAGGATAGCCGGACTCGACAAGTCGCGCGATGGTCATCCGTCCCACAGCGGCAGCGCCCGCCGCGTCCGAACCGGAGATCGCCGCGAACATCCCGCAGACCAGCACCGTGGCGGACCCAAAGCCACCCTTGGCAAAGCAGGTCAGCGCCTCGGCCACGTCCAGAAACTTGCGACTGAGCCCGGTGCGCACCAGTACGTCACCTGTCAGTATGAAGAGCGGAACCGCCGTCAGCGCAAAAGCGTCAATGCCAGTGAACAGCTTTTCACCCAGAAGGCTCAGCGGCAGATCGCCCGACATCACCAGCATGGTGATTGCAGCGGTACCGATAGCCGCCCAGACCGGAACGGCCATGGCAATCAGCACCACAAAAAGGATCACGGGCAGGTAAAAATCCCAGCCCAGTTCCACGGTTTGGTTCAAGGTATTCCACAGCATCGGTCAACCCCTCAATCAAACAACGTGTCGCCTTCGTAGACAGGCTTGCCTGTCCGAAGGGCTTGAACATCGCGACGCAGCGACTGCATCAGCCGCCAGATCATCAGGGCAAACCCCAGCGGGACGGCCATCAGGAACCATACTTTGGAAATACGTAGGCCATCGGTGACCGACCCGAATTTGGCCGAGATATGGACAGCCTCGTAGGACCAGTAGACAGCAATGACTGCCACAAAGAGCATCACCAGATCGCCAAAGATATGGAGCAGCGCCTTGGGTCGTGGCCCGAGGTAATGCATAACCACGTCTATACGGATATGCGCGCGTTCGCGTACCGCTGCAGCGGCACCGATCCACGCCAAATATATGAAGGAATAGCGTACGATCTCTTCGCCCCAGATCGAGGAGTATGAAAACACCTCACGTCGGAGCACTTCGACAGCCATTGTTACCACCAGCATGACGTAGAACGTCAAAAGCAGCCACCTTTCCGCATTGCGGTCGATGCGACGCAACATTTCCATTGTAAGCCTCTAGGTGCTGTGGCGGGACGGCGTACAAGCGCGCCCGCCTATCTACGGTCTGGGCGCCACCAAATGGCCGCGCCCAGCCCTGTGCATTATGCGTCGTGGACGTAGTATTTGCCTTGGGTGCCTGCGGCCTCTTCCATCTTGGAAAAGTTGTCCGTGGAACCCGCAAGTTCGACCTTGAACTCATCCCATTCCGAACGCTGGTAGCCGCCTGCGGCCTGCCATTCGGACAGCTGGTCTGCGCCGAGCGAGTGGAACTCGACCCCGGCCTTGGCCAGCTCGGCCATGGCATAGGCACGGGCCGATGGCACCTTGGATAGGTTCTGGTGCGCGGTCATTTCAGACCCCCATATTATGCCTTCCTGAATACCGGCGGGCATCGAGTTGAACCATTCAAGGTTGCAGGAATAGACCTGGCTGTCCGGCACCGCCTGAGTGAAGGTTACATGGCTGAGGATGTCCTTGAACCCGAACACGAACAACGCTCCAACCGAAGGGTCCAGCGCATCCGCAACGCCCTGCTTGATGGCAGACGGTGTCTCGCCCCAGGCCGAAGGTGTCGGGTTCGCACCGACCATGCGGTAGTACTGTTGCAACATCTTGGAGCCCGGCACGCGGAACTTCACGCCATCCAGATCGCCCGGTGTCAGAACAGCACCTGCACCGCCCTTGCGTACGGCAACGATGCGCGGGTCGATGTTGACGTAGAACAGGGCCTTGAATCCGTTTTCCTCGACCTTGGGTTCAACCGTTGATTTCCAGAAATTGGAGGTCACCAAATTGGTAAACCGCTGGTTGGAGCCACAGAGGTAGGGCATGTTGATAAGGTCAACGGTCGACGCGAAGGGCGCGAAGTTCGATAACGAGTGCTGAGCTGCCTGGATGGTGCCACCCTGAACGGCCTGCACCAATGCGCCGCCCGCGCCCAACTGACCGCCTGGGGCCAGCTTGACATAGACTTTGCCATTGGTTGCGTTCTGGATGTTTTCCTTGAGATCCAGCTGCATGATCGGATAGCTGCGCGATGCGCCCGGCACATAAGCTGTGGCGATGATCATCACCTGCTCGGCGGCCTTTTCACGCTCACGCTCTTCGTTGGCGGTCTGGGCCGCAGCTTCGGACGACCACAACATGCCTCCCGCGCCTGCGACCAGGACTGCGGTAAAACTGCCCGTCGTCGCCAATTTCAGGAAATTCCTGCGCTCTTCGGATGCGAGATCCTTGCGTTCGTCGTTAATGTGTTCCTCCCTAGAAACAGGTCAGCCGCCGTTTTTGTCTTTTTGAGCGGCTTCTTTTTGTAAGATCGCGATCACGAACAGGATCGTGGCCGCGAAAAGCACCAGCATCTCTCCCACATCACCAAAAAGAACCGTGTCAAAGAACGCGCCCGACGCGACATTGGCGAAGTAGACAATGAAGACAGCAAGAGACGCGAAGAGGGCCATGGTTCGTTCCCGGTAATGGCTGGATGGCGGAACTGTAAGCGCTTACATTTACCGAATGCAAGGGCTTACATGGTGGTTGTGCAATTTCAGAGTTTGTGAAGTATTGTTCTTTGAAAACCAAAAGGATCGCAGGGTTTTGGTGACATTGACCAATAACACTCTACCCACGCTCGAAGATGTTGCCCGCGTGGCCCGCGTATCGACCGCCACGGTTTCGCGCTGTCTGAACCGTCCCGGGCAGGTGTCCGATTCTACACGGGACCGTGTGATGCGCGCAGTCGAGGAGCTTGGCTATACACCCAACTTCGGCGCGCGGGCGCTGGCCGCCAAGCGGACCTTCACAATCGGCGCCATCACCCCGACGATGGAAAATGCCATTTTTGCGCGCGGCTTGCAGGCCTTTCAGGAGACCCTGAATGAAGCGGGATATACCCTGCTTGTTTCCAGCACAGGCTACGATCCGCAACGCGAGGCAGAGCAGATCAGGAACCTCGTGGCCCGCGGTGCGGATGGATTGTTGCTTATCGGCTATGAACGCGACCCGGACATCTATGCCTTCCTCGAGGCCCGCAAGGTGCCCTACTTGCTGTCATGGGCACACCGACCAGAAGAAAAGCACCCCGCCGTCGGCTTTAACAATTGCAAGTCAATGACCGAATTGACGAAGGCCGTGTTGGCTGAGGGCCATCGCGAGATCGGGATCATCTCGGCCCAGATGGAAGGCAATGACAGGGCAACAGATCGCGTGAAAGGCATACGCGTCGGCTTGCATGAGGCCGGACTGGACCCCCAGCGTGCCCCGTTAGTCGAAACGCCCTACTCCGTCGAAAACGGAGCGAATGCATTTGAGGAGATTATGCGATCAGCGCCCCAGACCACCGCAGTCATGTGTGTGAACGACGTTCTTGCGGTCGGAGCAATGAACCGCGCGCATGATATGGGTCTCGACGTGCCCCTGGACGTTTCGATCACCGGTTTCGACGACATCGAGTTGGCGAAATTGGTCAAACCAAAACTGACGACGGTGCATGTCCCCCATCGCCTCATGGGATCCCTGGCTGCGCAGCAACTCATGCGTTTCGTAGAAAAAACGGAAGCGCCACAGATACGCAATTTGGCAAGTATCGTTGAAAAGCGTGAAACACTGGCAAAGCCACGCAAAAACGTCGATATAGATCTCGTTCTACGGTAAACGCCTTTGCGCCATTAATGCAATTGACCATGTGCGGAAAGGAGAATGGCCGCGGGGTTGCGACCAAATATGCGGCGTGCGCATCCGGCAAATGCGCAAGTTCACACAACCGTGCGGACGCCAGATTTCCCAGTTCCGCGCCATGGTTTTTTTTACCGCGGACGCCCCATGAGCTGTGACGTGGGCAGTCTCATATCGCAGTAAGGATCGCCAAACCACACACGTCCCGCATTCGGACGGTAATCGGCTCACTTCGGACACCAGTCGCGCGTTCAGGATGATGCGCTTCCAACCTGTTTCCCAGCCATTGCAGTCAGCGAAGTTCACTTGGCCAATTGAACGGCGCTTCAGAACGCCCCGCCTACACAACGCTCAATTTGTGAAGGATCGACACGCTTCAGCAACTTCTTTCGGAAACTCGTACAGCGCAAGCTGTCCGGAAATTGGAAGCTCAACATACCGCATGGTCTTGTGCTGCTCACAAAGACGCGCAACATTCTCCATTGGCAAGAAATGGTGCTTCATGCCTTGTACAAACAACACAGGCGCCTGTGCACCAACCAGCTCCAAATCATGCGACCAGTCCCTCCCCCACTTTTCCAAATCACGGACGATCTGGTACGTGTGCTCGAAGCAGAAGCTCAGATTTCCACGTACAATTTCGAAGTAATCAGACTGCTCGATCAGCGCCATATCCCTAGGGCACTCATGACAGAAAAACCGAACCAATGTTTCTTGTCCCTTCCTCCCGGATTGAAAAAGACGGGCGGCGGCGCTGTAACCGAGTTTCAACGCCGCTCGAGCGAAATGAGCGGCCAGAAAGCTACGGCGTACGCTTGGAGGCGCATTGTCAAGCTGCGCCACGTCGCGCACCGGAGCGCCGGTCGAGATCAAGGCAAGACCAGCGATGTCGTGGCCTGCATTGAGAGACGCGGCTGCGACGCGCGCGGCAAGAATACCGCCTTCCCTGTGTCCTGCAATCAGCGGTTTGTCACCGGCCAAGTCCAACAGTTGATCAAGCCAGATTTGCATCAGAGCATCAGAAGCATCCCCATCTTCCCGGGTGCTCCTACCGAAACCTGGGCGACAGGGCGCAATCACGCGAAAACCCGCATCTGCAAACGCAGCGCGCACGGCAGACGTCTCCCACGGGAGCGACGACGTGGTGAAGTAAAGGAGCGGCCGCCCCTGCCCGTAGTCCGTCACCTCTAAAACAGCCCCCCTGTTCGCCAGCAGGGTCGATTGAACGCCTTGGGCACCGACAACTTGTCGTTCTGCTCTGTGCACGACACTCGACACCTGCCGAAGTATGGTCAGGAACTGAACGAGTTCGGTCTGACGCCGCGCGCCGGTCTTGATCAGTAGCGTCTTGATGTGGCTTCGGATCGTGGCAAGGCTTCGCCCCAGATCACTTGCGGCCTCTTGCGCCGTACGCCCTTCGAGCAGCGCGCGCGCCACCTTGATTTCAGCAGTGCTGAGTGCCAGCCGCTCCACCAATTCACTTTCAAACTCCTCATTCCAGTCCATGAGGGACACCAATAGCATTGAGTGTGCGCCTGGATAATTCTCGGCAATTGCTGCAGTTGCCGGGATTTCTAAGGCAAGAAAGCTGCGACGTGACGGACCACCGCCAAGCCGAAACAGCTTTTGGGCGCTATCGGAAAAACCAACAGCGCTGCGACGTGACTGAGCGAAGAAAGCATCGGTGTCCAAGACATCCTCCGCAAGGAGCAGTTCAGCCGCCGCATTCGTTGCCAGCACACGGCCAGAGGTATCCATGAGAACCGCAGGAGAAGGCACACGTTCCAACGCGGTCGGCACCTGTTTCGCTTCGCTCAATCGCTCGGAGGCATCAATAGCACTCAGAAAATCCGGCAGTAACTCCGAGAATTCTCCCTCTCCTGATGGACGTGTCCCAACCCATTGGTCCCAACTCGTCAACAACTCTTCAAACCGGCTTGGATCAATGGCGACCTTGTATGCGATCGCGACAAGATCAAGCGCGGGCTCAGTTTTGTTCTTCACAGAGTCACTTGTCCCTTCCGTACGCACAATACGCGGTTCCACTGAGCACCAGTTTCATCAAAATTGATAGTTTACAGCGCAGCGTACTCACAACGATTGTCTACGCGTGCACCTCGCTCCAGCAACCACCTCGTAGAAGGATCAAATGTCGCGACTGGTCTTACCTCAGCCGCGGATCGTCCAATCTCTGACGTCTTCGGTCAGAAACCAGCGACAAAAATCAACTACCGCAGCGTGACCACCATCCAACGGAAGCGACGCACTGAGATGGACGGATTGCAAGCCACTCAAGCATTTGGAGCAGGGTTATTTCAATTTGATTTTCAGGAGACCCATTTGATGAGAACTCATTTCCAATTTCCGATTTTGACGTCGGCATTCATAGCCTTTGCAAGCGCGGCATGCGCCTGTGACTGGACTGGCAGCTACAATACCTCCTTCGGAGATATTCAATTGAAGCAGGAGGGTTCATCACTCATTGGCGATTACCCCCTCGGAAACGGCGTCATTGCAGGTCAGGTGAGTGCATGTCGCTTTGATGGCGTCTTTCTAAACACGCGTTCAGGCCAAACCGGTCCGCTCCAATGGCAACTCGAAGAGCGCGACAGTCAAGGCTTTACTGGAACATGGGCCGAGGCAGGCAGCGTGCCCAATGGTCTTTGGTCCGGGACCAGGCAAACTGGCGCGGCCCAAACTCTCACGAGCGGCTCCTGCTCGTGGCAGGGGGTTTGGTTCACAAGTTTCGGAAAAACCGAGATCAGGCAAGAAGGACGTCACATCTTTGGGACCGTACGTGGCAACCCGTTTGAAGCAACCTGGGCATCCGATTGCTCGCTTGCTGGCGTCGTGCTCTTCACTTCGGAAGATACAGGTTGGCACGGCTTTCACATTGTACGAGAGGCGGACGACTTCGAAGGGATTCTCTACCCGCTCGAGGGCGGCAACGTCCGGGACTGGCGCGGCGCGCGCATCGGCGACCTTCCTCCATCCGACGACGCAGCGGATGACGACATGCCGGTGGTGTTTGTCGATGAATGGAATACGCCCGCAGCGCAGCCTCGTTTCGATTACGAAATGCCGGCCCGATACGGTTTGGATCGCAACACATCCGGGACCATTGATCTGCCAAATTCAGCACCATATGCGCTCAACCGCCCTAGCCCCGTGAATCTCGATGGCTGCGCATGCAAAAGCCCGATTGCGACTGTTTGCGCACGTGAACCAGCACGCTTTGCTGTTCACCTAAAGGATGCCGGATCGGACTTCGGATTCCCGGTCCAACGGATCAAGACCCGGCAGGAAATTCATCTTGAAGCCCGAACACTTACGGGCCTTGAACAGCCGATCCCGAAAACTGGCACCGGCCTGATCGAAACCGGGATTCGCGCGGACTACCGTACCGAGCATGCGCCCGTGCCGGATATTCCCGATCGCGTTCCAAGGTTCACAGTGACAACTGCCAATGGCGAGACCACGTCCGGCCCTCTCACGGACAGAACGTTTCGCGTCTGCCTGCCCGAGGGAAAGCATGAGGTAACTTATGCACTTGGCTCGGGTTCGGATGCCCCGAAAGCCATCCGCCAGATAGAGGTCATAGACCATCTTATCGTGGTCATGGGAGACAGCTTTGCCGCTGGGGAAGGCGCGCCCGAAAAAATCCGCTTTGGCCCACAGAAACGCAGATGGACGAGCGGATTGACGGGTGAAATACACGTAACCGACCAAAGCGCGAACGACCTGACCTCTAATCCGCTTAAGTTCGCATATCACATTCCCAGTCTGTGGGCGGATCATGGACTGCCACTGCCGCGCCAAAGCAATACTGCTGTCATTCGCACCAACAACCTGGGCGACCTGACAACCGAATTGACTGATGCGTTCGACCTCAACGAACTTTCAAAAGGAATTCACAAGGACTTCGTTGAGAACCTGACGGGCCATCGCTCTTCCTTCACACATGCGTCCCAATATGCGCTTGCACTCGAACGTTACGATCCAAGAAGTTCGGTCACCTTTATCAACCTGGCACAAACCGGCGCCACAATAGGAACGGGCATTCTTGGCCCCTATGGTGGGGCAACCAATGAAGCTTTGCGCGTTGCGGCACCGCGCTCGCAAAGGGCTGCTTTGGAAACGATCCTCGGGACACCCAAGGGCGGGGGCTTTCAGGGCGTCGATGGGGTCCGCGCAGTCGATACGCTTTATCTTTCGATTGGCGGAAACGACGCTGGCTTTGCAAACATCATCAAGGCGTCGTTCGGTGCGTGGGAAAGCTTCGACAATGATCTGACACAGATCAAGGATGCGTTTGAAACCGGCCTCTGGCGGAACTTGCAGTCTGACGTGGTTTTTGGAGAATTTCTTAAAGAGGCGGATGGCAGTTTCGTTGCAGATACACCCGGTCGCGCAGAGCTTCCCAGGCTGTATGGACTCCTTGACGCAGTATTCGACCGCTGGAGGGTGGATGGACTGCTGGCCGGCGACGTCTTTATGATCCTGCCACCATTTTTTGGCGCAAGCCATGAGGATGGATGGCAAGGCGCTCGTGCTGTTTTGTCAACTTCTGAAACCTCGCGCATCATGCGAGATGGATCGCGCGTGGCGCGGTACTGTTCGGTTGCAGTTCCGCAGCCCGGGCCGGCCGGTTTCCTGGCCGAGATTGAACCGGAAATGTTCCGTTGGGTCGATCAGAACATTTACAACGCGCTTACAAACACCATGCGCGAAGCAGCATCAACGCACACGTGGCGGGTGATTGATCAGGGCAATCTGCCGTCGGAACACGGTATCTGCGGAGCCTATCCCTACGCCAGCTTCGGTCATATGCGCTACAATGAGGCCGTAAAGCACCCCGTTCCCTATGAGCCACAGAAAAGACCGGCGATTGCTTGGTACAACACCAACCGCGTGTCAGCACAAAGCCAGCAGGGTGACATGAAATCGACCCTGGGCGCCTTTCATCCCAACGCTTTTGGGTACGCTCATGTCGCCCAACTCATGAAAGCGGACGCTCCACATCTGGGTGGCGATTTTGCAGGTGCCTGGTTCGAGGATCTGAATGATCAAATCAAGGAAACCCAAGGTCTCCGTGGCGGTCCAGCGGTTGTTCAAATGTCGCGCTCCGAACCGGTGAGCGTCAGGGGGATTCACGATGTTGAACTGTTCAAGATCCGTATTCCGGCGGAACATAGTGCTGTCTTGCCCGTTGCGTTTGACGACGGGCACCGCACATTGGGCACGAGTGTTTTTGACAGCGGAGCGTCAGTCTTGGCATCCACAGAAACGTGGCCACGAATTCTGCCTGCAAGGTTTGGCACGGTGTCAATCGCAGACGGAGGCAAGCGGATTGAAATTCAAAACACGTCGCCCAGGATGATCGAGCTATACGTCGCACTACATGATAGCCGAAACACTGGCTTTGACATTGTGTCCGGCCTGGGAGACCGTCGCAACGCCCATGCAACGGCAAGCGAGCATCGCAATGCCACTGTCGGGCCGCTGCAGTTCGCAGACATCCACAATTAAAAGGGCCAGCCGTCCACATCACCCGAACGCTGGGGATACCTTATCATCTCGCTCGACGTGGCCACGCGTTGTACCAACTCGTCTGATGACATCGAATGCTTGACGTGTCGCCGCCTAAAGCGTTCCAAACGCGGGTCAGTCAGGATGTCTGGCCTCGTTACTCTCGACCGCCCAGTGTAATCCTTTAGCGTCTTAAAGCGGTAGCCAAGGCCGGAACGCTTGGCTAGTGTCGGGGCTCCGAAACGAGGGTGCATATGGACGAGTTGAAGCAGGCGGCGTTGGAAGTGCGGGAAAACGCATATGCGCCCTATTCGAATTTCAAGGTGGGTGCAGCCGTACGTGCAGTGGATGGCACTGTATTTGCAGGCTGCAATGTCGAGAATGTTGCCTACCCCGAAGGGACTTGCGCCGAGGCCGGAGCCATTGCGGCCATGGTGGCTGCCGGTCAGGGCAAGATCACGGAGGCCTATGTTGTTGCGGGCAGCCCGATGCCCGTCACACCCTGCGGCGGATGCCGTCAGAAACTGGCCGAATTCGGTTCGGGCGATGTGCGCGTGACAATGGCCACCACGGGTGGTGTTGAGCAGGTCATGACCCTCGCCGAATTGCTGCCTGGTGCTTTTGTTGCTGCCCACATGGATGGCGATGCATGAGCGACGCACGATCCATCATTGCCAAACTGCGCCAGCGTCAAACCCCATCACGTGAAGAGCTGAGCTGGTTTGCCGAAGGGTTGGCAGACGGCACCGTGACCGATGCGCAGGCCGGGGCCTTTGCCATGGCCGTATGTTTGAGCGGTCTGGGCGATGTGGGCCGGGTCGCGTTGACCATGGCTATGCGCGACAGTGGGCAGGTGCTGAACTGGGATCTGGAGGGTCCGGTCCTCGACAAGCATTCGACGGGCGGGGTTGGCGATTGCGTCAGCCTTGTGCTGGCCCCTGCCCTGGCCGCCTGTGGTGCCAATGTGCCGATGATCTCGGGGCGCGGATTGGGCCACACGGGCGGGACTTTGGACAAGCTGGACGCCATTCCGGGCGTCTCGACCGAGCTGAGCGAACAGCGGTTGCGGGACGTGTTGACCAAGGCCGGGTGCGCCATTGTCGGCGCAACAGCCGAGGTCGCGCCTGCAGACAAACGGCTTTATGCGGTGCGCGATGTGACCGCCACGGTCGAGAGCATGGACCTGATCACCGCGTCCATTCTGTCAAAGAAACTGGCCGCGGGCCTTGATGGGCTTGTGCTGGACGTCAAGGTCGGCTCCGGCGCCTTCATGAAGGATGTGGACGCGGCCCGCGCCCTTGCCGATGCGCTGGTGAAAACGGCCAATGCCGCCGGATGCAAGACCACGGCGCTGATCACGGACATGTCGCAGCCCCTTGCCCCTGCCCTTGGCAATGCGCTGGAAGTGGCGGAAGTCATGCGCACCCTGACCGGCCCCGCGCAGGGTCCGTTGGTCGAGATTTCGGCGGCCTTGGGCGGCGTGCTTCTGGCCAATGGTGGCTTGGCGGACGACGTACAGGCGGGCGCGGATGCCATTGTCGCGGCCGTTGCGGATGGCCGTGCAGCGGAAAGGTTCGGAACGATGATCGCCGCGATGGGCGGCCCTCTGCATTTTGTCGAGAACTGGTCGAGGTTCCTGCCGGAAGCGACTGTTATTCGTGAAATCAACGCGAAGGGACCGGGATATGTCACTGCCATCGATGGCGAGGCGCTGGGATTGGCCGTTGTTGATCTGGGCGGTGGCCGAAAGGCAGAGGGCGACGTGATCAATCCGGCTGTTGGCCTGTCCGGCGTGGCCCGCCTGGGCACCAAACTGTCCAAGGGACAGCCCTTGTGCGTGATCCATGCGGCGCGCCCGGCAGATGCGGATCGGGCCGAGGCTGCGGTGCGCAAGGCCATCACCGTCGGCAGGCAGGCGCCCGTCGTTCCAGACCTGATTGCAGAGCGGATCGGCTGATGCCGCGCGCATTCCTTGTCGTCATGGATTCCGTCGGGATTGGCGGGGCACCTGATGCGGCTGCGTATTTCAACGGGGATGTGCCGGATACCGGCGCCAATACTGTTGGTCATATTGCCGAAGTCTGTGCCGCGGGCCACGCTGAAGAAGGCCGAAGCGGGCCGTTGGATGTACCACATCTGCGCGCGCTTGGGTTGTTCGAGGCCATGGCCCTTGCCAATGGGCAGGACGCGCGGTCGGGCGCCTGGGGTGCTGCGACGGAGGTGTCGCAGGGCAAGGATACGCCGTCAGGCCATTGGGAATTGGCGGGTGTGCCGGTGCCTTGGGACTGGCACTATTTCCCCGACACGCGCCCGGCGTTTCCGGACGCGGTGATTGCGGCTGTTTGTGCTGCAGCAGGTGTTGACGGGATGCTGGGCAATTGCCATGCGTCGGGCACCGCCATCATTGCCGAACATGGCGCTGAACATATCCGCTCTGGCAAACCCATCTGCTACACATCGGCCGACAGCGTGTTCCAGATCGCCGCGCATGAAGAGCATTTCGGCTTGGAGCGACTTTTGGACCTATGCCAAGCGGTGGCGCCCGTTCTGCACAAGATGCGGGTTGGTCGCGTGATTGCACGCCCTTTTGTCGGAGTGGAGGGCGCTTTTGAGCGGACGGTCAATCGTCGGGATTACGCCATCACCCCACCTGCCCCGATCCTGACGAATTGGGTGCAGGATGCGGGACACCGCGTTTATGGCGTGGGCAAGGTCGGCGATATCTTTTCGATGCAGGGCTTTGATGAGGTGCGCAAGGGCGCGGATGTTGACCTGATGGGGCATTTGGCTGATCTGGTTGGATCTGCTGAGGATGGTAGTCTGACCTTTGCAAACTTTGTCGAATTCGACAGCCTGTATGGGCATCGCAGGGACGTGTCTGGCTACGCCCGTCATCTGGAGTGGTTTGATGCCGAGATTGGGCGCATTTTACCGCAGCTGCGGACTGGTGATCTACTGGTTCTGACCGCCGATCATGGCAATGATCCGACGTGGATCGGCACCGATCACACGCGTGAGCGGGTGCCGGTGCTGGTTCATGGCGGGGATGACGCGCCGCTGGGACTGATTGGTTTTAGGGATGTGGCGCATTTGGTGGCGCGGCATTTGGGTGTTTCACCGCAATGAGCGCCTGACGACGCACGCGACCTTTTGGCGCTGACGCGCATTGGGGCGCTGCCCCAAACCCCGTGGTATTTACGGTCAGAAGAAACTGGGGATTGTCGTCGCACCTTGGACATTGCAGAAGAAGGCATCATCAAGGAGCTGCCTCATGTCCGAACATCTGACCGTTGTTGATCACCCGCTTGTCCAGCACAAGCTGACCATCATGCGTGACAAGAACACGCCGACGGCCGTATTCCGGCAGTTGTTGCGGGAGATTTCGCAACTTCTTGCCTATGAGGTGACGCGCGGGTTGCCCATGACGACCAAGCGTATCGAAACCCCCATGCAGGCGATGGATGCGCCGACGCTGGATGGGAAGAAGCTGGCCCTGATTTCAATCCTCCGTGCCGGCAATGGGTTGCTGGACGGGGTGCTGGAATTGATCCCTTCGGCGCGTGTCGGATTTGTTGGCCTCTATCGGGATGAAGAGACGCTTAAACCGGTCGAATACTATTTCAAAGTCCCGGAATCACTGGAAGATCGCCTTGTGATTGCCGTGGACCCGATGCTGGCCACTGGCAACTCGTCCGCGGCTGCCATCGACAAGTTGAAAGAGGCCGGCGCCACGAATATCCGCTTCTTGTGCCTGTTGGCGGCGCCCGAAGGGGTTGCCCGGATGAAGGAGGCGCATCCGGACGTACCAATCGTGACAGCGGCGGTCGATGACCAGTTGAATGACGTGGGATACATCGTTCCGGGACTGGGTGATGCCGGCGATCGGATGTTTGGCACCAAATAGAGGGCATCGCCGCTTTACTCAGGGCCGGTGTTGAGGCATCGTATTCCCCATATCTTGTGGGGGATATAATGAAAATTACTAGAGTTGCAGCCTTGGCTGTTATCGCGGCGTCGTTGTCCATCGGTCTGAGTCATGCCCAGTCCTTGCGAAACGCGCAGACGCCGGCTGAGTTTCCGCCGGCGTCCTTCAACGGCACGCAATATGTCGACAGCGAGGGCTGCGTCTTTGTCCGGGCGGGCATTGATGGCAACGTGACCTGGGTGCCTCGGGTCAACCGGCAGCGACAGTTGATTTGCGGACAGACACCGAGCCTGTCTGCCGAGGCGGCTGCAGAAGCACGCATCACACCGAACCAATCGGCACGGGCAACGCCTGAGCAGATCACCATTGCGCCATCCTCAACCACGACGACTTCCACTACACAACCGACACCGGCGCCGCGCCCAACCGTTCGGACAACGCAAGCGGCGCCCACGCCGCCGCCGCAACCTGCGCCGCGTGTGATCGTGCGGCGATCTGTACCCGCGACGACGGCGCCTCGACCGGTTGTTACACGCCCTGCCCCACCCGCACGCACGCAAGTCCCGGTGACCCAAAGGACAGTGACGTCGGCTACGCAGCCGAAACCGGCGCCGGTCACGACCATCCGCAGAGCGCCCGCTGCTACCGTGAGGGCATCCGTGCAGCCCAGATCAGTGGACCCGGCAACACGCGTTGTGCCCCGCCACGTCTATGACAATCGGATTGCACAGCCCTCCGCACCTGTTCCTGAAGGCTACGAGCGGGTCTGGGAGGATGATCGGCTGAATCGGAGACGTGCCGAGCAATCGTTGAATGGCATTGCGCAGACGCGCCTTGCTTGGACACGCACCGTGCCACGTCGGCTGATTGACCGCCGCACGGGCCGTGATGTTACTGCGACCGTACCTCTTGTGTACCCGTATGTCGACGTCGCAACCCAAGAGCGCGACCTTGGCACCGTGACCCTCGTGCGGCGGGATGATGGGCAACTGATGAAACGCGTGCAGCGCAAGGCACGCAGCAAGGCACGGCAACCCGTTGTTTCATCGCGATCCGCAGAAAAACCAATTGTAAAGACTGCTGCACGAGCGGCGCCGGCAAAAGTGGGTCAGGGCCGCTATGTTCAGGTTGGTGCGTACAGCCTGCCTGCGAATGCAAAAGCCGCAGCTCAGCGCATTGCACGGTCCGGGCTGCCGGCACGGATGGGCACCTTCAAGCGCGGCGGTAAAACGTATCAGATTGTGATGGCAGGTCCCTTCGCATCATCTGCCGAGTTGTCCAATGGACTGGCGCGCAGCCGTGCACTGGGCTTTTCCGATGCGTTTGTCCGGAAGTAGACTTCAGTTTTCGCAGATCGCCTGAAGCTGAAGCCAATCCCGGTCTTTCATGATTGGCGTTGGGTCTTGGCCCGCCATGGGGTCCGCTTCGATCAGCTGCAGGGTTGCCTCGCCCGAGATGTCGCGGGCGCGCGCATAAGGTGTACTGCGGACCCCTGCTGCTGCAAAGGCAGGCAGCAAGGTTTCAGCCGGAAGTTCGACCGCGGCTTGGGCCAATTGATCCTCGGCAAATGCTTCAAGCACGCGTGGTGGAAGCGACCCCGTTGTCAACAGGGTGCCTGTCGCGCGCGGGCCCGCATGTTCCAACAAGGCGCGCAGCGGCGGTTGCCCGGCACTGCGGGTCTGTTCCACAAGGATGTAGCCCGCCGCCACGTCCGGTTCTTCATAGTCTTCGACCAAGTTCCGGTTCACGAGGATAGTGCCACCGGGCAAGGCCAGCGCTTCTCGAACGCCGGTGGAAAGCACCACGACACGCGCCACGCCCGTGCGCCCAGCCAGAGCGACAAGCCCTGGCCGGGCCTCAACAGTGCTGCACGGCTGGCCCGAAACCCGTTCGATTTGCGCCAGCAATGCCGCGCCAATTTCGGCTTCCTTCACATGCGGAACAACCCGCATTGCATGATCGACAAGTGCACCGGGCAACCAGAAAACCAAAATAATAGCCACTGCCGATGCCGACAGCCCCATCCCAAACCACCGCAGTCGTCCCTGCTTGGGCCGGGCGCGGGCGACAGCGCGGCGCAACGTATCGATTGCCTCGATCATCGCGGCCTCGTCCGACGCCAATTCCAGAACTTCGTCAGGGTCCCCATCCGGATGAAATGCAACGCTTCCGTTGCCAGAAGCAGGTGCTTTTTCGACCGCGGCCAACGACCAGTGCGTGATGGCCCGATCGTTCAGATCGGAGATGATCAGCGTGGCGTCCCCAATAGACACGATAACCTCGCGCCGTTGTGCATCCGCAGTGTCGCGCCACAGGCCCGTTGCTTCAAGCCGATCATATTTTCTGAGTGCTGTCATACCTGTACTTTGGCGGGCGGGTTCGTTGCCTCTGTCTTTGACCGTCAGGATAGCAGAGCCGCACCCAAGCGCCAAGCGATCACAAAACCGTCGAAACCAAAAGCGTGATTTGACCGGGTTGAACACAAGTGTCAACCTGTCCTTACAGTTGAACAGGAAAGGCCGTATCATGCGATCACTCATTCTGAGCGCGCTTGCTGCGATGAGCCTGCCGCTGGCGGGACATGCTGCGGAAGGCACACGTATTCAGGTGACTGGAGAGATTATTGACACCTGGTGTTATTACTCGGGCGTTATGGGCAGTCCCGATGCGGTGGTGGGGTCGGCACACCATACCTGCGCGTTGTGGTGCAGTGCGGGCGGTATCCCCGTTGGCCTGCTCGCTGAGGACGGCACCGTATACATGGTACTCAAGGTGGGTGAGGATGATCAGACAGCTGGTGGTGACACCGCGCTCAAACTGGCGGCACATACAGTCGAGGCCGACGGCATGCTCTATGAGCGTGATGGCCTGAACTACCTTGTCGTGTCTGACGTGGTGTCCGACCTCGATATCACCAACCAGAACCACGACGACTATGGCAACGTGCCGCCTTTCTCGATCCCGAAATCCGCCCGGCCACAAGGAGACTGATCATGCTGAAACAGCTTACAGCCGCACTGGCATTGATGGCGTCTCCGCTCGTTGCACAAGACTTCTCCGAAGGATCCGAAGCACGTAGTTGGAATTTGTATGCCGAGGTTCCGGCCAAGTTCGAGGCCACAGTCGTTGACCTGTTGTGCACCTTCACGGGCGATTGCCCGGCCGACTGTGGCGCTGGCAAGCGCCAGCTTGGTCTGTTGCGCACCGCCGATGACACGCTGATCCTACCGATGAAGAACAGCCAGCCGGCCTTTACCGGCGCGGCGGTCGAATTGCAGCCCTTTTGCAACCAGACCATCACCGTCGACGGGCTGATGATTGATGACCCCGAGCTTGGGGCCAACAATGTCTATCTGGTGCAAACCATTGTGCCACCGGGTAGTGGCGACAAGATCAAGGCGAACAAGTGGACCAAGAACTGGGCCGCTGAACATCCCGAAGCCAAAGGTAAAGGTCCGTGGTTCCGCCGTGATCCCGGCGTCAAGGCGATTATCGCTGAGGAAGGTTATCTGGGTCTGGGACTTGAGGTCGACGGGGCCTGGATTGCGGAGAACTTCTGAGGTGATGCGCGCTGTTTTGATGGCCTTGGCGCTTGTGGCGGGGATGCCCGCCGCAGGCCAAAGCCCGTTTCCGGTGGATATTGGTGGACCTTACGCACTGTTGGATCAGAACGGTCAAACGCGCACGCAGGCTGATCCGGACGGCAAACATCAGCTGCTGTTTTTTGGCTATGCCAATTGCCTGAACATCTGTTCCGCTGCCCTGCCGTTGATGGCGCAGGTGGTGGATGAGTTGGCCGCCGACGGGATCGATGTGACACCGGTGATGATCACGGTCGCGCCGGATCAGGATCAGGTCGATACGATGGGCGCGCCGCTGGCGGAGATCCATCCGGATTTCGTCGGGCTGACGGGTGAAGAGGATGCCTTACAGGTGGCCTACGATGCCTTCAAAGTCGAGATCGAGCCGCTGTTCCAGGACCCGGAATACGGCTGGATCTACTCTCATGGCAGTTTCGTGCACCTTCTGGATGGCGATGGTGAGCTGTTGACCCTGTTGCCGCCCATTCTGGACGTGGCGCAGGCCACCAAGATCGCCAGAGGCTACATCACGCCACAGGGCTGATCAGTTGAACTGTTCGGAAATGAGCCGCTCTTCGAGCCCATGACCGGGGTCGAAGAGGATGCGGTGCACGACGGACGGCTCCGACTGGATTTCCACGGCGGCAATGTCGCGGAAAGACCGCGAATCCGCTTCGGCCATGACCGGACGTTTGTCGCCCTCCAGCACATCAATTCTGACCTTGGCTGTTTTTGGCAACAATGCACCCCGCCAGCGGCGTGGGCGGAACGCGGCAACAGCGGTCAGTGCCAGCACGTCCGATCCGATGGGCAAGACAGGACCGTGTGCAGAATAGTTGTAGGCCGTTGAGCCAGCGGGCGTGGACACCAGCGCACCATCGCACACCAGTTCGTCCATGCGCAGGCGGCCATCCACGGTGATCCGCAGTTTGGCGGCCTGTGGGCCCGCGCGCAGCAAGGACACCTCGTTAATGGCAAGCGCATGATGGCTTTTGCCCGCGGTATCCAGTGCCGTCATGGACAGCGGGTTCAATTCCGCCTCTTCGGCGGCTTCGAGGCGTGCTTCCAAATCGGCCTCGCCATATTCGTTCATCAGAAAGCCGATTGTCCCGCGGTTCATTCCGTAAACGGGCACGTTCAAATGCTGTGACGCATGCAGGGTCTGCAACATGAACCCATCGCCGCCCAGTGCGACGATGACGTCGGCGGTTTTGGTAGGCACGTCGCCATAACGCCCGATCAATGTCGCCCGCGCTGTTTGCGCAACCGGCGCGCGGCTGGCCGCAAAGGCGATCTTGAGAGGCATCGGTGTTTCCTATGGCATTCGTTCTGTGCCGAAAGAACCATATCTTTTCGCCCCTTACCAGCACCCAGCGCGCTTTGTCGCTGGTGATGCACGATTGGTCGGGATACATCCTTTGCTCAAAGGTCCGGTTTCCGATAGGAAACGGCAAATCAAATCGACTCAGTCCACGCAGGAGAGTTCCCATGAATGCGCCCCACCGCACAGATGGTTTTTTCACCCAGAGCCTTGCCGATCGTGACCCCGAGCTGTTCGGCTCAGTCCGTGACGAGCTGGGCCGCCAGCGGGACGAGATCGAGCTGATCGCGTCAGAGAACATCGTGTCCGCCGCTGTGCTTGAAGCGCAGGGTTCGGTAATGACCAATAAATACGCCGAGGGTTATCCGGGACGCCGCTACTATGGTGGGTGCCAGTTTGTCGACGTGGCCGAGAACCTGGCGATCGAGCGTGCCTGCAAGCTGTTTGATTGTGGCTTTGCGAATGTGCAGCCAAACTCGGGCTCGCAGGCGAACCAGGGCGTGTTCCAGGCGCTGCTGCAGCCTGGCGATACGATCCTTGGTATGTCGCTGGATGCTGGCGGCCACCTGACGCACGGTGCGCGCCCCAACCAGTCGGGCAAGTGGTTCAACGCCGTTCAGTACGGTGTGCGCCGCGACACACTGGACATCGACTATGACCAGATCGAAGCGCTGGCGCTTGAACACAAGCCGCAGATGATCATCGCCGGTGGTTCGGCCATTCCGCGCGTGATCGACTTTGCACGCATTCGCGAGATTGCAGACAAGGTCGGCGCCTATGTGCTGGCCGATGTCGCGCACTTCGCCGGTCTGATCGCCGCAGGCGAATACCCCTCGCCCTTCCCGCACGTTCATGTGGCAACGACCACCACGCACAAAACCCTGCGCGGCCCGCGCGGTGGCATGATCCTGACCAATGACGAGGCGCTGGCCAAGAAGTTCAACTCGGCCATCTTCCCCGGCATCCAGGGTGGCCCGCTGATGCACGTCATCGCTGCCAAGGCGGTTGCGTTCGGAGAGGCGCTGGACCCGTCCTTCAAAACCTACCAGCAACAGGTGATCAAGAACGCGCAGGCGCTTGCCGATCAACTGCACAAGGGCGGGCTGGATACCGTCACCCACGGCACCGACACCCATGTGATGCTGGTGGACCTGCGGCCCAAGGGCGTGAAGGGCAACGCAACCGAGAAGGCCTTGGGCCGGGCGCATATTACCTGCAACAAGAACGGTGTGCCCTTTGATGACGAAAAGCCGACAATCACGTCCGGCATCCGCCTCGGGTCCCCCGCTGGCACAACGCGCGGATTTGGAGAAACCGAGTTCCGCCAGATCGGTGATTGGATCATCGAGGTTGTTGATGGGCTGGCTGCAAATGGCGAGGACGGCAACGCCGCTGTTGAGGCCAAGGTAAAAGCGGAAGTGGCCGCGCTGTGCGCCCGCTTCCCACTTTATCCGAACCTGTAAATCGCACCGCCCCCTGCATCGCGCGGGGGGCTTTCAAAACACGCTGTGCTCACCACGCTCGACTGTTGTGTCGCCGTTGATGACGGCGGCGTAGTAGTCAAACAGCGTGTCGTGACCGGTTGACGGTGTCGCATCACGATCGTAGCGGCCCGTTTCCGGATCAAGTACAAGCATCGACTCCGTCGCATAGTACAAGCCGATCCGGGCAAACTCGGCCTTTGCAGACAGCGGTGGCAAGACGCGGCTTGCGGCGCCCAACGCGCCGACAATACCACGCATCATACCAACCGGGACATGTTTGAAACTGGGCCTGCGCCCCAGCAACGAGAACAGGTGTTCCCCTTGTGCGCGCGGGGTCAAGGCAGGTCCAGGCCCACCAATGGGCAGGATACGGTTCTGTAGCATCGGGTCAGCGAGGCACGATGCCAGGTATTCCCCCAGATCCCGGTCACTGATTGCCGTACAGGCCGTCAATTCACCGTCGCCGAACAGTAGGTACGGCTTGCCCCTTTGCACCCGCGCGATCTGACCGGAAAGCGATTTGAAATAGGCCGTCGGACGCACAATCGAATAGGTCAGACCCGAGGCAACCAACGCCTGTTCCGCTGCCAGCTTGGCGTGTTGAAAGGCAAGGCGTGGCTTCTGCACGCAGATCGCCGACAGCAGCACGAAATTCGCAACCCCCGCCGCCTTTGCCGCGTTGATCGCACCTACTGTGGCGTGATGATCGATGGCCACGGCGTCATTGGGTGCACCGTTGCGCGACGCAAGACAGGAAATCACCGCATCGAATGAGGCATTGGCGAATACTGTACGGTACAAGCTGGTGGATTCGGTAACGTCTGCCTCGACAACCTCTGCGCCCGGCAGATTGATCTGTTGGTCCGGTGTGCCGGCCCCCGGGCGCGTGACGCAGGTAACGTCATACCCACGACGCACCAGCGCTGCCGTGGTCGCGCGCCCAATTGTGCCAGTCGCCCCCAGGACGAGGACGCGATCGGACCGCTTGGTCAAATCATGATTGTACTTCAAAGCCATGACGGACAAAGCGTTGTCACACCCAGTCGCAAACATCCAGCATCGACTACAACTGCCCGGTCCACCACATCCAGACAATCACCGCCGTGAACACCAGCAGGACGTTGAACACCACGGCGGCTGCGATCCCCAGCCACATCCCCTTGCGACGGTCGGCCCGGTCTATCCCACTCAGAAAGGCGACAATCCGGTCCTCGGCCGACGACAGTGCTGCGCCATCTACCTGGCGCATCAGGCGGGGGTTCCCTCCGAACGCTTGTGCCGCGACGATCTTGCGCGCCTCGGCGTGCAGACGTTTGGGCAATCGACGCCCTGTGCGGAGCAGGGCAGCCTCCAGCGACTTGGCGCGCACGCCAAATGCTGCGGTCAGTGCGTCCTGCACGCGGGCGGCGCGGGCCTGAATACTGTCTTGAGTTTCCATACCGTTTTCTAGCCTCGTGTCTCCGAGCGCTCAATCCCTCTGGTGGCGTCGGATCAATACGGTTAAGTCTGCCCTCATGCTCAGCTATTCTGAACACGGTAATTCCGATGGCACCCCCGTCCTGATCGCCCACGGTCTGTATGGATCGGGCCGCAATTGGGGGGTGATTGCAAAGCGACTGTCAGACACACGGCGCGTCATAGCAGTGGACATGCGCAACCACGGGCACAGCTTCTGGTCCGATGATCACAGCTATGCCGATATGGCGGGCGATCTGGCAGAGGTCATCGACACTCTGGGCGGTCCAATGGATGTCGTCGGGCATTCCATGGGAGGAAAAGCCGCAATGATGCTGGCGCTGACCCGCCCCGACACCGTTCGAAGGCTGGTGGTCGGCGACATTGCGCCTGTTGGCTATAGCCACAGCCAAATTCAGTTCATTGATGCGATGCGGGCGGTTGATCTGGCAAATGTCACAAGGCGGTCAGAGGCGAACGCCCAACTTGCGGACCAGGGAGTTGACCCCGCCCTGTGCAGCTTTCTGACTCAATCGCTGGATATTGCCGAAAAGCGGTGGCGTTTGAATCTGGATGCGTTGGCGAACAACATGCCTGCTATTCTTGATTTTCCCGAGATAGAGGCGGCGTTTTCTGGACCGTCTCTGTTCATTTATGGCGGCACAAGCGACTACGTTGCACCAGAGTATCGTCCAACAATTCGCCACCATTTTCCAAGAACACGCTTTGTCAAAATTCCACGTGCCGGTCATTGGCTTCATGCCGATAGTCCTCGCGCATTTGAAGGAACGGTACGTGCCTACCTGGATGCGGAAGCGCCCTAGCACTTGACGTAACCCCTGCTGTCACCCCAACTTTAATGTCGGAGTGTTTTTTGGGGAGTGCGATCGTGTGGGGCAATCTGCTTGACCGTTTTCTGACAGGCATGATGGTCGAAGACCGCCTGAGCCTGACATATCCGGATGGAACAACACGAGACTATGGGCCGGACACCGGGGCATCGGCGCACCTCGAGATTTCAGATGCCGCAACCTTGCGCGCCCTTGTGCTCAATCCTGACCTCGGTCTTGGAGAAGGGTACATGGACGAAAAAATCACGCCCAGAAATTGTACGTTGGATGATGCACTGACCATCATCATCCGTAATCGTTTCAAGGGCCATGTCCCATCTTGGATGATATTGGCCAACCGCGCCCGGTTTCATATGCGGCGTTTCATTCAACACAATGCGCCACAAGCTTCACGCAAGAACGTCGCGCACCACTATGACATTTCAGACGACCTGTACCGGCTCTTTCTGGACGAAGACATGCAATACTCCTGCGCGTACTTCCGAAATGACAGTATGACACTGGAGCAAGCCCAGATCGCAAAGAAAGCACATATCGCGGGCAAGCTGCTTCTGGAGCCGGGCATGCATGTGCTGGATATCGGTTGCGGCTGGGGTGGTATGGCATTGACCCTGGCGCGAGACTACGGGTGCCGCGTCACCGGCATCACTCTGAGCGAGAACCAATTGGCAACGGCCAAGCAGCGCGCCCATGCAGCAGGCCTCTCGGATCAGATCGACTTTCGGCTCCAGGACTATCGCCATACGAAAGGTACTTTTGATCGCATCGTGTCGGTCGGGATGCTGGAACATGTGGGGGTGCCCAACTTCGAAACCTATTTCGGCCGAGTGGCCGAGCTGTTGGATCCCGATGGGGTGGCGCTGGTTCATACGATTGGCCGATCGGCCCCGCCGATGGCGCATTCCTCGTGGATCAATAAGTACATTTTTCCAGGCGGCTATGTTCCTTCCCTGTCCGAGTTGGCCCCTGCAATGGAGCGGTCGGGACTGTGGCAGACGGATATTGAAGTCTGGCGCTTGCACTATGCCAAAACGATCCGGCATTGGCGTGATCGCTTCGATCTGCATCTGGACGAGATCCGGTCAACCTATGACGAGCGTTTTGTGCGTATGTTCCACTACTATCTGACGGTTTGCATTCTTGCTTTTGAACACCAGATGCAGGCTGTTTATCACCTGCAATTGGCGCACAGACGGGATGCGGTTCCGCTAACCCGGGATTACCTATTTGACCCGTCTGCCGCAGCATCTGACGCCAACACGCAAAAAAGAGCCTCGGCCTGACCGCAGATTCCGCCATCTGCATGCTTTGCCCCTCTTGCACCTTCTTGCGCCATCCCTATAACGCAGGACAATTTGCTTGCGCCCTGTCGGCGCAGACTGAATCACATCCGGGGGGCCAAGATGCCAAAGCGTACCGACATCAAGTCGATCATGATTATCGGCGCGGGCCCCATTGTGATTGGCCAAGCCTGCGAGTTTGACTACTCGGGCGCGCAAGCATGCAAGGCGCTGAGGGAGGAAGGTTACCGGATCATCCTGGTCAACTCGAACCCCGCGACCATCATGACGGACCCGGGCCTCGCCGACGCCACGTATATCGAACCGATCACGCCAGAGGTGGTGGCCAAGATCATCGCGAAAGAGCGCCCCGACGCACTGCTGCCAACGATGGGTGGGCAGACCGGTCTGAACACATCCCTTGCACTTGAAGAGATGGGGGTTCTGGACAAGTTTGGTGTCGAAATGATTGGCGCCAAGCGCGACGCCATCGAGATGGCGGAAGATCGCAAATTGTTCCGCGAGGCGATGGACCGGTTGGGCATTGAGAACCCGCGTGCGACCATCGTGACGGCACCAAAGGACGACAAAGGCAACAAAGACCTTGCCTCTGGTGTGGCTCTGGCCATGGACACATTGGAAGAGATTGGCTTGCCCGCCATCATCCGTCCTGCCTTTACCTTGGGGGGTACGGGTGGTGGTGTTGCGTACAACCGCGATGACTACGAAGCGATCTGCCGGTCCGGTATGGATGCTTCACCCGTTGGCCAAATCCTGGTGGACGAGTCGCTGCTGGGCTGGAAGGAATACGAGATGGAGGTTGTGCGCGACACGGCTGACAACGCCATCATCGTCTGCTCCATCGAAAATGTGGACCCAATGGGCGTGCACACGGGCGACAGCATCACCGTAGCCCCTGCCCTGACGCTGACGGATAAAGAATACCAAATCATGCGCAACCACTCGATCGCGGTCTTGCGCGAGATCGGGGTGGAAACAGGCGGATCCAACGTACAATGGGCCATCAACCCGGAAGACGGGCGGATGGTCGTGATCGAGATGAACCCGCGGGTATCCCGGTCTTCCGCACTGGCGTCCAAGGCAACGGGGTTCCCGATTGCCAAGATCGCCGCCAAGCTGGCCGTTGGTTATACCCTGGACGAGCTGGACAACGACATTACCAAGGTCACCCCGGCCTCGTTCGAGCCAACCATTGACTATGTAGTCACCAAGATCCCCAAATTCGCCTTCGAGAAATTCCCAGGCTCTGTCGCCTCGCTGACAACCGCCATGAAATCCGTTGGCGAAGTAATGGCCATTGGCCGCACATTCCACGAAAGCCTGCAAAAAGCGATGGCTTCCATGGAGTCCGGGCTGACCGGTCTGGACGATATCGACATTCCCGGCGCCCCGGACAAAGCTGCGGTGATTAAGGCGATCTCGGCCCAGACGCCGGATCGGCTGCGTTTGATTGCGCAAGCGATGCGCCACGGATTGAGTGACAACGACATCTTTGGCGCAACCAAGTTCGACCCATGGTTCCTCGCCCGTATTCGGGAGATCGTGGACACCGAAGCAGACGTGCGCAGCACCGGTTTGCCCACGGCCGAAGAAGGTCTGCGCGCACTCAAGATGATGGGCTTTACTGATGCGCGATTGGGTCAATTGACGGATCAGAACGAAACTAACGTCCGGCGAGCGCGCGAGGACCTGGGTGTTCGTGCAGTGTTCAAACGGATCGACACCTGTGCCGCCGAATTCGAAGCTCAAACACCTTACATGTACTCGACCTACGAAACCCCTGTTTTCGGCGACGTCGAATGCGAAGCCCGACCATCAGACCGCAAGAAGGTCGTGATCCTTGGGGGCGGACCAAACAGGATCGGCCAAGGGATCGAGTTTGACTATTGCTGCTGTCACGCCTGTTTTGCGCTGACAGAGGCGGGCTATGAAACCATCATGGTCAACTGCAACCCCGAAACTGTGTCGACAGACTACGACACTTCGGACAGGCTTTACTTCGAGCCATTGACCTTTGAACACGTCATGGAAATCCTGCGGGTTGAGCAGGACAATGGCCAGTTGCACGGTGTAATTGTGCAGTTCGGTGGGCAGACACCTTTGAAGCTGGCCAATGCGCTGAGTGACGCGGGTATCCCAATCCTCGGGACCACACCGGATGCCATCGATCTGGCCGAAGACCGGGAAAGGTTCCAGACACTGGTCAATGAGCTTGGTTTAAAACAGCCGAAGAACGGCATCGCCCACTCAGATGCCGAGGCGCTGGAAATTGCCGGTGACATCGGGTTCCCTCTGGTCATCCGTCCCTCGTATGTACTTGGTGGGCGCGCGATGGAGATCGTGCGCGATCAAGCCAGCCTGGAGCGCTATATTTCGGACGCCGTTGTGGTGTCGGGTGACAGCCCCGTGTTGCTGGATAGCTACCTCGCCGGAGCGGTCGAGCTGGACGTCGACGCCCTGTGTGACGGCACGGATGTGCATGTTGCCGGCATCATGCAACATATCGAGGAAGCTGGAGTGCACTCCGGCGACAGTGCTTGCTCACTTCCGCCGTATTCCTTGTCAGCCGACGTCATTGCCGAGATCGAAACCCAGACACACGCGCTGGCAAAGGCTTTGAATGTCGTTGGGCTGATGAACATCCAGTTTGCCATTCAGGGCGACGACATTTTCCTGATCGAAGTCAACCCGCGTGCCTCTAGGACCGTGCCATTCGTGGCCAAATCCACCGACAGCGCCATCGCCTCGATTGCGGCACGTATTATGGCGGGCGAACCGCTGTCAAATTTCCCGCAGCGCCCTGCATATGATGCGGATGCTAGTTATGACAGCGTGCTGCCGCTCGCTGACCCGATGACCTTGGCCGATCCAAATATGCCTTGGTTCTCGGTCAAGGAAGCGGTGCTGCCGTTTGCCCGGTTCCCGGGTGTGGACACCATTCTGGGGCCGGAAATGCGGTCCACCGGAGAGGTCATGGGATGGGATCGCACGTTCGCGCGCGCTTTCCTGAAGGCCCAGATGGGTGCGGGCATGGTTCTGCCAGACACAGGGTGTACGTTCATCTCGATCAAGGACATGGACAAAACGCCCCAAATGCTGGAGGCCGCGCAAATCCTACACGGTTTGGGTTTCACTGCGGTCGCAACGCGTGGAACGGCCAACTGGCTGGAAGAGAACGGAGTCCCATGCGGGACTGTCAACAAAGTCTATGAAGGACGGCCCGACGTCACGGATATGATGAAGGACAATGGAATTCAGTTGGTCTTTAATACGACTGAGGGCGCACAAGCGGTTGAAGACAGTAAGTCAATCCGTTCAATCGCATTATATGACAAGATTCCGTACTTCACGACCGCGGCTGGTGCATATGCGGCAGCGTTGGCAATCCGGGAACAGGCACAAGGAGATATAGGTGTAAAAGCTTTGCAGGCTTGATCACTTCAGCGCAAGAAACCGATCTGAAATCTGATCGAGGTTTTCCAACATCGCGTCTCCGAGGACTGAGGCCAATTGTACATTGCGTGGGTCGATTGGGTCGCCCGATGCTGCCGCAGACAGGATCGGCTCCAGCGTTTTCCACTTGGCAGCGACTTTGCCTAAAGTGACCTTGATGTGCACGTTGGGCACTGCAATCATCCGAGCCTCCGGATCGCCTATTACGAGCGCTTGAAGGGACTGACTGAAGTAAGCAATGCGCTCGGTCATTGCCCGATCCGCACCTGAAGCCGCCAAGTCGGTCAGGAAGAGGCACAAATCACGCTGAAACGCCTGCGAAACGACGCGCAATTCGTGCACCACAGCATATGATCCACGGTACTTGCCCGCAACATCGGAGGTCGCATTGTAGCGCATCTGGCTATAGCGGGCTGCAAGCCTTGGATTGGTTCTGATCAACAAGGTCACAGGGACTGTATGCCGATCCCCCGCGACGATCTGTTGTGCCGATCTGGTCAGGGTTTCAACCTCATCGAAGAGGATGTAATCCACTTCAGATTGCCCAGCCGATGTGGAGGACAGTGCATACAGTTCCCTTACTGATGTAGCCACATCTTCCGCATGCACGGGTGTTTGCGCCCCAACAAAGAGCAAACAAACGGATTTTGTTATTCGGTGCACCAATACAGCTTGATCCGCCAAACCACGGATGGTTGTTTGGTCCCCTGCCGCAGCGTTTAACCCGCAATGCAAGACAAGGACGGCTGTGAGAAACAGTTTTGCCAATGCGATCACACCACTTTGAAGGCCGGTCCAATACCCATCTAGCTCATCGAGTTTAAGGTAGGTTTAATCGGTCCAAGTCTCTTCCTTGTGCCCCTTGCCCCTAGATACAAATGAAATACAATCTACGCCATGATGCCGCTGTAGCTCAGCTGGTAGAGCACGTCATTCGTAATGATGGGGTCGGGGGTTCGAGTCCCTTCAGCGGCACCGTTTTCTGTACTTTAGCTTGAAATTTCAGTTTGCAGCTAACGTGAAAAGCGGACCTCCGACCGATCATTCTATGCAAAAAACCTGTTTTTCTCGGTCCACATGTAATGCGCCAACTTGACCGTCATTTCGGATGCGCAAGATGTAGTAGTTGGTTGCGCTTGTTTGGTGGAGATATCGATGAGCGTCCTCCTGTGAGCACAGGCTTCAAACGCTTGTTTACCAACTCTAATCGACGAGCATCGTGGGGCCACCCTTGTTTCGACGTTGCCGCCTAGGCTCGTTCTGAGCAGTGAAATTTCTGTCAACCAACCGAACGCCCGGCATCCTGCACCAAAACAAGTCTCCGGTCGCTCTTTATGCCACACCGCCATACTCCTTTGGGAGCCCATGCACGGTTCAAAGGTCCCCAATGGCGCCACCCAGAGTTGCGGATACGTGGCAGAGCAGCTGGCAGGTCCGCATGGAGGCAATGCCTAAGCTACTGGCTGAAGGCCAGTGATCTCGACGGGCTGTATATTGCTTGATCCGTTCGTGGCCTCTTGATCGCTCGATTATAATGCCACTTTCGCCAACACGTGAGAGACCAGTCGAAATCTATCAACTTTCAACTCCATTTGTCGTTTTCTGGAAGTTCGGTTCAATGCAAACGCGTATGCTTTTTTCGAAGGAGAAGACAAAGAGATGCTATCATTCAAGCAAGCAGACTTTGGAGATGCCGAAACGATCCATCAGATTGGTCGCTTAGATCATGTGACCAATTACGTCAGTCAAAGAACTTTGGAAGAGATAGGCGCAAGCATTCTGGACCCAAATGAGGTTACTTCCTCGGATTTGATGAAGGGAACGTCTGAGTGGGCTTCGCCTACCTCGTCGGGATGTGGGAGAAAAATCAGGCCGTGGAACTTCGGCAACTCGCCGTCCAGACACCTGGTCAAGGTCATGGTGGTTTTCTGTTAAGTGCGGTCCGAAGAGAAGTTCTGGAGAACCGCCAAAAGAACCAACTTTGGTTGGATGTGTTCTCTGAGAATACGCAAACACGGAACCTTTATCAAAAGAACGGATTTGTCGAAGAGGGATTGCTGCGGCAAGCGTACCTCTGGAAAGGTGGCTTTCAGTCAACTGTGATAATGTCAGTTTTAGCCCAGGAGCTCTGAATTTGAAATTTGTTCAGAGGCAAGCTCAGCTACACTGGGTAAATATAAGTTGCGGACCGCTCCTGACCCAAGGTCAGGAATAGTCCTCAATGCGATAGGTTGAACTCATAAACAACTGAACCTTCTAATCGGCTCGGTGGAAGAGCGCCAATTTTCAAGGTTCCGCCTAGGCGTTCTGCCAGAGCCGCGGATGCAAAGTTGCCCCTGCGCACATGCGCAATCATGTCCGTAAACCCAAGTACTTGAGCGGCGTAGTCTTTGAATGCTTGGCCCGCTTCAGTTGCAAACCCCTTGCGCTCATGGTCGTGGTGCCAAATTGTCCAAGTAATCTCCGGTGGTTCCGAAGTATCCAGCTGCAGAGCACCAAAGTGCCCTAGGGCTCTGCCCGAACTCTGTTCGACCATTACGAAACGACCGAAGCCACGCAATTCCCAATGGCCAATCATTGATGCCAGTTTTTCAAACGCCTGAACGTTCGTAAACGGGCCACCGACATACTTGCTTCGTTTGCTAACGCAGTACTTTGTATATGGTATCAAATCGTATTCGGTTGGCCGGCGGAGGTTGAGCCGTTTGGTTTGAATTTGAGAGGTCTGCATTGTCATTGCCACGTAATCGTAACGCGTCGTAGCCACTTTGCATGACACATTCATGACGCTTGTGAGTTCTCAATACGCATCTGGCCAACCCATGACGGAATGACTGAAGCGACATGCTCTGACGGGAGTGAATCGTACCGGTTCTAAGGGCAAGCGCATATACCGGTTGAGGTACTGACGGTTTGATACGGTTGTTTTCATTCACGCTTCGCAGCCGCAGTCACCTATTCGATCTGACAACACTTTCGGGTATCTTTGATCGCGATTTGGCTTAACGGCGACTATCGTATGAGGAAATCGTTGGTAAACCAGTCTGTGGCGTTGGGTCGCTCTGAAAGGACTTCTCCGGCATCATCTCTCAGGATGCGTTCATCGTACAGAAAGTCGGTAATCCCGAGAAACATCTCGGGATCTATCTCGCCGAGCGCTTCGCCCGGGTCTTGAAGGTACCCACCCTCAGACAAGGCTTGGACGGCTGCAACTACCAATTCGGGATTTGTCAGCATACCCGCAGATTCTTCGATCAACAATTCTGCCGCGCGGACTGGATTTTCATTCGCAAACTCATAGCCACGCTGAACCGCTTGGATAAATGCGATGGCCGTTTGTCCGTTCTGCTGAAGCCATGTTTCATCAGCGCCCATGTAAGTTGTATGCATGTCAGGAACGCCAAAATCTGAATATTCGAAGCCTCTCTGATTTCGACCGGTCAGGTTGGCGATAACCCCTTCCCAAGTTTTGATTTCCAACGTGAAGTCGATACTTCCATTGTCCAGAGCCTCGTACGTGGATGTGCCGAGCGTAACGGTTTCAAACTCACCCTGCCCTCCGTCATACTGGATCATTTTGGCCACCAGAGAGGATTCCCATTCACTGCCAAATCCCCCGTATATCAACCCGTCCAGATCGGCAGGCCGTTGTATGTCACCACGGTCTGCATTGAAAACCAATCGTCCCGTCTCATGCTGAACAATGGCCATTACGGCAATGACATCCGCACCTGAACTGCGTTGCGTATGGAGGCTAACGCCGTCCAGTACACCAAACTGAGCAACGCCTGACGCGACAAGAACCGTTGATGAGGTGTCGGTATAGGGCAAGATATCCACGTCAAGATCGGCCTCTTCAAACCATCCAAGTGCTTGCGCGACGTACAGTCCGACATGGTTCGAGTTTGGCGTCCAGTCGAGCGCAACGCTTATGGTTTCTTCAGCAAGCAAAGGCAAAGCGGACAAACAGAACAGTGTCGAGTACAAAAGTTTTTTCATAGGAAGTTGCCCCTTTAATTCAACAGTATGTCGAGGATTTCGGTTTCGTACTCTCTCGCTTGAGCCGAGACCGGATTGTCCGTCCGCGGCCGTGGAAGAGCGATTTTGATCTCACGGGTCACTTTGGTTGGACGTCTGGATAGGACGTACACTCGGTCGGATAATGTGACCGCTTCTCGCACATCGTGCGTTATGAGCACGGCTGTCCAAGACTGTTTCATCCAACGCCGTTCAAACCACTGCTGCATTCGAATTCGGGTTAGCGCATCCAAAGCACCAAAGGGTTCGTCCAAGAGTATGATCGGGCTTTCGACAGCGATGGTCCTGAGAAGAGCTGCGCGTTGTCTCATTCCTCCGGATATCTGATCGGGATAATGATGTTCGAAACCTTCCAAGCCGAACTCTTGGATTATTGGCAGGACCCTCGAACGAGCGGCTCGCCGGGTCACCCCATTGACCTCCAATCCTAGGATTGCGTTGTCCAGGATGCTGCGCCACGGCATCAATGCGTCGCGCTGCGGCATCAGCGCAAACACAACATCACTTTGAATCAACTGCTGGCCGCGGAAGAGAACATTGCCGGATTGCGCAGGAACCTCTCCGGTCAATACCTTTAGGAGTGTCGACTTTCCGCAGCCCGAAGGCCCAAGTATTGAGACAACTTCGCCGGGTTCGACCTCCAGGGAGAGACCGCAAGCGATCCGATTTTCTCCCAACTTTACATTGAGATCCACTATCGCAAGCTCAAACATGGGGATTTCTCCCTGACCTGTAACCGATCAGCAGCGATTGCGCTAAAGCGCAAACCGCATAGAGGAACAATGTCAGGGCCGAGCAGAAAACCACTGCAGCAAGCATCAAGTCCGGCCTGAAGCTGTTCTTTGCATTCAGTATTACGATGCCTAGACCAGAACGTGCACCAGAGTATTCCGCAAAAATAGCTGCGACCACGGCATAGGTTATTGAGATCCGTAGACCTGCAAAGAGATATGGAAGCGCCGTTGGAACCCTTGCCATCCAAAAGATCTGCCAACGGGTTGCTCCAAAGGAACGCAGAAGTGAGGCCAGGTCCCTGTCGGTTGCCTCATAACCTTGGAGGAGCGCGACCAACACTGGAAAAAAAGTGACGAGCGCAACCAGAATGATCTTCGGCATCAGGCCAAATCCAAACCAGAGAACGACTAGCGGTGCTATCGCGGTCAAGGGCAGAGTCTGGCTTACAATCAGTATGGGCATACCTGCCCTGCGGAGCCAAGCGAACGTATCCAGCAGTACTGAAAGGAGGAAAGCAAGGCTTAACGAAACGAAGAACCCTGCCACGGTGGCTTGCAGTGTGGGAACGGAATTTCGAAAGAGAAGGTCTCGTTTATCAACCATCTGCGACATAACCCGCGATGGCGATGGCAATATCAGGGCTGACACATCGGAGAGACGAACATATGCCTCCCAAAGGACGGCCATCAGGGCCAGGCCAGCCAACGCAATCGCCCATTGGGACCCGTCGAAGGACCCCTGATGTCGTGATGACCGTTCATGATCTGACAACCCTTCAACCCCGGGATGTTTCAATCGCTGGATGGTTGATATGAACGAGGAAAGGCTACTCCAGCCAATCATGACTAAGACCTCACTACGCTGGCATTACCCAGTTCAGCTCAAGGGTACGAAGACTTGGCGTCCTCATCTCAGCCACGGCAGTACGCAGCCCCCCTGATTTCAGTTCATCAATACTTGGTCGATCACATGTGACAAGCCCGGCTCACTGGCTCAGCGAGCCAAAGTGCGCGGCTTCGGGGGGGTAATCGGTAAACACCTATTGGAAAATGCGACCGGGGATCGATGACGGAGTGATGCCACTTTGGCCGATCCAGAGCGCGTCAAACTTCACAGATTTGCACGGTTCTCTGAACCAAACTGTAATCAATCCACCTAGATTCCAAGTTTAAAACCAACTTACGGCTTGCTCTATACCGACGTCGAAGAGCCTTGCTGCTACCCCATTCAAGAAATTGAACCAAAACAATTTTCTTGGATGACTTGTTTTATCTACGCAAAACAGGATCGCCCGGATGTGGTAATCCATCCGGCTCCTTTTTCACTGGTTAAGGAAGTCGCTCTTTCCACCAATTGACTTTTGACAAATGCGATGAGGAGAGCTTGTAGTCCGTCTCATACTTGATGCCGAGCACCGACATGGCCGGTCTGTGTTCTGCTTGCAGGCTGAGCGAAGCACTCAATTGCGAATGTGGCGCTTTCGGATTTCTAATGGGAAAATCACGCTTTAACCTCCTGGAGGCAGGCAAATTTTTGGGATCTCAATCCCAAGTTGTCGATTGGCAGGCGATCGACGTGAACGAGTGATTCCGAATTCTGAACCTGCAACTATGAGCAGTGCGCCACACACAAGTTAGTAGATCAGTTGCTCTCAAATCCAAGTGACGGCAAGTGCGATACCGACCACCAGACAGCCGAGCAGGCCAAGCCCAGTAATGCCAACAGGAAGTCGGCGTTGGACCTAGATCGCGCAGTAGACAGATAGCGGGGTCGCCAACACCTGAAAGACCTGAATGGCAAGCAATAGCACTTCAGTTCCAAGCTCCAAATTCAGCTTGGTGGGCAATCGGAAAGATCAAGAGTGATGTCGATCCAAACGTCCATGGAAGGATACTCACGGCGCTCGATTCTGGCGGGAACTTCCACAGAACGCTGATTTCCAACACCCAAACTAACGATGCCCCTGAGAACAGAGCCACGCCCAACATCTCCAATAGCGAACGCCAGTTAATGCTCCATGGACCTATCTGTATCAAAATGCCCGCCAACCCGAATCCCATGCCAACGTGGAATTGCCTCTCTCAGAACGAGGCCGGCAAGGGGTCCCATCCAGACGATTGAGGCATTCGATAGCGCGGTCGTTCGACCAACTGTCATCGAGATCAACGCGGTGCATGAAAGGACGAAGTATGCGGCGATTTGCCGGTCCTTCGTTGATCGGGGCTCAAGGTTTGCAGTCTCTCCGGAAAACTACGTGGATCTTGTTGCCATCGAGATCAAGAAAATACGCCCCAAAGTAGCCTTGGCCATACCTAGGTCTGGGGCCGGGTTTGCCACAGTCTTTGGCACCGGCAGCCAAAGCAGCTGAATAAGACAGGCTCACGGCTCTCTCGGTCGGCGCAAGGAATGCGATCATGACCCCGTTGCCGGGAGCGGCCCTTTTCCCGTTATAGGGCTCATAAACATAAAATCTTGGGAGAAGTTGGTTCTCAGATATCCAACAACTGGCGGGTGGTCCTCCGTCCGGGTTGACGATCTTTTGGCTCAGCCCGAGCGGTTCTAGAACGTTATCATAGAAGGCTGTCGCGGCGCTGAGATTGCTTGTTCCAATTGTTACATGGCTGATCATTTGCCCCTCAAACTGGTTTATTTGCTTTGCCTGCTCAAAATCAACTGCCGCTGATAATCCGTGGCGCCCGGAACGCTCCTGCGGAATCCACTCTGCCGAAACCGCAGGGCATACTCAATTGGACCGTCTCTCGGCCCACGACTTCGGCACGGGAAGACCTCACAATGCTTCAGCATCGAACAGGTATTGAGCAGAAGCCAAGAACCCTCAACTCATTCGAATACACGGTTTCCAACTAGTTTGAGTTTCGAAATTCGAATTTGAGAGTTCCTCCAAAGACGTTTGCCCACCTGTAGGTTTCGATGATTTTTTGGGATGCGACGGTCCGTCAGAAGGAACCTATGGGAACGCACTCGTTTGCGCTGTTTCCGCCCAGGGAGTGTTAGCAGAATGAATACAAGAACCTCGTCCAACCTGATGCCAATCCTCATCGCTGGCAGCGCCATTATTATGGTCAGCTTTGCAATCCGCGCTTCGTTTGGTGTGTTCCAGATCCCGATTGCATCTGAATTTGGTTGGATGAGGACAGAGTTCTCTTTTGCAATCGCCATCCAGAACCTCTTCTGGGGTATTGGAACACCAATATTCGGAGCAATTGCTGACAAGTTCGGCGATAGAAAGGCGATTGTAGCTGGAGCTTTGTGCTACGCCGCAGGTCTGGTGCTGTCATCCTATGCGGTAACCCCTGGTCAGCATCAGATACTTGAGATGCTCGTTGGGTTCGGAATAGCGGGCACTGGGTTCGGAGTGATACTGTCTGTCATCGGGCGAGCAGCAAGCGATGAGAACAGGTCAATCGCCCTTGGGATTGGCACTGCCGCAGGTTCTGCGGGCCAGATCGTTGGACCAATAACTGCAGAGTTCCTGCTAAGGTTCATGCCATGGCAGTCAGTCTTCTTTGTCTTTGCTGCCGCAATTCTTGCGATCCTGGTTGTACTCCCATTCCTGCGTGGTGGGTCGGCGCAAGCTGCTATTCAGTCCGAACCAATAGGCGTGGTCCTGAAGAAGGCGATATCCGACCCGACTTATTCAATGATCTTCCTCGGCTTCTTTTCTTGTGGATATCAGCTTGGTTTCATCACAGCACATTTCCCAGCATTCATCACAGAGATGTGCGGGCCGATTGCACCGGGAGGAATGCTCTCTTCGATGGGGGTCTCTACGACCTCTGCCCTGGGAGCCGTGGCCATCGCGGTTATCGGACTGGCCAATATCTTCGGAACTTTTACAGCTGGTTGGCTTGGCCAGAAATACTCTAGAAAGTACCTCTTGGCGGGTATCTATGTTGCTCGAACGATCGTCGCTGCGACATTTATCATGCTGCCAATTACGCCCGGCTCCGTACTTGTCTTTTCTGGACTAATGGGCGCGCTTTGGCTCGCAACGGTTCCATTAACTTCAGGTCTCGTCGCGCAAATCTACGGTCTGAAGTACATGGGAACCCTCTATGGCCTCGTCTTCTTCTCTCATCAACTTGGAGGCTTCCTCGGCGTATGGTTGGGTGGTCGCATGTATGATCTGTCCGGAGACTACACACTTGTTTGGTGGATTGGGGTCGGAGTTGGTGCCTTCTCTGCGCTCGTCCACTTGCCAATCAATGAAAAGCCTCTTGAACAAAGGTCAGGCCTGCAAGGCGCGGTCGCTTAGGTTTCGAGCGCAAAGATGGTTGATCGACATAGACTCGAATACGATCATGGTGGGGAAGCAGTGACAGCTCCGATCATCGCAACCGAGCGATTGCAGCTTCGACCACATCATTTGGACGATCTCCCGAATATGTTCAGTATGTGGAGTGATCCCGACATCGTGGAACATATTTCTGGGGTTCCATCCACTCTTCGTGAAACCTGGCTGCGTATGCTTCAATACACGGGACATTGGCAACATATGGGCTTTGGATATTGGGCGATCGAGCGGAACTCGGACAAACGGTACATCGGAGAGATCGGGTTCGCGAACTTTCGCCGCGGGCTTTCGCCCACCTTGCTCGACATCCCTGAAGCCGGTTGGTGCATCGCACGACCCTATCAAAGAGCCGGGTATGCAACGGAGGCACTTACAGCTGCGCTTGATTGGGCTGACCGTGTTGCATATCTGGATCGATCTGTTTGCCTGATTGCTCCAGACAACTGGATATCGATATCATTGGCGGACACGCTGGGCTTCAGGTTTACGGAAGAGATTTCAAACTCAGGAAAGGATTTTCTCGTCTTCATTCGGGAAGGGCCAAGCGTTTCTGGTGCTTGAGACCACATTCCCAATTCTGGCGACGTCAATCCCTCTCATGGGCAGCCCAGGCCCTGCCACAATCAGTCTGGCGGCGATCGGATCGGCCTATGGGTTCCGCGCCGGACTTCCTTACTTAACCGGCATTATCCTTGGCACCACAGGAGTGCTGATCCTTGTCGCGTCCGGCCTATTGACGTTGATGATGGCGACTCCGGTGATTATTGGCTTTCTAGGTATCGTGGGCATGGCATACATTCTTTACCTCGCGTGGAAAATCGCGACCGCGCCCGTCGGAATGCAACAATCCAGATCTAGGACCAGTCCCTCTCTTGTGCCGGGACTGTTTCTTGCATTGAGCAATCCAAAGGCTTTCGCAGCTATTGGTGCTGCCTATGCATCACACTCTGTCGTTCAAGGCGACTTGCGAATGGATGCATTTTTCAAGGTCACCACTCTGACCGATGTGATCATCACCGTGAACAGTTGCTGGCTGATGTTTGGTGTCTTCTTTGCCTCAGCCTTCTCGCACCCACTACTTGGTCGTGTCATGAACGTGACTATGGCCGCGATGCTGGTCGCGACCGTGGCTTTCGCGTTGTGCGCAGACTGAGTACCTTATGGTCAACTTCAATGCAGCCCTTGCCTGCTTGATGCGCTTGTGACATTGGCCGATTGGCGCCTACTTTGGCGGTGTCCTCTTTGACATCTGCGCACTGGATGCTTGGGTTTGGTGGTCGTCGATTTGGCTGATGTTGTTCGCTGGATTTGTCGTGCTTCTCTTGAAAGATGAACCTTATCCGCAACCAACCAGTTCGAGCGGTTGGTATTTAGCCTACCGTTGACCGCCCCAAAAACGGCGGGCATTCGACCTATCGAAAATTGCAATCATGGAGTTTGGGATTCCAGGCGTAGACCTGTGCCAGCTCTTGTTCATTATGCTCTCATAGGGTGCTGATGAGGAACAAAAACGGTAGATTAATGGATGGTCAATGAGATCATAGTGTTGAGTTCGGGTTCGACTTGGCCGCGCAAAACGCATATTTTCAAGAGGCAAAAGACCTGTGTGACCTGGATGTCGTTGTTGAGTTTGGGGCGCACCTTGGCTTCCAGAAAGATCAAATAAACGAGCCGCAACCGACCCTAAGACAAAAGCGTTGCCCCTGCCGAGAGCGAAGAAGCGATCGCTCAAGGCGTTTTCGGCTCGCCCTTTTGCTTCCTGATGGGTGGGCCGTTTTGGGGTTGGGATCGCATTCCGCTGATGGAGAAATGGCTCCTTGAGGGAGCTTGGTAAGCGATCGGTGCTCACTGGGTCAGGAGCCAGAGTCGTTCAATGGTCAACACCACGAAGAAAGATATGAACGCACCTCCGACACAGATTTTTGAGCCGCGCGATCCTGATTTTGAATCCAAGGTCAGGAAAAGTTTCGGTCTTCAGAAGGTCATGTCCACGCTTGGCATTGACCTGTCATCGGTCAGGGCAGGCGAGGTCGCACTCCGGATGACACACGATGACGCTTTCACCCAACAGCACGGGTTCATTCACGCGGGGGTCACAACCACGGCGTTGGACAGTGCCTGCGCATATGCTGCGTTTTCGTTGATGCCCCAAGACGCTGCTGTGCTGACTGTTGAGTTCAAAACAAGCTTGCTTGCCCCCGCAAAAGGCATTGAATTCCACTTCTGCGGGCAGGTTCTCAAACCGGGCAAAACGCTCACCTACACACAAGGCTACGCTTGGGCTTCTGACGGGCCCCATCGGGTGTTGGTCGCATCAATGACCGCGACAATCATGGCCCTTCATGGTCGAAGTGATCTTCGGCTTTGACCTTAGCGTGGGCGAGAATGACATTCATTGGAACATGCTGATGCATGCGCTGATCAAACCAGAGATCCCTACTGCTGAGGAGTTCTTGAAAATTCGAATGGATGCTGGGTGGGGATCCATGCCGATTACGTCAGCTGAGATTGCCCTCAGGAATTCTGCCGTTTGTGTCTGCGCGCGTATAGAAAACAGACTTGTTGGACTTGCCAGAGCGATCGGCGATCACGTGGTTTGTTTCTACGTCTCCGACGTTTTCGTGAGCCCGCAATGCCGTGGTCAGTTGCTAGGTCAGTCACTTGTTGGTGTGCTGGTAGAAGAACTGCATAATCTGGCCGAGCCAGATGCAATGATCGCGGTGATACCGCTCGCGGGCCTCGAGCGTTTTTACGAACGGTCTGGTTTTGTTGCCGCCCCGAATGAAACCTTCGGTTCAGGCTTGGTGCGCGTTTTTAAGGATACTCGCGAAGGTGTCACATAGCCTGCTTTTTCGCATTCTCCAGCCGAGTTTCCCCCTTTCTTTACAACAACAAAGATCATCCCTGCTACAATCGTTTAGCCAAAACTTTTTAAGGGGAAATTACATTGAAATGATACGAGGAAGCACCGACCCAACTTGATGAGGTTTTTTGCTGTTGCCATTTATTGCGAAAGCAATCGCACTTCTCAAAGTTGCATCAACATTCTGACTTTGGGCCAGGCGACCTTCGAGCACGTCTTGCACAACGTGCCAACCGGCTTCCAGCGCATCATCATTTGCTATTGGTTCGCCTTCTATCCACTCAAACAAAACTGGTGTCATAGCGTAGTGAACCGTTAGGTCTGGATCGTTCGGGTGGTACTTTAGATGAAGCGTCGACAAAGTAATCCCGGCGCGCGCCGTGACTCCTGTTTCTTCGAAGAGTTCTCTGGTTGCCGCAGTGTGGGCCGACTCCCCGTCGTTCAGTTTGCCTCCTGGAAAACCCCACATGCCTCGATCAGGGCGGTTTCGTCGCCTTACGAGCAGCACCTTTTCGGCACGCACAACAACCGCCAAGGCCGATGCGATCAGTTGACTACTAGACCGAGAGTCTTGAGAAGACATGTTTTAAGCAAGCAGTCGTGATCTAGGTTCAAGCGGTTTCGAGTCGTGAAGCGGGCGTAAGCTCTTTGGATGCAACGTCACGCAGACAATCACGTAGAGCCAAGGCGGCAGGCGACGCCTTGTCTGACACAAATAACCTCACCTCAATCGGATCAGTTTCAGGCAGGCCGCAATCCAAAGACAGTATCTGTACTTCGGGTGCAACCCGGTAAAGTGTCCTGGCCGTCAGTCCCTGTTTAGCCGCGACCGCTGACCAAATCCCTGATAGGCTTGGTGTTGTCAGAACCACCCGCCAATGCCGGCGTGCCTGCTCAAGCGCCTTGAGCGTGTTGGTTCGAAAAAGGCAAGGGTGATCGTACAAAACAAGAGGTATTTTCCGTTCATCCGCGAATGCAGAGATATCACCTTTGGGCGCAATCCACCGCGTTTGCATTTCAGCTATCAACTCACCGTGGCCCTTGGAGCCTGCAGGAAAGAACGCGATCGCGACATCGATTCGCCCAGAGTAGACGTCTTCTTCCAGAGAGAAGTTTCGTCCTGCTCTCACATCGACGTGTACGTTTTCGTATTCATCGGAAAACATCGACACAGTCTTCGGCAAGATGACGTCAAAGAAGTCCTGAGGTAGACCGAGCTTTACCGTGGTCTCGACCTCGCCAACGCCCATGGCGATTGCAGCTTCATCGTTCAACGCGATGATTTTCTTCGCATAGGACAGCAGTTGTTCGCCGGCTTCAGTTGGTACCAAGCCACGACCATGCCGGGTGAACAGCGACTTGCCCGCCCTGTCTTCCAATTTCTTGATGTGCATGCTGATCGCTGATTGAGATCGTCCCAACTCGGACGCAGCCCGGGTGAAACTCCCAAGTTCCACGCCCACAACCATCGTTCTCAACGCATCAATGTCAAAATTTCTAATCATCTCTTTCGATTTTCGAAACTATAATACCATACATATTTAATAATCGAATTTATGTTGGATGTCTAGGATCAGGGCATGGACAAGACTCGAAATCACCGAACCTCGGCCATTCCTGCACCGGCAAGTCACGAAAATACGCTTGTTCGACTTTCAACTCTGGCAAGCAGTCATCTTGCCGACGCTTGCACAGTCTGCGGCGGATCTACTGGTTGTTTCATCGCTTCGCTGGCACCCCCAAATCCGTCAATACGATGTTCCGGACGCCTTGTCGTAGTCGAACCTATGCGCGGTGGTCATTGGTTAAACAGTGCGATGCAAGCCGCCGTTCCACGTGATGTTGTCATGGTGCCTTTCTGTGTTCCGGAATTACGGTTCTCCGACCTGCAAACACTTGAAGAAGCCGAGGTAGGGGGGCTCCTCCTGCTTGCCAATAAATTGCCCCGGTTTCCGCTGAAGGCTGCTTGCTTACCGATATTTGGTCTTTCCGACGATCGAGTTGAAGACGGCATTTCTCAACTCGGTGACCCCAATCGTGCGACGCCCAACCCGTTTTATCTCAGCGAGTACTTTGTGGTGGCTGATGCCGACGGGATCGTTGTTGTACCGGGCGACAGGATTGAAAACGTCATGCCTTCAGCACTAGCGATCAGAGAGCGGAAGGACAGAGTCTTTGGCGCGATGTGCGCTGGCAGTTCTTTGCGTGCGCAAACTTATTTTCCGGCGTTTTTAAGTGTCCAGAGGGTTCTACCCGACTACAGCTTTCGGACACATCTGAGCCTCCATGGCTCCGATCACGATTTGCTTTGAGAGGCCGATTGAGATGTTACGAAAGATCAAGATGACGGAACCTAAAAAGTGACAACGTATTCGACATCTGGCTTGGCAGCTAAAGCCAACAGCAAAACTGTTTGGATTGTAGTATATATTTTGAGCGTTCTGGCCGCCCTTCAGGTCGGTCGCATCTCTCCCACGTTCGAACTTTTGTCAGAAAGCCTTGGTGTTGGGTTCGTCGAATTTGGATGGCTTGTGTCTCTGATAACGCTAGCGTCTGCCCTTTTTGGCGTCGTGGCGGGATTGTTGGTCGTTGCTGTTGGATTGCATCAATCGCTCTCGATTGGAGCGCTCTCGTTGGCAATATTGACCCTTTTGACGGCCGTGGCGCCAAATCTCTGGCTGGTCCTGTTTCTGAGGGCACTGGAAGGTTTGGCATACCTGGCCGTGGTCGTAGCCGCTCCGACGGTGATTGCGGCAACAACTGCTCCCGAAAAACGCGCGAAAGCGCTGGCCTATTGGGGTACGTTTTTCATAGTCGGGTTGAGTGCAGCCTCAACACTTGGCGGATGGGTGGCTGAGCAGACGGGATGGCGCGTTTGGTTTGCGTTCTGCGGCGCTCTCACGGCAGTCGCTGCGATGGTTGCAACCAGATTCCTCCCCGCCATACGATCTGGAGAGGTCGGTGAAATCCGGTTTGTGGAGACCCTTCGCTCACTGCCAAAATCACTTTGGGCACTGGCTCTCGCCTTTCTGATCACCACAGTATTGTCGGTTGCAATCGTGAGTATGCTCCCTCTCTTTCTCTCCAGCCAGTTTGGAATTTCCATCGCTCGGGCCGGTGTATTGGCCGGTGTCATCGCTCTCAGCAGTCTGATGGGGAACCTTTTCTACGGAAAGCTGAGCTCAAGTGTGACAGACCGGACGCTTTTTCTTTGCTCAACTTTTTGCGCGGCCATGGGTGCGATCTTGGGTTTCAGTTCCGTGAATTGGATCGCCTCCATGTTCGGATGCATCATCGTGCTTTTCTTTGTCGGGATCCTCGTAGCGATGTGCTTTGCGGTTGTTCCGCGCTTAACTGATGGGAGCACTGGTCAAGTCGGTGCAGCGAACGGGTTGCTCACTCAATTCGGCGGGCTGGGAGCACTTCTCGGGCCGCCCGCCATTGGGACGATTGCCGAAACTCTGGGATGGTCCTCGCTCGCACTTCTCTTGGCAGTTTTGTGCGCGATTGAGCTGTTTCTTCTAAGAGCGGCTTTGATGGACAAAGCATCTTAAAGTTGAGGTTTGAGGTCACGTCTAAAATCACTTTCAAAAGCAATCTCCGCCAACTCAAACTTGATTCAGCAAACACCGTGTTGGATTCTTAGGGAACGCGCTGAGCTTTCAGTGGAAGCTCAGTCACCAGACCAAAGGTTCGGCAAGCTACTCACATCGAACTCCCTTGAATAAATCGAAGTGATCTCAATGCCCAAGACAACCTTTTTCAAGCCAATGGAATGAAAGGCCGGCGGAGATCAAACACCCTTGCGCGCCCGCTCATTGCAAGCGCGCTGTCACCACTTTGAAACTCGCAAAGGAAAACCCAAGCGCGAATGCACCTTCGAACCATCTGCGCAATCCTAAGTATATTTTGGTCATTGATGGCGCAGAGAACAGGAGCGCGTATCCTGCATAAACAAGCGTGGCTTGGAACCCAACAGCTGCGACAACGATTGCAAGTTCCACCGCACTTGCATTGGATGGAATGCCAATAGAGTACATTGCCCCGAAGAATAGGATCGACTTAGGGTTCGTAATGTGGATGGCGAGACCGCGCAGGACAAGAGCGGTCGGCGTCCCGTTGATTGAGTTGACCACAACGTCCTTCCTTGACAATGCGGATCGAGCAGACTTCCAAGCCAGAAACAAGAGATATCCCGCACCCGCATAACGTATAATCTCAAAAACCCAGCTGTGAGCCAGCATGATGGCACCAAGCCCGAGGGCGGCGGCTATTGACCACGCCAGAGAGCCCGCCATAACCCCTGCAGTAAGAAGAAGGCCGTCCTTGCGTCCTCTGGCCATTGAGGTTCCAGCAATTGCGAGCGACGCAGGCCCGGGGCTGAGACTGGCGGCGAGGGCCATAAGAAGAATTGCAATCAAATTCACATCACCGATCATTCGTTTTCCTTTTTTGATTTACGTTAAATTGAGCGCGCTGATGAGCCGACCTACAATCCGCTCACCCAGGTCGGTTCCTCCTTCTCCATAGTTTCCTGCAAAGATCGTGACTGAAAGTCCCAATTCCGGGAGGACATGGATAGACTGCCCGCCCCAGCCCGACGCACGGATCACGTCGTGGCCGCTCAAAAGCGTTCCTGGGAACCAAAAGTAGCCGTAACCATAGACACCCGAATGGCCCCAAGGGGTATCGCGCACATGGCGAGAAACCGATGTTCGAATCCAATCGAGGGGCACGACTTGGCGACCCTTCCACGCGCCGTCATGCAGGACCAGCGAACCGATTTTTGCGAGATCCCGTCCGCGCATGCGGAGGCCCGCCGAAGCACTTGGGAAGCTGTCAGGCCCCCAAGCGGGTGGCAGGCTCCACTCATAGTCTGTGATACCAAGAGGTTCGAAAAGCGCCGTCCGAGCAAAATCTGGAAAAGCCTCATCGACGAGGTTTTCAATCACGCCAGCTGTGAGTTCGGTCAGGCCGCTGTTATATGTCCAACGGCTACCCGGCGTCTCGAGCATGCCCTTGGAAAAAACGAAATCAACTGGGTCGGGTCGGGTCAAAAGCCGAATGAAATCGTTCCGTTCGTTGTAGGGAACAATTGTCTCATTCCAGACCAATCCAGCAGTCATCGTCAAGACGTGATGCAGTGTAATCCTATCCAGGTGATTCCCGTAATCGTCTCTGTATGGAAGGAGATCTGTGATTGACTGAAAGAGCGCTTGTTCCGAAGCCCCTGCAAGGGCAATTCCGAGGAGAAGTGAAGTGACACTTTTTGTGACGGAACGAATGTCATGCCGCGTTGCGGGGCCGTGTTCCACGACGCCGAGCGGTTCTTCGAATGCCCAATCAAGGCCCGGTCGATAGTGTTCGAGTACGAGCCGCCCTCGATGTTCCACCAGGACCGCATGAATGTTTGGAAAACTGACACCTGCATCGATTGAGTTAGTCAATTCGCGAACCATTTCCGGATCGAGGTTGGCTTCAGTCAGGCTGACAACTTGCCATCCGTCGTTTATCGTGGCGGGGGGTGTTACGGCATCTTGTGCCTGAACCAAATGTGGCAGGAAGGCCGACGCCATTCCACCAAGTATCAGTCTTCGCGAAACCGCTGCTCGAACGCTTTTCCGACAAGGGTCGATATCAGTATTGGGTCTTGTTGGAATATCATCGCAGTGTCCCATAACCGTCATCGACCATGGCCCAGATAAGAGAAGGTCGAACGACCGATCTTAGTGATCACATCGTTCTGGGCAATCGTTGGAAACACGATCGTTAAGCTCAAAAGAAACGCATGAACCATGATCAGAGGGCCTTTCACGAGCACTTGCACCGTTGTGTGTTTACTCATCGACGAACCGATAGCTTGAAATCTCAATCAGATTTTCGTCCGGGTCACGAATGTAGATTGAAACGATATCCCCTTGCGCACCCGTTCCAGGCACTGGACCGATTTCAATGTCGATTTTGAGCGCCCGGAAGTGTTCAGTGAGTTGCGACATTGGCCAAGAGGTAACGAGGCAAATATCTGCGCTGCCTGCCGTTGGGCGCCCTGCTCCGGGTTCCCATTCCTTTCCCACCTCGTGGAGATTGATTTTTTGTCTTCCAAAGGCCAGCGCCCTGCCGCCCTCCTCGAATTCTACAACCTCCATTCCAAGCGCAGTGCTGTAGAATTCACACGTTTTAGCAACATCGCAAACCGTGAGAACAAGGTGATCTATTTCGATGACTACCTGAAGCACTTCGTTCATCTTGCCAACCTCTTGTAATCTTGCATCTTGTTGTGGAAGCCAGCTTTAGCTGTTGGCCAGATGTGAGCTGTATTGAGCGGCAATATCGAATCAAGTTGATGCCCAGAGAGAAAGAGAACTCCGTCCTCGTCGGCAAAGACGATGTCATTGTCGGTGACTGCAGCCTCGCCAATAAATGCAACCGACCTCGAATCTCGTAGTTCGTGCTGGCGGTTTGTTGGAAAGGCGTTTGGAACTGGGCCGCAACTGAAAACGGGGAATCCCATTGTCCGCAAAGCCAAATGGTCACGGTGACATCCCCAGACGATGAACCCTGACGCCCCGGCCGCCATTCCTTCAAGAACCAAGAGTTGACCAAGACATGCATGGTCCACGCGTCCGCGATTATCGACCACAACCACGTCGCCGCGTCCAATGCCATTAAATGCCTCAAGAAGCGAGCTTGCGTCCCGAGGATCACAAACGAGTTTTGCTGTCCCCAAACAGGACATTTCCGGGTGAATGCCCCTGACCGTCGACGGAGCACGACGTACGAAAATCTGATGGCTTTCACACGCCGACGAGATGGCCGATGTCGTTGTTCTGGGTATAAGCAAGTCAAGCGCACTTAATGACACCTTGGTTCCTCCCAGGATCGACTTCGATGTACTCAGTCGTGCAGACTTTAACTCAAGTGACCTCCATGTCTGGATCGAAAGTTCCAATCCGGAACTTTTGAGAAACTGATTTTCCTTGAAGCGCACCGATGCGTTGGCGTGAGCGAGCCGATGTTGAGCATCATTGTACGGTAGGGATCTACGAAAAACGAGCAGCTAGAACCGGACACCGGAAAGCCCGAAACCAAGCACAAAGAGCCTTTCCAACAAGCACCTCAGTTGCATATGGAAGCACGTCATTTTTTCGGTTGATAATGGCAAAGCCTACCCGAAAAACTCAAAGCAACTCTGTATCGCGACAGCCGCGACAACGACTGTAATTAGTTGCGCAACAGTGGCAGTGGTTGGCACGCCAAGCGAATAAAGAGCGGCAAAAGGCAGGACTGCTTTCGGGTTCGTCAGGTGGAGCGCTATTCTCCAAACCTTACATTGGAGCAATCTGCAGCTGTTTCTCAACGAGTGCTGAGCTGCCCAGTTTGAACAAAAAATATCAGGCACACCGTTCCAAAATAGCACACCGCCTCGAAGGTCCAGACATTTGTCCTCATGACGGCGGCCAAGCCTGGTGCTGTCGAAACAGACCGGACGAGAAAGCCGATCATTTAACGCACGACACCGCCAGTCGGGCCTTCGAACCTGCTCGCATCGACGTATCTGAGGTGGCTAAGGTTGCTGGCCCGGGGCTCACAACTGCGACAAACACTGCCTGAAGAATGAGGGTAGAAACCGATCTCATCCGTCATTTGATTTACATGGCCCAACAGTTGTCTTGATCTCGCATCCTTACTGTAACCCACTGTTCATCTCCGAACCGGTTCTTCAAATGCACAGGTTTCGATTTTTGCGAGATATTTGATCGCCACCTATGGGTGTACTACGGCAATGAAACGTCCCGCTCATTCCCGAGTGGCAGACGCACAAATAGCTACAACGCAGGGCGCAAATTATGCTCCGTCTTATTCTCTCGCTTGCCCTGTTGACTTGTGCCAATTGCTACAATCAAAATCAGGCCGGAGTGACTATTGTAGTGCTTCAATCCGATACACTTCGAAAACTGCAGCTTACAGTTTGGTTTCCAACTGAACAGACTGACACAATCGAATTTGCTGGAAACGCGGTGTTCGTGGGATCGCAGGCAGTTGTTGACGCGGTTCCAGCGGAAGGTCCGCGTCCCTTGGTGCTTTTGTCACACGGTGGGTATCGCTCTGCAAAGGATAGCGGGGCTTGGCTTGGCGCACGTTTGGCACGAAACGGCTTCATAGCCGTGGAAGTTAACTCTCCAAATCTCAATGATCCGGAGTTCGCGATGCGCGAAATCCGGGTGCGTGCTGAAGATCTTAGACGAGCTCTGGACTTTTTACACTCAGATGATGCTTGGAGCCAACGGATTGACTCAGATCACACTGTCGTCGTCGGTTTTGCGCTTGGTGGCACTGTCGCGCTCAGAGTCGCCGGAATGTCACTGGATGCTGATCGGGTAGCCGCCGAATGCGACCCAAATGTAGAGAAGCCCCACGCCGATTGTGATTGGTTAGGTGCCATTCTGGCAAACATTTCCGCGGAGGACCATCGCGACCTCGAGACAACGGTTCGCGACAATCGTATAAACGGAGTAGTCGCAATTGCGCCGGAGTTCCTTCAGGCAGTTGTTCAGCCAACCCTGTCAGGATCCACCGAAGTGCAGATAGTTGAGTTGGGACAGTACCCAACTATTCCAATTCAGGGCGTCGATGCCAATCAAAGTTTCATCCCGGCTTCTGCGCCGATGGACGTTTTTCCTCTCTGCAGGCCAACAGCAGTCCAGTTGCTTAAGGAAGGTGGCGAAAATCCAGAAATCTGCTTCGCTGTCCAGTTTCAACGCGAGTTTGTTCATGGCCGCATTTTTGAGTTCATAGTGAAGTTTGTCATCTCAAGAGTCTGATCAGACACACACAGCGATCAAGACCTTCGACTGAGGCATTGGGCAGCACGTCACATCAGTAGAGCGGAGAAGTAAGATGACGAGTGGTCAATTGCGCGGTCTGATCTGGGCGTTATCCTTTGTATTGCTGGAGGCAGTGCAGGCAGTGTTTTTCGGCGGAGTCTTCCAAAGCTACGATTCCTTCCTTGTTGGCGCGGCGGTCTTTGGCACTACCGCCTTTGGAACGCTTCTGTGGGCCAACGTGTTTACCCCCTCTCAACTCCAGATTGCATGGGCAAACAGCAGTAGTCTTTTAGGATTGAACCTATCAACTGCGGTTGTTTGGGTCTCCTATTTCTATGCATTGCAACTCATCGAGCCAACTGTAGCATTCACAATCTTCTCCGGCTTGATACCTGCGACCATAGTTGTCGCGTCGATCATGCGAGTTCCGGAAGCATCAGGGTTGCGCAACAAAGTTGAAGCCCTGGGCCTGGCGATAGTAGTAGCCGGTGTCGTGTATCTTGCAGCGATCACCTTGCTTGGGCGCTCGGGCTTCGTCAGAGGCAACACAATTGCGGCTCTCATCGGCGTTGTGCTTAGCGTCATATCTGCCATCAGCCTGGCATTCATGATGATCTATAGTCAGCGGTTGGATCGCCTGGGGGTCGCCCCGTTTGCCCAGTACGGTCTAAGATTCCCACTATATGTGTTGATCGCATTGTTGGCAGTTGCGTTTGGGCTCGATGACAAGGGGGGCTTTGAGCCCATTGGCCTATTATTCATCGTTCTTGTCGGGGTAGCTGTCATCGCTTTCCCGGTATTCGCAATGCAAAAGGCTATCTCCCTGATGCCATCATTGTCTCTTGCGGCAGTTACTGCTCTGGGACCTCTTTTCGTGTTTTTTTTGCAACTCATGGAAGGTCGGGTGGCATACGCGTCCGCGACGATGACGGGTCTGGCAGTTTACTTCGTTGGCGCAGTGCTTGCGGCGTATGGGGGTAACGCACCTTCGCGCGCAGGCAAGAGGAAGTCATGACCGAAGCGCCACCTAAATATCGAACTGGCTTTGCTGTGATGGCCATTGTCACTGCTGTGTTGTTCTTGTCTCTGGGCGACGCCATAATAAAAGTTACAGGACTTGGCTTACCACTTTGGCAAATGTACGTCCTTCGATCGGCATTGGCGCTACCGATCCTTTGCGTGCTTGCGTATCGCGCTGGCAAAGTATCGTTTGAATCCATTGGATGGGTAGTTGTGCGCTCGCTTCTGTTGGTCGCAATGTGGCTTTGCTACTATTCGTCTTTACCCTTTATGCCCCTCTCCCTCGCTGCTGCGGCGTACTATACGGCGCCGATCATGATCACTCTGCTCGTTGCGTTGCTGAACCGACGAAGGCCGCCTAAAGCTGTGATGACAGCAGTCGTTTTGGGCTTTGCAGGAGTTCTTCTGGTTCTTCGACCGGACGCTTCAGGATTTAACTTAGCGACACTGCTGCCGCTACTTGCGGCGCTTCTTTATGCATGCGCAATGGTCCTAACCGCTCATAAGTGCAGAAAAGACAACCCGTTTGCACTGGCACTGGCACTAAACATTGCGTTTATCCTAACAGGTGCGGGTTTGGGTGTTTTTGCAGGGCAAGACGGTTCGTTCATCTTTGGCCCGTGGCAAGAGCTAGACATGAAGCTCTTGGGTGTTGTCGCCATGCTTTCCGCAATAATCCTTGTTGGCAGCGTCGGAGCCGCTCTTGCATATCAGAACGGTCCGCCCGCTACCGTGGCAGCGTTTGACTACAGCTATCTTGTTTTCGGCTTGATTTGGGGCGCCGTGGTTTTTCACGAACTGCCTGATGTACTCTCATTTTTTGGTATTTCCGCAGTTGTCTGCGCGGGAATGCTTTCATTGCCTCGTCAACAGCCAAAGGAAACCTGATCGACCGCAGTGGCACAGCGGGAGGAAAAGGCCATCGGAAAGGCAAGATCGGGCTCATTTAGGTCGAGAGCTATCAGCAAGTCGGACAAATTAAGAGACTCGTTTGCCGAGTTCCAGTTTTCCCAGGTTTTGGCATTTGCTAGGCGCTCACCACCGAGACTGTTTTGGTCCGGGGGTCGTTGTCGCCGTCCAACTGGCTTGAATTCGCATATGCCGGACAGCCAACTTTGGCCATCTGCACAAAAACTGTTTTCTCAGCATCTGATCCTGCTCGCAAAGTATGCGGCCAAATTACCCCGTCAGTAAGCTCTTCTAGGATTTGCCGTTGATGCTTCTAACGGCGCTACGCACCACCAAAGGCATCGACTGTGGCAGCTTGCTGACCCAAAGCCCTGGCATCCGACCCAACGGTTCAATTTTTGTGGTCGAGCCACATTCCCGCCATTCGCCGCATCTGTAAAATGCGGGACAGCGTGAACTTAGCCAACGCGAACTTTCCGTTCGCTCGCTACAACCGCGCGAAAGGCCCCTATTGTGCCGGAAGTCTTAGCCTACTAGAAAAAAGTGCACGATATTTCGAGGAACATCTGCATTGCCTGATGGATCAACACCCCAAGCGCCACTGCTGCAAGATCAGCTTTGCTTTGCACTCTACGCCACTTCACGCGCGTTCACCAAGGCCTATGCCGATCTCTTGGGAGACCTGGGCGTGACCTATCCGCAATACCTGACCCTTCTCGTTCTTTGGCAGCATGGTGACCTAGCAGTGCAACAGATCGCGGAGAAACTGGAAATCGAAGGTGCAACCGCGACGCCAATGATCAAACGCATGGAAACGCTTGGCCTTGTCACACGAACCCGCAGCAAGAAAGACGAAAGATCCGTTGTGGTGTCCTTGACAGATGCCGGTAAAGCGCTGCGGGACAAAGCTGGGGATATTCCTGAACGCTTGGGCTGCATCGTCAACGTGGACGGCGATCAGGCGCAGAGGTTGATCAAAGAGCTGAACGCCATCCGTCTTGGAATGTCTTGACGGCCTGACCCTCGGGAGGTCGGCGGCATCTCAAAGTACAAGTGCATCCCAGCCAAAAATGTAGCCCCCTAATTATTTGTAGACTCTATCATTGAGATGGCTTATTACTTTGCACACTATTTAATAGCTCACAAGGATAAGCAAATGACTATCAAAGCTGCCCTGACATCCGCGTTCGTTGCCGCAACCGTGTTGACGAATTCCGCATCAGCCGACGGTACCCAGCTGACGGCGAAGTCCGTGGTCCTCGTTCATGGCGCTTTTGCCGACGGCTCGGCGTGGTCGGAAGTCACACCCTTCTTGGAACAGGCCGGACTCGAAGTGATCTCGGTACAAAACCCGCTGGACTCACTGGCTGGTGATGTCGCCTTTACCGACAGAGCCATCAGCCGCGCAAAGGGTCCCGTTGTTCTCGTTGGCCATTCCTGGGGTGGCCAAGTCATCACAGAGGCCGGTTTGAACGACAAAGTTCAGTCGCTGGTCTACGTCGCCGCCTACGCACCCGATGCAGGTCAAAGCCTTGGTGAAGCAGCTGAGTTGGACAAGTTCCCAGCCCCCGGGATCGCGGCCTTGCAACAGGACGAGGCCGGCTATTTCTTCCTACCAGATGACGCGATGGCAAACCTGTTTGCACATGACGTACCCAGAGGTGAAGCGGAAATCATGGCTGCTACGCAAGGGCTTCTGAACAGCAAGGCCCTTGGGGAACCGGTCAGCCATGCAGCCTGGGAGCACAAGCCCAGCTTCTATGTCATCGCGGGCGAAGACTACATGACGCCGACAGAATTGCAGCGTCAGTTTGCCAAGAAAATCGGCGCCATCGCCCGAGAAGTTGATGCCAGCCACGCCGTCGCGGTGTCCCAGCCCAAATTTGTCGCGGATATGATCATCGAAGCCGCGAAGTAAAAATTCCCAAAAAAGAATGGATCTCAAAATGAAGAACCGTATTGCTTCGGCCACTGTTGTACTGGCTATCTTGGCCGCCAGTGCAGCACCCGCCGACCAAGCTCGCACCGGTATCTATCCGGAAGGCAACATTCCGATCGCGCCATACACGCCGGGTATCAAGACCGACAACGGCTTTCTCTATGTGGCCGGTCAAATCCCGTATGTGAAAGGCGCTCTGCCAGCCCACGCTGCTGACGGCGAGAACGACATCCAAGATCAATCAAAGATTGTTATGGAAAACCTCAAGGCTGTGCTGGACGAAGCAGGCTACAGTTTCAATGACGCGGTGCGCACGACGGTCTATCTCTCCGATATCTCGCTCTATGGCGGGTTCAACGAGGTCTACGCAACCTACTGGAATGAAGGCGACATGCCACCATCCCGCGCGGCAATCGCGGTCAACGCGCTTCCCGGCGGTAAACCTGGGGCGCCAATACTGGTTGAAGTTTCGATGGTGGCCTACAAGTCGAACTAGTATCAGGACCGATTGATTTCGGCATGGCGGCATGCTTCACCGTTCGACAAACGGGCGGTGAACATGGCTGACCTCTTGTCGCTGACCAACGACACCCAAATAGTACGTCCCGAGCCCTCTTCCCCGCGTCCCAGGCAAGCCTCACGTTGACGCCAGGCGCGTGTTGAGCGGGATGAGCCACCACACAATCAGTGAGGCGACAACCATTTCGACCCAAGCCAAGGGAAGCGCGATGGCTAAGATGCCAAGAGTCGCCATGTTCATGTTGTAAAGGCCCAGCCAAAGGATCACGAAAACTGCCAGCCAAACTCCGGTGCCATAGAGGACGGCGCGGAAAGCGCAGGCCCCAAACACCCTCATTGCCATCCAAGGTAACACTGTCGCAGTGAGAACCATGACCGTATCCCAAAAGCCCCAAATCATGAACACCGGGAGATTCATTGGAGCGACGTCTGGCACCATCGGAAAGGCGTCTCGCATCATTGGCATCACAAAAACGAAATAGCGAAAAACTTCCGAGACATTGATCCAAATGAAGTTGGCAATAAGCGCCATCTTAAACGACGCGAAACGACTGGTGGCAACCGGTGTCTGAGCAATCATACTCATTTCAAGTTTTCCGTTAGGAGAGTGAGAAAGTTCTGGACTGCCTGACGCAACTCATCGCCGTCGCTCACACTTCGCGACATGGTCCACAAGCCGTTTGTAAAAATGACCATGACGTTGGCCAGTTGGATCGCCTGTTGAGTGTCGAGCTCGGGTGAAGTGTTTTGCAGGTTCGAGGCAAATCCCCGCCTTAGCCTGCTGTTGTGCAGGGCCACCTGTTCCATAACTTCGGGGTCATCTGGTGCAACCTCTGTAGCGGAGTTAGCCACAAAGCACCCGTACCCAGGGAGCCCCATGCTTTCGCCCAGTGAGATTTGTCGTTCAAAGTAGTCTGCGACGCTTTCCAGGGTTGCACCCGGCGCCTCCACCACCTTGAACGCGGGTGTCACAACGGCCGTTTGGTACCTGTCGAAACAAGCTAAGAACAAAGTCTTCTTCCCACCAAAACTGGCATAAATGCCATGACGACTGACCCCTGTAGCCCTCACCAGATCGTCCATCGACGACGCATGAAAGCCGTTAGCCCAAAAGTGCTGAAGCGCGCGGTCGGCAAGTTCTTCGGAGGTGAACGACGTGGAGCGTGGCATTTGAACACAGTAGCAGAATGATCATTCTGATACAAGCAGACTACATTGTTTAATGGAGACTGGTGGCCTCTCCGCTCCAGCAACTTCCGAAGAATTAAGTCGCATGCCTGCAGCGAGGGTCCGGTTTGACGGGGCGCATCACAGCACGGGCTGCTACGAGTGAATCACGGCTTAGGGTCAGTACCTACCGATGCGCAGGACTGCAGCCAATGTTCGTGATGGAGAACTCGAAATCAAACTCCGATGGAACCTCGAGCGCTGTCCGAAGTGATTGGTCAGAGCTGTGTCAGGGAATTGGTCCCAACACCAACAGCGTACTCGCCCGCCTTCTTCTCATCGAGATCGGCTGCCACCTCTTCCAGAATGCGGCGCATTTCGGGAAGAAGTTTTTTGTTCGATCGTTCGCGACAGGTTGCAAGTTCAACAGTCGAAGACAAGATGATACTCCTGTCCATTCATTTCAGGAACCAACGCCGACGGTGGCACCAAAAAAGCCCTTCATCCGCGTTTCCTCTGGTTTGTCGCCGAGTATTTCGACGCCTGTGATGTAGGCATCCATTTGTCCCAGCCGCTCGTACCAGCGCTTGAGGTTGGGCATGTCAACGAGCGGAATTTGCGCCCGCTCAGTCATGCGAACCCAAGGCCAAATGGCCATGTCGGCATTGGTGTGCTCGCCCGCTGCAACCCAGTCCTTGCCTTCTAGGCCGCTGTTCAGAACACTCAGAAGGCGCAGAACCTCTGCCTGGTAGCGTTTGGTTGCGCGGGGCATTTCATTGCCAAAAGCAACGGCGAAAACGAGGAGCTGACCAAACACTGGACCAAGGCCCGCCATCTGCCACATGAGCCATTGCAACGTTTCAGACTTTTTCTGCACATCTTTGGGCAGGAAGCGTCCGTGTTTCTCAGCCAGATGCATCAGGATCGCGCCGGATTCGATCACGGTGAAACCATCATCGACCAAGACCGGCACCTTGCCGTTCGGATTGATCTTTAAGAACTCAGGCGTTTTCTGTTCGTTCTTGGAAAAATCAAGATGTACCAAGTCATAGTCCAGACCTAGGGATTCCAGCAGAATGGTCACTTTGTAGGGATTGGGTGTTGAGTCGGCGTAAACAGTGAGCGTCATCATGGCGTTCCTTTTTGTGATTGGTGGCAGCGTCAGGCTGGCGCACTGACAAATGGTTGGACGGCGGAAAGCCATTCATCCGGTGCATCCTGTGGAATCCAATGAGAAGCGTTTCTGACGCGAACCAGCCTGGCCTCCGGGATGTCGTTGGCAAGGCGTTCTCCATCCGAGATGGGTTGCCAAGGGTCGTCTTCGCCCCAGACAAGCAACGTTTTCGCAGAAATCTTGTGGTGACGCCCAACCAACATGGTCGTGTGGCTGGTGTTCAGGCCTGATGCATTGCGCGCGAGGCTAACTTTGCCTGCATCAGTGATGTAAGGCGCAACGATGCCTTCGACGAATTCTTTGGTTAGGCGCTCCTTGCGCGACAGGCCATCATCGAAACCACCGACTAGAAACTCGCGGATCTCTGCGTTAGGCCTCCGCGCCCAGTCTGGATGACCAACGCTGATCATGTCGTCTATGGGCCAACTATCATATGCAACAGTATTCGAGAGCACGAGCTTGTCCACACGCTCGGCATTTTCAATGGCCATGATGAGAGCAACACCGCCCCCAGTGTCATGACCGACCAACGCGGCGTTGCTGATGTCCAGCGCGTTCATGAGTGAGACGATCATATCTCTTTGCGCGCGCAGGGATCGATCGAACAGGTCCCGCTGATCAGACATACCGTGCCCGATGAAATCCGGAGCAATAACACGGTTGGTTTTGGCCAAACGATCCAAGACCTCGTGGTAGAGGAATGACCAGGTGGGGATGCCGTGCATCACGATCAGTAGCGGGCCTTCGCCCAGGTCCGAATAAGCGATGTCGATCGGAATGTGCGCAACAGCATCAAGCGTGATGTGCTTCTGTCTGGCTACAAAATCTTCATGCTTCATTCCGCGGCTCCTTCAAAATCGAAAGGTCGGGCCAGCATCATGCGGCCCGACCCGAATGTGACATCAGTAGCCAATGAAGAAGCCGGCGACGTAGAAAGGCAGAGCAAAGAAGCCCAGCGACCAAACCATTGTGCGGATCGGTACAAGGCCCATCGCGTAGGCTGGCAAGTAGAGCACCCGCGCAATCATGAAGGCGATTGCCGCGTACTCGGTCCAGGCATTGGAGACACCTTCGATTTGGCTGACGATCACCAGGGGCGCAAAGACCGCAACGGCTTCGGTCCCGTTCTTCGCTGCGCGACGGAGGCGGCCCGCCAGAGGCGTTTCCTCAATTGGCGTTTCCCGATTGGACAAGCTGTAAGCGCTGCCTTGGGAGGCAGACATGTTGAGCTGTTGAAACAGGATGGTCAGGTAGGTCATGATGCCCGCGACAAGCAGGGCCCATAGTTCGATATTCATGGTCTTGGTCTTTCTGTTTTATGTGACGATCAGTATGCGTTGCGGCGAAGCCAGTCGTGGATGCCTGCCCCGATCAAGTCGGGGTGGTCTTCTTGGAGGAAGTGCAAGCCACGCCCAAGGAAGCGGACTTCCAGGTTAGGCACGTTTTGCACCATGTAAGCGACGACCGGTTCGGGGGTCAGAACACCGGGCGTGGAATAGAAAAGCAGTTTCGGAATCTTGCTGGCGTAGAGCCATTCGCCGTTAGCGACGATCTCGGTCGTCGTGGTTTCGGGCTCACCGCCGATGGGAATCTCGCGTGGCCATTGCAGGGTGGGCAGACGGCTTTCGCGCGTCGGGTATGGCGCTCGGTAAGCGTCCATCTCCTCCTCTGTCATGGCGCGTGACACGCCAAAGTTGGGCAGAACCTCTTCGACAAAGAAATTCCCGTCCAGAACCATTTGCTCGCCCTGCCCGGGTGTGCGCAGGGCGCGGAACAATTCGCCGGTCTCGCCCATGGCTTCATAACTCGGGACGGGCATCGAGGGTGGGACAATGGCTTCCATGAAGGACATGGCGCGCACGTTGTCCTGGTTAAGTCGCGCATAGCGCATCCCCAGGGCAGATCCCCAATCGTGAATTACGAGAGTGATATCGCTTAGTCCGAGGGCTTCAATAAAACCGTCGAGATACGTTGCATGTTCTTCGAAAGTATACCCGATCTTGGGCTTGTCGCTGTCGCCCATGCCGATCAGGTCGAGGGCAATCGCCCGATAATCGCCCTGCACGTAAGGAATGATATTCCGCCAAAGGTAAGATGACGTCGGGTTGCCATGCAGAAAGAGAACCACAGGGCCATCACCTTCATCGACATAGGCCATTTCAGAGCCATTCACCGAGATCCGCTTCTTTTCAAACGGGAACCTAGCCGAGATTTCGAGGCCATATGGCGCATTATCCGTGACGGTCCGGGCTTGAGCCATCGGCGCCGGAAGCGTGACACCAGCACCAGCGGCGAGAACGGCAGTTTTAAAGAGATCGCGGCGATTGATTGAACTGTTCATGGGAATGGCCTTTCAGTGTGAATGGATCAGATTTGGGGTTTGCCGAGAACAGTTTTGCCCACGGCTTTGCCGCTCTCTGCGATCGCGTGCGCCTTGCGCAGCGTCCCAACCGTGAGAGGCCCCAAATTCTTAGTCGCCGTGGTTTTCAGGGTGCCGTCTTCGATCATCGCGGCGGTTTGCCCGAGATAGATGCCTTGTTTGTGCATATCCGATGTACTGAACATTGGGCGGGTGAACATGAACTCCCAGATCAGCGCGACGGACTTCGTCTTGAGAAGGGAGATGTCGATCTTTTGGGCGTCCGGGTCGTCAATCAGGACAAGTTTGCCCTGAGGCTCAATTATGTCTGCGTAGGCTGGAAAATGCGTTTCGCTCGCTGTGAGGCCCGCGATCAGATCTACTTTGATCTTCTTCCTTTCGAGCTGTGCCTTCATATCACGCGCATGATTGATGATGTGATGTGCACCCATTTCCTTGACCCATTTACGGGTCTTGGGACGGGACGCCGTAGCGATAACGGTCAGGTTGGTGAAATGTCTCGCCAACTGGATCGGGATGGAACCGACACCGCCTGCGCCGCCGATGATCAGCAGGGTTTTTCCCTCCCCACCGCGATGAGTTAAACCGAAGCGATCAAAAATGATTTCCCAAGCAGTGATCGACGTTAGAGGCAGGGCTGCCGCTTCTTCAGCCGTGATATTCGTCGGTGCTTTGGACGCAATCCGTTCATCAACGACCTGCATCTCAGCGTTGGACCCCTGGCGCCCCAAGGCACCCGCGTACCAAACAAGATCACCGGGCTGAAGCTCGGCAACTCCGGGTCCGGTTGATAAAACCCGGCCCACCGCGTCGAACCCAAGCACATGGTGCCCCTGCTCGAGAGGAGGGAGAACTTGGCGTAGTTTGGCATCAGCGGGGTTCACGGACACCGCCTCGATCTCCACCAGCAACTCACGTTCCTTGGCAACCGGTTCAGGGAGGTCGATCACCTCAAAGACATCATCATTGTCGACGGACAGGTTCTTTGAAAAGCCAATGGCGCGCATGATTTTGGACCTTTTGAAATTCGTCGGCTCGCCATGGCAACGCCTTGTACGTCTGGATCAGACCTGGGCGTGCCCGCCATCGACGGCGAGTTCGGTGCCAGTGATGTAAGCAGCCTGATCGGACGCGAGGAATGTGATGGCGTTGGCGATATCTTCAACCGTGCCCATGCGAGCGAGTGGCACCTGACGGACAAACTCCTGCTTCACACCTTCGATCTGCTCAGGCGGAAGTCCAAGGCGGTCCATACCTGGCGTTGGGATGGGACCAGGAGAGACAACATTTGCCCGAATACCTTTCGGCGACAGCTCGGTTGCCAAGGAGCGTACCAGGCCGCGGAGGGCCGCCTTTGACGGGCCGTAGACCGTCATTGCGGCAAAGCCTTTTGATCCTGCGGCAGAGCCGAGGAAGACAAAGGAGCCGCCGTCGCGGACGTGAGGCAGGGCCTTCTGCGCGGTGAAATACGCGCCCTTGAAGTTCCGATCGAGATCTTCGTCAAACAAAGCCTCGTCCATCATTTCGAAAGGCCGCACGACCGCACCGCCTGCAGCGGCGACAACAATGTCAATCTTGCCGTACTTGGCCGCGACGTCTTCAACGAAGGAACCAATGGCTTCGACAGAGGTCATATCGACCGACTTGCCCAGAACATCTCCGCCGATTTCAGCCTTTGCGGTGCTCAGCTTTTCTTGTGAACGGCCGGTGATGGCGACTTGGGCACCCTCGGCGGCGAACATCTTGGCGGTCGCAAGTCCGATGCCGCTGTTGCCGCCTGTAATGATCACAGATTTTCCGGCGAAACGTGCCATGATACTCACCCACCTTTCCGGGTGGATAGACCCAACATGTAGTACATCCCGCACCGACTCACTGCGCCGGTCATCAACCACGCAAGCCCGAAGATCGCCATCATCGTTGCCAACCACATGGGCACGGCCGTGGAAGTGACAAATGGGAGAAGTGTGAGCGCCAAGCCTGAGATGATGCGGAACACGCGATCATAGAGACCAACATTCGGATTGAAGCTGTAAGTGAAGAGACGGGACAGTTGCATTGGAGTTCTCCTGACGATTTTTCATTGCAGGGAGGGAACGGGCATGCGCCCGTTCCGGCCGCCCTTATTCGGCGGCTACTGCAGCTGTGTGAACTGCGCGGTCCTCGCGGTAGGGCAGATCGGCGGTGAGTGGTGCGAAAGCCTCATCCACCGGTGTCATTGCGATCTGATTGGCATAGTTCGACATCACCTTGGCTGCCACGCAGGCCACGACATCCAGTGCTGCCTGACGCGAGAAACCAGCGTCGATGAAGTTCTGAAGCTGGCTGGACGCCATGCGGCCTTGATTGCGCAGGACGAGCAGCGTGAAATCACGCAGGGCCTCCATCTTCGGGTCTTCGAAGACTTTGTCCTGGCGGACGGCATTCAGTTGCTCATCGGTGTTACCGAAGATTTCCATTTTGCCAAAGGCGGTGTGACCGGCCACGCAATATTGGCAGGCATTGGCATGGGCTACGCTGGTTTGAACGATGTTGATTTCCTGCGGACTGAGGGCTGCGTTGGCCAACAGATTATTCTGGGTCTGCCAATAGGAGGTCAGCAGAGCGGGGCTCTCGGCGAGAATGCCAGCGAGGTTCGGAACCATGCCGAAATTCTCGACATACCAGTTGATGGCTTCCTTTGACGGATCAGGTGCGGTCTCCGCTGTATGGATCGGAAAGTCGCGCTCGGTGACGTTGGCGGCGGTCATATTTGATCTCCTGTTTGAGGTTGCAAAGCCAAGGTAAGTCGATCAAATTCGAACCGACACAGCCAATTTTGCGTTGGGCATGGCTCAAAAATGCACCAAGGGATCGACAATGCGGAATGATTGGAATGACCTGCAGATTTTCCTGGCATTGGAACGCGGAGGCACTGCCCGAGCTGCCGGGGCACGCCTAAAGGTCAGCCATTCAACGATCTCGCGCAGGCTCGACGCCATGGAACAGCGCTTTGGTACCAAGCTCTTCGATCGCACCCCGGACGGGTTTGTGCCCAACGCGTCTGGTGCGCGCATTCTGGCACGTGCGCAGCAGATTGAGGCTGAGATGATGGAACTGGAGCGCTCCGTTATAGGCAGTGACATTCGGCTTCAAGGTGACATACGTCTGACCGCCCCACCGCCGGTAACGGAATACGTGTTGCTGCCGATGCTGGAACAGTTTCAAAAAGACTACCCGCTGATAACCATCGAGCTGAATTCGACATATGGACAGGCCGATCTCTCTCGGCGTGATGCCGACTTGGCTATTCGGTTTTCCGATAAGCCCGACGACTACCTCGTGGGCCGCCGGCTGCCGGAATTTCGGGAAACGGTATTTGCTTCGCCCGAATACATCTCTCAACATTGGGACGGGGACACGCCGATAAGCCCCGAATGGATCGGCTGGCACGAAGATGGCCCGTTGTCGCTTCGCGCGCGCAAAGAGAACTTTCCAAAGGCGCCGATCAAATGGAGAATGCCAAACCTGAGTCTTCATGCCCGAGCTGCAGTTCAAGGCATGGGAATGGCTTCACTCCCTTGTCCCATGGGTGACTCGATTCATGGCCTTGTTCGGGTTCCGGGGGCAAAGCTTGTTGATTCTTATCCGGGCTGGCTTCTGACGCATCCTGACTTGCGCCGCATGGAACGGGTTCGTGTTTTTGCCAAGTTCCTGCACGAGGAAATCAATGTGCGATCGGACTTCATCGGCGGAACGCAGGAACGGCACTGAAAAGGACGCTCTCAGCGCCGCTGAGAACGTCCCCTCTCTGGTCAAGTCAGTCGGGCCCGAAGACCCTTGGGCCAAACATCACTCGACAAAGTAAGTATTAATCAGCTCCAGTTCCACAAAGGCCGGGTTGCGGTAGGCTTCGATGTTTTCGCGGAAGACGGTTGTCTCGGTGAACTGTTCGAAGTGGGCCGCCGAGGGCCAGGTTGCCAGTCCAGCAATCGGACGGAAGTAACCGTTGCGTTCACTTTCCACCGGTTGCATTAGCATCGCGTCGACCCGGCCATATTCCAACGCGGTCGGAATGACATTCTGGAAGAAGGTTTGCAGTTGGTTCGGTGTTTCCGGTCCTGCCGGGATGCCTGCAAAGAACTCATAGACGACACCGTCTTCTAGGGTCAGCTTCACGTCCTCTGGGATGGTGAAGAAGCCCAATGTGAAGTCACGCATGGCTTCCGCCCGCCGGTCCAGGACGGCAAGATTGCGTGGATCGGTGGCAGCCGCCTCAAAGGCGTCCATTGAAGGCCATTCCAGCAGCATGATGTGCTGGGGCGTGTAGTTACCCTCTTCGACATCGATGGTCTCAAAAGTTGCGACCAGGCGGCCACCTGCGTCTTCGATAGCAGGTAAAACGGATGGAAAAAGCTCGTCCATGAACACGTTGCGGTGCTCATGCTTGGCATCCACCAGGGCGATGGAAATGATTGAGCCGCTAGAAAGGTTTTCAGTGCGGCTTTCTGCGAAAGCAGATGAGGTTAGCGCCAAGGCTGAAGCAGAAGCGGCCGCGACGAGGTATGTGAGTTTTGTCATGTTCAGGTCTCCAAATCGTGGATCGAAGCGGGAATGCGTCGATGGTTGGTGACCGCAATTTGGTTGACACAAAATGATTGCGCGAGTGAAGATATTGGCGATACCCGGTTCAAAAATGATCCAGGCGCACTTCGAAGGATCTCCATGAATTTTGATTGGGACACGCTGAGAATTTTTCTTGCAACGCATCGAGCGGGCAGCTTCAGAGCCGCATCTGAAGTGCTTAAGAGCGGACACGCAACCGTTCGGCGTGCCATCGAGCGATTAGAGGACTCACTGCAAACTCGGGTCTTCGAACGGTCTGGTACAGGACTGCGCCTGACATCTGCGGGCGAGTTGCTGCTTAGTCACGCCGAGCGCGTCGAACGTCAAACATTGGAGATGGAACGACAGCTCTATGGTCAGGACAATATCCCTCGCGGTCGCATCACTGTCAGCATACCGCCATCTTTTGCGGGTGCATTTTTTGCACCTATATTGGCGGGCTTCGCGATGGAGTACCCCGAGATTGATGTCGATGTGATCGCGACGAACGAAATCTCCGATTTGGAACGTCACGAGGCCGATGTTTCGATCCGGGCCGCGCGCCGTGTGGATGACAATGTGGTCGGCCGACGTCTTGTAGATTACACGGCTGCAGCATTTGCCTCACCAGACTATCTCCAATCAGTTGGAACGCCTCAAATCGGTGATGGCAGCAATGCAGAATGGCTGGGGTGGGGCGACGAAGGGTCTTGGGTCAAGACCACTCCATTCCCAAATGCGCCTCAAAGACACTCGCTGTTTGAAGTGTTCATGCAGATAGAGGCTGCGGCAAATGGTATGGGAATGGTCTGGATTCCGGCGTTTCTGGGCGACGCTGATAACCGCATCGTCCGCGTTCCCGGAAGTGATGCAAGACAGGACCGATCGCTTTGGCTTCTTCTGCACAGCGACCTGAGAGACACGGCCAGAGTACGCGCATTTGTTGACTATTTCGCCGACCAGATTGCAAAAAACAGGCGACGATTTCAGAGCTGATCATTCAGCAGCGACATGGACCATTATTGCAACGAGCCGACCACAATATTGTCTGTTTTGGTTCGTTTTTGATCTTCTTAGGTTCTCTTTATCGCCGCTTCGGTGACAAACCTATGGAGACCCACATGCTTTCAATAACACGCCGCTTTTTTTCGGCATTTGCCGCCACCGCCCTGCTCGCGCCTGGTGCCGCGTTCGCTCAAGAGAAAACCATCATGCTCGATTTCGTCGTCCTCAACAACGGCGTCGAACTGCAAGAGCGCATCGACTACGAAGAACTGATCCGCCCAGTCACGGAGCGCCACGGCATGTCGGTGTTGCACCGTTACAACCTCGACGCCCATCTCGACGGTGCGTTGGAAGATGCGGCCCGGCTTCTAGTCTGGGAAATGGACAGTCCTGCGGCTCTGCAAGCCGTGCTGGAAGACCCTGAATATGTGCCGCACACGGGTCAGCGCGATGAAATCCACAACATGCGTGCATTGACCATCTACATGGGTGGTTCGGCTCTGGATGAAGGCCAGATCACGGATGCCGCTGTTCTGGTGGATCTGGTGGTGATGAACGAGGGATATGGCGCGGAAGAACGTGCTGAATATGAAGCATCCATCGAGCCCATTGCCGAACGTCACGGTCTGACCAAGATTGCCACCTTTCCCATCGGCGCCAAGGCCGCTGGACGTGGCCCAGACGAGCCGCTTCAACTGAACCTCTGGCGAGTGGAAGACCCCTCAGGTCTTCAGGCGCTCTTCGCTGATCCGGAATTTGCAACGCATATCGACCGCCGCAACGAGTTGCACAACTTCGATGAGCTGACACTGTTCCTCGCGTCACCGGGCAACTGATCGCCAGCAATGCCAGGCCGGGCGGCGCGCACACCCCGGCCTGAAATTCCTGACCGACATTGGAGTAAAACATGCGCACCTTGGACGAGGCTCTTGAAATTAGCATTGAGCGGAAGGGCGGCGAAGACGCTGTCTTCGACAGTTTTGAGCCGTCGAAATCATCAGGTTCGATTGCTGCAATACCTGGCGATCGGAAGCTTGCAAAGATGACCCCGCGCGATCTTCCAAGCAGGCTTCAACTGGAAAGTTGTCCACCGAATGTGGTCGGGTTTTGAGGCCACATTTGCGGGGTTCAACGTCGGAACCAAGGTCATGATGAGCTATGAATGTTTTGATAAGCTCTGCAAGGACACATCGACTGTACGCTACCCTCAAATATCTAGTCGGTGCAAAGCGCAATCAATGAGTGGTCGGAGGAGTCCGGTCGGTCTTTGAAGGAAATAAGCCGCATCATGACGATCAGTTGCGGATCACCGACCTGCTTCCTCAATAGCGCAAGAAGACACCCGCCATGAATGTCGAATTTGACCCGTCTTCGGTGACCTTGGCAGAAAACACCATCCACAATCCAGCCGACAGCTTCTGGCTGAGAGTCATTCGGCAATCCGTATTCTGGAAATGGGATATCGCCTCTATGATCCCGTGATCTATTTCTCAAAGAGCCCATCATCGCGCCGTTGGCCATCTCGCAAGCAAAGAAGACGCGCTGCCCCCTGGAGGGCGATGCCACTTACTACAATCTGACAGACGGCAGCGAAAAATTGCTCGCGACCAAGACCGCGTACAGCTACGATCAAACTTTTGAGTTCGCTAAGGGTCTAAAAGGTCTGATCGCGTTTGAGCCGTTATTGGTGACGGTCATCGAAGCCGCAGCCTGAGGGGAGGACCGCGCAAGAAAAGACCGCATTGTGAAAAAGGGCGCGGCTTCAACGGGTCAGATGGTCAATGTCGTGCGGCCTTGGTTTCTCTTGCGACCCGTGCCTGCAGGGGCAATAGCAATGGCAACGCGAGTTCCAAATACATACCGAACTGCATTCCCACTGGTGGACTGCCAAGCATGAACCAGGACCACGCTCGGGCAATGCCGCCGACGAAAAGGCTCAAGATGATGATCCTGAACAGGGTGGTCTTACGTTCGATCCTTGGAACCATCCACAAGATGATCGCGGCGAGCGCAAGATACCACGCCGATTGAAATCGGAGTTGGCTATCGATTGCAGCGGTTATGTTCTCAACTGGCAGAAATCGCTCCGCCCCGACAAACAGGTTCAATGCGCCGAAGCCAAGTGGGATGATGGCCAAGAAGATCAGAATTGTTTGGAGAGCTTGTCTCATGGGTGGCGTACCTTAATTTGAAAGGGCTTTCGCCGCCGCAACAACATCCTCAGCACTTGGCCGTGTTTGGTACCCTTTGTGGCGAAGCATCTCTTTGACAGTTCCATCCTTGCCGACAAACACCACAGCAGCATGTGGCACGCCGACAGACTTACCTCCAGGTTTTACGCCTTTGTTCCGCAGATCGTACGCGTCAATGGCGGCAGACCCTTCGTCGGACAGCAAGTCGAGGTGGACGCCGGTTTTCTTGCGAAACGCCTGCAGTACTTCTGGTGCATCGTATGTCAACGACACCACGTTCCAACCCAGCCCTTCCAAGTCGTCGCGCACCTCATTCAGCAACCTGATCTGCTTCTTGCAAAACGGGCACCAACCAAGTGAGCGAACAAAAGCAACGGCGACGCCGTTGTCGCCCATAAGGTCAAAGAGCTTAAGGGCGGATCCTGTATCATCTTTCAGATCATTGTTTGGGGCCAAAGCTCCGACCTCTGGGCCAATGGGTTCTTCTTGCTTGGGCATTTCGTCCTCCGCGCCGTTATTGATCGTGCACAGGCAAAGTTGGATTGTTCGTGAACACCTTTTGCAGAAGGCAATTCGCAGGGCAGTACCTGTATTCCAGCAAGTTATTTCGTTCGCGGATGCGACAATACAGGCAATCTTGCGGTGCCTATGGTTAAAAAATGCACCAAGGTGCTCTGCCTTTGCTGGGAGCCGGACGTGCATAGTGCAAGATCAAAGGCTCGCTTTGCCCTGCAGAATGTGAGCTCGGCCGGTTACGGATTTCGCGTCAGCAGCTCATGTCCACAATGCGGACTGCGACTGGAGAGAACCAACTATGTGTCGAATGCTTCTTATGGGTCGTACTCACCAATTGTAGCGGACTATCAACCGTCGACTCTTTTTGTAGGCAAACGGGGTTTGGACAAGCCAAACACCCCAGCCCGCTCAGAGGGAGATCGTTCCAGCCCGTTCGGTGCACAACCGAAACGCACTTGCACCGAGCGGTGATTGCAATCTGATACCCGCCAGTGGCAACGGTTGTGTCCGTCATTTGGTATCGCAACCCATCGCGAAGCTTGCGCGCGACAAGGACCAAGCCAGCCTCGGACCGCAGGTGAATGACCTGCCCTGCCCCACCTCTTGGCGAGCTATCCTCAGGCCGTGGAACGGTGCAGGTCCGGGGTCATTCAGAGGTACACTGCAAACAAGTGCCCACCTCCCTTGCTCATCGATATCTCAGCACGGGATGCAAACCTGGTTCCATCCTGTCATGCTACGACCGGGTGATCACAAATCTTGAGATTTGTTTGGGTCAAGGGAAGATGGTGTTCGGCCATGACAAAGCCCGTTTGCCACAATTGTGCAGCAAACGCGGCTCTGGCGCATCAGATTATCCTTGGTCAAAAGCCTAGACGACTGGGGGCGGACTGGCTGACGGGAATTGGAAGCGCAAAAACGACGCTACACCGTGCAGTCAGGCCCATGTGTCCAAAAACACAAAACGATCTGTCATCTCACAAGAGTGTAGAATGATACATAGTTTTGCCTTTTCAGTGTCGTTAAGTCATTGATTTTAATGCTTAGTGGTTTTTCGCAACGCACAAGGCTCACCCTTTGCAAGTCAACGGACTTGCATCAAGCAATTGAGGCCAGGTATCGGACATTCTTCGTTGATGCAGAAAATGGCAGCTAAGGGCAAATATCGGCCAAGTCCCTTTGTTGCGTGTTTCAGTCGCGGTTCGCACCTCAACGCCAATAGTTGTTTGCTTGGGCGACAGTTTGAAAATGTGTCGCAACAACGTGTGATGCCATCGTTAAGCTATCAGCGTTGTGAGCGTAGTCTGGCCGCATCTTACTGCGCGCTGCGTCATCAGGTTGAGTTATTTTAACCGCCATTCGTGCGAGCTTGATAGCCAAATCAAACCCTTCCTCTGGGGATGTGGTTTCTAAACTGGGCAACCAGGACATGATTTCTCCTATTTATGTCGCATACGATATAAATATACAATTGAGGCGCACACTCATTTATGTCAATACTTATATCGCGCGCGATGTAAAAATCAGGAGACTCCCTTGACAGTTAATGAGGTTCCAACACGTGCAGAGGACATGTTCTGCTACGGAATTTATGCTGCTTCTCATGTGATTAACCGCGCATATACACCGCTCTTGAACCGCCTGGGATTAACTTACCCGCAGTACATTACGCTCACCCTGTTGTGGGAAAGGGATAGGCAAAAAGTGACTGAACTTGCAGGGAAACTGCGGATGCAGACCAGCACTCTAACACCACTGCTCCAACGTCTCGAAACACAAGGCCTAGTCAAGCGAAGCCGGGACAAACAGGACGGCCGCGCGGTCATAGTTAGTTTAACGGATCCAGGCCGCGTTCTTCAGCGCACGGCGCCAGACATCACCGCATGTATGATCAAGGGCACGACACTCAGCTTGGTGGAACTAAAAAGACTGCAGCATCTTCTGACGAAACTAACCGCTGGGCTGGATCCCAAATAACGCCGCGACCCGAACTTCTATCAAAATCGAATAACGGTTTTGTCCGCGCGGCGGTCACCAATGGGCTCAAGAACATGTCCGCAGAATGCTGAGAGGACCAGTAATCCGGTTCCGGCAGCCAGGCGCAGGGT
>NZ_BMWT01000012.1 GCF_014651375.1 Tateyamaria omphalii
AAAAAAAATTGCCCATGGGCAATTTCCGCGGGCGGGGTCAGAATTGCCCGTGGGCAATTTTCCAGATCAGGCGTCGAATTCGGCTTTGAGATACGCGGAAAATGCGCCTTCAAGCTGGGCGCGGGACATGCCTGCGTCGAACTCAATCTGTATCTTGCGCCCTTTCTGTGCCACCTCAATCCCCTTGTCATGGGCACTGCGGCGATAGATACGGCCCGTCGGTTCGGGCTTGGGTTGCGCGGGTTTGCCTGCACGGTTCAGGCGGCGCATGACCGTAGCGGAATCCACAAATGAACCGCGTCCGGCCCGGGCTTGCGCTTGTTCCCGGCCGATGGCACCAGCCTCTTCCAACACCGGGCGGGAGGTTTCGGGCTGTGCCAGAAGCGGTTTCAATTCGCGTGCATTCCGCTCACGAATTTCGCGGATGTTCGGAAACGCATCGACGATGGATTGCGGCAGCTTCGCCAATTGCAGGTAGCGCGACAGCCACGGCTGGCTGACCTCTAGCCGCTCAGCCATCGCCTTTTGCCTACCACCGTAGTAGCGCGCGACCGCATCAGCGTAGTCGAGTGCACGCTCGTAGTCTGAAATATCCTCTCGGTCGCGGTTTTCGATATCAGCAAGACGGAACGCTTCCTCGTCTGAAAGCTGCCGCGCCTCAACCAGATATTTGAACTGCGTGTAGTTGTTGGCGCGAAGCCATGAGACGGCAAAGTGACGGCGCGCGCCGCAGATCACTTCGAAGTCGTAGCCTTCATCATCTACGGGCCGCACGATGGCTGGGAATTCCTGCTGACCCTGAGAGCGAATGCCGTCGATCAGGTCGCGGCAGTTGTCCTCGGTCAGCAGCGCGTAGTCGCGGTTGTGCCGTTCCCACATCCGGCAACGGGCGGGATCGACCCAGCGCAGGGTCTTTTCCTCGACCTCTCCGGCCAGACGATCACTGATCGCAGTGGTGCGTTTCAGGAAGCGGGCACCAGCGCGGTCGGACGCATCGGGCGCCGCCTCCAAATCGCTCAGAACATCATCAAAAATGGCATCGTGCTTGCGGGTCATAGCAGTCCCTCCTTGCGCAGTTGCGCGTGATGGCTTGGCCAAGTCTTGCGGATCAGCACCTCGATCTCGCGGCAGACGGCATCCAGATAGGCGCGGCAGCGTTTGTGCGTCTCGGTCCGGGTCGCCGGTCCGGTCAGCTCATAGACGGTGGACAGGTTCGCCGCGGCATTGTCGATCTCGGCGCTGTCCTTGAGCACCGATTGCAACATGTCCATGGGGAAGACCGCGTCCATCATCCGTTTGATCGCCATATGCGCCGATTTCGAGTCATTCATCTTGGTTGCGAGAATCTTAACGAAGGCATAATCGCGCGTACCCCCGTGGCGAGCGAGTTCGTTAAGTGTTGCGCCCAGCATCTTGAGGAAATGCGCGGTCGAGCCGAAATCGATGTTGTTGGGCGGGGCAGGAATCACCAGCGCATCCGCCGCCCGCAGCACCGACAGGGACAACATCCCAAGGGCAGGGGGTGGGTCCAGCAGGATAACATCGAACCGGTCCTTGATCGTCTCTAACCCGTTGCGAAGACGGTCCAACACGAACACCTGCTCCCGCGCCATACGGGCGGCGAATTCGTATTCCGCGTCATAGAGGCCGAGGTTGGCTGGGATCAGCGCGATATTGGGCCAGTACGTGGCGCGCAGCGCATAGGACAGATCCTGCGGACCACCGTGGCGGAAAAAGGGGTAGAGCGTGTCTTCCTCCTCATCCACGTCAACATCGGGGTTGAGGCCAAAGACCGACGTCGTGCTGGCTTGGCTGTCGCAATCCACCACGCAGACGCGGTAGCCTTGCAGGGCGAGGTGTTGAGCGAAATGACAGACCATCGTTGACTTGCCGACGCCGCCCTTGAAGTTCTGAATGGCGAGGACCATCGCCGGGTCGCTATCAGCACGGTGGGGCAGGGTACCGAACACCTGCCGCATCCGATTGACGTCGGCCAGTGAATATCCCGTGCGGCGGCCCGTGTTCGGGTCTTTTTCAGGCATGGGAAGACGGCCATCCGCTTCGGCGTCGCGGATCAGTTTGTCGCTGCGGCCCACCATATCGGCGGCCCGTTTCACGTTGAATCGCAGGTCGAGCGTTTTTTGCGCGCCCGGCGCATACAACCGGTCACGCAGTCTGTCGATCACCGTGGATGCGCGGGTGGCAAGTTTGTCTAACTCATCGAGCGAGACAGGGGGTAGGGCGGACTGCTCCATTTCGGACCTCTTTCGGGGGCGTTGGTCCGAATCATGACGGGTGTCGGCGATTGCCTCAAGTGCAAACTTTTTGAGGGAAGGCTAAAAAAGCGGAACTTGATGGTTGAGACTTCAAAAGTCGGAAAACTGACAACGTCTCGCATGTTATTGGAAGTCTAGAGGATAGTAAGCGTGATAGAACCCACAATGTATGTGCTTGCTGGTTTTGCGCCCACGGTTGCCACCAGACACCCAGAAAATTCCAAACAAAAAGCACCCTTCTATTCTAATTTCATAGTGTTCTTTGTTCCGGGCAGATAAAGCTCTGAAATTACAGGGAAAAGAAGCGTCAGCCCTTACATCATGGGATTGATTGGCTTACGTCTTGGGACGCTAAAACCTACATCATGGGGTCATAAAACTTACGTATCGGGTGCGCTCCAATCCTTACGTTTTGGGTGAGCCCTGTGGCTGACTCAGCCCTTTGATTTTTGGGTGTATTTCGAATCACTTGGCGGACCCGTTGATTCGCTCCTGCTCGTTTAACCTTACAAATTGGGTGCCTTCGTTTTCGTGGACGCACCGGGTGCAGACTGTTATTCTTACGTCGCACTACCCGTCAGAGGTAAGAGAAGAGCAGCATGGCGGATCGCCCAACCCAATCCTACCGGACCATTGACGCCCGGCCAAATGCGCAAAGCCTGGTGAAGCCGGGCGAGCTGGTGGACCTGGTGGAGGTCACGCCGCTGACGCTGGCTGACAGGCGCATCTACAACCAGCTTCTGGAGAATGCGTGGGATGCGATTGAAAAGCCGGTCACACATGTAATTTCCAAGTCCGATTTGCGTGGGTCGCACAATTCCAACGACAGGGTAGGGGAGTCGGTCGAGCGATTGATGTCTGCCATCGTCAAGGTGAAGGTCACGCATGAGGGCGAAGATGCCATCGAGCGGGTGCAGCTTTTGGGTGGAAACATCGAGACGACGCGGCGCGACGGGGTGCTCGAATATGAGATCCCGCAGCGGCTGCGGAAGATCATCAAGGACTCGACCGTTTTTGCCCGGCTTCAGCGTGAAGTGATGTTTGCGCTCAGTTCCAAATACGCGCTGACACTCTACGAGATGATCCAGAAGCGGGGGAACCTTCGCTATCGGTCGTCGGAGAAATTTGCGCTGGATGACCTGCGTGGGGTGCTGGGCGTGCCCAAGGGCAAGCTGACCTCGTGGTCGAACCTGAAGCTGCGGGCGATTGAACCGGCCGTGGCCGAGGTGAATATGTTGTCGGACTACGTGGTTGAGATTGAGCCCGTGAAGACCGGGCGACGGGTCACCCATATCGAGCTCAAATGGTGGCGCAAGGATGGGGCAGGGACGGCAGAGATGGAGCGCGAGCTGTCCTTTTCCAAGATTGGGCGAAAGGCCCGGATGACCAATACGGCCGAGGATCTGAAGCCCCGGCCTGCATGGCTTGAGGCCGCAGGTCCGGCGCTACGCACCGAAACTTATGAGACAGCGCGCCTGCGCTATCCGGGTTACGACATCTACCACGTGGAAAAGGAGTGGCGGTCCTGGTCCGCAGGGAAAGAGCCGCCGCGTGACGCGGACCGTGCCTACCTCGCCTTTTTCCGGAGCTTTGCGGAAAACAACCCGCTGCGCTAGCGTGGACCCATGAACTCCGTTCGTTTCCGTCTGTTGATCCTGGCCCTTGCGCCGATGGTCGTGCTGATGCCGCTTCTGCTGTTCCTTGGCATGACGCGGTGGACGGCGGATTATGACGAGGTGCTGATCGCCAATGTGGAAAGTGATCTGCGGATTGCGGAGCAGTACCTGTCACGCTTGATGGTTCAGACAGGGGACGAGTTGCAGGCGGTCGCCGGGTCGGTGGAGTTTGCGCAGACGCCGCCATCGGGGCGTGATGCGTTCTTTGATGAAAAGCGCGCGACGCTTGAACTGGATTTCCTCTACTTCCTGCCGCGCGCGACCATCACCGAGACATGGCCGGTCATCCAGAGTGCGGCGGAAGGGCAGGGGCGGACCGAGATTGACATCTTTTCCGCAGAAGAATTGGCGGCGATTTCGCCTGATCTGGCAGAGCAGGCGCGCCTGCCGTTGATCGACACCGAAGCGGCGGTGCCCACAGACCGCACGGTTGAGGATCGGGGGATGGTTATCCACTCGGCAACGCCAGTGACCTTGCGCGGGCGCGATGGCGTGCTCGTCGGGGGTATCTTGCTGAACCGGAACCTGAGCTTCATCGATACGATCAACGCACTGGTCTATCAGGACGGTACTGCGGACGGTTTGAGGCAAGGGACCGCGACGCTGTTCCTGGAGGATGTCCGGGTCTCCACCAATGTCCGTCTGTTTGAAGATGTGCGCGCCCTCGGGACGCGCGTGTCGGCCGCCGTGCGGGGCAAGGTGCTGGGCGAGGGGCGCACATGGCTCGACCGGGCGTTCGTGGTGAACGACTGGTACATCTCGGGCTATCTGCCGCTGACCGACAGCTTTGGGCACTACGTGGGTATGTTGTATGTCGGTGTGCTTGAGGAGCCATTTACCATTGCCAAGCGCAATGCGTTCCTAGTTATTCTTGCAGCCTTTGTCGCCGTTCTGTTGTTGTCCGCGCCTGTGTTCCTGCGGCTGGCCAAGGGCATCTTTACGCCGTTGGAACGGATGACGCATACGATGTCTCTTGTGCAGCGCGGCAACATGTCCGCACGCAACGGTGCTGAAGGGGGCACAGGTGAGATTGGAGCGGTTGCCGGCCACCTCGATGACCTGTTGGACCAGGTGCAGGAGCGGGACGAAGAGTTGAACGTGCGTGTGGCCAAGCGCACGGAGGAATTGCAGCGCGCCAATGAGAAGCTGGAAGAGACGTTCCGGCAATTGGTGATGAGCGAAAAGCTTGCTTCGATTGGTGAGATCACTGCAGGTGTCGCGCATGAGATCAACAACCCGGTGGCTGTTATCCAGGGCAACATGGATGTGATCCGAGAGAGCCTTGGGGAAGACGGTGTCGCCATCCGGACCGAGCTGGGGCTGGTCGATCGCCAGATTGCCCGCATCCAGACCATCGTTGGCAAGCTACTGCAATTCGCACGGCCGGGGGAGTTTGCTGATCTGGAGCAGACAGTGCCGCTGGAGCCGGTGATCACGGATTGTCTGGTGCTGGTCAATCACGTGATCTCGCAGTCCGATATCAAGGTCGAGACACGGTTCGATGCTGTGAATGATGTGCGTATTGATCCCGGCGAATTGCAGCAGGTGCTGATCAACCTGATTATGAACGCGGTACAGGCGATGGGGTCGGAAGGGGTACTGACCTTGCAGACGATGGACGTTGAGCGCGATGGCAGATCCGGCGTTTGCATGACCGTGTCAGATACCGGGCCAGGAATAGCAACTGACAAGGTTGATGACGTTTTTGCGCCGTTCTATACGACCAAGCAGGCCGAGGGCACAGGACTAGGCCTGTCGATCTCGCAGACATTGATCCAGCGGGCCGGGGGGCTGATCAGTGCGCACAACCGCCAGGACGGTGGTGCCTGTTTCGAGATTTGGTTGCCGACAGCCGAGCAGGAAACCGACGCTTTGTCTGCCAGCGCGTAGCACCGAGTCGGGCCTCTGTGGCCTCCGTGATTCTGGGTATGCCTCTGTACGTCAGCGTTGGTTGACAATTTGTCACAGGCCCCGGTGTAAACTTGTCTTACGCTAACAGTATACAAACGGATACCGTTCTATTTTGACGGGAAAATGCTATCCCGCAGAAAAACATGGGAAAATCGGCCTTGGTTTAAAATAATTTACAAATTGCGTTCGGTGTCAGAACATTCCTTTACAAAAAAACTGTTCAAGACCAGTGCACAACGCACGATTTTACAAAACCGTGTATGGTCAACCTCAACAGGCGAGTGATGCACGCCCCGGGTGAAGAAGCCGATGCAAAGCGGATCTGATCCCAAACCGGAGGAGACCCATGAATATTCAAAACACGCCGAATTCGGCCGTTTTTCCGCCGTCCGATGAGACGAAGGCCCGCGCCCATCTGGACGCCGAAGGCTATGCCAAGATGTATGCCGCGTCCGTTGCCGACCCTGATGCGTTCTGGGGTGAGCAAGGCAAGCGGCTGGACTGGATCAAACCGTACACCAAGGTCAAGAATACTTCGTTCGCTCCGGGCAACATCGACATTCGCTGGTTCGAGGATGGCACGCTGAACGTGGCGGCCAACTGCATCGACCGGCATCTTGAGACGCGTGGCGATCAGACGGCCATCATCTGGGAACCGGATGATACGTCCAAGGTCGAACCGAAACATATCACTTATCGCGACCTGCACCGCTCTGTTTGCAAGATGGCAAACATCCTCGAAGAGCTTGGGGTTCGCAAAGGCGACCGGGTTGTCATTTACCTCCCCATGATCCCGGAAGCCGCTTATGCGATGCTGGCCTGTGCCCGCATCGGTGCCATCCATTCCATCGTGTTTGCCGGATTCTCCCCGGACGCCCTCGGGGCGCGGATCAACGGCTGTGACGCCAAGGTTGTCATCACCGCCGATTACGCGCCCCGAGGCGGACGGGAGACGCCTTTGAAGTCAAACACCGACGCGGCGCTGTTGCATTGCAAGGACAGCGTGAAGTGTCTGGTGGTGAAGCGGACGGGCGGTCAGACGACCTGGACCGACCGCGACTATGACTACAACGAGATGGCGCTTGAAGCGTCTGACTATTCCGCGCCTGCCGAGATGGGGGCCGAGGATCCGTTGTTCATTCTGTACACCTCTGGCTCGACCGGTCAGCCGAAGGGCGTTGTTCACACCACCGGTGGCTATCTGACCTATGCGGCGATGACCCATCAGTACACATTCGACTATCACGAAGGTGACGTGTTCTGGTGTACGGCCGATGTGGGCTGGGTCACGGGCCACAGCTATATTGTTTATGGACCGCTCGCCAATGGCGCGACCACCATCATGTTCGAAGGCGTGCCCACCTTCCCCGATGCGGGGCGTTTCTGGGATGTGTGCGAACGCCACAAGGTCACGCAATTCTACACGGCACCCACTGCCATTCGCGCCTTGATGGGTGCCGGGAATGAGTGGGTTGAGAAGTACGATCTGTCGTCCTTGCGCTTGCTTGGCTCGGTTGGTGAGCCGATCAACCCCGAAGCCTGGACCTGGTATCACGAGGTTATCGGCAAGGGCGCGTGCCCGATTGTCGATACGTTCTGGCAGACCGAAACCGGCGGTCACATGCTAACACCGCTGCCGGGTGCGACCGACCTGAAGCCCGGATCGGCACAGCAGCCATTCTTTGGTGTGCAGCCTGTGGTTCTCGATCCGCAAAGTGGGGTCGAGCTGGATGGCAATGGGATCGAAGGGGTCCTCTGTATCAAGGACAGCTGGCCCGGTCAGATGCGCACCGTCTGGGGTGATCATGAGCGGTTCGAGAAGACCTATTTCGGGGACTACAAGGGGTACTATTTCTCAGGTGACGGCTGTCGTCGGGACGCGGATGGCGATTATTGGATCACGGGTCGTGTCGATGACGTGATCAACGTGTCCGGTCACCGGATGGGCACGGCTGAAGTTGAGAGCGCGCTGGTAGCACATGCCAAAGTCGCTGAAAGCGCTGTCGTTGGCTATCCGCACGAGGTGAAAGGGCAGGGCATCTATGCCTATGTTACCCTGATGAACGGCGAAGAACCCAGCGACGCGCTGCGCAAGGAGCTGGAAACCTGGGTGCGGACCGAGATTGGTCCGATTGCCAAGCCCGACCTGATCCAGTGGGCGCCGGGTCTGCCTAAGACACGCTCAGGCAAGATCATGCGCCGCATCCTGCGCAAGATTGCCGAGGATGACTTTGGCTCGCTTGGCGACACCTCGACCCTGGCCGATCCGTCGGTTGTGGATGACCTGATCGAGAACCGCATGAACCGGAGCGACACATGATGGACGGTGCAACCGTAGACGCGCAGATCCGTCCCGTGAACGTGATCCTTCTTGGACCTCCGGGTGCGGGCAAGGGAACGCAGGCGCAGCGGTTGGTCGACACGCACGGCATGGTGCAGCTGTCGACCGGCGACATGCTACGTGCGGCCAAATCCTCAGGGTCCGAGATGGGCAATCGTGTCGCCGAAGTTATGGCGCGCGGAGAGCTTGTGACCGATGAGATCGTTATCGGCCTGATCGAAGAGAAGTTGACCGGCAGCGATGCCGCCGGGTTTATCTTTGATGGTTTCCCCCGGACCTTAGCACAGGCCGATGCGCTTGGTGCGCTGCTGGACAGAACTGGGCACACGCTGGATGCGGTGATCGAGTTGCAGGTTGATGACGAGATCCTTGTGGACAGGATTGTTGGTCGAGCGGAGCAAGCGCGCGCAGCCGGGCAGCCGGTTCGGGCGGATGACAATGCCGAAAGCCTGAAGCTGCGGCTGATGGAATATTACAAAAAGACCTCGCCGCTCATTGGCTATTTCCATGCCAAGGGCGTGCTGCAATCCCTCGACGCGATGGGAGAGATCGACGCGATTGCGGCGACCCTGTCGGGGATGGTGAAGGACGCCGCCACCTGACGACCGGCGTGTCCTGACAAATCTATCACGCGGCACCTGTTTGGCCGCGCCTGTTCCCCGTGTGCGTGGGGGATGGGGTGGTCCCGGCTTGTCCGGGACCGTGTTGCACCGCCTATGACCTGTATCAAAGCACGGACAGTGAACGGTGCGCAGAGTGGAGGAAACATGCGGTGCTCAGGCAGCTTGAGCACATGCACCGACCGACGGGGCCACGCGCGGTCCCGCACTGAAACCAAAGGAGGAGCCGCCATGGCGGAAGAAACCACAAACATTGCCCGAGCGTCCGAAGCGGACAAGGGCTACTGGGCGGCCAACGTCCGCATGATTTTGATCTCACTGGTCATTTGGGCACTCGTGTCCTTTGGCTTTGGCATCATCTTGCGCCCCGCGCTGAGCGGGATTTCCGTGGGTGGCACCGACCTGGGCTTTTGGTTCGCGCAGCAGGGAGCGATTCTGGTCTTTCTTGCGCTGATCTTTTTCTACGCCTGGCGGATGAACAAGCTCGATAAGCAATATGGCGTGGACGAGGAGTAAGAGAGATGGACCAGTTTACCCTTAACCTGCTGTTTGTGGGCGCGTCCTTTGCGCTCTACATCGGCATCGCTGTCTGGGCCCGCGCGGGTTCGACCAGCGAATTCTACGCTGCCGGTCGCGGCGTGCACCCTGTCACCAACGGTATGGCGACTGCGGCCGACTGGATGTCGGCGGCCTCTTTCATCTCGATGGCGGGCCTGATCGCTTTCACCGGCTATGACAACTCATCCTTCCTGATGGGCTGGACCGGTGGTTACGTGCTGTTGGCGCTGCTTCTCGCACCTTACTTGCGCAAGTTCGGAAAGTTCACGGTGTCCGAGTTCATCGGCGACCGCTTCTATTCCGGGACAGCGCGCATGGTGGCCGTGATCTGCCTGCTAGTGGCGTCGATCACCTATGTGATCGGTCAGATGCAGGGCGTGGGCATCGCCTTTGGTCGCTTCCTTGAGATTGATGCGACGTGGGGACTGCTGTTGGGATCCTGTGTTGTGTTTGCCTATGCCGTGTTTGGCGGCATGAAGGGTGTGACGTACACGCAGGTGGCACAGTACTGCGTGCTGATCACTGCCTATACCATTCCGGCGGTCTTTATCTCGCTGCAACTGACGGGCAACCCGATCCCGGCACTGGGTTTGTTTGGTTCGACCGAAAGCGGTGAGCCACTGCTGGCCAAGCTGGACCAGATCGTGACGGACCTTGGCTTTGCCGAATACACGGCGGCCCATGGATCGACCCTGAACATGGTGTTGTTCACCCTTTCGCTGATGATCGGTACTGCTGGCCTGCCCCACGTGATCATGCGCTTCTTTACGGTGCCCAAGGTATCGGATGCCCGTTGGTCTGCTGGTTGGACGCTGGTGTTCATTGCTTTGCTCTATCTGACGGCGCCTGCTGTGGGTGCCATGGCACGCCTGAACATCTCGGAACTGATGTGGCCGAATGGGATCGATAGTGCTGCGGTAAGTGTCGAGCAAATCGACAACGATCCGGAATATGCCTGGATGGAAACGTGGCAGCAGACCGGTCTTCTGGATTGGGAAGACAAGAACGGCGACGGCATGATCCAGTACTACAACGATGCCAATGCTGATCTGCAGGCCAAGGCGGCCGAGAATGGGTGGGTCGGAAACGAGTTGACCAAGTTCAACCGCGACATCCTTGTTCTCGCCAATCCCGAGATCGCGTCCCTTCCGGGCTGGGTGATCGGCCTAGTGGCGGCGGGTGGCCTTGCGGCGGCCTTGTCCACGGCGGCGGGCCTGCTTCTGGCGATCTCGTCGGCGGTGTCCCACGACTTGCTGAAAGGTCAGCTGACCCCGAACATGTCAGAGAAATCCGAGCTGCTTGCGGCCCGTATTTCGATGGCGGCAGCGATTGTGGTGGCTGTGATCCTGGGTCTGAACCCGCCGGGCTTTGCGGCCCAGACGGTGGCGCTGGCCTTTGGTCTGGCGGCGGCCTCGATCTTCCCTGCGCTGATGATGGGCATCTTCTCGACCCGCATCAACAACGTGGGCGCGGTTGCGGGCATGTTGGCCGGTCTGGTTGTGACCTTGCTGTACATCTTCCTACACAAGGGCTGGTTCTTTATCCCGGATACCAACAGCTTCACGGATGCTGATCCGCTTCTGGGGCCGATCAAGTCGACGTCATTCGGCGCGATTGGGGCCATGGTCAACTTCGCCACAGCTTACGTGGTGTCCGGCATGACCAAGGAAACCCCGCAAGAGATCAAGGACCTGGTGGAAAGCGTGCGCATCCCGCGTGGAGCGGGTGCCGCAGCGGCGGACCACTAAGGGCGGCCAGAGCGCATCGCAGTCTCTCTTCCCTGCGATGCGCCTTTTGATCCTGAACCTGCCCGCGATCCTCGTGGGCAGGTTTTTATCCTTCACAGGGTGATGTGATGCCGCTTGAGACTGAACACGCGCAATTCCTGGCTTCGGTCCATCCGTATGACGCGCTGTGCGTGGATGATCTGGAAGCACTGGTCGGTCAGTGCACAACCGAAGCATTTGGCGATGGTGCACCCGTGTTTCGTGTCGGGGACGACATCCAATACCTCTATGTCATCGTCTCGGGCGAGGTTGAGGTCACGGACGAAACGGACGTGCAGCTGTCCCTTCTGGGTCCGCGCAATTCGTTTGGAGAACGCGCGTTGCTGCGGGGTGGCCCATCACAGCGCACGGCTGTCGCGGTTGATCAGACAACGTTGATCCTTGTTCCAGCACAGGTGTTGCACGAATTGATCCGTGAGCATCCCAAGGTGGCACGCTTCTTTGATCGTCGTCACCCGGCGCTGGTGGATGCCAAGGATTTGACCGTATTGCCTGTAAACCAGCTGATGACCCGTGATCCGGTCACATGCTTGCCCAGCGATACGATCCGCACAGCAGCCGAACAGATGGCGCAGCACCATATCTCATCCATCTGTGTTACCGGGCCGGAATGTTTTCAGGGGATTGTCACGGTGCGCGACATGAATGCCAAGGTTGTTGCCGGCGGTGCGGATCCGGGTCAGTCCGTGTCAACGATCATGACGCCTGATCCCTTGGCCCTGCCGCCAAGCGCGTTGGGTATGGATGTGCTGCATATGATGATGGAGCGTCGCATTGGTCACGTGCCTATTGTCGAGGACGGACAGCTGTTGGGTATTGTGACCCAAACGGACCTGACCCGCTTTCAGGCGCTGTCATCCGCCGATCTGGTGCGCCGTGTGGCCGAGGCAGATGATGCGCTGGCCATGGCGAGAGTCACGGCAGAGATTCCGGCCCTGTTGGCGCAGTTGGTGGGGATGGGGACACGGCATGATGTCGTGACTCGTCTGATCACAGATATCGCTGATACCGCGACCCGCCGTTTGCTGTCTTTGGCTGAGGCAGAGCTGGGTGCGTCGCCTGTTCCGTATCTCTGGTTGGCCTGCGGGTCACAAGGGCGGCGGGAGCAGACCGGCGTGTCGGATCAGGACAATTGTCTGATCCTGTCGGATGACGCGACCGATGCGGATCTGCCTTACTTTGCGAAGCTGGCGCAGTTTGTCAGCGATGGCCTGAATACTTGCGGTTACATCTACTGCCCCGGTGATATGATGGCGACCAACCCGCGCTGGTGTCAGCCGCTGTCGGTTTGGCGTGCCTATTTCAACGGGTGGATTGCCAAGCCCAACCCGGAGGCGCAGATGCTGGCCTCGGTCATGTTTGATCTGCGACCGATTGGTGGCGACGAAAGCCTGTTTGCTGATCTTCAGGCCGAGACTTTGGAGAGGGCGTCGCGCAACTCGATCTTCGTCGCGCATCTGGTGGTCAATTCGCTGAAACATCACCCGCCCTTGGGGATGCTGCGCGGGCTTGCAACCATACGTTCAGGCGAACATCGCAATCAGTTGGACCTGAAGCACAATGGGGTGGTGCCAGTGGTTGATCTGGGCCGCGTCTACGCTTTGCAGGGGCAGTTGACGACAGTGAACACCCGGGCGAGGCTCGAAGCGGCGGTAGCAGCGGGTGGCTTGTCTGCCACTGGTGGCGCTGACCTGTTGGATGCCTACGATCTGATTGCAACCACGCGGTTGGAGCATCAGGCCGCGCAGGTGAAAGCGGGGCAGGGGCCGGACAACTACTTGTCGCCGGCCACTCTATCAGATTTCGAGCGTAGCCACTTAAGGGATGCTTTCGTAGTCGTGAAAACCATGCAATCGGCTGCTGGTTCAGGCAAAGGGACGTTGGGATAAGCCATGTTTGTAGAACTGATCGCAACCCTATTTGCCGGGATCGGATGCGCCGGCATTGTCATGGTGCTCAATATGGTGACAGGCAAGCGCCTGCCAAAGTGGCTTATGCCTGTCGCGGCAGGTGCTGGGATGATCGGCATGACCATTTCCAACGAATACACGTGGTTTGGGCGCACGGCAGAGCGGCTGCCCGAGGGTGTAGAGATCGCGATGACGGTGGATGAACAGAGCTGGCTGCGACCCTGGACGCAAGTTTATCCCTACACCAAGCGGTTTGTGGCGGTGGACGTGGCGAACCTGCGCCGGAACGACGCGCAGCCGGATCAGCGGTTGGTGGATTTGTACTTCTTTGGCCGCTGGTCGCCTGTGAACCAGACGCCCCTTCTCCTGGACTGCGCGGGTGCGCGGTCTGCGGTGCTGATTGACGGGGCAGAGTTTGCGGCGGACGGTTCGGTTGCCGATGCCGACTGGCATGCGATGCCTGGTGACGACCCGGTTCTGGCGATGGTGTGCGAGACCTGACGTGCTGACCCGCCTTTCCCTGCGCTTGCGGATTTTCCTGTTTTTCTGCGCTTTGGCAGCGGGTGGGGTCGGGCTCGCAGCGGGGGCGCTATATTTTGGTTGGGCACGGGCGGAGCCCGCTTTGCCAACCGGGCCATTTGTAACAGCCTTTATCGTTTTTTCATTTCTCAACACTGGAATGGCTGTCGTGGTCTGGCTGTTGTTCGATGAGAATGTTGCCAAGCCGATCAACACGCTTGCAGCCAACTTGCGGCTGCGGGCGCATTCCGGTGTGGAGTCAGAGTTGGATTTGGATGCGGCCCGCTACCTTGGGGATCTTGCCCCTGCTGCACAGGCCGTGTCGCATACGCTCAGTTCGAGCGTCATGGACACTGCATCTGCCGTGGCCAGCGAGACTGCGCGACTGCAGGCAGAGGCCGAACGTCTGACCGCTCTTTTAACCGAGATTCCCGTTGCCACGATCATGGTGAATGAGCGTATGGGCATTGTCCTGTATGACGGGCAGGCGGCGGACATCTTGTCTGGTATAGCGCCGCCGCGACTCAAGGCGCCCCTGGTCGACTACTTCTATGCGGCTGATCTGGGGCGGGCGAAGTCCACGCTGAACCAGACGGGTGCCGAGGTGGCGTTTGATCTGCGGGACAAGGATGCAACAACGACATACGAGGCGAAGCTGAAGCCGCTGGATGGGGCAGGGTACATGCTGCTGATCGATATGCCAAAGGCGCCGTTGAAGCCCGAGGCGGCGCGCCCGCTGGTTTATGACTTTGACCTGTTGAATGCCGGTGATGTTACAGACATGCAGGACACGGCGTTGTCCGAACTGTGTTTTGTTGCGTTTGATTCCGAAACAACCGGTCTTTCCACTGAAAAGGACGACGTTGTGCAGTTGGGGGCGGTCCGCGTTTTGAACGGACGGATTGTCGAAGGCGAGGTGTTGGACAGCTACGTCGATCCTGGCCGTCCTATCCCGCCTGCATCAACAGCGGTGCACCATGTTTCGGACGCGCATGTCGCGGGAGCACCTGATTTTGCAACGGCAGGCCGCGCGTTGCACGGGTTCTGTCAGGACGCCGTTCTGGTCGCTCACAACGCGCCGTTTGATCTGGCGTTTTTGCGACGTGCCCAGGCGCAGATGAGTGTGATTTGGGATCATCCTGTGCTTGATACCGTTCTTTTGTCGGCGATTGTCTTTGGCACAACCGAAGAACACAGCTTGGATGCGTTGTGTGCGCGGCTTGAAATTATCATACCGTCCGATCTGCGGCATACCGCCCTGGGTGACGCAAAGGTCACTGCAGAAGCACTGGTCAAGTTGATCCCGCTTCTGGAGGGCAAAGGGTTGCGCACGCTGTCGGATGTGATCGCGGAAAGCAAGAAACACGGGCGACTGTTGCAGGATTTGAATTGATCTACGTCTTGTGTCAGATCAATTCGCCCCTTTATACTACTGAGTAGTAGCGGGAGATGTAAGATGTCTGTCAAAGCGTCCGTGTCGATCACGGACCAACAGGATGAATTTACCCGTCAGTTGGTGGCGGATGGGCAATATGCCAGTGTCAGCGCGGTCGTGCAGCGTGGTCTTGAGCTTGTTCGGTCCGAGAAGGAACGTGAAGCAGCAGAGCTGGCTGCGCTACAGGCCTTTTTCGCCGAGCGCGCGTCAGGACCATTTGTGTCGGTGGAGGACGGGCGTCGTCGAACCGAGGACATGATCGCGGCCAAAATCCGTGCCCAAAGAGTTTAAGGTTCTACGCAGCACTGCTTGCGATGCAGACATAGAGCTTATCTTTGATCACCTGTTCCAATCATATCTGGACCTGGGTGAGGCGGTAGATGACGCGTTGAATCGGGCAGCGGGCCGAGTGCGTGGCATCGAGAAGGCTTTGGCACGTCTGGGGCATGTTCCGTTTCAGGGCACACTTGCGCCGCAGATCTTGGATGACCTGCGGCACGTAACCAAGGATAGGGCAGTGTTCTATTTCGTTTCTGATGCCAAACGGATGGAAGTGCGTGTTCTGGGTGTCTTTTTTGGCGGTCAGGACCACCGTACCCACATCCTGCGCCGGATCATCGTGGATGGCCTTTAATTTGTATTATGTAAAAAAATCAGCCTGGAGTTGCGGAATGTCGCCTGATGGAGGCCGGAACGTGAGAGAAAGAATGCCGTTCATCTGGCGTTCATTTTTGCGCGTGGCCAACGTTCATCTGCATATGCAACTTACTAGTGGTTTTGGGGAACAATCTGCACGAAACGCAGGTGGTATCGGGCATAGTATGGTGCAAAAGGTGAGCAAGCGGGCAAGTGGCAGCGATGTCATTGCCGCCGCGAAGCAGCGGATTCGCGCGCTCAGGCTGGCGATGAGCCTGCTCGTGATGATTGCTGTCAGTTTGACTTTGATTTCGGAGGCGCAGGCACAGTCCGCCAGTTTTCGATCCGTTGATACCAATTCAGATCGAATGCTCAGCTTCGATGAACTGGTAGCGGCCTTTGGGCGCGACGGCGCCAGGCAATTGATGCGAACCACTGATCACAATGGAGACAACATGATCACCATTGGAGAGATCCGGAGAGGTTCGCGGGCAGAGCCGGAGCGCGGAACAAGTCGTCGTGGATCAAGCGGCGATGATGGCGATGACGATGATGATGATGATCGTGATGAACGAGACGATGATGATGATGACAACGATGGCGATAATGACGGCGGCGACAGTGACGGAGGAGGTGGAGACGACGGTGGGGGCGACGATGGCGGCGGAGATGATGGTGGGGGTGATGATGACGATTAAATGAGGAAGCGCGATGCATTCACGGCAGATACAGTCATTCAGTACACGCAAACATTCATTTAACGTTCATCAACATTTCCAGCAGCGGTTCATTTGCTTGCCGGACGCCCATCATCCGAGTTGGAGAAACAAGGGTCATTCAAACGCTACACCACGGAGCAAACCAATGACCAAGATTTACCCACTGACCCCCGCCCTCTGCGAGATTGCCAAATGGGCCTTCACCACGCGACGCGTTGATCGCGGCGACGTCCAGGGCCTGTCCGTCAGTTTTCAGACAGCAAAGGCTGGCGATCTGATGCTGTGTGAAATCGTGGAAATCGGCCAACACAAGAAACTGCAACTGGCAGAGCGGCGCGTGTCTCTCAGCTATCCCGGGGATTTGGTTGTTGTGTGTCTGGGTGATCGCTATGCGCCGGATCAGTTTCTGGCGAGTGCCATCGTCGATGACGACCTGATCGACCTGGTTGCAGGTGGCGGTGTTGCCGGTCGCATTGATGCAGCACATGACTTTATGGACGACGCGACCCGCTTGAAGCCTTTGGGGCTTTTGACCGGCCCAAAAGGTAACGTGATGAATGTCGCGGACTATGCCTTGCCCCCTCTGCCTGCCAATGATCGGGTGACTGTGATCGGGGTGTTTGGTGCCTCGATGAACTCGGGCAAGACCACGGCTGCCTCAAGCCTTGCCCATGGGCTTATGCGGTCCGGCTATTCTGTTGCTGGCGTCAAAGCCACGGGCACGGGCGCGTTTGGCGACTTCAACAGCTTTGAAGATGGTGGCGCCCCTGCGCTCGACTTTACCGACGTGGGGATGGCAACGACCTTCCGCAGACCGCTTGACCAAATCGAGCAAGGTTTTGATACGCTGGTCAGTACGGCAGCTGCGCGCGGTGCTGAAGTGGTTGTCGTTGAAATCGCGGATGGTGTGTTCCAGCAGGAAACGCGCGACATTCTGAAGGCCTCGCGCATCCGGGATCGCCTGGATGGTATCTTGTTTGCTGCGCCGGACGCGCTGAGTGCGCTTGGCGGTGTGATGACGCTTGAACGTTTGCAGTTGTCCCCCTTTGCCATATCCGGAATGGTCAGTTGTTCTCCGCTGGCTACCGCAGAAGCAGCCGAAGTTACTGGCCTGCCCATTCTGTCGCGCGAAGACCTTTGGTCGCCTGAAGCGATTGCATTGCATGTTGCGCCATTGATGCGCCGCGACCATGAAGGTGTGGCGGCATGACCGCCCTTCCCTCAATTGCTACTCAGGGCCGCGTCGTTGATGCGGTCCTGATCACATCATGCGCTGTTGCCCAAGCGATCGCGCTTGCTTTGGGCGCCTTTGCGACGCGAGATGCATTCATGGCACTGCATGCGCAGCACTCACTGTCCATGCAGACGGTCGCGGAACTGGGGACTGCTGGGTTGGTTGCAGGACTATGTCATTTTTTCGCGCGTCAGCGCGCCGAGGCGTTGGGTCAGAGTTACGCGATTGCACTACGCCGGACACTTTATGCACAAATAGCCCGCCTTCCAAAATCGCGCCACGAACAGCGTCGCGTCGGTGCGCTGTCTCTTCGCTTTGTCGGTGACCTTGCAGCTGCGCGCTTGTGGTTCGGGCGTGGCCTTCCTGATGTATTGTCGGCCATCATTGTCTTGCCTGGCGCCATTTGGGTCTTGTTCAGCCTTGATCCGGTTCTGGCCGCAAATGGGCTGATCCCACTTGGCCTTGCCCTGGCGATCATGTGCTTCACCGCATGGCATCTGGAGCTGCGGCACCGAAAACTGAGACGGCGCAGGGCGAACATCGCCATTTCGATGATTGAACGCATCGCAATCGCTCCTGAATTGGATCTCATGGGGCGCACGAACAAAGAGCTGCGCACCCTTGATGAGAAAGGTGCAGCACTAAAAGAGGACGCGGTTGCGCGTCGTGGAAGGACCGCTGGCCTGCAGGCTTTGCTCAAGGTTGGAACGGCACTGTCCGGATTGTTCATGCTCTGGCTTGCGGGTCAGAAAGGTATTGCACCGGCAACCGCTGCAGCATGTTTGTCGGTTCTCGCCATTGTTACGTTGCCTTTGCAAAGCCTTGCAGCATCGTGGGACCGCTATTGCGCGTGGCGCGTTGCGAAGGAAAAGGCGCAAAGGTTGTTGACTGAACCCAAGCTCAAACGCCGGTGGACATCCAAACGCGCACCGATAGCCGTCACCTTGGAAGGCGAGGTAAAGGGCCAATCTGTCCGCTTCCTGGCGGCCGCCGGAGAGGTGACCCGTTTGACGGGGCCACAGTCAGCCCTTAGCGCGCGTATAATCGCAGGTTTGGATCCACATGGCGCAGCCGATGTTCGTTTCGGCAGTCAGACAAGGTCGCCAAAGATCAGTTACATCGGTGATGAGCACATCGGTCTGCAAGGCAGTTTGCGGAGGTCGGTGACCCTTGGGGCGCCAAAGCGCCCACAGGACGGCGCGATCGAACAGGTCCTCTTGGCCTTCGATCTGGGTGACGTATTGCGCGCCCCTAGTGGCCTTGATCAGCGTCTTGCCGAGAATGGGAAGAACCTGACCGCTTCGCAAACACTGCGCGTGGACCTCGCGCGCGCGGTTCTGGCGCAGGCCGACGTTGTTATCATTTCATCAATGCGCTGGACGGCTGACCCACACCAGAAAGAGCTTCTCGACACACTCAGACTCCATTGCCGGGCAACGGTCATCCTCGCCGAGCCAACGACCAGCACTGTTACTTCGTACTAAAGGGACGACCACATGCGCTCCACTACCCTCTTTGGCGTATACGCCGTTGTCATCGTCTTACTCCTGGGCGCATTTGCTGGCCTGACACTCTACAGCTTGGAAAAGTCGCGCTGGTGGGATGCGCGCACGCAACTGGCGCAGGAGTCCCGTACACTTCACCTCCGGCTGGAAGCCAACGTGTATCGTTTGTTCAAGCAACACGGTGACGCGCTATTGATTGGCAACCGTGATGGTGGGGAGCTGGAAGCGGAACTGCGCTCGAAAATTGCCGATAACCTTGTTGAGATTCGAAAGACCATCGGGCGCGAGATCCAGTTGAGTGGCGAAGAGGAAATCGAGGAGCTCGACCTTCTGAACGAAATTGAAGAGGAAATTCAGTCCATCAATGCGGCCATCGCAACATTGACGGAATCCGGTGATCCGGTTGAAACCTTCCTGCAAATCGAACGTCTGGCTGCCTTGCTGGATGACGACATCGATATTGAATTGGATCGCAAGATACAGGCCGCAGTCGATGAAGAATTGGAGGAAGTCCAAGAGGTTCTGGCCGACGCAGATGCCTTCCGCACTTGGAATGAGCGACTTGCATATGGTCTTCTTGTTGTTTTGTTTGGAATGCTGATCATCGGCGGTGTTTCGTTTAACGGCCAGATCCGGCGCCCACTCATTCGCCTGCAACAAAGCATCAATCAATTGCGCAATGGGGATTATTCCGCGTCTGTTGATCTTGGGGGCAGTCGCGAGTTTCGAGAGCTGGGTAACATCCTGAACAGTATGGGTGAGGCCGTCGCCGCGCGAGAAGCCAGCCGCGCAGAACAAAAAACGCAATTGGAGGATCAAGTCGCCACGCGTACGGCCGAGCTTCAGAAGATGATTGATAAACTGGAGTTGGGAGAAGAAAACCGGAAAAGACTGATGGCCGATATCAGCCACGAACTGCGTACACCACTGGCGATCATTCTGGGAGAAGCTGATGTTACACTACGGACATCCAGCAATCTGAACGACGACGTGTCAGACACCCTAGCCCGTATCCGGGATTCTGCAAAACATACAAACCAGATCGTGGATGACATGTTGACCGTGGCACGCCATGAGGCGGGCCAACTGCGTCTTGATCTGGTCGAAACGGATCTGAGAACAGTTGTTCATGATGCTGTGTCCATGTTCCCCGGTGCCGTTGAAATCATTGAAGGTGATCGGCCAGTCTTGGCCCCTGTCGATCCTGTCCGTTTGCGTCAATCCATCCTTGCCCTTTTGCAAAACGCCCGGCGATATGGCGGGCCGTCGATTTCTGTTTCTTTGGAAGATGATCTGGTCAACAACGTGATCACGGTCGAGGACGACGGTCCGGGACTTGATTCTATAGAAAAGGAACAGGCCTTTAATCGGTTCTTCCGCGGCTCAAATGCGTCGGGTCATGGGGTTGAAGGCAGCGGCTTGGGTCTTCCGGTCGTAAAGTCGATTGTCGAGGCGCATGGTGGCGCTGTGGAACTGGTGGACCGATCAGGCGGAGGTTTGAAAGTTGTGATCGCATTGCCCAAGGAGTCTCGGCTGAAAGAGGTGTCCGTAGGAATGTTGCGCAAATCCGCCTAGACGCAGGGCGCAGGTTTGGATTTGGCGACATCGAGTAATAGCTGATGTCATGGGATGGCTTATGTCTCTGACAAGAGCTGAATTTGGTTGAGGTCAATTATGAACATCCTTCTGGTCGAAGATGAAAACCGTGTTGCGGATTTCGTGCGACGTGGGCTGTCCGCCGAGGGTTGGTCCGTTGATCATGCCGCCAACGGGGAAGAAGCTCTCGAACATGCGGCTTTGAACACATACGATGTCATTCTGCTGGACTTGATGCTTCCGGGTATTCAGGGGCAGGATGTGTGTCGCAAATTGCGGGCACGCAAGTCGAAGACACCTATCTTGATGCTGACGGCGCTCGACAGCCCCGAGGAGAAAATCGAGGGTTTGAAAATAGGTGCGGATGACTACCTGCCCAAACCTTTTGACTTTGACGAACTTGTGGCACGTGTCGAAGCGCTGCACAGGCGTGCGACAAATTACGCGTCGGATATCAGCGACACCGTCGTCACATGCGGCTCGCTCACATTCGACCGCGAGTCGCTCAAGGTCTGCATGAATGGCGAAGAAATCGAGATGTCCAAAAAAGAGCGCGATTTGCTGCTGCTGTTTCTGACCAACACAGGGCGCGTGCTGTCACGCGAACGCATCTTGAATTCAGTCTGGGGCCTGAACGCTGATCCGCTGACCAATGTTGTTGACGTTTATGTCGGCCGTCTTCGTCGCAAGATTGGCGACGAGGGATCCCGGATCGTGACATTGCGCAATGTCGGATACCGGATGAACTGAGCAGCGATCAGGACCAAAACAACGGCATTAGAAAGTGCAAACCGGTTTCGCGGCGGATCAATCCTTGATGGCGGCGGTTACAATGATTTCGACCTTTAGAATGTCGCGTGCGAGCTTGGCCTCACCGCATGCACGTGCGGGGGCATGCCCTTGCGGCACCCATGCATCCCAGACGGCATTCATTTCGACGAAATCAGCCATGTCGGCGAGCCATATGACGCCCTGCAATATGTGTTCCCTATCCGAGCCCGCTTCGATCAGAAGCGCATCCACACGCGCAAGGCAGTCGGCTGTTTGTTCCGCTACGGTTTCGCCTGCGCCCACTTGGCCGCATAGATAGGCGACGCCATTATGTTTGACGATCTTGCTCATCCGGTCAGAGGTATGGTGCCGTTCAATCATGCCTTGTCCTGTTGTGTTTAGGGGATTGTGAAGAAGACATAGTCTTCTTTCCTCGACTTGCCCATGCGCAATGCAGTGAGTTCGAACCGTTTGACTTCTTTGATCGCGCGCCCGCACAGGGAGGGCAGTTCACCCGCCGGGCACCTGTGAGGCGCGACGCAAATTCAGCACGTATAGTTCAGTCCGAGGCGCCCGCCGTCGACATAGATGGTTTCTCCCGTGACGTAGCTGGCTTTGGACGAACAAAGGAACGCGACAACGTCACCAATTTCCTTTGCGCCGCCAGGCCGACCAAGGGGCGTTCGAGACATCGCTGTTTTGAAGGCGTCCGGGTTGGCATTCACCCCTGCCATCATTTCCGTGTCGATTGACCCTGGACCCACGGCGTTGACGCGGATGTTGTTTTTGGCCAATGCAAGTGCCGCCACCTTGGTCAGCTGCATGACACCACCCTTGGAGGCGCAATAGGCCGGAATGGCTGGGATGGCCACTTGGGCATTGATCGAGGACATGTTCACAATTGCGCCCTCTATTCCCTTCGCGACCATTGTTTGGGCTGCGCGCTGGGTCGCCACGAACACGCCCCGCAAATTGACACCAAGAACGGTATCGAAAGCATCGAGATCGTAGCTTAGAAAATCGCCCGGCATGGCGATACCGGCATTGTTGACCAAAGCACTGACAGGGCCGTGTTCACGTTCAATCATGTCGAACAAGGCCTTGATCGCGTCGACGTCGCTGAAGTCACAGATGTATCCGGCGCCGTCCAGCTGCTCGGCTTCTGCCATGACGGTTTCCTTGATGTCTGCAAGGATGACCTTGTAGCCATCGTCCGCAAGGGCATTGGCGCAGGCCAGTCCGATCCCTTGAGCAGCGCCTGAAATCAAAGCGATGGGTTTGTCTGTCATGATGATGGGTCCTGTTTTTGTTCGATGCCAAGGTCGGAGAGCGTGTTGTCGTGTGTGATCAAACCGTTTTCACCAGCCTCTTCAAGCGTTGTCTTTGTGCAACCCGAATATTGGGTCGTAGCTGCATTTATCTGGCGATCTCAATGCTGGCTGTTGACTGATTTGAGTTGCCAAACTCAGTCCTAGACAAGAGATGGGCAAACCAAAAAACCAGCTTGTTCAGGAGCGGACGGCAGTTTCGCTGCACGCAGCAACATGGGCTCAAGACGGTATCTGTTCGCTCAGAAAGTCATTGACCCGCTGCGCATTCACGGGTTTCGCCAACAGCTTGATGTTCAATCGCTTGCAATGGGAGCGTAGTTCAGTCGTGCGATCCGCTGAAATGATAGAGGTCGGGATACGACCGTACTTGCTAAGCACATGCTCATAAAGCGTGATGCCTGTCATGCCGTCACCCAGTTGATAGTCCAAGAGAAATGCATCGGGAACAAGGTCGATTTCCGAAATCGTCGCAAGGGCTTCTTCTCCGGTTTCCGCCAGGATCACTTCGCCCCCACAGTTCTCGATCAAGTGCGTGATGGCCTGTGCAACACTCCGGTTGTTTTCAACAAGCATCACCAACAGCCCCTTCAGATCGCTAAGATCGTGAGATGGTGGCGTGTTGTGAGGGCTCAGTAACCGAGTTTTGGGCGCGGACATCGGCACCATAATGGAAAAGCAGCTTCCGGCACCCGGTTGTGACCACAGTTCCAACGGATGACCAAGGCCTTTGCATGCTCGTTCTACGATCGCCAAACCCAAACCCAGGCCCGAGTCCGCTGCACTGGACCCCAACTGTTTGAACTCTTGGAAAATCGTCTGTTGGTCGGGTTCCGCAATACCGCATCCACTGTCCCACACCTCGATACGTGCAAAATCCCCGACCCGTCTGACACCCGCCAGGACGCGCCCTGTCTCAGTGTAACGGATCGCATTCGACAACAGGTTCTGAACAATTCGGCGCAGATACCCCGGATCGCTGACAACGGTCAGACCACTGTGAACCAGCGTGAAATCAAGACCTTTGGCACGTGCGTTCGGCGCAAGCTCATCCCGCAGCGGGTCAAAGATTTCAGTCAGCGAGATTGGCTGCACATCGAAAACGGCCTTGCCCGCATCCAGTTTGGAAATCGCCAACAATGCTTCGATGATCTGCTCTACGCCTTGCAGGGCGGTCTCGGTCTTGGTGACGATGCGCTGGACATCGTCATTGTCGATCTGATCGGCAATGGAAGACACAAATAGCTTCGCAGCGGATAAGGGTTGTAGCAAATCATGACTTGCGGCAGCCACAAAACGAGACTTTGACGCATTGGCGCGTTCTGCATCGGCCAAAGCATCCTCAAGCTCGGCCGTTCGTTCTTCGACCCACATTTCCAGCTTTTCATTGACGTTTGCCAACGCGCGGGTTGCAGCACGTTCGGATGTGACATCGGTCAGACTGATCACAAAACCCTTGTCCGGCATTTCCTGGGCAAAGACGCTGTAAATCTGATCCACTTTGCGGGTCACTTCGAATGCGATCGGCTTGCGAGAGCCGGTGCGGTTTGCCCAATCAATCAACCGTTGCGCTGTAAAGCTGGAATCGAACGTCAATTCCTCGCGAAACTGGATCATCAGATCGTCGAATTTCAGCTTTTCACGGGTGCGTGCAGGCGGCACATCCAACAGCGTGTCCATGCGTTTGTTCCAGCCGACCAGTGTTTTGTCATGGTCAAAGATGCAAACGCCCTGGTTCAGGTGATCGAGCGTCGCTTGCAATCTGCGCGCTTGTTGATGGCGCATCTTGTCGCGCTCGTGACGCTCCATCCGAATGATGTCGGTCACGTCGGTCTGCAGGATAACGGTTCCATTGCGAGAGGTGCGGTGTTCCGAAGCTTGCAACCAGCGATCCCAGATCAGGCTGACGTTGAACACTACATGCTCTTCGCGGTGCCGTTCGATACGCAACTGTGCCCAATCATCTGCTGTCTGCCCGTCCGGAAGGGCAAGAAAACGACTGTTCGAGATTGAAGTGACGTATTCCTGAAATGTCAGCCCCTCTTTCAGAAAAGGTTCCACATCTTGGAGGTCGCGACAGAAGCGGCTGTTGAACAAGACCAGTTGGTCTTGTTCGTCAAACAATGCAAAGCCTTCGTTGATCGTCTCAATGGCTTCGGTCAAATTCGACCGGGCGGTTTCAGTCTCTAAATTGGCTTGTTCGAGCCGTGCGTTGGAATCCTGCAAAAGGTCCAATGTGCGTTCAAGGTCGCGCGTACGTTCCCGCACCTCGGACTCCAGAAGAGCCGCACGTTCGAATTGCTGGTAGGCAAAGCCGGATTGTTCCGTCTTTTGTTCAACTCGCCGCATCAACGCCTGAGATATCTGGAGCAGCTTTTCGTTCTGCCGTTCAAGCGAGTCCCGTGGATCGATCAGAGACATTATGCGCGCCCCTTGTCTCGCGTGTCGGGATGATAGAATGCCACGCCGCTCATCGTGTGGTTCACGTGCAAAGGGCCAATCTGTTCACCATAGGTCGAAAAGCCTGTGACACGGTGTTCGCCTAAAACGTCCGAAACCTGTCGCGTCTGCTGCGATTGTTCGGCTTCAATCCGGCGCAGAATGCAGTCGCAACCAATGATGTTGGCTGGTTTTCTTGGGTGGCTTAGATCTGACAGTTTGTTTTGCAAATGCGCCGACAGGTTTTCCTGCGATGCCACTGTCAGAACCATACCTTCGTCAATGGCGGAAAAGAATACCAACTCGCCATGTTCGTTTACCTGTTGGATTGCACGAACGTGGTGGGTATCGCCAATCCTGACGACAACAGGATGCGATGCGAAGGTGAAGCGATCCAACTGGTCAGGATCCTTGCCAACGAGACGCGCATATTCTCGCGCTGCAGGCTCTGCGTTGATCTCTTTTACGATGCGACGGGCGGGGTCGGCACCTGTGACAACCATTTGCGTTTCGCCGGGTACAAGATGGTTCAGGCTGAACACACGGGTGTGAAACTTGCTGCGGGCCAAGGTGAGGACTGCGGCATTGCTCGCAACTATGCCATTCAATGCCACAAAGGTCTGGGAAAAGCTTGTTCCATCGCCTGCGGATCCACCGAAAATGGGAAAGTCGCGCAACGCCGGCGCAATCGTCGCTGCCAACGTATCCTCGCTGAGCGACAACCCATCTACGACAAGAAAGGCAAAACTGTCGTCGAGGTTGGGTGTCTTGTCCCTGAGAGCGATCCGTTCAAGTGTGATTTCGTCAATGGTTGCTTGCGTATCGAGAGCATTGATATCCTCGATCATGATCGACTTTGTCACAAAGCCGTCTGACGGAAATCCCACGGCAACGACAAGACCTTCCTCATATCCGGTTGCACCAATCTCGCCCGCTGTAGTGCAAGCCAAGACGTCGGTGTCCGGAAACAGTGCGGCCGCCTCTGCTACGACGCCGTGAAAATCGACAGCCGGTGTCACGAACAATGCAACAAGCGCAAACGGTCCCTCACCCAACTTGCGTTGAAGGTGTTTGACAGGTGATGTTGTCGAAGCACGCACTTCACCGGTACGAAGGATATCGTACTGGTCTGCCACGGCACGTCCCTCAAGCCTGTCGGCCTTGGACTGCAATGTCATTTGATTATCTCCCTGACGCGCAGGATAGGTGCGTCAGTCTGATGTTGGCAAGACTTTTGAATATTTTGCTTCCTGCGCAACAAGAACAGCCTGGGTTCGGCTTTGCACGCCGAGCTTGCGCATGATCGCCGTGACGTGCGCCTTGACCGTTGTTTCGGCAATCGACAGGTCAAATGCGATTTGCTTGTTCAACTTGCCTTCGCAGATCAGGTCGAGGATGCGCGCCTGTTGGTTTGTCAAAGACGAAAGGCGGCTCAAATGGTCGTCCGTGTTGTCTGCCCCATTTCCTTCGACGAAGCCCGCCGGTTTGTAGACGTCACCGGCCGCAATGGTTTGGATGGCTTCCAGAAAAACTGAACGATGCGAGTGTTTCGGCACAAAACCCTGAGCGCCTGCCACAATTGAATTCGAAATGATCGAGTTGTCGGTCATTGACGATACGATGATAACGGGTGTGCTTTCGGCAGTGCGTTTCAACCGCATTAGCCCATCCAAGCCATCAACGTCCGGCAGGTTCAGATCCAGCAGAATGAGTGACGGAGGTGCATCATTGGCCAATCGGCCAATCGCATTCTCAAGGCTGTCAGCCGTCACAACCTTGTCGAAATTGGCGACTGATCGCAGCGTCAATTCAAGTGCGTCGCAAAACAGCGGATGATCATCAATGACCAACGCCCAGCCTTGCGGCATCTTTGCTTCGGGTGGGTTGGACAGGGTCGTGGTTTGCAGTGACATGGTTTCAGCTTAGACCACCCGACACAGGCCGGTCACTTGTCAAAAGGTACTACATCAAAAAGACAAGCGCCCCCGCAGTTGCAGGAGCGCTTGAATGTGATGTTCAGGGATCAGTTGGCCGAGGCCAGCTGTTCCGGCAGGCGGAAGGTCCAGAGCATACCACCCTGGTTCAGGTAGTTGACCTTCTTGGCGACTTCACCGCCCCAGAGCGGAACCGCACCACCCCAACCGGAAATGACGGTGACGTATTGTTCGCCATCCTGTTCCCAGGTGACGGGCTGGCCGACGATGCCCGACCCGGTCTGGAACGACCACAGTTCTTCGCCGGTCTCATCGTCCAAAGCGATGAATTTGCCTTCGGGTGTGCCGTAGAAGACCAGACCACCCGCGGTGGTCATGACACCGGACCAAAGGGGCGCGTCGTTCTTGGCCTCCCACTTGACGTCGCCTGTATCGGGGTCAATGGCTTTCAGGCTGCCGATATGGTCCTCGTAGTTCGGCTTGATGGTAAAGCCCGAGCCCAGATATGCGGCGCCCTTTTTGTACGTGATCGGCTCGTTCCAAATGTCCATGCCCCACTCGTTAGAGGGCACATAGAAGTTGCCGGTGCGCTGGCTGAAGGCCATCGGCATCCAGTTCTTGCCACCAAGGAACGAGGGCGACGCGAAAACAACTTCGCCTTTCTTGCCATCTGCCGCTTCGGCGGGATCGCCGGGGCGGTTGGCTTCGTTGTAGATCGGGCGGCCATTCTCATCGAGGCCTTCTGCCCACGAGATGTCTTTGACGAAGGGCACGCCGCGCACGAATGCGCCGTCTTCGCGGTTCAGGACGTAAAAGAAGCCGTTGCGGTCCGCCGTAGCAAAGCGCTTGTCCCCCGCCCGGTTTTCATAAGCTACAACTTCGTTCACGCCGTCATAGTCCCAGCCTTCGCGTGGCGTGGTCTGGAAGTGCCACTTGATTTCGCCCGTTTTGGGGTCGATGCCCAAACGCGACGCGGCATAAAGGTTGTCGCCCGTGCCGTCGTTGTTCTGGCCCGCATCGCGTAGCCAAGAGTTCCACGGCGCCGGGTTGCCTGTTCCAAAGACCAGCGTGTCCGTGTCGGCATCATATGAACCACCAAGCCAAGTGGCGCCGCCGCCGGTCTTCCACATGTCGCCGGGCCATGTTGCATTCAGCGTGCCGGTCATGGTGCTTTCTTCGCCGTTGAGCATACCCATGTGACCTTCGATCACCGGGCGATACCAAACTAGCTCACCGGTTTCGGCGTCGCGTGCTTCGACGGCGCCAACAATGCCAAACTCACCGCCGGAGTTGCCGGTGATGACCAGACCATCAACGATCAGCGGTGCGGCGGTATAGCTGTAACCAGCCTTGTAGTCCGCGATTTTCTTGTTCCAGACGGTGTCGCCCGTCTTGGCGTTCAGCGCTACGATGCGTGCATCCAGCGTACCGAAGTAGATGTTGTCGCCATAGATGGCGGCACCCCGGTTCACCACGTCACAGCAGGGCAGGATTCCTTCGGGCAGGCGGGCATCGTATTGCCAGATTTCTTCGCCCGTCTTCACATCGATCGCGTACATCCGTGAATATGACCCGGTGATGTACATCACACCATCATGCACGATGGGCTGCGTCTCTTGTCCGCGCTGTTTTTCACCCCCCAGCGAAAAGGCCCATGCTGGGACAAGGTTGTCCACGTTTTCCTTGTTCAGGATGTCGAGCGGAGAGTAACGCTGAAGATGGCGGCCCATGCCATTGGTTAGCACGTCGTTCGTCGAGGCCGTGTCGTTTGCCAACATCTCCTCGGTCACGCCCTCTGCAAATGCTGGTGAGGTCGCAAGTACCCCCACAACCGCAGCTGCAATAAATCTGTTCATTTGTTTTCCTCCCAAAACCCGTTGGTGGGCAGTTCTTACAAAGGTGGCATGCGGAGACAGGCCGACCTTTGCCCTGCGCCAATTATTTGCGCAAACGGGGCGCGCAGGTATTGCACAATGGTCGTAAGACCCCAAAGAACTTGACAGATGGGGTGCGACTTTGGTCGCGCAGCGACTCAATCAGACAGCTCATATCCTGCTTGCGGGGGGATTTGTCATGATACTCAGAGCGGTGCTTGCGCTTGTCACTTTGGCTTCAACCGCAATAGCGGAAAGTCGAAACGTTTACCTCGAATCGCAAGACGGAGCGCAAATCAAGATCGCGACAATCGCGTTCGCAAGTGACGGCGGCTACGCCGTTGAGATGGATGATGGTCCGTTCTCTGATCATTTCCTGTCCATGCGTCCATTCCGTTGTCTTGAGGGTCCTAAAAAGCACTGGTGCCATGTCCCCTACCCCTACGACATCAACCGAAACACCAACGCGGACCTTGTCGATCTCGAATACGACTTTCTGTTCATCTGGAAGGGTGCAACCGAGTACGGGATCAATATGTGGAATGGCGTCTACTATAAGCTGGCTGAAGAAGACGGTCGCTTGGTCGGCACCTTGCACGAAATGGACATGGACCTGCTGTCAGCACCGCCAGAGGCCGGCAATCTGCGACCGTTGAAAGCGACTGATTTGCATGAAAGTGACCCGGGCAGTCACTGGCTGCCGCGGATGGTCATCGAATGAAGCTGCGGCTTTGGTCGTATTCCAGCCTCTCACGATATCGGTAGGCTAAGGCGATACGGGAGGATCACACGATGTTTTTCAAAGCACTGGCAGCAGCGGTGTTCGCGACCGTCATCGCTACCTCTGCATGCGCAGACAATCCGGTTTTACGCGCTTCGGTTCTGAAGTTCGGGACCGTGAACTGGGAACTGAATACGATCAAACACCACGGATTTGATGCGGCACACGGCTTCAATTTGCAGGTGCAGGGCGTTGCCGGAGGATCTGCAGCCAAAGTTGCATTCCAAGGCGGGGAAACCGATGTGATCGTGTCCGACTGGCTGTGGGTCGCGCGACAGCGTGCGGCCGGAAAGGACTATGTTTTCATTCCGTATTCCAAGGCTGTTGGTGGCGTCATGGTGCCGAACGACAGTCCGGCCCAGACCTTGGCCGATCTTGTCGGCACCAAGATCGGCATTGCCGGTGGCCCATTGGACAAAAGCTGGCTGATCCTGCGCGCATACGCGGAAAAGACATACGGCATCGACCTCAAGGCCGACACCGAGCAGGTGTTTGCTGCCCCGCCCCTGATCTTCAAATCCGCGCTATCGGGTGAGCTGGATGGGGCCATCAACTTCTGGCACTTCCTCGCAAAGATGGAGGCATCGGGCATGCGAAAGCTCGTGGACGTTGCCGATGCGGCGACTGATCTTGGGCTTGATCCCGACACACCTTTGCTGGGCTACGTGGTGAAGGGCGAGATGCTGCGCGATATGCCCGACGTGGTGAAAGGCCTTGCCGCAGCGTCGCGCGATGCCAAGGGTTTGTTGGCGACCGATGATGCGGAATGGGACCGTTTGCGCGACAAGATGAGCGCCAAGATCGATGCACAATTCGAAGCGCTCAAGGCTGGGTTTCGCGCGGGTATTCCTGCTCCTGGTCCTGTGGATGAAGATGCAGCTGCACGCATGCTTGAGTTAATGGTCGAGCTGGGTGGCAAGGAGTTGATGGGCGAGGCGCAAGAGTTGCCAGAAGGCACATTCCTGCAACCGGGTAGCTAGTTGGCTTCCCTTTTGCTTGATCTTGTCGTGCGGAGTTTGTGCCATGACGACACCCCGATCCTGCAAGACGTGTCCCTAAAATTGGCGCGGGGTGAAACACTTGCCCTCGTGGGGCCGTCGGGGATTGGCAAGTCGTCCTTGTTGCGCGTCATTGCCAGCCTGCACACCGCGTTTGACGGGACCTGCGTGTTGACAGGCACTTGCGCCATGGTTTTCCAAGAACCAACCTTGCTGCCTTGGCGCACGGTTTGGGACAACATTGGCGTCACCACAGGTGCGGATGCGGAACAGATTGATGCGGCGCTCAGCGAGGTTGGCCTTGCTGGGCGTAGAGATGATTATCCGGGGCAGTTGTCGCTTGGCCAACAGCGCCGTCTGGCTCTTGCCCGCGCCTTTGCAGTGAAACCGGACTTGTTGCTGCTGGACGAACCGTTTGTGTCGCTGGACGCTGAGTTGGTCGACGAGATGATGACGCTGTTTGCCCGGCTACGGGCGACGCACAACGTGACAACAATCCTAGTCACCCACGTGGCGCAGGAAGCGGAAAAGCTGGCGAGCCGTATCGTGACACTTGGCGGCAGCCCCGCGACTATCGTCAGCGATGTTCAGAATGATGGCGCATACTTCCAGTTGTCGGCGTCAGGCGTGACCTCGTCCAGGTCGTAGTCAGCGCGCTGCAATCTCTGCGCGATCACCAGCCCCTCGCCCGCTGCCTCATCAACAAACTGCCGTCCCAGGTTTTCATCCTGCGCAACGCCGTGTCCCCGCATCAGCGCAATGCCATAGTTGAACTTGCCCACAGGGTCGCCAAGTTCGGCCGCCCGGCGGTCCCATTCTGCGGCGGCATCTGGATTGTAGTCACCACCCAACCCGTTGTTGTCCAACTGACTCATCCAGGTCATGGCACCGGTATACCCGTCGTTTGCACAGTTCTGGAACAACGTACGGGCCGTCTTGTGGTCCCCCGACTTTGTCAGGGCATAGCCCATGGAACAGATGACCATGCCCGTCTCACCCCGCTCAGCTTCCTCAAGGAAATGCTGCCACGTCATCTCGTCCGGGTTGAGTGTGCCAAACTCGTCGGCAACGGCGGGCGTGACACATGACAGGACGATGGCGGCGGTAAGTAGGCGTTTCATGACATATCCATAGCACAGATTCCGCCAATTTTCGACTGAGGCTTTGGTCGCTATCCCCTGCGCCCGATCCGTGCGCGCGCAGGGTCATACCCAATCAGCGCAGCGGTGGCGAAAACGGCAGCGGCCATCAAAGTCCAGCCAAGCGCACCGGGGTTCAGTTCGGCATAAAGTGCAAAGCGGATCAGTTCGACTGCATGGGTAAACGGGTTCACCGCGCATATGTCATGCAGCAGTTCCGAGCTTTCGGCCATTTTCCACAGCGGATAGAGCGCGGAGGACAGGAAGAACATCGGGAAGATCACGAAGTTCATCACGCCAGCGAAGTTCTCAAGCTGCTTGATAAAGCTCGACAGTAGCAATCCCAAAGCACCCAGCATCAGCCCTGCAACAAGCAGGGCAGGCAATGCTGTGACATATCCCCAGCCGGGCATCTTGATGTCAAACGCGGCGGCGATGGCAAGGAAGGCGTAGACCTGCAAGATCGAAATCGTCGTCGATCCAAGCAGCTTGCAAAAGAGGAGCCAGCCGCGCGGCAGGGGCGAGGTCAGCAACAGCTTCATCGACCCCATTTCCCGGTCATAGACCAGTGACAGCGACGATTGCATCCCGTTGAACAACAGGATCATGCCGCATAACCCCGGCACAATGTAGGTCTCGTAGGTAATGTAGGTCTGATAGGGTGGGATGATGCTCAGCCCGAGGGCCGCGCGAAACCCGGCGGCAAACACAAGCAGCCAGACCAGAGGGCGGACAAGGGCCGCGACAAAGCGTTCCCGTTGATGGATGAAACGCAAGGCTTCACGCAGGACAATAGCGTGCAGAGCCGTGAGATAGGCCGTCATGCGCCCGTACCTGTCAACGCAAGGAACCGTTCTTGCAGGCTGGTGTCTCCGGCAATGTCGCGGGCTTTACCTGTCGCCAGAACCTGCGCCTGGTGCAAAATCACCAGATCATCATCGGGCTGAACCTCGTCCGTGAGATGCGTGGCCCACAGGATCGTCTTGCCCTCGTCCGCAAGCCCATGGGCATAGTCCGTGATTGACGCGCGGGTCGCGGCATCAAGACCGACGGTGGGTTCGTCCAGCAGCAGGACACTTGGATCATGCAGCAATGCACGGGCAATCTCGGTCCGGCGTCTGTGTCCCCCGTTCAGGGTGCGGGCCTTCTCCCCTGCCCTTTCGCGCATATCCAGTTGATCCAGCGCACTCTCGATCCGGCTTCGGGCGGCACGCCCCGAAAGCCCGTGCAGCGCGGCAAAGTAAGACAGGTTCTGTTGAACCGTCAGGTTCATATCAAGCGTTGTTTGCTGAAACACGATACCCAGCTGCGCCAATGCGGCGCGGGGTGACTGCCTCAGGTCATGACCCGCAATTGTGATTTGCCCGTCAGGTGCAACAAAGAGACGGGTCAGCAGGTTGAAAAGCGTCGACTTGCCTGCCCCGTTTGGGCCAAGCAGCGCGCAGAACGTGCCGGAGGAAACGCTGAACGAAACATCGTCCAGCGCCCGTTTGGTCCCGTAGGAATAGCTGAGGCCCCGCGCCTCAAGTCCTGTCATTTAATAGTGATATCCAAGCGCTGAGTTTCGCCCGAGGTGCCCGGGATCTTGATATAATATGCGCCGGGTTTGATCGCGACGAAACCAATTTCCATCTCTCCGGCTTCGTCAAACTCGATACTGTCGAGGCCAAGGGGCCTGATTTCCAACCCTTCCACGACGATCTCGTCAATCCAGATGGCGCGGAAGAACTCGGGGCCGACCAGCGCCAGTTCCTGACTGCCATCGCCTTGGATTTCGAACTCGTAATAGGTGCCGGACTTCAGCTCCCACGCGCCTTCCGGTGCGATGGGTTCGCCTGCCGACAGGATGATTGGTGGTAAGTCTTCCTTGTTGCTGCCGCCCAGCAGACCAGCAGCGCCAAAGCTGGGGCCGTCATCATCGTCATTGTCCGCCAGTGCAAAAGTCGGCGCGGCAAGCGCCAGCGCAGCGATCAAAGCCAGAGTTTTCATTGGGTTCCTCCCGAAATGTGATGATTAAGACCCGGTTGGCCGATACGCGGCCCCCCAGGGAAAGCGGCCCACCTTGATGGACTTGATCGCCTTGCGCGATGCGACATCAATCACGGTCACATCGCCCGACACGCCATTCGTGGTGAAAAGCAGCGAACGATCTGCGTTGAAATCCATGTGCCAGACACGGCGGCCAACCAGAATGTACTCCTCGACCTCGTAAGTTTCGGCATTGACCACCGCGACATGGTTCGATGGTCCAAGGGCGACAAAGGCGTGGGTGTCACCTGCAGTGAACTCAAAACCCACCGGCTGCACACGGTCGGGATGCACACCCTGCACCTCAAAGCTCATCTTGGCCTTTTCGGTTTGGGTTGCTGTGTCAAACACGGTCAGCGTGCCGCCAATCTCGGAGCTCACCCACATCTCTGCCCCATCCTTGATGAACTCGGCATGGCGCGGGCGGCTGTCGACAAGGGTATTGGCGAACAACTCTTGGGTTTCGGTGTCGATCCAATGGGCCATGTTCGTCGTTTCGGACGTGGTGATGGCGATCTTGCCATCTGGCGATACGGCCATGCCTTCGGGCTCAACCCCCACGTCGATCTGGGCAACCACTTTCCGAGTGTCGACGTCGACCACGGTGGTGATCGCATCGTCCTCGTTCGCGATGTAAAGATGCCGGTCATCAGGGTGCAGCACGAATTGCTCCGGGTCATCGCCCGAGGGCAGCTCGTGCAGTATCTCGCCCGAGTTCGGGTCCATCACTTGAACCGCGTTGCTGTCGGAGGCACAGATGTAGACGCGGCTGTAGTCACTGTTGAACAAGATACCGCGCGGGCGTTCACCCGTGTCATAAGTCTTAATGACCTCTAGCGTTTCGGTCGAGATGACCGAGATCGTGTCATCCTTTTCATTTGTCACCCAAATCTCGCCCGCCACCGCGGTCGAGGCCAGAAGGGAAAACATCGCAGTCAATCTGATCATTGGAACGCCTCGCATTTGCTTTCGGGGCGATCGAGCCCCAGGCTATCAAGTTCGTTGGTCTGATGTAGAAACCCCTCAAGCGGGGCCTGTGCCACAAGGGCGCGGGGGTGCACGATAGCAATGGGTTGGCGCAACTGTCCGTTCCAGTCGCGGTAGGTCAGCGGGCGCCCCTTAAAGCCCGCCAGCTCGAACTGGTCGGACATGATATAGCTACGCAACGTCTCTGGATCATTTGCACTGGTACGAGTCATGGCTTCACCAAGGGTGCGCACAGCCGCCCAGGCGGCATAGTCTTGCGCGGTCATGTGGCGCGCGTGTTCTTCTTCGAACCGGGATTGCAATTGCGCCGCACCCCACTGTTCGATCACAGGGGACCAGCCGACAGCCGCTAGCCCTTCGGACCCTACAACCGGGCGGGCTTGCCACGTATTATAGAGTACATACCGGCCGAAATCGTGCACCTCGTCCGCAATGATCAGCGCGTCATAGTCCCCGAAATCCTGAGTAAACAGCGGCACCTCTTGCGATGCGTTGCGACGCATGTCGGCATCGAAGGCCCATTCCTTTTCGCCTTCGAGATCAAGACCGAACTTCGCCAGCGACCGGCGCACTGCATCAGCATAGCTGAGGTCTGAAGCATGCGTTCCAGTAATCATCACCAGATCATCCCAGCGCTTCTTGACCAACACCTGCGCCAAAGCATCCGTGCGCATCGCATCAGACGCCAATGTGTGCAGCAGGTTGCCCCGACATTCGGTGTCGCGAAGGGCCAGATCACCGGCAGATGTGTTGAACAATACTGCACCTTCCGCCTCGGCCAGATCGGCAATGGCGACGATGTCTTCGAATGCCGCATCAATCACGAGGTAGGGAGAGGCTGATAGCAGGTCACGCGCGGCGGCTAGTGGGTCTTCGCCCTCAAATACCTCAGTCACAGTCAGCTCGTATTTCTGACCCAGAAATTTCCCCGTCGTCAGGTTGTCGGCCAGACCCGTTTGCGCGCCTGCAAGCCCGTTGTTCTCTGGAATCGGGTCAAGGTTCGACAGAGTCGGCGGCGCTGGTTGTTCGACGCGCAGATACCCGATGTTCAGTGTTATCTCAGCCGAAGCAGGCGCGCTGAGGAGACCCCCAACGAGCGCACCTATCACAAGGTGTTTCACGACAATTCCTCCCATGGTTGCTAAGCTACCGTGGCGGGCAAAGCGACTGGTATAGGACCATGGTCTTACTCCTTTCGACGCACAACCAAAGTCCAATACCGCGCATCGTTTTCGTGGCGTAGGACAAGGGCAAAGAGGAACACTCATGTCAGGGAGGCATGTGATGAAAAGCACAACCCAAAAACAGTTTCTTTTGGCTGGAGTACTCACAGCTATCGCGACCCTTGCCGTGGCCCACGGCGACGTTGCACCGCAGGCCGTGGATACTACAGGCCTGCCTGCGATCGAGGGCGATTGGCTGACCGAAAACCCGTACCGCGCTGACAAGGTGGGCGAAGAAACCTGGTTGCGCGCCGTCGAGATCGGCGCCTCTGGCTACAATCAGAACTGCGCCCGTTGCCACGGTCTAGAAGTTGTTTCGGGTGGTTTGGCCCCCGACCTGCGATTCCTCGAAGCCGAAGAATACGGCGACGAATGGTATGTCGAACGCTTCGTCGAAGGCTATACACAGAACGGCATCACCAAGATGCCCGCCTTCGGTGAGCTCCTGGGGCAAGAGGCGGCCTGGGCCATCCGCACCTATATCGAAGCACGCCCCGATGACGTCGCCATGGAAGAGGTCGCAGATGAACTTAAATCACTCCGTGACGAACTGGCTGGCTACATCAGTGATGCCAGTGGCGCAGATGCTGACGCACTCAAGGCACGCTTGGGCGAAATCGCGGGTGAAATTCCCACGCTGTCCGGGGCACCTGTAGCCGACAGTGTCGCTTTCCGGGCTGCGAACCTGATCGACGGAACGCCGGGTGCATACAAGTCAGCCTCCGAAGCCTTGACCATCGGACTGTCTGCCGCAAACTGACGGCATGACATTTCGAAACACGCTCTTCTCCCTGGTGGTTTTGGGTCTGTCCGTCGGGCAGGCCCATGCTGCTGATCCCTGTGCCGACCATGTGCCACAGCCCAAGCCCCAGAACGTGGGGCGCGACATCGTCGGCAAAGAACTGGACCAGATCCAGGATCAGGGCCACATGCTCTTTGCTGTCTACGAAGACTACCCTCCCTATTCTTGGGAAGAAGGGGGTGAGCCCAAGGGCGTGGACATCGAGATTGCCCGCATCATTGCCGAAGACCTTGGAGTCGAGGCACGGTTCAACTTCGTCGCGGCTGACGAAAACCTCGACGCCGACCTGCGCAACAACATCTGGCGGGGTGCCCTGATCGGAGGCCGCATCGCCAACGTGATGATGCGTATTCCCTATGACAGCGCATTCAAATGCAGGGTGGAACAGGTCGTGTTCACCGGCCAATACGCGGGCGAAAGCATTGCCATCGCTTACGACAAGGCAACCTACCCTGACGAAAAACCTGTCCCTGCCTATTTCCGCTTCGACACAGTCGGGGTCGAAAATGACTCGATCTCGGATTTCTACCTGTCAGGCTTTGTCGGCGGGCAGTTGCAAAACAACATCCGTCGGTTTCCCACCACAGGCGCTGCAATGGCGGCGTTGAATGCGGGTGAAGTGAAGGCAGTCATGGGCCCCTTGGGCGAGCTTGAACATGGGCTGACAGACAGCACCGATGTGCACCAACCACCCCTCGCAGGGTTCGCGGTCAGCCAATGGACCCTCGGCGTGGCAGTGAATTTCCGCTACCGTCCCCTGTCCTATTCGGTCGATGACGCCATCAACTATGCCCTTCAGGATGGCCGCATTCCTGCGATCTATCAAAAGTATGGGCTGACCCATCAAACCCCCGAGCGATAAGGGCGACTTTGGTCGTACACACTTGGTCGAATGGTGCCCCTTCCCACAGCCCAATAGGCTTTGCGGGAAGTAGAAGGGGAACCCATCATGAATCTCAGCGATTCACGTGTCATTGATGCCGAACGCGACCAGGTCTGGGCAGCCATTCTTGATCCTGATGTCCTGAAACTGTGCGTCCCGGGCTGCCAGGAAATGGCCGGCACCCCAGAGGACGGGTTCACCGCGACGGTCGTGCAAAAGGTCGGCCCGGTCAAAGCGACATTCAAAGGGGCCGTGACCCTATCTGATATGCAGGCCCCCGAAAGCCTCACCATCTCGGGCGAGGGCAAAGGCGGGGCCGCAGGATTTGCCAAGGGCGGTGCCAATGTACGGCTGGAAGCGCAGGGCGCGCAAACGGTCCTGCACTACGAGGTCGAGGCGAAGGTTGGCGGCAAATTGGCCCAACTCGGCAGCCGTATCATCGACGGGTTCGCCAAGAAGATGGCGGACCAGTTTTTCAACAATTTCCAAGAACATGTGGGCGCGCCTGTGCCTGCCGAAGACACAGAGCCGGAGTCCGAAGACGCACCCAAGAAGGGTTGGCTCAAGCGCCTCGTCAGCTAGGCGCACACCAACATATCAGACATTCCAAGGGAGGAACGAATGACCAAGGTAACCATGACGGTGAACGGCAAGTCCGTTTCCGGTGACGTGGAAGGGCGCACATTGCTGGCGTCTTTTCTACGCGAAGATCAGGGCCTGACGGGCACGCATATCGGCTGCGACACGTCTCAGTGCGGGGCCTGCGTGGTGCATGTGGACGGCGTGGCCGTGAAATCCTGCACAATGCTGGCCGCCGAAGCTGATGGCGCATCGGTCGATACGATTGAAGGGCAAGCCAATGCAGACGGCTCGCTCAATGTGATCCAGCAGGCGTTTCAGGACCACCACGGCCTGCAATGCGGGTTTTGTACTCCGGGGATGGTGATGTCGGCAGCAGCGCTACTCAAGGACAACCCCAAGCCGACCGAGCAAGAGGTGCGCGAATACCTCGAAGGCAACATCTGCCGCTGCACCGGCTACCACAACATCGTCAAAGCGATCATGGCGGCGTCCGGTCAAGACGTCACCGCCATCGCCGCCGAATAAAGGGGAGGAGACACGATGCCCAAAGACACAGGGATTGGTGCCGCCACCGTGCGCCGCGAAGACGTCCGTTTCCTGACAGGAACCGGCGAATACACCGATGACATCCAACTGGCCAAGCAGACTTATGCGGTCTTTGCCCGTTCAACTGTCGCCCACGGCACGATTAAATCCATTGACACCTCTGCTGCCGAGGCCATGCCCGGCGTGCTGGCCGTGTTCACGGGCGAGGATTTTGTCGAGGTCGGTGGCAACCCCGCAGGCTGGCTGATCAATTCACGCGATGGCGAGCCGATGAAGGAACCCAAACGTCCAGTGCTCGCCCATGGCAAGGTGCGCCATGTCGGTGACGCCTATGCCGCCGTCATCGCCGAAACAGCACAACAAGCCCGTGATGCGGTCGAAGCCATCGAGGCGGACATCGAAGAACTCGACGCCATCGTTGACATGAACGCGGCCTTGTCCGGCTCAAACTTCGTCCACGATGAAATCGGAACGAACCAGTGTTTTGATTGGGGCTGGATCGAGGACAATCGCGAAGCGACGGACAATGCGATCAAGAACGCACACCACGTCACGACGCTGGAACTGGTGAACAACCGCCTGGTGCCGAACGCGATGGAGCCCCGCGCGTCCATCGGCAGCTACAAGGCCAGCACGGGTGAATACACCCTGCACACGACCTCGCAGAACCCGCACCTGACGCGGCTGCTGATCTCCGCCTTTGTTCTGGGGATTCCCGAAAATATGCTGACCGTCATCGCACCCGATGTGGGCGGCGGTTTCGGGTCGAAAATCTACCACTACGGCGAAGAGGCACTCGTGCTGGCCGCAGCCAAGAAGATCGGGCGCCCGGTCAAATGGACGGCGGACCGGACAGAGAGCTTCCTGACCGACGCCCATGGCCGCGACCACGTGACCAAGATCGAACTGGCGCTGGACAAGGACGGCAAATTCCTCGCCTTCCGCACCGACACCAAGGCCAACGTGGGCGCGTATCTGTCGAACTTCTCGACCGCGACGCCCACCTTCCTGCACGGCACGCTGATGGCCGGGAACTACACGGTTCCGCTGGTCTATGTGAACGTGAAGGCCGTGTTCACCAACACTGCTCCGGTGGACGCCTACCGCGGTGCCGGACGGCCCGAGGCGACCTATTCCATCGAACGGGTGATCGACAAGGCCGCGCGCGAGTTGGGCATGGACCCCATTGAGTTGCGCCGCAAAAACTTCGTGAAGCCGGATCAGTACCCCTTCGCCTCCGCCGCGGGGCTTGAATATGACGCGGGCAACTACGACGCGCTCATGGACAAGATGGAGGAAGTCGCAGATGTGGCCGGTTTCGAGGCCCGTCGCAAAGAAAGCGAGGCCAAGGGTCTGCTGCGCGGCTTCGGCGTGAACGCTTATATCGAGGCGTGCGGCATCGCCCCGTCGAACCTCGTCGGCGTACTCGGTTCTCGCGTGGGTCTTTACGACGCTGCGACGGTACGTGTGAACGCGACAGGTAACCTGAGCGTCATGGTCGGCGCGCACAGCCACGGGCAAGGGCATGAAACGGCATTCCCGCAAGTGGTGGCCGAGATGCTGGGCATTGACCCCGGCGTGATCGACATCGTGCATGGCGACACCTCCAAGATTCCTTTCGGCATGGGCACCTACGGGTCCCGTTCGCTCGCCGTCTGCGGCTCTGCCGTGGTGCGCGCGACGGAAAAGATCATCAACAAGGCCAAGAAGATCGCGGGCCACATGCTTGAAGCGTCCGAACATGACATCACGCTGGCTGACGGTGTGTTCTCGGTCTCTGGTACGGACAAATCCGTGACCTTTGGTGAGGTCGCTTTAAAAGCCTACATCCCTCACGAATACCCACTCGAAGATATCGAACCGGGTCTGGAGGAAACGGCGTTCTACGATCCGGCGAACTTCACCTACCCGTCAGGCGCCTATGCCTGCGAGGTCGAGGTGGACCCGGAGACAGGGAAAGTAACCGTCGACAGGATGACGGCCGTCGACGACTTTGGCAACGTCATCAATCCGATGATCGTGACCGGTCAGGTGCACGGCGGGTTGGCCCAGGGCATTGGGCAGGCGCTGGTTGAAAACACCACCTACGATGAGAACGGCCAACTGCTCAGCGCGTCCTACATGGACTACACCATGCCCCGCGCCGACGACATGCCAATGTTCGCCGTCGACCACAGCCAGGGCACGCCCTGTACCCACAACCCCCTTGGGGTGAAAGGTTGCGGTGAAGCCGGTGCCATTGGTTCACCCCCCACGGTGGTGAACGCGGTGATCGACGCGCTGCAATCGGGTGGCAAGGATGTGAAGCATATCGACATGCCCGTTTCGCCCGCCCGCGTATGGGAAGCGATGCAATGAAGTGAAAGGGCAGGACCGGGGGCCAGCCCCCGGACCCCCGGGATTTTTTGAAACAGGGAAGAGGTACCACTCGCTCTGTTTCGGATGAAAGGACCAAGAGATGTACAACTTCGATGTTGAGAAGCCGGGCACGATCGCCGAAGCCGCAACGGCCATGAGAGTAGAAGATGCGCAGGCGCTGGGTGGGGGGCAGACATTGATCCCAACGCTGAAACAGCGCTTGGCCGGCCCATCCAAGCTGGTATCGCTGAAAGGCGTCGCCGAGATGCAGGGGATCAGCAAGGACGGGAACACGCTGCGGATTGGCGGGGCCACGATCCACGCAGCCGTCGCCGCAGAGGGCAGCTATTCAGCCCTGGCAGCCTTGGCGGCGCATATCGGCGATCCGGCGGTGCGCAATCGCGGCACCATAGGAGGATCGTTGGCCAATAACGACCCGGCGGCCTGTTACCCGGCGGCGGCTCTGGCCTCCGGCGCCACAATCGTCACCAACACACGCGAGATCGCAGCGGATGACTATTTCCAAGGTATGTTCGACACGGCTCTGGACGAAGGTGAGATCATCACCGCCGTCAGCTTCCCGATCCCGCAGGCAGCGAACTACCAGAAGTTCGTGCAACCCGCATCGCGCTTCGCGCTGGTGGGTGTGTTCGTCGCCAAATACACCGACGGCGTAAGGGTCGCGGTCACGGGTGCGTCGAACGAGGGCGTCTTCCGCTGGACCGAAGCTGAAACGGCCTTGAGCGCAAACTTCTCTGCCACTGCGCTCGATGGATTGAGCGTGTCGCCTGACAACATGATCACCGATCTGCACGGCTCGGCCACCTATCGGGCGCATTTGGTCAAAGTGATGACAGGGCGTGCGGTAACCGCCGCGAGCTGATCCACGGATACTCAAAAGACGAAGGGCGGGGATCATCCCCGCCCTTTTCATTTCAGCTGTCAAAGTGTGATCAGGTCTCCACCCGGATCAATCAGGGTGATCCGATGAACGCCCTTCGCGTCACGCACGCGCTCCGCCAGTACCAGATCACCAAGCGCCAACCCAGTCGATAGCGCGTCGGCCATGGTTGCCGTCTCGGCCTCCACCGACACGGTTGACCAACGCGGGGTCTGCGCCGCGTGCACGATATGACCGTGCGGCCCCACCGCCGTCGCCAAGGGGCTGGATGTGGCAACGGCCATGTTCTCGATTGTCCGCACTGCAAGTTGTCCATGAACAGGATCAGCGAGTCCCAACTTCCATGGGCCGCCGGCGCCACGATGTTCCCCGATATTGACCAACGTTCGGTCAAAGCCCCGCTCGCGCAGCATGTCCGATACCAAATCTGTCGCGAACCCCTGTGCAATGCCATTGAAGGTCAGCGCCTGCCCGAACCCAAGCTGCACTCTGTTGCCTTGCATCGTTACACGATCCCAACTGACAAGGCGCCGCGCGGCTGCAACGTCCCCGCCTTCTGCCAGAGCCTGCCAAAACGGCTGAACGGTAGGATCGAACAGACCGTCGGTCAGACGATGTGCTTCGTCTGCTGTCCACATCAACATCTCGAAACGCGGTGGCACTGTCCGCACGCCCTGCGCGTTCAATAAAGCCAAGTCTGATCCGGGATCATAGAGCGAGAACAGCCCCTCAACCTCGGCGATCAACGCCTGTGCCTGCTGCAAGGCCGGGCCGGCCACATCGTTTGGCCCGCGCAGTTCAATCGACACGTCAGCGCCAAAGGCGTGTCCGGTCCAACTGGTGCTTTGCGCAATAGCTGGCGTGGCAGCAAAGCTGCCAGCAATGGCAAGGAAACGACGACGGTTCATCATTCTGCAGCCACCTGCAATTTGCGTCCCTTGGCCGCGAGGATCAACGGCACACATTGGCTCTCATCGTCATGGATCGTCACACAGTCGAGACACTGGAAGCATTCTGAGTACTGGATTTCGCCGGTCTTCTTGATGGCACCATAGCTGCACTTGACCTTGCACAGCTGGCAAGGCGACCCACACTCGGCCCGCCGCGCAATCCAGTCGCGCCCGCGTACCAACCCGCCAATGGCCATCACAGCGCCCAGCGGACACAGGTAGCGACAGAACCCTTTGAACAGCACCATGGACAGCACCAGCAATCCAACGGCATAGGCAACGTAGTACCATTCGCGGACAAAAAACGTGGTGATGGCCGTCTTGAACGGCTCCACTTCGATGGCCTTGTCCAAAGCCGCAGGCGCGGTGACCATAAGAGCGACGAGTACAGCCAGAACGACATATTTCAGGTTCTTGAGCTGCGCGTCCCAGAACGCGTTGGGTTCAATCTGTGGCAGGCGCAACAACCGTCCCAGATGATTGGCAAACTCTTGCAGCGCTCCAAAGGGGCAAAGCCAGCCACAGAACAGCCCCCTGCCCCACAGAACAAACCCAACAATGGTCACGCCCCAGATCACCAGAGAAAACGGGTCATACAGAAGGAAAGCGTAGCTGCCCCCCTCCAGCGCAGTGCGCCCCACAGCCAAAGGCGTTGCAATGGACAGCTGCCCCTGCCCCCACCAACCGATGAAAGCGGTGACAAAGGCAAGGATGGCAAGGCGCATTGGCGTAAACCATCGGTACGCTGCCAGCCGGTTCGTCCCAAAAAGAAGCAGAGCAACGAGGCCGACCAGGAAAACCCCAAGAACAATCAGATCAACCGCCCGGTTGCGCAGCGCATCGACCCAGGGCGGCGCGGGCTTCACGATCTCGGGGCGGGCATAGAACCGCTCGGGCGTCACGTGCGGTACGTCAAGCGTGACGGAGCCAATCTCGGGCTGAAACGAGCCGTGCTCGCGCAGCGCCTTGATCTTCAAGGTCCAGTCGCTCGTGGGATCAAATCCCAGACGCCGGTCCGTGCGCAGGATCAAAGCCGCTCCGTCGTATACGGCGTTGTGCAGTTCGTTCGGCAGTGCATCATTCAGTTCCACGTAGATATCACTGTCCCGAAACGCGATGGGAAAGCCACCCTGTTCAGCACTGATCAGGTTGGGCGCGGTGTTGCGCACAAACTCGTCCGTCACCAACCCATGCCGCGCCGCCTCGATCACCAGAACGGGCTCATCCGTATCGGCAATCTCCATAAAGCCCTGCAGTTCTTCGAAGCTGCTCTTGCTCAGGACGGCTTGTGCAATGGACGGCGCACCAATGTCGACAACCCACAGGTCCAGATAAGTGCCATCGGGATCGTCCTTGGCATCGGGATCGTCATCCTCCCAAAGCGTACCTTCGAATGCGACATCCATCTCGGCATTTGTGACGACCTTGCGTGTCACGATGCCTTCGGCAATCAGATCATCCCACGTCAGATCTTCGCTGTATTCCGGGTTGGGATACGCGGGCGGGCCGCTCGAAATGCCGCCCATCTTCTCGCGCGCAACTTGAAGGGCAGCGGCCAGAATACTCTCATGCGCAATGCGCACCGATGCAGTCCCCTTGGTCACACCATCGAGGTAAACCAACGCAGACCCCTCGCTGCCCGCGCCATAGGGCGACCCGACGACCAAAGAGTCCGAAATCGAATGACCGCGATATTGCTTGAAGAAGTCATAAAACAGCTTCTCAGGCAGACCAGAAACAAAGATCGGTTCGTTATGCGAGATCAACTGCACATCCAGAAACCGGCCGTCCAGATCAAGCACGACAAGCAGGTTGATCGCAGCCCCTGAGAAGCCGGGTAAAGGTGCCATTGGCTCCGTTTCGAACACATAGCCCGCCTCGGCCCCGCCGGAATTCAGAAGCTGCCAAACGCCGTTGTCATTGATCTGCTCGCCCAAGGACATGGGCGGCACGATATAAGGGGCGATCACATCGCGGGTCAGGGGCTCGGCGACAGTCAGAACCGCAGCCATACACCACAGAATGGCGGACAGCAGCACAGCGGTTATGGACTTGATCACTGACATCCCGCGCAGCCTATGACGGCTGATGCTGCGTCCCTATGCGACTAAGGTATGACCGCAGCCCAAATAACTTTGGGCGCGATCACATTTGTGCCAGGCTCGGCCCATGACCGACACCCGCTTCGACGTCAAAACGCTCGTTCTGTCGCTGCTGGCCATGCTGGCCTTGTGGTGGACAGCGGCATGGGTTGGAAATGACCCAAGCGTCCTGCCTGCACCCAATCAGGTATGGGACATCTTCGCGCATGAATTGGCCCGAGGCGAGCTGCAACTGCACTTCACCGCAACGCTTCTGCGCGTTGCCGCAGCCTTCTCGCTCGCCATGGGATTCGGTTGCCTAATCGGTTTTGTCATGGGCGTGAATACCACCATCAACCGTTGGTTCTCACCATGGCTGGTTGTGCTCCTCAATGTCCCTGCCCTGGTGGTGATCGTACTATGCTATCTCTGGATCGGCTTGAATGAGGTGGCCGCCATCACCGCCGTCGCCTTGAACAAGACAGCCATGGTGGCCGTATCGATCCGCGAAGGGGTGCAAGCGCTTGATCCCAAGCTGCGCGACATGGCGCGCGTCTTCCGCATGAGCCGCGGTGCTCAATTGCGGCACGTAATCCTTCCTCAGTTGTGGCCCTACATCGCCAGTTCCATCCGCAACGGGCTCGCCATCATCTGGAAGATTGTGCTGGTGGTCGAGTTCCTGGGCCGCAGCAACGGGATCGGATTTCAGATCCACCTCTATTTCCAACTGTTTGAAACCGGATATGTGCTCGCCTATGCGCTGAGCTTCGTAGCCTTCATGCTGCTGTTGGAATTCACCCTGCTGCGCATGATGGAGACGCGCGCGACACGGTGGCGACAATCAGCGACCACCTAAAACAACAGCTTGCAGCCAAGGGTGCGGTTCATGGCTGCAACCAGTTCATCCACAGTCTCCGTATTCACATATTCCCCGCCCGTCTGGGTTGCGAGGCACTTGGCCCCACTGACCGAAGTTTGGTAGTCAGTCTGCCCCTGACTCTCCCAACCAAAATGCTCGCCCCGCACTTTGAACCCGATCACATGGACGGTCAGGCCTGTTCCCATGAGTTGGTTGGCCAGCGCACAGGTCTGCCCACCACAGGTTTCCCGACCATCCGTAACCAGAACCACAGTACCCGGCTCGGTCGGCGACCCAAGCGTTTCTGCGGCGAGGCTGACGGCTTCGGTCAGTGCCGTCCGCCCTTCCGGTTCCAGACTGTCCACCGCAGCGATTACGGCTTCCGCCGCATCCATGCGCGGACCAAAACGCAGATCGACGCCAGAGCATTCACCGGCACCACCCGCCCCACCGGGACCGTAGATGATCAAGCCAATCCGCCGGAACGGCGCCACTTGCGGCATGGCCGTGCGCACCGCGCGGCGGGCTTCAAAAATGCGCGGCTCGTCAATCTGGTTAAACCCCATCTCGGCCATGGAGCCAGAGCCATCAAACACGATCATCGCGTCTTCGGTACAGTCAGCACGAACAGAACTGGACATCAAAACCGAAGCAATCCCGGCGGCTGCCACAACTCTCCGACCTTTCCATCCCATGATCCCCTCCTACCGACGAAACACGAACTCCGGTGCGTCAACCGCTTGCACCTCTTCGTTCAACAGAGCGTCCAACGCCGCACGTCCGGGCGACTTTCGGCACACCGGATCAGGCGCAGACGCATCACCCAGAACCGCCATCGCCTGACAACGACATCCTCCAAAGTCGATGTCGCGCCGATCGCATCCCTGGCATAGCTCCGGCAACCAATCTGTTCCGCGATAGGCATTGAATGCGGCACCATCATACCAGATGTCCGACAGCTCGCGTTTGGCCACATTTTCAAACTGCAAATGCGGGATCGTTTCTGCCGCGTGACAGGGCAGTACGGTTCCGTTTGGCGTGATGTTCAGACCGGTCGATCCCCAGCCATTCATGCACGCCTTGGGAAAATCCGAATAATAGTCGGGCGGCACGAAATCGATGACCAAGCGACCCTTCAACGTTTCGATGGCCCGCGCAACTGTTTTCTTGGCCGCGTCCACCTGTTCCCTACTTGGCTGCAAGACAGCACGATTGACCAAGGCCCAGCCTTGGAACTGCACACAGGCAATCTCGATTCGCCGCGCGCCAAGTCTCAGCGCCATGTCTATCGTGGCAGGCAGATCATCCAGGTTCTCGCGATGCATCACGGCATTCAGGGTCAGGGGAAAGCCGATGTCCGCGATGATTTCAGCCACGTGCATCTTGCGGTCAAAGCCACCCTTGTACCCGCCAATCCGGTCAGCCATCGCCGCCGTTACGCCCTGCAAAGAAAGCTGCACATGGTCCAACCCGGCCTCGTCCAGCGCCCGCAAACGACGCTCGTTCAGACCGATGCCCGAGGTTATGAGGTTGGTGTACAGCCCCGCCTCACGCGCGGCGGCCACCAGCTCAACCAGATCTCGACGCGACGCGGGCTCACCCCCCGACAGGTGCAGTTGCAAGACACCCAGCTTTGCCGCCTGCTGAAAGATATCTGCCCAAGCGTCGGTGCTCAGCTCCGTTTCCTTGGCCAGCAACTCGGTCGGGTTGGAACAATAGGGACAGGCCAGCGGGCAACGGTGCGTCAGCTCGGCCAGCATCGCCATCGGGGGATCAATGCGGATGGACATGCACCATCCCCTTGTCCCGCAAATCCTCGACAAACGCGATCACATCGGGCGCGATCACATCCACAGGCGCGTTATACACAGCCGACAAATCGGCCGAGATTTGATCAAGGCTCGCCACCCCATCAAGACGACCCAGCACCGCCGTACCCACCTGATCCAACACCAGAACCCGCTCGGGCCCCAAGAGCACATCAACCTTGCGCACTGCATCAAAGTGCGTGCGCACACCGCGCGGAAGAAAGGGCACGTCAGCCCCCGTCATTGCGCCAGCCCTTCACCCGGCTGCCACCCACCGGGAGGGATGCGGCCCGGTTCGACATAAGCCGACCAAAGCGCATCCAGTTGCGCCCAAAGCACTTCGGTCTTGAAGGTCAGTGCACGAACGGCCGCATCCTGATCCGCCTTCGTGACCGCATGATCCATCACCCACTGCAAACCAAACGCCACGTCTTTCGGCGCTTCGGTCAGCCGGTTCTGGAAGTAGGACAGCGTCTCACTGTTGGCGAAATCATAATGCTCCAAAAGTCCCGCAATCCGGTTCTTGTGGATGGCCGGAGCGAACAATTCGGTAAGCGAAGAGGCCACGGCAGGCAGCAGTGGCTCATCCCGCACAAAGCGCACATAAGCATCCACGGCAAAGCGGGTGGTGGGCAATATCCCCACCTCGGACGCGACATAACCGGGGTCCAACCCAACGCCCTCGGCCAGCTTTAGCCAGCGTGCAATGCCGCCTTCCCCCGGCGCGGACCCATCATGGTCCTCGATTCGCGACCGCCACGCGCGACGCAGGTTGGGATCGGATACACGGGACATGAATGCCGCATCCTTCATCGGGATGCGTGTTTGGTAGTAGTAGCGATTAATCACCCACGCGCGCACCTGATCAGGGGTGCAGCCACCAGAATGCAACAAGTGATGGAACGGGTGCTTGTCATGATATTGCGCGTCGCCAACGGCACGGAGGCGCGCCCCGAACACCTCCAGACTGTCGGGCTGGGCGGTCATAGCGTGATCTCCATCCCGTCAAAGGCAATGTCCCATCCCTTGGCCAAGGCCTCGGCCCGCTCGGGGCTTTCAGGTTGCAAGATCGGATTGGTGTTGTTGATGTGAATGAAAACTTTGCGCCCGTCCACTTCGGACAAGCGGGCAAGACTGCCCAGCTCACCGTTCAACGGCACATGCCCCATCCGTGCACCCGTCTTCTCTCCGGTTCCAGTGCGTTGCATATCGTCATTGTTCCATACGGTTCCGTCAAACAGCAGCAGGTCCACCCCGCCCAGACGGTCAATCAGCCAATCCGGAATCGCCGCACATCCGGGAATGTAAGCCGCCCGCGCCGGCCCGCTGTCCAACAACAGGCCAACAGTCTGCTCCCCAACTTCCTCGAGATTGAGCGTGTCCCCTTCGAGGAACAACGCCACCTTCCCCGGAACGGCAAAAGGCGTCACCGTCAATCCCGGTACCGGTTCAAAGGGCGTCTCAAGCGACACCCGATGCTGCGCCACAAGGTCTGGGTCCAACACGCCAAAGATCGAATTGCTCCGCAGGATGTCCAGCCCGGCCGACGTTGCGTAGACATCAAACGCCGTCTTCTCGCGCAGGGTCAAAAGCCCCGCAATGTGATCAATGTCGCCATTGGTCAGGATCACCGATTCAATCGGCGACCCACGCAGTGCGGGCGGGTGCATCTGAGGGCAGGCATCCACCTGTGCACGGATATCCGGCGACGCATTCAGAACGACCCAAGCCTGCCCATCCAGCGAAACAGCGACAGAAGACTGGGTCATGCGCGGGATCACCCCCGCGCGCGCATCCGTGCAATTGCGACAGCCACAATTCCATTGGGGCAGCCCCCCTCCGGCGGCTGCCCCAAGAACAATCAGTCTCATGTAATAAGGTTGGCTTAGATTACGTCGCGCTCAGCGCCACGATCATCGTCTTCACCCGGGCCATACATGTTGATTTCCATGCCGCACTTCACTTCGCGGGCCTTGGGTTTTGTCCATGCCATTGCACATTCCTCCTCTATTGCTTGGTTACGATAGCGCCCTGTCACCTACCTATATATGCGACTTTAGCCCTACGTCGCGGTACGCGCGGTTCACAATTGCGCAAGCAATCACTCCGACCACGCCGCCATCTTCCGGTCGATTGTCTTGCGCGACACACCCAGACGGCGCGCGGCCTCGGCCCGGTTACCGCCGCACAGGTCAAGCATCCGCAGGATGTGGCGCTGTACGACCAGATCCAGATTCTCGATCGCCTGGGCACCTGTCACACTGCCTCCGCCGGAAAACTCCTCGGGCAACGCACCAAGGATGACCGACCGTTCGATCAGATTCCGCAACTCTCGCACATTGCCGGGCCAGCTATAGCGGCGCAGCTTCAGCAGCGTTTCTTCATCCAGGTCAAGCGACGGCATGGCAAGTGACGCCGAAAACTGCTCCATGAAATGGGCGGCAAGCTCGACGATATCCTCCATCCGATCCTTGAGCGGCGGCATGTGAATCTTGACGACGTGGATGCGGTGATAGAGGTCCGCCCGGAACCGACCAGCCTCCACAGCCGCCTCGATGTCGTCATTGGTAGCAAACAGGAACCGCACGTTCAGCCGGATCTCGCGTTCCGCCCCGACCGGGCGCACCTTCTTGTCCTCTAGCACACGCAGCAGCGCAGCCTGCACGGTTTCAGGCATTTGCGCGATCTCATCCAGCAGCAGCGTCCCCCCATCGGCCAACAGCAGCAGACCGGGTTTCAAACGGTCCTCTGCCTCAACCACCCCGAACAGTTCCTCGGCAAAGCGGTCAGGCTGGATCGTTGCGCAGTTCACGGGGACAAAAGGTGCTTCGGCCCGATCCGACAGGTCGTGCAAATGACGCGCTGCCATTTCCTTGCCCGTGCCGCTGGCACCGGTGAACAGAACCGGTGTAGGCAGTGGGGCAAGCCGCGCCAGCATCGCGCGTACGTCTTCCATCGGTTCGGAATTGCCCAGCAGCTTACCATGCCCATTGCCGCTGGACAGCTCGCGGCGCAGCAACGTGTTGTCCCGCTGCAGGTACTTGCGATCAAGCGTGCGGGCCACTGCGCTCAGGATCTGGTTGGCGCGGAAGGGTTTCAGAACGAAATCGCTGACACCGGCCCGCAAGGCCGCGATGGCGGTCTCAAGATCGGCGTAGGCGGTGATCAGGATCGCGTCAGCAAACAGGCCCTTGCGTTTTTGCTCTGTCATCCAGTCCAAACCCGTACCGCCCGGCATCAGGTTGTCGATGATCACAAGATCATATTGCGCCTCGTCCAGCGCCTTGGTCGCCTGTGCGGGAGACCCGACAGCGTCGACGCGCTTGACCCGCGTTTCCAGCGTTTTTGTCAGGAAATGACGCATCCCCGGCTCATCATCGATCACCAAGACCGAGGCACCCGCCAGCGAGGTGCCATAGATGTCCGGCGTGGATTTGTGGGGCGCGTTCATAGGATCAGTCCAACCTCACCGCATCCCCAGAACCCCGGTCTTCAGATGAAAAGCCCAACTCTTGGAGCGCAAAATACGAACCCACGGAAATCACGATCAATGCGGCAAAGCCCAGCATCATGGCTTTCATAATTCACTCCTTTTGTGTGGCCGTCCGCAGAAAGGCGATTAGGTCGGCCCGGTCCTGCGCCCCGGCGATCACCTGCATCGGCATCTTGGACCCGGGGATATAGTGATCGGGACCCTCGTCAAAGAGGGCATCGATGGTGGTGTCGTCCCAGATAATCGCAGACCCGTCGAGCGTTGGCGAGTACCGATACCCGGGCACGACCCCTGCCCTGCGCCCGAACACGCCATGCAGGGTCGGACCCGCCTTGCGCGACGGCCCGTTCTCAAGGCTATGGCAGATCGAGCATTTACGCATGAACTGCCGCTCTCCGTTGCTCATCGTGTCGGCGTCGCGCAGGAAGCTGCGCGTATCACCGCCCGCCGGATCATAGGTATCCAGCAGCGCCACCGGCCAAGCATAAATCACATCGTCAATGCCCCCGGCATGAATGATTGTACCGTCCTGCGAAAAGGCCAGCGCCCAGACCGGCCCTTGCCGCATGGCGCGAAAGTCCCGGGAGATGCGCCACTCGTCGGTGTCCACCATCATGATATGACCCTCGCCATCCCCTATGGCCAGCTGTCCGGTCTGCACGTGATACTCCATCGACAGAATCGGACGGCGATCGAGGGTGAAGTCATGCAGCGCCTCGCCTGTGTCAGCATCAATGACGCGCGTGCCGCCATCGACCGCGCCATAGGCGAGCCAGCCGTCCCCCACAACAAGGCGGTTCACGCCAAACCCATGGCGCACCAGCGGGCGCGGCGTGTCTCGGGTCGCCATATCATAGCGCAGAACATCACCCTTTGAGGTGGCTGCATAAAGGAAGGCACCATCGGCGGAATAAGCCACCGCATTCACCCCGGCACCCGGATAAGGCAGCGTCTCCGCCTCTCCTGCCCCCAAGGGCCACAACACGATATCACCATCCCACGAACCGGCAGCGATCACCGACCCATCGGGGGACGCCGCAAGCGATGTCACCTTGCCCTTGTGCTGCCCGATTTTGCTCGGGCTATCCCCCCAGTGCCAGACGGCAAAGTCATCGCCACCCGTCACCAGCACCCCGTTCGTATCTTCGGCAATCGCCGTTACGGCCGCATCATGCCCTTCCAACCACTCAGGCGCTTGGCCGTCCCAGACACCGACGGAGTTGTCAAAACTGGCAGAGGCAAGCGTGCCATCTTCGGTCACAACCAGACCCATGACCGGCCCGCCATGCCCTTTGTAGGTGGTGAAGTCCTGTGCCCATGCGGGCAGCGCAAGGCACAGGAACAGGCTACTCAGCAGGCGTCGCATCTTTGGGTGCGGCCTTGTCTTTTGCCTGCAACTCCTCAAGCCACAGCGAATGGTGCTGCCGGGCCCAGGCTTCGTCCACTTCGCCCGATCCCATGGCGTCATAGGCGCCCTCCATGCCAACCGAGCCAATATAGATGTGGGCAATGATGATCGCCATTAGGACAAAGGCAACGATGGCGTGCCATGCTTGGGCATATTGCATCTCTTCATGCGGGGCCATTGCCGTGGGCAATGGACCGTAGATCGGCAAGCTCTCGATCCCGACGCTGCGCATCAGGTCGAATGTCTTCATGAACATCGGGAAGTCGAACGGAAACAGCAGCGACACACCCGACAGCGAAATCGACCCGCCCAGCAGGATGACGGACCAGAAGATGATCTTCTGCCCGCCATTGAACTTCTTGGCGGGTGGGTGCTTGGATCCCACGATACCGCCAGCTTGTGCGAACCACGTGATGTCAGTCCGGTTCGGAATGTTGTGCCAGCCCCACATCACGAACACGGCGACCAGCGCCACGATAAAGGCCCATGCGACGTTGTTATGGATGTACTTGGACGCCATCAGCAGGGTCGCATTGAACTCTTTCGAGATATACGGCGCGATGAACATGCGACCGAACAGTGTCAGCAGCCCGGTAATGCCCAGTAGGATGAAAGACCCGGCAAGAAGCCAGTGGGCTGCCCGTTCAAAGGATTTGAAACGGGTGACGGTGCGACCCGTCTTTTCATAATCCAGTTTGACCCGGCCCCGCAGGACAAAGAACACAAGAAGCAGCGCCAGTGTCCCCAGCAGAAGGTAGCCGCCATATTTGGCCAACGGCCCCTGCCGGAACTCCAACCATGCCATACCGCCGTCCTGCATCAGGACGGACGCAACCTCGCCACCGGATGATACGGTGATGTCTGCCGACCCGTAGCGCAAGGCGCGCCACAAGTCCGGGTCAGACGCACCGCCCAAGGTGCCAAGCTGGCCTGACAAGTCACGTGCATTGCTTGCGGCATCACCGGTCTTGGGCGCAACTTCTTCACCGCGCTGACGCGCCATGATGTCTTCGAGCGTTTGCGCCCCACCTGTGGCCGAACGGTCTATGGTTTCCTGTGTCTCCTGTGCTGCGGCCTCGGGCGCAGAAAAAGGCGCAAGCGCGAGGCAAAGCACCAAAATCAGAAATGCACGTAGCATGTCATGTCTCTCCATGTGCCGCGGGAGGGCGCGGCGTTAACTGTCGATGCTGATCAATTCGATGCTGAAATTCAGCACTTCGTCAGGACCAATGGACCGACCAGCCCCCTGAGGGCCATAGGCCAGCTCGGAAGGAATCCAGACCTCCCACTTGGCACCGGGCTTCATAAGCTGCAGCGCTTCCTGCCAACCGCGAATGACTCCATTCACCGGAAAACTGGCCGGTTCTCCGCGCTGTATGGAACTGTCAAAGACTGTCTCATCCAGCAAACGACCCTCGTAATGTACGGTAACGGTGTCGGTTTCGGCTGGGCTGTCTCCCGACCCCTCTTCGACCACTTGGTACTGCAGGCCGCTTTCGGTTGTGGTGATACCCTCGACCGTTGCGTTCCGCTCAAGAAAGGCGGCATTCTCAGCCAGCTTTTCGACGCGCCTTTGCTCAGCCGCAAGTAGTCCGATCTCTTCGTACACCGCCTTAGCATCGGCCTCGCTGATACGGTTGGGCTCACCGTTTTTGACGTCATCGATGGCCTGAAGCAGCGCTTCGATATCAAGCTCGACCAAGGCATCCTTGGCAAAGCCGGTAGCCAGGTTGTGACCAACGAGGTAGCTTAACCGCGCATCAAGAGTGTCCAGCGCAGCAATATCCTGCGCGACCGCAGGCACCGTGGGAAACAGAAAAACGCTTGTTGCAAGCGCGGGCAAAAGACGATGCATGGTGAACCTTTCGGGATTTGAAAACATCATGTGTTCGTTGCTAGCGCCTGTAGGATCAGAACCCAAATAACCAAAAGCAGAGCGTGCGGATGCCCGCTGCGCACCGAAAGTAAAACGGGCGCGCATCCGCGCCCGCAATGATGCTCTTGATAACCCGGACAACGTTATGCTTGTCCGGGTTGGACGGGAATACCGTCGCTTAGCCGTCTTGACGACCGTAGGCAGAGCCCCAGCCCCAAGCACCCGAGCCGAAGCCACGGGCCACCACGCGCTCGCGGTAGATGGCCGACACAACGTCGCCATCACCGGCCAGCAGCGCCTTGGTCGAACACATCTCGGCGCAGATGGGCAGCTTGCCCTCGGCGATCCGGTTGCGCCCATACTTGGCAAACTCGGCGGTCGAGTGGGTTTCTTCGGGGCCACCGGCGCAGAAGGTACACTTGTCCATCTTGCCGCGGCTGCCAAAGTTGCCGGCCTGCGGGAATTGCGGCGCGCCGAAGGGGCACGCGTAGAAGCAATAACCACACCCGATGCAGAGGTCCTTGGAGTGCAGAACCACCCCTTCCTCGTTCTGGTAAAAGCAGTCTACCGGGCAGACCGCCATACAAGGTGCATCGGAACAGTGCATGCAGGCCACGGAAATCGACCGTTCACCGGGATCACCATCATTGATGGTGACCACGCGGCGACGGTTGATGCCCCAGGGCACTTCATGCTCGTTCTTACAAGCCGTGACGCAGGCGTTGCATTCAATGCAGCGCTCGGCGTCGCATAGGAACTTGGCTCTCGCCTGTCCTCCTAATGCCATGTCGTTTCCTCCTTACGCTGTCCAGATTTTGCAGAGAGTCGCTTTGGTCTCCTGCATCTGGGTTACTGAATCATAGCCATAGGTCTGGGCGGTGTTGGTGCTTTCACCCAACACGTAAGGATCGGCACCCTCGGGATATTTCGAGCGTTGATCCTCACCCTGGAAATGACCGCCAAAGTGGAAGGGCATAAAGGCCACGCCTTCACCCACCCGGTTGGTGACCATCGCCATAACCTTGACCTTGCCGCCTTCGGGCCCTTCGACCCAGACCTGGCTGCCGTCCCGCACACCAAGGTTGTTGGCGTCACGCGGGTTGATCTCGACAAACATGTCCTGCTGCAACTCGGCCAGCCACGGGTTCGAACGGGTCTCATCCCCGCCGCCCTCATACTCGACCAGACGGCCGGAGGTGAGGATGATCGGGTAGTCCTTCGAAAAGTCCTGTTTCTGGATCGACGCATACAAGGTCGGCAGCCGGTAGGCATGACGGTCCTCGTATGTCGGATAATCCGCAACAAGATCCCTGCGGTTGGTGTACAGCGGTTCGCGGTGCACCGGGATCGGATCGGGGAAGGTCCACACGACCGCGCGGGCCTTGGCGTTCCCGAAGGGCGCACAGCCATGCTTGATCGCAACCCGCTGGATGCCGCCCGAAAGGTCGGTCTTCCAGTTGGTCTCTGGTCCCGCAACCGCATCAATCGCGGCGCGCTCCTCGTCCGTGAGATCACCGTCCCAGCCAAGGTCCATGAGCATTTGCATCGTGAACTCAGGATAACCGTCCTGAATTTCCGACCCGACGCTATAGACCCCTTCGGCCAGCAGGTTGTCACCGTCCCGTTCGACACCAAAGCGTGCACGGAAGGTCAAACCACCTTCAGCCACTGGCTTGGACATGTCGTACAGGTTCGGCGTGCCCGGGTGGTTCATCTCGGGCGTGCCCCAGCTGGGCCATGGCAGACCGTAATAGTCGCCATCAGCGGGTCCACCAATGGCTTGCAGCGTCGTCCGGTCGAACGTGTGCTGGTTCGCCATGTGCTTCTTGAGCCGTTCCGGATTCTGACCTGTGTAACCAATGGTCCACATGCCACGGTTGATCTCGCGCAACGTGTCTTCGGGTTCGGGTGTCAGGCCGTCCTCTTCCAACTTGATGTTGCGGAAGATGCGGTCGTGGAAACCGAACTTCTTGGCAAAGAGCGCAATGATCTCGTGATCGGGTTTGCTCTCGAACAGCGGGTCAATGATCTTTTCCCGCCACTGCAGCGACCGGTTCGACGCCGTGACAGATCCACGGGTTTCGAACTGCGTCGTTGCCGGCAGCAGATACACACCATCGGTCCGGTCGTGCAGCACGGCAGAGACCGTCGGGAAGGGGTCGATGACAACCAGCATGTCCAGCTGTTCCATCGCCTTCTTCATCTCGACCATCCGGGTCTGCGAGTTGGGCGCGTGGCCCCACAGCACCATGGCACGCACCTTGTTCGGGTTGTCCATGTTGTCCGGATCTTCGAGGATACCGTCGATCCAGCGCGACACAGGAATACCGCTCAGGTTCTGCAGCGCCTTTTCCTTGCCGTCGACACCGGTGGTCGTGGCAAACTGGCCAGCCAGCCATTCAGGGTCTTCACCCCAAACGCGGGCCCAGTGACCCCATGCACCCGCCGACAGACCGTAGTAGCCGGGCAGCGTGTGGGACAGAACACCAAGGTCTGTCGCACCCTGCACGTTGTCGTGGCCGCGGAAGATGTTGGTGCCACCGCCGCTGGTGCCCATGTTGCCAAGGGCAAGCTGAAGCACACAATAGGCACGGGTGTTGTTGTTGCCGTTGGTGTGCTGTGTGCCACCCATACACCAGATCACGGTGCCGGGGCGGTTGTTGGCCATGGTCCGGGCAACACGCTTGAGCTGCGAACCGGGGGCACCGGTGACACGCTCGACTTCCTCGGGCGTCCACTTGGCCACTTCTTCCTTGATCTGGTCCATGCCCCAGACGCGGGTGCGGATGAATTCCTGATCCTCCCACCCATTGTCGAAGATGTGCCAGAGAATACCCCAGACCAGCGCCACGTCGGTGCCGGGACGAAAGCGCACATACTCGTCCGCATGTGCGGCGGTGCGGGTAAAGCGCGGGTCACACACGATGACGGGGGCGTTGTTCTGCTCCTTGGCGCGCAGCAGGTGCAGCAGGGACACGGGGTGTGCCTCGGCCGGGTTGCCGCCGATGATAAAGATCGCCTTGGAGTTATGGATGTCGTTGTAGCTGTTGGTCATGGCGCCGTAGCCCCATGTGTTCGCAACACCCGCAACAGTGGTCGAGTGACAGATCCGCGCCTGGTGATCCACGTTGTTCGTGCCCCAGTAGGCCGCGAACTTGCGGAACAGGTACGCCTGTTCGTTGTTGTGCTTGGCTGAGCCCAGCCAGTACACGCTGTCCGGGCCACTTTCTTCCCGGATGTTCATCATGCCGCCGCCGATCTCGTCGATCGCCTGCTCCCAGCTGATGCGCTTCCATTCCCCGTTTTCTTTCTTCATCGGGTACTTGAGGCGGCGCTCGCCATGGGCGTGCTCGCGGACCGATGCGCCCTTGGCGCAGTGGGCGCCCAGGTTGAACGGGCTGTCCCAGCCGGGTTCCTGACCCGTCCAGACACCGTCCTGCACCTCTGCCACGACCGTACATCCGACCGAACAGTGCGTGCACACCGATTTCTTCAATTCCACCTTGCCCGCTGCCGCCGTGGCAGCGCTGGCCTGGGTGACAGTTCCGCCCGTGGCGGCAATGGCCGACAGGCCCCCAATCACCAGTCCCGACCCGCGTAAGAACGCACGCCGGTCTACTGAAGCATTCGCCGCTTCAGTCAGGATACTTGTCCGCTGGGGGCGTCGCGCAACCCCGTTGGTCTTTTTCCTAAGCATGTTGCATCTCCCTTGCTTGCTTCCCGCCTACGCGGGTCACTCGCTTGGCTTCCTTTGGCTCTCAGCAGTCGGGCGTCACGCAACCAGTCGCTGATCTCCTGCCTCGTCCAGGCTTATTCCCGGGCGCGGCCCTCCCTTCCCCGTTTGTCTAGAAACGGGCGCTGTCAAAATACGCGCGGGTGTGCGCCGTATCCTGCATCTTCTCCGAGGTCAGATCCGGCTCTGCCGCCTCTGCCTGCTGCGCACCGGTCGCAACCGCCACCGCCGCAATCGGCGCCGTGGTCCCGGCCAGCTTCAGAAAGTCGCGGCGCGATGCACCGTCTTCTTTCTTGCTCATCGACAAGTCTCCTCTCGATGTTGTGGAGCAGTTGCCCGCCCCCTTGATGACGCCGATCACTCGGCGCCGCTCATCCGGAAGGCTTCCGCCTCCACAGACATGAAAATCCGACCCACAGTGCCGACTGGCGTGTAGAACACGGACGTCTTGGCCTCTTCGAGATCGGTAAAGAAGTGTTCGGCCCATGGGCCGATATGCTTGTTGAAGAACTGCCTTTGCTCCGTGATGTCGGCCGGCGTGCCAAAGCGGCCCACGATCATGGCCGCCATCATCTCCATCAGGCTGGCAATGCTGTCTTCGGGTTCGAACACGGTCTCGGATCGCTGCATGCCCTTGGCCAGCATGTCCTGCCGCAGCAGCGCCAGCGGCTTTTCGTTCAGAAACCCGGTCAGATAGTAGCTGGCAAAGGGCAGCAATTCGCCCCGGCCCAAACCAATGAACAGCTTGTTGAACTCGCTCTCCGCCGCCTTGGGTTTGGTCACACGCGCTAACTTGGACAGTGTGCCGATGGCCTGCCCTAGATCGGTGTCGTCGCCAGTCAGCCCAGCGGTCTGCGCGAGCAACATCTCATCCGGCGGTCCGGCGAGCAATGCGCCGAGGAAATTGTAAAGGTCCGCACGGGCGCGATCCATGTCGGCAATTTGAATGTCTTCGGCGGCTGTCACGGTCTTGTCTTCCATTATGCTGTGTCAAAAGCGAACCGCATCCGGCGCTGGGGCATCGCGGTTGGTTCGGGTTCCGGGTCTGGCAAAGGAACAGGTTCAGCTTCCGCAATCAGCGGAGCCTCTTCTTCCTCTACCTCAATCTGTTCGACCTCTTCGGCGGGCACCTCGTCCACGGCCTCCGCCTCGTCTTCCTCGTCATCAAGGAACGCGGTCACCATGCCTTTGCCGACCTGATAGACTGTCTGCATGTTCTCGATGACCATGGCGGCGTCGGTATAATCCTCGCCGTAGTCCACCAGCCCATCCAGATTGGCAAATATCGGGTTCAATCGCCACAAGCGGCGGAGGGCGCGGGTCTTCAACCGCTGCGGCAGCTCGGCCTGCAGGAAATCGCGGACCGCATCGGGGCTGTCCAAATCCTCGGGCTCCGGCAGGTTCAGCTCTGCCAACAATTCTTCATCCGGGCGCTCTTCCAGCTTGGCAACTTCGGCCTCGGCCACACGAGCCTCAAGCACCTGCTCTTCGGCCTCAACTCCGGCACGCCGCCGGGACCAGAAATCACGCCCGGTACTCAATGCACCCGCCTCCGCTGCCGTGCGGGCGACGCATAGATGTCCGCCGCCGTCGCAATACGTGGATCGCCAACGCCATCCTGCGTCAGGTCCGTGCGCTTCTTGTCACGCTTGCGTTTGATGAAGGCTTCGTCCTGATGGAAGTCGGTGACAAAGCCCTGCACCCACGCCATCAGACCGGCCGGCATCGGCACCTTCTCGACAATCTCTTCGCCGCTGTCGGTGTAATCCTGCGCCTCATAGGGCGACGCGGTGACAAGCACGACCTCAAGCGGCTGATCGCCGCTGCATTCGCGCATCACCACGTAAATCGCAGGCTCCGCTGCGGACAGGCTATGCAGATACGCCTCGGTCTCGGCCCCATGCAGTTCCAACGGCAGCGTGGCCGCATGGTACTCGACCGCCTCACCTTCGCGACGCAGCTCCTGCCAATCGGCAGATCCAGCGCCCGGCAAAACAGCAACGGCTTTCCAGCTGTAGGAGGCCCAACGGGTCACGCCAGGCAGTCGTCGCAAGACAACGCCCAGAGGCATGGTTTGGTATTGCTCGGGGTTTCGGATCACCCAATGTCCTCCCTTGCCATCATCAAACTGCCAAAAAATTCATCCGAGAAGCGTCTTGTGCGCGTTTTTGCGTATCCGATTGACGCAAAGGCAGTTTGGCCAGCCTGTCCGGGCTATGCCGCGCCAAAGGGACTAAATGTCTAATTCGAGCGTTTCGCTCGGGAATACGATGGTGTACCGAATCACGAATCACTTCACCGTTTTCCATGCCCTTCCGCATGGTCCGCTGGCTTGAAAACGGTTTGTGAAGCACCACGAATCAAGTCTAGGCTGGCGCCGGGACGCAAGCGGACAGGGGGCAAAAAACAGCCCTGCCGCAAGGGAGGAATACGTGGTCAAATCTTTGATAACATGCGATTGTTTGGGCACCCAGACCATCGACGCCAGGGGGTTATCCGACGCCACCGGACTGGACGTGCGACCACCCTGTTCTGCCCTCTGCACCACCCAGTTGGCCCAGGCCGAAGCCGCCCTGTCGGACCCGGAAGCCGTTTTTTGTTGCACCCAGGAAGCCCGCGTTTTCGAGGAGCTGGCAGAGGGCCTAGACCGCCCTGCCCCACCCGTTCTGGACCTGCGCGACCGTGCCGGGTGGAGTGACGATACCGTCCCGAAACTGCCCAAAATGTCCGCACTCATTGCAGATGCCATGCTGCCGTCCGAGCCGGAAAAGACGCTGGATGTGATCAGCGAAGGGCTATGTCTGATCCTCGGGCCTGCCGAGGTGGCTTTGGGTGCCGCGACACAGCTCAAGGACCATCTGGGCGTCACCGTGCTGATCGAAGACGGCAGCGATGTTCCCGATACCCGTGATTTCGACGTCGTCGTGGGCAAGCTGCGCCGCGCCTCGGGCGCTTTTGGCGGGTTCGACGTGGTGATTGACGCCCTGCAACAGGTGAACCCGGGCGGACGCGGGGCCTTCACCCTCGCTGACCCGCAGGACGGCGCACGGTCGCAATGTGACATCATCCTCGACCTGCGCGGCGACACACCCCTGTTCCCGGCGCATGAAAAGCGCGACGGCTACTTGCGGGCCGAGCCGGGCCATGCTCCTGGCGTGGCCGCAGCCATCCTCGCCGCCTCGCATCTGACCGGCACGTTCGAAAAGACGCTCTACGTCAAAACCACACCCCTGCTTTGCGCCCATTCGCGGGCCGAACAGACCGGGTGCACCAACTGCCTCGACCTCTGCCCGACCGGCGCCATCACGTCTGCGGGCGAGCACGTCGCCATCGACCCGATGATCTGCGCGGGCTGTGGGGCCTGTTCCGCTGCCTGCCCATCCGGCGCGATCATTTATGATGCACCCGCAGTCGATCTGACCATGCGGCGTGTTCAGACCATGGCCAAGGCGTTTCTCGACGCGGGCGGCACCTCCCCGCGCTTACTGGTCCATGACACCCACGGGGCCGAAATGGTGCGCCTTTCCGCCCGACACGGCCGCGGATTGCCCGCAGACGTGGTTCCGCTTGAGATGACGGCCATTGGCGCTTTTGGTCATGCGGAGGCGGTGGCAGCCTTGGCCGCTGGCTTCGCCTCTGTCACACTCCTGCCCGGTCCCAAGGCGGATATCCCTGCATTAGAGACACAAGTCGCCCTGACCAACGCCATCACTGGCGAGGGAAAGGCTGCACTGCTCGACACCCCCGATCCTGATGCGATGAGCGACGCACTTTACGGGGCCGAGGCCCCTGCCCCCGTCACCACGCCCGTGCGCCCCATGGGCACGCGGCGGCAGATCACCCGCCAAGCGGCAAAGGCTTTGCACCCCGACACTGACAGTATCGCGCTGCCGGATGGCGCGCCTTACGGGGCAGTTCTGGTCGATACGAATGCCTGCACCCTCTGCCTGTCCTGCGTGTCACTGTGCCCCTCTGGCGCGCTTGGCGACAACTCGGACAAGCCGCAGCTCAGGTTCCAGGAAGACGCCTGCCTGCAATGCGGCCTCTGCGCCAATATCTGTCCCGAGGATGCGATCACCTACGAACCCCGCCTCGACCTAACAGACGCGGCCCTGCGCCAGGAAGTGCTGAACGAGGAAGAACCCTTCCCCTGCATCGAATGCGGCGCGCTCTTTGGCTCCAAATCCGCCATCGACCGGATCACCGACAAGCTCAAGGATCACGCGATGTTCTCGGGCGACAAGCTGCGGATGATCCAGATGTGCGACAATTGCCGGGTCACGGCCCAATTTCATGCGGACGACAACCCGTTCCAAGGCGGCGAACGCCCCCGCGTGCGCACCACCGACGACTACCTGTCAAAGCGGCGCGATCACTGATGTTCGAGCGGTTTGCCCAGATCGGCGGGGTCCAGCACAGCCACATAGGCCAGGATCGCTTCCAGGTCATCGAGCGTCAGTTCGATGGGCGCGATGGGCGACGGGCGGTCGATGGGAAACGGGTCAGTCACGCCCTCAAGTTGGGTAAAGGCCGCGTGCGGTTTCAACGTGTAGAAACCCGCAAAACGCGACTGCCAATCCTCGAATGTACGCATCACGAAGAAGCTGGGGGTCGAGCCAATGCCAAAACTGTCCTTGCCCCGCTCGGTCGCGTGACAGCGCCCGCATTTGACCCACGACACCCCCTGCCCCGCGATGGCGTCGCCAGTCATCTCGACCTCGGCCACGACGCGTTCCTGGACCTGCGGCTCGGTGAACAACGCCTCCCCGTCCGGCGCAAAGCTCTGAACCGTGCGGCGGCCTACATCGGATGTCAGCCAGTCAGCAAAGCGCTGAGCGCCCTTGCCGTCGCCACGCAGATCCATGTGCCACGTTTGGCCCAAACCAGAAAACAACGCCCGGCCATCCGATCCCAGCACCAGATCAGCAACCGCAGGATCATCTGCAATTTCGACCCTAACTTGGGTTTTCAGCGAAAAACGCGGGGCGATGTGCTTGATCAACCCGCTCTCGACCAAGGCGGGCGGAGCATAGAACACCACCCGCTTGTCATCGGCCATTGCCAAACCCGGCAACAAGGCCAAGATCAGAACCAAGATGCGCATTACGGCAGCCTACGGCCCACCGGCGCGATCCGTCAACGTTAGGGAGGGGAAAGCCCCATGAGCGACGATTTCAACATGTCCATGCGCAAGTTCCTGAAGCAGGTCGGCGTGACCTCGCAACAGGCAATCGAAGAGGCCGTGCGCAATGCGGGCGGCAACGGCAAGACCTATGCGATTAAAGCGGTTGTCACCATCGAAGAGCTTGACATGACCCACGAGGTCACAGGCGAGATCAAGGGACAGGACTGACGCGTGAGCACGAGCAGAGAACAAGTACTCGAGGTCCTCAAGGGCCTTGATGCGCCGGGGGGTGACATCGTGTCATCCGGCGTCATGCGGGCATTGAATGTCGATGGTGGCGCCGTGCGCTTCGTGATGGAGATCAACCCGGCGCAGGCTGCCGCCTATGAAGGCGTGAAAGCCGCTGCCGAAGCCGCCGTGGGCGCGCTCGATGGCATCGAAAGCGTGGCTATTGTGTTGACGGGCCATACGGAGAAGGCACCGCCCCCGGATCTGAAACCACAGCGCCCTGCCGACCCGAAAGGGCCACAAAAGGTCCCCGGCATTGACCGCATTCTCGCGATTGCATCGGGTAAGGGGGGCGTCGGCAAGTCCACCGTCTCAGCCAACCTCGCTTGTGCACTAGCGCAACAGGGACGGCGCGTGGGTCTCCTGGATGCGGACGTCTATGGCCCCTCTCAGCCCCGAATGCTGGGCGTGTCTGGCCGCCCTGCCTCGCCTGATGGCAAGACAATCCTGCCGATGCGCAATCATGGAGTCACGATGATGTCCATCGGCCTGATGATGAACGAGGATCAGGCGGTTGTCTGGCGCGGGCCCATGCTGATGGGCGCGTTGCAACAGATGATGAGTCAGGTGCAATGGGGTGCGCTTGATGTGCTGCTGGTGGACCTGCCCCCAGGCACCGGTGACGTGCAGATGACATTGGCCCAAAAGTTTGTCGTGGATGGCGCGATTGTAGTCTCTACACCGCAGGATGTGGCCCTTTTGGACGCGCGCAAAGGTGTGGACATGTTCCAGCAGTTGCACGTGCCCATCGTCGGAATGATTGAAAATATGAGCACGCACATCTGCTCAAACTGCGGACACGAGGAACACGTGTTTGGGCACGGTGGGGTCAAGGCGGAAGCCGAGAAATTGGACGTGCCCCTGCTGGCCGAGGTGCCGCTGGATCTGCAGATCAGGTTGGCCGCAGATGGCGGCGCACCCGTTGCGGTTAGCCAACCTGACAGCCCACAAGCCAAGGCGTTTCAGGATGTGGCCGCGGGACTTGTCACAGCGGGGGCAGCATGAGCGACGCCGCCGAAGTCACCTTTCCCCCACTGATGTGGGGCGAAGAAGCGCCGGACGGCGCCTTTGACCATGCGGTTATGCGGGCGACGCTGGGCTGCGATGCCGGCCTCATCTCTTACAAATTGGGTGCAGCAGAGATGGAGGCCGCGTTGGTCTTTGCGCCCGAAGTGCCGCTGTCCAAGGCAATTGCGATGCTGCCGCTCTGCGGTGTGGGCTTTCAGAACGCACTTGGCGCATTGGCCCCACCCGAGGTGGCGGTGCACTTGGATTGGTGGGGCGGCATTCGCGTCAACGGCGCGCGCTGCGGTCGGTTCCGCGCCATGGCGTCGGGAGCCGAGCCCACAGCGGTGCCGGATTGGCTCGTCATCGGCTTCACCCTCCCCCTGATCCCGGCATCCGAGGACACTGGCCTGACCCCGGACGAAACGGCCCTGTTTGCCGAAGGCTGTGCCGAGGTATCGCCACCAACCCTGCTCGAATCGTGGTCCAGGCACACGCTGAACTGGCTGAACCGGTGGGAAGATGAAGGCTCTGCCTCCTTGCATTCCGAATGGCGCGGACTGGTTGAAGGCATCGGAGAAGAGATTGGAAACCAGTCTCTAACCGGCACATTTCTCGGTGTTGATGAAGAGTTCGGAATGCTTTTGCGGGACACGGAGACAACGCACCTGATCCCACTCACAACCGTGTTGGAGGACCCATCATGAAACTCGCACGCGCGATCCATTTCGACGAAAGCGACATGAACGTGTTCGCCTCCCCTGCCCGCACGGGTGAATGGTGCATCTCGGGTGGCTTCGAGTTCTCCAACTGGGGCGAGAGTGACCTGACCGGCAAGGCGCGCCAGGCCTTTGCCAACGGATGGTTTGGGCTGGAAACCGGCGGGCGCGTGACCTTTGTCGCCGTGACCCAACTGGAACAGGCCGAATTGGAAACGCTAACCGGCTTGCTTGCCCAGCATTTCGTGACATATTACGGCGCCCCATCCGTTGAAGCGGCGCACCCCGTCGCGGCTGAGGAACTGGCCCAAATGATCGATCTCTGCGAGGATCACGACCCCAACACGCTGCTGACGGTTGCGCGCGAGCTGACCGAAGCCGGCGTCCGCGAGGCGTTTAGGACGATCCAGCCACAGGATGCCGGGCTGGATCAGTTTGCGATCCACGGGGATACCGATCACGGTCACTAGTTTTTGGTTCGAATTGGCTTGGCCAATCCGACCGAAGCGAGAGGGGTTTTACCCCTCTCGCGCTCTCCCCATGGTATTTGGGGTCAGAAGAAGCACAAGGACCTTGCCAGAGCCTATTTTGCGTTGAATACAAACAAGGTTTCGCCGTCGATCGTGTAGCCGTCGATCAGGACTTGCGCGCGTTCTGATGTCAGCCACTCTTCCAGCTTCGCCGTGAGATCGGTTTTGACATGATCATGCCGCGCGGGATTGACTGGCAGGTAAGCGTATTGATTGAACAGCACAGGATCGCCCGCAAACAGCAGCGCCAGATCACCTTTGTTCCCGAAATTCAACCAACTTGCGCGGTCTGAAAGTATGTAAGCGTTCAAGCCCGATGCCGTGTTCAAGGCTGCTCCCATCCCGGCTCCGACAGCATTGTACCACGCATCAAATGTATCAGCGTCCAATCCCGCATCTGTCCACAGGCTCAGCTCTTTTTTGTGGGTGCCGCTGTCATCTCCACGACTTACGAAAGCAGCACTTGCGGACCAGATATTGTTCAGCGCATCAGCCGCAGTCTCAGCCTCGGCAATTACGGCCGGATCATCCGCGGGCCCAATGAAGACGAAATCGTTATACATTATTTCACGCCGATGTGTGCCATAGCCACCATCCACAAAAGCGTCTTCCGCCGTACGGGAATGGACAAGGATTGCATCCACATCGCCCGCCTCACCCAGCTTGATCGCCTGCCCCGTGCCCACCACAAGCAGCTGCACCTCTAGATCGAGATCCTTGGCAATCTCTGGCAGCAATACGTCGGCCAGCCCTGAATTGTGAAACGATGTTGTCACCGCCATCCGCATCTGATCGGCCGCATGTGCCAGCCCGGCAGTAAAGATCGTCAAAAACGTCAGTATCAGGGTCTTTTTCATTCCACGATGTCTCCATTCAAAAAGGCCCGTGCTTCGGGCGTTTGCGGCGCATCAAAAAACCCCTGTGCAGGGCCGGTTTCGTGAACTTTACCGCCTAGGATGAAAATTACCTGATCCGCGATCCGCCTGGCTTGACCCATGTCATGTGTCGACAAAATAAGTCGCGTTCCGTCGGCTTTGGCTTGCAGCAGGATTGCTTCGATCTCGCGCATGGCGCGCCCGTCCAGCGAGGCCGTCGGCTCATCCAGAAATACCAGTGCCGGATCGGTGATCAGGGCACGTGCCAGGGCCAGCTTCTGCTGTTCACCACCAGACAGAACCATGGCACGGCGGGTCAGGTGTGCGCCCAGGCCAACCCGTTCGGCCCATCTTTGGGCGGCAGCCTTGGCCGTCTTTCGATCCACATTGCGCAAACGCAAAGGGTAGGTCAGATTCTCCTCGACTGTGCGTCGCAAAACGACCGGCTGCTGAAAGACAAAGGCCTGATGATGACGGGCGGATTCAGTATCGCAGGCCCATCGGACACTGCCGCCTGTCAGGCGCGCCGTCCCATGCATGAGCCGCAAAAGCGTGGTCTTTCCCGCCCCGTTTGGCCCCAAAACAACACACAGCCCCTGCCCGTCCAGTGTCAGATCGACGGGCCCAACCAGCCGCTTGCCACGGCGTGACGTTTCAGCGCCCTTGAGCGTCACGGGAAAGAGTTCCGTCACCATCGGCTGTCCCGCTCTGTCTGGCCAATCCAGTGGATCGCAAGGTTCACGCCCAAGGCCAAGGCGATAAGGACAAACCCGAGTGCAAGCGCCAAGGCGAATTCCCCCTTACCCGTCTCAAGCGCGATGGCCGTCGTCAGAACGCGTGTGGCATTGTCGATATTGCCGCCAACGATCATGATGGCGCCCACCTCTCCGATCCCACGCCCGAACCCGGCCAGCGCGGCCGTCAGCAGCGCCCTGCGCGCATCCCAGATCAGTGTCCGCATCTTCTGCATCTGAGTGACGTTCATGGAGATCAGGAGGTCGTGGTATTCAGCCCACAGTTCGCGCAAGGACTGATGCGCAATGGAGGCGATCAGCGGAACGATTATGATCACCTGCGCCACGATCATCGCCGTTGGTGTAAACAACAGGCCGAGGGCTCCGAAGGGACCGGACCGGGATAAGAAGATGTAAACGATCAGCCCCACAACGACCGGCGGCAGACCCATCAGCGCGTTCAGGAGGGCGATGGTGGCGCGGCGCCAGCGGAAGCGGCGGACAGCCAGAAGTGCGGCAAGGGGTAAAGCGATGACGCAGGCAATGACCAATGCTGTGAGGGTGACGCGGAGCGAGCGCAGAGCAATTTCCGCCAGCTCTGCGTCAAATGTGACGACCAGCCAAATGGCGTGGCGCAGACCCTCCCATAGATCGACGATGGCCGATCCTCCCGTTACGTGTTTTCCCGAAATTGGACGGTTTTGCGGGGGGATACCAGCCCTGTTGTGACATGCGGCCAGCTTGTCTTGACCATGGCATGCGGACGCAAGGCAGGCGGTCAGATTGTCCATCACCAAAAAAAATTGCCCATGGGCAATTTCCGCGGGCGGGGTCAGAATTGCCCGTGGGCAATTTTC
>NZ_BMWT01000013.1 GCF_014651375.1 Tateyamaria omphalii
ACTTCCGAGAACATGACAGAAATCATTTGCGAACAGCAGCCGGTACATACAAATGGGCCGCATCAAACTTTGCAAAGTTTTCTATCTGCGGCTTCGATTTCAAGGGCGGATTTAGGTCGCATCGGGCTCATGGTTCTCTCCGGGGTCGAACGTGCCGCCCCATAATGGCGTCGGTGACGGGATGCCTTCTAAAAGTCCGCTGCGAAGTCGCCTGGTAGGGCGCATCGACTTTGCATCGCGAGATCATCCAGCCTCCGTCCCGATGGGACCTGTTTTCCGCTCAGTGCGGATCTCAGTAGTTCAGTTCAGACCGGCAGCGCCTCCTTTGTCCAAGCAAACTCAGTGCCATCTCGCCATAGCCTCGCCAGGATGACCGCCATTTTGCGCGCAGTCGCGACCGTCGCCTTCTTGAGCCCTTTGCGTTGCACAAGTCGCATTGCCCAGCCTTTTAGCGGACTGAACTTTGCGACCCTCTGTATGAGAATGTTCGCAGCCTCATATAGCAGTTTGCGCATGCTGCGGTCGCCACGCTTAGAGATGCGACCGGACCAGTCAGTCTCGCCCGATTGGTAACGTCTTGGCGTCAGCCCAAGATACGCACCAACATCCACCGCGCGCCGGAACCGCGTCGCATCGTCAATGGTGGCGATGAAGCTTAGGGCAACGATAGGCCCAACTCCTGGCACACTTGTAAGCCGCCGCGCTAGTGCACAATCCTTTGCACATTTCTGTATCTGAGCATCAAGGTCGGTAGTCTTGTGGCAAACTGTTTCATGCACCTGGATCAAGGATGCAAAGACGGCTTCCAGGATCGGATCACCAGAAACAATTTCACTCAGGTGGTCACGGAAGTCGCGACGGCTTCGCCCTTTGCGCACTGGCCCAAGACGGATACCGAAGGTTTTCAGGATGCCGCGCGCTTGTCCTTCTATGTCCATTCGGATGCGTACGAGACGTTCGCGGACTGATAGGAGCAGGCGCAGCCGGTCGCTATTCTCACTTTTGATATGTACCTCGCGGTACCAGCCGGTTCTCGCCAACTGAGCCAATGCCTCAGCATCCGAACGATCCGACGTATTCATCCGCGCAGACAGGGCTTTGTGCGCCGCACGGGCGTCGATGCAGACCACAGGCGCCCCAAGATTGGTAAACTCGCGCGAGAGCCAAATGGACAGCGGTCCAGACTCATGCACAATCCGTTCAACGCAATCGGCGTGAAGAGAAATCGTTTCAATGATCTCATCCGGGTCGGTCGAACACTCTCCTTCGAACACGCCCGAGCCATCTTCATTCAATATACAAATGGCGCAACTGGCCTGCGATATGTCCAAACCAACATAGTTTTTCATGGTCGTCTCTCCTGCAGCTCAAGGTTCCTGAGATCGACAGTAGACGATCTCAATGCCCTTGAAGCTGAGCGCGCAGCAGATACGCCATCTCCGCTTCCTGCGCTTTAGGCTCTTTGTCCAGTCTAAGTGTTGCGCTTTGGCAGGTAGTGGCTTTCGCAATCAAGCAGATATCAGGGTCGTTACCCGCTTCCTTGGTACATCGCGAGGGCGGTCACTCCATTTGAAACCATGTGCCTTTGCCCGCAAAAGATTCTGCGTATACTGATCTTATGCCACCTATGCGTGTGGCTGAGGGAGGAATATGACGCAATCACTGGAACACCCATTCGGCATGCAGGCGGCAGGCTTCGGTTTGGACAAGCTTGAGACCGGCACACTCGTCGAAGCGCTGGACAAAGCTGTGGAGGCATATGGTGCAAGGCCCGCACTGACCACGATACTGCCCACCGGGGCAGAGACCACCGCCACCTATGCCGAGATCAAGGACCATGCTGAGGCGTTGGCTGTCTACCTGCGGGAAGAGCTGGGCCTGTCGAGCGGGGACACTGTGGCGATCATGTCGCCCAACTGCATTGGCTTTTGCGTTGCGTCACTTGGTGTTGTGAAAGCGGGATGCGTGGGCACCAATGTAAATCCGCTTTATACACCGCACGAGCTTGAACATCAGCTGACCCACAGCAAGGCCAAGGCTATCGTCATCATCGACCTTTTTGGCAACAAGCTGGACGAGGTGGTGGCACGCTCAGGCGTGCAGCACGTCATCACCCTGTCCGTTGTCGACTTCTTTCCGACGCTCAAGAAAACCCTGTTGAAGTTCGTGCTGAAAAGGGTGCGCAAGGTGGTCCCGACCATGGCAACGCCCGCGGTGTCCTTGACCACGGCTCTGGCCAAGGGCAGGGCGCGCATGTCTTCCGCAGATGTGCCAGCCTATACACGAGACGTCACTCCTGCGTCGCCTGCGCTTTACCAATATACCAGCGGCACGACGGGCCGGAGCAAAGGCGCGGTTCTGTCCCATCAGGCAATCTTGTCGAATGCAGAGCAGGGGCGGCTGATGACAGCCGGCATCTTGCAGGACGGGAATGAGGTCGCGCTGGTGGCTTTACCCCTCTACCACATCACCGCGTTCAGCCTGATCTTTGTCTCTGGCATGACAGTGGGCGCACACGGCATCCTGGCCCCCAGCCCGCGTCCACCCTCGAACCTCAAGGCGGCATTCGAGAAGTACCAGATCACCTGGTTCACCGGGATCAACACGCTGTTCGCGGCCCTGATGGCGGAGCCGTGGTTTGACCGCTCCCTATTCTCGGCCATTCGGTTCTGTGGCTCTGGAGGCGCGGCGCAGCAGACCGGGGTTGCCCAGAAGTGGCAGGAGATGACGGGTGTCGAAATCCTGCAGGGCTATGGCATGACCGAGGTGTCTGGCATCCTGACCTTCAACCCGCCGGGATCAAATCGGCTTGGGATGGTGGGTGTGCCAGCCCCCGGCGCGCAGATCCGGATCGTGGATGATGCGGGCAACGACGTCCCCGCGGGGACACCGGGCGAGGTGATCGCACGCAGTCCGGGCATGATGGACGGATACCTCGACAATCCCGAAGCCACGGCAGAGACGATCCGGGACGGGTGGTACTATTCTGGCGACATTGGCGTTGTCGATGACGATGGCTACCTCGAGATTGTGGACCGCAAGAAGGACATGATCCTCGTGTCGGGCTTCAACGTATCCCCCAACGAGATTGAAGACGCCATCTCGACTGTGCCGGGTGTCGTGCAGGTTGGGGTTATCGGGATTGAGGATGAAAAGACGGCCGAAGCCCCGGCCGCCTTCGTGGTGCGGTCAGATGAGGCGCTGAGCGAAGAGGATATTCTGGAGGCCTGCAGGGCGCGTTTGACCAACTACAAGGTGCCCAAGGTCGTGCGCTTTGTGGATGAGGTGCCGGTGACGCTGTCAGGCAAGGTGCTGCGGCGGCAGTTGCGCGAAGAATACACTGGCTAAGGGGACGGATTCTGCGTTGAACATGGCGCCTTTCGTTTGGAGCCACGCCTGTTTCATCTTTTGTCCCCGCGGGGACAAGCTGTTCGATGGATTCATTGCTATTTAAGGCATCTGCAAGAAGTGCGGAGGTTCAGTGGGTTGGGCCAACGCACGGCGGGTTTTCAAGATTTTAACGGGTAGGACGGTAGCCTGCCCTACGAGGACGGTCGGGCGTTTGACAGTAGGGCGGGTGCATTCTGTACGTGCCATGTGCGTGCCCTGTTGATGCTGTCAAAAGGGCCCAGTCGCGCGCCGCAAACCTTGGGATGTTGTGTGAGTTTTCCACCTGATCCTTAGACGGTTTGTCACGACACTTCTGAGAGTGGTTTGCCTTGAATTGATCCACTGGCCTTTTCGCCCTGCTTGCTGTGTTGGGGCGCGAAAACTCGGGGTAGAAATTCAACTAAAAATAGAATCTTTGGCTTGACTTTGATGGGGTGCACATGTCGAATGCGCTGAGAGTTGACCAGTATTTTAAACGGTCATCCGCAGCTAGGTAGCTGTTTTTCCCCAAAATTACAGAAAGGACGTCGCATGCGGAGCGTTAAGCCGTTTGAACCCAGGCTCAGGACAAAGACCCCCACACAAGCCAACAGCTGCGAAACTGGAAATGGCAACCAAGGAGGCGGTGACCAAGATTTTGGTGGGGGCTGGAATATGGCTGATCCACTGCCAACACAGACAGAAGACTAGTGCTTTGCAAGCCGTGATGCATGGATCTTCCGAGTCATTCCTCTCATGCGGTTCCGATTTCGGCGGACCCCAAAAGTATACAAGAGCGATTACGTCCGTTCTTCAAACTAAAACCATGAAACCAGAACGGACAAAGAATGCGGAGTATTGCAGCGTTCGGAGAAAGAACACGACCCAAGGCAGATGATTGTCACCCACAGACGCCTTTGGCGGCGTCTTGCAAGATTTGCGATGTTGCAGGCGGCGGCGACCAAGATTTCGGGGATGGCTGGGTCATGATTGATCCCCAACCGGGGGCCGCAAAAGACGAGGGCCTTACCAAATGAGCAGCCTCAAATCGATGTGGCTCGCATATTGCGCATGGTACACTCTGATTGACCTTAAACACCCTCATCGGCGGATATGAGCGCCAATGAAACAACAACTTTTTGAAAGGAAAATATGCAGAGTATTGAGGCATTTGCCCCGAGAACTCGGAAGGCTCAAACGACTGATGGGAAAAGGACGCCGTTGGCTGCATCTTGCAGATCCAACGGTTTCCATCGAAGCAGTTGCATGAGCGGTGACAGTTTCGATGAAGGACGCTGCATGAGTGGTTTCGCTGGATTTCCCGAAACCGTGCCACAATCTGCACAGATTGGAACACGTGACCACGTACAGGCGAAACCCTAATTTTGCCGGGGCAGAGCCCCGTTGCGCCCCAGATGGCCATCAAGCTGGCCAAACCAAGAGACGTCTGGGGTCGCCCTTGCCCACAACATCTCATGAAAGGAAGAAAAATGCGCAAAATTGAAGCCTTTGCCCCGAGAACGCGGACCACCCGTGCGACCAATGATGCAGGGACGTTTTCGACTGCGTCTTGCGGAGCAGAAGGTGGCAATGGAAGTAGTGGCGATCAGGACTTCGGCGGTGGTTGGGGGGCGATCGAGCCCCAAGTCACCCAATCGCAGGAGTAAGCTTGGCTACAGTGGTCGCGGCCACTCGCGATGTATGGCGGCCAGGTCGCCATGCTTGCAATCCTATCGCCTTCACCCTGATGGACCTGTTCCGAACAGCGGCAGGTTTCCAGATCAAGTGACGCAAAGCGGCTGCCTTTCTCACGCACAACATGCCACAGGAAAACACGCGAAAGGGTACGCTCGGTGGAAAATGCACAACCCGACTTGTTGGACCTTGACCCATCCAAGGACCCGAAACTGGCCTATATTGATGGTATGGATTTTGAGTTGCTGGCTGATCGGCTTTGCGAAGAAGACTTGGCCACAGAACTTGACCCGCTGATGGACCGCGATCTGTGTTCCGCGCTTATCCAGAACTACAAAAGGTTTCTGAAGCTCAACTTGATCTACAAAAGCCAATCACTCAGGCCGACGATGGGGATCGATGTGATCTGGCACTACCACATACTGGACACCAAACGGTACATTGCGGATTGCCGACATGTGTTCGGGGCATATCTGCATCATATCCCGAGTTATCATCGCAGTGCGGAACCCAGGCAAACTGACACTAAAGGTGTGGACATGGACGCGTTGTTCCAAAAGCACTTTGGGACGTCTATTCACGTACACTATGCCGGGCGCGTCTATTAGCACCGAGAGTCCCGCTCACTCAGAGGTGAATGTCGCCTGCGAACACCGTGTCACGAAGTAATGTGGTAGGATTTTCATTCGCTGTCTGCGGGCTCATCACCCCGCAGCCAATCCGAGGAAACACCGGATGGCGCAAGTTGGACCATGCCGAGTTTCTTGGAAAACCGGCGCTGAACAGTTGGGTGGCCCAGCGCCGATGTCTTGCTCAGGACGCCGCCTTGAGTGTCGAATTCGTTTTGGCCAGGATATGGTTGGTCAAATACTGCGCGTCTTCGTCGATCCCAAGGAAACGCCCCGATCCCCAGGTGTTGAGCCAGCCAAGCCCGATAAAATAGAACCCGTCCGCCTGACAGACGCCGCGGTCGTAGAGGGGGCGCCCCTTTGCATCGAAAACGTCCACATCAATCCAGTGGTAGTCGGGCCGGAACCCTATGGCCCAGAGGATCGAGGTGATGCCTTCGCGGTCGCAGTCGACCTTGGTGATTTCCTGTGCGGGCTGCCAGACCTTTTCAAACGGAGGTTCTGACGGCGCAGTGATGTCATGTTTGTCGATATACGCGTCAATCGCGTTGCGAATGCCAACATAGCTGTCGTCGGCATCGTCCAGATTGGTGCCCAGATCCGGCAGGAATTCGACCTTGCTGCCGTGCATGCCACTGACCGAGCCGTAGAGGGACACACCGTCGCGTGCAAATTTTCGCAAGTCGATCTCGTGCCCTCCATCGCGGCCAGTCATGTAGTGATTGGTTTTCGAAATCGCATGTTCGGGGTTGGGGTGTTCCGCAATGGTCATGTGGTAATGCCCCATTTCATACAGCCAGTCCGTTGCATCGCGACCGCGGTACACACGCGGCGACCGGGGGGCGGGGCCTACGGCCAGGTGCACCTTGCGGCCCTTGAGGTGCATGTCCTCCATCAGTTGCACACCGGATTGTCCGGTGCCAACAATCAGCGTACCGCCTTCGGGCAGTTGTTCTGGCCGGCGATAGTCAACCGAATGCATCTGCTGGATCGAAGGGTCGAGGTTTTGCGCATAGGGCGGTACAATCGGGTTGTCATATCCGCCTGTCGCAATCACCACCTGATCGGCCGTGAAATTGCCTTGGCTGCTGTCGACCAGATACCCGCCGCCGGGGCGCGGGGTGATCTTCGTGACTTCGCAGTATTCGACAATGGGCGGGTTGAAGGTTTCGGCGAAAGCATCAAGGTAATCGGTGATCTCGTCCTTGACCATGAACCCATGCGGATCGCGGCCCTTGTAGGGAAAATCGGGCAAGCGGCACTGCCAATTGGGTGTGACCAGGCAGAACGTATCCCACCGGTTGTTCCGCCAGGAATGAAATTTGGCATGCCGTTCAAGAATGACGTGATCCAGGCCCTGTTGGCACAGGTAGTAGCTGACGGACAGGCCGGCCTGACCGCCGCCGACTATCACGACGGATTTGTGTTCGCGATGGGTCATCTTGTGTTCCTCATGTCATCGAAAGGCAGGTGACACCTGCCGAACTGGAAAAGCCCTTGGCCTTGGTTTCAATCTGGGCAAGCTGCGCGTCGGCATTGCTGCAACGGTGGCCAAACTTGGCCGCGACACGTAGGCTGGCCGTGTCCAATGCGGTGCTGCACAGATCCACGAAATCGGCGACGGGATAGGTTGTGCCCGCTGTCAGAAAGTCGCGTACGACCGTGGATGGGGAATAGCAGGTATCGACCTCGCCATTGGGCCACCGAACTGTAAACAGTGTCTCAGGCATCTTGGGTCTCTCTCGCAGACAGGTTTAGGTATGGTGTCCGGGCATAGTCCCAGAACAGGGCCGACCCCTCGCGCGCGGTCAGGTGCACGGCGCTGCCGTCGCCTACGTCACCGCAGATTGAGGCCGCAACGCCGCTTTGCGCGAACGCCGCGCAAATGGCCGATGCATGTTCGGCGCGTGCAGACAAAAGAAAGCCATAGCTGGGAAAACTGCGCAGCCAGCGTGTCATTTCAACGCCCGAAGGATGCGGCAACGCCTCGAGCTGGATGTTGATGGAAACGCCAGACGTTTCGGCGAGCATCAGGGCAGTGCCAACGATCCCGCCCTGGCTGATGTCCTTTCCAGATGTCACCAAACCGTCTTCGGCCAGTGTTGGCAGAACCTCCATCGCCGCGCGCAGTTGCGCTGGCGGAGTTGTCAGCGCTGCATTCCAGTTGTCAAAGGGTTCCCGGTAGCTGCCCCGCAGATCCACGGCACAGATCAGCACATCCCCTGGCCGCGCCGCAAAGCTTGAGATCAGGGCCTTGGCCTGACCGATGATGGACACAGACAACTGCAACTCTTCGGTACGCAGGTTGGTGTGTCCGCCCACGATAGGAACACCGTATGCCTGCGAAGCGGCCTTCATCCCGGCTAGAACCGGTTGCGCCTGTTCGGCATTCGGGGCCCATATCGCGTTAGTGATGGCGCGCGGGCGTCCGCCCATGGACAGAATGTCCGAGATGTTGACCATCACGCCGCACCATCCGGCGAACCAGGGGTCGGTTTTGACAAAGGCGTTGATGAACCCTTCGCAAGAGAACAGGTCAAAGCCGTCGCTGGCTGGCAAAACCGCGCAGTCATCGCCCGGGTGCCCATCGCTTTCGCTGCTCAGGCCCAGCGTTTGCGTGCTGGCCGAGATATCCAGCTTGCCCCGAATGGAGGGGTGTTCGCGCAATTCTTGCACCATCTTGCGCAGGGGAAGATGAGGTTTCATCACGCCGCCTTCCGCTTGACCGACAGGGCTTTCCAACCGGCAAAGGGGTCAAGGATGGGTGGGTAAAATGCCAGATCCGCCTGCATTTCCATATGCGGCACGCCATGGACTTCGATTTCGCGCAGCGGGGTCCAGTGCAAGCGCTGGAACAAAGTCACATTCTGAATCTGTACTTGCGCTAGAAAACGGTCGCAGCCGCGACCATGGGCCGTGCTGACAGCGAGGCGGATCAGCTCGGCCCCAAGCCGTCCCATACGGCGGTGGCTTTGCGCTACGGCAAGGCGCGAACCGCGCCACACGCGCGAGCTGCATTCGTGGATGCGCACCGTTCCCACCACCTGATCGGCCTCGGAGGCAAAGGTGCTGAGTGCGGCAAGAGGCAACGCCACGTCGTCGATCGCGTCGCGATCGTGCGTGTCGAAAATCCCCTGTTCCTGGACAAAGACCTGGTGGCGCAGTTGCCGCACGCCCGCCAATTCCCATGGCTGCGCGGCCGCGCGGATGATGAAATCGGGTGACAGGAACCCTTTGACGCTGTGTAAGCTCATGCGACCCTCAACTTTTCATAGATGGACAGGGCCGAGCATGCGCCGCATTTGGCGCAACCCGCTTTGGATGCCTCGGCGCTCATCCCTGCGCGCAGGATCATGCCCGACAGAGGTTTCAGGATGCGGGCCATGAAGTCGGCATTCGGGGTCGGGTGGCTTTCCATCGGGGTGCCAGAGATGGGCACGAAGGGCACCACGAAAGGGTAGACGCCGATCTTGCACAGCTCTTGCGATGTTGCGAGGATCGCTTCTGGCGTGTCGCCAAGTCCGGCAATGATGTAGGTCGAGACCTGACCACGGCCGAACACCCTGACGGCTGCTTTGAAACTGTCGAAATACTTGTCCAGACTTACCTGAGCCTTGCCGGGCATGACGCGCGCGCGCACCTCTGGTGTGACGGCTTCGAGGTGCATGCCCAGATTGTCGACACCTGCCTGGAACATGTGTTCGTGCCAGACGTTGTCCTCGGGCGGTTCGCATTGACCTTGAATGGGCAGATCAACAGCGGCTTTGATCGCTTTGGCGCTTTCGACCATGACCTGGGCCCCGCGGTCTTTGCCTGCCGGGGTGCCTGTGGTCATCACCATGTGCTTGACGCCATCCAGTTCGACGGCTGCCTTGGCCACTTCGGCCAATTGCGCCGGTGTCTTGTGGGCGATGGTCCGCCCTGCCGCCAGTGACTGTCCGATGGAACAGAACTGGCAGGTCTTTTTGCGGCTGGCATAGCGTATGCACTCTTGCAGCACGGTTGTGGCCAACACGTCCCGGGAATGCAGCGTGGCGATCTTGTGATATGCGATCCCGTCTGCCGTTTTTAAGTCGTAGAAGCGGGGGCGCTGCGGGAATTTTAACCGACCCAGCGACACACCGGATTTTGTAACCTCTGCCATACCGTCCGCATCTGGCGCTTGCACCAGATAGGGGCTGTCAAAAGCCGGTGCCGTGTGGACCGGCACCATCACCGTTGTACCGCCAATCGTGACCGCCTTGTGATCGGATGGACCGGCACCGCCCCGGCGGCTTTCCATACCGATGGTCGGGTCGACCATGCGCATGCCATGGGTTTGCAATTCGTTGATCAGTTCTGCTTCAGACATCTTCAGCCTCCGTTTCGACGCGTGCCGTAAGGTCCTGTGGGTCTTCGATGCGGTGCACGGGCTGGGCCGGGCGTGCGTCATGGACGAGATGCAGCAATTCGGGCCGCGCATAGTGGCCGACGCTGTCCATCATGCGTTTGCGTTTCGTGACCAATTTCATATCGAGATCGGCGATCAGGATGCCTTCGCCTTCGGTCAGAGGCGGCACCACATGGCGCCCGTCGGGCGAGATGATGCAGGTCATGCACCCGTCCCGCAGGCCCTTTTGCAATTTGGGATCGTCGCTGATGCTTGCGATCTGGTCTTCGGTCAGCCAGCCGGTGGCGTTGACGACGAAGGCACCTGCCTCGAGCGCATGATGGCGCATGGTGACTTCGATCTGTTCGCCAAAGATCGGGCCTACGAGGCTGCCGGGAAAATGGCCGACATGGATTTCTTCGTGCTGAGACATCAGTGCGTAGCGTGCCAGTGGATTGTAGTGTTCCCAGCAGGCCAGCGCACCGACGCGCCCGACCTTGGTGTCCACCACCTTGATGCCAGCACCGTCGCCTTGGCCCCAGATCATGCGTTCGTGATAGGTTGGTGTAATCTTGCGCCGCTTCAGCGCCAGGGTGCCATCCGCATCAAAGATCAGCTGGGTGTTGAACAGTGAACCATTGTCACGTTCGTTCACGCCAAGCACCACGACGACGCCCCGCTTGCGGGCGGCATCGGCGACGGCCTGCGTTTCGGGCGATGGCACAATGACCGCCTCTTGGTACAGGCGGAGGTGCTCCGGGCCCTGTAGCATCGGGGGCAGGATGAACGAGAAGTAAGGGTAGTACGGAACGAAGGTTTCCGGAAAGACGATCAATTCGGCCCCTTTTTCGGCGGCGTCGGCAATCGCATTCAGGACACGTTCAACCGTGCCGGACCGGCCGGCGAGGTCGGGCGCGATCTGAACCGCAGCGGCACGGACAACACGATCTGACATGGGGCCTCCTTTGGGGCGTGTTTTCGATAAACGGGATATGCCCCGGGGCCGTGTGTGACCCCGGAGCGCGACGCCGTTACAGCGTCCAGGTGTCGACGATCACTGCATTGTCGCGGATGTGCAGCAACTTGAGGTCCAGCACGTCCTGAGGCGCGATGGGCGTGATGCCCGGCAGCAGCGACGGTTCGCCATGGCCCATCAGCATTTGCAATGCAAAGCGGCAGGCATAGACTTTGCCACCCTCCGCAATGAACTTCTTGAGGTTCGCTGCATAGTTCTGAGCGCCAGGGAATGCTTCGTCACCCAGTGTCGGGAAACCGCGCTGCACGCCCAGTGATACACCGGGACCGTATAGAAGAACCGACGTTTCGAACCCTTTGCGCTGCAGGCGAATGGCTTGCAGGATGTTGACCAGACCGATGGACCCTTCGAAGGCCACAGTGTGGAATGTCACCAGGGCTTTTTGGCCTTCTTCGGCCTGCACATCTTCAAATACTTTGTCCTCGTAGTTGACGAAGAAGTCCCCGTCCTTGTGTGCGGGTGTTGTGACTTCGGGCATTGCGTTCTCCTGTCGTTCGCATGGCTGTTGCCCATTGCTAGACGTGGCGGAGAAGAGAACACCATTGATCCATACAATTATGCGATCAATGTAATTGTATTGATTGTATGAACTTGCTCAAAACATGAGCAAGACCAGGTGAAGTCGACCTGAAATAACGCTATTTCTGTCTGAGGCTGTGCGGGACGACTTGAGTAGGGGTATTCGTATTGTATGCGTAATACCCATACAATACGCGAAACCTTATCAGAGTTTTACCGGAGGTGGCATGGAAAACTGGTCTTCCCGAATCGAGCAGTCAGGCAAACCTCGGTATCTGGCGATTGCGGATTGCATCGCGCAGGACATGAAGGATCGTGTTCTGCTGCCGGGTGATCGGCTGCCTGCACAGCGCAAGTTGGCCCATATGATTGGCGTGGACTTCACGACGGTCTCGCGCGGTTATACTGAGGCGCTCAGCCGTGGCCTGATTGAAACGCATGTTGGGCGCGGCACGTTCATTCTGCCGCAACACAGTTTCAGTGACACCGGGGACGAGCGCCGCGCCCTTGCGCATGATCTGACGATGAATGCGCCGCCCGAACCCACTGATCCCGAGTTACTGGAGCGGATGCGCGGGGGCTTGGCGGCTGTGTCGAACGATCTGGTGCACCTGCTGCGCTACCAAAACCCGATTGGCGGCGACATTGATAAAGAGGCCGCGTCAATTTGGCTGTCCATGCGCGGCCTTGTTCCAAACCTTGACCGGATCGCCGTCACGCCTGGCGCGCATGCCACGATGTTGGCCATCCTGACCATTCTGGCCCGCCCGGGCGATTGTATCCTGTGCGAGGATGTCACCTATGCCGGGTTCAAGAAAATTGCCGCGCAGCTTGGATTGCGTTTGATCGGGTTGCCGATGGATTCCGACGGCATACTGCCGGATGCGCTGGAGGCGGCCATCGCCGAGCACCGGCCCAAGGCGCTTTATCTGAATCCGACGTTGCACAATCCAACCACGATGATCGTGCCGCAGGACCGTCGGTTGGCCATAACCGATGTTATGAAGCGATATGACCTGCCTTTGATTGAGGACGACGCTTATGGCTTTGTGCTGCCCGATGCGCCTCCGCCGATGGCGGCCAGTGCGCCTGATCTGACTTGGTACATTGGCGGGCTTGCAAAATGTATCGGCGCAGGGCTGCGTCTGGCATACACCATCGCGCCCACAGCGCGTGCTGGCCTGGCATTGGAAAACGGCATTCGGGCGGTGTCGGTCATGGCGTCACCGGTTGCGGCAGCCATTGCGACGCGCTGGGTCCTGGATGGCACTGCGGATCAAATCCGGCGCTTTATCCGTAAGGAAACGGCGATCAGGCAAGAGATAGCCGCAGAGGCAATCACAGAGGTCGACTTCATCTCGAACGAATACGCCTTCAACATTTGGTTGCCTTTGCCGGAAAATGTGACCGGAGCCGTGCTGATGTCCCATATGCGTGCCCACGAGATAGGGATTTCCCCAGAGAGTGCCTTTCGAACCGTCGGCTCTCAGGACCGGTTCGTGCGTATTTGTCTTGGCGGGCGGCTTCACCGCAAGGCCTTGCCGCAGACACTGGCGCATTTGAACCACCAGATCTGGCAGCTTTCGCGGGAGTAGATCAGAAGGCGCAGGTGATGGCCTGTCTCGAGCAATCTTTTGATGGCGGGTAGGGGGCAATTCAGCCAGGGATGGCTCAGGCGGCGGATTGCCCAAAAAAACCTTCACATCCCGCGTCAAACCTTCTAACCAACCTCACAAGGGCTTCGTGTGATTCGCGCAAGCCCTTATTTCGTCCGAGACGGTGGGTGACTGGGATATGCCAGTCATAATTCCTGCCCGAGGCGGGAACAGGCCACGTTAAGCTCAGATGCTCTGTTGAGCCTCGGGCGGCTTTGGACCCGTGTATTTCGAGGACCAAACCGCCGGAGTGATCCGGTGCAAACTGAGCCGGGGACCCGCAAGGCCCCCAAATTTGGAGAAAACTGTGGATAGAGCCCAGAAAGAGAAAGTGGTCGAGGAACTCGGCCAGATCTTTGAAAGCTCTGGCGTCGTTGTGGTTGCCCACTACGCCGGTCTGACAGTTGCCGAAATGCAGGACCTGCGCGCACGTGCCCGTGACGCGGATGCTTCTGTTCGGGTTGCAAAAAACAGGCTCGCCAAGATCGCCCTGGATGGGAAGCCATGCGAAAGCATCGGTGACTACCTGACGGGCATGACCGTTCTGACCTTCTCCGAAGACCCCGTGGCAGCTGCCAAGGTGTCCGAGGACTTTGCCAAGGAAAACGACAAGTTCGTGATTCTTGGTGGTGCCATGGGTGAGAACGCGTTGGACCGGGCCGGTGTGACGGCTGTGTCGAAGATGCCTTCGCGCGAGGAGCTTATTGCCTCGATCGTTGGTTGTCTGGGCGCACCTGCATCGAACATCGCCGGGGCCATTGGCGCACCTGCAAGCAACATCGCCTCCGTTCTCTCGACCATCGAGGAAAAGGCGGCCTAAGGCATTGTCTGATTGGCGTGCGGACATCGCGCACGTTGGAACACACTGTAAACGGAAAGAGCTGATACAATGGCTGATCTGAAGAAACTGGCAGAAGAGATCGTTGGTCTGACCCTGCTGGAAGCACAAGAACTGAAAACCATCCTCAAGGACGAGTACGGCATCGAGCCCGCCGCTGGCGGCGCTGTGATGATGGCTGGCCCTGCAGGCGACGCCGGTGGCGCCGCCGAGGAAGAGAAGTCGGAATTCGACGTCGTCCTGAAAAACGCCGGCGCCTCCAAGATCAACGTGATCAAGGAAGTCCGCGGTATCACCGGTCTGGGCCTGAAAGAAGCCAAGGACCTGGTCGAAGCCGGTGGCAAGATCAAGGAAGGCTGCGGCAAAGACGAAGCCGAAGAGATCAAAGGCAAGCTGGAAGCAGCTGGCGCCGAGGTCGAACTGGCCTAAGTCCTTTAGGGACGGGGGCGCCTTTGTGCATCAAGGGCGACAGGGGTTCTTGCCGAATTCCACACCCCCACTTGAAAACGATGGGCTGGATGCGCATATCGCGCGTCCGGCCCGACCCGTCTTGGTAAGGGCTTTTTCCGAAAAGTCTTTTCCAAGATGCGGTTTGAAAGGTCGGGAGGTAGCCGGTGGGACGGCAACCATGAATTGACCTGAAACCCATCGTCTCACGGGTGCAGCGTGCCGGGGCCCGACGGCATTGCAGTGTCCAGAGAAACGCTGAAAGGTGACATCAGTATGGCGCAAACGTTCCTTGGCCAGAAACGTCTTCGTAAATATTATGGCAAAATCCGCGAAGTGCTGGATATGCCCAACCTCATCGAGGTGCAAAAATCTTCTTACGACCTGTTCCTGAACTCAGGTGATGAGCCCACGCCCATGGACGGCGAAGGCATCATGGGTGTGTTCCAGTCGGTCTTCCCCATCAAGGACTTCAACGAAACCTCCGTTCTGGAGTACGTCAAGTACGAGCTGGAAAAGCCCAAATACGACGTTGAGGAATGCCAGCAACGCGACATGACCTACAGCGCGCCGCTGAAGGTGACGCTGCGTTTGATCGTGTTTGATGTGGATGAGGACACAGGCGCCAAGTCGGTCAAGGACATCAAGGAACAAGACGTGTTCATGGGCGACATGCCCCTGATGACGCCGAACGGGACGTTCATCGTGAACGGCACCGAACGTGTGATCGTGTCCCAGATGCACCGGTCGCCCGGTGTGTTCTTTGATCACGACAAGGGCAAGACACACTCCTCCGGTAAACTGCTGTTCGCCTGCCGCATCATTCCCTACCGCGGCAGCTGGCTGGACTTCGAGTTCGACGCCAAGGACATCGTGTTTGCCCGTATCGACCGTCGCCGCAAACTGCCGGTGACCACGCTTCTCTATGCTCTTGGTCTCGACCAGGAAGCGATCATGGACGCCTACTACAACACCGTCAGCTACAAGCTGAAGAAGAACAAAGGCTGGGTCACGCCGTTCTTCCCCGAGCGTGTGCGTGGCACCCGTCCGACATATGATCTGGTTGACGCCAAGACCGGTGAAGTGATCGCCGAAGCAGGGAAGAAAATCACGCCCCGCGCGGTCAAGAAGCTGATCGACGAAGGCAATGTCACCGAGTTGCTGGTGCCTTACGAGCACATCGTCGGCAAATTCGTCGCCAAGGACATCATCAACGAAGAAAACGGCGCGATTTATGTCGAGGCCGGTGATGAGCTGACCCTTGAGTACGACAAGGATGGCGATCTGATCGGCGGTACCGTCAAGGAACTGGCGGATGCGGGCATCACCGACATTCCGGTTCTGGACATCGATAACGTCAATGTCGGTCCGTACATGCGCAACACCATGGCGCAGGACAAGAACATGAACCGCGAAACCGCGCTCATGGACATTTACCGCGTTATGCGCCCGGGCGAGCCGCCCACTGTTGACGCGGCAAGTGCCCTGTTCGACACGCTGTTCTTTGACAGCGAGCGCTATGACCTGTCCGCCGTTGGCCGGGTGAAGATGAACATGCGTCTGGCCCTGGATGCCGAAGACACGCAGCGCACCCTGCGCCGCGAAGACATCGTGTCCTGCATAAAGGCGCTGGTGGAACTGCGTGACGGCAAAGGCGATGTCGATGACATCGACCACCTTGGCAACCGTCGTGTCCGTTCCGTTGGCGAGTTGATGGAAAACCAGTACCGCGTCGGCCTGCTGCGCATGGAGCGTGCGATCAAAGAGCGGATGTCTTCCGTCGAGATCGACACGGTCATGCCGCAGGATCTGATCAACGCGAAACCGGCTGCTGCCGCCGTGCGCGAGTTCTTTGGCTCGTCCCAGCTGTCGCAGTTCATGGACCAAACCAATCCGCTGTCCGAAGTGACACACAAACGCCGCCTGTCGGCGCTTGGGCCGGGTGGTCTGACCCGTGAGCGCGCTGGCTTTGAGGTGCGCGACGTACACCCGACCCACTATGGTCGGATGTGCCCGATTGAGACGCCGGAAGGGCCGAACATTGGTCTGATCAACAGCCTCGCCACCTTTGCCCGAGTGAACAAGTATGGCTTCATCGAAACGCCTTATCGCGTGGTGAGCGACGGTCAGGTGACGGATGAAGTGCACTACATGTCCGCCACGGAAGAGATGCGCCACACTGTTGCACAGGCGAACGCATCGTTGGACGCTGACGGCCGTTTCAACAACGAGATGGTGAACACCCGCCAATCCGGCGACTACACGCTGGCACCTGTGGATCAGGTGGACCTGATCGACGTGTCGCCCAAGCAGTTGGTCTCGGTCGCGGCCTCGCTGATCCCGTTCCTTGAGAATGACGACGCCAACCGCGCTCTGATGGGCTCGAACATGCAACGTCAGGCGGTTCCGCTTCTGCAGGCCGAGGCGCCGCTGGTCGGCACCGGCATCGAGGAAGTTGTGGCGCGCGACTCTGGTGCGGCTATCATGGCGAAACGCGCCGGGATCATCGACCAGGTCGACGCCACCCGGATCGTGATCCGAGCCACGCATGACCTTGAGCTGGGTGATGCGGGTGTGGACATCTACCGTATGCGCAAGTTCCAGCGCTCGAACCAGAACACCTGCATCAACCAGCGTCCGCTGGTGAAGGTGGGTGATACGGTTCAGAAGGGCGAAGTGATTGCCGATGGTCCATCCACCGATATGGGTGAACTGGCGCTGGGTAAGAACGTGGTCGTCGCGTTCATGCCGTGGAACGGCTATAACTACGAGGACTCGATCCTGATCTCCGAGCGTGTCAGCCGCGATGACGTCTTTACCTCGATCCACATCGAGGAATTCGAAGTTGCCGCTCGTGACACCAAGCTGGGGCCGGAAGAGATCACCCGAGATATCCCGAACGTCGGTGAGGAAGCCCTGCGCAACCTCGACGAAGCGGGCATCGTGTATATCGGTGCGGACGTTGAGCCCGGCGATATCCTGGTGGGCAAGATCACACCGAAGGGCGAGAGCCCAATGACGCCGGAAGAAAAGCTTCTGCGCGCCATCTTTGGTGAAAAAGCCTCGGACGTGCGCGATACGTCGCTGCGCGTGAAGCCGGGTGACTTCGGCACGGTTGTGGAAGTGCGTGTCTTTAACCGCCACGGTGTGGAGAAAGACGAACGTGCGCTGCAGATCGAGCGTGAGGAAGTTGAACGCCTGGCCCGTGACCGTGACGACGAGCTGACCATTCTGGACCGCAACATCTATGCCCGTCTGGGCGACATGCTGCTGGGCAAAGAGATTGCCAAGGGGCCGAAAGGCGTCAAGGCGGGGTCCAACGTGGACGCCGACTTGCTGGAAGCCTTCCCCCGGTCCGCGTGGTGGCAGATTGCCCTGAAAGATGAGCAATCCGCACAGGTGGTCGAGGCCCTGAACGAGCAGTATGAGGCGCAGAAACGTGCCCTGGATGCCCGGTTTGAGGACAAGGTCGAGAAGGTGCGCCGTGGTGACGATCTGCCCCCGGGCGTGATGAAGATGGTCAAGGTGTTCGTGGCGGTGAAGCGCAAGCTGCAACCGGGCGACAAAATGGCTGGTCGTCACGGCAACAAGGGTGTGATTTCGAAAGTGGTGCCGATGGAGGACATGCCGTTCCTCGCCGATGGGACCCCGGTCGATTTCTGTCTGAACCCGCTGGGTGTGCCGTCGCGTATGAACGTCGGTCAGATCCTTGAGACACACATGGGTTGGGCCGCACGCGGCCTGGGCGTGAATGTCGATGAGGCACTGCAAGAGTACCGCCGTTCGGGTGACCTGACGCCGGTGCGTGAAGCGATGCAACTCGCCTATGGCGGTGATGTCTATGAAGAGGGCATCGCGGGTATGGACGAAGAGCATATGATCGAAGCCGCTGGCAACGTCACACGCGGTGTTCCGATCGCCACGCCCGTCTTTGACGGTGCGAAAGAGGCGGACGTGAACGACGCGCTGGAGCGTGCAGGGTTCTCGACCTCGGGTCAGTCGGTGCTGTTTGATGGCCGTACAGGTGAACAATTTGCCCGCCCTGTGACCGTGGGCATCAAGTACCTGCTGAAGCTGCACCACCTTGTGGACGATAAGATCCACGCCCGTTCGACCGGTCCATACTCGCTTGTGACCCAGCAGCCGCTGGGTGGTAAGGCGCAGTTCGGTGGTCAGCGCTTTGGTGAGATGGAGGTCTGGGCCCTGGAAGCCTACGGCGCCGCCTACACCCTGCAAGAGATGCTGACGGTGAAGTCGGACGACGTGGCGGGCCGGACCAAGGTCTATGAAAGCATCGTCAAGGGCGAGGACAATTTCGAAGCCGGCGTGCCAGAATCGTTCAACGTTCTGGTCAAGGAGGTCCGCGGTCTGGGCCTCAACATGGAACTCCTGGATGCGGAGGAAGATGAATAAGGAAATTCGTCGAATTTCCTCGACCAAGATTTTTCGTACGAAAAATCTTGGTCCTGCTTCCACCGCATTTGCCCAAGATTTGAGGTAAGAAAATGAACCAGGAACTGACAAACAACCCGTTCAACCCGCTGACGCCGCCCAAGGTCTTTGACGAGATTAAGGTGAGCCTCGCGTCTCCCGAACGTATCCTCTCGTGGTCGTTTGGCGAGATCAAGAAGCCCGAAACCATCAATTACCGTACGTTCAAGCCCGAGCGTGACGGCCTGTTCTGCGCGCGTATCTTTGGCCCGATCAAAGACTATGAGTGCCTTTGCGGCAAGTATAAGCGCATGAAATATCGCGGCGTTGTCTGCGAGAAATGCGGCGTCGAAGTCACGCTGCAAAAGGTCCGCCGCGAGCGGATGGGCCACATCGAACTGGCCGCACCCGTCGCCCACATCTGGTTCCTGAAATCACTGCCGTCGCGCATCGGTTTGATGCTGGACATGACGCTGCGTGATCTGGAGCGTGTGCTGTATTTCGAAAACTACGTGGTGACCGAGCCAGGTCTGACCGATCTGTCCTATGGTCAGATGTTGTCGGAAGAAGAGTACATGGACGCGCAGGATGCGTTTGGCATGGACGCCTTCACCGCGAACATCGGTGCCGAGGCGATCCGCGAGATGCTGTCCCAGATCGACCTTGAGGCCGAAGCCGAAAACCTGCGCGCCGATCTGAAAGAGGCGACAGGCGAGCTGAAGCCCAAGAAGATCATCAAGCGTCTGAAAGTGGTCGAGAGCTTCCTCGAGTCCGGCAACCGCCCCGAGTGGATGGTCCTGACCGTGATCCCCGTGATCCCGCCAGAACTGCGCCCGCTGGTGCCGCTGGATGGCGGCCGTTTCGCGACCTCCGACCTGAACGACCTGTACCGCCGGGTGATCAACCGGAACAACCGTCTGAAGCGTCTGATCGAGCTGCGCGCGCCTGACATCATCGTCCGCAACGAAAAGCGGATGTTGCAGGAATCCGTCGACGCCCTGTTCGACAACGGTCGTCGTGGCCGCGTGATCACGGGTGCCAACAAGCGCCCGCTGAAGTCGCTGTCTGACATGCTGAAAGGCAAGCAGGGCCGTTTCCGTCAGAACCTTCTGGGTAAGCGCGTCGACTTCTCGGGCCGTTCGGTGATTGTGACGGGGCCCGAACTGAAGCTGCACCAATGTGGTCTGCCGAAGAAGATGGCGCTCGAACTGTTCAAGCCGTTCATCTACTCGCGGCTTGAAGCCAAAGGTCTGTCTTCGACCGTCAAGCAGGCGAAGAAGCTGGTGGAAAAGGAACGTCCCGAGGTTTGGGACATTCTGGATGAGGTGATCCGCGAACACCCTGTCATGCTGAATCGTGCGCCGACGCTGCACCGTTTGGGTATTCAGGCGTTCGAACCCGTGCTGATCGAAGGCAAGGCCATCCAGCTTCACCCCCTGGTCTGTTCGGCCTTTAACGCCGACTTTGACGGTGACCAGATGGCTGTGCACGTTCCGCTGAGCCTCGAGGCCCAGCTGGAAGCGCGCGTGCTGATGATGTCGACGAACAACGTTCTGTCACCTGCAAACGGTGCGCCGATCATCGTCCCGTCGCAGGACATGATCCTTGGCCTGTACTACACCACGCTGGAACGCGCGGGTATGAAGGGTGAAGGCATGGTATTCGGCTCGATCGAGGAAGTGCAACACGCCCTCGATTCCGGCGAAGTGCATCTGCACGCCAAGGTCACGGCACGTATCCCGCAGATCGACGCAACCGGCCAAGAGGTCATGCAACGCTTTGAAACCACTCCGGGCCGTGTCCGTCTTGGCGCGTTGCTGCCCTTGAACAACAAGGCGCCGTTTGAACTGGTGAACCGTCTTCTGCGGAAGAAGGAAGTGCAGCAGGTCATCGACACCGTCTACCGTTATTGCGGTCAGAAAGAGTCGGTCATCTTCTGTGACCAGATCATGTCCATGGGCTTCAAGGAAGCGTTCAAGGCGGGCATTTCGTTCGGCAAGGACGACATGCTGATCCCGGACAGCAAGTGGACCATCGTTGATGATACCCGCGAGCAGGTGAAAGACTTTGAACAGCAGTACATGGACGGTCTGATCACTCAGGGCGAAAAGTACAACAAGGTTGTTGATGCCTGGTCGAAGTGTAACGACAAGGTCACCGACGCGATGATGGGCTCGATCTCGGCCGAGAAGACGGACGAGAATGGCGCTGAAATGGAGCCGAACTCGGTCTACATGATGGCGCACTCCGGTGCCCGTGGTTCGGTCACGCAGATGAAGCAGTTGGGCGGGATGCGCGGCCTGATGGCACGTCCGAACGGCGACATCATCGAAACACCCGTGATCTCGAACTTCAAGGAAGGTCTGACCGTTCTTGAATACTTCAACTCGACCCACGGTGCGCGGAAAGGCCTGTCTGACACCGCTCTGAAGACGGCGAACTCGGGTTACCTGACCCGTCGTCTGGTGGACGTGGCGCAGGACTGCATCGTGCGCGATCTGGACTGTGGCACCGAGAATGCGATTACGGCCGAAGCCGCGGTGAACGACGGTGAGGTTGTGGCATCGCTGGCCGAGCGTGTGCTGGGTCGTGTGGCCGCCGATGACGTGCTCAAGCCTGGGACCGATGAGGTGATCCTGGCAGCAGGTACGCTGATCGACGAACGCATGTCGGACATGATCGAAGAGATGGGCGTTCAGTCCATGCGTATCCGGTCTCCGCTGACTTGTGAGGCCGAAGAAGGCGTCTGCACCATGTGCTATGGCCGCGACCTGGCGCGCGGCACCATGGTCAACACTGGTGAAGCGGTCGGCATCATTGCCGCCCAATCCATCGGTGAACCAGGTACACAGCTGACGATGCGGACATTCCACATCGGCGGTGTTGCGCAAGGTGGCCAGCAGTCGTTCCTGGAAGCGAGCCAGGAAGGCAAGATCGTCTTTGAGAACCCGCAGACGCTGACCAACGCGGCTGGGCAGGTTCTGGTCATGGGACGGAACATGAAGCTGATCATTCAGGACGAGAATGGTGAAGAGCGCGCAAACCACAAGCTGGGCTATGGTACGGCACTGTTCGTGACCGACGGTCAGGACGTGAAGCGCGGCGACAAGCTGTTCGAGTGGGATCCTTACACTCTGCCGATCATTGCGGAGAAGGCTGGTACCGCCAAATATGTCGACCTGGTTTCGGGCCTCGCGGTTCGCGACGAGACTGACGAAGCAACCGGCATGACCCAGAAGATCGTGATCGACTGGCGTGCGGCCCCCAAAGGCAACGAGCTGAAACCGGAGATCATCTTGGTGGGTGAAGATGGTGAGCCTGTGCGCAACGACGCAGGCAACCCGATCACCTACGCGATGTCCGTGGATGCGGTTCTGTCGGTGGAAGACGGTCAGGACATCGCCGCAGGCGACGTTGTGGCGCGTATTCCGCGTGAGGGTGCCAAGACCAAGGACATCACCGGTGGTCTGCCGCGTGTGGCCGAACTGTTCGAAGCCCGTCGTCCCAAGGATCACGCGATCATCGCTGAAATCGATGGTTACGTGCGCTTTGGCAAGGACTACAAGAACAAGCGCCGCATTGCGATTGAGCCCAGCGACGAGACCATGGAGAAGGTCGAGTACATGGTGCCCAAGGGCAAGCACATCCCGGTGGCCGAAGGCGACTTCATCCAAAAGGGTGACTACATCATGGATGGCAACCCCGCCCCCCATGACATCCTTGCCATCATGGGTGTCGAGGCTTTGGCCGACTACATGATCAACGAGGTGCAAGAGGTCTATCGTCTGCAAGGCGTGAAGATCAACGACAAGCACATCGAGGTCATCGTGCGTCAGATGCTCCAGAAATGGGAGATCGAGGACTCGGGCGACACCACGCTGCTGAAAGGCGAACACGTGGACAAGCAGGAGTTCGATGCTGCCAACGAGAAGGCCCTGTCGAAAGGCGGACGGCCTGCTCAGGGTGGTCCGATCCTTCTGGGTATCACCAAGGCGTCGCTGCAGACCCGGTCGTTCATATCGGCTGCGTCCTTCCAGGAAACCACCCGCGTGCTGACCGAAGCGTCGGTACAGGGCAAGAAAGACAAGCTGGTTGGTCTGAAAGAGAACGTGATCGTGGGTCGTCTGATCCCTGCCGGTACCGGTGGTGCGACGCAGGCCGTGCGCAAGATCGCATCCGACCGCGACAATGTTGTCATCGAAGCCCGTCGGGAAGAGGCCGAAGCGGCCGCTGCCCTGGCGGCTCCGACGGCCGACGATGTGGTGGGTGGCGACGTGTTCGACACGGTCATCGACCATTCGGAAGACAGCCGCGACTGATCTCGGTCACAGAGTGAAAATCAAAACCCCCGCCAGAGATGGCGGGGGTTTTTTGTTTTGGTACATTGCGCAAGAGCATGAAGCGTCCACTTGCCCACTGGATAGGTCGTTTGTTTGCTGGGGGTGAGAAGTGGCCCGTTGAAGGGGACTTAGATCAAAGAGGCCAGTTTAAGCCGTTGGATTTTTCCGGATGGCCCTTTCGGCAACTCCTTGAGAAAGTGAATGCTTTCCGGGGATTTGAATGCGCCAAGTCGTTGGTGACACAGGGCAATCAAGGCGGCCTCGGATAGTTCCGAGCCGGGTTTGACGCTGACAGCGGCTTCGACCCGTTCCCCATAGCTTTTGCAGGGTCGCGCGAATGCCGCCGCTTCGATAATATCCGGCTCGGAATAGAGAACCTCGTCGATCTCGCGCGGGGCGATGTTCTCACCTCCCTTGATGATCAGCTCTTTCAAGCGACCGGTCACGAAGACATAGCCGTTTTCGTCGATGTGCCCGAGATCCCCGGTGCGAAGCCAGTCTCCGGCAAAGGTTTTAGCGGTGGCCTCCGGGTTGTGCAGGTATTCGACCATCACGTTGGGACCGCGAATGGCGATCTCACCCTCTTGCATTGGCGGGGCATCCTCGAGGTCGGCTGTCAGGATGCGGACCTCATTGCCATAGGCGATGCCCGGTGATCCGATCTTGCGCGTGCCGGGGGGCAATGGGTTCGAGAGGATCTGTGCTGCGGTCTCGGTCAGTCCCATCGTCTCGATGATCGGTACCTGGAAGCGCTCCTCAAAGGCGGATTGTGTCTCGACCGCGAGCGCAGAGGAGGCGGAGCGCCCAAACCTTAGCCGGGCGGAAACATCCGCGTTCGGGTTGGTGTCGCTGTGCAGAAGATGGCTGATGATTGTTGGCACGACAGAGAACCAGGTCACTTTTGCTCGGTCGGCCTGATCCCAGAACTGGCTGGCTGAAAACTTGGCCGTCATCGCCAGCGATCCGCCAGAGACGAGCGACCCCATCAAAGTCACGCAAAGCCCGTTGATGTGGTAGATGGGCAAAACGCAAAAGCCGCGATCCATTGCCGACAGGTCATGTGCAATGGCGGTCGTCCACCCGCCGGCAAGCAGGCTGGCATGGGTGTGCACGACGCCTTTTGGCTGACCGGTTGTGCCGGACGTGTACATCAGCAACGCATGCTGTGTCGCATCGAAAGCCGCCAATGAGGTCCGTTGCGCCAGCATGTCAGGTTTCAGGATTGTCAGGCGCGTCGGCGCAACCCGGGCAATCACGTCCCTTTGGCTGTCGTGGACAAAGGCATAGCGCGCACCGCTGTGATCGAGGGCATAGGCAATTGCATCAGGTCCCGCGGCCAGATTGATCATGGTTGCGCGAAACCCACCGTAAAGAGCGGCATAGAGCGCCACGACACCAGCGCGACCATTCGGATGGACGATGGCGACGCTTTCGCCGAGGGCGACACCTTGCCCTGCCAGCCCTTCGGCTGCGGCCTTGGCCTCATCGCGCAGGGTCTGCCAATCAAGCGTCTCCCCTGTTTCCGGGAACACAATCGCCACACCACCCGTGTCAGCCCTGGCATCAAGCCAGTCCCTCACCGTGCCTTTGGGCGGCCTGTTCCGGTCGAAGATCATTGCCCGGCTTCGTTCCAGTAGTCGCCGAAAATCTCGTCGAGCGCGGGTTCATTGGCTGGGATTTCCCGCACGATCTTGGTGGTTTGCATGAAGTGGCGCCAATGCAGGTTGGTATCAATTGAATTGCCGCCCCAAGACCCGCAGCCCATCGACAACGAAAAGGGCATGCCATTGGTGAACGATCCACCGGTGGCGAATGTATGGGCCTGATTGACGATCACCCGACTTGTGGGGATGGCCAATGCGAGCATCAAGGGTCGGTCGTCTGTCTGTGTGTGCAGCCCGACGGAATGACCAGCCCCCTGATGCAACTCGATCTCGCGCGTGATGCGCACTGCGTCCGCGAAATCCTTTGCACGGTAGACCGTCAGAACCCGGCTGAGCTTCTCGCCCGACAGCGGATGGTCAGGCCCGATGCCTGATGTTTCGACCGCCAGATAGGACGTGTCGGCCGGCACTTCATCTGTCAGCCCGAGTGCTGCGATCATCTTGTCCGCGTCCTGTGCGATGGCCCTCGGGTTCAAGTGGCCCTTGATCCAGAGTTTGGACGTCACCTTGGCTTCGTCCCGGATCAGTGCGCCGCCCGTGCGCGCCATTTCGGCGGCAAAGCCGTCATAGACTGCATCCACGACAACAACTGCGTTCTCAGATGAGCAAGAGGTGGCATTGTCGAACGTCTTGGACGCTTTGATTTTCTCGGCTGCCGCTGCCAGGTCTGCTGTTTCGTCAACGATCACAGCCACGTTGCCCGCCCCGACGGCGAGCGCGGGTGTGCCCGATGTGTAGGCGCGTTTGACATTGTTCTGACTGCCGGTGACGACGATCAGATCGGTGATCTCAAGCAGGCGTTGGGTCGTTTCCTTGGAGCCGCGTCCGGGGATCATCTGGACCAGATCCTTGTCGATGCCCAGCTTGTCGAATTCAGCGTGGATATAGCCCAAGAGCGTTTCGCAGGTTGGCACGCCCTTAGGAGAGGGGGATACGACAATGGCGTTGCCGCATTTCAATGCATTGATGATGTTGTTTGCGGGGGTCGCGCCGGGGTTTGTCGAGGGCACAACCGCTCCGATCACACCTATGGGCCGGGCCACTTCGGTGATGCCAGTGGCCGGGTCGTCGGCGATGATTCCATATGTCCGGGCCTCTTTGATGTCGCGCATCAGGCCCAGGGTTTTACGATGGTTCTTGGTGATCTTGTCGGGCACATTCCCCAGCCCGGTGGTCTCAACCGCGAGTTCAGCCAAATGACGGTTGCGGGCGGGTTCCATGATCGCCCAGGCGGCGGCTTGTGCGGCCCGGTCGTATGCTTGCTGCGATCCATTGCGTTCAAAGGCGCTTTGCGCCGCTCGCGCACGGGCCACGATGGCTTCAACGTCTGCAATGGGATCAATGGTATTCATGGGTGTGTCCTGAGTTGAGTGCAGCGCCCGGCAATCGGGCGCTGCACCAGTGATTTAGAGACCGGCAAGCAGGTCTTCGAGGGTTGCCTGCCGCGCTGCCCACATTTCGAGCACTTCGTCGCGCGTCATGATGTTCATGGGCGAACCGCCCGCAGCCATACGCTTTTGTACGCGGCCATTTTCGAACATGGTGGGCACGGTTGCCGCCAGTTTGTCGATGATGGGCTGTGGCGTGCCTTTGGGCACCATGACACCGCGGAAGTTGACCGATGCGTTGTCGATGTCAAACCCCTGTTCCTTCATGGTGGGGACATCTGGCAAAAACTCTTCATTCCGTTCCAGATCGAAGACACCGAGGATTTTCACGTTGCCCGCTTCACGCGCGCGGTAAGCGTCGGAAAGGTTGTTCACCCCACCCAGCACTTCGCCCGCGATGACGGCACGCATCGCACCTGCGCCCCCTTTGTTGTTGGGGATATAGGCGAGTTTCACGCCTGCTGCCTTTTCCAGTTGCAGTGCGGCAATGTGGTGACCCACGAACAGACCCGCGCCAGAGAACGTCAGGCCACCCGGGTTTTCCTTGGCGTAGTTGACGACGTCTTCCATGGAGTTGAATTCGCTGTCTGCACCAACAACGAAGACCGCGGGGTCTGCGCCCCAGTTCGCAATCGGTTCAAAGCTGTCGGCAGAGTAGGATACGCCGCCTTCGATCGACTGCGCGATGAAGTGCGGGATGTTGTAAGCCCCCAGCGTGTAGCCGTCAGCCTCGGCTTCGGAGGCGAACCAGTTCCAGCCCACGCGGCCACCCGCGCCGGGACGGTTGACGATGGCGATGGGCATGCCAAGCGCATCTTCATTCCCGGCGGTCATTGTCACGATGCGCGCCTGGAAATCCGTTGCACCACCGGCACCGTAGCTGACCATCATCAGGATGGGCCGTTCCGGATAGGCTTCATGGCCATCGGCTTGTGCCGACCCCGCCATTGCGGCGAGTGCAAGCGCCGCCCCTATGATCCATTTTTTCATTTTATTCCTCCCTTGGGGTTAAATCTGCCGCTTTTGCGGTTCAGAAAAAAATCTCTCGCGGTGTGAAGACATTCAGCAATGCCGCGAAGAGGCCGTACATGACCGCCATGAAGCCAGCGGTGATGAGTATCCGTTTGATCCAGCTTTTAATGTCTGAATGCGGGGCCGGATCGTAGAGCGAAACGAGGACAAAGAAGGCAATGGTGGTTGCCGTGTAGAACCCCAGCCCCTTGGCCGCCCAGAACACATAGATGAGCGCAACAATCAGCCCCGGCAGCATCTTACGCATCGCATTTGCGCTGATCCCGTTCCCGACCTTTGTGCGCCCGAGGATCGCCTTGGCGAACGTCCAGATGGCGAGAACCGCAAAGACCGATGAGATCAGCCGCGGAAAGACAAATGCGTCTGCGGGTTCCTGAGTGAAACTGATATAGGCGACGCTGATGCCGACCCCGGCGATGAGGCCAGAGGCTATGATGTGCTGGCTGCGGGGCAGATCGCTCATGACAGGGCCTCTTCCTTGGCGACGGCATCGTCCTTGGTGGTGTAGCGGCGCGCGGCGATCTCCATCCAGATCGAGTAGCTGATCGAGGCCAGCACAATCAGGATCAAGAACCAGTTGAGCCAGCCGGTGAAGAAGTAGGTGCCCGCTCCAACGGTCGCGTTCGCGATCATGGATCCTTGGATGAAGTTAGCTTCGGCAATGGGCCCCAAGATCAGGCCAAGCACAAGCGGGGCCGCCGAGAACCCGAAACGTTCGAGAAAGTACATGGCCATGCCCAGCGTCGCCATCACATAGACATCGCCCATGGAATTCTGCACCGAGTAGCTTCCGAAAACGGCGAGGCCAAGCACCACCGCCGCCATGACAGCATGCGGCACCCGTGCAACGCTGGCCGCGAGCCCGGCGATGTAGAGCCCGAAAACACACATCAGGATCTGCCCGATCAGCATGGAGTCGATGAAAGTCCAAGCCACCTGTGGGTAGTTCATGAAGAGGTCGGGACCCGGGAAGATACCGTGGATCAGAAGCCCGCCAAGCAGCACCGCCGCCGTGGGCGAGCCAGGAATTGACAGCGTGAGAAGGGGAACAAGAGAAGGGCCAACCATCGCGTTATTGGCACTTTCCGCGGCGATGATCCCTTCGCTGTGACCGGTTCCGAACTTATCGCTTTCCTTGCTGAATTTCTTAGATTGGTCATAGGCCACCAAGCCCGCGATCTGCCCACCGACCCCGGGGATCAGCCCAATGATGGACCCCGTTAGGGTACCGATGGTGAGGGCCGTCTTGCGCTTGATGACTTCGAGAAAGGCCAACCGGATCGGATGCCGTTTGACGCTGATCACCTCAGCATCGTCGCTCGAGCGTCCCTTTGTGAACATGGTGATCACCTGCGGGATGGCGAAGAGACCAATAAGCGCGGGGATCACGTTAATTCCCCCGCTGACCGAGGGATGGAAGATAAAGCGTTGTGCGCCCATGATGTCGTCAAAGCCAATGGTCGCAAGCCAAAGGCCGATGCACCCGGACAGCAAACCCTTCACGACCGAGCTGGAATCGAGTGTACCAATCACTGTCACTCCGAGGATTGCCAACCAGAAGAGGTGGGATGGTCCAAATGCCAGCGCCCATTGCGCAAGAACGGGGGTCAAGAAAATCAACAGGAAGACGCCGAACAATCCGCCCACTGCCGAGGCGAGAAAGGAAAGCTGCAGCGCCTTGGCTCCTTCGCCTTTGGTGGCCATGGTGTGGCCATCCAGCGTCGTGGCGATATTGGCCGGAGCACCCGGGATTTTCAGCAAGATCGCACTCACTGCGCCGCCTGCCACGGTCGACGTGTAAGCGGCCCCCAGCAAGATCAGCCCTTGTTGCGGTTCCAGTTGAAAGGTGAAGGGGATCAGCAACGCCACGGCCATTGTTGGCGAAAGCCCGGGCGTAGCCCCGAGGATCAGGCCGCCAATGGTGCCAAGCAAAAGCAACCCGAAATTGATCGGGGTGAAGACATCGCCCATGTAGAACAGAAAGTCCATCAGGCCCAACTCCTCCCAAACTCAGGCTTGACCAGATACGCTAAGCGATGAAAATAGTTTTGCAAATGTTTTCATAAATTTCTGGATTTGGACGCTTAGGTGGCTGAAACAAAAGCGAAAAAAGTGGATATCCTGACCGTGGCAAAAGCTGCGCGCGTGTCAGCGTCTACGGTGTCACGCTACTTCAACCATCCCGATTTACTAAAGCCCGCGACGCGTAAGCGCATCGATTCCGCTGTGCGCAGAACAGGATACATTCGAAATCGCGCAGCCCAAACGATCCACGGTATTCGGTCCGGAACGATTGGCGTACTTATCCCGACATTGGATCATGCGATCTTTGCCGAAGTTGTGCAGGCTTTTTCCGATACCGTGGCCGAAAAGGGATTTACCATTCTTCTCGCGTCGCATGGTTATGACCTGCAGCGCGAATACGCGATCTTGCGCAAGTTCCTTGAACATCGCGTGGATGGGGTCGTTCTGACGGGTCTGGATCATGACGATGCCGTGTTTCAGCTTCTCGACCAGCAAGAAATACCTTGCGTTCTGATGTGGAACCACGCAACCGGATCGCGCTTTCCCTGCATCGGAGCCGACAATGAGAAGGCTGGGCGCATGATTGCGGAGCATGTCCTGTCATTGGGGCACCGGAGGATCGGTTGCATGTTTCCACCCACCGAAGGCAATGACCGGGCACTTGCCCGGCGCGACATCGTGTTGCAGACCTTGAAAAACGAAGGTGTATCCGTTCCTGATGCCTGGTCGCTCACCACAGTTTACAGCATCTCGGAGTCGAAGGCCGATGCTTTGAGGCTGTTTTCAGAACCCGACCGACCCACCGCTTTGATCTGTGGCAACGATATCCTTGCAACCGGGGCACTCTATGGCGCCAAGGCGGCGGGGCTGTTGGTGCCGGACGATATCTCGATCGTTGGGATCGGTGATTTCAAAGGGTCGTCGGACATCGAACCTGCGTTGACGACGGTGCGCCTTCCAGCAAAGCGCATCGGTCACGAAGCGGGCAAGGCTTTGGTCGCGGCGATTGTCGAACAAGACGGGTGTGATCCGTGCAGTTTGCACTGTGAACCCACACTCATCCTGCGCCATTCCGCGAAGGCGAAACAGTAGGGGCACGGGAAGATCAACGAGACACCTTTCGAATGTTCAAAGGCGGTGGCTTCACGATCCTCTGCGGCGTCAGGCGCGCGCTTTCTCTCTTTTGGGATCAAGGAAGGGCAGATCGACAATCGTTGCACCCAGACGCTTCATGTGTCCGTCCAGTTTGCCGACTTCCAGTTCTGTCCCAGTTACGGCGTTTTCAATAGCGACACGTGCCATGCCGATGGCATGACCCAATTGAGGTGAGGCGCATGCGCTGGTGATCACACCCACCTGTTCGCGACCAATAAACACACCATCCCCATGATGGGGCACTTCATTGCCGGACATATGCAAACCAACAAGTCGGCGACGTGGTGCGGTGTTGTTGCGTTCCAGTGCTGCCCGTCCGATAAATTCGGGTTTGCCGAAATCGACCGCGAACCCCAACCCGGCTTCAAACGCGTCCGCTTCGGGGCCAAATTCGGCGCCCGAGATCATCAGCCCTGCTTCAATCCGCAGCATCTCCAACGCATGACCGCCCATCGGAACCATGCCAAGCGGAGCGCCTTCCGCGACAAGGGCGTCCCAGATGGCGACAGCGTCATTGCGATCACAGAAAATCTCGTACCCGAGTTCGCCGGTGAAGCCGGTCCGGCAAAGCATGAACACCGGCCCGTCACGATCACGAAGCCGGGCAATGGTAAAGCCAAACCAGTTGAGATTGTCGATTGTGGGGCGCGATGGTTGTGTGAACACCAACTTTCGCAGGATATCCCGCGACTTTGGTCCCTGCAGCGCAAGGTTCTGCATTTTGTCGCCATGGCTGAGTACGCGGACATTCAAACAGTGTGCCTCGGCTTGCTCGCGCAGATGCAGGCCGGAATTGTCCGATCCACAGCACCAGCGAAATGCCGTGGGTTCCAGTCGGAACAATGTGCCATCGTCCAGAACCGTTCCACGCTCGTCGCATATCAAGGCATAGAGCCCGCGGTGCACCGACAGTTTGGCGACATTCCGGGTCATGCACAGTTGCAACAGCTCTTCTGCATCCGGTCCGATGATGTCAAACTTCCTGAGCCCTGACATGTCCTGAAGCGTCGCCGCCTCCTTGCACGCCCAGTACTCGGCCACCGCGCCGGTCGCGTCATATTGTGTCGGCATCCAGAGTTGCCGGGCTACCTGGTAGTTGCTTGTCAGTTTCGAAATGCGCTGGTGGAACGCGGAATGGGTTGTCATCTGTGCTGCCTCACCGGGGTTCGATCTCCAAGACACCGCGTGCTGGATATCGCTGCTCTCTTCATAAATACGCACGTGAACATCCGTAGGGTTCCAGCCATTGATGGGATCGACATCGTCGGGGCAGGCGGTGGACACACAAACCAGATCCGTCAACGCCTGAAGGGCGACATAGTCTCCAGGGCGCGACCATGCTTCATCCGTGGCGATGTGATGGTCCTGCCAGTCGATCCACGAATTAAAAAAGAAGTTGATCGCGGGCCATGCGCGACGTTCCTGAATGCCATAAGGCGCAAATGCCGCGCTGATATTGTCAGAACAGTTGATGTGGCCGGGAAAGCCGCGTTCCTCGTACCCACGCGCTGTGCACGCCAGCGCAAATGTATCGTGCCGACCGACCGTATCCTGACGCACTGCGAGCAGCGGATTGATGTCCTGGTCAAAGAACTTGTCGTGCAAACCGGGAAGCGGATACGCGCTGCGTGTCTGTGTCCGAGACACGGTGCTGTCGATGAATCGCTCGAGTCCGCGATCCAGCGCATCACTGCGCATCGCCATGAAGTCAGAACACTGCTGTCCTTCGACATCGATGATCTGAACGAATTGCCCCTTTTTCAGAGAGTAGGCCTTGGCTGTCCCACGACTGACCCGCCATTCGTCAACCACGCGCCCCAACGGTTCTGGCAGCGTTGCTTCGTTGATTGCGTTGCTTGGAGGCTGGATCGACAGCGCAGCAAATCCGCCACCGCCGGTGCTGATGTAGTCAGGCGATACCGGAACGATGCAGAACAGATGAGCGTCTTGCGACATCGTTGCGATATGGATGTCGCCGGGCACGTCAGATGCGTCAAAAATACGTAGCCCGCGGCCATGGTTGAGCTGACTGTCGCGGTTCTGGGCTAGCATCTGCATCTGCCTTGTGTCGAAGCCATCGGCAGGCAGCGGTTGCCCGGCATCGCCAACCCCCTCAAATGCTGAGAGACCAAATGCGCGCTCGCTGTCCGTCAGCGCTGTCAACCAGACATCACGCCCGCCGTCTACATTTGTGATCGAAATGACAGAACCTGCTTTGACGCGCATCCTGCTTGCTTCGCCATAACGGATGTCGCGCCGCAGAGAGACCGCATCCTTTAAGCCCTGGTATCGTGTACGGGCAGGCGACGGCATGTCGCTTCGTTTTAACACTTGGCTGTTCCCTGTTTGGTTCAGGCCGCAGATTGTGATTGCGCAACGCAACCAGAATTATCTGAACGCTTGGGAGCGGCTTTGGTCAAGTATCTGCTGCGCCACTTTCCGACTGGCGTGGCGAAATCTGGCGCATGTGCCATGTCCCGGCGGTTCCGTTTGTCACGAACGGAATTGAAAGTGTGGCCGAGCAGATCAGGCAGCCGGCTCTGGATCCTCTGTATTTTGTTTCTCTGCACAATCCTGATGCATGCACGCTGGGGCGGCACGAGCACCTGGCCCTGGCTATGCCCGGTACAGCGAGGTGGTCTGGCACCGCATCGTTTGAGTGTCCGGGTGCGCCTCATCGACGGGCAATGCTTCACTGCCTATTCAGAATGCTTCAGTGGTAGAAAACCACGCCCCAAGGGCCTCCATGCGCAAACTGTCAAGATCGTCGCCCCGATGGCTGCCAGCACAAAAGGTGAAACGAGTGCCAGCGAACGTGACATGGCATCTTCAGCCCCGCTGACGACGAGCCCGGACAGCAGCAAGCCGATGGGCATCATGCCCCAGGCCAGCAGGCGGTAGATGCTGTTTACGCGTCCAAGCAAAGCGTCGGGAATGTATCTTTGGCGGTAAGATACTGAAACGGTATTCCAAATAAGGCCTGTGAATTCGAACAACGCCAGTACCAGTGCCAACACGTAACCGTTTGGTGCAAAAGGGATAATGGCAAAGGCGACCGCAGACGCCAGCGTCATCCATTGGGCGGCTTTATTCTGGCCAATGACTTTTATCACGCGGTCCGCGACCAAACCTCCGGCAATCCCCCCAACCGCGCCAGCGGCGAGGATCAGTCCGTACCCCTGCGCTCCAATCCCGAGGTTTTCCTGCACATGCAAGATCAGTGCGATTACGACCATCTGATGCAGCAGGTTCCAAATGCCGGTGATCACGGCAAGCACCTGAAGAAAAGGGGCTGCCCGCAAGAAGGCGATACCTTCAGCCAGATCGGCGCGCAGTGAGCTTTGTTGTGTGCGCGTTGGTTTGAAATTGCCGGGCAGCGTCAGGATGAGCAGTGCGGCGAGCGCGAACATTAAGGCATTTATGGAAAAAGGCGCCCAGATCAGGGCGGCAATCAGGAATGCACCAAGCGCTGGACCAAGCAGCGAATTGCCGACCAGCTCAACGCTCCAGAGCCGCCCGTTGGCCTTCTCAAGCTCGCTGTGTGGCACGAGTGCCGGCAACATGGTTTGAGCGGCATTGTCCCGGAACACCTCTGCCGTGCCCACAAGCAGCGCACAGGCCAGGAGCGCATAAAACAGAAAGGGGTCCGATGTTCCGTTGTCGGGGGCCGGTGCAAGCGGTGACGCGGTCCACACCAGAACCGTAGCGGAGCCAAAGGCAACGGCCCGCAACACGTCCATGCCCAGAATGAGCTGCCTGCGATCCACGCGGTCCGTCACTACTCCGGCGGGTAGGGCAAACAAGAACCACGGCAGTCGCAGCGCAATCGGCATGAGCGCGATCAAAAGAGGATCGCGGCTGAGCAGCGAAGCGATCCACGCCCACACAACCACGGCTATGCCGTCCGCCAGATTTGTCATGCCGCTCGCGGCAATGAAACGGGGCAGACGGTTGGGATTGGACATGGTCACCTCGTTACATGCGATGAACCATGTCTAGGGGCTTAAGTGGACTTGAGGTCAAGCCCCAAACGGATGTCCAGTTTTCGTTTGCGGCTTTGACTCAGGAGATGCTCGGCAATCATTCATATTGGTGACGAATGGATATACTTTCTCCATTTTCGCGCGTGATCTCGCGTGCATAGAACTCGTTCAGCAAAAGATCGTTGTCGAGGATACCCGACACTCGGATGCGCTCGCCGCTTTTCAGGTCAATCATTTGCGGACCCAGGTACACTCGCACTGCGCCAGACTCGTCGCGCAGCCGGATTTCATCACTGTCGAAAAACCTGTCCACAACACCTTCGACGGTGGCGGTTTGGCCACGTTGCACACTGGAGATGGGTACAACTTCGGACAGTGCCGGAGTCGCGATGCCAATGGCGATCGCCACAGACAGGAAAAAGTGCATGAGATCCTCGTTTTGTTGAATGCCTGACTAATTTAGTGTGATTTGAGAGCTTCGCAAGTGAGCCGAACATGAGATACGCGAAACGACGCTGACCCGGGGGCCTGCTGTCCGTCCGGTTTCGCTCTGGTCTTCGCTGCGCCCGAACGCTAGCGTGCCGCTGAATTGATCCGGCAGGTCCTGATGTCCCCCAACACACTCGGCGCGCTTTTGATGATGGCGTCCATGGCTTCGTTCACGATCAATGATGCGTTGATCAAATTGACGGATGGCGCAGTGCCGTTGATGCAATTGCTGGTGATCCGGGGTGTGCTGTCATCGGTTTTGATCCTGTGTCTGGCCCGATGGTTGGGAAGCATCCACTTTCGCATTGCGGCGCGCGACTGGGCATTGATCGGGGTGCGGTCCGTGGCAGAGGTCGGTGCGGCCTACTTCTTCATCACCGCGCTTTTGAACATGCCGTTGGCCAATGTGACGGCAATCTTGCAGGTCTTGCCCCTGACCGTTGCGGTCGGGGCTGCGTTGCTGTTCCAGGAACCATTGGGCTGGCGCCGTATGTCGGCCATCCTGCTGGGCTTCATGGGTATGCTTTTGATCGTGCGGCCCGGGGCGGAAGGGTTTTCGCTGTGGTCGGTCTATGCCCTGATTGCCGTGTTGTGCGTCACGGTGCGCGATCTGGCGACGCGTCGATTGTCATCCGAGGTGCCGTCCATGACCGTCACATGGGTTGCCGCGCTGACCGTGACCGTCTTTGCCGGTGTCGCGTCGACCACCGCGGAATGGGTCCCGATTGACACGCGGCTGGCGCTGCTTATCGGCGGCGCATCGGTCTTTATCATTGGTGGCTATTTCTTTTCCGTGCAGGTGATGCGGGTTGGTGAAATCAGCTTTATCGCGCCGTTCCGATATACGGGCCTTGTGTGGGCCTTGGTGCTGGGGTGGTTGGTCTTTGGGGACTGGCCATCGTCTCTGACCTTGATCGGGGCTGCCATCGTGGTCGCAACCGGTCTGTTCACCCTGTACCGCGAACGGAAGGTCTCAGCGCGCTGAGAACACGCGGCGCACATGATCAATGTCGACCGCGAAACGGTCGCGAAAGAGCTGTTCCTGTTCAGATGTCAGTGAGTCGACCGGAACCGGTTTGACATTTTTCTGTCGGCTGTCGTTGTATCCGTTGTGCGTGCGCACAAACATGTCCGGGTCGGCATAGGTGACGCATGGCATGAATTGCGGGATGCGTTCATGCATGAAGTTGTGGATCGTCATCTTGCAGTCCCCCTGAATGTACATGCCCAGGGCCGACACGTAGAAGGCGCGGTGGATCTGCGTGGCTGAAATGCCCTGTGCGCCGACCTCAGCCACATAACCCTGGTTCCAGTCCAGTCCGATGGTCTTGTGTTTTTTTGTCAGCGGGCGGATGTCTTTGGCGGCGTCGCGCAGCTTTTCAATGAAGTCGATGGCACATGCGTCGTCATCATCATGACGAAACTGGATGCAGGGATTCGAGGGATTGCGGCGGGCATTGTTCAGCAATGCCTTGGACATTTCGCGGCTGGGGTGGGGTGGTTCGGCGATGATCTGTACCTGCTTCATGTCCGATGTCAGGTCGTGCAGGCGATCCCGGTGCTGTTTTGGAAACTGATCCCCAATCAGGATCAGCAGATCAAAGTCCTGATCTGTCTGCGCCCGAAGGCAGGGCAGGGCCATGGTTTCAAGCAGCCTGAATCGCTCTTCCAGCCGATCATGTGCCCAGAGATAAGCCGTCCGGTCCTCGATGCTTTCATGACCCACCTGAAAGCCTCCGATCGCAGGGTAGGAGAAGCGGCACAGCCCGATGATTTGCATGAGGGTTTGCCCTTTTGCTTAGTCAACGGCTCGGCGTTGAGCTTCGACGGCGACCTTTTCATAGCTGCGCCCCATACGCACTTCGTCAACATAGATCATTTGTGTTGGCATGGGCCCGCGGTGCTGACTGACGAAAGACCGGTAGATACCGTATTTAAAGTAGTACGCCTTGGGCGCATAATTCTGATTGTAATTGTGCGCTGCCACACGCGTCCCGTTCTTGTACACTTCGATGGTGCCAGGTGCTGTTTTGGTGTTCACCCGCACAACGAAGTCTGTCCATTTGCCGCGCAGTTCACGAATGGATGCAAGGTTATAGTCCTTGATGTCATTGCGTACATTGTCGAATGGGCCTGAAAGCACGTGCACACGCAGGAAGTAGCGGTCCGCTAGCATCTCCATCTGAAACACGCCCGGCTCGGATGGAAAACCACCTGTAAAGCCGGTCGGACCGCCCTTCATCTTTACTTGGCCCATGGTCGTGCGGACACGCGAACTTGTTTTGAAATCTGGTGGCAGATAGATCGAGAACCCAATCCATTGATCCGTGCCTGCACGCCAATCCTTCTTGACATAAAGCTCGGATCGTTCCCGGTCGTTGTCGCAATCACTCCATCCATCGTCCCAGCCGCAATCGCCTGCGCGGACCTCAAAACGCTGGGCGCGTTTGCCCAGGCGCGATAACCCTTTGACCTTGGCAAAGCCATGTTCGGTATTGTTGTGCTTCAAGCTTCTTTCCACTGGGGGGCGTTGGGCATCTGCGGATTGCGGCAGAGCAAAGGCGAGGGCGGTCAAGCAGAGCAGACCCAGAAGCGCTAAAGTTTTCATTTTCCGTCCGAATTTGTATAGTGAGCAGGTCTAGCGGCGAACCCGCGCGCCTGTCTAGCTAAACGACAAAAGGGTATCCTTGGGAAACTGCTGCATCGGCCTTGTGTTGTTGGTGTCCGCCCTGTTGACACCCTCAGAGACTCGCCATATACGCGCGCTATCTCGGCAAGGGGGTCGCCCCGGCACCGAAATCAAAACTTAAGTGGACACGATCCGGCCCCTGCATTGGCCCGATCCTCTGGAAACCCACCGCGTCGCCCCGACAACCGGAGCGATTGCGGTTTTTGCGCTGTTGTGGACGCACAGACAGCGATGGAATTGAAACCGCGGGTTGGACCCGCATGACACATGTGTTGATGAGACGGGGAAAGAACCTGCAATGCCAACGATCCAACAGCTGATCCGCAAGCCGCGGCAGCCCAAAGTAAAACGCTCGAAGTCGCTTCACCTTGAGGGCAACCCTCAGAAGCGCGGCGTGTGTACCCGTGTGTACACCACCACACCCAAGAAGCCGAACTCGGCCATGCGGAAGGTTGCCAAGGTGCGCCTGACCAATGGTTACGAGGTCATCAGCTACATCCCCGGCGAGAGCCACAACCTGCAAGAGCACTCGGTTGTGTTGATCCGCGGCGGTCGTGTCAAAGACCTTCCTGGTGTGCGTTACCACATCCTGCGCGGTGTTCTGGATACCCAGGGCGTCAAAGATCGTAAGCAACGTCGTTCGAAATACGGCGCCAAGCGCCCCAAATAAGGAGAGCAGCAGATGTCACGTCGTCACGCCGCCGAGAAACGCGAAGTCCTGCCCGACGCCAAGTATGGTGATAAGGTGCTGACCAAATTCATGAACAACATGATGCTGGACGGAAAGAAATCGACTGCCGAGCGTATTGTTTACAACGCGCTTGATCGCGTTGAGAGCAAAATCAAGCGCGCACCCGTGGAGGTGTTCCACGAAGCGCTGGACAACATCAAACCTTCCGTCGAAGTGCGTTCGCGCCGCGTCGGTGGTGCCACCTACCAGGTGCCTGTTGAAGTTCGTCCCGAGCGCCGCGAAGCGCTGGCTATCCGCTGGCTGATCACAGCCAGCCGGGGCCGGAACGAAAACACGATGGAAGAACGCCTCGCCGGTGAACTGCTCGACGCTGTACAGTCGCGCGGTACTGCCGTGAAGAAGCGCGAAGACACGCACAAGATGGCCGACGCCAACAAAGCGTTCAGCCACTACCGTTGGTAATCCAGACACCCTGAGGAAGCAGCCCCATGGCACGCGAATATCCGCTCGACCGCTACCGCAACTTCGGCATCATGGCTCACATCGATGCTGGCAAGACCACATGTTCGGAACGCATCCTGTACTACACAGGCAAGTCCCACAACATCGGTGAGGTGCACGATGGTGCAGCCACCATGGACTGGATGGAGCAAGAGCAGGAACGCGGGATCACCATCACCTCGGCTGCGACCACCACGTTCTGGGAGCGCACAGAGGATGGCAAGACTGCCGAAACCGAAAAGCACCGCCTGAACATCATCGATACTCCCGGCCACGTTGACTTCACCATTGAAGTTGAGCGTTCGCTGGCTGTTCTCGACGGTGCTGTTTGTGTTCTGGACGCCAACGCTGGTGTTGAGCCGCAGACTGAAACCGTTTGGCGTCAGGCTGACCGCTACAAGGTCCCGCGCATGGTTTTCGTCAACAAGATGGACAAGATCGGCGCCGACTTCTTCAACTGCGTGCGCATGATCGAAGACCGCACCGGTGCCCGTGCTGTGCCCGTCGGTATTCCGATCGGTGCCGAGACCGAGCTGGAAGGTCTGGTTGATCTGGTCACCATGGAAGAGTGGCTGTGGCAGGGCGAAGATCTGGGCGCATCCTGGATCAAAGCTCCCATCCGTACCGAGCTGGCCGACATGGCCGCCGAGTGGCGCGAGAAGATGATCGAAGCCGCCGTCGAGCAAGACGACGACGCGATGGAAGCCTATCTTGAAGGCAATGAACCCGACGTTCCGACGCTGCGCAAACTGCTGCGCAAGGGCACGCTGGCGCTGGACTTCGTTCCGGTTCTGGGTGGTTCGGCCTTTAAAAACAAAGGTGTACAGCCGCTGCTGAACGCTGTGATCGACTATCTGCCCAGCCCGCTGGACGTTGTTGATTACATGGGCTTCAAACCCGGTGACGAAGAAGAAACCCGTAACATCGCCCGCCGTGCGGATGATGACATGGCGTTCTCCGGCCTCGCCTTCAAAATCATGAACGACCCCTTCGTGGGCTCGCTGACCTTCGTTCGTATCTACTCGGGCACCCTGAACAAGGGCGACTCGATGCTGAACTCGACCAAGGGCAACAACGAGCGCGTCGGTCGTATGATGATGATGCACTCGAACGACCGTGACGAAATCACCGAAGCCTATGCGGGCGACATCATCGCGTTGGGTGGGCTGAAGAACACCACAACCGGTGATACGCTGTGCGACAAGGGTGACCCGGTGGTTCTAGAAACGATGAACTTCCCTGATCCGGTGATCGAGATCGCGGTTGAGCCCAAAACCAAGGGCGACCAGGAGAAGATGTCCCAAGGTCTGGCCCGTCTGGCTGCCGAAGACCCGTCCTTCCGCGTGGAAACTGACCTCGAAAGCGGTCAGACCATCATGAAGGGCATGGGCGAACTTCACCTCGACATCCTCGTGGATCGTCTGAAGCGTGAATTCAAGGTCGAAGCCAATATCGGTGCGCCGCAAGTGGCCTACCGTGAGACCATCGGTCACGAGGTCGAGCACACCTACACCCACAAGAAACAGTCGGGTGGTTCGGGTCAGTTTGCCGAGGTGAAAATGATCATCACCCCGACAGAGCCCGGCGAAGGTTACTCGTTCGAGAGCCGCATCGTTGGTGGTGCCGTGCCGAAGGAATACATCCCCGGTGTTGAAAAAGGCATCAATTCGGTCATGGACAGCGGTCCGTTGGCGGGCTTTCCCGTGATCGACTTCAAGGTGGCCCTGATCGACGGTAAGTTCCACGACGTTGACTCCAGCGTTCTCGCCTTCGAAATCGCGGCCCGCATGGGCATGCGCGAAGGTATGAAGAAAGCTGGCGCCAAGCTGCTCGAGCCGATCATGAAGGTCGAGGTCATCACGCCTGAAGAATACACCGGTGGTATCATCGGTGACCTGACATCGCGTCGGGGTCAGGTATCGGGCCAGGAGAACCGCGGCAACGCCATCGCCATCGATGCGATGGTGCCGCTGGCCAACATGTTCGGCTACATCAACACCCTGCGTTCGATGTCGTCGGGCCGCGCCCAGTTCACCATGCAGTTCGACCACTATGATCCCGTGCCGCAGAACATCAGCGACGAGATTCAGGCGAAATACGCTTAATCGGGAAGGCGGGGTGAACCCCGCCCTACCACCCACCGTAGGGCGGGGTTCACCCCGCCACCCTTGAGACAAAGAGGAGCCTTAAGATGGCAAAGGAAAAGTTTGAACGTACGAAGCCGCACGTTAACATTGGCACGATTGGCCACGTTGACCACGGCAAGACGACGCTGACGGCGGCGATCACGAAGTATTTTGGTGATTTCCAGGCATATGACCAGATCGACGGCGCGCCCGAAGAGAAAGCGCGTGGGATCACGATCTCGACCGCGCACGTGGAATACGAAACCGACGCGCGTCACTACGCCCACGTCGACTGCCCCGGCCACGCCGACTACGTCAAGAACATGATCACCGGTGCGGCGCAGATGGACGGCGCGATCCTGGTTGTGAACGCGGCTGACGGCCCGATGCCCCAGACGCGCGAGCACATCCTGCTGGGCCGCCAGGTTGGCATCCCGAAGATCGTCGTGTTCATGAACAAAGTGGACCAGGTCGACGAC
>NZ_BMWT01000014.1 GCF_014651375.1 Tateyamaria omphalii
AAAAAAAACTGGACAGGAAAGACGCACTGGCCGCGGCGCAGAAAGCGGCTGGTGAGTTTGGTTTTGCCCTAGATGAATTGGTCGGGAAGGGTGGAAAAGGAAAAACGAAGGCGAGCGCAGCGCCAAAGTATTGCAGCCCTGATGATCCCTCCAAGACTTGGACGGGGAAAGGCCGGCAACCGGACTGGTTCAAAGCTGCGGTTGCGTCGGGCATCTCTGAGGATAACCTTCTGGTCAATTAAGCCGACTGTTTGGCGGCAGTCAGTAAGTCATTTTGCTTGAGTCCATCGCGGTACGGGGCGAAATGATACCCTGAGGGCTTTCGACTAAGCAGACCTTGATCCTTCGCGCGGCGGATTCAACGATTGAGCCCAGACTCGCCGATGCTGCGGAGCGTGCGAATGACTGCGTATATCCCTTGACCTTGAGCAGAAAATAGGATGCCTTTGGTGGCTGAACCGAGAAACTGTATTGGTCAAAGGCCGGGTTCGAAAATTGAACGATACATATACAATCAATGCTGTCTTAATGGTTCTAGCAACCATCTCTGCTTTTCTTGGTGTTCAATTTTGGAAGAAGGAAAATAAACGTATTGCAATCCTTCCATTACTCCTTTCAATGGCAATGGTGGTTTCCGTGCCGGTGTATGAATCGTACACGGGGAACTCTGTCGCAGAGCTATGGAAGCGCTCGATTGGTGATCCCATAGTACGTTTTATTGGACGAGAGCCATCAATTAGCACAGGTGATCCTTCGACGCTTCGATTATCTGATCGTCGCGAGCGGCCGAACTCTGATTGGCGTGTGGCGCTAAATCCGCCCAGTCAGGACCGGCATGTTGGTAATTCGATCTTTCGCCTGAACGCAGATGGAAGTTACGGTTTTGTTTGCGGCCCCCATGCCGGGAGTTTTCTGTTTATTCTTGCGAGACAAGCAAGGTCATTCGACAGCTTTATAACCGGTGTAGGCTTGGACGAAGGAGCGCAATATGAAGCTACTTTTAGGTTTCAAGATGGAACAACAATTGGCATGGACTTGACCTATCATAGCACCACTACCGATACAGTGGCATTCCAAACTAGCACGGTTGTCGTCGGTATGATGACAGATCGAAATAGTTTCGCGTTTGATGCACTTGTTGATTTAGCTTTGCTTCAGGAAAGAGATTTTAAGTTAAATCTGCAGCGCAATGGATCATTTTGGGAGAGCGCAACCGTGGATATGAACGGAGGAAGGGAGGCTTGGGTTTTGGCCAACACTGACAAGACCTTAGGCGTTCCGCCATCGGATCATCGCTCTGAGCAGTGCAAACGTTTTCACTAGTTCGGGCTTTCATGGCAAAAAACCGAGGTTCTTCCATCTGGGTCGGTTGATAGCAGCCATTCGTTCACAGTAAGCGAAGGAGCAAATCGTCCCGCATCCGCGTCGTCCGTTGGGCACACGGCGAAGGCACGCTATCAAATGGGTAGACTTTGCAAGAACTCCGCGTGATAAATAATCAAACAAGGTCAGCATTACTGTCTTATTTAACATAACCTAGATTATACGTGAGTGAGTAGAGCATGAAATTCCTGCCCTCTAAGTTGCAAAACCGAGTTGGTAGAGCGATTTCTTTCTTTCAATCTGTCAACGTGCAAGCGTTCCTGCGTGATGAGGTAGTGGCAATCGCCGCGTTAGTAGTTTCGATTATAGCCTTAGTGATAGCCTGGCCGACGCCAGAAAGGAGCGAACTGGTTGTGCGATTTGATAAACTGATAGCGGCGGGTGTAGACGTTCGGGCCGGAGAACACAGGCACACAGTACAGGTCGTTTTTACGAATGAAGGTAGCTTGCACCTGGTAGCCGGGCGGGAGTTGACGTGCTGGTTGGACGTAGAGGATGGCCCGAGCAACCAACATAAGATAAGGATCGGTGGCGTGCGCTTCATAGCCCCTGAAACATCCAGAGCCGTCAAATTTTCTCTTCCTAAGGATGCTAATCCTGCACGTGGTGCAGTAACGTTTTGCAAAATCGATTACTCAGATTCAGAGGGCGACCGGCACGCTGTTTTCGGGCTTGATCGAGATCAGGTTTATCACAACCTTCACAGGCCAATTGAATAAAGTGTGTATGTTGTAGGAAATGGAACAAATATCCCACGTTCTGGTAATTGATTGAGCCGTTTGCCATGCGCGCCTGGGACTATCCGAAAGATCGTGTCGTCATCGTCTGCACGCAGTGCAGGAGGCGGGGCGAATACTCAAAAGAGCGGTTTTTGGAACTGGTTGGACGAGATACCGCGTTGCCTGACGCGTTGCGGATCATCGCAGAATCATGTCCGAAGTCTGGAAAGGACGGCAACATTCTGCATGACCGATGCAAGGCGCATTACCAAGGGCTTTAAAGCAATCTCATGCGTGGTGCCGCTCTTCAATCGACGTGTTCTTTCGTTCGTGTCTTGAACGAAATTTGTAACCATCCAGCCGCTATGATGCAGCTTGCCCCAGCAATAGAACAGATGGCAGCAAGTGGTATGAAAAGGCCCTGCAAGGCCATGGACGCAAATATCAAAACAGCGCCTACCACCAGAATGGCATTCGTTTTTGAAGCCAGCTCGGCCCTGTTACGGACCAATTTAGCCAAGATGAAAGATGCAATAGGACGACGAACGAAAGTCGATAGAAACTGGAAATCTACGAATCTCATCCGTCGTCCCCTAGCCCCCTGCCCCGCTCTTGGCCGCGTGTGAACTGCGCAGCGATGGCCCGCTCGTTCTCGGCAAAACGCTGCTCCGCCTCATGCGAGAGCGTTACGCCTTCACGACGCAACTCAACCTCATAAGCTGAGGTGATCTGGCGGGCGAATGTCTCGTCGTCGGTCAGATTGCGCAGACCCTCGATGTTGCCCTCGCGCAGCAAGGCTTGCTCGGCGGGCGTGATGTTTTCGCGGACCAGACGCACCAGCTCGGCGCGTTCTTCATCAGACCGGGTGACAACGCGCTCTGTGCTGCTGCGCTCAGCATACTTAGCCAAAGCATCCCGCGCCGTACGCTCAGCAATCAAGTCACGTTCCAGCACTGTTGCGCGTTCTTCGGGCCGCAAGTATCCTTGTGGGCCGCGAATAATATCCGTCGCGTCGTCCCAGGCTTTGGACGCAATGACCGCATGAACCGGGGAACGATCCGCAAAACTGGTGAAGGATGCCGCTGCTCGTTCCGTCTGCAACCGGCCGCTTTCGCGGGCGCTCGCGTCGTCAGAATATCCGTAGTTGAAATCCGTCCCACGGAATTGCTCCTGTAACGCAGCGAAGTCTTGCCAATCGGTGTTGGAAAACTCCTCGGGCAATGGCTGACCTATCGTCGCCTCAAATTCCTTATTGATGTCGGACACTGTGTCGACAATGGCAGCACGGTTTTGGTCAATCCAGACATCGGGTGCACCGTTCTCACGGTAGAAAGCAACGACATCTTCAACGGTCGCAGGCTGGTTCTCCCTAATCGTTGCCAGGTCAAAATCTTCATCAAGATGCGGCAGATATCGAATGACCTGCGCATCCACCAGAACACTGCGCATTTCACCATATGCTTCTGTCAGCCTATCAAGACCGCGTTGACGATCCGCCGGGTTGTCCAAGTTGAGCCCGTCATATGCGGCTACCTTTTCTAAGTCGTCTCGGATCCATTGCTGTTCGAGATTGCGGCTCGCTGCACCTGTCTCAATCCGAGCGGCAACCGCATCGCCGGAAAGTCCAAAGTCGCGTTCAAAAAGATACATGGCGTTTTGCAGGCGGCCTTCTTGCAACCGCTCTGGATGCTCACCCGGCCCGTGCATGTAGATCGAGTTGCTGTCCGGCGCGGTGTGCAGATCCTTCGCAAACGGCGCTGTGCTGCTCAACTGCGTAAAGTCCCGCATGATGTCGTCCAACTCACGCTCGGCCTCTGCACGCGCTGCCGCATCTCGGCTGTCCAACGTGGACATCGCGCTACTCAACGCATCTTGAAACAGCGACTTTGTTGCTTCGAACTTTTCGATCTCTTCAGCGTTTAGTGCGGGCATATCCGTGTTCACTCCATCATTGTCCAAAACTTGCGATATCCGGTCATACGCATCCGCGAGCCGGTCGATGTCAGCATTGACGGCAATCACCGCCAAAGCCTCGTAACCTATGCGAGCATATTCTACTAAATCCTGTTGATATTCTAGGTCTACGCCGGTGCGCGGGCGCTGTTGAGGGGCCCTATTTTCAAGCTGCGCGGCCAGTTGCTCACTATACTCAGGCTGCCGGTCTGTGATCCCACGCTCAAAGCGGAAAGACGGGTCCAGATCGAGGTCATATTTGCGCCCATGCTCGGCCATGGCCTCGCGGAACCGCTCATAGCTAAGGTCTGTGCCAGACCGCAGATTGAACAAGGTTTTGTCCTCTGTGCGCCGATTCACGATGACATGGACATGCGGGTGGTGTTCTCGATCATCATGGATAGCCGCAACATAATCAAACGCCCTGCCCGGCTGGCCTAACAGCTCGTCCAGGACGTCCCGCGTTGTACTGTAGATCTGATCAATGCTGGCCGTCGCCGGATAGCTCAGGATCATATGCGAGGTGTTGCCGTTGCGGGTATTGTCCCACCACGACTGCGACCACCCCCGTATCACTTGGTTCATCACGGCTGGATCAACGGTCTGCCCGTCATTCCCAAGCCGCCCTGATGAATCCCAAAGACCAGCCAGCTTCTTGTCGTTGAAAATGTAATTCATCTGGCCGCGCAACCCGGCCCGCGTCTTGGTGCCTCCGCTCCGGATCAGCTTAAAAACGGCTGCGCCGTCCTTTGCGCCTACCCGGCTCATCCGCGCCACAGACGGACGCCGCGCCCCCCGTGCGATCTGGCGGGCAGACCGCACCGCCATGTCCACCTGTCGCGCCGTGCCAGCACTCTTGCGCTTCTTTCGTTCGAACAGAACACCAACAACCTGATCGACAGCGCTCGTAGAACTAACCATCCACGCCCCCTGCCCCAGATTGTTCCGGCTGCATCAAGGACACCAAACGCGCATTGCGAACCTGCGCGTTCTCCATCATCTGACGCACCCCAGCGAGTGCCTTCACCGCTTCAATCCGCGCCTCGTTCATGGCGTCGATCTGAGATTGATGCGGTTGAGGCTCCCCAATCTTGCGTCGAGACGCGGAAAGCTCCCGCGCGATCTGATTAAAATTACCGCTTAGCGCCACAAGATGGGTCTCGATCCGCGCCAAAAACGCCTCTTCCTCCGGCGTCGGAACCGGCATATCTGCCGCAATCCGCGCCAACCGACGCAGAAAAGCGCTCCGGTTTTTGACACCGCTGCGGTCAACGGCGCGATCCAACCCGGCCAATTCTGCGTCCGTCAGGCGTAAATTGACCACCGCGTGCGCAGCCCGACCGCCTTTTCTGGGCGCGTCTCGGCCCAGCTCGCGGTAGATCGTAGACCGTGAAACCCCGAGTGATTTTGCAATCTGGGCGACGGTTTCACCGTCTTCCACCCGGTTGCGAATATCAGTCTGTCGGTTCAAGAAAACGGCTCCTGACACATTTGTATTACAAAGCACATATCCTGCAATACCAACACTAGCAGAATTTACTTCCACTGAGAAGTGGTCGTGCAGTAAATTCGGTACGCGTACCGTGTTGGACAATTTCATGGCCGAAGCACCCGAGGTGCGAAGGCATTGGAACCCAGACTGTGCCAAAGGCACTCCTTGCCGTGAGAACGCTTGCGGTCGCAGCGGCGATTTAAGGGGGGCTACAAGCCGGTAACGCGGATTTGGCAACCCTACCCTGTCCAATGCAGTTCATCGCGCTCTGAGCCGCGTTTTGCCGACCAGCGCCACCATTTGGCCCATGACCATGCTGCCATGCTGACTTGTCAGTCAGTGCGCCGCATCGGTCAATGCGCCGCGTTGGTCAATGCGCCGTACCCGTCTGACCGGCGTATAGGTCGCTGTGCCGCATTGGTCAAAGCGGCATATGTGTCAGTATGGCGAATGAGCCATTGCGCCCCTTAAGGCAGTATGCCAATGCGCCATTGCGCCGTTACAGTCATTGTGCCACATACGGCACAGCGGCCAATACGTCAGTGCGCCGCATTGACCGTGAGGGTAAAGTGCCATTACGGTCAACGTGCCACATAAGGCAGAGTGCCCATACTGTCAGGCAGGTACATTTGGCAGGAAGTATCGAGGATATCGACAATGACGACTTTAATAACATTCGCCAGCCTGAAAGGCGGCGTTGGCAAAACAACCCATGCTGTCGCCCTTGCCGCAGGTCTTTTGGACATGGGCAAGACAGTCAGGTTTCTGGAAACGGATGAACAAGGCAGCGCGGGAGCATGGGCCGACGACGTGGCACAGGCGCACGAAAATCTCGATTCAGTCTACATTTCCCTCAAAGCCAATGACTTTGCCGAAGCACAAGACGCCATAGCGGAAAATGCAGAGGGACCAGATTTCACAATTGTTGACACAGCAGGGAACGCCAACGCAGCAACGCTAGCATCCATGTATCTGGCCGATTTGGTTCTTGTCCCATTTGCCTTGCGGGAATGGGACCTCGATGGACTGGACCGACTACATGCAACGTACAAACAAATGTTCGAACGCTTCGAAGAGGACAACCCCGAAACGATGGTCGCTTTGTACCGACGCGGGGTCAGCTTCATAAGCAAACACGACCAAGAAAAACTGCAGGGTCTAAGCCAAGAATATGTCGTACGTGCAGGGTTATTGGACACGCCCAGCATACCAAAGTGGATTTCGAACAACCGCACGCCGGCACAATTGAGAGAAGGTTTGGCACCAGTCGTCGGCTCAGATCCACTCAACGACAAGACCCTCCAAAAAGCTGACGGTCACATAAAAGCCTTCACATCCACTATTCTGGAGATGTTCAATGCGTAAAAGAAAAGAACTCGGCCCAGGAGCAGAGCGTCAGATGACCACTGCCTTTGAGGCATTGGACAACACCGAAAAACGGGTAGTTGAACCGGCTGAGCCTGTAACACAGACAACACCCACACCCACCAAGGCATCAAAAGCCGCGCCCAAAGCAAAAAATGGCCCTGCAAAAGTCCCGATGCGTTTAACTCTGAAAATCAACGCGGCTAACATTGCGCTCTTGGAACAAAAAGTCCGTGACGCCAACGATTTACTTGGGATCGAGACAACGCCCGTTGATGTTCTCAGAAACCTGATTGAAAGCAATCAAGACGTCATTTTTGATCAGTTGAAACCCAAAAAGGACACCTGATCGTCCAACTCGCACATATTCAATACTCAATGGCAAAACCGCGATACACGCGGTTTCATTTAAGACATAGACAACAGCCCTTCCGCTGCGCTCTAGGGCTGGTGACGATTATTCTGTTTATTGGTCCGCCCAACAGACCCGTCTTGGTCGGTCAACTCTTGCCCATCCACAAATAAGTCCCCTGATTTCCCCGGCCCCTTGGGCCTCCTCGCGCGACAAATCAGGGGACTTATTTGCGGCAAACATTTTCTTCGCAAATGTGGGCGGTTGACAGCCCAAGCCGCGCCCGTGGGTCGGGCTTTGCCCACCCACTCTGTCCTCCGGAAAACTGTGTTTTCCAGAGAAAAGAGGGGAAGGCACAGCCCATTGGCGGAAAGGGGGCAGGGGTCCCCAACCGTCGTACCAAAAGCGGAGATTTCAAATGAAAGATGGCCTGTTTGTCCTAAAGGCTGAGTACCCGGACGGGGTGATCGTGTTGTTCTCGGCCGATAGGAAGGCGCTTCAAGATTTCGGGCTGGACCACCACCGCGCGGCTAACCCAAAACCGCGACTGAGCTTGATAACACCCAAAGGGCGGCGCGTTGCTGAAATGGATGAATGGTCGGTTGAGTGGACTGATCGACCTGTGCCCGCATCGAGCGAGGCCGAAAATGGGTGAGGACAAAACCATAGGTATGCCAATTGCGATGCTGGTCTTGGGCCACAATGCAAGCGAGCGCGAAGTGGGTTATGTCGTCCGCTGGAATACTGGCCAAAACGAGTGCGTATGGTGCGAAAAGCTGAATCGCGCGGAAAAGCGGGCGGCGCGACAAGCGAGGCTGCCGGAAGGTCTGCCGTTCAGTAGGGCAGGGGGGTAACGATGCTCTGCACTGTGTCTCAAGTGCGGATACGTAGCACGATGCTGCGCAACCGTGCTGGCGCATTCGTGCGTGGGTGGTTTTATACCCCACGGGATGCGGCTCTGCGCGTGCCAGATACAACGCGAGAACATGCGCGGCCCGTTGTGATCTGCGAAGATTGCAAGGGGAATGCGGTGGTCGTGCTGGCCGTTCGACCAGACAGCATAGAGTTCCGATTTGGAGACGGAACGGTTGTTGAAAAGTCCTATGAAGCTATCAAGGATGAGGCCATTGGGTTTTGATGAGAACGCGCATGGCGTCGTGAAACGCCGCGCACGGCTCTGGCGCCAATGCTGATATCACTGTCGTGATTTCAGTGTCAGGCTGATTTTTAGAAACAGGAAGTTCAGTTCAATCGTCAGGCTCAGGTCGAGCTTTCGAAGTTTGGCCCGTGTCTGGCGCAAGCGGCGTGACGCGAGGCGTTTGAGTGCGATGGATCGTTTGCGAATGTAAGTCATAAAATGGTCCTTTCGTTGTTAATGAAACCCCTGTCGCAGAACGGAAAAGGGGGGCCGTCAATGCCCGCGCAGCGGCCCGAAGGGCTTGGCGTTGACGGTCGCCCGCGTTCTGCAAAATGGGGTGTAGTGAAGACGAAAGGAGCAGTTTGTGACGTTGCTGAGCTGGTCAGCAGTTAAATGCCCTCACGCTGCGACGCCGCGTCCAGGCGCGTGCTGCGTAAAGGTCGATGATGTCAGTGTTGTGCCCTGATTAGCTCATTAGCGATGAGGCCGGTGACACTGGCATAGGCCATTGTGCCGTCTGGCTGTTCCGCACGAGCAAGTGATTTAGCAATGTCTTCTGGCCGGTGCCCATGTTGCAGCAAAAGCGAGATGAGAACGCAGGCATCTTGAATCTGAAACTCAAGCGCTGATCCCGACCTAAAGCCAGCCGAATAGAAAACCTCGCGCGGCCTTCCATCCTCTTTCGGATCGTAACCGACAGATAGGTGGATCGTGTGTCCGTCTGGCGTCTCGATGGTCAGCGTCTCCGACGGGCGGCGACCGGGCAGATTGTGGCGTGGTTCGGGTGCGTCTTTCATAGCTGTATTCTCGCAGATTTGGCGTGTTTGTCGCCCCAAAAAGCCGCCGCCGAGGGAATGACGACGGCAGTTTCCGTGAGTGGCGCGGGTCTTGGTGCCCGCTGTTTGTGCGGGGCAGGGGCGGCGTGGGCCGCCCCTTGGCTGGCGTTAGCCAGCCAGCGGGACCAGGCGGTATTCGCCTTCGGGGTCTTCGTCGGTGCGAAGGGCGTTTACGCGTACCTGTTGGCCGTTCACCATGACCGCGAGAGAGATGTACTTGTTGCCTGCTTGGCTGGTCTGCTCCCATGCTGACCCGATGCGGATGATCCGGTTGCGCGGGGTGCGGGTGGTGATTTCGTAGTCCGGGTGTGTGTCTTTGGCTTTGTGCGGGTTCTTGCTGAGCGTGATATCCACGTCGAAGGTCAGCGATGCGATCCAACCGGTGATTGCGTTGTCGTCAGTGCGGGTGATTTGTCCGTCGATTGCCATTGGTCATCTCCTTTGTTTCGATGGGGATAAGCAAGAAGGGGGCGAATGAAGGATGCAGGCGGAAAATTGGGGGGACCGCGCGCAGCGTGGGGGTGCCGATTTTCTGCTTGCTGAGGCTCAAAGGATCTCGTGATCGAAGCCGCAGGCGTAGATCTTCGATGATGAGCTGAAGGAACATTCTTCAGGCGTTCCCTTCATCCCCATCAAAAGAGAAACAAAGGGGGTGGCCAGTGGTGATCGACAAAATCACTCTGATGACAACGCAATCATTGGCGGTCGACTGAGCGAGTTCCATTCGTGGATTTTGGCATCACGCGCCCGCACAAGGCCAAGGACACGCGCATGGACGGACCGCCAACTGCTCTCTTGGCCTCGGATCGCGTTTCGCATCGGGTGTTCTGGGGGCAGGCCACCGCACGGCCACACTGCTTGGACTGGCAATGATAAACGGCCATACTGGACGCACAGAAGCTCCTGCCAGTGAAGGCCCATTAGGAGGTCCGTGATCCTGCGATGTTAAGACGGCCAAGGAAGAGACCCAGCCGGTTCCGGCCACGGAAAAGGCGGCGGCAGATACCACGGCGCGCACTTCTTCCGGCAACTCTGCTCGTCCTTTTCGGGCTGTGGCTTTTTGATCCGAACACGCTCACACAAGCGACTGCGCGTGGGCAAATCTCCACGGTGGAAACCGTCATCCCGAACCGCCTCACGGTCGTGGACGGTGATACTGTGCGTTTGGCCGGTGAAACCATTCGGCTGATCGGCTTCGACACCCCAGAAACTTATCGCGCACAATGCGACTCTGAGTTGGCGCGGGGCGATGCAGCAACGAAAAGACTGCGTGAGTTGCTGGCCCGGGCGTCGTCGGTCCAGCTGGCCTATCAGCCGCGCCGCGACCGATACGGACGCGAGCTGGCGCGGCTCATGATTGATGACCGCGACGTGGCGGATATCATGGTGGGGGAGGGGTTGGCCCGTCGCTATAGCGGCGGAAAGCGCCGCCCGTGGTGCTAACTGTCTGCGCTCTCGCGCTCGATGATGCCACGCTCAACTTCCACCAACAAGCGTTCACCGTGATAGAGACAAAGCCAAGCGCGATTCGCCGCGTACACGCAACCGATAATCAGAGCGGTGGAAACGATCAGGGGCGGAGTGAGCGTCGCGACGATCACGACACCCAGGATCGCCACCAATGCGAATAGCCCGCCTAAGCGCCTACTGCGTCGGCGGGCTTTCGCAACTTCTGCAAGGCCAATCATGTTAGCCTATCCTTCTCGGATTGAAGGGTAAGGACGCGCCAGCCCGTAGCTGGCACCGTCCTGTTCGAAAAATCCATGAAAGCCGAGAAACCATGCGCGGTGCGCTTCGGTTTTCGCGAAGGCTCGCCGCGCCCAACGGGGCGCGGCGTGACCGCAATACCCCCACAAATAGACTTGATGCGAAAGGAAGTCGCGCATGTTCTAATCCTTGAAATCGTCCTGATATAAAGTATCAGGACTGCGGCCATAAGGGCGTGCCCTCACGCTCTTATGGCCGCCGCCACCACGTCCGGCTTTAGCTGGATGACTTTCAAAAAGAGCATGGCCGCACGATCCGGGCTACGGCGCTTTTGCTCCCAATCCCGAATAGCGCTTTCCGCCAAGCCGTAGCGCTCTGCAAATGCAGATTGCGACAGACCTTGGGATTTGCGGATGGCCGCAACATCGACCGCCTCCGGCACAAATACTGCGGCGGGTTCTGCTTTGCCTTCTGCGATGTCCAGCGCCTCTTGTGCGCTTGCGATTAGTTCTTTTCCGAAGCTCATAATTGGTCCTTTCTCTTGCGGTAGGCATCTGCCAGCTTTGGCAGGATGCGGGCCAGTTCGTTGCGCTCAGCCTGGGTCAAATTGCCTTTGTCGTTCTTCCCATAAATCGCCAGCATAAACACCGGAATGTCACCACCGCCAAAGTAGTGAATGGTCCGATACCCCCCGCTCTTGCCCTGACCTTGCCGTGCATGGCGCAGTTTCCGGGCACCGCCCGTCTGCGGCATGATCGCGCCTGCTTCCGGGTCTAAGGCGATGGTCGAAATGATGGCTTGTACCTCGTCGTCACTCAAGCCGCATCGTTTGGCTTGGGCTAGAAAAACTGAGGTGGATACGACCGTTTGCATAAGTACAATATACGGCATTGCCGTAGCCTTCACAAGTAAAAAGATACGGCAATGCCGTATAAAATGACGGTTGAGAATGGGCCAACCCGGCAAGGGCTGGCCCGCTCCAATGGATCACATGGTGCTGAGGTCTACACCCAACGCGCGCAGGGCTGACCGTCCCGCACGAAGCGCATTCCCGGTCAACTGGCGTTGCCAAGCCTCTTGCGATGGTGCCCAGCGAAACCCGTTCGACTTCATCACGGCGCGGGTGTTCTCGTCGGGCTTGCCGTCAAAGAAGAATTGCAGGCGGTTTTCCCCGGCGTTCTCAACGACACGGCACACACCCTGAAAATCGTATTCCTTGGTCTCGCGCGTGCTGGCCTTCTCAAGCTGGGCGATGCGTTTTTTTAGGCGGTTGATTTCGGCGTTATTGTTTGTGAGTTGGTAAGGGGCAAACCCGATAGGGCCAGCGTCGCCCCATTGTGGTTTGAGCAATTCCCGCGCCACTTGGGCGCTGAAATGATCCGCTACGGCTGCAAGTTCCGCTGCGTAGGTGTCAAAATCCTCGCCCGCACTCTCTGGTGTCACGCCTTTCTTGGCCCATTTGCGCACGATCTTATTCGCGGCTTTCATGTTGGCCTGTGACGTCTCAAGGTTCGCCAGCTTTTCGCGCAGTTTGTCCACGGCGTCGGGGTCGTCGCTGCTGATGCCACCAGTCCCAACGGCTGCGGCTTTCGCGCGCAACGCGCCCGCGCGTTTGCCTTCCTCAACGCTCTTGCGCATGGCGTTGTCTGCGCGTTTCAAGACGGCACGGTGCCGCCCCTCGCTGTGATGTCCGGCAAGGATAGGTTGCCCAAAGGGGATTCCTGTTGCTTCTTCGCTCAAGTCGGCGCGTTTATAGGCGTCATTTGACCGGGCGTCAGCGCGATCTGCGGCGGCTTCAAGACGTGCGCGGCGCGCTTCCTGCTTTTCTTCGTAACGGTTCATTATGCGACCTCCGGCAACGTGTTGAGTTGTGGGCTGTGTTCGGTTTTGTGTTCCATGGCTGGCAAGTCGAATGCGCCAACCTCCACCGCATCTTTGAAACCTTGGATAGCTTCGGCCCGGGTTGATGCGCCGTGATCGACACACCGCCCGCTTTTGAAGTGACTTACCCGCCAGCCTTTACCGCGCTTGTGCGCGACAAAGTGCATGTTCCGAAACTCAAAGAGGTATCCCGTTGCGGTCTCTGACCCTTTGAACAGGGCAACTTGAAATTCCACGCGGGTCATTGCTCGGCCCCCTCGTAGAGATGCGTGCGAAACGCCTGTACCATGGCCGAAAATGGTTCGGAGTGGGGGACTGTGAGGCAGAAAAACCGCGTGCCAGACTGCAAAAACGCGTTTGACAGTGTGTCCGTGCACCGCTCACACATCATAAAGGCACCGCCCGAAAAGTGCAGCGGGGGCAACACTTCCAGAAAGTAGGTGTAAAGGTCTTCGGTTGTCTCAAACCATTGATACGGCTTGAAAACGTCGGGGGTATACCCTCGGTTGATAAGGGCAAAGGTGTCGTCATGGCCGTTAACTTGGGCCTCGCCTATTCTTTCAAAATCCATTCGGTGTTTCCTTTGTGGTGTCCTTTGGGTCTGTCGCCCAATGGGTCGGGGTTGAGGGACAGCGCAGAATGCGCCTGCTCCTGAAACCTCGAATGCGATGAAAGGAAGGATTGGGAGGATTTGAGCGAAATCGACGGACTGGCGCGGGCAGGAGGCGCAGCCGACAACACGGGTCTGTCTATTTCGCTTAAATCCGGCGGCATCCCTGCCGCCAACGTCCTGCTGTGGCGTTCGGCTTGTCCGAACCCCAAGGGACTAGGATAGACCGGATCGAAGATCCGACGCCCCAAGGATCGTGACCCATCGGGCAGATCGACGTGGCCTCTGACGGACATGACACAAAGGAGTGGCGCGGGCTCGGACGAGACAGCGCCGCGACTATTGGGTCAGTTCGTGCGCGGTCGCGGTGTTCTGGGTGTAAGCCGGTTATGCCGGCTGAAGCCTAGAGCCTGGTGCCCTGCCGATTGGCAGGGCAGGGGCCACTAGCGGCAAACAGTTGGAAATGTCAGCCTGCGTCCTCGAAAAAGTCGCAGATTTTGCCGATTACGGATGATCGGGTGACAAGATCGGCTCTTAGCAAGTCATGTTTTACCGCCGGAATCATCTCATACCGTCCATCATTCCAATTCGCCATGCGGTTCTCGATGGCATCACGAGATACGAGCTGGTCGAGTTCGGCGCTAAACGCGATGCAAGGGATATCGGGTGCAGGTAGAGACGCGAGGCTTTTTGTTTCGTGTAACGCTTGCTGCAGCCATCCTATCGTTGGACCGCCTATCCAATGCTCATGTGTGAGACGATTCACGTGTTGAAGATGAGCAAACATGTCTGCATCGGCTGTGATTTCGTTTTCTTCAAACGTCCAAGCGAGTGTTTCGTTTTCGCCGTTTTTACCGGGGGCGTAGCGTTGGCCGAAGCCAAGAGCGCGGGCTGTGCCGGTAACGACAGGGGCAATCATCAGCAAGATTTTTGGCAGTTTGATGCCCCACATGGGCGATGTGAATGCGCACGCCTTGAACCGGTGTTCGCCCATAAGGTTGCGTAACGCGATGCAACCGCCCATCGAATTGCCGTGCACATAAAACGGTTGAGGCAGTTCAAGTTCGGATGCGGCGGATATGGCCGCCTGAACATCCAATTGATAGTCTGAAAACTGATCGACGTGTCCCGCACGTCGATCAGTTGCAATACGATCTGAGAGGCCAAGGCCGCGAAATTCCAGCACGCAAACCGAAAAGCCTTTGGCGTGCATTTCGCTGATGGCGTGACCTTGCTTTTCAATATAATCCGCGCGTCCCGGCAGCAAAAAGATGGTGCCTTTTTGCGTGGTCTCATCGGTCCACACGCCGATACGGAGTGCCGTGTGATCTGACGCAACTATTCGATAGCCCACACCATGCAGGGGGGCGTGCGCGAGTTCACAGTCTATAGGGAGTTGCTGCAAGGGAGGTTACTTTCTGTCTGGTGCGAGGGGGGCTATGCTCGTAGCTGGGCGTGCAAGCTGCATCACACCGACGACAACACTGGCTATGAGCAGCAGTGTGAACCCGGTAAATTCTCCAAGCATGGCATAGGTGAACATGAGGAACGCAGGCACGGTTATCACCTGTGCGTGCGTCACAACTTGATGCCGCAAAGCCCCCTCAGTGAATAGCTTGATCTGATAAATGCCGACGTAGGCAAAGGACGTGATAATCAGTAGGAAGATGGCGGAGACAAAGGATGGAAACTCGCGTCCTGCCAGGTATGTCCACGCGTTGCCGTCGACGCCCAAGGCGGACAGAAGATCTAGCTTGAGGAACTTGAACAGGCTTTCCGTGTCGGAAATGAAGTAGATCGCATCTACCTTGATTGCGATGTTGATAAGCGCGCCACAGATGATGCACCGATAAAACGCGGTAACAAGATCGCGCGCTGCAGTGACCGTCGCACTGATGGGCTGGGTATCTGTTGGGTCTGAGAGGTTGGCGTTTAGTATCGTGATGTCGCGTGCGGCGATGTAGAGCAATAACAGGCCAGAAAAGCAGACCCAATAGACAAATCCGATGAACATGCCGCCATAGAAGGACAGGGGGATGATGATGCTCGTTGGAATGATTGTGATTGGGTTTGTCGCCACACGTATCCAGTTCGGTTCGATCCCGGAGTCGGGGCCAGCAAGCAAGGGTAGGTAATACGTCCCGTACCATTGCAGCGCGAACACGACGATAACGCACACAAGGATCACCAAAAAGAAAGCAGGCGCGAAGGATGCCACACGATCCTCCCAAGTTTCCGATTTGGGACTTCGCACAAACTGGTGGCGGCTATCGATCCATGCACTCACGGCACGTGACGTAATGAGAAAATACACCGGAATGAGGATGAGTTTTTCTATTGTCCATGCTGGGGCCTGATACAGACCGACTTGTTTTTCTGTTCCGCTGTCGGTCGTGTACGAAACCTCAGCCAGACCGAGTATTATCGCTGACATACCCAGGATAGACCACAACCCCCAAATCATAATGATGACAAAGATATAGGTTCCGCCTGTCAGCATGGCATTTATGCGCAATGCCATGCGTGCAGAAAACGGATGTCTTTTCTCTGAAGCCTTGAAAGCGCTCACCTGATTGTCTGTTTTAGACCTGTCGGCAACTGCGTCTTTATTCGCAAGGCGTATCTTTTTTTGCAGGGTAATCGACTTGTTTAGCGCGACACGCCAGTTACCCGCTTCCGTTCCATCGTCACATCCAAAAATACGCGCCAGAAGGCCGACGTTCTTCGGTAGTATGCCTTTGTCATTGTCTTGGAACCAGCGCTGTACGGTGCGCAGTTCAATGCCCTCTTCGTTCCCGCGTAAGGCGCAGATCGCATCTGTCAGGGTTTCAGGGGTCCATGGTCCTGCTGGAAAACCGTCGTCATCTACAGGACTGCCAGCGCCTTGCGCCATGAGTTCCGCGAAAAGCTCCTTAAAGGGCTTATCATTTTGCTGCGGTGCAACAAAAAACTTTCCGTTCTTTACCAAATCGTTACGCGTCACTGTGTCATTCAATGTCGTCCTTTTTCGTTTTGTATCGTGTGTTCGCAGCTTTTCCAAGTTCTAGTGCAGCGTGTGACTGTTCACAAAAACCGGAGCGTGTCGCCACGCGCGTTGCTCATCCGGGTTTGTCATACGGGGGATGATAAATGACAGACGATACTGAGGTTATACAAAGACCGCGAAGTCACGGCGCTCTGCCGGTTCGCGTGACTGAAACCGCGCCGTGCGACGACACAGCCGCCTGTGAAAAGTCGATTGGAACGCCCATCGCTCTTTTGGTGTTGCGACAGTCCGGATCGGCGCGCGAAGTAGGGTATGTCGTGCGGTGGAATACAGGACTTGAAGAACCGGTTTGGTGCGAAAGGTTGAGTTGGTGGCAGAAACGGGCTGCCAGCCAAACAGATTTGCCAGATGGATTGGCTTTTCAGCGCGCTTCATAGAATCGTATCGAGTAGAAGATCAAAGCGCGGCTCTGTGAGCCGCGCTTTTTTTGAGCAGGGTTATTCGTGTCCGAAAACAGAATAGAAGATATCATTTCCATCTGCATAATGTCGCTGGCTTTTGCCGTCTTGTGTTTGATGGCCGCAACACAAACCAGCCCATTATCATGGATTGCTGTGGCCGGGGCGGCGATGTGTTTGGTGAACATTGCGGTGAGTGTTTCGTCTCTCCGAGCCATTCACAAAGTCCCCCAGAAAAAAGGCCCCGCCGAAGCGGGGCCAGGTAGTATTTCCTCACCACAAGGAAAAATCGCGCCAGATAGCGACGGGGATAGGGGTTAACACATTCCCTTATCGCGGGAACGCCGCCACATTGCCATTAGTCATTCAGACATTGTGATCACGTTCCACAAACTCCGTCGCATTCGTCCAAAAAGTCGATCTGTTGCCCGGTTGTGCGAGCGTCGAAGTCAACGGCTTCGAGCGGTTGACAAGATCGGTGCATATACTCGTGACTCCGCATCCCTCGTGATTTGCCGTGCCGTCGCAGCGCGCGGTCAACCTCTACCGCATCATGGAAGGATGCCGGATCATCGCGGCGCATGTCGCGCCAAAAACGGTCGTTGTGGAACGGGCACCCGATGCAAGACGATTTGGGTGGGGCAGGGTAGCCGTGTTTTTCGAGCCATGCGAGACAATCGCCTCGGGACATACGCGCCTCGATGAGCGGCCAGCGGTGCGCCATCCAGCTTTCGCGCGCATCTTTCATGCGCTGCATCTCATCCGTGCTGATCCCAATCCACTGTTCTACACGGTAGCGGGATGCGTGCGCGCCCTTTGGTACGCCCAGCAAACGGCGGATTTCCTTACGGATCGGCACGATCTTGGCTTCGTTGGTGCACTGGCGGCGTCCCATGCCGCCTGCATCAAGAAAGAACGGGACACTGATGTAACGTCCATCGGCCTGCGCCGCGCGGTCCACGACTTGATCTCGAAGGTTCAGGTCTGAGACGCGGTGCACGGGGAAGGGCAACACGTTGCCCGACATCAGCCAATCGACATGTTCATAGACGGCTTTTGGTTCCCAATGCGTGTCTGCGAAGATTGCCACGTCTGGCATAGGTCCGATTTCGCCGTGCGCGGCCATCAGGGCCAGGGTGGTGCTTTGAACACCCGCACCCAAGGACAAGACGCGCAGGTCTGCACCTGTGACGGGTTCGCTGACACCGGGCCATGTTGGATGTTGGAAAGTCATTGTCATCTCCATCCGTGGAGGGGGCAGGGCGCTTTCGCGCCCTGCACACCTGTCACTCCATGCCTTCCGGCAACCATGCGTCGATCCGCGCGGCCTGCGCTTCGGTCACGCCTTGGGCCGCCCGGTATTCAGCATCACCAAACAGCGTTTCCAGCTTCTCGGCCTTCTCGCTCTTTTTCAGCTTGGCAAAGGTCGTGACTGTCGGGTGATCCTCGGCCAGTTCCAACAGATCACGCCAGAGTGTGACCATGTAGGGACCACCCACACGGCTGAAAAAATTGGCCGCTGTCGGTGTCCAAATCTCACGCGTGCTCGGCTGGATTACCTTGTCGATCATCTTGCGCAAGGTCGCATCGCCGCCTTTGAATTGCGCTGCCAGAAACCGCACCAACTCGCCGCGCACATGATCCTGACCCTTTTTTCGAAACGCACGGAACGATGCGCCAAAGTCCTTTGTCTGGTGCATGTTGCGTGCCGGATTTTCCGTCAGACGTTCGTCCAATGCGTAGCCATCGGCTTCTGTCGTGGGCCAGTTCGGAACGTCTGTTAGGGTGATCCCAAAGGGGTTCTGCCAGTTCAAATTATGGCTCAATTGGTAGGCCAAAAGGTCAATCAACAGGTCTGGGTCGCGCAGGACTGCGTGCTGGCGCGCCCCTTGTGAGATACGGGATAGGTCGTCGCGCAAGGCGTTAGCGATTGGCGATTTGGGCGCATCGCTGCTGCCTCCGTGCATCGACTTTTGCAACACACCAGCCTCAATCGCTGCCGCCTTGTCCTCGGGCCGGATCATGGCACCACTGAGTTGCGGCTTCCCTTGATTGTCGATGTAGAAAAAGCGGCCCGCATGGGCGCGCTGTTCTGCTGTAAAGTCGCCGTCTAGGATCGCTTGCAGGGCTTCAAGTTCGGCCTCACCTGCCGCGTCAATGACTTCACCCTCGGCCAGTTCCGCCAGTTCGTCATAGCGTGCGGCCTGTTCTTCGGACAACGCGCCCTCGACCGGGTACACCGTGCCATATTTGTTGTATCCCGCGTCCCATGAATAGAAATGGGGTTCCGGGTGCAGTTCGATCCATTTCCAGCCTTCGGCCTGCAACGCTTCAACAGCCTCGGCGCAGTGTTCCGCGAATAGAGCATCCAAAAGGCCGACATCATCAAAGAAGACCTTTTCCGCAAACAAGTCTGTGGTCTTGCGGCCTCCTGCCTCGATGTAAGCGGCTTCCGTGACATAGATTGCGCGGCGGTCCGTGTCTGACACCGCGTCTGGTTTCAGCATTTGTTTGATCTGATATTCGCTCAGGTTGCGGGTTTTGGTCCGTTCCAACACGTCTAAGGTCAGGTTTTCATCTGTACTGACGGTGAACGCGGCGGCTGTTGAAAGACTGATGTCATTGGCCTGCAAGGCGTCCAACACTGCCTCGGGCAGTTTCGCCAAGGCGAGACGGCGGTAGACATGTTTTTCACTCACGGCAAAGGCGCGGGCAATGGACGCGGGTGTGCCGCCCTTTGCTTCCATCATTCCATAGGCGCGGATTTCTTCTGCCGGATGTAGATCGCGACGGGCGACATTTTCCATGCTGGCCCATGCCTCGGCTGTTTCGATATCGGGTGCCAACATGACCATTGGGCTTGCCAGTTCGGGCCGTGTGGTCGCCAGATTTGGATGTTTTTCGGCCAGATAATGCAGGGCGCGCAAGCGGCGTCCCCCGGCCACAATCTCGGCTGTGCCATCGCCATGGTCATAGCCTGCAATGGATTGGATCAGGCCAGCATCCCAGATGCTTTGCGCCAGTTCGATCACGTCTGCATCTGGTACAACTTGGCGGGGGTTAAGGGGTGACAGAGTGAGGTTTGCGAGTGGAAACCGGGCCTCTGTGGCAATGATATCTGTGTGCTTTGTCATTGGGACATTCCTTGATGTGTGGTGTGGATTTTGGTATTGGTATCCCACCCCGTTTCCGGGGTGAGACGTGCCGCTTACGCGGTGTGTTGGTTTAGAAAGGCGAGGCCGATCTTGGCGGAGAGACCTCCCTTTCTCACAAGCTCAACAGCTTCTTTCTTGCGCTGCTCAATGAGTTCTTTAGGCATTTCATCACCTCCTTTCGGGCGCGGGTTGCGCCATTGACCGCCCCTTGCGGGACGCCCAATCTCAATATTCGTTTGGAAGCATTGCGGTGATGACGCGCACGGTTTGTGCGGGGTCTGTTGGGTCTTCGGACCCGCCCCTTAGTTCACGGTCGTAGTAGTCAATTTTGACGAACACTTTTGTGCCTTCGACTTCGGTCGAAAAAAAATCCCGTTGCTTGTAGGGGTCATTGTCTTCGGTGAAGCCATCAAAACTGGCGATGGCGGTTGCCAATTGGGCTATTTTGCCCGTTTGCAAGAGTTTTGCATTGACACCCGGTGTCCAAACAAACTGGAAACGGATGCCTTTCTCTTTGGCTTCCCGGTTTGCCTGAGAGTCTGCGAGTGCAGTTCGTACTAGATCGTTTTGACCTGCAATGACTTGGGTCTTGTCCATAACTTCTGCCATTTCTGGCCTCCTTGTGGTGATGCGGTCGGGTCTTGTTGACCTCTTTCCGCCAATGGGCTGCGCCTCCCCTCTTTTCTCTGGAAAACGCATGTTTTCCGGAGGACAGAGTGGGTGGGCGAAGCCCGACCCACGGGCCTGAACTGGACTGTCAACGCGCACCCTCTGGGGAGGGTTTGCCGCGAAAATCGGCTCCGATTTGTCGCGCGAGGAGGCCCAGAGGGCCGGGGAAATCGGCGACTATTTTCGGGGATGCGCAACTGTTGACCGGCCAGGGCAGGTCTGTTGGGCGGATCTGGATTGAAAAAGGTGTCAGCGTCCCTAGAGCGAAGCGGAGGGGTCGCTGTCCTTCTTTTCTTAGTCCCGCGATCGCGCGGGAGTGCGATGGATGCAAGGCACAGCCGCGCAGGCCGTAGGCCGAAGGCCCCAAGGATCGTGACCCAACGGGCAGATCGCCGTGGCCGCAGACGGACATGATACAAAGGATGAGGGCTGGCTCGGATGAGACAGTGCCAGGACTATTGGATCAGTTCGTGCGTGGGTGCGGTGTTCTGGGTGCAAGCCGGTTTCGCCGGCTGAAACCTAGAGCCTGGTGCGCCGCCGTTGGGCGGGGCAGGGGCTATTTATCGTCGGACGGGCGTACCGCTATGCAACTGACCTTAGTTTTAATTTCATCGGTTGGATTATTGAATGCTGTAAAATCAACGTGCCACGGGCCATCGTTAGCAGGCGGTATCAGCTCTGCGGAAAGCCTTGTATTGGTCCCGGTGGCCTCGATGGATATTCCGACGAAGAAACAGATATCGTTGGGGCCCGAGCCAGAGATAGATTTATCATCTGCTTGTTCCTCACCGTCTTTACCTGCGAGGCTGAGAAAAGGTTGGTCTTTGACAGTGACGACGGGGGCTTGTGTACATTCGCCCTTGTCTGGAAAAAAGTTCGTTCCGCACATTAGAGACCCCCTAAAGAGCAGCTGATATGTGATTGCAAAAGTAGCTATCAAAAGAGCAGCACTCAAAAACCATAGAGGTAACTGAGGCAATAATCCTGCAGTTTTGGGTGATAACTCAGGTGGGGTGCCCGACATAAAAAAATTTCCTGCGCTACGATTTTGCGTGTGCCGTACTCAACGCGAGCTTGTCATTCGTGCTTCGTAGCTGACAAGGCACAATTTGTTTAATAGCGTTGTCATGGTTTAAACAGGGTACATGTATAACGATGGTTGCTGCTGGAAAATCTGGGGTCGGAACATGCTGAAATTCAAACATCCTCTTTCTGACTATACTCTGCTAGGTTTGATTGGCTTGCTTGCTGCATTTGCCGTCCCTGGGCTACTACGTGGTGATCTTGGCTCTCAGGGCGTATTGATTTCGGTCTCGGCTGCGACGTTCATCGCGAGCCTCACGGGGCTGGTCATTTTCTACATGCGGTTCTGGGCCTATTTTCTTGGCGGTTGGTTCTTGCTGCTGCTGGCGAGCGATGAACTGCCACGCAGCCCGTCGTCGTTCCCAAGTGCGCTCGATCAGATCGTGTCGGGCATGTCCCATGCCTCGGTGATCACATTTGGCGGATACATGGTGCTGTATTCGATCGGGCGACAATTTGAGCCAGCCTGGGTCACGGAAAATCTTGTCCCCAAGGTTGCGGGCCCACATCCGTCAGCGACGGACTGGACAAGGTTTGGGGCATTGTTTGGACTGTCATTTGCAGCATTAACGCTCCTATGACGCAGTTTTTGATGCACTAACCTATCATCTGACTGGATATCTACCTTTACAGAAATTCGCCCATCTCTTGCTGATGGATGGATGATTGAAGCCAATTCCAAGCTGATTGAGGTGTTTTCGGAACGCATCTGCCGTGGCAGTGGTGCAAGGTGTATGTGGCCGTGATGGCAGGTTTTCATAGGCAATAGCGAGCCAGTGCTTGTCGTATTTGATCGGCCCTGATTTCGGGAAAGTTGGCGTGCAGCTTGTTTCGCGAGCCTCATTGCACCCATCTTTCTCAGAAATTTCTGGATTAAATATAGATCTCGAAGAGATTTGTTTATTAGGGCGACTCTTTGCGTCGCGCTGCTCTTTCTTTGCTTTGGCTGCAAGCGCACCGAACCAGGCTGAAAAGCCGGTAAAGTCGATCCGATTGAGCAGGTTTTTGAACTTGTGCCCGGGGTTCTTGCGGTAGACGCGGGCCGCGATCCCTACGCGCTCCAGATTGGCAAACCATCGCTGCACGGACCGTGTGGTGACGCGGAAATGATCTGCGATGGCTGCAACCGATATCGGCCGCGTTTGGAACGCGCGGTCGGCTGAAAAGTCGTACCGGCGCTGTTCAAGGAAGCGCAGGAGGGCCAGCAAAGCGTTCGCCATATTGCGGTTGAAATTGTCGTAGAGGGTCGGTGTGACCACTTCGTCTACATACGTGTGATAGGTCGCCGTGTTCGGCGTTGGGGGCGCGGATTTCGCACGTGTCATTGCTCTGTCTCTCTCGTTTAAGAGCAAGACGGTGAAGGGCAATTCTTCATTATTCGCACAAATGCGTTTTTTCTTGCCTGCTGCGATCTGGGGGTGATATGATCGACCTATGTTTAGAGAGGTTTCAGAGTTGGCGCTCTGTGATCATAGCTCCCCCGGAAGGTTCACCGCCTTGCGGGGTTTTGCTTTTTTGGTTGGTCCGTTCTTCCTTTCATGTGTTGGCAGAAAGATGCTGCCGGGTTGTTTGGGGTTTGCACCCAGGGCTGAAACAGGTGGTGTTGCTGTTCCAAGCCAAGGCACAAAAACTCGGTTCGCACAGATGCGGTTTTTGCTTGCTCGGTTGGAAAGAGGGATGGTAAAACCTGATCAACGCGTAAGCTGATCGAGAAGTTGGCGCTTCTTGGTTTTTCGATCCCCCCGTATAGGCCGCCGCCTTGCGGGGGTTTTTGTTTGGATCGCGCGTTGCTCCTTTCGAATCTATGCAACTCCTAGCTTAGCATACAACAGTTTGTAGTGACTGCTTCGCTGTTGGCAAATTGTTGCGTCTGGGGCTAATTCTTGTGGTTTTTTCAAGAGTTAGGCCAAGATGCAAAAACTCTGTCCGCACAGATGCGGTTTTTGCTTGCCGTTGCGATGTCCTGAATGATAAAACCGAGCTTGAAGTAGTTAGCCTTTTCGGGATTCCCGTCCCTAGGTTCTATCAAACCCCCCTCGCAAGGTTCCCGCCTTGCGGGGGGTTTGTTTTTGGTTGGGGTGGTGCCTGCGTCTCCTTCTTGATTCTGCTCTATTGTTCTTTTGCTGTTAGATGTACCCAAGATGGTAGGGCGGCGCAATTATTTGTGAGTGGTGGCGTCCGCCCTACTACGGATAGTCGTTAGTAGTGTACTGCCTCGTAGTCGTAGTTGCCTTCGTGATCACGCCATTCGATGAAAACAGACCTATTGCGCACCCCAGGACAATCGCGACCGTAGCTGCTGAGCCCCGCTTGTACTGGCGCTGATCCTGCTCCCACCCGGCGCCAGGAAAAACGCCCTTGAGAGTCGTAGACGCCCATGCGGAGACGGCCGCCACGGTCGCATTCGCCCCCATCGCTGGAACTTCGGTAGTATTGGCGCACGTCGATGTCGAAAACGCGAATGGACCGAATGAAGGCAAACTCTGGCCCTGATACATCAACGTCAGCGCCCGGCGTGAGTGCCAGTTGAAGAAAGGCGAGGGGGTCGAAAGATCCGTCTTCGCGGCGCATGTCTGCGAGCGTCAGCTTGGCTTTGTTAGTATGGTCTTCGTTCAGTGTGATGGAAACCGATTGTGGATTGTTGAAGCCAGACGGACCGATGGTGTCATAGTGGTTGTCGTCGGGATGGTAAGTCGTCATCGGCGGCGGCGCGTCTTTGAACGCCAGATCCATGAGCCTTTGCGAAGGAGACGCGTTGCTTGCCGCAATGCCCATGGGGCAACGCCAAATTTGCAGCGGTGGCTCAATCGGAAAGGGCGTGATCCGGCGAATGAAAACGGCCCGTGCGTGTGCGCATGGCCCGGATGACGGCCAGCCACCAGCCAGGCACAACAGGATTGCGCAATCGACTTGATATGCTTCTGCGCGGTCCGCGCCGATGATCGAGATTCCTAGGACAGCTGCGGCAGTTGTGGTTAACAAGCGTTTGATCATGCTGTGCCCTCCTGTGGATAAAATTCTGCTGAACAATAGCAGCGACTTTTTGATACGTCGATAGTGTAATGATATCGTAACACTGCGATATGATCAAAACTCGGTATTGATTTTCTATTTGCGTTCGGTTTCAATGATGGCGTTGAGGCGGTCAACGTAGTCGCGGTGCGAGACTTGCAGGCAGTTTAGGTATGCTTGCGCGTCGCTGAAAAAGGCGTTCATTTCCTCGCCGCGCGTGCGTTCGATTGCCGCTAAATACGCTTCGTCCAGGATCGGTTCTTCTGGGGGAATGCAGAAATGGATGATCTGCGTGCCGATTGTGGGGTCCTGCTGCGTTTGTCCCAAATCTGGGAAAACTAGGAACGCCCAGATAAGCCATATTTTGCGCATGTTTGTTCCTTTAAGCTGTTCTGTTGCCGTGCGTTTTGTCGCGCAGGTTTTTTAATAGCTCGGTGTGTTTGGTTGTGGCGTGGGCCGTGAGACACGCGCTTAACGGGAATTTCTCAACCTTAAATGAGCCTCTTTACAGTATCAAGTTTTGATGTCATGCAGGGCTTATGAGATCAAGACGGAGTTTTGATGCAAAGCGCCTTTATGATACGTGATGTCGATAGTAAGCCTGTGCCGTACAATGGTCAGAGGCTTCTATGCGTTCTTGGGAACTTGCACCCGTGATTATGATGAAATCCTTCAGGGAGGATGTCAGCGCGGGTGCACCGGTAGAGGTTTTGGCCACAGAAGATATCGTTACCAACCGTGGGTCGGTGACGGGAAAGTGGGTCCTCTACATCCTCAAGAAAAACGACATTGATGAGTCGTTTCGGTCGGTGTTGGTGAAACAGCGTGCGGCGGAGCCGCGCGTTTACACAACGCCGAACGGTCTCGTCGGTATCGCTATGGAGCTTGGCGTCAAGGAAATCAAAATTCCACACGCAAAAGGCCAGAGCGCGTTCTGGTCGGTTGATGTGTCGCCAGACGAGGACCGTGTAGGTGAGGACGACGATAGCGAGGGTAGCCCTTCTCGCGGCGGTTAGTGCACCGCTAAAGGGTAACGCAGATAGTGTGCTGGTCGTCGGGCAGGGCGGCTTTGTTCCCTACTCGGGATCGAAAAGCTTATTGGCCTTCTCGAAACCACGTGTTGAACCAGAAGCTTCCGTAAGTGTCAGCCGCGCCCTGCCGCGTTCGCGCAAGGCGACACCGGAAATCCTAGCCGCGATTAATGAAACGGGCTTTCGGTATTCCAAGCATCCCGGAGTGATCAAAGCAGGGCTGTCGCCTTTGCAGTGGATGTCACTGTTTCGGGCCAACATCGAAATTGAAAGTGCATATAATCCACGCGCAACATCAAGTGTGGGTGCGTTCGGCTTGGGTCAGCTGATGCCTGAAACGGCACGCGACCTGGGCGTTGATCGGAACGATATGCACCAGAACTTGGACGGCAGTGCCCGTTATCTGGCGGGTATGCTGGATAAATTCGGCACGAAGGAATTGGCGTTGGCTGCATACAACGCCGGTCCCGGCGCTGTCGAAACCCATGGTGGCATTCCGCCATATCGAGAAACCCAAAACCACGTTGTGAAGGTGGTCGGGGTTTACCAACGCATCGTAGCAAACGGGAGCTAGAAAGCATGTATCGAAATATCGCCGTTATGGCGTCTCTCATGGTGTTGGCGGTTAGTATGCCCGCCTATGCCCAGGCAATAGACCTGAGCGCTGTAAACTCTGTTCTACAATCGGTCTTGGATGCACTGACGGGCCTTACGGGCCGGTTGGTTATGACCATTGTTGCGGTCGGTGTTCTGATGGCCGGAGCCTTCAATTTCCTCGACTGGACCCGCGTCTTTACACTCCTGTTTATCATCGTTGTGATTGGGGTTATTCCGACGTTTGTCCAAGCCATTTGGGGCACCGCCTAAGATGGCGCAGGAGCGTGTCGCATTCGCTGTTGCTGTGAACCAGGGAAGCCGCTTGTTCGGCTTGCCCTATTCCTTTGCGCTGCCGTTCTTTGCGGGCACGGTTGTACCATTAATTTGGTCTGCGAGCATCTGGACAATCGTTTGGTGCATCATCGTCTACGCCGCTTGCCGTTTCGCCGCGGAAAAGGATGAGAAGATTGTCGATGTGTACCGGAACGGCTTAAGCGCCGTTCCGGGCACGCGATCACGTAAGATCTTCGGGGGCGATAGCTATGGCCCTTGATGTGAATAATGTCGCTGCAAACATCGTCGCCCAGGCGGGCAACATGCGGCATGGGTTTATGCACGTTCCATACGTCTCTTTGGTAGATGATGTGACCGTGCGGCTTGCAGACGATGGTTTGATGTCCTGCATTCGTGTCGATGGTCTCGACGCGATGACCACACGCGACGAGGAACTGGACCTTCTTAAGAAGTCTTTCGCGTCCGTGCTGGCGCAGATGGGTAGTGATTTCATCGTCTACACGCACAAAATCAGTCGCAAGATCGACTTCTTGGACGATCTGGACGTGTTCAAAGATCGTGGCTTTTCCTACGAAGTAAATAAGCGCTGGTCTGCGGGCTTGAAGCAACGAGAACTGCGGGACACGCGTCTGACAATCTCGGTTGTCAAAACCTCGCGGTTGAAGCGCGGTTTCCTAAGCGCTTTCGGCGGTGCAAGCCGCCTTCTTGAAGGCAAAGATACACAACGCGATCTGGAAATTCTGGCAGAGGTGGTTCGGTTCGTGCGGTCTGCACTTGGAACTGAGCGCACACGTGTGCTGTCAGCTTCGGAGGGTGGATTGCTGGGCTTTCTGGGCTCGGTCCAGACTGGCAATGAACAGCCAATATATCCGAGCCGTTCCATCACGGTCCTGAGTGATGAAATTCTGTCCGAACGTGTGACCTTTGATAAGGAAGGTTTCGAGCTGACGGATGGCCCGGATGGGGACCGTTTTGGTGTGATCCGGGCGTTGAAGTCTTACCCACCTGTGTCGTGGGTGACGATCTTTGACGACTTCGCACTACCGTGCGATTACGTCATTGCTCAGAGCTTCGCACCGATGCCAAGTGTCAGAGCCGGTGAAAGCATCAGGCGGAAACGCCGGGTGATGAAGGCCACAGATGACGCGCGCAAGAGCGCCGAAGAGGTCATGCAGCGGCTGGAAGAAGCCGTGTTGGTAAATGAAGTCGCTCTTGGCGAACACCATTTCACAATCTCGCTTATTCATCCCGACCGCTCTATGCTTCGTGAGATGGTGTCCGAATTAGAAGGCGCCGGAAGCAATGTCGGTGCCCGACTGGTTAAAGACACGGTTGTAAAAGCTGCGCATTATTTCGCGCAATTTCCCGGCAACATTGCAGCGCGATCACGCAAAAACATCATATCGAATATGGACTTTGCTTCATATGCGTCACTCCACCGGACGGCGCTTGGCAAAGGTCGTTCCGAACTCCCATGGTCAACGCCGATTGCGGTGTTCCCGACGTCGACAGGTGGGCCGTATCGGTTCTCCTTCCACCGTAAGGGTACGTCTGTCAGCGAGCCGCCAGCGGGTCACACGTTGATCATGGGGGAAACTGGCTCGGGTAAATCGCTTTTGGCGTCCTTGTTGATGACGCAGGCACAGCGGACAGGTTCGCGGGTATTTTGCTTCGATTACCGAGGTGGCTTGGAAATGACGATCCGCGCGATGGGCGGTCGTTATTCGGTTGTCGAAAGTGGTCGCCCCACGGGTCTCAACCCGTTGTGGGTTGAAACGGACCAATCGGGGATTGATTGGATCACGAACTGGTTAGAGCAAATTTTGTCGCCCGATGAACGGCTGACGGCGCTACAAAGCGCTGCGATCACAGACAATATCCGTACCAATGCAGCTGCCGACCCGATGCTGCGCAATTGGGGTGATTTTGCGGGTCTGTTTGCATCGACCGATGACGGCGGGGAATTGGAGCAAAAAGTAAGAGAATGGGCGGAGTATGGGCGTTTTGGCTGGGTGTTCGGCCAAAATACAGAGGATACGTTTTCGCTAGATGGAAATGTTGTTGGATTCGATCTGACGCAAATTCTTGATGCGCAGTCCGACCGGGAACGCATGGCGGTTCTGACCTATATTTTCCGTCGCATCGAGCGCCAGATAGTCGATAGGCAACGCACGATCGTTCTGATTGATGAAGCCTGGAAAGCTATCGACAACCCCTATTTTGCGTCTGTGATCGAAGGTTGGCTTGCCACTCTGCGGAAAGCGAACGCAGTGGTTGTAATGCTCACGCAAAACCCTGGTCAGCTTGAAAAAAGCAGGGTGGGCAACCGGGTCTTTTCCTTCTTCCCGACGCAAATTCTGTTTCCGGACGGCAAGTCGGCTCGTGATGATTATGCAGCTTTGCGTCTCAATGATGCGGAATTGGAAATTGTTACGAACCGCGCGCTTGGTCGCGAATTTTTACTTCGCGATGACCAAGGCTCGGTGGTGCTTAATGGCGACGCCTCATGCCTTGGTGACTTCCTGCACATTCTCGGTGGTGGAACGGCTGGCCTGAGCGTCGTCGGGACCGACTACCGAGACAAACCTGACTTCTGGCGAGAGGCGATGAAATGAAGATTGTTTTTGCAATGCTGGCACTGCTGGCGGTCGCGGCTTGTGTGGCGCCAGGTGCGAAAGAGGCGAGATGTGCGTGTTTCACAAGCACGGGTGAGCCAACTGGAAACTGCGATTTCCAAGCCGTGAGCGGTGCGCCAGCCACGTTTTCGTTCGCAGATACTGGTGCGGGCCCATGCTGATGAAACGGTTGCTCCTGTCGGCCGCTTTATCCGCGTATGCCGGCGCTGTGATGTCGCAGGGTGTGCCAATTTTCGACGCGCAGCAGTTCGCAAAAAAGCTGGAGATTTTTCGTCAGCTTGAACGCGACGAGGATACGCAAGTTGAAAAGGCGAACAACCGAGCGGAAATTCGCAGCTTTCAACAGCAACAGATCGACACGCTGGATCAGATGATTTCCGCGTTTTCTTCGGTGTCTACGTTTCACACGTCTTTCGTCGGCGGTGGCGGCGACACCTATCCAGGTATTGAACAGACTTACGGTCCGCTCGCGAACCCAGCAGGCGGCGTGATGTTCGGGGATGCCCGCGAAGATATCGAAGCCCTGATTGTTCGCGGATCGCGCGACACTTACAGTCATCCCGGCGTTGCAAAAGCTGGCTTGTCGCCGTTACAATGGCGGTGCCTGATGCAAGCACTGATCTGGCAGGAAAGCCGGTTCCAGATTGGAGCGAAGTCGCCGAAGGATGCGTTTGGTCTGACGCAGATTATTCCGGGTACAGCAAAAGGTCTTGGAATTTTCCCGGACTATTACAATGACCCCTATCTACAGGTCGTCGGCGGTGGCCGGTATCTCGCGCAACAGCTAGACCGGTTTGACGGCAATATCATCTTCGCGCTTGGCGCGTATAATGCCGGTCCTGGCCGGATCATTGAGTACAATGGTGTTCCACCGTTCAAAGAAACGCAGCACTACGTGCAAGTGATCCCCGCGAAATACAATTCGTATTTGCAAACCATTGGTGGGGCGGAAGCGTTGGGGACGCTCGATCCGGCCGAGTACGCGGTTGCAAATGCAAGTCTGATGTCCACCGGGTCTATGGCCTATGGCGAGTACAATTTGAACACGGCGCAGCAAGCATTGCTGCGGGTCCGTGGCTTGGTGGAGCAGGTGGGGACCTCGGCCACCGTGAAGGACTCGTATGACCTCAACACGCAAATGAAGGCGGAAATCCTGTTGATCCTCCTCGAACGGGTCAAAACGAAGGCTGCCCGCACGCAAGCTGAGGCCGCGCAAGTCGCATGGCTTCTGACGAAACAAAGGGAAGCTGTCAAAGCGCTTGATTTGACGCTCCCGGCAAACTGAACACCAGTAGGAGATCTGACATGTTCACATGGAAAAAAACGACCCGGTTACTGGCAAGTGCAATCTGCGCGGCTGCCCTATGCGGCGGTTCTGGCGCGTATGCGCAAGGTGTTCCGACAATTGATGGACGCAACCTGCTGCAAGAAATCGCGCAACTCGAACAGTTGGCTAAGGACTTTGGCATCCAGACCGAACAGCTACAGGCTTTGATTGATCAAATCCGCAAGCTCGAAGAGCAATTGGCGCAGCTTGAGGAAATGCGGCGTCTTATCTCTGACCCGACCGAAATCATTGGTCTTGCTATGGGTCCAGAGTTCGACGGGATTTTGGAAGGTGAATTTGACCTCGATATGGTGGGTGCGATCGCGCGAGGTGCGCGCGGTGATTGGAGCGGCGTGATTGGTGGGAACGCCGAACAGGTGGTGTCCCGGATTGAAGGTGCGTTCACATCGGCTGGCACTTCGCAGGCGGAAATCACCGCTATGTCTGAATCATCGGACCCCATCATGCGAAACAATGCAACGGGTGCTGCAAGCAATGCGGCCACTTCTGCGGCTGCGGAAGTCGCATACGAAGAAGCCAACCAGAGCCGCGAACGTGTGGTCCAGCTGGTTGACGAAATTGGCGCGCTCGACGGTCTGAAAGAGTCTGTCGATCATAACACCCGCGTGACGGCGGAACTTGCTATCGCCATGGCCGCCATGTGGCAGCTTGAAAGCGTGCAGACGATCAACGCTGGCATGGGGGGCGTTTTGGATGCCGCAACTGCCAGTGAAATTCAAAAGTACAACGACTTCACGTTGCCAGATTTCGAGTAACCAATGGCCGAAAAAAATGTGCAATCTTTGCAGGATGCCGAGGTAATATACGGCGCTCTGCGCAGGGAACGAGTCTGGCAAATGGCCTTTATGGGCATGACGTTGGCAGCCGTATGTTCCGTCGGTGCAGCGGCATTTGTTGTTGCTGGCGTGCGTCCCCCTGCGCCCGTGATCGTGCCCTTTGATCCTGCAACGGGTGTGGCTGTTCCAAATGCCGCTGTTGGTGCGATTTCCCTAGATGAGCGACCTGCCGTGGTGCAGTCGCTGGTCTATCAATACGTGCTGGATCGGGAGACTTATAACCAGGTCGACAATGATCTGCGCATTAATCGCGCCCTTGAACGGTCAACAGGTGCCGCGCGGTCTGGTCTGGTCCGCCTGTGGGATTCTGGATCACCGGATTTCCTGCCGTCACAGTTTGGGGACAAAACAATCGTGAACACGATTGTCACGTCCATCAACATCATCGACGACGGCCGCGTCCAGGTCCGCATGCGCAAACAGTTGATTAGTCCAGACGGCGAAACGGTTGGCAATTTCACGGCGAATGTCGCTTTCAACTTTGACCCCGGCGAGCAACGGACGCTCGAAGCCGTGTGGCAAAATCCGCTGGCCTTTGAGGTCACAGAATATTCGATTTTTGCAGACCGGGGGACCTGATGAAACAACTCCTTAAATCCATTGCCCTGTGCGCTTTGATGGCAAGCCCTGCGCTTGCCGAAAAAGTCCCGCCGGGTAGTCGGCTGGACGCCCGCGTGCGTGTAACACCTTACGTTGATGGCGAGGTATTTGTACTTCGCACAGGTCTGACCCGCGCAACGACTGTCGAATTTGAACGCGGCGAACGTATCGTGTCGATTGTGGCCGGTGACACGGAAGGATTCAATTTCGAGTCTGTTCCGGGGGACAGAGTGTTCGCTGTGAAGCCTACGGCACGTTCTGTGCGGTCGAACGTGACTGTCTACACCAACCGGCGCAGCTACTATTTCTCCATCCGCGAAGGCGCAAACCCGTTTTACGTGCTGCGTTTCGCATATCAAGAGCGCGCAGCGCGGCAAGCTGGCGGCACTGTCAATCGACAGGTCAACAACAGGGCGTATGGCGTAAATGAGCGCAATGATATCACGCCGACGCGGATCTGGGACGACGGCGCGTTCACGTATTTCCAGTTCGCGAAAAACGCGCCCGTGCCAGCGGTGTTCCGCGTCACAGGCAACCGCGAGCGGAGCGTCAATTCCTCAGCATTGGAAAACAGGATCGTTCGGGTGAGTGGCACCAGTCAGCAATGGGCTTTGCGTCTCGGTGATACCGAAGTGTGCATCGTGGAGATTATCCAATGAGTGATATTGATAACCTTAAATCGCGTTTGAGTGCCATTGAAGGTGCGACGGATGCTGCGGCTAAAGGTGGCGGCGGTGGGACCTTCCTAAAGGTCACGGCGTTCCTCGCGCTTTTGAGTATCATGGGATTTGGCGGATTTTTCGTCGTCAACGAACTGAATAAAGACAATGTGTCAGTCCCGATTCCTACGAATGAGGCTAGTCAGTTCCCTGATGATCGCAATGCAGGCGACACCCTGGCCCTACCAGAACAGCCCGCGCCAGTGGTTATTGAACGCCCTGTGCCAACCGTTGTTCCTGACAGTGCCGCGCTTGCCCGTCTCGAAGAACTGGAACAAGAACTAGCGCGCGCCCGCGAGGCGATTGAACTCTCCACGACCGCGACAGAGGCAGAACGCCAATTGCGCCTTCAGCTTGAGCGGGAACGTGCAGAACGTGATGAGCAAATCAGATCACTGACAAGTGCAGCCCGAAGTGACCAGGAGCGGACCGCGACGGCCATTGAAGGGCTTGAGCGACAGATTGCTAACTTGTCCAGGGCGCTGGAAGCTGCCGAGCGGTCAGCTGAGTCTACTCAAATGGAACTTGAGATGGGCGCGCAGGAGCGTGAGAGTGCATTGCGCTCCCAATTGGCCGACTTAGAACAACGCTCGTTGGAAGAGCGCGCACGTCTTGAAAGGGAGTTTGAAGAACGGCAGCAACGGATCGCAGACCTGCATCAGCAGGAGCTTGATGCCGCGCGCCTTGTCGATCCGCTGGAACAACAGCGCTTGGCTCAGGAGGCTGAAAGGCTCCGTTTGGAAGAGGAACGCCGCGCGCGTGTTGAAGAACTGCGAGCACAAGCTGAGGCTGACCGCGATGCACGTATAAATTCGGGCCTTGTTGCGTTGAGCAACACCGGCACCGAAGAGGCCGGGTCTGGCGCTGAAAGAACACTATCGGACAATGCCGCATTTGTTCGGTCTGCGATTGAAAGAGTGCCATTGGCGACTGCTGATGTGTTTGCTGATCCGTCTTCGACGGTTGTCCAGGGTACAATTATCCAAGCGGCATTGGAGGTGGCAATTGATAGCTCGTTGCCCGGAAATTTGCGCGCCATTGTTTCCGAGGACGTATTCAGCATGGACGGCTCGCGGGTATTGGTCCCGGCTGGCTCCAAGGTCTTTGGGGAGTACAGCGATGGCATCATTACGGGTCAACGCCGCATTTTGATCCGGTGGACCCGGATTGTTACGCCGTTCAATCAATCTGTGAATATTTCGTCTTTTGGTGCTGATCGTCTTGGACGGAGTGGCACGGGTGGTGCCGTAGATACACGGTTTGGCGCGCGTTTCGGGCAGGCCGCATTGATTTCGATTATCGGTGCCGCGCCGGAGATTATCGCCAACAATGCGACAGATAATGATAACGTGCAGGACACAGTTGAAGACATTGGCGACGGGTTCGAGAGCGCGACGGACAACGCTTTGAACAGTGTGCTTTCGATCCAGCCGGTGATTTTCGTCAAGCAAGGCGCGCAAGTCTCTATCATCGTTGACCGTGATTTGGAGTTCAGCTGATGCCGGATGGCGATTTCGACAAGGGACCCTCTTACGTCGATGGCGCTTTTGAAAAATTGCGCACAATCCTGAATGATCGGATTGTTGAAGTCGCAATCAATCCAGATGGAACCATCTGGATGGAGAACCAAGGCGACGCGTACATGACGAAGACCGATTTGGTGCTAGACAAAACAGTTGTTGAGCAGATGTGCAGTCAAATGTCTTCTGGTGGCGCTGTACGGATGTCGCAGCAGCATCCACTTGGTTCTTCTTCGATTAACTACAAGGATTGGCTGGTACGGGCGCAAATTATCCAGGCTCCTGCTGTTCGTAGAGGTCATTCGCTGTCGTTGCGTTTTTTCAAACCGAAGACGCAATTGTTTGAACCGGCATACCTTGATGGCACACCGAAAAGTGCAAGCGCCGCGCGTCGCGAGTTGAATGAGCAAGTGGCAGATTTGGCCACGTCGGATCTTCTGGCCGCGTTGAAACTATGTGTCGCTGAAAAATTGAACGTGGTGGTATCTGGCGGCACCAACACAGGCAAAACGACGGTCGCACGTTGGTTGATTTCGAATGTCGATGACAAGGAACGGATTATCACCATCGAAGACACGCCGGATTTGATGCCACAGCAGCCCAATAAGGTAATGCTGGTATCAGATCGCGAAAGTGACGTGCGGGGCCCTGATAAACTATTGCAGGCCACGCTTCGAATGCGCCCTGACCGGATCATTCTTTCGGAAGTCACCGGCGCAGACGCCTACACGTTCCTGAAAGCCATCAATACGGGCCATGGTGGTTCGATCACAACTGTCCACGCTGAAACAGCAGAATTGGCAATTGAGCGCTTAGCGCAAACTGCATTGGAGTCGGGTGTCAACATGATGTACCTCGACATGATAAGCTACGTGCAACGCTCCATAGACATCATCGTTCAAGTTGGAAAACGGGACGGAAAAAGGGGTGTCATGGAGGTTTATCTTCCGGAGAATTTTGACCCGACTGATCGGGAATAGGAGGTCACTATGCTGTCGACTGCTTTGAAAACGCTTGGGGTACTGGTGCTGTTCGTTGTGCTTCTGACGGGTAATGTCTTCGCGCAAGGCAACGATGTAGATCCGGATGTTCGGAAGCGCGCAACGGATTTCACGCAAGAAGGAGCAGAGTGTCAGGCCGAGCGAGTTAAACCGGACTGGTTTAATGAAGGCGCCGATACCTTTCGCACCAAGTGGAAAGTCACGCTTCGAGAGGACTATTACCGTGTGATCCGACGCGAACACGCTTTGGAAACGGGTGAGTGCGATTGTGCTGCTCGATATCCAGATCCGACACCTTGGAAAGCAGAATTTGACGAGCTGATTGCCCTTCATACCAATCCGCAAGGTTTGAAAGTTTTTCCTGAGTTCGATCCCAACAATCGGCTGACACACAGATTAAGCAAAATCTCAACCAACCTGAATTTTCAGCTGGTCGAACAGTGTTTCAAATAGGGGACAGGCATGGGCTTTATTGAGTTTCACTACACGCAACTGGTTTCGTTCTTTCAAAGTGTCCAGGAGACGCAATTTGGTGCGGTCGCTGCATCGGCAGCGGTAACTGGACAGCTGTTGGCAACCTTGGTCGTGATCGTAACACTTGTTGTGGCTGCAAGCGGTCGCGGTTCTTTTTCTTGGGGCGACGCAATTAAGCTGGTGTTTGTCGTGGCACTCGTTGCTCTGTTCATGCAGAACTGGGCCGATTTTAATGTTCTTGTCACCGCATTGGTGTCATTTTTCGATAGCTTGAGGGACAGCTTCTTCGCTGGCGCAGGCGTTGGAGGGGAGGGGTCGTTCCTTGGTGAACTAGACAATGTGTTAGAAAGAGCCCTTGAATCAGCGACGACTGCCGCTGGACGACTTGATATTTGGGGTGCTGTGCAAAACGCTTTTGTGTTGTTCGCATTTGGTACTCTGTCTGCCGTCGCTTTGCTTGGCATGATTTTCTCATATGCCCTTTTGACCATCGCCATCAGCTTTGGTCCCGTCGCGATAATGTGCGTCTTGAGTGACAAGACGCGGAACTATTTCGAAAAATGGATGGATTTCATGGTTACGGCCCTGATCTTCCCGGTGATTATTGCTGCGATCCTGGGAACGGTCATTGTGATGATGGGGTCTGCGTTCTCCATTGGAACAGATGAACCGACTGCCGGTATTTTCTTCCCGGTGGTGGCGTCTGTGCTGACGGGCATCATTCTCATCATAACAACGCCGTTTGTCGTTACGGCACTCACCGGAAATTTGTCTTTGGGCAGTCTCGCGGCGCGAGGTGCGGCGATCGTTACTGCCGGAGCGTCACGTGCATTCGGGGGGACTGTCGCAGGGCTTAGCGGTGCAGCACGAGACACCTCTGCGTACATTCAGAACCAGCGACAGTTTGGCAATGAGCCATACGCAAATGCTAATCGGGCGCATGCGTTGCATCGGCAAATGGAGCGGCAAGCCCGATTAAACCGTCCTCGTACTGGCACATAAGGAGATCCACATGCCACGTCAGATCAAAGCTGGCCTATTCCTCGGTTTTTTTGGACTGCTGGTCGGGTACGTGCTGGTCGTGGAGTTTGTGAATGCTCAGCTGTTCACAAGCTACGACTTCTTCACCCTGGCATTCGATTGGGAACGCATCATGCGGCTCAATTGGGATGTGTTTCTGCAAGCCGTGGCAATCATGTTTGCCTGTTTCGGTGTGGCGGCGTCCTTTGGTGCACATTCTGCAACACAAGCACTGACGCGCGTGGGAAAAACGAATTGGCAGTCCAGCTGGTCGTTGCGGTGGAATGGATTGCTGGGCACGCCTGGCGAGGGTTTTGTGGTTGCAAAGACGACGCGACCGTTTTGGCCAGGACAATATCTGATCTACGAAGAAAAGCCGCATTGCGTCGTCATTGCACCCTCTGGGGAAGGTAAGGGCGTGGGCTTCGTCTATCCTAACCTTTTCACGTTCAAGGGCTCGACCGTGACTCTCGATATCAAGGGCGAAAACTATGACACCACGGCACGGTGGCGCCACAAGATGGGTAGCAAGGTCTTCCTCTTTGCGCCGGTTGAGTTTGAAGAACTGTCGCACCGATACAATCCCTTGGATCGCGTCGGCAAGTTGACCAACCCTGCAGAACGGCAGCTCGAACTGGAGCAAGTTTCAACGTTGTTTCTGCAGGGCGAGCGGAACCTGGAAACTTGGATCGAGGGCGCGCGTGAAATGTTTGTCGCGGCGGGTGGCATCGCCTATCAGCGGGGTCGCTTTACGCTCGGTGGCATCTACGATGTCTGTGTGAGCGCGCAAAGTACCCTTAAAGATCATTTTGGGAAACTGCGCGACGAAGCGCATGACCCGGATCTGCAAAGAGAATTGAACAAACTGGCGGTCTTGGATGAAAAAACGCTGTCCGGTTATCTGTCTGTGATGATGACGGCAGGGTTCAAGCAGTGGAAAAACCCTCACATCCGCAAAATGACAGATGTCAGTGACTTTTCATTCGACAACATCCGCCGTGATAAGATGTCGGTCTATTTCAAAGTTTCGGAGCCGAAGTTGAAGGTTATCGCGCCTCTGGTCAGGCTATTTTTCAACGAACTTGTTGCGACGATGCAAAATCGCATGCCTGCTAAGGATGAGCCGCACAAGGTGATGATTATCCTCGATGAGTTTCAGGCACTAGGGCGCATGGACACGGTTGCCGATGCCATGGCAACGATCCGTGGCTTTGGCGGCCGTATCGCGATCATCACGCAAACCATCCCGCAACTTGATGATGTGTACGATGAAAATCGCCGTCTGGTTATCCAAGGCAACGCCGGTTTGAAACTGTACATGACGCCAAGCGATGAGCGGACCATCGAGGACGTTTCGAGTGCTTGTGGCATGACCACTCGTAAGGTTGTTTCGGTATCTCAACGCCAGGGCATTGGAGAAAAAAAGACGTTTTCGGAACGTACCGAAGAAGTACCTCTTTTGACCAAAGACGATGCCCGACAAATGAAGGGTGATCGCGCCGTTGTTGTTGTGAACGGTATGCCGCCGATCAAAGCGTTCCGCATTCGCCACTTCAAGGACCGCATGTTCAAAAGGTTCGTTAGCAAGTCAAAAGGGTTGTCCTGGGACGAGCTGACGAACGACTTGGTCAAACAACGGGTGATCGAAGGCACGACCAACCTTGCGCCGAGGTCGCCGGCACCGGCCATTACTTCAACACCACAGCCTGCAAATGCACTGGAACCGGTACCCACCGTTGATGCTCAAACCATGTTAGAAAACGCGTTGCCCACAACGGAGCAATATGAGAGCCTGCGCGGCCTCATAGAAAAACTGTTTGCTCTTATGCACCGCGCCGAAAGTCTGCCGGAACAAAAAGCGGAATTGACAAAGCAAACCGAAATCGACGCTGGCGACGCCCAAGCAGCGCCGATTGATACAAATAGTCCTGAAGAAATTGGCAGGTCTCCGGACGATGAAGCCGCCGCTTTAGCCTCAATGGATAATGCAGTGCCAAAGCGTCGTTCCAGGACTGCTTTCCGCCGCGACACTCAGCTGGACGTCGAGATCAAGGGCAAACCGGCCTGACTGCGTGATCCATAGACAATTTCAACAACAAGAAGGGAGGCTGGAATGGCCACTGAAACCATGAAACTTCGTGTGAAGACGGGCGAAAAGGACGGCAAGAATTTCTGGGATGATTGTGGTGTCTTGTTCGTCAACAAAAACGACGATGGGGCGGTCACTTCGGTGACTGTCCGCCACAACATGTTTCCGAATGTGGAAATGGTGGCGTTCCCACCTAAAAGCGATTGACCGGGGGCATACTCCTCCTCGGTTGATACGGCTGTGCGGCGCTTGCACCCCCAAGAAGTTCGCACAGCCGTTTTTCGTGAAACGTCGAAAACTCGAACAACGCATGTTCCAGCAATATGGGACGTGATATCAAAGCATCACAGGCACTACGGGCCGGATGTAACTTACGAAAAGCGTCCAACAGAACGAAAGGACGAACTGATGTCGATCAAGCTAGATAAAATGAGTTCGAAGGAGCTACAGCAACTCATCGAGGACGCGAAGGCCGCGCTGGTTGCTCAAAAAAAACTGGACAGGAAAGACGCACTGGCCGC
>NZ_BMWT01000015.1 GCF_014651375.1 Tateyamaria omphalii
ATAACATCCAGACCATTGCCTTCTACCTGCCCCAATTCCATCCGATACCCGAGAACGATGATTGGTGGGGCAAGGGATTTACGGAATGGACCAATGTGACCAAAGCCCAGCCACTATTCTCCGGACACTACCAACCGCATTTTCCGACGGATCTGGGATATTATGACCTGCGAGTGCGCGAGACCCGGCTGGATCAGATCGAAATGGCCAAAGCGAATGGGATACATGGGTTTTGCTATCACTACTACTGGTTTTCAGGCCATCGTCTGCTGGAACGTCCTCTGGACGATATGCTGGCGGACCCCGAAAGCGATATGCCGTTTTGTTTGTGCTGGGCGAACGAAAATTGGACGCGTCGTTGGGATGCTGCAGAGCATCACGTTCTGATTGCACAGGAATATAAACCAGAGGATGACCTGAACTTTATCAAGTCGATTGTTCCTTATTTTCAGGACCCTCGATACATCACGCTGGATGGCGCACCGTTTCTGATTGTCTATCGTCCGCAGCACCTGGCTGATGCAAAAAAAGCCGTCGAGACTTGGCGCGCTTATTGTGCCTCGATCGGGTTCCCCAAGATCCACCTGGCTTGCGCCTTGACCCACCACAACTGGGACTATGCGTCTTATGGGTTTGATTCCGGGGTCGAATTTCCACCACATAACATTCGGGCCACAAACCACGCGGACGCGTTGGACCTGAACATTGATTTTGCGGGTCTCTGTGTCGACTATCAGGACGTCGCAGAGCAATATTTGAACCGGGATTACAGCGCAGACAATAATGTCCACCGCGCTGTGTTTCCGTCATGGGACAACACAGCGCGGCGTCACGAAAACGCCATGGTGGTCCTGAACGGTACGCCGCAAAACTATGAGTTTTGGTTGGCCCGCGCATTGCGGCAAACCGCTAGGGAGTTCCCGGATCAGGAGCGTTTTGTCTTTGTGAACGCGTGGAACGAATGGGCCGAAGGCTGTCATCTTGAACCTGACCGGAAATACGGACATGCATTTCTGGAGGCCACACGACGCGCCCGTTCAGGAACAGACTTGGTCAACTGGCATGATGTGGGGATTGCGCCGGAGCAACGTCGCAAGAAGAGTACACGTGGCCGCAAAATCGGGTCCTATGACCCTCAAAAGCCTCTCTTCAAAAGAGCTTTCCGCAAGGTGCGTGATTTTGTGAACGGCAGAACTATCAGAAACAAAATACGTAGTTTCAAGGACTAGAACTCTGCTCGACCGGAGCAATTCTGTGGAAAGGGGCAATGTCTGTGAAAGATGCCGTTTTGTTTCTCTTGCTCAGTGGTTTAGCCTGGCTGAGCCCACCCTTGCCTTCCCGCATGGCTCGACGCTTCCGTAACTCGGCCAGTAAACGCGATCCAAGGCGCCATTGGGCCCAGTCAGAGCAGAATGTGACACGCTACGGTCAAGGCTTTGCATCTACGGACGTTGTGGACAGCTTTATGCCCGACGCGCGCCCAGCTGAATTTGCGCCCAAGGTGAAGCTCATCGCGTATTACCTGCCTCAGTTTCACCCATTTCCTGAAAATGACGCATGGTGGGGAAAAGGGTTTACCGAGTGGAGTAATGTTGGCAAAGCGATCCCCAATTACCCTGGGCATTATCAGCCCCATTGCCCGATCCATCTGGGTTATTATGACCTAAGGTTGCCTGAGATCATGGAAGAACAAACCCGCATGGCCAAAGCTTATGGCGTTGGCGGGTTTTCCTATTATTTCTACTGGTTTGACGGCAAAACATTGATGGAGGGCCCATTACAGCAGATGCTGCACCGCCCCGAGATTGACATGCCGTTCTGTCTGACTTGGGCTAATGAGAACTGGACCCGCCGATGGGATGGGCGCGAACACGATGTCCTGATTGGTCAGAACCACTCGATTGCGGATTCCAAAGCACTGCTCTCGCATATACGGCCTTACCTCGAAGATCCCCGCTATATCACCATAGACGATAAGCCTGCCTTTATAGTCTATCGCGCCAACATTATCCCAGACATCCGGGCCATCACTGATGCTTGGCGCGCAGCGGCACAAAGCTGGGGCTTTCCCGATCTTTATCTGATCGCTGCGCAAACTTTTGATGTCGGCGATCCGAGCGATTTGGGTTTCGATGCGGCATGTGAATTTCCTCCACACCAAACTCAGCGCCGCGATATCACGGATGAGGTTGGCGTGTTCAACCCCAATTTCACAGGATCGATCCTGGACTACGGTGCCATCGTGGCGGGCTCTGTGGCAAAGCCCGAACCGGACCACAAATGTTTCAAGTCGGTCGTCCTGTCCTGGGACAACACAGCCCGCAATCAAAACGCGCCGCGTATTCTCGAACGGTTCTCGGTTCCAGCCTATCAGAGTTGGCTGACCACGCTGTGCCGACAGGTTCTGGTGCAACCGAAATATTCGGCAGATGAAAAGATCGTCTTTATCAATGCCTGGAATGAATGGGCCGAAGGTACCCACCTGGAGCCTGATAGAAAATATGGGTTTGCTTATCTACATGCGACCGCCCAAGCGGTTCAAGACGCAGGTATAGAGGCGCAAGACAAAACCTAGGTTCGGGAAGTTACACGCTTCCAGAGGCTTTTATTTGGTATTTTTCTGGTGTTTTTGCGAAAATACACGCCAACACCGTCAATCTCCTGAAAATCCGGGTCCTCATAGCCAATTTCATCCAGATAGTCATGCACCGCGGCCTTGGCCGCTGGGACAACATGGTAGTCATCCACGATGACCCACCCATTGTTGGATACTTTGGGAAACAGATGTCGCAACGGATCGATCGTGGACTCGTACATATCGCCGTCGAGACGCAACACGGCGATCTTCTCGCTCGTTACATCTTTCATCGTGTCCTTGAACAGCCCTTCAATAAAGACGACCTGATCATCGAGTAGGTTAAACTTTTCGAAGTTTCTTTTAACCACGTCTACTGAAACTGCCAGCGCATCGTAAGTGTGGAAATCCGACCCTTTGTCATGCGGGTATTTCTCTTCATCGGGGGCAGGTAAACCATCGAACGAGTCACACAACACAACACGGCGATCCGTCTGTTCGTGGGCGAAGAGCACCGCGCGCGCAAAGATACTCGCACCCCCGCGCCAAACACCGGTTTCTACAAAATCGCCGGGGATATTCTCCCTGATCGCAGTCTCTAGTGTGAAGCGGACATTTGCCAGCCGTTTCGTGCCGACCATTGTGAAAGACACAGATGGCCAGTCCCAGCCATATTCCCGGTTGGTTGCATCATAACCGGGTTTTGTGTCTCCAAACAGGATGGGTGGGTCTTCGTAAATTGTCCCATCCAGTGCTCGGGCCACTGTGCTGAGATATGCGTCGGTGGTATTTTCGAACATACCGGAAATCCTATCTTCATCAGATCTGAATGCAGCTGTAAGTTTGCGTTTTTTAGAATGTCTTGGGGCTGAACAACAGCTTAAAAGTAGCAGTCTGGACGCGACCAATACGGTCGTGGCATCCCGGAGTCGACCCGGTGAACCGCTTTTTGTCTGCCGGTGTCTTTGCCGAGTTCGAGCGCACCCGTACCGGTTTGGAGTGCGCCCGTAAAAAAGGACGCCATCCAGGGCGCAAGCCAAAGCTGTCGGACGACCAGCGCCAAGAGATATGGTACGGTCCGGCAAGCGCACAGAGGCGGAAGCTGCGCGGCTCTTCCACGTCCATCGCTCTACCATCGGCCGTGTAATGCGGGAGGCCTCCGATGCAGCAGCTTGAGCTGTTTCCCGAGGACATCCGCATCGAGCGCGTGGACTCTGAGGCCAATATATATCGCTTCTATCGGCTGCGCTTGATGCCCGACCTTTTCGGTGGCGTATCACTCCTGCGCGAATAGGGCCGCATTGGTACCCGGGGGCGACACCGGATCGAGTTATTCGAAGATGCTGGCCGCGCTGCCGACGCGATGGTTGCGGTCTATCGGGCCAAGCAAAGGCGCGGGTATCAGCTCGCAAGGTGAGCCAGAGTGGGTCGGTTACCCTTGCAATCCGAGTGCTCCATGTTTGTCTATTTGAGTAAATGAGTGTTGCAGCCTCTTGCGAGATACCAATTATTGGTATATCCTTTACATACGAGGCTTGACATGGCAAAGAACACATCTATGTCCCTTGGCGATCATTTCGCGGGATTCATCGACACTCAGGTTCAATCGGGACGCTATGGCTCTGCCAGTGATGTTGTACGGGCTGGTTTGCGTTTGCTTGAGGAGCACGAAACCAAGGTAAAAGCGTTGCAGGATGCTTTGATCGAGGGTGAGCAAAGCAGTATCGCCGAAAACTTTGATCCCGAGACTTTCCTACAAGAGATCAAAGCCAGCAGGGGTTTGCGTGGCTAAGACTTACGACCTTTCAGAAAAGGCCAAGGCCGATCTGAGAGGTATCTGGGACTATACCGAAGATTGTTGGGGCGAGCAGCAGGCCGACACGTACTATCGGGGTATCATCAAGACCTTTGAGCTTCTGGCAGCGGGTGAGCGCCTGGGCCGCAAATCTGACGTGCGCGTGGGTTATCTGAAGTACCCCGTTGGACGGCACTTTGTATACTTCACCAAAGGTGAAAGCAGGATCAAAGTTATTCGCGTGTTGCATGAAAGCATGGATGTGGATCGTCACCTGTAGCGAGCTTGTCTGACTTCAACTACTCAGTTACACTTTTGAGTAAAAACACAAATGAGGTAGACACATGAGCATTATCTCCGTTTTGAATCCCAAGGGTGGTTGCGGTAAGACCACTATCAGCACCAACCTTGCCCGTGCGCTGCATGATCGCGGGCATTCCGTCCTGATCGTGGACAGTGACCCGCAAGGCAGCGCCCGAGACTGGCATGCGGCTAACGAGGACAACCCGATTGAGCTGGTGGCGCTTGATCGTCCTAACAACGTCAAGACGCTCGCCAGCATGGCCGCAAATTACGAATACGTGGTCATCGACGGCGCGGCCAAGCTGGAAGACATGATCGCCGCCGCAATCAAGGTCAGCGATTTTGTTCTCATTCCCGTTCAACCCTCGCCTTATGACATTTGGGCAGCGTCTGATCTGGTAGACTTCATCAAAGCCCGCCAGGAGGTCACAGACGGCCTTCCTGTGGCGGGCTTCGTTGTGTCCCGCATGGTGGAAGGAACGCGCCTAGGTGGCGATGTACGGGCGGCTTTGGACGAATACGCCCTGCCCGTCTGCGACACGACAATCACACAACGTCAGGTATATCCACAAACCGCGTCCGAAGGACTGACGGTCTTTGATGCCGACAACGCCAAGGCCAAGGCGGAGACATTGGCTTTGATTGACGAGCTGATTGGTATGCTTGCCCCTGCAAACAGGAAGGTGGCGTAACATGGCACTGTCAGCAAAACGCCCCAGCCGTGGCGACGAGGCCCGTCAGCGCATCTTGAAAGAGGTGACGGAAACCACTGAGAAAAAGAAGCGCCTCAATGCTGAGATCGAAGAAAGCTTGTATCGGCAAATCAAGATGAAGGCCGTCGAAGAGGGACGCTCAATATCGGACATCACACGTGATCTGTGGTCTGAGTATTTGAGTAAATGAGTTGTTGAGAAAACGCTGATGCTGTCCGACGCACAGATTGAAGAAGCCATCAGCCCGACAGCTAGAAAAACTCGGCAGAAGGGACGCCGAGAAGAACTGGCCGGTCTGGCCTGATACCGGTGATGCCTATGAACATTCTGTCCAAGAAGAAAACTGACTGAAACTCGTATGAGTGATTACTCAAATGAGTTGGTTTACCAACCGTTGCGGCCACGTTTTTTGAACCAACTCTTGCAGAAACCGAGAAACGCGGCGTCCGGGTTCTTTGGCGGCTCTTTCTGTCTGGCGGAGTAAGTCCGCCATTCTGCGGCCAGCATCTTGATATCCCATGATGGAGCCAGTTCTCTCGCCCGTTCGAGCGTATCGGGCGAGAGGGGTAGTACGTAGCCGCCGGTCAGCTTGTCTTGTTCTGGGTTGGGCGCGTAGCTTTCAAGAAACTCGGGTTTCGGCGTGACTGTGAGAATGTCGGCATCAAGCCGGAAGGAGTAATCCGGCATATGATTATGTTCCTCGTCGGCCTTACAGATCGCTCGGACGAGCCGCCGAAACTCTTTATCGGAGGACGTGGAGCCAGTTCGGTCCTTCAGCTTCTCCAGACCACACTTCCATTCCGGCTGCGTCCCGCATTGTTTGCGCGCCAGCTCATACAGGCGGCGCTCCAGCGGCTTACGAAGCTGGAAGTAACGGCGGTTCAGCGTAAGAACATCGTCACCGGCGATGGCATTGAACACCCAGTCGGAGAGGGTGACTTCAAGATCGAGCATTCGGCCGTCACGGGTTTCCCGAACGATCCGGTAACGGTCGATTAGACTAAAGCCGTCGATTTGCTCCACGCCGCCGGTCGTAATGTTAGTTTCGATCTGCGTCCCTTGAAGGCGCTCCAGAGCGGCCTTTAGTCCCGTGTAACCTGTCCCAGCAGTCGGCCGGTTTGTGGCAACGAGGAGGTCATAAGCCTTGAACCGAAGTGTTCGATGAATCTGTTTTCCATTGTTCAGGGCAGCAACCACTTGCGAAATGCAGTAAATCAACACGTCACGATCATGGACAGTCGCAAGACCAATCATGTTGGGCCGGATTTCAACGTAGCTTTGACCGTCAGAGGCCACATAGCGGCGCTTCTTGGTGTCCGGCTTAGTCGAAAGAGTGAAAATCGGGTGTGCCATCGAGGCCATGTCACCCTTGGGAGCTGCATCGAAAATGTCGCAAACAAAAAAATCCCCCTGGGCATGTCGCAGAGGGAGGAGGGGAGTCCGATCAGGTTTCGTAGTTTCACCCACCATGGCAATACTATTCGTAATTTCACACACCGGCGCAAGAGCTTCGTAGTTTCACCCACCGATGATCTTTCGTAAGATCACACACCATCTTTCGTAAGATCACACACCATCTTTCGTAAGATCACACACCCCTCATCGTAATATCACCCACCGAAGGCCAAAAATAATCTCGTTTTCAAAAGTGTTTTCAATAGCTTGATGGAAGTCGCGATTCGCGTAACACAGATTCTAACACATATATAACACCCACAACCGAACCAGCGCTTCATCCAACAACCTATTTTTCAAACGACAAACTCCAGAATCTACTTAGAAAAACGAGACGGCAAACCTCGGATTTAATGAATCGGCCCTCGGTCCCTGTGGCTATCCGTTTCGGGTTCTTCAACATCAACCAGCCGGTCGACAACTGAGCGCAGCGCATGATTTGGGATTTCCACATCGGTTTGCTGATAATAAGCGAGGGCAAGCCTGAGCTGTTCGACCTCTTCGATTTCATCCAGAAATGCACTCCGTTCAGCAGCGCTGTTGAGCTGTGACGCCGTGCGATCTTCGCGCATTCGTTCCAGAACAAGCCGCGTGTGGGGCAGGGCAGGGGGCAAGGCCTCTACCTCAGAAACGGTATCCGCCTTGTTCTGCTTGTTGATCTCATCCCGCACCGAGATAAGCGCATTCCGAAACCTTTGTTGATCTTCTGTTAGCGGGGTGTTGGGGGGCAGGGCGCAGTTGTAGACCTCGACAAGTAGATTAACCTGCTCAGGCGACCCGGCGGCTTCCTTGAGCGCTTTTAGATCGCCCGCCAGAATCCGCTTTTCGACACCCGTGTAAATGCGAACAGCTGCTTCTGCCTTGTCAGTCATGCCTGCCAATGAGAGCGAGGTTTCCAGCCCCCGGTTCTGATACGCGGTCCCGCTCCATCATCTCCAGCATGAGGGCACGGACACGCGCTGTGGCGGCCTCTGTGGCCCGTGCGTGCCATTCCGCATCGCTTTCCTTGCCAGCGCCCAGGAGAGAGCCTCTGAGGCGCTCTGGGATGTCCACAGCGTCCGTTTTGTCGGTATAGGTCCCATAGACTCTCTGCACGCGCTCATGACGAGCCACAGAGCCTTTGATACCTCGCCGGAGGCCATATAGCTCACTGACCTTCTCTGCGAAGTCTGACTGCAGGTCTGACAGCGCTTTCTTGTTGCCCACGAAGGAGCGGGCATTCAGCTTGCTGCGCTCGTCGAGAGGGATGATCATTGCCGACATGTGCGGCGTGGTCTCGTCGCGGTGAACAACAGCCGACAGAACATTCTCTTCCCCATGCCGATCCTTGATCCAGTCGAGCGCGTCCTTGAAGTAGTCGTCCAGGTCTTCGCGGCTCATGGACTGGATCTTTTCCGGTGCTCGATAGTGCCAATCGGCCAAAACTTCCTTGGTGGTCGTGCCGCCAACCAGAACAGTGTTGTCCTTGATGCGCTCTGGATCGGCGTTCGGTGTCTCGCGTTCCCGGAACGTATGAGACAGCGAGGCCCCCATGTTGCCGAGCGTCTTGATCTTTGCAGAGAGACCTGACCGATATGACGGGGTCGCGGGCTCCCTGGCTTTATGGGGGCCGATGCGCCCACGGCCCGTCAGTTATGTCGCTTTCCACTTGCGTCGAACGTACTCTTCATCGTGATAACCAAGCAACTTTTGTGTGCCGTCCGGAGCCTCCCGGACCCATTCACCATCGTCGCGCCGGAAGACCAGATGAGCCCCGGCTTTCTGTTTTGCGCGCAGGTCAGCCTCCATTGTATCCGCAAACCATGGGCGGCCATCGAAGGTGAGCTGTGCCATGTCAGTGGCCATGATGTTCGCCTTTCGTCTTGCCCCAAATACCATAGTCAGTGTTTGATAGGCTAATAGATCACCGGCCTATTGTATGGCTTGCTATGTTCGCGGTTTCCGATATCCGTTCCATGCTGCTTGACCCCGATGCGCAAGCTGTCCCTGCTGCACCCAACCTTTTGCGAAATCGATAACATTGCCGCCGATCTGCTCACATACTCGCCCTCGTTATCCGAAACCATCCGCACCGCTCGCGTGCGCAGTGCCTCCGGATAACGTGTTCCGTTTTTCGTATTTCCTATGACCCAGTATCATTACTGCTGGGCTTCCGGCAAACAAGGGGCGGTTCAATCCGCTTGTCGAAACCAATGGCGAAAGCTATGAACGTCGAGCTCGATTAGCATTACGGCTGACGGGTGATGTCGTAAATCGTCGTATCTTACGTTGAGCCGTCACACGCAGGATTCGCAAATGTCTGAGATGAAAACAGCTGATGCCATTCGCTATCGGCTGGAATACGGTCTCATCAGAACTGTATTCGCGCTCCTGTCATTGTTGCCGTTCCGTATGCGCAGTGCCTTCATGGCTTGGGTCATAGCTCGGTTTATAGCGCCCGCATTTGGCTTTAAAAATCGCATACGTCTGAATTTGGACCGGATCTGGCCAGACCTCGGCACAGCCAAAAGGGACGCTCTCACAACAGAAATATCGCGCCATACCGGACGCACACTGTGCGAGCTGTTTTCACCACGGGATCTTTTGTCGATCGCCCGGCAAACTGAACTGACTGGACCCGGCCTGATCGCCCTGGAAGAGGCCCGCGCCACCAACCGCCCGGCCATTGTGATCTCGGGTCATTTTGGAAATTATGATGTCGTCCGCGCGAGGCTGATAGCCCATGGGTTCAATGTGGGCGCGCTGTATCGGAAGATGAACAATCCGTTCTTTCACCGGTTCTACCTCAAGAACATTTCCACAATCGGAACGCCCTTGTTTGAACGTGGCCGCCCCGGTCTGAGTGAAATGGTACGGCACCTCAAGAATGGGGGTACGCTGGCAGCCTTGATTGATGTGCGCGCCAATAGCGGTGTGCCGTTGCCGTTCTTTGATCACGACGCGTTGACAGCAACGTCTATGGCTGAACTTGCCTTGCGGTATGATGCGATCCTAATCCCGTTCTATGGGACCAGACAGGCGAGCGGGAGAGCGTTCACTGCGGAATTGGAAACGCCCATTCCGCATACAGATCCCGAAACCATGACACGCGCGCTCAACCAGTCATTAGAGGCGCGTGTGCTCAAGAACCCGGAACAGTGGTTCTGGATCCACAATCGCTGGAAAGGGGCAGGGTAGAAGACGGCTGTTTGTCAGGTCTGGACGTATGAACTGTGTCGCCCGCCATCTTTGAAAGCGCTGAATGCGCCCTTCAAATATCCGATATGCTTGGCACGTTTGCGTTTGAGAAACAGGGTGTCTGGGGACAGCAACCGAAACAACGCGGACGACAACGTGTTCAGTTTGGGCCTGGGATGACCGTACTTTGTCAGCGTGTATACACGTGAGCGCGCCGAAAAATATGCTTTGAAAGCCGCAATCTGCGGCGATCGTGGAGAACCATGGCCACTGAGATGCACCACCTTGGCTGCATGGCAATACATAAGCGGACCATGTTCTCGCAGCCGCAAAGATAGATCATCATCCTCATGATACATGAAGATTTCCGGATCAAATCCACCGATCTTTTCAAACAGGGCCTTGCGGCAAAAAATAGCGGATCCAGCCAAAACAGAAACTTCTGTATCACTGGTTGGTACCGGCCCCCTAAGCCGTTCCTTTGGTTTGATCTTGGAACCACGGCGAAAGCTTTGGCGTGACTTGCTATCCAGGATTCTGGGATTGAAAGCGCTCGCATTTGGGCAACGCTTTGCAGCCTCGAAGAGGCCTTCAAGTGCACCTGGTTGCAGTGCCGCATCGGGATTGAGGAACAGCAAGAATTTCGTCTCGGATTTGGAAGCGCCTTGGTTACAAGCGGGGCCAAACCCGACATTGTCTCTGTTTAAAAACAACGTTGCTTTATGCTCATGTGCGAGTGTCTGTAACTCCGCTGTGTCGGAGGATGCATTGTCCACCAGAACAACCGGAACACCTTTAGGTATGCTTTCCAGCATGGACGGAAGCACCGATAGGCTGTTGTGACAAACGGTGACTATGGTGACGTCGTGATGGGTCAATACCATATCCTTCCTGGATGTTCCGGCAGCGATTTTGAGATGATTTGCCTCATGTCTTACCTTAACGATCCGGGCCCGTGGCTTCCCCTTCAGAAATAAGACGCTGATAAACTGTAAGGATGGCCTCGGCCTCGTGTACGATCTGGTGTTCTCCCAGAACTTTTTGCCTTGCCGCTTTGGCCATCGACTGTCGTAGCGTCCTGTCAGACATCAGTTTATCTGTCGCGGCTGTCAGTTCTTCGATATTTTCGGGGGGCACCAGAAAGCCGGTCTCATCAGGGACAACCAGGTCTTCGAAAGCACCAACGCGGGTGGCCACAACCGCAACACCGCAGGACATCGCCTCGAGCGGGGTCAGGCCAAACCCTTCCCACCGCTGCGGAGCCACGTAGATGTCGCTCGCCTGAAACCACGGCGCAATTGTAAATCCTTTATCCTCGGGCAGAATCCGCAGTCTGTCACGCAAACCCGCGGCCTCTATCTTGGATTTCAGACGCTCGACAAACCCCTGTTGCTCTCGGGTCACGCCCCCCATGATGATCCCGTGTGCAGATGGGTGCCGGGGCAACAGCTCGATCATGGTATCAACAAACAGATCCGTGCCTTTTTGTTCCCTGATCCGGCCAAAACACCCCACGATCAGCGCATCTGGGTCCAACCCCAGTTTTGTCCGCAAGGCCAAGCGATCCGTCGGAGGGGCGAACACATCTGAATCGATCCCGTGCAACACCACCGTTGCAGGCACTTCAAGGTAAGACTTTGCCTTGCCAGAGGCTGCAATGACCGCATCCATCCGGCGAATAAGCCAACGCGAATACTCTCCCCGGCGCCGCTGTGCGGCTGAGGTAAAAACCAGCTTCAAACGCTTGCGCAGCACAAATTTCAGAACCACCCCCGCCAGCATTTCGATGTTCCGACGCGCATGCCAAACGCGATAGCCCGAGGGGCCTGAGCGCGACAGAAACAGCAGTTTGGAGAGCGGAAATTGCGGAATGTCTTTAGGCAGTACGGGTCCTGTAGTCGCAATGGCGATTTTCTGAGCCAAAAGTGGCGCCAGGCGAAAGACCGTCGACGACACCCCCGAATATCGACGCTTTAAATTCGGTGTGATCACGTCAAGTGAGTGAGGGTCAACCCGCATATCTTAAGCCTGTGTGCTTGCTGCTCATACCGTTCAGAGCGCTATAGCGGATGGTTACGCTACATGCCATGTGGCTTAGCCGCCTTCATATCCAGCAAGCAGATCTGCCCAATCCCTTTCATGCCACTGCGCAGCCGGCATGTTGGCTTTTGTTTTGCGCAGCGAACGTCGTAACCGATCAAGGTTCCCTTGCTCCCATGTTCCGGGTGGACGCTTGTCGCATTTGTCGAAGTCGATGAACCAGACTTCATCATCTGTGTCGAGCAAGATGTTTCGGCAGTTCAGATCTGAATGAAACACTCTGTGGTCATGGAGGGTGCGCACATGAGCACCAATCTTGTACCAGAGTGCTGTAGACAGCGCTCTGTCCTCCAGAACCTCTTGCAACGGACGTGCGTTGGGGATGCGCTGTGTGATGATGTCAGCACGATAGAACGGGCCGAATGGCACGTATCTCGCAGCGACTGGCAGCGGTACAGGCAACCCTTCGGAAAGCATTTCTCTGAGCAGATCATATTCGCGCAACGCACGGCTGTGTGCGGCACCGATGCGCAGATATAAATCGCGGTTTACCCGGCCCAGAAGCCCACCACGATGGAAGTGGCGCAGCACCATATCGCACCCTGCATAGTAAAAGAAATGCGCCTGACTGCGCCCTGCCGTGCTGTCTTGCCACAGTTGCTGTGACCGGAGCCACGCGACATCAAAAATCTGCGGATTCATAGCGGACAAAATGTTCTCATCAAAGCGGATGACAGTGCTGTTCAGGTGAAGGTCACGAGAAGACATTCAAGGCTCCGAAGTTACGTGGTTGTGGCATAGGATATGCGTGCTTTGGTTAGAGGGGCACACTCCCTTAGGAGCCCGCCGATTTTGAGATCTGCTGCCGTTTAAGCGTCCGATAGACGGTTGGCCGGGACACTGAAAACACCTCGGCCAGATCGCTGATGGAATACTCCCCTGTCGCATGCATGCGGTTGAGTTCGCGTTGCTGCCTGTTTGACAGCTTCGGCTGTTTGCCGCGCAGTTTTCCCTTGGCCCGCGCGATAGCCATGCCTTCGCGGGTCCGCATGCGGATGAGGTCAGCTTCGAACTCGGCGAAGGTGGCAAGAATGTTGAAGAACATCTTCCCCATGGGATCAGTCGGATCATAGACTGACGTTCCAAGGGCGAGCTTGACGCCTTTGGCCTCCAATTGATCGGCGATAGCACGGGCGTCTGGGACAGAACGTGCCAGCCGGTCAAGCTTTGGTACGACAAGCGTATCGCCCTCGCGCACGGCGGCAATCGCTTGATCCAGACCGGGACGAGCAAGGTTCGTACCGGTCAACCCATGGTCGGTGTAGATGCGATCTGAAGCAACGCCCAAGGTTTCAAGCGCCTGTTTTTGGGCGGTGAGGTCCTGTCCGCCGGTGGAGCAGCGGGCATATCCAATTTTTGTGGTCGTCATGTGCAAAGTGTACGAATAAGGGGTCGCTTTTGAAAATTTAATCGTACCAGGCATATGAGACGCAAAAAGCGTCGGGTTTGCGTACCCCACTCGTTTTCCTGGAACTGTTCGTTCAGCGGACCTCTATCGGACAAGTGTTCAGGAAAGTGGATCAGTTGTCATGGTCTCTTCGTCGGAGTTGTGGAACTGCTGTTCAAACAGACGTTTAAACGCGCCATCCTCGCGTGCCAGCAGCTCATCTACAGAGCCTTCCTCGATCAGTTCGCCGCCGTGAATGACGCAGATCTTGTCTGCCTTCAGCACGGTTGAAAGCCGGTGCGCGATCACGATCGTGGTTTTGCCCCGCGTCAGACGCTGCAACGCGGTTTTGACCAGCGCCTCTGACTCGGTGTCCAGCGCACTGGTCGCCTCGTCGAGCAGCAGGATCTCGGATTGGCGCAGTATAGCGCGGGCAATCGCAAGACGCTGTTTCTGTCCACCCGACAGGAACGCCCCGTTTTCCCCTACCTGCGTGTCATATTGTTCCGGCAGCGCCATGATGAATTCATGCGCGTTGGCCGCCTCAGCTGCGGCGATGACCTGCTCATCCGTGGCGTCAGGGTCCGAGCAGCGCAGATTCTCCATCACCGTTGTGGCAAACAGGAACGTATTTTGTCCCACATAGGAGATCTTGTTGCGCAAGGACGCAAATGTAATGTCCCGGATGTCCTGCCCATCAATCAGGACCTGTCCGGTATCGGGATCGAAGAACCTCATGATCAGCCCAAAGATCGTGGACTTACCGCCCCCGGATTGCCCGACAAGGGCTGTGGATTTGCTGGCCTCGAATGTCAGGTTCATGCCCTTGATGACGGAAATGTTGCCCCGGTACCCAAAGGTGACATTGTGCATTTCAATTTGGCCGGGGCCCGGCTCTGCAGTTTTGGCGTCAGGACTTTCGGGCATCAGCTCTTCGCGATCCAAAAGCTCGAACATCATGGACACGCCCACCATGTGCGTTTCGACTGTAACCCGCATGCGCGACAGCCGCTTGGCAGGCTCATAGGCCATCAGAAGTGCCGTAACAAAAGACATCAGCTGTCCGGCTGTGGGCGGCTCTCCGCCGCCGATATTCATCGCACTAACCACCACAACGGCCGCAATGGCCACACCTGCTAACACCTCCATCAGGGGGCTGGTGATTGATTGCAGGCGCGCAATGGCATTGGCGCGTGTCTCAACCTGTTTGATGGCCGCACTCATCCGCCCCGCCATGCGCGGCTCAAGGCCAAACACTTTGATCACCTCGATACCGCCTGAGGTTTCCTGCAGCACCTTGATGATCTCCGCCAGGGAGGCCATCTCGGCCTGCATGATCTCGCGGACCCGTTTGAGCAGCAGCCGCACCCCCAGAATGGCGATGGGGCCGACAATTAGGGAAATTGTCGACAGGACGGGCTGTTGGATGACCATGACGGTGATAAGCCCCACAAGTGTCAGCGCGTCGCGGACGAACCCTGTCACCAGAATATCGATCAGCTGGCGTGCTGAATTTGCGCCATGGGTCAGGCGCATTAGCAGATCTGAAGATTCTGTGCCTCTGAAGAATGCGACGCCATGCCCCAGAAGCTTGCGATATAAACGGTCCTGTTGGGTGGCTACGATCCGGTTGCCCGCCCGCGCCAGAAACACAGCCTGCACATATGCGGCAGCCCCTTTGAGGGAAAACAGGCCAACCACCCCAGCCGCAACAAGGAAGATACGGCGCCGGTCTTCAGGGGCCGTGAGCGCATCAATGATTTTTTCCATGATCCAGGCCGTGCCTGCTGTCGAAACCGCCACAAAGATCATGGCCACAATCGACACCGCATACAGGCGGCCGTGCGCCTTCAAGCTTTCGCCCACCAAACGCCCCATATAGCCCGACCGCCAACGCTGAAGGGCTCCAGGGCTTCGCGATCTGGTTGCGCTATCCATAGGCGTGAGCGTCCGTTTCTCGCATGGCAGGGTGAACTTTGCACATCACATGAATCCTTCGGGTCTAGCCCCCCTGGCAGATGGGATGTGAGTGTCGTGACATCAGTCGCTTATATATGCTCCCTATCCAGCACATGCTTTCTATTCAAGAGCCTTCTGCCCGATGTCTTCCTACACTCGGGCTGTTTCTCGTTGCGATCGAATGGAGATTTAAGTACGGCTGTTTTGGAGTTGATATGGGGTATAGTGGTGGCAAAAACCGACCGGCACAATTACGAATATGACATCGATATGGACAGCGATGTCGCCCCGGCCCGCGTCCTGCGCATGATCAAGCCGAAGTCCAAAGTTCTGGAAATTGGAGCGGGACCCGGCTCGATCACCAAACGCCTGTCTGGTACTCTGGAATGCGATGTGGTCGCCCTAGAGATCGACCCGAGCGCATTGGAAAAGCTCCAAGACTTTGCACGCTCTGTTTATCCCATGGACCTTAACGATGCCGCCTGGAGCGACGAAGTGCGCGGCAAGGAAGGGCTATTTGACTATGTGATTGCAGCTGATGTTCTCGAACATGTCTATGATCCGTGGACCGTTCTACAGGGTATGAAATCGCTGCTGAACGATACAGGGTCCGTGGTTCTGTCCTTGCCACATGTGGGCAATGCTGCGGTTCTTGGATGTCTCGTCGATGAGGATTTTGAATATCGCGACTGGGGCCTGTTGGACCGGACTCACGTGCGTTTTTTTGGTATCAAGAATGTCCAGAATTTGCTCGAATCCCAAGGTATGAGCATCGAACAGGCCGAGTTCGTGGTGCGGACGCCAGAAATGACAGAATTTGTGCACCGCTGGAAGCGTTTGCCTGCAGACGTGCAAACATCGCTTCAGAAGAATCGGTACTCACACGTGTTTCAGGTTGTGACCCGGTCGGTGCCGAAAGAACGAGCCGAGAACAACATTTACCTGATGTCTCAGCCTGTTGAACCCCCCTCACAGGAGACGGCCGATTATTGGGTCAAGACCATGTCTGGGTTGCCGCTGGATCCCAATTCGGATTTGCAAAGCACAATTGGTTCTGCAGAGGT
>NZ_BMWT01000016.1 GCF_014651375.1 Tateyamaria omphalii
TACACATCCGGATCCACCGGAACTCCAAAGGGCGTCCTCGGCACAAACTCATGCCTCGTGAACCGTATTGCGTGGGATCAGAATGTCGGTGGCAGCAACGCCAGCTTGATGAAAACGTCAGTTTCCTTTGTGGATTCCATCTGGGAAGTGTTCTCGTCTCTAACCACGGGGCAACCCATCGTCATAGCTAAGAAGCTTGAAGACCTGTTTGCAGGTGTCGCGCCAGCTGACCTGCCGGATGGTATCAAGCTTCGGACAGCCTTTGTGCCTTCCATTCTGCACAAGCTGGCATTGACCGCTGATCTGAACCAGCCGGTCCTGGGCAAGGTCGATTACTGGATCATTGGCGGTGAGAAGCTGGGCCGTGAGCAGGCGGCTGACATCAAGGCCGCTTTCCCCAGTGAAAGGCTGATAAACACCTATGGCGCGTCTGAGTTCTGGGATGCGGCATTTTATGATCTGGATGAAGAGAACCCGTACGATCATGTGCCGATTGGGCGCCCCGTGGACAATGTGCGGATCTACATCCTTGACCGTTTTATGCGTCCTTGCCCGCCCAATGTGGCAGGGGAGCTTTTTATTGCGGGCGATGGCCTTGCGCGGGGCTATTGCAATCGGGTCGCGCTGACGGCGTCCCGGTTTTTGCCCAATCCGTTTGCGGCTGACGGTACGCGAATGTATCGCACAGGTGATATTGGCAAGTGGCGTAAGAATGGCACTATCGAGTATGTCGGGCGATCTGACGATCAGATCAAAATCCGCGGATTTCGCATTGAAATCGGAGAAGTGGAAGCCGCGGTAAGGCAGCATCATGCCGTCGGGGACGCGGCCGTCGTTGCCCGTCCGGGTGTCAATGATGAACAGGTTCTGGTTGCCTACATTGTGGCAAATGGTGGTGAACCGGTCGACGCTGATGAAATTCGGGAATTTGTGTCCTCGCGCCTGCTCCAATTCATGGTGCCTGCACATTTTGTGATCCTTGATGCGTTGCCCAAGACGCATAGTGGCAAACTCGACCGCAAAAGCCTGCCCGCACCCGAAGTACGGGCCAACATCAGGACAAAGCCCCGCAACATCCGCGAAACCGTTGTGACTGAGGTATTCTCCGAAGTGCTGGAGGTTGACGACCTGAGCGTTACCGAGAACTTTTTCGATGTTGGCGGGCATTCTTTGTCGGCATTGATCGTCCTGGCTGAAATCCGAAACAGAACCGGAGCGAGCCTTGCTCTGACCGCGTTTTACGAGCGCCCGACAGTGGAGCATGTTGCCAACGAACTGCGTGGGTTGATGTCCGAACACCAGGGTGAAATCTGATGCAAAGTGATCGGCATACTGCAGCGGCAAACCTGATCCACACTCTTTCTGCGGACGGCATCCGGCTTTGGGGGGAGGGTGACAAGCTAAAGTTCTGGTCACCGCGCGGCCCTCTCAGCGATGCAATCATGAGGGACTTGAAGGCGTTAAAGCCGGAGCTTTTGCTACTGACTGCGAATGGGATACAGCGCACCGCAGAGCCTATCCAGAAGTCTCCTCTTATCTGGCTTCAGGAAGGCAGCAGCCCGCCACTGTACTGCATCCATTCCATTTCGGGCGGCGCGAACTTCTACAACAAGTTCGATGTCAAACACCTGCCAAATGATGGCCCGATCGAAATGTATGGCGTCAGTGCCATGGACTTTTACGACGCGCATGACTTCCCGGAAAACCTGGAAGCGCTGGCAACCTGGTATGCGGACGATATCAACCAGTCGGCACCGGATGCGCCGCTATTGTTGTGTGGCTATTCAATGGGCGGCAACATCGCCTTTGAGATGGCAAGGCAGCTTAGCGAAGTGGGCCGCGAGATTGCTCTGGTTGTATTGATCGATTCACCTTTCAAGACACCCTTTGATGTCGGCGAACCCGTCTTTGATCGCATTATTTGGACAACATTCATCAACATCTGTCTGGGCCGGATCCCAAGCTGGATTGAAGCCAAAGATGCTCGTTTTTTCCGTGTGTCCGACGATGAAAAGATCGAAACCATCCTGAATGATATCAAAAGGTCCGATAAATCAAACTTCCCTCAGAGTTTTACCTTTGAGGACCTGCGAGCTTATCACGCTTTTTTCCTCAAGCTGAACGAGTTGCGGGCAATGTACAGACCGCAGCCCTATGACGGAAATGTTGTGTTTCTGTCTGCATCTCAGAGCGAGAACACCGACACTATTCGCGGCTGGTCCAATGTCAGCACCGGCACTTTCACAGTGCGCGACATCCCGGGTGCGCATAATGAACTGTTCCGCGACCAGGAAAGCCTCGATGCAATCAGCACATGCCTATCCGAGGAAATCGGCAAGGCCGTACCGATTGAAGGTGCTGCACTGACACCCGACAAAGAATCTGTTGCCGCGTCTGTGCAGGCGAACAATTTCCCGGCTTCTCACGAGCAGAAACGTCTTTGGTATCAGTACCGGGCCAATCGCCATGAGACATTGTACAACATCACAAGAGCCCTTGAGCTTCTGGGCGTTTTGGATGCTTCAGCTTTGTCGTCCGCGTTTCTGGATGTGCTT
>NZ_BMWT01000017.1 GCF_014651375.1 Tateyamaria omphalii
TTCAACGTCGAAGTTCAGGTGTGTGGGGTCCATGATGTAACCGCAGTTTTAAAATGGCGGGCGCGCATCGTGGTGCGCGCCCGCTTTTTCCTTCGCGTCTTCAGAAGATAAAACTGTCTTCCGTCAAGGGCTCGCAGGAGTTGCTAAAGACGGACAGTTCGGAATCGCCATAACTGATCCGTGTGTAGGAGCCATAGGTTTCGATCTGCAGGTCTTCGAAACTCAGTCCGGTTTCCGAGAAATCCAGGCGGTCTTCGTCTGCGTCGAAACCAAAGATGCGATCCTGACCAGAGTTTTCCTGGAAGACGAAGGTGTCTGCCCCTTCACCGCCCCACATCAGATCACGCCCGGTGCCGCCGTTCAGTATGTCGTCACCCTCACCACCACGGATCATGTCATCGCCATCCCCGCCGGACAACGTATCGTCGCCGTGACCGCCACGGACGTGATCGCGCCCGTCACCCCCGTCGATGATGTCATCCCCGTGATCGCCGCGCAGAAAGTCATTTCCCTCGCCACCGGAAATGCTGTCATCACCATCGCGCCCCCGGATGAAATCGCGTCCTTCACCCCCGTCGATCTTGTCGTCGCCATGGCCACCACGCAGATGATCATTGCCGGAGCCGCCGATCAGTTGGTTGTCGCTGTGCGCTGCATCTGGTGTTTGACGGAGAACGTCAATGAAGTCGCGACCATCAGTGCCGATCGACAGGGTCGAGCCGTCCGAAAAGGTAAAGCGGCCCGTGTCCAGATCACTCAGCCGACCTTCGAAGGTCAGGCTGGCGTTGCCCAGTTCCAACACGGTTTCTGGTCCGCCGGGTGCATCTTCATCCTCTGTCAGCGAAATTTCGGCCGCTGTGCCATCAATCGTAAAGCTTTCGTCCGATGGATCGAAGCTGGCCCATGACTCATCGTTGTAAATTGCGGAAAACGCCTGAACCAAAAGCACGGTTGGTTCGACTTCGGAAAGCGTCGCTGCAATCGAAAAGATAGTTCCGGATTCGACATGCAGGAAGGTCGCTGTGTTGGTGCCCAGGGTACCGCCCGCAAATCCAATGAACTGTTGCCCAAACGCGATGCCTGACGACAGACCAAGGCTTTCTCCATCCAGACTTGGAGTGCCATCCGCTGCACGGAAATCCAGCATCTCTTCCAGTTGATCGGGTGGCAGCAGCGTGCGAGAGACCAGTAACGCATCCATGAAGCGGATCATGTCTGAAGTCGTCGATACAGCACCGCCAGCTGCACCAAAATCAATGGGTACATCTGTGACGTCCAGGACATTGCCAGGGAAAAGCTCCGCATAGGACCGCAGCATACCGTCTGTTTGGCCTTCGGACCTCATTGAGCTGTCATCCATGCCAGCAACCGAGAAAATACGGTCGGACATCACTTCTGCAAAACTGTCGCCTGTCTTTTGTTCGATCAGTTTCTGTAGAAGCAGGTAGTTTGTATTTGAGTATGCGTAGCTTTCACCCGGCGCAAAGTCAGCAGGCTGATCTGAGACAAGCGCCAACAAGCCGTCAGGCCCCAATGGCTGAGTTGGATTGGCCAAAAGTTGTTCGATGAATGCCGGCAAGTCACCCTGACCCGGGATCGTGTCGAAATCAGGGATACCGGACCGATTTGCCAGCAACTCGCGCACCGTGACTTCTCCGATGTTGGGGATGTCCTCAAGGCCGGTGATGTCCATCTGCTCTGCCAGGGGGGCGTCGAAATCAATAGCCCCTTCTCCGACCAGCTGTTGCACAATCACGGATGTCATCATCTTGGTCTGCGATCCAACTTCAAATGTGTTGTCCGTGCTGGCAGCCTCATTGCCATCGCGCTCAGTCGTTCCAGCCGCATTACGGACCGACAAACCGCCGCGTGCAATTTCCATGAGCACCGCAGGCGCGTCGTCGTTACTTTTTGCAAAGTCCTGCAAAGCTTTTGCAGGGCCGGAGTTCAGGGCGTCGGGGTCAAATAGGGACATTGATCAATCCTTGTTGATGTCAGAATAAAGACGGACCAGGTGGCCCGTTGCGCATCACTTGGTTG
>NZ_BMWT01000018.1 GCF_014651375.1 Tateyamaria omphalii
CAAACCCCTCTCGCCCGCCTACATGATCTACACATCCGGATCCACCGGAACTCCAAAGGGGGTAGTAACTTCCCATGGATCTCTGACGGCGCATCTGCAGTGGATGAGGGATCAATACGGTTTCTCCATGTCGGACCGGATCTTGCAGAAAACACCACTCAGTTTTGATGTCTCGGTCTGGGAAGTGTTCCTGCCTTTGGTGGTTGGTGCGGGCCTGGTTGTTGCGCCACCGGGCGCTCACAAAGACCCCATGGCGCTGGCTGCGGTGATTGAGCAAAGCCAAGTGAATTCAATGCACTTTGTCCCTTCGATGCTGCAGGCATTTTTGAACACCCGCGGCCTGCCGCCATGTGCGTCGCTGAGCCGGGTTTTTTGCAGTGGTGAGGCGCTTGCACCGCATCAGCGTGACTTGTTTGGCCAACGTTTCGACTGCAGTCTGTACAATCTCTACGGGCCAACTGAAGCGTCCATCGACGTAACCCACTGGACATGCGAATTCGACGGCCAACCGATCGTACCAATTGGTCGACCGGTCGATAATATGCAGGCCTATGTCCTTGATGAGGGGTTGCGTCCAGTCGCGCCTCAGGCCCGCGGTGAATTATACATCGCGGGTGTCGGTCTGGCACGGGGCTACTGGCACCGCCCGTCTTTGTCAGCAAATAGGTTTGTGGCAAACCCGTTTGGTGCACCCGGCACGCGTATGTACCGCACGGGAGACATAGTACGCTGGCGCGCCGACGGAGCGCTTGAGTATCTTGGACGTGAAGACCATCAGATAAAAGTGCGTGGGTTCCGGGTGGAACCGGGCGAGATTGAAGCTGCCCTGATCGACAGTAACGACATTGCCGAAGCTGTCGTCATTGGTTCGGGCGAGGACATTACAGATACCATTCTGGTGGGTTATGTTGTGTGCAATCCCGGTTGCGATCCGGAACCGCGGCATATTCAGCAAGTCCTGGGCCGGAAGCTTCCCGGTTTCATGGTCCCGAGCGCCATTGTCAAAATGGATGCATTTCCGCTGACACCGAACGGTAAGCTTGATCGCCGAAGCCTGCCAGAGCCAAGCTATGACGTTCAAGCGCCGAGCCATATCAGGTCAGGCCGAGAGCAAGAGCTGGCTACGCTGTTCTGCCAAGTTCTCGACCTCGAGTATATTGGGTCGGACGACAACTTCTTTGATGTCGGCGGGCACTCGTTGCTGGCGGTCAAACTGACGGGGCGCATTCGCACGCATTTTGATGTTGATCTGAGTATTGCCGACTTGTTTGCGCATCCGACTGTCGCACAGTTGCTGCCATTGATCACAAAGGGTTGCGGTGTGTCCCGCATAGCCTTGCACGCCCGTCATCAGGGCGACAGGGCGAGGACGTCTTCCGCTCAGGACCGTCTTTGGTTTTTGTTTAGGGCTGAGGGACCGACGGCGTTGTACAACATGCCTTTGGTGCTTGAGCTTCTGGGCGTTTTGGATGCTTCAGCTTTGTCGTCCGCGTTTCTGGATGTGCTT
>NZ_BMWT01000019.1 GCF_014651375.1 Tateyamaria omphalii
TGGAGAAGTAGCATGGCGAACAAAGACTTTGATGAGCTGATGTCGATCGGCATCGATATTGGCAAAGACACTTTCCACATTGTGGGCTTCGATCCGTCTGGGCAGCGGGTTCTGCGTAAGCAGATCAAGCGCCTCGCATTAGTTGCAACATTCGAGAAGCTGCCGCGCTGCATTGTGGGCATGGAGGCATGCTTGAGCGCCCACTTTGTCAGCCGGACACTTCGCGAGATGGGCTTCGAGCCTCGGATAATCCCTGCGATCTATGTGAAGCCGTTCAGCAAAGGGCAGAAGAACGACTACAACGATGCAGAGGCAATCGCTGAAGCTGCGCTTCGGCCGAACCTGCAGACGGTTTCCGAGAAGAGCCAGGATCAGCTCGATCTTCAAGCACTGCACAGGGTCAGATCGCGTTTGGTGTCGCGCCGGACGGCGACCATCAACCAGATCCGGGCCTTTCTGATCGAACAGGGCATCACGGTGCGCAAAGGTTTGCGGGCTCTGAAGAACTCGTTCGAGACGATCCTGGAAGAGCGCAAGGACGAGATATCGCCTCGAATGCGGTCGATCCTGATCGGCCTCTACGGTGACTGGATGTGGATGGACAACCGGATCGATAAGGTGTCTTCGGAGATCGAAGAGATCAGCCGAACCGAGGACAACTGCGTCAACGTCATGACGGTGCCCGGTATCGGCCCGATGATCTCGACGGCGATGGTCGCTGCCATCGGTGAAGGAGAGGCGTTTGATCGCGGGCGTGATTTTGCGGCTTGGGTGGGATTGGTTCCCCGACAGTACAGCACCGGAGGACGAACGGTCCTTGGCCGCATTACCAAACGCGGCAGTAGGTATCTGAGGATGTTGTTCGTTCAAGCGGCGAAGATCATCATGATGCGCCCACATCGTTGGCCCGACTTCAGCTTTGGCGAATGGCTAACACGCGCTTGCGAACGCATGCATCGAAACAAAACGGCCGTCGCGCTGGCCAACAAGCTCGCGCGAATGGCATGGAGCATATTGAGACACAAAACGGCGTTTGATGCGCCAAGAGACGAGGTTGCTATCGGCGTCTGAGCCGAAGCGGCCCAAAGGAGTTCGCGATAGATCGAAAGCATGGAACGGAAAAACTACGCCCCCAAAATCTGACGGCCCAAAAAGTCGACAATGACTTGTCCGGTAATGAGATCACGGTGCGAGCGTAACCCCAACAAGGCCACGACCCCCGTGTCGACCAGTAGGCCGGATACATATGAGCG
>NZ_BMWT01000020.1 GCF_014651375.1 Tateyamaria omphalii
GTTGCCGCTGTCGCATTTCACGATCATCACCGTGCCAACCTGTCCATCAATCGCCTCTTGCAGCGCAGCGCCGGTGTCCACGTCCTGCACCTCGACCACGTTGTCACAGCCCGCCGCACGCGCCATGCCCGCCAGATCCGTCTTGCGGCCCGTATAGGTCGGCTGATCCCCGGTCGAACCATAGGACCCGTTGTCGATGATCATCAGGATAAAGTTCGGCGGCATGTTGTTCCCGATCGTGGGCAGCGTGCCAAGGTTCGTCAGAACCGACCCGTCCCCGTCAATCGAGATGACCGTCTTGGGCTGCGCCAGCGCCAAGCCAAGACCAATGGACGAGGCCAGCCCCATCGTGCCCAGCATGTAGAAATTCGTGGGCTGATCGTCGATGGCATGCAGCTCCTGGCTGGGGATGCCGATGTTACAGACAATCAACTGATCACGCAGGATCGGTGCAATTTCGCGAAGGATTTCAGAACGGATCATTGGTCGCCATAGCCTCCCCAGAAGTTGGCGTCCGTCAGGATCGCCACGGGTTTGTTGCACATGAAAGTGTATTTCAGGATCATATCCAGCTCTTCCACGTCCTTCTGATGATGGAAGTGGTAGGTGGGGATGTTCATCTGCGCGAGCAGTGCCTTGGTGTGGACCGCCATTTCAACCTGGCAAGCCACCGGCTCGCGCAGCTCACCACGGTAGCTGATCAGCATGGGCAGCGGCATCCGGTAGTACTGGATCAAGGTCGCCAACGTATTGATGGTCACGCCAATGGCCGTGTTCTGCATGATGATGGCAGGGCGCTTGCCCCCCATCCAGGCACCGGCGCACAGGCCCATCCCTTCGTCTTCCTTGTTCGAAGGGATATGGAAAATGTCGGGGTGCTGATCGATTTCATCGATGACACCTGCAAGCTGCTTGCAGGGCACCGT
>NZ_BMWT01000021.1 GCF_014651375.1 Tateyamaria omphalii
GAAGAGCTGCTGGAACTGGTGGAAATGGAAGTCCGCGAACTGCTGGACACCTATGAGTACCCCGGCGACGACACACCGATCATCGCGGGTTCCGCGCTGGCGGCGATGGAAGGCCGTGATGCCAACATCGGCGAAGACAAGATCAAAGAGCTGATGGCGGCTGTGGACGAATACATCCCGACGCCTGAGCGTGCGGTTGACCAGCCCTTCCTGATGCCGGTTGAGGACGTGTTCTCGATCTCCGGTCGTGGTACGGTTGTGACCGGTCGTGTGGAGCGTGGCGTGATCAACGTGGGCGACGAGATCGAAATCGTCGGCATCAAGGACACGCAGAAAACGACCTGCACAGGCGTGGAAATGTTCCGCAAGCTGCTGGACCGTGGTGAAGCAGGCGACAACATCGGCGCGCTGCTGCGTGGTATCGACCGTGACGCGGTTGAGCGTGGCCAGGTTCTGTGTAAGCCGGGTTCGGTGACACCGCACACCAAGTTCGAGGCCGAAGCCTACATCCTGACCAAGGAAGAGGGTGGCCGTCACACGCCGTTCTTTGCGAACTACCGTCCGCAATTCTACTTCCGTACGACGGACGTGACGGGCACGGTTCAGCTGGCCGAGGGCACCGAGATGGTGATGCCGGGCGACAACGTGTCGTTTGGTGTTGAACTGATCGCGCCGATCGCGATGGAAAACGGCCTGCGCTTTG
>NZ_BMWT01000022.1 GCF_014651375.1 Tateyamaria omphalii
CGATCTGTTTGACGCCGACACCGCGCAGGCCATCGCCGACCGCTACATCCGCCTGCTCGACGCAATCTGCGACGATCCCGACATCCGCATCGGCGACATCGACGTGCTGAGCGCCGCAGAACGGCAGCGCATCCTCGTCGACTGGAACGACACGGACCGCCCCGTGCCGCACGACACCGTCGCCGCATTGTTCGAGGCCCAGGCCGCGGCCGTGCCAACCGCCACCGCAGTGCTCTTTGAAGACACGCAGCTCAGCTACGCAGACCTCAACACCCGGGCCAACCAGGTCGCCCATGCCCTGATCGCACGCGGCATCGGACCCGAAGACATCGTCGGCATCTGCCAGCACCGCGCGCCCGAAATGATCGTGAGCCTGCTGGGCATCCTCAAGGCCGGCGCCGCCTACCTGCCGCTCGACCCGGACTATCCCGAAGACCGCCTGCGCTTCATGCTCCAGGATGCAGAACCCGCGCTGGTCCTGGCCCAGACGGCCACCACCGC